>CAVXLG010000012.1:0-1126195 GCA_963762615.1 uncultured Actinomycetes bacterium | reverse complement strand
TCGATGCCGTCGCGCTTGAGCCTGCGGCCAGCCGTCACGAGATCCGCTGCCGCGTTGCTGTCGGCGTCTCTTTCCCGGACCCCGCTCATACGCTCCTCCGCCCGCCGCAGAGGACGACTCGCGCCCGCCGGCGCTCGCTGCCAATGAAAGCACCGTGGCGCAACCCATCATGCCCGGTCCCATCTCCCGGAACGGAAGTCGGCGGCGGTGCGGTGCCGTCTGGCCAGTCCCGCCTCCGCCATGAGCGCGGCGATCCCCGGGCCGTGGATGCCGTCTCGCTTGACCCGGCGTCCGGCCGTCTCGACGATCCGCGCCTCGCCGCCCGCTTGCGCCTCTTCCGCCTCCGTACCGCAACCGGCGGGTCCTCCCCCCGGGGAGGATGCTTGCCATCCGTCACTTCTCAGCATATGGTATTACGAACGTAAGTCAATCGAACGTAATCCAATGAGGTCAGGAGCCCGTGATGGCGAGCAACTCGGCGGTGCGCTCGTAACAGGCGCGTCCTCAGGCATCGGCAAGGCGGCAGCGATCGCGCTCGCCGGCGCGGGTTTCGAGGTGATCGGAACCGGCCGCAACACCGCGCGAGTCACCGCGCCCGCCGGGGTGACCTACCTCGACCTCGACGTGACCAGCGACGAATCGGTCGCCTCCGTGGTCAAGCAGGTGATCGACCGGTTCGGGCGCATCGACGTCCTGGTCAACAACGCCGGCGTCGGCGCCAACGGCGCCGCCGAGGAGTTCTCCGTCGCCCGGACGCAGGACGTCTTCGACATCAACGTCTACGGCATCATGCGGATGACCAAGGCGGTCCTGCCGCACATGCGCGCTCAACGGCGCGGACGCGTCATCAACGTCTCCTCCCTCAGCGGGTTCGTCCCCAGCCCGTTCATGGCCATCTACACCTCGACCAAGCACGCGGTCGAGGGCTACTCCGGGTCGCTGGACCACGAGGTCCGCGAGCACGGCGTCCGGATCCTGCTCGTCGAGCCCGGCCCGATCAACACCCCGTTCGGGGACCACAGCGTGCAGGGCGACACCCCATTGCCGCTCTACGCGTCGGGACGGCGCACCTTCGACGAGGTGCTGGCGAAAAACACCAGCGGCGGCGACGATCCCGCCGTCGTGGCCAAGGTGATCGTCGCGGCGGCCACCGACCGGAACCCGAAACTGCGGCGCACCGCCGGCTCGACGGCCGCAAGCATCAGCGTGCTCCACCGCGTCCTTCCGGCCCGGATCTTCGACCGCATCGTCCGCAGATTCAACCGGATGCCGAACTGACGCTCACCTTTCGCGTACCCGAACCCGTCCGAAACCGCCTGGGCACGACCAACGTGCCCAACCATGAGAAGGAGTGTCATCGTGGGACCCAGTGCTGCGCTGCGTTAGTTCGTCGTTGGTGTGAGCCAGGCGGTGGGGTTGTTGAGGGAGAGCCCGCAGGCACAGTCGAGGGCTCTTCGGGGCTACCTGCAGGTTGCGGAGCACATCACGGGGCAGTCGGTGCAGCAGGGCGGCGAGCCGCGCCCCGGTCAGCCGAATGAACCGAACTTTCTCGCCGTGCAGTTGACGTTCGAGGACGGTGATCTGATGCCGCAGCGTGAGGATTTCGGCGTCTTTGTCCTCGTTGCTCATCGGCAGCAGCCGCAGCAACGCGAGCGCGTTGGTCACACCGAGCCAGGTCAGTCGAAACAGCGCAATGGTTCATCGTCGCGCAGTGCTCAGCGTAGATCACCGTCGCCTCGGGGCCGAGGCTCGGGATTGCATCGGCAATCGTGTTTCGATGATCAAAGTGGCCATGACCAGGACGGACGAGGTTTTCGGCACCCGCAGGTTCTCCGCAGTCGATTCCTCACGGGGCGGGAACCGGCGATACCTGCCAACAGCAGCTGAGCAATGAGAGAAGGAACGCGATCATGAATAAGTCACCAGAGGCGCACAACGGCTCGATGACGTCGTGGACCGACGTCCCCACGCGCAGACTCTCCGCGGGCGGAGTGGAGTTCGCCTACCGTCAGCTCGGCCCGGGCACGGGGGTGCCGGTGGTCTTCCTCACCCACCTGGCCGCGGTCCTGGACAACTGGGACCCCCGGGTCGTGGACGGCATCGCCGCCCAGCACCCGGTCATCACCTTCGACAACCGGGGCGTCGGCGCCTCCACCGGCTCGACGCCGGCGACCATCGAGGAGATGGCCAGGGACGCCGTCACCTTCATCCGCGCCCTGGGCTTCGACCAGGTCGACCTGTTCGGGTTCTCCATGGGCGGCATGATCGCCCAGGTGATCGCGCAGCAGGAGCCGCAGCTCGTGCGCAAGATGATCCTCGCCGGAACCGGCCCCGCGGGGGGCCAGGGCATCGACAAGGTGACCCGCATCTCCTACCTCGACACCGCGCGGGGACTGCTCACCCGCCAGGACCCCAAGCAGTTCCTCTTCTTCACCCGGACTGCGAACGGGCGCCGGGCCGGGAAGGAGTTCCTGGCACGGTTGAAGGAACGCACCAGCGACCGCGACAAGGCCATCTCCGTAGGCTCATTCCGCGCCCAGCTCAAGGCCATCCACCGGTGGGGCCGGCAGAAGCCCGCGGACCTCGCGAGCATCCATCAGCCGGTGCTCGTCATGAACGGTGAGAGCGACAAGATGGTGCCCTCCAAGAACACCGTCGACCTCGACCGGCGGCTCCCGGACAGCCAGCTCGTCCTCTATCCCGACGCCGGGCACGGCGGGGTGTTCCAGTTCCACGAGGACTTCGTCCAGCGGGCTCTGGAGTTTCTCTGAGAGCTCCCGCGCCGCCGCACACCCCTCGGACGGATGCGCGCCCACCACAGCGTGGCGGATCCGCTTCGCGCGTATGACAGGAGGAGGCGCCGGCGCACCCGGCGGGCTCCTCCGCCGATGAACCCGAAGCAGATGACCGGAATGTAACTCATGGTGCAGCCGAAATGACGCAATACTGACGGCGCGTCGTCTGCGCGCCGGGGCATGTGGCGGGCCTCAGAACACCTCATTGGTGGCCTTTGCCGCGTGTTGACCGACGCCCAGGATGCGCAGCTGCAGCGTCGGGCCGCGAACGACGCAGGCTGCGGGCGGCATCTTCGAGGAGCAGATCTCCACCGGCAAGACCGGGCGGCCCGGCCTCGGACCCGCCGCGCTCGGCTACCTGCGGCCCGGCTAGGCGTCCTGGCGGTGTGGAAGCTTGCAAACCGCTCGGCCGCTCCGGAAAGGACGTGCTCATCATCGCCGACGACCTGCACGAGCAGGTGGCACCGGCCTGCGCATCCTCACCGGCAAGCTCTGCTGGCGCTGACAGCCCGGGCCGGGGGAAGGCAAGTTCTTCTTCACCACGATGGCCGCGTTCGCCGAGCCCGAGCGCTAGATCACCACGAGCGCACCATGGCCGGGCTCGCCGCGGCGCGCGCCAAAGGACGAACCCGGGGCCGGCCGGTTGCCATGAACGCCACACGCTCTGCTGTGGCCCGCAGGCACGGCACGCCAAGGGCGAAAGCCCTGACCCAGATCGCCAAAGCCCTCGGCATTTCCCGCGCCACCGTCTACAGGCACCTGGCCGGGTAGCTCCGCACGAACCGCGCGCCACCTTGCCCCTGGCCGACTCCCTAAGGGCAGGGATATCCGACCAAAGTTTCCCCAGGACTACGGGGACCCCCACCAAGCGGGTGGCCTGTCCGGATTGCGGGCTGGGCGCGTCTGCACAAGGACACGCGCACGATCGTGGTGCGCAGCTTGTTCGGCGCGCTGCAGCTGGCGAGTCCCCGCTGGGCGGCACTGGGGACTGTCGCGACCAGCCCACTTTCACCGCGGCTACCTAGGCCTCAGCCTGGTACACCGGACCCCATACACCGTCTGCCACAAACCTCTCCCGCCCCCGCTCGCTCTCCCGCCCCGGTACCACACCCGCTCATCCTATCCCTACCCCCCTGGACACGACCGGAGCGCGGTAAAATGCTGAGGTCACGTCGCGAAAGAGCTGAGTCGACGTCCGTCCGACGGCACTCACCGGAAAGAGATTATTGCTCACGGCCGCGGAGGCCGTCCTGGCCACCGGGGGCACTCGGGTCGGCCGGCGTCGCCGCGGGGTATTGGGCGACGTCGCATCAGGCCGCGAAGATGTTCTCCGTCACCGATCACCAGCTCTGTTACACGGTCGGCACGGCCAGTGGTTTCACGCTGCCGGGAACCATCACGCTGAAGAACCAGTTCAGCCCCAAGGGGTTCAACCCCACTCCATCCCCTCGACGACTGGTCCTGCACTGGCAAACTGGTTGAGTGTATGCAGCCATCCGGCCAGGTCATCCCCATCACCAACCCCCATGCTCACCTGCTGTGCTTCGGGGAGCATCGCGGACCTGCTACGACGCAGCCCACCCCCGAGGTGTCCGTCACCAACCAGTTCTTCGGCACCGCGGACCTGCAGCCCTGGCCCAGCCCAACCTGCTGGCCTGCCCACCTGGAGAGCTGGAAGGCCCCGCCGGACAAGACGCCCAGCGAAGCTCCTGCCCGGCCTCAGCCACTACACCTGCTACCCGGTCAAGGTGAGGTCCGGCGGGTACAAGAGGCTGCTGGCGGTTATGCTGAAGGACGAGTTCACCCCCAGCTGCAGCGCCCGCCCAGGTGATCGCGACGCCGGACGAACTGTGCCTGCCCACCGTGAAGATCGTGACCACGCCCACGCTGAGCAAGATCTACAGGATCGTGCCGGGCGCGATGCACCTGCTGTGCTTCCCGGCCGGTGGTACCTCAGCACCGATCAAGTCCCCCGTGTTCGACCAGGGAACGCAGTCCGCCCTGGTCCCGCCGGGCGGCGTCAGGGTCACCATCGCGCGGACGTCCGCGCTGTGCCTGCCCTCGACAAGAAGATGGATTCGGCTAGCCAGCGAGCCGGCCCCAGGCGCGCCCGGTACAGGGGTGTCAGGTCCAGACGCCGAAAATCCAACGGATATGACCTGTCCCCACGGTGACGGTGGGTCTAGGGTGGCCCGGAGCGGACGGCATGGGATCAGCGGCGTTGAGGTGGCCGGTTGGCGACTCGGGTGTTCTCCGACGAGGAGCTGGCGCAGCTACGCGGTTTCCCGGAGATCACCCGCGATGAGCTGATCCGGTTCTTTACGCTGACCTCGGCGAACCGAGCCTTCGTAGACCCCGGCCGCGGGCGTTCGGCGCGAGATCGCCTTGGGCTGGCCGTGCAGCTGTGCACGCTGCCGTGGCTGGGGTTCGTACCAGACGACGTCACCGCGGCACCGTCGGCGGCGGTGACACGGCTGGCCGAGCAGCTGCATGTCGACGCGGGCGCGCTGGCCGGGTACGGGGAGCGCGAACAGACCCGCACCGATCACTTGCGGCTGGTGTTGCAGTACGCGGGATGGCGGGTGCCGCGGCCGCTGGAGGTCAAGGAGCTGGATGAGTTCCTGCTGGCGCGGGCGATGGAGCACGACTCGCCGTCGCTGTTGTTCCGGCTGGCTTGTGAGCATCTGCGCGCCTCGCAGGTGGTTCGCCCGGGCGTGGTGACGCTGAGCGAACGGGTCGCCGCGGCGCGGGCGAAAGCGGAGCGGGAGACCTACGACCGCCTGGCGCACCTGCTGACCGATGCCCGCTGTAGCGATTTGGACGGGCTGCTGGTCACCGATGCGGAGATCGGGATGGCGCAGTTGCGGTGGTTGAACACCGGACCAGTCGAGGCCTCGGCGGCGGCGGTGAAGACCGAAGTGGCCAAGCTGCTGTTCCTGCGCGGCCTGGACGCCCACACCCTGGACCTGTCGGTGTTGCCGGCGGAGCGCCGCCGGTTCCTGGCGGCGGTGGGCCGCCGCTCGTCGATGGCGAAGCTGGCCCGCCGGGAACCGCACCGCCGCTACCCGATCGTGCTGACCGTGCTGGCGCAGTCCGCGGTCGACGTGCTCGATGAGGTGGTGCAGCTGTTCGATCAGGCGGTTTCGGCGCGGGAGTCGCGGGCGAAACACAAGCTGGCCGGCCAGCTGGCGGAACGGGCTAAACGCAGCGAGGACAAGCTGGCCATCGCCGAGCAGGTGCTGCCGGTGCTGGCCGACCCGGCCGTCGCCGATGAACAGGTCGGCGGACTGCTGCGGGAGCGGATCGGCATGGGCGGCTGCGGGCGGCGCTGGCGGAACCGGCCACCTCCCCCCTGCCGCGAGATCACGGACACCTGGCGCAGCTGGCCTCCTCGTATGGCTACCTGCGGCAATTCACCTGCCAGGTACTGGAGGCGATCACCTTCGCCAGCGGGCCCGCGGCAGCGGAGCTGCTGGAGGCGGTGGCCGTGTTGCGGTCGCTCAACGCCACCGGCGCCCGCAGCGTGCCCGCCGAGGCCCCGAACGGGTTCGTGCCGGCCCGCTGGCGCGGCTACCTCGACGACGCCCTCGCCGCCGGCGATGCCACCGCGTACCGGCGCTACTGGGAACTGTGCGTCCTGTTGTGCCTGCGCGATGCGCTGCGTTCCGGCGATGTGTATGTGCCCGGGTCGCGCCGCTACGCCAACCCGGTCGCCTACCTCATCAGCCGCGATGCCTGGGCGCGGCAGCGAGATGAGTTCTGCCGCTGGCCGGCGTCTCCGCTGAGGCGACCATGGCGTTGACGCGCGTGGAGACCGAACTGGACACGGCGGTGGCCGAGCTGGACGGGGTGCTGGCACACGGCGAGGGGCCGGTCCGGCTCGATGAGAACGGCGACCTGGTCATCGGTCCGCTGTCGGCCGAAGACGTACCGGCCGAGGCAGCCGAACTGAAGGATGAGCTCACCGGGCTGCTGCCGTTCGCGCCGATCGCCTCGGTGCTGATCGAGCTGGACCGGCGCACCGGGTTCCTGGACTGCTTCACCCACGCCGGCGGGGCGAAACCCCGCTCACCGGAGCTCAAACGCAACCTGATCGCCGTGCTGATCGCCCAGGCCACCAACCTGGGGCTGGCCCGGACCGCCGACGCCTGCGGCATCGCCTGCGACACCCTGGCCTGGACCCAGGAATGGTATGTGCGCGAGGAAACCCTGCGGGCGGCGAACCTGGCGCTGATCGACTATCACCGGCAGCTGCCGATGACCGCCCTGTTCGGCAGTGGCACCTTGTCTTCCTCGGACGGCCAGCGGTTCCCCACCAAGGGCAAGTCGATCACCGCCCGCGCGCTGAGCAGGTATTTCGCCGACGAGGGCCTGTCGACCTATACCCACCTCACCGACCAGCACGCCGTGTACGGCACCAAGGTGATCGTGGCCACCGACCGCGAGGCTCCCTACGTGCTCGACGAAATCCTCGGCAACCAAACGGATCTGCCGATCACCGAGCACGCCACCGACACCCACGGCGCCAGCCTGCTCAACTTCGCCCTATTCGACCTGTGCGGGCTGCAGCTGTCCCCCCGCATCCGCGACCTGGGCAAGATCACCCTCTACCGCGCTCGGGGCCGCGCCGAGGTGTGCGCCCAGTTCCCGGTAGCAGGTCCGCTGCTGACCCGGCGCATCAACTTCCAGCTGATCGCCGAGAACTGGGACGAGATGCTGCGGCTGGCGGCCAGCTTGAAGTACGGGCACGTCACCGCCTCGCTGATCGTGGCCAAGCTGTCCCGCGCCGACCGGCAGAACACCCTCGCAGCCGCGCTCAAGGAATACGGGGCGCTCCGGCGTACCATCTACGCCGCCCGGTACCGGGCCCGGCCGGACTACCGTCGCAAGATCGGCCGCCAGCTCAACAAGGGTGAGAGCATGCACGCCTTGCGCCGGGATGTGTTCTACGCCCACGAGGGCGCCATCCGGCGCCGTCACCTGCAACACCAAAACGACCAGGCCTGGTGCCTGACCCTCGCTGCGAACGCGATCACCGCCTGGACCACCGAATACCTCGGTCTGGCTGTGCAGCAGCTACGCTCCCAAGGCCGGCTGGTCGACGACACCCTGCTGGCGCACCTGTCCCCGGCGCAGTCCGAAACCATCGGGCTGATCGGCACCATCACCGTCGACATCGACCACGAACTCGCCCAACTCGACCCCACCGGCCACCGCGCCCTTCGCAAGCCTTCCGTCGCGACACCAGTGCTATGACCGACGCCGCTGACCGGCTGTACGAAAGGGATCCTTTAACTTTAGCGCTGTCCTCGTCGTCGGCCTGGTCCTCGTCGTCGGCCTGCCAGAGCATCCGGGCCATGCGCTCGGCGGCTTCGCGGGAAACCTCGGCATCGGCTGCTGGGGCCGCGTAGTTGCTGTTAGGGGCCTGAAATTTGCGACGGCGGCCGCGACCGCGCCGCCTTGGCCGACTTGAAGAACGCGCTGGAGGCCGGGCGCCAGAGCAGCCACACCGCGCCGAGGCCGGACAGCCAGGTCAGCCCGGCGAAGAACGCCTGCGCGACGCCATTTTTGCCGATCACCTCCAGCGCCGACAAGAACTCCAGCGTCGCCAGGCCGAACAGCACCGTGGACACGATGCGCGCCCAGCTCCTGCCCTGGCTGGTCGCCCGCGCCATCCACAGCCACAGGCCGATCAGGGCCAGGCCGGCGAGTATCACCAGCGTGATGGTGAGCGGAGTCGGGGTCAGGCGGTGCCCGAGCACGTTACCCTTGACGTCGCCCGCGAAGGGCAGCGCGACGATCACGAGCGCGGCGGAGCTGATGGCGCCCCCGCGCATGAACCTGGCTGCTGTCCGCACCGGCGCGGGCGCGGGAGGCCGCAGCGGATCGGCCGGCTGGCCCGTGGTGGCCTGTGCTACGGCTGTGGCGTAGGTGGCCGGATCGGTGGTGATCGCGGCGAGGAGCCTGGCGCGGGCCGCGGCCAGATCGGCAGGCGCGGGCAGCGGCGTCTGCTGCGCCAGCTCCCCGATCAGCTCCATCTCATTCATTGGTCGTGGGATCTCATTCATTGGTCGTGAGCTCCTCATACGTTGCCCCCGCGTCGGTACCGGCCAGGACCTGGCGCGTCTTGGTGCGCGCCCGGTGCAGCCTGGACTGCACCGTCCCCACCGGGATGGCCAGCGCCCGCGACACCTCCTGATAGGTCAGCTGCTCCCAGGCGATGAGCAGCAGCACATCCCGGTCACCGGCCGTCAGCGCGGCCAGCGCCCCCTCCAGCAGCGTGCGCATCGCCTGGGCCGTGACATCGGCAGCCACCCGGTCGGCGTGACCGGGAACTTCAGGCTCGGCCGCGGCGGCAGCCTGCGTGATCCGGTACTGGCGGGCCTGGTCCCTGCGATGCTGGCCGACCAGGTTGGTGGCGATCCCGTACAGCCAGGGCCGGGCATCGGGGTGGCCGAGGTCATACCGGTCCCGCCTGGCGAACGCGGCCAGGAACGTCTCGGCGACCAGGTCATCGGCGACCTGGCGGCCAGCACGCCGGGCAAGGTAGCGGTGAATGTGCGGGGCGTGCCTGTCAAACAGGACCGCGAACCGTTCCGGCTCTCGCCGGGAACTCTCGATGACCGCCGCATCATCATCGGCGGCGGCCGGTCCCCGGCGCCGCCTCATGGGCGACCTTGATTCATGTCGATGCCCTTCCGGGTGCCCGGCAGGCTACATCTGTTATTCCGCAGCCGGCGCCCAGCATGTTCACGGCCACCGCTCAGCACAGCGCCCGCCAGCTGAGCAGTCAAGGCTCTTGCGACGTGCCAGGCGACATCCATATCAGCTGGCTGGTGTATTTCCGGGATCTGCGGACCCGACGCATCTGCTTCCGGCGGCACCTGGCAACTGCCCGGCTTCCAGCCGGGCAACTAGCCAGCAGGCGCGCCATGCGGCTTGAAGAACGCGCCGGAGGCCGGGCGCCAGAGCAGCCACACCGCGGCCAGGCCGGTCAGCCAGAGCAGCACGGGGACGATCAGGCCGAGCACCGTCGCGCCGAACACGGAATGGATCACCGAGTACACGTGGCCCCCGATGACAAAATGAGCGAGATAGTTGCCTGGATACTGCGGCCTGACCCTGATCAGCTCCAGCGTCGCCAGGCCGAACAGCACCGTGCACAGGATGCGCGCCCAGTTCCTGCCCTGGCCGTTCGCCCGCGCCATCCACAGCCACAGGGCGATCACGACCAGGCCGAAGACCATCGCCAGCGGAATGAGCGTGTTCACGTCGCTGACCTGGGCCGCGGTCAGGCTCGGGTGCGCCTTGCGGAGCGCGGCCTTGATGGCGGGGATCAGGGCCAGCGCGATGATCAGGGTGACGGTGCTGACGGCGGCGCCGGCGTACATGAGCTTGACCGCGGTCAGCGCCGGCACGGGAGCAGGAGGCTGCAGCGGCTGGGCCTGCTGGCCGCTGGACGGGTAGGGCTGGGACATGGTGACCTCTCTGCGAGGGAGCCTGCCGGGAGCGGGAGGCTATATCTGTTATCCGCAACCGGCGCCAAACATGTTCACGGTCACCGCCAAATCCCAGGTCAGCCCGCATGCGGTCCTGCCCGCCGCCTGACCATAGAAACCACGGTCAACCTGTGACTGTCGGTACCCGGGTCTGCTCATAGCTGGCACCTCGACGGAATCAGGCCGTCGTGGCGCGCCGCCCGTAGATGGGAGACATCCTGCCGGGACGGGGGTCAGAAATGTCACGGAAGACGACCGATCTAGACACACCAGGCAAGCGCGGCCGTGTCAGCAGAAGGCACGCCGGGCAGTCCGCGCCCGCCATGCCGATGCCCGGTCGATCCGGATGGCGCTTCCGGATCGACGGGTTCAGCGCGCCGCCGCCAGCAAGAACGATCCGGGTTCCCGTTCAGCGCCGCCGGCCCGCGGTTGGCCAGCGATCGGCCGCTACCAGCCCGGCGACCAGTGCAGAACAAGTTCCGGGCGTGTTGCCCTGCCAGCAGATTCCCGCGGTCCCGGTCACGGGGTCCGGCCGCCGGCACCGTGCCCGCCAGAGCACCTCAGGTCATCCCCGGCGCCACTGGTCACGATCGTGATCGCCATCAGCCAGCGGACTCGTTCCCAGCGGCCCCGGGTCACCAGCTGCAGGCTCGGCTCGCCCGGGAGCACCGGCCGACACTTGCTGTTGACGTCGGAGCGACAGAATGCCCGGATCTGGGCGGCTCCAATCACGGCACCGAGGGTTCGGGCTGGGCGCCAGATCGGCTCTGGATCGGCTCTGATTCCGTCCGTATGACGAGCCCGCGGCATCAGGCTCTCCCTCGGCGGGCAGGTCTACGACCCGGCCGATCCGATGGGCAAGATGTTCTTCAACATCCTCGCCACCTTCGCGGAGTTTGAGGTCCACCTGCTGCGAATGCGCACCCGAGAGGGCATGGCCGTCGCGCGGGCCAAGGGCAGACTCCGAGGCCGCCAACCCAAGCTCTCGGCCAAGCAGCAGGCCGAACTGCGGCGCATGCACGCCTCCGGCGACTACCCCATCGCCGACCTGGCCGAACTGTTCACAGTGTCCCGGCCCACCGTGTACCGGACCCTCCAGCGCAGCCCCGCCAGCCCGGCACGATGACGTGCTTGCCGAGTGATGATCCCGGCAAATCTCGCCCTCATATCCGTTGGGTTTTCGGCGCCTGGACCCAGTATCCCATTTACGCGGCTGCTGGGACGCGGCCGTCGCCCGGCGCTACGGCTTGATGGTGATAGTCAGCGTCCCGGTCACCGTGTTGTTCCGTGAGTCCTGCACCTGCATGGGGAAGCTGAAGGTGCCCGCCTGGGTCGGCGTTCCGGTCAGGACGTTGTTGTAGTCCGGGGCCGTCGTATCGAGGGTGAAGCCGGGCGGGAGCTCATTTTGGGTGATGACGGACCAGGTGTACGGGGGTATGCCGCCCTGGGCGGGGAGGTCGCGGCTGTACGGCACGCCAACGGTTCCGGCCGGAAGCGTGGTGGGGGTGATCTGCAGCGGCGGAGCGACGGTGAGGCTGAATTGCTGGGTTGCCTGCTGGCCGTCGTAGTCGCTGACCCGCATGGTGAAGGTGTAGGTGCCGACGGTGGTAGGCGTGCCGGCCACGTCGTCGTTGGCGTCGGTCGGGCCGCAGCAGCTGTCGGTCTGCAGGGTGAGGCCGGGCGGCAGCGATCCGGATGCCACCGACCAGGTGTAGGGCGCGGCCCCGCCGCTGAAGGAGAACATCGAATAATAAGTCCCGCCGACCATCGCCGGGAAAAGGGTGGATGTGCCGGTACCGCCCGCAAGACTGATGCCCAGCGGCTGGAGCGGGCCCGGGTCCACGCTGATCACGTAGGCCTGGTACAGCGGCTGGCCCTGGTCGCCGGTGCCCTGCACGGTGAAGGCGTAGCCGTCTTCCGCCTCCGCCGGCTGGGTGACGGTACCGCTGATGGTGTCGCCGGAGGCCCCGAAGGCGGCGGGCAGGGACAGCCCCGCGGGCAGGGAACCGGCGATGATGCTGAGCGTGCCGCCGGCGTGGTGGCTGGTGGGCAGGTGCCCGGCGTAGGGCAGGCCGACGACGGCGTCGGGCAGTACGCAGACCCCCGGGCCATAATCGCTGTCCAGGAAGCTGCCGTTGGCGGCGGTGCACAGCAGCTGATCCGGCAGGCCCTGCACGGTGACGGTGATCTGGCCGGCCAGCGTGGCGTGCCGCCGGATGCCTGCGCAAGGACCACCAGCCACCGGGTTCTCCGCTAGCAGCGAGGCCCCATGGCGATGATGCTCGTTCGCCGCCTGATCGCTGACCGTGGCGGAATCTGATCACGGACGGGCTAGCTGCGTCGTGCCACCGTCGGACGGGATATCGAAACCCGTGTGGCGCTCGGCCCAGGTCCGGATCTGCCCGCAGGCGGTGGCGTTGCGGGTCTGATGCGTCCCGCGCAGCTGGACGGCGTAGAGCTCTCGCACCTTGACTGTCTCCTGAGTGGCGTGGTCCTCGGCCGATAGAGGCTACGCCTGCGGCTGGCCCCCTCTGTTTGTCACAGCTCCTCAATATCCTGGCGGGATGGACGCGCGAACCGAGGCAGAGGCTCTCCTCCGCCGCCTGACGGGCACGGACGACGCGACCTTTCGCGCGGGCCAATGGGAGGCGATCGAACGGCTGGTCTCGGGCCGGGCCAGGGTGCTCGTCGTCCAGCGCACCGGATGGGGGAAGAGCGCGGTCTACTTCATAGCGACTCGGCTGCTTCGTCAAGGAGGATCAGGCCCGACGTTGCTCGTTTCACCCCTCCTCGCCTTGATGCGCAACCAGTTGGAGATGGCGCGCCGCTCCGGCGTGCGTGCGGAAACGATCCACAGTGACAACCCGACCGAATGGGCTGAGATCGAGGAACGCATTCGACAGAACGAGGTCGATCTGCTCTTGGTGTCCCCGGAGCGTCTGAACAACCTCCACTTCCGCGCCGAGGTCTTGCCTGCTCTGACTCGGGCGGTGGGACTCCTCGTCGTGGACGAGGCACACTGCATCAGCGACTGGGGTCACGACTTCCGACCCGACTACCGTCGGATTCAGCGGGTCATCGAGGTCTTGCCTTCCAACGTTCCCGTCCTCTGCACGACGGCGACTGCGAATGATCGTGTGGTTGCCGACATCGTTGCCCAGCTGGGAGAGGATCTTCTTGTCGAGCGCGGCCCTCTGGAGCGAGAGGGATTGGCGCTGGCCGTCACGGAACTTCCCGAGCCTGCCCGACGCCTCGCTTGGCTCGCCGAGCAGCTACCCAGCATGCCGGGCTCCGGCATCGTCTACTGCTTGACCGTCCGTGACGCCGAGCAAGTCGCGGCCTGGCTGCGAACACGTGAGGTCAATGCCAGGGCTTATACGGGCGCGGCGGACTCAGCTGATCGAGTGTCGATCGAGCAGGAGCTGATCTCAAACGACGTCAAGGTGGTCGTCGCTACCTCGGCGCTCGGCATGGGCTTCGACAAGCCTGACCTGACGTTTGTGATCCACTACCAGAGCCCCGGTTCCCCGATCGCCTACTATCAGCAGGTTGGCCGCGCTGGGCGTGCCCTCGAGGCCTCGATGGGCGCACTCCTCGCCGGTCGTGAGGACGCCGACATCCAGGACTGGTTCATCCGCACCGCCTTCCCGTCACGGGAGCAAGCCGAACAGGTCGTCGGCTTGCTGAAGGAAGCTGCGCAGCCGATGACCATGCAGGCGATCGAGGCTGCCGTCAACGTGCGCCACACGCGGCTCGAGCTGATGCTGAAGATCCTCGAAGTGGAAGGCGCGGTGGAGCGGGCCAGCGGCGGGTGGCTGCGGACCTTGAGGCCCTGGACCTATGACGAAGAACGGGTGCAGCGGGTTACGGCTGCACGCCGGGCTGAGCAAGCGTCCATGGTCGCCTACGCGTTAACGGCCGGCTGCCGGATGGAGTTCCTGCGCCGTCAGCTCGACGATGAGGCGGCCGGTGCCTGTGGATTGTGCGATCGGTGTCGTTCCTGGTCGCTCGATGTACCTCTTGACCCTCAGATCGTTGCCGAGGCGGCAGCGTTCCTGCGACAGCGACCGATCGAGTTGGAACCGCGCAAACGATGGCCCGGCGTAGGCACGGCGCGAGGGAACATCCCCGAGGAGCTGCGCAATCGGACCGGCCGGGCTCTCAGCTCCTACAACGATGGTGGCTGGGGCACCGTCGTCAAGGAAGCGAAGTACGGCGGCACTGGCCTGCCCGATGAGCTCGTCGAGGCCACGGCCGAAATGATCCGACGTTGGCAGCCTGACCCCGCTCCAGGTTGGATCGCTTATGTGCCTTCTTGTCGACACCCTGACCTGGTCCCCGACGTCGCCGGGCGGCTCGCGGCCCGACTGGCACTCCCGGTCGAGGACGTCGTCCGCCGCGTACGGGATTGTCGACCTCAGAAGGAGATGGAGAACTCGGCGCAGCAGTTCCGTAACGTCTACGGTGCATTGGAGGTGGTTGGACCTGTGATGAAGCTCCCTGTTCTGCTGGTCGATGACATCATCGACTCCGGTTGGACTCTGACTGTGATCGGCGCCGCGCTGCGTGAGGCCGGCTCTGGTCCGGTCTACCCGCTCGTCCTTGCCCGGGCGGCGAGCTCATGACTCGCCCCGCGGACCCCGATCTCGTCGCGCTGCTTCTGGCCCAACGGCTGGTCGAGGCAGAAGCGTCTCCGCTCAAGGCGGCTGAGTTCTGGGCCGTCGTCGAACGTGTTCCCGATCTCGGTGCTCTTCTCGGTCTACGACCGGACGAGATAAGAGAGATAGCGCAGGTTGACGAGTCGATGGCACAGCGGATCGGCACTCTCCTGACCGCGGCGACATCCTTCGCGTTCGCCCTCGATGACGCCCACCAGAGCGGCTTGCAGCTTCTGAGCGGGCTGAGCGAGCACTTCCCAGTCGTGATGAAGGAGCGCCTGGGCCGAGCCACGCCACCCCTGCTGTACGTGCTCGGCGACGCCGGCCTTCTCGGGCACAGCGCTCTCGGGATAGTCGGGTCACGGGCTGTGAGCGAGGGAGGTTCGCAAATCGCTCGCGAGGCGGCGCTGGCCGCCGTGAAGGCGGGACTCGGAGTCATCTCCGGGGGTGCCAAGGGCGTGGACCGGCTGGCTATGAACGCCGCCGTTGACGCCGGGGGACAGGTCGTCGGGGTCCTCGCCGACTCCCTCTTGCGAACCGCCCGCGACCCGGAGGTGAGGCGCGCAGTCAACGACAGCCAGCTGTGCCTGTGTTCTCCCTACAAGCCCACCGCAGGGTTTTCCGTCGCCAATGCCATGGGTCGCAACAAGCTCATCTACGCGATGTTGACTGCGACCCTGGTCGTCGAGTGCCAGGAGGGTAGCGGCGGCACATGGGCCGGAGCTGTTGAGGCTCTACGACGTCGTACGGCACCGATCATTGCCTGGACCGGTGTCGGAGCGAGTTCGGGGAACCGAGCGCTCGTGAGCCGCGGCGCGCACCAACTTGACGTGGTCGGGGATCTCTTCCCACTGCCAAGTCGCGAAGTCGCGCCCGCTCCTGCTCAACTCCGCCTCAGCTTCTAAATGAGGCGCGGCGGGATCTCCCGCGCTCGCGTGGCCCACGATCTCTTACAAGACAGCCCGAACAGGGTGATCTGTACTCGGCGCGCCGCTGACGCCTTGGCGCACAGAGCCGCACGGATTCGGCGTTCGGCGCGATCTCCCAAGGGCGGCGCCGCCCGGCGACGCTCACCCACTGTGACAGCCACCGTCCGCCTGGCATGCTGCTGTTAGCGCCGCGGCCGTGGGTGTTGCGCGTAGTTGGGTTTTCGTTCCCTAGGCGCCGCCGGAGACAACCGTCCAGCCGCGCTCGCCCAGCCCGGCCGACAGCTCGGCGGCCACGTACGCGCCGTAGCTGGTCGCGGCGCGGGATCCCACCATCGATACCGAACTCAGGCAGCTGTGGCGCAGGTCCGCTGACCCGCGCAGCCACAGGGCGTACGGCCCGGCGTCGGCGAGCGCCTCAAGCTGCGTCGGCCATTCGGGGTCGCCGGGGCAGATCAGCCGGATGCCCTGCCGATGCCAGGCGGATAGGTCGGAGGCGTCGGGCAATTCGCCGGCCCGGGCCGCCCAGCGACGCAGAGCCCTGGTCACCGCGCCGGGGTCGCGATCCAGCCCGGGTCCGCCCGCCCCGGCCGCCGCAGCCGGAAGCCGCCCGGC
The DNA here is from genome assembly GCA_963762615.1 of uncultured Actinomycetes bacterium. GTDB lineage: Bacteria > Actinomycetota > Actinomycetes > Streptosporangiales > Streptosporangiaceae > PALSA-505. Next base: position 1,109,702 of record CAVXLG010000012.1, on the reverse strand, counting down.
GACGATGGCCGCGACCACCTTGTCCGGCTCGCGATCGCGCAGCAGGGCGCCGAGCAGGCTGTCGCCGGGCTCGGCCAGGTAGGTCAGCGCGGCCCGGGCCAGGCGCTGCCGCCGCGCGTCTGTCGTCATATCCCGGCTCCCAGCCATAGCCCGAGCGCATAGCAGAATCTCCTCAGCACCCGGCCGCGCCCGGCCGGCCAGGTCGGCGAGGGTCCACGAGACCCGCAGGACGCGGTCTACGCCGCGCGCACTGATCTCGCCGAGCTCCATGGCGCGCTCGAGCGGCCCCAGCGCACCGTGAGCCGGGGCGAACCGGCGGCGCAGCTCGCTACCTGGTATCTCGGCGTTCAGCCGCCACGAGCTGCCTGCCAGCCGGTGCGCGGCACGCTCGCGCGCGGCCGCTACCCGCCCGGCCACCACGGAACTCGGCTCGGCGGACCTGCCGTCGCTGAGCAGCTCGGCCCGGCTGACGGGCAGGACCTCGACCTTCACGTCCACCCGGTCGAGCAGCGGGCCGGACAGCCGGCCCAGGTAACGCCGCCTGGCCATGGGCGTGCAGGTGCAAGCGCCGCGGGAGCCCCCGGCGCGAGCGCACGGGCACGGGTTGGCCGCGAGCACCAGGGTGAACCTGGCCGGGAAGCGGGCGGTGAGTCCCGACCGGGCGATCACGACCTGCCCGGACTCGAGCGGCTGGCGCAAGGCGTCCAGGACGTCGCGGTCAAACTCAGGCGCCTCGTCGAGCAGCAGGATGCCCATGTGGGCCAGGGAGGCGGCCCCTGGGTGGATGACGCCGCTGCCGCCGCCCACGATGGCCGCCTTGGTCGCGGTGTGGTGCGGTCCGCAGAATGGCGGCTCGCTGATCAGCGGGCTGCCCGGCGGCAGGGTGCCCGCGATCGAGTGGATGGACGTCACCTCGAGAGCTGCCGTGGGCTCCAGAGGCGGCATGATGGTCGGAATGCGCTCGGCGAGCATCGTCTTGCCTGTCCCCGGGGGCCCGAGAAGCATGAGGTGATGACCGCCCGCCGCGCAAATCTCGGCTGCTCGCCTTGCCAGCGGCTGCCCGAGCACGTCGGCCAGGTCAAGCGAAGGCCGCCGGTCTGCGACCGAGGCCCGCCGGTCTGCGACCGAGGCCCGCCGGTCTGCGGCCGAGGCCCGCCGGTCTGCGGCCGAGGGGCGCAGGGCCGCGACTGGCCGCCAGTGGCCACCAACCACGGCGATTGGGTGGGCGGTGACCGGGTCCGCCGACCCCCGGCTCGTTGACCCCGGGTCCGCTGTCCCCGGATCCGCTGTCCCCGGATCCGCTGTCCCGGGATCCGCGGTGGCCGGGTGCATCGCGACCGCGGCACCGACATCGAACATCTGCGCCGTATCCGGGCCGGTCGCTGATCTGTCTCCGCGGATCCAGCCGAGCGCAGTTTGCAGGCTGGGTGCGGCGATGACCCGCATGCCGGGCACGAGAGCTGCCTCAGGCGCATTGGCCGAGGGCACCATGACCTCACCGAAGCCTGCGGCAGCAGCGGCGGCTACGGAAGGCAGGACGCCGCGGACCGGGTGCAGCCGCCCGTCCAGCCCCAGCTCGCCGAGGAAGACCGCCTCGTCTAGCATCCTCAGGGGTACTGCGCCCGACGCGGCCAGAATAGCTACGGCTATGCCCAGATCGAAGCTGCTGCCGCGCTTGGGCAGGCTGGCCGGTGACAGCCCCACCGTGATCCGGCGCTGCGGCCACGCTTCCCGGCTGTTGATGATCGCCGCGCGGATCCGGTCCCTCGCCTCACGCAGCGACGCGTCGGGCAGGCCAACGAGCTGGAGCCCGACCAGGCCATTCGCGATGTCCGCCTCGATCGCGACGGGATGGCCCTCCACCCCGGCCAGGGCAACCGAGTGCGTGCGGGCCAGCGCCATCAGCCGACCCCGCGGACATGCTCGATCGTGAAGCCGCCCGCCGGGTCGCGGGTGAGGCCGACGACGTCAATCCGCACCTCGTCGAACAGCACGCCGTTCGCGGCAAGCCACCGGACCGCCAGCCGCCGGAGCCTGCGCCGCTTCGCCCGGGTGATCGCCTCAACGGGCGTCCCGTACCTGGTGGAGGAACGGGTCTTGACCTCGCATACCACCAGCACCCTGCGCTCGGCGGCCACGATATCGATCTCGCCCTCCGAGCACCGCCAGTTGCGGGCGAGTATGCGCAGGCCGCTGCGTTCCAGGTACTCGGCCGCCACCTGCTCGCCGTCCCGGCCCAGCGCGTCCTTGGCGTGCATCATCATCACCACCACCACCTCTGCCGTCGATGGTGGCGGGCGTCGGAGCGTCGCGCCGGGCGGAGCGCCCCGCTGTGGATGACGGCCGGGCGGGGGCCGGAATGTGCATATCCGGGTCAGGCTGTCGGAGCCAGGTGCTACGCCGAGCCGGTGCCAACAACAAGCCGGGTGTTACTCGGAGCCAGGTGCCGTGGCAGGGCGAGCGGCCGATGGCGACGGGATCTTGCGTCAGGAGGTGACTGCCACGAGATTACTCAGCCGAGTGACGGCGGCAAGCGTCAGCCCGGGAAGCCCTGCTTGCCGTCCGGCAGGTCCAGGTCGCTCTTGGCCAGTTCCTCGACATTGACGTCCTTGAACGTGACGACGCGCACGTTCTTCACGAAACGGGCTGGCCGGTACATGTCCCAGACCCAGGCGTCCTGCATGGTGACCTCGAAGAACACCTCGCCGTTCTCGGCCGTGCGCACGTTCAGCTCGACCTGGTTGGTGAGGTAGAACCGGCGCTCGGTCTCCACGACGTGGCTGAACAACCCCACGACATCCCGGTATTCGCGGTACAACTGCAGTTCCATCTCGGTCTCGTACTTCTCGAGATCCTCTGCGCTCATCGGAGTCACGGCGGGCAGGCCCCGGCGGTCAGGCCGGGGCGGGAACGCCGCTTCACCTCCCCTGGGATATCGGTGCTGCTCGCTAGGTCAATCGCAGGCACAGCCAGCTCAGCCCCAGTATCGCCTGCCGGGGCCAGAGCTAGATCCATGGCCGGACTCCGGGCTGTATCTCCGGCCTGTCCCAGGGCCGCACCCCCGGCCGGATCCAGGTGCAGGCCAGGGACTGGCGCGGACCCGCCGCGAGCGCGGACCGCCTCGACCACGTTCGCGTACGAGTGCCGGTGGGAGGGGCAGGGCCCGTGATCCATCAGGGCTTCCCCGTGGTCCGGCGTGCAGTATCCCTTGTGCCGGGCAAACCCGTACTGCGGGTGACGCTCGTCCAGGTCGGTCATGATCCGGTCCCTGGTCACCTTGGCGAGTATCGAGGCGGCGGCCACGCACGCCGCCACCTGGTCGCCCTTCCACATGGCCAGGGACGGAACGCCGAGGCCGCGCACCGGGAAGCCGTCTATGAGGACGAATCCGGGCTTGCAGCGTAGCCCGGCCAGGGCCCGGCGCATGCCGGTGACGTTGCAGACGTGCAGGCCGAGCCGGTCGATCTCGCCAGGCGGGATGACCACCACGTGCCAGGCGAAGGCGGTCCGGACCAGCCGCCGGAAGACCTCTTCGCGGGCCGGCGGCTGGAGCTCTTTCGAGTCGGCCAGGCCAGGGACCTGAGTCCGGCCGTCCGGGCAGATTATGGCGGCGGCGACCACCAACGGGCCCGCGCAGGCCCCGCGGCCTGCCTCGTCGATCCCGGCCACCGGCGAGAGGCCAGCCCGGACGAGCACGCGCTCGTACGCCGCCAGCCCGGCGGAGGCGCGTGGCGTGTACCCGGGATGCCGCCCCCGGGGCGGCCCGGGGGCGGCGCTGAGGCCGGCCGGGTCTTCGCGGAGGACTCGTGTCATGACAATTGGCAGGGTAGGCGAGTTCCGGCTCCCCCGGCCACGCCAGGGGACTGACTCACCGCCGTCGGGGGAACCGCCGCCGGACGTGTCCGCGCAACCGCCGCTGACCCCAGGTCAGCGGGATGGCGCCGACGAGGCCCGCCGCGAGCGGGAGGACGGGCGCTGCCGGGGCGACCGGCACCGAGATCGCGTCCGGTCCGAGCATGCCCGATCCGGTCGTATGCGCCGCGGCGGCCTTGCCCGAGTTGTTCAGGGCCGACTGCTCGAAGGTCGCCGGGATGGGCAGCACGCGCCACCGGCTGGGCGGCCAGACGATCCAGAACGCGCGGCCGACGACCTCGTTCTCCGGAATGGTCCCGCCGCCGGGGTAGCCCTCGTGGTCCCGCGAATCATCGGACACCTCGCGATGGTCACCCATCACCCACAGCCGGCCCGGCGGCACGGTGATGTTGAAGTGCATGGCCGACGGCAAGTTTCCCGGATAGAGATACGACTTCTCGTTGAGCGGCGCGCCGTTGACGGTGACCCGGCCCCAGGCATCGCAGCAGGCCACGTGGTCGCCCGGGATGCCGATGACCCGCTTGATGTAGTCCGTCTGGCCCGGCGCGGCGCCGAACAGCCCGATGACCGCGTGGTAGAGCCGGTCGAACGGGTTTGGCGTGGTCGGCGGGGGGCCGGGGTTCCACGAGCCCTGGCCGTTGAACACCACGATGTCGCCCCGGTGAATGGGCCGCAGGTGATAGACGATCTTGTTGACCAGGACCTTGTCACCGATCGCCAGGGTGTTCTGCATGGAGCCCGAGGGGATGAAATACGCCTGGAAGGCATAGGTCTTGATGACCAGAGCGAGGGCTAGTGCGATCACGACCAGGATCGGCAGCTCGCGCGCGAATGACCCGCGCTTCTTGCCCTTGCTCTTGGACTTGGGCTTGCCCGGCTGGCCGGGTTTGCCGTTGTCCGGCCCGTCCTCCCCGCCCTCGGCCTTCGCAGCATCCGGTGACCCGTCGTTGCCGGGCGCCGCGTTCAGCTGAGGGTCCGCTGTGCCCGCCGCGGCCGGTCCGGCTGGCGGAACCTGGCCATCGCCCGGCGGCCCAGCCCCGTCCGCCCCCGCAGGCGCATGATCGACCGCACCCTGTTCTTCGTCCATCATCGATCCGAGCCTAGACCATGCCCGATAGGTCCTCGGCCCCGCGGATCGGCGCCCAGGCGACCTGATTGCCTCATGCTCGCGCTACCCGGCGCTACCGGGTACCGACGCGGCGTTCCCTGATCCGCGCGGCCTTGCCGCGCAGGTCGCGGAGATAGTACAGCTTGGCCCGGCGGACCCGGCCATGCGTGACAACTTCGATCTTGTCGATGGACGGGCTGTGCACGGGGAAAGTGCGCTCCACGCCGACGCCATAGCTGATCTTGCGTACGGTGAACGTCTCGCGGACGCTGCCGCCCTGGCGGCGGATGACCACGCCCTGGAAGATCTGGATCCGCGAGCGGTTGCCCTCCTTCACGCGGACGTGCACCTTCAGCGTGTCACCGGGGCGGAAGTCCGGGATGTCCTGGCGGACCTGAGCCAGCTCAAGGTCGGCGATCGCGGTGTCCATGGCTGTGGTTCCTCGTTGCTAGGTAAGCGTGCGCGGGTGTGCCGCATTCTGCGACGGTCATAGCGGACCGGGGACTGGTGGCCCCAGCATGCGCCCCGGGCATGGCCAGATGGTCGGGGGACCGTGTTCAGTGTGCCATATCCTCGCCGGTAACCGGAAAGCCGGTCTCGGCCAGCACCTGCCTGTCCCGTGAATCGAGTGGTCCGAGCCGGGCGGCCAGATCCGGGCGGTTCTCCGCCGTCCGGCGCAGCGCGGCGTCCCGACGCCAGCGCGCGATGGCCGCGTGATCTCCAGACAGCAGCACCGGCGGCACCTCGCGATCCCGCCAGATCCGGGGCCTGGTGTAGACCGGGCCTTCCAGCAGCCCGGCCATGCCGCCACCCGGACCGCCGAAAGAGTCGTCGGCAGCTGACTCCGCGTTGCCGAGGACACCGGGCAGCAGCCGGCAGATCGACTCGATCATGACGAGCACCGCGGGCTCGCCGCCGGCCAGAACGTAGTCGCCGATGCTCACCTCGTCGACGGGGACGCGGGTCCGTGCCTCGTCTATCACCCGGGCGTCGATCCCCTCGTAGCGCCCGCAGGCGAAGACGAGATGCTCCACCCGGGAGTAGCTGACCGCCATGTCCTGGGTGAACGGCCTGCCGCTCGGCGCGGGCACTATCAGTCTGGCCGGCGGCAGGCCACCCGGAGCCCGCGACGGGCGGCCCTGAGCCGGCGACGGGTCCCCCGGAGCCCGCGACGGGCCGCCCCGAGCCGGCGACGGGTCCCCCCGAGCCCGCGACCAGCCGCCCGGAGCCAGCGACCAGCCGCCCCGAGCCGGCGGCGGGCCGCCAGGAGCCGGCGGGCCAGCCGAAGCCGCGGGCGGAAGCAGGGCGTCCAGGGCCTCGCCCCACGGCTCGGGTTTCATCACCATCCCGGGGCCGCCGCCGTAGGGGGAATCATCGACGGTGTGGTGAACATCACGTGCCCAGGTACGCAGATCGTGGACGGTGAACTCGATGTCGCCGCGTTCGGCTGCCTTGCCGATGAGTGACATGCCGAGCGGCCCGAAGTACCCGGGAAAGATCGTGATGATGTCGATGCGCACGTCAGGGCTCGAGCAGTCCGGGCGGCGGATCGATCACGAGGCGGCCCGCGCCCACGTCCACCTCGGGCACGATGGCGGCCACGAACGGGACGAGCAGCTCGTCGCGCCCGCGGTCGGCGGCCGGTTTGATCACGAGCAGATCCTGCCCGTGATGCAGCACGTCGGTCACCGTGCCCACCGGCTCGCCGACGGCCGTGACGGCGGCCAGCCCGATGAGCTCATAGTCATGGAATTCGTCCGGGTCGCCGGTCGCGGCGACCTCCCCGGAATCAACGACGAGCCAGGTACCGCGCAAATCCTCGGCCGCGGTCCGGTCGCTGATCTCCGCGAAGGTGAGGATAAGGCCGCCCGAGTGCCAGCGCTTGGACGTGAGGGTCAGCGGGCCGCGGTCAGCCGGATCGGTGCGCAGCGCGGAGCCCACGACGAACCTGCCGCTCGGGTCGTCCGTGCGGACCTCCACGGACACGTCGCCGCGGACCCCGTGCGGCCGCCTGATCCGGCCCACGACCAGCTGCATGACTGCGGCGGCCCTAGCGGACCTCGCTGGCGTCCACCAAATCCACGCGCACGTACTGGCGGCCCGCTAGCGAGCCGATGACCGTCCGCAGCGCCCGTGCTGTCCGGCCGCCGCGGCCGATGACCTTACCCAGGTCGTCAGGGTGCACCCGGACCTCAAGCACGTTCCCGCGGCGAAGTCCCCGGGACGACACGTTGACGTCCTCCGGATGCTCGACGATCCCCTTCACCAGGTGCTCGAGGGCTTCCTCGAGCACCTCAGCCTCCGCTTCCCGACTCGGCCGCCTCGGCGGTGGTCGCCGCCTCCGGGGCCGCCGCCTCCGGGGCCGCCGCCTCCGGGGCCGCGGGCTCCGGGGCAGCGGGCTCTGCCTCCGCAGCGACGGTCTTCGCCTCCGGCGCAGCCGCTTCGAGCATCCGGCGCAGCCGCTTCAGCATCCGGCGCAGCCGCTTCAGCATCCGGCGCAGCCGCTTCAGCATCCGGCGCAGCCGCTTCAGCATCCGGCGCAGCCGCTTCAGCATCCGGCGCAGCCGCCTTCGGGGCGGGGGCCTCAGCCTGCGGGGCTTCGGTAACCGCCTCGGCGCCGGCCCGCTTGCCGGCTGCCTTGCCCGGCTTGGCCTCCGCCTTGTCGGGCGCGTCAGACTTTGCCGCCCTGGGCTTCCGCTTAGCGGATCCGTCGGCCTTGTCCGGCTTGGCGTCCGGCTTGGTCTCGGTGTCGGGCTTCCTGGCCTTGCCCCTCGGCGCGGCCTCGGCGGTCTTGGTCTGACCGGCGGCTTCGGCGAAGCGGTCGCTCTTGGCCCTCTTGGGCTCCGCCACGCGCAGCGTTCCCTCCGCGCCGGGCTCGCCACGGAATCTCTGCCAGTCGCCAGTGATCTCCAGGATGCGGCGTACCGGATCGGTTGGCTGGGCGCCGACCGATAGCCAGTACTGAGCTCGTTCGGAAGAAACTTCTATGTACGACGGCTCGGACTTCGGGTGGTACTTACCGATTTCCTCGATCGCGCGCCCGTCCCTCTTGGTGCGGGCATCAGCGACGACGATGCGGTAGTAGGGCGCATGGATCTTGCCCATGCGCTTGAGCTTGATCTTGACAGCCACGGGTGAGGTCTTCTCCAGATAACGTCGGTCGGGCGGCGGCCCGCGGAGCCGGGTGGGGTCCGGCCTGGGCGCTCGCTGGGCGGGCCTGGCGAGGGAGAGAGGGCCTCGCGAAGCCGTGCAGTCGCGATCATATTGTGCCAGACCGCCGGGACTGACGCGTAATCCCGCCCGCGGGCCCGCACCAGCGGCCGCGAGCGGGAGCATCAGGGCGAAGACATGGCCGCGTGATAGCAACCCAAAGTCTCCGCGCCAGCCCGCGACCGGGAGCGTCTTCGCGACAACTCGGGACAGGGTATCTCGGCGATAGCCCGCGACCGGAGGGTCTTCGCGCCGGCCCGCGACCGGGAGCGTCTCCGCCAACCCGGAGACGAAGGGGCGAGCACGGCCCGGCCGGCTAGCGTTTGTTGCCGCGCTTGGACCTGGACTGCCCGCGCCGCTGGAAGCCCGCGGGCACGTTCCCCGGCTGCGGGCCGCGGGCCGACGGGTCGGGGCCGTTCGGCAGCTTGAGGCCGCGCAGCAGGTCCGCCGAGGAGATGCCGTCCGGCAATCCGGAGGCGGGGCCGCCCAGTCCCGGGGCCGGGCCGCCCAGTCCGGCCAGGCCCGGCGGCGCTGTGGCCGGGCCGGACTGACCGGACGCGCCGTCGGCGGAGCGGCCGGGACTCGCGCCCGGCCGGCCGCCCTTGGGCTTCTTCTTCCCCTTCTTGCCCTTCGCCCCCTTGACCGCGGCACGGCGCATCCCGGGGATCGGCGGCATGCCGGGGATCCCGCCGCCGCCAAGCACCTGGCGCATCATCTTCTGGCCTTCGAAGAACCTCGTGACCAGCGAGTTAACCTCGCCCACTGTGACACCCGAGCCCGCCGCGATCCGCGCCCGGCGGGACCCGTTGATGATCTTCGGGGTGCGCCGCTCCGCCGGGGTCATCGAGCTCACGATGGCCGCCGCGCGGTCCAGGTCCTTGTCCGAGATCTGGCTGAGCAGCTCGCGGTTCTGCCCAGCGCCCGGCAGCATGCCCAGCAGGTTTCCGATCGGGCCCAGCTTGCGGACCATGTTCAGCTGGTCCACGAAGTCCTCGAGGGTGAACCCTTCGCCGGACACCAGCTTGCCGGCCATGTCCTCGGCCTGCTGCTGGTCGAACGTGCGCTCGGCCTGTTCGATCAGGGTGAGCATGTCGCCCATGTCGAGGATCCGGGACGCCATCCGGTCCGGATGGAACACATCGAAGTCCTCGAGCTTCTCCCCGGCTGAGGCGAACATCACCGGCCGCCCGGTCAGCTCGGCGATCGACAGCGCCGCGCCGCCGCGGGCGTCGCCGTCGAGCTTGGTCAGTACCACGCCGTCGTAGCCGACGCCGTCCAGGAACGCCTGGGCGGTGCTGACCGCGTCCTGGCCGATCATCGCGTCCACTACGAACAGGATCTCGTCGGGATCGGTGGCGTCCCTGATCGCGACGGCCTGGCGCATCATCTCCTCGTCCACGCCGAGGCGGCCGGCCGTGTCGATGATGACGACGTTGTGCTGGCGGCGCCTGGCCTCCCCGATCGAGTCCCGCGCGACCTCGACCGGGTCGCCCGTCCCGTTGCCGGGCTCGGGCGCGAACACCGGCACCGCGGCCCGCTCGCCGAGCACTTCGAGTTGCTGCACCGCGTTCGGCCGCTGCAGGTCGGCCGCGACCAGCAGGGGCGTGTTGCCCTGATCGCGCAGCCAGAGCGCAAGCTTGGCGGCCAGCGTCGTCTTCCCCGAACCCTGCAGGCCGGCCAGCATGATGACGGTGGGCGGCGTCTTGGCGAACCGGAGCCTGCGCTCCTCCCCGCCCAGGATGGTGATCAGCTCGTCGTGCACGATCTTGATCACCTGCTGCGCCGGGTTCAGCGCCGCCGATACCTCCTCGCCCCGCGCTCGCTCCCGCACCCGGGCGATGAACTCCCTGACCACGGGCAGGGCGACGTCCGCCTCGAGCAGGGCAATGCGGATCTCGCGGCAGGTCGCGTCGATGTCGGCATCAGACAGCCGTCCCCTGCTGCGCAGCGAGGAGAAGACCTGGGTCAGCCGGTCGGAGAGGGTGTCGAACACGCTACCCAGGCTATCCGGTCAGCGCCTCTAGTACCCGCCCGGCAATCTGCCCGCGCAGGTGCAGGTCCCTGACCGGGCGGCCCGAGCCGTCTACCACGTAGAACACGTCCACGGCCTCGGCGCCGAGCGTCTCTACCCGGGCCGCGCGCACGTCCAGGCCGCACTCGCCGAGCGCGCGGCCGACACGCCAGAGCAGCCCGGGCTCGTCGTGTGCCCGGATCTCGACCACCGTGGCCGTCCGCGACGCATCGTCCACCAGCGTGACCTTCGGCGGCGGCAGGCCGGGTACGCGCGGCGGCTGGGCCCGCGACCGTCGCAGCAGCCGGTCGGCCACGTCCAGCTGCCCGGCCAGCATCCGGCGCAGGTCGCCCGTCACGACGGTGGCATCCGGGAGGTCGCCGAACTCGGCGGCCACCTGCAGCACGGTCAGCGCGGTGCGGCCGGTCACGGACACGTTGGCCGACCGGACCACCAGCCGGTGCGAGGCCAGTACCCCGGCCGCCTGCCAGAGCAGCCCCGGCCGGTCAGCCGCGACCACGATGACCTCTGCGCCGCGTACCAGCGCGGCCGGCCCGCCGCTGGCCACGAGCGCGAGCTGGTCCGGCCGCGGCGACGGTGGCCGCGGCGGCGGCTCGCCCGCCAGCTCGGCCGACACCCGCCGCACCAGCTCGGCGATCAGGCCCGCCTTCCAGTCGCTCCAGGCGGCCGGCCCGGTGGCCTGGCCGTCCGCGATGGCCAGCGCGTGCAGCAGCTCGAGCAGCCCCCGGCCGCCGACGGCCGCGGCGACCCCTGCCACGGTGACCGGGTCGTCCAGGTCCCGCCGCGTCGCGGTCTGGGGCAGCAGAAGATGAAGCCGAACGGCTGCCGCCACGAGTACCGCATCGGCCTGGCTCAACCCGATGCGCCCGGCCACGTCGCGGGCCACCACCTCACCGCAGACGCTGTGGTCACCCGGCCAGCCCTTGCCCACGTCGTGCAGGAACGCGCTGACCAGCAGCAGGTCGGGGCGGGCCACCTCGCGGGCGAGCGCCGCGGCCCGGGCCGCGGTCTCCACCAGGTGCCGGTCCACCGTGTGCTTGTGCAGCGGGTTGCGTTGCGGCCGGTTCCGCACCCGCTCCCAGTCCGGCAGCAGGCCGGCCACCAGGCCCTCCTGGTCCAGCGCCTCCCAGACGCCGACCGCGGCCTGCCCGGCGCCGAGCAGCGCGAGGAAGGCGTCCCGCGCGCCGGCCGGCCACGGCACCGGCAGCGGCGGGCAGCAGGCCAGCCGGTCCAGCGTGCGGGGCGCGAGCGGCAGGCCGGCCTGCGCGGCGGCCGCCGCCGCGCGCAGCACGAGCCCGGGGTCGACCGCCGGGTCGGCGGACCTGGCCAGGACGACCTCGCCGTCCTGCTCCACCACGCCGTCGGCGAGCGGCTTGCGCTCCGGCTGGCGGCGGTGCGGGGCCAGGCTCCGGTCGGCCAGGCGGAACGCGTGGTCGGCAGCGTAGGTCACCGTCCTGGCCGCGCCGGCCAGCACCCGCAGCAGCGCGTCGCCGTCGAGCAGGCCGGCCACCTTCGCCACCTCGTCCTGCTCCTGGAAGACCAGCCGGTCGACAGCCCGTCCGGTGATCTCATGCAGCGCGTGCCTGACGTCCAGGATGGTCTCGTAGGCGGCCCGGACCCGCGGCCCGGGGGCAGGAGCCGCCCAGGCGGCGGCCACGGCCTGGATGGCGTGCACGTCGCGCAGTCCGCCCTTGGCCTCCTTCAGGTCGGGCTCGAGCAGGAAGGCGAGCTCGCCGAAGCGCTGCTCGCGCTCGGCCTGCATCTCGCGCAGCTCTGCCAGCCGGGCGGCGGCGGCCGCCCGCCAGTCCTCGAGCGTCCGCTCGCGCAGCCGGGCCGACAGCGCGGCGTCGCCGGCGATGTGCCGCGCGTAGAGCAGCCCCAGCGCCACCTTGAGGTCGCCGGCCGCGGCCTTCCTCGCCTCCGCCGGCGTGCGCACCGAGTGGTCGAGCCGGGCGCCGGAGTCCCAGACCGGGTACCAGATCCGGTCCGCGATGCCGGCGATGCCGGACACGCTGTCGTGCAGCAGCAGCAGGTCGAGATCGCTGCCCGGCAGCAGCTCGCGGCGCCCGAACCCGCCCACGGCCACCAGGGCGACCCCGGGCTCGGCGGCCAGCAGGCCGGCCAGCCAGCGGTCGGCGTCGGCTGACCTGCGCGCCCGGTCTGGCGCGAACGACGTCACGATGTTCAAGGCTCGTCCCGGCCCGCGGCTCAGAGCGCGTCGGAGCCGCGTTCTCCGGTGCGCACCCTGACCACGGTCTCGACCGGGACACACCAGACCTTCCCGTCGCCGATCCGGCCCGACTGGGCCGCCTTGACCATCACCCCGATGAGGTCGTCGGCGTCCTGGTCATCGCAGAGCACCTCGACCCGGACCTTGGGCACCAGGTCGATCTGGTACTCGGCACCGCGGTAAACCTCGGTGTGACCGCGCTGCCTGCCATATCCGGTCGCTTCGGTAACGGTCATGCCGTGCACGCCGAACGCCTGCAGCGCGGCCTTGACGTCATCGAGCTTGAACGGCTTGATGATGGCCGTGATGAGCTTCACGCGACCACCTCTCTGCTGGCGAAGGGATACGGCAAGCCTGAGCCGACGTCGTTTCGCGCGGCACGCCGGAGTGTTTCAGCGCCGTGAAACGCTGGCGCCCGGTGTTACGGCGATGTTTCGCGCGGCTAGCGTGGCCAGATGCCGACCGGGCCGCCGCTGACGCTGATCGATCATCACTGCCATGGCGCGGTGACGCAGCCGCTCGACCGCGCGGGTTTCGAGGCGCTGCTCACCGAGGCTCCGTGGCCGCCCGCGCCGGGTACCTCCGCGTTCGACAGCCAGCTGGGATTCGCGGTGCGCCGCTGGTGCGCGCCGGTGCTCGGCCTGGAGCCGTCCGTCCCCGCCGAGGAGTACCTGCGGCGGCGCGGTGAGCTTGGCGCCGGCGAGGTGAATGGCCTGCTGCTGCGGGCCGCGCAGGTAGCCGCGTGGCTGGTCGACACCGGCTACCAGTCCGGGCGGGTGCTGGCGCCGGCGGAACTGGCGCGGCTGAGCGGCGCGCCCGCGCACCGGATCGTCCGGCTGGAGTCGGTAGCCGAGCAGGTGGCGACGGACGGCACCAGCGCCGCCGGCTTTGCTGCGGCGTTCGCCGAGGCGCTGGCCGGTGCCGCGGCCGGGGCGGCAGGGCTGAAGTCGATCGCCGCCTACCGCTACGGCCTTGACTTCGGGCCCGTCCGGCCGGGAGCTGCCGAGGTCCGGGCGGCGGCGGGCCGCTGGCTGCGCGCGATCGACGCCGGCGAGCTGGCCGGGTGGCGGATCCGGTGCTGCTGCGGTACGTCATCTGGACCGGGGTGGACTGCGGGCTGCCGCTCCAGTTCCACACCGGGTTCGGCGACCCGGACGCGCGGCTGCACTGGGCGGACCCGGCGCTGCTGCACGACTTCCTCGCCGCCACCCGGGGGTCCGGCGCCCGCGTCATGCTGTTGCACTGCTACCCCTACCACCGTCAGGCCGGGTATCTCGCGAACGTGTTCCCGCACGTCTACCTGGATGTCGGCGAGGCGCTGAACCACGTCGGCGCGCGATCGGCCGCGGTGCTCGCCGAGGCCCTCGAGCTGACGCCGTTCGGCAAGATGCTCTACTCCTCGGACGCGTTCGGGCTGGCCGAGCTGCATTACCTGGGCGCGCTGCGGTTCCGCCGGGATCTGGGCCGGGTGCTCGACGGCTTCGTCGCCGACGGCGGATGGGCGGCGGCGGACGCGGCGCGGGTGGCGGAGATGATCGGCGCGGGAAACGCGCGGCGGGTCTACCGGCTGGACGAGCGGTGACCGCTGCCTCGTTACGATCAGACCGTGCCGATCGAGGTGATCGTCCTCAACGGAGGGTCCAGCTCGGGTAAGTCGACGATCGCCCGCCGACTGCAGTTGATTCTGGCCGAGCCGTGGCTGACGTTCGGGACCGACACGCTGGTTGACGCGATGCCGCCGTCGCTGCGGACCGGCGGCGGCATCGAGTTCAGGCCGGACGGGCAGGTCGTGGTCGGTACCGTCTTCCGCCGGCTCGAAGCAGCCTGGATCCGCGGTATCGCCGCCATGGCCCGGGCGGGTGCGCGGATCATCATCGATGAGGTGTTCCTGGGCGGGACCCGCTCCCAGCAGCGGTGGCGGGAGGGCCTCGACGGGCTCGGCGTGCTGTGGGTGGGGGTCCGCTGCGACGGCGAGGTCGCCGCCCGGCGCGAGCGGGGGCGCCCCGAACGGATCGCCGGCATGGCCCGGTCTCAGGCGGCCGTGGTGCACCGGGGGGTCAGCTACGACCTGGAGGTTGACACCAGCCAGACCAGCGCGCGGGACTGCGCGCTGGCCATCGCTGCGCACGTCAGCTAGCGGTTTGCCGGGGGCCGTCGAGCGAACGACGTCCGGGGCGTTGCACAGCCATCCGGAGGATAGGAATCCGCCTGCAGACCACTACGGCCGGCCGCCGATGATCGCGTCCACAAAGGCCTCCGGCTCGAACGGCGCCAGGTCATCCGGGCCCTCGCCGAGGCCGACCAGCTTGACCGGAACGCCGAGTTCGCGCTGCACGGCGATGACGATGCCGCCCTTGGCGGTGCCGTCCAGCTTGGTCAGCACGATGCCGGTGATGTCTACCGCCTCGGCGAAGACCCTGGCCTGGCGCAGGCCGTTCTGACCGGTGGTCGCGTCCAGGACGAGCAGCACCTCGTCCACCGTCGTGCTCTTCTCGATGACCCGCTTGACCTTGCCCAGCTCGTCCATCAGCCCGGTCTTAGTGTGCAGCCGGCCGGCCGTGTCGACGATGACGGTGTCCACGTGCTCGCCGATCCCGATACGGACCGCCTCGAAGGCGACGCTGGCCGGGTCGGCGCCCTCCCGCTCGGACCGGACCACCCGGGCGCCCACCCGGTTGCCCCAGGTCTGCAGCTGGTCGGCGGCCGCGGCCCGGAACGTGTCCGCGGCGGCCAGCAGCACGGTGCGGCCGTCGCCGACGAGCGCGCGCGCCAGCTTGCCGCAGGCGGAGGTCTTGCCGGTGCCGTTGACCCCGACGACGAGCAGCACGGCGGGGTGGCCGGCGTGCGGCGCGGTGCGCAGTGACCTGTCGTCGTCGGGACCGACCTGGGTGAGCAGCTCGGCGCGCAGCATCCCCCTGACCTCGTCGGCGTCACGGGTGCCTGCCACCTTGACCCGGGTGCGCAGATCTTCGGTGATCTGCTGGGCCGGCGTGACGCCCACATCCGCGGTGATCAGGGCGTCCTCGATCTCCTGCCAGGTCTCCTCGTCCAGACTGGACCGGGACAGCAGGCCGAGCAGCACCGAGCCCAGCCCGGACTGCGACCTGGCGAGCCGGCCGCGCAGCGCGGCCAGGCGGCCGGCCGACGGCGGCGGCCGCTCGAGCTCGGCCTGCGGGGCCTGCGGCGCCCCGGCCGCGGGCGCCTCGGGCGCCTCGGCCCGGTCCGCGACCGCGGTGCCTGCCTGACCGGAGCCGGCCGGCGGTGCGCCGGGACGGGACGGCGGCACGGCAGGCCGGGCGGAGCGGCCGACCTGGCGCCGGGGCCGGACCAGCAGCAGCCAGCCCGCGGCGGCCAGGCCGAGAACCGCGATGACAATGATGAGGATCACGTATGCCATGACGTCCCCAGTCTCGCAGACCGGCGGAGCGCGCCGTGCGGGCCGCTCGGCCGGCTGCGCCGTCAGGCCAGCTCGCGCTCCCGCAGCCGCTGGCTCACCACGGCCGAGACGCCGTCGCCTCGCATGCTGATCCCGTACAGCGAGTCGGCGACCTCCATGGTCCGCTTCTGGTGCGTGATGACGATCAGCTGGGATGCCTGCCTGAGTTCGTCGAAGATGCCCAGCAGCCGCTGCAGGTTCGTGTCGTCCAGCGCCGCCTCGACCTCGTCAAGCACGTAGAAGGGCGACGGGCGGGCTTTGAAGATCGCCAGCAGGTAGGCGATCGCGGTCAGCGACCGCTCGCCGCCGGACAGCAGCGAGAGCCGCTTGACCTTCTTGCCCGGCGGCCTGGCCTCTACCTCGATCCCGGTACTGAGCATGTCGTCGGGCTCGGTCAGCACCAGCTTCCCCGCGCCGCCGGGGAACAGCCGGGAGAAGATGTCCTCGAACTCACGCGCGGTGTCCCGGTACGCGGCCTCGAAGACCTGCTGAACCCGGTCGTCTACTTCCTTGATGACGGTGAGCAGGTCGCGGCGAGTCTTCTTGAGGTCCTCGAGCTGGGCGCCGAGGAACGCGTGCCGCTCTTGCAGGGCGGTGAACTCCTCGAGGGCCAGCGGGTTCACCTTGCCCAGCTGGGCGAGCTGGCGTTCGGCCAGCCGGGCCTGGTGCTCGGTCTCGGCCCGGTCGAACACCGGCAGGACGGCAGGCCCGCCCGATTCCCCGTCGGCCGGGTCGGGCGCCGAACCGGGCGCGTACTCGGCGAGCAGCACGTCGGCGTTGATGCCGTACTCTTCGGCCACCCGGGCCGCGATCTGCTGCAGGCGCATCCGGTGCTCGGCGGCTACCAGCTCCACGCTGTGCGCGCGGTCCACCAGCGCGTCGAGTTCGGCGGCGGCCGTCGTGGCCGTGGCGCGGAGCTGGGTCAGCTCCTCCGCGCGGGCCGCGGTGGCCTGCTCGGCCGCCTGCCGCTCGTTCTGCGCCAGCTCGATGGACCGCTCGATCAGGGCGATGGCCCGGGCCGCGCCGTCGGCCACGGCGCGGGCGACGGCGGCGGCGCGCCTGCGCCGGGCAAGCCGGACAATCGCCTGCTCGCGGGCCTGGCGTTCGGCGGCGGCCGCCGCCGCCAGCGCGTCGCCCCGGCCGCAGATGGCCCGCACCCGCTCTTCGGCGGTCCGCACGTCGAGCCGCGCTTCCATCTCGGCGGCGCGCGCGGCACTGCACCGCTGGCCAAGCAGGCCGGCCTCTCGCGCCGCGGAATCAGGCCCGGCCGCCTGGTCAGCCTGGTCGCTTTCCTCGGCCTCCGCCTTGGCCAGCCGCCGCTCCAGATCCTCGAACTGAGCGATGCCGGATTCCCGGGCCCGCTGCGCGGCCGCGACCGCGGCGGCGAGCCGGTCCTCTTCTTCCCTGGCGGCGCGGGCGGCGCCGGCCAGCATGCCGATATGCCCGGAGATCTCGGCCGCGGCGCTGTCGGCCTCCTGCAGCCCGGCCAGCGTCTGGGCCAGGGCCTGGCGAGCCCGTTCCTCATCGGCTGCGGCGGCGGCCAGCTCGCGCTCGGCATGCTCGCAGCGCCGCTCCGCCGTGGCCAGCCCGGCAGCCGCCTCATCGGCCGCGGCCCGCGTCTCCAGCAGGCTCGGCGGCTGGGCAGATCCGCCCTGAGCCCAGTGCGCACCGAGCAGGTCGCCGTCCCGGGTGACCACCCGCAGGACGGGGTGGGCGCGCACCAGTTCCCTGGCCTGGGTGAGATCCTGGGCCACCACGACGTCGCCGAGCAGCCCGGCCAGCGCCCTGGCCGCTTCCGCGGGAGCGCGCACCAGGTCAAGCGCGGGCAGCGCCCCCGGCGGCAAGGTGAGGCCGGCCGCGACCGCGGGCTTGCCGTTCGGGGGGGCACCGGCTGCGGCCGCGGACGCATCCGCGATGACCAGCCTGGCGCGGCCGGCGCCCTGGCCGCGCAGCGTGCCGAGAATCGTCACGGCCTCGTCCAGGCCGGCCACCGCCACCGCGTCCGCCGCCGCCCCGAGCGCGGCGGCGATCGCCTGCTGCCCGCCCTCAGCGACGGAGAGCATGGCGGCGAACGCACCCAGCACGCCGCTGAACTGGCCCGGCTCGCCGAGCAGGACGCCCGAGGCGTCAGCGCCGGCGGTGAAGGCCTCGCCGAGCGCCTCCGTGCGCGCCCGCAGCGCCGCGCGCTCGGCGCTGGCCTGGTGCTCGGCCGCGCGGAGCGCGGTCACCCGTTCGGCCGCACGGCTGACCGCGGCCGCGGCCTGCTCGCGGGTGGCGGCCAGCCCCGCCCGGCCGTCCTCGCGCCCGGCCGCGGCGTCCTGGACGCGAGCGTGCTCTTGCTCGGCGCGGCTGGCGCGGTCGGCGGCCTGCTGCCGCGCGGCGGCCAGCCGTGCTATCTCCTCCGCCGCGGCCAGCCCGCGGCTGCGCACGGAGCCGACCTGGCCGCGCAGCCGGGCCAGGCGCTCGGCCCAGGCCGCCGCCTCGCGGGCGCGGCTGTCCCGCTGGCGCTCCACCTCGGCGAGCGCGGCCTCGGCGGCCGCGGCGACCTGCGCCGCCGTGGCCAGCCGGCCGCGGCAGGCCGCCAGCTGCTGGGTGAGCGCGGCTTCCTCCTCGCGCATGGCGGCCGCCTCCGCGTCGAGGGCGTCCGGGTCGCGGCCGGGCCCGGCCGGCTCGGGCTCCGCGGACAGGTGGTGGTGGCGTTCGGCGGCCAGGCCGGCCACGCCGCGGAACCGTTCGGCCAGGGCGGACAGGGCGAACCACGTCTCCTGGGCTCTGGCCAGCCTGGGGGCGTGCTCCCGCGCCGCGGCCTCGAGCTCGGCCTCCCTGGCCCGGGCGCGGGCCAGGGAGCCCTCTAGTTCGGCGCGCCGGGCCGCGACCAGCGCTTCGCCCACCGTTTCCTTCTCGAGCTCGGCAGCCAGCGTCACGTAGTCATCGGCCAGCAGCCGCAACCGGGCGTCGCGCAGATCCGCCTGGATGACCGCGGCCCTCCTGGCTATCTCCGCCTGGCGCCCGAGCGGCTTGAGCCTGCGCCCCAGCTCCGTGGTGAGGTCCACGAGCCTGGTCAGGTTGGCCTGCATCGCCTCCAGCTTGCGCAGCGCCTTTTCCTTGCGCTTGCGGTGCTTGAGTACGCCTGCCGCCTCCTCGATCAGCGCGCGCCTGGCGTCCGGGCCGGCGTGCAGCACCTCGTCGAGCTGGCCCTGGCCGACGATCACATGCATCTCCCGGCCCAGCCCGGAATCCGACAGCAGCTCCTGGATGTCGAGCAGCCGGCAGTGGTCACCGTTGAGCGCGTACTCGCTCTGGCCGGACCTGAACAGCAGGCGGCTGATGGTCACCTCGGCGTACTCGATCGGCAGCGCGCCGTCGCTGTTATCGATGGTGAGCGTGACCTCGGCGCGGCCGAGCGCGGGCCGTGACGTGGTCCCCGCGAAGACCACGTCCTCCATCTTGCCGCCGCGCAGCGACTTGGCGCCCTGCTCGCCCATGACCCAGGACAGCGCGTCCACGACGTTGGACTTGCCCGACCCGTTCGGCCCGACGACGCAGGTGATCCCCGGCTCGAAGCGCAGCGTGCTCGAAGACGCGAAGGACTTGAACCCACGCAGGGTGAGCGTCTTCAGGTGCACCCGCGGGATCTCCTCCGTGGTCGCGCTGGGAACATGAGCGGCTTGTCCCGCACCTTACCGCGCGGCGCCGTCAGTTCCCGGTATTCACGCCGGATGCCGGTCTGCCGGCGACAGCGCGTGGCGGTTGCCGGGGACTGTGACGATTGCGGGCCCGGGCAGACGAATTAAGGGACGCCGAACGGCGTCCCTCATTCGTCGTTCCGCCGGGCCGGCGGGCGCTTGTCAGGTAAGCGCCGGCTCGCGGGGAGGAACCAGCAGGTCGTGATCGACCTCCACGGCCAGCGCGTCCTTCTCCTCCTGAAGCCGGACAAGCTCGGCTTCCAGGTCGCGAACGCGCTGCTGGAGACGACGCATCTCATTGACCATGCGGAGATCGGGCCCGCCGACGTGGCCGAGTAGAGCCTTCGCCATTGTAAAAGGTCCTCCACACTGAGTGACCAGAGTGGGCGCGCACAGGACGATGAGCACAGGTGCGCGCGGCTGACGTAACTAGGGTCCCACCCCACGCGGACCAGGTCAAGTTAGCCGGTCCGTCCTGGCGAGGTTATACCCGCCCGCCGCGGCCTTAAAGCCCGGCAATTCCGGAATGTCTGCCCTCCGGCTCGCTCCACTCGTGGGTGATGGCGGTCACCCTGCCTGGCGCCGAAGGCCCGCTGAGCAGGGCAAGCAGCTCACCGCAGGCGTGCCGCCCGCCCACGGCGACCACTTCCACCCGGCCGTCCGGCAGGTTTGTCGCCGAGCCGGCCAGGCCGAGCCTGTCCGCCTCGGAGCGGACCCACCACCGGAAGCCGACGCCCTGCACCAGCCCGGTCACCCACGCGGTCAGCCGGACATCGGGATCGCCGCCCACCTGGCCGGCCCGCGGGTCGCCCATTGGGTACGTCACCACCGGCCGCGGCGCGGCCGCGGCTGACATCGGGGGCAGCTGAACGCGGACCGGTTCATGAACTTGTCCCGGCGCACCGGGGTGCCGCACCGGGGGCACGGCTTGTCTTCCTGGCCGTAGACGGCCAGCGACCGGTCGAAGTAGCCGCTCTCGCCGTTGACGTTGATGTAGAGGGCATCGAACGACGTGCCGCCCGCCCCGAGCGCTTCGGTCAGCACCTCGCTGACCGCGGCCAGCAGCCGGCTGATCTCCGGCCTGGTCAGCGTCTCCGTCGGCCGGGCCCAGTGCAGCTTCGCCCGCCACAGCGCCTCGTCGGCGTAGATGTTCCCGATCCCGCTGACCAGCGACTGATCAAGCAGCGCCCGCTTGATCCCGGTCCGGCGGCCGCGCAGCCGCGCGGCCAGCGCCTCGGCGTCGAAGGCGGCCTCCAGCGGGTCGGGCGCTATGTGCGCGATCGGCGCCGGCAGTTCGTGGCCGCCGGGCACGAAGATCAGATGGCCGAACGTCCGCTGATCGGTGAAGCGCAGGTCGGGACCGGCATCGCCGAACGTGAAGCGGGCCCGGACGTGCGGGCCCACCGGCCGGTCCGGGGCGCCGACGAGGAACTGCCCGCTCATGCCGAGGTGAGCCAGCAGCGCGTCCTCGCCGGCCGACATCCACAGGTACTTGCCGCGCCGCCGCGCCCCGGTGATCACGCGCCCCGCCAGCACTGCCTCGAAATCGGCCGGGCCGGCCAGATGGCGGCGCACCGCCCTCGGGTGCAGTACCTGCGCGGCGGCCACCGTGCGGCCGGTCACGTGACGCTCGAGGCCGCGCCGCACGGTCTCGACCTCCGGAAGCTCAGGCACCCTCAGTCCCGGCCAGTCCCGCAGTCCCGGCCAGTCCCGGCGCGCTCACGCCCCGCCCTCGCGCTGCCCGTTCGGCCCGCCCTCGGGCGGCGCGGATCCAGCGGCCGGGTTCCCAGGATTCCGCACCGACTCGCCCGCGGATCCGTGGCCGTTGCTGATGGCCGTGTAGGCGGTCTCGGCCGCCTGCTGCTCGGCCTCTTTCTTCGACCTGCCCTCACCGGAGCCGAACGTGCGGCCCGCCACCCGCACCGTGGCGCGGAACGACTTCTGATGATCGGGTCCGCTCTCCTCGACCCGGTACTCGGGCACGCCGAGAAACTCGGCGGCGGTGAGCTCCTGCAGCGAGGTCTTCCAGTCCAGGCCGGCCCCCAGCTGCGCCGAATTGGCGATGACGGGGTCGAACAGCCGGTGCACGAGCCGACCGGCCGCGTCCAGACCGCGATCCAGGTAGACCGCGCCGATCACCGCCTCCATGGTGTCGGCCAGGATGGACGGCTTGTCCCTGCCCCCGGTGCCCTCCTCGCCGCGGCCGAGCCGGATGTAGGCGCCCAGCCGCAGCTCGCGCGCCACGCCTGCCAGCGCCCGCATCTGGACCACGGCGGCGCGCAGCTTGGCCAGCTGCCCCTCGGGCAGGTCGGGGTGCTCGCGGAACAGCGTGTCGGTGACGACGAGGCCGAGCACCGAATCGCCGAGGAACTCCAGCCGCTCGTTGGTGGGCAGCCCGCCGTTCTCGTAGGCGTAGGACCGGTGCGTCAGCGCGCGCTCGAGCAGCTCGGGGGTGACGGGTACCTCCAGGGCAGCCAGCAGTTTCGCCCGGTTACGCTCGGCTCCGCCGCCGACCGGCGACCCGTTCCCTGCGCCCACGGTTTCCGTCCTCCCCTGGATGCGCTTTCAGTAATCAGGGCGGGGTGATGACCTGGCGCCGCCGGTAGGTGCCGCATGTCGGGCAGGCCACGTGCGGCAGCTTGGGGCTGCGGCACTGCGGGCAGCGCGTCAGCGTAGCCGCCGTCGTCCGCCACTGCGAGCGGCGCGATCTCGTGTTGCTGCGCGACATCCTCCGCTTGGGTACCGCCACCTCAGTCCTCCTGTCCATCTGCGGCGCGAGCGCCGTTGCGACGTTCCGTTCCCAGGTCCAGCTGGCCCAACCTCGCCCACCTCGGATCGAGCGGACGATCATGATCGTGCCCGGGGCCGGCATCCGCCAGCCGCGCTCCGCACTGTACGCACAGTCCCGGGCAGTCCGCCCGGCACAGCGGGGCGAGCGGCAGGGCGAGCACCACGGCATCCCGGAAGGCCGGCTCGAGGTCGAGCAGTTCCCCCTGCAGGAAACGCCGGTCCGAGTCGTCGTCGCCCGGAGCCGACGGCCCCTGGTCCTGCTCATAAAGCTCGCGGAAGTCGACGTCGATCGACGAGGTGACCGGCTCCAGGCACCGGGCGCACTCGCCGGTGACCGGCATCGCCGCTTCGGCGGTGGCCAGCACACCCTCGGACACCGCCTCCAGCATGACCGTCAGCTTGACGTCGGCGCCCGCGGGCACGCTCGCCAGCGCAACCCGCAGATCCGCCGGGGCCTGCACGATGCGTGTCTCGCTTCGGGCGGTTCCCGGCTGACGGCCCATTGTCCGGGTGTCGAACACGAGCGGGCTGCGCGGACTGGGATGAGTGATCGGTTTACTTGGTACGTGTGACATGGCAGATATCGATGTGGGCTGGACCGAAGCGCAAGCCTACCTGCGGCCTTGGCTAAAGCCCAACTCAGAGCACGCCGCCCGGCCCGTCGCCCGACCGGGCCAGGCCCAGCCGCTCCTGGAGCCGGACGAGAACGATCTCGGGAACCAGCCCGCCCACGTCCCCGCCGTACCGGGCGATCTCCTTGACCAGGCTGGACCGCAGGAACGCGTACAGCGGGTTGGTCGTCATGAACAGCGTCTCTATCCCGGCCAGCCGATAGTTCATCTGCGACATCATCTGCTCGTACTCGAAGTCGCTGACCGCGCGGAGCCCCTTCACGATCGCCGAGATGTCGTTGGCCTGGCAGAAGTTGACGATCAGGCCGTGGAATCTGGTCACTCGCACGTTCTCGTAGCCGGCCGTAACTTCGGTGAGCATCTCCACCCGCTCATCGGTCGTGAAGAGCGCCTGCTTGGAGACGTTGGTGAGCACCGCGACGACAACTTCGTCGTACAGGCGGGCAGCCCGCCCGATGATGTCGAGGTGCCCGTTCGTGACGGGATCGAAAGAACCAGGACAGACGACACGGCGCACGCGATTCCACCCCTCGGGCAGGTTGACGATCATGTCATGCGAGCAGCGCACCCGTGGCGAGACCGTACCAGAGGGTGGCCTCGCCGTAACGCCGCGACCTGTATTGCGTGTAGCCCTCGGGCCAGTGCACCGGTCCCGATCTGGTGCTTCGCTCCACCGCCACGAGGGCTCCCGGCACCAGCCAGCCGGCCCCGATCAGCGCGGCGAGCGCCGCGGAGACCTCCGCGCCCGGCATTGCGTACGGCGGATCGGCGAAGGCGACGTCGAACCGGCGGCCGCTGGCGGCCGCCGGCGGCCCGGCCGGGCCCCGGGCGAGCACGCGCTCCACGCGGCCGGCGGCCACGCAAGCCCCGGGCAGGCCCAGCGCGGCGATGTTCGCGCGGATCACCCGCACCGCGCGCGGGTCAGCCTCGGCCAGCAGCGCGCAGGCCGCGCCGCGGGACAGCGCCTCCAGGCCCACCGCGCCCGAGCCGGCGTACAGATCGAGCACGCAGGCTCCGGCCAGCGAACCGCGGATCGCCTGCACCGTGGCGAACAGCCCTTCGCGGGCCCGGTCGCTGGTCGGCCTGGTGTCGCGCCCGGCCGGGACGGACAGCCGGCGCCCGCCCGCGGTCCCCGCGATGACCCGGGTCATGTCCGAAGGGTAGCTGGCCGTCCGCCTCGGTCTCCCGGGCCGCCTCGTGTCCGGGCAGCGGCCAAGCCAGGCGGCCGACCGGGTACAGCCGCCAGCCAGGCACAGCCGCCACAGCCGCCAGCCAGGCACAGCCGCCACAGCCGCCAGCCAGGCACAGCCGCCACAGCCGCCGGCCGGGTACAGCCGCCCGCCGGGCACAGCCGCCCGCCAGGCACAGCCGCCCGCCAGGCACAGCCGCCCGCCAGGCACAGCCGCCAGCCGCGGATAGCCGCCGGCTGGCCGGCGATCAGGCCTTCTCCAGGTACTCGGCTTGGTCGGGACCGAGTAGCTGGCTGATCGCCGCGGCCAGGCCCGGGTGCCGGTCAAGCCCGGGGTCGGAGTCCACCAGAGCGGTCGCCTCGCCGCGGGCCTGGCCGATGAGCTCTTCGTCCCGCAGCAGGGTGAGCAGGCGAAGGCTGGACCTGCGGCCGGCCTGGGCCGCGCCGAGCACGTCGCCCTCCCGGCGCTGCTCCAGGTCCAGCCGGGACAGCTTGAACCCGTCCAGCGTCGCGGCCACCGCCTCGAGCCGTTCCCGTGACTTGCTGCCGTCGGGCGCCTCGGTCACCAGCAGGCACAGGCCGGCTACCGTTCCGCGGCCGACCCGGCCGCGCAGCTGGTGCAGCTGGGATACGCCGAACCGCTCGGCGTCCATGACCACCATGGTGGTGGCGTTCGGGACGTCCACGCCCACCTCCACCACGGTGGTCGCCACCAGCACGTCGATCGTCCCGGCAGCGAAGTCCCGCATGATCCGGTCCTTCTCCTCCGGCCGCAGCCGCCCGTGCAGCACGCCCAGCCGCAGGCCGTTGAGCGGCCCCCGCCCCAGCGCGGGCGCCAGGTCCAGCACGGCCAGCGGCGGGCGGCCGCCGGCCACGGCCGACCCGGGCTCCGGGCTGGCGTCCGGCTCGCCGGGCTCGATCCCGTCGCCGTCGGACGCGCCGCCGGCAACCTCGTCGCCGCCGATCCGCGGGCAGACGACGTAAGCCTGCTGGCCGCGCTCCACCTCCTCGCGGACCCGTTCCCAGGCGCGCTCCAGGTACCTCGGCTTATCCGCGGCCGGCACCACGTGGCTGGCGATCGGCGACCGGCCCGCGGGGAGCTCGCTCAGCGTGGAAACGTCGAGGTCGCCGTAGACGGTCATCGCCACGGTGCGCGGGATGGGCGTCGCGGTCATGACGAGCACGTGCGGGCGCCCGTCCTGCGCCTTCTCGCGCAGAACGTCGCGCTGCTCGACGCCGAACCTGTGCTGTTCGTCCACGACCACCAGGCCCAGGTCGGCGAACTGCACCCGCTCCTCCAGCAGCGCGTGCGTACCGATCACGATGCCTGCCGCGCCGGACGCGGCGTCGAGCAGCGCCTCGCGACGGCTCGCGGCACCCTGCGCGCCGGTGAGCAGCGCCACCCGGGTGGATTTCTCCGCAGCTCCGAGCCTGCCCGCCTGCCCCAGCGGGCCGAGCAGCTCGGTGACCGAGCGGTAATGCTGCTGCGCGAGCACCTCGGTGGGGGCCAGCATGGCCGCCTGGCCGCCCGCGTCCACGACCTGGAGCATCGCCCGGACGGCGATCACCGTCTTGCCGGAGCCGACCTCACCCTGCAGCAGCCGGTGCATCGGGTGGGCGCAGGAGAGCTCCGAGGAGATCGTCTGGCCGGCCGCGCGCTGGCCGTCGGTGAGCGTGAACGGCAGCCTGTCGTCGAAGGCGGCAGCGAGGCCGCCCGGCTCCGACGGGCGCGGCATCGCCGGCAGCCCGGCGGCCGCACGGCGCCGCTGAGCGAGCGCGGCCTGGACAGCGAATGCTTCGTCCCACTTCAGCCGGTCCCTGGCCCGTTGCCAGTCCTGGTCGTCTAGTGGCCGGTGGACGGCCCTGATCGCCTCGGCCAGGCCCATGAGCTGATGGTGCTCGCAGACGTCGGCCGGCAGCGGGTCATCGCCGGCGTCCAGGACGTCGAGGATGGTACGGATGCACTTGGCGATACGCCACGACGCGAGCTTCCTGGTGGCCGGGTAGACCGGGATGATCTCCGCGGCATACTCGGCGGCCAGCTCGGTGTCCGCCTCGTCGGCACTGATCACCTCGCAATCCGGGTGGACGAGCTGGCGCTTGTTCCTGAAGGTGGACACCTCGCCGGAGAACAGGCCGTGCGTGCCCGGATGCAGCCGGCGCCGCCAGGGGTTCCCGCGCGCGCTGAAGAAGGTCAGGACGAGCTTGCGCGCGCCGTCGGTGACGGTGACCTCGATGACCTCGCCGCGGCGCCGGGTCATCCGGTACGAGCGGACGCTGACCACCTGCGCCAGCACGGTCACGTGCTCGCCGTCACACAGCGATGCGAGATCGGTGAGCTCGCCGCGCTGATGGTACCGGCGCGGGTAATGGCGCATCAGGTCGCCGACGGTCCGGATCTCGAACGCCTCGTCGAAGGCCCTGGCCGCCTTCGGCCCGAGCGGGGTCCTGCCCAGCGGGTCGTGCAGGGTCACCATACGGGCAGGATAGGCGGTGGCACCGTCGATAATGCCGCGGCTCGGCTGCGCCGGACGCCACCGGTTCGCGTCCGGGCGGACAGGTCGGATATCCTTCGTCAACTGCTCCGGCGGACGTGCGTCCAGCCGGGGCCACCGACCATCCCGCCCACCTCCTGGAGCGATCCCGTGGCTTCCGTTTGCGACGTCTGCGGCAAGAAGCCGGGCTTCGGCAACAAGATCTCGCACTCGCACCGCCGCACCCGCCGCCGCTGGAACCCCAACATCCAGACCGTGCGGGCCGTCGTCGGAGGGACGCCGAAGCGGCTCAGAGTCTGCACTTCGTGCATCAAGGCCGGCAAGGTCGTCCGCTAACCGGGTTCGCCGTGGGCGGCGGCGCCCCCCTCCCGCTGCCCGCACTGGCCAGGACCAGGCCGCGTTGCCGTTTTCTGACCGCCGGGCCGCGCTGCCGGAAAGGCGGGCATCGCCGTCACGGGCCGCTTCGGCCGGTAGTTCCCCATGGCCCCGGCAGGCCGACCGGATTGTGCCAGACATTCGTACCCGACAGCTGCAATCCCGGGACGGGTAAGCACCGCCGACGCCATTTGGGGCATTCTGTCCGGATTTTGAGCTCGGTGCCGCCGGTCATTACCGACCGGACCGGCGGAAACGGCACCGGACCGTGTTGAAGAAGCAGCCGCCGGGTGGACCGGGGTGCCCGCTGACCCGGAAGGTGAATCCCTCGCTCGCCCCCGGCCGCAGCACGAACTGGCCCCGGCGGGGGGCTACCACGCCGGCCCCGGGCACATGCCGGCTCGCCGGATACCAGCGGGCTCCCCGTACCCGATCTACCCGGGCTCGCCGGTAATGCACCCAGAGCAGCCAGTTCGGGATGGCTGACTTGCTGCGGTTGGTGATCGTCATCCGGCCGAGGAACCCGCCGTGCCAGGCGCGCACCGTCCGGTAGGAGATGATCACCGGCAGCCGGTGCGAATAGGCTCTTGACGGTGCGTTCCCTAGTGGCCTGCCAGTTTTCGAACTCACGCCCGCACGGTGAGCGGCCAGGTGCCGCGGGGCGGCTTTCGCGTGGGCGGGGACCGGGTGATTTGCGCCGCCATGCGATCCGGCCGCCCGACTACTGCCCTGCTGCGGCCTCGGCGAGGCCCGGCCCAAGACGCCGGCCGTGCCCTGACCGGTGGCCGAGCAGCTTGCCGTCGCGCAGACCGGGCCCAGCCCGCGGAATGCCAGGTGAGTCTGCGTGGTGCCATAGGCGAGAACCGCGACGAGGACGATGCACGCCCCCGCGAAGAAGGTAGGTGTCACCACGAGCCGGCCCACCGGCCGGCGTCCGCGCGCCGGTGGTAGCCGGGTATCAGGGGCTGATGGGCCGTGCTGGCTGGCAGGCTCCGCCCCCCCGGGCCCGCTCGCTACGGCGCGGCGGCGTTTTGGCATCGGGGCGATTTATACCAAGTAACGTCACTCTCTGCTAGATACCGAAATGTAGCCATTCAATTACATTACGTGAGAGTATGCTGGTCAACGGAAGTGCTGCCAGCCGAATTGGCCCCGATAATTCGCCCCGTTCGACGCGCACTCCCCGTCCCTCATGCACGTGCCCGATCACTGCCCAGTGCGGCGGAAGATTGGCATCTGGCGGAAAGGTCGCGGCCAGGGCATGGTCCTCCCCGCCCGACAGCGCCCAGTCCAGCGGGGAGCGGCCCAGGGCCTGCGCCGCGGCCAGCAGCGGGCCGGCCAAATCCAGCCGTGCCGTCTCAATGTCGATCAGCACCCCGCTCGCCGCGGCGATGTGGCCGAGGTCGGCGAGCAGGCCGTCGCTGACGTCAATCATCGCGGTGGCGCCGAGGCCCGCCGCCTCCGGTCCCGCGCGGTAGGGCGGCCGCGGCCGCCGGTGGGCCTGTACCGCGTCGGCCGGCTCGGTCCGGCCCGCCTGCAGCAGGGCCAGGCCGGCCGCGGAGTGTCCCAGCCGGCCCGCGGCCGCTACCACATCTGAGGGCCGCGCCCCGCTCCTGGTGACCGGGTCCCGGCCCGCCATAGTGCCGATAGCCGTGACGGCGAGCATGATCAGGCTGGACTCGGACACGTCCCCGCCGACCACGTGCGCGCCCGCGCGGGCGGCCTCCTCGGCCAGCCCGGACGCGAGGTCCTCCGCCCACGCCACGGGCAGGCCGGACGGCGCGGCCAGCCCGACCAGCAGCGCGGTGGGCACGGCGCCCATCGCCGCCACGTCCGCCATGTTCCGCGCCGCGGCCTTGCCGCCGATGTCGGCCGGTCCCGACCAGTCGGTCCGGAAATGCCGCGTCTCGACGAGCAGGTCCGTCGTGGCGACGATCCGGGGATCCCGGACGCGCAGCACCGCAGCGTCGTCGCCGATGCCGACGATCGCGTCCGGCGCCGGGGGCATCCTGGCGGCGATGGCCGCGATGAGCCCGAATTCGCCGAGTTCCCCGATGGTGATGCCAGCCTCCAGTGATCGCGCGGCAGGTGTACGGTAGCGTGACCGGTCCTGATAACGCTCATTCTCTGATCCAGCCCCGCCTGGGAGGACGTCATGGTCCACGCATACATCCTCGTCCAGACAGAGGTCGGCAAGGCTGCGGAGGTTGCCTCCCGGATCTCCGAGATCGACGGAGTTACCCAGGCGGAGGACGTGACGGGGCCGTACGACGTCATCGTCCGCGCGCAGGCCGAGAACGTTGACGACCTCGGCAGGCTCGTGGTCGCCCAGATCCAGGGCGTCGACGGGATCACCCGGACCCTTACCTGCCCTGTCGTGCACTTCTGATCGAGCCGGCTGGCCCGGCCGACGCGACCTCACCCTGGCCGGCCCGCGGCGACCTCACCCTCACCGGCCGGCGACCGCATCCTCACCGGCAGGCGACCTCACCCTGGCCGGCCCGCGGCCACCTCACCCTCACCGGCCGGCGACCGCATCCTCACCGGCAGGCGACCTCACCCTGGCCGGCCCGCGGCGACCTCACCCTCACCGGCGACCGCATCCTCACCGGCAGGCGACCTCACCCTGGCCGGCCCGCGGCGACCTCACCCTGGCCGGCCGGCGCTGCGTCCAGGAATCGAGCCGAGCAGCTGCGGGGCGATCGCGGCGGTGCGCGGCCCGAGCCCGAGCCCGGACGCGGAACTCAGGTCGGCCGCGGTATCCACGTCCCGGCGCAATCCGGGAATGCCTGCCAGGTCGAGCTCGGCCACGCCCGCAGACCGGTGCCGCTGTCTGGACCCGGGCCCGAACCTGGGCCGGAACCTGCTACCGGGCGCCGCCGTGTACAACGTGGTCCCGGATCCGGCCGCGTCAGCCACGAACGCCTCGGGCCAGGCGGCGGCGGCGCGCAGCGCGCGTCCCAGCTCGTCCGGCCGCAGGGCCGGCAGGTCCGCGGCTAGCGCGGCGGTCGCGGCCGCCGGGCGCAGCCCGGACGCGACGGCAGCGCCGTGCACGAGCGCCGGGTTCAGGCCGTCATCCGGCTCGTCGGGAACCACCCTGGCACCCAGCCCGGCCAGCTCGGCGGCTGCCGCCGGGTCATCGCTCACCACGATGACCGCGGCCACTTCCGGGCAGCCGACCGCGGCGGCGACGGTGTCGGCAGCCAGGGCCAGCGCGAGCTCCGGCCGACGTGCTCCGGCCAGGCCGGTCAGTCGGGACTTGGCCCGGGCAAGTACCTTGACGGGAATTACCAGTGACCACGCGAGCGGTGTGTCAGCTACTGCCATGCGAGCCTGTCCGGAGATCCGTGTCCGGCACCGGCGGCGTCCAGGCGGCGGCCAACGCGGAGCGAGGGGGCATAGCCGTAAGGCTACGACCGAGCGCGAACGCAACCAGCCGTCCCCTGAGCGCCGCCGGAGCAGGGCAGCGGCCGGCGGACCAGCCCCGGATCCGGTCATTTCTCGACACGACCCACAGCGAACCGCGAGACTGGCGCAAGAGGAGCGGAGGACCGGGGCGATGAGCAGGCGAAACGGGCGAGGCCATGGGTAAGCGGGCGGAACGGGACTACTCGCCGGGCTGGCGGCTCGTCAGCAAGATCATCTTGCAGCCGGTGATCCGCGGCATGATGAAGCGGGATACCGGCGGCAAGGAATACTTCCCGGACGGCGGGTTGATCGTCGCCGGCAATCACCTGTCCTACGCCGACTGGCCCGCGATGGCCCTGTTCTGCTACCAGTCCGGGCACTACCCGGTATTCACCATCAAGTCGCCCGTGTTCGACGTCAAGATCATCGGCTCGATTCTGCGCAAGCTCGGGCAGCTGCCCGTGTACCGCGGCCGGGCGGACGCGGCGCTCGTGCTCAGGGACGCCGAGCAGCGCATCGCCCGCGGAGCGTGCGTCATCTTCTATCCGGAAGGCACCGCGTCCCGGGACCCGGACCAGTGGCCGATGGTGGCCAGGACCGGCGTGGCCCGGCTCGCGCTCAGCACCGGGGCGCCGGTGATCCCGGTCGCGTGCTGGGGAGCGCAGGTAATCCTGCCTTATGGCGACAAGCGGCCCCGGCTGTTCCCGCGCAAGACCGTGCAGATCACCGCGGGTCCCCCGGTAGACCTGTCGGCCTTCGCCGGCCGGCCGCTCACCGCCGAGACGCTCCGCGGCGCCACCGACGCCATCATGGCCGATATCACCCGGCTGCTCGCCGGGTTGCGCGGCGAGCAGCCGCCCGCCGTTCCCTACGACCCCCGGGCCGGGCGCGGCACGGTGCCCGAGAAGGCAACCCCCAGTGCAGGGACCGCCGGCACCGGAACCGCCGGTACGGAAACCGCCGACACCCCCGAAACCGGAACCGCCGGCACCGGAACCGCCGACACGGGCGCCGCCGGCCCGATGCCGCACCGAAGGCGCAGCAGGGGTGAAAGCGGCGGTCATGGGCGCGGGATCGTGGGGCACCACGTTCGCCCAGGTGCTCTGCGATGCCGGCACCCCGGTCACCCTGTGGAGCCGCAAGCCGGCCATCGCCGAGGCCATCTGCGCGCGGCGCGAGAATCCCGGTTACCTGCCGGGTATCCGGCTGCCCGGCGAGCTGGGCGCGTCCTGCGACCAGGCCGAGGTGCTGGCAGGCGCCGACTTCGTCGTGTTCGCCGTCCCGGCCCAGACGCTCCGGCAGAACCTGGCCGGCTGGGCGCCCCTGATCCCGCCCGGGGCGCTGTTGGTCAGCCTGATAAAGGGCATCGAGCTTGACACCTGCGACCGGATGTCCCAGGTCATCGCCAGCGTGCTCGGGGCTCCCGCCGAACGGGTAGCGGTCATCTCCGGCCCGAATCTCGCCCGCGAGATCGTCGAGCGCCAGCACGCCGCCTCGGTGGTCGCCTGTCCCGACCCAGGCGCGGCCAAGCTGCTGCAGGACGCCTGTCACGCTCCCTACTTCCGCCCGTATACCAATCCCGACGTGATCGGCTGCGAGCTCGGCGGCGCGGTGAAGAACGTCATCGCGCTGGCCGTGGGCATGGCGGTCGGCATGGGTCTCGGGGACAACACCAGGGCGACCCTGATCACCCGGGGCCTGGCCGAGACGGCCAGGCTCGGCGCGGCCCTGGGCGCCGACCAGCACAGCTTCGCGGGCCTGGCAGGGATGGGCGACCTGGTCGCCACCTGCAGTTCGCCGTTGTCCCGGAACCGTACGTTCGGCGAAAAACTGGGTCGCGGCGCGACGCTCGCCGAGGTCACAGCGGGTACCAGGCAAACCGCGGAAGGGGTGAAGTCCTCGCTGGCCGTGCTCGAGCTGGCCCGCAGGCATGACGTGGAGATGCCGATCACCCAGGTCGTGGCCGCGGTGCTGCACCAGGGGCTCGCGGTGCCGCGGGCGGCGGACCTGCTCACCTCGCGCGCGGCCAAGCCGGAGCGTTATGGGGTCTGAATAGCCATGGAGTCCGGCCACTGGGCGCGGCGCGGTTCTCGATCGGCCCGCAGGACGCGGAAGATCTCATCGACGACGCGCGGCTCGCCCTCGATTCGCTGAATATGAGATAACGGCCGCACGCGGGTGCAGGCTGGGCGGCAGGCGGTCGAGGTAGCCCGGACGGAGGAAGCGTGAGCAGCCAACGCAAGATCAGGGTGGCCGTGGTGTTCGGCGGCCGCAGCACCGAGCATGCCGTGTCCTGCCTGGGCGCCGGGCATATCCTCGCGGCGATCGACCGGGACCGGTATGAGGTGGTGCCGATCGGCATCGCCCGCGACGGCCGCTGGGTGCTGACCTCGGACGATCCGGGACGGCTGGCCATCCAGGGCGGCGAGCTGCCCTCGGTGGAATCGGTGGCCGCGCACGGCACCGAGATCACCGCGCGGCTCGACCGGGGCACCCGGGGCCTGGTGGTCACCGCGGCCGGCGAGGTGCCGCGCAGCCTCGGCGAGGTGAACGTCGTGCTGCCGCTGCTACACGGCGCCTACGGCGAGGACGGCACGCTGCAGGGCCTGCTGGAGATGACGGGCACCAGCTATGCCGGCGCCGGCGTGCTGGCCAGCGCGGCCGGCATGGACAAGGAGTACATGAAGCTGATCTTCGCCGCGCGGGGACTGCCGGTGGGCCAGTACGTGGTGGTGCGGGACCGCGACTGGCGGGAGCAGGCCCCGGCCGAGCGCAAGCGCGTGCTCGATGAGATCGGGGAGCTGGGCTGGCCGCTGTTCGTGAAGCCCGCGCGCGGCGGGTCCAGCATCGGCATTACCCGCGCCAGCGATCAGGCCGAGCTCGAGGAGGCCATCGGCGCCGCGCGCGAGCACGACCCGAAGGTGCTGGTGGAGGCGGCGGTCGACGGCATGGAGATCGAGTGCGCCGTGCTCGAGGGGATCGACGGCGGGCCGCCCGACGCGAGCGTTCCCGCGCAGGTGCTCGTCGGCGGGGGCGCGGACTTCTACGATTTCCGGGCCAAGTACCTGGAGGCCGATACCGGGCTGGCCGTCCCGCCGCCGATTTCCGGCGAGCACATCGAGCAGATCCGGCAGCTGGCCTGCGCCGCCTTCGAGGCGCTGTCCTGCGAGGGGCTGGCGCGGGTGGACTTCTTCTACACCCCGGGCGGCCAGATCGTGCTCAACGAGATCAACACCATGCCCGGGATGACCTCGGCATCGGCCTTCCCGGTGATGTGGGCGGCCAGCGGCCTGCCGCTGCCGCAGCTGGTGGACAGGATCATCCAGACCGCGCTGCGCAAGCGGCGCGGCCTGCGCTGAGCGCGGGCGGTCCCGGGAGCTACTTCTTCCTGGCGCTGGCCTTGGCTGCGGGCTTCCTGGCGTTGACGGCGGCCTTGAAGTCCGCGCCTGCCGGAACTTGGGTACCGACGACGCGGGCACCTTGATGCTCGCCCCGGTGGCGGGATTGCGCCCCGTGCGCGCCGCGCGCTCGGACTTCTCGAAGACCCCGAAGCCGGTAATAGCGACCTTGTCTCCCCTGGCCACGGCGTCCTGGATGGTCTCAAGCACCGCGTTGACGGCGTCGGTCGCCACCGACTTGCTTCCCAGCCGACCCGAGATGGCGTCGATCAGCTCACGCTTGTTCATGGATCACTCCTGCGGTTCCCCCAAGGGAGGCCGCGCCGCCCCGACAGCGGGGCTGCGGCCTCTGACCTGCCTGAAAGTAGGCGATCCGGCAGCGTTGCACAATGACATCGGCGAGAAACCCGGCGATTTGGCCCCTGTCAGTGACGGAAAACCGCCTGAATGTGAATAAATCGGGCGCAGATCTAGTCAGCTGGTCACAGGCAGCCACGACTGCCGGCGCCGCTCGAAGTCGGTGATCTCGCCGGCGCTGCGCAGCGTCAGCGCGATGTCGTCGAGCCCCTCCATCAGCCGCCACCGCGTATAGTCGTCGATCTCGAACGGCTCGCTGAGCCCGGCTGCGCCGCCGGGTGCGGCCGCCGCCGGGCAGCTGACCGTGCGGCTGTCGAGGTCCACGGTGATCTGCGCAGCCGGGTCGGCCTGCACGGCGTCCTGCAGCGCGGACACCGGGCCGGCCGGCAGCCGGACCGGGAGCAGCCCGGCCTTCGTCGCGTTGTTGCGGAAGATGTCGCCGAACCGCGGGGCGATGACCACGCGGAAGCCGTAGTCGGCCAGCGCCCAGACCGCGTGCTCCCGCGACGACCCGATGCCGAAGTCGGTGCCTGCGATCAGGATGGTCGCGCCCGCGTAGGCGGGCTGGTTGAGCACGAACGCCGGGTCCTCGCGCCAGGCTGCGAACAGGCCGTCGCCGAACCCGGTGCGGCTCACCCGCTTCAGGTACTCGGCCGGGATGATCTGGTCGGTGTCCACGTTGCTGCGGCGCAACGGGACGCCCCGGCCGGCATGGCTGGTAAACGGCTCCATCAGGCGGGCTCCTTGATCACGGATCGGCCGGGTCACAGGTCGGCGGGGGATGCGAGGCGGCCGGCGACGGCCGTGGCCGCCGCCACCTGGGGGGAGACCAGGTGAGTGCGGCCGCCCTTGCCCTGGCGTCCCTCGAAGTTGCGGTTGGAGGTGGACGCGCTGCGCTCGCCGGGGGCCAGCGTGTCCGGGTTCATGCCCAGGCACATGGAGCAGCCGGCCGACCGCCACTGGGCGCCCGCCGCGCTGAATACCGCGTCGAGCCCCTCGGCCTCGGCCTGCGCCCGGACCGCCATCGAGCCGGGCACGACGAGCATCCGCACCCCGGCGGCGACTTTCCGGCCGTGCAGCACGCCGGCCGCGGCGCGCAGATCCTCGATCCGGCCGTTGGTACAGGATCCGAGGAACACCGTGTCCACCGCGATGTCGCGCAGCGGCGTGCCCGGGGCCAGGTCCATGTAGGAGAGCGCGCGCTCGGCGGCGGCTCGCTCCATGGGATCGGGCAGCGAGCCGGGATCGGGCACCGACGAGCCCAGCGGCGCCGCCTGTCCCGGGTTGGTACCCCAGGTCACGTACGGGGTGAGCCCGCCTGCCTCGATCACCACCTCGTGCGCGAACGCCGCGTCCTCGTCGGTCCGCAGCGACCGCCAGTGATCAAGTGCGGCCTCCCAGGCGGCGCCGCGGGGCGCGTGCGGCCGTCCCTCCAGGTAGCCGAAGGTCGTATCGTCTGGCGCGACCAGGCCGGCCCGCGCGCCGGCCTCGATGGACATGTTGCACATCGTCAGGCGGCCCTCCATCGACAGCTGACGGACGGCTTCGCCCCGGTACTCGATCACGTAGCCCTGGCCGCCTGCGGTGCCGATCCTGGCCACGATGGCGAGAATCAGGTCCTTGGCGCTGACCCCGGCGGGCAGGCGGCCGCGCACGGTCACCGCCATCATCCGCGGCCGCTGCTGCGGCAGCGTCTGGGTGGCCAGCACGTGCTCGACCTCGCTGGTGCCGATGCCGAACGCCAGCGCGCCGAACGCCCCGTGCGTGCTGGTATGCGAGTCACCGCAGACGATCGTCATCCCCGGCTGGGTGAGCCCGAGCTGCGGGCCGATCACGTGCACGATCCCCTGGCCGGCGTCGCCCATCGGGTACAGCCTGATGCCGAACTCGGCGCAGTTCTTGCGCAGCGCCTCGACCTGGGTCCGCGATACCGGGTCGGTGACCGGGCTGCCCGGGCCGTCCAGCGGCACGCCGGGACCGGTGATCCCGGTCGTCGGCACGTTGTGATCCTCGGTCGCGATGGTCAGCTCCGGCCGCCGGACCCGGCGCCGGGCCAGCCTGAGCCCGTCGAACGCCTGCGGGCTGGTCACCTCGTGCACCAGGTGCAGGTCTACGTAGAGGAGGTCGGGCTCCCCCTCCGCTGCGTGCACGACGCGGGAGTCCCAGATCTTCTCGGCCAGCGTCCGGCCCATCTTCGCGCTCCTCTCACCGTGTCGCTTGCGTCTCGAATAGCGAGACGTCAATATCGGTGTATGGACAACTCTAGCGGAGTCGGGGTGCTTGACAAGACGGTTTCGGTGCTGAATGCGCTCGAGTCCGGGCCGGCCTCGCTGGCTGAGCTGGTCGCGGGCACCGGGCTGGCCCGGCCCACGGTGCACCGGATCGCTGTCGCCCTCGAGCGGCACCGGCTGCTCGGCCGCGATGTCCGCGGCCGGTTCGTGCTCGGCCCGCGGATCGCCGAGCTGGCCGCGGCGGCCGGCGAGGACCGGCTGCTGGCCGTGGCCCAGCCGGTCCTGAACCAGCTCAGGGACGTGACCGGGGAGAGCGCGCAGCTCTATCGCAGGCAGGCGGACACGCGGGTGTGCGTGGCCGCAGCCGAGCGGGCGGCCGGGCTGCGGGACACGGTCCCGGTCGGCGCGGCGCTGCCGATGACGGCGGGCTCGGCCGCCCAGGTGCTGCTGGCCTGGGAGGAGCCGGACCGCACCCGCCGCGGGCTGCACGGCGCCAAGTTCACCGCGGCCACCCTCGCCCAGGTGCGCAGGCGCGGCTGGGCAGCCAGCGTCGCCGAGCGGGAGGCGGGGGTCGCGTCGGTGTCCGCGCCGGTGCGCGGGCCGGGCGGCCGGGTGGTGGCCGCCGTGTCGGTGTCCGGGCCCATCGAGCGCCTGACCCGCTCCCCCGGCCGGCTGCACGCCCCGGTGGTGGCCCGGGCCGGCGAGAAGATCACCGAGCTGCTCCGCCGGTCCGGCTGACCGCGGTCCGGGTTCGGCCCGCGCGTCACCGTGCGCGGGCCTGCTCCGGCTGGCTCCGCGGCACCGCCGCGACCTCGAGCTCCCAGGACTGCCACTCGTCGAGGACCTCGAACCCGAGCTCGTCGTTGATGGCGATCATGTGCTGGTTGGAGCCCGCGTTCTCGGTCAGGATCTGGCGCAGGGCCGGTTCGGCGGCGGCCAGCAGGTCCAGCATGGCCACCTTGACCAGCAGCCCGAGCCGGTGGCCCCGGTGCTCGCGGGCGACCGCAGTGATGAACTGATAGCCCCACGAGGGGTCCTGCGGATCGATGCCGATCTCGGTCAGCCCGGCCAGCTCGCCGGTCCGGTCGGACCGGGCGGCCACCGCGTGCCGGCGGAACCCGATCTCCTGGCCGCGGCGCTCGTAATCCCTGATGTGCTGGGGGTCCGGGCGATGCGCCTCCTCCCCGGGATTGCGCGGTGCGTCGGCCATCGCCGCCGATACCCTGGCCACCTCGTCCAGGTGCTCCTCGGGCGTCACGTCCCCCCAGCGCAGCAGCGAGTAGCCCGCGGCCGCGGCCGCGGCCCTGCGGCGCAGCCCGGCCAGTTTCCCGGCCGGGACCGCGGCCAGATCGAGCACCCGCCGGACCTCGACTACCCCGGCGCTGGCCCCCATGGCCGGGGCGAAGGCCGAGCCGGGCGATCCGCACCGGGTGAGGGCGGACAGCAGGGTCCGGTCGTGGGCGGCCGCGCGGGCGGCGGCATGCCGCAGCAGGGCAGCACCATAGCCCTGCCTGCGCAGGCCGGGCGCGACCATGATGGTCACGTCGCCCATGTGCGAGTTCTTGCGGTGCGGCAGCTCGAGCAGGTACCCGCCCGCCCAGGCTCCGCCCGGAGCCGCGGCCAGCGCGGTCTCCCGCCGCTCACCTGCCCATCCGGCCCGCATCCAGGCGGAGAACAGGTGCTCGGACATCGGCGGGCCGTCCGGGTCATCGATCGGCAGGCCGTCGGCGTACATCCGGTAGCAGGCGGCGACCTTGGCATCGTCGGCCGCCGGGTCGAACCTCTCGATATGCATCCCCCAAGCAAATCCCGGCACCGCCCGCCGCGCCAGTGGTTATCCGCGTGCCCGGGCCGGTCGTTTGTCGTCGCTGCGGTGGAGCTGGCCATAGATTGGTGACGTCGCCGCAACCACGACATCGCGGGACGGGCCCGGCCGGGCCCCGCCAGGTCCCGTGATAGACATGGCCGACGGGTCAAGCGTCACTGCGAGGTCGCATAGATGAAGGTAACTGGCGCGAGGGCGCGCCGATGAAGGTCGCCGTCGTCAAGGAGGCCACACCGGGCGAGCGGCGGGTGGCCCTGGCGCCCGACGCGGTCGCCCGGCTGGGGCTGGCGGCATCGAGGTGCTCGTCCAGTCGGGCGCGGGCGAAGCTGCCTGGTTCCCGGACAGCGCCTACGCGGAGGCCGGCGCCACCATCGTGTCGCGCGACGAGCTGCTGGCCGCCGCCGACGCCATCGTCACCGTCGGCAAGCCCGATGCCGGCCTGCTGGCCGGGCTGCGGGCCGGGCAGGCCGTGTTCGGCATGCTGGCGCCGCTGACCGACCCGGGCCTGGCCGCCGACCTGGCCGCGCGGGGGGTGACCGCGGTCAGCCTCGACGGCCTGCCGCGCACGCTGTCGCGCGCCCAGCAGATGGACGCGCTCACCTCGCAGTCGAACGTCGCGGGCTACAAGGCCGCGCTCGTCGCCGCGAACGCGTTCGGCCGGTTCTTCCCGCTGCTCATCACGGCCGCGGGCACGGCGCGGCCGGCCAAGGTGCTCGTCCTCGGCACCGGCGTGGCCGGGCTGCAGGCGATCGGCACCGCGCGCAGGCTCGGCGCGGTGGTCAGCGGGTATGACGTCAGGCCCAGCTCCAAGAGCGAGGTCGAGTCGCTCGGCGCGACCTTCGTGGAGCTGACGTCGGTCGCGTCCGCGGCCGGCGAGGGCGGCTACGCCCGCGAGCTCACCGACGACGAGCGGCGCGCCCAGCAGGCCGAGCTGAGCAGCCACATCGCGGCGCACGACGTGGTGATCACCACCGCCCAGGTGCCGGGCCGCAGGCCTCCGCTGCTGGTCACCGAGAACACGGTGAAGGCGATGGCGGCCGGCTCGGTGATCGTGGACATGGCGGCCAGCGCGCTGGGCGGCAACGTGGCCGGGTCGGTGCCCGGTGAGCAGGTCGTGACCGAAAACGGGGTCACGGTGATCGGCGCGCCGAACCTGCCCGCCACCGTGCCCGCCGCGGCCTCGGCCGCGTACTCGCGGAACATGACGGCGCTGCTGCTGCACATGACGAGCGACGGCAGCCTGGTCATCGACCCCGGGGACGAGATCCAGGCCGGCGTGGTGATCACCCATGACGGCCGGGTGGTACATCCGGCGACCGCCGCGCTGACCTCAGCGGACCGGGCCGGAGACGACGAGGAGAAGGGTGACGCCGGTGCCGACCGGACTGCTGACTGACCTGACCATCTTCGTGCTGAGCCTGCTGGTCGGGATCGAGGTCATCAGCAAGGTGCCCGCCACCCTGCATACCCCGCTGATGTCGGCGGCCAACTCGATCCACGGCATCGTGCTGGTCGGCGCCATGCTCATCGCGGTCACCGCGAACAACCCGGCGGGCTACATCCTGGCCTTCATCGCGGCCTTCTTCGCCGCGATGAACGTGGTCGGCGGGTACGTGGTGACCGGGCGGATGCTCAAGATGTTCCGGCGGCGCGCCGTGCCCGCCGCGCCGGAGCCGCCCGCCGCGCCGCCGGCCCCTGCCGTGCCGCAGGTCACCCGGTCAGGCGATGGTGCCCGGTGAGCGCGTTCGGGACGGTAATCCAGCTCATTTACCTGGCCGCCGCGGCCTGCTTCGTCATCGGCCTGCACCTGATGAACAACCCGGCCACCGCGCGGCAGGGCAACTTCATCTCCGGCGGCGGGATGACCGCCGCGATCGCGGCGACGCTGGCCCTGATCATCCACGACGGAACGGTCACCGCGACCGGGTGGATCGTGCTGCTGGCCGGCGCGCTGCTGGGCGCGGGCGCGGGCCTGTATTCGGCGCGGACCGTGCAGATGACAGCGATGCCCCAGCTGGTCAGCATCTTCAACGCGGTCGGCGGCGGCGCGGCGGCGCTGGTCGGGATCCACGACTACTCCCGGCTGGTAGGCGCCGTGCACGGCGTGCCAGAGACCACCACGGTCACCACGCTGCTCGACGTGATCATCGGCGCGGTGACGTTCTCCGGGTCGATCATCGCGGCGGGCAAGCTGCAGGGCGTCATCCCCAGCCGGCCGCTGGTCTTCCCTGGCGCGCGCCCGGTCAACGCGGTGATCGCGGTGGTGGCCATCGGCATGTCGGCGTTCCTCATCTCCACCGCGAGCATCGCCGGGCTGATCGTGGTGATCGTGGCGGCGCTGGCGTTCGGGGTGACGATGGTGCTGCCGATCGGCGGCGCGGACATGCCGGTGGTGATCTCGCTGCTGAACGCGTTCACCGGCACCGCGGTGGCGATGGCCGGCTTCGTGATCGGGAACGACGCCCTGATCATCGCGGGCGCCCTGGTCGGCGCGTCCGGCGGCATCTTGACCAAGCTGATGGCCGACGCGATGAACCGGTCGCTGGCCAACATCATCGTGGGCGGGTTCGGCACCGGCGACAGCCAGGCGATCGCGGTGGCGACGGCCGGCGACGGGGTGCGCTCCATCGCGGCCGACGACGCGGCCATCCAGCTCGCCTACGCGGCCAAGGTCATCATCGTGCCCGGCTACGGGCTGGCCGCGGCCCAGGCGCAGCACGAGGTGGCCGAGCTGGCCAGCGTGCTCGAGGAGCGCGGCGTCGACGTCAGCTACGCCATCCACCCGGTGGCCGGCCGGATGCCCGGCCACATGAACGTGCTGCTGGCCGAGGCCAACGTCCCGTACCCGCAGCTCAAGGAGATGGAGGAGATCAACCCGGAGTTTCCCCGGGCCGACGTGGCGCTGGTCATCGGGGCCAACGACGTGACCAACCCGGCGGCGCGCCGCCCGGGCACGGCCATCTCCGGGATGCCCATCCTCGACGTGGACCACGCCAAGAGCATTATCGTGATCAAGCGGTCGATGGGCCACGGCTACGCGGGCATCGACAATGAGCTGTACACCGACCCCAAGACCAGCATGTACTTCGCCGACGCGAAGACCGCGCTGGCCGAGCTCACCAGCGCGGTCAAGGTCTACGTGGGCTGACCGGGCGGCATGACGGAACTGCCTCCCGGCTGGCCGCCCAGCAGGCCCGCCAGCCAGGAAGCCCCGCCCGCCAGGAAGCCCCGCAGGCAAGGAAGCCCGCTAGCAAGGAAACCCGCTAGCAAGGAAACCCCGCTGGCCAGGGAACCCCGCCAGCGCGAAGCCCGCCGGTCAGGAGCCGGCCGGGGGATAGTCGGCCGGGTTCTGGATGCCGCTCGCCCGGTCGCCGCCGAGGTAGGCGGCGACGTTCCTGGCCGCGGTCATGATCGACGCCGAGGACATCCCCGGCACGTCCCCGGAGTTGTGCGGCGAGCCGATCACGTTCGGCAGGCTGAGGAACGGCAGCCGGGGACGGAACGGCTGGCCGGGCTTTGGCTCGTCCCACCAGGTATCGATGCCGGCGCAGAAGTCCGGGTGTGCCTTGAGGTGCTCGAACAGGGCGTCCTCGTCCACGATCGCGCCCCTGGCCACGTTGACCAGGATCGCGTCGGCCTTCATCAGGCCCAGCTCGGGCGCGCCGATCAGGCCCCGGGTGGCCCGGGTCAGCGGCAGCGTCACCACCACGATGTCGGCGGCGGCGATCATGTCGTGCAGGCCGGCCAGCGTGCCGGCCAGGTCGGCGTTCTCGTCCGCGCGGCCGCTGGTATTGATCGCGTAAATTTTCGTGCCGAACGGGCGGAACAGCCTGGCGCACGCCTTGCCGATGCCGCCGTAGCCGAGAATGCCGACGGTCCGGCCGCGCAGCCGCAGCGTCTCGGCGTGGTCGAAGATCCCCTCGGCCATCCGGGCCTGGTTCTGCGGCAGCCGCTTGGCCAGCGCGAGCGCCATGGCCAGCACGTGCTCGGCCATCGGATCGGCGTAGGCGCCGACGTTGCCCGCCACCGTGGCCTGCCGCGGCAGGGCGGCGAAGTCGACCTGGTCGGCGCCCGCGCTCAGCAGCTGGATGAAGCGGACGTCACTGAGCGCCCGGATGTCTTCTGGAGTCAGCTCGCTTCCCGGCAGCCAGGTGATGATCGCGTCGGCCCGCCGGAGCAGGGCCGCTCGCGCGCCCGGATCGTCTGCGACGTCTTCGAGGAAAGCGATTCCGCCGAACGGCGCGAGGATCCCGGCCAGCTCCTGACGCTGTTCGTCCTGGGCGTGGAAGGTCAGCACGGTGCGGGCGCTCATGCCGACAGCCTCTCATTCCGCGGGGGCGGCAAGGTGGGCCAGCCGCTCAACCTGACGCATCTTGTTGGTCGCGTCGAGGGCGGCGACCTTGTAGGACTCGGCGAGCGTCGGGTAGTTGAAGACGGCGTCGACCAGGTAGTCGATCGTGCCGCCGCAGCCCATCACGGCCTGCCCGATGTGCACCAGCTCGGTGGCACCGGTGCCGAACACGTGCACGCCGAGCAGGGTGCGGTCCTCGGGCGAGACGAGCAGCTTGAGCACCCCGTAGGAGTCGCCGATGATCTGGCCCCGGGCCAGCTCGCGGTATCGGGAGACGCCGACCTCGAAGGGTATGCACTGCTCGGTCAGCTGGTCCTCGGTCCGCCCGATGAAGCTGATCTCGGGCACGCTGTAGATGCCGATCGGCTGCAGCAGGTGCGCGGCGTGCACCGGCTCGCCGCAAGCATGGTGTGCGGCTAGCCGGCCCTGCTCCATCGAGGTGGCGGCCAGCGCGGGGAAGCCGATCACATCGCCGACCGCGTAGATGTGCGGCACCTCGGTGCGGTAGAACTCGTCAACGGTGATCCGGCCCCGCTTGTCGGCCTTCAGGCCAGCCGCCTCCAGGTTGAGGTCGCCGGTCGAGCCTTGCCGGCCAGCCGAGTACATGACCGTGTCGGCGGGGATCTTCTTCCCGCTGCGCAGGTTGGCGATGGCGCCCTCGGGACGTGCCTCGACCGAGTCCACGGTCTCGCCGAACCGGAATGTCACGGCAAGGTCGCGCAGGTGATACTTGAGCGCCTCGACGACTTCGAGGTCGCAGAACTCGAGCAT
Organism: uncultured Actinomycetes bacterium; assembly: GCA_963762615.1. Lineage (GTDB taxonomy): Bacteria > Actinomycetota > Actinomycetes > Streptosporangiales > Streptosporangiaceae > PALSA-505. The sequence goes on along the minus strand of CAVXLG010000012.1, from coordinate 1,066,305 downwards.
CCGGTCGCGCTGCTCGACCACGGTGACCTTGGTGCCGAGGGCCGCGAACATGGACGCGTACTCGATGCCGATGACCCCGGCGCCGGCCACCACCATCGACCGCGGGACCTGTTCCAGCCGCAGCACGCCGTCGGAGTCGATCACGGTACGGTCGTCGAACGCGACGCTGTCCGGCCGGGCCGGGCTGGTCCCGGTCGCGATCACGATGTTCTTGGCGCTGACCCGGCGGATACGGTCGTGGCCGTCGTCCACCTCGACCGTGTGCGGGTCCGCGAAACGTGCCGTACCGCCGATGACGGGTACCCGGTTGCGGCTGAGCTGGCTGCGGACGACCTCGATCTCCCGGCCGACCACGTGCTGGGTGCGCGCGGTGAGGTCGGCGATGGTGATGTCGTCCTTGACCCGGTAGCTCTGCCCGTACATCTCACGCTGATCGACGCCGGTGAGATAGAGGACAGCTTCCCTGAGCGTCTTGGACGGGATCGTGCCGGTGTTCAGGCACACCCCGCCGATCATCTCCGGCCGCTCGACCATGACGACCCGGTGTTCCAGCTTGGCCGCGGCGATGGCGGCCTTCTGACCGCCCGGCCCGGAGCCGATCACCAGCAGATCGCAGTCATCCACGCTTCCCAGTGTGACGACGACCGCCCGCCACGGGAACCCCTCCTACACAGGGGTTCCAGGAGGTAGCCCAGTCGCCGCGGGGGTTCCAGGGGGTCGTCCCCTGGGGAAATAGCGAAACGACCCCGGTGCGTCAGCACAGGGGCCGCGCGGTCGCCGCGGGGGTTCCAGGGGGTCGTCCCCTGGGGAAATAGCGAAGCGACCCCGGTGCGTCAGCACAGGGGCCGCGCGGTCGCCGCGGGGGTTCCAGGGGGTCGTCCCCCTGGGGGAAATAGCGAAGCGACCCCGGTGCGTCAGCACAGGGGCCGCGCGGTCGCCGCGGGGGTTCCAGGGGGTCGTCCCCCTGGGGGAAATAGCGAAGCGACCCCGGTGCGTCAGCACAGGGGCCGCCCAGTCGCGTAGCCCCGAGCGGATTTGAACCGCCGTCGCCGCCTTGAGAGGGCGGTGTCCTGGGCCGCTAGACGACGGGGCCGTGCGTGCTGGCCGTGGCCAGCGGTGAAGCTCCGCGAGCTGTCGGTGGCGCCGGCAGCCGCAGAACCCGCTGGGGTACCAGGACTCGAACCTAGACTAACGGGGCCAGAACCCGTCGGGCTGCCAATTACCCCATACCCCACGGCAGCGAGCCGCCGGGCTCGCTCGCGCCTGTGCAGTGTAGCCGAACCCCTGCGCGGCGGCCAAAGCGATCCCGGTGTGCTGGATTACCGCCCTGGTCACCGGCCTGCGCCTGGTCAGCCGGCGCCTGGTCAGCCGGGCAGCGCGCCGAGCGCCCGGGCCAGCCGGGCGAGCGTGCGCTCCCGGCCGAGCAACGCGATCGACTCGAACAGCGGCGGCGAGACCCGGTGACCGGTGACCGCGACCCGTACCGGGCCGAACGCTTGCCGCGGTTTCAGCCCCAGCCCGTCGATCAGCGCGCCGCGCAGCGCCCCCTCGATCGCGGCCGCCTCCCACGTTCCCACGTCCTTCAGCGCCGCCTCCGCGGCCTGCAGGGTCTCCCGGGCCTGCGGTCCGAGCATCTGCTCGGCATCCTTCGGGTCCACGGCGAAGTCTTCCTCGGCGGAGAACAGCGACCCCAGCATGTCCACCGCCTGGGTCAGCCTCGAGATCCGCGGCTGGATGAGCGGCGCGGCGGCGGTGATCAGGTGCTCCTCCTCGGCGGTCGGCGGGTCCTCCACCAGGCCCCCCCGCTGCAGGAACGGAGTGATCCGCGCGACGAAGTCGGCGGGATCGAGCTCGCGGATCTTGTCGCCGTTCATCGCCTCGAGCTTGCGCACGTCGAACTGCGCGGAGTTCTTGTTCACCCGGCCGAGGTCGAACTCCGCGGCCATCTCGGCGAGCGTGAACGACTCCCTGTCCTCGCCCGGCGACCAGCCGAGCAGCGCCAGGTAGTTGCAGATGGTCTCCGGCAGGAAGCCCTCGGCCTTGTACCAGTTGACCGAGACGACGCCGTTCCGCTTGGACAGCCGCTGGCCGTCCGGACCAAGGACGTACGGGAGGTGGGCGAAGACCGGGAACTCGGCCTCGGGCACCCCCATCGCGCGGTAGACCGTGATCTGGCGCGGCGTGGACGGCAGCAGGTCGTCGCCGCGCACGACATGCGTGATCTTCATGAGCACGTCGTTGACGGCGACCGCGAGGGTATACAGCGGGCTGCCGTCCGCCCTGACGATCACGAAGTCAGGAACGTGCTCGTTGCCCCAGGTGACCTCGCCGTGGACGAGATCGTCGATCGTGGTCTGCCCCGGGGGCATCCGCATCCTGACCGCGGGGCGCCTGCCCTCCGCCTCGTAGCCGGCCACCTGGGCCGCGGTGAGCGTCCGGCAGTGCCCGTCATAGCCGCTGGGGCCGCCGGCCGCCCGCGCGGCCTTACGGCGCTGCTCGACCTCCTCGTGGGTGCAGTAGCAGTAGTAGGCGGCCCCGGAGGCGAGGAACCGTCCGGCCCACTCCGCGTACCTGTCCAGCCGCTCGCTCTGCAGGTACGGGCCGTACCGGCCGCCGGCATCGGGGCCCTCGTCCCAGTCCAGCCCGAGCCAGCGCAGCGTGTCTATCGCCGAGTCGATGTACTCCTGCCGGACCCGGGTGCGGTCGGTGTCCTCGATCCGCAGCACGAACGTGCCGCCCGTGCGGCGGGCGTAGGCCCAGTCGTACAGCGCGGTGCGGACGTTGCCGACGTGCAGGTCACCGCTCGGCGACGGGGCGAACCTGACCCGGACAGGGCTTTGCTGCTGGAGATCATCAGTCACGCGCTACCACCCTGTTGGTCAGCGTGCCGATGCCCTCGATGGTCACCGACACCTCGTCCCCGTCGGTCAGCGGGCCTGCCCCGGCCGGCGTCCCGGTGAGCAGCACGTCGCCGGGCAGCAGCGTCATGACCTGGCTGACATAGGCGATCAGGGCGGGCACGCCGTACCGCAGCTGCGACGTCCGGGCCCGCTGCCGGATCTCGCCGTTCACCGTGGTCACGAGCTCGGCGTCGGCGGGATCCGCGGCCGTCTCGATCCACGGGCCGAGCGGGCAGAACGTGTCGAATCCCTTGGCCCGCGTCCACTGGCCGTCCCGCTCTTGCAGGTCCCGGGCCGTCACGTCGTTGGCGCACGCGTAGCCGAAGATGACCTCCGCGGCCCGGTGCGCGGGCACGTCCCGGCAGAGCCTGCCGATGATGACCGCCAGCTCTCCCTCGTGCTCGACCCGCTCGGTGAGCTTGACCGGGTAGGTGATCGGATCCTCCGGGCCGGCCACCGAGGTGGACGGCTTGAGGAACAGCACGGGCTCGGCCGGATCCGGCCTGACGCCCGCGTCCGGGTCGCCGGGGTAGTTACCGTCTACCGCGATCACCTTGCTGGGCAGCACGGGCGCGAGCAGCCTGACTTCGGCGGCCGGGTAGCGCGCGCCGGTGAAGCGCAGGCTGCCGGTATCGGCGCCGAACGGGTGCCCGTGCAGTTCGGCCACGACCGCGCCCTGGCCGCCGACCGCGCCGTTGCCCTGATCCTCGACGATGCCGTAGGCGACCTCGCCGCCACTGGCAAACCTCGCGATACGCACGTCATCCTCGCAACCGGGCAGACCCGACGATCAGCGCCGCCAGGCTAGTGCAGGAAGTTCCCGGCACTGGCGCTGAGCTGCGGCGCCATCGGGCACTCCCTGGCTGACCTGCATTACTGTCAGGTACGGCCGTTGACTGTCATTAACCAGATCCGTCGCCTGTCATTGACCAGATTAGGCGCTGCCACGGCCCCCGGACGACCCGCCCTTCTCCGGGCGCTCGGTTACTGCAGGTAGCTCTCGACCTCCGGAACCGGGCGCTCGGCCGCCTCGTCGACCTTCTCGCCGAATTCCCGGCGGGCCCGGCGCTGGCGCAGCAGGTCCCAGCACTGGTCGAGCGCTTCTTCGGTCGCGCGCAGCTGGGCGTGCTCGTCATCGGTGGACAGCGTGCCCGCGGCCACCTTCGCGCGCAGCTCGTGTTCGGTCTGTATCAGCTCGTTGATGTGCCCGAGGATCTGCTTGTCGTCCATGCCCCTACGTTACGAGGTCCGGCCGGGAAAGCTGCCACGAACCCGTCCCGCCAGGAGGCCGTCGCGGGGCCGGAGGCGGCCTACCCTGCTACATCCGGCTCGTGGCCGGCCCGCAGCAGGCAGTAGGTGACCGCTTCGGCGAGGGCCCGCCAGGAAGCGGCGATGATGTTCTCGTGCACGCCGACGGTGCTCCAGTCGCCGTCGGTCCCGTCACCCGAGGTGATCAGTACCCGGGTCACCGCGCCGGTACCGTGCGAGCCCTCGAGGATGCGGACCTTGTAGTCCGCCAGCTCCAGGCTGGCCAGCTCCGGGTAGATCTGGCCGAGCGCCAGCCGCAGCGCGGTGTCGAGCGCGTTCACCGGGCCGTTGCCCTCGCCGGTGGCGACGATCCGCTCGCCCTTGGCGGTCAGCTTGACCGTGGCCTCGCTGACCACCGCGCCGCCCGGCCGCTGCTCGACGATGACCCGCCACGACTCGACGGAGAAATGCCGCTGCCGGCGGCCGGCCAGCTCGTCGCGCAGCAGCAGCTCGAACGACGCGTCCGCCGCCTCGAAGGTGTACCCGCGCGCCTCGAGTTCCTTGACCCGCTCCACCACGCGCCCCGCCGCCGCCCGGTCAGCGGACAGGTCGTAGCCGAGCTGCGCGCCCTTGACCTCAACCGACGCCCGGCCCGCCATGTCCGAGACGAGCATCCGCATGTCGTTGCCGACCAGCGCGGGGTTGACGTGCTGGTAGAGCATGGGGTCCACCTTCACCGCCGAAGCGTGCAGCCCCGCCTTGTGGGCGAACGCGGAGTATCCCACGTACGGCTGGTGGCTGCCCGGCGCCACGTTGGTGACCTCGCTGATCGCGTGCGCGATGCGGCTCATCTCGGTGAGGCAGCCGTCCGGGAGCACCTGCCTGCCCTTCTTCAGCTGCAACCCGGCCACCACGCTGAACAGGTTCGCGTTGCCCGCCCGCTCGCCGTAGCCGTTCGCGGTGCCCTGCACGTGGCTCACCCCGGCGTCCACCGCCGCGAGCGTGTTGGCCACCCCGCACGCGGTGTCGTCATGGCAGTGAATGCCCAGCCTCGTGCCCGTTCGGGAAAAGACCTCGCCGACGACATCCGCGATCTGGCCCGGCAGCATGCCGCCATTGGTGTCACACAGCGTCACCACGTCGGCGCCGGCCTCGGTGGCGGCGCGCACCACCTCCAGCGCGTAGCCGGGGTCCGATACGTACCCGTCGAAGAAATGCTCGGCGTCCAGGAAGACCCGTTTCCCTTCCGAACGCAAGTGGCTGACAGTGTCGGCGACCATGGCGAGGTTCTCCTCCAGGGTCGTGCGCAGGGCCAGTCGGACGTGCCGGTCGTGACTCTTGGCGACGAGGGTCACGACCGACGCGCCCGACGCGCGCAGCGCGGCGACCTGAGGGTCGTCGGCCGCCTTGGCGCCGGGACGGCGGGTCGCGCCGAACGCGGCGAGCTGCGCGTGATTGAGCTCCAGCTCGGTCGAGGCGAGCCGGAAGAATTCGGTGTCCCGGGGGATCGCGCCCGGCCAGCCGCCTTCGATGAACCCGACGCCGAGTTCGTCCAGCTGGGTCGCGATGGCCAGCTTGTCGGCGACCGTCAGGTGCAGGCCCTCCTGCTGAGCGCCATCACGCAGCGTGGTGTCGTACACGTGGAAGGAGTCGTCGGGCATCGGGTTTCCTTTTCTGTTCGTCTTGGTCAGGCCGCCCGGCAAAACAAAAGACCCCTCGCAGCATGCGAGAGGTCTGCGCGTCGGCCCGGTCGTCCTAGGTGCCGACGCGCCTGCCGATAATGATCCGGCCGGACGTCATGTGGTAAGCGTGGCACATCCGGGCGGCACATGACCACTTTTGTCTCAGCACTTGAGACGTTCGCCGGACACGGCCCGGTCCGGGCGGGCCGGGCCGTCTGCGGCCCGGGTGGTCATCAGCACTTGAGACGTTCGCCGGACACGGCCCGGTCTGCGCCGACCCGTGCGCGCCCGGCAGGGTCATCAGCACTTGAGACGTTCATCGGACACGGCCCGGTCCGGGCGGGCCGGGCCGTCCGCGGCACGGCTGGTCAGTCGCGCTCAGGAAATCCTGTGGACCCAGCCGTAGGGGTCGCCGCGCCGGCCGAACTGGATGCCGAGCAGCTCGTCGCGCAGGCTGAGCGTGACGGGTCCCGGTTCGCCGCTGCCGACCGTCCAGTTGCCGGTCACGCTCTTCGCGGCGCCGACCGGGGTCACGGCGGCGGCCGTACCGCAGGCGAACACCTCGGTCAGCTCGCCCGAAGCGCAGCCCTCGCGCCAGTCATCTACCGAGATCCTGCCCTCCTCCGCGGGTATGCCGAGGTCAGGCCCGAGCTTGAGCAGAGAGTCCCTGGTGACCCCGGCCAGCAGCGTGCCGCCGAGCGCGGGCGTCATGATCCGGGCCTGCGGGCCGGACCCGTAGACGAAGAACATGTTCATGCCGCCCATTTCCTCGACCCAGCGGCGTTCCGTCGCGTCCAGCCAGACGACCTGGTCGCAGCCGTGCTCCAGGGCCTGCCGCTGGCCGACGAATCCCGCGGCGTAGTTACCGCCGCACTTGGTCTCGCCGGTGCCGCCCGGGGCGGCGCGGATGTAGTCCTGGGACAGCCACACCGTCACCGGCTTGATCCCGCCCGGGAAATACGGGCCGGCCGGCGAGGCGATGACGAGGAACAGGTATGACTGCGAAGGCTTGCTGATGCCGATTCCCCGCTGGGTCGCGATCATAAACGGGCGCAGGTAGAGGCTGTGGTCGTCGGCCCGCGGAACCCAGCTGCGGTCGGTGGCGACGAGCAGCTCGAGGGCACGGATGAACGTCTCCTCCGGCAGCTCCGGCATCGCCAGCCGCCGGGCCGAGCCGTTGAACCTGGCCGCGTTCGTCCATGGCCGGAAGACCGCGACCGACCCGTCGGCCTGCCGGTAGGCCTTCAACCCCTCGAAGAACTCCTGGGCGTAGTGGAAGACCGCGGTCGAGGGATCGAGGGTGAGCGGGCCGTAGGGCTCGATCCGGGCATCGTGCCAGCCGGCCTCAGCCGTCCAGCGGATCGTGGCCATGTGATCGGTGAACACCTGGCCGAACCCCGGCGCTTCCAGCATCCGCTCCCGGTCGGCCTGGGGCACCGGGCGCGACGAGGGCCGGACGTCAAAGGTGATCTCGCCATCCGCGCTGCGGGTCATCACAGGATCCTTCCTTTCGTGCCTCCCATCTTGCCGTGTGCCGGGAGCACGCGCGCCCGGCCGGCCGGGATCCTGGCAGGTCCCGGCCTAGCCGGCTACTCGCTCCGCGATGTCGTCGCCGGCCTCCCAGGTGGAGCGGGCCACCCAGGCACCCTGGCGTTCCAGCAGGTCCTCGGCCACCGCCTGCTCGATGCGGGCCGCCTCGGCGGCCAGCCCGAGATGCTGGCACAGCAGCGCGGCGGACAGGATCGCCGCCGTGGGGTCGGCCTTGTGCCGGCCGGCGATGTCGGGCGCGCTGCCGTGCACGGGCTCGAACATGCTGGGGGCGGTGCGCCCGGGGTTGATGTTGCCGCTGGCCGCGAGCCCGATGCCGCCGGCCACCGCGGCGCCGAGGTCGGTGAGGATGTCGCCGAACAGGTTGTCGGTGACGATGACGTCGAAGCGCTCGGGGTCGCTGACGAAGAACATCGAGGCGGCATCGACGTGGCAGTAGTCCACGGACACTTCGGTGAACTCGCCGGCTATCTCGTGCACGACCCGCTGCCACAGATCGCCCGCGTAGGTGAGGACGTTGGTCTTGTGCACCAGGGTGAGCCTCCTGCGCGGCCGCTGCACGGCACGCTCGAACGCGTACCTGACCACCCGGCTGACCCCGAACGCGGTGTTGATGCTCTCCTGGGTGGCGATCTCACCGGGCGTGCCCCGGCGCATCACCCCGCCGGCGCCGGTGTAGGGGCCCTCCGTCCCCTCCCGCACGACCACCATGTTGACCGACTCCGGCCTGACGTTCGCGAGCGGCGTGGCCACCCCCGGGTAGAGCCGTACCGGCCGCAGGTTGACGTAGTGGTCGAGCTCGAACCGCAGCCGGAGCAGCAGCCCGCGTTCCAGCACGCCGCTCGGCACGCTCGGATCGCCGACCGCGCCGAGCATGATCGCGTCGTGCCCGCGCAGCTCGCCGAGCACGGAGTCGGGCAGTACCTCGCCGGTGGCATGCCAGCGCCTGGCGCCGAGGTCGTAACCGGTCTCCTCGATCACGACGTCGGGCGCCGCCGCGCGCAGGACCTTGAGAGCCTCCGTCACGACTTCCGGGCCTATCCCGTCGCCGCCGATCACGGCGAGCCTGATGCTGCGTTCGGCCATGCCGGAACCCTACCGGGACGGCGTGCGCGGCGGCCGGGTCTGCGCGGTCAACTCTTCCGGCCTGATCCCGCGTCGCCTCCGTTGTCGCGGCGGTCCAGCGCGACCTGGACGGCCTGCGCGGCGCGCCTGGCGTGATCGGGGGGGTCGGTGTGGCTGGCGCGGGCGACCTGACTGTCATCGGCGGTCCGCCTGGGGCCGCGCTGCGTGGCGCGCGCTTCGGCGTGTTCGTCGGCGGAGCTGGCAGGCGGATCCCATGAGTACATGTCGTACACGGCACTATCTCCTGATGCGGGGCTGAATTCTGACGGGTCTGACAGCCAGCGTGCTAACCCGTAGCGGGTCGCTGGCCTGCCCTGATCAGGCCCCGCTACGGCTGCTAAGGATGAATACGTAGCGCCGCATCTCACCGGCAACCATACCCCAGGGTAACTGCGATGGCCACCTGCCGGCACGGTCGTCTCATAATGTGAGACCAACCGTGGAGTCCGACGGCGATAGCGGGAGGCCGGGCTGGGCAGCGCGCCCGGTCAGGGCATGATCGTCTGGCCGCCGTTGACCACGAGCGTCTGGCCGGTCATGTACGAGGCGGCGTCGCTGGCCAGGAACACGGCAGGCCCGGCCATCTCCTCCGGCTGGCCCCAGCGCCGCATCGGCACCGTCGCCACCGTGGCCGGGCCCGGCGGCCTCGTCGCCCCACAGGTTGCGGTTGAGCTCGGTTGCCGTCCAGCCCGGGCAGAGCGCGTTGACCCGGACCCCGCGTTCGGCCCACTCGACGGCGAGCGACTTGGTGAGAGAGATCACAGCGGCCTTGGCCGCACCGTACGGAGAGATCAGCGGCGCGGCGGCCAGGCCGCCCACCGACGCGACGTTGATCACCGAGCCGCTTCCCCGGTCAAGCAGGTGCCCCGCGACGGCATGGCAGACGTAGGCGACGGAGGTCGCGTTCAGCCTCATGATCTTGTCCCAGCCTGCCAGCCGCAGCTCGGCGAAGGGAACCATGAAGTTGGTGCCGCCCGCGTTGTTCATCACGATGTCGATGTGGCCGAGCTGCTCGATCGCCGCCGCGACGGCCGCGGCAACCGCGTCCTCGCTGGTCACGTCAGCCGGGATCACGAACGCCTTCCGGCCGTGATCGCTCACCGCGCGCGCCGTGACGGCCAGCCCGTCCTCGCTGCGGGCGACCAGCGCAAGATCGGCTCCCGCGGCGGCCATCGCCACGGCTACCGCGCGGCCGATTCCCCGCGAGGCCCCGGTGATGAAAGCCGTCTTGCCGGTCAGGTCGAAGGGGCTAGCGGTCATGGGCGTCCTTCCACTCGGTCGGCAGGGGCCAGGCGGCCGGGTTCACCCTGCGGACGATCTCGTTCAGCACAATACGCACATATCGCTCTCCCACCCACAGGTGCTTCGCCCCGGCCACCCCGACGACCTCCGCCTGCGGCACCCGGGCGAACCTGCGCCTGGCCTCCTCCGGCCGCAGGTAGTCGTCGAGCTCGGGTACCAGGGCGATGAGCGGCCTGGCAGCAGCCGCCCAGGCGTCAAGCTCGGCATCGCCCGCGCGGCGCAGCGGGGGGGACAGCAGGATGGCGCCCCGCACCGCCGGGTCATTGCCCCAGGCCAGCGCGAGCTCGGTGCCGAACGACCAGCCGACCAGCCATATCGCGGGCAGCCCGACGGAGGTGCAGTAGGCGAGCGCCGCAGCCACGTCGTAACGTTCGGCTTCGCCGCCGCCGAACTCGCCCTCGCTGGCTCCGTGCGCCGACTCCGCGCCCCGGGTGTTGAACCTGAACACGGCCAGGTCCGCGAGCGCAGGCAGCCGGTACGAGGCCTTGCGGAGGATGTGACTGTCCATCATCCCGCCGTGCGTCGGCAGCGGATGCAGGCAGAGCAGCGTGCCGACCGGGTCACGGTCCTGCGGCAGCGCAAGCTCACCGACCAGGCGCAGGCCGTCGGATGTGCGCAAGGTGACGAGGCCGCGCCTGGCCGGCAGGATGGTCCCGGGCCTGATCTCCGTCACGGTCTGCTCACCTGGTCCTTTCTGCCTGCCCGGCCCGGCGGCGGGCGCTGCGTGCGGCACGCTCGGCGCGGCCGGACCGTGCCGCCGGGACCGTGCTGCCGCTAGCGTGGCCGCCGGGGCCCTGGCCTGCGATGCAGCCGCTGCCGCCAGCATGCCCGGTGCCAGTGCCTGCGCATGTCGAGCCCCGGCGTCAGCGCGGGCCAGGCGACAAGGTGCGCCGTGCCGGCGCGGATCTCCTGATCGCAGCCAGGACAACGATAGGCCTTGACCGTGGCGGCTCCGGGCACCAGGCGGACCACCCAGTCCCCGTCCGGCCACGACTCGGTGTGCTCTGGGCCGGACGGAAGATCGGTTCCCCGGCGGGCCAGGCCCGGCTCCCCTGCTCCCGCACCGCGGCCCGCACCCGCGCTGCGGCCCGTGCCCGGCGGCGGGCCAGCTCCCGGGCGCCCCTTACGGGGGACGTCGCCGGGCAGGCGGCGGGCACGGCGCGGGCTCACGGCGGTCACTGTATGTCAGCCTGACCACCAGCCCGACGGCGGCCAGGCGCGGGCAGGAGCGCGGGCATCTCGTCCTGCGAGCGACCGGCGTCGAAGCCGAATCCCAGCTGCCGTTCGCCGGGCTCCATGAGCGGGGGGCTGGGTCAGCCCGGGCCTGCGTCGATCACGGCCCGTACCGCTGCCTCGGTGGGCTGCAGGCCGAAGAACGTGACAGCCCAGGTCAGGCCCGCGCGCTCCCACGGTCCAAGGTCAGTGTCCGGGGGAAGCTCCGTGATCAGGTCGAACGGGCCGCCGTCGGGGCGGGCTTCGCCGATCTCGGCGGCCAGCTCGCCCAGCGCCCCGGGGCCGGGCAGGCCGATGGGGAACAGGCCGTCCCAGCGCAGCGCCCGGCGCACCGGGCGCCGGTTCGGCCATTCCCCCGCCACCCACACCGGGGGCCTCGGCCGCTGTACCGGGACCGGCTCGAACTCCCCGGCCCAGTACCTGGCCAGGTCGTCCAGGCCGTGATCGAGCAAGCGGGCGCGCTCACGCGGGTCGGTCACCTCCCCGAACGGCTCCAGCTCGTTGTTCCGCGCACTGCCGAGCCCGGCACCGAAAATGAGCCGGCCGGAGCTGAGCAGGTCCAGCGTGGCCGTCTCCCTGGCCACCTTGTGCACCCGGCGGCGGGAAAGCGGGGTGACCAGCGCGCCGATCCGCACCCGGGACGTGGCGCAGGCCACCGCGGCGAGGGCCACCCACGGGTCGGCCACGGCGCGCACCGGGGCGCGGTAGGCGATGTGATCCCAGACGAAGAAGCCGTCCCAGCCCCGCTCCTCGGCCCGGGCAGCCAGCCGGGCCGCCACCCGCGGGTCGGCCAGCTCACCGAACAGCCCGACATCAATCGCGCGCTTCACGACGGCGATCTTAACTGCTTACCGGGAACCTCGGGCCGACCGTGCCGGGCCGGGGCCCGGCCAGCGGAACGTGACCGCCCTTCCCCACGCTGGGCAGGCGGCGTCGCCGCGCCTGTCATCGGGCGATCACCAAGGCGGGAGCTACCCCTGCGGCGGGAGATCCAGGCCGGCCGCCTTGGCGCCAGCCTCGGCCAGCGCCGCCGCCATCATGTCCGCGGCCCGCCCGGCCGCGGTGAGCGCCTCGGACACCTCGAGCAGCACGCTGTCGGGGTCGCCGCCAGTGCCGCACGGGATCTGGCCGTCCTCGCACTGCACGACCAGGAACCGGGCGAGCTGCTCGCAGAGCTGAGGCAGCTGGTGGCCCATCAGCGCCAGCCGGCCGACGACCTCGCGGGCCTCGCCCGGACCGGTCAGCTCCCCGGCCTCGGCCGTCAGGTGGTTCAGCGCCCGGACAGCCTCTACCGCCTGCGCGGCGACCTCCCCGATCGTCATCGTGGCCGCCAGCTCGTTCACGTAACCCGGTGCGGGGTTGCCTCGGGACCGGGCGAGCGCGGCAGCCTCGGTGTCATCGCCGGAGCCGTAAGGCTGAACTTTCCTGGGCATCTTTCTCCACGGTCATCTACGGTCGAAGGCGCGGGCCCAGGACAACGCGCGCCTGCGCGATACGCACTACGGCACGTTCAGCCGCGGCGCGGACGCGCTCGCCACGGCAGCCCGGGAACCCACGGTCCAACGCGGCTGCCGCGGCGAGTATTTCCCGGGGCAAGACACGCGTCTACGGACTCGTGGATAGCTCGTGCCGCATCAGGCAACCTTTTGCCCCGCCCGAAGTGTTCACCCTGCCGGAACGCGCCGACCACGCCCGCCACAAGATCAGGGCAACGGCGCATAGCCTGAGCGCCCGCTTCTACTGCTGGTGGGTCATTCGCGACCGCGACGCGCTGCGGCACAATCGGGACCATGAATGACCTGATCACCAAGCTGCTGCCGATCTTGCATGTCGAGGATCCGGACGCGGAACGGCGTTTCTACGAGCGGCTGGGCTTGCGCACGACCTACGAGGGCCCGGAATATCCGGGCTTCCTGGCGGTTGGCAACGACGCCGTGGAGTTCGGGCTCAGCCAGCACGCCGGCGCCGATCCGGCAGCATCCGGCCTGACCTGGCAGCTCGGCGTCAGCGATGTGGACGCAGCCATCGCTGCCTGCCAGCAGGCCGGCCTGCGATTCGAGGTGACCGTCGAGCGGCCGCGCGAGGACTGGACCTACCGGATTGTCAAGGTCTGCTCACCGAACGGGATGGAGGTACTTCTCGAGGAGCAGACCCCGCCAGACTGAGGTCCGGCGCGTCAACAGGACTCCGTGAGATCGACCGAGGGGTTCGCCGCGCCGGGCGGTGCCCGTCAGGCGTTGCCCCTGCTGGTGCCTGGCGGCCCAGCCAAAATCGTCGGAACGTACTCGAGCAGCTGGATGCGGCCATCGAAGGTACGGCTGCTGATCATGTCCAGCGCAACATCGGGATAGCCGTCGTAAATCCGTTCCCGACCGCTGCTTCCGGTGATAACGGGAAAGACAACCACGCGGAAGCGGTCCGCGAGACCGGCCTTCAGGAGAGAGCGGCACAAGGTGAGGCTGCCTATGGTGCGCATCGACTTGGCGGCCTTCTCCTTCATCTCCCGCACGGCCTCAACGGGGTCTTGAACCACGAGCTGCGTGTTCGCCCAGGAAAGGGGCTCGCTCAACGTGGTCGAGAAGACGACCTTCGACAGACCCGCCAGGGCATCGGTGCCTGGCTCGCCCTGGGCGGCGAATCCCGACATGAGGCGGTAAGTGGTCGCACCCATCAGGACCGTGTAGTCCGCTTCTGGCTGCTCTCCCAGCCACGTGAGGTACTCGGGTCCTTCGAGTCCCCACCAGCCAGGCCAGCCGTCGGCAGCTGCGTAGCCATCGAGCGAAGTGATGAAGTCGATGAGGAGTTCCGGCATCGTAGTGTCCTTGTCCTTGGGTCTCAGGTAGCGGCTCCGCCTTCTCTACCACGCAGGCAGGAACGACGGTTAGGACGTGTGACGAGCCGAGAACTCATCGCGGGTATCCGTATGGGAGCAGGCTGGCGGGTGCGTCAGCGGTGGTTCCAGAAGTCGCGCTCCTCGACGACCAGCCCGTCGGCGTTGAATCGCAGCAACGATACTCCGGCCAGATCCTCGGCGCCGCCGTCGGTGAGCCTGGTCTGCGCGCTCCAGGGCACAGCCGCCTGATCGCCGTCGACAACCGGCCTGCCAAACCGGCATTCGGCCGACTCTTCCTCCGCGAACACGCGGGCCAGGTAATCGGGCTGCGGATCCTGAAACGGATGCTGCTGCCAGAACGAGTCCTCAGCATAGAGCGCGGCAATGGCGGCCGCGTCGTGCTCGCGCCAGCCGCGCTCCCATACCCGTGCCCACCGCTGGGCTGCCTCTCGAACGTCCACCCGCCTACAGTAGGCGCAGCCCTGACAGTCGCCTGCTCGGCAGGACGACGCGGGGCCGGGGCCCGGGGCGGGGCCGGGCGAGGCGGGCCAGGATGGCGGGCTCAGGTGCGACAGGTCACCGCCCACGCGGTGGCGCTGACCTGGACCGGTCCCGCAGGCAGCAGGTCCCGGCAGCGCTCGCGGAGCGCGTCGCGCTGCCCTGGAGCCAGGGACGCCACGTAGGCCCCGGCCGGGCCGACGCCGAGGGTGAACGGTTCCCACCACTGCCCGAAGCTGGCATGCCGGACCCGGACGGTCAGCGCGCCGGCCTGCGCCCCGCTCAGCCCTGCCTGCGCGAAGAGCCTGGCCAGGTGACCTTCCCGGACGCCGGCCAGATCCGACTCATCGCGGGCCGCCGGATCCAGCTCGCGCACCGCCCGCCAGAACAACGTCAGCGGCCCCCGGCCGCCACCGTGATCCCACACGCACGCGGCGACCACCCCGCCGGGCCGGGTCACCCGGCCCATCTCCCGCAATCCTGCTACCGGATCGGCCATGAAATGAACGACCAGCTGCGCCAGGGCCGCATCGAAGACATCGTCCCCGAACGGCAGCCGCTCGGCCACACCCACCCGGACATCCACCCCGGTCAGCTGGTCCCTCACCGCTGCGGCGAACGACGCCGACGGGTCCACCGCAGACACCGCCTCCGCGCCCGCCCGGCGCGCCAGCTCGGCCGTCAGCGTGCCCGGCCCGCACCCCACATCCAGTACCCGCTGCCCCCGGCCGACCCTGGCAAGATCGGCGAACCGCGCCGCCAGCGGCCGCGAATACCGTCCCATGAACCGCAGGTAAGCATCCGCGCTGACATCAAAGCTCACCCAGGCCAAGCTACCCGGGCCGCGGCCCGCCGTGGCGGCGGTAAGCGTCATCTGAAGCTGTCGTGTAACCCGGGTTGGGCCAACTCAGTGCGCACCGCGTCGGTCACGGGTGACGCGAGGTTGGCGGCGAATTATGCCCAGCCCCGTGGCCAGCTCAGGACTCCCCGGCGACGCTTGACTCGGGGGTCTCGGCGTCAGGCTGTTCGCGGCGCCCGATGAGATGGACGTCGATGCCGGACGCGCCGGCCTCCTCGATGACACGCCGTACGATCGGCTTGCCGCCGGGGAAGTGCCACCAGCTGTGCTGGGTGGACCCGATCACGATCTGGGTGATCTGATTGTCCCGCGCGAAGCTGACGATGGCCCGGGCCGGATCGTCATCTTCTATCTCGTGCCAGCGGGCGCCGAGGCCGGCCGCGAGCTGCCGCAGGGCGTCGATCGACCGGCCGTCGCCACGCAGGCTGGCGTCGCCGGGGATGACGTGGACCACGTCCAGTTCCGCCTTGGCCCTGGCCGCGATGCGGGCTGCCCGGCGCATCAGGACGTCGTTCCCCGGTACGGCGGTGACGGCGACCATGATGCGCTCGCACGTTTCCCACAGGACCCGAGCCCGGTGCTGCCGGAGGTGCTCCAGGAGCTCTTCATCGGACTCGTCGGCAACGAACCGCAACGCCAGTTCCCGCAGGGCGATCAGGTTGTCGGTCCGGAAGAAGTGCGTGAGGGCCTGCGGGACCCTGTCCTTCGGGTAGATGTTGCCGTCCAGCATCCGCCGGCGCAGCTGCTCCGGTGAGGAGTCGGCCAGCTCGACCTGGTCAGCCTTGCGCACCACCCAGTCCGGCACCCGCTCGCGGACCTTCGCCCCGGTCATCTGCTCGACCTCGTCGGCGATGCTCTCCAGGTGCTGGATGTTGACGGTGGTGATCACGTCGATTCCCGCGCCGAGGATTTCCAGGACATCCTGCCAGCGTTTTTCGTGCCGGCCGGACCCCGGCACGTTCGTGTGGGCAAGCTCGTCGATCAGAGCTACTTCGGGCCGTCTTCGCAGGATCGCGTCGAGGTCCATCTCCTCCATGCGGCTCCCGCGGTAGTCGACGACCTTGCGGGGAATGACCTCCAGGCCGTTGATCAGCACCTCGGTGAGCGGCCGCCCGTAGGCCTCGACGAACCCGGCGACGACATCGGTGCCGCGCGCCCGCCGGCGCTGCCCCTCGCTGAGCATCGCGTAGGTCTTGCCGACACCTGGGGCCGCGCCCAGGTAGATACGGAAATGACCGGCCGGCTCGACCTCGTCGGCGGTATCTGCGTCCACCGCCGCGGCATGGGTCACGTCTTCGGTGGTGTCCTCGGAGCCGGTGCCCGCAATCTGCTCGGTGATCTCAGCGGCCTCCCTCTGCACGGGTCGCCTAGTCATCTGACGCCGGGCTAGCTCGGCGCGGTACGCGGCCGCTATCCATTCCGGCAGCGCTTTCGACGGTACAACAGGGGCCCTGTTCGGGCTGCCAGCGGATCTGGCAGCTACCCAGGTGGCCGCACCGGCCGCGCTGTGACAATGTGCACCCATGTCCGAATGGATCCAGTGATGACCAGCGGCGCTTCGCCCGGCCCTGAGGACCGGCCGGATCTGATCGTTCACGCTTCTGCAGATGACGCGATCGAGCAGCTGGCCGGCCGGGGGAGGCTGCGCACCTACCTGGGGATCGCCCCCGGCGTGGGGAAGACTTACGCGATGCTGCGGGACGGACGCGCCCGGCGACGCGCGGGCGTTGACGCGGTCGTGGCTTACCGGGAGCGGCACGGGCGGGCAGCGACCGGTGCTCAGCAGGGCGATCTCGAAGTGCTCCCTACCCGCACGGTCATCTACCGGGGCGCCAGTTTCACGGAGCTGGATGTCCCCGCAGTGCTGCTCCGTCGCCCGGAGCTGGCCCTGGTGGACGAACTGGCCCACGCGAACCTTCCCGGTGAGCGGCACGCGAAACGCTGGGAGGACGTCGGCGAACTGCTCGCCAACGGCATCGACGTCTATACGACCCTCAATGTCGCCAACATCCAATCGCTGGGCGCGCTGGTCTCCCGGATCACAGGCGTACGCCCGGCCGAGCCGGTGCCGGATTCGTTCGTGCGGGCGGGCGAGATCAAGCTCGTCGACCTGGCGCCTGCGGCGCTCCGTCGCCGGCTGGCCCAGGGCCTTGTTGTCCCCCCAGAGCGGGTAGATGCGGCATTGTCGAGCTATTTCCGGTTCGCGAACCTCGCCGCGCTGCGGGAACTCGCGCAGCTCTGGCTTGATGACGCTGTTCCCGATCCGGTCGCGGCATTCCTGGCCGCCCACGGCGTCAGCGGGCCCGTGCAGGCTTCGGTCATCGTGGTCGGCCTGGAGGGGTCACCCGCCGACGAATGGCTCATCCGCTACGCCGCCAATCTCGCCGGGCTGTCCGACGCCAGGCTCCAGGGGGTGTACGTCCGGGACCTCGACAACCTCGGCCGGCCACCGCAGGCCCGGCTGGAGCGGGACCGCCGGCTGCTCAGCGAGCTGCACGGGACTTTGGTCGAGGTCAGGGCCGGCGACGTTGCTTCCGGGCTGATCCAGGCCGCACGCCAGGCCCGCGCCTGCCAGCTGGTAATCGGATCGCGCCGCCGCTCGCGCTGGCCGCGCCTGCTGAACGGATCCAAGGTGGCGGACCAGGTGCTCCGCGCGGCCGGTGACCTGCCCGTTCAGGTCGTGAACGTCGGGCGGCTCAATAAGACCAGCGACGAGTAGCGGCCCGTTACCGGCATCTTCCCGTTCCGTGATGGGTCGCAAAGCCACTGCGCTGCAGTCGTGTCGCCGATCCCGCTCGTGGCAGAGTGGACGCTGCGCCAGTACGACGGCGAACCACAAGCCGGCCGTGACGCCACAAGCCATCCGCCTGGCGGTGATGGCCGTCGCGGGCACGTCCGGCGCGGCCAACGCAGGAGCCACGATGACCGAGCACACCACTGCAGGCAAGATGTCCCTCGCCGAGCTCGCCGACGGGAGCAAGTGCCAGCCGTCCGCCATTCTGCGCCTCACAGCTGAGCACAGTCCCGGTGGTGCCTATCCAGCCAACGTCGCCGCTTACATCAACGGGGTGTTCCGCGGCACTATCGCCGCCACCGACCACATGCCCGCCGGACTGCACCTGTACCTGCCGTAATGACCAGATGACAGTCCGGATGGCTGAACCCTGCACGTCATCCTTCACCCGGGGCGAGGCGGAGCGCGATCGGGCGATCGCCTCCTGACCAGCTACAGTTGACTCCCGTGCGACTCGTTATCGCCCGGTGCAGCTTGGACTACACCGGGCGACTCTCGGCCCACCTGCCGCTGGCTGTGCGCCTGATCCTGATCAAGGCCGACGGCTCGGTCCTGATCCACTCCGATACCGGGACCAAGGCCCTCAACTGGATGCCCGCCGGAAGCCGCATGACCGTGGTCGAAGCTAGTGAACCTGACTTGGATGATGGGCCGTCTAAGCCGCTGGACTGGATATCCCCGCCGTGTCGGCTCATCGAGAAGCCCGGCCAGTGGACGGTGACCAACAAGACGGGCGAGATTCTCACTATCTCGATCGAGGAGATCGTCAGCGATACCTCGCACGACCTGGGCATCGATCCGGGCCTGATCAAGGACGGGGTTGAATCGCAGCTCCAGCAGAAGCTCGCCGAACAGCTCGGCGTGCTGGGCGAGGGCTGGCGGCTGATCCGCCGCGAGTACCCGACGGCGATCGGCCCGGTCGACCTGATGTGCCGGGACGGCGAGGGAGTGAGCGTCGCGGTCGAGATCAAGCGCCGCGGTGAGATAGACGGGGTTGAGCAGCTGACCCGTTATCTGGAGCTGCTCAACCGTGATCCGCTGCTGGCCCCGGTGCGCGGGGTGTTTGCCGCGCAGGAGATAAGACCCCAGGCCCGGGTGCTGGCCGAGGACCGCGGCATCCGCTGCGTGATCCTTGACTACGACGCGCTGCGCGGTGCCCCGACCAGCGAAATGACCTTGTTCTGATTAAGAGCGCCCGGCCGCCGATACGGTCGATCTGACCTCGCTGTGGTCTGATGAACAGCAATGTCACATCGACCGGCATTGACCAGGGTGAGCGGGAGCGGCGGTCACGATATGGCCGCCGCCCGCGAGGCTGCGGCCCGGCTGGAGGCGCTGCTGTCCCCGCGCGGGCGGGAGCTGCTCGACCGGCTCGGGCAGGAGGCTGTCACCCCGGATACCGCGTTGCGGGTAGCGGTGCGGCTGCGCGCCGAGTACCCGGCCGAGTTGGTCCGGGACGCGCTGTCCCAGCACGAGCTTCGGATCCGGGCGGCGGCGAAGTTTGCCCGCGCCGAGGACATGTTCTTCACCCGCGCGGGCCTGGAGCAGGCCTCGTCCGAACTGCTGGCCCGGCACCGCGCCCGCCGCTATGACGGGACCGGGCGGCTGGCGGACCTGTGCTGCGGGATCGGCGGGGACCTCATCGCGCTGGCCGCGGCGCGCCCTGTGCTGGCGGTGGATCGTGACCCGGTACACCTGCGGATGGCCCGGGCCAACGCCGAGGTGTACGGCGTGGCCGCCAACCTCACCACGATGCTGGACGACGTCCGGGACGCAAACCTGGCCGGACTGCGCGCGGTATTCATCGACCCGGCCCGGCGGACGGACCGGCGGCGGCTGCGCGCCGGAGACAGCGAGCCGCCGCTCGACTGGTGCGTACGCCTGGCCGACCGGGTCGGCCAGGTAGGGATCAAGGCCGCCCCCGGCCTCCCACATGAGGCGATCCCGCCGGGATGGGAGCTGGAATTCGTCGCGGTCGGCCGGGAACTGAAGGAGGCGGTCGCCTGGTCCCCCGCCCAGGCCACGGCGGCCAGGCGGGCGACCATCCTGCCGGCGGGCGACACGCTCGCCCGGACACCGGACGGGCAGCTGACAGTGGCCCCGGCGGGCGACGGCATCGCGGGGACCGCGACGGGAGAAGCCGGAACGGCCGCAGGCCGGCCGACAGCCGGGACGACTGATGATGGGCTGGGCGGCGGAGCGGTGGAGGTGCGGTCCCCCGGGGAGTTCCTGTTCGACCCGAACCCGGCGGTCACCCGGGCCGGACTGGTTCAGGAACTGGCCCGGATGATCGGCGCCTGGAAGATCGACGAGCAGATCGCCTTCCTGTCGGCGGACGCGGTGCTGCGGACGCCGTTCGCCCGCGCGCTGCGGGTGATCGATTCGGCGCCGTGGAACCAGAAGCGCCTCCCGGCGCGGCTGCGATCACTCGACATCGGAGCTGTGGACATTCGCCGCCGGGGGCTGGCCGGCGACGTCGATCAATTGCGCCGGCAGCTCAGGCTGTCCGGCTCCCGCCGGGCCACCCTCGTGATGACGCGGGTGAATAACCAGCCCTGGGCTCTGGTCTGCCTTGACGTCAGCACGTCCGCGTGATGAGGGAGAAGTGGGGGCGACGGCGGCCGGGTCGGGCCTGCCGCGAGGCCTGGCAGGCCAGGCGGCCTGAGGGTCGCTGTCCGGCTGGCGGGTCACAGGCTGGAGGGTCCCGTGCTGCCGGTGAGGTGAGCATTCACCTGGCATGCTTCGGGGGCTAGCTCGGGGACTTCGATGACGATCGCGCCTGCCGCGCGCAGCTGCTGGTCACCGCCCCCGGTGGCCAGCAGCGGCGGCTCCCGCCAGGCGTACACGACCCGGCGCAGCCCGGAGGCGATAATCAGTTCCGCGCACGTGCGCGGCCCGGAGGCGCGGACGCCGCACGGCTCGAGCGAGCTGTACAGGGTGGCCATCGGCATGCGGGGGTCGCCGGGCGGCACCTTGGCCAGCGCGGTCTCCTCCGCATGAGCGCGCGGATCCGCTTCCCGGGAGAACCCGGTCGCAAGCAGCGTGCCATCGGCGGCCACGATCGCCGCGCCGACGGAGAACGCCGTCTGGGAAGGCGGGCATCTCCTGGACAGCTCGATGGCGTGGCGCAGCCAGTGGATGTCCACCGGGGCCGGGCTCGCAGGCTGGCCGGCCGGAGAAGCCGCACCGGAACCTCCAGCGCCCCCCGGCTGGCCGGCCGGAGAAGCCGCGCCGGAACCTCCAGCGCCTCCCGGCTGGCCGGCCAAAGAGGCCGCACCGGAACCTCCAGCGCCCCCGGGCTGACCGGCCGGAGAAGCCGCGCCGGAACCTTCAGCGCCCCCGGGCTGGCCGGCCGGGTTGGGGGGTTGGCCGGCTGAGGAGTGCGGCGAGGCGAGGTCGTCGCCGGCGCTGAGCAGCTCGATGGTCTGGCGGAGCCAGCGGATCTCGTCGGCGCGGTCGCCGCGGTCGGCCGGACGGCGGGCTTGGGCGGCGGGCGGCGACTGGGCCGGGTGGCTGCTCCCCAGCAGGTAGCGGAGCAGGACGACGTCGTCTAGCTGGCGGACTTCGGCGAGCTGCATGCGGCTGGCCGGGCTGTGCGGGTAGCGGCCGGGACCGGCGAAGCGTGGCGCGGCGGAGTCACCGACGAAGAACGGCACGATGACCAGGTGCAGCTCATCCGCCAGGCCGGCGGCGAGAAATTCCGTCGCCAGCTCACCTCCGCCTTCGAGCAAGACTCTGGCGACTCCCCGTTCGGCTAGGTCACTGGCGAGCAGCGCGGGCGACGGCGAGTCGCCGGCGTCGATGACCTCAGCCAGTCCGGACAGCCGCGCCCGGGTCGCGGCCAACGCCGGCCGGGCGCAGTAGACGAGCTTGGCCGCGCCGTCCGGCGCGAAGAACCGCGCCGCGGGGTCGAGATTCCCGCTCGCGGTTATCGTGATCTTGATCGGGTTCTCGGCGGCACCCCGGGCCAGCCGGGCGGCCCGGCGCCCGGCCGAGCGAATGAGCAAGCGGGGGTTGTCGCGGCGGATGGTGCGCGCGCCGACCAGGATCGCGTCGCAGCCGGCCCGCACCTCGTCCACCCGGTCGGCGTCCGCGTCGCCGGACAGGATGAGCCTGGCCGGACTGGCGTCATCGATGTACCCGTCGACCGACATGGCGCAGCTGACCAGCAGGTACGGACGGTCGGGCACGGGCGGGACTCCACGGTAGCTGGGGGGACCGGATACCTACCCAACGGTAGCTCCGCGGGCAGGCCGGTGATTTACTTGGCTGGCGAGGTGAGGCTAATGGTAACGACGGCATCGAAGCGGTCGGAGAGCACGTTCGACACCGTGAACCCGGCCACCGACGAGGTGATCGCCAGTTTCCCGGTGTGCGGACCCGCCGATGTGGAGGCAGCCGTCCAGCGGGCCCGGGAGGCCGCCATGTGGTGGGCTGGCCTGGGCTGGAAGGAGCGGCGGCTCCGGCTGCTCGCCTGGAAGTCGCACATCACCAGGTACATAGGCAGGCTGGCCGAGCTCGTGCACGAGGAGACGGGCAAGCCGCTGGGCGACGCCAAGCTGGAGATTGTGCTGGCGATCGTGCACCTTGACTGGGCGGCGAAGAATGCCGCCCGGGTGCTCGGCCCGCGGCGGGTGCGCAGCGGACTAGTATCGCTGAACCAGACGGCCCTGCTCGAGTACCAGCCGCTTGGCGTGGTGGCCGTGATCGGGCCGTGGAACTACCCGGTCTTCACCCCGATGGGATCGATCGCGTACGCGCTGGCGGCCGGCAACGCGGTGATCTTCAAGCCGAGCGAGCTCACCCCCGCGGTGGGCGGCTGGCTGGTCAGCTCGCTGGCCGAAGTCGTCCCCGAGCATCCGGTGCTGCAGCTGATCACCGGGATGGGCGAGACCGGAGCGGCGCTCGCGCGGAGCGGCGTGGACAAGATCGCATTCACCGGCTCGGCGGCCACCGCGCGGAAGGTGATGGCTGCCGCGGCGGACAACCTCACGCCAATGGTCGCCGAGTGCGGCGGCAAGGACGCCATGCTGGTCGACGCCGATGCCGACCTGGACGCCGCCGCCGACGCCGCCGCCTGGGGGGCGATGTCGAACGCCGGCCAGACCTGCGTCGGGATCGAGCGGGTGTACGTCGTGTCCGGCGTGTACGACTCGTTCGTCGAGAAGCTGCGCGAGCGCGTGGCCGCGATCCGGCCGGGCGAGGACCGGGAGGCCGACTACGGGCCGATGACCATGCCATCGCAGGTGAACGTCGTCGAGGGACACGTGGCCGACGCTCTGGCCACCGGCGGCCACCCGGTCGTCGGCGGGCTGGACAGCATCCGCGCCCCGTACGTGCAGCCGATCGTGCTGACCGACGTGCCCGAGGATAGCCGGGCGGTCAGCGAGGAGACGTTCGGGCCGACGGTGACCGTGACGAAGGTCGCGGATCTCGACGAGGGCGTCCGGCTGGCGAACGGCGGCCGCTACGGGCTGGGCTCGGCGATATACGCCAGGAGCAGGAAGCGGGCGCTGGAGGCGGCGCGGTCGCTGCGCACCGGGATGACGGCGATCAACGCGGTCATCGCGTTCGCGGGCGTGCCGTCGCTGCCGTTCGGCGGGGTGGGAGAGTCCGGGTTCGGGCGGATACACGGCGCGGATGGCCTGCGGGAGTTCGCCCGGGCCAAGGCCATCACCAGGCAGCGGATGAAGCCGCCGGTGAACCTGACCACGTTCTCGCGCACGGACAAGGACATGGACAAGATCATGGCGTTGGTCACGCTGCTGCACGGGCGGCGGTACCGCTGAGTTCGGCTCGTCCGCCATGGCGAAGCATCCGGGTCGTGATAGCGGTACCAGGTCTTCGCGCCGACGCGACGGGGACGGGCGGGACGGGCGCTCTCGCCCGGGAGCGCGAGAGTCAGCTGACAAGCGCGGAGGTCAGCTGACAGGCGCGGAGGTCACAAGAGCGGAGGTCAGCTGACAAGCGCGGAGGTCAGCTGACGAGCGCGGGGGCCTGCTCGGGATCGGCCGCGGCCAGCGGCGCCCGGCCGGCGATGAGGTCGGCGGCGCGCTCCGCGATCGCGATCACCGGCGCGTTCGTGTTGCCGCGCGGCACGGCGGGCATGACCGAGGCGTCCACCACGCGCAGCCCCTCCACCCCGCGCACCCGCAGATCCGGATCGACCACGCTGGCCAGCTTGCCGGCCGCCAGCGGCGAGTCACCAGCCATGGCGCAGCTGCCGACCGGGTGGTAAAGGGTCGCGAGATCGCGCCTGATGAAGTCGCGGAGCTCCGCGTCGCTGCGCACGTCGGGACCGGGCGCGAACTCGCTCGTGCAGATGCTGGCCATCGGCTGGGCGGCTGCGAACTGCCGCGCCATCTGCAGCCCCATGACCAGCGGCTCGATGTCGGCGCTGTCGGTGAGGTAGCCCGGGTCGATGGCCGGCTTGTGCCGGGGATCGGCGCTGCGGAGCGTGATCGCGCCCCGGCTGCGCACCGAGACGAGGGTGACCAGCAGCGAGAGCGCGCGCCGCGCCGGATCGGTGAGGCCCTGGTTCTCGTAGGGCACGGGCAGCGCGTGCCACTGCAGGTCCGGTGCGGGCAGCCCCGGATCCGAACGGCTGAATCCACCGGCCTCGGCCACGTTGCTGACCAGCGGGCCGCTGTGCGTCAGCTGCCAGCGCAGCAGGCTGGCCGGGCCGGCCATCTCCCAGAGGCCGCGCACCTTGGGCGTGTTCCACATGGCCGTGACGATCGGATGATCCGAAAGGTTGGCGCCGACCCCCTGGTTGTCGACCAGCACGTCGATGCCCAGCTCGCGCAGCTGGTCCGCCGGGCCGATGCCGGACAGCATGAGCAGCTGCGGGCTGTTCACCGCGCCGCCGGCCAGGATGACCTCGCCTTCCGCGCGCGCGGACTCCTCCGCTCCGCCGCGCAGGTAGTGCACGACCGCGGCCCGGCCGCCTTCCACGGCGATCCTGGTCACCAGGGAGTTGGTCTGCACGGTGAGGTTCGGCCGGGGAAGCGCGGGCCTGAGGTAGGCATCTGCTGCCGAGCAGCGGCGGCCGCCGCGCTGAGTGACCTGGTAGAAGCCGACCCCGTCCTGGGCGGGGCCGTTGAAGTCGTCGTTCTCCTGGAGGCCGCAGGCCCGCGCCGCCTCGACGAACGACCTGGTCAGCGGGGAGCGATGCCCGTCCTGGACGCTCAGCGGGCCGGCTGCGCCGTGATAGGCCGACGCGCCACGGGAGTTGCCCTCGGCGCGCAGGAAGTAGGGGAGCAGGTCGGCGTAGCCCCAGCCGGCGCAGCCGTAGTCGTCCCGCCAGGTGTCATAGTCGAAGCGGCTGCCCCTGATGTAGATCATCGCGTTGATCGAGGAGGAGCCGCCCAGGGTCTTGCCCCGGGGCCAGTAGACGCGGCGGCCGCCGGCGCTTTCCTGCGGGACCGTGGTGTAGTCCCAGTCGTAAGGTCCCTTCCACAGCAGGTTGACGGCGGCGGGAATGTGGATCTCATCCGCGTCGTCGGGCGGCCCCGCCTCCAGGAGCAGCACCCGCACGGATGGATCCTCAGTCAGCCGGGCCGCCAGGACGCATCCCGCGCTGCCGGCACCGATGATGACGTAGTCGTACACGACCGCCTCCCGAACCCGGTTCGGATACGCCACACCCTACTAAGGAATGATGACGGCCAGCACAGCGCCCACGGTCCGTCGCGGGCGGCGACGGTCCGGCCGCGGACCGACGCTACGGGAGCGGGCGGGGACGGCTCGGCCGCGGGACCGACGTGACGGGAGCGGGCGGCGACCGTCCGGGCGCGGGACCGATGCCACGGGAGCGGGCGAGGGCGGTCGGGGGCGCAGGGCCGACGGTCCGGGCACCGGCGCAGGGTGCGGCAGCCGATACGGTGAGAGCATGGCCAGCGATCGCAGCGAAAATCCCGTGGTGCTCTCCCGCATCTACACGCGCACCGGTGACGACGGCACGACCGCGCTCGGCGATGGCTCCCGGACCAGCAAGACCGACCCGCGGCTGGTCGCGTACGCGGACGTGGACGAGGCCAACTGCGCGGTCGGTGTCGCGCTCGCCCTCGGCGGCCTCCAGCCCGGGATCACGGAGCTGCTCACCCGCATCCAGAACGAGCTCTTCGACGTGGGCGCTGACCTGTGCAGCCCGTTCGCGGCGGATTCCGCGCAGCCCGGACTGAGGATCACCGAGGACTACGTCGCCGCGCTCGAGCAGGCCTGTGACGAGCACAACGCGGACCTGGCCACGCTGCGCAGCTTCGTCCTGCCCGCGGGCACGGCCGGCGCCGCGCTGCTGCACGCGGCGCGCACGGTCGTCCGGCGCGCCGAACGCAGCGCGTGGGCGGCCATGGAAGCGCACGGTGACACCGTCAACCCGGTCCCGGCGCGCTACCTCAACCGGCTGTCCGACCTGCTGTTCATCCTCGCCCGTGAGGCAAACGCAGCCGAGGGCGACGTGCTGTGGCGGCCCGGCGGCGAGCGCTAACCCGCGGGCGCAGGCGGTCCCGGCCCGGGGCCGAAGGCTCAGCCTGGATGCGGGGAGGGCGGTGCCGCTTCGAGCCAGGCGAGGAACCCGGTGAGGGCGGACTCGCTCATGGCCAGCTCCATCGCGTCGGCGGGCTCGCCCGCCCGGCATTCCACCACTACCATGCCCGGGCCCAGGCTGTTCGTCTCGCCGGCGTCCGGCGAGCGCCGCGAGACGACGGTGAGCGTCCTTCTCGGGAAGATCTCGGCGGGGCGCAGCAGCAGGCCGAAGACTTGATGCCAACGCAGCTCGTCGGGCTGATACGAGGCGACGCCGAGCCGCCAGGAATGGTCCTCGCCGGGCCGCCGCAGCCCGCACTCCACGGTTCCGCCGCCGCGCTCGATGAGAGCGCGGCGGCTGGCGACGGCCACGGCCGCCAGTACCAGGCAGACCAGGACTATGGCGATGAGCCAGCCGCCGGCATCAACCGCCGCCGAGCCGCCCACTCCCCCGCAGCCTTCGTCAGGCCAGCTCGCCCGCGGCGCGCAGCCGCGCCCTTGCGTAGCTGGCCTCGGCCGGCTCCTCGCCGCCCGGGGCCGGCGTGTCGGCCTCGGCAGCCTCGAGCTCCGCCCGGGCCGCGACGGTGTCGACTTCGCTGCCCAGCTCCGCGCTCCTGGCCAGGATGGACACCCGGTCATCGGCCACCGAAAGGAACCCGCTGCTCACCGCCGCGATCAGCTCCCCGCTCGCGGAGGCCTCGCCCGCCTCGCCCGCCGCTTGCGGGTCGAGGATCCTGACGACGCTCGCATCGGCGAGAATGCCGAGCACGGGCGGATGGGACGACAGCACTCCCAGGTCGCCTTCGAGTGTCTTGGCGACGACCATCCTGGCCGAGCCCGACCAGATCTCACGGTCGGGGACAACCAGCTCCACGTGCAGCGTCACCAGGACTCCCTCTGCGATGACCGGACGAGCCGGGACTGATCACGACTTCTCAAGCTCGGCCGCCTTCCTCTCTACGTCATCGATTCCGCCAACCATGAAGAACGCCTGCTCGGGAAGATCGTCGTACTTGCCCTCGGTGATCGCCTTGAACGAGGAGATGGTCTCGCTCAGCGGGACGAAGACCCCGGGCTGTCCGGTGAACTGCTCGGCCACGAACATCGGATGGGACAGGAAACGCTCGATCCGGCGCGCCCGCTGGACGGTGACCTTGTCCTCCTCGGACAGCTCGTCGATGCCCAGGATCGCGATGATGTCCTGCAGCTCGTTGTACCGCTGCAGGATCCGCTGTACCTCCCTGGCCACGTCGTAGTGCTCCTGGCCGACGTACTTGGGGTCCAGGATCCGCGAGGTGGAGTCGAGCGGGTCCACCGCCGGGAAGATGCCCTTCTCGGTGATTGCCCGGGACAGCACCGTGGTGGCGTCCAGGTGGGCGAACACGGTGTGCGGCGCGGGGTCGGTGATGTCGTCGGCGGGCACGAAGATGGCCTGCATCGAGGTGATCGAGTGACCGCGGGTGGAGGTGATCCGCTCCTGGAGCTGGCCCATCTCGTCGGCCAGCGTGGGCTGGTAGCCGACCGCGGAGGGCATCCGGCCGAGCAGGGTGGACACCTCCGAGCCGGCCTGGGTGAACCGGAAGATGTTGTCGATGAACAGCAACACGTCCTGCTGCTGCTCGTCGCGGAAGTACTCGGCCATGGTGAGCGCGGCCAGGCCGACCCGGAGCCTGGTGCCGGGCGGCTCGTCCATCTGGCCGAAGACGAGCGCGGTGTCGGCGATGACGTTGGACTCGGTCATCTCGATGAACAGGTCGTTCCCCTCGCGGGTGCGCTCGCCCACCCCGGCGAACACCGAGACGCCGCCGAAGTTCTTGGCCACCCGCGTGATCATCTCCTGGATGAGCACGGTCTTGCCGACGCCGGCGCCGCCGAACAGGCCGACCTTCCCGCCCCTCACGTAGGGAGTGAGCAGGTCGATGACCTTGATGCCGGTTTCCAGGATCTCCGTCCTGGGCTCCAGCTGGTCGAACGGCGGAGCGTCGCGGTGGATCGGCCAGCGCCGGGTGACCTTCAGGGATGCGGTGGGCACGTCCAGCGTCTCGCCGAGCACGTTGAACACGTGCCCCTTCGTCACGTCCCCGACCGGCACCGTGATCGACTCGCCGGTGTCGGTGACCGTGGCCCCGCGGACCAGGCCGTCGGTCTGCTGCATCGAGATCGCCCGGACGATGTTGTCGCCGACGTGCTGGGCGACCTCCAGGGTCAGCGTCTTGGTCGTGCCTTCCAGCGTCACGTCCACGTGCAGCGCGTTGTAGATGTCGGGCATCGTCTCGGCGGAGAACTCGACGTCCACCACGGGGCCGATGACCCGCGAGACGCGGCCGGTGTTCGCGGCGGCGGCTTCGCCGGGGGCGACGCTATCGGTGGTTGCGGTCATGATGACATTCACTCACTTTCGGCGAGGCTTTCGGTCAGCGCGTTGGCACCGCCGACGATCTCGCTGATTTCCTGGGTGATCTCGGCCTGCCGAGCCTTGTTGGCTTCCCTCGTCAGCACTTCGATCAGGTCTCTGGCGTTGTCGGTCGCCGACTTCATCGCGCGCCGCCGGGATGCGATCTCGGCGGCCGCGGACTCGAGCAGGGCCTGGTAGAGCATGGTTTCCACGTACCAGGGCAGCAGCGCGTCAAGCACGGCCTCGTCGGACGGCTCGAACTCGTACTTGTTGATCTTGCCGCCCGGTGGTTCTTCGGCGGTCTCCTCGATCTGCAGCGGCAGGATCCTGCGGGCCACCGGCCGCTGGGTGAGCATGGAGATGAACTCGGTGTGCACGAGGTGGATCTCGTCCAGGCCGCCCTCCTCGCCGGGCCGGCCGAAATCCTCCAGCAGCCGGGCGGCCATGGCGCTGGCGTCGGAGAACTCCGGCCGCTCGGAGAACCCGCTCCACTCCGCGGTGACCTGGCGGTCCCGGAACCTGTGCCAGACGATGCCCTTGCGCCCGGCCACGTACGGCCGCACCTCGATGCCGCGAGCTGTCAGCAACTCGGTCAGCGACTGGGCTTCACGCAGCACATTAGCGTTGTACCCGCCCGCGAAGCCCCGGTCACTGGTGAGCATGACCACCGCCGCCCGGGATGGACGCTGCGACTGCGTAACCAGCGGGTGAGCGACCGACGGCGACCCGCTGACCACGGCCTCGATCGCCCTGGTGAGCTCGCGCGCATACGGCTGCGCCGCGCGCACCCGCTGCTGCGCCTTGATGATCCGGGACGACGCGATCAGCTCCTGGGCACGCGTGATCTTGGCGGTCGACTGGACCGCCCCGATCCGCCGCCTGACCGCGCGAAGCTGTGCTCCCATGCGCTGCTACCTCAGCCCTGCTCCTGCCGGCCCCGGGGCTCCGTCTTGGGCTCCGTCTTGGGCTCCGGCTGCTTGTACTGCTTGATCGTCTCCTGATCGATCTGGTCCGGGTCCAGGGCGCCGACCGGCTCCTCCTTCACCAGCAGTTCGCCCGTGCTGGTCTCGAAGCCCTTCTTGTACTCCTCGATCGCGTCCTTGAGCGCTGCCACCGTTTCGTCGGACAGCTGCCCGGTCTCCCTGATCGCGTCCAGGACTCCCGGCCGGGAGCGACGCAGCAGATCGAGGAACCCCTCCTCGAAGCGCCCGACATCCTCGACCGGCACGTCGTCGAGGTACCCCTCCGTGCCGGCCCAGATCGAGGCCACCTGCTGCTCCACCGGGAACGGGTCGTACTGCGGCTGCTTGAGCAGCTCGACCAGGCGGGCTCCGCGGTCCAGCTGGGCGCGGGACGCGGCGTCCAGGTCGGACGAGAACGAGGCGAACGCCTCCAGGTCGCGGTACTGGGAGAGAGCAAGCTTGAGGCCGCCCGCCACCGTCTTCATCGCCTTGATCTGCGCGTCGCCGCCCACCCTGGACACCGAACGGCCGACGTTGATGGCCGGCCGGACGCCTGAGTTGAACAGGTCGGTCTCCAGGAAGATCTGGCCGTCGGTGATCGAGATCACGTTGGTCGGGATGTAGGCCGAGATGTCGTTGGCCTTGGTCTCGACGACGGGCAGCCCGGTCATCGAGCCGGCGCCCATCTCGTCGGACAGCTTGGCGCACCGCTCAAGCAGCCGGGAGTGCAGGTAGAAGACGTCGCCCGGGTACGCCTCGCGGCCCGGCGGGCGGCGCAGCAGCAGCGACACGGCCCGGTACGCCTCGGCCTGCTTGGACAGGTCGTCGAAGATGATCAGGACATGCTGGCCTTGGTACATCCAGTGCTGGCCGATGGCCGACCCGGTATAGGGCGCGATGTACTTGAAGCCAGCCGGGTCGGACGCCGGAGCCGCCACGATCACGGTGTACTCCAGCGCGCCCGCGTCCTCGAGCGACTGGCGGACCTGGGCGGTTGTCGTGCCCTTCTGGCCCACCGACACGTAGATGCACTTGACCTGCTTCGCCGGGTCGCCGGATTCCCAGTTCGCCCGCTGGTTGATGATCGTGTCGATGCCGATCGCGGTCTTGCCGGTCTGCCGGTCGCCGATGATCAGCTCGCGCTGGCCGCGGCCGATCGGGGTGATCGCGTCGATGGCCTTGATGCCGGTCTGCAGCGGCTCGTGCACCTTCTTGCGCTGCACGACGCTCGGCGCCTGGATCTCCAGCTCGCGCAGCTCGGTACCGGTGATCTCGCCCAGGCCGTCCAGCGGGACGCCGAGCGGATCCACGACCCGGCCGAGGAAGGCGTCGCCCACCGGCACCGACAGCACCTCGCCGCTGCGGCGGACCTGCTGGCCCTCCTCGATCTTGCTGAACTCGCCGAGGATGACCACGCCGATCTCGCGCACCTCCAGGTTGAGGGCCAGTCCGCGGGTACCGTCGGGAAACTCGAGCAGCTCGTTGGCCATGGCCGAGGGCAGTCCCTCGACCCGCGCGATCCCGTCGCCGCACTCGAGGACCGTGCCGACCTCTTCCCTCGACGCGGCGTCGGGCTGGTAGTCATCGACAAAGTGCGCCAGCGCGTCCCGGATCTCTTCCGGCCGGATTGTCAGCTCCGTCATCTTCCTCATGTCCTTCGCGTCATGGTGCGGTCGCGGTCACGGTTCAGCCCGCCAGCCTGCGCCGCAGGGCCGTGAGGCGGCTGACCACGCTCGCGTCGATGACCTCGTCACCGACCTGGACCGACATGCCGCCTACGACCTGCGGATCCAGCACGACGTTGAGATATACGTCATGCCCGTAGATGGCGGCCAGTCCCGCGCTCAGCCGTTCCTGCTGCCGCTGGGTGAGCGCGGAGGCCACCCGTACCACGGCGATCAGCCGCTGCTTGCGCTCGGCGGCCAGCTTGGCGTAGCCGTCCAGGTTCGCTTCCAGACTACGTCCCCGGGGGTGCAGGACCGCCTCGGTGATCAGCTGCTGCGCCGCCGGGCTGACCTTGCCGTCGAGCAGCGCGCCGAGCAGCCCGCGCTTGCGCTCGTCGGGCAGGTTGGGGTCGGATAGGGCCAGGCGCAGATCCGGCTGCCCTGCCACCACCCGGCTGAACCGGAACAGCTCGTCTTCCAGGTCGTCCAGCTTTCGCGTCCGCTCGGCCGCGATCACCAGGGCCCGCGCGGCGAGTTCCTCGGTCGCGTCGCCCAGGTCGCGGGATGCCGACCAGCGCGCCGACACCAGGCCTGCGAGCAGGTCGAGCGTTTCGGCGGAAACCTTCCCGTCCAGCAGCGAGCGGATCAGGCCCACCTTGGCCGCGGCCGACCGCGCGGGGTCGGTCAGCGTCCGGCGCAGGGCGTGCTCGGAGTCCAGCAGCCGGGTCACGGCGAACAGCTCGTTGCCCATCGTGTCCGCGACGGCCCTGGTCGTGGCCGCGGCCGAGAGCTGATCGCTGGCCGCGGCCAGCGAGATCCTGCTCGCACCCCTCATCGGCTCACCTCAGCCCTGGCCCGCCGGGAACCTCCGGCCCTTCCGAACGGGGCAGGGCCCGGTCCGGGCTCAATGGCTGGCCCGCAGTTCCGCGGCCTGGTCACCACTGCTGTCGAGCTCGTCGAGGAATCTGTCCACGACCCGGCTCGCCCTGGCCTCGTCCGCGAGCGACTCGCCGACGATGCGCCCGGCCAGGTCGACGGCCAGCTCGCCGACCTGCGCCCGGAGCGTGGCCAGCGCCTGCTGGCGGTCCGAGTTGATCTGTGCGTGCGCGGACTCGAGTAGCCGCGCCGCCTCGGCCTGCGCCTGCTCGCGCATCTCGGCGATGATCTGAGCGCCCTGCTCCCTGGCCTCCTCGCGCAGCCGGGCGGCCTCGTGCCGGGCGTCGTCGAGCTGCGCCCGGTACTGCTGCTGCAGCCGCTCGGCCTCGGCCTGGGCCTCCTCGGCCCGCTGGATGCCGCCCTCGATCGCGTCGGTCCGCTCCGCCAGGGTCTTCTGGAGCCTGGGCAGCAGGATCTTGTAGAGCGCGCCGAAGATGACCACGAAGCCGATCAGTCCCATGATCAGCTCTGTAAGCGACGGGATGAGCGGATTCGTTGACGACGACGCAGCGAGGTACATCACGATGCAGTCACCTGCCTGTCAGGCGTTGTCAGTGCGTGAAGATGAACGGGACGACGATCCCGATCAGGGCGAGCGCCTCGCACAGGGCGAAGCCGACCCACATGTTGGCGCGGATCAGCCCGACGGCCTCCGGCTGGCGGGCCATCGCCTCGGTGGCGTGGCCGAAAATCAGGCCGATGCCGACGCCGGGGCCGATGGCCGCGAGGCCGTAGGCGACGGCGCCCAGCCGGCCGGCGATGGTGACGGTGGCGCTGCCGACACCGTTGCCGCTCGCCGCCAGGACGTGAGTTGCTAGATCAAGCATGTGTTCATTCCTTCGTATCAGGACCGGCGGATTCGGCCCGCCGGTGAGGCTGTTCTAGGTCAGATCCCCTCCATCGCGTCACCGATGTAGAACGCGGTCAGCATGGTGAAGATGAACGCCTGCAGCGCCTGGATCAGCAGCTCGAACCCGGTCAGTATGATCACCATCGCCAGCGAGCCGACCGCGTAGACGGCGCCGATGCTCGCGCTGAAGAAGTACCAGGTGGCCAAGTAGAAGACGAGCAGCAGCAGGTGCCCGGCGAACATGTTGGCGAACAGCCGGACACCGAGCGTGAACGGCCGGATCAGGATGTCGGAGAACAGCACGATGGGCGCGAGCAGCCACAGGATCCACCACGGCGCGTCCGGGATCATGTGCCTGAAGAAGCCGACCGGCCCGTGGATCCTGAAGCCCACCGACATGTAGGTGACCCAGACCAAGAGGACCAGGATCCAGGCGAAGCCGATGTGGGCCGGCACCGGGAACTGCGCGACCGGGATGACCTCCAGCAGGTTCATCACCCAGATGAAGAAGAACAGCGTCACCAGGAAAGGCAGGTAGCTGTCGCCCTTCTTGCCGATCATCGGGCGGAGGATTTGGTCCCGGACGAAAAACACGCCCAGCTCGCCGAGGTTCTGGACTCCCCTCGGCACCAGCTTGGGCCTGGCGAACGCGGCCCAGAAGAACCCCACGACGACGACCACGCTGATCACCATGAGCAGGATCGGCTTGGTGACGTGCAGGCCGGCCACCACGAAGATCGGCCTGAACTGGAAATCCGGCAGGCCGGGCGAGGGGTAGCCGCAGCCCGGAGGGTAGATGTGGCAACCGCTGGCCAGGGTGGTCCCGTGCAGGTCAGGGCTCACGTCGCGCTCCTTGCGGGCGGCTGGCCCCGGCTGCGCGCGGCCGGCCGGCGATGCCGCCGGTCAGGACCGGTCCGCGCCAGCCGTCCCGGACCGGCCGAAACGGAAGATCACCAGGACGATCGCGAGCGCCAGGCCGGCCACCATCCCGAGCGGGAAGCACAGCGTCGAGTGCACCACCCACCGGCCGATGGCCCAGCCGATGGCGCCGTAGAGGATCATGCCGCTCAGCAGGTAGCTGAACACGGTCCAGCCGGGAGTGTCGCTGTGGGGGATCCTGCCGTCCCGGTCTGGCCGCGGGGGCCGAACGTTCCCGCTCATGGCGCCGGCCGGTAGCGCGAGCCGCGGGCCGCGATCCGCCGTCCGGAAGCTGTGTCGTCCGCACCGGTCACCGTTCCCCGTCCGGTTCGACGTATAGCACCTTCATCCGGGCCGAGGCGACCGCCTGGCCGATGGTCCAGGCCAGGATGCAGACGATGGCGGTGAAGCCGAAAAGCTTCGAATTGAACGCGCTCGTCCCGGCAAACCGCGCGACCAGGAAGGCGAGCAGCACGATCTTTACCAGGAAGGTGACGATCGCGGTGATCATCATCGCCTGCGGGCTCACCCGCGAAGCGCGGCCGACCGCGACCAGGCTGATCCCGAAGAAGATCGCCACCAGCGCCACGCCCAGCAGCGCGCCGGTCAGGCCCTTGGTACCGCCGAATACCGCGGACAACACGACCATGACCACCGCAGCGGCAGCCGTAGGCGCGGCTGCTCCCCTGAGGATCTGGCCATAGCTCGCTTGCATCTAGGTAACCCCGTGAGGCTCGACGGGCGGAGGGGATGCCGCCGGGTATCCCGGCGTGGCAGCTCCCGTGCGGAACGGGAACCAGCCGGCGCGCCATGCACCATCGTGACGGCGCTCCGCCAGGTTACAGAACCGTATCACTGACCCCTCACTCGCCCTTGAATTCCTTGCTCGTGAAAGATATCACAAGCTCTTGGTCCGGGCTTTACCAGGGGCCCCGTGCCGAAGTAGGCCCCGCGCCGGGCGAGGCGGGGGAAACAAGGTAACGGCGTGACTACCGTAGGTCACGCATTGCCGGGTTCAGCATTGCCGGGATCAGCCCTGTGAGCCGGTAGCCGCCGTTCCCCGGCGCTGGCCCAGGGCCTGCTGGGCTGCCGATCCCGGGTGGGTGCTCTCCGCCGCGCCCTCGGGCACGCTCGCCGCAACCGGCGGCGGGACCGTCACAGCCGCGCCCGCGACGGGCGTCCCGGCCGCCCCGACCGGGGCCGCGGGCCGCAGACGGTGCGGCCGCAGCCGGGGGACCGAGACGAGCAGCAGGATCAGCATCCCCGCCAGCGTGACGCCCGCCAGGATCAGCAGCTTGGTCCGCACCACCGACAGCGAGACCACCGTGACCGCGAACAGCGCGGCCCAGGCGTACATGAGCAGCACGCTCTTGCGGTGCGAGTGCCCGATGCTCAGCAGCCGGTGGTGCAGGTGCTTCTTGTCCGGCGCGAACGGGGACTGTCCCGCCCTGGTCCGGCGGGCCACCGCCAGCAGCAGGTCGGCGTACGGGATGAGGAAGATCGCGGCGGGCAGCAGGATCGGCAGGATCGTGGGAAACCTGTTGACCGCGTTCTTGAGGATGTAGGGGTCCAGCGTCGCCGTGCTGGAGATCGGCCCGTAGGCGAGCAGCAGCCCGAGCAGCATCGCGCCGGTATCGCCCATGAATATCCGCGCCGGGTGGAAGTTGTGCGGCAGGAACCCGATGCATATCCCGGCCAGGATCGCCGACACCAGCGCCGGGAGCGACTGCGTGGAAGCGCCCGCCACCCGCACCAGCGTGTACGAGTAGGCGAAGAACGCCAGCGCCGCGATGCACACGATCCCGGCCGCCAGCCCGTCCAGGCCGTCGATGAAGTTCACCGCGTTGATCGTGATCACCACGACGAGGATGGTCAGCACCAGGCCCTGGTTGTAGGACAGCACGATCACGCTGCCGTTCGGCCGCGGTATCCAGGGGATCTCGGTCCCGCTCCATACCAGGATGCCGGCGGCGGCAACCTGGCCGGCCAGCTTGCCGAGCGCGCTGATGCCCCAGCGATCGTCCACGATGCCCATGACGACGACGAGGCCGCCGGCCGCAAGCAGGCCGCCGCTGACCCGGGTGCCGCCGATCGCCGCGCGCAGGTACGGGAGCTGATCGGCCACCAGCAGGGCGGCGGCCAGCCCGCCGTACATGGCCAGGCCGCCGAGCAGCGGCGTGCGGATCACGTGCACGTCCCGCTCGCGCGGGGCGTGCATGGCGCCGGTGGCGATCGCGATCCGCCGCACCAGCGGAGTCAGCAGGTAGGTCACCGCCGCGGCGGTGAGGAGCGTGAGAATGTACTCGCGCACCCGGCTCAGCCGCCGAGGTCCGGGGTCACGGGGTGTCCCGCCGTTCGGCGGGCGCGCCGCCGTTGCCGGAGATGTTCCGCGGCACGGAAGCCTCCGACGCTTCGGGGGGCATGGGGAACGCGTCCGAGATCTCCACGTTCTCCGCGAGCTCACCGGTGCTGAAGGCCTCGCCCGCCTCCGGCTCTTCGCCGGGGAAGTCGTCCGGGCGCGCGCTGGTGGACACCGCAGCCACCGAGTTCAGCTGTTCCACCGGGATCGCCCCCGCCCGCAGCAGCCTGGGTACCAGGCCGGTGAGGTCCACGATAGTGGACGGCACCCCGCCCGGGCAGGGACCGCCGTCCAGGAACACGGCGACCGTGTCGCCCAGCTGGTCCAC
Organism: uncultured Actinomycetes bacterium; assembly: GCA_963762615.1. GTDB lineage: Bacteria > Actinomycetota > Actinomycetes > Streptosporangiales > Streptosporangiaceae > PALSA-505. The sequence goes on along the minus strand of CAVXLG010000012.1, from coordinate 1,029,345 downwards.
TGCCTCGTCCACGGTGGTGGCGGCGGGCATACCGGAGAGATTAGCGCTGCTCACCGCCAGCGGCCCGGTCTGCTTGAGCAGGTCCAGGGCGACCTGGTGCAACGGCATCCGGACCGCTACCGTGCCCCTGGTCTCGCCCAGGTCCCAGTTCAGCGTGCGCCTGGCCCGGCAGACCAGGGTGAGACCGCCCGGCCAGAATTCCTCGATGAAGTCGCGCCCGGCATCGCTGAGATCCTCGACCAGCGCGGTCGCCGCGCGGACCGTCCCGACCAGCACCGGCGGCGGCATGTCACGGCCGCGCCGCTTGGCGATCAGCAGGCTGGTGACGGCCGCCGGGCTGAAGGCTTCCGCGCCGAGCCCGTAGACCGTGTCGGTGGGCAGTACGACGAGGTCGCCGCGGCGCACCGCGTCCGTGGCCGCGTCCAGGCCCGCCGCGCGCTGCTCAGGGTCTGAGCAGTCGTAGCGGTCGCTCATGGCTGCCCATCCTGCCACTGGCACACGGCGGTGACGAACCTGTCGCGGCCCGCCAGGTCCTCGTGTTGTGCGATGTCCTGCCATCCGGGTCCGGACGCGAACACCGCGCGGACGCCAGCGCCCTGCGTGGCACCGTGCTCGACCGCGACCCGGCCGCCCGGCCGCAGCAGCCGCCGGGCTACGGTTTGCACCGCCCTGATCGCGTCCAGGCCGTCGGTGCCGCTCCACAAGGCGGACGGCGGGTCGTACTCGGCTACCTCCGGCGGGACCGCCGCGCCCAGCGGGATGTACGGCGGGTTGCTGATCACCAGGTTGACCGTGCGGTCCAGCTCGCCCAGCGCCGCGGCGAAGTCGGCCCCGGCCAGCGCGACCCGGCGCCCCGGATACGGCGCGCGGGCCGAGTAGCCGGCCACATTCCGCTCGGCGTAAGCCAGGGCGAGCGGGTCGGCCTCCACCGCGTGCACCCGGGCGGCGGGTACCTCGAGGGCGATGGACAGGGCTATCGCGGCGGAGCCGGTGCCCAGGTTGACGGCCACGGGCTCGGCCACGTCCGCCTCGCGGAGCCGGTCGATGGCCCAGCCGGTCATCACCTCGGTCTCCGGGCGGGGCGCGAACACGCCGGGCCCGATGCTCAGCTCAAGGTGCCGGAAGTGCGCCTTTCCGGTGATGTGCTGCAGCGGCTCGCGCGCGGCCCGCCGGTCCACCGCCTGCCAGAACCTCGTGTCGAACGCGTCGTCGGGAACCGTGTGCAACTCGCCGCGGCGCACGCCGTGCACGTGCGCGGCGATCTGCTCGGCGTCGGCCCGCGCAGACTCGACTTCCGCCTCGGCCAGCCGGGCCGTGGCGCGCCTGATTTCGTCGAGCAGCAGGTTCATCCGGCGCGCTCCGGCCCGGCGCCGCCCTGACCCGCTGCCGCCGCGCCGGCCGGCGGCGCGGCGGCAGCGCGGCCTTCGGTCCGGGCCGCCAGGTCCGCCTCGGTGAGCGCGGAGATCACGCCGTCCAGGTCGCCGTCGAGAACCTGGTCCAGGTTGTAGGCCTTGTATCCGATCCGGTGATCGGCGATCCGGTTCTCGGGAAAGTTGTAGGTGCGGATCCGCTCCGAGCGGTTGACGGTGCGCACCTGGTCGCGGCGCTGCGCCGCTGCATGAGCGTCGGCTTCCTGCTGAGCGGCGGCGAGCAGCCGGGCCCGCAGGATGCGCATCGCCTGCTCCCGGTTCTGCAGCTGGCTCTTCTCGTTCTGGCAGGAGACGACGATCCCGGTCGGCAGGTGCGTGATCCGCACGGCCGAGTCGGTGGTGTTCACGCTCTGGCCGCCCGGCCCCGACGACCGGAACACGTCCACCCGGATGTCGTTCGGGTCTACCTGCACGTCGACCGGATCGGCCTCCGGCATGACCAGCACGCCCGCGGCCGACGTGTGGATCCGGCCCTGGGACTCGGTCACCGGCACCCGCTGCACGCGGTGCACGCCGCCCTCGTACTTCAGCCGCGACCAGACGCCCGGCCCGTGCGCCCGGCCGCGGGACTTGACCGCGACCGTCGCGTCCTTGTACCCGCCGAGCCCGGTCATGGCCGAGTCGAGTATCTCCGTCTTCCAGCCCTGCCGCTCGGCGTACCGCAGGTACATCCGCAGCAGATCCCCCGCGAACAAAGCCGACTCCTCGCCCCCCTCGCCGGCCTTCACCTCGAGGATGACGTCCTTGCCGTCGCTGGGGTCCCGCGGCGCCAGCAGCTCGGTCAGCTGCTTCTCCAGCTCCGCCCGGTGCTGCTCGAGCTGCTCGGCCTCGGCCAGGAACGACGTATCCTCGGCGGCCAGCTCACGCGCGGTCGTTTCGTCCGCCGCCGTGCGCTGCCAGTCCCGGTAAGCGTTCACCACCGGGCTGAGCTCGGCGTACCGCTTGCCGAGCGCCCGGGCTCGCTCCTGATCCGCGTGCACGCCGGGATCGGCCAGCTGCTTTTCCAGCTTCGCGTACTCGGCAGTCAGCCCGCCGAGCCGGTCAAACACCAAACTCCTCCTGTCCGGCGGCACGGGTCTCCTATGGGAGACGGGTTTCCTCTGGGAGAAAGACGCGGTCCGGCGCGGGGCAGTCCCCGTCGCCTTCGCGCTAGCCGGCTCTGCCGACGGGGCGCGAAGGCGGCGGGCGTCCCGCGCAGCCGGCGATCGCTACTTGCTCTCCGCGTCCTTCTTCCCGAAGCGCCGCTCGAACCGGGCCACCCTCCCACCGGTGTCCATGATCTTCTGCTTGCCGGTGTAGAACGGATGGCAGTTCGAGCAGATATCGGCGTGGATCTCGCCGCTGCCCGACGCGCTGCGGGTGACAAAGGTGTTCCCGCAGGTGCAGGTCACCTTGGTGACCACGTACTTGGGGTGAATGTCAGGCTTCATGTGAAGTCTCCTGGCTCAGGCGGCGGCCGGGTCGTCAGTCGTCTGTCCGCTGCCGGCCGGGCGCTGGGTCGCCGGGCCGCTGGCAGCGAGGCCGACTGGCGTGAACCGGCACCGCAAACTCGGTCCCAGTGTGCCAGACAGTGGAACGCGCCGCGTCCCACGCTGATTCCCGGCGGCGGCAGGCCCGGCCTCGCGGGCCGGGTCGGCCGCCGCCGGGCAGAACTACCGGCTGGACCGGGCGGGCTACTGGTTGAGCGTGGTCTTCTGGACCTGGAGCAGGAACTCCGCGTTGCTCTTGGTCTCCCGCATCTTGTCCATCAGCACCTCGAGCGCCTGCTGCGGCTCGAGCGCGTGCAGCACCCGGCGCAGCTGCCAGACGATCTTGAGCTCCTCCGGGGACATGAGCAGTTCTTCCTTCCGGGTGCCGGACGCGTCCACGTCCAACGCGGGGAAGATCCGCTTCTCGGCCAGCTCACGGCGCAGCCGCAGCTCCATGTTGCCGGTGCCCTTGAACTCCTCGAAGATGACCTCGTCGGCCCGGGAACCGGTCTCGATCAGGGCCGTGGCCAGGATCGTCAGCGAGCCGCCGTGCTCGATGTTGCGGGCCGCGCCGAAGAACCGCTTCGGCGGGTACAGCGCGGTGGAGTCCACGCCGCCGGACATGATCCGGCCGCTCGCGGGCGCGGCCAGGTTGTAGGCGCGGCCGAGGCGGGTGATCGAGTCGAGCAGTACCACCACGTCGTGGCCCATCTCCACCAGCCGCTTCGCGCGCTCGATGCCGAGCTCGGCGACGGTGGTGTGATCCTCGGCGGGACGGTCGAAGGTGGAGTGGATGACCTCGCCCTTCACCGCGCGCTGCATGTCGGTGACCTCCTCAGGCCGCTCGTCCACGAGGACGACCATGAGGTGGACTTCCGGGTTGTTCGCGGTGATCGCGTTCGCGATCGCCTGCATGATCAGCGTCTTGCCCGCCTTCGACGGGGACACGATGAGCCCGCGCTGGCCCTTGCCGATCGGGGCGATCAGGTCGATGATCCGGGTGGTCATGATGCCCGGGTCCGTCTCCAGCCTGAACCGGTCCTGCGGATACAGCGGGACGAGCTTGGAGAACTCGGGACGGTTGCGGGCCAGCTCGGGATCGAGCCCGTTGACCTTGTCGAGCCGGACGAGCGCGTTGAACTTCTCCCTGCGCTCGCCTTCCCGGGGCTGGCGCACCGCGCCCTCGATCACGTCGCCCTTGCGCAGGCCATGCCTGCGGACCTGGGAGAGGGAAACGTACACGTCGTTCGGGCCGGGAAGGTAGCCGGTGGTCCGGACGAACGCGTAGTTGTCCAGCACGTCGAGGATGCCGGCGATCGGGATGAGCACGTCATCCTCGGCGATGACCGGCTCGGATTCGCCGGGGCGCTCGCCGCGGCGGTTCCGGTTGCGGTTGCGGAACCGGTCCCGGTTGCGGCGGCGGCCCTGGCCGTCCCCGTCGTCATCGCCACGGCCGCCGCCCTGCTGGTCTGAGGGCTGGCCGCGGCCGGCGTTCGCGCCATGCTCGGACTGCTCACGGCGCTGGTCGCCGCCCTGATCGCGGCGCTGGTCGCCGACAGACTGCTCACGGCGCTGGTCGCCGGATTGCTCACGGCGCTGGTCGCCGCCCGCGTCGCCGCGGGAGCGGGCCTGGTCCGGCCTGCCGTTGCGGCGGCGCCGGTCGCCGCGCTGGCCGTCCCCCGATGGCCTGCCGTCATCACCGCGGTTGCCGGCCGGCTGACGCCCCGTGTCGGCCGCGCCGCCGGTAACCGTGCCCGAATCGGCCCGGTCGAAGGGCAGCTGGTCTCCGGTGTCGGCCCGGGCCGGAGCCACCGCGGCGCCGAGGCCCCCGGCCTGCGCGCCGTCGCCGATCCCGGCTGGCTGCGCACCGCCGCCGACGCCCGGGCCCTGGCCGGCCCGTGCTGACGGACCGGATCCCCTGGCGTCCCGATCAGGGCGGCCAGTGACGCCGGCTCCGGCAGGCCCGCCCCGCTGCGTCGAGTTGTCCGGTCGCGTGCCTGTCCGGGCCTGCGGCGCGGCAGCGGTGGCCGTGCCGCCCTGCCGTTCCTGGATCGCCGCGATGATCTCGCCCTTGCGCATCCGGCCGGTTCCCTTGATGCCCATCGACTGCGCCATCTGCTGCAGCTCGGGCAGCAGCATCGCGGCCAGGCCACCACCGGCGCCACGACGCGATCTGCTCGGCGCGGACCGGGATACCGGCCCCGCGCCGTCCTCACCGGCGAGGACTGGCGCCGCGACACCAGACGGGGCGCCGATCGGCGCTGCGGTGTCGTGCGAGGTGGTGAGGAATTCGGTGGTATCGCTCACAAGGGATCCTTCCAGGGGCGGGCGCCGGCTGCCCCGGCGGCCGGTCGGCCCGGTTTCGCGGCCTGGCGTCTGCGCCAGGCCAAGGTTCTGCGTCTGCCTGCCATCGGTACGCTCCCGGTGCGGGCCGCCGCACGTTCAGTAACCGAGGTCCCGTCGCCGAGGCAGACTCGGGGTGCATCCAGATGAGGAGGGTGGCGTAGGTGCTCGGCCGCGTTAACCCGGACCACCCTCCGGTTCCCCCGTCCCCCCGTTTCCGCTCGATCCGCGGGGCCATCTCCAGACCACGCGGGCGCGGAGGAGGATCATACGGCCGAGGCGGCAACGGGGTGCCACAGTCCTGAAACGACTTCGCGGACTGGGCAACAAGGAACTAAAGAGCACCTGTTCCCGTGGCGGGGCATCTGGTGCGACACCCAGCCTAACACCTAGAGAGCCCACGTCATTCCCTCAGAGCCGTCCGCGTTTCACCGAAGGGGACCCAGCAGCTGGCCAGGACCGGCCACCAGGCCTGCGCGGACCCGATGTGGCGGGCTCTGTGCAGGTCATGTCCGTGCCGTCGGTGCGTTGCGCCGATTCTGGGGCTGGCGCCCGGCGGGACGGACTGGATGGTCGCGCCTTGCCTGTCTACGTCCAGGGGGCTTACGTGCCACTGCGTACCCGCTTGACTGGCGATTGAATCCACCTCAGCGGGGCCAGGAGTCTTACCGCTCACCGTGAAGGCGAGCACGGAGGGCCCGGCGCCGGACAGGACCGCGGCGATCCCGGCGCCGCGGAGCCGGCCGATCAGGTCGGCGGCGGCGGGCATCAGCGGCGCCCGGTAGGGCTGGTGCAGCAGGTCTTGGGTGGCATCGAACAGCAGGTCAGGAGCCTGGGTCAGGGCGGCGACAAGCAGCGCGCCGCGGCCCGCGTTGATCGCCGCGTCGGCGTGCGGGACGGTCTCGGGCAGCGCCCGCCGGGCCGCCGTGGTCGGCATCGACGTCGCGGGGACGCAGAGGACCGGGACGATGGCCGGCAGCGGATCCAGCCGCACGGCCCGGGGGCCGGTGCCGGGATTCCAGGCGATGGTCAGCCCGCCGGCCAGGCAGGCGGCCGCATTATCCGGGTGGCCTTCAAGCTCGGCGGCCAGCGCGAGCAGGGCACCATCCCCGAACGGCTCCGCGCCGGTGCCGCTCGCCCCGTCCGCCAGCCCGCGGCCCGCCAGCGCGCGGCCGGCCAGCAGGCCCGCCACCACGGCGCCCGCCGACGAGCCCAGCCCGCGGCCCTGGGGGATCGCGTTCGCGCAGCGCAGTGCGAGACCGGGCGGCTGGCCGCCGGCCGCGGCGAACGCCGTGCGCATGGCCCGCACCACGAGATGACGCTCGCCCGCGCCGGCCGCGGCCGCGCCCGCGCCGGACACCTCGATCGCCAGGCCGCCGTCCGCGACCTCGGCTTCCACCTCGTCGTACAGCGCCAGGGCCAGGCCCAGGGCGTCGAATCCGGGCCCGAGGTTCGCGCTCGTGGCCGGGACCCGGACCCGCACCGGATGCCGCGGCCAGTTCATCGCATCGCCTCCCCCGGTGTCAGGGCCCGCGCCGGGCCGGGTCCGCTCCGCGGCGCCGCCTCTCCGGGACGCGGCCTGCCCGGCATCAGGCCAGTTCAAGTGCCGCCGCCGTGGCCGTCACGTCGGCCGGGACGATGACGGGGGTGGGCGCGGCCGATACCGCCCAGTCCGGGTCCTTCAGCCCGTTCCCGGTGATGGTACAGACGACCCGGGAGCCGGCCGGCAGCGTGCCGTCCGCGCTGGCCTGCAGCAGGCCAGCCACGCTGGCCGCGGACGCCAGCTCGCCGAACACCGCCTCACGGCCGGCCAGCAGCCGGTAGGCGGCGAGGATCTGCCGGTCGGTGACCGCGCGGATCAGCCCGCCCGACTCATCCCTGGCCGTCTCTGCCGCCTGCCAGGACGCCGGGTTCCCGATCCTGATCGCGGTGGCGATCGTCTGTGGGCGGAGCACCGGGGCGCCCAGGACGATCGGCGCCGCCCCGCTCGCCTGGAAGCCGAACATCCGGGGTGTGCGGCTGGCCAGGCCGGCCTGCGCGTACTCGCGGTAGCCCATCCAGTAGGCGGTGATGTTGCCGGCGTTGCCGACCGGCAGGCAGTGCACGTCCGGCGCGTCGCCAAGCTGGTCCACGATCTCGAACGCGGCCGTCTTCTGGCCCTGCAGCCGGTCCGGGTTCACCGAGTTGACCAGCGCCACCGGGTACTGCGCCGCGAGCTTGGAGGCCAGCTCCAGGCAGTCGTCGAAGTTCCCTTCCACCTGCAACAGGCGGGCGCCGTGCACGAGCGCCTGGGCCAGCTTGCCCAGCGCGATCTTGCCCCGCGGCACCAGCACGGCGCAGGTCAGGCCGCCCCGGGCGGCGTACGCGGCGGCGCTGGCGCTGGTGTTGCCGGTGGAGGCGCAGATCACCGATTGCGCGCCCCGGCCGGCCGCCATGCTGATCGCCACGGTCATGCCGCGGTCCTTGAACGAGCCGGTCGGGTTGCCGCCCTCGACCTTGAGGTACACCTCGCAGCCGGTGCGGGCGGACAGCACCGGCGCGGGCAGCAGCGGGGTGCCACCCTCGGCCAGCGTGACCACCGGGGTGTCGTCCGTGACCGGGAGCCGGTCGCGGTATTCGGCGATCACGCCCCGCCATGGCCGGGACACGGCTTAGTCCTCCTCGCCCTCGACCCGCATCACGCTGGCCACCGAGCGCACCGCGGGCATCGCCTGCAGGTCGGACACGGTGGCCGCGAGCGCTGCGTCCCGGGCCTGGTGGGTGACGATGACCAGCTGGGCGGCTTCGCCCCGGCCCTCCTGCCGGACCGCCTTGATCGACACGTCATGCCGGGCGTAGGCCTCGGCCACCTGGGCCAGCACGCCGGGGCGGTCGGCGACGTCCAGGGCCACGTGATAAGCGGTGCGGGTCTCGCCCATGGGCAGCACGGGCAGGTCGGCGTAGGTGGACGCGTCCGGGCCCCGGGTGCCGGCCAGCCGGTTGCGCGCCACCGCGACCAGGTCGCCGAGCACCGCGCTGGCGGTCGGCGCGCCGCCGGCGCCCGCTCCGTAGAACATCAGCCGGCCCGCCGACTGCGCCTCGACGAACACCGCGTTGTAGGCCTCGCGCACGCCCGCCAGCGGGTGCGAGCGCGGGATCATCGCCGGGTGCACCCGCGCGCCGACACCCTGGTCCGAGCGCTCGCAGATGGCCAGCAGCTTCACCACGCAGCCGAGCGTCCGGGCGCTCTGGATATCGGCGGGCGAGACGCCGGCGATCCCCTCCCGGTGCACGTCCGCCGCGGTCACCGGGCTGTGGAAGGCGAGCCCGGCCAGGATGGCGGCCTTGGCCGCGGCGTCGAAGCCCTCCACGTCGGCGGTGGGGTCCGCCTCGGCGTAGCCCAGTGCCTGCGCTTCCTCCAGGGCGTCGGCGAACCCGGCGCCCGAGGTGTCCATCCGGTCCAGGATGTAGTTGGTGGTGCCGTTCACGATGCCGAGCACGCGGTGCACCGCGTCGCCGGCCAGCGACTCGCGCAGCGGGCGCAGCAGCGGGATCGCCCCGGCCACCGCGGCCTCGTAGTAGATGTCGGCGCCGTACTCGCGGGCCGCGCCGTGCACCGCGGCGCCGTCCTCGGCCAGCAGCGCCTTGTTCGCCGTGACCACCGACTTGCCCGCCTTCATCGCCGCCAGCAGCAGGGAGCGGGCCGGCTCGATGCCGCCGATGACCTCGATCACGATATCGGTGTCCGGCCTGGACACCAGCTCGATGGCATCGGTGGTGAGCAGCGCGCGGTCGATCCCGGCATCGCGCTGCCGCTGCAGCCGCCGCACCGCGATACCGGTCACCTGGACCGGGGCGCCGATCCTGGCGGCCAGGTCGGCCGCCTGCTCGTCCAGCAGCCGGACAACCTGCGAGCCGACCACGCCGCAGCCCAGCAGGGCCACGTTGAGGCCGCGCCTCGTTCCGCCTGGTTGCGCCACGCTGGCTGCTCCCCTCACCCGGCATCCAGTCCCCTCACCCGGCGTCCAGCCGGAGCAGATCCTCGATTGTCTCGCGCCGGACCAGCACCCGGGCCGCCCCGTCCCGCACCGCCGCGACGGCCGGCCGCGGCACATGGTTGTAGTTGCTCGCCGCCGACCGGCAGTATGCCCCGGTGGCCGCCACCGCGAGCAGGTCGCCGGGGGCCAGGTCGGCGGGCAGCCAGGCGTGCCGGACGACGATGTCCCCGCTCTCGCAGTGCCTACCCACGACCCGCGAGAGCATCGGCGCCGCGGCGGACTCGCGGGACGCGAGCACGCAGGTGTACCTGGCGTCATACAGCGCCGTCCGGATATTGTCGCTCATCCCGCCGTCCACGCTGACATAGGTCCGCAGCCCGCCGTCGAACGGCACGTCCTTGACCGTGCCGACCTCGTACAAGGTCACGGTGCCCGGGCCGGCGATCGCCCGGCCCGGCTCGACGGTCAGCCGCGGGCGGCGCAGGCCGGCCGCGCGGCAGGCGGCCTCGACGGTTCCGGTGAGGATCCGCGCGATCGCGGCCGGGTCGGCGGGGCTGTCCTCGGCCGTGTAGGCGATGCCGAACCCGCCGCCGAGGTTGAGCTCATCGACCTGCACCCCGTGCTCGTCCCGGATCGCCGCGGCCAGGCCAGCCATGAGCCGCGCCGCCGGCTCGAACTGCGCGGCGTCGGTGATCTGCGACCCGATGTGCGAGTGCAGCCCGGCGAGCTCCAGGTCCGGGCAGGCGAGCACCCGGCGGACGGCTTCGGCGGCCGCGCCGGAGGCGAGCGAGAAGCCGAACTTCTGGTCGTCGTGCGCGGTGGCGAGGTACTCGTGCGCGCCGACATCGACCCCGGTGGTGACCCGGACCAGCACCTTCGGCCGGGCGCCGTCGCGCTCGGCCAGGTAGCCGAGCCGGGCGATCTCCTCGAAGGAGTCGAGCACGATGTGGCCGACGCCCGCGTCCAGCGCGTGGGCGAGCTCGGCCACCGTTTTATTGTTGCCGTGCATGGTGATGATCTCGCCGTCCAGGCCGGCTGACAGCGCGGTCTCCAGCTCGCCGTCGGTGCAGACATCTATGCCGAGGCCCTCCCGGGCCGCCCAGCGCAGCACCTCGCGGCAGCAGAACGCCTTCGCCGCGTAACAGACGACGTCTTCGGTGCCGAACGCGGCGCGGAAGTCCCGACACCGGGCGCGGAAGTCCGCCTCGTCGCAGGCGAACAGCGGTGTGCCGAGCTCGGCGGCGAGTTCCCGCGCGTCGATCCCGCCGATGGCCAGCGCGCCGTGCTGCCTGCGGGCGGTGCGCGGCCAGATGGCCGGGCTCAGCGCGTTCAGGTCGGGCGGCGGCGCGAGATCGGGGGTGATCGCCGACAGCGGCCCGTCCGGGAAAATATCCGCAGGCTGGCGGCCGGGCGGGCGGGCGACGCTGGTCATCGGGCTCCCTCGTGTTCGCGGGCCGGGCAGCACTGCCACCAAGTTCCTCCAGGCCCGCCCTAAAGCCGGGCCGGCGCGCTGATCCCGAGCAGGTCCAGGCCCGCCGCGATCGCCGCCGCGGCCGCCGTCACCAGCCACAGCCTGGCCCGGGTCGCGGGCCGGTCCCGCGGCGCGGCGCGCCCGCCGAACGGGAGCGCCGGGCAGCTCTCCCGGCAGTCCCGGTACGTCCGGGCCAGCTCCTCCAGGTACCGGGCGAACTCGGCAGGCCGCGCGATCCGCGCCGCCCAGGCCACCCGTTCGGGGAGCCAGGACAAGGCGCCGAGCAGCGCCCGCTCGGCTGGGTGGGTGAGCAGGCACGGTGCGAACTCCGACACCGGTCCCGCGCCGAGCCCGAGGTCAGCGGCCTGGCGAAGGGTGGAAGCGGCGTGCGCGTGCGCGTAACGAACAGCATAAGCGGGATTGCCGGGATGATGCCGGACGGGCAGTTGACCTCCGGTGCCGTCGGGCCCGCCGCGCGTCCTCCTGATCAGCGCGTACCTGACGGCATCGCGGCCTGCGTAGGCCAGCGCGGCGGTGACCGGGGTGCTGCCCGGGGATGCGCGCGGGGGGGCGGGCGGCAGCCGTTCGGGATAAATCTCGGCTCCTGCTTTGCGGGCCAGCCTGGCGGTGGCTTCGGCGGTCACCTGGGCGCGTGCCTGCGGCCAGCTCGGCGCGGCCGCCAGGTCGGCGACCTGCGGCGCGGGAACCTTCAGGCCGCGCAGGATATCGCTGGCCGCGCAGTCCCGGGCCTGGGGGATACGGACGGCGAGGCCAGCCAGCGCCTCGTCGGTGACCGTGATGGTGAGATGACCGGCCGCGCCCGTGGCTTCGGCGATCCAGTCGAGCCGGGCGAGCCGGGCGGCCAGGATCGCCGCGACCTGGCCGGGTGCCGTGCCGGGGGCAGCCAGCAGGTACGGGAGGGTGGACACGTACCGGCCGGGGCGGCCGCCGAGAGCGGGCGGCATGGGGCGCAGCGTGCTGGCGTCGTCCGGCTGTGTGCCTGCGCTCGGCCTGCCTGTCGCCGGAACGGCGGCGGGCAGCCCGCTAGCGGCGGCCGCGGCGCAGACCGCGTGCCTGACGTCGGCCGTGATCACGCTGTGCAGGCTACCCGGGCGGGACCGGCACGCGGATCTGGCGGCTCGCGGTGCTCGCCCGGGGCGACTTGCCGGGTCCGCGCGCGGCTGGCCCGGCTCGTCCCGGGCCAGCCCGGTCGATGCGGCATGGCTGCGTCCCGGTACGGCGGGCGTGACCTCGATGTGACTGGGCCGGCGGCAGCCGGGCCCGCCGCGCGCTAGCCGAACGGACCGGGCGGTGCGCCGGCCAGCTCGCGTACGATCCGGATCATCTCGCCCGGGTCGAACGGCTTGGTCAGGTAGGCGTCCACGCCGATCTGCCGGCCCCGGCCCCGGTCGTCCTCCTGGGCGCGCGCGGTGATCAGGACCACCTTGACGTGACTGGTTTCCGGGTTCTTCCGCAGTTCCATGGCGGTGACCCAGCCGTCGAGCCGCGGCATCATGATGTCCAGGGTGATCACGTCCGGGTCGATCGCGGCCACTTTGTCCAGGCAGTCCTGCCCGTCCACGGCCGTCGCCACGTCGAATCCTTCCAGCGTGAGGTTGACGGCGATGAGCTGCCTGATCACCTCATCGTCGTCCACGACGAGCACGCGCCCCAGTGCCTGCGCCACTCGCGCGAGAGTAGCCGGTCTGCGGTCATGGTGTGCGCCCATCGGCTTGGTGCCCTTCACAGTGCAGCCGACTGATAGCCTTTTCACGTTCTGCAACCGCGCGGCGTTCAGTCGTGCTGGTGATCTGCCCCCATAGCTCAGGGGAGAGAGCAACGGCCTCCGGAGCCGTGAGCGCAGGTTCGAATCCTGCTGGGGGCGCCACCAATCACCAGGCGAAACACCGCCTGACCAGCGAAAATGCCGGAGACCGGGGTCCGGCCCGTGTGCAGCCATGTGCCGCCAAAAGCGGCCCGATGTCAGGGTTCCCGGAATATACGCGGAATGAAGATCACGACATCCAGGCAGGTCAGACCCGGAAAACACGGAGCCCCGGCACACCGGCCGGGGCTTCATGCTAGCCAAGGGCTTCCTCCATGCGCTCGTGCCATCGCTCGTCGTCACCGTCCAGGCAGTGCGCGTAGATGCGGTAGAGGACTTCCACACTGTGACCGGCCCACTCGGCCACCTGCGGGCCGGGAGTGCCAGCATTCAGCCGCCAGGACACCCCGGCGTGCCGGAAGTCATAGGGCTTGCGGGCCAGCGGCGAGGCAACTTGCGCTGGGGCGAACGCCACGACCCGGGCCTTCTGGAGGACCTGCCAAAGCGTGGACGGCTGGTAAATGCCTTTGCGATAGGTCCAGAACAGCCGACCATCCAGCCCAGTCCCGTACTGGTCGATGTGCTCGCGGAGCAGCTGCACCAGGGCGGGCGGGATCGGCACCCGGCGCACCGCGTTCTTCGGGCCGCCCTTGGGTCCGCGGGACTCATGAACTTCGCCGTCGTCGGTCCACTCCCGACCGGCGGCCGACTGCACCTCGCGGAACTCCAGCCGACCCCATCCCGCGGCGGGGAGGTGACACTCGTCCAGCAGCAGCGCCACCGCCTCGGATGGCCGCAGCATCCCGTAGTACATACATCCGTAGAGCGCCACCAACCGCGGACCCTGGCTCTTTCCAGTTGAGCGGATCGCATCCAGCAGCGACCGCATCTGCGCAGGGTTGGGCACCCGGCGCCGGTCCACCGCCTGGTCCACCTCGGGAGCCTTCCACTCCCGGTCCTCAGCGCCGTCGAGCGGATTTGCCGAAAGACGCTTCTCCCTCACCGCGTACTTCAGCACGCCATAGAACGTGCGCCGCCGCCTGCGGTAATACTCTGGGGCCGCCGCCGACCCGTCGAGCTTCCGGGCACACGCATCCAGCGCCCGGCTCACCATGCTCGCCTCTTCCAGCGCCGATACCGGCACCGACGCCCGGGCCAGCCACCGCAGAGCCGCATCCACCTCGGCCGGGCGGGGCATGTCACGGCGCGGCGGATTGAACGCCCACTTACGCAGCGCCTGGCGCAGCACGGCGGGATCAGGCGCCCCGCGCTGACTCTTGACCAAGACTGGCGTGACCGCAATCAGGCCCTCAGCCAGGGAGACCCGGCCCTTGCCCGCGTGCTTCGGCCAGCGAGCATCCATAAACGCGGACGCGTGCTCAAACCATGTGACCTGGCTGACCTCCCGAGCCAGGGAATCAGGCAGCCCGGAATCGACGTCGAACGCCTCGCCCTTGTCGGCGACCTGGAGCAAGCGCGACTTGTACCGCTCAGCCCGCGCCTTCCCCGAGAGGGTGTGCGACTTTTCGCGGCCAGCGACCGTCCACCGGACGGTGTAGGACGCGCCCTTGGCAGTCTTGTTCGGCCGCGTCTCCCAGAACCGGACATCGTGCGACTTCATGCCGCACCTTCACGGAGGCTTTCCAGCCAGGCCAAGAAGTCACTACGCCAGGCCCGCAACTCACCATTGGGAATCTTCAGGCATTCCGGGCCGATACCCAGCTCTCGCCAGCGGTAGAAGGTTCGCCGCGACACTCCCCCGAGGTCCGCGCACATCTCGGCCACCGTCATCAGCACGTCGGCGGGATGTTCCGCCTTGACCTGTGCTCGCTTGGTGATCATGCCGCTCTCCCGTCTGCCGAAAGATTGCCGTCCTGTTCCTGGGCTCTGCGTTTGGCTTCGGCGAGGGCGGCTTGCCATCGGGTGCGCTGGGCGACGACGCACAGCAGCCGCTTGTCGGCGGGCAGGTGGTCATGGTCGGAGGGGGTGACGACGTGCCAGGTGTACCGGCCGGGCTCGGGTGGCTCCAGGCCGAGGGTATGTAGGAACCAGACGGTGCGGTCGCCCTTGTGATCTTTGAGCGTCTTGCCCGACCACTTGCGGGAGACCAGCACGCGGCGCCCGGCGTAGCCGAGGTGCTCGCCGCGGTGGGCTTTGCCCTTGCACGCGCCGGGGATCAGCCCGGCTTTGGCGTTCTTGGGCTGGATGCCGTAGCGGAGCCAGTTGGCGCAGGTCGGTGAGCACGGCTCGAACCGCAGCGCATCAGCGAGCCGGGCGGCGTTGGCGCGCTGGGCGTCGGTGTCGGGTGCGTGGCAGTCGGCGACGTGCTTGGTCAGATATTTGGTCAGGTAGCGGATGCACCGGTTGGCGTCCTTGGACCCGGCCAGCACACCCTGGGCGTCGAACTTGGCCCCGAACCTAGCCACATGCAACGGCGCGTCGCCGGGGCCGATGGCGTCGAGGGCCTGGTCCCAGGTAGGCAGCACCTCCCCTGTCGAGGGATCGAGGTAGGTCTCTGTTGTCTCGTCCCAGGCGGGCAGCTGGTCGCCGTCGAACCGGACAACATCGGTAGGGGGCCACCAAACCTGGTGGTAGGTGGCAGCGATGACCAGCCGCAGCAGTGCCCGGGGCACGCTGCCACGGATGGCCAGGTGGATGTGCGGGGCGAGCCGTTTTTGCGGTTCGATGGCGCCGAAGTACTGCACGTCGTAGCCGAGGGTGCGGCGCAGGTTCTGGATGAACCGGTCGACCAGCGCGGCGAAGTGCAGCGCGTCCCGTGCGGCCCGCTGGTAGTCGTAGCTGGCCGGATCAACCGGGGTGCCGTCGTCGCGGACCCTGCCGTAGCTATCGCAGGTCAGCGTGATGAACATGGACGGCCGGTAGCGCTTGCCGTCAGGTGCGGTGTAAACCCTGCCTGTGGTGCGGGCGTCTACCCTGCGGCGGGGCAGCGCGGCGGTGTCCTGGCGGCGCCGGGTGGACCTGGACCGGCGGCCCTTCGCCTTCCCGTCCTTCGGCTTGGTGGTGACCGTGCCGCGGACCCCGGCCTTGGTTATCTCGGTGTCGAGCTCGGCGGCGAGCTCGTCCAGCTCGGTCGTGTCCTCGCCGTTGGCGTTGGCGCGGTCCCGGTCGGCCTGGACCTCGGCCCGCAGGGTGAGCCAGTAATGCTGCATCTCATCGGGGGCGGCGGGGGTGAGGTCGGGTTCGTCCTCGAGGTGCCAGCCTTCCCGGCACTGCACAGCTCGCAGCCACTTGGCCCGTTCCGCGCACGGCGGGCACACACTGGCCAGGGTCGCCCCGCAGGGGATCATGACCGTATCGGATTTCCCGGTGCGGGTGTCGGTGCGGCGCAGCTGCACCGGCCGCAGGCAGGCGCCGGACGCTTCGGCGATCTTCCGGATCGAGTCGCGGGCCAGCGGCATGCTCATCCGCTCGGCGCGGGTGCTGGTGTCGGTCATTGGCTCACCTCGGTTCCGTGGTCCCCGCTCCAGGTGGACGACCAGCCGCACAGCAGGCAGTCCAGCGTGATCTGGGGTTGCCCGTCGTCGGTGGCCGTCAGAGAGTTGCCGCAGCACGGGCAAGGCTCGTCGGTCCGCCACGACGTGGGAGTCGTATTCATGCCGCCGCCTCCGCCTCGATCGCACGGACCGGCTCAGGCGCCAAGCGGGCAATGCACTGGTCCGCCATGGCCCGGATGTCGTCATCAGAGACCCAGGCGGCCCGGACGCGTACCGGGTCGGGGTCGGCCTCCAGCCGGACGAACGCGACCCCGGCGCCGATAGCCGGGTCGCTGGAGATCAGATCGGACGTGGCGCCGCGGTCTCGGGCGCCGTCGCCGAGCACCATGTCCACCTGCTCCGGCTCGTCCAAGCGCATCGCGATCCGGTCCGGGAACAGGTTCCGGATCGACATGACCTCCTTGCGCGGGTCCTGCAGCGCCGCCACCACGCAGTAGCCCACCGCACGGCCCTGGGTAGTCAGGGTGGCGAGCGCGGCCTTGACCCGCTCCCGCAGGCCCCGATCGGGTTGATAGGCGGTCAGGAACGCCACCTCATCAACCAGGACCACCACGAACGGAAACTCCATCGTGGGGGTGTGGTCGCGCTGCTTCCCGGCCAGCCGGGCGGCCCGCGCCTGCATATCCGCCACGGCAGCTTCCAGCATGGCCACGATGGCCGCAGGCTCGGCGGCGTACTGGCCGCAGGTGTCGAAGATCGGGCGGCCGTAGGCCAGTTCCATCACCTTCGGATCAGCCGCCAGCACCTCGACCAGACCGGCCTGCATCGCGGTGAGCATGGCCCGGATCAGCGACCAGATCACCGATCCCTTCCCGGCCCCGGTGGCCCCGGCGATGAGCAGGTGGGTGCCGTGCAGCCGGATCAGCCAGGCCGAGCCGTCCTCGCGGCGGCCGACCGGCAGCGCTTTGAGGTTGACGTGCGGGCTGCTGGGAATGGCGGGGATGATGGCGGCCAGGGCGTCACGGCGGACGAACTCCAGCACCAGGAAGCCGGGCCTTGCGGTGCGGACCCGGCACAGCATCGCGCCGAAGCCGTGCGCCAGGTTCTCCGCCCGCGCCGCGAAGTCGGCGACTGCCTGGCCGGAGACAAGCCGGACGGCTACCCGGTCGGTGTACCGGGTCGAGGACACCTTGCCCAGCACTGGCACGAGTACCCGGCCGCGGTAGACCGGCGCGAGGTGGCCGATGGTCAGCACGGCCAGCCAGTGCCGCTGGTAGCAGTGCCAGCGGCGCCACTTGCCTCTCACCGGCTGGCCGATGAACCGAGAGAACGACACTGGCGCGCGCGTCCGCCAGCAGATCAGCCCGGCCGCGATGGTGACAGTGAGGATGACCGGGCCAGGCCATCCGGCCAGGCTCCACGACAGGCCCAGCACCGCGGCGGCCAAGTCGAGCAGCGGGTGCCGAGCCAGGAACCTGACCACGGCGACGATGAGCCGTACCAGCTGGACGACAGTGATCACCCAGCCGGGGGTGTGATAGACCGGGGAGCGCCAGACCGGCGGGGCGAACGGGTCTGGGTTATCGACCTGGGCGAGCTGCTCCCCGGAGAACCGGGACATCTTCATGGCCGCGCTCCCCTCTCGGCCTGTTTGGCGTGGTCGCGTCGGCGGGCCAGGTCGCCGACGTAGTGCCAGGCGTCAGCGGCCACGGCGTGCGCCTCAGCGGTGTCGAGGCTGGCCGCGATCCGCGACAGCAAGTAGGCCTTGTGCTCGTGGTAGCTGATCTGCTCATCCAGCGGAGAGTCCGGGGACAGCTCGCGGGCCTGGTCGAGCAGGGCGCTGATCTCGGCCGGGGTGACCCGGCTCGGCTGATCGGTCATGATGAACGGGTCCTTTCCTTGGTGCATCTGGGGAGGGATGAAGAAAGGGCCCCGGCTGGTGCGGCTAACACCGGCCGGGGCCACGGACATCACGCAGACGCCCACGATGGAGCGGGACGAGCCTGTAGGCCGCGCCAGGCGCGTTCGACCTCGGTGGCGTACCGGGCCGTAACCGAGGCGAGGTCGCGGGCGAACCGGACGTGCCCGGCGTTCAGGTGCTCGGGCAGTGTCAGGGTGACCAGCAGGCCGGGCCGGGCCGCCCAGATGGTCAGCAGCGGGGTCCGGTCCCGGTAGGAGTCGAAGCACACTCCGGAGCGACCATCGACCGGCATGGTCACGGTAGTGACCCGGCGGGCGGGCATTAGGCCGCGTCCTTGCTGGCGATCGGGCGGCCGGGCTTGATGCCGCTGGACCGCAGGGAGTAGGCCATGCGGCCCTTGTCGGTCACGTATGGCGTGACCGTCAGGTTCTCGAACTCGACCAGCTCGAACGCGGTCCGGGTCGGCGAGCCGGCTCCCGGTCGGCGATGATCTTCACCACCGTCTCCCGCGACCGGCCCTCCAGCTCGGGGTCCATGTCCATCACCCGGCACTGCCAGACCCGCTGACCGGTCAGCTTGTCAACCGCCGGGGTGCGGACCTTGGTCTTCTCGTCGTAGTCCATCCCCTGCGTGATCGAGTCCGGCACCAGGTGACACCCCTCAGGGAAAACCTGCTGCATCGTCACGGCGAACCGTGAGCCGTTCCTAAGGGCCATAGCCCTCACCTCCGGGTTGTCGTCGCGACCGACCTTCTGTAGCCGGTCGTACTCAGCATGCGTCCGAGAGCAGGACAAGCAAAGGACGTATAGAGGACATTATGAGGACTCTTAGAGGACTCTGCCCGTGACTGGCGGTACGCTTACCCTAAGTTCATGCGGTCAGCACACGAAGGGGCTACCTCCGCAATGACTCACCCAATAGGCAACGTCCGCCTAAAGGCCGCACGCCAGCATGCCGGGTTCGCCTCGCAGCAGGCCCTCGCCGATGCGCTCACCCGCGCCGCGCCGCAGCTCGGCCTTGGCCACCTAGAGATCAGCGCCCGCCAGATACGGCGCTGGGAATCCGCCGTGCCACCCTGGCCGAGGGCTGATCACCAGAAGCTCCTGGTGCATGTGCTTCACCTGCCGGTGGAGCAGCTGGGCTTCACCCCACCCTGGGACGTCCCGGCCAGCGGACCCGATGCCGCCTCAGCAGCCGCGCATCAGCCGCCACGACCCCTCAGCGCGCCAGCGCTGACCATGCCAGGCGCAAGCGGCCTGGCCCTGACGGCGACGGTCACCAGCGATTACGCAGCGATCACGGCGGCCTACCGGCGCTTGTATGCGACCATCCAGCCAACACACCTGCATCCGGCCGTGATCGAGCACACCCGCATGGGCGGCCACTTGCTCACAGAAACCACGGGCGTCAACCGGCAGATTCTCGCGACTGCGCTCGCCGAGTCCCTGCTGCTGGCCGGGCGGATCGAATTCTTCGACCTACGGCGGCCGGAGGAAGCAGACCGGACCTACGTCCAAGCGCTCCAGGCGGCCGGGGAAGCCGACGACCCGCTACTCGGTTCGGCGATCCTCGCGCACGCCGCCTTCATCCCCGGCTGGGTCAAGCAGCAAGAACAGTCAGCGGATCGGATGCGGGCGGCCCGGGTCTATGCCAGGCGCGGCCCGGCATCGGCGGAATTCCTCGCCTGGCTCGATGCGGTCGAAGCCGAATGCGAGACAATCTGCGGCAACACTCGCGAAGCCATGCGGCTGATCGACCACGCTGAGACAACTATCGCGACGCCCACCGGGCATCAGTCACCCGACTGGTTTACCTGGTTTTCGCCCGTCCGGCTCGCTGCATTCAAGGGCAACACCCAGCTTAAGGCGGGTCATTTTCCCCAAGCTAGGGAAACGCTGACCAATGCCCTAGAGGCCGCTGCGCCCGAGGATGACAAACAGCGCACTGTCATCCTCGGCGACCTGGCCGCCATCGAGGCTGCACAGGGTAACCCCGAGGCTGCCTGTCAGTATGCCGAGCAGGTGCTAGACCAGCTCAGCCGCACCTGGTATGCGACAGGGATGGACCGGGTGCTCGACGTCCGCAAGGCTCTCCAGCCCTGGGCTGCCGAGGAATGCGTCCAGCGGCTCGATGACCGGCTCTACGGGTGGCAGACCACGCTCAGCGCGCTTCAGCATTAAATGCGGCGATCTTCTCGGGCAACTCGCGCAGCGACGTTATCCGCATCGTGGCAACCTTGTCCGCGTCCGGATCGTCTTCCTGAATGATCCCCCACGGACCACGGCGTATCAGCGCCGTGTTCAATCCTATTCGCGAGGCTGGCCAGATGTCATTATCGAGACGGTCACCTACGTACAGGATTTCACCCGCGCCGCATGGTGCTGCCTGCACAAGGCGGTGAAAGAACCCGACATCGGGCTTGCTCACGCCCCAATCGTCAGAGGTGGCGACCACATCGACCGGCAACTCCAGGCCGCGCAGAATCTTGCCCGCGTTCGCTGTCTGGTTCCCGGCAACACCGAGCCAGAATCCCTCCCGCCGCAGCTCAGCCATCACCGGCCGCACATCGGGATACAGGTCATCCTCACCGAACCACTCCGGCTGGCCCGCGGCGGCGCGGCGATGACGTTCCTCGTCCAGGTCGAAGCCCGGCCTGAACACTTGGAATGTGTCCCGGTAGTCCAGGCCCTGGGCAATGACCGCCCCGAACACCGCCGAGAAGGTATGCCTCGGGACACCCAGCCAGTCAGCCCACGTCCCATACTCCCGGCCTTCGTTCACCAGGCACTCGCCGACATCAAAGACCACAGCACGGATCACGGTCCGAGCCTATGGCGTGACCCGGACAGCCGTAGCGCCCTCATCCTCCTGGTGGCTCACGAGGCACGGGACACCCGGAACGACGGCCACAAGACGGCAGCCGCAGCGCTGCCACCGCGTTGCACTGCCGAATTGAGCCATATATAGATCAAGCGGCGCCGCTGCGCGGCGCCGGGTCCGGCGCTCCCCGCGCCGGGCTCTGGCCTCGTGGGCCCCGCCCGGCGCGCCCGCGCCGTCCCGTCCAGGCAGCTGTCCGCAGATGAAACAGGCTCAGCCGTCACACAGGCTAGCTGCGGTATCTGCCCGTCTTCCGGCGCCCGATTGTCCCGCTCGCGGTCACCGCGTCTAGGCCGCCTTCGGCGTCGCACGCGATGGCTTCGCCAGCCTAGACCCGGCGACCACTCGCACGGATTTGGCGCCTGCGGGAACGACGGTCCAGCATGGTCTGCAGAGCTGTCGGGGTCCGAAGGCGCAAAGGTCCCCCGAGCTTGGGCCCTTCTGCCGGTCCGGGGCGAACAGCTGACCACTCCCACGTTCTGCGAAGCCAGGACAGTGTCGGGCACAACCGCGCGGGTGCCTGAAATGCCCGAGGGAGCACCAGCGGGGCTGGTGCTCCCTCGATTACTACGGTGGTTAGCTACTTGATCCCGAAACGCCCGCGCAGCTTGTTCAGGCTGGCGGCGGAGATCCGGCGGACGGATTCCCGGGGCCCAGCAGTCCCGACGCTGGCCTTGAACGCGGCCAGCAGGGTCTTGGCCTGGATGGCATTCCCGTAACTGTCGGCGAGGTACAAGGTGCCGCTGAGCGTGAGGCTGTTGACCCCGGACGCCGCGGGCAGGCCGGCCCCGGCGTCGAGCGCCTCATCGACCGGGATGTTCTTCGCGCCACCCGGGCCGCAGCCGGTGACCCCGGGCGCGGTGAAGGTGGTGTCGGTCGCCGTGCCGCCCGAGACCACGAAGATCACGATGTTGGGGAACCGGGCCGGGTTCGGGTCGGTTTCGCCGCTCAGGGTGCCGGTGACCACCGGGTTGATCACGATCGGGTTGTTGTCCGACCCGATGTAGCAGTTGCCCAGCAGCGGGTTGATCAGCTTGAACTTGATCCGCTGGGTCCACGTGGTCAGATCGAAGTTGGTGATCTGGCCCGCGGTCTGGGCCTGCGCGTACACGTCGAGGTACTTGCCGCCGAAGTGCACGGCCTGGCTGCAGAGATTCTTGACGACCGGGTCGGTGGCGGTGGCGCAGCCCAGCACCGTGGTCAGGGGCACCGGGATCAGGTCCGGCTTGGTGACCAGCATCGCGGACAGGCCTGCGGGCGGCGGCAGGATCCCGCCGGCCCACTGTCCGCCGGCGGGGTTATCGCCGCCGGCCGAGGCGTTCACCGGATCCCATATGCCGTACTGCACGTTCACCGGCCGCACCACCGGCGTGGTGATGCTGCCGATCGTGATCGAGCCGCTGGTGACCTGGCCGGCGACGCACCCGGTCGCGTTGCCGGGCGTGGATTCCGCCATGAGGGGGTTGAGCAGCGGGCAGTTGGTGAACGGCGCGTAGATGCCGCCCGGCGGCGGGTAGCCCGGCCCGATCTGGGCCGGCCCGGCGTGCGAGGCCGGATGGGTGGCCAGCGCGGCCGCCGGCACTCCGACCGCGATCAGCGTCACCGCGGCGGCTGACGTTGCAGTCCCGAACAGGATCCGGTGGCGGCTCCGCCATGTGGACCATTTCATCGGCATTCCTTCCTCTTGCTTTCAGGCCTTCGCGTGCTTGCTTTGAGGCCTTCGCGTGCATCCTCTGCGCGGACCGGTGATTACGAGGCACAGAGCATGCACGCGAAGGCCATTTCAGGTGGCGAATCCGCGGGTACGTTCTAACCTGGGCGTTGGCCTTTGGCGAACGGTTTGGTCCTGGCGCAGGCCACGGCGTATCCGCCGGTCACAGCGACACGGCCCAGCCCCGCTCCACGATCAACTCTGGCCTCAGCGGCTCCAGGGCATGACACACCAAACCGCGATACGGTCATAGGCCATGCCCTTACCCTGCACGATTAACCCGGGTTACCGGCAAGTAAAATTAGAGCGCTCTTGTACCCCAGTGTCAAGATTCAACGGCTATCCTGTCTAGGTTCCGCTAGCAGCTAAACCCGCAGCGGGGCGCGAACCCAGCCATTTATCAGCAGATGACAAATCTGGTCTTCGTTTCTTGTCAGCAGGAGACAGCGAGTCGGCAACAAGGTCCCAGACCGGGCGCTACTGCTCGGGGAAAGTGAGTCCAAGGTCGCAGCGCTCGCCGACGTCCACGATGCGACCTACCGACCGGACCCGCATCCCGGCCGCCGCGACGACTAGACAGTAAGGCCCGCCGCCGCGGCCAGCCGGTGAACAGTACGGCCGGATGCGCCAGGGTTCTGCCAGTAACCCGCTGCTGGCCGCATTCCTCACACTGCCACCGGCACATAGCGTACGTCCTGCGGCCCGCGACTCCCACACGTCGTGACGAGCCGGCCCGCCAGACAACCCAATAAATTAATCGTCTCCGTCAGAGTCAAGCAGACAGGATGCGCCGCCCAGCCCACGCCACACTCGTGCCGCGGCGCGCTGGAGTCCCGTCCGCCGCGGCGCCCAGGAAGTCCACCACCACCTGACGGACATCGACCCGTATCGCGAGCTACAGTCCCTGCCGCGCCAGCTTCCCCCGCCTCCCGTCTCGTGCACGGATTCGTGCACGAGACGCCTCGGAACAGGCCGCAGAACCTGAGACGATCCGCATCGTCCGACGCGTCGGCAGGGCCGTCTGCCCAGGCTGGTAGCACCCCGGGAGACTGGGCGAGACGCCGAAGACTTGCACCGCTCGGCTCATAACCCAGCGACGGCAAGCGCTACCGGCCGTCGATCGACTGTGGCACTTCAGCCGCGACAACCCGATACTGACCTGATGGCCTTGGTTGATCCCGAGGATGACGAGATCGAGCGGTGGGTCGTGCGCGTGTATGCCTACGACCCGGCCCGCCATGAGAGGCGCCATCAGGTCATCGCTGCTTTCGATAACGAGGCCGAGTTCCTGGCACTTGTTGAGGACCGCGGCGCCCGGCTGAAGCAGCATCGGCTGGCCGGGGAGCAGATCGATCCACGGGAGCGCCTCTCGGGTGTGCACTTGGAACCCGGCTACCGGCGGCGACAGCAGAACGAGCGGCTGATCAGGAGAGCAATCGAACGGGGCGTAAGTGGCGTAAGCGTTGTTTCCCTCGTTGAGGATTCTGAGCTGCCGCCAGAGGCTGGGATCACGTGGGCCAGGCTCAGCCCGGGGTCTGGCCAAACCTGACGCTCGGCTCGCCATGATCCGGAAGATGCACGGAACGACGTTGGCTGTCGTAGCTGGCGATCACCTAGTCCGTCCAGGTCACCGGCAGAGATTCGCTAGATTGCGTTGACGGCCTCCGGAGCCGTGAGCGCAGGTTCGAATCGTGCTGTGAATGCTCGTGGTGCCCGAGTCCCGGTCTCCTCGACCGCCAGCGGCACGCTCAAGAGCGGCAGCGGGCTGCCCGGCTCTCAGGCCGGCTCCCTGTCCGCCGTCAGCTTTGTTCACTGCAGCGGCGCGGGCGGCCCCAATTTCGCTCTGCACCCCGCTGGCCTGCCCTGGCACGTGAACTTCTCCTCCTACAACGCGGCGAAAGGCGTGGCGCGGGGGACGATCAGCCACATCCGGATCCCGGAATCGGCCAGCGGCTGCAGCTTCCTGATCGACGGCACCAGCGCCACCGGCAGCGATGGCGAGGTGATGTTCAGGTACAGCGACAGCACCGGCCAGCTCACCGTGCTGGCCACCGGCGGCAACCTGCACTTCTACGACGTCAGCGATGGCTGCCTCGGCCTGTTCAACGACGGCGACACGCCGCGCTCAGCATCACCTACACCGTGACCCCGAAACAGGCCATCACCAGCCCGTGAGACTGAAGGAAAGGCTGCCTGCTGCGGCGCTACGCACCGGGGTCACGGAGGCCGACTGCATCGTGCCGCCAGAATGACTCTGCATAGACCAGGGTCCCGGTCATCCACGGCTGGTACGCCGCAAGCCTGATGGCCTGGAAGGCGCCATCCGGAATGCGCAGGGAGGGCTTTCGGAAGCCCTGGCCGCCGCCGGGCGCAAACCCGAAACGTGAGTAGTAGCGCGGATCACCCTCCACGAAGACGAGGGGGACGCCCCGCGCCCCGGCTGCCTTCAGCCCGTGTCGCACCAACGCCGAGCCGAGACCGCGCTTCTGGTGCTCGGGCATGACGGCCAGGGGGCTGAGTACTTGCACCTCAACCAGGCGCCGAGGGGCATCAAGCAGGCTGCGGGTAAGCATTGCGTGCCCGGCGATCCGTCCGTCCTGCTCGGCGACCAGCGACAGACCGTCCGCCGGCGTGATGGTCTCCCGCAGGGTATCGACCAGGCCGGCCACGACAGGACCGTGGGCACCGAACGCCTGCAGGTGGACGTCCCGCACAGAATCTCTGTCCCCCGGACGTTCTTCGCGAAGTTCCATGCCCGGAGGGTTGTCACGGCGCGTCAAAAGCGATCACCGTCTTGATGCCGGCGGCCGGCCGAGAATCAGGTCCGGCGCCTGCTCCGGTGGGTAACGGCCGGCGATGAGCGTCGCCACCACGGCCGGCCAGCGCAGCCGGAAGGTGTCAAGGTTCCGGAGCGCGGATGCGAAGGCATCTGCCCCGGCGTTCACCGTGCCCAGCAGTACCTGATTCTTCAGCACCATGTCCCGCATGAGGCGAGCCGGGTCCGCCTCGATGAAGGCCTGCATGCCAGGGACGCCGGTGAGCACGAAGATCCCATTGATGCCGAGCACCTGCAAGGCCTCAAGAGCGAAATGTGAATGCCCGACCGCCTCGTAGACCAGGTCAATGTTGCCGATCTTCTCCGCCAGGTCCGCGAACGTCGCGGCCTGCGAGGAGACGTAGGTCGCCCCGATGGCAGCGACCAGGTCGATCCGGGGACTCGGCGGCAGCTCCCGTGAGTAGACATAAGTCGTGAAGCCCGCGCTGGCCAGCACCATCGCGCCCAGCAGCCCGACCGGCCCGATACCGAGCACCAGCGCCGAAAGCCCCCGGCCGCGCTCCCCGCTAGGTGTTTGCGGGTCGAGCCAGGGCGGTCGCTGCCGCATCATCCAGGAGATCTGGCCGAGGGCCTTCTCGGCGATGGTCAGCGGCTCGGCCAGCACGGCGATCTCCCGCAGCTCCGGCGGCACGAGATTCATGTGCCGCTCGCGGTTGACGACGTACTCGGTCATGTAGCCGTGCGCTTCCTTGATGCCGCGTTCGCTGAAGTCGCCGGTGTAGCAGTAGTCCTGGTGCCCGGACCGGCAGGCCAGGCAGCCAGGGTGAGCACACGGGCGGCGCACGGACGGGACGACAAGATCGCCTACTCGGAAGCGCTCGACCGCAGGTCCGGCCGCCACGACCTCGGCCAGCGACTCGTGGCCGATCACCAGGTAGTCATCTCCCGGCGGGGGGGTTCCGTACTCGAAGGTGCAAATCTCTTTATCGGTGCCGCAGATGCCGATGTCGAGCATCCGCAGCATGACCTGGTCAGGCTGGGAGATGCGGGGATCTTCCTGTTCGATGACTCTGACTTCCCGGGATCCGGGGAACACTGCGACTGCCTTCATATCGTCCTCCAGCGATGATCGCTCTAAAGGCGCGGAGTGGGGTGCTGGCCCGCTCGTCCAGCCGGTCGCGGGACCGGGTGCAGGTAAATCGAGTCGAGCAGATCGTATGCGTCGGTGCTGGCCGGCTGTGCTGATGGATGCGCGGAGTGCGCGCCTATCCTGGCCACATGCCGATGAGCCCGGAGGAGTTCTACGCCCACGCCATGGAGGCCGCCGACGCGGACGGGCGGCTGCCGCTGTCCCGGATGACCGGGTGGGATGTGTTCCCGTTCGAGCAGGCGGGGCTGCGGGTCGTGCCACTCGCCCGCCCTGTGCTACCCGAGCCTGCCCGGGCCGGCGAGAGCGCTGCGGACTGTCCTGCCTGCACCGCCGGGCGGGTGCCGGTCTGGTCCGATGAGCATTGGCGGCTGTCGGTGTTCGGGCCGTCAGGCGCGCCGCTGATCATGATGCTCGAGCCACACGCCCACTACGACCTGCCGTACCTTCCCGATGACCGGGCCAGCGAGATGGGACTGCTCATCGTGCGGATCGCCCGGGCGATCGAGTCGCTGCCGCACATCGCCCGCGCGCACGTTTCCCGGTGGGGAGACGGCGCCGCGCACCTGCACATCTTCTTCTTCGCCCGCCCAGCCGGGTTCGCTCAGCTGCGCGGAACCTGCCTGGCACTTTGGGACGACCTGCTGCCTGCCGTTCCCGCCGGCTGGCGCGACGGCGACGCGGCCGCCATCGGCCAGGCCCTCGCCGGCTCCTATGGAGGCGCTGGAGCAGGCGAGGAGGCCAGCTGATGGGTTCGGTGACCGGGCTCACGGCGGCAGGACTGAAAGGGCTGCACGCGGCGGCCGAGCGTCACGTGGGTGATGACCGGGTCCCCGGCCTGGTGGCGCTGGTAGCCCGTCGCGACCAGGTGCATGTCGAGGCGCTGGGAACGCTATCGGTGGGCGGGCCCCCGGTGGCTCGTGACTCGATCTTCCGGATCGCCTCGACGACCAAGCCCATCACCGCAGCGGCGACGCTCGCCCTGGCCGCCGAGGGGCTGATCGGACTCGACGAGCCGGTGGTCCGGCTGCTGCCCGAACTGGCCGGCCGCGCGTACTGCGCCGGATGGATGGCCCGCTGGAGGACACCGTGCCGGCGGCACGTGCGATCACCATCCGTGACCTGCTGACGTTCACCTTCGGTTTCGGCACGGTGGGCGAGATGTTCGCCTCGCCCACGCCGTGGCCGGTGGTGGCGGCCGCGGACGAGCTGCGGTTGGCGACGAACGGGCCGCCCGATCCGCCCGTGCCGCCGGACCCAGACACTTGGATCGCGGCCCTCGGTAGCCTGCCGCTGCTCGCCCAGCCCGGTGAGCGCTGGATGTATAACACCGGCGCCCAGGTCCTGGGCGTGCTGGCGGCGCGGGCGGCCGGGCAGCGGTTCGCCGAGATGCTCAGAACCCGGATCTTTGAGCCGCTCGGCATGCCCGACACCGGGTTCTGGACCGTGGATATTCACCGTCTGTCCACGGCCTACCAACCCACCCCGGACGGGCTGGCGGTACTCGATGAGCCCGATGGCAAGTGGAGCCGCCGGCCGCAGTTCGGTGACGGGGCAGCCGGGCTGGTGTCCACCGCCGATGACTTGCTCGCCTTCGCCCGGATGCTGCTGCGCGGCGGGGCGCCGGTCCTGCCGCCCGAAGCGGTGCGGGCCATGACCACCGACCAGCTGACCCCGGCGCAAAAGGCCCGCGGGGCCTTCTGCCGGGATTCTTCCACGGCCGGTCGTGGGGGTTCTGCCAGGCGGTCTACGACAGCGGCGCGTTCGGCTGGGACGGTGGACTGGGCACGTCCTGGCTGGTTGATCCATCCCAGGACCTGACCGTCATCGTGCTCACCCAGCGCATGTTCGAAAGCCCAGACCCGCCGCAGGTGCACCGCGACATTCAGGCCGCAGCCTACGCGGCGCTCGCCTGAGTTCCGTGGACAGCCGGCCGGGTGCGGCCCGGCCGGCTGCGGCAGGTTCGTGCAGCGGGATCGAGGTTCGGATCGGGAATTCGGCCCGGCGCCCGGGGCTAGTTCCCTCGGGGCAGATACGCGGCGGGGGTGTTCCGCAAGCTGGTCACCCGGTTCTGGGCATAGTTGCACTCGGCGACGACAGCGGCGACGCGCCGGCTGATGCGTGCCAGCGGACCCCGTATGTTGTGCGTCACGGTGTGGTTCATCGTTCCTCCTCGGTTTCCGGCCATCTCTTCGCCGGTCACTATTGAGACTCGCCGTAAGGCGTTCTTGGCGCGTCGGAGGAAATCCCTATTTTGCCTGCTGAGATAGGTCTTAGCCGGGCCCGAGACCGGGCTTATCCGGGCATAGCACGCCTTAGCCGGCCTACAGTGGGTTCCCGCACCGGTTCGCCGGCCCTCGGATCGAGCGATTTCCAGCGCGGCCCGCGCGCCCGCGCCGGCAACTCCGGGCCACGCCCAGCGGCATCACCGCCCCAACGTTTCCAGCGGCACGTACCGGCGCGTCCTCGGTTGCTTCCTCAGGGGTGGCAGAAGTGCGCAGCGAGGGTCTGGCCGCCATTACCGCCGGCGAAGCCGCCGGCCGCCCACACGCCGGGAGACCGGCTGGCCGCCAGCGCGAACAGGTAGTTGGCGTTGCCGGGCCGGCGGGGCTCGGCGACAGCTTGCCAGCGGGTGCCGTTCCAGTGCTCGGTCAGCGCGAACGACAGGCCGCCGCTCCCGCCACCCACCGCCCACACGTTGCCTGGGCTGACGGCTTGCACCGCGCGCAGGCTGCTGTGGAAGGCCGGGCTCGGGGTGGCCACCACGGTCCAGCGGGTCCCGTCGAAGTGCTCGGCCAGGGTCACCACCTGGCTGCCCCCACTGGTGTTGTCGAAGTAGTCGCCGACGGCCCACAGGTCGCTAGCGCTGACCGCGGAGATCGAGTCGAGGCTGTCGTCTATATCGACGTCGGGGCCGGGTACCACCTGCCAGTTGCGGCCGTCCCAATGCTCGATCAGGTTCCTGGACCCGAACCGGGTGTTGTGGGAGACGCCGACCGCCCACACGTCATCTGGAGACAGCACCGAGACCGACGACAGCGCGTTGCCGAACCGGCCCGGATCCAGGCTCGGCACCACCTGCCAGGCCTTACCGTTCCAGTGCTCGGTCAAGGTGGCTTGCTGGGTGTCGGTGACCCCGCTGAGCAGGGTGCCGACCGCCCAGACGTCGTCGGCAGAACTGGCGGCCACGGCCAGCAAGATGCCCGAGCCCGAGCTGAGCGGCGGGCTAGGCACCGCGTTCCGCGCTGAGCCGTCCCAGTGCTCGATCAGTGTCGAGTTGACCTCCCTGGTCGCCGGGAAGGTGCTTCCGACCGCCCACACATCGGCAGCGGACAGCGCGGCCACGCCGTAGAGCAGGTCGTTCGGCTGCGGGTCCGGGCTCGGCACCCGGCCGAAGCTCCTCCCGTCCCAGTGCTCGATCAGAGCCCGGTCCTCGCTATTGGCGTTGATATAGCGGCCCACCGCCCACACGTCGGTGTTGCTGAGCGCGGACACGGCGAACAGGTCGTCGTAGGAGCCCGGGTTCGCCGTAGCGACCACCCCGGCCGGGCTGCACCCGGTCCCGCCAAAGCCGGCCAGCCTGGCACCAGCGGCTGCGCTGGCCGGCATCAGACCGGCGAGCGCGATCGCAACGCCGCAGACAACACGGGCACCGCCGCTCACAGCGTGCCTCATGCGCGCGACGCTACACTCGCTCGCCCCGCACGGCCAGCGGCAGTACCAGCGGCCAGCAGCTGCGAACTACCGGCCGCGGAAACGCGGTTCGCGTTTGTCCATGAACGCCTGAGCGGCCTCGCGATGATCCTCGGTGAGCCCGGTGTGCACATGGTGGGTCACTTCCAGGTCCATGCAGTCACCCAGCTCGCCGGTCACGGCCCGGTTGAGGTTCTCCTTCATGTAGCGGTAGGCGATTGACGGCCCTTGCGCCAGCCGGCGAGCACGTGCCATGACCTCCCGCTCGAAGTCGGCCGGCGGGAAGACGGCGTTGATGATCCCGAGCCGGTGAGCGTCCTCGGCGCTGATCCGCTCCGAGAAGTAGTAGAGCTCCTTGGCTTTGCCGCTGCCCACCAGCCGGGTGAGAAACCATGTCCCGCCATAGTCTCCGGCGAACGCAACCCTGGCGAAGGCGGTGGTCAGCACCGCGCCCGGTACCGCGTAGCGCAGATCGCAGGCCAGCGCCAGCGACAGGCCGGCCCCGGCCGCGGGCCCCCCGATGGCGGCGATCGTCGGCTTGGGCATGCTCCACAGCCGACCGCTGGTGGCCCGCTGGTTCTGTCGCTGGCGGTAGATGACGGCGTCGAGCGACCGGCCGGCACCGACACCGCGGTCCGCCGGCGGGGCGGCCATGGTCTTGACGTCGCCGCCGGCGCTGAAGGCGCCGGCCGCCCCGGTGAGCACGACGCAGCCGACCGCTTCGTCGGCCTCCGCCTGGGCGAGTACCGTCCCCAGGGCGGACACCATGGCGTCGGAGAAGGCGTTTCGCCGATCCGGCCGGTTCATGGTGATCACCGCGACGCCGTCGTCGATCTCGGCAAGCAGATCTTCGGTCCCGGTATCGAGCGCGGTCATGTCATCCTTCCTCGCCGGCGAGGCGGACCCCGCCGATCACCCATGGCCCGCCGCCTGGCAGCCCGGCGATGGTGATCTCGGTGATTCCCTCGCCGTGACCGTGCCGGGCAGGCACGAACCGCAGCCGCTGGCCCGAGCCCGGCAGTCCTACCACCGCGGTGCGCCCGCCGTCGGCGGCCAATGTCGCGTGCCCGCCGCCGGCGGCGGAGATCCCGAGCACCGCCGCCCAGCGCCGTGCCGCCGCGGCCGGGTCGTTGACCTCGATCGTCAGCCCGGTCACGCCGCCGGGAGGATGTTCGGGCACCCGCTCCGTCCACGACGGGCCCGCCCACCTCCACGATTGCTCCGGGTCCGCCCAGTCCAAAGACACGATGGCGCCGGGGACGTCCCCGGGATGAAGGTGCGTCGCGGCGATGTCAGGCAGGTCGGCGGTCCAGACCACCCGCACCCCCAGATCGGCGACCCGGCGGCGGGCGGCGGCCACGTCCTGGACCTGGAATATCGCCATGTACCCGCCGTCACCGCCGCGCCGCTCGAGGTACCGCCCGGCGGTCGTGTCCGGCTGCGCGGGAGCCACCACCTCCACGAACGTGTCGCCCACCGCGAACACCGCATTGGTCAGGCCGAACTGTCCCACGCCCGGATCGCGGAAGGGCGGTGGCCAGCCGAACGCCCGGCGCAGCTCGCCGGCCACCTGGTCGCAGTCGCGCGCCACCAGGGCCACCTGGCGCAAGCGCGGTCCGGTCAGCACACCCCAACAATAGGAGGTCCCGATCCTCTGCAACACGGCCATCGGCGCAGCGCCCGGCGGCGGGCCGCCGGGCGTCGCTGGCGTTGCTCAGGTGGTGGCGTGCGCAGCGTCGAGGCAGGCCGTTGGCCCATGCACGAGGGGAACACGCTCCTGCTGCCTGCTGCCGGTCACGGGCCGGCGGACCGGCCGGCCCGCAGGCTCGCTATCTGGGCCCGTGCGGCGGCCACCAGTTCCTCGTTGGTGTTCGCGTGGCCGGCCAGGCCCCAGCCGCCGTCGGGTGCCTCGGTCAGCAGCACCCAGGTCCGGCTGGCTAGCCCGGGGTCGCCGGCGGCGTCGGCGGCGATCGCGGTCAGCCGCTCGACCACGGCGAGTTGCTTGCCGCGGTCGAGCGCGCCGGCGTTGGTGAGGACCTGGATCCGCACGTAGTTGCTTTCGCCGTCAACGTTGGCGAGGTTCCCGGCCGGCAGGTCGTGGATGAAGGCGGCGGTGTTTTGCCGGAACATGGGGATGTCCGGCACCTGCTCGATAGTCATGACAGCGGCCGCGAGGTCGGCGGCGAGCCGGTGCTGGTCGGCGAATGTCCCGGCCCTCGCGTAGACGTCGATCATGGGCATGGTGATGCTCCTTCAGCAGATCGTGGTGGTGGCGCCCGGTGGCTCAGGTTCTTGCGGTTGCGGGCACCCCCGTCACCTGGCGCAGGAGCCCGAGCACCTCGCTGTCAAGCCGCCTCGCGACCTGCGACGCGGCCGCATCGTGATATGGGGCAAGCGCGCTGGCAACGCTGTCGTAAGCGACCTGGGTTCCTCCGGGCGTCTGCTGCACGAGGATGGTGACCGGTGCGTAGGAGCCTGCGTCTGGCACGTGCCGGGTCATCTGCCCCATGGTGACAGGGTTCCCGGCGATCAGGCGCACCAGGCGGCGCCCGGCCTGGCCGCTGGCCCGCGGGTCGAGAGCCAGCGCGGTGTCGAGGTCGAGCTGAAGGAACAGCATCAGGCCAGCGCTCCCCTGCGCCTGCCGGACGAGCGAGCTGAACTGCTCGTACGTCGTGCTCGCCGCAAGCTTGCTGAACAGGGTCCCGATGTCGGGCTGGCTGATGCCGCCGAAGATGCCGTCCAGGACGGCCTGGAACGGCCGTTCGCTGTCGAAGACATGGCGACGCACCACCACGTCGAGCACTTGCTCGGATGCCATCGGTTTCCCTCTTTCCGGGACTAGCCCGGCTAGCCGGCCGGGCGAGGCTCAGAACGCGGTGACTGCTCAAACTCCGCTTGCGGCGGCCCGGATGACGTCGAGGACGAGGCCGGGGTGGGAGAGCATGACAACGTGGCTGCTGTCGGCCTCGTAGGTCGTTGCACCCATCCGCTTGGCAGCCGATCGCTCCAGGTCGGGATTGACGGTGTGGTCGTTGTTGGCCACGATGTACCAGCTCGGCTTCGACCGCCACGCGGTGCCTGGAGCGTTGCGCGCGAACAGGTCCGGGGCCGGCGTGATCTGGGTTGCCCAGACCAGCTTTTGTTCCTGCTCGGACAGGTCTCCGCAGAAGTGGGCGGTGCCTGACGGGAGCAGCCAGATGCGCCCGTCGGCGACCTCGATGTGGGAGAAGATGTCGGTGACCGGGAACTGGTCCTGCTGGCTTTGGGATGTCTCGGTCTCGTCTGGGGCGAGGGCGGCGATGTAGACGAGCCCGGCGACGCGGTCGTCGGTTCCCGCGGCGGTGATGACGCTTCCGCCGTAAGAGTGGCCGACGAGGATGGCCGGGCCGCCGACCCTCCCGAGGGTGGCAAGAAGCGTGGCGACGTCGCCTTCGGGCGTGTCCAGGCTGTGCTGTGAGGACGCCACCTGGTATCCCTCCGCCTGAAGCGTAGGGATCACCTTGCTGAAGCACGAGCCGTCGGCCCAGAGCCCGTGGGCGAATACGATGCTTGGCTTGGTCTGCGACATGGACCCTCTCCCTTGAGACGTGCCGGTCCGGATGCCACCGGATCCGCGCTCATCGCTTAGCGGAGATTGTTCGCCCGGCAGATCACCAGGGCATCGCTCGAACGAGCCATTTCTTACCGGCGCCGGGCGTCGACCCCGTCCACCCCTCGTGCTGGCCTCGTTCCTGGATGCCCGAGCAGGCCGGACGTACACTCCCGACGTGAGGTCCCGATGGTAGGAGGTATTCGGGAGCCGCCTCTGCGTGGCCGCGGCGAGGAGCTTGCCGCCATCGGCGCCCGTCTCGACGAGGTCCGATCCGGGGTCGGCTCGGTCATCCTCGTCGAGGGCAGGGCCGGGTCCGGCAAGACCCGGCTGTTGGATGCGTGCGCGTCGATGGCTGCCGAGCGTTACTTCCGAGTCGGACGTGGAGTGATGGAGCTGAGCCGCCGGGTGGTCGAGCTCGACGCGCTTTTCGATGCTCTTTTCGACGGCGATGAGCCTCTCGTCGCGCGTGACGCGCTCAGCGACCTGCACGCGTCCCCGGAGCAGAGGTTCTGGCTGCTCCAGGACATCCAGGCGTTGATCGAAGAGGCAGCACTCCGGGATCCGCTGCTCATCTGCCTTGATGACCTCCACTGGGGCGGAGCTGGCTGCGCCGTGGCGCTGCGGCAGCTTCCGCAGCGGCTCGCCTCGCTGCCTGTCGGCTGGGTGATGGCGTTCCGCCCGAACCAGGGTCTCCCCGAGGTGCAAAGCGCCAGGGACGAGCTGGAAGACGCTGGGGCCGAGATGATCCGCCTCGGCCCGCTGAGCCGTGCGGCGGTTGCGCAGATCGCCAGGGACGTGCTGGGCGCGGATCCGGACGAGGAGCTTTTGCGCAAGGCCGGGCGAGTCCAGGGAAACCCGTTCCTGCTCATCGAGTTCTTCCGCGGCCTCCAAGACGAGCGCATCGTAACGGTCCAGGGCGGCAGAGCGAAGCTTCTCGAGGACCGCCTGCCGCGGCGCGTCAGTGACAACATGCGCGGCCGGCTGTTGCGCATGTCGCCGACCGCGGACCGCCTGGCGACCCTCGCTTCGGCGCTGGGCAGGCGGTTCTCCCTCTATGACCTGGCCCAGATGACTCGGATGCCGGTCGCAGACCTGCTGGATCCGACCAAGGAACTTGTCCAGGCCGACATCTTCATCGACAGCGACGACCGGCTGGCATTCGGACACGACCTGATCCGCGAAGCGGTGCGAGCGAGCTCCCCCGTCCCGGTTCGCCGGGCGCTCGACCGCCAGGCGGCCGACGTGCTCCTGGCCCGGGGCGCGCTCCCCGTCGAGGTGGCGCAGCAGCTCGCAGACAGCGCCGAGCCCGGCGACGAGACCGCCATCGCCACCTTGCTCCAAGCCGCTGACGCGCTCGGGACGACGGACCCGGCAACCGCCGCCGAGCTTGCCGGCCGGGCCCTGGAACTGGCACCCGTTCGGCATCCGCTTCGGGGACCCCTGGTTGCCAGACGGGCCATCTCCTTGTTCGCCGCCGGCCTCGGCGAGGAGGGCAGGCGGTTCGCTGACACCGCGCTGCGGCAGGTTCTGCCGGCCGAAGAAGAGGCACGGGTCCGGTTCAGCGTCGCCAGCATGTTCGACATCTCGCCTGACCTGCGCGCCGACAATGCCCGCGCCGCGTTGGCGCTGCCGGATCTGACGGCCGACCTGCGGGCCTCGCTGTGGGCGTCGCTGTTTCATAACTTGGTGGTTGCGGGCCGTACCGACGAGGCGCTCGCCATCGAGGGCAAAGCGCGGGAGGCCGTGTATTCGAGCCGCGATCACGCGTGCTGGTTTGCCTTCGAGCTCCCCGAATCGGCCGTGCACTACCAGATGTACGGCTTCGGCCGTGGCCTTGAGATTCTCCGGACGGCCGAGCGCCGGGGACTCGGCGGCCAGGAGGACGCGCGAGTGCGGCTCGCGCATAACTTCCGGTCGTGGCTGCTGGCGGCCGTGGACCGATACGTGGAGGCCCTTCAGGCGATAGACGAGGGTGTTGCGGCCGCTCAGCGAGACCGGCAGAACTGGGCACTGCGCGTGTTCGAGACCTCACGAGGACGTCAGATGCTCCAGATGGGTCTGCTCGGCGAGGCGGCTGTCGCGCTTGAGGGACGGTACGGCCGTGACGAGGCTCACTTGGTTGTCGGCGTGCTGGAGGCTCCGTCGGCGGTTGCCCTGGGCAAGTTGAGGCTTCACACCGGCGACGAGCGCGGCGCGGCGGAGGTGGCCGAGATCGCGAGAATAATGCTGCGAGCGAGTGCCCCGAGCGTTCGGTCCCACGCGGCCTGGTACCTGGCGCTGCACGCGATGTCTTCGGGCAAGGCTGACGAGGCACACGACTGGCTCTGCGCGTGCGGTCACGACAATCGCTTGACGCTGTTCCCGCTGTTTCCGTTCGAGATAGCTGACGATCCCCAGCTGATGCGGATCGCCGTCGCCGTCGGCGACCAAGAGCTCGCCGAGCACGCCATCGAGCAAGCAGAGCACCGCTGCGAGCTCAACCCCGGCGTCGTCTCCTTCAAGGCAGCACTGGCGCACGCCAGGGGACTGTGGCGGGGCTCGGTCTGCGACCTGCAGACCGCGGCATCGCTTTTCGCGGCCGGGCCACGCCCGCTGGCGACGGCGTCGGCGCTTGAGGATCTCGGCCGCTTGCAGGCGTCCGAAGGCGCCGCCGATGACGCGATCGCATCGCTCGACCGGGCCCTCGCGATCGACGTGCAAGCCGGTGCCAGGCGGGACGCGGCGCGGGTCCGCGGCCGGCTGAAGACAGCTGGGGGTACGGCGGCGGATCGTCATCTCGGAGCGTCCTGCCACCGGCTGGGAAGCTCTGACCAGCGCGGAAGCGACCGTCGCCCAGCTCGCCTCGGAAGGCAAAACCAACCGCGAGATCGCGGAGACGTTGTTCCTATCGCCGCACACGGTGAACACCCACCTGCGTCACATCTTCGACAAGCTCGGCGTCAACTCCCGGGTCTCCCTGACCAGAATGGCCGGGACGCTACGAGCCCGGCACACCGGTTGAGCCGCCAGCGCGCTGCAGCTCAATCGGTGGGCCGGCCCACCCGGGGCCGTCGGCACACCGGTAGCACCCTTGCCGGCAAGCCCTCTCGCCAGGCCGAAAGATATGGCCCGATCGAGTGATGCGGCCGGGGACCAATCGTCATCACACTCGCCAGCGACGACGACCACGACAGGGCGTCAAGCCTGGGACAATGGATACCGTGGACGGTCAGCCAGGTTCGGGTCCCGATATGGGCGCGCCCAACTGGAGCCGTAGGTACAAGGCGAACCTCGAGCGGCTTGCATCCGGCGACCGCTGCCAGATCATTGCGGTGATCCGGCAACTCTGCGAGCGGGAACGAGTCAGGGGGATCAGTCAGGGGGAGACGCGGATGCTCGCCCGGGCCCGCCAGATGCTCGATGACCAGGGCGACGATCCCGCCGGAGTCCGCGAACCCCGCCGCCCCTTGCTGCCGGGCGGCGCCAGCAGCAACGTACTTCCGCAGACAGAGCCCCGGGACTGAACGTCCCGGCAGGGACCTTCCCGTCGTCATGCCCGCCGCGGGTCGCGATCTCCGGTAGCAGGGACGAGCACGGACGAGCACGGACGAGCGGCTCACGCGGTGGCCCGCGTTAGGCTGCGTTTCATGGTCAGACCCGCATACGCCGTGCAGGCTCTCGATCAGTCGACGTGGGCCGCGTTCGCCGCGCTGGTGGAACGCAACAATGGCATTTTCGGTGGCTGCTGGTGCATGGGATTCCACCCAGAAGACTCTCGGACCGACGCGGCGCAGAACCGTGCCGCGAAGCAGCAGCGAGTCCGAGAGGGCCACGCCCACGCAGCGCTCGTTTTCGACGACGACGACTGCGTGGGCTGGTGCCAGTTCGGCGCACCCGGCGAGGTGCCCCGGATCAAGAACCGGGCGGCGTATGAGAAAAGCCGGACGACCTTGCCAGACTGGCGAATCGCGTGCTGCTACGTCGGTAAGGGACATCGGCGTCAGGGCGTGGCCGCCGCGGCGCTCGCCGGTGCGCTCGATCTCATCGCGGGCCTGGGCGGGGGGACCGTCGAGGGATACCCGGAGGACGCCGGCTCGGTGCCCGCCGGCTTTCTCTTCCACGGTGCCTTGTCAACCTACGAGAAGCTCGGGTTCGTCCGTGACCGCAAGATCGGCAAGCACCGCTGGGTCGTGACCAGGACCGTCGAGCCCGGACCGAACGCGATGCAGGTATCCACGGGACATGTGTCACATGTCACGGGCGAGGCCTGATAGAAGGCTCACCATGCAGGCCGGGCAGCGGTCGCAGCCGCGCCTCGTACATGTCGCTTCCGCGCTCAGCCTGCAGGCCGGTGGTCGGGTACATCGGCCTGGGCGGAACGGTGTAGCTTCTGCGGGAAGCGCCGCTACCAGGCCCCGGCCATGGCGTCGGCCGTGGCCACCCGGATCCGCGATGAGTGCCCGCGGCTGTGCCGGGAGACAAGCCGCGAGCAACTGGCCCGGCACCGTCGGGACCACGAGCAGCGGCGTGAGGGAGAGAGCATGGCGAGATCGGTACGGGTTATCGGCCTGGGCGGTTCCCTCCGAGCCGCGTCCACCAGCCGCACGGCGCTGCAGGAGGCGCTCGAGGGGGCGGCAGCGCACGGAGCGGAGACTGAGCTGGTCTGGATCCGCGACCTCGGTCTTCCGTTGTACACCGCCGAGCACGCGACCCCGCCAGCCGCGCACGAGTTCGCGAACACGGTGTACGAGTGCGACGCGATGATCTGGAGCAGCCCGACCTACCACGGGTCGGTGAGCGGGGCCTTCAAGAACGTGCTGGACTGGCTGATCCTGCTGAAGGACCACAACCCGCCCTACCTGTCGAACAAGCCGATCGGGCTGGTCACCACGGCCGGCGGAGTCCAGGGCCTGCAGGCGGTCAACTCGATGGAGTTCATCGCCCGCGCGCTGCGCGGCTGGAGCGTCCCGCTCGTGATGCCCGTCCCGCAGTCGTGGCAGTCGTTCGACCCGGACGGGCGTCTCACCGATGAGGCCATCGCGGCGCAGCTACGAGCACTCGGCGCGGAGGTCGTGCGCGCCGCCCGCCAGTTCCGCGCAGAAGGTACCTGCGACTACGCCGAAGACCGGCCATACGTGCTGCAGCCCGCGCAATGACGTCGAGTCGGTTATCTAGTCAGGGGGGCAGCACATGCCCTTGGCGAGCCGCGCGCGAACTGCACTGGCACCCGGTCCTGCCTGGTCCGGCGGGTGGCTCGCACTGATCCTCACGATAAGGACCATGAGCCCGGTCACGCCGAGCACGATCCACCAGGGAATGGCTATGCCCTGCATCCAGGCC
Organism: uncultured Actinomycetes bacterium; assembly: GCA_963762615.1. Lineage (GTDB taxonomy): Bacteria > Actinomycetota > Actinomycetes > Streptosporangiales > Streptosporangiaceae > PALSA-505. The sequence continues at coordinate 990,339 of CAVXLG010000012.1, read as the reverse complement.
GGGTACCCCGGCTGGCCCCGGCGCAGCCAGAATAGGAGCGGCCAGCCCGCCATCACGAAGAAGCCGATTCCAACGCCCAGGCATACCCGCCAGGCGCGCAAACACGACTTCAGCGTGTTGGCGAAGAACGGCCAGACCTGCATGCCGACATGAATCGATCCGGCCAGCATCATCGCCCAAGCCAGCGAGAACTCCAGCAGTAAGAACCGCACGACAAGACGCATGGCCGCTCCTCCGCCGACGACGGACTTTGCCCGCGACCGGCCAGGCCGCCGCCTCGCTGCTTCTCATGGAACACCCTCAGTGCGGCCGGCACAACCGCCCTTCCGGGCAGGCCTGCTACGGACCGGTGACAGTGATCTTGGCCGCGGCAAGGAGCACCGCCCGGCCCGGCTGGGCATGACGGGATCCCTTCCTGCCCGGGGTACTTCGACCGTCTTCCAGTCTGAACTACCCAGTGCAGAACGGGAGCGCCCGGATGGCCGGCTGCGGCGACGCGGCCGTCACTCGTGCACGTACGTGCCCGGCGCGGGCCCGAGGGGCGGATGCAGGTCGCTGCCCAGCGCATCCGGGGCCGGTGACTCGTCACCGGACCGGGCGGTGATCCATTCGGCCCAGCGCGGCCACCACGAACCGCTGTGCGGCGTCGCCTTGTCGAGCCACCGGTCCGGGTCCGGGCCGGCCGGAGGGGCTTCCCAGTAGTCGTAGCGGCCGCCCTCGACCGGGTTCACGAACGACTGGATATGACCGGACTTGACCACGACTAGGTGCTTGGACCCGCCGAGGATCTGGGTCGAGTCGTAGCACGCCCGCCAGGGCGTGAGGTGATCGGTGTAGCCGGCGATGTGGAAGCTGTCGCAGCCGACCGTGCCCAGGTCGATGGGCGTGCCGAGCGCCGTGACGGCTCCCGGCCTGGCGGGCATGTTGTGCGTGACCATCTGGGTGGTCTCGAACGAGAGCTTCGCGGTCATGGCGGTCGCGTCGTCGTTCCAGGCCAGTATGTCGAACGCCGGCGGATCCTCGCCCAGGAGCCATCCGCTGACCATGTAGTTGTACACGAGATCGTCCGGACGCAGCCAGGCGAAGCTGGTGCGCAGCAGGGACGCGGGGAGGATTCTGTTCTGCCTCGGCGGCGCGCCTCATCGTCTCCTGCGATCCCCGGTTGTCAAACTGGCCCACCACGTTGGGGTGCTGGTTCGCCAGCAGCGTCACGATGAAGGTCGCCGAGTGGACGGACTTGTCGCCCTTGGCCGCCAGGTGGCCGAGGTACAGCGCGGTCGTGATGCCCCCGGCGCACAGCCCGAGCCAGTTGACGGTCTGGCTGCCGGTGATCTCCCTGACGACCTCGGCGGCCCGGCCCTGCGCCGCGAGGTAGTCATCGAGTCCCCAACGCCCGTGCCCCAACTCGGGCCGCGGGTTCCGCCAGACGATCATGAATGTCTGTATGCCCTGCTGTACCGCGTACTCGACCATGCTGCGGCCGGGTGCGAGGTCGAGCACGTAGTAGCGGTTCAGCTCCGGGGGCACCATCAGCAGCGGGCGGCCGCGGACCGTCGGGGTGGCCGGCGCGTACTGCAGGAGTTCGATCATCTCGTCCCGGTACACGACCGCGCCCGGCGTGCACGCGACCTTCTCCCCCACCGGGAAAGGCCTCCGGTTCGACCATGCTCGGCATGCCTCCCCGGGCCAGGTCGCGCAGCATGTTCTGGGCGCCCCGTACCAGCGACATGCCGCCGGTCTCGAAGGCTCGTTTGAGCGCGAGCGGGTTGGTCGCCAGGAAGTTGGCCGGCGACATCGCACCGGTGATCATGTTCGCGAGGTAGCGAGTCCGCGCTTGCCGCGCCCAGTCACCTGGTGCGGCGTTGACCATCTGGTCCATCCACTGCTCGAAGACCCGGTAGCCCTGACCGATCCGGTTGTAGAACGGATTGGACTGCCAGGCGGCGTCGGCGAACTTGCGGTCCTCGCCATCGACCGAGCTGCCGGACTGCCCCGAGGCCATGCCGAGCAGCTCACCGGTGAGCCAGGGCAGCTGGCGGGCAGCCGCCACCGGATCGAGCAGGTCAGTGGCCGCTTCCAGCATGCCGAGCGGATCGGTTGCCGCGGCAGCCGCATCCCCGGCCTGCGCCTCGAATCCGTCCGAACCTTCCATTGCTCCTCCTCGGCGAGCGCTCCCGCCCCGCCCTTATCTGACCGGACACGCTGCCCGCAGTCTAGGGCCAAGACCTTGACATTTGCCCAGCTTCAGCAGCGGGGGCGGGCGCTCTGCCGCATACTCAGTACGGCTCGGCGACCGCTCGTCCGTCCGACTGGCCCCCATCCCGGGCCGCCGCCGGGCCGCGTGCTGGATCGTGGTCACGCAAACCGCAATTCCCGGTGAAGGCAGCGCTGCAGCCAGCCAGGACACGAAGTCAGCCTCCGGTGAGCTGCAGGCTCTTGCGCTCGCGCGAAGGCGGCCGCAGACCTGCCGGGGACAGCGGTTAGCCTGGTTGTGAGGATGTGGGCTGGTAGTAAGGAGGCCTGGATGCCTCGCCGGATCGGGTACTCACTGATGTTCGGCTCTGCCGCCGTCAGCGCGGTGTGGGCCGGATGGCCGGCGTCGGCGAATCTGGCCACCCTGATCCGCCGGGTCGATGTGATCGCGGCCGTGCTGATCCTGGCGGGGCCGCCGTGGCTCGCCCGCAAGATCGTCGGCCCGGCCGGCGCCGGCCGGCCCGGGCCGTGCGGGGCGGTGGATGCGCGGTGGTGTTCACCCTGATGCTGGTCAAGGCAGCGACGGACCGGTTCGAGTACGCCACGGCCGGACGTGCCCGGCTTCCGGGGGTCCTGGCAGGCGAGATTATCTTCTTGGGGATCGTGGCGGCCTACGTGGCCGGCCTGCTCGCCGTGACAGCGCGGCGGCCGCGGATCAGCCCAGCGGCCCTGACCATCGGCACTGGAGCCGGCCTGGCGGCCGGGCTCATCATGTATGCGCTGCCTCCGCTGGGCAGTCCGCTGCACCTGACGAGCGCGTGGCCGGCGAGGGTGTACGGCGCGGCCCGGATCCTCGCGGTGCCGTTGGCGCTGGGCGTGGTGGTCGCGGCGGGGCTCATGGCGGCGCGACGGGCCTCGGGCCGGGGCAGCAGGCTGCCGGTGGCCGACGTCCGCGCGCGACAGGGTGTCGCGGCCGGGCTGTGTGCCGGCGCTGCCGCCGCGCTGCTTCTCTCCGTTCTGGACATCGGCACGATCGCGCTCGCGCCCCGTGAGCTGACGCGCCTGCAGTGGGCCCTGTCCGGCCCGCACCTCGCGGCGGGCTCCGTGTACGGGTTCGAGATGAGCGTCAGCGCCGTCGCCGCAGGGCATCTTCTCGTGCTGGCCTTCTTCCCGCTGCTCGGCGCCGGGCTCGGCGCCTGGGGAGGGCTCTGCGCTGCGGGCCGGCCCGGGCAGCTGCCGGGCGGGAACGGCGGCGGGGGCGGACACCGGCCGCCCGAGCCGACGCCCCCGCTCCCCGAGGGAGGCCGATATCTGGGCGACGAGCGCAGGCCGGCCATCCTGCGCGGCGGCTACCTGGTCGAACTTCCCGTCCGGGAGGGTGCTTCGCGTGCTCCCGCGGATGAACGCGCGGCGCCGGCCGACCCGGACACAATCCCCGCTGGCTAGCGATCGTCAGCGGCCTGCGTGCTTCGTCGAGCTCGACGTTGACGACGCGGCCGAGATCGCCATCGCGGGAGCAGCAGAGCTCAGCGCGGACCCGAGCCCGGCGAGCTTCGGACGGGCGATGGGCAGTTGGCCGAATGGCGCGCCGCCCGGGCAGTCGCCGACGCCGCCGACGGGGCGGAATCTCCCGGCGGCACCAGGCACGACGGCGCCTGGCCGCGGGCTGGCGCCAGCGGGCGCTACCCGGTTTCGCCGATCTTGCGGAGCAGCAGCGCCTCGGCCAGGCACGCCCGCTCGAACACGGCCAGGTGCAGGCTCTCGTTCGCGCCGTGCGCGCGGGTGTCCGGATCCTCCACGCCGGTGATGAGGATCTCGGCGTCCGGGGCGAACTCCGCGAACGCGGTGACGAACTGCAGGGAGCCGCCGACGCCGACATCGACGGCGGGCGCACCCCAGGCGTCGGCGAGGGCCGCATGGGCGGCGCGGTACCCGTTGCCCCCGGCTCGCGTGCGGTACGGGGCGACCGTCCCGGACGATTCCACGGTCACCCGCACGCCCCACGGGGCATGCGATTCGAGGTGCGACGCCAGCGCGGCGCGTGCCCTCGCCGCGTCGTCGCCGGGGGCTACCCGCATGCTCACCTTCGCGCGCGCGGCCGGGACGAGGGTATTGGCAGCCGCCTGGACCGGCGGGGCGTCGATGCCGATGACCGCGATCGCGGGGCATGCCCAGAGCCGCTCGGTGAGCCGGCCGGTGCCGATCAGCTGCACCCCGTCCAGCAGCCCCGAATCGGCCCGCAGCCGCTCTTCGGTCAGGCCGAGCGGCGGCGCAGTGCCGCGGGTCAGGCCCGCCACGGCCACGTCGCCGCGCTCATCGTGCAGGGTGGCCAGCAGCCGGCACAGGGCGGTCAGCGCATCGGGAACCGGCCCACCGTACAGCCCGCTGTGCACGCCGTGGCGCAGCGCCCGCACCTGCACGGTGACATTGACGCCTCCGCGCAGTGAGGTCGTCAGCGCCGGCACGTCCGCCGTCCAGTTCGCGGAGTCCGCCAGCACCACAACGTCGGCCGGGATCCTGTCCCGGTATGCCGCCAGGAAGCGCGGCAGCGTTGGCGAGCCGATCTCCTCCTCGCCCTCGACAAGCACGGTCACTCCGACCGGGAGCTGGCCGCCGTGGGCCCGCAGCGCCGCCAGGTGCACCGCAATGCCCGCCTTGTCATCGGCGGCGCCGCGCGCGTACAGCCGTCCGTCCCGCACCGTCGGCTGGAACGGGTCGCTGTCCCAGTCCGCGCGGTCGCCGGGCGGCTGCACGTCGTGGTGCGCGTACAGCAGGACGGTGGGAGCGCCGGGCGGCCCGGGCCGCCGTCCCAGCACCGCCGGCTGGCCGCCCTCGACGCAGAGCACCTCGACGTCCGGCAGGCCGGCCAGGCGCAACATGGCGGCGACCGCTCCGGCGCTGGCCCGTAGGTGCGGTGCCGCGGCCGGGTCGGCTGACACGGAGGGGATCCGTACCAGCCGGTCAAGGTCGGCCCGGGCGGATGGCAGGACCTGCCGTACGGCGGCGGCAAGCTGCGCCGCTCCAGACCGCCCCATCCCGGGCCGGTCCGCCCCGGCCTGATCCGCCCCCGCCTGGTCCGCCCCCGACTGGTCCGCTCCGGGCCGGTCCCTCCCGCGCCGATCCGTCCCCGCCTGGTCCGCTCCGGGCTGCTCCGTCCCGGGCTGGTCCCCGCCGGGCTGGTCCACGGTCATGGCCGCGACGCTACCGGCGCGGTCGCGCTTGCCTCAACCCGCGTACAACTGGAGCTCGGCCGCGAAGCGCTGCGCGATCTCCAGGGCCTCCGGCAGCCCCGGGTGACGGATGATCACCATGCCGTCGGCGATGAGGGTGGCCCGCCAGTCCCGCCGCGGCGCGCCGACCGGGAGCAGCTCGAGCGCGGCCACGTACTCCCCGTACTCGGCCAGCAGCCGGTCCAGGCCCTCGTAGTGCGTGATCCGGCCGAGGCCGCTGGCGCGCTTGAAGATGCTCGCCGCGTTGTAGCGCTTGTCCACCGGCTGCGAGATCCGCCCGCGCGTGATGGCTTCTGCCCAGGCCGAGAACAGGTCGGCGTCGGTCGCGTAGTTCATCACGTCGACCGTGCGGGCGCCCGGCGGCCGGGCGCCGATCTCGCCGAACACCACCTCGCCGTCGGGCCTGCGGTACCACTCCATGTGGGTGAACCCGTCCCGGAACCCGAGTACCCGCAGCACGGCCGCGCCGAGTTCCCGCCCGCCCTGCAGCCCCGGCTCGTCCAGGTCCCGCAGCGCCATGGTGATCGGGCTGACCCATTCGTGGATCTTGGTGAGCAGCGGACGGGGGTGGTACTGGCAGATGTTCTCGAACAGCACCCGGCCGCCGGAGCAGATGGTGTCGTAGGTGAACTCCTCGCCGTCGATGAACTCCTCCACGCTGACCTGCGGTACGTGCCGGACCATCGGCAGGATGGCGTCGAGGTCGGCGGCCGAGTCGGCGCGGTAGGTGTCGGCCGAGCCGGCCCCGTCGACCGGCTTGACGATGAGCGGGAAGCCGAGGTGCTCGGCGGCGGCCCACACGCCCGCGACCGTATCGGCGGCGACGTGCCGCGGCGTGCGCAGGCCCGCCGCGTCGAGCAGCTGCTTCATCCGCTCCTTGTCGCGGAACGGCACCGTCTGCGCCACGGTCAGCCCGGGCAGCCCGAGTTCTTCGCGCAGCCGCGCGGCCAGGATCATATAGGGCTCCCACAGGCACTCGACCCGGTCGATCTGGGCCTGCCGGGCCAGCGCGCGCACGGTCGCGGCGACCGCCCCCTCGGCCGCCAGGGAGCCGACCTGGATGTAATGCGCCAGTGCGTCCCGCGCGGCGGCGGGGAGGGCCTCGGGCGACTGGTCGCCGAGGCCGATGACCGACGCTCCGGCACTGGCGAGCCCGCGGGTGAAGAATGCCATCTCCGCCGGGTAGCCAGGTGAGATCATCAGCACGTTCATCGCGGTCAGGCCGTTTCTCGCAGATCGTGGTGGCGCTGCCTGCGGGCGCGCCTCCGGCCGGTCCGCGCCGCAGAAGATCTACCAGGCACGGCCTACCCCAGCTCGACGCGGACGGTGGTGACCAGCTGCCGCAGCGCGCTGGCGACGACGCTGGTGTCCGGGTGCCGCACGATGACGTAGCCGTCGCCTTCGTAGCTGCCCGAGGACGGCTGGCCCGGTCTCGGCAGCCGCGACTCGACCACGAGCGAGCTCACCTCGGGCGGCAGCCGGTCCAGGCCATGCACCGCCCGTACCTGGCCCGCGCCCTGCCCGCGCAGGTACGCCGTGCCCGCGGACCAGCGGCGTTCGGGCGGCTCGAAGCTGTCGTCGGTCATGAGCCGGGCCCAGGCGCGGTAGAGGTCGAAGTCGTGCGCGTAGCACAGCATCGAGGTGATCTGGGCGCCCGGCGGCCGCGCGCCGACCTCGGAGACAGCGACCGTGCCGTCCGGCCGCCGGAACCACTCCATGTGAGTCAGCCCGGACTCCAGTCCCAGAGCGCGCAGGGCCCGGGGCGCAGCCATTCGGATGCCGTCATACTCGGGGCCGCCGATGTCGCGGGGCAGCAGCACGACCCACTGCATCCACGGGTTGCGCAGCACCTCCAGCGGCGTCGGCAGGTAGTTCGAGATCGAGTCCCAGACGATCCGCCCGTCGACCATCACGCTGTCATAGGAGCCCTCCTCGCCGGTGAGGAACTCCTCGATCAGCGCGGGACGTTCCGGCGTCGGCGGGGCGGTGTCCAGCCAGGTTTCCAGGTCGTGCGGGCCGTCCAGGCGGAACGTGCTCTTCGCCCCCGCCCCGGCGGGCGGCTTGACCACCAGCGGGAAACCGGCCTGCGCGGCGAAGCTGGCCGCGTCGGCGGCCGAGGCGGCCAGCCGGTGCCGGGCGCACGGCACGCCAGCGGCGCGCAGCACCGTCTTCATCTGCGCCTTGTCGCGGAAGTTGCGCGCCGTCACCGGGTCCATGCCGGCGATGCCCAGGTGCTCGCGGACCTGCGCGAGGGGGACCTGCAGCTGCTCCAGGACGGCCAGCAGCCGCTGCACCGGGCCCAGGCGCTCGCCGAGCGCCTGCACCGCGCCGGCGATCTGCCCGGCGTCGAGCGCGTCGTCCACCCGCCAGTGCCCGGCCAGGCTGCGCCGCAGCCCGGGCGGCAGCCGGTCCTCGGGCTCGCTGGTGACCAGGGCCAGCCGCACGCCCGGCAGGCCCGCCGCGGCCTCGGCGAACCGCGTCGTGGTGTCGAGCAGGTAGGGCGCGACGAACCCGGCGACCATCATGGGACAGAACGTACCCCTGTCCGGGCGGCGCCGACGGCGCAGCGGTGCCGGGCCGACGCCGAACGTGCCCGGTTGCGCCCCGCTACGATTCCAGGCATGAACGTCGTCTTCGTCGAGCCGTTCTTCCCCAGTAACCAGCGTCACTTTGCCCGGGCGCTGGCTGAGGCGGGCGCGACGGTGGTCGGTGTCGGCGAGTATGCGGTGGATGCGCTGGACGACCAGCTGAAGAGCTGGCTCTATCACTACGAGCAGGTGCCGTCCGTCACCGACGTCGAGGCGATGACGCGCGTGGTCCGCTGGGCGCAGGACAAGCTGTGGGTGGACCGGCTCGAGGCGACGATCGAGGCGCACATCATGTCCACCGCGCAGGTCCGTGAGGCCTGCGCCATTCCCGGTACCTCGGTCCGGACGGCGTGGCTGTGCCGGGACAAGCCGTCGATGAAGCAGGCGCTGCGCGAGGCAGGAGTGCCGACTGCCGGGTCCGCCGCGGCCAGCAGCGCCGCCGAGGTGCGGGCGTTCGCCGAGCAGGCAGGATTCCCGCTGATCCTCAAGCCGCGCAGCGGCGCCGGCGCGGCGGACACGGTGCGCGTCGACGGCGCCGGGGATCTCGAGCATGCGCTGGGCGTCTTCGGCGGCCGCGGCGTCGAGTCGATCGCCGTGGAAGAGTTCGTTGAGGGCCACGAGGGCTTCTACGACACGATCACGGTGGACGGCCGGGTGGCCATGGACTTCGCGTCGCATTACTACCCGAACGTGCTCGAGGCGATGCGGACCCGGTGGATCTCGCCGCAGTTCGTCTCGACCAACCGGATCGATACCGCGCCGGAGTACGGGGAGCTGCGCGACATGGGCCGGCGGGTCATCTCCGCGCTCGGGATCGGGACGTCGGCGACGCACATGGAGTGGTTCTTCGGCCCCAAGGGGCTGAAGTTCTCCGAGATCGGCTGCCGCCCGCCGGGCGTCGGAGCCTGGGATCTCTATTCGGCCGGCAACGACATCGACGTCTACCGCGAGTGGGCGAACGCGATCGTGCACGGCGGGACCGGCTCGGCACCGTCCCGGCGGTACGCCAGCGGGATCGTGGCGCTGCGCCCCGACCAGGACGGTCAGATCACCGGTTACAGCGGGGCCGAGGAGCTGAACCGGCAGTACGGCGAGTGGGTCATCGACGCGTACCTGCCGTCGCCGGGCACCGCGACCCAGGGGGTGGCGGCCGGGTACATGGCCAACGCTTATGTGCGGATGCGTCACCCGGACTACGACGCGCTGCGCGGGATGCTGGACGCCGTAGGCCGCACGCTGCACGTCTACGCCTCGTGAAGGTCATCCTGCTGGGACCGCAGCGCCGGCCCACGGTGGACACGGTGGTCCGGTCGCTGGGCCTGGACGGGCCGGTCGCCACGATCACCGCCGGGTGGCAGGAGCGCGAGTCCGACGACCGCGAGCTGAGCGCGCGGCTCGGCGGCCGGGACGTCAACCTCGCGCTGTATCAGCGCTGGCTTGACGTGCAAGACCGGGATCCCGGGTACGCGGCGGGCGAGCGCCGGCTGCAGGTCGGACTGGCGGAGTTGCGGGACGCTTACCTGCTGCGGCTGGACTACGCGCTGCAGGCGGTCTACGCGCTGCTGCGCCACGGCGGAAGCGATGATCAGCTCCGGGTCGACGCCGTCGCGGAGGCCGTGGCCGCCGTCCGCGAGCTGGACGCGGCGCACCTGCGGCGCGTCAATAGCGCGCGCGGCGAGTTCTTCGAGCGGCTGCAGCCGCACGACCGGCCGGTGATCGCCGAGCACCGCGCGGTCGTGGCGGGCGTGCTCGGCGACGCCGCTGCGCTGGTGATGGCGGGCGGGCACGTGGGCGTGCTGGCCGACGTACTGCACCTGTTCAATGTCGCGGCCGCCCTGCACGGGCAAGCCCCGCACTCGCCCGCGCGGGGCGCGCCGGTGATCGCGTGGTCGGCCGGCGCGATGGCGCTGGCGGACCGGATCGTGCTCTTTCATGACCGCGCCCCCCAGGGGCCCGGGCACCCCGAGGTGTACGGCAGCGGGCTGAGCGTGCTGCGTGACGTCGTGCTGCTGCCGCACGCCCGGGCCAGGATGCTGCTCGACGACACGCCCCGGATGGCCGTGTTCGCCCGCAGGTTCGCGCCGGCCCGGTGCGTCCTGCTGGAGCAGGGGACCAGGATAGACGCCGACGGCGACAGTGCCTGCCCGCCGGGCACCCGGGTGCTGGCCGAAGACGGCCGGGTGAGCGTCCTGGAGGCAGCGTGACCACGACGACCGGTCCGGCGGTCAGCCGCAAGCTCGCCATCAACCGGCTCCGTGATCGCAGGCCGCTGCTTCCGGCCACGGTCGACCGCTTCCTGGCGCGGCACGAGATACCGATCATCGAGGGCGCCCGCTGCACGTTCCTGTACCGGGGGGAGGCCGACGAGGTATTCCTCGTTCACCGGATCTTCGGGCTGCCCGATCACTTGCCGCTGCGCCGGCTGCACGGCACCGACCTGTGGTACGTCGTCCTGGAGCTGCCCGAGGGCTCCAGGGTCGAATACCAGCTGGAGGTGGCGCGCGGCGGCCAGCGGGAGCGCATCAACGACCCGCTGAACCCGCGCCTCGCGCACAGCCCGGTGGGCAGTTCCTCGGTCTGCTACGCCCACGGGCACGAGATACCGGACTGGACCCAGCCCGACCCGGAGTCGCGGCCCGGATCGCTGACCGACCTGGTGGTGCCCAGCCGCGCGTTGCGCCGGGACTGCGCGGTGACGCTCTACCTGCCGGCCCGGTTCCGCCGCACCGCCAGCTATCCGCTGCTGATCGTCCATGACGGCGGCGACTACCTCAGGTACGCGGCGGCCAAGACGGTGCTCGACAACCTCATCCACCGGCTCGACGTTGCAGAGACCATCGTGGCGTTCGTGTACCCAGGCGACCGGCTGGCAGAGTACGCCAACTCTGCGGCTCACGCCCGCTACCTGACCGCCGAGCTGCTGCCCCGGCTGGAGGCGGAATTCCCGCTGGCCGGGGTGCCCTCCGCCCGGTGCCTGATGGGCGCGAGCTTCGGCGCCGTCGCCGCGCTGGCCACCGCCTACCGGTACCCGGAGGTCTACGGGTCGCTGCTGCTGCAGTCCGGCTCGTTCGTCTTCACCGACATCGGCGACGACCATGGCGGCGGCCCGCCGTTCGAACCGGTGGTCCGGTTCGTGAACCGTTACCGGGCCGCCCCGCGCCGGGTCGCCGACCGGGTGTTCGTCAGCTGCGGCGTCTACGAGCCGCTGATCGTCAGGAACCGGTCGATGATCCCCACGTTCGAGGCCGCCGGGATGGCGGTCCGTTATGTCGAGGCACGCGACGGGCATAGCTGGGAAAACTGGCGCGACCGGCTCCGGGAAGGGCTGTCATGGATATTCCCTGGTCCGCAGAAGTTCTTCTATGAGTGAGGACGCGAAGGTCGCGGAACGGTGGTTCTCCGACCGGATCCGGGACGAGATCACCCTCGTCCGGTGGGGCACGTTCGGCACGCCCGTGCTGGTACTGCCGTCGGCCGGCGGCGACGCCGAGGAGATCGAGCGGAACGGCCTGGTCAACGCCTGCGGGCCGCTGCTCGCCGAGGGCCAGGTCAAGCTGTACTCGGTCGACAGCATCGCCGGGCAGGCGATGATCAAGAAGGCGGGCTCGGCCGAGCACCGGATGTGGCTGCTCAACCAGTTCCAGGAATACGTCCGGTGGGAGGTGGTCCCGGCGATTCACGCGGATCTCGGCGGCCGGGCCATCGACGTGATCGCCACCGGGGCCTCGATCGGCGCCTTCAACGCGGTGGCCGTCCTGTGCCGCTACCCCGACGTCTTCTCCGCGGCCATCGGCATGAGCGGCAGCTACCGGATCGAGCGCTTTTACGATGAGGCCTGGAGCCAGGACCTGTACCTCGCCGCGCCGCTGCAGTTCCTGCCCGGGCTGGAGGGCCCGCAGCTGGACCGGCTCCGGCAGCGGTTCGTCGTGCTCGCGGCGGGCGAGGGCGACTGGGAGAACATCGGCGAATCGTGGAAGATGGCGGCCGCGCTGGGTGACAAGGCGATCCCCAACCGGGTGGACAACTGGGGCCCGCAATGGTCGCACGACTGGCACACCTGGCGCCGGATGCTGCCGCAGTACCTCCGCGAGCTCACCTGAGCCGGGATCCAGCGCGAGACGAGCAGGACCGCCAGCCGGATCACCGCACGGACCGCAAGATTCACGGAGGTTCGCCGGACCCGCGAGATGGGCCGCCCGCCGCCGGCTGACAGGCTTCCGCGCGGGAACGAGGCAGGTCGGATGACCTTATTTCGCCGCTTGAGTCCGGGGCAGCCGCGGGGCGTGCGACTAGTGTGGCCCGGTGACAGGCCGTGTATCTACCGGGATTGGAAGGTCGGCAGATGGCAGAGGGTACCCGGCTCGGCTCGGCGGTCATTTTCGTGCAGGAACTGGACCGGTCGGTGCGCTTCTACACCGAAGTCCTCGCGCTGGAGGTGACCGACCGAAGCCCGACTGCCGCGCTGCTGGTCAGCGGGGGCGGATGCCAGCTGGTCCTGCGCGCCATGGGCCTCAACACGGCTCATCCGCTCGGCAGCGTGGGGTTCCAGTACGTCATCTGGACCGCGTCCAGCCAGGCGGACCTTGACCGGTGCGAACGCGTGCTCAGGGAACGCTCGGCCCACCGGGAGACCCGCAGCAAAGCGGCGGTCACCCTGGTAGAGGGGCGCGACCCCGACGACATCCCGGTAATGATCGCCTACCCGGGCCCGGATCAGACACCGTGGGAGGAGCTCCCGGCACGGATCTACGGCTGGTGACCGGCGTCCTCCTGGTCCCGGCCCGCGTCCGCCCCGCCGCGCCGGGCCCGGCGCAGCAGCGTTCGCTCGGCCAGCGTCCACGCGGTGGTCGTCGCCAGGTACAGGCCCGCGGCCAGCGGGACGAACGCGGCCACGACCACGGTCACGTAAGGCAGCAGCCTGGCCAGCGCACCCGGCGCCCCCGGCGCCCCGCCCGTGTCCGGGCCGGCGGGCCGGCCGGAGGGCTCTTGGCCAGGCTGATAACGGGACCGAACGGGCGCGCCGTGACCAGCGCCGGCGATGCTGCCCGCGCCCGGGGAGCGCCGTGCCATCCTGGCTGACAGCCAGCCTACTGCGGCGACCAGCACGAACAGCCCGGCAAATACTGCTCCCTGGGCGCTGAGCGGGCCGGCGCCGCCGAGCCAGTGGCTGCCCAGCGGCGCGCCGAACAGGTCGTGGGAGAGCAGCGAGTTGGGAGCGCCGCCGACCGCCGGCGAGCGGAACAGCAGGTACATGACGCTGAGGAAAGGCCACTGCAGCAGCAGCGGCAGGCAGCCGGCGAACATGCTGGTGCCCTCCGACTGGTACAGCGCGCGCAGCTCTTGCTGCAGCCGGTCTGGCTGCCCGGCGTGCCGGCGCCGCAGCGCCTGCACCCGGGGCGCTACCCGCGCCTGCGCCTGCATCCCGCGCAGCGCCCGGTAGCTGAGCGGCAGGATGAGCAGCCGGACGGCCATGGTGAACAGCACGATCGCGGCCGCGGCGGCCAGGCCGCCCAGCAGCGGGGTAAGCAGGCCGGCCAGTGCCAATACGAGGTGATATGTGGCGTCAACGGGGACGCCGGGAAAAGCAGACATGACGAGCAAACCCTCCAGCGGGTCAGAAAGCGGACCAGTGACAGCTGGAGACGGCCGCGTTCAGCCCGCGCAGGAATCCGGGGTCAGCTGAAGATCCGGTCCAGGATCGGGCCCGAGTTCCCCGCGTTCACGAATGGGCGGCCGCCAGGGCCGCCGCGGGCGCTCGGGGACGGGGACGGCCCGCCGCATCGGGGTCACGCTGGCGGCCGAACGCGGCCCGCCAGGACTTCTCGCGCAGCGCGGCGGCGCGGCTGACCTGCGGAACAGCCGCGGATATCCGGGCCAGCGCGGCCCCGCCGACCAGGGCCGCCGCGAACACGCCGATCAGCGCCGCCGCGGCCAGCACCGTCACGGCCAGCGCGGGCGAGCCGGAAGGAACCAGCAGGGCGTATCCCGTCACCCGGCAAAGGCCGGCCAGCAGCGCGAGCACGGCGCCCAGCGCGGGCCAGTGCGGCACGAGCACGGTGGCCGGCGCGGGCCAGCGCAGCGTCAGCCTGCTCAGTGCGCGCCTGCTCGGTGCGGGCCTGGTGCGGGCCGTCAGTGCCATGGCAACCTCCGCCGGGAACCGGCGTCGATGACTCACCTGCCGTCCAGCGTAGCCGCCGCGAGCCGCCACCGTCCCGATGGCGCCCGCGCGGCCCGGTTCAGCAGCCGGACCGCGACGTCGGCCCGGCCGGCGCGTCCCCGCGGGCAGCCGCGTCGCCATCTGGGGCAGGATGGCCAGGTGGCCAGTGACGACCTGCTGGGCGAGGCGGTCGAGGAGCTGTACTCGGCTGACCCGGAAGAATTCACCCGGCGCCGCGGGGAGCTGGCCGCCCGGGCCCGGGCGGCCGGCCAGACCGCGGTGGCGAGGCGGATCGCCGGCCTGCGCAAGCCGATGCGGTCAGCCTGGATGATCAATCAGCTGGTGCGCTCGGATCCGGGCATCGCCGCCCGGCTGGCCCAACTGGGCGAGGAGCTGCGCGCGATCGAGCGGTCCGGGGACGGCTCCAGGATGCGCGAGGCGTCGCAGGCGCGGCGTCAGCTGATAGCGACCCTGGTCCCGCAGGCGCTCGCCAGGTCCGGCCAGCACCCGCCGCCCGCGGCGCTGCGGGAGGAAATCACCGCCACCTTCAGCGCGGCGCTGGCCGACCCCGAGGTCGCCGAGCAGATCCGGCGGGCGACGCTGCTGCGGCCGGCCCGGCGGGCGGGCTTCGGGACCGCGCAGGGGCCAGCGCTGGCTCTGGTCCCGCCGCTCCCGTCCGGTGATACCACCCAGGCCCGTAAGCCCGACCGCTCGTCCGCTGATACCACCAACGCCGGTAAGCCCCGCTCGTCCGCTGATACCACCAATGCCCGCAAGCCCACCCGCCCGTCCGCTGATACCACCAATGCCAATTCCGAACGCGATCGACGCCAGGCCAGCGCCAAAGCTGAACCAGCCGGGGGCGACGCCAAACAGCACCGGCAGGTCGGCGCGAAACTGGACCGACGGGCCGGCGCGAAGCTGGACCGACGGGCCAAGGCCGAACAGGACCGGCCGGCCAAGGCTGAACGGGACCGGCTGGCCGAGGCTGAACGGGACCGGCTGGCCAAGGCTGAACGGGACCGGCAGGCCAAGGCTGAACGGGACCGGCAGGCCAAGGCTGAACGGGACCGGCTGGCCAAGGCTGAACGGGACCGGCTGGCCAAGGCTGAACGGGACCGGCTGGCCGAGGCCGAAGCTGAGCAGGCCCGGGCCGAGGCCGAAGCTGAGCGGGCCCGGGCCGAGGCCGAGCAGGCCGCCCGCCGGGCCAGGGCCGAGGCCGAGCGGGCGCTGGCTGATGCCGAACGAGCCGAGCAGGCCGCCCGCCTGGCCCAGCAGGACCGGGAGGAAGCTGTCCGGCGGCTAGAGCAGGAGCTCAGAGACGTCCGCAGCCAGTTGCACGAGGCCAGGGCGCAGGCCCGCCAGGCGGAAATTGCGCGGCGCAGGGCACGCCAGGTCCTCGGCCGGCTGCCGGAATGACGAAGACGGCCGGCCACGACCAGGGCGTACCCGATGTCGTGACCGAACCCCGGGGCCCGGGGCTACTCGGGCTTGCCCGCGGCAACGGCGGCGGATGGCGGTTCCACGGCCGTGATCGATGGCGGCCCGGCCGCTGGGCTACCGGCTGCCGGTGGCTTCCTTCGCCTGCCCCGCCGCCAGCCGCGCGCCGGCGAGCCGCTTGCCCGCGGCCAGGGTGTCCGGGTGGTCCGGCGCGAGGGCCCGGCTGGCGACCGCGGCGAGCTGTGCCCAGTACGCGACGGCGGGGCCGGTCAGGCGCGCGTGGTCCAGGCTTCGCCCGGCGCGCATCAGCACCGGGTGACAGCCGCCGGCCCACAGCGAACCGCCAGCAGCCCGCTGCAGGCTGAGCGCGCAGGACCGCAGCGGCGTGGCGAGCCACGTCACGGGCTCATCGTCCGGCCACACCTGCAGCAGTGCGTCCGCGGCCGCTCTGGCCGCCTGGTCGAGCATCCGCTGCGGCATGGCCGCCTGGACCGCCGCCTGGATCAGCGGGCTCATCCGCACCGTCGCGGGCCTGACCGCGGCATCGACGGTCACCAGGCCGGCTCGGTCCAGGCAGAGGACGCCGTCCCAGGCACGCTGGGGGTTCGCCAGCTCGCTGGCGCCACCCGCAGCGAAGTACTCGCACGTGGCCGCCGCGGTGAACACGTCGCCCGGGATTTCCTGACCGTCCAGGAGCCCGCCCAGCGCCAGCAGGAGTTCGACCGCACCGTCCGGAGACAGCCGTTCTGCCTGGTCGACGGAGAGCGTCCAGGTGACCGCGGCAGCCGGAGGATCGCTGCTGGCGGTCTCGGCGAACTGTTCGCGCCTGCGCGCGAACCGAATCCGGTAGTCACGACAGGTCTGAGCCGAGCTCGCGATCACCGCGCTGGCCTGCGCGAGTGCGAGCGGCTCGCAGCCAAGATCCTCGGCGAGGTCTACCGCGCCCACCCGCTGGTGCGGGTCCGCGGTGAGCCGGCCCATCAGGTAACTCATCGCCTCCCGGGGACTGAAACGCCCGACCGGGAGAACCACCGGCTGGCGCGCCTGGCTCACGATCGCGGGATCGGCGGTCGTGACCAGGATCCTGCCCCTGCCCTCCGGCCAGAGGCCGTCCAGATCCGCGGCGTCGGTCAGGTCGTCGAACACCACGAGCCACGGCCGCTCGGTGCCGGCCAGCCAGCGAACGAACCGGGTGGCGATCGACTCGGCATCAGCGTCGGCCCTGATGCCCATCGCAGCGGCCGCGGCCTGCACATAGCCCGCCAGCACCGATGCGCGGTTCGTAGCGGGCACCCAGACCAGCAGGTCAATGCTGCCGGACTGCCGCAGCGAGTGCGCAGCCGACACGGCTAGCTGCGTCTTGCCGCATGAGCCCAGCCAGGTACGTGCCCGGCCGGCCGCGGCCTGCTCGGGTGCGAGCACCACGACAGCGCCCGGGACCAGCGCCGCGCCCAGCCTGGGAGCGGTCTCGGGCCTGCTGCTGAACGTATCGGCCAGCGGAGGCATGGAACCGGACCGGACCGGCCACCCCACCTGCTCGCCCGGCCCCGAAGCCGGCACCCGGCTGAACACGGTGGTTACCTCCTGCAATTACTCCCGGGAGCAGGGCACAACGATACGGGCAACGGCACCGCCCGACGGCGCGTTAGCACTCAAATGTCACTCAAGACCCAGGCCGTCGCGGGTCAGACCGGAGAACGGCCCTGACGTCGGCGGCGAGCCTGATCGTGGCCGCCACGTCCGGGTCATCTCCGGCGGGCTGCAGGACGACGGTGGTCGCGCCCGCCTGGGCGAGCGCGCTCACGGTGCGCGCCACGTCCGCGGGCGATCCGACGGCCCGCTGCGATATTGGCTGCGCCGCCGCGGCGAGCTCGGCCTCGATCCGCTCCCGGGCACCCGGCCCGGTCCCGGCCGGCAGGTACACGACGACCTCGTGCGGCCGGACCGCCCCCGCCGTCGCGACCGCCTGGCGTACGCCGCCGGGCGAGATTCCCGCATCCAGGACGAGTCCGTCGGCGAGCTCGCCGGCCAGGGCCAGCGTCCTCGGCCCGCGACCGCCGACCAGCAGCGGCGGGACGGCAGACGGCGGCCAGTCCAGGGTGACGCCGCGCAGCCGCACGTACCGGCCGCTGAGGGTCACCGGCTGCCCGTGCAGCAGCGAGCGGGTCGCCGTGACCCACTCGCGCAGCAGGGTCATCGGGGAGGAGACACTTGCGCCCACCTGGTCCATCCACGCCTGGACCCCGTGCCCCGCGGCCGGGACGAAACGGCCGGGGAACAGGCGGGCCAGGGTCGCGATCTCCATGGCCGCCAGGGCCGGGTTGCGGAACGGCGCCGGCATCAGGCCCAGGCCGATCCGCAGCGAGCCGCTCCAGGCGAGCGCGGCGGCCGCGACGGTCAGGCCGCCTTCAGCGAAGCAGTCCTCCCACAGCCAGACGTCGTCGAGGCCGGCCGCCTCCGCCGCCGCGATGAACTCCCTCAGCCGCTCGGGGGGCAGTTGCGGGCGGAACACCACGCCCACCTTCGGTGCGTCGCCTGCGGAAGCCATGATGACTGGTTCGCTCCTCTCGGCCGGCCGTGCTCGGTTGACTGTGCCCGGGGCCGGCGTGGCGCTAGCCTGCCTCGGCGTGCTTGGCGCTGGCGGCGATCTCGACCTTGCGCGCCCGGTAGGCGGCCACCGCGGCCCGGTTGCCGCAGCCGCGCTCGCAGTATCGCTTCGATCTGTTCTTCGACAGGTCGACCACCACGTTGCCACAGCCCGGGTAGTCGCAGACACGCAGCCGGGTGAGTTCGCCGGTGCGGATGACGTCGGTGAATGCCATCGCGGCTTCGACGGCCATCCGGGTGGCCAGCGGCGCGTCCGGCGGCGTGGCGTGCAGGTGGTAGTCCCACTCCTCGTGCCGGACGAGCTGCGGGACGGCGTTCGCCTCGCGCAGCAGCCGGTTGACCATGGCCACCGCCTGGTCACGGTCGGCCGCCCAGAGCCGGCGCAGCCAGGGTCGCAGCTCGTGCACCTCGCGCAGCTCGGTTGCCGTGTGCCGGCGCTGGCCCGTCCAGCCCCAGGTGCGCACGAACTCATCCAGCGCCTGCACGTCCGGGAGGTGCTCGGCGCTGCCGTCGGCTGTGTTGACCAGCGCCGCGGCGGCTTGCAAGGCCACCTCCGTGTCATGGCCGAAAAGCATTTGACTCCTAACGGGCGGCCGTCCTACCGTCATTAGCATAACCTAGTTTTACCAATGACATCTGGTGTGAGCGGAGGGTCGATGCGTCAGGAACAGCGCTCCCGGGCTGGCCTCGGCGTGGCGATCTTCTCGGCCCTGGCCTTCAGCACGTCCGGCGCGCTGGCCAAGTCGCTGATCGACGCGGGCTGGTCGCCGGCGGCCGCCGTGACCGCGCGCATCAGCATCGCCGCCCTGGTCCTGGCCGTGCCGGGATGGTTGTCGATGCGCGGGCGGTGGCACATCCTGCGCCGCGAGAGCGGCATGGTCGCCGCGTACGGCCTGATTGCCGTTGTGGGCGCCCAGCTGTGCTACTTCAACGCCATCCAGCACCTGCCGGTCGGCGTGGCGCTGATGCTCGAGTACCTCGGCATCGTCCTCGTGGTGATCTGGATGTGGGCCCGCCATGGCCACCGGCCCCGCCGGCTGACGCTGGGCGGCTCGGCCGCCGCGCTGGCTGGCCTGGCGCTCGTCCTCGGCGTGATCGGCCATGTCCGCCTCGACCCGGTGGGCGTCTTGTGGGGCCTGGGCGCCGGGGTCGGGCTCGCCACGTATTTCGTCGTCGGGTCGCATAGCAGCGACGACCTGCCGCCGATGGCCCTGGCCAGCGCGGGCATGGCTATCGGCGCGGTCATCCTGGTGGCCCTCGGCGGCGCGGGCGCGCTGCCGCTGCACGCCACTTTCGGCACGGTCAGCTTCGCGGGCCACCGGGTCAGCTGGCTGATCCCGGTCGCCGGCCTGTCCCTGGTCGCAGCCGTGATCGCGTATGTCGCGGGCATCGCCGCCGCGCGCATGCTCGGCGCCAAGCTGGCGTCCTTCATCGGCCTGGCCGAGGTCATCTTCGCCGTGCTGATCGCCTGGCTGCTGCTCGGCCAGCTGCCCACCGCCGTCCAGCTCGGCGGCGGAGCGCTGATCGTCGCGGGCATCGCGCTCGTGCGCATCGACGAGATGCGGCCACGATCGGTCCCGCAGGCCGGGCCCGCGCCCGCGGAGCCGGTCCTGGTCCGGGACTAGGCCGCGGTACGGGGCGCCGCCCGGTGGCTGGCCGGCGCGATGGGCGGCACACCGGCTCCGGCCGTTCGGATAGACGGAGATCTCAGCGCGGGCCGCCGGCTGGGCCCAGGCGGCGCACGGTGGCCAGCCGGTCGAGAAGCTTCGCGCAGGCGTGCACGGTGCGCACGTGCGGAACGTCGATGCCGAGCCGCCCGGCCAGCTCAACGACCGCCCCGGTCATGCAGTCCAGCTCGAGCCGCTTGCCGGCCTCCAGATCCTGGAGCATCGACGTCTTGTGGTCGCCCACCGCCAGCCCGGCTTCGAGCCGGCGGTCCAGCGAGACCGGGAAGCTGATCCCGAGCAGGCCGGCTACCGAGGCGCATTCGGCGAAGATGGCCCGGAGCAGATCAGGCATCTCCGGCACCGCGCCCAGCTCGCCCAGCGCCGCCCCGGTCAGCGCCGTGATGGGGTTGAACGCCACGTTGCCGACGAGCTTGAGCCAGATCTGATCACGCAGCCGGGCGTCGACCGGCGCCCTCAGCCCGCCCGCGGCGAAGGCCTCCGAGATCAGCTTGCAGCGCGGCGACAGTGAGCCGTCCGGCTCGCCGAGGGTGAACCGGGTGCCTTCGATGTGCCGGATCACCCCCGGCTCGATGATCTCGGTGGAGCAGTAGACCACGCACCCGATGTTGTGCTCGGGAGCGATTGACTGGGCGATCACCCCGCCTGGATCCACGCTCTGCAGGCCGTGGCCGGCCGCGGAGTCTGGCAGCCCCTGGAAGTACCACCACGGGATTCCGTTCTGCGCCCAGATGGTGGCGGCGCCGGGCGCGAGCAGCTTCCCGAGCCGGGGGGCGACTTCGGGCAGGCTGTAGGCCTTGAGCGCGACCAGGACCACGTCGGCGTCGGCGACCGCGGCCAGTTCCCCGGTCACGCGCGGCCGGGCGGTGAAGTCGCCGCGGGGCGACAGCACCCGGACGCCGTGCTCGGCCATCGCCGCCAGGTGCGCTCCCCGGGCGATCAGGGTGACGTCCGCGCCGCCGCGGGCGAGGGCTGCCCCGGCGTAGGCGCCGATCGCCCCGGCGCCGAGCACGGCGAACTTCACCGGACGGCCCGCCGTTGCGCGACGAGCTCGGCCGCCCGCCTGCGCTGCGGCTTGCCGGTGGGCGTTCGCGGGATCTCGGGCAGGACGTCGATTCGCGCCGGCACCTTGAACGCGGCCAGCCGCTGGCGGCAGTGACCGATCAGCTCGCTGGCCTCGACGTCATGCTGCAGGCTCACCGCGGCGGCTACCAGCTCTCCGTACTTGTCGTCCTCGATCCCGAAGCAGGCCGCGTCGCGCACGGCGGGATGGGACAGCAGGACCTCCTCGATCTCGGCGGGCGCGATGTTCTCGCCGCCGCGGATGATCATCTCCTTGAGCCGTCCGTGCAGGAAGAGGTAGCCGTCCCGGAGCAGCCCGCGGTCGCCCGTGCGGAACCAGCCGGCGGTGAACGCCTCGGCGGTGGCCGCGGGGTTGTTCGCGTAGCCGGACATCACGCCGGGGCCGCGGATGACGACCTCGCCCGGGCTGCCATCCGGCAGGAAGGCGCCGTCGGCGCCGATCACGGCGACCTCCGTCCCGGTGGGCACGCCGACCGAGCCCGCCATCCGGCGGCCCGGGGGGAGCGGGTTGGAGGTCATCTGATGGCTCGCCTCGGTCATGCCGTAGGCCTCCAGCACGGGCACCCGGTAGCCGCCTTCGGCGCGCTCGAGCAGGGCCGGCGACAGCGCGGAGCTGCACGAGCGGACGAACCGCAGCGTGTCAGGCGGGCCGGCCTCGTCGGCCCGGTCGAGGATCATCCGGTGCAGCGTCGGGCCCGCCGACAGCCAGGTGGTGCCGTGCTCGCGGGCCTGCGGCCAGAACCGGTGCGCGGTGAACCGGCGCGGGGCGATGACCGCGCCGCCGGCGCTCAGCGCCGCGAAGGCCGAGGCGACGAGCCCGTGGATATGGAACAGCGGCATCACGCAGAACGAGACATCCGCGCGGCTGAGCCGGTAGTGCGCGGCAATCGTCCGGGTCGAGGCCATGAGGTTGCGCTGGAGCAGCGGGACCTGCTTGGGCCGGCTGGTCGTGCCGCTGGTGTGCAGGACGACCGCCACGTCGTCCGGCCCGCCCGGCTCGAAGGACCGCTGCGGCCCGGCCGGGCTTGCGGCCCGGGGGCTGGCCGGGCCGCTGACCGGCCGCAGCTCCGGCGGGGCGCCGGAGCCGGCCGCCTCGACCGCGATCAGCGGGGTCTGGGTGGCGGCCGCGGCGTCGACGGCCGCCGCCGGGCGGCCGGCCGGGATCAGGAACACCCGGGGGGCGATGTCGGTCAGGAAGAAGCCGAACTCGGCCTGCGTGTAGCCGGGATTGAGCGGGGCGGCGGCCGCGCCGAGCGCAGTGATCGCCAGCAGCAGCAGCACGAAGTCGGGGCCGTTGGGCAGCGTGAGGGCCACCCGGTCGCCGCGCCGGATGCCGGCCCCGGCCAGGCGTCCGGCGAGCGTCTCGACCCTCGACGACACCTGCGCGTACGTCAGTACCAGGCCGTCCTCGGGGACGATGAACGCCGGCCCGGACGGCTCCCCCCGGTCAAGCAGGGCGCTGAGCGGCTCATCGACGGTCCGGCGGGTCCCCTCGGTCATCGGCTGGCCTCCGGTTGCGGGTACGCTGCGCCGCGGCGGGCCGGCACGCCCGCGCTCGGCTGGCTGTCCTAAGTCTGCCGCGCCGGCCGTGTCCCCGCGGCCCGGTCTGGGGCACGACCGGCACAGCCGCCGCCGGGATGGCACGCGGCGCCGCCCCAGGCCGGCCGGCTGCCTTCACTGCGACCCGCCGTGCGGGGCGCCGGGCGCCGGCTCCCGCTGCTCGCTGTCCAGCTCGCGGAGGTGCCGCAGCGCCGGGGTCGCCGCGGCCAGCGCGGCCGCCTCATCGGCCGGCAGCTTGGCGATCAGCTGGCCGAGCGCCTCGGCGCCGGCCCGCCGCTGAGACCCGAGCAGATCCGCACCCGCGGCGGTCAGCGACACCAGCGACACCCGCCGGTCCGCCGGGTCACCCCGCCGCTCGACCAGCCCGGATCGCTCCAGCGCGGTCACCAGCACGGTCATCGACGGCTGGGCCACCCCCTGGATCACGGCCAGGTCGGTGATCCGCCGCGGGCCGGTCCGGTCCAGGGTGGCCAGCGTCGACAGCGAGGTCAGGCTCATCTCCCGGGGCCCCCGCCGCACCACCGCGGCGACCAGCGCGTAGAGGGCCTCTCCGGCCGCGGCCGGGTCGCCGGGATCGCGCTGGCCCGCTGAGCCTTCATTCGTAACCATGCCTAGAAGCATGGCATATCTATATAGATGAGCCGATGAATAGGGGGAGGGCGGCTCCGCGGGCGCGGCCCGGGCGCAGAGCGGGCGCGGAGCCGGACCGCCGGCCCAGCCGGACCGGGGAATACACCACCGCGCGATTTAGTTAGTTTGCATAAAGCAACTAACTAGACCACGGGCCGGTCCGGCCGGGCCGCGCCAGGAGCCACCCCTCGCCAGGAAGGAAGCGCCGTGCCCCGCACCGGCCCGCACTACAAGTGGATCGCCCTGTCCAACACCACGCTCGGCGTACTGATGGCGACCATCAACGCGTCCATCACGCTCATCGCGCTGCCGGACATCTTCCGCGGAATCGGCGTCAACCCGCTCCAGCCGGGCAACACCAGCCTGCTGCTCTGGCTGCTCATGGGATACCTGGTGGTCACGGCGGTACTCGTGGTCAGCTTCGGGCGGCTGGGCGACATGTTCGGCCGGGTCCGGATGTACAATCTCGGGTTCGCGATCTTCGCCGTGTTCTCGGTGCTGCTCTCGCTGACCTGGATGCACGGCACGGCCGCCGCCTGGTGGCTGATCGTGATGCGGATCCTGCAGGGGGTCGGCGGAGCCATGCTGATAGCCAACTCCAGCGCGATCCTCACCGACGCCTTCCCCGCCACCGAGCGCGGTCTCGCGCTCGGATTGAACCAGGTGGCCGGGATCGCCGGCTCGTTCATCGGCCTGGTGCTCGGCGGCGTGCTCGGCCCGCTCAACTGGCGGTACGTCTTCCTGGTCTCGGTTCCGTTCGGGGTGCTCGGGACGATCTGGTCCTACCTGAAGCTGCGGGAGCTCGGCATCCGGCAGCCGGCCCGGCTGGACTGGTGGGGCAATATCACCTTCGGTGCCGGGCTGATCGCCGTCCTGGCCGGGATCACCTACGGCATCCAGCCCTACGGCGGGCACACGATGGGCTGGACCAGCCCGCTCGTGATCGGCCTGATCGCCGGCGGGCTCGCCGTGCTCGCGGCCTTCTGCGTGATCGAGACCCGGGTGAGCGAGCCGATGTTCCGGCTCACTCTGCTGCGGATCCGCCCGTTCACCGCCGGGAACCTGGCCAGCCTGCTGGCGGGCCTGGGCCGGGGCGGCCTGATGTTCATCCTGATCATCTGGCTACAGGGCATCTACCTGCCCATCCACGGTTACGGCTTCAGCCAGACGCCGCTGTGGGCCGGGATCGCCATGCTCCCGCTGACCGTCGGGTTCCTCGTCGCAGGCCCGATATCCGGCTGGCTGTCCGACCGGCACGGCGCCCGGCCGTTCGCCACCGGCGGCATGCTGGTGGCCGCGGCCTCGTTCGTGCTGCTGGAACTCCTGC
The DNA here is from genome assembly GCA_963762615.1 of uncultured Actinomycetes bacterium. Taxonomy (GTDB): domain Bacteria; phylum Actinomycetota; class Actinomycetes; order Streptosporangiales; family Streptosporangiaceae; genus PALSA-505. Next base: position 965,839 of record CAVXLG010000012.1, on the reverse strand, counting down.
CGGTTGACTTCGCGTACTGGCAGTTCGCGGGCATCCTGCTGGTCAACGGCATCGGCATGGGCCTGTTCGCCGCGCCGAACCGGGCCGGGATCATGAACAGCCTGCCGGCCGAGAGCCGGGGCGTCGGCGCCGGCATGAGCGCGACATTCCAGAACTCAGCCTTGGTGCTGTCCATCGGCATCTTCTTCACGCTGATCATCCTCGGCCTGGCCTCGTCGCTGCCAGGCACTCTCGACCACGGCCTGATCGCCCAGGGCGTGCCCGCGGCTGACGCGGCCCGGGTCGCTGCGCTGCCGCCGGTCTCGATCATGTTCGCAGCCCTGCTCGGCTACAACCCGGTACAGACGCTGCTCGGGCACACGATCGCCCGATTGCCCGCGAGCCACGCCGCCTACCTGACCGGCCACACCTTCTTCCCCTCGCTGATCTCGGCGCCGTTCGAGCACGGGCTGGCCATCGCGTTCGACTTCGCGATCGCGGCCTGCCTGGTCGCTGCGATGGCCTCGCTGCTGCGGGGCGGCAGGTACGTGCACGAAGTACACGGGACGGCCACGGCCGGGACCGGCGCCGGACGCGCGGCCGCGGCGGGCGCGGTCCCGGCGGCCAGCCTGCCGGCGGGCAGCTAGCCCGCCAGCCCGGCGACGATGCCCGGGGTCAGCCCGGCCAGCCCGGAGAGCACCAGCGTTGCTTCGCCGAGCGCATCCGGGCCGGGCGGGTATCTCGGATTGGGGATCGCGATCACCTGCAACCCGGCAGCGGCGGCCGACCGGAGCCCGTTCGCCGAGTCCTCCACGGCGGCGCACCGTTCCGGGCGGCGGCCGAGCTGATCCGCCACGGCGAGGTAGATGTCCGGGGCAGGCTTGCCGTGCGCGACCTGCTCGGTGGACATGACCGCCGCGAAGGACGCCCGCAGCGACGACGCGTCCAGGAAGGTACCGATCAGCGACAGCGGCGATGAACTCGCCAGTCCGAGCGGCCAGCGTGCGGCCAGCCTCCGGACCGTATCGACGGCACCGGGCACGACCGGCAGCTGATCGGCGTAGCGGGCCGCCATCCGCTCGACGACCAGCTCTGCGACCTGCTGGACAGGCAGGCCGACGCCCAGGTCCTCGCTGAGGTACCGGGCCCACTCTCCGGTGCTCATGCCCATGATCCGGCGCTGCGAGTCCGGCGCCCAGTGGCCGCTGTATTCGGCCACCAGCTGCTTACGCACCTGCTCCCACACCGGCTCGGAATCGATGAGCACTCCGTCCAGGTCGAACACCACGGCCTCGATCATGCGGCAGGCTCCCGCGAGCCGCGGCGCGTCGGGCGGCGGGCCATGCCGAGCATCCCGCGGGCGGCGGTGCGGCTACCCCGCCAGGGACGCGTCGAGGGTGATCTCGGGCACGCCGGCCAGTGCCCGGCTGACCGGGCAACCGACCTTGGCCGTCGCGGCGTGCCGCTGGAAGGCGGCCTCGTCGAGTCCGGGCACCTGGCCGACGGTGACCAGGGCGATCGTGGTGATGGTCGGAACTCCCTCGACCATCCGCAGCGTGACCGTGGCGCCGGTCCGGACCGAGTCGGGCGGGGTTCCGGCCTCGGCCAGGATGTTCGACAGCGCCATCGAGAAGCACGACGCGTGGGCCGCCGCGATGAGCTGCTCCGGATTGGCCCCCGGACCGTCCTCGAAACGGGACTTGAAGGAGTACTCGCCGCTGATGGTGTCGCCGGCCGTGAACGTGCCGGTGCCCGTCCGCAGGTCGCCCTTCCACTCCGCATTTCCCCTGGCCGGCATGACTGCCTCCTCGCCTGGTGACCGTCGTTCGACGCGTCAGCTACCGGGATCGTACCGACCCCCCGCGAACACCGGTGTGCCATCCCGGGTCTTGCGCGCGGGGCCCGGGCCGCCCCCGGCCCGCGGGATCGGCCCGGCGGCCGTCGCCGCGGCCGGTGTCACCGTCACGGACCAGCGCGGACGAGGCCAGCAGGACGATCCCGGCGGCGGCAATAGCGGCCCCGGACAGCTGGACCGCGAGCATGAACGCCGGCGTAGCCAGGCGCTCGTGGAAGACGATGGTCCCGATGAGCACTCCGGAGATGGGTTCCAGGGTGGCGATGACCGGCAGGCTGGCGGTCAGCGGGGCGGCCTGAAAGGCAGCCTGGGCCAGCAGCAGGCCGGTGAGGCCGAGCGCTATCAGCGCCCACGGCTGCCAGTGGCCGAGGATGGCGGCGGGCGGAGCGCCGCGAAGCAGCCGCGAGGCGCTCAGCGTAACGGCTGCGGTCAGGCCGAAGGTAACCGCGGCGGCCGCCGCGAGCAGCCTGGCTCGGGCAGCCCCCCGGCGGCGGCTGCCCGCTGTGACCACGGTCGCGCAGACCAGGGCCACCGCGGCCAGGGCCAGCAGCCATTCGGCGGCGGGGGCGTCAGACCGGCCAGAGGAGGGCGGCAAGGTCGCCAGGAAGAACCCGATGCCGGTGACCACGAGCACGCAACCGGTCCAGTCGCGGCGGCTCATCCTCCGCCGCGACCACCACGCGGATAGCGGCACCGCGAATAGCAGGTCCATGGCCACGATCGGGGCCACCAGGGCAAGCGGCCCGAAGGCCAGGGCCAGGGCCGCCAGGCCGTACCCGACGGCCGCGAGCAGGATCCCGGCCAGCCAGGCGGGCCGCCGGGCCAGGTCGGCGAGCAGCCGATACCACCGGGTCTGGCCCCCCGCGGTCTCTCGGGCCTGCTGGTGCTGCAGGACAGCGGATACTCCGAACGCGCCCGCCGCGGCCAGCGCGGCCGGCCCCGCGATCACGGTCCCGGTCATGATGACCGCCTGGGCCTTCGGCCAGGCCGCGCAGGCCGGTCAGCTGCCCGGGAGCTGGCCAAGGGTCACCTGCACGGTACGGGGCTGGCCGCGGGGCCGCCGGCCCGCTGGCCGTCGGCAGTCCCGGCGCCGATCGGCGGGCCGGCCAGCGCGGCGGCGATCGGCAGCGGCCAGCACCGGGTCGTCACGTTCATCTACGGGTTCTCCTTGCTGCTGTCGGGACAGGGCAGCCCCGGCCGGCAGGCCGGCGGGCTCAGGCTCAGCAAAGCCGGCCGCCGTGCACGCCGCATGCTCGTGACGTGATGGCGGGATGGAGAGGCGCCTTCATCCCGGCTCCACGGCCCGGCCACGCAAACTGCACCGGCAGCGGATTGCATCATCGCGAGCACGAGCCGAGCCGGGACCCGCCCGGCTGCGCGGCGCGCGCCGGGACCGAGGGAAAGACCAGATGATCATGGCGGTAACGGACCCCCGCGCGCGGCCGGCCGGGGACCTGCTGGCCGACCCGCCGGGCGACCTGCCCCGGTGGCGTGACCGGCTGGAGTGCCTGTGGCGGCGGCAGGTCGAGGAAATCGTCGCGCTGTCGCTGGCCTACCACGATGCCGCGTCGGCGGACCGGCCCGGCGACGGCCCGCAGCTGGCCGGGACGCGCTCGGGCCGGCTGCAGCGCACCCTGGCGCGCGTCGCGTCCGCCCATCACGCGCTGGCCGAGATCGAGGCGGCGCTGCGCCGGATCGACACCGCCAGCTACGGGGTCTGCGAGCACTGCGGCGGGCAGCTGCGCGCGGACTGGCTGGACGCGCGCCCGCAGCTCCGCTACTGCCAGCGGTGCCGGCCGCCGCAGCAGCACGACCGGAATCGGCCCGGTGCGGCGGGCCGGGCCGGTCACGATCGGTAGCACACCCGGATGGCGTGGGATTATGCGTCGTGGGCTACGGGCCGCGAGGGGGCCCGGCAGGCAACCGGCGGAGGCGAGATTCTGATGGCGGCTACGGTGCTGCTGGTAGAAGACGAGCGCCAGCTACGGGAGCTGGTGCGCTCGTACCTGGAGCGGGCCGGCTTCATGGTGCTGTTGACCGGCTCGGGCGCGGAGGCGATCAGCATGTTCGGGTCTTCCGCGCCGGATCTGGTCGTCCTGGATCTGGGCCTGCCCGATGTGCCCGGCGAGACCGTGGCCAGCGAGGTCCGGGCGGCCGGTACGACGCCGATCCTGATGCTGACCGCGAAGACCGGCGAGGAGGACCGGATCGCCGGGCTCGAGCTGGGCGCCGACGACTACGTGACCAAGCCGTTCAGCCCCCGGGAGCTGGTGCTGCGGGTGCAGGCCATCCTGCGGCGCGGCGGCCCGGCCGCCGCCGAGCAGGGGGTGAGCCGGTTCGGGACGGGCACGCTGGTCATCGACGAGCCGCGGCGCTCGGCGCTGGTCCGCGGCACCGAGGTAGAGCTGACCCCGACCGAGTGGGGCATCCTGGTCGCGCTGGCCACCGTCCCCGGCCGGGTGTACTCGCGATTCGAGCTGATCAACCGGGTCCGCGGGTATGAGTTCGAGGGGTACGAGCGGACGATCGACTCGCACGTGAAGAACCTGCGCCGCAAGATCGAGGAGGATCCCGGCGACCCGGCGATCATCCAGACGGTGCTGGGCGGGGGTTACCGGCTCGGCCTGTCCCGGGATGGCTAGGCCCGCGAGCGCCGGGCCGGTCGGGCTGCGGCTCGCCCTGGCCTTCGTCGGCGTCGCGCTGGCGGCCGTGGCGGTACTGGCCGGGCTGACCGCTGCGTCCGTGGCCGCCGACGTCTCGCGTCTCGTCACGCAGCAGCAGTCCGACCTGACCCACGCCGTCGCGGTGGCCGCGGGCGCCGCGTGGGACCACGCGGACACGTCAACCGGCGCGGACCTGTCGCCGGTCCTGGATCTGGCGGCCCGGGTCGGCGCGGACGTGCAGGTACGGGACGCCAGCGGGATCATCAGCGAATCCCGCGGATTCGCCGCGCTGCCGACGGTGAACGAGCGCCGGGAACCGGTCATGGTCCGGGGACGGCAGACCGGGCAGGTCACGGTGCGGTTCAGCGGCAGCGGTCTCGGCGGTGCCGAGGAAGCCCTGCGGGCGGACCTGTGGCGGGCGATCGCCGGGGCGGCCGGGCTGGCGGCAGTGATCGCGCTGCTGGTGGCGCTCGCTGTGTCGCGCCGGATCACCTCGCCGGTGACGCGGCTGATCCAGGCGGCCCGGGCGATGGGCGGCGGTGACCGCTCGGCGCGGGCTGGAGACGTGCAGGGCCCCGCGGAACTGCAGGATCTGGCGATCGCCTTCGACCAGATGGCCGAATCGGTGGCCCGCCAGGAAACGGTGCGGCGCAATCTGGTCGCGGACGTGGCGCACGAGCTGCGCACGCCGGTGGCCGTTCTGCAGGCCGGGCACGAGGCCTTGCTGGACGGGGTGACCGAGCCGACTCCTGAGCAGCTGGGATCCCTGCGCGACGAGGTGCTCCGGCTGGCCCGCATGGTCGATGACCTGCAGCGGCTGGCCGCGGCGGAGGCGGCCGCCCTGCAGCTGACGCTGATCGCCTGTGACCTGGCCGAGATAGCCGGGACGGCCGCCGACAGGCTCGCCGGCGCCTTCGACGCGGCCGACATCACGGTGGACCGGCAGCTTTCCAGCGTGCAGGTCATGGGCGATCCGGGGCGGCTGCACGAGGTGATCGGCAATCTGCTCACCAACGCGCTGAAGTTCACCCCGGCCGGCGGCAGCGTACTTGTCCAGGCCGGGCGGCGGACCAGCGCGCGCTGCTGCGCGTCCGCGACAGCGGCGCGGGCATCCCGCCCGATGAGCTGCCGCATATCTTCGACCGGTTCTTCCGCGGCCGAGGCGCAGCCGGGGTCGCCGGCAGCGGCATCGGGCTGACCGTGGTCGCCGAGCTGGTCCGCGCGCACCACGGGCAGCTGGAGGTGAGCAGCCCGCCGGGTCAGGGCACGCAGGTCACTGTCCTCCTCCCCCGCGCGTGACCTGCGGCGCGGCTAGGCTCGCGGCCGCGCGGATCCGGCCGGCCGTGCCTGCGCCAGCAGCTGCTCCTGGCCGTCCGCCGACAGCAGGCAGGCGGGCATCCGGAATAGGTGGCCCCCGACACAGCGCAACGCGACATGGGCAACCGGGCCGCCGGTGCTGGCCAGCGAAAAGCGTTCAGTGACCTCGGCCGCGGCTCCGCATTCCGGGCACGGCACGAGCGTCAGTTTCTGCATCGTGCGAACCGTCCCTTCAGCGTGCCCATGGCCTGTTCGCGGTGCGAACAGGCCAGCGCAGCCCGGTGCAGGCCAGGTGGTCCCCGTATGGAGGCGCGGTGAAGACGCCGGGCCGGCGGCGGCCCAGATGCGTCCCGCTTTCGCTCCACACGATCATCACAAGGGCTTCACGCGTCGTGCGCTCCGGCGCGCTTAACTATCCGCAGCGAGCAGGACCGACCACAGGCGAAGGAGGCGAAGGTTGACTACCGCCGACCTGCTGGTGCTGGTTCCGTGGCTGATCTTCGGGATCGGCCTCGTCGTGATCGGCTGCCGCCTGCTCGGCCGCCATCGCGCGGCCGCGCGGCGAAACCGCGACAGCCGATGACCGCCGCGCCGGGCTGGGCCTGGGCCGCCGTCGCAGGCACGATCGGCTGCCTGCTGGTCATCGACCTGCTCGCGACCCGCCGGCCGCCGGGATTCTCCCGCGCGGCGGTGCTCACCGCCGCCTGGACCGCGGCCGGGATCTGCTTCGGGATCGTTATCATCGCCACCCTCGGCGCCGGCGCCGGCCAGCAGTACTTTGCCGCATACCTCACCGAGGAGACGCTGAGCATAGACAACCTGTTCATCTTCGCGCTGCTCTTCCAGGCTTTCGCGGTGCCCGCCGCCTGCCAGCGCCGCGTGCTGCTCGCCGGGGTGATCGGCGCGCTCGCGCTGCGCGGCGGGTTCATCGCGGCCGGGGCCGCGCTGCTTGATCACCTGAGCTGGGCTTCCTATGCTTTCGGCGGGCTCTTGCTGGTCGCCGCGGTGCGGATGGCCCGCAGCAGCCCCGGCGCGGCGCCGCCCGGCGGCCGGGTGCTGCGCGGCCTGCGCCGGGTCGTGCCGGTCAGCGACGACTACGATGGGATGCGCTTTGTCGCCCGCCGGGAGGGAAGGCTCGTCGCCACTCCGCTGCTGCTCGTCCTGGTCGCCGTGGAGGCGACGGACCTCGTCTTCGCGGTGGATTCCATCCCGGCATCGTTCGGCATAACGACGAATGTGTTCATCATCTTCACCGCCAACGCCTTCGCCGTCCTGGGATTGCGCTCGCTGTATTTCGTGCTGGCCGGCGCGTTGCGCCGGTTCAGCTACCTGCGTCAGGGCATGACGGTGCTGCTGGGCTTTATCGGGGCCAAGATGATTCTCGCACCGGTGCTGCACGTTCCCGCCGTGGTCAGCCTGGGCGTGATCGTCGTGATCATCGCGGCCGCAGCGGTGCTGAGCCTGGTCCGGAACGCGCGCGCGGACTCGCGCCGGATCCCGCTCGCCCGCGCGGATGCGCCGGGCGCGCCCCCGTCACCGGCCAGCGCGAGAAGGTCGGCCGCATGACCGGCCTGACGCAGCTCGCCATCTCCTCGCCGATTTCCTACCTGGTGGCCTTCGCCGTCCCGGCGCTGGACGCGATCCTGCCGTTCCTGCCGAGCGAGACCCTGCTGATCGTGCTCGGCGTCGCCACGGCCGGCAGCGCCGACCCGAGGATCGCCGTGCTCGTCGCGCTCGCGGCCTGCGGCGCGTTCGCCGGGGACAACCTGTGCTACCTGATCGGGCGCCGGTTCGGCCCGGTCGCCGAGCGGCGGGTCTTCGCCGGGGAGCGCGGCCAGCGCCGGCGCGCCTGGGCCGAGCAGGCCCTCAACCAGTACGGCGCCCGGCTCATCATCGTCTGCCGGTTCGTCCCCGGCGGCCGCACCGCGGTGACCTTGACCTGCGGTGTCGTCCGGTACCGGCGCAAGACCTTCCTGCTGGCGACCGCGTGTGCCGGGGTCCTCTGGGCGTCGTACGCGTTCTTCATCGGCCGCCTGGGCGGCCGCGCCTTCGAGGACAAGCCGTGGGCGGGGCTGCTGCTGGCCCTCGGCGTCGCGATCGCGGTCAGCCTCCTGGTCGAGGTCACGCGCCGGCTCCGGCCGCTGCGCAGGTTCAGGCGGCTCCGCCGGGCCGGCTCCGGCCCGGCGAGCCCTCGCGAGTCCGCGTGACGCGCCGGTGCGCGGACAACACCCGTCCGGCTGCCCGCCGGCCTCTGACGACCGCCGCGCCCAGCTCGCGGCCGGCCCGCCCGCGGACAACACCCGTCCGGCTGCCCGCCGGCCTCTGACGACCGCCGCGCCCGGCTCGCGGCCGGCCCGCCCGCAAACCGCGGCCGGCGGCTGGCGGTACGGGAGCCGGATCCGGGCCGGACGCGGCTAGCCGAACTGCGGGATCACCTCGGCGGCCAGCCGCTCGATGTGCTCGGCGGGCTCGGACACCGGGGTGCACAAGATCAGTTCCGCGCCGGCCTCGGCAACCTCGCGCAGCTCGCGCGCGCAGTCGGCCGACGTGCCCGCGATCGCCGCGGCCTCGATGTCCGGCGACCGCCGCCCGTAGATCCGGTCCAGTCCGGCGTTGACCCGCTCGCGCGCCCGCCCGGCGTCGTCGTCGATCGTGATGTAGACCCGCTTCGCGACGGGAAAGCCCGCCGCCGGCCTGCCCGCCTCGGCGAGCGCCTCGCGGACCGTCCGGACCTGGCCGGCGAACCTCTCGGTGGACGACGACCCGGCGCCGAAGAAGCCGCTGCCCAGCCGCACGGCCCGCCGCAGCGCGGCCCGGCTGTTCCCGCCGAACCAGATCGGCGGGAACGGCTTCTGGAACGGCTTGGGCTCCATCGTCTCGTCCGTGAGCTGCCAGAACTCCCCGTCGAAGGTGACGCGGTCTTCGGTCCACAGCGCCTTCATCAGCGCGAGCCCCTCGGTGAACCGCGCGACGTACCGGTGCGGATCCAGGCCGAACGCGGCGAACGGCCGGCCCGGGCCGCCGGTACCGATGCCGATCTCTATCCGGCCCCGGCTGAGCTGGTCGAGCGTGCTCAGGCTCTTGGCCAGGTGCACCGGGCTGTGCAGGGTGGACACGAACACCACGCACCCCAGCCGCATCCGCCGGGTGCAGGCGGCGGCGTAGGCCATGGTCTCGGCCGGCCCCAGCTGCGGCCCTGAGCCCAGCACCTGCTCCTGGGTCCAGGCGCTGTCGAAGCCCAGCTCCTCCGCCCGGGTGAAATAGGCGCCGAACGCTGCCGGGTCGAACTGCCCATCGGCGTAAAACTGGGGAATCGAGACCGCGAACCGCATACGGCGCATGCTAGCGGGATGCAGAGGGCGCTAGCTCCGGCACGGAACCGATCCCGCTGGAGCACGCGGCAGCGCGGCAGCCGGACCGCGGGCAGCGTCAGTTGCTGTACACCCGGGTCGGCTCGATGAGTACCACGGTGCGCCGTTGCTCGGCCATGACCCGGTCGTACTCGTCCCAGTCATCATGCTCGCCGCCTGCCGCCGTGAACACCGCGCGGCGCAGCAGCCGCAGCCCTCCGGCATCCAGCCAGGGCCGCGGATCGTCGGGTCCGGCCAGCTCGGCGCGCCCTTCCACTGTGGCCCACTGCCAGCCGCTGCGGAAGGTCACCGTCACCTGCGGCCGGACCCGGAGATTGGCCAGCTTCACCCGCCCGTAGGTGACGAAGGCCAGTACCGGGCCGCCCTCGGCCGGATGGGCCAGCACCCCCGCGTTGATGAGCGAGGACTGGATCGTGCCGTCGGCCCGCAGCGTCGAGACCACGGCCAGTCCCCGGTCGTCACGCGCGAGGGCGGCCGCTTCGTTCAGTGTCGTCATCGGTGTTCCTTACCACGGCGGCAGAACAGCTCACAGCGGTATAACAGCACGACGGCCGGCTGGCCACGACCCCGGGGCCGGGTCGCTGATCCAGTGGGCTTGTATCAGGATCAGGTTCCCCCTCGCATCGCCAGCGCCGCGCTTGGCGGCCGCGAGTTCGCCCGGGTCCGCGCCCGGGCGTTCGGGTACGCCTTCGAAGGCGTTGCCGCCAAGTCCTGACCCAGGCTCCGGCCCGGCCGCCGGCAGGCGATGATCGTGGTATGCGAGCCGCGAAGCCGGCCCCGGGCGGCCGGAGCGAGATGCTGGAGCGCGCCGGGGAGATAGCCGAAACGGTGCTGTTCCCGGCCGCGCTGGACGTCGAACGCGCCCGGCGGGTGCCGGCCGGCCATCTCGACCTGCTGGCCGGCGAAGGCTTCTACGGGCTGGCGGGCCCTGTCGAGGCCGGCGGGGCCGGGGCGGGCATCCCGGCCATCTGCCTGATCGCGGAGGCGCTCGCCGGGGGCTGCCTGGCCACCGCCTTCGTCTGGATACAGCATCAGGGCGTGGTGCGGCGCGCGGCTGACGGGCCGGCTGCGCTGCGCGCGTCGTACCTCGGCCCGCTGTGCCGCGGCGAGCTCCGGGCCGGGGTGGCGCTGGGCGGCACCCTGCCCGGGCCGGCCAGGCTGCGCGCCCGCCGGGTGCCCGGCGGCTACCTGCTCGACGGGCACTCGCCGTGGGTCACCGGGTGGGGCATGATCGACACGCTAGCGGTCGCCGCGCGGGACGAGCAGGACGTCCTGGTCTGGAGCCTGATTGACGCGGCTGACGGCGGCACGCTGAGCGTGCAGGTGCTGCCCATGGTGGCCGTGCCGGCCAGCGGCACGGTCACCGCGCGGTTCGCCGGGCATTTCGTGCCGGACGAGCGGGTGCTGGCCAGGCAGCCGTTCGCCGAGTTCGCCGCGCAGGACGCGCGCGGGCTGCGGCTGAACGGCTCGCTGGCCCTGGGCGTTCTCGCGCGCTGCCGGACGCTGCTCGGACCGAGCGGCCTGGACGAGCAGGCGGATGCCTGCCGCGCCGCGCTGGACGAGGCCGCGCCGGACCGCCTGCCGGCCGCCAGGGCGGCAGCGGCCGAGCTGGCGATGCGGGCCGCGACCGCGCTGCTGGTCCAGGTCGGCAGCCGGGGCATCCTCCTCGACCAGCACGCCCAGCGGCTCGTCAGGGAGGCGATGTTCCTGTGCGTGTTCGGCTCCAGGCCGCCGATCAGGGCCGCACTGCTCGCCCGGCTGACATCGGGGCACTCAGCCGTCCGCTGACGCCGCCGCGCCTGGGCCGCGATGACGCCGGCGCCGAGGCTGCGGCCCGCGCGAGGCGCCGTTCAGAAGTCCCGCCCGGCAGCCCGCCGGCGCCAAGGCCACGGCCCGCGCGAGGCGCCGTTCAGAAGGTCCCCCGCAGCAGCCCGCCATCGGCGGCCACCGTGAGGCCGGTCAGGTAGGAGGCGGCGGCCGAGCAGAGGAACGCCACCAGGTGGCCCACGTCGGAAGGCGCGCCGACCCGCCCCAGCGGGATCCCGCTGGCCGCCTCGGCGCGGACCACATCGTCCACCCCGATCCCGGCCTGGCGGGCGGCGTCGGCGAACACGCCGCGCAGCCGGTCGGTGAGGATCCGCCCGGGCAGCACGGTATGCACGGTGATCTGGTCGGGCGCCAGCTCGTCGGCGAGGGTCTTGGCCAGCCCGGCGACGCCGGCGCGCAGGCTGTTGGACAGGATCAGCCCGGACAGCGGTTCCCGCACCGAGGTTGATTCCACGTTGATGATGCGGCCGCGGCCGCTGGCCCGCAGGTGCGGCAGCGCTGCCCGCACCATCCGGATCACGCTGAGCAGCAGCAGGTCGAACGCCTGCTGCCAGGCCGCATCGTCGAAGTCGGCGAACGTGCCCTGCGGCGGGCCGCCGCTGTTGTTCACCAGGATGTCCAGCCCGCCGAAGTGCTCGACGGCGGCCGATACCAGGCGCCCGGCCGCCCCGGCGGCGGATACGTCGGCCGCGACCGGGACCACCTCGACCCGGTGCGCGGCGGAGATCTCCCGCGCGGCCTGGCTGATAGCCGCCTGGTCCCGGGATGAGATGACCAGCCGGGTGCCCTCGGCCGCGAGCGCCTCGGCGATGGCGCGGCCCAGCCCGCGGCTGGCGGCGTTGACCAGCGCAACCCTGCCCCGTAGCTGATAATCCATCGCAGCCGACCTCCCGGCATGATTACTACCACCATCGCGCCGGCGTGGCAGGCTGTTGAGATGTGCTCGCGAACGAGCGCCGACACGAGGAGTCACCATGACCGGGGAGCATCCGGAGCAGCCGCCGACCGCCGCTAGCCCGCAGGTCCCGGCCCGCGAGGCGCTCCGGGATTCCCCGGCCGCGAAGGAAGAACAGGGCGGCGGCAACGCGCCGGACGCCCAGACGACCTTCGGCGGCCGGGATCCGGCTACGGTGGCCGCCTCCGCGATCTGCAGTTTGTCGCCGACCAAGTGCCAGGCTCGCACCCGGCTCTACCGGCACGGGAACCTGGAGCTCACCGGTTTTCCCGTTGCTGACATCAGCGAGTACCTCCTCGACGAGTCGTCGGTGGTCTGGCTGGATCTGCGTGATCCGGACCGCGAGGATCTCGCGGTGCTGAGCCAGGAGTTCGGCCTGCACCCGCTGGCCGTCGAAGACGCGGTGATGGATCATGAACGCGCGAAGCTGGACCGGTACGGCACCCACCTGTTCATGACCGCCTACGCGGTTCACCTGAACACCGACACCGGCGAGCTAGCCACCAGTGAGCTGTCGGCATTTATCACCGAGCGGGCGCTGATCACCGTGCGCAAGAGCGACGGGCTGGATATCGGCAGTGTGATCGACTACTGGGACTCCAGTCCCGATCTGGCGAAGTTCGGCGTCGGCTACCTGCTGCACGGGCTCATCGACAACATCGTGGACAGCCACTTCACGGCCGTGCAGAGCCTGGACGACACGATCGAGACACTGGAGGATCAGCTGTTCGCCGACAAGCCCATGAGCAAGGAGGTGCAGCGGCGCAGTTTCGAGCTGCGCAAGAGCCTGGTCCTGCTGCGCCGCGTCGTGCTGCCGATGCGCGAGGTCGTCAATACCCTGATGCGTCGCGACCTCCAGATCGTCAACGATGCCCTGCATCCGTACTACCAGGACGTCTACGACCACGTGCTGCGGGCTACCGAGTGGACGGAGAGCCTGCGCGACCTGGTCACGACGATCCGCGAGACGAACCTGACCATCCAGGGCAACCGCATGAATGTCATCACCAAGAAGGTCACGAGCTGGGCCGCGATCATCGCCGTGCCGACCTTCATCACCGGGTTCTACGGCATGAACGTGCCCTATCCGGGTTTCGGCAAGGAGTGGGGCCTGCTCTCTTCGGTCGGGTTCATGCTCGTGATCGCTGCTTTGCTGTACGTGGTCTTCCGGCGCAAGGACTGGCTGTAACGCGGGCACCGGGGAAGCTGATAATGATCTTGGCCGCCGGGCCGGCCGGGGCGGCGCACCCCCGGATCCGGCCCGTCTAGGACCGCAGCTTGGGCAGCACCTGGTCGCCGATCATCCGGATGGTCGCCATCGGGTCGGCCGAGACAACCTGGACGGAGACGATGTCGGCACCGATGTCGTGCACCAGCGGCCGGTAGGCGTCCACCAGCCCGGCCGGGTCGCGCACGACCGTGTAGCTGCCGAGCACCTCGGCGCGGTCCATCTCGTCCGCCCGGTACCTCAGGTCGGCCGGATCGGCGGCCTGGAGCCGGCCGGGTGCGCGCAGCCCGCGCATCGGCGACAGCACCCGCCAGGCGTCATCGTCGTTGGCCGCCAGCACCGTCCACCGGGTGGCGAGCACCGTCGGTGACCTCGTGCCCCGCTCGGCTGCCGCGCGCCGGAACGGCTCGATGACGTTGGCCTTCGTGTCCTCCGGCTTCTTCACGCTGGTGATGAGCCCGTCGGCGAACCGGCCGGCGAACTCGGCCGACTTCGGGCCGCCCGCCGCCATCAGCACCGGCACCTCGTGCAAGGGGGGCGAGTAGAGACGAGCAGAATCCGTCGTGTAGTAGGTGCCCTCGAAGGTCACCTTGTCGCCCGCGAGCAGCCGGTGGATGATCTCCAGCGCCTCCTGCATGCGATCCACCCGCTCGCTGTACGCGGGGAAGTCGAAGCCGCACGGGCGCTCGTTGATGGCCTCGCCGGTACCGACGCCGAGCAGGAACCGGCCGCCGGACAGCCGGTCCACGGTCGCCGTGGCCTGGGCGATCAAGGCGGGATGATAGTGGAACAGCGGGCAGGTGACCGAGGTGCCGAGCTGCACCCGGCTGGTCAGGGCGGCCACCGTCCCCAGCCAGGACCAGACGAAGCCCGCCGCGGACGTGTCGTCCACCCAGGGGTGGAAGTGATCCGAGCCGAGTACCACGTCGAACCCGGCCTCCTCGGCCGCAACCGCCTGCCCGATCAGCTCTTCGGGCTGGTAGGACTCGTGGCTGCACAGCCAGGCGAATTTCACGCGATCACCGCAATTCCGGGACGATTTCGGCGCCGGGCCACCCGAACCGGTCGGGCCGCCGGGCCCGGCTGGCCTCGCGGGACGTCGGCGGGATCACCGCGATCGCGGGACGCGTTCGGCCGTGTTCCCGCTCCATTGCCCGGATCGTATCAATCCGCCTGGCCACCGGGGCGCGCCCGGCGCCCCGCGGAGGCTGGCGCGCGAGGCGGAGCGGGCGGTTAGCCGGCGTCCCGCAGGCCCCGGAATCCCGCGAGTAGCATGACCGGGCAGACGATTCCTGACGCAGCTGATCTGGGGGAACCGGTGACGTTCAACGGATGGCCCGCCGAGGCGCTGGAATTCTACGAGGGCCTGGCGGCTGACAACTCCAAGGCCTACTGGACCGCGCACAAGGCCTGCTACGAGCGCGACGTGCAAGCGCCGATGGCCGCGCTGCTGGTCGAACTGGAGGGTGAGTTCGGCGAGGGAAGGGTCTTCCGTCCGTACCGCGACGTCCGGTTCAGCGCCGACAAGTCGCCGTACAAGACGGCCATCGCGGCCACGCTGGCCCGCGGCGGCTACATTCAGCTGTCGGCCAGCGGGCTCGCGGCCGGCAACGGCATGTACCAGATGGCCCCCGATCAGCTGGACCGCTACCGCCGGGCGGCCGCCGAGGACCGCACCGGCAAGGAGCTGCGCAACGTCATCGCCGGAGTCGAACGACACGACATCAGGGTCACCGGTCACCAGAGCCTCAAGACCGCGCCGCGCGGCTATCCCAAGGACCATCCGCGCGCCGACCTGCTCCGGCACAAGGGCCTGATCGCGTGGCAGGAGTGGCCGGCCGCCGCGTGGCTGGGCACGGCGGTGGCCAAGGACCGGGTGACCGGGTTCCTGCGCGCCACCCGCCCGCTCAGCCAGTGGCTTGACACCCACGTCGGCGACAGCGAGCTGGCCAGGTAGCGCACCGGCCGGCTGCTGACGAGGTACGCGGTAGCTTGGGCACCATGCCCAGTGACGCTGACTATCGCGAGCACCTGGCCCGGGAATCGGCCCGTTTCGCCGAGGCGATCCGGCAGGCTCCGCCGGAGGCACCCGTGCCGCCGTGCCCCGACTGGAATGCCGATGACCTGCTCTGGCACCTCGGGGAGGTGCAGTTCTTCTGGTCCACCGTCGTCCGGGAGAACCTGTCCGGCCAGGAGGCTGAGCAGCTCAACCCGGAGCGCCCAGCCGGCCGGGTGGACCTGCTCGCCTGCTATGCGCGCGCGAGCCGCGGTCTCGCCGAGATCCTGGGCGCGACCAGCCCGGACACTCCCGCCTGGACCTGGTCGGACGATCACACCGTCCGATTCATCTTGCGCCGGCAGGCGCACGAGGCGCTCATCCACCGGATCGACGCGGAGCTCACCGCGGGCAACCGGACGCCGATCGACGCCCGGCTGGCCGCCGACGGGGTCGATGAGGTGCTGCGGGTGATGTACGGGGGATGTCCCCACTGGGGCACGTTCACGCCGGCGCCGGCCCGGACCATCCGGATCCGGGCCACCGATACCGGTCATTCATGGCTGGTGACGCTCGGCCGGTTCACCGGCACTGACCCGGACAGCGGTACCTCCTACGACGAGCCCGACATCCACGCCGCCGAGACCGACCCCGGCGAGCACGCCGCGGCCGAGATCAGCGGCGCCGCCGCCGACCTGGACTGCTGGCTGTGGCACCGGCAGCCAGCCGGGCCGGTCGAGCGGTCGGGCGATCCCGGCGTGCTCGGCGACTTCGACGCGACCATCAAGCCGGGCATCAACTGACTGTGACGCGACCCGCGCGGAACGGCTCCAGGCCTACGGTCCAGGAGGTAGCCCGGCGGCCAGGACGGGGCCTGGTCGCAGGTCCGGCTCAGCTGGCCCGGCGCCAGGCGCCGTGGAAGGTAATGCCCGTGTTCACCGGCAGGTGCGCGGTGAACACCGGCCCGGCGGCCAGGTTCCGCGCGTCCAGCACGACCGCGTCAGTGGCCTGCCGGTCCGGGTCGTAGGCGTGGGCGACGAGCCAGCCGTCGCCCTCGTCACTGACCTCGGGACGGGGCACGAAGGCAGGCTCGGAGACGAGCCATCCGGCGCCGGGGCTCCAGGCATCAGTCCTCCCCGTGTCCAGCTCGACGCGGCCGATCTGGCCGGACACGCCCCGTTCGGAATCGGACAGCACTCCGTAGACGACGCGGTATCCGCCGGTGGCCCGGCGACCGTCAACCTGCGGGAATTCCAGGCCCTGCGGTGACAGCTCGTGGCCCTCGGCGCGTCGCTGGCCGGGCGAGACCCGGTACCGCCACAGCGTCGGCGGCCGGCCGGCCAGCCCGCTGGTCCTGAACGCCTTCAGGTAGGGGCCGATGTCGTCGTAGCTCTGGTACCGGGCCAGGTCGATGACGACGTCGTCGCCGTCGTCGTAGCCGGCGGCGAAGTGGAACTGGAACCACGCCGGGGCCTCGACGTACACCGGATCCCCGCCGGCCCTGGGCACGAGCACGATCGTGGTCGCGTCCTGGTCCCGGAACTCCAGCGCGTCGCCGAACGCGGCCCGGCCGGTCAGGAGGGGCATCAGCCGCAGCCGGATCGGGTTGAGGCAGAACACCAGCCAGCGGTCGGTGATGATGAAATCGTGGTTCATCACCGGCGCGGGCACCGGGACCTCGGCCAGCCGGTGCAGCCGGCCTGACCGGTCGATCCGGTAGCAGGCCACCGTGTTCTTCCGCCCGTAGACCATGCCGAAGTTGAAGATCTCGCCCGTCCCCGGGTCCCAGTGCGGATGGGCCGAGAAGGGCAGGCGCGCCTCCAGTACCCCGTCGAAGTCCATCTCCCCGATCGTCTCGAGCGTGGCCGGATCGAGCTGCCAGGGATGGCCCGCCTCCCACAGCGCCAGCAGCCGCCCGGCGGTGAACATCACGCTGGTGTTGGCCGCGTTGCTCTTCGCCGTGGACAGCCGCAGGGCGTTGCGCAGCGGCCCGCCGCCGGGGAGTGTCCCGAATCCCTTGACGAGTGGACGCTCGGCGTGCTGCTCGGCCAGGTACTTGCGGGTCCGGACGAACCTGGTCGCGCACTGGATGCCGCCGTCCCGGTCGAACCTGACCGCGCTCACCAGCCCGTCCCCGTCGAAGAGATGGTCCGCGAGGTCCAGCTTTGCCGGGCCGACCCGGTAAAGCGTGCCGGCCAGTCCGGCTGGCACCCGCCCTTCCACGTCAGCGACGGGGCGGTTCACCTCCTCCGGGGTCCGGAAGGTGCTGACCCACGCGGGGAGTACTGCTGAGCTGGCCACGGCCGTCATCTCGACCTCCGATTAGAACCGTCCGAATCAGATGATCCTAACCGTAGGGTAAGCTCATCGGAATGTCAACGCCTCGGCTCTCGCACACCTCGTACCTGGTGCTCGGCCTGGTCGCGGGGCTGGGCGCCGCCACGCCCTACGAGCTCAAGCAGGTCGTCAACTCGTCGCTGGGCTGCTTCTGGTCGTTCCCGCACTCGCAGCTGTACAGCGAGCCGGACCGGCTGGTGAGCCTGGGACTGCTGGACGTGGACCAGGAGGAGGCGGGCCGGCGCCGCAAGCGGTACTCCATCACCGAGGCCGGGCGCGGGGCCTTGCTGGCGTGGCTGCGGGATCCGGAAGCCGAACGGGCCGAGATCCGCGAGCCCGGGCTGCTCAAGCTGTTCTTCGGCGGGCTGGCCGACGACGAGGACATGACCAGGCTGGCCCGCGCGCGGGTCAAGCTGTACGAACAGGAACTCGACCGCTACACCGAGATCGAGAAGACCATCAAGGACGCGCCGGACATGAGCTACCCGTACGCCACGCTGCGGCTGGGCATCTCCTGGGCACGGGCCTGCCTGGCGTTCTGGAGCGAGCTGGCCGGCGAGCAGCCGCCCGGCTAGCTCGCCCCGGCCGGCCTGTCCGGCTAGTCCCCGCAGCCTGTCCCGGCCGGGCCGTCCGGCCCGTCCGGCTAGGCAACCTCACGAGGGCGGGTGGCTACAGATCGTCGTCCGCGGGAGCGTTCGCGTCGCGGATGGCGACGCGCAGCGCGGTCTCCGCGGCGTCCGCCGCGGTCCGCGCGGTCAGCGCGTTCGTGTGGGCGCGGTCGATGTGGCCGAGACCGATGCAGTCGAACGCCACCTGGGCGTCGTGGATGGCCTGCTCGAGCTGGCGCGAGGCCTCCTCAAGGCTCATCGTGTTCCTCCTGGTTCCGCAGACCTGAGTCACGTACGTTACCGCACGTCGCCGGCGGAACACCGTCGGTCCGGTCGATGCGCACCCGACGCCGGCTGGCCGGCCAGCGGCGCGCCGGGCGGCTGGGCAAATCCGGCGCCAGCGGGCGATCTGTAGGGTTGACGCGGCAGGCCGGGCCAGGCCGCGCAGACGCACACAGCCGGAGGGCAGCAGATGGACCCGACGCCGGTGGCCGGCAAGCCGCTTCGCAGGGTGCTCGTCGCCAACCGGGGCGAGATAGCGGTACGCGTGATCAGGGCCTGCCATCTTCTCGGCCTGGAAGCGGTGGCCGTCTACTCCGAGGCCGATGCCGGCGCGGCGCACGTGCGGAAGGCCGACGACTCCCGCCTGATCGGGCCGCCGCAGGCCGCCCTGAGCTACCTGGACATCGACGCGCTGATCGGCGCGGCGAAGGACACGGGGGCCGATGCCGTGCATCCCGGTTACGGATTCCTCAGCGAGAACGCCGGCTTCGCGCATGCGGTGACCTCTGCCGGACTGACGTTCGTCGGGCCCCCGGCCGCGACGATCGCGGCGATGGGCGACAAGGCGCGGGCCCGGGTGCTGGCCGGGGAGGCGGGCGTCCCGCTCATACCGGGCAGCGGCCTGGTCGGCAGCGCGGACGAGGCGGCAGCGGCGGCCGGCCGGATCGGCTACCCGGTGCTGGTCAAGGCGGCCGCGGGCGGCGGCGGCCGCGGCATCCGGCAGGCCGGCGACGAGGCCGCCCTGCGCTCGGTGCTGCCGGCCGCGCAGCGGGAGGCGGCAGCGTCGTTCGGCAGCGACGCCGTGTACCTGGAGCGGCGCATCTCCCGGGCCCGGCACATCGAGGTGCAGGTGCTGGCCGACTCCCTCGGCAGCGTCGTGCACTGCTACGAGCGGGACTGCTCACTGCAGCGGCGGCGGCAGAAGCTGTTCGAGGAGACTCCCGCCCCCGGCCTGCCGCCGGCCCTGCAGGACCAGATGACTGCGGCGGCCGTGCGGCTCGCCCGCCGGGTCGGCTACGCAGGCGCGGGCACGGTGGAGTTCCTGGTGGACGGCGACGACTTCTACTTCATGGAGATGAACACCCGGATCCAGGTGGAGCACCCGATCACCGAGCTTGTCACCGGCCTCGACCTGGTCGCCGAGCAACTGCGGGTGGCGGCCGGGGAGCCCCTTTCGGTCCGGCAGGAAGACATCAGCCGCAGCGGGCACGCGGTCGAGTGCCGCATCAACGCGGAGGATCCGGACAAGAAGTTCATGCCGCGGCCCGGCACGGTGACCGCGCTCGAACTGCCCGGCGGACCCGGCATCCGGATCGAGCACGCGCTCGCGCCCGGGACCGTCGTCTCGCCGTTCTACGACTCGCTCGTGGCCAAGCTCTGCGCGTGGGGTACGAGCAGGCCGCAGGCGCTCGCCCGGGCCAGCCAGGCGCTGGCCGAGCTGGAGATCGGCGGGCTGACCACCACGGCGCCGCTGTACCGGCGGCTGCTGGAGGTACCCGACGTGCGTTCTGGCCGCTATCACACGACCTGGCTCGAGGAGTTCCTGGCCTGATCCGGTCCGGTCTCGGCGGCCAGCCGTGCAGATGAGCCACGCGACGCACGCCGTCCCCGGCCGGGTCAATGAGGATCTTGTCGCCGCCGGGGACGGCTGGGCGCTGGTACTGGACGGCGCGACCCCGGTACCGGGGGTCGATAGCGGCTGCCGCCACGGCGTGCCGTGGCTGGTCCGGCGGCTCGCCGCGGCCCTGACCGTGCGGCTGATCCTGGCCGACCCGGCCCCGCTCGCCGAGCTTGTCGCGGCGGCTATCGGTGACACGACAGACGCGCACGCCGGCCGCTGCGACCTGGACAACCCCGACACCCCGTCCGCCACCATATCCGTGGTCCGGGTCGCGGACACCAGCCTGGACTACCTCGTGCTGTGTGACTCGCCCGTCCTGCTCCGGCACCGGGACGGGACGGTAACGCGACTGGCCGACGACCGGCTGGCCCTGCTCCCGGGCGGCAGGCCGTACGGCGCGGACCTGGTGCGGGCGCGGCGCAACAAGCCAGGCGGGTTCTGGGTGGCCAGCACCGATCCGGCGGCGGCAGATCAGGCGGTGCGCGGGTCGGCAGGCCTCGATTCGGTGACGGACGCGGCGCTGTGCACCGACGGCGTCACCCGGCTGGCCGAGTGGTACGGCTACTCCTGGCCGGACATCTTCGCGCGGCTGCGCGCGGCGGGCCCGGACGGGATCATCGCCCTGTTGCGCGCGGCGGAGACTGAACGGCCCCGCCCGGGGGCCAAGCAGCACGACGACGCGACGGTCGTGCACATTCGCTTCTGAACGGCCGGGCGCGGCGGCCGGACCGATGTGACATCGCCGACACGGGTGAACCGCGGTGGCCTATCGACCGTTTTGGAACGGTATTGGGAAAGTTTTGGGACGGTCTTGGTGATGGGCCGTCCCGCCCGCCGGCGGTCCGCAGATGGCCGCCCGGGTAACGGGCAGCGTCGGCCAGGGCAGGCCGAGCGAGCAAGGCAGGGGAAGATGAGTTCATCGGTAGCAGTGCCGACGGGGGGCCGAGCGTATCCTCGGCTTGACGCATCCTTGGGAATTTCTTTGCCAACCTGGGTGCGAGCGGATCACCTGCACGCGGCGGATGAGGGGAGCATGGCCGATTCAGCGGGCTTTGTCGGCCGGACGCGTGAGCTGTCCGGCCTGCGGGCAGTGCTCGACGGGGATACCCGGCTGCTGCTCGTGGCGGGGGACGCGGGCGTGGGCAAGACGCGGTTCGTCGCCGAGAGCCTGCGGCGGGCGGCGGCCGACGGGCTGCTGCCGGTGTGGGGGGCGTGCCTTCCGCTGGCCGAGAAGCTGCCGTTCCTGCCGGTCACGGAGGCGCTGGACGCACTGAGCCGGCTGGACGGCGGCACCTTGCTGGAGCGCGCGCTGGACAACGTGCCGCCGTACGCCCGGGCGGAGACCGCCCGGCTGCTGCCGCGGCTGCAGCCTTCCGACGCCAGCGCGGGCGGCCGGGCCGAGGGCTGGCAGCGCGGGCGGCTGCTTGCCGGGGTGGCCGAACTGCTGGCGGCCGTGGCCCAGCAGGTCCGGCTGGTGCTGGTGATCGAGGACGTGCAGTGGGCCGACAGCGCAACGCTGGACTTCCTGGTGTTCCTGACCAGGCCGGGCCGCGGCGAGAAGCTGACTGTGGTGGCGACCTGCCGCAGCGACGAGGCACCGCTGGAGCCAGCGGTGGCCCGGTGGCTCGCGCACATGCGAGGCGGCGGCCAGGTTGCGGAGATCCGGTTGGCCCCGCTGTCGCGCGACGAGGTAGCGCAGCAGGTCGCCGGGCTGCTGGACGGGCCGCCCCCAACGGGAGTGGCTGACGAGGTGTATGCCCGCAGCGAGGGGAACCCGTTCTTTGCCGAGCAGCTTGTGGCCGATGCGCAGGCCAGGCCGGGCCGGACCGGGCTGGGCCAGCCGGGCGGGCTGCCCATCCGGCTGGCCGAGCTGCTGGCCGCCCGGGCCAGCGGCTGCGGGCCTGACGCCCGGGCGGTGCTGGCTGCGCTCGCCGTCGCCGGGTGGCCGCTGACCGAGGACCAGCTGTCCGCAATGGCCGGTCTCGGCGCCGAGGCGCTGCGGGCCGGGCTGCAGGAGCTGGCCGCGGCCCGGCTGCTGGCCGAGGCGGAGCCCGACGGGCGGTACCGGCCCCGGCACGCGCTGCTGGCCGAGGCGGTGGCGGCCGGGCTGCTGCCCGGCGAGCGGCTGGCGCTGCACCAGCGCGCGGCGCAGGCGCTCGAGGCTTCCGGCGAGGAGACCCTGGCCGCCGAGGCGGCCGACCACTGGGCCGCCGCGGGCCGTGGCACCGAGGAACTGCGGGCCCGGGTGCGAGCGGGCGCGGCCGCGGAGCGGGTCTTCGGCTACGCCGAGGCCGCGGAACACTGGCAGCGGGCCATCGCGTTGCGCCAGGCCGGGCCGGCGGCGGAGGACGAAGCCGGGATGTCCCTGCCCGAGCTGTACGTGCGGGCGATTGACGCCCACTATGTGTCAGGCCGCGCCGAGGACGCCAGCGTCCTGGCCGAGGAGGCTTACCGTCGGTTCGCCGGCCTCCCGGACCCGGCCATCAACGCGGTCATTCACGAGCGCGCCGCCCGGTTCCGCGGGCTGGCGGCCGCGTACCTGGGCGGGCAGCACGCGCCCGGCCCCAGCGTTCTGCTCATCACCGAGGCGCTGCGGCTGTTCGAGCAGGCCGGACCGTCGGCCGAATACGCCGAGGCGCTGTTCTACTACGGGCACTTCTTGTTCTTCGGCGAGGGGCGCATCGAGGCGGGGATCAGCGCGGTCAACCGAGGGCTGGAAATCGCCGAGACGGCCGGGGCCACGGCGCTGATCCCCCGGCTGCTGGCCATGTTCGCCTACCACCAGTTCTTGTGCGGGCAGATGGAGGAGGGATTCGCCGTCCTGCGGCGGTGCGAGGTCCTGGCCGAGTCCGCCGGGGACAGCGAGGCCGGCATCCTTATCGATGTGTATGAAAGTGACGCCCTGCTCAAGACGGCCAGGCTGCAGTCAGCCGCCGACGTGGCGCTGGGCGGCGTGCGAGACGCCCGCCAGGCCGGCCTGGATGATTTCTGGAATACCGGCATCCTGATCGCCAATGCCACCGAGGCCCTCGTTCACCAGGGCCGGACGGCCGAGGCGGCGGCGCTCGTCGAGCCGCTGACCGATGAGACGCCCAACGCGGATCAATGGCTGCTGCACCTGTATCGCACCGAGATCGATCTGCTGCGCGGCGACGTCGACGCCGCGCAAGAGCGCCAGCAGCAGCTCCGCGCGCGCATCGGCCACATCGGCAACTTCGACAGATCCCGCGAGGCGGCCCAGCGCATCGCCGATCTGGCGCTGTGGGCGGGACAGCCCGGCGAGGCGCTGGAGGTGGTGCGGCAGGCGGTCGCGCAGGTCGAGAGCTCGGAATGGGCGATCTTCTGCGGGCGCCTGCTGGCGGCCGGGATGCGGGCCTGCGCCGACCTGGCCGAGCTGGGCCGGGCGCGGCACGACCAGCCCGCCGCCGCGGCGGCCGTGGCGGCCGGCGACGCGCTGGCCCGCTCGGTCGGCCAGATGACGACCGATCCGTTCGCCGACCATCCGTTCGCGGCGGCCATCGCGGCCGAGCGCGCCACCTGGGACGCTGAACGCACCCGGCTGCCCGGGCCGAGCGACCCGGCGGCCTGGCGTACGGCGGTGAAGGCCTGGGAGGAGCTGGGCTGGCCGCACCGGGCTGGATACGCCGGGTGGCGGCTGGCCGAGGCACAGCTGAACGCGGGCCAGGCGCGTGAGGCGGCCAGCGCGCTGCGGGCGGCAGCCGAAGCGGCTCACGGCCACGCGCCGTTGCTGGCCGAGATCGGCAAGCTGGCGCTGCGCGCCCGGATCCCGCTCCGAGCCGCTTCCGCGGAAGCGCCGGCCGAGTCCCCGCGACCGGCCGGGCTGACCAGGCGTTACGGGCTCACGGGCCGGGAACTGACCGTGCTCAGGCTGCTCGCGGCCGGACGGACCAACGCCCAGATCGGCGCGGAACTGTTCATCAGCCCCAAGACGGCCAGCGTGCACGTGACCAGCATCCTGCGCAAGCTTCGCGCCTCCGGCCGGGTACAGGCCGCCGCCATGGCCGAGCGAGCCGGCCTCCTCGATGACGAATCACCCGAGTTGTGACAAATCAGCGTGCTCCTGAACTGCGATGGATGCGGTCGAGGGCGCCGCGGAGCTCGTCGCGCAGTGGGTCGGCTGCAGTGATGGTGTGGCCGCTCTGAGCCGCAATCTTGCGGTTTTCACGGATTCGTCGCGCCCACTCCACGCGCATGATCGCTGGTACCTGCCACGTGCCAAGCCGGATGAGGTGATTATCATGCGCAGGTTCGGAAGACCTATGGCTGTCACGGGCGCCGCTGTCGCCTTCCTGGCCCTCGGGCCAGTCACGATGGCCACGGCGGGCACCGCCTCGCCGCTGGCCAGCAACCCGCTAGCGCCCTCGTCAGTGCGAGCATCTACGACAATCACGCTGAAGGTGCATGCCGACGTCGGACCACCGGGCACGGCGACGCTGCACGTCACGGCACGCGAGAGGGTCACGGTCACCGCGACCGGGTGCGTCACCGGGACTGGGTGCGCTAAGTACGGATACCAGGGAGCAAAGCCCTGCGGCCCGGGCCACCCGACCACCACTCCCGACGGCAGCGAGTACCTCCAAGGGGTCTACTGCGGCACGGTACCTGCTGGCGGCCACGCTCCCATGCCGACCGAACCAGTCGGCCTGCTGATCGGCGAGAATGACTGGGACGGCGGCAACTCGGGGTGGTTCGTTATCGCAGCGAACCGCACATGGACCGTCACCCATGACGGCAATCTGCACCTCGCCTACAACGACAGCATCTATTCCGACAACAGCGGTTATTACACGGCCACCGTCACAGACAGCACCAACTGATCAGTTCACCCTGCCTTCCGCACCATGGGGTGAGCAACAGTCGCCGGCACACTCCAGAACCCGGCGACTGTTGCTTACCCCTTCTCCCCCGCCCGATGGTGGGCCAGACGCTGGCGGCGCGGACCTATGCGGAGCTGGCCGCCCTCACCGCCGACCTGCCCGCCGGGCTGGCCGCAGCAAAGCCGCCCCAGCCCGGCCCGGCACAGGGCGGGCGGCAATTCCCCGGCCCGGCATCGTGCTCACGGTGGCCACCGGGCTTTATGCAGGCGGCGTGTGGGCGTTGTTCTTGACCGGTGGCGGGTAGGGGCAAGTGCGCTGGTCGGTATAGCTACCGTGTTCTACTGGCGACCAGCCCGGGGCAGGCCGGCCCGACGCACGCCACCCCGGACGGCCGGCCAGACCCCGCGCAGACAACCGGCCCGACGTGGGCCGGCCCGGACGAGCCGACCTGACGCGGGCCGGCCTGAGGCTGGTGGTCCGGAATCTAAGGCCCGGTCGGCCCGGAACGTGCGCGGCCGGCCGATCCGGACCCCGGCGCCTTAGCTGCAGTCTCGGGAGAAGCCATCCAGGTTCTACCGAGGAGATCACCATGCATCCGCATACTCAGCACGAGATCATGAACGTCCGGGTCGCCGAGCTGCGCCGCGAAGCCGATCAGGCCCGGCTCGCCCGCGCCGTCAGACTGGCTAACCGAGAACGCCAGCGGGACGGCTCCCCGCGGCTGCCCCGTCTCGGCGCGCTGGCCCAGCGCCTGCTCTGCCTGCCGCGCCGCTGGCAGCCCAGCCGGCGTCCAGCGAGCTGATGCGAGCGTACCGCCGCAGCTACCCCGCGAAGGCTGCGCTAGCCAAGGGCGGGGATGACGTCGGCGCCGTAGGCGGCCAGGGTCTTGTCGGCCTCATCGTGCATCAGGTAAAGCGCGAACTGACTAGCACCGAGGCTGGCCAGCTCGCGGAGCCGGTCCACGTGCGCGGCCGGGCTGCCGAGCAGGCAGAACCGGTCCACGATCTCGTCCGGCACGAAGTCGGTTGAACCGGTTATCGGCCCGGCCGTGATGGGAGTAGTCGTAGCCCTCGCGGCCGGCGATGTAATCGGTCAGCTCGCGCGGCACCGGACCCGAGGTGCCGTACCTGGCGACCAGGTCGGCGACGTGGTTGCCGACCATGCCGCCGAACCAGCGCAGCTGGTCGCGCTGGTGCGCCACGTCAGTGCCCACGTACGCGGGCGCCGCCACGCACATGGTGATGGCCTCGGGATCACGGCCGACGCCGGCTGCGGCGTCCCGGACGGCGCCGAACGTCCACCGGGCGATGTGCGGGTCAGCCGTCTGCAAGATGAAGCCGTCGGCCTGCTCGCCGGCCAGCTTCAGCGCCTTCGGCCCGTAGCCGGCCATCCAGATTTCCAGCGCGCCGTCCCGCACCCACGGGATCCGGAGCACGGCGCCGTCGCGGGTCACCTCACGGCCCTCGGCCAGGTCCTTGATCACCCGCATCGCCTCGGACATCGTGGCGAGCGTCGTGGGCCGCCGGCCGATCACCCGCAGCGCGGAGTCGCCGCGGCCGATCCCGCACACCGTGCGGTTGCCGAACATGTCATTGAGGGTGGCGAACAGCGACGCGGTGACCGACCAGTCCCTGGTACCCGGATTGGTCACCATCGGCCCGACGATCATCGACCTGGTCGCGGCCAGGATCTGCGAATAGATGACGAACGGCTCCTGCCACAGCAAGTGCGAATCGAAGGTCCACCCGTAGCCGAACCCGCTGTCCTCAGCCATCCGCATCCGGTCCACGACCAGCCGGGCGGGCGGATCGGTCTGCAAGACGAGCCCGAAATCCATCATGTGTCCCCTCATAGCTGCGATGCTGCGCTGACTCCTGCTAACTGATGGCTCGCGGGGCTTGATGCCGATGGCGCCGGCGGCCGGGCGGCCGCGCGGGCGGCGGGGATCTTGTTCACCTGAGGTACTGGGATGAGTCGCGCTGGAGGAACCGGCCGTCGCCGGCCCGGCCGTGGTACTCGCCAGCATCGATCACCACCTGGCCGCGGGACAGCGTGGTCTCCACCTTCCCGGTGATCTGCATGCCCTCGTAGGCCGAGTAGTCCACGTTCATGTGATGCGTCGCCACCGACAGGATCTGCTTGGCAGTGGGGTTGTAGATGACGATGTCGGCATCGCTGCCCGGCTGGATCACTCCCTTACGGGGATACAGGCCGAACATCCGGGCCGGCGTCGTGGACGCGATCTCCACCCAGCGCGACAGGGAGATCTCCCCGGTCGCCACGCCCTGGTGCAGCAAGTCCATCCGGTGCTCCACGCCGGGGATCCCGTTCGGGATCTTGGAGAAGTCGCCCCGGCCGAGCTCCTTCTGCTCGCGGAAGCAGAACGGGCAGTGATCGGTGGACACCACGGACAGGTCGTTGGTGCGCAGCCCCTGCCAGAGCGTCTGCTGGTGCGGCGGCCGGCGCAGCGGCGGCGAGGCCACGTACTTCGCCCCCTCGAAGTCCGGCTTGGCCAGGTCTTCGAGCGACAGGTACAGGTACTGCGGGCAGGTCTCGGCGAAGACGTTCTGCCCCGCGTCCCTGGCCTCGGCCACGGCCGCCAGCGCCTGGATCGCCGACAGGTGCACGATGTACAGCGGGCAGCGGGCCACCTTGGCCAGGACGATCGCCCGGGAGGTGGCCTCGCCCTCCAGCTCGGGCGGGCGGGTCAGGCCGTGCTGCACCGGATCGGTTTTCCCGGCGGCGAGCGCCTGGGCGACCAGCTGGTCGATGGCGATGCCGTTCTCCGCGTGCATCATGACCATCGCGCCGGACCGGGCCGCCTGCTGCATCGCGAGCAGGATCTCGCCGTCGGTGGCGTAGAACACGCCCGGGTAGGCCATGAACATCTTGAAGCTGTTCACGCCGGCCGCTATGCAGGCGTCCATCTCCTTGAGCGTCGTGTCGTTGACGTCGGAGACGATCATGTGGAAGCCGTAGTCGATGGCACAGTTGCCGTCGGCCTTGGCGTGCCACTTGTCCAGCGTGGACAGCAGCGAGGTGCCCTTTGCCTGCACCGCGAAGTCGATGATCGTGGTGGTGCCGCCCCAGGCGGCCGCCCGGGTGCCGGTCTCGAACGTGTCGGCCGAGAACGTGCCGCCGAACGGCATCTCCATGTGCGTGTGCGCGTCGATGCCGCCGGGCAGGACGTACTTCCCGGTCGCGTCGATGATCCGGTCCGCGGTGAACGACCGCCCGGTGGCCTGCTCGAAGCCGCTGGCTTCGGCGCTGAGCCGTTCGGCTGGATCATCCCTGGCCGCCAGGGCGGCCACCTTCTCGCCGTCCACGAGTACGTCGGCGGCCATCGTGCCCGTCGCGGTTACCACCGTGCCGCCGCTGATCAGGATGCGCATGACTGCCTCCCGGGTTACGGCTGGACGAGCTGGGCGTAGCTGTCCGGCCGGCGGTCGCGGTAGAACGCCCACAGGTCGCGGACCTCGGCGAGCAGGTCCATGTCGAGGTCGCGGACGACGACCTCGTCCTCGCTGTCGGAGGCCGCGTCGCCGACGAGCTGGCCGCGGGGGTCGGCGAAGTACGTCTGGCCGTAGAAGTCGTTGTCGCCGAGGGGCTCGACGCCGACCCGGTTGATCGCGCCGACGAAGTACTCGTTGGCGACCGCCGCGGCGGGCTGCTCGAGCCGCCACAGGTGCTGGGACAGGCCGCGGCTGGTGGCCGAGGGGTTGAACACGATCCGCGCGCCGCCCAGGCCGAGCGCGCGCCAGCCTTCGGGGAAGTGCCGCTCGTAACAGATGTACACGCCGATCTTGCCCGCCGCGGTGTCGAACACCTGGTACCCGAGGTTGCCTGGGCGGAAGTAGAACTTCTCCCAGAACCCCTTGACCTGCGGGATGTGGTTTTTGCGGTGCTTGCCCAGGTAGCTGCCGTCGGCGTCGATCACCGCCGCGGTGTTGTAGTAGACGCCGGGCTGTTCTTCCTCATACATCGGGACGATCAGGACCACGCCGTGCTGGCGGGCCACCTCTTGCATCAGGCGAGTGGTCGGGCCGTCTGGGATCGGCTCGGTGTAGGAGTAGTAGTCGGTGTCCTGGACCTGGCAGAAGTACGGCCCGTAGAACAGCTCCTGCAGGCACACCGCCTGCGCCCCGGCCGATGCCGCGGTCTTGATGTGATCGACCGCCGCGCTGATCATCGATTCCTTGTCGCCCGTCCAGTGCTGCTGGACCAGTCCGGCCCGGACAATCTCGGCCACCGCCGTCTCCTCCCGCGTCCCCTGCCGTTATTCGCCACCGTCATCCACAGGCAGGCCATGAAGCCTACGCCTAGCGAGGGTTCTTCAAAAAGCGCCTGGCGAGGGCGGGCCTCCCCGCCTGCCCGGATGGCGGGTGCAGGCAGTGACCGCAGAGCCGGCGCGAGCCTTCTGGAGAGCCCGGACATCAGATAGCGCACCGCCGCTCTGGCAGGGTAGTCCTCGGCATGCTGGCGCACGGGAGGGACGATGGAGCCGATACCTGAGGACTGGGACCGGGCGGTGGCCGTGGTCGCCCACCCGGATGATCTCGAGTACGGGGCGGCCTCGGCGGTCGCCCGGTGGACAAGACAAGGGCGCAGCGTCGCCTACGTGATCGTTACCAGCGGCGAGGCAGGCATCGCCGCGATGCCGCCCGACCAGGTCGGGCCGCTGCGCGAGGAGGAGGAGCGGCGCAGCGCGGCGATCGTCGGCGTGAGCGAGGTCGAGTTCCTGGGTCATCCGGACGGGCTGGTGGAGTACGGCCTGCGGCTGCGGCAGGACCTGGCCGCGTCCCTGCGCCGCCTGCGGCCCGATGCGGTGATCACCATGAACTTCGATCTGACCTGGGGCGACAGCCCTAACGTTAACCACGCCGATCACCGTGCGGTCGGGCTGGCCGTGCTGGACGCCTGCCGGGACGCGGCCAACCCGTGGCTGTTCGGCGACGCCGGACCCGCCTGGACCGGGATCAGGCACCTCTTCGTGGCGGCGAGCGGCGACCCGACGCATTTCGCCGACGTGACCGCCACGATGGACGCCGGAGTGGCCTCGCTGCGCGAGCACAAGGTCTACATCGAGGGCCTCGGGCGGGACTTCGACCCGGACGAGTTCCTGCGCAACATGGCCGGCTATGTGGGGCTGGCCGCGGGCTGCGAGTACGCGGTGGGTTTCCGGGAGTACAACTCCGGCTGACCGTCCGTCCCTGGCCGCTATCCGTCCCGGCCGCTATCCGTCCCGGCCGCTATCCGTCCCTGGCCGGCTCGCCGTGGCTCGCGTTCGCCCGGGCGCGGCCCCAGTAGGCCTTGGGCGAGATTTGCCCGGGCTGGAGCCCGCGCGACTGGAGCACCTCGCGCAGGGCCAGCACCACCCGCGCCTCGCCGAGCAGGTAGGCGTGCGGCCGGCCGTCCGGGATGACTACGGCCGACGCCGCCGAGACCAGCGCGCCCGGCTGGCCAGCGGCCCGGTCCAGCCGGTGCAGCCAGCTGAGCTGGACCGGGGCACGCGGCCGGAGTTCCTGCTCGTCCGCTGGCTCAGGTACCTCCAGGATCACGGTCGCGGTCGCCTCGGGCGGCAGTGACTCGGCCATCGCGAAGATCGCGGCCAGGCTCGAATCGTCCCCCACGAACAGGTGCCAGTCCGTTTCCGGCGCTGGGCTGATCTTGCCCCGCGGGCCGATGCCCTCGACCGTCACGCCGGGCGCGGCGGCGCGAATCCAGCGTTCCCCCGGGCCTTCGGAATGCCTGACGATGTCGAGCGTGAGCAGTTGCCTGGCCCGGTCGAGCGCGCGGATCGTGTACCTGCGGCGGACCGGCCGGTTGCCTTCCATGTCCACCAGGAGCATCACGTCCTGCCCGGGCAGGTACCCGAAATCGCCGAGCTCGGGCGCGGTCAGCACCAGGCGTTGCATGTTCGGCGTCACCGCGCGCGATTCCACCACCTCGAGCTGCATCCGCACGGTCCCTGGCATGGTCCGGAACGGGTCGTCGGGTGCCCGCGCGTCCGGCGGAGCCTCACTCATAGGCAGTCGGTCCTCTCTCGTGTACATGCGGTGCGGCGCGGGCCCGCGGGTACGGCACGCGCGGGCGGCTGCAGCGCGGGGGCTGCAGCGCGGCCGGACAAGGGCGGCGCGGGCGGACAAGGGCGGCGCGGGCGGGTGGTGCGGCGCCCGCGTGCGGCCGGGACGACCTGACCGAAGGTATCAGGCTGTGCCCGCCTGCTGACAAAAGCGGGTCATGGCACCGGTCCCCGGCCCCTTCAGCGGCCTGCGCGGCACCGGTCCTCCACCGACCTGCGCCTATCCTGACTTTATGCGCCCGATATGGAAGGGGACAATATCGTTCGGCCTGGTGGCCATCCCGGTGTCGCTCTACTCGGCCACCGAGGCGCACGACGTGTCCTTCAGGCAGGTCCACGCCGCTGACGGCGGCCGCATCCGGTACAAGCGGATTTGCGAGCTCGACGGGGAGGAAGTCCCGTACCGCGACATAGCCAAGGGGTATGAGCTCCCCGGCGGCGAGATGGTCGTCCTGTCCGACGAGGACTTCAGCAACCTGCCACTCGCGTCGTCGAAGGAGATCGACGTTCTCGAGTTCGTGCCGGCCGAGCAGATCGACCCCCTCCTGTTCAGCAAGGCGTACTACGCGGAGCCGGACAAGTCCGCGGTCAAGCCCTACGTGCTCATGCGCGACACGCTGGCCGACAGCGACCGGGTGGCGGTCGTGAAGGTCACGCTGCGGTCCAGGGAGGCGCTGGGGGTGCTGCGGGCGACCGGCGACACGCTGGTGGTGCATACCCTGCTGTGGCCTGAGGAGGTGCGCGACGCCGCATCGCTGGCGCCGCAGACCGACGTCACCGTCCGCCCGCAGGAACTCGCGATGGCCAGCAGTTACATCGAATCGCTGGCCGCGGACTTCGACCCGTCCCAGTACACCGACGGGTACCGGGCCGCGGTGGAGGAGCTTGTCGCGGCCAAGATCGCCGGTCGCGAGGTGACCGCGGTCGAGCCGAGCAACGGGGGCGGCGAGGTCATCGACCTGGTCGAGGCGCTGCGCGCCAGCGTTCAGGCGGCTAAGGAGAAGCGCGCCGGGCCGGGGAAGCGGGCTCAGCCGGCCAAGAAGAAGAGCGCCGCCGAGGGCAAGGAACCGGCGAAGCGGGCGCCGCGCGGCCAGCCGAAGACGGGGCAGTCCGGGCAGTCCGGCGCGGGCAAGACCGCGGCCGGATCGAGCACCTCGCGGCGGCGAACCCGCAAGCCAGCCTAGCCCGCGCCGGCTGCGGGGTGGGCTGCCCACGCATGGGCCGACCCACCCGGAGAGGCCGGCCGGAGCCGGGTCAGCTGTTCCCGCTGGCCGCCTTGACGCCGGCCGAGGTGCAGACGTTCCCCGGCTGGCCGTGGGTGAGCTGGCACAGCTGGGCCGTCATCATGTTGGCCGCCCCGTCCACGTCCTTAGCGATGGCGGTAGACGGATTCCGGATGGCGGCCGCTACCTGGCTCCAGGTCAGGCCGCTCAGCGCGCTCGGCTGGTACTGAGAGCCGATGATCAGGGCCCGGTTACCGATGTTCACGTAGGGGAACGATTCGCGGTCGGCTGAGGAGACGTACGGAGGCGCGTCGTACCTGGCGAACAGGGCCAGCTGGGCCTTCGTCGGCGACTGCAGCGGGGCGTGCGACACCGTGGTCGTCTCCACTGGTGAGAACGCCACGTACTTGCTGGAGTAGCGCGACTTGTAGAAGGTCAGGGTCGGCGTGTTCGGGAACACGTCGGTGCTGGACGAGTGGATGAAATGCAGCCCCGAGAACGTGCCGAACCGGCTCAGCGCGACGGCCAGCGCCCACCGCTCGGCCGCGCAGTACGGGCAGTACTCGGCGCCGACGTAGAGTACCTCCGGCTTGCCGCCGCTGGTGAGCAGGGGCGGATTGCCCTTGATCGCCTGCATCGGTGCCGCGGTGCCCTTGCCGACCGCGTTGAGCGTGCCAGCCGGCACGCTGGCGAGCTGGCTGGCCACGCTGGCGTTGGCCGTGGCGCCCCCGGAGTCCTGGCCGGCCGGCTTCCCCGTCACCTTGACGGCGATGAAGACCACCACGACGACCAGCACCACCAGCACGCTGCCGCCGGCCAGCAGCAGCCTGCGGCGGCGCTGGCGTTCGGCGGCTCGCTGCGCGGCGATCTTCTCCGCGGCGCTCTGCCGCCGCCGCTGCTGCTTCGTCTCGTCCATTCGAGTCCTTACCCCTGCCCGCGGGCAGTGTGCTCGGCCGCCGGCGCCCGGATCTTAGGTCGCTCCGCCGGGTGCCCGGCCGGCCTGGGTCATGCCGCCCGGCTGTTCAGGCACCGACGCGCTGCGTGGCCGCGGCGGCGCTGTGACCGGCTCTCATTTAACCGGTTATCCCTGAAGCCCGGCTGAGTGTTCGCTCTGCCCGAGGTCAGGGCGGTCGCCCCTCGGCCGCGAGCTGTGCGCCCGGTGCTCCCGGTGCTCCCGGTGCGATCGGTGCTCCCGGTGCGCCCGGTTCGGCCGTGCCGTGCTGCGAAGCTCCCTCGATTTTGGCGCGTGACCACGGTAATATAGGAACGTATGAGCAGTCATTCAGATATTTCACTGGTAGCGGGCCCAGACGACTGCGCCATCCGGATCGTTGACCGTGACCGGGTGGCGGGCGTACGCGCCTCGATGCCGTCTGATGACCAGGTGGCAGATCTGGCGGACGTGTTCGGGCTGCTCGCCGACCCGGGCAGGCTGCGGGTACTGGTCGCACTGCTCGAAGGCGAGATGTGCGTGTGCGACCTGGCCGCGGCGGCCGGGGCGAGCGAGTCGGCCGCCTCGCATCACCTGCGGCTGCTGCGGGCGCACCGGGTGGTGCAGGTTCGGCGGTCAGGACGGATGGCGTACTACCGGCTGGCCGACGCGCACGTCCGGATGCTGCTCGACATCGCGCTCACTCACATTGGCCACGCGCCGGCCGCCGCGCACCCGGAACGGCCGGCCTCTCAGGTCCGGCCGTAAACCATGCGTTTCCCGAACGCTCGCGGCGACCGTGATCACGCAGATCACGGCCCGGCGGCGGGCACCGGCGCCAGGTATCTTGCCGGGTCACTCGCGCTGATCCTGGCGTTCATGGCCGCCGAAGTGGTGATCGGCCTGCTGGCGCATTCCCTCGCCCTGATCTCCGACGCGGCGCACATGCTCACCGACGCCGCCGCGATCGTTCTCGCGCTGACCGCCATGCGGCTGTCCGCCCGGCCGCCCGGCGGCGGATACACCTACGGGCTGCGCCGCACGGAGATCCTCTCGGCGCAGGCGAACGGCATCACGCTGCTGTTGCTGTCGGCGTGGCTGACCTACGAGGCGGTGCGCCGCCTGATATCCCCGCCGGCGGTGGCCGGCGGCGCGGTGCTCGGCACGGCCCTGGCCGGCATCGCGGTCAATGCCGTCGCCGCCAGCCTGGCCGCCCGGGCCGACCGGCGCAGCCTCAACGTGGAGGGCGCGTTCCGGCACATTCTCACCGACGCGTACGCGTTCGTAGCGACCGCCGTCGCCGGCCTCATCATGATCATCACCGGGTTCGACCGCGCCGACGCGATCGCCACCCTGGTTGTGGTGGCGCTGATGGCCAAGGCCGGGACGGGCCTGCTGCGCGAATCGGGCCGGATCTTCCTCGAGGCGGCCCCGCCCGAACTGTCCCCCGAGGCCATCGGTCAGGCCATGGCCGCGCGCGAGGGCGTGGTGGAGGTACACGACTTGCACATCTGGGAGATCACCTCCGGAATGCCCGCCGCCTCCGCGCACGTCCTCGTCGGCCAGGGGCTGGACTGTCACGCCGTCCGCGTCGACCTGGAGCGGTTGCTGGCCGACACCTACCAGATCGGCCACACCACCTTGCAGGTCGATCATGCTCCGGACCGGCTGCTCTCGATCCGCCACGAGCCCGCGCCGCCCGGCGCTGGCCACTGCCCGCAGGCGCACGGTCCCGCGCACCGTGCAGGCAGCCAGATCGAGAGCGCAGGCCAGCCCGGCCCCGCGTTGCCCGCGGCCGCCAGCCAGCCCGTCGCAGCGGACGGTGCGAAGCACGGCACGGCGGGTCGCTGACGGCGGCGGCGCCCGCGCGGGCAGCGGACCGCGAGTGGCGGCTGATGGCCGGAGCTGAAATCCTGGGCCCGTGACAAGCGACCTGGACCGCGCCCGCGACCTGCTCACCCGCTCCCCGATCCTGGACGGCCACAACGACCTGCCCTGGACGCTGCGCCAGATGGGGCAGTCGGATCTGGCCGGGATCGACCTGCGCGCGGGGATTCCCGGCGCGCACACCGACCTGCCCCGGCTGCGGGAAGGCGGGGTCGGCGCGCAGTTCTGGTCCGTCTTCGTGCCGTCCAGCCTGCAGGGGGACAGCGCGGTAGCGGCCATCCTGGAGCAGATCGACCTGACCCGCCGCCTGGTCGGCCGGTACTGCGACGCGATGGAACTCGCGTTGACCGCCGACGACGTCGAGCGGGCCATGGCCGCCGGCAAGGTGGCCTCGCTGCTCGGCGCCGAGGGCGGCCATTCGATCGCCTCCTCGCTCGGCGTGCTGCGCTCGCTGTACGCGCTGGGCGTCCGGTACATGACCCTCACCCACAACGACAACGTCCCCTGGGCAGACTCGGCCACCGACGAGCCCGAGGCGGGCGGGCTGACCGAGTTCGGCCGCGCGGTGGTGGCCGAGATGCAGCGCCTCGGCATGCTCGTCGACCTCTCGCACACCGCTCCCGCGACGATGCGCGATGCCCTGCGCGTCGCGCGCGGTCCGGTCATCTTTTCGCACTCGAGCGCCCGCGCGATCTGCGATCACCCGCGCAACGTGCCCGATGACGTGCTCGAAGCGCTGGCCGCGGCCGGCGGCGTCTGCATGGTCACCTTCGTGCCAGCCTTCGTCTGCGAGCAATGCCGGCAGTGGGACCGCGAGTTGGCCGCCGACATGCGCGAGCGAGGTCTCAACCCGAAGGATTATTCCGAACGCAAGCAGGCCGCAGCCGAGCGTGCCGCCAGCCACCCGCGGCCGAACGCCACGGTCGCCCAGGTCGCAGACCACGTCGAGCATGTGCGGGTGGTCGCCGGCGTGGAGCATGTCGGGCTCGGCGGGGACTTCGACGGCACCGACCAGGTGCCCGAGGGGCTGCCGGACGTCTCCGGGTATCCGGTCTTGTTCGCCGAGTTGCTCCGCCGCGGCTGGACTGAAGCCGAATGCGCGCTGCTGGCCAGCGGCAACATCATCCGGGTGCTGCGCGAGGCGGAGAAGACGGCCCGGGCCAGCTGACCGCCGCAAGCCCGGGAGCTGCGGCTTCGCCAGTCGGCGCGAACTAGCCGGACCCGGAAGCAAATGGCTCAGAAATGGACGATGGCCTCCCTATTTTCCCGTGCGCCTGCGATCAGGGCGAAGTGCGGGAA
Organism: uncultured Actinomycetes bacterium; assembly: GCA_963762615.1. GTDB lineage: Bacteria > Actinomycetota > Actinomycetes > Streptosporangiales > Streptosporangiaceae > PALSA-505. Next base: position 929,540 of record CAVXLG010000012.1, on the reverse strand, counting down.
CAATAGTTCCGAGGCTCCGGCCGGGCAGGCCGGAATACGTGCGGGGGGACTTCCCCGCAGCTCCCCCCGCATGCGGGAGCTCCCCCCGCACCCTCGCACCCCGCGCCGCCCCATCCCGTACTTCACGCTGCTGCACCCCGCCGCGTCGTATCGGTGCGCACACGGGGCCGTGATCAGATGGCCTCATGGATCGGATCACGCCGCGCAACGGCCGGTGGACGCTCGAGGACAGGTTCGCGTCGCCCTGGCACTACCTGCCCGTCGAGATCCCGCCGGGCTGCCGGGCCTTGCAGGTCGAGCTTGACTACGACCGGGACGAGGCCACCCTGGACTTGGGCTGTCTGGGCCCGGCCGGATTCCGCGGCTGGTCAGGCGGTGCCCGCCGGTCGTTCGTGATCTCCGCCGATGATGCGACTCCCGGTTACCTGCCCGGCGAGCTCGAGCCGGGCACCTGGCAGGTGATCATCGGCATTTACCGGCTGCCGATCGAGGGAATCGCCTACCGGCTCACCACGACGACGACGGACGCCCGCAGCGGACTGCAGACCGACCCGGGGCCGGCTTCGCCGCCCGCGCCGCGGACCCGCCCGCCCCGGCGCGAACTGCCCGCGGCCGCGGGCCGTCGCTGGCTCGGCGGCGACCTGCATGCCCATACCGTCCACTCCGACGGCGTACTGACCGTACCGGAGCTCGCCTGCCTGGCCGCCGAGAGCGGGCTGGACTTCCTCGCTGTCACCGACCACAACACAGTCAGCCATCACCCGGAACTCGCCGCCTCGGCCGCCAGGTACGCGATCATGCTGCTGCCCGGCCAGGAAGTGACGACCGACACCGGGCACGCGGGCGTGCTGGGCGATGTCGGCTGGGTCGATTTCCGTGGTCCCGCCGACGGCTGGCTGACGCACGCGCGGCAGCGCGGCGGGATCATGTCGGTCAACCACCCCATCGCCGGTCACGTCAGCTGGCTGCACTCGATGCGCGGCCGCCCGCCGCTCGTTGAGGTATGGCACTGGAGCTGGCTCGACCGGCGCTGGACCACACCGCTGGCCTGGTGGCTGGCCTGGGATCCGGCCGCGATCCCCGTCGGCGGCAGCGACTGGCACCGTCCCGAGCCGGGCGCCTTGCTGGGATCACCCACGACCTGGGTGGAATGCGAGGACACCGGGCCCGATGGGGTGATCGACGGCCTGCGGGCCGGACGGGTGGCGATCTCCGCGCGGCGCGACGGGCCGGTGCTGCTGCGCACCGACGGCGAGCTGGTCGCGGTCGGCGCCGAAGGCACCATCCTGACCGGGCCGGACGGGCCGCAGGCCCGGGTAACCGGCGAGCTGGTAGCCTTCCCGGCCGTGGCCGGCTGTCACCGGCTGTGCGATGCGAACGGGGCGACGCTCGCGCTGACCCCCTGACGCCCGGAGCGCGTCCATGACGGCGAAACGCCGGCGTCGTGAGAGCAGTGCCAGCGTTTCGCGGTAACCAACGGCGCGCCAGGGTGAGGATTCACCCGCAACGGGCAACACGCGAACGCGCCAATACCTCGGTGGCGGGCGGCGGGCTCGCCGGCGCCCGCGGGCTCAGTGCTTCGTGTTGCCGACAGCAGGCGGCGTCTTGGTGCAGCCCACGCAGGGTCCTCGTCCCTTGAAGTAGGGGGGGATGGTTGGTGAGTCGGTGGGCGGGTTGGTGGCCAGCAGCACCGGTTTCAGCGGCGTCTGGTCGAAGTTGAAGTCGGCGACCATGTTGCCCAGGATCGATTCGTCCTCGCGCACGTCCGGCCGCCGGTCGGGGCGCCCGTCGGTCTTGGGATTCAGCCGGGCCCCGTCGAGGAAGTCGTCCTCGATGAACTTCAGGTACGCGTCGCTGCTCAGCGTCGTGTGGTCGATGTAGCCGCGCCGGGCGTACGGGGAGATGACCATGGCCGGCACGCGTAGCCCATAGCCTTGCTGATCGACCTTGGGCGGGACCACGTTGTCGTAGAAGCCGCCCCAGTCGTCCCAGGACAGGAAGATGGCGGTCGAGCTCCAGTCAGGGCTCTTCATGGCGGCGTTGATGACCGCCGTCACGTAGGCCTGGCCCTGGTGGACGCTGGCGGGCGGGTGCTCGCTGTCCGCGTTGGAGGGGGTGATCCAGCTCACCGCGGGCAGCGTGCCGGTCTGGGCCGCGTGGAAGTAGTCGCGCAGAGCCTGGATGTTCTTCAGCTGATGGTCGGCCTGGACGTCGCCGAAAAGCGGCAGCGGGTTCCAGATCCCGGGGGTCTTGGCGCTCTGCGGGACCGGGCCGCAGGTCTCGGCCGAGTCGTTGGCGCAGTCCGGCTGTATGCCCCTCTGGATGTAGTAGGCCCAGCTGACATGGTGGACGTAGAGCAGCCAGGTGATGTCGGTCCAGGCCAGGTCGATCGTTGTCTGGCCGGTGGACAGTTCCTTGTGCACGGCCCGGTCGAACTGCGCCGCCCCGTAGGGCCCGATGATGTTGGTGTAGCAGCTCATCGGGGAGCGGGTCTTGCACTTGGCCGACCAGGCGGAAACCATGTAGAGGTGGTCGGGCTCCGACCAGGACTTGACCGGCTCGAACATGTGGTCGTTGAGGGTGAAGTCCTTGGCGTAGGTCCAGTAGTTGGGGATTTCCGCCGCCGTGTGATATCCCATCACGTCCGGCGTCGACCCGATCCGGCAGGCCGGGTCGTCGGGGTTCTTGCAGGTCGCCTTCGCCTTGTCGCGCTCTTTGATGAACCCGTCCATCTTGCCGCCGTTGACGTCGGCGATGGCCTGGGGCTCGCCGTGCGGGCCGCCCCCGTTGACGTCGGCCTTGTCGTGGTACGGCCGGACGCAGGGTCCGGTCGGGTCCGGTACACAGACCGTGAACTTCCCCTGCTTGTTCATCGGGATGCCGTCTGCGCCCGGGTAGGTTCCGAAGTAGCTGTCGAACGACCGGTTCTCCTGCATGATCACGATCACGTGCTTGATCTTGTGGATGCCGGGCGGGACGATATACGTGCCGGACGGGCCGCCGGCCACCTGTTCGACCCCGTTGGTCGTGTGTTCTGCCTGGTGGCTGGGCGGCGGGCTGCTGCACGCGGCCAGGATCCCGGCAGCAACAGTGGCGCCGATGGCCAGCAGGGCCGGGCCGCGATGAACCTGTCGCAGATGCATGGCGCCACGTTCCTCTTTCCGTATGCGAGCAATCCGAGCAGTTGGCCGGATATTTGCCGGTGACTCCTGGGAAAGTCCTGTGCGCCCGCACCGCCGGGCCGCGGCTGACGGTACCCGCTGGGCTACAGTCACCGGGTGAGGACAGCGGATTCCCTGGCCGCTGCGGGCTCCCCAGGATATGACGGTTTCCCGGCCGCTGGCCGGTTCCTGGCCGCCGGCGGGTTCCCCGCCGACCGCGGGCCGGAGCCGATGCCGGGTCAGCTGGCGCTGCCCGGGCTGGAGCCTGAGCCGCCCGGCGGCGCACAGCGCGTTCTGCCGGGAATGGAAACCCTGCCCGGGCCGGCGTATCTCGCAGCCGAGGACCCGCAGCGGGATGAGGTGGCGGCGGCGCTGCGCGCCGCCGATCCGGACGGCACGCAGATGGCCGCGACCATCCGCCGGGCCTTTGACCTGCTGCTAGACGGCCAGCACACCGGGCGGTACCGCTGGGACCAGCTGCACAAGACCGAGAAGACTCATGCGGGCACGCTGGTCGAGATCGGCCTGCAGCGGACGCTCGGGCTGGCCGACGGTGCGACGCTGGACTACTCGATCGCGGGCGCGGACGTGGACTGCAAATTCTCCCACCGCAGCGGCGGGTGGATGATCCCGCCGGAGGCCGGGGGTTACCTTCTGCTGCTCCTGCAGGCCAGTGACGAGGAGGGCACCTGGTCGGCCGGCCTGGTGCGGGCCCGGGAGTGCTACCTCACCGGAGCGGGCAACCGCGACCTCAAGCGCACGCTCAACGACGCCGGGCGCGCCGCCATCGACTGGCTCGCCCGCCAGGCGCCGCTGCCCGAGAATGCCCTGCTCCGGCTGCCCGAACGCGATACGGCGGCGATTCTCGGCGCCCAGACCGGGCAGCAGCGGGTGAACGAGCTGTTCCGGCGGGCGCTCGGCCAGCGGATCAGCCGCGCCGTGGTCGCCACCGTGGCCAGGCAGGATGACTACATGAAGCGCGTGCGGGCGGGCGGCGGCGCACGCGACCAGCTGCGCGGAGAGGGCATCGTGATCTTCGGAGATTACGCCGGCCATCAGGCGCTGGCCGCCGCGCTGGGTCTGCCGAGCCCGGGACCCGGCGACTTCGTCAGCGCCCGGCTCGCCCTGCGCGGTGACCCCGGCGACCCGATTGCGGCGCAGCGGTACGTCAGGCTGGACGGTGCTGACTGGGTGCTGGCCGCAGCGGCCGAGGGCACCGGTCCGGCGCCGCGGCTGCCGCGGGTGTGAGCCGGGTCATGCGCGGCCTGATACGTTGCGTGGCCTGGCACGTGGGTGACCCGGCACGTGGGTGACCCGGCACGTGGCGACCTGACTGTGCGTGACCCGGCAACGGGACCACGGCACGGACTGCGGAAGAGGTGACGGATGGCAGCGGCACGGACGGCACGATGGGGGATAACGCTTCCCCTGGCCGGGATGGCATTGCCCGAGCACCGAGAGATCGTCGAAAGCCTGGGCCCGCTCGGCTACACCGACGTCTGGTCGGCCGAGATGAACGGCGTAGACGCGTTCACCCCGCTGGCCCTCGCCGCCGGATGGTCGGACAGGCTGCGGCTGGGCACCGCGATCGCCGGCCTGTACACCCGTGGGCCGGCCCTGCTCGCGATGAACGCGGCGACGCTGGCCGGGCTGGCTCCCGGGCGGTTCGTGCTCGGCATCGGCACCTCCTCGCAGGTGATCGTCGAGCAGTGGAACGGCATCGAATTGGCCCGGCCTTACCAGCGTGCCCGCGATACGCTGCGCTTCCTGCGGGCGGCGCTGGCCGGCCAGAAGGTGAGCGAGGAGTACGAGACATTCGGCGTGCGGGGATTCCGGCTGGATCCGCCCCCTGCCGTGCCGCCCGGCCTGGCGCTCGCCGCCCTGCGGCCAGGGATGCTGCGGCTGGCGGCGGCTGAGGCGGACGCGGCGATCACCAACTGGCTGGCGCCCTCCGACGTGCCCCGGATCCGGGAGGCGGCCGGGGACGACTGCGAGCTGGTCGCGCGGATCTTCGTCTGCCCGACCGCGGACGCCGGGCTGGCCCGGCAGGTCGGGCGGCGTCTCATCGCCGCGTACATGACCGTCCCGGTGTACGCGGCGTACCAGGCGTGGCTGGGCCGCGCCGAAGCGCTCAAGCCCATGCAGGACGCGTGGACGGCCGGAGACCGCAAGAGCGCGCTGGCCGCCGTCCCCGATGACCTGGTGGATGAGCTCGTGGTGCACGGCGAGCCGGACGCGTGCCGGGAGCGCGTCGCCGAGTACCGGGCGCAGGGCCTGGACACGCCGGTCATCGCGATCGTCCCGGTGCCGGGGGTCGAGCCCGCGGCCATGGTGTCGCGGCTTGCCCCGCACTGACCCGGGCGGGCCCCGCGCTGAGCCGGCTCGCGCCGCGCCGGCGCAGCGGTCGGGCATGCTAGTGACGTTCGGTCATGGCACCGCTTCGGCGGACCGGATCGCCGAGCTGCTGCTCGGGGCGGAGGTGGCCGCGGTAGTGGACATCCGGATCGCGCCGGGCAGCCGGCGGAACCCGCACGTGGCCCGGTCGGAGCTCGAGCGCTGGCTGCCCGAGCGCGGTATCGGCTATCGCTGGGAGAAGCGGCTCGGCGGGTTCCGCAGCGCCGCGCCGGACTCGCCGGACACGGCCTGGCGGGAGGCAGCCTTCCGGGGTTACGCCGCGCACATGCGCAGCGCCGGCTTCCTGGCAGCGATCGCCGAGGTGCTCGACCAGACCGCCAGCCAGCGCACGGCAGTCATGTGCAGCGAGAGCCTCTGGTGGCGATGTCACCGCAGGCTGGTCGCGGACTTCGCGTCGACCGCCCGCGAGGTGCCCGTCCGGCACCTGATGCATGACGGCCGGCTCGTCGCCCATCAGCCCACGCCGGGGCTCAGGCTGCGCGACGACGGCCTGCTGGTGTACGACGCGGGCCAGTCTCCGCTGCTGTGATGGGCCGGCCTGCCGCGGCCAGACTGGCCGTCACCACTGGGCGGGCAGCTCGTCCCCGTACCAGGATTCGATGATCCGGTGCGCGATCGAGACCGGCGGGGGCAGCACTATCTCTCCGGCGGCCATGCTGGCGCGCAGCTCGTCCCGGCCGAACCAGTGCGCCTCAGCGATCTCCTCCTCGTCGACGCGGATCGGCTGTTCGCCGCTCGCCCGCGCCCAGAACCCCAGCATCAGGCTCTGCGGCATCGGCCAGGGCTGGCTGCCCAGGTACCGGATCTCGCCGACGGTGATCCCGGTCTCCTCGGCCACCTCGCGCGCGACCGCCTGCTCAGCGGACTCGCCCGGCTCCACGAATCCAGCCAGGATCGACACCCGCCGCTCCGGCCAGCTGCGGTTGCGGGCGAGCAGCGCGCGGTCGCCGGCATCGGTGACGAGCGTGATCACCGCAGGGTCGGTCCTGGGAAAGTGCTCCGAGCCATCAACCGGGCAGATGCGGGAATGGCCGCCGGTAACCAGGTCGGTCAGCGCGCCGCAACGCGGGCAGTGTGTGTGGGTCGCGTGCCAGTTGGCCAGGGCGACGGCGTGGGTGAGCAGGCCGGCGTCCCGGTCGCCGAGCAGCGCGCCGACTTGCCGAAGGCCGGCCGGTTTCACCTGGTCGGGAGCGTCTGCGTCGGCCGGCAGCGGAGCGGTCACGCTGAAGTAGGCCCGGCCATCGCTGTTGACGCCGAGCAGGTAGCGCGGCCCGTCCGGCGCGCGGGAAGCCGGCAGCAGCACAAGACCGGCATCCGCCTCGCCGAACCTCACGAGTGCCTGGCCGTCGTCGATGACCAGCACGCGGGTACCCGGATCCGCCCATCGTGCCTCAAGCCAGGCCGGGTCGGTACGGCTTTCGGTGCTGCGGTCAACCGTGCCGCGGGCGAGCGCCAGCGGCCGCAGGGCTGGTAGCGGGCCGGCGGATCCCAGCGCCCGGGACTCGCTCAACCGGATTCCGCGCGGCCGGCCCTGGCGGTCTTGAGATCCGCGCCGGCCGCCGCGAGCTCGTCCCACAGATAGGCCGCGGCCTCCGCGCCCTTGAGCAGCAGGGCCATCTCGACCTTCTCGTTCGGCGCATGAATGCGGTCCTCATCGAGGCCGACGCCCACGAAGACCAGCGGAGCCTGCAGGATGTCGGTCAGGTCGGCCTCGGGGCCGCTGCCGCCTTCCCTGGTGAACAGCACCTCGCGGTCGAACGCTCGTTCCATAGCCCGGCGGCCCGCCGCCACGGCCGGCGAGCCGATGGGCGAGAAGGCCGGCCGCACGCCCGGCCCGGTCGGCGTCATCGTCACCTCGATCCCCGGCGGCGTGCTGGCCGCCAGGTACTGGCTGAGCGCCGCCGCGACATCGGCTGGCTCCTGGCGCGCCACCAGCCGGAACGAGAGCTTGGCGTGCGCCCGGCTGGGGATGATCGTCTTCCCGCCCGGACCGGTATGGCCGCCCCACATGCCGTTGACCTCGGCGGTCGGCCGGGCCCAGATCCGCTCCAGGGTCCCGTATCCTGCCTCGCCGCTGGCGGCGTGGCTGCCGCCCGCCGAGGCCAGCCATTCCTTCTCCCCGAACGGCAGCCGACCGATCAGTTCGCGCTCCTGCCCGGACAACGGGACCACCTTGTCGTAGAACCCGGGCAGCGTGACGCGCCCGTCGGCGTCGTGCAGACCGGACAGCAGCGCGGCCAGGGCGTGCAGCGGGTTGGGCACCGCGCCGCCGAAGGTCCCGGAATGCAGGTCCACGTCGGGCCCGGTCACGTCGATCTGCGCCTCGAAGAGACCCCGCATGCCGACGCACATGGACGGCACGTCAGCTGCCCACATCGAGGTGTCGGTGACGACGATCACGTCGCAGGAAAGCCGGTCCCGCTCCCGGCGGAGCAGGCGGGCCAGGTGCGGCGATCCCGATTCCTCCTCGCCCTCGATGAGCAGCTTGAGCGTGACCGGCGGCGCCGGGCGGGGGCCGGCCCGCCCGCCGCCAGGCAGGCCCGCAAGCCGAGGTCGTGGAACAGCACCTGGCCCTTGTCGTCGGAGGCGCCACGGGCCAGGAGCTGACCGTCGCGCTCGGCGGCCTGGAACGGTGGGCTGTGCCACTCCTCCAGCGGCTCGACCGGCTGCACGTCGTGATGACCGTAGACGAGGACGGCGGGCGCGGCCGGGTCCTCGGACCGCCACTCGGCGAACACCGCGGGCAGGCCGCGGTCACCCGGGTCCGGGCCGCCGGTGTCCCAGACCTCCGCGACGGGGAACCCGGTCGTGCGCAGCCTGGCCGCCAGCCATTCGGCGGACCGCCGGACGTCACCGTGCCGTGCCGGGTCAGCCGAGATCGACGGGATCGCCAGCCATTCCTCGAGCGCGTCGAAGTAATCCCGCGAGTTCGCCGCTACGTAGCCACGCACGTCCATGCCGCTGACCGCCTCCTCGCCGCTTCCCGACCGAAACTCTAGCCGGGGCGCCTGGGTGGGCTGTCAGCAACCTGGCCGAGCCAGAGCCGCGCCGGGTGCACGTTCGCCGGTTCGCCGGCCCGGCCAACCACGATCACTTCCCCGTAGCGGAGGCGATGTGCCATCGACAACCTCATAGCGGAGGCGATGTGCCATCGACAACTCCATAGCGGAGGCGATGTGCCATCGACAACCTCATAGCGGAGGCGATGTGCCATCGACAACTCCATAGCGGAGGCGATGTGCCATCGACAACCTGGGGGAGGGCAAGCGGGCTGCCCGGGCCAGGGGATCCCGGCGGTATCGGCGGCGGCGCGCAGTCCCCTGGTCGCGCCGGGCGGCACCGGGGGCAGTATCAGGCAGTGGCAGCCCACGCAGATCGAACCGGAGTCGGCCAGCCGGTTGTTGCCGACCATCAGCGTCCGCTCGGGGGAGACCCCGAGCCGCTCGCACGCGATCAGGAAGGGCTTCCGGAGCGGGCTTGGCGATGCCCAGGTCGCAGGAGAGCACGAACGTCTGGATGAAGCCGTCCAGCCCGGTGGCGGCGTACCCCTTATCGATGCTCCAGCCGGCCGAACCCCAGGGCTAACGGGGGTACCTCACCGAGCGTGAGAACTGCTGACGGCACCTCATCGGCGCGGGCAGAGCGGGATCCGCACGGACGACACGAGCACCATGGCCGCACCACCATTCAATGCCGCCGGTGATGCGGAGACAACGCCGCATGAGGGTTTTCACTGACTGTTCACCCGCCAATGGGGATGCCTTCGATCAGCGCGGCGAGGCTCTCCGCGTCCAGCAGGTCGGCCGGGCTGACAGTCAGGTCATGCCGCACGTAGTAGAAGGCGGCTCGCACCTGGTCCACCGGGACGCGGGCCAGCGCGGCCCAGGCCAGCCGGTAAGCGGCCAGCTGCACGGCCACGGCGCGGCGCTCGCCGGCTGAGCCGGGAGGCCGCCCGGTCTTCCAGTCCACGACGTCGTAGCCGCCGGCCGGCGAGTCGGCGAATACCGCGTCGATCCGGCCGCGCACCAGCCGGTCGCCGACCCGCGTCTCGAACGGCACCTCCACCTCCTGGGGCCACCGGCCGGCCCAGCCCCCGGACTCGAACAGCTCGCGCAGGAAGGCTAGATCGGCTTCCGCCTCGTCGTCGCCGGGCGGGCCGAGCAGGTCAGCCGGGTCGATCAGCTGCTGCGCACCGTAGTACTGCTCCAGCCAGCGGTGAAACGCGGTGCCCCGCCGGGCCTGCGGCGCCGGCGGCAGCGGCATCGGGCGCCGGATCTGGCTGGCCAGTTCCGCCGGGTCACGGGCCAGCGTCACCAGCGCCGAGACCGACAGCTGCTCGGGCAGCGCTACCGGCTCGGCGCCGTCACCACGCCGCCGGTCACGCTCGGCGAGCAGCAGCGCGGTGTCCCGCTGCCACGCCGCCGTCAGGATCTGATCACGCTCATCCAGCCCGTCGTCCGGCCGACCCTCGGCAGCGGGCGGTGCGCCCCCCCCGCCGTCAGGCCCGGGCCAGCCGATGCCGCAGGCCGCGGTGCGCCTCCTCCGCCGTCAGGCCGACCCGGGCAGCCGGCGCCGCAGGCAGCGGTACACGCCCTCCGCCGTCAGGTCGGCCCGAGGCAGCCGGCGCCGCAGGCCGCGGTACGCCCCCTCCGCTGTCAGGCCGGCCGGGGGCAGTCGGCGACGGGGGCGCAGTCCCGGTCCCGCCGACCGCCCCGGGATTGTCCGCCATGGCCGCCCGCACCAGGTCCGCGGCCTCGAGCACTGCCTGGTACCGGCCCCCCGCGGCCGCGGCGGGCCAGGTGGCCGACGCGGGCTCGGCTAGCGCAGGATTCTGCGCACCGGGCTCCGGCGCGGGCGCCCAGTGCGGCACCGCGCCAGCCCCGTGACGGCATGCGTCCGCGAGCTCCTCCAGGAACACCGACGGTCCGAGCGGCAGGATGCTGTCCGCCCACCAATAACCCGAGCAGGCGAGCCAGAACGCCGCCCGGGTGACCGCCACGTACATCAGCCGCCGTTCCTCGGCCAGCTCCCGGGCCGCGCACGCCTCGGTGAACGACCGCACCGACGCCGGATCCAGCCCGGCCAGCCCGGGCAGGTCGGCCTGGTCGCCGCGCAGGCCGAACGGCAGCAGCCGCGGGTTCTCCGTCCACCGCGTCGTCTGCCGCGGCCGCGCGGGGAAGACCTGGCTGCGATCCCCGGCCGACAGGCCGGGGACGACGACCGCTGCCCACTGCAGCCCCTTAGCCGCGTGCACCGTGACCAGCTTGACCGTGTCAGTCTCGCCGACCCGGCCCGCCTCGAGCCCGAACTCCTCCTCCTGCGCGGCGGCCAGGTAGGCGAGGAACGCGCTCAGCGTCGGCTCCTCCTGGTCGGCCCCGAACGCCGCGGCCGTGCTGGCGAACGCGTCCAGGTCGGCGCGCGCGGCCGCCGGATCGATACCCGGCCTGGCGGCCACCTCGATGTCGAGGCTGAGCGTCCGTTCGACCTCGCCTACCAGGTCGGCGAGCGGGCGGGCGGCATGCGCCCGCATGGTTCTCAGCTCGGCGGCGAGCGCGGACAGCCGGGCGTGGCCGGCCGGCGAGTAGGCAGCGGGGTCGCCGAGATCGTCCAGCGCCTCGATCAGGCTGCCCGCGTCCGCGGTGAGATCCGCTACCGCCTGGCTGAGCGGGTCTTCCTCGCCGCCGTCCTGCTCACGGCCCGCGCTGGCCAGCCTGCGGGACCGGCGGCCGAGCGCAATCAGGTCCTTGGGGCCGATCCGCCAGCGCGGGCCGGTGAGCAGCCGGGCCAGCGCGTCGGAGGCGGTCGGGTCGTGCAGTACCCGCAGTGTCGCCACCATGTCCTGCACTTCCGGCACGGTGAGCAGGCCGCCGAGCCCGACCACCTCCACCGGGATGCCCTTGGCCTCTATCGCCTTGCGCAGCGCGTCGAACTGGAGGCGCTTGCGGCAGAGCACGGCGACGTCTGATGGCCGGACGCCCTCCTTCCGGCCGTCCGGCCAGCGTCGGCCGTCCGGCGCGATGCCGGGCGGCAACCGGAGCAGGCCCTCCACCCGGTCGGCTACCCATTGCGCCTCGGCCGCGGCGGTTTCGAGCAGTGCGCAGGTCACGCTGCCGCGGCGAGCCCGGTCGGGCGCTGACACAAGGCGTGGTACCTGCGGCGCCTCGGCACGCAGGCTGCTCTGGATCACCGCGGCGGCGTCCAGGATCCGGCCCGCATTACGGAAGCTGGTGGACAGCGTCCGGGACCGCGCGCCCCGGAAGTCCGCGGCGAACCGCCGCAGATTGCCCGCGCTCGCGCCGCGCCAGCCGTAGATCGACTGACACGGATCACCTACCGCGGTCACCGGGTGGCCGCGACCGAACAGGGCGCGCAGCAGTACCAGCTGCGCCTCACTGGTGTCCTGGTACTCGTCCAGCAGGACGGCCTGGTAGCGGCCGCGTTCGCCGGCGCCGACCTCGGGGTGCCGCTGCGCTATCCGGGCGGCCAGCGTCACCTGGTCGCCGTAGTCGAGCACCTCCCTCGACCGCTTGGCCTCGGCGTACCGCTCGATCATCGGCAGCAGCTGCTCGCGGGTCCGCTGGCAGGCCAGGAGCTTCCTGATCGCGGCGGAGGTGCCGTTGCGGCCGGCCGGCGCCGCGGCGGCGTGCCGGGCCAGCCACTCCCCGACGGCCCGGACGTCGGCAGGCCCGCGCAGGTGCTCGGCCAGCTCCCCGGCGAGCTGCAGCACGGCGGCGGTCACGCCGCGCGGCGCCCAGTCGATGGCGTCCACCGGGCCGTCGTATGCGGCCACGACGCCGGACGCGATCTGCCAGGCGACGGCGGGCGTGATCAGCCGCATCGAGGGCTCCAGCGCCTCCCGCAGCGCATGGTCGGCTACCAGCCGGCCGGCATAAGCGTGATAGGTGCAGATCATGGGATCGCCGGCCAGCTGCTCGGCGGAATCCTGCCGCCACGCCCGTCCGGCGCAGCCCGTCCAGCCGGCGCCTGACCCGGTCGGCCAGCTCGGCCGCCGCCTTCCTGGTGAAGGTGAGGCCCAGCATCCGTTCCGGCCTGGCCAGGCCGTTGGCCACCAGCCACACCAGCCGGGCCGCCATCGTCTCGCTCTTCCCGGATCCGGCTCCAGCTACGACCGCGACCGGTCGCAGCGGGGCAGAGATCACGGCGGCCTGCTCGGCGGTGGGCTCGGGCAGGCCGAGCAGCCGGGCGAGCTGCGCCGGGCTGTACCGGACTTCGCGGCCCAGGTCGCCGGTCATGGTGTCACGCCTTCGCCGTGCGGATGCACCGGGCAGCACGAAGCGACCGGGCAGTTACGGCAGCCCGGATTGACCCGGGCCTCGAACACCGGGCCTGCCATGCCGGTCGCGACCGTCTCGACCAGTTGCTGGGCCCAGCCCGGATCCTGGTCGGACCCCAGCGCGTGCTGTCGCTGCACACGGGCCCGGCCAGCCAGGCCGGCCTTGCCCACCTGGACCAGCTCGGCGCCGCCCGGCTCGGTCAGGCCGAACCGCTCGAACGCGCCGAGCAGCATGGCCAGCTGGTACACGCCGAGCTGGGGATTGCGGTCAAGCTCCTGCTCGGCCGCCGGGGTCGAGCCGGTCTTCAGATCCACCACGACGCCGCTGCCGCCGAGCTCGCGCTCCAGCCGGTCCACCCGGCCTGTGATCAGCACCCGGCCCACCTGGATGCGCAGTGCCTCTTCGACCGCCACCAGCTCGCGCGGGTTCGCCGCCTGCCAGTCGAGGAACTTGCGGATCATCTGGCCGGCCTGCACCCGCTGCTTTGCGCCGTACCAGGCGCTGCCGAAGTCCAGGTGCTGCCAGAGCTCGTCGATGCGGCCGGAGATCTCGTCATCGGCTGCGCCGGCCGCGACCGCCGCCGCGGCCGCGTGGACCACCATGCCCAGCTGGCGGACTGCCTCCGGGCCGACCCGGCCGGCCGCCGACTCGATCAGCCAGCGCAGCCCGCACCGGGTGAACGACTCGACCTGGGACGGGGACAGCCGCAGCGTCTCATCGGGAGCCGCGACCGGCTCGGGGCTGGATAGGGTGGTCAGCGCGTACCACTGGCTGGGGTCGGCCCCGCGCACCCCGGCCGCGGCCAGCCTGGCCAGCTGAGCCGCGGCGGCCTTGCGCAGCGCAACGGGGCGGCTGGTGTCGGCGACAGTGCGGCGCAGGTCGGCGGTGAGCGCGGGCAGCGACAGCCAGCGATGGCCCTGGCCGCTGACCCGCTCGATCTCGATGTCCTCTCCGGCCAGCTCGGCCAGGAACCTGGACGGCCGCTCGTCGCTCTCCTCGCCGGACGCGGTGACGATGAGGCGCTTGCGCGCCCGGGTGACGGCGACATAGAAGAGCCTGCGCTCCTCGGCAAGCAGCCGCGCCATCACCGAGGCCGCCCGGCTCCCGTCGTCGGGTGCCGGGTCGGCCAGCTCTCCCGCGCCGAGCAGCGAGCCGCGCAGCCGCAGGTCAGGCCAGCTGCCTTCCTGCACCCCGGACACCGCGACCACGTCCCACTCCAGGCCCTTGGACCGGTGCGCGGTGAGAATCCGGACCGCGTCCTGGCGCGGCGCCCGCTCGGCTAGCGTGTCGCCTGCTATCTCCTGGCCGGACAGGCTGTCCAGGAACAGCCGGGGCGCACCGGGCGGCAGCCGGTCGGTGAACGTGGCCGCGGCGTGGAACAACGCCACGACCGCGTCCAGGTCGCGGTCCGCCGCCGATCCCCGCATCCCGCCGGCCGCGCTCGCCGCGCGCAGTGTCTCAGCCAGGCCGGAGGCGGCCCACACGGCCCACAGCACATCCTCCGCGCTGCCGTGCCTGGCCTCCTCGCGCGCGACGGCCAGCAGCCTGGCCACCCGTTCGGCCGGCCCGCTGATAACGGCGGGCACCAGGGTGAGGTCACGCGGATCTCCCAGCACGCTGGCCAGCGGATCGCCGCCCAGCCGCTCCCCCGCATCCTCCGCGACCGCGCGCAGCGCGCGACGCAGCCGGCGCAGGCCCAGCGCGTCCGTGCCGCCGAGCGGCCCGGTGAGCAGCTCGATCGCCGTCTCCTCGGTCAGCTCGCCGGGCAGCAGCGCGCAGCGCAGCAGGGTGATCAGCGGGCGGGTGCCGGGCTCGGCGGCCAGCGGAAGCTCGTCCCCGGCCACGGCGACCGGCACCCCGGCGACGGTGAGCGCCCGGTGCAGCACAGGCAGCTGCCGGGTAGCCGAACGCACCAGCACGGCCATCGACGACCAGGGCACGCCGCCGGTCAGGTGAGCCCGGCGCAGCAGATCAGCAACCAGCGCCGCCTCCTGGCTGGCGCTCTCCGCGACCAGGATGCGGGCCTCGCCGCCGATGGCGCCGGGCAGCGGGGCCAGGCTCCGGTGGGCCAGCGGCATGCTGCCCGGCCCGGCCGGCAGCCGCCACGCTATCCGCCGGGACGCCTCGAGCAGCACCGGGCCGCTGCGACGGCACACGCCGAGCGCCACCACGTCGGCGGGCCGGCCGTCGGGGGCGCGGAACCGGTCAGGAAACCGGGTGATCGCCTCGGAGTCTGCACCGCGGAACGCGTAGATGGACTGATCCGGATCCCCCACCACGATCAGCTCGCGCCCGTCCCCGGCCAGGGCGTGCAGCAGGGCCTCCTGCGCCGGGTCGGTGTCCTGGTACTCATCCACGAGCACGTAGTCGTAGGCCTGGCGTTCCCGGCCCTGGGTCGCTGAACGGCCGAGCAGCCGGGCGGCGATCCGGACGATCTCGGCGTAGTCGTAGGCCGGAACGGGCGCCAGGTCGAAGCGTGCCGCATAGCGGTCGAGGAAGCGGCCGGCGGCGACCCAGTCGTCCCGCCCGGCGCGCGCGCCGAGCCCGGCCAGCGAGCGTCCGTCCAGGCCACGTTCGGCGGCGCGGAGCAGCAGATCGCGCAGCTCCTCGGCAAAGCCCCGGGTGCCGAGCGCCGGGCGCAGCCGCGGCGGCCACCGGCCGCCGCCGTCCTCGGCCTCGCCGCGCAGCAGCTGGCGTATCTCGACCAGGTGCTCGGGCCCGGACAGCAGCCGCGGCGGTTCGTCTCCGGCCAGCACGAACTCCCTGCGCACCAAAGCGTAGGCGTAGCTGTGGAAGGTCAGCGCGAGCGGCTCGCGGGTGGTCCGGCCCAGCCGGGCCGTGATGCGCTCGCGCAGCTCTCCGGCCGCCTTGCGGCTGAACGTGAGCACCAGGACCCGCGCCGGATCCGCACCCCGGTGGATCACCCGGTGCGCCACCGCCTCGACGATCGCGGTGGTCTTCCCGGTACCAGGGCCGGCGAGCACGAGCAACGGGCCACCGGGGTGGCTGACCACCCGCTGCTGCCCCTCGTCCAGCCGGGGCGGCTCTGGCGGCGGGGCCGGCCGGCGGACGAGGCGGCAGCCGGACGCATGCTTGTCCATCTGCACCGGCCTGCCTGATGTGTGGGCTCAGTACGGCATTCCAGCAGATGGTCCCGACACTACGCGCACATTCCCGGCCGATGCCGGCGAGTCGCCAGCGACGGCCCCGCCACTCTCCGCCCCCCGAGGCAGTCGATGGCACATCACCTCCCCCATAGCGTCGGCGATGGCACATCGACCACCCTCACCCCGGCCGGGCCGGCGAGCCGCCGGCCCGGCCGGGGTCGCCGGGCCAGCGGGCGCGTCGCATATCCACTTTGACCGGCGGCCCAGCCGAACGGAGCGGGGTGCTCTCTTTGCGGTAACGGGCGAGCGCGGCGCGCTCATGGCCAGGCGGCGGCGTGCCGTCGGCATGGGTCACCCGCCACCAGGGCACGCCACCGCCCCATAGGGCCATGACCCGCCCGACCTGGCGGGGGCCGCCCTCGCCGAGGTATTCGGCGATGTCGCCGTAGGACATCACCCGGCCGGCCGGTATGGCGTCCACCACGTCGAGGACCCGGCTGGCGAAGCCATCGAGCTCACCGCGCCGCGTCGGGTCAGTCACGGGTCACCATCCGGTACCGGCCAGCACTCAGGCCGCGTTTCGTGGATCTTCTCCGAGGTGCCAGCCAGCGGCGCCGCGAAGATCGCGAGGCACGGTCCGGCACCGTTCGGGACATCCGGTCTTTTCCCGACGTCAGGTACTTTGCCGGGTACGGAGCCTGCGCAGCACGACGATCCTGGCCAGCGCGACCACGCCAAGGGCTAGTGATGCGAGCCCGAGCAGCGTGAACCCGACCAGCAGGCCCGGCCCGCGCTTGAAGACCGGCGGGCTGGGTACCGCGGCCTTGCCGCCGCCGAAGTGCAGCGCGGCGGCGAGGCCCGCCGTGCCGGACGCGCGGGCGTTGAGCCGCCGGGCCGCCGCCAGGGCCGCCGCGGCGTCCACGGTCCCGAACCCGACCTGCTTGTCGTACCCGCCGTGCGGCCGGTTGCGGGTGCTGGTCGTCAGGGCCAGCGCGACCAGCGGGGCCGACAGCCGGGGGTAAGCGGCCTTGATCAGGGCGGCCGTGCCCGCAGTGAGCGCGCACGCCGGGCTGGTCCCGCTGACCAGCCAGTACGCTCCGTCCCTGCCCTGCGCGGGCACGCTCACTCCAGGCGCGGCCAGCTGCACGGAGAGATTGTCGCTGGAAAAGCGCGCGGCGGCGCCGTCCTGGCTCACTGCCGCGACCGAGATCACGCCGGGGTAGTCGGCCGGGAACGAATAGGGAGCCTGCGGCACGGAGGACCGCCCCGAATTGCCAGCTGAGGCGACCACGACGACATTGTGGTCATAGGCGTACTGCAGGGCAGAGCGCACCGGGCGGCTCGGGCCGCCGTAGCCGACCGACATGCTAATCACCCCGGCATCGTGCCTGACCGCGTACCGGATGGCCCTGGCCAGGGACTGCTGGACGCGGCTGGCCGGCTCATGCTGGTACCTGCGGTAGCCCGGGTCGCCCGGGTCGGTGATCACCCGGATCGAGAGCACCTTTGCCTTCGGGGCCATGCCGAGGATGCCGCTGCTGCCGTCATGGCCGTGGCCGGCGATGAGCGAGGCCATCCAGGTGCCGTGCTGGCCCCAGTGCTGGTCAGACGGCGGCGTGCCGACCCCGGTGTAGTCGGGACCGGTGATGACCGAGCCGGTCAGGTCGGACACGGCGGGATTGACCCCGCTGTCGATGACGGCCACGGTCACCCCGGAGCCCTGGGTCACCGTCCAGGCGCCCTGGGCGTCCAGCATGTTCAGCACCCAGGCCTGGGCACTCCTGACCTGATCGAGCGGGGCCGCGCTGGCCGGGGCGGTACCGATGGCCAGGCCGGCCGACCCGAGCGCGGCCAGGGCCAGCAGGCCGATGACCCTGGCCAGCACCCGACGCTTGTGCACTAGCCAGAGCATGGCCAGCACCCGGAACCCGGCCAGCACCCGGAGCCTGGGCACCATCCGGAGCCCGGCCAGCACCCGGAGCCTGGTCACCATCCGGAGCCTGGGCACCATCCGGAGCCTGGGCACCATCCGCAGCCTGGGCACCATCCGGAGCCCGGCCAGCACCCGACGCCTGGCCACCAACCGGAGCCTGGCCAGCAACCGACGTCTGGTCAGCATCCCGGTGCCCCGGGACACTGGGGCACCGGCGGGCGCGCTCCGAGCGCCTGACCGATGCTGTGCGCGAGGCCGGTTCCGAGGTCCTTCATCTCGCTGCTGGCGTACGGATTGGACGCCACCCGGTCCCGCTGGCGGCCATCGGCGTAGCCAGCCGTGTACAAGATCAGGTAAGGCCCGGAGCCCGCCGCGCCCGATATCTGCCGTTGGCGATCCCCGAACCGGGCGGCCAGCGTGCCCCGGAACGGCACCGCCCGCACTCCCGCAGGCAGGCCGTGGCCGTCTGGGAGGCTGCTGGCGGCCGGCGCGCTGTCGTGCATGACCGCGACGCCTTCGGTGACCACGAAGCTGCCGGTCGAGTCGGTGTATGTCGCGCGCAGCACCGCCTCGCAGCCGTCCCGGTCGAGCACCCGGGCCAGAGCGGTGTCGACGGCCGCCGCGCACCGGGCCTGCGGAGCGATCCCGATCCGGCGCGCGGACAGGGTGAGGCCCGAGTTCGTCCCGAACAGCGTCCAGGGCAGCTGGTAGCCGACCGAGGCCGGGAAGATCTTCCCGGCGGGCCAGGTCCGCCAGCGGCCGGCGACCTCCCAGGACATGATCTTCTGTTGCTCGGCACTGTTGAACCTGCGGGGCAGCACCTGGGCCGCCACCCCGACCAGGGATGCTGCCAGCCCCGCGACGCCGAGCAGCGCGGCGGCAATCATCAGCCAGAGCCGGGGGGACGGAGGCGTGCGGTGCCGGACGGGGGGCGGGCTGGTTCCGGAGGCTGCGGCAGGGATGCCCCAGTCCGTCGGGGCGAACGGCTCGTCCGGAGGCGAGCCAGACAGCTGTCCGGCGCTCGGGCTTGCGGGCGGCCAGGCGGAACCGTTCGCCGACTGCCGGGCCGGCGGGTCGGCGGCACGCCACGGGGGCGGGTAACGAGCCGACTGGCCCGGCGGGCCGGGAGCGGGCCACCCGGATCTGTTCATGGCCGGGGCTGCCGGCGCGCCTGTGCCGGACGCGTGCCTGCCTGGCGGCGGTGCGGGGGGGCCCGGGATTCCCGGCGATGCCGGGGTGCCCGTGCTGGGCGCGCGCCTGGGCGGCGGGACCGGCCCGCCGCCTTCCAACGCGGCCTCGGCAGAGACGGGCGAGTACCCGGTGAGCTGGTCCGCAGCAGGCCCGGCAGGCTCATCCTCCGGCTGCGGGCTGGCCGGAGTGCCCGGGTGCGTCACCACAATGGCATGCTACGGCGTCGTCGAGTCACGTCGTCCCCCACCAGCATCTCTTCTCCCTTACCCGCGGGCTTGCCTGGTGGAACATCCCGTAGGACAGGCATCGGGCCGGGCCGGCCGTTGCCTCTGGCCGTGCTGCTGGTCCGGACGGCGACCATTCCGTTGAGCAGCCATGAATCGTCCTGCCGACCTATCGCGGCAGGTGCGGCTGATCGCTTAGTAGGCGGGCAGAGACGGGTCCACCTGATTGATCCAGGCGAGCACGCCGCCGCCCACGTGCACCGCGTCGGAGAAGCCGGCGTTCTTGGTGATGGCCAGGCACTCGGCCGAGCGCGCTCCGCTCTTGCAGTGCAGCACGATTCGCTTGTCCTGCGGGAGCCGCTCAAGCGCAGCGCCGGACAGGAATTCACCCTTGGGAATGAGCGTGGCTCCGGGGATGGAGACGATCTCGTATTCGTTCGGCTCCCTGACGTCCACAAGGAAGATGTCGTCACCGCGGTCCTGCATGGCCTTGAGCTCACGGGCGGTGATCGTCGAGCCTGCCGCCGCCTGCTGGGCGTCCTCGGACACCGTGCCGCAGAATTCCTCGTAGTCGATCAGCTCGGTGATCGTGGGCTCCTTGCCGCACACCGGGCATTCGGGATCCTTCTTGACCTGGAGCGTTCGGTAGGTCATCTCCAGCGCGTCGTAGATCATCAGCCGGCCGACGAGCGGCTCGCCGATTCCGGTGATCAGCTTGATCGCCTCGTTGACCTGGATGGAGCCGATGGAGGCGCACAGCACGCCGAGCACGCCACCCTCGGCGCACGACGGCACCATGCCGGGCGGCGGCGGCTCCGGGTACAGGCACCGGTAGCACGGCCCGTACTCGGCCCAGAACACGCTGGCCTGGCCGTCGAAGCGGTAGATCGAGCCCCAGACATAAGGCTTGCCGAGCAGCACGCACGCGTCGTTGACCAGGTAGCGGGTGGCGAAGTTATCCGTGCCGTCCACGATCAGGTCATAGCCGGAGAAGATCCGCATCGCGTTGTCGGAGTCCAGCCGCTCCTCATGCAAGATGACGTTCACCAGCGGATTGAGCTCCTGGATGGAGTCGCGCGCGGACTCGGCCTTCGGCCGGCCTATGTCCGACTGACCGTGGATGACCTGGCGCTGCAGGTTCGACTCGTCGACCACGTCGAAGTCGACGATGCCGAGCGTACCGACGCCCGCGGCCGCGAGGTACAGCAGCGCAGGCGACCCGAGCCCGCCCGCGCCCACGCACAGGACGCGCGCATTCTTCAACCGCTTCTGGCCCGTCATCCCGACATCAGGAATGATCAGGTGGCGCGAGTAACGTCGCACCTCATCTACGGTCAGCTCGGCGGCCGGTGATACCAGTGGTGGCAAGGACACAGTGCTCTCCTGAACGGCGGGGCTTTCCCACCATCACGAACCGGCGGCGACGGGCGGGCATTCCCGCAGCGGCGGGTAGCAGTCCCCAGCGGCCGGGCATTCGCGCAGCGGGGGTTGGCAGTCCTCGGCGGGCGGTCCCATTCGTGCCAGGCACGGACTACCAGCACCAAATGTGACATCGACCGCAGTGGGTGAACGGCAATGTCACATCGAATGTCTTGGATGGCCGGGCGCAAGGGCCGCAGAAGGCCCAGAGCACGAAAATGTCACTGGACGCCGGTACAACGCTTGTACGGCCGGACGGCAAGCCGACCGCAAGCCGGAATTCCACCATGAGCGGCGCGTGGCGAGACAGATCGCATCCGCCTTAACCCCGGGAGACCATAGATGCGAAGACAGCCTCAGGCATCACCCGCCGGATCCACAGCACCCGGCGGGCCGCGCCGCGCCGCCGGGATCCCGCCCGGGCCGGGAGAGGCCAGCCGCCACGATATCGCGCGCCCGCTGCCCGATCCGGTCGCGATCCGGCTCTGCCAGGTGCCAGAGACCGCGCCGCCCTACGACGATGAGGCGCCCGGGGAGACAGGATCAGGCCGGGCGGACATCCCCGCCGCGGCGATCGTGACCGCGCGTGCCAGGGACAGCCGCCCAGGCCTCGAGGCATGGGACCGGGCGGCGGACATCTTGCGGAGCGGCCGAGGTGGGCCGGAGCCGGGGCCGACCAGGAAGCTGGATACTGCCGGAGGCGGGCAGGCGGCCACCGCGGCGCAGACCGCCGGGCCGACGCCGCGGACGGGAAGCACCGCCGGACGCGGGCAAGCGGCCACCGCGGCACGGACCGCCAGGACGACGCCGACGCCCCGGACGGGAAGCACCGCCGGACGCGAACCAGCGGCCACCCCGGCACGGACCGCCAAGACGACG
This sequence comes from uncultured Actinomycetes bacterium, assembly GCA_963762615.1. GTDB lineage: Bacteria > Actinomycetota > Actinomycetes > Streptosporangiales > Streptosporangiaceae > PALSA-505. Next base: position 907,916 of record CAVXLG010000012.1, on the reverse strand, counting down.
CCGACGCCCCGGACGGGAAGCACCGCCGGACGCGAACCAGCGGCCACCGCGGCACGGACCGCCAGGATGGGAGATACCGCCGGGCCTGCGCAGGCGTGCACCGCCGGATCAGGCGGCGCCGCGAGGCACCGGCCGACGGCATCCCCCGCGCCCGGACCGTGGCCCGGCAGGTTCGCGCAGGTGCTGGCGGAGACGCTCGCCGGATCCCGGCCGCCAGCCCAGATAGCCCCCTGGACCACCGAACGCGCGCGGTCTCACATACGCAATCTCGGGCCGCTGCTGGAGGCAGGACAGCGGCCGCTGGTGCGGCGAATCATCACCTCGCTGCCCTCGGCTGATGTCGTGGAGATGTCCGTGGTGCTGGGCTTCGGACCGCGGGTGCGCGCACTGGCCGTAAGGCTGGAGCGGACGCCGGGCCGCCCTGCGGCAGCAGGCCAGGCCGCCCGGCCGTCACGATGGCTGTGCACTGCGGTGGAGGCCGCCTAGGTCAGCTTCCGCGAGTGCGCGGGTCGCCGTGGCAGCGCTTGAACTTGCGTCCGGAGCCGCACGGGCACGGGTCATTCCGGCCGACCCGGGCGAAGTCATCGCCGCCGGAATCGGTGCGGCGCTCGACGCCCGCCCCGCCGTCCATGGTCGGTGCGGAGTATTCCAGCCGGGCCGGGCGGCGCTGCTCATCCGGCGCTGGCCCGCCTCGGGACAGCCCGGCCGGGACAGCCGGCCGGGGCTCGCCACCCTGGGCCCGCTGGGTCTGCCGGGCCGCCTTCGGCTGACCGCTCTGGGCGTGACGCCCGCGGGACCTCGGACGCGTCGCGGCCGTCCCGTTCTCGGCTACGACCGCGGCCGGCGGCTCCTGCGGCCCGGACGGTTCCTGCGGCCCGGACGGCTCCTCGGCCGCGACCTGGTCCTCCTGCACCTCGATCCTCGCGTTGAAGAGCGTCCCGACCGACTCCTCCTTGATTCCCTCCATCATCGAGCTGAACATGTCATAGCCCTCGCGCTGATACTCGATCAGCGGATCGCGCTGGGCCATGGCGCGCAGCCCGATGCCCTCCCTGAGGTAGTCCATTTCGTACAGGTGCTCGCGCCACTTGCGGTCAAGCACCGACAGCACCACCCGGCGCTCCAGCTCGCGCATCATTTCCGAGCCGAGCTCCTCCTCGCGTCGCTCGTACGCGGCGAGGGCGTCGCTGCGAACTCCCTCGGTGATGAATTCGGCGGACAGCCCGTTGACGTCGCCGCCGACCTCCTCGACCAGGTCATCGACGGTGACCCCCATCGGGTACAGGCCGCGGAACGCCGTCCACAGCTTCTCCAGGTCCCACTCCTCGGGGAAGCCCTCGCCGGTGGCTCCGACGACGTAATCCTCGACCACCTCGTTGGTCATGTCGCGAATCTGGCCGCTCAGGTCAAAGCCCTCGAGGACCTTGCGTCGCTCGCCGTAGATGACCGTGCGCTGCCTGTTCAGCACGTCGTCGTACTTCAGGACGTCCTTGCGGATCTCGAAGTTCTGCTGCTCGACCTGGGTCTGCGCCGATCTGATCGCACGGGTAACGGTCTTCGACTCGATGGGAACGTCGGGGGGCGTCTTGAGGAACTCCATGAAGTGCGCGACCTTGTCGGCGTTGAACATCCGCATCAGGTCGTCTTCGAGGGAGAGGTAGAAACGCGACTCCCCCGGGTCACCCTGTCGTCCCGAACGGCCGCGCAGCTGGTTGTCGATGCGCCGGGACTCGTGCCGTTCCGTGCCGAGCACGTACAGCCCGCCTGCCGCCACGACCTGCTCGTGCTCCTCGGTACCGGCCCGCTTCGCCTTCTCCAGCGCTTCCGGCCAGGCAGCCTCGTAGTCTTCCGGGGTCTCCAGCGGCGACAGGCCGCGTTGGTGGAGTTCCTGGTCGGCCAGGAACTCGGGGTTGCCGCCCAGCATGATGTCAGTACCGCGGCCCGCCATGTTCGTGGCCACGGTGACTCCCCCGCTGCGGCCCGCCTGCGCGATGATCGCGGCCTCACGCTCGTGGTACTTGGCGTTCAGCACTTCATGCGGCACCCCGCGCCGCTTCAGCATCTTCGACACGATCTCGGACTTCTCGACGCTGATCGTCCCGACGAGGACCGGCTGGCCTGCCTGGTGGCGCTCGACGATGTCCTCGACGCACGCCTCGAACTTGGCCTGCGCCGTCTGGTAGATCAGGTCCGACTCGTCGCCCCGGATCATCGGCATGTTCGTGGGGATCTGCACCACGCCGAGGTCGTAGGTCTTCTGGAACTCGTTCGCCTCGGTCATGGCCGTGCCGGTCATCCCGGCCAGCTTGTCGTACAGGCGGAAGTAGTTCTGCAGGGTGATCGTGGCGAGCGTCTGGTTCTCGTCCTTGATCTGGACGCCTTCCTTGGCCTCGATCGCCTGGTGCATGCCCTCGTTGAACCGGCGACCATGCAGGATGCGCCCGGTGAACTCATCCACGATCAGGACCTCGCCGCTCATCACGACGTATTCCTTGTCCTTCTTGTACAGTTCCTTGGCCTTGAGCGCGTTCTGCAGGAAGCTGACCAGCGGGGTATTCACCGACTCGTAGAGGTTGTCGATGCCCAGCCAGTCCTCGACCTTCTCCACGCCGCTCTCGAGGATCCCGACGGTCTTCTTCTTCTCGTCTACCTCGTAGTCGCCGTCGCCGGGCTGGCCGTCCTTGCCGGCCTCGCCGCGGCGCAGCCGGGGGGCGATCTTGGCGAACTCCTGGAACCAGCGGGAGTTCTGCTCGGCGGGCCCGCTGATGATCAGCGGCGTGCGTGCCTCGTCGATGAGGATGGAGTCCACCTCGTCCACGATGGCGAAGGGGTGCCCCCGCTGTACGCACTCGTCCAGGCTCCACGCCATGTTGTCGCGCAGGTAGTCGAAGCCGAACTCGTTGTTGGTGCCGTAGGTGATGTCAGCGTCGTACTGCTTGCGGCGTTCCTCCGGCGTCATCTCGGAGAGGATCACGCCCACCTCGAGACCGAGGAAGTGGTGAATCCGCCCCATCCATTCGGCGTCGCGCTTGGCCAGGTAGTCGTTGACCGTGACGACGTGCACGCCCTTGCCCTCAAGTGCGTTGAGGTAGGCGGGCAGCACCGCGGTGAGGGTCTTGCCCTCACCGGTCCTCATCTCGGCGATGTTGCCGCCGTGCAGCGCGGCGCCGCCCATGATCTGCACGTCGAAATGCCGCTGCCCGAGGGTGCGGGTCGCCGCCTCGCGGACGGCGGCAAAAGCCTCCGGGAGCAGATCATCGAGCGTCTCGCCGTCGGCGTAGCGCTGCTTGAACTGCCGGGTCATGTCCCGGAGCTCAGCGTCACTCAGCGAGGCGAACTCTTCCTCGATGGAGTTGACCTGGTCGGCGATCCGCTTGAGCCGACGCAGGATCCTGCCCTCGCCTGCGCGCAGGACCTTATCAATGACAACTGGCACTTCTCGTCGCGCTCCTCGTCGATCGCCACCTTGGGCCGACCCGCCGCCCGCAGACCGGGTCCCGCAGGCCCAGCCGAAGGCGCCGGACGGTGGCGTGCAGATGCCACCGTAATGAATGTCATCGTAGGCGAGATGGGCGAGGAAACCGAGCGGTCGGCCAACCGCGTCCGCTGTCGGGGGGTCGGCGCGCGCCGCCGGCCGGCCCCGCCACAATGGTGGACGCGGCGGATTGGCGGATGAGAGGAGCAGCCGCATGGCTGACCAGGTGGGATCGGGTACTGTACCAGGTGCAATGAGCGAATCATCCGGGCTTGAGGCGCAGCGGTCGGCCCTGGCGCCAGCCGAGAGCCCGGGCGCGCCTGGCCAGCCCGAGCCATTCCACGGGCGGCCGGTGTCCTGGGTATCGGTCAGTATCATCCTGGCCGGCTTTATCGCCGGGGGGATCGGGCTGGTTGTCGGCCCGACCTGGTGGCTGGTCTGGGTCGGCGGCGCGGTCGCCGCGGTCGGCGGCATTCTGGGCCTGGCGACCGGCATCTTCAGCGACTGGTACTGAGCGCGCCCCAGCTGGCCACATCCCGGTGTGAGCGCCTAGCTGACGGCATCCCGCTGTGAGCGCCTAGCTGACGGCATCCCGCTGTGAGCGCCCTAACTGGCCACATCCCGCTGCAACCGCCCTAGCTGGCCACATCCCGCTGTGAGCGCCCCGGCTGGCCACATCCCGGTGTGAGCGCCCTAGCTGGGATATCCCGGTGTGAGCGCCGCGGCCCGTCCGGATGTCAGAGCCTGCCGCTACGCTCTGGCGCTGTGGCCTGCCTTCCGTCTGCTGGATCCCGGCTGACGCTCACCGCGGACGACGTACGTCGCATAACGCTGCGCGCGCAGGGGTTCCTCGGATCCGAGGGACGACGGGGCGGAGTCGGCGGCATGATGCAGCGGCTGGGTGCCGTCCAGCTCGACACGATCAGCGTCCTGGCCCGGTCGCATGAGCTTGTTGCTTACTCCAGGCTGGGCCCGCTGCCGCGGGAGAAGATCGAGCTGGCCTACTGGCATCCTCGCAAACCCGCCGCGTTCGAGTACTGGGCCCATGCGGCCTGCATCCTGCCGATGCAGCAGTGGCCCTCGTTCGCGATCCGGCGGCGGGCCTTCCGCGCTCGTGGCCTTCGCTGGCACGAAGTGCCCGAGCATGCCTGCGCGGAGGTGCTCGCCAGGCTTCGCGCCGACGGCCCGCTGACGGCCACCCAGCTCGGCGGGGCTAAGGCAGGCGGCGAATGGTGGGACTGGTCCGACGTGAAGATCGCCGTCGAGTGGCTGCTGGACATCGGCGACGTCGTGTGCGTCCGCCGCACCGGCTGGCGCCGGGTCTATGACCTGCCCGAGCGGGTAATCCCGGCGGAGTACCTCGGCACCGAGCTGTCCGACTCCGAATGCCTGGCCCGGCTAGCAGGAGTGGCGGCCCGGGCACTGGGCATCGTTACCCGCGCCGACCTGATCGACTTCCACCGGCTGCAAAGCCTGGGCCCGGCGGGCAAGGCCAAGGCGGACCAGATCGGCAAGGCGGCGGCCGATGCCGGCCTCATCCCGGTCACCGTGCGGGGTGCCGGCCGGAACGGGCCGGTCACTGCGGCCTGGGCCGACCCGGCGGCGCTCGAGCAGGTGCCGCGTGGGCGGCACCGCATCACCTTGCTGTCCCCGTTCGACTCGCTGGTCTGGGATCGCAAGCGCACGCAGCGGATGTTCGGCTTCAGCCACAGCCTGGAGGCGTACGTGCCGGCCCACAAGCGCGTGCACGGCTACTTCGCCATGCCGCTGCTGGCAGGCGGCCGGCTGGCCGGGCGGGTCGACCCGGCGCGCAGCGGCCGGACGCTGATCGCCCGCCGGGTCTCGCTCGGCCGGGCGTCCGCGGCCGAGCCGATGGCGCAGGCGCTGCGGGAGGCGGCCGTCTGGGTGGGCTGCGACGAGGTCCGGCTGGGAGTCGTCAAGCCGGACGAGCACGCGGGGCGGCTGCTTTCGGCCCTCGCCGCCAGCTGACAGCGAACCCGCCAGCCGGGAGCCGGACCCGGCCGACCTGGGGCCGGACCCGCTGCCGCGGAGCGCCGGCGCGAGCTCAGCCGAACTCGATGAGCTTGTCCCGCACGGCGATCATCACGGCCTCCATCCGGGAGTGGATCTGCAGCTTCTCCAGGATGTTGCGCACGTGATTCTTCACGGTGTTCTCTGAGATGAACAGTTCCCTGGCGATGTCACGGTTGTTCATCCCCTTGGCCACGAGCTTGAGCACTTCCATCTCGCGGTCGGTGAGCTTGGGCGGCGGTACCTGCTGGACGGGTTCCTCCTCGGTCCGGCGGGCGAGCGTGGCGAATTCGGTGAGGAGCTTGCCGGCCATCGCCGGGCTGATGAGGGACTGGCCGCCGTGCACCGCGCGGACCGCCTCTGAGACCTCGTCCAGCGGGATGTCCTTGAGCAGGTAGCCGCTCGCGCCCGCCCGGATCGCCTCGAACAGATCCTCCTCCTCGTCACTGATCGTCAACATGACGATCTTCGTGCTCGGCGCCGCCTCCTTCATGGCCCGGCATGCCTCTATGCCGCTGCTCTTGGGCATCCGGACGTCCATGAGCACGACGTCGGGCAGCGACTCGCCCGCCTTCTCGCACGCCTCTGCTCCGTCGCTCGCCTGGCCGACGAGCTCGATGTCGTCCTCTTCGTCAAGGACCATCTCGAGCCCGCGGCGGAACAGCGCGTGATCATCAACGATCAGCACCCGGATAGGCTCCGGGCGCCGTCGGACGTTCGCAGCCTGGTCGGCGGTCCCGAGACCTGCACTCAACCTGAACTCCTCCCCGGGCGCGGCGATTGCCCGCCCTGACCGTGCGCGTAGCCGGCGAGTCGCCGGCCTCGGGCGCTAGGTTAAGGCAACCGGCGCGCAGTTTGTCTCAGGATGGCCGCCGCTTGCCTCCGGATGGTCGCCACTTGTCTCCGGATGGTCGCTGTGCGACCAGACCTCGGCCATCCGCCAAGCCGGGCCCGACCCACGGTCACCGCGTCCGTCCCGGTCACAACGACGCCCGCGACGAGGTGACGGCACCGGGAAACGGCGACCTGACCCGGGCCGCAAGCGGCTAGGAGGCGACCAGATGCTCCGGTTGTCCGGGAACCTGCGTCTCCACCAGGCGGATAACGCCGTACCGGTAGCCGCACCGCCGGTAGACCACGCTGGAACAGCCAGACTCCTTGTCGCGGAACAGATAGAAGTCATGGCCAACCAGCTCCATCTCGAACAGCGCCTGGTCGATCGTCATGGGCGACGCGGCATGCACCTTCTGGCGGACCACGAGGGGCCCGTCGCCCTCCATCTCGATGGGAACCACTCCATCGGCCAACTCCGCGCTCTCGTCCTGCGCCGTCTCGGGCCGGGCAGACGTCGGCCCGGAAGGGTCACCGGCCGCCGCATCCGCGCCCGCGGCGAGCGGTCTGGAGGGCACCGCGGACCCGTTGGCCGCGGCCGCCGGTACCCGGACGCCGGCGCCGTGACCCGCGTGCCGCGCCTTCCGCCGGTCGCACGCTCGCCTCAACCGTGACTCGAGCCTGACCATGGCCAGGTCAAATGCGGCATACCGGTCATCGGCGGCGGCCTCGGCCCGGATCGCGGGCCCGCGGGATCTGATCGTGAGCTCGACTCGCTCACGCCGGCCGTACTGGCGTGGATTGTGCTCCTGCGACACCTCGACGTCGATCCGGATCACCTTGCGGAGCATTCTTTCGACCTTCGCGAGCTTCGCGGTCGCGTGCTGCCGGAATCGTTCCTGCACACTGGTGTGCCGGCCCTTGAACACGATGTCCACTCGGTAACCCCCTTCCGCTCGATCCGCTAACGGCACCCGCCCGGCCGACCTGGTCTTCGTCCCCACATCCGCCTGCAGAGGGGTTCGCAGCCGTTGTGCCACTAGTACCCTTCTCCCGCTCCAGGGAACGCCGGATCCCCCGGTGGGGCAGGACTTACTTCTAAGCCGCACCGTGATCGGTTGAACGAGAAGTCGCCTTACGTGGGCCGTTTCGCCTGCGGCTGGCATCGGCTTGCCTGGTCGGGCGCCCCTGATCTGAGGAGCCCAGCCCGGCGCAACCACGGACCCGGGCGGGTGCCATGAACGAACGCTAACCCGATCCGGGCCGAATGTCAGGAGGAAATTGTCTGCGATTCATCACTTATAGTGAGAAAATCGCGTCTGACCTGTGGCGCGAGCCCGAGATACTGACCACGTTCCGTCACGAGAGTAGGGGCGGCTGCGCCGCGGGGCAGCCGGGGCCAGTGGGGCAGGAGCGCACCGAGCGGCACAGCGGCCGACTGGGTGCTGAGCGTCAGCCCGGGTAGGCGGGAGACCAGGCTGGGCGCTTCTGGATCGCCCAGGTGCCGTTGAGGCTGGTCGTCAGGGCCAGCTGGGCCCCGGCCAGGCCGGCGGCCATCGGGTTGGCCGGACCCGCGGCCGTGATGGACTGCGTGCCCGGCTCGATGACCAGCGCCGTCGGGGAACCGCCGTTGACCGGGACCTGCTGCAGTTGCGGACCCGTCGGCGACCGGGACAGGACGATCAGGTTGTTCGCGTCGTACCAGGTCAGCTTCGTCGGATCGGATACGTCGGTGCCGATGGGCACTGTGGGTCCCAGGGCCACGCCGCCGTCGAGGACCGGTCCGATCGCCGCGAGCAGGAGCTGGGGCTGCTTCCACTGCGGTCCGTGGACGATCATCGCGATGCGCGCCCCGTCGGGGGCGACCCGCAGCTGGCTGACCACCGACCCGGACGGGAGGCCAAGCCCCAGCGGGACCGGCCTGCCCCCGCCGGACGGCAGCATCCAGGTCCCGGTCGACCCGGCCACCCAGAGATTGCCGCTGACGTCCCAGCTGAGGGAGCTAACGTGCCCGCTGGGATCGGGCCATCTGGCGAGCCTGGCCCCGCGCCGGATGGGGCCGTAGTAGACGACCTTGCCTGACCGGGAGAACCCGGCCACGTCGTGCCCGCCAGGCGAGACCGCGATGGTGGCCAGGCGCATCCGGGCCTGGCCTGCCTCGCCTGGCACGCTCTGCGCCGCGGAGACCGGCCCGGCCTGTTCCTGCACCGCGCCATTGGCGGCCACCGAGTACAGCGGGGTACGAGCAGCCGCCTCGGGCACCAAGAGCCCGGAACGGCCGACCCGCTGTGGCTGGCCGCCGGACAAGGTGGCCGACCCGCGCAGGTGCCCGTTGATCTTCAGGTCGACGGACTGGATGCCGACCTGCCCGCCGGACGAGCCCGCCAGCGTCCAGGCTAGCTGGGACGTCATATCGCTCAATGCTGCGCTGCTGGCGCTCGCGGCCGACCCGCCCAGGTTGACCGTGGCCGCGCCGTCGCTGATCGTCACGCGCCGCAGCTTGGTGCCGGGCGGGAAGGCCGTGCTCACGCCGGACGCCAGCCACCCCTGCGGCCGCTGCCGCAGAGCCGTTACCAGCTTGTACGCGAGGTTGACGAAGGTCGCCTGCAGCGGCACGAATACCGGGTCAGGCACCAGCGCGCGGGCCCTGATGGCCGTGTAGTACAGGTTCCGCGGTGCATACACGCGCTTGAAATCGGGCTCGGTGAGCAACAGGCGGCTCGGCGGGTCCTCGATCCGCCACTGCCCGCCGATCTTGTACAGCTGGAACTTGTAGCTGCTCGACCCCTGAGCACCCACGTACTGGCCGGTCGCGGTGAGGGTGGCCAGCCTCTCTCCGGTGACCTTTACCCTGGCTGTCTGGTAGCCAGGGCCAGCCTGATGCGCCGGAATGTTGCCGACCAGCCCCACCGTTGTCGCGCGCACCACCGTGACGGCCCAGCTCGGCTTCCACGACTTGCGCCTGGCCGGGTCCAGGTACTGCCGGGCGATCGCGTGATTGTTGGCGAAGCTGGCGCACGCCGCGAGGAACCCCGAGACGACCTGCTTGGGCGACCACGAGGACTGCGGCGGCACCGCGATCAGCTGGAGGTAGTCCTGACCCTGGCCGCCCACGGTCAGTGCCACCTTGCCCGCCTGCACCGGCCCGCTGTCCGGCACGGTGGCGCACGCGGACAGCAGGACAGCGGCCAGGCCGGCCGCTGCCGCGCCCCGCCAGCGCCGGGATCCCGGCCTGCGCTGCGCCGCCGGCCCGCACCGGGCCGACCGGGCCCGGGCGGGCCCGGGCCCGGGTCCCGGCGCCGGCCCGGGCCGGCGCCGGCGGAGATCCGGCCGCACGGAGCTAGCTCCCGTCGCCATGCTCACCGCTCCCCGGCTCGGGACCCGCGGTCTTGGCCAGGGCGACGGTCGGACCGGACGCCAGCGCCGGCAGCGCGGGCGCGATCACCTCGGCCTCATCCGGGCCGAGCGGAAGTGGCGAGCCCTCCAGCCACCCGCCCGCGACCCGGGGCAGGGTGAGCCGGAACACCGAGCCCCGGCCGCACTTGCCCCACGCCTCCAGCCACCCGCCGTGCAGCCACGCGTCTTCCTGTGCGATCGCCAGGCCGAGGCCGGTGCCCCCGCTGGTCCGGGCCCGGGCCGGATCCGCCCGCCAGAAGCGGTCGAACACCATCTGCTCCTCGCCCGGCTTCAGGCCTACGCCGTGATCCCTGACGGCGACGGCCACCGCATCGCGGTCGGCGGCCACGGTGACGACGGTGTCCCGGCCCTCGCCGTGCTCGACCGCGTTGACCAGGAGATTGCGCAGGATCCGCTCGACCCGGCGGCGGTCCGCCTCGGCCACGCACGGCTGCGCGGGAAGCCGGAACTCGATCCGGGCGCCGCGGCGCTCTGCGAGCTGCTGCGCTACGTCGGCGGATCGCCTGACCAGGTCGCAGATGTCGATGGGCTCGGCATCCAGGGTCGCGGCCTTGGCGTCGTACCTGCTGATCTCCAGGAGGTCGGCCAGCAGGGACTCGAATCGCTCCAGCTGTCCCTGCAGCAGCTCGGCCGACCTGGCGGCCGAGCCGTCCAGCTGGTCCCGCACCGCGTAGAGCACGTCCGCCGCGATCCTGATCGTGGTCACCGGGGTGCGCAGCTCGTGCGAGACGTCGGACACGAACTGCCGCTGGACCTGGGAGAGCTCCTGCAGCTCGCGGAGCTTGTCCTGGAGGCTGGCCGCCATCTCGTTGAACGAGGTGGCCAGGGCGGCCAGGTCGTCGTGGCCGTGCACCTCCATGCGCTCGTCGAGGTCGCCCGCGGACACCCGCTTGGCCGCCTCGGCGGCCCGCCGGACCGGGACCACCACCCAGCGAGTGACCAGCGAGGCGATCAGGGCCAGCAGCGCGACGAGGGCGATACCGCCGAGAATCAGGGTGCGCTGGATCAGCTGCAGGGTCGCCAGGATCTTGGTCAGCGGGAAGACGTAGTACAGCTGGTAGTAGCTGCCGAGCGGAATGCCGACGGCCAGGGCTGGCACGGAAGGCGTGCCGCCGGAGTATATGAGCCGGGTCGGCTGCTGGTACGTCTGGGTCTGCTCGGCCTCGCCGACGGCCTGCGCCCCCACCACGCGCTTCTGCAGCGCCGCGGAGATACTGCGCTCGGCCTGCCCCGGGCTCACCCCCTGGCCGTACAGCTGTACGTGAATCCGGTCCTGCGTGGCCAGGATCACGACGCTGTAGTCGTTGCCGGGGCCGCTGCCGGCCTGCAGCTCCTGGGCGACCGAGTACATCAGCGACTTGGCCTGGGCCGAGCTATGCGGGGGCAGGGCGAGGCCGGGCTGCCTGAGCGCCTGCTCCATGCCGTTGACGACCTGGGAATTGGCCTGCTTCTCCGTGCTGTTCATCAGGCCGCCGACGATCTGCTGCATGAGGAAGAACCCGAGGGCGGCCACCACCAGCATCGACACGACCAGCGTGGTGCCGACCACGCGCAGCTGCAGCGACCGGTGCCACCGGTCGCGCAGCGGGGCGAATGCGGTTCCGGCCCAGGCCCGCGGGCCGCTGGCCGGTCGCGGCGGCCCTGGCGGCCGCGGCGGCTGCGGCGGCCCGGAGCTCCCGCGGGCCGGCCGGAAGGCGCCTGACCGGCCGCGGAATCGCCGCTGGTCCCGGCGGCCGCCGGCGGCCGGCCGGCGGTACCGCCGGTGTCGGGCACGGCGGTACCCGCCGGCGGCGCGGAGCGTACGCCGGTGTAGTCCGCCCTGCTCGCCGCGGCCCCCTCCAATGGTCTGCTCTGCCTGTCTTGGTTGCTCGCCTGCTGGCGGTCAGCCGGGCCCGGCCCGGTACCCGACGCCTCGCACCGTCACCACGATCTCCGGGTGCTCCGGATCCTTCTCGATCTTCGCCCGCAGCCGCTGCACGTGCACGTTGACCAGCCGGGTGTCGGCCGCATGCCGGTAGCCCCAGACCTGCTCGAGCAGCACTTCCCTGGTGAACACCTGGCGGGGCTTGCGGGCCAGCGCGACCAGCAGGTCGAATTCCAGCGGCGTCAGGCTGACCGGGATGTCATCCCGCTTCACCGAGTGCCCGGCCACGTCGATCGACACGTTCTGGATCTGCAGCATCTCCGGCGCCGGCTCGTCGGTGCGCCGGAGCCGGGCGCGGACGCGCGCGATGAGCTCCTTCGACTTGAACGGCTTGACGATGTAATCATCGGCGCCCGATTCCAGCCCGAGTACCACGTTGACCGTGTCGGTCTTGGCGGTCAGCATGACGATCGGCACGCCCGACTCGGCCCGGATTTGCCGGCACACGTCGATGCCGTCCACCGACGGCAGCATCAGATCCAGCAGCACCAGGTCGGGATGGCTGTCGCGGAAAACCTCCAGCGCCTTGTCTCCGTCGGAGACGAACGTCGGCTCGAATCCCTCACCGCGAAGCACGATGCCAAGCATCTCGGCGAGCGCCGCGTCATCGTTGACGACTAGCACACGTCCTCTCATGGGCCTCATCGTTCCACGTAAGCGGGGTCAAAGACACCGCGGACGGCTCTGTGTCCGTCATCGGGGATACCGCATCCGGTATCCAAAATACGGAGGTTACCTGCATTGACGGGGTGCGCAACCCCGCGCTCGGTGACCAGGGCGGTGATCAGCGCCGGCGGCGTGACGTCGAAGGCCGGGTTGTAGGCGGCGCTGCCGGCCGCCGCGACCGGCAGCCCGGCATAGCTGGTCACCTCCTCGGCCGGCCGGTGCTCGACCACGATCGCCGCGCCTTCCGGCGCCGCGAAGTCGATCGTGGACACGGGTGCCGCCACCACGAACGGCACCCCGTGGTGCCGGGCGAGTACGGCGAGCGAGTAGGTGCCGACCTTGTTCGCCACGCTCCCGTCGGCCGCGATCCGGTCCGCGCCGACCAGTACCAGGTCCACCTCGCCCGCGGCCATCAGCGAGGCCGCGGCGGCATCTGGCAGCACCGCGTACGGCAGGCCGGCCCGCCGTGCCTCGTACGACGTCAGCCTCGCGCCCTGCAGCAGCGGCCGGGTCTCGTCCACCCAGAGCCGGGCCAGCCGCCGGCCCGGTGCGCGGCGAGGACTATGGCGAACGCGGTCCCCTCGCCCGCCGAGACCAGCGCCCCGGTATTGCAGTGGGTGAGAATGCGCGCCCCGTCAGGGACCAGGGCGAGCCCGTGTTCCGCGATGGCCGCGCTGGCCGCGGCGTCCTGGGCGGCGATGGCTCGCGCTTCGGCGAGCGCGGCACCGGCCGCCAGGCGTTCGGGATCAGGATCGGAGCCAGCCAGCGCGGCGCGGTAGGCCCCGAGCGCCCGCCGCACCCCCCAGCCCAGGTTGACCGCGGTCGGCCTGGCCCGCGCGAGGGCGTCGGCCGCGGCGGCCACGTCGTCCCGCCGGTGCGCGGCCAGCGCGACCCCGAACGCCCCGGCCACGCCCAGCATGGGCGCGCCGCGCACCGCGAGGCGGCCGATCGCGTCTATCAGGGAGTCCACGTCGCGGCAGGTCAGCACCGTTTCGACGGCCGGCAGCCTGGTCTGGTCGAGCAGCTCGACGGCCGGGCCCTCGGGCGGGTCGATCCAGCGCAGCGGCGGGATGTGCATATGACGTAGTGTGCGCCAGGAATGCGGCATCTGGTAAGAGCTAGCTGGATCCGGCCGCCGGCCGGATCCGGCGCTATGAGCCCTGATGCCAGGAGGCCAGGTATTCATGCTGGTCAGCGGTGAGCGTATCGATCTGCGTGTCGAGCGAGGCGAGCTTGAGCCTGGCCACCTCTGCGTCGATGGAACCAGGTACCTCATGCACGCGGCGGTCCAGCGGCCCGGGAGCCGCCGCCAGCCAGTCCAGCGCGAGCGCCTGGAGCCCGAACGAGACGTCCATCACCGCCGCCGGGTGCCCCTCGGCGGCTACCAGGTTCACCACGCGTCCTTCGGCGAGCAGCAGCAGCCGCCGCCCGTCGGCGAGGACGTACTCGTCGGCGTGCGGGCGTACCTCGCGACGGACGCGGGCCGCCAGGCCGTCCAGAGCCCGTACGTCGATCTCCACGTCGAAGTGCCCCGCGTTGGCCAGCAGCGCGCCGTCGCGCATGACGGCCATGTGTTCTGCGGTGATCACGTCGCGGGAGCCGGTCGCGGTCACGAATATCTCGCCGAGTCCCGCCGCGGCGAGCATCGGCAGCACCCGGAAGCCCTGCAGCACGGCGTCGAGCGCGCGGACCGGGTCGATCTCGGTGACGATCACCTGTGCGCCCAGGCCGCGGACCCGGCTGACTATGCCTTGGCCGCAGGCGCCGAAGCCGGCGACCACCACTGTCTTGCCCGCCAGCAGCGTGTTGGTGGCACGCAGGATGCCGTCGATGACCGACTGGCCGGTGCCGCAGCCGTTGTCCACGATGCGCTTGGCCGCGGTGTCATTGACCGCCACCACCGGAAAGGCGAGCGCGCCGGCGGCGGCCATCTGACGCAGCCTGATCACCCCGGTCGTGGTGGACTCACAGCCGCCGCGCACCTTCGCCAGCAGGCCGGGACGCTCGTGGTGCAGCGTGTTGACCAGGTCGCCGCCGTCGTCGATGACGAGGTCGGGACCCGGATCCAGCGCCGCGCGGATGTGCGCGTAGTACGTCCCGCGGTCTACCCCGGCGCGGGCGAAGACGCTGATCCCGGTGCCGCCGTGAACCAGCGCGGCGGCCGTGTCGTCCTGCGTGGACAACGGGTTGGACGCGGCCAGCAGCACCCGCGCCCCGCCGTCGCGCAGCGTCCCGATCAGGACCGCGGTCTCGGCCGTGACGTGCAGGCAGGCGGCAACGGTCAGGCCGCGCAGCGGCCGCTCGGCGGCGAACCTCTCGCCGATGAGGCCGAGCACGGGCATGGCGCGCCGCGCCCACTCGATGCGGGCGTCCCCCTGCTCGGCCAGGGCGGGATCGGCGATATCAGACCGCAGGGCGCCCGGTTCCGCCGCCGGGACGGCGCCGGACCGCGCCGCCGTCCCGGCACCGGACCGCGCCGCCCGCCCGGCACCGGACCGGCCCGCCGGCTCAGCACCGGACCGCGCCGCCGGGACGGCACCGGAGCGCGGCACCTCAGTAGCGGTAGAAGTCTGGCTTGTACGGGCCGTCGACCTTCACCCCGATGTAGTCGGCCTGGTCCTTGGTCAGCCGGCTGAGCCTGACCCCGAGCGCGTCCAGGTGCAGCCTGGCCACCTTCTCGTCCAGGTACTTGGGCAGGGTGTACACGCCTACCGGGTAGTCCTCCGCCTTGGTGAACATCTCGACCTGGGCGATCACCTGGTTGGTGAAGCTGTTGGACATCACGAAGCTCGGGTGCCCGGTGGCGTTGCCCAGGTTCAGCAGCCGCCCTTCGGACAAGATGATCACCGAGTGGCCGTCGCCGAAGATCCACTCGTCCACCTGCGGCTTGATGTTCATCCTGCGGATCGCGGGCACCGCGGCCAGGCCGGCCATGTCGATCTCGTTGTCGAAGTGGCCGATGTTCCCCACGATTGCCTGGTGCTTCATGTGACCCATGTGCTCGGCGGTGATGACGTCACGATTCCCGGTCGCGCTGACGAAGATGTCCGCGTAGGTCACCACGTCCTCCATGGTGGCCACCTGGTACCCGTCCATGGCCGCCTGCAGCGCGCAGATCGGGTCGATCTCGGTGATGATCACCCGGGCACCCTGGCCGCGCAGCGACTCGGCGCAGCCCTTGCCCACGTCGCCGTAGCCGCATACCACGGCCACCTTGCCGCCGATCAGCACGTCGGTGGCGCGCTTGATGCCGTCGATCAGCGAATGCCGGCAGCCGTACTTGTTGTCGAACTTGGACTTGGTCACCGAGTCGTTGACGTTGATCGCCGGGAAGAGCAGGGTGCCGGCCTCGGCCCGCTCGTACAGCCGGTGCACCCCGGTGGTGGTCTCCTCGGTGACGCCCCGGATCTGGCTGGCCATGGCGGTCCACTTGCCCGGCTGCCCGGCCAGCGTCCGGCGGAGCAGGCCGAGAACCACCCGCCACTCCTCGGGATCGTCATCGGCTGCCGACGGGACCGCGCCGGCCTGCTCGTACTCGGCGCCCTTGTGCACCAGCAGGGTGGCATCGCCGCCGTCGTCGAGGATCATGTTCGGCCCCGGCTCGCCGGGCCAGGTCAGCGCCTGCTCGGCGCACCACCAGTACTCCTCGAGCGTCTCCCCCTTCCAGGCGAAGACCGGGATCCCGCGGGGGCGATCGAGGGTGCCGTCGGGCCCGACCGCGACCGCCGCGGCGGCGTGATCCTGAGTGGAGAAGATGTTGCAGCTGGCCCAGCGCACCTGCGCGCCGATCGCGGCGAGCGTCTCGATCAGCACCGCCGTCTGCACGGTCATGTGCAGCGACCCGGTGACCCGCGCGCCGCGCAGCGGCTGCCTGGCCGCGTACTCCTCGCGGACCGCCATCAGCCCGGGCATCTCGTGCTCGGCGAGCTGAATCTCTTTCCGGCCGAACGCGGCCAGCGAGAGGTCGGCGACCTTGAACGGTACGGGCTCGGCGGGCATGGGTCCTCCTCGGCTGATGTCACGGCGGCCGGCTGCGCCACCGTATCGATCCCGACGTTAGGGCATGCGCGGCCGCGGTCGCACGCGGAAATCGGTGTTCTTGACAAAAAAACGTTAGAATCTGTGCCCATGCGCATCACCGAGGCCGCGCAGCGGCTGGGAACCTCGCCGCGGATGCTCAGGTACCGCGATTCCCTGGGGCTGCTGCCGCCGGTGCGCCAGCGGCCGGCCGGCGCCGGGCACCGGCACCGCCGGTTCGGCGCGCCGGAGCTTGACGCGGCGACGGCGGCGCTGCGGATCGAGCAGCGCTACGACATCAGCCCCGCGGCGCTGGCCTTCGGGCTGCGGGTGCTGGCCGAGCCGTCGGTGCGCGCCGCCGTGGCCGACCTGGGCCGGCGGGTGGGCCGGCTGCCCTCGCCCGCCGAGCGCGCCCTGGACTTCGAGAAGGAACGCGCGCTGCGCCTGCTCTCCGGCCTGCCCGCTCCGCCCGGACGGCCCGCTCCGCACGGCAAGCCCGCTCCGCCCGGACGCCCGCTCCGCCCGGACGGCCCGCTCCGCCCGGCAAGCCCGGCCTGCCCGCTCCGCCCGGATGACCCGCTCCGCCCGGCGATCCCGGACGGCCTGCTGCGCACGGCCTCCCCGGGCCGCCCGGCGAACCCGGCCTGCCCGCCGGGCGGCCCGGGCCGCCCGGGGCGGCCGGCCCCGATGAGGGCGCGCCCGCCGCGGAGGCGTCAGGCCTGCTCGTCGCGTCGGGCGGCGCGGATGGCCGGGTCGGTCGCGTCGGCCATGCCCGGCCGGTACAAGTCAGGTTCCAGGTAGATGACGTCGGCTATGGGCACGACCTCGCGCACCCTTCGTTCGGCGGAATTGATCGCTGCCGCGATCTCGGCCGTGGTCAGATCGCGGCGGACCGCTATCTTGGCGCCCACCAGCAGCGAATCCGGCCCGATATGAACGGTGCGCAGGTGGATGACGCACTCGACCTCGGGCCCGTCTTCCAGCGCGGCGACGATCGCGCGCTCTGACTCCGGGCTCGCCGACTCGCCGATCAGCAGGCTCTTCATCTCGACGGCGAGGACCGCCGCGACGCAGCAGAGCAGCGCGCCGATGGCCAGCGAGCCCGCCCCGTCCCAGGCCCCGTTCCCGGTCACCACGGCGAGGGTCACACCGACGAGCGCGAACGCCAGCCCGATGAGGGCCGCGGTGTCCTCGAGCAGTACGACGGGAAGCTCGGGCGCCTTGGACCGGCGGATGAAGGCCCCCCAGCTCAGCTTGCCGCGCATGGCGTTGGACCGGGACACCGCCGTGCGCAGCGAGAAGCTCTCCAGGCAGATGGCGAGCCCCAGCACGATGAACGCCACCAGCGGCGACGTGAGGTGCTCCGGGTGAATGATCTTCCTCACTCCGTCGTAGACGGAATACAGCCCGCCGATCGCGAACAGCATCACCGCGACGATGAACGCGTAGAAGTACCGCTCCCGGCCGAATCCGAAGGGGTGCTCCCGGGTCTCCCGCCGGACCGACCGGCGGCGTCCCACCAGCAGCAGCACCTCGTTGCAGCTATCTGCCACCGAATGCACCGTCTCGGCAAGCAGCGACGCCGAGCCGGTGATCAGGAACGCAGCCAGCTTCGTCGCCGCGATGCCCAGGTTGGCGCCGAACGCGGCCAGGATCGCCCTGGTGCTGCCTTCTTCCTCGCTCTCTGCCTCGCTGATGCCGGGCCTCCTCGCGTCCGGGACCGCCTAGGCGATGCTGGCCTTGAGCTCCTGGATGGCAGTGATCGGCGACGGATCGTATCCCAGCGCGATACCCAGGTAGACGGTCGCGTAGTCGATGAGCTGGACCAGGCTGGCCAGCCGCTCAAGAGGATGATCCCCTTCGGCGGCCAGCTCCGTCACGGCGACCCCCCGCTGGCCGGCCAGCCGGACGGATGCCTCGCGTCGCCTGGCCACCTGCGGGTGCTCCCGGACATCGGCCAGCGTGACCAGGTGCAGCGGCACGGCAGGGTCGGCGCCGTCCCGGCCGCGCGCGAACGGCCCGTCGAACGCGACGACCTGGTTGTGGTTCGCCTCGGGCAGCACGCCCTGTATCGCCGGGTACTTGGCGTTCTCGTTCAGCTGGCAGGCGAACCGGTAGGCGGCCACGCCTGCCAGCGGCGAGGCGCCCCAGATCATCGGCAGCGTGCCCGCCAGCTCGAGCGCCAGCCCCTTGGCCGGGTTGACGAACGAGTCACTGTCCGGCCGGCACCGCTGGGAGATGCCCTCGAGCACGATCGCGGCCGCCTCGTACGCTTCCGGCCCCGCCTCGCACAGGCCGAACCGCGCGGCTACCCCGATCAGCGGGACGGACAGGCCCCAGAGCGTCGAGCGGGGCATCCCGGCCGAGCGGACGGGGACGAACGGGGCCCGCGCCTGCTCGGCCAGGCCAGCCAGCGGCGAGGAGGCGCCGCCGACGCCGATCAGCCGGCAGCCGCGGCGTACCCCGTCCTCGGCGGCGGCCAGCGTCTCCTCCGTGGATCCGGAGCAGGAGACGGCGATGACGAGATCGCTGGCGCTCACCCAGCCGGGCAGCCGGTAGCCGTGCACCGCCACGATCTGGACCGGGCTGCCGGTGCCGCAGACCGCGGCGAGCACATCGCCGGCGATGCCGGAGCCGCCCATGCCGGACACCACGATCGCGCGCGGCCTGCCCGCCGCGATCAGCCCGCCGAAGTCGGTGTCCTGCGTCGCCTGCAGCGCCTCGCGCACCTGGGCCGCCGACGAGGCGACCTGCCGGAGCATCTCTCCCGGATCGGCCGCCTCGATCTGCTCCGCGTCGTCAAGCCGCCATTCGTCCAGGTCAGCCATCCGCCGGCCGCCCAGCCGGGTCAGCGGGGTCAGCCGGGCCGGACGGCGCACCCGGGCGCCGCGCCTCGTCGACCAGCAGCACCGGGATGTCATCGCGCACCGGGAAGGCCAGCCCGCAGTCCGGCCCGGTGCAGACGAGCTCGCCGGCCTCGTCGTCAGCGCGCAGCGGCGCATGGCACTGCGGGCAGGCGAGGATTTCGAGCAGCCAGTCGTCGATGTTCACGCGTCCTCCCTGGTCGCGGCGTCGCCGCGGACGATTCGCAGCACCTCATCGCGAAGCCCGGCCATCCGGGCCTCGTCGGCCGCCTCGACGTTGAGCCGCAGCAGCGGCTCGGTGTTGGACGGCCGGAGGTTGAACCACCAGTCCGGCGCGGCCACGGTCAGCCCGTCCATCTCGTCAACGCTGACCCCGGGGCGGCCGTCGAACTCATCCCGGACCCGGGCCGTCACCGCGGCCTGGTCGGTCACCTCGGTATTGATTTCCCCGGACGCCGAGTACCTGGAGTACCGCGCGAGCAGCCGGGACAGTGGCTCGGCCTGGCCGCCGAGGGCGGCCAGCGCGTGCAGCGCGGCCAGCATGCCGGAATCGGCGAACCAGAAGTCACGGAAGTAGAAGTGGCCGGAGTGCTCGCCGCCGAATACCGCTGCATGGGCGGCCATCTCCGCCTTGATGAACGAGTGCCCGACCCTGGTCCGGACCGGAACGCCGCCGAGCTCGGTGATGATCTCGGGCACGGCGCGAGAGGTGATCAGGTTGTGGATGATGGTCGCGCCGGGCTCGCGGGCGAGCTCGCGCCCGCCGATCAGCGCGGTGAGCACCGACGGGGAGACGATCTCGCCGCGCTCGTCCACGATGAAGCACCGGTCCGCGTCACCGTCGAAGGCCAGCCCGATGTCCGCCCCGTGCTCGGTAACCGCGCGCTGCAGGTCGCGCAAGTTGCGCGGGTCGATCGGGTTCGCCTCGTGGTTGGGGAAGGTGCCGTCGAGCTCGAAGTACAGCGGCACGATCTCGATCGGCAGCCCGGCGAAGACGCTGGGGACGGTGTGCCCGGCCATCCCGTTGCCAGCATCCACGGCCACCTTGAGCGGCCGGATGCCGGACAGATCCACCAGCGTCTTCAGGTAGCCGGCGTAGCCGGCCAGCAGATCCTCGTCGGTGACCGCGCCCGGCGCCGCCTGGCTGCCGGAGATGCCGTGCTCGACCATGCCCCGCAGCTCGGCCAGGCCGGTGTCCTGGCCGACCGGCCTGGCCCCCTCGCGGCACAGCTTGATGCCGTTGTACTTGGACGGGTTGTGGCTCGCAGTGATCATCGCGCCGGGCAGCCCCATGCTGCCGCTGGCGTAGTAGAGCATGTCGGTGGAGCCGAGGCCGCCGGCCACCACGTCGGCGCCCTGGCTGGTGACGCCGCGGCCGAACGTCTCGGCCAGCGGGCCGGACGAGGTCCGCATGTCATGCACGGTCACGATGGCCCGGGCCCCGGTCAGCCTGGCGAACGCCGCGCCGACCGACTCCGCGACCGCCTCGTCCAGCTCATCGGGCACGACACCGCGGATGTCGTACGCCTTGAAGATCTTCGCCAAATCGCTCACTGCGGCTGGGCCTCCCGAGCACGCTTGCACGTCTGCCGTCACGCGCCGCGACGGCGCCTGCCGCCGCGAGGCACGGACTCAGAGCCTACCGGGAGCGGGTACCGGGGCGGGCCGCGCGGCCCGCCGGTCAGCCGCCGGATCCGGTGTCGTCCGGATCCGAGCGCAGCACGCGCAGGTGGCCCCGCCGCCCCACCTCGGTTCCCTGGCCGACCGGCTCGACGCCCGCCGCCGGGATGGCCGCCTCCCTGACCGCGTTGGCCAGCGCCTCCAGGTCATCCGCCTGCTGTGCCGCAGGGTCACCCGGCAGCCGCACCACGTCCCAGCCGCGGGGCGCGGTCAGCCGCGCCGCGTGCACGTCGCACAGGTCGTAGCAGTGCGGCTCGGTGTAGGCGGCCAGCGGGCCGAGAACGGCGGTTGACTCCCGGTAGACGTAGGTGAGGGTGTAAAGAGCGGTCTGCTTGCAGCCGGTCCGCGAGCAGCGGCGGGAACTCACCGGTCCACCTCGCTCACCATCTCGTCGGGGTGCGGAACGCGCCGCCCGGCACCGCCCGGCTGGCGTCGCTCACAACGGCAGACGGTATCTCTCCGGAGGCGGCAATGCCATCACCCGGGGCACTCCCGCGCGATCGTGTCTCGCCCGCGCGGCGGGCCGCCGCCGGACGGGCGTCTGAACCCGGCTCGCGGCGGGTTCCGTCGGTCCGCCGCACTCTTCCAGCCCGAACGGAGCTACGCTCGGTGCCTGTGCAGAACGGCGACGTGAGCCCCCGGCCGGTGCCCCCCCGGATCAAGCGCAGGGACCGCCACGGCCGCGGGATGCGCGGCCCGCTCACCCCGCCGGATGTACCGCTGCACCGCAGCCGGGCGCAGCAGTTCGGCGACCTCGTGGTCGAGGCGATCGCCAGGCTGGAGCCGCGCTGGGAAGCCGAGTTGTCCCAGGTCGAGTTCGCCGTGCAGGAGGTGCCCGACAGCGACCCGTCAGACGACGCCAGGGACGCGGTTCCGCTGGCCAGGCTGGACCCGGGCTCGGGAGATCCGCAGGAGGATCCGGCGAACGGGCCGCGCATCGTGCTGTACCGGCGGCCGCTCATGGCGCGGGCGGACGACGAGGACGAACTGGCCGAGCTCGTGTTCGACATCGTGGTGGAGGAATTCGCCCGGCTGCTCGGTGTCGACCCGGAGACGGTCGATCCGGGTTACGACGAAGACGAGTGACCCGCGGCCGGGCGCCGGCCCGGCGAAGCCCCGATCCGGCCACGGCGGGCCCGGCCCGGGCGGCCGAACCCGTCCCGCGCGCTCCTTGAGGTGCGGCTACTTCCCGCCTGCGCGAACCGCAGCCGGGCATCGATCAGGGCCGGGGGCCGGGCGCGACGGTCATCAGGGTGTCGCTGACCGCAGGCAGCGCGACCCGGGTCAGGGCGCTGGTCACCGGGATGATGCCGAGCACGCCGCCATGGGCCTGGGCTAGTGCCCCTCCGGCGTACACCGGACCGGAGCCGGGTAGCGGCGCCAGAACGACGGCGAAGCCGGCCCCCGGATGCGCGCCGCGAGGCGCGGCGATGGCGACCGTGATGCTGTGCTTGGCCGGGATCGAGACCGGGCGGCGGGCACCGGTGCCGCCGGCCGGGCTGTCGCCGGAGGTCAGGCCGCTCACGCCGGTCGTGAGCCGGACCCTGGCCGCCCGGCCGGGGGCCGACAGCACCAGCGTGGTGGTATCCGCGCGCTGGCCGACGTCGGCCAGTACGCCCTGTTCCTGCAGGGCAGGCGCGGCGGCGGTCATCGCCCCGGGCGCTCCGGCCAGGCCGCCGGGGATGGCGACAGCCGCGGTGACCGGCACGCTGGATTTCAGCACGACCGCGCCGGCGACCCCGGACAGCGACGTCAGATCGATCCGGCTGGCGGAGCCGGCCGGGATGTCGATCGCGGTAGCGCCGGTCGGCTGGTACGTTCCGGCCGGGGAGACCACGGTGAGGCTGACCTGCGCGTCGCTCCCCCCGGCGTCCGCCACGTAGAGCGACCGGGTGCCCTTTGTCCCGGGCAGGCCGGGTATCACCAGGTGCCTGGCCGGGAACTGCGCGGGCGGCAGCCATGCTCCGGGCTTGCCGGGCCGCGAGCTCTCCCGCAGCGCCGCCACGACCCGGCCGACGCTGGTGCGGACGTGCAGGGCGATGGCCCGCGCGCCGTGAACCAGGCCGCCCAGGGACTGGACGACCAGGCTGTGCGCGGGCACGTTGATTCCGGTATCGGTGCCGGTCTGGAGCGGGCCGGTATCGGTGAAGACATTCACGTCCACCGTGCTGGCCTGGCTGTCGACGTTCATCAGATTCGAGCTCGATGACGCCGGCCGACTGCTGTCCGGGCACCGCGAACCAGAAATCGGTGCCCGGGCTTCCGCAGCTCGCCGTGACCACTCCGCCCGAGGTCTGCTCCGCCTCCAGGCCCTGGGCCATCGAGCCGGTGGCCTGGATCATCACCCCGCCGGGCTGGACGACGGCTGAGTCCCCGCCGGTCGTGCTCCCCGACTGCCCGGCCCGGCCGGCCGCGGGCGCGGCCGGCACGGCGGACAGGGACAGCACGCCGGGCCGCGACAGGCTGCGCAGCGGACCGGCCGCGCGGCCGGAGGCGGACAGCCTGCTGATCGTGGCCCGGCCTGAGCCGGAACGCCCGGCCGCGGCCAGCACCGCCAGGCCCGCGGCACTACGGCCGGGTGAGCCGGGCGACGGGCATGCCCGCATGCCGACGCTCACCGGGACGATGCGGGACGTCGCGGTCTGCTGCGGGGCCGAGACCGTGACCGGCTTGCCGAGTCGCGCCACCCCTGCGAGGGCGACGAGCGCGAGCACGACCAACCCGAACACGGTGAACCTGCTGGCTGCCAGGATCCTCACCAGTCAGTCTCCTG
This sequence comes from uncultured Actinomycetes bacterium, assembly GCA_963762615.1. GTDB lineage: Bacteria > Actinomycetota > Actinomycetes > Streptosporangiales > Streptosporangiaceae > PALSA-505. Next base: position 884,238 of record CAVXLG010000012.1, on the reverse strand, counting down.
CGCCCGGCCGGCCGGGTCGCCGGGCCCCCAGCCCGCTTCGGCCACCTCGTCTCGCGGCGCCAGCTGCGGCGCCAGCGAATCCTGGGCTACGCCGCCGTCGCGGGAGGCAGACAGGTCAGGCGGCAGGTCGCGCGGCATGCTCGCGGTCCTCGCCGGCGGCCATCCGGCGCCGGCCGGAACGGGCCGAGGTCCGGTGCCGTCCGCGGCGTCTGCGCCGTCCGCTCCGGGACGTCGCCGGCCGCGAGACGGCGCCCCGTGCGTGCCGCGCCGTCCTCCGGCGGCCCTGTCGCGGCCACGGGCGCCGCGCCCGCTGCCAGCGGCCGGGTGGCCGGCGCGGCGCGTCCGGCTCTCAGCGCCTGCTTCGCCCGCGTCTGGCGTCGAGTCCATCGCTCCGGGCAGGGCCAGGACCGCCACCGTGACCAGGAGCACGGCTTCCAGCGTGACCACGACCGCCCGCCCGGTCTGGTTCCGCGTGATGTCGATCCGGCCGCCGCCCGCGGGAAGCCGGAATCCCTGTGCCCAGCCGTAAACCGGGCTCGGCAGCGGGGTGAGCGGCCGGCCGTTGAGCGCGGCATGCCAGCTGCCGCTCTCCGGCTCGGCGAGCACCAGCGTCCCGCCGGCGGCCGGGGCGGCGGCTCCGGTCACGTTTACCGTGCCTGACGGCAGTGTCACCTGAGCCCCGCCTGGCTCGATCACGCGAGCGCGGGCCGCGGGCCCGGCCACCCGCCACAGCTCGAAGGAGGAGGTCTGGCTGACCGGCCGCAGCCCCAGCACACCGTCCAGCTGGCGCGCGAGCGCCTGGTCGACGGGGGCGGGCAGCAGCACGTAGCCGACGTCGAACCGGGCGAGCGACTCGCCCGCATTGCCCGCGTCGCTGCCGTGCTGCGCGGTGAGGTCGGCCACGACCCGGTCCAGCGCGCGGCTGGCGGCGGGCGGCTCGGTCAGCGCTTCGGCGCCGAGCGGCGGATCGCTCTCGCGCAGCAGGATGTAACTGACGGAGGTGCGCCCGGGACGCAGCACCAGCGTGCGCAGCTGCAGGCCGCTGGCCGACGAGACCGAGACGAACTCAGGCAGGACCGGCCCGGCGACGTTCCTGACCGGGCCGGCCACGCCGGTGCTGACCCAGTACGCCGCGACCAGGACCGGCGGCGCGCACGCGGCGATCGCCAGCACCAAGACGCCCGCCCTGCGCAGCCCGCCCGCGGCGAACAGGGCATGCAGGTCATCGCCGACTGCCGCGACCGCCAGCAGCAGGCCGAGGGCCGCGACGATGAGCGCGACGCCAGGCCAGGCAGGCAGCACCGGACCGCCACCGGGCGGGCTGACCAGGAACCGGCTCACCGCGATCGCGGTCAGCAGCCCGCACAGCGCCACGCCCCAGGACGCGGCGACGGCGAATCCGCGGCGGCGCAGCAGCAGCGCCGCGAGCGCGGCGAGCAGCAGCCCCGCGGCCACCCAGGCCGGCGGCGTGCCGGGGCCACCGGGGCTGAGCAGCAGCAGCGAGCTTGCCGGGAGATTCCGGCTGGTCAGTCCCGGCTGTTGCAGGCCGGCTTCGAGCAGCAGGACGGACGGGTGCTCCGCGACGTCAAGAGTCCACGGGACCAGCAGGACGGGAGGGACGAGCGCGACGATGGCCAGGTTCACGGCCACGGCCCGGCGAGCCCGGCCGAAGGCGAGCCCGGCCAGGCCGACGACGATGACCGCCACTCCCCACACCAGCGGCACGAACGCGGCAGCGACGGTGACGAGCAGGCCGGTCGCCCACGCGGCCCTACGCGCCCGCCGCGGTTGCTCGGTGAGCATCCGGCCTGCCGTGCACGCGATGAGCGGCAGCAGCATGAAGACGACCGCCGCGCCGAGCCTGCCCGCCGCCACCACGCCGGTGGCGACCGGCAGCAGGGCGTAGGACGCGGCCAGCCACACCCGGACCGGCCTGGACGTGGTGATCCGCTGGGACGCGAGGTAGGCGATCATGCCGGAGAGCGGAACGCAGCCCAGCATGATCACCGCCACGGCCAGCCAGGGTTTCCCGCCGAGGACAGTCGAGACCGCGGCGATGACCGCGACGTAGGGCGGGGTGCTGGCCGCCGAGCCGACGCCGACCGCGTGGAAGCCGGCCAGGTACTCGCCCCACAGGCCGGACGCCCCGCCCCAGGCGGGCAGCAGCGCCCCGCCGCCGAGCGGTCCCGGGCCGAGCAGCGATCGCTCGGATACCAGGGTTATCGCCGTCAGCGCGGCGAACAGCAGGACCCCGGGATTGGTGAGAATCCGCTGCGCGACCCCGGAGTCGGTGAGCAGCGAATCGTCATCGGACGGGTCGTCGGAGACGTGGTGCGTGCCGACAGCCTCGGCCCGCGACCCCGGGAACAGCGTGGCCATCGCGAACTCGGCCAGCTTGCGCAGCGACTGGCCGCGGGGTATCTGCGATCGCAGCGCGCTGTAGGCCCGGCGGCGGCCGCGCCGTCGGCGCCGGGCGCCGACTATCAGGCCGGGGCGGACGAGCAGGTAGCCGAACGCGGCCGCTTCGTCCCGCGCGGCCACCGGGCGCTTGGCGAGCAGGAAGAAAAGGATCCGCGCCGTGGACAAGGCCGCGTTCCCGGCCAGCGCGGCGATCACCGCGGGCAGTGGCAGGTTCGCCAGGAGCACCAGCAGGGCGTTACGGCGGTCGGCCCGCTTGGGGTGCGGGGCCGCGGAGGTCGGCCTGCGCGCCCTGGCCGAGGCCTCCAGGTGGTAGACGACCGCTTCGGTGATGAGCCGGACCCGGTATCCCGCGGCGTGCACCCGCCAGCAGAAGTCCACGTCGTCCCGGAACAGGGACATTCTGGTGTCGAAGCCGCCGACCTCATCCCAGGCATCCCTGCGGGCGAGCATGCCCGCACTTCCCACGGCGAGTACGTCCCGGTCGCCGTCATGCTGGCCCTGATCGATTTCCCGCGGCTCGGTCCCGGTGATCCGGCGGCCGGCCGTGTCGATCGTCAGGCCGGCCTCGAGGATCACTTGCCGGTCCGCCCAGTCGAGCACCTTGGGCCCGACGACGGCCGCGCCAGGCGTCTCAGCGGCCCCCCGAAGCAGCTCCTCGAGGGCGGCCGGGGCAGGCTCGCAGTCGTCGTGCAGCAGCCAGATCCACTCGGTCGCTGCGCCGCCGGGGCCCTGGCCCGGGTCACGGCCGCCCGCCCCGGCCTGCCCGGCCCAGTCGTCCGGCTCCCCGCGGCCGCCCCAGGTCCGCGGGTCAGGCCCGCCGGGACCGCCCTGGTAGCTGGGCTGCACGGGTGCGTTCGCGGCCCGGGTCCGCAGGGCGCTGGCGACCGAGGCGGCGTAACCGGCGTCCCGCTCCATCCCGAACACGGCTTCCGGCCCGAGCAGGTCAGCCAGCACCTCTGCGCTGCGGTCCCGGCTGCCGGTGTCCACGGCGACGATGCGCTGGACGGGCCTGGTCTGGCCGAGCAGGGCCTCGGTGACACGCGGAAGCCACTCGGCTCCGTCGTGGGCGACGATGACAGCCGTGACTATGTGCTCGGGATACGTATCGTTTGGCGACAAGGGTCCACTTGGCTGGGGAACTTGCCCAGGCCGGCCGGATCTCGGGAGAGCCGCTCCGGACCCGGCTTGGCGGGCGGTTTACGCGTGAACAATACGCGAACCGGGTAGGCGCCGTCTGGAAAGTCTGCTGGTTGGCCGCCCCGCCGGACAGGCCAGGCCGGACTCGGCCGCGGGGCGCCGACGGCGGGCGGCGCGGCGTGAGCCGGAGGGCGGCTAGCCTGCCTGCCGCTTCAGCCGGCGGCGTTCGCGTTCGGACAGGCCTCCCCAGATGCCGAACCGCTCATCGTGCTCGAGGGCGTACCCCAGGCACTCGGCGCGGACCTCGCAGCTCCCGCAGACCCGTTTCGCCTCGCGGGTCGAGCCGCCCTTCTCGGGGAAGAACGCCTCCGGGTCCGTCTGCGCGCACAGCGCGCGATCCTGCCAGCCGAGTTCCTCGGCCTCATCCCCTGTGAAACCGAAGATGCCGGTTGCCGGCACGGCGATGGTTTCAGTCACGGCGCACCTCCTACCCCCTCCCGGAGCCTCCCGGTCGTACCGCGCCCCTCCCTGGGCTACGCAAACTACATTAATGGAATTACACGCGCGTGTCTTGCGCCCCGTCAAGCTGACGAGGTGATAATGACTGCGCGTTGCCCCGGGATGACGGAAAAGTCAGCCCGCGGTATCCGGGGAAGGTGAAGCCGCGGCTGGCCCCGCGAGCCCGCTGTCGGCGCCCGGAAAGCAGAGCGGGAAGCGGCGAAACAGGGACCGGCGACCGCTGATGTCAGGGGCACTACCTGCGCGAACGGGATGAGCGCGGTGAACACGCCGTAGCTGCGGGCAAGACCGGAACAACCCGCTGCCAGACGGCGAGCGGCGAGGAAACGCGTGTCCATCGGCCCGGGTAACCTGGCTGACCCCGCGGCAGCGAGGATCCCTCAAGGATGTGGTCACCCGCGGCTGGCTGCTGGCCTGGCGTCAGGCCGGATCCTCTTCCGCGTCCGCGGAGTAGTGGTCATCTGGGGCTAGCTGCTGGCCCGGCGTCCCGGGCTGCTGGCCGGCTGACCCGGCGGGCGTCTCGCCTGGCGGCTGGCCGTATTCCTGCTGCGAGCGCCCCGACTGGCCATACCCGGGCTGGGCGTACTCCTGCTGGGCGTAACCTTGCTGCCCCGGCTGGGTGTATCCCTGCTGACCGTAGGCCGGCTGGGCGTAGCCCTGCTCCGGCTGGGCGTAACCCTGCTGGCCCGGCTGACCGTAAGCCTGCTGTCCCGGCTGCGTGTACCCCTGGCTCGGCTGGCGATACGCCTGCTGCCCCGGCTGACCGTAACCGGCCTGTACGGGCGGCTGCTGGGCGGTCGGCTGCCCCTGAGGCACCCGGCCGGGCTGCGGCCCGTAGCCCGGCTGCCCGTAGCCCGGCTGCCCGTAGCCCGGCTGGGTATATCCCTGCTGCCCTGGCTGGCCATAGCCCGGCTGGCCCTGCGCCTGCTGCGCCTGCGCCTGCTGGGCCTGCGCCTGCCGCGCCTGCGCCTGCTGGGCCTGCGCCTGCCGTGCCTGGGCCTGCTGCGCCTGCTGGGCCTGCGCCTGCTGGGCCTGCGCATGCTGAGAGTGAGCATGCTGAGGGTGCGCATGCTGGCCCTGCGGCACCCGGCCAGGCTGCGGGCCGTAGCCCGGCTGGCCATAGCCGGCCAGCCCCGGCATCTGCTGGGTACCGGCAGCCGCCTGCCCGGTCGATACCGCCGGAGTGCCCTGCATCTCCGTGGCCCGCAGGACCGCCAAGGTGAACATCAGTCCTGCGACCGCGACGATGATGCAGACCAGGTTGGCAACGAAGTTCTGGGTCTTGCCCGACGTCGTGAGGTCCGAACCGAACGCGGCCAGCCAGCAGATCACGCTGAGGACGAGCGCCACTGCCTGCAGCACTGCGGCGCCGAGCGTCACTTCCCTGGCCCGGCTCACCTTCCCGCCGGTGAGCGTCGCGAGCACCACCGCGACGACGGGAAGCGCCGTCACGTAGATAGCACCGAAGTCATTGAAGGCCTCGAGCCCGCGGTCGCCGAAATTCAGGCCGCCGCCCGGGAAGCTGGAGACCAGCCGGTCGAAGAGCTGGCCCTGCGCACTCAGCAGGGTCCACAATCCGACAATCACGCTGAGCGCCATGGCCGCCAGCAGCAGCCAAGCCGCGGGTTCGCGAACCCGCTGTGCTTCGTTGCGTATCAATGGGAACTCCCTGGGATGTCGGGGATGGTGGCCAGCTTCTCCGCGGCCGGCTCGCCATGTCGCCACCGCACGCGGCGGCACGCCCGGCGGCGGAACCTGCGAGACTGTCCGCCATGCGCATCACCGTGCTCGCCGGCGGCGTCGGGGCCGCCCGGTTTCTCCGCGGCCTGAAAGCCGCCGCCCGGGACGCCGAGATCACCGTCATCGGCAACACCGGGGACGATATCATCCTGCACGGCCTGCAGGTGTGCCCAGACCTTGACACCGTCATGTATACGCTCGGGGGCGGCATCAGCGAGGAGCAGGGCTGGGGACGCGCGGCCGAGTCCTTCACCGTGCAGCGGGAGCTAGCCGCGTACGGCGCGGGCTCGGACTGGTTTGCCCTGGGTGACAGGGATCTCGCCACGCACATCGCGCGGACCCAGATGCTCGCGGCCGGGCGCCCGCTGTCCGCGGCCACCGAGGAACTCTGCCGCAGGTGGCAGCCGGGGGTGCGGCTGCTGCCGATGTCCGACGACCCGGTGCAGACGCACGTGCTCATCGAGGAGAACGGCAGCCGCCGCAGCATCCATTTCCAGGAATGGTGGGTGCGGCTGCACGCCGCGGTCCCTGCCATGGCGATCACCCCCACCGGGGCAGCGCAGGCCGCTCCCGCCCCGGGTGTGCTCGAGGCCATAGCGGCAGCCGACTTCGTGCTCTTCCCCCCGTCGAACCCGGTGGTGAGCATCGGGCCCATCCTGGCCGTTCCCGGCATCAGCCAGGCGGTCCGGTCCAAGACCGTGGTGGGCGTCTCGCCGATCATCGCCGGGGCGCCTGTCCGCGGCATGGCGGATGCCTGCCTGGCCGCGATCGGCGTGCAGACGAGCGCGGCCGCCGTGGCTGCCCACTTCGGGCCCGCACTGCTCGACGGCTGGCTGGTGGACGAGCAGGACAAGGCGGCCGTCGATGACCCGGGGCTGGCCGGCATCGAGATCCGCACGCTGCCGCTTTACATGCGGGACGCGGCGAGCGCGGCCGAGATCGCCCGGGCCGCGGTTGACCTGGCCGCGGAGCTTCGCTCGTGACCAGCCTCAGCATCACCGGAGTAACCGGTCTGCCTGAGATCACGCCCGGTGCCGACCTGGCCGCGCTGATCGAGGCAGCCACCGGCCTGCGCGACGGCGACATCCTCGTGATCACCTCGAAGGTCGTCAGCAAGGCGGAAGGACGGCTGGTCCGGGCCGACCGGGAGCAGGCGATCGACGCCGAGACGGTCCGGCTGGTCGCCCAGCGCGGCCAGACCAGGATCGTGCAGACCAGGCACGGCCTGGTACTGGCCGCCGCGGGAGTGGACAACTCCAACACGCCACCGGGAACGGTGGCCCTGCTGCCCGAGGATCCGGACGCGTCGGCCAGGCGGCTGCGCAAGGACCTGGCGAGCCGGCTGGGCGTCCGCATCGCCGTCATCATCACCGACACCCTCGGCAGGCCGTGGCGGACCGGACAGACCGACGCCGCGATCGGCGCGGCCGGCATCGTCCCGGTGCGGGACTACCGGGGCCAGGCTGACTCGTTCGGGACCCTGCTCGAGGTCACGCTGGCCGCGGTGGCGGACGAGATCGCCGCCGCCGCCGACCTGGTCAAGGGGAAGACAGGCGGCATCCCGGCCGCGGTGGTGCGGGGCCTGGATGATCTCGTCACCGCCGACGACGGGCCCGGCGCATCCTCGCTGATCAGGCCGGCCGACGAGGACATGTTCCCGTTCGGCTCGGCCGAGGTGCCGTTGGCCCGGCGGACCGTCCGCGAATTCTCCGCCCAGCCGGTCAACCCGGCCGCGGTCCGCCGGGCCATCGACGCCGCGTTCACCGCTCCCGCGCCGCACCACAGCATCCCCTGGCGGTTCGCGGTACTCGAATCCGAACCCGCCCGGCGGGAACTGCTCGACGCGATGCTCGACGCGTGGCGGGCTGACCTGCGCGCCGACGGCATGACCGCCGACCAGATCGGGCGCCGGGTACGCCGCGGCGAGCCGCTCCGGCGCGCTCCGCTGATCATCGTCCCGTGCCTGGTGGCCGGGGCCGCGCACGCCTACCCCGACGAGCGCAGGGCAACCGCGGAGCGAGCCATGTTCCTGGTCGCCATGGGCGCCGGCGTACAGAACCTGCTGGTCTCGCTGGCGGCCCAGGGCCTGGGCTCGTGCTGGGTATCCAGCACGCTGTTCTGCCAGAAGGTTGCCGTCGACGCGCTGGGCCTCCCGGCAGACTGGGAGCCGATGGGCGCGGTCGGCGTCGGCCATCCAGCGGCGCCGCTGTCCCCCCGGCCGGACCGGGACGTCTCAAAATTCGTCCGCCACCTCTGACGGGCACCCCGGTACCCACTCGTCCACCCGGCCGTCGGCTGCGCCGAACGACGTTACGCGTCGGTGGAGAACCGGATGGAGACGGGGCCGAGTTCCACGCCGGGCCAGACCCGCAGGCCGCCGCGCAACTCGTTGCCCGCGGCGATGCTCGCCTCGTCGCCGATCACCGCGCCGTCGAGGACGGCTCCGCTCTCCACCCGGGCACCCCGGCCCAGGACACTGCCGCTGACCTGGGCACCCGCAGCGACGGTCGCGCCGTCGAAGAGCACGCTGCCGGCCACGGTCGCCCCCGGGCCGACGGTCGCGCCCGCCCCCACGGCGGTGCCGCCCGTGACGTTGGCGCCGGCATCGACCCGGGCGCCGGGCAGCACCAGCGCCTCGCCGGACGGCCCGGGCACGGCCGGGGAGGCCAGGCGGCCGAGCACGAGATCGCACGAGCCCCGCACGAACGCCTCGGGCGTCCCCACGTCCAGCCAGTACGCGTTGTCCACGTACCCCATCACGGTCTGGCCGGACTCGATCAGGTCGGGGAAGGTCTCGCGCTCGACCGATACCACCCGGCCCGGCGGTATCTCGTCGATGGCGCGCCGGGCGTACACGTAGCAGCCTGCGTTGATCCGGTTCGTGACCGGGTGCGGGGTCTTCTCCAGGAACGCGGTCACCCGCCCGCTGTCATCGGTCGGGACGCAGCCGAACCTGGCCGGGTCGGGCACCTCCACCAGGTGCAGCGTGACCGCCGCGTCGGCCTTCCGGTGCATGTCAAGCTGTGCGGACAGATCGTGGCCGGACAGGACATCGCCGTTCAGCACCACCACCGGGTCGTCCGGGCCGCCGCGCAGCCGGGACGCGGCGTTCCGGATCCCGCCGCCGGTGCCCAGGGGCTCCTCCTCGTGCACGTAGTCGATCTCCAGGCCGAGCCCGGAGCCGTCGCCGAAGCACTCTGCGAACATCTGCGACCGGTAGGAGGTGGCGAGCACCACCCGGGTCACCCCGAACGCCGCCGCGCGGGTGAGCTGGTGGGCGAGGAAAGGCACGCCCGCCGTGGGCAGCAGCGGCTTGGGGATCGACACGGTCAGCGGTCGCAGCCTGGTGCCCCTGCCGCCGACCAGGAGAATGGCCTCGAGCGGCTCGGCACGACGGCCTGACCCGGGAGAATTGCCTGACATGGGCAGGGAGGTTACTCCGCTCGCTGCTCGGCCGCACGCTGGTAGGAAACCAGGTGCGCTTCCGCCGATGCCGACCAGGTGAATTCCTGGGCCCGGGCCTCACCCGCGGCGCCCAGCGCGTCGCGCCGCGCGGGGTCGCCGAGCAGCGCTCCCAGTGCGTCGCGGATGCTGTCGGCGTCCGGCTCGGTGTAGGCGACCGCGTCCCCGCCGACCTCGGGCAGCGATGTCCGGTGCGTAGTGAGCACCGGCGCACCGCACGCCATCGCCTCGAGCACCGGCAGGCCGAATCCTTCGCCGCGGCTCGGGAAGGCCACCACGAGCGCCCCGCCGAGATAGCCGGGAAGATCGGTGAAGCGCAGGTAACCGGGGCGCACCAGGCGCAGGTCAGCCGGCACCGCCGCGACCGCCGTGTCCACCTCCTCGCTCCAGCCGCTGCCGCCGCCGAGCACGAGGGCCGGCGGGTTCTCGATGTCCGGCACTGCCGACGCCCATCCCCTGATCAGCGCGGGGACGTTCTTACGGGGTTCGAGCGCGCCGAGGTAGGCGATGTAAGGCTTGCCATGCAGGCCGAGGCGGTCGGAGACCTGGTGCACCTTCTCGGCCGCCGGCCGGTGGAACAGCGTGTGATCCACGCCGTGGTAGGCCACATCGATCCTGGTCGGATCGGCGCCGAGCACCCGGACCAGTTCGTCCCTGGTCGCCTTGGACGGAACGATAAGCCTGCTCGCGCGGCGGACGGCGGTACGGATCGCCGATTTGAAGAACGTCGCGGTCACGGCGCTGTGCAGCGCGGGCTCGGTGAAGTAGGTCAGGTCGTGGATCGTGACCACGGTCGGGGCCGGCGGCCGCAACGGCATCGAGTAATGCGGCGCGTGTATCACGTCCGCGTTCACCTGCTGCGCGACCAGCGGCAGGCCGGTCTGCTCCCAGGCCAGCCTCGCCGGGCGGTGCGCGATCGCGGTCGGGCCGGCCACGATTCTCGCTCCGGGCACGAGCCTGGCGTACCTCTCCTCATCGGCACGCTGACAGGCCACCGCCAAGTCCGCGCCCGCGGTCCCGAGCGCGGCTATCAGCCCGTCGACATACCGGCCGAGCGCGCCGCGGTCTGCCGGAACGGCGGTCGCGTCAAGAAGAACACGAGGCGACACAACCGATCTTGCTCCTCTCTTATGGCTGCGGCCTGGCGGACATGCGGGGTGGCTGCGGAGACCAGCACTTGTGAAGATGTCCCGTCAGAATCGAAGCGTACGCCCACTGCGCACCTGCTGTGCGCAGCGGCGCCGGCGGCCGGGCGAGACCCCGGGGATGGCGCTCTGGCGGGCGTCAGCAGGACGGCACCGGGCGGCCTGCCTTCAGCTCCTGCAGGGCGCGCACCGCTCCGGACAGCGTGCTCACCTTGATCAGCCGCATCCCGGCGGGCACCGCGCCCGCGGCGTCCGCGCAGTTGGCCGCGGGGGTCAGGAAGACCGTCGCTCCCTTGGCCCGTGCCCCCACCATCTTCTGCTGGATCCCGCCGATGGGCAGGACCGTGCCGGCGGGCATTATCTCCCCGGTGCCGGCGATGAACTTGCCGCCGGTGAGATTCACCGGCCTCAGCTTGTCGATGATGCCCAGGGCGAACATGAGCCCGGCGCTCGGACCGCCGATGTTGCCGACGCTGATATTGACGGGGAACGGGAAGTCGAACTTCGTCGTGACGATGACGCCTATGGCCGCACGCCCCTGGCTCTTGGCCGCCGTGATGCTCACCTGCTGCGTCTTGTTGTTCCGCTTGACCGTGAGCTGCAGCGGGCGGCCGGCCCCGCGAGCCTGGATCAGCTTGCTCAGCGCGGTCACGCTGGCGATCGGCGTGCCGTTCACCCGGGTGATGATGTCGCCGGCCCGCAGCACCCGTGCGGCCGGCATCCCGGGTTCGGTTGAAATCACCTGGACCTGGGTCGTGTACGAGATCCCGACCTCGGTCAGCGCGGCCGCGGTCGCGTCCGCCTGCGAGTTGGTCATCTCCGCGACGTCCTGGTGCTCGACCTGCTGCTGGGACTGGCCGGTACCGAACACCTCCTGCTGCGGCACGACGGCCTCATGCGGATCCAGCCATGCGCGCAACGCGGTGAAGATACTGATCTCGTCGCCGGGGCCCCCCTGGAAGTTGACGGTGACCATGTTGAGGTGGCCGACGGTGGGATAGACCCGGTGCCCCTCGATCAGGATGATGGGCTTGCCCCCGGTACCGGTCCCGAGCGTGTTCAGCGTTGGTCCCGGGCTGAGAATCACGTACGGAACGGGTAGTACCGCGGCTACCACGGCCGCGATGACGACCGCGGCGCCGGCCACGATGAGGATCAGGGCACGCCGGGGCATGGTGCGAAGACTACGCGGTGTTCACCCACTCGTCGGAACCGTCCGCGAAGTACTGGTGCTTCCAGATCGGCACGCTCGCCTTGATCTCGTCGATCAGCACGCGGCAGCCCTCGATCGCCTCGGCCCGGTGCTGGCAGGACACCGCCACGACCACCGCGAGATCGCCTACCACCAGGTCGCCGACCCGGTGCACGGCGGCCAGCCCGTGGACGGGGAAATCGGCAGCTACCTTTTCCGCGACGCGGCGCAGCTCGGTCTCGGCCGTCGGGTGGGCGTCATAAGAGAGCCGGGTGACCGGCCGCTCGTGATCGTTGTGCCGCACGGTCCCGGCGAACAGCGCGGTCCCGCCCGCCGCGGGGTCGGCTACCGACAGCCGCACCTCGTCGACCGAGAGCGGGCTGTCCCGGATGGCGATGAGCCTGATGACGTCCACTAGGCAAAACTACCCGCGAAGCCGCGGCTACGTGTGCCGGCGGCGGCGTGCCCGGCGCACGATGGCCGCGGTGCCGATGACAGCCACGGTCGCCCCGGCGGCCGTGATCGTGGCCTCCTTGCCGGCCAGCCGCCGTCCGGCCACGGCGTGGTGCCCGGTCCGCTGCTCGAGCAGCGCCGCCAGCGCGCTCTCGTTGTCGTAGCAGGGCTGCCATCCGGCCGCGCGCAGCGTGGCGCAGTCCACCACCCAGGGATAGACGACGTAGCTCAGGTCGGTCGCGGGGGCCGGCGTGATCCCGACCCGGTGCAGCCGCTGGGCCGTGCCGAAGGTCAGCCCGGCAGGCAGCTCGATCCGGCGCAGCCCGCTCAGCTCCTCGACCTGATCTTGCTCCAGCCAGCCCTCGCAGCCGACCGCGAAGGCGCCCACCACCTCGCCGGTCACCGCCAGCTCGAGCGCGGACACCAGGTCGTCGGTGTGGCAGAACTGCCAGCGCGGCGCGCTGCCCTTGACCACCAGCAGCCTGGGCGCTTCGAAGTGCCTGGTCACGAACGTATCCACGCCCGCGCCGACGAGGGCCGCGGGACGGACGACGGTGATCGCCGTACCGGGGTTGGTCCGCGGCGAGCGGCGGGCCAGGTCTTCGATCTCCAGCAGGTCACCCACCACGCTGCCGTCCAGCTCGGCGGCCAGCGGCGCCGATTCCGGCAGCGGCACCGGATTATCCGGCCGGGCGCCGTACACCATCGCGCTGGTGACCAGGATCACCCGGCTGACCCGGCCGGCCGCGGCCGCGGTGAGCACGGTCTGCACGCCCCGCACGTTGAACGCCCGCCTCGTGCTGCGGTCAGACCCCGGGGCCAGGTCCAGGTCGGTGTGCACGAGCACGTCAACCTCGGCCAGCCGGCCGGCCAGCACCGGATCGCGGACGTCCACCACCCGCCAGGTAACGCCGGTCGCCTCACCCCGGTGGTCGTCTATCGCGATGACCCGCCTGAATCGCGCGGACGCGGCCAGCCGGACCGCCAGCGCGTGACCGAGCCCGCGGGCGGCCCCGGTAATGGCGACGACGGGGCCATTACCGCTGGCCTGACCCTCATCACGGGTACGCCGCCGGCGAACCTGAGCGCCTGGGATGGTCAAAGTAGGGTGCTCCCGAGATAACGTGGCGGGCATGACCCTTCCATCCTGCCCGAGAGGCCGCGAAGATGGCTGATCCTCCTCCCTTCGGCTTCGGGCTGCCGGATGACCGGGACAAGGATCCCGACGATCCGCAGCAGCCGTCCGGGGCCGGGCAGACACCGGGTGCGGGCGGGCCGTTCGGGGCACTGGGGCCGCTGGGTGACCCGCAGCAGTTCGCTGACGCGCTGCGCCAGTTCGCCGACCTGATGGCCTGGAAGGGCGGCCCGGTGAACTGGGACCTGGCCAAGAACGTGGCCAGGCATGCCGTGGTCGCCGAAGGCGACCCCAGCGTGCTCGACAGCCAACGGCACCAGGTGGACGAGGCACTGCGGCTGGCCGACCTCTGGCTCGGTGACGCCACTACCCTTCCGTCCGGGATCCGCTCGACGCAGGCCTGGAGCCGTTCGGAATGGGTGGAAGCGACGCTGCCCGTCTGGTCCAAGCTGTGCGATCCGATCGCGGCCAAGGCCGTCGAGACGATGGGCGGCATGTTCACCCTCGACCCCGAGGAACTCGGCGACCTGCCGCCGGAGATGCGCACCGCCATGTCCGCGGTCGGCGGCGGCCTGGGCGGCCTCGGCCCGATGATGCAGCAGATCGGCGGGGCGATGGTCGGCGGCCAGACCGGTGCCGCGGTCGGCGCGCTGGCGCGTGAGGTGGTCAGCTCCACCGACATCGGCCTGCCGCTCGGGCCGGAGGGCGTGGCCGCGCTGCTGCCCGCGGGGATCGCCGAGTTCGGCCGCGGGCTTTCGGTCGGCGAGGATGAGGTCCGGCTGTTCCTGGCGCTGCGCGAGGCGGCCCACCATCGGCTGTTCGGGCACGTGCCGTGGCTGCGGGCCAGCCTGCTTGGCGCGGTGGAGCAGTACGCGCGCGGCATGACCGTGGACACGTCTGTGTTGCGCGCGGCCATGCCGCAGGTCGATCTGACCAACCCGGAGGCACTGCAGGAGGCGCTGGCGGGCGGCGGGCTGTTCCAGCCGGAGGACACGCCCGAGCAGAAGAACGCCCTGGCCCGGCTCGAGACGGCCCTGGCCCTGGTTGAGGGCTGGGTCGCCACCGTGGTGGACGCCGCGGCGGCCCAGCGGCTGCCGCACGCCGACGCCCTGGCGGAAGCGATCAGGCGGCGCCGGGCCACCGGCGGCCCGGCGGAGCGTACCTTCGCCACCCTGGTCGGGCTCGAGCTGCGGCCCCGCCGGCTGCGCGAGGCGGCGGTCATCTGGCAGGGACTGACCCAGGCACGCGGCATCGACGGCCGGGATGCCCTGTGGGCCCACCCGGACCTGCTGCCGACGGCCGAGGACTTTGACGACCCCGACGGGTTCATCGGTGGCCGCCCGGAGCTCGATACCTCCTCGCTCGACGCCGGCGCGGGTGACGGCGGCGACGGTGCGGCCGGGCCGCCCGGTCCTTCCGGAGCGGATCCGGATGCCGGCGGTCCCGGCGGGCAGCCCGGTCCTTCCGGACCCGATCCGGACGCCGGCGGTCCCGGCGGGCAGCCCCGGGGCGAGGACGCGGGCGACGACGGCGCGTGATCGCGCGGACTTTTCCGGTGTGCACAGGCGGTGGATAGCAACTCTCCCGGCCAGCCGGGCATCGCAGCTGCCCGCCGGGGCCGGATCCCCAGGGCCGCTGCCGGTTCTGCACAGCGACACTCCGCGTCTTCCCCGGGGTTCTGCACCGCGTCGTCCACAGTCACGCTTGATCTGCTGGCGGCAGCCTCCTAAGTTCAGGGACGAGGAGTCCCCGGGCGTACCGGGGCCCGCTCGCCCCTCAGGGGAAGGGGGGCGATCGGCGCTCCGTCCCGGCGAGTTCGTCAGGACACGCCGTCCGCCCGGGGACTCGCCCTGGGGCCTCAGCCCGCACAGGTCAATCCGCGCAGGTCAGCGTGCGGAGGATCAGCGGATGGAGGTCAGCTCTCGGGCGGGCGAACTCCTCGGCCAGAGCGGCGGCGCTCCAGGTGCGCGTTGAGCCCGCCCGGCAATGACAGCACCGACGGCCAGATGCCGTAGGGCGCTCGGGTGGTGATGAGGGCGATGAGTTCGCCCGGTCGCCGCGGTCGGTCTCGGTGAGCGGAATCCCGTCAGGCGAGAGCGGAGTGATCGTCTCAGGTGAGAGTGGAGTGATCGTCGTGGCCGGAAACCGAACGGATGCGCTGGCGCGTCTCGGTGTCTTCATCGGTGACTGGTCCATGCAGGTCCGGTTCCCCGGCCAGCCGACACCGTCCGGTGCGACCGACAGCGGCCCGGTGGCGCGCAGCCGGTTCGAGTGGGCCCTGGACGGACAGTTCCTGCTGCAGCACACCGAGATACCGGTCCCTGAGGCGCCGGACAGCCTGGCGATCATCGGCACCGACCTGCGGACCGGCGGCTACGCCCAGCATTACTACGACGCCCGCGGGGTGGTCCGGCTGTACGCGATGGGCTTCGCCGACGGGGTCTGGACGCTCACGCGCGAATCGCCCGACTTCTCGCCCCTGGACTTCCGGCAGCGTTTCACCGGCACCTTCAGCGACGACGAGAACACCATCACCGGCGCCTGGGAGAAATGCCCCGACGGCGGCGAGTGGGAGCACGACTTCGCCCTCACGTACCGCAGGGCCGGCTGACGTGAACGTCCCCGGCCCCGCCGCGCGCATCGTACCGGACATCACCGAGGCCAGCCGCTGCCTCGTCTTGGCCACCACCGGCGCCGCCGGACCACCGCGCAGTGCGCCCGCCTGCTTCGCCCGCGCCGGCCGCACAGAGTTACCGGCGTCTCCGCTCAGCCCGTCGCCGCGATCCTCAGCTCCGCGAACGCTTCCGCCAGCCGAGGTGCAGTCCACAGAGCGTTGAGACCGCTGGGGTTTGGCAGCACCCACACCTGGGCTCCGCCCAGGCGGCCGGGCTGCGCTCCCACCACCGCGTGCCGCTGGTTGAACGCGACACGGAACGCGGTGACGCCGACCACGGCGAGCCAGCGCGGGCCGAGCGCGGCCACCTTGGCCGCCAGGAGCCGGCCGCCCTCGCGCAGCTCGGCGGCATCGAGCTCATCAGCGCGGGCCGTGGCCCGGGCCACCACGTTGGTGATGCCCAGCCCCAGCGCCAGCAGCTCGTTCTGCTCCCGCGGGGCAAGCTGGCGATCGGTGAACCCGGACCGGTGCAACGCCGGCCAGAACCGGTTGCCCGGCCGGGCAAAGTGGTAGCCGGTGGCCGCCGAGTACAGGCCCGGGTTGATCCCGGAGAACAGCACCCGCAGGTCCGGGGCCGCGACGTCGGGGATGGTCTTGCCCGCGGCCGCGGCCAGTTCCGCGGCCGACGGGCGGCGCTCAGCCTCCGGCTTGTCCCGCATCGGCCCCTCCTCCCGGGCATCTGCTCCGCACGACCCGGCCGCATCGGCTCCGCACGACCCGGCCGCATCGGCTCCTCACTGCCCCGCCGCATCGGCTCCGCACGGCCCGGCCGCATCGGCTCCGCACGGCCCGGCCGCATCGGCCCGCAGGATCAGACTGTCGCCGGCCGCTGCCATGCTGACCGCCATGAGACTGGCGCTCAAGCCCGGCCTTCTTCCGGTCTGGCGGGACGACGACACGCTGCAGATCGGCATCGACCCGCGCCGTGCTGTCGCCGTCTCCGGAATCGGCCGCGCGGCGACCCTGATAGGCCTGCTCGACGGCAGCCGGGATCACCAGGCGATGATCGCCGCCGCCCGCGGCTACGGCATCACCGCCGAAGCCGCCGACAGGCTGATCACCCTACTCGCCGCCGCCGGCGTGCTCGACGACTTCCCGGCCAGCGCGCTGCGGACCGTGCCGGACGGCCTTCGCTCCCGGCTAGCGCCCGAGCTGGCCACGACGTCGCTCGCACACGGAGACGCCGATGGCGGCGCCCGCTCCCTCGCCCGCAGATCCGGGACCTATGTGCGCGTTTACGGGGCGGGAAAGGTCGGCTCCTGCATCGCGACGCTGCTCGCCACGGCCGGAATCGGCCATGTGTCGTGCCGGGACGCCGGATCGGTCCTCGCCGCCGATCTCGCCCCGGCCGGCCTGTGCGAGGCGGACATCGGCGAACCGAGATCCGCGGGCGCGGCCCGCGCGATCCGGCGCACCGCGCCCGAGGCCCGGACCGATGACGCCCGGCGGCCCGACCTGGCCGTGCTGACCGCCAGCCATGGCCCTGAACTGGCCATCAGGCTGCTGGCCGACGGCGTGCCGCACCTGAGCGCCGCCGCCGGCGAGGCGATCGGCGTTGTGGGGCCGCTGGTCATACCCGGGCGGTCGGCCTGCCTGCACTGCCTGGACCTGGCCCGGGCCGAGCACGACCCGGCCTGGCCGCTGGTCCTTGCCCAGGTCATCGAGCGTCAGCCGAGCACGCCCGCCTGCGACTGCGTCCTGGCCACGTCGGTAGCCGCGCAGGCCAGCGCGCAGGTGCTGACCTTCGTCGATCGCGGCCGCGCCGACGCGGTGACGAACGGGACCCTGGAGCTGGTGCTGCCCGGCTGGCAGTGGCGGCGGCGTACCTGGACGCCGCAGGCCGGCTGCGGATGCGCGAGCGGCACGGCGTGCAGCGAGTAGAATCCGGTGCTGCCGGTAGCGGACAATGGAGATCGTGAACGACCTCCCGCGCCGTGCCGTTACGCGCACCGCCAAGCTGGCCACGCTCCCGATGGGTTTCGCCGGACGTACTGCCCTGGGCTTCGGCAAGCGGATCGGCGGCCGCCCGGCTGAGCTCGTAGTCGGCGAGATCCAGCAGCGCACCGCCGAGCAGATCTTCAAGGTCCTCGGTGAGCTCAAGGGCGGCGCGATGAAGATGGGTCAGGCACTGTCGATCTTCGAAGCGGCGCTGCCGCCCGAGATCGCCGGCCCGTACCGCGCCACGCTGACCAAGCTGCAGGAATCGGCGCCGCCGCTGCCCGCCCGGACCGTGCACCGGGTTCTGGCGCAGGACTTCGGCGAGGACTGGCGTGACCGCTTCACCGACTTCGACGATCACCCCGCCGCCGCCGCCTCCATCGGCCAGGTGCACAAGGCCGTCTGGCAGGACGGGCGCCAGGTAGCTGTCAAGATCCAGTATCCCGGCGCAGGCAAGGCTCTGATCAGCGACTTCAACCAGCTGAGCCGGGCCGGGTGGCTGTTCGGGATCCTCATGCCGGGGCTGGACGCCAAGCCGCTGCTCGACGAGCTGCGCAGCCGGGTAGCCGAGGAACTCGACTACCACCTCGAGGCGTCATCGCAGCAGGCTTTCGCCGACGCCTACGCCGGCGATCCCGACATCTACGTGCCGGGCGTGGTCACCGCGTCCGACCATGTGCTGATCACCGAGTGGATGGACGGCACGCCGCTGTCGAAGATCATCAGCGACGGCAGCAAGGAAGACCGCGACCGAGCCGGAATCCTCCTGGTCAGGTTCCTTTTCTCCGGCCCGGCCCGGGCCGGGCTGCTGCACGCGGATCCGCATCCAGGGAATTTCCGGCTGCTGGACGACGGCAGGCTGGGAGTGCTCGATTTCGGGGCGGTTGACCGGCTCCCGGACGGGTTCCCGCCGTTCATCGGGAAGCTGCTGCGGATCATGCACGACGATGGCGACATCGATGAGGTCGACCAGGAGCTGCGCGCGCAGGGCTTCCTCAGGGAAGGCATTGACGTGGACCTGGAGGCACTCCGGGCCTTCCTCGCGCCGCTGGCCGAGCCGTCCAGCGTGGAGACATTCAAGTTCAGCCGAGAGTGGATGCGCGACGAGGCGGCCCGGGTGACGGACCTGCGGCCGTCCAACATCGGCCGGAAGTTCAACGTGCCGCCGTCTTACGTGCTGATCCACCGCGTGTCGACGGCAGGCATCGGCGTGCTCTGCCAGCTGGAGTGCGAGGGGCCGTTCCGGGCCGAGGTGATCAAGTGGATGCCCGGCTACGAGAGGAGCACGGACTCCAAGCCGAGCACGGACTCCAAGCCGAGCACGCGCTCCAAGCCGAGCACAGACTCCAAGGCAAGCACGCGCTCCAAGCCAAGCACAGACTCCAAGCCGAGCACGCGCTCCAAGCCAAGCACAGACTCCAAGCCGAGCACGCGCTCCAAGGCGAGCACGGACTGAGCCCGGCGCCGGACCGCCGGTTGACGATGTCAGCGCCGCTTGCCAGGACATGTAACGATCTGGCAAGCGGCGCTGACGTGATCGTGCGCGAGGTTCTGCCATCAGGCCGGGACATGGCCGGTCAGGCTTCTGCCTCGAGTTCCTGCCGGAGCCGGCTCGCTTGGACGCGAGCGCGGCTCATCTGCCGCTGAGCCCGGACCAGCTTGCGCCGCGCGCGATTCAGAGCCTGAACCCGCGACGCGACACGGTACCGCTGTGCCCGTTCCAGCATTTCTTCGTGCATCTGTCGTGCCACGACAGCCTGGACATACATGGTGAATCCATCCGTTCTGGTTTGCATGGTGGTTTCCGGCCGGCCAGTGGGCAGGCCGGGCGGGCGGAGCTGCGGTGAGATCCAGCCCGGCCGTACGGACGGCCGGGGCGAGGTCATCTCCCGGACGGGACAGTCGCCTGCGGCTAGGCAGCTACCTCGTCCTTGCGGGGACGACCGCGCGGCCGCTTGCGCGGCACGACCTGTCCGCGCAGGAAGAGCTCG
The DNA here is from genome assembly GCA_963762615.1 of uncultured Actinomycetes bacterium. Taxonomy (GTDB): domain Bacteria; phylum Actinomycetota; class Actinomycetes; order Streptosporangiales; family Streptosporangiaceae; genus PALSA-505. The sequence continues at coordinate 864,431 of CAVXLG010000012.1, read as the reverse complement.
CCGCCCCAGACGCCCCAGGGCTCCCGTCGCTCAAGGGCTCCGTTGAAGCAGGCGATCATCACCGGGCAACCCCGGCACAGTGCCTTCGCCGCTTCCACATCTGCGGGCGCCTCGGCGAAGAACAGGTCGGGATCCTCCCGGCAGGGAAGGTCAAGGCGCCCGGCAACCCGGGAGATCATGACCTGCCCCGTCACGGACGGCTCCTGCTGCGGCGCGGGACGCAGGCCGCTGACCATAGGCCGGGTGACCTGCGCCGCTCCCTGAGCCACGGAACGTGCCTCGAACCCCGCCGCGTCCGCCGTGACGGCGGTGGTGTCGGGCCACTGCATCGGTGCCAACCCCTCTCGTCGGATCTTCTAGTCGTCGTTGACTGGCTGATCGTTGGCCCGGGCAAAACTAAAGGCCGCGGACCCTTTGCGGGTCCGCGGCCTCCGAGGGGGTCGGCCGGTCTTTTTAGACCGGTTCCGGTTCCCTCAACGGGTGCGGACCCTTGGCGCCACCGCCGATGGCGGCGGCACGGGTCTTGTCGGTGTACGGGTTACGGGTGGACGCCTGGCCGAAGACGAGCTTCTGGACATGCGCCGGGCTGACGCAGGGCATACCTGTCCCCTTGACTGCGGACGGCCCCCTTGTCGTCAGGACGGCACACGCGACGCGACCGCCGTTGACAGCGGGCAGGAAGGCAACCCGCGTCGGCAGGGTCACGCCAGCACGCGTCATCGCGAAGGCTGGGGACTCAACAAAATTGATCATCTCGGCGGGCACCTCCTTCCACGAATCGGCTGCGGCACACCGCGGACATGGGAGCAGCCTACGTACCGGGCGGCCGGGTCGGCAACACTTTTTCTACCTGCCGTTTTCTTCAACGGGAACTTCTGACGGCTCGCGCCTGGTCCGGATGAGTCCTTCCTGCACCACGGAAACCACGAGATCGCCGGCCTCGGTAAAGACCTGGCCCCGGGCCAGCCCGCGCCCCCCCGAGGCCACCGGCGACTCCTGCGCGTACAGCAGCCACCTGTCCGCCCGGAACGGGCGGTGGAACCACATCGCATGGTCCAGGCTCGCCCCGATGGTCTGCCCGTCCACCCAGGACAGGCCGTGTGCAAGCAGTACCGAGTCGAGCAGGGTCATGTCGGACGCATAGGTCATCAGGCAGACGTGCAGCAGTGGATCGTCGGGCAGGTCCCCGTCCACCCGCAGCCAGACCAGGTTCTTCGTGGTGCGCAGCGACGGATCCCGCTGCACCTCCACGGTCAGCGGGCCGAGGAAGCGAAGATCCACGGGATTGCGCCGGAACATCCGGTCATAGCGGGGATCCAGCGGCCCGAACAATTTCTCCAGCCGCTCAGCGGTCGGCATCACCGATTCCGGCGGCGGGACGTCGGGCATCGCCGTGGCGTGTACCGGGCCAGGCTCCGGATGATGGAAGGACGCGGACAGCGTGAAGATTGTCTCCCCGTGCTGGATGCATGACACCCGGCGGGTGGTGAAGGACCGGCCGTCGCGTACCCGGTCCACGATGTAGACCAGGGGAACCGCGGGATCGCCGGGCCGGATGAAGTACGCCTGCAGCGAGTGCACCGGGCGGTCGGCCGGCACGGTGCGGCCCGCGGCGACCAGCGCCTGCCCGGCCACCTGGCCGCCGAACACCCGCTGGAGTCGCTCGTCGGGGCTCCGGCCGCGGAAGATGTTGACCTCGATCTGCTCGAGGTCGAGCAGTTCCAGCAGGTTGTCCAGAGCCTTGCTCATGATCTGGTGACCGTGCCCTTCCGCAGCGAACCGAGGAACCTCGACGGCTTCCTGGACGGCTTCGCACCAGGCGAGCGGGCCGCCGCCCAGGACAGCTCCACCCGGAGCCTGGCCCTGGTCACGCCCATGTAGAGTAGCCGCCGCTCCTCCGCGATCGCCTCGGGCGTCTGCGCGTACACAATCGGCAGGACCCCTTCGGCTAGACCAGGCAGGAACACCACGTCCCACTCAAGGCCCTTGGCCGCGTGCAGGGAAGACAGCGTAACCCCCGGCGCCGCAGGCGGGTGCCCGGCCGCCGCCCGTTCGGCGAGCTCGGCCGCGAAGTCGGCCACGGTGGCGCCCGGGCGGGCCAGCGAGAGGTCCTCGGCGAGTCCGAGCAGCGCGGCGAGCGACTCCCAGCGTTCGCGGACCGCAGCCCCCCCGAGCGGCGCGGATTCGGTCAGCCCCAGGCCGGTCAGCACGTGCCTGACCTCGGCAGGCAACGGGGTAACACGATCCGCGTTTGCTGCCGTGGCCACCGGGTGCGCCTTCGCCGCCGTGCCCCGGTCCGCCCTGGCTGCCCGATCTGCCGGGTCCGCACCCGCCGAGCCCCGGCCGGCCCTGGCCGCCCGGTCCGCCGTGGCCACCGGGTCCGCTGTAGCCACAGGGTCCGCCGCGGCCGCCGACCCTGCCGTAGCCGCCGACCCCGCCTGGTTCCCGGCACCGGGCCAGGACCGGCCGGCCGCCCTGAGCAGCCCGATCGCCTGCCGGACCTCGGCGCGGTCAAAGAACCGCTCGGCCCCCCTGACCTGGTAGGGAATGCCCGCCTCTCGCAGGGCCCGCTCGAACGCCTGAGTCTGCGCGTTGACCCGTACCAGCACCGCGATCTCCCGCGGTGCGACGCCTTGGGCGATAAGCGAGCTCGCCCGCGCGGCGACCGCGTCCGCCTCGGCCCGCTCGTCCGGGTACTCGGCGAACGACGGGTCAGGGCCGGCCGCTGTGCCACCAGCGCGGTAGCCCACCGGGTCACCGCCTCACCCGGAATGCCCGGCTGGGCGTCGGCGGCCGCGATGAGCCGGTTGGCCAGCGTCACGACCTGCGGCGTGGACCTGTAGTCCCTCGTCAGCCTGATCACGGTCGCTGCCGGGAACTCGGCCGCGAAACCGGTCAGGTAGCCGGGCCAGGCTCCGGCGAACGAGTAGATCGCCTGATCCGGGTCACCTACCACGCACAGGTCATCCCGGTCGCCGAGCCACGCGTCGAGCAGCAGCTTCTGCAGCGGGCTGACATCCTGGTACTCATCGACCACCAGGTAGCGGTACCGGTTCCTGACCTCCGCCGCCGCCTGCCGGTTCTCCGCCAGGATGGCGGCGGTTAGCTCGAGCACGGACTCGAAGTTGACCAGGCGGCGTTCCCGGAGCAGCTCCTCGTACGCGGCGTAGATCTGCCCGGTCTGGTCGGCACCGAGCGGCGGCCGCCGGCCCGCCGGCCCGGCCGCCGCCGGGTAGTCGTCCGGCCTGGCCTGGGTCACCTTGGCCCATTCGATCTCCGCGGCGATGTCGGCCAGTTCCGCGCCGCTGACGGCGATCCGGCGCGCCCGGGCCGCCTCGGCGATCAGGCTGATCTTCGACGCGAGCACCCTGGGCGGACGGCCGCCCACCGTGCCCGGCCAGAAGTGGGTGAGCTGCCGGAGCGCGGCCGAGTGAAAGGTCCGGGCCCGTACCCGGTCAAGCCCGAGGCCGGGCCCGCCCAGCTGGCGCAGCCGGCCGCGCAGTTCGCCGGCCGCCCGCGTGGTGAACGTCACCGCCAGCACGTGTCCGGGGTCCACCGCCCCGATATGCACCGCGTAGGCGATGCGGTGCGTGATCGCACGAGTCTTGCCGGTACCCGCGCCCGCCAGCACGCACACCGGCCCGCGCACGGTGAGCGCCACCTCGCGCTGCTCGGGATCCAGCGCCTCGAGCACCGCCGCCGCTCCGCCGGGGCCGTCGGCCGTCGCTACCCGGTCACCCGCGTCGCCTGGCTGCCGGTGTTTCACTCTCGCCATCCTCCTCACCCGGGCCATCCTCGCGCATCTGCCGCGGCCGCAACGGGAAGCCCGCCGCGCCGTTCTGCGTTAACAAGGGACGGGAATGGCCAGATCGGAAGGAGGCGGCAGGTGCCAGAGCCGCTGACGATGTACACGACGCCGTGGTGCGGGTACTGCCGGCGGCTGAAGAGCCAGCTCGCGCGGGACGGCATCGAGGTCAGGGAGATCGACATCGAGCTCGATCCGGACGCCGCCGACTACGTCATGGCCGTGAACGGCGGGAACCAGACCGTGCCGACGCTGGTTTTCGCTGACGGCAGCGCGCTGACCAACCCCTCCGTGGCCCAGGTCAAAGACCGGCTGACGGAGCTTGCCGCCTTGTCATGAACGAGCGGTCCAGCCGAACGGCTGACGCCCCCGGCCCGGCCGCGAAGACGGCGGAGCCGGAGGCGGATCCTGGCCCGGCCGAGACCGCGCCGGAGCAGCCGGACCGGCCGCAGGTCGTCGTGGTGCGTCGCGGCGGCCAGGGCTGGCGGGTCGCAGACGAGGAACTGCCGGATCTGGTGAGCGCGATCGTGCTCGCCGACCTGCTCGCATCGGAACTGCCCGGCACGCCCATGCCCGCGACCATCGGCTCGCCTCCCCGCCCCGGCGGCGCCGCGGAAACCGGGCAGCCTGGTGACGCCGCGGCCGAGGCGGCCCGGCTGCGGGTAACCGTCGCCCAGCTGGAGCATGCGCTGGCGACCCGGGTACGGGTGGAACAGGCGATCGGCATTATCTGCGAGCGCAGGCGCGTTCCGCCGAGGCAGGCGTTCGCGCTGCTCAGGACGGTGGCCCGGGCCGGCGGTACGCGGCTGGCCGAGCTAGCCGCCCAGGTGGTGGACAGTGCGGTCAACCCGCTGCTGATGCTGCCGGAGGAGCTCGCCCGGCCACCCCGGCCACCCCGGCCGCGCGGCAGGTCGCCGCGGCACGCGCGGGTCAGCGAGTAGCCAGCCAGCGGAGGCGGCTAGCGCGCTGGGAGGTTGCCCGGCCGGCGGCGGAATGCGGCGTCCAGCGCCGTCGTGCCGACGTTCCACATGTTGTCGGCGACGCTGATCGTGACCCCGGGGGGAACGATCTCGTCGATCCGGTCAAGCACGTCGGAGGGCAGTTCGATCCCGTCGGCGGCGAGATAGCCGTCCAGGTGCTCCATGGTGCGCGGGCCGATGATCGCGGAGGTGACCGCGGGGTGGCGGATGACGAATGCGACCGCCATCTGGATGAGGGTCAGCCCGGCCTCGCCAGCAAGCGCGCCGAGGGCATCGGCAGCGTCGAGCTTCGCAGCGTTCGCCGGGTTGGCGGCGTCGAAGGCCGTGGCGAAACGCTGCCGCCGGGCGGCCGAGCCCGGCCCGCTGACCTGCTGGCCCTTGCGGTACTTGCCCGACAGCCAGCCCCCGGCCAGCGGGCTGTAGGCCATGACACCCATTCCGTGGCGCAGGCAGGCCGGCAGCAGATCGTATTCGATGGCGCGGGTCAGCAGAGAGTAGGGCGGCTGCTCGGTGCGAAACCGCCCGTGGCCGCGGCGGTCGGCGGTCCACTGGGCTTCGACGATCGCAGAGGCGGGAACCTTCGACGCGCCGAAGGAGCGGATCTTGCCGGCGCGTACGAGATCGGACAGGGCGCCGAGGGTCTCGTCGATATCAGTATCCGGATCGGGAACGCCCACCTGGTACAGGTCGATCCAGTCGGTCTGCAGCCGGCGCAGCGAGCCCTCGACCGCCTCGGTGATCCACCGCCGCGACGCTCCGCGATGGTTAGGGTCCCCGTCGAAAGGAACGCCGAACTTGACGGCGAGCACCACGCTTTCGCGCCGCCCGCCGGCCAGCGCCTTGCCCAGGATCTCTTCTGACTCGCCGGCGGAGTAGCCATCGGCGGTGTCGATGAAATTGATCCCGGCGTCCACCGCCTTGTGGATGATCTTGACCGTATCTTCGTGATCGGGGTTGCCGAACGCGCCGAACATCATCGCGCCCAGGCACATCTGGCTGACCGAGACGCCGGTGCGCCCCAGGGGCCGGTATTGCATGGCAAGCTCCTTGAGTCGCCGCGAGTCAGTCGCGGCACGTGGGTATGATCGGAACGTCAGCAGGCGGAGAGCCTGTCCACTTCACTGTAGCGATTACCGGATAGCCTGTCCACTTGGAGTCCCGATGCCCGCGGACCAGTTCCCGGCACCAGCCAGACGAGCCGACGCCGAGCGCAACCGGGACAAGATCCTCGCGGCCGCGCGCACCGCGTTCGCCGATTCCGATGCTGAGGTGTCGATGGCCGAGATCTCGCGGCGCGCCGGCGTCGGCATGGCGACCCTGTACCGCAACTTCCCCGGACGCCAGGAGCTCCTTGAGGCCCTCTTCGCCGACGAGGTCGATGCCGTCTGCGAGGCCGCCCAGACCATCGACGGCGAGACGCCCGGAGCGGCTTTGGTGGCTTGGCTGCTCCGGTTCTTCGCCTTTACCACGAGCAAGCGGCACATCGCCGCCGAACTGCTCAAGCAAACGGACCGCAGCGACCCGCTGTTCGCAACCAACCGCACCCGGGTGCTCGCCGCCGGCCTGCCGCTCCTCGCCGCCGCGCAGCACGCCCGCGAAGTCCGCGACGACCTCACTCTCGAGCAGATCCTCGACATGATCGTCGCCATCGGCACGATCCACGGCGACACCGGCTACACCGAACCAATCCTCCAGACCGCACTCAACGGCCTGCGCCCGCCGGCCGACGCACAGCCCGCATATTCTTGACGTACACCCCGCCAGCCGGCGGCGGCTGACTGTCGGTCCCCGGCGCTAGAGTCCGGCGCAGGACACGGGGGAAGCGGCGCGAGTATCCGCCACAAGCGCGCCCGGCTCCGCCAAGATAGTCACCAGCGAGCACTGAGTTAGCAGGCTGTAACGGAGGTCCGTTCGCGTGACGGACCCCCTTGCAGGCCACCACAGCTGCCGAGGGAGGCCAGCGTGACAGATCTTGAAGCGGTTGAGATCTGCGCCGGGGCCGGCGGCCAGGCGCTGGGGCTGGAGCGGGCCGGATTCGAGCACGCGCTGGCCGTCGAACTCGACCCGGTGGCCTGTGAGACGTTGCGCACAAACCGGCCGGCCTGGAAGATCGCCGAGGGTGACGCCGCGGACTGGCAGGTGTGGGATCCCAAGGACTACCAGGGCATCGCGCTGCTGGCCGGCGGGGTGCCCTGCCCGCCGTTCACCGTCGCCGGGCGCAGGCTCGGCGCGGCGGACGAGCGGGACCTGTTCGCCTGGGCGGTGGAGCTGTGCCACCTGATCAGGCCGCGCGGGCTGCTGCTGGAGAACGTGCGGGGGCTGAGCGAGAGCAGGTTCGGCGCCTACCGCCAGCACGTCCTGGACCGGCTGCGGGAACTCGGCTACGTCCCCGGCTGGCGGCTGCTGCACGCGTCCGATTTCGGCGTGCCGCAGCTGCGGCCGCGCTTCGTGCTGGTGGCGCTGCGGCCGGCCGACGCCCGCTGGTTCCGCTGGCCGGCCGCGGCCGGAGGCCCGCCGCCGACCGTGGGCGAGGCGCTCGCGGACCTGATGGGCGCGCGCGGCTGGCCCGGTGCCTCGTACTGGGCCCGGCGGGCGAACAGGATCGCGCCGACAATCGTCGGCGGGTCGAAGAAGCACGGCGGCGGCGATCTCGGCCCCACCCGGGCCAAGCGGGCCTGGGCGGAGCTCGGCGTGGACGGCCTCGGCATCGCCGACGCCGCGCCGGACCGCTCCGACGATCCTGCGCTGCGGCCCAGGCTCACCTGCGACATGGTCGCCCGGCTGCAGGGCTGGCGGGACGAGTGGGACTGGCAGTTCGCCGGCCGCAAGACCGCCCGCTACCGGCAGCTCGGCAACGCGTTCCCGCCGCCGGTCGCCGAGGCAGTCGGTCACGCGATCCGCAGCGCGCTGCTGCACGAGGGTGGCCGCTGGCCGCCGCATCCGGAGGCGGTCGCCGGGGCCGGGCACGTCGGCGACCCGGTGTATGCCGTGCTCCGCTCGCGCCGCGGTTTCCTGACCGCCGCGCAGATCGCAGCAGCGGCCAGGGCGGACACGGTGGCCCGGGCGCGGAGGGCGCCGACGGCGCGGGACGTGCTGCGCGGGATCCGGGACCTCAGCCAGGACTTCGAGGTCGAGACGGCCAGCATCGCGGGCGAGCCCGCCTACCGGCTCGGCCGCTTCAAGGCGTTCCTGGGCCAGCACGACCACGAACGCCACCTGAGGTTCCTGGCCAGCCGCGCCAGGATCAGCTGACCGGCCGGCACTGGCCGGCCGGCACTGGCACTGGCCGGCCGGCGGCCGTCCGTGCCCGAGCCGGCCTGCCGTGTTCCGCACCGGCGCGGCTGGCCCGCGACGGCAGGTCAGCCGATGGCGGCGATCACCTGGTCGGCGATGTGCTCCTCGCCCAGCTGGTTCGGGTGGAAGGGAGCCGCGGGTGAGGTCGGGATGAGCCCTTCCATCCACTTGGTGCCGGGCAGCTGGCAGGCGTCGTGACCGATGCTGTCGGTGTATGTGTTCACGAAGGTCGCGCCGTTGGCAGCCGCCTGGCTGGCGAGCATCTGGTTCAGCTTCAGTTCCACGCCGCGCAGGTACGGTACGTCGCCGAACGAGACGGGGACCAGGGGCCAGCAGCCGTCGCCAGAGTTCGGCAGGATCGCGGGATAGCCGACCAGGAACACCCGCGCGCTGGGCGCCAGGCCGTGAATTTCCCGCAGGACCGAGCCGATCTTCGGCGCGAGGTTCACGATGGCCTGTGCCAGCCGGTCGGTGCCGCCGGAGGTGTAGTGGTTCCTGCAGGGCGAGCCGAACGGGTTGAAGAGGCTTTCCTTGGCGCATGTCTCGACGATGCCGACGAAGCCGATGTCATTGCCGCCGATACCCAAGGTGACCAGCGTGGTACTGGGGCTGAGCGCACCGAACTGGGGCGGGTTGGTGCCCAGGGTCACCGACTGCGGTGCGGTCATGTCCGCCGTGACCGCCCCGCCGCAGCTGACGTTAGTGAACGAGGACGCACCGACAGCCGACGCGACATCGGCCGGGTAGTCGTTGGTGGAGCGCAGGCAGCCCGCGGGCGAGCCGGTCTGGTCCGGGATGAACGGTCCGGACGTATACGAGTCACCCAACGCCACGTAAGACGGGCCGCCAGCCTGCGCGGCCTGGGGCAGCAGGACCAGCACGAGCAGGCCCACCGCGGCGACTAGGAGTAATGCGCCGCGACGCGGCGCCCTGCGGCCGGCTCCGGCGATTCGCCGCGGGCGGCGGGTCGTACCTGGTCCGGGCCGGCTGGCCGGGGAGACCGGAACGGCAGCGGGCATAAGTGCTCCCTCCCAAACGACTACCGACGAGTATCACCGATGCTGCCGCCTCCAGTGGCCGTTGACGGCTAGCTTTCGTCCGCATCAGGCCATCTGTTACCTGCTATCGGGGCAGGACGCTGGCGTCGCACCGGCGGCGAGGGTGCGGCTTCGCGAGCGGTTCCCGGGCACGGCTACTGTGCCCCCGACTGGCCGGCGATCACGACGCCGGCGTGCGCCCAGGGCCGGGTGAAGCCGACCACGGTCTGGTCGCCCGGCGCCGAGTTGCTGGTGCCGAACGAGGAGATCCTGATGGGGAAACCGGTCGCGTACGCCTCGACCATCTTGCCGTTGCCGATCACCAGGGCCACGTGCCCCGGATTCGCCTGGGTACCGTCCGAGCCGGCGAAGAACACCAGGTCGCCCGGCTCCTCATGCCCGGGCTGGATCCGCGGCCCCCACGCCCACTGATCCTCCGAGGTGCGCGGGATGTCCACGCCCGCCGCCCGGTAGGCCATCATCACCAGGCCGGAGCAGTCGAATGCGTCGGGCCCCGTGCCGCCCCACAGGTAGGGCTTGCCGATCTGCGCCCGGGCGAAGTTGATGGCGGTGGCCACGACCTGGTTGGGTACCTGGCTGTTGGTCAGCGTCGAGCATTGTTCGGCCACGGTGACCGGGCCCACCGTGTAGCCGCCCTTCGTGTAGAGGTCCGCCCAGTGCAAGACCGCCAGGACGTAGGATTCCAGGTGGTTGTAGGCGAAGATCGCTCCCTGGACATTGCCCTGCACGCCGTTCCTGATCAGGTACTTGGCAGCCCCGGCGATGGCATCAGCCGGCTCGTAGACGCTCGCTATCCCGTCGCCGTTCTCGTCCGTCGCCACGCCGTTCACCTGCTCGCTGGCCGGGTGGACCGGCGCGCCCCCCCAGGTATTGCCCGCAGCCCCGCCGATGCCGATCTGCATAGGCCCGGCGGCGCCGAAGCCATTGGCGCCGCTGTGCACGCCGGGCAGGTTCGACCTGCCGTCATTGCTCTCCACCTCGCCAATCCCGGCCAGGATCTGCCAGGGGACCCCGAACTGCCGGCCGACCTGCTGGAAGAGGGCGAGATAGTTCGACGGGATCGAGTCCCTGCCCTGGCTGCTCACCGCGGTCATGGGCGTGGTCGTGCTCTGCCCGCTATTCGAGCAGTTGCTGCTGCTGACGGCGGACATCATGTTGCTCCCGCCGACCACCATCATCGGGATGGCGATGAGCCCGACTAGCAGTAATCCGGCACCGAGTACCGCCGCGACCACGGCGGGCCGGGCGGCGCCGAGGCCCCGGCCTCGGCCGCGATCGCGGTATCCGCCGATCGGGATCACTGGTTGCCCGAGGAGGCGAGCTCAATGTCGTTGACCTGCCAGCCGCCGCTGCCATCGGAAACGGTGACTGCGTACTGCGCGCTCTGCTGGCCGGGGCTTGTCCCGGTGATCTTCTGATGGACGGTGACCACGAAAGTGAGGCTCGAGGGCCCGAACGCGCGCAGCGAGTCGATCGTGGCGCTGCCCGCCGACACTTGCTTCTGCGCGCTGCGTATCTTGGCCACCCCGGGGGTGGAGTAAGCGCGCGCGATGACCTGGCCGAGCTGACTGGCCATCAGCCCCTGCATCCGGCCGATGTAGTCGGCAGTGGTCTCGTTGTAGGAGTAGGTGCCGTAGTACGCCGAGAACTCGGTAACCACGCTCGACGCCCGAGCCAGTTGGGATTCGGTGAAGGGCAGCCACCGGTAGATGTTGACCTGCGATGACGTGGTGGAGGAGCTGCCGGTCTGGGTCGCGATGGGCGTGGGCGCGGGCGGAGTACTGGCCGCGGCCGCGGGAGACGCCGGTGGTTTCGCCGGGTGCTGCCCCGAGGTACCCGATCGCAGCAAGAAAAAGCCGAGACCGCCCAGCACGAGCACGGTGACCGCGAACACCAGCTGACGCTGGCGTGACGTCAGATCCATGAACGCTACTTCTTCCGCCGCACGGGACGGAGCCAGAACGGGAGCGGGGCGTCGCCGCGGGCTGCCCCCTGCTGGCCGCTGGCCAACGGATCAGGCTGGCCCGCCGCGCTGCTCCCGGCAGCGCCGCTCCCGGGAGCGCTGCCGCGGCGGGAACCGGGCGCGGCGCGGCCCGGCCAGAGACCGCCGCTGCGGGAAGGCTGCGGCCGGCCGGCCGGACCGCCGCCCGAAGCCGGGCCCACCCGGGAAGCCGGACCACCGCCCGAAACCGGACCACCGCCCGAAACCGGACCGCTGCCCGAAACCGGGCCCATCCGGGAAGCCGGACCACTGCCGGAGGCCGGCCCGCGGCCTGAAACCGGACCCCTGCCCGAGGCCGGTGCGCGGCCCGGAACCGGACCCCTGCCGGAGGCCGGCCCGGCCGCGGGATAGGCGGGTGGGCCGGCCGAAAACTGCGGCCGTGGCTGCGCCGCCGACCGCGGACCTGCGGCATGAGGGGCCTGTGAGACTGGGCCGGACCGGGAAGCCGGTCCCGATCGCGCCCCGACGCCGCCGGACCACCCGCCCGCGGGGCGAATGGGGCCTGGCTGCCAGAGCGGTCGCCCGCTGCGTGCCGCGCCCGCCGAACCCTGGGCGGTCTGCGGGCCCCATCGTGCGCGCGGCTGGCTCGCGGTGGTCGCAGGCACCGGGCCGCGACTCGGTGCCGCGGTCCGCGGCGGGCCGCCGTTACCGCGCGTCCCGGGCGAAGCGGCCGCAGCGCCCGGGCGCGGCGCCGGGCCGCCGTTACCGCGCGTCCGGGGCGAACCAGCGCCAGCGCCCAGGCGCGGAACTGGGCCGCCATTACCGCCGGCCCCGTTACTGCCGGCCTCGTTACTCCCGGCCCGCGGCGGCGCACTTCCGGCCCGGACCGGCCCGGGCCGGCCGGATCTGGCGGTGGCCGGCCGCGGCGGCGCGTCACCTGCCCGGGCCAGCGGGCGGGCAGTCCCGGCGGTTTCCGCGCCACCGCGCGCCCAGCCAGACGGCGCAGCCTGCGCGTCGTCACCGCCGTCGGCTGCCCTGGACGGCAGGTGCAGGGGAGGCGCGGCGTGCGGGGCGGCACCGGTGCCCGCGGCGTCCCAGGACCGGCCGTTGCCGCCGGTACCGATTCGCCCCCCCGACCCGGCGGTCTGGCTGTCGGCAGGTTCGGCGCCGTCCGGCGGGCCGTTCGCATCGGCCAGGGCCGGTCCGCTCGGAGCCTGTCCCCCGCCGGTGTCGGGGGCGGCCGAGCCGCCCGCCGCGGCGATGTGCTCGGCCAGAGCGGCGGACTGGACCGGGCTGCGGCGCGACCAGCGGCCGACGCGGTACCCGGCGAATCCGGTGGCTGCCGCCGTGGCGACGCCGACCGTATTCCTGCGCAACACCTCCCGGGACCGGTACATCTCGATCTCGGCCCGCTCCCGTGCGCCGATCGAGCCGTATCCGACCGCGGAGAACAGGTGCTGGAACGGCTTGCGGTAGATGAATACGGCGATAGTGACCAGCGCGATCATGAGGATCTTCAGCGCCCATGGCAGCACGACGTCGCTCGTGCCCATGATCAGCGAGTACGCGTACAGCAGGACGCTGAGCACGATGGCCACCGCCACCAGCTTCAGCAGCACCCCGATGATCATCTCGACCCAGCGCATGGCGACAACCCGGCCGAACCCGGGATGCGTCCCGACGATCAGGAAGAACGGCCCGGCTATCAGCAAGAGCAGGAAGCCGAGCTTGAGCACGATCAACGTGATCGCGATGAGCAGGACGAGTACGCCGGCGACCAGCGCCGCGAACAGCGCGGCGAATCCGATCTCCATCCGTGACGTCCACTGGTTGCCCTGGAAGAGCGGGTAGATCGCGGGATCATTCTGCTTCATGGACGCGGCGATGCCCGAGTAGACCGCCTGCTTGGCCTTGATCAACGCGGCGGTCGGGTTCTCGTTGGCCGCGATCGACTGCGCCCACAGTAGCTGCCTGCCGTAGGTGTTGACCGGGGTCGGTGCGGCGTTCCCGGTGGAGTACTGGGTGGTGCCGAATTCGCCGTCCAGCCACGGCTTGCAGACCAGGACGGACCACAGCTCGTTGGCGTTCTGGTTGACCAGCCCGTTGCCCTGGGTGAAGCCGAAGTTGGCGGCCGGGTTCTGCGGGTCGCCGGACTTCACGGGCACGCAGTTGCCACCGCCTGGATTCGGCAGCTTGGAGAACGCGACGTTGAGCACCTGCGTCACGCCGTTCGACACCGACTGGCCGAAGCCGGTGAAGTCGGCCGGCCGGCCGATCAGCCAGATCGCCGCTGCGCAGGCCACCACCATCCAGATGGTCCCCTCGATGGCGCGGGTCGCGCGCTTGCGGATCAGGCCGTGCCAGGCCAGCCACATCACGCCGAGCAGGACGACCGGCGCCAGGTAGGGGAAGTAGATCGCCTTGCCGAGGCTGCTGATCAGCCGGTCTACCACGTTCGACAGCCAGGACAGGATGCCGTTGCCCGCGGCCGACTGGTACACGGTGATGGTCACCCGGTCCACGGCCTTGGCCGCGTCGAAGACCATGCCGGCGACATTGTTGCCGATCAGCGACGTCATGTCCGAGCACTGCAGGTCGGTCGCCGCCCAGAACTGCCCGGCCACGCCGTAGTTGTCGTACAGCGTCTTGCCCGGCGGCGCGGTGCCCGGCGGCCGGATGATCGAGTTGATACCGCCATTCGCCGGCTCAGGCTGCGGCAGCGAGGGCTGGCAGATGTTGTTCAGGTCATTCAGCAGCGGGCCCGAGTTGCAGAAGTGGAGCAGGTTGCCGATATCGCCGATCCCCGGCACCGAGCAGATGCCGCCGGCCGGCTCGGTCGCCGGAGCAGCCGTGGTCGCCGGGCCGGTGGCCGGGGTCGAGGTGGCGGCGGCGAGAAAGGCCTGCGGGTAGGCGGTGGCGGCGCGCTGGACGGCGGCGACGGTGACGCCGGCCGGGACCGAGGTGACGGTGGCGAACCGGGGCGCAGACTGATCGGAGGCGAGGCGGCCCGCGGCCGCTGGACGGGTGGTCGCCGCTGGATGGGTGGTCGCCGCGGCCGCGGCCGCGGCGGACGAGCCGAGCACGGTGGCGAGCAGGCCGAGCACCAGCAGTGACTTGCGCGGGACCAGTCTGGTCACTGATGCTCCTGGGTTCGGTCGGTCAACGTGCGGGCTGCTCCGCCCCGGCGGGCGCGGCGGGGCCGGAGACCGCCGCCTCGGGGGCGGTCTCCTCCGGCGCGTCGTGCTCGGGGGACCTGGCGCGTGTCGGGTTGGTGTCCAGCCACCTCCGGAGGTCGTCTGAGATCAGGTTGACACCGATCCGGCCGGCCCGGCCGTCCAGGTCCCTGAAGATGCATTCCCCGTTGCCCAGGCCGCGCAGCACGGCCTTGTGCTCGTCCGACGGCTCCACCCCGAGCAACGCCATGACGCTGGCGACCTCGACCCGCTCCGAGGAGCGGAACGCGAACACCCCGGACAGGCAGTTGGTCACCTGCTCATTCAGCAGGTCGCCCGCGTTCTGCGAGACGAGGATCAGCGCGGTGTTGCGGGACCGGCCCATCCGCGACACCTCGGGGATCAGCTTGGCCCCCTGGGGCGTGGAGGTGATGGCCCAGGCCTCGTCGAGGAAGATCGCCTTCGGCAGCCGCGGCGCCATGCCGTTGAGCAGCCGGCGGGCGAACTGGGATACCAGGTAGAGCAGGGCCACCGACAGCCGCTGCTCGTAGGAGAAGTCGTCCCGGGAGACGCCGACGTCAGGCATGCTGAGCCCAGCCAGGGTGAACACCGTGGTCCAGCCGGCCGCGTTGATCTGATCCCCGCCCGAGGGCGCGAAGCACAGCCGGGCCAGCCGCATCTCCGACATCGAGCGCAGCACCGCGCCGAGATTGCGGGACGCAGGGTCGGCGGATTCCTCCAGGTGCCGGACTACCTTGCCCAGGCTGGGCCGGTCCTGGCCGGCCACCACGCCGACCGCCTGGATCATCGCGCTTTCCCGCTCCTCGCTCATCCGCGGCAGCAGCAGCCGCAGCGTCTCGGTGGCCATGGTCCGCTTCTCGGCGAGATCGTCGCCGAACGAGAACGGGTCGAGCAGCCCCGGAGCCGCGGCGCCGAGCGGCAGGGTCCGCGCCCGGCGGCCGCGCGAGGCCAGCAGCCGGACCAGCGGCTCCGCGTCGCCCTTGGGGTCGATCGCGGCCACCGTCACGCCGCGCAGCGCGAGCTGGTACAGCAGCAGCAGCGCGAGCGTGGTCTTGCCGCCGCCCGGCTCGCCGGTGATGGCGATCGCGGTCGGCCGGTTGCGCGCGGCGGCGACCAGCGGATCGAAATGCACGACCGAGCGGGCCCGGCCCAGCGTTTCGCCGATGTAGGGTCCGATCCAGCCTGCCCCGTCAGGCGTCGAATCGCCCAGGTTGACGGTGGCGATGGGCACGCCGCCTGCGATCGTGTACAGCGGCTGGCGCTGAACGTAGGAGTTGAGCCTGACCCGGTCGCCGGGCAGCGACTCGCGCAGCAGCGAGAACTGGTCCCCGGTCGAGTTGACCACGTCGATGCCGATGTCCCGGTAATGCTCGATGAGCGCTTCGGCCCGGCGCAGGCACAGCTCACGCGACGGGCCGGTGACGATCAGCCGGTGCCAGCCGTAGACGAATGGCAGGCGCTCCTTGGTGATGCCGTGCTCCAGCATCCGGGCCGCCTCGATCTGCTCGGCCAGGGCTATCGGCGCCTCGGCGCCCGCCTCCCTGATGTGCGCGTCCATGTCCCGGGCGTGGGCCAGCCTGCGTCCCACGTCCTTGCTGGCCTTGGCAGGCGGGATCAGCTTCATCCGCGAGCTGATCTCGACCGGGAAGGGCAGCGAGTCGGCGAAGTGCAGCCACGGCTCGCCGTCGGGGAACGACATCACGTCGGGGAACCGGGCGAAGGACAAGAACGCGGTATACGACGAGCCGGCCGGGTGCTCCAGGCACAGCAGGTTACGTCCGTTGCGGACCTGCCCCTCGACCAGGGACTCGATCTCGCCTGCCCCCCAGATTCTGCGCTTGGCCGCCGACGGCGGCGGCTCGCCCAGCGTGCCCCGCAGCGTGTGCCGGAACAGCCAGGCGATCTCGTCCGAGCTGGCCGGCCGCGCCGCCAGGGCGCTCGAGCCGAGGGCGCGGCCGAACCGGTCTGCCTGCTCGGTCCACTTGGCGATCTCGGCCGCGGGCACCGCCTCGTCGTCCAGGCCCATCGCCCGCTCGCCCGCCTGGTAGGTGTTGATGAACTGGGACAGCACGCCGCCCGACAGCTGCGCCCGCACACCGCGCTGGCCGAGCCGGACGCCGAGGTAGATCTCCTTGGCCCAGAAGTCCTTGGCCCACACGTGCCGGTACATCTCGTCGAGATACGCCAGCCAGCCCGGGCCCCCGTCCGACGTCGCGTCCAGGCCGGCCGCCCACTGCGCGGCCGGGTAAGAACGATGCGCCACCCGCAGGTGAATCTCCGCCTCCGGCATCCGGATCGCGGCCAGGGCCACGGTGATGTTCGTGGCCAGCGCCTCCCGCTCCTCCGGGGTGATGAACTCGTACGGGACCGCGGGCAGCCTGAAGTACGCCCAGGCGTGGGTCTCGGTGAGCAGGATCCGGTCGTCGAAGTACCGGACGCTGATCCGGCTGCGCCCTCGGGTGCTCCGCGTCCTCGCGCTCACCGGGGCTCCCCGGGCGCGGACGCCCCAGGCGCACCGGCCAGACCCGACACGATCAGGCCGGCCAGCCTGGTCAAGGCCCGCCGGGCCGGCGCGCGCGGCGGAACCGCATCCGCGTACGGGCCGCCGGCGGCGCCCAGCTGGTCCTCCCACGGGACCCGGACGATCGCACGGCAGCGGCCCGCCGCAATGGCCTCCGCCTGCTCGACGTACGGCATGCTCCGGTCGCTGACTCCGTTCACCACCAGGACCGTATTCGCGGCCAGCCTGTGGTGATCATGGGCCGCCAGCCACTCCTGGGTCATTGAGACTGCGCGGGGGGCGTCCTCGCTCGCCGGGGCGACCAGGACGAGCTGATCGGCGATCGCCAGTACCCTGGCCACCGCGGACGCTCCCGGGTCAATCAGGCTGATCCGATACCGGGCCGACAGACTCTCGCCGATTGTGCCGAAATCGCCGTCATCGAGTCCCTTGACCGACTCCGGGGCCTCGTCAGCACCGATCACCTGGATGCCAGCCGGGGCACGGCCGTTACCCGCGACCGGGCCCATCGCGCCGAGGAGATCGCGCACGGTCCCGGCGGGCGCTGAGCGGGATTGCCGGGCGAGGGAGCCGCGACCCGGGTTCAGGTCGAGAGCGGCCACCGGCTCGGCCCGGAGGCTGGCGAGGAGGCGGGCGGTCATCAGTGCCGTCACGGTCTGCCCGGCCCCGCTGGTACAGCCGAGGACCACGATCCTGCACGGCCCGGGCAGCGGCAGGCAAGCCCGGGCCTGATCGCGCTCCTCCTGCGCTGTCTCGCGGGCCTTGCCCGACCCTTGCCCGGCAGGGACCAGCCGGGCCGGGTCATGCCAGCTGCGGCTGCGTGGCTCCGGCGAACCGCTGAGCACGCGCTCGGCTGGCGGCGCAGGCCGGTCCTGGCCCGGTCCGCGCGTCACGATCCCCCGCGGCTCCGGCCGGCCCGCCGGCTGGCCAGTGCCCTGGGCATCAGGACGGTCGCGGGGTGGCCGGGTATCCCTGGCTGCGCTGGAGGGCTGGCTTCCCGGGACCGCAGCCCGGGTCGGCCGCACCAGCGAAACCGGCCCAGCCCGGTCGGCATGCGCAATACCGGCCGCCGGCGGACCCGGCTGCGGCAAGCCCGGCGCGGTCCGCGTTCCGCCATCAGCGGACGCGACCGCGGGCGGCTTCACCGCACCGGCCGACGGCTCCGCCGCACCGGCCGAAGGACGTACCGCCGGGACCGGGCCGACCGGGTGAGCACGCCCAGCACCGGCCGCGGGCGGCGTCGGCTCACCGACCGGCTGGCGCGCGCCCGGGGACAGCCGACCAGGCTGAGCGTCCGCGATGCCGCGAACCGGAACCGGGCCGACCGGGTAAGCACCCCCAACACCGGCCGCCGACGGCTTCGGCTCACCAACCGGCTGCGGCGCGCCCGGAGGCAGCCGGCCAGGCTGAGCGTCCGCGATGCCGCGAACCGGAACCGGAGCGACCGGGTGAGCACGCCCCACACCGGCTGCGGGCAGCGTGGGCTCACCGACCGGCTGGTGCGCGCCCGGGGGCAGCCGGCCGGGCTGAGCGTCCGCGATGCCGCGAACGGGCCTCAGCCCTCCAGCAGCCGGCCACCGGGCGGGCTGGTTGTCTTCGGTGTGCGCGACTTCGATGTACCGCGGCCTGGACGTGTTGACCGGCTTGCCGAGGGGACCGCTAGGACGGGCTCGCAGCGCCCATTCCGGCTGCTGGACGCGGCCTGGCGCAGGCGGCGCCGGCCTCGGCGGCGCCGGTCCCGGCCCGCGGCGCTGCGGCCAGGTGGCGACGGCGCGTTCTGGCGCCTCGGGGCCGTGCGGCATGGCGCGGGGACCGGGCACCGGCCCGGGACCGGTGCGAGCCCGTTGCGAGGCAAAGCCCGCCGCAGCCTGGCCGTTGCGGACCGCTGCCTGGCCGGCGGCCGCAGCCTGGCCGTTGCGGACCGCTGCCTGGCCGGCGGCTGCTGCCTGGCCGGCGGCGGTCATCGCGGGCTGGGGGCGGCCCGCAGCGGGCTTGCGGTGCTGTGGCTCAGCGGGCCGTCCCTGGCTGCCTGGCGCGGGCGCCGCCCACGTCGGCTGGCCAGCCGCATGCACCCGGGCCGGCACCAGCCGACGGCGCTCGACGGTCGAGACCCGGGGTGCCGCCTGCTGGCAGGCGTGCCATACCCGGCCGACCACGATGATCTCGTCTTTCTCCGTCAACGGCGCCATTCTGCACCAGACGTTCGGTTCCCCTAGGTAGCGCACCTGGGAAACCAGGAGCTCAGGCAGCTTCTTGTTCTCGATGACGGGCCTGGTAACCAGCCAGGTAAGCAGCCCGGGAGGAAGCACGTAAAGCCAGAACAGGGTGTGAGTGAAAGGTACTCCGATGAGGGCGAGCAGGAGCACATACGGCACCGTGATGCCTACGAACGCGGCAATCTGGCCCAACGGCAGCGGCATGGGAAGCCGGAGATCGTACAGCTTGTAGAGCCGCTTCTCGATGCGCCAGATATTCGTGTAGGTAGGCAGGTCCACAGGCAGGTGCTCCTTCCGCCGGGGGTAGGTCAGTGGACTCCGAGCGCGTTGGTGATCCCCTGGGCGATCGTGCGGATGATGCCGGGCGTATAGAAGATCACGGCGATCGCTATAGCCAGCACGATGAATTGCACGAAACGGGTAATTTCGCGGGTGAATAGAAAGAAAATAGCCACGATGCCTGTGATCCCCAGGAACAGCGGCCCGAATAGTCCCTGAAGATAGGTCACGAGGCTTTGAGTACTGAGCGCGGCGGTAAATCCTGCGGCGACCGGATGAAACATCATCGCACTACCCTTTCAGGCTCACGGGATACTGGCGTCTGGCAGACGTGCGCCTGCGGCTGGCTGGTACCTGATCATCACTGCTCCACGGGCTGGTCGGATGCGCGGATGCTCTTCACATACCAGTTCGAATTCTGGCTGACAACAGTCATGTTATAGGTCATCGGCAGCTGGGCAGGAGCACCCCCCTTGGAGCCGGGAAGCTGCCAGACGACACTGACCGTGATCTGGCGGGTGTTCCCCCCGGCCGGGACGTAGAGAGCGGCAATGGAGGAGTACGTCACGGCGCCGCCCAGGCCGCTGATGGTCACCCCGTGCACCAGGAACCGCGCCATGGTGGCGGCGTCACCGCTCGCGTAGGCCTCGAAGAAGGCCGGCAGCTGCGCCTGCAGGGCGCTCTGCGCGGCGGGATCGGAGTTCGCGGCGGCCGGCGCGGGCGGGGAGGCCCGGGACGGGGCGGGCAGCAGGGCGGGCTCGCCGTTGACGGTCATCCCGCTGCCAGACGCGTAGACCGGCACGCCGAGCTCCATCAGATGGCCGTTCACCCGGGCCAGCAGCGTCACCACCGCGTGCTGCGCGTCCCGCACGTCGATCCCGGCGACCTGATCGGACTGCAGGGTCAGCGAGCCGGCCCCGTTCCAGCCGAGCTGCGGATCGGCCCCGCTGGGCAGGAACGCGGCCAGCTGCTGCGCTCGCTGCGTCGCGGTGGACGGGCTGAAATTGAGATACACCGACGCGAACTGCACGGCGTACGCCTCGGCCAGGCTGGAGGGGAACGAACTCGGCGGGGCGGCCGCCCCGGACGTGCTCGCCGGCGCGGAGACCGGCGTCTTCTGGTTCAGCGCGATGGCAATCACGCCGCGCACGCCGACGATGAGTAGGACCACCCAGACCAGGGCGCGCAGCGCCCATACGGCCCAGCGGCCGCCCGCGCCGCGCCACGTCGGAGCCCCCCGGTCCGGCTTGCCAGAGGCCTGCCCAGGCGCGGCCGCACGCGGGTCAGACCCGCCATCGTACACGTCCGACTGCGGACTGCGATCGAGGGTAGACCTGCGGACCATCCGCACCTCCCGCCCGCTCGAGTACCCGCGGCACGGGCACCGGCACCGTCGTCGCCGGCCGCGGTAGCCGCGTGGACGCGAGCCGCCGTCGCCGGCCTTCTGCCATTCCAGCGGCATCAACGCCGCAGCGCAATAGCTGTCCGGAACTAGGGACTGTAC
This sequence comes from uncultured Actinomycetes bacterium, assembly GCA_963762615.1. Lineage (GTDB taxonomy): Bacteria > Actinomycetota > Actinomycetes > Streptosporangiales > Streptosporangiaceae > PALSA-505. Next base: position 843,638 of record CAVXLG010000012.1, on the reverse strand, counting down.
CCGTTGTACAGGAGCTGCGCCCGAAATGTGGCCGAATGTGAACAATCGGCCTACTGCGGCCCCCATCGCGCGGCAAACGCCGGACCGCCCGGTTAACCTACCCGAAGACGCCCCCGCGGACACGGGTCCCCTTTGTCCTGCGGCGCGGGGGTTCAGCGGAGAAACCGATGGTGACCAGGAGCCACAGCTACAGCGTTAACGTCGTCTGGACCGGGAACCGCGGCAGCGGGACCAGCGGGTACCGGGCATACGACCGTGATCATGAGGTCACCGTGAGCGGGACTGACGACATGCATGATCATGTGCCTCAGCCGATCGCGGGCAGTTCAAATCCAGCGTTCCGGGGAGATCCGGAATCCTGGAATCCCGAGCAACTGCTCACTGCGGCCTTGTCCCAGTGCCACATGTTGTGGTACTTGCACCTGTGCGCGGCGGCCGGCGTGGTCGTCACCGGATACTCCGATCACGCGGTCGCGACGATGGCCGAGGAGCGCGACGGCGCCGGCCGGTTCACCGCGGCGACACTGCATCCGCACGTCACGGTGCGCTCGCCAGACATGATCGAGAAGGCGACCGGACTGCACCGGGAGGCCCACGAGAAGTGTTTCATCGCCCGCTCGGTGAACTTCCCGGTCCGGCACGAGCCCGTGGTGATCTCCACGGGCTTATAGCACGTTTTCGGTGTTCGCGCGAGAACGCACGGCCCGCACACCCGGCACGGCCGCGCGAACGTCCGGCCAGCGCGGCGGCGGCGCTTCCGCGGAACGCCGGGTGCGGCGAGCCGGCATCATCGGGCCCAGTCGAGCCAGGTGCCGTGCGAGTCGGCGCGGGCGAGCACGGCCTGGCCGTCCAGGACAAGCAGGTGGGCGCCGTCGTCCTCGGACGTCCAGCGGCCCGGCAGCCACGGCAGCACGCGGCGGCTCTCGTTAGAGAGCCAGGCTGCTCCGAGCTCAGCCACCAGGGCGGCGAACTCGGCGCGCCGGCCTGGGTCGACGTAGGACAGCACCGAGGTGTGGTAGATCACCAGGGTCGCCCCGGCCGGAGCGCGGGCAGCCAGCCGGGGCAGTGCCTCGATGAGGTCGCCCGCGACGATCTGCGGCCGGTGCCTGGCGGCCAGAGCGATCGCGGCCGACAGCCGCTCTTGCCGCCCCGTCTCACCGGGCCAGATCAGGCTGGTGAGCCAGGCCCGGTCGCCCGGGTCCGTCACATCCAGGGGATTCAGGTCGATCCCGGCCCGCCAGGCCACCGCGGGCACCGCGGCCGGGACAGGCACCGGCCCGCCCGGCCGGCAGCCGAGCACCGGCGCATCCGGTTCAGTCGGCTCGATACGCTGCCCGGCATAGTCGTATCCGTACAGATCCGGGAGCAGGGTCAGCCCGGCGCTGGCGCCCACCTCGATCAGCGCCAGCGGCTGCGGCAGCCGGGCCAGGGCCGGCAGCAGCACCGCGCACCGGGCCGGCTCGTTGGTCTGGGTGGACCGGCTGCTGATGATCGCCGCCACCTCCTGGCGCCGGTCCAGGACGGTCGCGCGGAACGCCTGGTAGCTGCGCTGGACCCCGGCCAGCAGGCGCACCGCGGCCAGCAGCAAGTTGGGCTGCCGCTTGGCGGGCGGGAACGCGGCCAGGAACTCCAGGACCTCGGCGTCCTCGGCCACGGCCGCGCAGATCTGCTCATAGAGCGCAGAGCGTCCCCGGGCCTCCAGCCGGGCGAACCGCCGGTAGTTCTCGGCAGTGCTGGCACCTTGCTCGTGACCGATCGCCGGTCTCACCTGCCGTAATTCCGGTTGCCGATGCCGATGCCGATCCCGGGCCGGGAGCGGCCCGGCGGACAGCAGGCTTCACGCTGAAGCGGCGCGTCTGCCTGGACAATCCCGGCGGGCGGCCGACGTGCGGAAAATCGTTCCCGGCCGCCCGAGCGGTAAGGATACGCTGCTGTCCGCCGCCAGCGGGCGATGCCGTCGGCCATACCCGTGGGATGACTGGCAGGCTCGCAGCGGTGAGTTCGGCCGCGCCGAGTTGTCTGACCGTGTGGGATGACTGGCAGGCTCGCAGCGGTGAGTTCGGTCGCGCCGAGTTGTCTGACCGTGTGTGAGCGACTCCCGCCCAGCTGGCAGCGCCGCCCGCGGGAGTGCTGTCACCCGCAGGATCGCCGAACGAGCGTGAGCAGGATCGCCGAACGAGCGTAAAGGAGTAAACGATGACCAATATGCCGGAGATGGTTTCAGCTATACCGGAGATCGTTTCAGCCGGTAAGTGGCAGCAGGATCGCGACGATTTGCTCAAGGCCGAGAAGGAGGCCACCCGCGCGCTTGACGCGCTCGCTGCGCGCCGCCGCAGGCTCCCGATGGTCAAGTTTGACAGCGACAGATACGTGTTCGACACCCCAGCCGGCCCACAGACGCTGCCCGGCTTGTTCGCCGGACAGCGGCAGCTCGTCGTCTACCAGTTCATGGACAAAGGGCCCGACGATTACTGCCCGGGCTGCACCCACTTCACCAGGAACATCGCCGACCTGGCCACGCTGGCCGAAACGGGCGTCAGCTGGGCGACGGTGTCCAACATGCCGCTCGCCCAGATCGAGGCCTACAAGGCGCGGATGGGCTGGACGATGCCGTTCGTATCGTCGCACGGCACCACGTTCGCCAACGACTGCGGCGCGTCCGACGGCTTCATGCTCAGCGTGTTCCTGCGCGACGGCCAGGACGTCTACCGGACCTACGCCACCACCGCCCGCGGCGTGGACCGGCTGTTGTTCGTCAACAACATCCTCGACCTCACCCCGTACGGACGCCAGGAGGACTGGGAAGATTCCCCGCCTGGCTGGCCGCAGTACCCCACCTACGGATAGCTGAGCCGACCCGCAGCGGCAGCCGGCCGGTACGTCCGGACGTCATGAGCGCACTCGGTGCGGCATGCCTGGCCTGGAGGGCGCCGCCGGAGCCAGCGCGCCCATCGACGATGTGACCGAACGTCCCGGCCGCCAACGGTCAGATCCCGGCTGAGATGACCTGCGCTCAGTGGCAGATGTGCAAACCGCAGGCTCTGATCGTCTGATCGGCCTCACTGGCTACGATGGCCAACATGCCCGGCGACCAGGCGATCGTGTGGGATGCGTTCGTGGCGGCGATGCTCGCGGCCGGCCCGGCTCAGGAGCGGAGTTCTCGCTACGGCGACAAGCTCGCGCTGTTCGCCGGGGGCCGCGAGATCGCCCACCTGGAGGCACCCGGCGTGATAGACCTGCGTATCACCCGGGCGGGCTGGTCGCGGCTCAGCGCGGACTTCGGCGACGATCCTGCCGTGCGATGTGATCCGGGTCGCCGGGACTGGATCGAGCTTCACCTGAGTTCCGTCGCCGACCTCCGCAGGCTCAGCAGACTTCTGACCACCACGATGGCAGCGAACGCCTGAATGGCCGACCTGGCACTCCAGGAGTCCAGGAATCTGCCGCGTGAGCGCATCGCCGGGTCCGGGTGATCACGAAACGGGGCTCGGCCAGGCAGCCGTGGTCGCCTTATCCGGTCGGCCGGCCTGCGGTATTGGAGCAGGGGCCCGGCGGCCTGGCCGGGCTGAGGTACGGGATGGGCGGCGTGGCCAGCGGCAACGCGGCCAGCTGCATCAGCAGCAGCACGTTGTCATCGGCGGCCGCGCGGTTCATCCGCAGCCGCCCGCAGCGCATGCACCGGTGAATCAGCATCCACCGCCGTTCGCCGCGGACGGTGACCGCTATCGGCTCCATGCCGCCCGGACAGCCAGCCTTCCGGTCACCGGGGACGTTGCGATCAAGGTGCCTGGACCACAGGCAGCTGGGACAATGGTTGCGATGCGATGTGCCGGGCGCGTCCAGCGAAACGTCTACGCCGCAATGTCCGCATTGGAATGAGCGAGGAAACGACAAGTCTGACGACCTTTCACAGTTGTGCCTCGAAGCTGGGCAGACATCTCGCCTCCTCTCGTATGCAGCTGGCGATCCGGCCGGCCGGGCGAACCGGCGACGACCACTATCGTCGGGAGTGGCGAGCCATCCGTCAACCAAATATCCGCGCCGCAAGGATGCAGGCAAGATTGTCAGGGCGGCCGTCGAAGGCAGCTGGCGACTGACGACAAACCCGCGGCAGCCGCTGTTATGGGCGGATACCACTTGGCGGCCGGTCACTGCGCTGGCCGTCCAGATGCGGGGCGTTCTGCGCGTTGATGACCCGGCGGGCCGGGTCGCTGGTCTTATCTCCTGGGGTCGCCGCAGGGCGCGGCAGCCAGCAAATCGCGGCGGAGCTCTTCATTTCCGCGAAGACCGCCAGCGTGCACGTGTCGAACATCCTGGGCAAGCTCCAGGTGAGCTCACGTGTCGAGGCCTTTGCCACCGCTCACTGGCTGCGCCCGTTTGACTCGGCCTGACCCGCGGCCCGCCCCGGCCCAGCCCCGCCGCGGGCCTGACCCGGCCCGGCCCGGCGCGCCCGTCCGGCCCGGTTCCTGTGACCATTGCGGGAGGCGGTTACTGCGTAGTCGTGTGCAGCGGCCGGATCGCTACGGCAATGCGGTCCGCGGCATCCGGCGGCGGCCCCTGTGCCATGCCGTAGCGCTCGGCCAGCCCGACGAACTCCGCTGCCCCGGGATCGGGAATGATCCGCTCGACCCGGCCGCGGATCTCCAGGTAGCGGTACGGCCGGCCGGGATCGGTTATCGATACCGCGACGGCAGGCTGAATCTGCCAGTTGCGGTTCTTCTGGCGGCTGGTGGTGGTGGTCAGCCACAGATACGTACCGTCGAACCGGAACCAGGTGGGATTCACCTGCGGAGTGCCGTCAGGGCGGACCGTGGCCAGGTGCGCGTACAGCGGCCGCTCCAGCAGGTCAGCCAGCGACTCGGGTATGACCTGCGCCGGCTCCGGTAGATTTTCTGCCACGCTCGGTCACCTCCTGCTGCCTCGATCCCGGTAGCCAGCCACAGTGCCATCGCCACTGACCCAACCATGATCCCCCAGCGTCATTGGCGAGCGGCGCCAGGGTGCTCGTTTCGCGCCGCCGACCGGGCCGGCGGCGCTGGCTCCGCGTCCCGCTCGGGCGGCCTGCCCCGGGTCGCCGCGCAGTCATCGGGCGAATGTCCCGGGCATCTCTTCCGCGGATTACTCTACCTAGGTAGTCTAGCCGGGTGGCTCGTGGTTCCGGGTTTTCCGCCCAGACGCTGCTGGTGCTAGCGGCGCTGGCCGGCGCGCCTGCGGACTGGCGGCACGGCTATGACCTGGCGAAGCAGACCGGGCTGAAGTCCGGGACGCTGTACCCGATCTTGGTCCGGCTGGCCGACCGCGGGCTTGTGGAGGCGTGCTGGGAGGAAGGCCGCCCGGCCGGGCGGCCGCCGCGGCACCTGTACCGGCTCAGCAGCGAAGGGCTGGACCAGGCCCGGGCGGCGCTGGCCGCCGCGCCGGCCGCGGTGCCGCGAGCGGGGCCGCGACGGCGGCCCGCGGTGCGGCGGCAGGGCCTGGCCGGGGAGGGACTGTGATGGACCGGGCACTGGACGGGCTGACCCGGGCGCTGGACGGGCTGCTGGGCCGGTGCGCAGGGTTGATGCCGCCGGGGCGGCGGGGGTGGGCCGAGGCGGTGCGCGCCGAGGCCGGCGAGGTGCCGGCCGGAGTGGCGCGACTGGGCTGGGTGGCAGGCGGGTTGTGGCTGGTGGCGAGGGAGGCCGGGATGGTCCGCAGGATCGGGTACGCGCTGGGGGTCGTGGCGGTGGCAGTGGCCGCCGCGCTGGCGATGCGGTACGTCTGGAGCGGCGCGCTCGCCGGCCGGGACGCCGGGTGGGACAAGGCCAGGATGCTCCTGCTGGTGGCACTGCTGGCGGGGCTGCCGTGGGTGGCGCGGCGGCGCGGCGTGTTCGGCCCGGTAGGCCGTAGCGTCGCGGCGCGGGCGGCGCGGGCCGGCGGCTGCGCGGCGCTGGTGGCCCTGGTGCTGGACGTTGCGCGGATAGAGCATTTTCCCGAGCCGACCATGTCCGGGCCGTTCAGCGCTGCCGGGGCCTGGAGCTGGGCACGGGAGGCGGCAGGCCTGGGGCTGATCGCTGCCTGCCTGGCAGCGGTCCTGATCGTCCCGGCGCGGTGGCCGCAGATCCGCCCGGCACTGGTCGCCTGGTGCGCCGCAGCAGCCGGGCTGGCCCTGTTTTTCACGGTGGCACCGGTGCAGGTACTGATCGCCGTCTATGCGGCCGGGATCCTCGCGGTGACCTCGCGGCGGTCGCCGGTGACCCCGGCGACCCTGGCCATCAGCACCGGCACCGGTATCGGGGGTGGCCTCCTGGTGGTCGCGCTCTGGAACCCCACCCGGTATGCGCCGGCGCCGGGCCTGCATCCGAAAACAAATGTGCCGCTGCTGTTCATCGTGCTGATCGCGGTGATCGCGGTGGGAACGGCAGTTGCGGGCAAGGCCGCGGTACGGCGCGCCAGGAGCACGGGCGACCCGCTGGCGCCGAAGGCCCGGGCCTGGCAGTACCTGGCGGCCGGCCCGCTGACCGCCGCCAGCGCCGCGCTGATGCTCCCCCTTTTCCGTGCCAGCCCCGCGGTCCGCATCGCCGCCGCGTGCTCGCCGACACGTCCCGGCCCCGGGCACTGTACCGCGGCACCGGCGGTGTGGGTGTTCTTCCTCGTCGCCGGGCCTCTGCTCGGCCTTGCCATCGGAAGCATCGCAGGCTTGATCACTGCGGCCCAGCCACCAGCCCAGCCGCCAGGCCAGCCGCCGCTGACGCCGCCGGGTGAGCCGCGGCCCGGCGGCTCCTGGTCAGCCGGGGTCTTCGTGCGCAGTTCATAAGCCCGCCGGACACGGGCGAGCGCCGGCAAGGTAACCAAGAAAGACGTCGTGACCGGCGAAGGCGTTACCGGCTAGGATTCGCTCCGATCGACCGCCAGGAAGCCGAACGGATGGGTTTCAGCAACACCGATATCTCCGAGCTGAGCGACCGGCTCGTCGATGACCTGGTGGCCTGGGGCGACGCCGATGCGATCGCCGAGCGCGTCAATGAACACCTCGAAGCCGGTGCGGATCAAGTTGTGCTCGGTGTCCTGAATGAAGGCAGTCAACCCGGCCCCATCGAAGTCGCGCGGCAGCTCGCCAGCAGGCTACTCAGCTGACGGCTCTCGGTAAGCGCGTCTGCCATGTATCGACGCGACGGTTCCGCGCCTCAGGCCGGCTGGACACTCGAGGCGGCCAATGAAGGATCCCCTTCGGGCGTCCCTGAGCCTCGGTTGGCGGCGCCTCCAGCGTCACCGGAGGGGGTTCGTCCGCGGTCGCGGTCGGCTGGCGGGAGGGCGGGCAGAGGACCGGGCGGGATCAACCGTCCAGGGCGGTCAGATCGAGCCGGCGGAGGCGTTCGGGGTCTGCGAGGACGTCGATCTCGATGATCTTGTCGCCCCGGATCGTCACGCCCATCACCGATATCGGCTGTCCGCCGGGGGCGGCGATGAGCCCGGGCGTGCCGTTGACCAGCACCGGCCGTGCGAACCGCGCGAACCGGGCGAAGCCAAGCACCTGGCCGGCCACCGCGGGCGAGCCGTGCACCAGCCGGGACGGGCCCATTGGCCCGGCGCCGGCGTCGGCGCGCAGCACCACATCGGGGTCGAGCACGGCGAGCAAGGCGCCGAAGTCCCCCTCGCGCGCAGCGGCGAGGAAGGCATCGACGATCTCCCGTTGGCGGGCGAGGTTGGCGTCTGGAGCGGGCGCGGCACCGCCTAGCCGCCGGCGAGCGCGGCTGGCCAGCTGCTTGGCCGCGGCCGGTGAACGGTCCAGGATTCGCGCGATCTCCTCGAACGGTACCGCGAAGACGTCGTGCAATACGAACGCGAGCCGCTCGGTGGGGGAAAGGGTGTCGAGCACCACCAGCAGCGCGAGCCCGACCGAGTCGGCCAGCAAGGCCTCCTGTTCGGGTCCGGGGCCGACGGCGGGGCTGACGATCGGGTCCGGCACGTGGGCGTGCAGCGGGTCCTCGCGGCGCGCTGCCCGGGCGCGCAGCATGTCCAGACAGACCCGGGCCGTGACCGTCGTCAGCCACCCGCCCAGGTTCTGCACGCCAGTTGTGTCCGACCGGGCCAGCCGCAGCCACGTCTCCTGCACGGCGTCGTCGGCGTCGGCCAGCGAGCCGAGCATCCGGTAGGCCACCGCCCGCAGATGAGCGCGCTGCGCCTCGAAGCTGCGGGCCAGCCACTGGCTCCCGTCCACTGTTACCTTCCTTCGCCGCCGCCCGTCATATCAGTGTCGAACCGAACGCGGTCGAGGTAACAGATCCAGAGGAGCGCAGATCATGCAAGCACCGATGACCAACCCGGCGATGGTCCCGCCGGGCACCGGCCGCCAGCCGGCTCCGGGCGTCAGGGCGCAGACTCTGGCCTGGCAACGGCTAGTGAACTGGATCGTGCGGGGGCTGCTGCGGACACCGCTGGTCTGCCGCCTGGCGGGCAGCCGGCTGATCACGGTGTACGTGGTGGGCCGCAAGTCCGGGCGGCACTACACCCTCCCGGTCGCCTACACCCGTCACGACGGGAGCCTGCTGATCGGTACGCCGTTTGCCTGGGGGCGCAACCTGCGCACCGGCGAGCCGGTGGACATCCGGCTCAAGGGCAAGCGGCGACCGGCCGAGGTTCACGTCCGCACCGACGAAGCCGGCGTTGCCGGGCTGTACGCCGTCATGGCGCGCGACAACCACAGCTTCGCTAAATTCAACAAGATCGGCTTCGACCCGGCCGGCACCCCAGACCCCGCCGACCTGCGCCTGGCCTGGGCCGCAGGCGCCCGAGCCATCCGCCTGACACCACGCTGACCCCAAGGCCCGGCCCGGTAACACGACCGGCAATCAGTCAGCTGGATGCCGCCCCCGCCCGCACCGATCCGAAGCTCGCCCGGTCGAGCGCGCGGGCGTGCGAGTTCCTCGGTGAGGGATCCTGTGTCGGGACGGCCCGACGCCCAGGCCCGTCGCCGCGCACGGGCAGCGGGCGGACCCGCCAGGAACCAGGGTTGCGAATCATGAGCGAGCAGGAGCAGGAAGATTCGCCGCGGGCGCGGCAACCGCCCGACCACATCGCAAGGCTGAGGCTGCCCGAACTGGCGGATCCGCGCGTGGCCACAGGCGCGGTCGGCCCGGCCGTCAAGCCCGCAGAGTCGATATGTCGCCGCACCAGCGCTGCGTGGATGACCGCTACGGTCGCTGTGCTTCATGCACCTACTGGCATGCGCGGACCGCAGGCGAGCTTCTGCAGGCTGTGAGGGTATTGTTTGCCGACGTCATGGCGGGTTGCTGACCTGGTGTCAGGCTGTTGCGGCGATGGTGTTTATGGAGACCGGGCCTGAAGGGAGGTGTTAGCCCCCCTGGCCTGGATCGTGCTGTTCTTGGGGCGGGCTGTTCTGCTGGGCGCGGGTCGCCTCGTCCGCGCGAGCCGTCTTCGCCCGGGCCGTCTCATCCGCGCGGGCCGTCTTCGCCCGGGCCGTCTCATCCGCGCGGGCCGTCTTCGCCCGGGCCGTCTCATCCGCGCGGGCCGTCTTCGCCCGGGCCGTCTCATCCGAGCGAGCCGTCTCGTCGTCCGCGCGGGCAGTCTTCGCCCGCGCGGACTCATCCGCGCGGGCCGTCTTCGCCCGGGCCGTCTCATCCGAGCGAGCCGTCTCGTCGTCCGCGCGCGCTGTCTTCGCCCGGGCCGTCTCATCTGCCCGGGCCCTCTCCGAGCGGGTCGCCTCATCCGCCCGGGCCCTCTCCGCCCGGGCCGCCTCGTCCGCGCGGGCCTTCTCCGAGCGGGCCGTCTCATCCGCGCGAGCCGTCTCCGAGCGGGTCGCCTCGTCCGCGCGGGCCGTCTTGGCCCGGGCCGTCTCGTCCGCGCGGGCCGTTTCCGAGCGGGCGATCTCAGCTTGGGCACTCTCCCGCTGGCCGATCAGGTCGCGGTCCCGGCTGACGGCTGCTGTCTGCGGGCGGGACTGTTTCAGTTCGCGGCGCGCGGCGCGGCCGCGGCGCGAGGTCCGGCGCGCACCGGCCAGCAGCAGGCCCAGCCCGAGCATGGCCGCCGCCCCGACCACGATGCCGTAGAGGAACAGCGCGCCGGTGGAACCGGTCACGTGGTAGCCGAACACCGAGAAGCCGTGGGTCAGCGCGTGCCCGCTGCCGACGTTGTTGAACACGCCCGCCACGCCCACCACCACCGCGGCGACCAGGATGACGAGGCCGAGAACGACAAACATGACACTCTCCGAATATTCGCCCTGTACCCAGTCAACCCGGAGTTCGAATCAAGTCAACGCCGAGTGACAGACATGCCCGCTACGTGCCGATGGACAGGTCACCGCGACAGGCGATTCGCTCATAGACTCGGTCGGGTGACTGCTCCCTGACCGACGAAATATCGCTACGTGTTCTGCGGTAATCCTAGCAAGATCACCAACGAGCATGCGATCCGGCGCTGGCGTTCACCGATTACTCGCTGAACGAGACTTACCACGATCCGCCGATGCTTCAGCATGCCGGGCTCAGCCCTGAGCTGGCGTCCCAGGACTATGGTGCGGTGTTCCGATTCGGCCACTGTGTCATCAGCTTGTCGTTCTGTCGCCCATGAGGAGGGCCAGGACTTCGCCGATGGCGGGTCCCTGGCTGGCGGGTTCTGGCAGCGGGAGGTGGGCCTGGATCTGGTAGCGGTTGCGGCGGCCGTCTTTCTGCTTGATCACGTAGCCGGCCTCGGCGAGGTCGGTGACGATGCCATAGGCGCTGCGGTCGGTGATGCCCAGGCTGGCGCCGATGTCGCGCAGCCGGACGTCCGGGTCGCGGGCGATGCACAGCAGCACCCGGGCGTGGCTGGTCAGGAAACTCCAGCTCTCCATATTTCATAGACTACAGTTTCTAGAAAAATATTGCTAGTTTCGTGTTTCGAACGTAGGCTGAGGGCAGACACCCGGGAAACAGCTGCTGAAGGTCGCGAGGTGCCCGGGTCCGCAAGGGAACCGGCCAGGGCCTCAACGGCCCGGTCCCACTCGTGAAGGAAGCAACATCATGACCGAACCGGCGGCACCACACAGCGCCACCAGCACCCTGCCGCCACCGTCGGCCAACGGCTCCGCCCCGCCACCGCCGCCGCCATCCCAGGCGCCCCGGCCGCGGCTGCATACCCGGATCAGCGGGATGCGCGCCGGGCTGATCGCGGGCTTTGCCGCCCTTATCGTGGTGGTGATCTTCATCATCCAGAACGCGCACGCCGCGAACATCAGCTTCCTGGGAATTCACCTCGTGCTGCCGCTGGCGCTGGCCCTGCTCCTGGCCGCCATCGCAGGCGCCCTGCTGATGGCCGCCGCGGGAACCGCCCGGATCACCCAGCTGCGTCGGATGATGCGCCGCGACCGGCGCAAGTCACAGGCCAGCTAGGCATCCAGATCGCGCCCGGCAGATGCCCGGGCCCGCAAGGCGGGAGAAGCCGCCCGAGCTGCTTCCCACGCCCCTGTCCGGCCAGAACCGGCTACCGGCTACCGCATCCCTGTACATCACTGACGAAGGAGCCGACTATGGGCATCATCGCTTGGATTGTCCTCGGGCTGGGCGCAGGCCTGCTCGCCAACATGCTGATCCCCGGCAAAAGATCACAGGGGCTCATCCTCACCTGCCTGATCGGCATCGCCGGAGCGCTACTTGGCGGCTGGGCAGCTACCAGGCTCTTCCACCTCCACCACCCCCTGCAAGGATTCTTCAACGCCTCCACCTGGATCACCGCAATCGCCGGGGCAGCTGTCCTCCTGCTCGCCTATCACCTGGTCACCAGGGGCCGGACCGGCCGGTTCGCGCACCGGTAACCGGAATCGGGACACGGCCCGAAGCTGAGCTTCGGGCCGTGTCCGTTTCCTGCAACACAAACCTTCAGTCACCGGAACTCCGGCCGCCACTTAAAAAGCCCACCGCTCCTGGTAAGACCACCACGCGGGATGCCGCACGCCATGAGCCGATTAGAACGGCTCATGCCACTTCCCGCAGGTGTCGCACGGGTCCCCGGGAGGCCGCCGTCATGCGGGTAAGCAGCGCTCCGAGCGCGGCGCGGTCCTTGTCCCCGTCGTGCTCGTAGAGCTCGCTGATCGTCTGGATAAGCGAGTTGACCAGCAGCACGCGCTCGTGCTCGGTGATCTGCATCGTGGTTCATCCTTCGGTGAGGTCCGACGTTAGGGGGCCGGACCTCGAGGTCGTTGTCAGTGATGGCGTTCGTGGTGCCGCCGCTTTCACGTCAGCAGGTGCCTGGCCAGGGTCTGGCCCGGCGAACTCATGCCGTGCACCCGCTGCCCTCGCCGGCTGCGCGACGCCCAGGCGATGACGGTCGGGCGCTGAACATGGCCCGCTCCGACCGGCAGCTTCGGCAGGCTTCGGCAGCTTCGGCCGCTTCCACTTCGGCCGCTTCGGCCGCTTCGGCCGCCGATGCCCGGGGCTCACCTCAGCCTATACTCGCAAATGGAAACTAGCAATACATTTCTAGAAAATATGATGAATGTTTGATTGTGGCGAACTGGAGTTTCCTGACCCAGCCACGCCCGGGGGCTGCTATGCATCGCCCGCGGGACTAAAACAGCCGGCGGCGTCGCAGCGGGACCTTGATGGGCGCGGCATGGCCGTGGCTGGCGCGCGCGGGGTGCCATTCGGGGCGGTGCCGGGAGGACACTGGGAGCGCGCTTCGGATTCGCGTGGGGAGGTGGCTGATGGACCCACGGCGGGTGATGGGCATCGTCCTGGCGGGTGGTGCAGGCAAGCGCCTAGCGCCACTGACGGCGGACCGGGCCAAGGCCGCCGTTCCGTTCGGCGGCCTTTACCGGCTGGCGGACTTCGCCCTGTCCAATCTGGTCAACGCCGGGTGCCGGCGCATTTGCGTCCTCACCCAGTACAAGAGCCACAGCCTGGACCGGCACATCACGACCACCTGGCGGCTGAGCAGCCTGCTCGGCGACTACGTGACACCGGTGCCGGCCCAGCAGCGGGTCGGGCCGCAATGGCAAACCGGCTCGGCGGACGCGATCTACCAGTCGCTGAACCTGATCTACGACGAGCAGCCGGATCTCGTGGCCGTGTTCGGCGCCGACCACGTGTTCCGGATGGACCCGATGCAGATGATCGACCAGCATGCTGCCGCGGGCGCCGACGTCACGGTCGCAGCCATCCCCGTCCTGCGCCTGGAGGCAACAGCCTTCGGGGTGATCCAGACCAGCACGGATGGGCGGACGGTCGAGGCGTTCGTGGAGAAGCCGACCGACCCGCCGCCGCATCCAGGCAGCCCCGGCGAGGCCTACGCGTCGATGGGCATCTACGTCTTCACCAGTGACGTGCTGGTCGAGGCGCTGCGGCGGGACGCTTCCGATGACGGCAGCCGGCACAGCATGGGCGGGGACATCATGCCGATGCTGGTGCAGCAGCGCCGCGCCCAGGTGTACGACTTCCTGGGGAATAAGGTGCCGGGGGCGGATCCAGCGGACGCTGGGTACTGGGGCGACGTGGGAACGCTTGATTCCTATTTCGACGCGCACATGGACCTGTGCGCGGTGCAGCCGGTGTTCGACCTCTATAACGACCGGTGGCCGATCCTTACCAGCGTGCCGTCGCAGCCCCCGGCCAAGTTCGTGCACGACGACGGTGACCGGGTCGGCCGTGCCATCAACAGCGTCGTCAGCAACGGCGTGATCGTTTCCGGCGGGCTGGTCCGCGACTCGGTGCTCTCGCCCGGCGTCCGGATCAACAGCTGGGCCCGGGTCGAGCGGGCCGTGCTGCTGCATAACACGTACATCGGCCGTCATGCCGTGGTCGAGAACGCGATCTTGGACAAGAACGTGACCGTTCCTGACGGCACCGAGGTCGGCGTCGACAAGGAGCATGACAGGGCCCGCGGGTTCGTCGTGTCCAGCGGCGGGATCACTGTGGTCGGCAAGGGCCAGACGGTGCCACCGTGACCGCCGCCGCCGCGCCGGACCGGCTCATGTCCTCTCGCCCCGACCAATCCCTTGCGGGATTTGCGCGCCGACGTCGGCTGCCATATACGGATCGTTCCGCTGGATCAAGGCGTTCAAGCGATCCCGGTCCGGGGCAAGCAGGGCCTTGACGCCCTCCGCGCTCACATCCGCGACGATGACGTCGCCAACCTCGTCGTGGACATCGCTGAAGAGGCCGTGCGTACTCATTTTCTGGGCCTGGTAACGATTGTCGTCGGTCGGGCTGACGAAGTGGACCGACCAGATCTTGTAACGGTGGACCAGGAACAGGTGGTTCAGCGTCATCAGGCGCTTCTTGCGCAGGGCGGTGTCGAAGGTGTTCTGGTCCCGAACCGAGAGGATATTGCGCCCCCGGCGATCCACGATCACGTCGAAGATGATGTCGGCGACCTCTTCCCCGCTTGTCTTGGACAGGGTGAGCTCCAGCAACTCCGAGCCGGCCGTGTGCGGCCGCAGTCCGACACGCAACGGGCCCGGGATCTCGTGGTGCTTCGTCCACATCGCGAGCCATTCCTCGAGCAACTTGGTCGGCACCTCGGTCTGGACCAGGTGCTGGTGCTGCGTCGAGCCCTTGCCCATCGCTTTGGTGGCCGCCGTGCCGCCCGAAGAAGCCATGAGGGCCGCATCCAGCCGCGGGCCGCCCACGAGCGTCTGGGGCGTCCGGTAGGGCGATTCGACCAGGCGGAACTTTCGCTGCAGCCGGGCCAGGGAGAGCATGCCGTCCTGCTTGAGCGCGGTGGCGAACTCCTCCGCCGCCAGGCCGTCGATCTGATGTCCGCCGTAAGTGATGAAGTTGAAGACGAACCCCAGCTTGCCGAGCTCCGCCGGGAATCGCCTCATTTCCTCCTCGCTCATCCCGGTCGTGTCCCAGTTGAACGACGGTGACAGGTTGTACGCGAGCATCTTGGCCGGGAACTCGGCGTGGATAGCCTCGGCGAAGCGCCGGGCGTCCGCCAGGTTCGCGGTCTTGGTCTCCATCCACAGGAGGTCGGCGAACGGGGCGACAGCCAGCGACCTGGCGATCGCGTACTCGATTCCGCCCTGTATCTGGTAGTAGCCCTCGGTAGTCTTGGAAACCTCGCAATCCCAGATGATGTCGATGCCCATCGATTTGGCCCTGGCCCGGGCGGCGTGGAACGACGTTCGGTTCGCGAAGGCCAGCCACTCGTCGGCGCTCATGTCGAAGCGCTCACCCTCGCCGGCGCGGAACTCGATCACGTCCGCGACCGCCTGGGGATAGCTCTTCAGGTTGGCCTCGGACTGCCACGCCTCCAGGTACGGCGTCTCGACCCTGTCCAGCAGCGCCTCGACCGAAGACCCGTCGGCCTGCTGGAACGCCTTCGCGCTCTCTTCGAGCACCCGCATCACGCCCGTCCGCGCGAGCCAGGCGCTGGCCTCGTCGTACTCCGCGGCGGAAATCTTGAACAGCAGATGACCCCGCA
Source organism: uncultured Actinomycetes bacterium (assembly GCA_963762615.1). Lineage (GTDB taxonomy): Bacteria > Actinomycetota > Actinomycetes > Streptosporangiales > Streptosporangiaceae > PALSA-505. Next base: position 828,242 of record CAVXLG010000012.1, on the reverse strand, counting down.
CGTCCTCGACGCCCAGCTCGCGGAGCTTGCTCAAGATGGCGAGGTAGCCGACCTTGTAAGTCGGCAGGTCAACGTTGGTGGCACCCAGGATGAACGGATGATCGCGCTCGTCCCCGCGCCCCTCCAGGAACGTGGCCGCTTCGGCGTCGGTTCGGGCCACGATGACACCGGGCACCTTCATGACGTCGAGCTGGAAGCGCGCGGCGTTCAGCCGCTTGATCTGCTCGTCCACTCCGACGAGCACCTTCCCCCCCTGGTGTCCGCATTTCTTGGCGCCGGGTTTCTGGTCCTCGATGTGGTAGCCCGGGACCCCGACCTCGACGAAACGACGGATCAGATTCCGGACGTGCGCATCGCCGCCGTGTCCGGTGTCGGCGTCGGCGATGATGAACGGCCGATAGTCGATCTCGGGGGAGGCAGCACGCTGCGCCTCGCTCAGCCGCGAGCGGGCGAAGCGCTGGTTCCGGTCTGCCGTAAGCAGGGCGCGCACGATCGGCGCGGCCTCGTCGGGTACCTGGGAGAGCGGATAACTGGCCAGGTCGGGTCCCGGGTCCTCCGTCACCGATCCCCTGGCCGACGTTGCCCAGCCGCCCAGGTAGATGCCCTCGATGCCCATCCGCTTCAGGGCCACCGCCTGACCGGGTGAATAAGGACCGAAGGTGGTGATCTGCTTGCGTTCGGCGAAGAGCTGCCGGAGCCGATCGTAGAACTGCTCGGCCGCCATTCTCGCCACGATGTAATCGGCAGGGATGGTGCCCCGTTGCTCCACCACCTGACGCGCAGAATACAAACGCGTGATGCCCTCGAATCGAAGATTGGCAAACCATCTTGCGGTCTCGCCGATTTCCGACTGGAACGAGCTCATGGCTGGCTTCTCGGAGACTTCGGAATCGAATGATCTCATGACTGGCTCCTGCCGCTCCTACACTGCGGAGCTTCTCGCGACCTCGAAATCCAGGTCCTGTGTGATGCGGGTGCCGTCCCGGCCGAACGCATCCGTGCACCGGCGTCCCGGACCTGCTTCCGCGCACGCATCAGCGCGGCCATGCCCCTGCAGTCGATGAACTCCAGGCCCGCCGGATCGATGATGACCTCGCGCTCGGGGCCGCGACTGCCGCGACCGCAGCCACCACACTGGCGGCACCTGCCACGTCAAGCTGGCCGCGCAATGCGACGACAACCTGAGCGTCACATCTGCGGGTAGTCACATCTACGCTGAGCACGGGGGCGCCTTCCCACATCAGCAGCAAGGCGGGGTCTTCACCCACCGGCTAGCTCATCAGCTTCACCAGAACACTACGCCGCATGCCCGCGCGTGTCCTACTGAGGTCTGCAGGCGACCCATGTCGTCCCGGGTGGTCTGAAGCGCGCCGCGGGGGACCGGCAGACCCCCGGCTGCTCAGGAGCGGGCCGGATGTCGTCGCAGGCCCGGGAGAACTTCTTGAGGCCCTCCGCATCATGTCCCGGACTTAACGGGGCTGACAACCGACCTGGAACGATGCAGATTTTGTCCGGTTTGACCGTGGTCGCTCAGCAATAGCCACCAGGCTGGATGATGGCCTTCGGTTCGCCTGGCCACCGCTATGCACCGCTGCCAAGCGGCCCCCGCCGAGGCGTGAGTGCGCCCGGCGGAGGCCTAGATCCCATTCCCCCGCCAAACCGAGAGGACGAGACCATGCAAGACACCGTAGACCAGGCCCACGCTGCAGTGCCCCGCACCCTCGCCGGCATCATCGAGGACGCTCGCCGGGCCGTGTGTGGCCGTTGCCGGGCCGACAGCACAGCATCACGCCGCTGAGCCAGTAGCCGCCGAACCTACGCCTGCCGGAATGCACATGCAGTACCTCGCCCGCGCGCTAACTGATAACCGGTCACTCACTGCGGCATGGAAGGCAGAGCAGTTCGGCGGCCAGCCGGCGCCGCGTGCACCGCGCAGGTGAACGCCGGGCGGGATCGTCGGGGAATCGGGTTCGGATGACCGTGTGGCAGGCGAACACCCGTACCCGGCGATGCAAGCTGGCGGAAAGCAGGACGCTCCTCCGGGGCGGGCCGCGCCCGCTGCGGCGCAGCCGTCGCGTGCGGGTCACTGGAAGGCCGGCCCGCGTGACACGCGCCGCCGAGCGGCCAGCGGAGGAAGATGGTCGATGAGGATCGCGAGGTTCCGCCTGGCCGGAGCTGGCCGGCCGCCTTTCGCGCTCTCCGCCCGGGCGATGATGACTCAAGACAGGCCAGAACCACCCCGGCTGGCGCCGGAGCCGGGGCGAGTCTGTGCGCCACCGCACCCGGATCTACGCGCCATCAGATAGCTGAGCCGGCCGCCGCACACCGCGAAGGAGCAATCCGATGACCGAGAACATGATCACGGTCGCATTGATCGTCGGCGACCCTGGTCACGACGGCCTGCAACTGGACGAGGGCAGCCTGGCCGCCGCCGCGAGGATGATCGAGGCTCTCGGCGCGGCGACTCACGGCCGGTGGGACGCGGGCAGGCGCAGCACTGTGTGGTGCTTCGACATCGAGCGCGCCCGCGCCGCGGATCTCAAGGAGGAATTGCAAACCATCTGGGCCGGCAAGCTTGAATCCGTCATCTGGCGGCCCGTCGGGCCAGCCGAGGTCATTCGTTTCGGCTGACGGATTTCACTGACCGCGAGCTGCGCTTGAAGCGGCTCGCCGTCACACTGGGCCAGATTGACGAGCTAAGCCTGCCTACCCGGCCAGCAACTGCCACCGGCACCCGCGCGGCCGGTTTCGATGGCGAGTCAGTCGAGGTCGATGCCATTCCAGCTCCTGAGCTGCGCCGCATCGCCGGGCGCGCGATCAAGAGCCATATCGAACGCGACGCGCTGGCCGCGACAATGCAGCGTATTGAGAAAAGCGGAAATCCTCGCCAGCCTGGCTGGGTAAATTACAGGAGAGCCATTCTGGCTGCATTAGTCGAAAAAGCATAAATGCGGTAGAATTGGAGCAGGAGCCAGCGTGGCTCCGAGGGAAGGCAGAAATGCGAAGCACCAGGCGACGCAGGCGCGGCGCCATCGGCTACCTGCTCATGCCGCTGTGCGCGATCATCTGGCTGGCCGGCCTCACAGTCAGGAAGCGGGCATGATGAGCTACCCCGACTATGGCGACTACGACGCCCGCGATCAGGTGGGCTACGGGCTTGGCTCTGATGACTGCCCGGCCTGTGGCGCGCCTGCCGGCGCGCAGCACGGCTGCTCTCTGGCTGACCGCAGCAGCGTGACCGGCAGGCACCCCGAGGTGACAGTCCGGCTGACCGGCACAGATGGCAGTGCGTCCGCGGTGGTGGGACGGGTCCAGCGCGCTCTGCGCGACGCGGGCGTGCCCCAGCGCGAGGCTGACCAGTTCCGCCTGGAGGCGACCAGTGGCGACCATGACCACCTGCTCCAGACGTGCATGCACTGGGTGGATGTGATCTAGGTGTATACCACGTGCGAGCAGGCCAAGGAGGCTGTTGAGCTGACGATCAAGGAGACGATCGCCGGCAACCCGGAGCTAGCTACCGAGGGAGACAGCATTGCCTGGGATATGACACAGGCTGTGATGTCAGAATGCACTCCAGCCGTCGCGCGGGAACTTGGCCGCTGTACCGGCGTCAGCGTTCCGAGAACGTCATGACTGGCATCAAGATCCGACACCCCGAGGTGAAGGTCCAGCTGACCGGTACAGATGGCAATGCATTCGCAGTGCTCGACGCCGTCAAGAATGCTCTGGCTGGCGCCGGGGTGTCAGATGCCGAGCAGGCCGAGTTCTGGACCGAGGCAACCGCCAGGAACTACGGCACGCTGCTCCAGACCTGCATGCGCTGGGTGGACGTCAGGTGAGCCTCCGCCACAAGCCAGGACCGGCCCTCACACCACATAGGTAGTAAGAAACTAGTAATATATTTCTAGAATTTGTGGTAGCCTTTAGAACATGGAGAGCTGGAGCTTCCTGACCGGTATTCCCGCAGCTGTGCGAGGCGGAGACCGGGGCATCCGGCCGCTGCCCGGCACCCCCGTGCAGCGCCTCGCGGCGATCGTGCACGGTGAACGGGATACGCGCCACGCATGTCACGCGCCATCGGTCGCGCACACCCGCGCTACCACGATCAGCACCGCCGCCGACACGACAACAACTGAGTCCGGAGGCATCTCCGCATGACGACAATCGCGCACCCTGAGCTTGAGGGTCTCGGCAGCTACAAGTTCGGCTGGGCTGACTCCGACGTCGCGGGCGAGTCCGCGCGCCGCGGCCTGTCCGAGGAGGTGGTCCGGGACATCTCGGGTAAGAAGAACGAGCCGGAGTGGATGCTGGACCTGCGGCTGCGCGGGCTGCGGATGTTCGGCCGCAAGCCGCTGCCCAGCTGGGGCGCGGACTTGTCCGGGATCGATTTCGGCAACATCAAGTACTTCGTCCGGTTGACCGAGAAGCAGGCGGCCAGCTGGGATGAGCTGCCCGCCGATATCAAGAACACCTATGACCGGCTCGGCATCCCGGAGGCGGAGAAGCAGCGGCTCATCGCCGGCGTCGCGGCGCAGTACGAGTCCGAGGTCGTCTACCACAAGATCCGTGAGGACCTGGCGGACAAGGGCGTCATCTTCCTGGACACCGACACCGCGCTGCGGGAGCACCCGGACCTGTTCGGGGAGTATTTCGCCACGGTGATCCCGCCGGGCGACAACAAGTTCGCCGCGCTGAACACCGCGGTCTGGTCCGGCGGCAGCTTCATCTACGTGCCGCCGGGGGTGACCGTGGAGATCCCGCTGCAGGCCTACTTCCGGATCAACACCGAGAACATGGGCCAGTTCGAGCGGACCCTGATCATCGTCGACGAGGGCGCCAGCGTGCACTACGTCGAGGGCTGCACCGCGCCGGTCTACACGTCCGACTCGCTGCACTCGGCGGTGGTCGAGATCATCGTGAAGAAGGACGCGCACTGCCGGTACACCACCATCCAGAACTGGTCGAACAACGTGTACAACCTGGTCACCAAGCGGGCCGTGGCGCAGGCCGGCGCGTCGATGGAGTGGGTGGACGGCAACATCGGCTCCAAGGTCACCATGAAGTACCCGGCGGTCTACCTGATGGGCGAGCACGCCCGCGGCGAGACGCTGTCGGTGGCGTTCGCCGGCACCGGCCAGCACCAGGACGCCGGGGCGAAGATGGTGCACTGCGCGCCGGACACGTCGTCCCAGATCATCTCGAAGTCGGTGGCCCGGGCCGGCGGCCGGACCTCCTACCGCGGCCTGGTCAACGTGCAGGAAGGCGCCGCGCACTCCAAGTCCACGGTGAAGTGCGACGCGCTGCTGGTGGACAGCATCAGCCGGTCCGACACCTACCCGTACGTGGACGTGCGCGAAGACGACGTGGAGATGGGCCACGAGGCCTCGGTCTCCAAGATTTCCGAGGACCAGCTGTTCTACCTGATGAGCCGCGGCATGACCGAAGACGAGGCGGCCGCCACCATCGTCCGCGGCTTCGTCGAGCCGATCGCCCGCGAGCTGCCGATGGAATACGCGCTCGAGCTGAACCGGCTGATCGAGCTGCAGATGGAGGGGGCGGTCGGCTGATGGCCGAGTGCCCCGAACGGATGAGATGAACATGCACCGTGCGCCCTGCCCGCTGAACGCTGCCGGCAGCCGGTGCCGGTGCCGCGGCTCCCTGGCTCAGCTGATGAATAGTGCTATCGCAATAAACTGGCACGTCGCGGCGGCGCAGACGTAGGCGTGAAAGACCTCGTGGTAGCCGAACACCGACGGGTACGGGTCGGGCCGACGGCGATGGTAGGAAATCGCCCCGGCCGTATAGAGCAGACCGCCCGCGAGCAACAGCGCCCCGGGCGCGGCACCGGCGTGGATCCACACCGCCGGCAGCGCGAGGCCACCCACCCAGCCCAGCGCCAGGAACGTGGCGCCGACCAGGCGCTCCGGCAAGGCCATGCGCGCCATGTGGACCACGGCCGCTGTCAGCGTCAGTGACCACATCACGATCAGGCAGGTCAGCCCGAAAGCGCCGCGCATAGCGAGCAGGAACGCGGGAGTTGCCGTGCCGGCGATCAGGAAGAAGATCACCGCGTGGTCCAGGCGCTGCAGCCGCCGGCGCCACGCATCAGTCCAGTTGCCGCGGTGATACAGCGCGCTGACCCCGAACAATGCGCTCACGCTGGCCGCGTAGATGGCGATGGCCGTGATCCGCGCGGATCCGTGCACGCGGACAAGCAGCAGCGTGCCGAGCACCAGCGATGCCCAGAACCAGATCAGGTGCAGCCAGCCACGCAGAACCGGCTTCGTGTAATAGACACCGCGCCGGGCGTCGTAAAGCGCATCCGCCACCGGCGGACGCAGCGCAGCTGGCACGCCAGCGGACGCCCTCACCTCGGCGTCGCCCGACGTTATTGCGCCGCGGAATCGCCCTCCCGTGGCTGGCGGAAAGCCGGCTCCGCTGGCGATAGGTGCTCTCATACGCTCCCCTCGGCTGGCCCACGCGCACAGGGCGCCACCGAGGTCCAGAGCAGCGGAGTCGCAATCTCGCGTACCGGTTGGCACGCCGAGCGCGATCATCCTGATTAAGAAGTTACGCCTGATACACCGGGACCACCAGCGGCATGGCACGGCCAGACAGAACGTCACCGCTCTAGCTGGCGGACCCTCCCGGCCGAGGGCGCCGGCTGACCGTCTCGTGCCAGTCAGCGGCCAGCCGGCCGCCTGCCGGTCACTGCCACCCGGCCGGTCCCCGGCGCTGGCCGGCCTGGGCGAGCACGTCTGGGCAGACAACCGCGAGCCTGCGGGAGGAAGACCTCCCGGTGGGCTATGGCCGCGCCGCCGCAGGTTGCACTGGCCGGGCACGTTCGGGGTCGTTATGGCTGAGCGGGGGACGGGCTGCTGGGTGCATCACGTCGCCGGGGGGGGAGCAGTGTGGTGGTCAGTCCGGTGAGGAGGATGTCGAGTCCGCGTTCGAGTTCGGCGGCGCCGTCGTGGGAGGCCAGGGCGGAGGCGAGGCTGCGCAGCAGGGGGGAATTCGCGGATCGGCAGCCGGTGCAGGCCCAGCCACAGCAGAGCCGTAACGACCTCGCCGACGTCTTCGCCCTGCACGCCGCCGGCCGCACCAAGGTGATCGCCGTCGACCGCAAGATCGACGACGTCCTCGCCGGCACTGTCCCGGCCCGTGTGGTCTTCCAGTTCTGATCGTTCGAGCTCAGAGCCGCCCGCGAGTTGCCCGTTTCTTGCCACCTGCCCAGCTGAGGTCTCATTCTCGGGTCAGCTCGCGGACACGATGGGCGGACGTCGTGATCATGCCGGCCATGAACACATGCAGGAGTTGGTCATGTGATTCAGCGGAAAGAAACAGGCAGCTACCCGGGAAACAGGAAAGGTTTGCGGACTTGACTGTCGCGGCCCGGGCCGCAGCCTTGTTGCCCCTATTGATCGGGCGTAGCCTGCTGGTGAGGAAGCTCGCGGTGGGTGGGCCCGCGGGTATCTGAGATTGCGAGTACGGCTGCTCTGGACCTCGGTGGCGTCATGTGGACGTAGGCCCGCTGAGGTGGCATTATGACAGGCTCTGTCGGCCAGCCGTTCCCGGCTCTGGCGATCAACATGAATCAGCCGAGCACTCTCCTGCACTGGTCGATCTTCGACGTGACGGTGGCGAACCTGGCCCTGATCGCGGTGATGGTCGTCATCTTCGGGGCGGCGCTGCTGCTGCCATTCCCCAAGGGACACCGCGAGGCCGCCGCCGTTGCCGACGGCGACGCGGACGGCCATCCGGCTGCGGCGCTGGAGCCGGCTGATGATGACACCGCCGGGATGTGGACGTCCCGGGTGCGGCGCCGTGCGCTCAGAGCGCTGCCGCCGGGCAAGCTGCTGCCGGACCGGCAGCCGGCCTACGTGGCGTCCTGGATTTACGTATTCGGCGTAGGCTCCCTGGCTGCCTTCGGGGTGGCGATCGTGTCCGGGTTCGCGCTGGCCCTCGGTGGTCCGGACTGGTGGCATTACAACTCGGTCGGACATTTCTGCAACAGCCTGCACCTGTGGAGTGTCGAGCTGTTCATGGCGCTGATCGTCATCCACCTGTGGGGCAAGTTCTGGATGGCCGCCTGGCGCGGCCGCCGCGCGCTGACCTGGATCACCGGCGTGGTCGCCTTCGTGTTCTCGGTCGTGGAGTGCTTCACCGGGTACGTGTCGCAGTCGAACTTCGACTCGCAGTGGATCTCCGCCAGCGGCAAGGACGCGTTCAACACCGTCGGGGTGGGCGCGTTCTTCAACGTGATGAACTTCGGCCAGATGCTGATGTGGCACATCGTGCTGGTCCCGCTCGTGCTGGTCGCCATCATCGGCGGGCACGTGCTGCTGGTCCGGGTCCGCGGCGTGTCGCACCCGATCGACACCGACGCCACCGCGGCCAAGGGCAAGGGCGGGGGGCGGCTGCGCCGCCGCGCCGTCGCGGCGGCCGCGGCCGCCCCGTGGCGGGGCCCGACCCGCCGCTACGACATCCTCAAGGAGGGCACCATCGCCGGCGTGGTGGTGCTGGCGCTGACGTTCGGCCTGGCCGGCCTGCTGTCCTCCCCCGACCTGCCGCCGGTCACCGTCGCCACCTGGGCGAGGCTGGCGCCGGCCGACTTCCTGGCCACGGCGGCCAGCGAGCTGAACGGCACCAGCGAGACCGCTACCTACGGGCCGCCGTACAACAATCAGTCCGGCAGTGTCCAGCATCTGCTGATCACGCCGCAGACCTGGTTCGGCGTGACACAGCCGGTCAACGCGGCGCAGGACTTCGTGATCAGGCCGCTGACGACGCTCGCGCCGGCCGACCGCGCGCTGGCTACCGCGCTCAGCGTCTACCGGGCCGCGCCGCCGGCCCAGCAGCTGAAGTGGGCGAACGCCTACGCGAACGCGGTGACCAAGGTGAAGTTCGCGGGCGGCGTCCCGGTGGTCCCTCCGGCGTCCGACGGGCCGGTGCCGGTGATGCTGTCCAATGAGCTCACGCTGGCCCGCAGCGGCGCCCTGGACACCGACCTGCTGGCCCAGCGCCAGTTCTACGGCACCAACTACACCAAGCCGCTGCTGTTCATCGAGGATGGCGCTTACTTCGTCAACAAGGCCACGGCCCTGCACCTGACCGGCGAGCAGTGGGGCGTGATGAACGAGCCCGGCAGCTACCCCGGCCAGCCCTGGCTGTGGCTCTTCACGCTGTGGTACCAGGTACCGGGCTTCTCCTCCTCGGCCAACGTGGACATGATCGCGATCTACCTGACCGGGCTGGGCACCATCCTGCTGCTGCTCATCCCCTTCATTCCCGGACTGCGCGACATCCCCCGGATCATTCCTGTGCACCGGCTCATCTGGCGCTCCTGGTATCGGTCGGCCTCGGGTCCTTCGGCCGGCCAGCGGGCGCGCCCGACCGACAAGAGCCCGACCGACAAGAACCCGGCCGACAAGAACCCGGCCGACAAGAGTCCGGCGGGCATGGCGTAACGCCAGCAGCGCCGGCATGCTCCAGAACTGGTTAGTCCGTGGTTCCCCCCGGCAGCGAAACCGATATAGGCGCTGACCAGGTAAACAGCTTCAGCTCATGACTACGTAGACATGTAATTCGCGTGATCAAGGGCTCTACCACCTGGTCAAACGCTTCGACCAATCGGCGTGGGGGACCTTCGGGTTAGTCCTGGAGCATGCTGCGGTAGACGGCGATCAGGGCTGCCTTCTGTTCCTGGGTCGGCTGCTGGTCTGGATGACGGTCTCCACCTGATCGGCTGGATCAGCGCAGGTGGCGCAGGAACCGATCCGTTGGCTCTGCCGGGCTGACCGGCACGCGTATGTCGACGGCACATACGCCGTCCCGGCCCGCGACAACGGGATGGCTTTACTGCCCTGGTGTCAGGTCGCGGTAACGGGCCTCAACCAGGCAGTAAAGGCCGTAGCAGAACAGGCCGGAGGCGAGCAGCGCCAGCAGCCACGAACCGTAGTGCGAGCTGGCCACCGAGCGGAAGACCGCGTCCAGCCCCTTCGCCTGGTCCGCGCGGGACAGCACCGCGGCCTTGATCAGGAAGGCACCGGTCAAGACGAATACGACAGCGCGCGCGACCGAGCCGAACGCGCCTAGGGCCCGCGTGACCAGGGCCAGCGCCCGGGACATGCACTCGGCGGTGAACCGCTCCCGGAAGTTGAGCCGAACCGCCCGCCGGCCCGCCTCCACGCCGCCCGCCACGACAAGGATCCCCGCCAGGACCAGCAGCGCCTGGCCCCATCCGGTTCGCAGCAAGTCCGCGGTCACGCCCGTATCCTGTCGCTGTTCCGACCGGGCCGTCTGCTGCGCCGGGTTTCCCGCCAGGAGCCGGGCGGTGCTCAGGCAGAAGACCGAGTACAGCACGAACCCCCACGACGACACCGCACGCTGCCGCCACCTACCCATCGTGCCGGTGGCGCGGGCGGGCCGGAACACGGCCTCCAGCAGCTGGGTGAGCGCGTACGCGGCGAGCCCGGCGACCAGCAGCACCAGCGGGATACGTCCCCACGCAGGAGCCACGGCCGCCTGCATGGCTCCCGCGCTGCTCGCCGGCTCGCCCGCTCGCCCATGGGTGGCCAGCGCCAGCCGGAAGGCGAGGTAGCCGACCAGCAGGTACACCGTGCCACGGCAGGCCAGGCCGAGTCGCGACCCCGCGCGCAGCCAGATCCCGGACGCGCCCCGCGCCATCGACGCGGCAGCCGCATCCAGGGCCGTTCGAGCCGGCCTGCCTCGCGCCTGGGAGCCTTTCACCCCGCCGTTCGCCTCCCGCCAACCAGTATGCGCGGCCCTGACCCAACCGCAGAGCCAGCCAGATCGGCCGCCGCGGCCTCTCCAGCGACACGGAAGGCCAAACGGCTTGGCCATAACCAGTCACCGGTCAAGGAGGCTGTTGGCGGCCAGGTCGCGCCGGTGATCTAGCTGGTCTGCAGGGAGCGCGGGAAGCTGACCAGCCCGGCGATTCCTCCAGGGCTAGCGGGGCGGCCCATCAGGTGGTGGCACCAAGTGCAGTGATGCTCTCGGAACCGAACCGTCGGTGTCGACCGGGCCGGGCCCGTTGGCGGCGGCGCGGTCGGCGAGCCGGATCATCGTAGCGGCACCTTTCTCTCCTGTCGCCGGGACCGGCGACCACCTGTCTTCTTTGTAGGTCTACTATGTTGACACTACTCTACACTGTATGTTCTACTGTAGTTCTACAACGTAGATGCACATGCGCGGAATCGCCGCAGGAGGCATCGGATGACCGAGCATCATCGGCACCAGAACGTCGAGATACGCGACGGTGACCGCATAGTCGCCGCCGCGGAGGTGACCACGCCAGAAGCATCTGAAGGTACGGTCCGCGTGTCCCTGCACGCCGAGTCCGGGCATATGCCGCCAGGCAGCCGGGCCAGCCTGGTCGATGCTGTGCTGGACCTCCCCGAGGTGCGGGAGGGCTCGCGCCTGGAGGCGGCCCTTCCTCTCGGCGACGGCGAGTCACTGGACCGGCTCAGGGAACGATGCGAGGACATGAGCACTCACCCAGCTGGGGCCAGTGCACTCGTGGAGGCGAATCTTCCCTATAACGCCCGCGGCCCGGCGCAGCAGCCAGCAAGCCGGCCACCTTCTCAGTGATACCCGTTTCCGCGCTTCCTGGGACGTCGCCGTCGTGGTCGCCATGACCAGCGAAGACGTTGCCGCTATACGTTGAAACGGAACTCGACGACGTCGCCGTCCTGCATCACGTAGTCCCGGCCCTCGATACGGACTTTGCCCGCAGCCCGGGCCGCGGGCAAGGAGCCGGCCGCGATCAGATCCTCGTACGAGACCACCTCGGCCTTGATGAAGCCGCGCTGGAAATCGGTGTGGATGACGCCCGCAGCCTCGGGCGCGGTCGCGCCGGCCCGGATCGTCCAGGCCCGGGCTTCCTTCGGGCCGGCGGTGAGGAAGGTGGACAGGCCGAGCGCGGCAAATCCGGCGCGGGCCAGCTGCGCCAGGCCTGGCTCGCCGAGGCCCGTCTCGGCCAGCAACTCGGCCGCCTCCTCGGCGGGCAGTTCCACCAGCTCGGCCTCGGTCTTTGCGTCCAGGAAGATCGCCTCGGCCGGGGCCACGAGATCGCCCAGCCGCTTGCGCAGCGCCTCGTCGCCCAGTTCCGCCTCGCCGGAGTTGAACACGTAGAGGAACGGCTTGGCGGTCAGCAGCTGCAGCTCGCGGAGGTCGGCCAGGTCCAGTCCGGCCGGGCCGGCCGCCGCGGACAGGGGTTTTCCCTCGTCCAGCAGTTGCTGCGCGGTGACCGCGGCCTGAGCCACCCGCAGCCGTTCGGCGTCCCTGGAGAATTTGGTTTCCTTGGCGAGCCGGGGGACGGCCTTCTCCAGGGTCTGCAGGTCAGCCAGGATCAGCTCGGTGACGACGGTCTCGATGTCGCGCTGCGGCTCGATGTCGCCGTCCACGTGGCTGACGTCGGGGTCGGTGAAGACGCGGACCACCTGGCAGATCGCGTCGGTTTCCCTGACGTGGGCGAGGAACTGGTTGCCGAGGCCCTGGCCGGTGGAAGCGCCCCGGACCAGGCCGGCGATGTCGGTGAACCTGACGGCGGCCGGAACGATACGGGCGGAGTCGTAGAGCCGGGCCAGCCCGGCCAGCCGCGGGTCCGGGAGACCGACGATTCCGACGTTCGGCTCGATCGTGGCGAATGGGTAGTTGGAGGCCAGCACGCCGGACCGGGTCAGCGCGTTGAAGAGCGTGGACTTGCCGACGTTCGGCAGGCCGACGATCCCGATGGACAGGCTCACCCGGGCGAGTCTAGAGGCTGGCCAGGGTGAGCAGGCCCGCCTCGGCGGCGCGGGTGCAAGGCCGTCAGCCGAGCCGGAGCGGCACGGCGATCACGGCGCGCGCGGCGCTCCGGCTTCACCGGCCAGCGCTTCCAGGCCAGGACGTCATCGCCGGCACCCTGGCCTGGCGGGGCGGCGGTGCCGTCGCCGCGCCTTGCCGGGACGGGATTCGGGTCGCCCCGCGTGTCGGGCCGGAACTGTCACCGCGGGCTGCGAGCATGGCCAGCATGAACGCGATCACGTTGTTTGCCGGGCTCGCGATCGGTTTCATCCTCGGGGCCGCGATCGGTTTCCTGGTAGCCCGCGGCCGGCAGGCCGCTTCGCTCACCGACCTGACCGTCCGGGCCAGCGCCGCGGATCAGCGCGCCCGGGCGGCCGAGGAACGGTCAGCCATGGTCGAGCGTTCGGCGCAGGAGAGGGCAGCGCTGGTCGAAGGGCAGCTGGCCGAGCGGTTCCAGGCCTTGTCTGCGCAGGCGCTCGACGCGAGCACTGCGCGCTTCCTGGAGATCGCGGAGGGTCGCCTGCAGACCGCCAACGCGAATGCGGCGGGCGAACTCGAGAAGCGCCGCACCGCGGTCGAGCACCTGGTCAGCCCGCTCAGGGAAACCCTCAGCCGGGTCGAACAGCAACTGCGTGACTCCGACGCGGCGCGGAGCAGGTCGCACGCCGCCCTCACCGAGCAGGTGACCATCGCCAGGCAGAGCTCGGAGCAGCTGCTCGCCCAGACGCAGGCCCTGGTCACCGCGCTGCGACGTCCCGAGGTGCGCGGCCGGTGGGGGGAGATGCAGCTCAGGCGCGTGGTCGAGCTGGCCGGGATGAGCGCCAGGTGCGACTTCGACGAGCAGGTCAGCGTCGCCACCGACGACGGGGCCCAGCGCCCGGACCTGGTGGTCCGGCTGGCCGGCGGCAAGAACATCGTGGTGGACTCCAAGGTCTCGCTCGCCGCTTACCTGGAGGCCGCAGAGGCAACGGACGAGACGGTCCGGGATGCCCGGCTGGGCGCGCATGCCCGGCACCTGCGCGAGCACGTCGACCGGCTCTCCGCCAAATCGTACTGGACCGCCCTGAGCCCGGCACCGGAGTTCGCGGTCCTGTTCATTCCCGGCGAAGCCTTCCTCGCGCCCGCGCTCGAGCGTGACCCCGGCCTGCTCGAGCACGCGCTGGCCAAGAGGGTGCACATCGCCACCCCCACGACGCTGGTCACCATGCTGCGCACCGCGCAGTATGCCTGGCAGCAGGAGGCGCTGTCGGAGAACGCGCGGGAGGTATTCAATCTCGGCCGGGAACTGTATGACCGGATCGCCGGGCTGGGCAGGCACATGGATCACCTCGGCCACGCCATCACCAACGCCGTGTCCACGTATAACAAGGCGGTCGGCTCGCTGGAGAGCAGGGTCCTCGTCAGCGCCCGGCGGCTGAATCAGCTCGGCGTGGTCGAGTCCGAACTTGAGCCACCGCAGCCGGTGGAGGAGACAACTCGCGCGCTGTCCGCGCCTGAACTGGTCGCCGACTCCGGCCAGGACGGTCCCGAGCTGGTCGCCGCCCCTCCGGCCCTGCTGACCGCGGCGCCGCAGGATCCCGCGGGTACCTTGGCGCGGCACGCGGCCGGAAGCTGAGCCCGCTCTGAATCGCGCGCGATCGGCGGCCGCCACGACACGCGGTCAGGAGGGACAATGGGCTTGCCGGGAAGGCCGGAGACGTAGGCTCTGGTGACATTCGGGTTCCCTAGCGGCGCCACGCCGGGGCTGGCCCGGCTGGCGGATGCGAAGGGATGGTGACGGGCAACGGTGTACGAGCGGACAAGGCAGGCACCGGTCGGTCCGCCCGCGGGCCAGCGACCCCGCCCGGCTCGCCCGTCCGGGCCCGACGGCCCGGACGAAGACAGTCATCCGGCCGGCAGTGCCGCAGGGAGCCGCCCGGCACGGAGCACGGGTGGTTACCGCCCGGATGCACGGACCGGGGGGAGCCGCGCGGGCGGGAGCAGCGGCCGGCCGCGTACCGCGGCGGCGGCCCAGGCGCCCGGGCTCCGGCTGACCGGGCGCGGTGCGATGCTCGGGATTTTCCTGCTCTGCTTCCTGGGCCTCCTGGCCTCCGACCGGCTGGGCTGGGGCCCGCTGACCGGCGGAACATTCGTCGCCGCCAGCGTTCTCGCGGCCGTCCTGACGCAGCGCAGCGATCTGCTTACCGTCGCCGTCAGCCCTCCCGCCCTGTTCCTCGTGGCAGTGATCTGCGATAAGGCGCTGACGTCGCCGGGCGGCCTGCTCTCTCTTGCCGCGGGCATCCTGATCACCCTGGCCAACTGCGCGCCGTGGCTGCTCGGCGGCACGGCGCTGAGCCTGGTCATCGCGTTCTCCCGCGGATTGCGGGGGAACGTCACCGCACTGAGCAAGGAGCTGCACGGGTCCGCATTCGAGCGGTCGCAGGACGCGGCGTCCGGAAAGCCGTGGACGTAGCGGCCGCCTGGTCAGGCAGCGTAGGTACGCAGCAGGCGGAGCGCGGCGGCGGCGTTCGGGCCGGTGACGCGCAGCCCGGACTGGCCGGCGGGCAGACGCCGGACGGCGACCCGGCAGAACGCTCCGGCCGGGCCGGTGATGACCGAGTCGGCGTCTGGCGGCCCGTACCGCCAGTGCGTCCTGCCGTCCGGCGCAGTCAGCTCGCAGCACACTGCTGCGGGCGGCTGGCCTGCCCCGGCGAAGGCATAGGGCAGCGTGCGGTGCGCCAGCCACGCGACGTGGCGCAGCCGTTCGGTGTCCGGGAAGCCGATGCCGAGCGGGCCGGTGATGTCCAGGCCGTGCGCCCAGTTCTCGGCCAGCCGGGTGGTGGCCAGCGTGGCCGGCTTCAGCGGTGCATCCACCCAGGGCGACTGCTGCTGCGGATCGGCCGCGCGCAGCGCGGCCATGGCGGCGGCCCGGGCCTGGTGCCACCGCTGCAGGACCTGGCCGCCCGCGGCCCGCTCGGCGCGCACGGCCCGCTCGGCCACCTCGTCCACGGTGCTGCCTGCCGGGCGGTTTATCGGCCCTGTGCCTGCTGAGCCGCCGACCAGGCCGGAGCCGGCGAGGCTGGCGGCCACCGCTTCCTCGGACTGGGCCAGGTGAAGTACGACATCTGCGATCGTCCAGCCCGCAGCCGCCGATGGCGATCCCCACTGATTCTCGTCCAGCGCACCCAGGATGTCCTGCAGCCGCTGCTGCTCGGCCTCGAGGTCATCGAAGATCGTCATGCCAGGACTATCTCACGCGGGACCGTGCCGCGCCGGCCGGCCGTACACGGGGCTAGACGTGGCGGCGGACCCGGCCGAGCCGACTGAAAGACCCCGGGTTCGGCCGCGCGCCGATGGCCACGAGCTCGACCCGCCTGGCCAGCCAGTCGTTCCCGTCCACCGGTCATTCCCTCGCCGGGTCGTGTCATTGCCGTGACCGGCGAGGCGGCTGACCGCCGATCACCCGGTCCTGGTCCGGCCCCGAGCAGGCTCGCACGCTGCCGGTGACGGCGTCATGCGACGTTCGGGAGAACCAATCGCTAGCCTGAGCGTGCTCCCGGGCGCTCGCGCAGTTCCCTGGGCAGCGCGAACACCATGTTCTCCTCGACGGCCTCGACCTCCTCGACGGTGCCGAAGCCGATCTCGGCCAGCCGGTCCAGCACGCCGGCCACGAGATTCTCCGGCACCGAGGCGCCGCTCGTGACGCCGACGCAGCCCGCGCCCTCCAGCCAGTCCTGCTGAATGGCCGAACCGTCGTCCACCAGGTAGGCGGCGCCTGCCCCGGAATCCACCGCCACCTCGACGAGGCGAACCGAATTGGACGAGTTCTCCGAGCCGACCACCATGACCACGTCGCACTCGCGGGCGATCCGCTTGACCGCGGCCTGCCTGTTCTGGGTCGCGTAGCAGATGTCGTCACTGGGCGGGTCGATCATCAGCGGGAAACGTTCCCGCAGCGCGGCCACCGTCTCGTTGGTCTCGTCCACCGACAGCGTGGTCTGGGACAGCCAGACGACCTTGGCCGGATCGCGTACCTGGACCTTGGCCACGTCGGCGGGCCCGTCCACCAGGTGGATGTGCGCGGGCGCCTCGCCGGTGGTGCCCTCGACCTCCTCGTGCCCCTGGTGGCCGATCAGCAAGATGTCGTAGTCCTGCGCGGCGAACCGCCTGGCCTCGCTGTGCACCTTGGTGACCAGCGGGCACGTCGCGTCGATCGTATTCAGGCCGCGGTCAGCGGCCTCCTGCCGGACTTGCGGGGCCACGCCGTGCGCGGAGAACACGATGGCCGCCTGGTCGGGCACCTCGTCCGTCTCGTCCACGAAGACGGCTCCCCGCTGCTCCAGCGCGCGGACGACGTGCGTGTTATGCACGATCTGCTTGCGGACATAGATGGGAGGGCCGTACCGGTCCAGCGCCTTCTCCACAGCCTGAACGGCGCGGTCGACCCCGGCGCAGTATCCGCGGGGCCTGGCGAGCAAGACACGTCGTCCAGTAGAGGCCATGCCCCCATGGTATGAGGTCGGCGACCTGCGCCGTCGGCCCGGCGTTCACCGGCGCGGCCAGCTCTTGGCGGCCCGGATGGCGCCGCGGTCGCGTCAGGCGTGCTGCCGCCGGCCCGGAACGGCGCGGGCGGGGCGACTGTGATAACCATGTTCGAACGCAGAATCGCCGAGTTCCGCCGAGTTGGAGGGGGCCGAAGACGCGGACAGCACAGCGGGCTGACGTGGCATCCGGCCGCCCGGCACCGGACGGGCGGCGGCATGCCTCTTGACACCTCCGCGGAGTCGCCGGTGCCGGTGCGCACGATGCTCCGGCTGGTCGGCGACTGGATCACCCGGCTGGGCCGGATCTGGGTCGAGGGACAGATCGCCGAGCTCAGCAGGCGAGGCGGCACGGTATTCCTGACCCTCCGCGATCCGCTCGCGGCCGTATCGGCCCGCGTCATCTGCGCCCGGACGGTCTTCGACGCGACCGATCCGGCACCGGGGCCGGGCGCCCGGGTGGTGGTCTGGGCGAAGCCGGACTTCAATACGACGCGCGGCTCGTTCGCGCTCACCGCCATCGAGATCAGGCAGGTGGGGATAGGCGAACTGCTGGCCCGGCTGGAACGGCTGCGCAAGGCGCTGGCTGCCGAGGGCCTGTTCGCCGCCGAACGCAAGCGTCGGCCGCCCTTCCTGCCGCGCGTGATCGGGCTGATCTGCGGACGCGACTCCGCCGCCGAGCGGGACGTGCGCCGCACCGCGGCCAGCCGATGGCCGGCCGTGCGGTTCCGCGTCGAGCAGGCGTCGGTCCAGGGTAGCCAGGCCGTGCCGGAGATCATCGACGCGCTCCGGCGGCTCGACCACGACCCGGACGTGGACGTGATCATCATCACCCGGGGCGGCGGCTCGGTAGAGGATCTGCTGCCGTTCTCGGACGAGGAACTCGTCCGCGCTGTCGCGGCCTGCCGGACGCCGGTGGTCAGCGCGATCGGGCACGAGCAGGACAGCCCGCTCCTGGATTTCGTGGCCGATGTCCGCGCCTCCACGCCCACCGACGCTGCCAAGCGCGTGGTACCCGACGTCGCGGAGCAGCTCGCTCTGGTCGATCAGCTCCGCGGACGCGCGCGGCGCTCCCTGGCCGGACAGCTCGACCGCGAGCGGGCCTGGCTGGCCGCGGCGGTGTCCCGGCCGGTCCTCGCCCGTCCGGCACGCGAGCTGGACCGGCTCGAAGAGAAGATACAAGCCTTGGCCGAACGGGCCAGGCGTGCCGTTTCCGGTCATGTTGATCACGCTGACCGCGACCTTGCGCACACCCGGGCCCGGCTGCTCTCGCTCTCCCCCGCGGGGACACTGCGCCGCGGGTACGCGATCGTCCAGCAGGCGGACACCAGCGTGGTGCGGTCCGCGGCTGAGGTCAGGGACGGGGCGAAGCTCACGGTCAGGTTCGCCGAGGACCAGCTCGCCGTCACCGCGGAGGCACCCGGACCGGCGCGCTGACCCGGAACCGGCTGATCCCCTGACGCGGGTGAACGCCGCTCACCTGCCCGGTCACGGCGTGTCATGCCACAATCCGCGCCGCAGAGATCCGAAGATGGCCGTGTGCTCGGCACGAGCGATCATTCCCCGGTTGCGGAGCCGGGGAGGGAGAGGCCGGACGGCGGAACCCCCCGCGGCGTCAGCCCCGGAACCGGCAACCCCGGAACCGTCAGCCCCGGAACCGGCAACCCCGGAACCGGCAGCCGGGCCAGCGCCAGCCCCGGCGGCCGAAAGCGGGACGGCAGGGGGTCCGCCGGAGAACGGCCGGCGGGCTGGCGGAGCGGCGCCAGCAGCCCGGTCCTCCGGCCCGCTTCCCCGCGCCCCCGCGCGCGTGCTCGCGGCCTGGACGGACTGCGCGGGGTCGCGGTGCTCGCGGTCCTGGCGTTCCACGAGCGATTCTCCGGACTGCCCGGCGGCTTCCTCGGAGTGGACGTTTTCTTCGTCATCAGCGGATACCTGATCACTGACCTGCTGACCACGCCCTGGGATCGCGGCGGGCAGCTTGACCTGCGCGACTTCTGGATCCGCCGGGCCCGGCGGCTGCTGCCCTGCCTGGCGGTGATGCTGGTCACCGTCACCGCTGCGGTCGCCGTGCTCGAGCCTGATCACCTGGCGACGCTGCGGCCGGGCCTGCTGGCGGCGGTAACGTACTCGAGCAACTGGTGGCAGGCCGGGCAGCACCAGTCCTATTTCACGGCGTTCGGGGCGCCCCCGCCGCTGCAGCACCTCTGGTCCCTGGCCATCGAGGAGCAGTTCTACCTGATCTGGCCGCTCATCCTGACGGTGATCCTGTATGCCTGCCGGAGCCGACGAGCGCGGGCAGCCGTCGTCTGGCTGGCCGCTGCCGCCTCCGCCCTGGCCATGGCCGCCGGCTATGCGGCCGGCGAGGACCCGTCCCGCCTCTATTACGGCACGGATACCCGTGCTGCCGCCCTGCTCGTCGGTGCGGCGCTGGCGCTCAGCTGGCCCCTGCGCCGGCTCGCCACCGCGTCCGCGGCGGGGGCGTGGCGGCTGGACCTGGCCGGCCTGGCGGGCGTCTCGGTCCTCGCCTGGGAGCTGGCGCACGTCTCCGGCAGCGGCGGCGCCATCTACCTGGGCGGAATCGCCGTCGCCGCGCTGGCGGCCGGCGGGGTCGTCGTCGCCGCGGCGGGCACCGGGATGCTCGGCAAGTTGCTGGGCTGGGCGCCGCTGCGGTGGATCGGCATCCGGTCGTACGGCATCTATGTCTGGCACTGGCCGGTGATCGCGCTTTTCGCGGCGCGAGCGGGGTCCCAATCCAGCACTCCCGGCATCCGGGCGGCCGAGACCGCGGTAACGATCACGCTCGCGGCCGCCTCCTGGCGGTGGATCGAGGCACCCATCCTGCGCGACGGCCTGCGCCGCACGCTAGGCCGGCATCGGGCGGCGCTCGCCCGGTCGGTTGCGGTCGCGCGGCGCTCACCGCGGCACGCGCTGCCCGCCCTGATCCCCCTCGCCGCCCTCACCGTCGCCTGCACCGCGGGGTACGGCATGGTCTACTCCCCGTCCGGACTGTCGCTGCAGCAGCAGCTCGCCGCCGGCTCACAGGTGAGTGCCGCAAGCCGGGCCGCGGCCGGCCCGCGGGCGGGCCGCGGCAGCGCGGCCGCGGTCGGCCCCGCCGGCGCGGCGCCGACCGGCCGGCCGTCACGCGCGCGCGGCGGCGACCGTCCGTCCCGGTGCCGCCGACCGGGCGCCGCCGCGTCCCCTGGGCCCGCAGGTCACGGCGATCGGCGATTCGGTCATGCTCGCCGCGGCGCCGCAGTTGCGGGCTGTGCTCCCCGGCAGCTACATCGACGCGCAGGTCAGCCGCCAGATGAGCCAGGGCATAGAGGCGGTGCAGCGGCTGGCAAGCGGCGGCGAGCTGCGCACGATCGTGGTGGTCGGCCTCGGCACCAACGGGGCCATCACGATGACACAGATCCGCGCGCTGCGGGCCGCGGCCGGTCCGCATCGCATGCTGGTGCTCATCACCACGTTCGTGCCCCGGCCCTGGCAGGCAGAGGTGAACGCAGTCCTCGCCGCCGCGGCTAGCCGGTACCGTGACGTCATCCTGGCCGACTGGTTCGCCGCCATCGAGAACAGGACCAGGCTGCTCTGGGAGGACGGCGTTCATCCCCGGCCGGCCGGCGCGGAGGTATACGCCCGGATGGTAGCCGCCGCTGTGCGACGGGCGGCCAGCCTGGCGAGGGCCTCCGCAGCGGCCGGCCCGCCAGCCGCCGGGCGGCGATCGCAGCCCGCCAAATCGCGCAACCCACCCGTCACACCGCTCAACCCGCCGTAATCGCAGGCCGCCGCATCGCGCAACCCACCCTCCAGCGCGGCTGAACCCGCGGTCACCGCAGGCCGCCGCATCGCGCAACTCCACCCACCTGGGCGGCTGAACCCCGCCCTCACCGCAGGCCGCCGCACCGCGCAACCCTCCCGTCATATGGCTTACCCGCCGTCACCACAACCGGCTTCCAGGCTGTGCTTGCACCCCGGCTCGCCTGGGTAGCAAGCCACCCGCCGCCGTAGCGGGAATGGCATAAGTTGGGCGTGTGAATCAGACCCTCTCGTATGAGCAGGCACGCGACGAGCTGGGCGAGGTGGTCAAGCGGCTGGAGGCCGGCGGGCTCACCCTCGAGGAGTCGCTGGATCTCCTGGGAGCGCGGCGAGCGGTTGGCCGCCATCTGCGCCGAGTGGCTGGAGGGGGCCCGGGCCAGGATCGCTACCGCCATGGCACAGCGGTCGGCCGGGCCGGACAGCCCGGCCGCGCCGCCCGAGACGTCAGGCGAGGAGCCCGCGCCCTTCTGACGCCGGGGCGGCGGTTGGCCGCCGGGCCGCGGCTACGGCCGGGACCCGGGCTTCACCGACAGCTTGGCCAGCTCGGGCACGAAGTCCGGCGCGTTCAGCGTGCCGACGCCCGAGGCCAGGTCATATCCGGGCCCAGCCGCGAAGCCGGTCACAGTGTGCCGCTTGCCGCCCTGGGTGAACGCGACCGTGTTATTGCCCGACGTGACGTCCACCAGGCCCGGGTCATGTGCGGCGAGCATCTTGTAGAGCAGAGGATTGATCAGCCCGAGCGGGTGGCCGGCCACCTGGGCGGTCAGCGCCACGATGCCGGCGAACTCCGGGGTCGCCTCACTGGTACCGCAGACGATGTTGTAGCCCGCCGGGACACCGCCGGGGCTGAGGTAGATGACGACGGAGCCGTTGCACGACGCGCTCATCGAGATGTCCGGAACGCCGCGGACCTTGCCTACCGTGGCCTGAACACCGTTCTGGTAGGACGGCCGGGTAAAGACGACCGACTTGCCCCCGCCGGCGGAGAACGGGCTCGGGGCCGGGCTTCCCGTGAAGGCCCTCATGACCGCCTTGTTGAAGGTGTCGTTCCACACCGTGTCCGGGGCCGTGCGGTTGCCCTTGGCGTTCAGGTGCAGCTGGGTGCCGCCGATACCGGTCACCAGGTCCGCAGTCACGTCAGCGAGCGGCCCGGCCGTCGATCCGCGACATGATCTCGAGCACGCTGTCCGCGAGCCGCCGGGCCCGCGGTGCATCCTCGCAAAGCGCCACCTCGGCCACGGTGAGCATGAGGGCGCCGGTCAGCACCACGGACACGGCCTCGTCGACCGGTTCCGGGCTCCTGGCGAAGAATTGCGCGTTCCGCTCGGCCCACTCCCGCAGCCGCCGCCGCATGACCACGTCGAACCCGGGCGGGGCATCTCCGGATACGAACAGCCGGGACAGCTCGCGCTGCTCGAAGCAGCCGTCCAGGTAGGAACGGGCGCCCGCCAGGAAAAGGAGCTTGGGATCGGCGACCCCGGCATTGCGGGCGGCCCGGACCGCGGCCCGGGCCTGCTCGGCCAGGTCCTCGTGGAACTCCTCGAAGAGGGTCAGGTACAGGTCGGCCTTGCCGGTGAAATGGTGATACAGGCTGCCCACGCTCGCGCCCGCCTGCGCGACGATGTCGGTGACCCCCGCCTGCGCGTAGCCGGTGCTGGTGAAGACCTCGCGAGCGGCCGTCAGCAGGCTCGACCTGGTTGCCGCTCCGCGCTCGGATACGCGGGTGGCCGTCCCGCCCGCAGGCCCGGGATGCGCCGCGGCGACCGCTCCGGCCGCTCCTGGAAGTTCTGTCGTCATGCGCCTGATCCGCGCCCTTCCGCCCGGCCGGCCGTCCCGGCCGCCTCAGGTGACAGGCTACGCCCCGGCGCGCCAGGTACGTAGGATCGCAGTACCGTCCATCAGGGAGGCGAGCCCGTGACCGAGGACGAGATCGTGACCACACCCGCGCCCGGACTCGCCGGCCGGCCGGCCGCGCCGGAGGAGGATCAGGCCGCGCCCGGCGAGCCTGGCCAGCACGCGCCGGACCGGAACCTGGCCCTGGAGCTGGCCAGGGTCACTGAGGCGGGCGCGATGGCGGCGGCGCGCTGGGTGGGCCGGGGTGACAAGATCGGCGCGGACGGCGCCGCGGTCAACGCGATGCGGCTACTGATCAACACGGTGTCGATGGACGGCGTCGTGGTCATCGGCGAGGGCGAGAAGGACCAGGCGCCGATGCTCTACAACGGCGAGCAGGTGGGCGACCGCACCGGGCCCGCCTGCGACGTGGCCGTGGATCCGATCGACGGCACCCGGCTCGCGGCGAACGGCATGTCGAACGCGATCTCCGTGCTCGCAGTCTCGGCCCGCGGGTCGATGTACGACCCGTCGGCCGTGTTCTACATGTCCAAGCTGGTCACCGGCCCGGCCGCGGCCGACGCGGTGGACATCGAGGCACCCGTCGCGGACAACATCGCGGCGGTGGCCAAGGCCAAGAACTGCGCGCGGCAGGACGTCACGGTGGTGATCCTGGACCGGGAGCGGCACGCCGACCTGATCAGCCAGGTGCGCGCGACGGGCGCCCGGATCAAGCTGATCACCGACGGCGACGTGGCCGGCGCCATCATGGCCGCGCGCGACGGCACCGGCGTGGACCTGCTGCTCGGCATCGGCGGCACCCCGGAAGGCATCATCGCCGCCTGCGCGGTCAAGTGCCTGGGCGGCATCATCCTGGGCATCCTGCATCCGCGCGACGACGCGGAGCGCCGCCGGGCCCTAGATGCCGGCCTGGACCTAGACCGGGTGCTCACCACCGACGACCTGGTGTCGTCCGATGACGTGTTCTTCGCCGCGACCGGGATCACCGACGGCGAGCTGATGGCGGGGGTGCGCTACCGGGCCGGCGGCGCCACCACGCACTCGCTGGTCATGCGGTCGCGCTCCGGCACCATCCGCAGCATCACCAGCGAGCACCAGCTCTGGAAGCTGCGGGCCTACAGTTCGGTCAACTTCGACTAGGCGGACAGTGCCCCAGCCGTCAGGTCCGGCCCAGCACGTGTCTACCGGCCGCGGCGGGGGAAGAGGCCGAGGAACCGGGCCCGGGGCGGCGCGACTGCCTGCACCTGGCCCGCCACGATGAGCCCCCGGACCTCGATCACCGGCGGCTGCGGCTGACCCGGCGGCGCCGCGGCCCGGCCCGGCGGCGCCGCGGCCCGGCCGCCCGGCGTATCCCGGCCGCCCGCCGGCGTGGCCCAGTCCGGATCCGTCCCGCCGTCGCCGACCTCGGGCGGACGGCGCGCCACCGGCCCGCGGCTCGAGCTCGCGACCGATGTCCCGGTGACCTCCACCGAGATCCCTTCGGGGACGAGGATCTTCAGCCGCCCGAAGAACACCGTCGCGTAGACGACGATCCGGGGACCTTGCAGCAGCGCCTCGCGGAAGTCGAGCAGCGCCTCCCCGAACACCGCGGCCACGGCAAGCCGCTCCGGCACCACCCAGCGCCCTTCACGCCGCTGCGGGCCGAAGACCGCGGTGACCGGCCGCGTGCCGTCCAGGCGGAGCGGCTGCGCGTCGGACGTCACCAGGTCCGTGGTCAGGCCGGCGAGTTCGCCCAGGGTGCGGGCCGAGGTGGCCGCCTCGAGACGCTGGGCGTGCTCGTCCGGGGTGAGACGGCCGTCGCTCACCGCCTCGCCGAGCAGCGCGATGACCCGCTCCCGGTCGGCATCGGAAGCCCGGAGATCACGCGGCGCGTTGCGGGAGGGCACGTCATGACGATATCCGGGCCAGGCCGTGATCGTCACCGCCCCGGCGTGGCTGGATGTGCACCAGCGCCACCGGGAAACCGGGGCCCCGCCCGGCGCCGCCCGGCCAGACTCGGTGCGCTCGTGCCGTGACGATCGCCGACCCGCGGCGACACGGCGACACGGGCGACCAAGCGAACTCACCGCCCGGCCAGCCGCAACGTCGGCGGGCGCGCCTATCGCGCCTGATAGAACGGTAGGGTTTGCGGCGCCGGCTGCATCCCGCGCGCGGTGGAACTGGCGGGGAAGCCGGCCTCCGGCAGGAATCTCGACGGTGCGGCATACGGCTGAGCTAACGGAGGTCAGATGGAAGCGGATGAGGCGCGGGCCAGGCTGCGCGCCGAACGTGCCGAGGTAACGGCACTGCTCAGGGACACTGAGTCGGCAGGTGAGCAAGACCGCGAAGCCGAACGCGAGATCGGCGACAGCGCCGATCCCGGTCAGCCGCTGGCCTCTCAAGGCATCGACGACGCCGTCGCGGCCAGCCTGCGCGATCGGCTGGCCGCGCTCGACCGCGCTCTCCAGCGATTGGACGAGGGGACCTACGGCCGCTCGGTGCGCAGCGGACTGCCAATCCCGCCGGACCGGCTTGACGCCGATCCCGCAGCCGAGCTCACGGTCGAGGAGGCCGCGGCCGGCGCGTGAGGCCGAGCGCATGAGCCAGGACCGACACGTGCGGCCGAGCGCGTGAGGCCGGAAGCGACGCGTGAGGCCGAGCGGGGCCGGGGCCGGAAGACGGCGTGGGCGCCGGCCAGGTTGGCGATCACGCCGCAGAGGTCCGGCCGCCGCACCGCGGATGCCAGCCACCGCGCGAGTCGGCCCTGGTCAGCAGGCGCCGGGCGGCCAGCCAGCGGATCGGCCGCCGGCCGACGGCACGGACGCGGGCACCTAGGATGAGGGACGTCCCATGATCGGCCGAGAAGGACCAGCCGCGATGCCTGAGTTCACTTACACGGACCTGCTGCCGACAGGCGAGGACGACACCGAGTACCGACGGCTTGACGTCGCGGGCGTCGGCGAGCGCCAGTCGTTCGGCAGGAAGTTCCTTGACCTCGACCCGGGCGTCCTCACCATGCTGACCAGGGAGGCGATGCGCGACATCGCGCACCTGCTGCGCCCCGGCCACCTGCGCCAGCTGCGGGCCATCCTGGACGACGCCGAGGCCAGCCCGAACGACCGGTACGTCGCGCTCGACCTGCTGAAGAACGCGTGCATCGCGGCGGGCGGCGTGCTGCCGATGTGCCAGGACACCGGGACCGCGATCGTGATGGGCAAGCGCGGCCAGCATGTGCTCACCGACGGGCGGGACGAGGAGCACATAGCCCGCGGCGTCTACGACGCGTACACCCACCTGAATCTGCGTTACTCCCAGCTGGCGCCGCTGACCATGTGGGACGAGCGCAACACCGGCAGCAACCTGCCGGCCCAGATCGAGATCTACGCCACCGGCGGCGGCGAGTACAAGTTCCTGTTCATGGCCAAGGGCGGCGGCTCGGCGAATAAGTCGTTCCTGTACCAGCAGACCAAGGCGGTGCTGAACGAGGCGAGCATGCTGGCCTTCCTGGACGAGAAGATCCGCTCGCTCGGCACCGCCGCGTGCCCGCCCTACCACCTGGCCATCGTGGTCGGCGGCACCAGCGCCGAGTACGCGCTGAAGACCGCCAAGTACGCGTCGGCGCGCTACCTGGACACGCTGCCGGACTCCGGGTCGGCGGCCGGGCACGGGTTCCGGGACCGCGGGCTGGAGCAGCAGGTCCTGGAGATCACCCGGCGGGCAGGGATCGGCGCCCAGTTCGGCGGCAAGTACTTCTGCCACGACGTGCGGGTGATCCGGCTGCCGCGGCACGGCGCCTCCTGCCCGGTCGCGATCGCGGTGTCCTGCTCGGCCGACCGGCAGGCGCTGGGGAAGATCACGGCGGATGGCGTGTTCCTGGAGCGGCTGGAGACCGACCCGGCGCAGTACCTGCCGGACACCGCCGATGCCGGGCTGGCCGCCGGCGAGGTCGTGCGGATCGACCTGAACCGGCCGATGGACGAGATCCGGGCCGAGCTGACCAGGTACCCGGTGGCCACCCGCCTGGCGCTGTCCGGGCCGATGGTCGTCGCCCGCGACATCGCGCACGCCAAGATTGCCGAACGGCTGGCGGCTGGCCAGCCGATGCCGCAGTACCTGCGCGATCACGCCGTGTACTACGCGGGGCCGGCCAAGACGCCGGAAGGCTACCCGTCCGGGTCGTTCGGGCCGACCACCGCGGGCCGGATGGACTCCTACGTGGACAGCTTCCAGGCCGCCGGCGGGTCGCTGGTCATGCTGGCCAAAGGGAACCGGTCGCCGGCGGTGACCGCGGCCTGCCAGCAGCACGGCGGGTTCTACCTGGGCTCGATCGGCGGGGCGGCGGCCCGGCTGGCCCGGGACTGCATCACCGGCATGGAGGTGCTGGAGTATCCCGAGCTCGGTATGGAGGCGGTCTGGCGGATCGAGGTGCGCGACTTCCCGGCGTTCATCATCGTGGACGACAAGGGGAACGACTTCTTCGCCGACCTGGACGGGCCGCTGCTCACGATCGGCCGTCGCTGAGGTCCGCCATGGCCGGATTCCGAACCGAGCACGACTCGATGGGCGAGGTCCGGGTGCCCGCCGATGCGCTGTGGGGTGCGCAGACCCAGCGCGCCGTGCAGAACTTCCCGGTGTCCGGCGAGCGGATCGGCCGGGACCTGATCAGCGGGCTGGCCTGGGTCAAGGGCGCCGCCGCCGTGGTGAACGGCAAGCTGGGCGTGCTCGACGCCGACATGGCGGCGGCCATCGCCGACGCGGCCGCGGAGGTGGCCCGGGGCGACCACGACGACCAGTTCCCCGTCGACGTGTTCCAGACCGGCTCGGGCACCTCCAGCAACATGAACGCGAACGAGGTCATCGCCGCGCTGGCCACCCGGCGGCTCGGACGGCCGGTACATCCGAACGATCACGTCAATGCCTCGCAGTCGTCCAACGACGTGTTCCCCACCGCGATCCACCTGTCCGCCGTGTACCTGCTGGGGCAGCGGCTGGGGCCGGCGCTGTCGCACCTGGCGGATGAGCTGGAGGGGAAGGCGGCCGAGTTCTCCGGGCTGGTCAAGAGCGGGCGAACGCACCTGATGGACGCGACGCCGGTGACGCTGGGACAGGAGTTCGGCGGCTACGCGGCCGCGGTCCGGCTGGGGATCGAGCGGGTCGGCGGGTGCCTGGAGCGGGTGGCCGAACTGCCGCTCGGCGGCACCGCGGTAGGCACCGGGCTGAACGCGCCGGCCGGATTCGCGGCGGCAGCCATCGCCCGGCTGGCCGCTGACCTGCGGCTGCCGCTGACCGAGGCGCGCAATCACTTCGAGGCGGCCGGGGGACGTGACTCGCTGGTCGAGGCCAGCGGGGTGCTGCGCACGATCGCCGTCAGCCTGTACAAGATCTGCAACGACCTGCGGCTGATGAACTCGGGCCCGCGGACCGGGCTGGCCGAGATCGTCGTGCCGGACCTGCAGCCAGGCTCGTCGATCATGCCGGGGAAGGTGAACCCGGTCATCTGCGAGGCGGTCGGCCAGGTGTGCGCGCAAGTGATCGGGAACGACGCGGCGATCACGTTCGGCGGGGCGGCGGGCAACTTCGAGCTGAACGTCATGATGCCGGTGATCGCGCGGAACCTGCTGTCCTCGATCCGGCTGCTCGCCTCCGCTGCCTGGCTGCTGGCCGACCGGTGCGTAGCCGGGATCACCGCGGACGCGGAGCGGCTGCGACGCTACGCCGAGTCCTCGCCCGCGATCGTCACCGCGCTCAATCGCTACCTCGGCTACGAGGCGGCGGCGGAGGTGGCCCATGAGGCAGTGCGCAGCGGCCGGAGCATCAGGGACGCGGTGATCTCACGGGGTTACGTGTCGCGCGGCGACATCACCCAGGAGCAGCTGGACCAGGCCCTCGATGTACTCCGGATGACGCGCCCGCAGTGACGCAGAGTGACGGTCACCGTGTGTGCGCGGGCCGTCCGGCGTGCCGCACGGGCCGCGGCGTGCCTGCCCGAGCGCGACTTCCGACCCTCTGACCTGGGCAAAGCCCAGGATTACCCTGAGGTTCGCCAGGATGCCGGGCGTTTCTCAACCGCTTCCCAGGAATCTCGTAGTAACGCCATGTATGGTCCCGCTATGCACGCTTTGGCCGGGGCGGGCCGCGTGGTCGGCGGGCGCTACCGTCTGCGGGACCCGATCGGCCGCGGCGCGATGGGAGCCGTCTGGCGGGCCCGTGACGAGCTCCTTCACCGCGACGTCGCGGTGAAGGAAGTAAAGGTTCCGTTTGCGCTCAGCGAGCACGACCGGGCTGCGCTGTACCAGCGGACCTTGCGCGAGGCCAAGACGGCAGCCCGGCTCAACCACCCCGGCGTGGTCACCGTCTTCGACGTGGTCGAGGAGGACGGCCGCCCGTGGATCGTCATGGAGCTGGTCCAGGCTCGCTCGCTGGACCGGGTCCTCGCCGAAGACGGCCCGCTGCCGGTGCCGCAGGCCGCCGACGTCGGGCAGCAGCTGGTCGGCGCCCTGGCCACCGCGCACGCGGCGGGAATCCTGCACCGCGATGTCAAGCCGAGCAACGTGCTGCTCGCTCCGGACGGACGGGCCGTGCTCACTGACTTCGGCATCGCGACCTTCGAGGGTGACGAGCGGCTCACCCAGACCGGCATGGTCATGGGCACGCCGGAGTTCACCCCGCCGGAGCGTATCCGCGGCGAGCCCGCGACCCCGTCGTCTGACCTATGGTCACTGGGCGCCACCCTGTACGCCGCGGTCCAGGGCCGCGGCCCGTACGCCGAACGCGGCGGAGCGATCACGACCATGAACGCGGTGTTGCACGAGGACGCGCGCGCCGCGCCGTCGGCCGGCCAGCTCGGGCCGGTGATCTCCGCGCTGATGCAGAGGAATCCGGCGGCCCGGCCGGACGCCGCCCGGACCTCGCTGCTGCTGTCCCGGGTGCTGTCCGGGGAGCCGCCGCCGCTGCCCGGGAGATCCTCGCCGGCCGGCGCGCCGTCGGCTTTGTCCGGCGCGGCGTCACCGTCCGGCCCATCGATGCACGGCGCGCCGGTACCCGAGGCTCCGTACCAGCCACCCGGCATGCCGTACTCCGGCGGGCAGGTACCCGGGGCCCCGCCGCAGCAGCGCGCGGGTGCCTCCTTCTCCGGCGCTCCGCTGGGCAGCGCGCCGCCCTACCAGCCGCCGACGGCAGGCGGCGGCCGGACCGGGACCGGCGCGGCCGGGCCCGGTCACGCCGCCACCGGGTGGTGGTCCGGGCGGAATGGGCGGGCGGCGCTCGCCGCATGCGCGGCCCTGGTGATCGTCGCGGCCGGTGTCATCGGCGGGATCGCGGTCACGCATGGCCTGCGCTCATCTCCGGTCGCGCGCGACCGGGGCCGCCGGGACACCGGCCACGCCGCCGCTCCTGACCCCGGCCCGACCAGTCCCGGGCGCGGTGCAGCCCGCCGTCGCCGCGCCGCAGCGACCACCCTGCCGGCCGGGTACCGGTGGTACTCGCAGCCTGCGGCCAGCGCGGCAGCGGCAGCCGGATTCCGGCTCGCGGTGCCGGGGGGCTGGAACGCCAGCACGAGTGGACTGACCACATACCTGCGTGGCCCGGCCGGAACCAGTTTCATGGAGATCGACCTGACCCGGCAGAACCTCGCGCTCCCGCTGCCCGAGGCATACCGGCTGGAGGCGGAGACGATCAGGCAGGGTAAGTTCCCCGGCTACCGGCGGATTGCCATCAGGCCGGTCCAGGTGCTCGGATTCCGCCGGGGCGGTGTGGAGTTTCACCTGGCAAGAGAGCGACGCGGGCCGCGTGTTCGCCGAGGACTACCTGTTCGACCTGAGCATCCGCGGCCGTATGCAGTCATATGCGATCTACGGTTCCGGGCCGGCCGGATCCTGGCAGCAGACCGCACGAATGCTCGCCGAGGCGATCCGCACCTTTCAGCCACTGGCCTAGCCTTCGCTGGCTGAGCCGCTGGCAGCCAGCGGCCTGCCTCCCCGGGATAGGGGTCCGGGCGGCCCAGATTAGGACGCCCCGGGTACGGCAACCCAGACAGGACGGCCCGGTACGGCAACCCAGACAGGACGGCCCCGGGTGCCGCGGCCCAGACAGGACGGCCCCGGGTACGGCAACCCAGATAGGACGGCCCCGGGTACGGCGGGCCCAGATAGGACGGCCCCGGGTACGGCGGGCCCCGGCTGGGACCGCCGCACCCGGTGACCGCCGTACCCGGCGAGGGCTGCCGCTGGCGGTTAGTACCAGCCGGTGGCTTCCTCGTGCGACCATGCTCCGCACGGCGAACCGTAGAGGCTCTTGATGTAGCCAAGGCCCCAGCGGATCTGGGTCGCCGCGCTGGTCTGCCAGTCAGGGCCCGCGCTGGCCATCTTCGACCCGGGCAGCGCCTGGGGGATGCCGTAGGCACCGTCCGGGTTGGCCGCGGTGACGCTCCAGCCGCTCTCTCGTGCCCACAGCGGGCCGAGGCACGAGAACTGGCTCGAGGGCCAGCCGTAGCTGCCCAGCATGGATATGGCGATCTGCTGGGCCGAGCCCGATGTCTGGACGGGGGGCGCAGGAGGCGCGGGAGGCGCCTTCGGTGCGGGCTGCACCTGCTGGGCCGGCCGCTGAGCGGCTATCACGGTCGTACGGTGAGCGGCCGCACGAGCCGCGGCCGCCTTCCTGGCCGCCGCCTTGCGAGCCGCGGCGGCGCGCTTTGCCTGGGCCACCGCAATCAGATGGACTCGCGCCGCCATTGCAGTTTTGGCAACTGGCAATTGCTCGGCCGTGCGGGGTGGGTCGGCGGCTCTAGCGCCGGTCCCGCCGCGGAAGTAAGCCGTGGCCTTAGCTGCGCCCGGCGCGGCGCCGGCCGGCCAGGTGACGGCTGCGGCCGACGAGGCTGCCACCGTCACGCAGAGGCCGCCGGCGACAATTGCCATAGTGAGTTTCGAGGGTTTTTTGAGCAGACTCCGGTGACGGGACAACATCTGCCTTTAGTCAGCCGCGCGGTGCGCGAGTGCCTTCACCCGTGGACGTCGCCCGGCTCGTCCTGCGGGCCGGGCGGCGGTGTGCTGACGTGCCGCGGGTCAAGGCGGCGGGTCACCGGGTGGTGACCGTCGTGCACACCGGGTGCTGTCGGCCACTCAGCCTGCCCAATCGATTGCGGAGGTGGGCGCGAAAAGGCGTGTGACTTAGATCACATCAAGCGCCAGATACTGCGGGAACTTCTCAAAACCAGTCTTCTGACCTGCACGTTCGCCAATAAGATGTGTCCTGAAATTAACTATATGACCCACGTCACAATGTAACGCAGCCGGTGCGGGAACTTACTCTGCGTACCTCAACCTGAACTTAAGGTTATGACTTCGTTACCAACTTAAGGGCGGGAAGTTTACTATTCCGTTATCATAAACGGGGGCGGATGACCCATTCAATGGGGTCAGATCGGGTGATACCGCGCATGCTGCTGGAGCGCGATCAGTAGTAATCGTGCGCCTGCCAAAAGGCCCAGGCGCTACACGGATCCCCATAGACGGACTTGATGTATCCCAGCCCCCACCGGATCTGGGTGGCCGGGTCGGTCTGCCAGTCGGCCCCCGCGCTGGCCATTTTCGAGCCGGGCAGCGCCTGCGGGATGCCGTAGGCCCCGCTCGCGTTCTCAGCGTTGTAGACCCAGCCGCTCTCCCGGGTCCAGATGTTGTTCAGGCAGCTGAAGTAGGTCTGCGGGCTGAAGCCGAACGAAGACATCATGTTCCATGCGATCGACTGCGCGCTGCCAGGATTGGGCGGAGCGGCGGGCGGCGCGGCCGGCCCGGCCAGCGCGGAACCGCTGCCGCCCGGCCCGGGCGGGCTCGCGGCGCCGCCGGGGGCCGCCGGCGGGCTGGACGGCTGGCGGGACGCCAGTTTCGGCTTGCCGACCAGGCTGAGCGTGTTGGACGCGGCGCTCATGGCGATGAGTTGCTCGCGCCGCTTCTCCAGCATGGCCACGGTATGACTGGTCGGCACGGCCGCCATGGCGGCCACCGCGCCGCTGGTGTCTGCCGCACCGGGACGCACGCCGACCAGGTACGCGGCACAGCCGATGACCATGGCAACAGCGACAGCGCACAGCGGAATGACGACCCCGGTCTGGCGGGACGCTCGCCTTCTCCCCGGGCCCCGCCTCCGGTGTCGCGACAAAGCAGTCCTCTCCGACGGCCATCGCGCGGTGCCGAACGCTCCGCGTGCCGGCGCACTGCGGTTCAGGCAATGCGCCAGGTGGCTCCCGGCCCCGTGCGCCAAGTCCGGCCATCGCACGGGCAACCCGCCTCGAGCGGGCCGAGTACCATTGGCGCCTTACCCTGCCGAGGTACCGGAGGGGTTCGCAACCGATTCCACGGAAAAGCTGTGTCGGTACCTGGGTAATTCGGTAACGGAGATCACATTTTTAATGCACGTAGCGTGATACGTCCCTGATACCGGCACCGGCGCTGCTGTGATCACCGCTCATCGCGGGGGGAGATAAGATCGCGGTGGCGGCTACCGGTCCGGCGGCGGCAACGGCTAGTTTGCCATCATGGCGTTCATCCGCGGGTATCGGGGAAAGCATCGTGACTGAGCGAGGCGAAATCAGCAGGCAGCGCCGGGGGCGCAGCCCGTGGCAGATCGGCACGGGCGACGCCGAGACGGTGCTGGCCGAGGCGCGGAAGGCGCTGTTCGTCATGGTCGCCTTCATCGCGGTCTTGTGGATAGTGCAGATCGCCAACTGGGCCGACCACTACCGTCTCAGCTTCGAGTACGGAATCAGGCCGCGCGTCGCAGGCAGCCTGCCGGACATCTTCACCGCTCCCTTCCTGCATTTCAGCTGGGCGCACATCGAGGGGAATTCTGGACCCCTGTTCATCTTCGGGTTCCTCGCCGCCTACCGGGGGGTGAAGAAATTCCTCGCCGTCACGCTCGTGGTGGCCATAACGAGCGGGCTCGGCGCCTGGCTCTTCGAGAGCCCGCAGAGTATCGGCGCCGGCGCGAGCGGCATGGTGTTCGGTTACTTCGCCTACATCATCGTGCGCGGGATCTTTGACCGGCACCCCATCGACCTGATGATCGGGCTGGTCATGGCGCTCTGCTTTGCCTACCAGTTCACCGTCCTGCTGCCCCAGCACGGCATCGGATGGCAGGACCATATCGGCGGGGTCGTGGGTGGCGTCCTGTCCGGCTGGGTGTTCCGCGACCGCCGGGACCGCCGGCCGGGCGGCAAGGCAGCGCCCGGGGGAACAACGTCCAGGGGAACAACGCCCGACAGCAGTTCCCGCGCGGCGCTGCACAAAGAACTCGACGACCTGGGGCTATGAGCACTGCGGCCGCGTCGGCCACGGTCATCGACGCGCATCATCACGTCTGGGACCTGTCGGTGCGGGCTCAGCCCTGGCTCGACCAGGACGGGCTCGGCCCGCTACGCCGGAACTTCACGATGGCCGACCTGGAGCCGCACGCGGCGGCCGCCGGCGTCACCTCGACCGTCGTGGTGCAGACCGTCATCGAGCCGGGTGAGACTCCCGAGCTGCTGGCCCTGGCTGCCGGAAATCACCTGATCGCGGGCGTCGTCGGGTGGGTCGAGCTGGCCAGCCCCGCGGTCGCGGACGCGATCGCCGCGCTCCGCGACCTGCCCGGCGCGGGCTACCTGGTGGGCATCCGGCACCCGGTCCTGGTGGAACCGGACGACCGGTGGCTGGCACGGCCGGGGGTGCTGCGCGGGCTGGCCGCCGTCGCCGAGGCCGGCCTCGTCTACGACGTGGTGTGCGCGCCACGGCACCTTCCGGCCGTGGTCACCGCGGCCGCGAGCGTCCCCCAGCTGACATTCGTCCTCGACCACCTGGGCAATCCCGAGGGCGATGAGCCGGGTGACGGTCCGTGGGCGAGCGCCGTGCGCGACCTCGCGGCGCTGCCGAACACCGTCGGCAAGCTCTCCGGCGTTCTCAGCGAGGCTTTCCCCGGGCGCGGTGCGCCGGGCGGGACAGGCGGCGGGATCGACCCGCTGGTCCGCGGCTACTTCGACACCTCGCTCCGCGCGTTCGGGCCGGACCGGCTCATGTACGGCTCCGACTGGCCGCCGTGCACGCTGACCTCGTCCTACGCTGATGTGCTTGCCGCGGCCCGGATCCTCACCGCCGGGCTGAGCCCGGCGGAGCAGGCCGCGGTGTTCGCGGCGACCGCGCGGCGCACCTACGGGCTGGCGTAGCGCACGCGCGGCAACGGCCCCAGGCAGGCAATTAACGAGGATCCGTTGTTGCGACATTTTTGCAATAAATCATAGACTCGGCGCATCGTCATCCCTGGAGGTGCTGATGGCCGGCGTGAGCGGACGCCTCACGAAGATCCGGGACGGCCTGACCCCCGGTGAGTGGGCCCGGGCCGGCGGGATGGTGGCGACGATCATCGGCCTGAACGTGCTCGGCTGGGGAATGCTGACCGCCGCGCTGGGCGGGCACTACCACATCAGCAAGACGACGGTTTTCGGCGTGGGCACCGGGGCGCTGGCCTACACGCTGGGCATGCGGCATGCGTTCGACGCCGACCACATCGCGGCGATCGACAACACGACCCGCAAGCTGGTCGGCGAGGGCAAGCGGCCGCTGTCTACCGGGTTCTTCTTCTCCCTCGGGCACTCGAGCGTGGTATTCGTACTCGCCGTGCTGCTGAACTTCGGCATCCGCGGGCTCGACAGCCAGGTGCGCAACTCCGGCTCGCAGCTGCAGCACACCACCAACCTCGTGGGCACGCTGATATCGGGAACCTTCCTGTTCCTGATCGCCGCGCTCAACATCGTCATCCTGGTCAGCATCGTCAAGGTGTTCCGGGAGATGCGTTCGGGCCGGTACGACGACGACCAGCTGGAGCAGCAGCTGGCCAAGCGCGGCCTGATGAACCGGATTCTCGGGCGGTTCGCCCGGCGGGTGGACGCGCCCTGGAAGATGTATCCCATCGGGTTCCTGTTCGGCCTCGGCTTCGACACCGCTAGCGAGGTCGCGCTGCTCGTGCTGGCCGGTTCCGCGGTCGTGGGCGGCCTGCCGTTCTATGCCATCCTGTCGCTGCCGATCCTGTTCGCGGCGGGCATGAGCCTGCTCGACACCGCGGACGGCTGCTTCATGAACTTCGCCTATGACTGGGCGTTCTCCCGGCCGGTCCGCAAGGTCTACTACAACCTGACGATCACCGGCCTGTCGGTGTTCGTGGCCGTGTTCATCGGCGCGGTCGAGCTGCTCGGCCTGCTCACGCAGGACGGCCACCTGTCTGGCCCTGGCTGGACCTGGCTGGCGAGCTTCAACATCAACACCGCCGGGTTCGTCATCGTCGGCGTGTTCGCGGCCACCTGGGCCGTCGCCCTGGCGGTCTGGCACTTCGGCCACATCGAGCAGAAATGGGACAATACCGCGGTCGAGGCGGCCGCCGCGGACTGACGGCCCGCGGCTGGCCGTTTCTCGTCAACTTCTCTGTTCTGACCAAGCTGCGACTCTGTTCTGACCAAGCTGCGACGGGACACGAAGCCATCACCTGGGACGTGTCTGCCAAGCTTGAGAATCCCAGCTACGCCAGACGGCTCAGCGCAGCTCGTTGATGCGGATCAGGTTGCCCGCGGGATCGCGGAAGGCGCAGTCGCGAACCCCGTAGGGCTGCTCGGTCGGCTCC
The DNA here is from genome assembly GCA_963762615.1 of uncultured Actinomycetes bacterium. GTDB lineage: Bacteria > Actinomycetota > Actinomycetes > Streptosporangiales > Streptosporangiaceae > PALSA-505. The sequence continues at coordinate 791,628 of CAVXLG010000012.1, read as the reverse complement.
TGCACGACCTCAGCGTCGCTGGCCTGCAGCCGGGCGAAGGTGCCGTCGAGGTCCTTGGTGGCCAGGAGGATCCAGCCGTAGGTGCCCTTGGCCATCATCTCGGTGATGGTGCGGCGCTCGTCGTCGGTGATACCGGGGTCTGCGGCCGGCGGCGCCAGGAGGATGGACGTGCCGGGCTGGTCGGGGGGGCCGACGGTGATCCAGCGCATCTTGCCGGATCCGACGTCGGCGCGGACCTCGAAGCCGAGGGTGTCGCGGTAGAAGGCCAGGGCGGCGTCCGGGTCGTCGTGCGGGAGGGAGCTCGCGTGGATGGTGATGTCCATGCCGGTCAGGTTAGCTGCGGCCCGCCAGCCGGCGCTTCTCGATTCCTGACCGGCCTGGTCACCTGCTTGGCCACGCACGACGGCATCCCCGACGTCGCGCGCGCCGCACGCTGCCGGTAGCTGCTGGGCGGCATGCCGACCAGCTCGGTGAAGCGCGTGCTGAAGGTGCCCAGCGACGAGCACCCGACCGCGAAGCAGACCTCGGTGACGCTGAGGTCGCCGCGGCGCAGCAACGCCATCGCTCGCTCGATCCGCCGCGTCATCAGGTAGCCGTACGGCGACTCGCCGTAGGCAAGCCGGAACTCGCGGCTGAGGTGCCCGGCCGACATGTGCGCGCCGCGGGCGAGCGCCTCGACGTCCAGCGGCTGCGCGTACTCGCGGTCGATCCGGTCGCGGACCCGGCGCAGCCGCGCGAGGTCGCGCAGGTGCTGCGCCGCGGCGGGTCTGCTGGTCACACCCGAGATCGTACGTCCCGCTGGGGCCGCCCAGCGCCGCTGGCGTCCCCCGAGCTGGCCCGGTACCCGGGCCACGCTGGCCTGGATCTCAGCCACGTCCGGCGTGACCCGCCGGGCACGATTGACGACAGCGGGGAACGCCGACGGCAGTCGTAGCGGTGGTTCTGGACCCCTGACCGCGCTCTGACCAGCGGGCTGGCGCATAGGCGGTCGCTGACCGACCTCCGGAACGTCAGGGTCCGCCAGTGTGGTGAGATGGTGCGCAAGCGACCGAGCATCCAGGGCAGCGACGCCAGGCCACGCGGGCGGCGTGGCGATGGTGACAGCCAGGCAGGCGGCGACATGTCCAGCGCGCAGTTGTATGACACCATCGGGGCCACTTACACCGTGACGCGGCGCACCGAGCCGCGGATCGCCGCGCAAGTCTGGGCTGCGCTCGGCGATGCGCGGACCGTGCTGAATGTCGGGGCGGGCACCGGCTCCTACGAGCCCCCCGGCCGTGACGTCATCGCGGCGGAACCGTCGGCGCTCATGCGTGCGCAGCGTCCCGCGGGCACGGCGCAATGCGTGGCTGCCGCCGCGGAGAGCCTTCCGTTCGAGGACCAGTCCTTCGACGCCGCGATGGCTGTTTCCACCATTCATCACTGGCGGGACCCGATCGCGGGCCTGCGCGAGATGCGGCGGGTGGCTCGCCGCGTGGTGGTGTTCACGCACGACAGCAGTGACACCGGGTGGCTTCGTCGGTTCTGGCTTACTCGCGACTACCTGCCCGAGGTCGCAGACCTCCTCGTCGGGCGGCCTCCGGTGACCGAGCAGGCCCGCGTGATCGGAGCGCGCATGGAGCCGGTGCTCATTCCGTGGGACTGCGCCGACGGCTTCTTCGAGGCCTACTGGCGCCGGCCCGAAGCATACCTGGAAGATCACGTTCGTCGCGGAGTATCGGTGTGGGCCAGAGTCGGGCCGCAGGCCGAGCAGCGGGCGGTGCGCAGCCTCCGTGATGACCTTGTCTCAGGCCGGTGGGCCGAACGCAACCGCGACCTCGTCGCTCTCGACGCGGCAGAGCTTGGCCTTCGCCTGCTCGTCAGCTGAACCCCCGCCGCAAACCGGGTACAAGTGGCTGCCCGCACCGGCTACGCAGGCCCGCCTCGCATCGGTCACGCGGTCAGCCTCAACCCTCGCTCTGAGGCGTCATGGGTAGCGCGGCAGTTTCCGCAGGTCGTGCCGCTATTTCAGCAGCTCGCGGGCCATTACCAGGCGCTGGATCTGGTTTGTGCCCTCATAGATCTGAGTGATCTTGGCGTCGCGCATCATCCGCTCCACCGGGTAGTCGCTGACGTAGCCGTAGCCGCCGAGCAACTGCACCGCGTCGGTGGTGATGTCCATCGCGACGTCCGAGGACAGGCACTTGCACGCCGAGGAGAAGAAGGTCAGGTCGCTCTCGGGTTCCCCCGCCAGGGCGCGCTCCGACTTGGCTGCCGCAGCGTAGGTGAGCTGCCGCGCCGCCTCCAGCTTCATCGCCATGTCGGCCAGCATGAACTGAACGCCCTGGAAATCGGCGACCGGCCGGCCGAACTGCTGCCGCTCCCTGACATAGGACAGCGCGTAGTCCAGCGCCCCCTGCGCGATGCCGAGCGCCTGCGCGGCGATGGTGATCCTCGTGTGGTCCAGGGTCGCCAGCGCGGTGCGGAAACCCGTGCCCTCCTCGCCGATGATCCGGTCCGCCGGGATCGCGCAGTTGTCGAAGTACAGCTCCCTGGTAGGCGAGCCCTTGATGCCCAGCTTGTGCTCCGGGGCGCCGAACGTGAACCCGGCGTCGCCCTTCTCCACCACGAAGGCCGAGATCCCGGCGGCCCCCGCGGCGGGGTCGGTCGCCGCAATCACCGTGTAGAACCTCGACACCCCGGCGTTGCTGATCCATCGCTTGACGCCGTTCAGCAGATAGCCGTCGCCGTCGCGCACGGCACGGGTCTTCATCGCCGCGGCATCCGAGCCCGCCTCGGGCTCGGACAGCGCGTAGCAGAACATCGCCTCACCGCGGGCCACCGGCGCCAGGTAACGCTGCTTGAGCTCGTGCGAGGCAGCCAGCATCAGCGGGACCGTCCCGAGTTTGTTCACCGCCGGGATCAGCGACGACGCCGCGCACGCCCGCGCCACCTCCTCGATGACGATCACCGTGGCGATCGCATCGGCGCCCACGCCGCCGTACGTCTCGGGGATGTGTACCGCGTGCAGATCCGCCTTGACCAGGGCATCGTGTACGTCCCACGGGAACTCTGCGGTGCGATCCACCTCGGCCGCCCGGGGGGCGATCTTATCTTCGGCGAGGGCCCGTACCGCCTCACGGAGGGCACGGTGCTCATCCGAGAGGGCGAAGGCGGGAAAGTCGAGGCTCATGGCTCGATGGTACGAGGACCCACTCCACAGGACTCCAGGTCAACCCGTACGGGCCTGCCAGCCCAGACGCGATAACCCGCCGCAGTCCGCAGCACTCCACACCCCCCGGGGCGTCTGGCTCCCGGGTTTGGCTCCCACCCCGTTAGAAAACGGCCCCGCCGCGACGTAAGCGCGCCCCGGCGAGGCCCTAGACCCCATCCCCTAACCCGAGAGGACAGGACCATGACCGACACAATGCCAAAGACCCGGAGCCTGCATGACGTGAGCGAGCAGGCCGCCTGCCAGGTCCGCTGCAGGCTCTGCCGGGCGCGATTCATGGTCCGGTGTGCTGATCCGGCTCAGGGCAGGCCGGGCTCGTTAGAGCCTCCGGTCTGCGGCACGGACCAGGTCCGGACGCTCGCCTGGCTACCGATGCAGCCGTCCGCTCAGGCCCCCGGGTGGCTGCGCGGGACCATTGACCCCGGCGGGTGCGAGCCAGTCCTGGAACAGCGAGCCGCCACTGGGGCTGGGCGACAGGTCGGTCGGCGCAGCCTGCACGTCGATCAGCGATCCGGTGACGGCAGCCATGAAGACCTTGTGGTGTACGAACCACGAGGCCAGCGTCAACCACGTGCCGTTGTAGGTCTGCACCTGCACCTCGTCGTAAACGCCGATCTTGGTCCAGGCCGCCGGATGGGTGTACGACGACGGAGCGGTCCACGGGTCGGGGCCGAACTCGGTGCCCACCCTGGCCTGGGTGAACGACATGTCGGCGCCGGCCGTGTAGTACGCCACGAAACTCGTCTCGCCTCTACTTTCGTCGAGCGCCAGCAGCTCTACACCGCCGCCGTTCTTGCCATACGTCAAGATGAACTCCACCGTGTCGCTGGCCCCGAAGGTGCCGATGACAGGGCCGCAGTTGTCCAGCTCGCCGCAAAACTGTGCGTGGGGGTTCGACGCCAGCAGCTGGTGAGTGCTGGCGTCGAAGATCTTCGCGTACGGGGTGTAACCCGTGCCAGACGTGCTGGCCGAGACGCCAAGGACGGCTACCAGGCCGGATGACCACAGCTGCACGGTGTGGCTGTACTGGCTGACCTCGCCGGCGTACTGCGTCGGGTTGCGCAGGTAAATCGATGCCCGGATCATGTCGAACTGCGCGCCGGTGGCCGCGTAGCCCGCCTGCTCGGCGCTGGCATACCGCGGGCCGGTGCTGGCGCCCGCGGGCACCGCCATTGCGAGCACTGCGGCAGCCGTCGCTCCGACTGCGATGAGTGCTGACGCCGCGGGCCAGCGCAAGCTGCTGATGGACATGGATTGCACCTCCTCGAGCTCCCCCGAGCGGGCGGGATCTTCCCGCGGGGAACTTCCCACTTGTAAGACGCCTCAGGTCACGCGTCTGGCTACAAGCTGCCACGCCCGATTCCCTCTGTCCTCTACCTCGTGGCCGCTAGTGGGGTCACGCAAGTGCCGTTGCAGTACTAACCTTCAGAGCCGTCACGCGGCGTCCAGATACACGTGCCGTGCGCCTGATTCGTCGCCAGCGCGCGCCTGTCGCCTACGGTGCGGGCTTGTCCCCCTGGCGGGCACGCAGCGCGGCCCCCTTGTCCCTGGCCTGCTGGCCGAGCTGTTCCTGGAAGCGGGTCATCCGGTCGCGCAGCGCGGCGTCCGCCGTGCCCAGAATGCGGACGGCGAGCAGTCCGGCGTTGCGCGCCCCCCCGACCGCTACCGTCGCGACCGGAATCCCGCCCGGCATCTGCACGATGGACAGCAGCGAGTCCAGGCCGTCCAGGTGGGCGAGCGGCACCGGGACGCCGATCACCGGCAGCGGCGTGACCGATGCGAGCATGCCCGGCAGGTGCGCCGCGCCGCCGGCGCCGGCGATGATCACCCGCAGCCCGCGCCCGGCCGCCGCCGAGCCGTAGCCGATCATGTCGTGCGGCATCCGGTGCGCGGACACCACATCGGCCTCGTAGCCGATCCCGAATTCGTCCAGTGCCTCGGCTGCGGCGCGCATCACCGGCCAGTCCGAGTCACTGCCCATCACGACGCCGACCAGCGGCTGTGCGCTCACGTGGCCTCCTTGCCCGCTGCGGAGCCGGCTGCCCCGGCCGCACCGCCCGCCGCAGAGCCGGCCGACCCCGCATCGCCCGCCGCAGAGCCCGCCACGCCCGCCGCAGAGCCGGCCGAGCCCGCGCCGCCGGCCGTCGAACCCGTCAGCGCGGGCCGGCCCGCCCTCGGCCCCCCAGCGCAGGTAGCTGGCCGCGCGCCTGGCGCGGTCCCGCAGCTCCGCCGCGTCGGTGCCGAGCGCGGTGACGTGGCCGATCTTGCGCCCGGGCCGGGACGGCTTGCCGTACAGGTGCACCCGCAGCGCCGGGTCGGCGGCCAGCACGTGATGCAACCGGGCGTACAGGTCGCCGCCGTCGCCGCCGAGCACGTTGGCCATCACGGCCTGCGGGGCGGTCGGCTCGGTGGCGCCGAGCGGCATGTCCAGCACCGCCCGCAGGTGCTGCTCGAACTGCGAGGTCCGCGCTCCCTCGATGCTCCAGTGCCCGCAGTTGTGCGGGCGCATGGCCAGCTCGTTGACCAGCAGCCCGCCGGGGACCTGGAACAGTTCCACCGCGAGCAGCCCGGTGACACCGAGTTCCGCCGCCAGCCGCAGCGCCAACGACTGGGCCTGCCGGGCGACGCCGTCCGGCAGGCCGGGGGCCGGCGCGAGCACCTCACGGCAAATCCCGTCCCGCTGCACGGTCTGCACGACCGGGTAGGCGGCCCCCTGCCCGTACGGCGACCGGGCGACCAGCGCGGCCAGTTCGGCCGTGAAGGGGACGTACTCCTCGGCGATCAGGGAGATCCCGTGCGCGAGGACCTCCGCGGCCTGCTCCGCGGACTCGCACATCCACACGCCCTTGCCGTCATACCCGCCGCGGATCGCCTTGAGCACCACGGGCCAGCCGCCGCACCGTTCGGCAAAACTCGTGACGTCGGCGAGCCGGGCCACCGGGGCAAAGCGCGGGCAGCGGACGCCGAGCTGGCCGAGGCGCTGGCGCATCACCAGCTTGTCCTGGGCGTAGCGCAGCGCCGCCCCGCCCGGGCGCACCGGCACCGATGCGGCCTCGAGTGCGCTCACCTGCGCGCCCGGCACGTGCTCGTGGTCGAACGTCACGGCGTCGCAGTCGCTGGCCAGGGCGAGCAGATCCTGGAGCGAGCGATGATCACCGATCCGGGTGTCGGCGCAGATCTGGGCGGCACTGTCGGCGGGCGTAGCCGCCAGCACGCGGAACCTGATACCCAGCCCGATCGCCGCCTGGCAGGTCATCCGGGCGAGCTGGCCGGCCCCCACCATGGCTACCAGCGGGGCATTCCCGGTGCCGTGATCAGTCACGGCGGTAGCCTACGCGGCCCGCCGCCGGGTAGCGCCGCCCGCGCCGCCGCGATGGCGACCCGCGCTCGCTCCTGCAGCCTGCCGGGGTGAAACTCGCATACCGGTGCGGACGACGGACGACAGCACCTGACGTTCGAGGCCGGCTTCCTGGTCACCGGGCTGGTCCACCCTGGGCCGGCACGCGGTCGAGCGGATGCTCGGGCGCAGGTCAGATCTCGTCACAGCCTCGGTAAAGTAACGTCCGCAGCCAGCCCCCGGCGGGTAACCTGGCAGCTTCTGGCGTTATCGGCTGTCACCGGCATGCCCATCGTCCGCGACGGCCCTGGCAGCGTCCAAGAGGGGACCGGCCTGCATGGGGAGCCTGATCACCGGTGCACACCGCCGGTTCGCGGAACTGATCGCCGAACTCGCCAAGTTCGGCGTGGTCGGCGTGATCGCGGCGGTCGTGGATCTCGGCGGCGCGGGCTACCTGCACGGGGTGCTGGGCGTCGGCCCGCTGACGGCCAAGGCCATCGCGATCGCGGCCGCCACGGTGGTCTCCTACGTCGGCAACCGGTTCTGGACCTTCCGGCACCGCGCCAACCACGCGCTGATCCGCGAGTGGATCGTGTTCGTCGCGCTGAACCTGATCGGCTTGCTGATCGCGGAGGCCACGATCACGCTCACCTACTACGTGCTCGGCCTGCACGGAGCGGTGGCCTACAACCTGGCCAGTGTGGCGGGAACCGGGTTCGGCACCGTGTTCAGGTACTGGTCGTACAAGAAGTGGGTGTTCCTCGCGCCCGCCGAGGACGGCCCGGGCCCCGGGTCACATGAACAACTGGCCGACGCCGGGAACGTCACGCCGGGCCGCTGACCACCGGCATGTCATCATCCGAGCCGGGGGGCGCCAGCGGCAGGAAGACCGCGAAGACGGCCGGTTTCGGCCGGACCAGAACGACCCGCCCGCCGTCGGCAGCCGCCATCGCCCGGGCCAGCGCCAGTCCCAGCCCGGTCCCCTGCGGCCGGCCGCTGACGTTCCGCTCGAAGATGCGCGGGACCAGATCCGCGGGTACCCCGCGGCCCTCGTCCCGCACTTCTATCACCGCCGACTTGGCCGTCTGCGAGGTGCGGATGGCGACCGTCCCCGCGCCGTGCACCAGCGCGTTGTCCAGTAGCGTCGCGATCACCTGGGCCAGCGTCCCGGTGGTGGCGTAACCGTGCAGCCCCTTCTCGCCGGTTACCTCGAGCTTCCTGTTCGCCCGGCGGAAGGCCGGCTCCCACTCGGCCACCTGCTGAGCCAGGATGTCGTCGATCCCGGCGAACTCGGGCACGGTCGGCCCGACCGCCCGGGTCCGGCCGAGCAGCTGGCTGACCACGTCGGCAAGCCGCTCGGTCTGGCTGAGCGCCGCCTCGCCCTCGGCCCGGACCGCCTCGGGATCGTCGGCCGCGGCGATCATCTCCTCCAGCCGCATGGACAGCGCGGTCAACGGGGTCCGCAGCTGGTGCGAGGCGTCCGAGGCGAACTCGCGCTCGGCGGTGAGCAGGTCGGACACCCGGCGGGCCGAGCCGTCCAGCCCCTCGGCCACCTGGTCCAGCTCGGGCAGGCCGTAGCGAAGGCCGAGCGGCCGCGCATCTCCCGAGCCGAGCCGCGCCGCCGCGCCCGCCAGCTCCTCGAGCGGACGGGTGAACCGGCGCACCTGCAGGAACGCCAGCCCGACCGCCACCCCCACGGCCAGCAGGGAAAGGGCCCCGACCAGCACCAGCGCGCCGGCCACCCGCCCGGCCACGTTCGAGCTGTTGGTCTCTACGACGACGCTGAACGTCCCGTCAGCATCCTGCCCGCTGATCACGTGGTGGCGGGGAGGCGGGTGCCCGACGGCGATCGACTTCGCGCCCTTTCGCTTGATGACGATGTAGTCGCCGGGCAGGGAATCGGCTAGCTCCACGTAATCCGCCGCCTGGTGATGGGTCGACCGGTATTCCACCACCTTGGCGGCCGTCGTCGCATCCCGCTGCAGCTGCCGCACCGACTCGTCGGTCACTAGGCGGCTCATGACGATCGCCAGCGGCAGGCCGAGCAGCAGGACCGCTGTCACCGCCACCAGGAGGGTGGAGACCAGCAGCCGCCTGCGCACGGTTTAGTTCCCGCGCTCGAACCTGAACCCGACGCCGCGCACCGTCGTGATGTACCTGGAGCTGTGCGCGTCGTCGCCGAGCTTGCGGCGCAGCCAGGAAACGTGCATGTCGAGGGTCTTGGTCGAGGCCCACCACTTCGCGCCCCAGACGTCCCGCATCAGCTGTTCCCTGGTGACCACCTTGCCCGCGTCCCTGATCAGGGCCCAGAGCAGGTCGAACTCCTTGGTGGTCAGCTCGAGCTCCTCGTCGCCCGACCAGGCGCGGCGGGCCTCCGGGTCGATCCGCACGCCCTGCACCACCTGGGTCTCCGCGCTGCCGCGCCGCAGCAGCGCCCGGACCCTGGCCAGCAGCTCGGCCAGCCGGAAGGGCTTGGTGACGTAGTCGTCGGCCCCCGCGTCAAGACCGATCACGGTGTCCACCTCGTCGGCCCGGGCGGTGAGGACGAGCACGGGCGTGGCCCGTCCCTCTGACCGCAGCCTCCGGCAGACCTCGAGGCCGTCAAGCTCGGGCAGCCCCAGGTCGAGAACGATCAGGTCAATGCCGCCGCTCAGGGCGCGGCCCAGTGTGCCGGGACCATCGGCCGACACGTCAACGTCGTACCCCTCACGCCGCAGCGCCCGGGCCAGCGGGTCCGAGATCGAGGGATCATCTTCGGCGAGCAAAACGCTGGTCATGGGCAGATGGTACTTTGCTTTTCGGGTGAGCAGTCAGACCGGAGTCACTCCGTGCCGGCGCCTGGAGAACGATCTGTCCTTCCCGCGAGCCGCCACGAACCTCCGGATCAGCTCGGCCCGCAGGTCTTCCGGCTCGACCACGTCATCTACCACCAGCTCGCCGGCCAGCCTGATGATGTCGATATCGGCGTCGTACTCACGGCGCAGCCGCTCGGTTTCCGCGTGCCGCTCGGCCTCGTCGCCGATCTCTGCCAGCTTGTTGTAGTAGACGGCGTTGACCGCGGCCTCCGCGCCCATCACGGCGATCTTCGCGGTCGGCAGGGCCAGCGTCGCGTCCGGCTCGAATCCGGGGCCGGCCATCGCGTACAGGCCCGCGCCGTAGGCCTTCCGGACCACCACGCAGATCTTCGGCACGGTCGCCTCGGCCACCGCGCTGATCATCTTCGCGCCGTGCCTGATGATGCCCTGCCGTTCCACCGCGGTCCCGACCATGAACCCCGGCACGTCGGCCAGGAACAGCAGCGGCACGTTGAACGCGTCGCAGAGCTGGATGAACCGGGTGGCCTTGTCCGCGGAGTCCACGAACAGCACGCCGCCCTTGAACATCGGGTTGTTCGCCACCACCCCGGTGACCTGTCCGTCCAGCCGGGCGAAGCCGATGACGAGCTCTCGCGCCCACAGCGCGTGGACCTCGAAGAACGAGTCGCTGTCCACGAGGCCGCGCAGGTAGCGGCGCATGTCGAAGGCCTGCCGCTCGCTGGCGGGCACCAGCTCGCGCAGCCGCTGCGCGTCGGCAGGCTCCGGCTCGCGGGCCGCCGCCGCGGGCGCCGGCTGCTGCCAGTTGGACGGGAGGTAGGACAGGTAGCCGCGCACCGCATCGAGCGCCGCCTGCTCGGAGTCGGCCAGGAAGTGCCCGCAGCCGGACACGGTGCAGTGCATCCGGCCGCCGCCCATCTCCTCGAGCGTGGTCTTCTCCTTCACCACCATCTCGACCATCCGCGGGCTGCCCAGGTACATCGACGCGTTCCCGTCCACCATCGCCACGTAGTCGCAGAACGCGGGAATGTACGCGCCGCCCGCGGCCGACGGGCCGAACAGCGCGCAGACCTGCGGGATCGCGCCGGACGCGCGTACCTGGGTGTGGAAGATCTTCCCCGCGCCGCGGCGGCCGGGGAACATCTCGACCTGGTCGGTGATCCGCGCGCCCGCCGAGTCCACCAGGTAGACCATGGGGATGCCAGCGGCGTACGCCTTCTCGATGATCCGGATGATCTTCTCGACGGTACGCGCCCCCCACGAGCCGGCCTTGACCGTGGAGTCGTTGGCCATCAGCGCCACCGGCCTGCCGCCGACCGTCGCGGTGCCGGTGATCACCCCGTCGGCCGGCAGGCCGGGGTCGAGCGCGTTGGCGTAGCGCCCGTCTTCGGACAGGCTCCCCTTGTCGGTGAGCAGCGCGATCCGGTCCCGGGCGAACAACTTGCCCTTGGCCGCGGCCGACTCGTGGTAGCGGGCCGCGCCGCCGGCCTCGATCCGGGCCCGGAGCGCGGCCAGCTCGGGATGTGCGTCCGTTTCTGCGTCCACGCTGGCGAGAGTACTAGGGGATGACGGTGCGGGTGCGCGGCCCGGCCCGCAGCACCTGCGAGGGCAGTGTCCGGCCGACGATCCGCTCCGCCTCCGCGGCCGCGCCGATCATCGCCTCCAGGTCGACGCCGGTGGCCACGCCCATGTCCTCGACCATGTAGATCAGTTCCTCGGTGGCGATGTTCCCGGTCGCCCCGGGTGCGTACGGGCAGCCGCCGAGGCCGCCGACCGAGGCGTCGAAGTCGGCCACGCCCAGCTCCAGCGCGGTCAGCACGTTCGCCAGCCCGGTGCCGCGGGTGTTGTGGAAGTGCAGGTTGAGCGCGGCGTCGGGGAACCGGGAGCGGAACTCGCCGACGAGCACCCGGACCCGGGCCGGCGTGGCCATGCCGGTGGTGTCCCCGAACGACACCGAGTCGGCCCCGTCGGCGACCGCGCGCCCGGCCACGGCGACCGTCCGCTCGGCCGGCACGTCACCCTCGTACGGGCAGCCCCAGGCGGTCGAGACGATCACCTGGCAGGTCGCGCCCGCGCGGTGCGCCTGGTCGATGATGACCGCGATGTCGTCCAGCGACTCCTCGGTGCTCCGGTTCACGTTCTTGCGGTTGTGCGTATCGGAGGCGGACACCACCGCCTCCAGTTCGGTGAATCCCGCGTCGAGCGCCCGGCTGGCACCGCGGGAGTTCGGCACCAGCGCGGAGTACCTGACGCCGGCCGCGCGGTGTACCTGACGCCATACCTCGTCCGCGTCGGCCATCTGCGGTACGGCCTTGGGGTGCACAAACGACACCGCCTCGATCCGCTGCACGCCGGTCTTGGACAGCGTGTCGATCAGCTCGACCTTGGCGCCGGTCGGGACCGGTTCCTCGTTCTGCAGGCCGTCCCGCGGGCCCACCTCGCGCAGCGATATCCGTTCCGGAAGGTCGCTCACCGTGATACTTCCTCTGCTACTCGCCGGGCCACTGCGGCTCCCGCTTCTCATTGAACGCCGCGATGCCCTCTTTTCTGTCCGCGGAGAACACGGCCGTCCGCCATGCGGCATCCTCGATGTCCAGTCCCGCCGCGAGCCCGGTTCCGCTCCCCTGCCGGATGGCTTGCTTCGCCGCCCGAACGGCCACCGGCGAATTGCGCGCGATGAGGCTGGCCAGGTGGAGCGCGTCCTGGCGCGCCAGGCCGGCCCGCGCCAGGCGGTCGGCCAGGCCGATCCGGTACGCCTCGCCGGCGTCGATCTTGCGCCCGGTCAAGACCATGTCGGCGGCCCTTCCCGGACCCAGCCTGCGCAGCGCGAGCTGGGTGCCGCCGCCGCCGGGGACCAGCCCGACCGTGGTCTCCGGCAGGCCGAAGACGGCGGTCTCGTCCGCCACGATCAGATCGCAGCCGAGCGCGAGCTCGCAGCCGCCGCCGAGGGCGTAGCCGTGCACCGCGGCCACCGTCGGCTGGGGCAGGCTCAGGATGCCGCCGAAGGCTCGGCGGAACAGGGGACGCTGGCGGGCGAAGTCCGCGTCGCTCATCCGGTTGCGCTCCTTCAGGTCGGCGCCCGCGCAGAACGCGCGCTCGCCGGCCGCGCTGAGCACGATCGCCCGGATCCTGGCGGTCATCCCCGCCAGCTCGTCGCACACCGCGGCCAGCCGCCGCGCCATCGCGGTGTCCAGCGCGTTCATCGCCTCAGGCCGGTCCAGCACGATCTCGGCGACGCCAGGCGCGGTGACTTCATCCAGCTGAACGGTGATCCCTTCCATGACCTGCAGGCTAGCCTGGCGGGCGCCTTGCCCGGCATCCGCCGGGGGTCGGTTGCCGGCCATCGGGCAGACCGCGGCGCGGCTTGGTGAATGCAGTCGAAGCGCGGCTTACTGAATGAAGTCGAACAGTGCCGCGTCGGCGTCGAACGGGGACGGCGGCGCGGCCAGCCGGGCGGCACCGACGCCGAACAGGTTTCCTTCCGGGACGACGAGCGCGTACGGCCGGAAGCCGGCCGCCTCGAACCAGTCCTGGATGGTCGCTACGATGCCGTCCTGCCGCGGCCCCCTGGTCCAGATCACCCAGCCGCCGGGAGCGCACAGGGCCGGCAGGAACCTGATCGTCCGCCTGACATCCTCGTCGGCCACGTTCCCGAAGATGCCGCAGGCGACAACCAGGTCGGCGGGGACGGCTCCGGCGTAGGCGGCGGACCGCCCGGCGTCACCCTGCTCGACGGACAGGCCGCCGAGGCCTGCCTGCGCGATGGCGGTCCTCGCGGCCGCGACGTTGTGCGGATCGGCCTCCACCAGCAGTCCGGTGAGGTCGCCGCCGCGCCGGTGCCGCCGCGCGACGCCGATCAGAATCCCGGCCCTGGCCGGCGCACATGCTGATCACCCGGATCCGGCCCGGCGGCAGCTCGTCGAGCGCGACGGCGATCAGGTCCTGCACGACCAGCAGGCGCAGGTGCAGCGGCGAGCCGGCCCGGTCGTACTCGTCGTGCCAGGCCACGTAGTCACGCAATGTCATGGCGTTCATCATCGGTCATGGCATTCATCATCGCCGACGCCGCGGGCCGGCCTTTCGGGCCGACGCTCAGCGCAGGTGCACGACGTCGCCGGCGCTCACCGCGAGCGGTCCGCCGGCGGCGCGCAGCAGCAGCCGCCCGTCGGCATCGACGTCCAGTGCCAGGCCGCGGGCGGTGTCACCGCCGGGGAACTCCACCCGCACCTGCCGGCCGAGGGTGGCAGACCGGCGACGGTATTCGGCGCGCACACCGCAGCCGTCGGGGTCACCGGGGCTGGCTCCGCCGGCCCAGGCCAGGTACAGCCGCTCGAACTCGCCGAGCACGCCGCAGAGCAGCTGCGGCCGGGTGGTCCGTGTCGCCCCCTCGAGCGTCAGCGACGTGGCCGCCTCGACCGGCAGCTCGGCCCGCCGGGTGGAGACGTTGATGCCGGCGCCGACCACGACCGCCCCGGCCGACTGCTCGGCGAGGATCCCGGCCAGCTTCCGGCCGCCGACGAGCACGTCGTTCGGCCACTTGAGCTGGGCGTCCAGCCCGGTGGCGGCGGTGACGGCCGATGCGACGGCGACCCCGGCCAGCAGCGGGATCCAGCCGCGCCTGCGCGGCGGGACAGCGTCCGGGCGCAGCAGCGCCGAGAACATCAGCGCGGCCCCCGGCGGGCTTGCCCACGTCCGGCCCATCCGCCCTCGCCCCGCGGTCTGCGCTTCGGCGACGAGCACGCTGCCCTGCGGCGCGCCGGCGGCGGCCTGCGCCAGCAGGTCGGCGTTGGTCGATCCGGTCAGCGGGGTCACCTCGATCGCGCGCCAGAAGCCGCCGGGCCGTACCAGCGCACGCGTCAGCGCGGCACTGCTCAACGGTGCGCGCTCCGATCCGGTGGGTCCGGTGGTCATGCTACGAATACTGCCGGTTGACGGGTCAGCTTGCGCGTCGCCCGGCGGCACAGCCGGGCCCGGCCGGGCGGCGGGTGCGAGCGCGCCTGGGGCGGCGAGCAGCGGCTCAGACGGCGCGCGAACCGGAGAAGGCAGCGGCAGCCAGAATGCGGCGTGCGGGGCCAGGCGCGCGGACGGGCGAGGTCAGCCGGTGTTCTGCAGGCCGGCGGCGACACCGTTGACGGTGAGCAGCAGCAGCCGTTCCAGCCGGTCACGGTCCGCGGCCCCGGCGGCCGCGGGGACGCGGAGCGCGGCGAGCGCGCGCAGCTGGAGGTGCGAGAGGGCGTCCACGTAGGGGTCGCGCAGCGCCACCGCGCGCGAGAGCACGCTGCGGTCGGCGAGCAGCCGGTCGTGCCCGGTCACCGCCAGCACGAGCCGGGAGGTCAGGTCGTACTCGGCGAGCACCAGCGCGGTGAGGTCAGGCCGGCCGCCGAGCGCGAGGTAACGCGCGGCGATCCGCCGGTCCGTCTTGGCCAGGCTCATCTCCGCGTTGTCCAGCAGGGCGGCGAGCAGCGGCCATTCGCGGTAGGCCCGCCCCAGCTCGTCCGCACCGCCCGCCGGCCCGGTCACCGCCGCCAGCCCGCTGCCCAGGCCGAACCAGCCGGGCAGGTTCACCCGGGTCTGCGCCCAGGCGAACACCCACGGGATCGCGCGCAGGTCGGCGAGTCCCGAAGCGGCGGCGCGGCGCGCCGGGCGGGACCCGATCCGCAGCCCGCTGATCTCCTCCAGCGGGCTGATCCGGGCGAACCAGGCACCGAAGCCCTCCGCCTCGACCAGGCCGCGGTAGGCGCGCAGCGCGGCCTCCTCGATCCGTTCGGCGAGGCCGGCGGTCCGCGGCCGCAGCTGGCCCGCCGGCCGTGCGGAATCAGCCGCCGACGCCAGCAGGACCGCGGAGGTGACCTGCTCCAGGTGCCGGTGCGCGATGGCGAGATGGCCGTACCTGGCGAAGATCACCTCACCCTGCTCGGTGACCTTGAACCGTCCGCCGACCGAACCGGGCGCCTGCGCCAGCACGGCCCGGCCGGCCGGGCCGCCGCCCCGGCCCAGCGCGCCGCCGCGGCCGTGGAACAGCGTCAGCGCCACGCCGTTGACCGCCGCCCAGTCGGCCAGCGCCGCCTGGGCGCGGAACAGCCGCAGCGTCGCGCTGACCGGGCCGAGCTCTTTCGCGGAGTCGGAGTAGCCGAGCATGACCTCAAGCGCGGGCCGGCTCGCTCCGGCGCGGGTAGCGGGCGCGGGCCGGCCGGTGCCCGCGCGGGCGCCGGGCGCGGGCCGGCCAGCCGCGGCGGGACGGGCGGACCCGGACTCGCCTGCCCCCGCGCGGGCGCCGGGCGCGGACCCGCTCGCCTCGGCCAGCCGGGCCGCCACCGGCTCGAGCTTCAGCATGTCGTCCAGCACCGCGACGGCGTTGTCCAGGTCGGCGCCGCTCTCGAACAGCGGGACCACGTCCAGATCCGGCACCCGGCCGTCCGGCACGGCGCGGCGGGCCAGCTCGTACACGGCGGCGATGTCCCGGGCCGACCGGGTGAAGCTGACCACGTAACGCCGGCACGCCTGGGATCCGAACCGGCCCTGGATCCAGGCGATCACCCGGAATGTCGCGAGAACCTCCTGCGTCAGCGGCGACGGTTCCCCGCCGGATTCCAGCTCGCGCAGCGCCCGGGCGTGCACCTGGCTGTGCTGCCTGACCTCGAGCTCGGCCAGGTGGAACCCGAACGTCTCCGCCTGCCAGATCAGGTGCTGCAGCTCGCCGAACGCCTGCCGGGGCGCGCCCGCCGACGCCAGCGAGTCCTGCACCAGGCGCAGGCCGGCCAGGAACTCGGCGGGATCGCCGTAGCTGAGATCCGCGTTGCGCAGCCGGGTGGCGCGGAGCCGTTCGGCGAGAAAAAGCAGGTACGTCCGGTGCGGCTCCTGCGGGGAGCGGGCCGCGATCTGGGCCAGCAGTTCCGGGTGCGCCGCCTCCGCGTGCGCGAGGCCGCGGGCCAGCTCGGCCGACGCGGGGGCGGCCGAGGCGTCCGCGGTCAGCGCGCGGCCGATCCGGCCGGTGGCGTTCTCCAGCGCGCGCAGTGCGTGATCCGCCTGGATCACCGCGGTATCCCTGGTCACCTGCGCGGTCACGAAGGGATTGCCGTCCCGGTCCGCGCCGACCCAGCTGCCGAACCGGAGGAATGCCGGGGCGGCGGCGGGCACCCGGCCGCAGTCCGCGCCGGTCAGCACGTGATCAAGTGACCGGTAGAGCGCCGGGACCACCCGGAACAGCGTCTCGTCGAACGCGGTCATCACGGTGCGGACCTCGTCGAGCGGCTCCATAGCCTTGACTCGCAACTGCGACGTCCGCCAGAGCAGGTCGATTTCCTCGCGCAGCCGGCGCTGCGTCTCAGCCTGTGCGCCGCCGCCGGGATGATCGTCCAGCGCGGCCAGCAGGGCGTCGATCCGGCGCAGCGCGGAGGTCACGGCGCGGCGGCGCGCCTCGGTGGGGTGCGCGGTGAGCACCGGGTGCACCCGCAGGCCGGCCAGCAGGTCTGCCGCCGCGCCGGGAGCGCCGCCGCTGATCTCGGCGACCGCGAGAGCGAGCGATTCGCGCAGCGGCGTGCCGCCGCTGTCACGGTCCCGCAGGGTCCGGATCCGCTGATGTTCCTCGGCCAGGTTGACCAGGTGAAAGTAGACGGTGAAGGCGCGGGCGACCAGCTCGGCCCGGTCCAGCGGCCAGGACGCGACCAGGGCGGCGATCTCGTCCCCCACCGGGTCGGCCACCGGCGGCGGGTGCTCGCGCCGCGCCTCGATCACCGCGTGCCGGAGCCGCTCCACGTCGGCGAGAAGATCCTCGCCCTGCGACTCCCGGAGCACCTCGCCGAGCAGGTCACCCAGCAGCCGGACGTCGCGGCGCATCCGCTGCGGCATCTGCTGACGGTCCGACTCACGGCTCACGGCCGACAGCGTAGCCAGCGACCCGGCCGGCGTGGCTAACCTGTGCCCATGACGAGCGAAGCCCGGGACGAGATCTCCGAGGACAGGACGGCCGGCGATGCCGGCGAGGCCTATCCGCACAGCACCGCGGGAAAGCTAGCAGACCTGGAACGGCGCAGGCACGAGGCGATCCACGCGGGCTCCGGGCGCGCCGTGCAGACGCAGCACGCCAGGGGCAAGATGACGGCCAGGGAGCGGGTCGGCAAGCTGCTGGATCCGGGCTCCTTCACCGAGTTCGACCAGCTGGCCAGGCACCGCGCCACCGATTTCGGAGTCGCGGCCAACCGCCCGTACGGCGACGGCGTCGTCACCGGGCACGGCACGGTGGACGGGCGCCCGGTCTGCGTGTACAGCCAGGACTTCACCGTATTCGGCGGATCGCTCGGCGAGGTCTACGGCGAGAAGATCGTCAAGGTGATGGAGCACGCGCTCAAGACCGGCTGCCCCATCGTCGGGATCAACGACGGCGGCGGCGCACGGATCCAGGAAGGCGTGGTCGCGCTCGGGCTGTTCGCCGAGATCTTCTACCGGAACGTACTCGCCTCCGGCGTGGTCCCGCAGAATCTCGCTGATCATGGGGCCGTGCGCGGGCGGGGCGGTCTACTCGCCGGCCATCACCGACTTCACGCTGATGGTGGACAAGACCTCGCACATGTTCATCACCGGTCCTGACGTGATCAAGACGGTGACCGGCGAGGAGGTCAGCTTCGAGGAACTCGGCGGCGCGCACACGCACAACGTCAAGTCCGGGGTGGCCCACTACCTGGCCAAGGACGAGGATGACTGCCTGGACTTCGCCCGTGAGCTGCTGTCCTACCTGCCGTCCAACAACATGGACGACCCGCCGTCGGACGCCGCGGACGGCGGGCAGCCCATTTCGGTTCCCGGCACTGACGGCGCCGGGCTCACCGCGGAAGACGCCGAGCTGGACACGCTGATGCCCGATTCGCCGAACCAGCCGTACGACATGCACGACGTGATCACGCGCGTCCTCGACGACGGCGAGTTCCTGGAAGTACACGCGCTGTTCGCGGCCAACATCATCGTCGGGTTCGGCCGGGTCGAAGGCGCGCCGGTGGGCGTGGTGGCCAACCAGCCGCTGCACTTCGCCGGCACGCTGGACATCGACGCCTCGGAGAAGGCCGCGCGGTTCGTCCGCACCTGCGACGCGTTCAACATCCCGATCCTGACGTTCGTGGACGTGCCCGGCTTCCTGCCCGGAACGGCGCAGGAGTGGGGCGGCATCATCCGGCACGGCGCCAAGCTCATCTACGCGTATTCGGAGGCCACCGTGCCCAAGATCACGGTGATCACCCGCAAGGCGTACGGCGGTGCCTACGACGTGATGGGCTCCAAGCACCTGCGCGCCGACATCAACCTCGCCTGGCCGACGGCCCAGATCGCGGTCATGGGCGCGCAGGGCGCGGTGAACATCCTGTACCGCCGCGAGCTGGCCGCCGCCGAGGACCCGGCCAGGCTGCGGGAGCAGCGGGTAACCGAATACGAGGACCGGCTCGCCAACCCCTACATCGCGGCCGACCGGGGCTACGTGGACGCCGTGATCCGGCAGGCCGAGACCCGCGGGCAGGTCGCCGTTGCGCTGCGGGCGCTGCGCACCAAGCGGCAGACGCTGCCGCCCAAGAAGCACGGGAACATCCCGCTGTCGCCGGCCCGCCGCCGGGTCCGGTAGCGCGCCGGGCGACCCGCGCAGCAGGCAGCGGGCTCGCCAGGGCCCGGACTGCCTTAGAGTCGTGAGCACCATGACCGAGCTGTCCGCACCCCTTCCGGCGTCGCTTCCGGCCCTCGCCCGCTACGCGATCATGGTCGATGTCGGGTACATCTATGCCGCCGCGGGGGAGCTGCTGCTGGGCGCGAACTCGCGCCGGGAGTACCGGGTGGACGCGGCCAACCTCATCCAGGCGCTGACCAAGTACGCCGACGGCCAGATCCGCGGCGAGCTGCTCCGGGTCTACTGGTACGACGCTGCCAGGGACCGGGTTCCTACCATCGACCAGCGCGTGATCGCGCAGATGCCGTGGGTCAAGCTGAGGCTCGGCAACCTGAACGCCCGCGGCCAGCAGAAGGGCGTGGACGCGCAGATCCGCGCCGACATGGAGGCGCTCGCCCGGCACCGGGCGATCACCGATGCGGTGCTGGTGGCCGGCGACGAGGACATGGTCCCGGCGGTGGAGGCGGCGCAGGCTTACGGGGTGCGGGTTCACCTGTGGGGAATCGAGCCGCCGTACGGCACCAACCAGGCGGAGCGGCTCGTCTGGGAGTCGGACACGGTCGATGTGCTCGACGCGCCCTTCGTCAAGCCGTATTTCACCAGCCAGCCGGTCACCGAGGCCGAGCCCGCCCGGCTGGACGCCCAGGCGGCGACGGTGGTCGCCGTCGTGCCCTCGCCGGCGCAGCTGTTCGGCGAGCGGCACGCCCCCCGGCCGGGGACCCGGCCCGGCGGCCACGGCCTGCAGGGGGCAGCCACCGCGAGCAAGCTGGGGCCCGACCGGGAGCGGGTCGAGGAGGCCGGCGAGCACGTCGCGCAGAAGTGGATCCTGACCCGCGGTGAGGACAACATCAGGGATCTGCTGCCTGGGCCGATACTGCCGCCGGTCATCGACAAGGAACTCCTGGTCGAGGCCGAGAAGGAACTCGGCCAGTCGCTGCGCCCGTATCAGGAGGCCAGGGAGTGGCTGCGGGACGCGTTCTGGGAGCGGGTGCACCGGCAGTTCGGCATCGGCGTCGGAAAGTCCCGCACCTGATGTCCGGGTCAGCCGGCCACGGTGGCGATCGCGAGGCTGACCGCCACGACGGCGACCCCCGGGCAGACCGCGATGCTGACCACCACGACAGCGACCCCCGGGCAGACCGCGATGCTGACCACCACGACAGCGACCCCCGGGCAGACCGCGATGCTGACCACCACGACAGCGACCCCCGGGCAGACCGCGATGCTGACCACCACGACAGCGACCCCCGGGCAGGCCGCGATGCTGACCGCCACGACAGCGACCCCCGGGCAGGCCGCGATGCTGACCGCCACGACGGCGGTCACCGGGCCGGCCGTCCTGCCGGCGGCCCGCAGGCCGGGCCGGGCACGGCGCCCGTGCTCACCGTGGTCCGGGGCGACGCGTCGGCCGAGGAGATCGCCGCACTGACCGCTGTGCTCGCCGCGAAGACCAGCGCGGCGGCCGGGCCTTCGGCGGCCGGCCGCAACCAGCGGGTCACGGGCTGGGGCAGTCGGCCGGCCATGCTGCGCAGGCCGCTGAGGCACGGGCCCGGCCTCTGGCGGGCCAGCGCGCGTCCCGGCTTCTGGGCTTCCATCGCGGTCTGACGCCGGTTAGCCCGAGCGGGCAAAGTCCTGGATCGGCCCTGGCGCCAGCCTGGGTGGAGTCGCCGTGCAGGCACCGCGGCTACCCCCGGCAAGCCGGCCATTAGACTCCTCACAGGCTGAAGAGGAGAGCGAGGCTTGCGAAAGGTCCTGATCGCGAACCGCGGCGAGATCGCCGTGCGGATCGCCCGGGCATGCCGCGACGCCGGGCTGGCCAGCGTCGGCGTTTATGCGCAGCCCGATCTCGACGCACTGCACGTCACGATGACGGACGAGGCGTTCGCGCTCGGCGGGCAGACCGCCGCTGACAGCTACCTGGACATCGACAAGATCCTCAAGGCCGCGGCCGACTCCGGCGCCGATGCCGTGCATCCCGGGTACGGATTCCTCGCCGAGAACGCCGATTTCGCCGCTGCGGTCACCGCCGCCGGGCTGACCTGGATCGGTCCCCCGCCAGAGGCGATCGAGGCGCTCGGCGACAAGGTGAGCGCGCGCGCCATCGCCGCGGCGGTCGGCGCCCCGCTGGCCCCGGGCACCCCAGGACCCGTATCCGGCGCCGATGAGGTGCTCGCGTTCGCCCGCGAGTACGGGCTGCCTATCGCGATCAAGGCCGCGTACGGTGGCGGCGGGCGCGGGCTCAAGGTGGCGCGGTCGGCCGGGGAGATCGAGGAGCTGTACGCCTCAGCGGTCAGGGAGGCAGTAGCCGCGTTCGGCCGCGGCGAGTGCTTCGTCGAGCGGTACCTGGACCGGCCGCGGCACGTGGAAACGCAGTGCCTGGCCGACCGGCACGGGAATGTCGTGGTGGTCTCGACCCGCGACTGCTCGCTGCAGCGCCGGCACCAGAAGCTGGTCGAGGAGGCGCCCGCGCCGTTCCTGACCGATGCGCAGACGGCTCAGCTTCGCGACTCATCCAAGGCAATCTTGCGCCGGGCCGGATACCAGGGCGCGGGTACCTGCGAGTTCCTGGTCGGCCAGGACGGCACCGTGTCGTTTCTCGAGGTGAACACCAGGCTGCAAGTGGAACACCCGGTCACCGAGGAGGTCACCGGGATCGACCTGGTACTCGAGATGTTCCGGATCGCCGAGGGCGAAGCGCTCGGCTACGACGACCCGCCGGCCCGCGGTCATTCGATCGAGTTCCGTATCAACGCCGAGGATCCCGGCCGGAACTTCCTGCCCACGCCGGGGACGATCGCTGTCTGGCGGCCGCCATCCGGGCCCGGCGTGCGGCTGGACGCCGGGTACACGGCGGGCATGACCGTACCGCAGGCGTTCGATTCACTGATCGGCAAGCTGATCATCACCGGCGCGAGCCGCCGGCAGGCGCTGGCCAGGGCCCGGCGCGCGCTGGCCGAGTTCGAGGTCGGCGGGCTGCCGACCGTGCTGCCGTTCGACCGGGCGGTGGTGGCCGATCCGGCCTTCACCGACGAGCCGTTCGCCGTGCACACGCGGTGGATCGAGACCGAGTTCGCGACCAGGATCCCGGCCTACTCCGGCGAGCTGGCCGGACCGGAGGCGACGGAGCCCGAGCGGGAGCGGATCACCGTGGAAGTGGGCGGAAAGCGGCTCGAGGTAGTGCTGCCCGCCGGGCTGGCCGCTCCCGGCCGGTCCGCGTCGGCGCCCGGCCGCGAGCGCGCACGCCCCCCTGGCCGCCGCGACCGGAGCCCGGCGTCCGCGGCGGACGGCGACGCCCTGGTCAGCCCCATGCAGGGCACGATCGTCAAGATCGTCGTCGAAGAAGGACAGCGGGTCTCCGCCGGCGATACGGTCGTAGTACTCGAGGCGATGAAAATGGAGCAGCCGCTGACCGCGCACAAGGACGGGACGGTGACCGGCCTCGCCGTGCAGATCGGCCAGACGGTCCCGGCCGGGGGCGTCATCTGCGAGCTGAAGGACTGACCCGGCCGCTCCCGCGCTGCAAGCCGAAGGGCTCACGGGGCCCGCGCGCCCGCCATAAGCCGAAAGGCTCACCGGGCCGTACCCGCACAAGCCGAAGGCCGCTGATAGCCGTCCGCACGGGGCCCTCCTGGCACCAGGTAACGCCGGGCTGACCGGCTGTTGCAGAGCCGCTGGAGAGCAGATCATGAACCGGCGAAGGCCCTGCGGCGAATCACCGGCGTCGTGACCTTGCCCGGCCCAGGCGGCTATCCTGTCCCTTGCCAGTACCACCACGCGAGTGCGGGCATGGCACGTTCGTCGTCTCGTGACATGCCAGTCAGGAAGGCCGGAACTGAACGTGTTCACGGTCGGTGGCCGGCATCGGGATTGGCTGTGCATCCGGTAAGCAGGCCTGGCTACGCCGGCGATCGGGATGACCTTGGTGACGCCACGCTCGTGGAGCTCGTCGGCAAGGCGGATCCCGATGCGCTCGCGGTTCTCTACCAGCGGCACGGCGTCCTCTGCTATCGGCTGGCGCGGCGCGTCACCGCCAACGACGCCCTGGCCGAGGACGCCGTCCAGGAAGCCTTCGTCGGATTGTGGCGGGACCCGGCCGCCTACCTGCCCGCCCAGGGCAGCGTGCGGAACTGGCTGCTGGGAATGACCCATCACAAAGCGGTGGATTTCGTGCGCAAGGAAGCCGCCCAGCAACGGCGGCAGACCGCGGAGGCGGCCCGGCGGGCGCTCGACCCGCCAGCGGCCGAGGACCCAGCCTCCGCGGCATGGGCCGGGATCCGGGCCGAAACACTCCGCGCCGCGCTGTCCGAACTGCCGGAAGAGCAGCGGCACGCGCTCGCGCTGGCTTACTTCGGCGGATACACCCAGCGTGAGATCGCCCAGCTGACCGGCGCTCCGCTGGGCACGGTGAAGACCCGCATGTTCGCCGCGATGCGACGGCTGCAGTTGCGCCTGGCGGCCCTGGGCGACTTGCCGGGGGAGGAGTCATCGTGACCGATCAGGCGCCGGATCACAGCGCTTTCGATGAACTCGCCGCCGGCCATGCGCTGGACGCTCTCGAGCCCGCGGACGAGCAGCGTTTCCTCCGGCACGCCGAGCAGTGCCCGAGCTGCCGGCAGACCGCGGCCGATTTCCGCCAGGTGGCCGCGGCACTGGCGCGGACTGCCCCGCCGGCTGAGCCCAGCGCGGACCTGGGCGCGCGGATCCAGGCCGCGGTGCTGGCCGGCCCCGGCCAGCAGGATCGCCCGGCCATCGGGTCCGAGCGGGCGGCAGCGGACGGTCCCGGCGCCACCACCGAGCGGGATGCGCCGCCGCCCCCGGTTGTGCCGCTGCGGCACCGCTCCAGCCGACGGTGGCGGAAGCCTGCCGCCGCGGCCGCCGCCGTGCTCATCGCGGCGGGGGGAATCTGGGCAGGCCTGGCGGCCACGGCCGGCCGCCAGCAGCCGCCGCTGGCGGTGTGCGCGCAACCGCATGCGTGTTCTCAGGTCGTACTGACCTTGGCCGCGACCCACCGTGTCGCGGCCAAGGTCATCGTCCACGAGGGGGTGGCGTGGCTGCAGCCGGCCAAGCTGGCCGCCAACTCCGCCGACGAGATTTACGTGCTGTGGCAGGTCAACGGCGCGAATGCAGCACTGGCGGTCGGCTCGTTCGACGTCAAGGCCGGAGCGCACTCGCCGGTCCGGATCGGCGGGCTCGCCGTACCGTACTCGCGCACCCGGGCCTTCGCGGTCAGCCTGGAACACGGCCGGACCATCCCGGCCAGCCCGTCGAAGCCCGTGGCGGCCGGCCCGGTCTCCTGATCGGTGGAGATCCCAGGCCGCCATGTTCTGGAAGGGAGACCCATGACAGTCCAGCTGAGTGGCGCGCGGGTCCTGCTCACCGGGGCAACCGGCGGCCTGGGCCGGGCCATCGCACGAGCCCTGCACGCGTCCGGTGCGCGCCTTACGCTGACCGGACGGCGGATCGATGTGCTCGAGCCGCTGGCCGCAGAGGTGGCAGCCGCCAGCGTCGCTGCGGACCTGGCCTCTGCCGCGGATGTGCGACGACTGCTTGACCAGGCCGGGCGCGTGGACGTCCTGATCGCCAATGCGGCGCTGCCGGGAGCCGGGTACGTCCTTGACTACACCGAGGAAGAGATCGACCGGGTGCTCGACATCAACCTGCGCGCCCCGATCGTCATGGCACGGCACGCGGCCCGGCAGATGCGCGAGCGCGGAACGGGCCAGATCGTGTTCATCGGGTCATTGTCCAGCAAGACGGCCTCCGAGCAGAGCGCGATGTACAGCGCGACCAAGTTCGGTCTGCGCGGTTTCGCGCACGGCCTGCGACAGGATCTGCACGGAACCGGCGTGGGCGTATCCCTCGTGCTGCCCGGATTCGTCAGCGAGGCGGGAATGTTCGCCGACACCGGCGCCCGGCTGGAGCGCGGCATCCGCACCGTGACGCCGCAAGCCGTGGCGCGCGGCGTACTGCTGGCCATCGCCCGGGACCGCGCCGAGATCTCGGTCGCGCCGCCCGAACTGCGGATCGGTGCCACACTCGGCTCGATCGCGCCCGCGCTGTCGGCGGCCGTCCAGCGACAGGCCGGCGGGCCGAGGATGGCCGCGGCGATCGCCGCCGGCCACCAGGCCCGCGGCAAGCGCTGACGCCGGCCCGTCGTCCTGACCGGCGGTCATCGCCCGCCACAGGCGCGGAGAACCGGTGGCGTGCGAGCGCGGCCAGTGCTGCAGCGGGCAACGTTCACCCGGGCGGCGGCGATCCCCGGCTCCTTGACCTGCTCTCGCGCCACGGACAAGCTGGCAGTGCTCCTGGTGCCCCGGCCCGCTGACAAAGCCGGAAGGAAGACAGCAATGAGCAACCGGTACGCGCGCATCCTGGCCGCTGGCGGCGCCGTGGTCCTCGCGGCCACCCTGGCAGCCGCCCCGGCGCTGGCCGCCACCACCTGGACCATCCAGCCCGGCGGCGCCATCACGGCGACGTCATCAGGCCGGTTCACCCTCAAAGACGCCACGAACGGCGTCGTGCTCGGCTGCCTGTCGGCGACCGCCAGCGGCACGCTCAAGCATGGCAGCGGGCTGCCCGGCTCCCGCGCCGGCTCGCTGTCCGCCGTCGGCTTGACCCGCTGCACCGGCCCGGGTATCAGCGACAGTGACGTCATATTGACTCTGCAGGCCACTGACCTGCCCTGGCACGTGAACCTCTCCTCCTACGACGCGGCGACGAGCGTAGCGACGGGGACGGTCAGCCACCTCCAGATCATGATGTCGTTTCACGGTTGCACGGCCGTGGTCGACGGCAAGAGCGGCACCGCCAGCGACGGCTGGGTGCCGTTCACCTATACCGACAGCACCGGCCGGCTCACGCTGCTGGCCACCGGCGGCAACCTGCACTTCTGGAACGTCAGCGCCGGCTGCCTCGGCCTGGTCGACAGCGGCGACCGAGCCAGGCTCGGCGCCGCCTTCACCGTGAACCCGAAACAGGCCATCACCAGCCCGTGAGACTA
Organism: uncultured Actinomycetes bacterium; assembly: GCA_963762615.1. Lineage (GTDB taxonomy): Bacteria > Actinomycetota > Actinomycetes > Streptosporangiales > Streptosporangiaceae > PALSA-505. Next base: position 765,624 of record CAVXLG010000012.1, on the reverse strand, counting down.
AGGCGAACGCTGCCTGGCTGGCGACGGCTCTGCGCTCGTTGACCTGCTCCCCGCGCGAGGACAAGCTGGCTGTGGTCCTGGTGCCCGGCCCGCTGACAAAGCCGGAAGGAAGACAGCGATGAGCAACCGGTACACCCGCATCCTGGCCGCCAGCGGTGCTGCGGTCCTGGTGGCTGCCCTGGGTGTCCCGACGCCCGCGGCCGCAGCAACCGCGAAGACCTGGACGGTGCAACCCGGCGGGACCATCACGGCGATGTCATCAGGCCAGTTCACCCTCAAAGACACCAAGACCGGCACCGTGTTCCGGTGCGTCTCCTCGACCGGCAGCGGCACGCTGCGGAGCGGCAGCGGGCTGCCCGGCTCCAATGCCGGCTCGCTGTCCGCCGTCGGCTTCGGTCACTGCACCAACCCGGGCGGCCCGAAACTCACTATGCAGGCCGGCGGCCTGCCCTGGCACCTGAACTTGTCCGCGTACAACGCAGCCGAAGACGTGGCGCGCGGGACGATCAGCCATATCCATCTCATGCTGACAGGCCCCGACGGTACCTGCAGCGGCACGATCGACGGCACGAGCGGCACCGCGCACGACGGGAGAGCGACGTTCAGGTACACCGACAGCACCGGCCGGCTCATGGTGCTGACCACCGGCGGCAACCTGCACTTTTACGACCCCAGCGTCGCCGGCTGCTTCGCCCTGATGTTCGGCGGCGACCCGGTCACGGTCAGCGCCGCCTACACCGTCAGCCCGAAACAGGCCATCACCAGCCCGTGACACCGAGGCACAGGTTGCCTGACGCAGCACGCCAGCTCTGCGCGGGCGCGGCCGGCTGGTGAGGCCCGGTGGCATAGTTCCCGGCGTCCCCCGCCTTCCTGGTGATGGGCGGCTGTGCGAGCCTAGAGTGTCCAGGTCCGACCATCCCTGCGGAGACGGCGTGAGCAGGCTGCCCGGTGACCCCAGCGTGGCAGGGAAGCTGGCCTTCGCCGTGGGGTTCCGGCTGCGGCCCGAGCATCGCGACTGGGTGCGGCACGAGCTGACCGACGCCGGCTGGCGGGTACGAGTGATCCTCCGGCACCTGACCGTGATGATCCCGGTCTGCGTGCTGCTGGCGCTGCTGCCCGGCCCGCCCTGGCTGAAGATCATGGTTCCGGCGCTGGCCCTGGCCGGCAGCCTGTTCACGGTCACCGCTTACGCGGACGACATCAGGGCGGCGCGGCTGCGCCAGCACGGGCTGCCGGTGCCCGACGACCCTGACCTCGGCCATCCCACGCACTGACCCGTGCGGCACCCGCACCTGCCGCGGCCGGGCAGCGCGCTCAGTCGGCCGCGGACTGCATGAGCCGGCGGGCGGCCTCGGTCAGGCTGCCGGACAGCGACGGGTAAACGGCGAAGGTGTGCGCCATCTGGTCCACGGTGAGCTGCTGCTCCACCGCGAGCGACACCGGCAGGATCAGCTCGCTTGCCCGGTAGGCCACCACCACCCCGCCGAGCACTATCCCGGTTCCCGGCCGGGCGAATAGCTTGACGAACCCGTCCCGCAGTCCGGCCATCTTCGCCCGGGCGTTCGTGGCCAGCGGCAGGTTCACCACCCGGGCGGCGACGTCGCCGGAGATGATCGCCGCATGCGGCACGCCGACCATGGCGATCTCCGGGTCGGTGAAGACGGTCGCAGCCACGTGGCTGAGCCGGAGCGGCTGTACCGCCTCGCCCAGTACGTGCCACATCGCGATCCGGCCCTGCATCGCGGCCACCGAGGCCAGCATCATCACGCCGGTGCAGTCGCCGGCCGCGTACACGCCGGGAGCCGAGGTCCGCGACACCCGGTTCACCTGGATGAACCCGTGGCCGTCCAGCCTGACGCCCGCTTCCTCCAGGCCGAGCCCGCCGGTGGCCGGCGTCATGCCCACGGTCAGCAGGCAGTGCGACCCGGTCACGGTCCGGCCGTCTTCGAGCGTGACGACCACCCCGTCGCCGGCCCGCTTCACCCCCGCGGCCCGGGACTTGCCGAGCACGGTCATCCCGTTGCGCCGGAACACGCCTTCGATCACCAGCGCGGCGCCGGCGTCCTCTTGCGGCAGCACCCGGTCCCGCGAGGACACCAGGGTCACCTGCGACCCGAGGGCCTGGTAGGCGCTCGCGAACTCGGCTCCGGTGACCCCCGAGCCCACCACGATGAGCTCCCTGGGCAGCTCATCGAGGTCGTAGAGCTGCCGCCAGTTCAGGATGCGCTCGCCGTCAGGCTCCGCGCCGGGCAGTACCCGCGGCCGCGCGCCGGTCGCGATGAGCACGGCGTCCGCGGTGATCTCCCGGTCGCCGACGGCGACCGTCCGCGGGCCGGCCAGCCGTCCGGCCCCGGAGACGACCTCCACGCCCTCTGCGGCGAGGCGGACCGCCACGTCGGCGGATTGCGCCCTGGCCAGCGCCTTCACCCTGCCGTACAGGCGCGGGGCATCGACGGTGCCGCGGGCGGGCGGCTGGTCCTGGCCGCCGCCGATCCGGATGCCGAGGTCGCTCGAGCTGTTCAGCGCGGCCATCGCGCCCGAGGTCTCGATCAGCGTCTTGGAGGGCACGCAGTCGGTCAGCACGCAGGCGCCGCCGAGCCCGTCGGTCTCCACCACGGTGACCTGCGCGCCGAGTTGCGCGGCGACCAGGGCGGCCTCGTATCCTCCGGGCCCCCCGCCGATGATTGCGATGCGCGCGGTTGGCTGGCTCACGATGCCTTATTGTGGCGCACCCGTCAGGCCAGGATGACCGCGATCAGCAGCAGCGCGGGAAGTATCAGCGCGGCGATGGCCGGGAAGTTCCAGCGGGACGTCCGCCTGCCGCCGGCGGCGCCCGCCGCGCGCGCCCGCGCGACGCGCTCGTCCAGCGCGATGGCGATGTGCTCGGCGTCCGTCTTGGTCAGCGCCGCCCGGGCTTCGGGCGGCAGCCGCTTATAGGAAGCCGACCGGCGTTCCGCGGTCCTGGCGGCGCGCCGGGCACGCGCCTCCGCCTTGAGCCTGCTGCGACGCGGCGAGTGCACCGCCCACGCATACAGCACCTTGCTCTTCTGCTCACCGTCCTGCGGGGCGGCGTGCACCCGAAGCGAGTCAGCCAGATCCACCTTCTGCACACAGGCCCAGGGCACCCGGTGATCGCGCAGCGGGTTACTGATCGTGACGCCGACGTCATCGGCGACCACCCGGGGACGGAACGCCGCCACGTAGGCCACCCCGGTGATCAGGACGAGGATCGCCGCGACCTCGGCGGCGAAGTGACTGCGTCCCTGCACCGCGAGATCACCCAGGTTGCCCAGGGCGAAGATCACCCATACCCACCAGACGAGCGGGGCCACCGGCGACCGGTACAGATCCGGCTTCTTCGGCATGCCCGCGGTCGCGGGCGGGCCGGCCGCTCGGGCCGCAGTACTGGCTGGCGCGGCCTGGGCGGCTGGCGGCCGGTCAGCCTTGACGGCTGGCGGCCGGCCGGCCTGGGCGGCGGGCGGCTGGCCGATTGGCTGCTCGGCTGATGACACCGGTGCTGGACTCCGGGCGTTCGGCGACGAAGGTGGCGGATACCCGGGGCGGGAGCCGCCATGAACTACTGTAAGCGGTTACCCGTCAGGCGTGCGCCGCGCCGGGCATGCTCGGCACGGCTGACGTCACGCCGGCATCACCCAGCGCGGCTGACGTCGCGCCGGCATCACCCAGCGCGGCGAGCGCGGTGTGCACGAGCAGCCTGACCCCGATGTCGATGCATCTTTCGTTGACATCGAACGCAGCCTGGTGGATGTCGAGCTCGGCTGAACCCGGCCCCCGGGTGCCGAGCCTGGCCAGGGCGCCCGGGATCGATTCCAGGTACCAGGCGAAGTCCTCGCCGCCGAGGCTCTGCGGCGTGCTGGCCACCGACTGGGCGCCCAGCGCCCGCCGCGCGGCGGCGGAGAGCATGGCCACGCTGACCGCCTCATTGACGGTCGGCGGAACGTTCCGCACGTAGCTGAGCTCGGCGAGCACCCCGTAGGCGCTCGCCACCGAGTCGATGAGCGCCTTCAGCATGTCGGGCGCGGCCTGCCAGGCCTCGTCGTCGAGGCAGCGCACGGTTCCCTCGGCAATCCCGTCGTCGGGTATCGCGTTGGCCGCCGAGCCCGCGCTCACCCGGCCCCACACCAGGCTGAGGCTGGATCGCGGGTCCACCCGGCGGGTCAGCGCCGCCGGCAGCTCGGTCACGATCTTGCCGAGCGCGTAGACCAGGTCGGCGGTCAGGTGCGGCCGCGCGGTGTGGCCGCCGGGTCCGGTGACCCTGACCGTGATCTTGTCGCATGCGGCGGTGATCGGCCCGGTCCGGATCCCGACCTGCCCCACGTCGAGCCTCGGGTCACAGTGCAGCGCGAAAATGCGGTCCACGCCGGCGATGCCGCCCGCGGCCAGCACGTCGAGCGCGCCGCCGGGAACCTCCTCGGCCGGCTGGAAGATCAGCCGGACCCGCCCCGGGAGCGCTCCCGCCTCCGCCAGCCTCGCCAGGTACAGGCCGGCACCGAGCAGGATGGTGGTGTGCACGTCGTGGCCGCAGGCATGACACGCGTTCGGCACCAAGGAGCGGTAGGGCACCGCCTTCTCGTCGGAGATGGGCAGCGCGTCCAGATCCGCGCGCAGCGCCACGATCGGGCCCTGGCCCGCCGCCCCCGGGGCGTCGGCGCCGACCTCGACGATCAGGCCGGTCCCCTTGGGCAGCAGCATCGGCCGCAGGCCGCCGCTGGCCAGCCGGAGCGCGACCCGCCGAGTGGTCCGGTGCTCGTGGTAGCCGATCTCCGGATGGGCATGCAGGTCGCGGCGGAACTCGATCAGCTCGCCCGAGTGCCCGGCGAGGAAGGCATCGAGTTCCCCGGCCAAGTCATCTCCCGGCATGCGCTGCCTCCCCGGGACGCAAGAACCGGTCCTCGGCGAACTCGGTGACCAGGGCATCCACCACCTCAATCAGCCCGCCGCCGTCTGCCATGACGGCCCGCTGACGCTCGTATGAAGCTCCCCGATCCAGGACTTCTGAGACAACACCGAGCTCGGCACCGCAGCCCAGCCTGTCCGCGACCGGCTCGAGCTCCCGCACCAGCTCATAGAGCTCATCGCGCATTGGCGCCGTGGCGCCGGAGTCATCGGTGATCACTATTGCGTCAAGACCGTACCTTGTGGCGCGCCACTTGTTATCCCGAACGACCCAAGTCGCCGGGGTGGGCAGCCCGTAACCACGGTCGAGCTGGAGGCTGAAGAGCTGGACCAGGCATTGCGAGAGCGCGGTCACCATGCCGATCTCACGCAGGGTCGGGACGCCGTCGCAGATGCGGATCTCGATCGTGCCGAAATCCGGATGCGGGCGGATGTCCCACCACACTTCCTTGATGCTCCGGATGGTCCCCGCGCGGAGCAGCGTTTCCATGTAGTCCTCGAACTCTTTCCAGTCTGACAGCTGGTGCGGCGGCCCGGCGGTCGGCAGCTCGCCGAAGACGACCGTCCGGCTCGATGCCAGTCCCGTGTCCTCTCCGTTCCAGTACGGGCTCGACGCGGTCAGCGCGAGGAAATGCGGCAGGTACTTGGAGAGAGCATTGATGATGGGAATCGCCCTACCGCCGTCAGCCAGGCCCACGTGAACCTGGACGCTGAAGAGCTGGATCTGGCGAACCAGCCATTGCATCTGTTCGACGAGCTCGGCGTATCGCTGGACCGGTGCCATCTTCGCGTCCCTCCAGTCACTGAAGGGATGCGTCCCCGCGCACGTCAGCATCATATCGCGGGCACTGGTTACCCGCTGAAGTTGCGCGATTGTCCCGGCCAGGTCTTCCTTGGCCTCGGCTACCGTGCTGCAGATGCCGGTGGCGACCTCTACCGTGGATTGCATGAGCTCGTAGCGAATCTTGGGACGCTCGCTGTCTTCGGCCAGGTCAGGCAGCGCCGCGAGCACGTCGCGGGCCTCCTGGCGCAGCCCTCTGGTCCGAGAGTCGATGAGCTGCAGTTCCCACTCCACGCCCAGCGTCGCTCCGTGCGACGGGTTCCAGTCGATGACCACGGGTGACCTCCATCCGCAACCCTTCCATGGTGCGGCAGGTCAGGCTCCGGACAAAGGCCGGCCGGGGGTCAGGTAGCATCCGGCGGCTGGTAGACGCCCCACACTTCGCGCAGCGCATCACAGACCTCGCCGACGGTCGCCCGGGCGCGCAGCGCCTCGCGCAACGGCACCAGCACATTCTGCGTCCCCTCGGCCGCGCGCTTGAGGTCGTCCAGCCGCCGCTTGTGTTCGGCGGCGTTCCGCGCGCTCCGCAGCCGGGCCAGCAGGTCCGCCTGCTCCCGCTCGATCGCGGGATCTACGTGCAGCGGCTGCTGGGGCTCCTCCTGGTCGGCCTGGAACCTGTTCACCCCGACCACCACGCGCTCCCCCGACTCGACCTGCCGGGCCACGCGGTAAGCCGAACGCTCGATCTCGGCCTTCTGGAAACCGTGCTCGATCGCGGCAGCCGCGCCGCCCGCCTCCTCGACCTGGTCGATCAGCTGGCGCGCCGCGGTCTCGATGTCGTCGGTCATCGTTTCGACCGCGTAGGAGCCCGCGAACGGGTCCACGGTGGCCGTCAGGTCGCTCTCGTAGGCGATCACCTGCTGGGTCCGCACCGCCAGGGTCGCCGCCTTCTGGCTGGGCAGCCCGATCGCCTCGTCGAAGGAGTTGGTGTGCAGCGACTGGGTGCCGCCGAGAACGGCCGCGAGCGCCTGGATCGTGACCCGGACCATGTTCACTTCCGGCTGCTGCGCGGTCAGCTGCACCCCGGCGGTCTGGGTGTGGAACCGGAGCATCTGCGACTTCGGATCCGCGGCGCCGAACTCGTCCCGCATGATCTGCGCCCAGATCCGGCGCGCGGCGCGGAACTTGGCTACCTCCTCCAGCAGCGTGGTCCGGGCCACGAAGAAGAACGACAGCCGGGGGGCAAACTCGTCCACGGCCAGGCCGGAGCCGATCGCCGCCCGGACGTACTCCTTGGCGTTGGCCAGCGTGAAGGCGATTTCCTGCACCGGGGTCGCGCCCGCCTCGGCCATGTGGTACCCGGAGATCGAGATCGTGTTCCACCTCGGCATCTCGGCACGGCAGTAGGCGAAGGTGTCGGCGGTGAGCCGGAGCGAGGGCCGCGGCGGGTATATGTAGGTGCCGCGCGCGATGTACTCCTTGAGGATGTCGTTCTGGATGGTCCCGCTGAGGCGGCCGGGATCGATTCCCTGCTCCTCGGCGACCAGCTGGTAGAGCAGCAGCAGGACGGCCGCAGGGGCGTTGATGGTCATCGACGTCGAGACCTGGTCAAGCGGGATCCCGTCCAGCAGGCGCCGCATGTCCTCGATCGAGTCAATGGCCACGCCGACCTTGCCCACCTCGCCGCGGGCCCGCTCGGAATCAGAGTCGTAGCCCATCTGGGTCGGCAGGTCGAAGGCGACCGAGAGCCCGGTGGTACCCGCCTCGATGAGCTGGTGATAGCGGCGGTTCGAGTCGGCCGCGGTCGCGAAGCCCGCATACTGCCGCATCGTCCACGGCCTGGCCGTGTACATGGTGGGGTAGACCCCGCGAGTGAACGGGTACTCTCCCGGGCGGCCGAGTTTGTCGGCCGGGCGGAACCCGGCCAGCCGCTCAGGACCGTAAACCACTTCGAACGGGATGCCTGACTCTGACTCGCGCGCCATGGGGACAGGTTACGACCCGTAAACGACCGAGCCCGGGGTGATGCTGGTCAGGGGCGCGAGGCAGTACCGTAGACGCACGGCGGATGAATGCCCGGAGTAGCAGCGACAGCACCCTGCTGCCGTCCGGGTGAATCCGGGGACGGCCCGGAGGCCAGACCATGAGAGGTAGGCGAGGATTCGCCGCGGCGGCGGCCGTGCTGGCCTTCGCCACGGTCGCGGGCTACCCGGGGGGCGCTGCCCTCGCCTTCGCGACGGGCCGGGGTCACGGGGGCAAGGACAACCTGGAGACGGGCTCCGTCGGCCAGGCGCGCGGGAGCGACGCGACCCAGGGCGGCGCCCAGCTGGCGAGCCGCGGCACGGTCGCGGGCTACCCGCCGTCCGGGCACGTGCGCAGGCTGCCGCGGGTGCAGGCCTCCGCGTTCGTGGTGGCCGACGCGGGCACCGGTCAGATCCTGGCCGCCCGGGACCCGCACGGATGGTTCCGGCCGGCCAGCACCCTGAAAGTGCTCACCGCGATCAGCCTGATCCCGGCGCTGAAGCCGAACGCGACCACGGTCGCCTCGCGGGAGGCGGCCACCACCGAGCCCAACGACGTGGGACTGATCGCCGGCCGGCGCTACCGTATCGCGGACCTGTTCCGGGCGCTGCTGACCATCTCGGCCAACGACGCGGCGGTGGCCCTGGCCCAGGCGACCGGGTCCTTCCGGCGGGGTATCGGGCTGATGAACGCCGAGGCGCGCGAGCTGCAGGCGGACGACACGGTGGCCAGGGATCCGAACGGGCTCAACGCGCGCGGCCAGCACACCTCGGCCTACGACGAGGCGCTGATCGCGCGGCGCGCGCTGGCCCTGCCCGCATTCCTGAAGTACGACCAGACCCAGAGCGCGCTCTTCGAGATCAAGCCGCGGCACCGGGTCGGACTGGTCAACCAGAACCAGATGCTCACCGACTATCCCGGCGACCTGGGCGGCAAGCTCGGCTGGACCGAGGCCGCGGGTGCCACCTACATCGGGATGGCCAGGCGGCACCACGAGACGCTGATCGTCACCCTCCTGCACTGCCCGCCGCTGACCGAGTTCACCTACGCGTCCCGGTTGCTGAACTGGGGATTCACGGTAGACGGCAAGGTCACGCCGGTGGGCACGCTGGTCCGCCCGCTGCGGCCCGGGCCGAACCGCGCCCCGCCGAAGCCGCACGCCGCGAAGAAGGCACCGGTGCGGCACCAGCCCGTCGCCAGCGGCGGCCTGAGCATCGGCCCGGGCGTCGTGGCGGTGGGCTTCCTGGTGCTCGCCGGGCTGCTGTTCGCCGGATTCGTGCTGCACACCAGGCGGTCCGTCGCGGGGTCGCGGTCCGGCGGGGGTGACGGGTCGGCCTCGGCCCAGGGCTAGCCGGGACGCGCCGTGCTACCCGCCCGCCGTGCCGCCGGGTCCGGGGAGCAGCAGGCCGGTACGGTCCCTGACCAGCGTCATGGTCTGACGGGCCACCGGGGCCGCCCGGCTGGCACCGTAAGCCAGCAGCCGGTCGAGCCCGGCCTCGTCCGCGAGCATCTTCTCAGTCCGCTCCCTGACCGGCGCGAACGCGCTCACCACCAGTTCGGCGAGCTCGCGCTTGAAGGCGCCGTACCCCGTCCCGGCGTGCAGCCACTCAACCTCGGCCACGGGTATCCCGGCCAGCGCCGAGTAGATCCGCAGCAGGTTGGTGATGCCCGGCTTGGCCGCCTCGTCCGCGCGGATGTCGGTGCCCGCGTCCGTCACGGCCCGCGCGAACTTCCTGCGGATCACGTCCGGCTCGTCGAGGACGTCCACGATGCCCTGCGGCGAGGACGACGACTTGCTCATCTTCGCGGTCGGATCCTGCAGGTCATTGATCTTGGCCACGTCGGCCAGGATGTACGGCCCGGGCACGGTGAAGGTGGGCCCGAACCGGTGGTTGAACCGCTGCGCGAGATCCCTGGTGAGCTCCAGGTGCTGCCGCTGATCCTCGCCGACCGGCACCTGGTCGGCCTGGTACAGCAGGATGTCGGCGGCCTGCAGGATCGGGTAGGTGAACAGGCCGACGCTGGCCTGCTCCACGCCGCCGCGAGCCGACTTGTCCTTGAACTGGATCATCCTGCTCGCCTCGCCGAACCCGGTCTGGCAGCCGAGCACCCAGGACAGCTCGGTGTGCTCGGCCACGTGACTCTGCACGAACACCGTGCAGCGGTCAGGGTCGAGCCCGGCCGCGAACAGCTGGGCGGCGGCGATCCTGGTCCGCCGGCGCAGCAGGACCGGGTCCTGCGGGACCGTGATCGCGTGCAGGTCCACGACGCAGTAGAAGGCGTCGTGCGTGTCCTGCAACGCGACCCACTGCCGTACCGCGCCGAGGTAGTTGCCCAGGTGAAACGAGTCGGCAGTCGGCTGGATGCCGGACAGGACACGGGGCCGCGACGGCCGTGGCGGCTGATTCATGGCCCTGATTCTAGGGGGCCGACGGGCCCTCCCCGGCCCCGGCGCGAGCCCGGCCGGGGCGGCCTACTCTCCGCTGCCCGCCACCGTGCCCACCAGCGGAACGATGTCGGGGGCGCCGAGGCGGATCGCGTCTGCCGCCTGGTCGTCGCTGGCCTCCTGCGAAGCTCGTTCGGCGGCAATCCCGGCCCGGAAATGCTCGACCTCACGCGCCGTCTGGCGCGAATCCCAGCCCAGCGGGCCCGCCATCAGCCGGGCCGCCTCGGCGGCCACCGACATCCCGTGGTCCCAGGTCTCGATGGTGATGTGCGTGCGCCGGGCCAGCGCGTCGTAGAGGTGCCGGGCGCCCTCGTGCGAGGCGGCGTAGACGATCTCCGCCCGCAGGTAGTCGTCGGCACCTGCCACCGGCCGGCCCAGCGCCGGGTCCGTCTCGATCAGGCCGAGCACCTCGCCGATCAGCGTGCCGTACCGGTGCAGGAGGTGCTCGATCCTGGCCACGTGCAGGCCGGAGGCGCGGGCCATCCGGTACCGGGAATTCCACAGCGCGGGGAAGCCGTCCGCGCCGGCCAGCGGCACCTCGTCCGTACAGGACCGGGGGACCCGGCCGTCCAGCCCGTGCACCACCGCGTCCACCGCGTCCCTGGCCATCAGCCGGTAGGTGGTGTACTTGCCGCCGGCGATCATCACCAGCCCCGGCACCGGGTGGGCGACGGTGTGCTCACGGGAAAGCTTGGACGTCTGGTCCGACTCGCCGGACAGCAGCGGGCGCAGCCCCGCGTAGACGCCTTCCACGTCATCGGAGGTCAGCGGCACCCGGAGCACCCGGTTGACCTGGCCGAGCACGTACTCGATGTCCGACCGGCTGGCGGCCGGGTGCGCCTTGTCCAGCGACCAGTCCGTGTCGGTCGTGCCGATGATCCAGTGCCGGCCCCACGGGATCACGAACAGCACGCTGTCCGGCGTCCGCACGATGATCCCGGTGCTCGAGTGGATGCGGTCCCGGGGGACCACCAGGTGGACGCCCTTGGAGGCACGCACGTTGATCATGCCGCGGCCGCCGACCAGGGCCTGGATGTCGTCGGTCCACACGCCGGTCGCATTGACCACCTGCTGGGCGCGGATCTCCAGCTCGGACCCGCTTTCCAGGTCGACCGCGCGCACCCCGGTAACCCGCTCACCCTCGCGCAGGAAGCCGGTCACCTGGGTGCGCGAGGCGACCCGGGCGCCGTAGCTTGCGGCGGTGCGCAGCACGGTGATGACGAACCTGGCGTCGTCCACCTGCGCGTCCCAGTACCTGATCGCGCCGTGCACCGCGGACCGCTTCAGCCCGGGAGCCAGATCCAGGGCCGCGCGCCTGGTCAGCTGCCGGTGCGCGGGCAGCCCCCTGACCTGGCCCAGCGAGAAGCCCAGCAGGTCATACAGCCGCACCCCGGCACCGACGTACGCCCGCTCCCACCCGCCGCGGTGGGTAACCGGGTAGAGGAAGGAGACGGGCTGGACCAGGTGCGGCGCGATCCGCTGCAGCAGCAGGGCCCGCTCGGTGAGCGCCTCCCGGACCAGCCCGAAGTTCAGCTGCTCCAGGTAGCGCAGGCCGCCGTGGATGAGCTTGCTCGACCGCGACGAGGTGCCGGAGGCGAAATCCCTGGCTTCCACCAGCCCGACCGACAGGCCCCGGGTCGCGGCGTCCAGGGCCACCCCGGCGCCGACCACGCCGCCGCCGACCACGAGCACGTGGTGCTCCTGGGCCGCCAGGGCGGCCAGCGCCGCGGCCCGCTCGGCGTCGCCGAGCGCCGCGGCCCGCTTGTCCGGGCTCAGCGCCGTGGCCACCCCGGCTCCCGGCGTGGCTGCTGCCGCTCTTCCCCCACTGCTCACATCCCGAACGGTACCCGCGAGTAGCAAGCGCCCGGACGCCGGGCAGCGGCTACGAGGGCCTCGCCGTGGTATCACCCGGTGCGGCCGGCTCGGCCCGCGGCCGGCCGTTCGGGGCGACCACCACCTCGACCCGCTGGAATTCCTTCAGATCCGAGTAGCCGGCGGTGGCCATCGACCGGCGCAGGGCGCCCATCAGGTTCATCGAGCCGTCCGCCGCGGTGGACGGGCCGTGCAGGATCTGCTCGAGGGAGCCGATCGTGCCCACCTTCACCCGCGCGCCGCGGGGCAGCTCGGGGTGGTGCGCTTCGCTGCCCCAGTGATAGCCGCGGCCGGGCGCCTGGGCGGCGCGGGCGAACGGCGAGCCGACCATCACCGCGTCGGCGCCGCAGGCCAGCGCCTTGGCGATGTCGCCGCTGCGGGTCATGCTGCCGTCCGCGAGTACGTGCACATAGCGGCCGCCCGACTCGTCCAGGTAGTCCCGGCGGGCCGCGGCCACGTCGGCGATCACGGTGGCCATCGGCACCGCGACGCCCAGCACCGCCGCGGTGGTGTGACCCGAGCCGCCGCCGAACCCGGCCAGCACCCCGGCCGCCCCGGTGCGCATCAGGTGCAGCGCGGCGGTGTGCGTGGCGCAGCCGCCGACGATCACCGGCACGTCCAGCTCGTAGATGAACCGCTTGAGGTTCAGCGGCTCGGCCTGGCCGGAGACGTGCTCCGCCGAGACCGTGGTGCCGCGGATCACGAAGATGTCCGCGCCCGCGTCGATGACTGCCTTGTAGTACCGCACGGTGCGCTGCGGGGACAGCCGGGCCGCGGTGGTCACCCCGGCCCCGCGGATCTCCTCGATCCTTCGCCCGATCAGGTCTTCCTTGATCGGTTCGGTGTAGATCGCCTGCAGCCGCCGGGTGGCCGCGGGCTCGTCCAGCTCGGCGATCTCGGCGAGCAGCGGATCCGGGTCCTCGTACCTGGTCCACAGCCCTTCCAGGTCGAGCACGGCCAGCCCGCCCAGCCGGCCGATCTCGATCGCCGTCCGCGGCGATACCACGCTGTCCATGGGGCATACGACCAGCGGCAGCTCGAACCGGTAAGCGTCGATCTGCCAGGCGATCGAGACCTCCTCGGGATCCCTGGTGCGGCGGGACGGCACCAGGCCGATCTCGTCCAGCGAGTAGGCCCGCCTGCCGCTCTTGCCGCGGCCGATCTCCACCTGCGTCACTGTGCCTCTTTCAAGATTCCGGGTTGGTCAGGAACCCTCACTGGTGCCGCCCGGCGTAATTCGGCGCCTCCAGGGTCATCTGGATGTCATGCGGATGACTTTCGGTCAGTCCCGCCCCGGTGATCTGGATGAAGTTCGCTTCCTGTAGCTCGGCGATGGTCCTGGCGCCGCAGTACCCCATGGCGGCGCGGAGCCCGCCGGTCAGCTGACCCGCCACCGCGGCGAGCGGGCCGCGGTAGGGAACCTGCCCCTCCACGCCCTCCGGGACCAGCTTGTCCTCCGACAGCACGTCGTCCTGGAAGTACCGGTCCCTGGAGTAGGACCGGCCGCGCTCCCGGCCGAGCATCGCGCCGAGGGACCCCATCCCCCGGTACAGCTTGTACTGCTTGCCGCCGACGAAGACCCGCTCGCCCGGGCTTTCCTCGCAGCCGGCCAGCAGGCCGCCGAGCATCACGGTGTCGGCGCCGGCCGCGATGGCCTTGGCGATGTCCCCCGAGTACTGCAGGCCGCCGTCGCCGATCACCGGGATGCCCGCGGGCCGGGCCGCCCGCGCCGCCTCGTAGATCGCGGTGACCTGCGGGACCCCGACCCCGGCCACGACGCGCGTGGTGCAGATCGAGCCGGGCCCGACGCCCACCTTCACGCCGTCCGCGCCCGCCTCGACCAGCGCCCGGGCGCCAGCCCCGGTGGCCACGTTCCCGCCGATCACGTCCACGCTGGTGTTCGCCTTGATCTGCGCGACCATGTCCAGCACCGGCTGCGCGTGGCCGTGCGCGGTGTCCACCACCAGGAAGTCCACGCCCGCCTCGATCAGCGCCAGCGCCCGGCGCTTGGCGTCCTGACCCACGCCCACCGACCCGCCGACCACCAGGCGGCCCCTGGCGTCCTTGGTGGCGTGCGGGAACTTCTCGCTCTTGGTGAAGTCCTTCACCGTGATCAGGCCGCGCAGCCTGCCGCCGTCGTCCACCAACGGGAGCTTCTCGACCTTGTGCCGCTTGAGCAGCGCCAGGGCCTCGTCACGCGCGGCACCGGCCGGCGCGGTGACCAGCGGCATCGGGGTCATCACCTCGCTCACCCGCCGGCTGTGGTCGCCCTCGAACCGGATGTCACGGTTGGTGACGATGCCCAGCAGGATGCCCTCGTCGTCGGTGACCGGCACCCCGGAAATCCGGTACCTGGCGCAGAGCGCCTCCACGTCGGCGACGGTAGCCGCGGGCCCGCAGGTCACCGGGTCGGTGATCATGCCAGCCTCGGACCGCTTCACCATGTCCACCTGCTGCGCCTGCTCCTCGACGGCGAGGTTGCGGTGCAGCACGCCGGCCCCTCCCTGCCGGGCCATGGCGACCGCCATCCGGGCCTCGGTGACGGTATCCATGGCCGAGGAGATCAGCGGGATGCGCAGCGAGATGCGGCGGGTGAGCCGCGCCGTCAGATCCGCGTCGCTCGGCATGATCGTGGAGTGTGCCGGCAGCAGCAGCACGTCATCGAAGGTCAGGCCGGCAGGGGCGAACTTGACGTCGTCGGCCATGGCGCCTCCAGGAGCGGGAAAGCGGATGCCATCATCCTATGGGCCCGGGCCGCCCTCTCAGGGATTCAGGCACCGGAACCACGTGGCTGCGCGCGGGCCGCCGCTAGCCCATCGACTCCCGTACCGCGATCGCCCTCAGCCGGGCCAGGGCCCGGTGCTGGGCGACCCGGACCGCCCCGGCTGACATGCCGAGCAGGTTACCGGTCTCCTCGGCGCTCAGGCCCGTCACCACCCGGAGCACGAGCAGTTCCCGCAGGCGGCTGGGCAGCCGGGCGAGCAGGTCCCTGACCCGTTGCGCCTCGATGCAGGCCACCGCCATCTCCTCGGGCCCAGGCTGCTCGTCCGGGCCGTCCGGCAGATCCTCGGTGGGCACGGCGGACCGCGTCGCGCTCCTGACCGCGTCGGCGATCTTGTGCGATGCGATGCCGTAGACGAACGACGCGAAGGGCCGGCCCATATCCCGGTATCTGGGCAGCGCGGCGAGCACGGCGATGCAGACTTCCTGGGTGACGTCATCGGCGATCTGGTGATGGCCCGCGATCCGGCCGAGGCGGGCCCGGCAGTACCGGATCACCATCGGCCGCACCTGCTCGATCAGGCTCTCGATCGCATCCGGCTGACCGCCGACCGCGAGATCGGCCAGATCCCGCAGGCCGGGCCGGCCGGGTGCCGCGCGCCTGGTCAGGCTGTCGGCCGGAAGCGTGCTCCCGGCTATGCGTCCCTCCGTCACGACTAAGTAATGCCCAGGCAGACGGCATCTATCGCCACCGGCCCGGTAAAACAACAGCCTGGCTTGATGCAACGCAGCCTCGGGCATCCGGCCGGACGGGCAACTGCCCTGGTCAGCTACGGGTAAGTAGCCGACCAGGGCAGTGCGGGGCAGAGCGGATCCGGCCGTCAGTGAGCGTGGCCGTGCGAGTGACCGGCAGCGGCGCCATCGGTCTCCTCTTCCGGCTTGTCCACCACGAGAACCTCGGTGCTGAGCAGCATCCCGGCGATGGAGGCGGCGTTCTGCACCGCCGACCGGGTCACCTTCACCGGGTCGATGACGCCCTGAGCGATCAGGTCGCCGTACTCGCCGGTGGCTGCGTTGAAGCCGTTGCCCTCGCCGAGGCCGGCCACCTTGGCCACGACCACGGCGCCCTCGGCCCCGGCGTTCAGCGCGATCCACTTGCAGGGCTCGCTCAGTGCGGTCCGCACCACCTGCACGCCGGTCGCCTCGTCCCCGGTCCGGCCCAGGTCACCGAGGTCGGCGGCGGTCTGCACCAGCGCGCTGCCGCCGCCGGCGATGATGCCTTCCTCGATGGCCGCCCTGGTCGCCGAGATGGCGTCCTCCAGCCGGTGCTTCTTCTCCTTCAGCTCGACCTCGGTCGCCGCGCCCGCCCGGAGCACGCACACGCCGCCGGACAGCTTCGCCAGCCGTTCCTGCAGCTTCTCGCGGTCCCAGTCGGAGTCCGTGTCCTCGATCTCGGTACGCAGCTGGCGAATCCGGTCCTGGATGCCCGCCGAGTCACCGCCGCCGTCGATGATCGTGGTGGTGTCCTTGGTCACCACGATCCGGCGTGCCGTGCCGAGCATGTCCACGGTGACCCCGTCCAGCGTCAGGCCCAGTTCCTCGCTGATCACCTCGGCGCCGGTGAGCACGGCTATGTCACCGAGCATGGCCTTGCGCCGGTCGCCGAACCCGGGGGCCTTCACGGCCACGACGTTGAGCAGTCCGCGGATCTTGTTCACCACCAGGGTGGACAAGGCTTCCCCGTCCACGTCCTCGGCCACTACCAGCATCGGCTTCTTGGCCTGGGCGACCTGCTCGAGGATGGGCAGGAAGTCCGTCATCGAGGAGATCTTGCCGGCGGTCAGCAGGACGTAGGCGTCTTCGAGCACCGCCTCCATCCGGTCCGGGTCGGTGATGAAGTACGGCGAAATGTAGCCCTTGTCGAACTGGAGGCCCTCGGTGAACTCCAGCTCGAGCCCCATGGTCTGGGACTCCTCGACGGTGATGACGCCGTCCTTGCCGACCTTGTCAAAGGCCTCGGCGATCAGGTCACCGATGCTGGAGTCCTGGGCGGAGATGGTGGCGACGTGCGCGATGTCGGTCTGCTCGGTCACCTCGCGTGCCAGCTTGAGCAGGCGCTCCGACACCGCTTCGGCAGCGGCGTCGATGCCGCGCTTCAGCGAGGTCGGGCTGGCGCCGGCGGCTACCGAGCGCAGCCCCACCCGGACCATCGCCTGCGCGAGCACGGTCGCGGTGGTGGTGCCGTCCCCGGCGATGTCATTCGTCTTGGTGGCAACCTCCTTGGCGAGCTGGGCACCGAGATTCTCGTACGGATCCTCGAGTTCCACCTCGCGGGCCACGGTGACGCCATCGTTGGTGATGGTCGGGGCGCCCCACTTCTTGTCTATGACCACGTTGCGACCGCGCGGCCCCAGCGTCACCTTGACGGCGTCGGCAAGGCGGTTCACGCCGCGCTCGAGCGAGCGCCGCGCATCCGCGTCAAATTCAATGATCTTGGCCATGAAACCTCGGCTCCGATCGATCTGGTTTCGTCAGGATTGAGCGTGCTTGGTCACGATCCACGGCAACCGCCCCGGGCGGCCCGGAACTCCCAGAAGTGATCAATTCCGGGGCCGGGCAGCCCGGGGCGGTACCGGCGGGTCCGCCGCGCCCCACCGGGGCGCGGCACCCCCGCCGCTCGCGGATCGCTACTTCTCGATGACGGCGAGCACGTCGCGGGCAGAGAGCACCAGGTACTCCTCGCCGCTGTACTTCACCTCGGTGCCGCCGTACTTGCTGTACAGCACCACGTCGCCGACCTTGACGTCCATCGGGACCCGCTTGGCACCCGCGTCGTCGAAGCGACCGGGGCCCACCGCGAGGACTTCGCCCTCCTGGGGCTTCTCCTTGGCGGTGTCCGGGATCACGAGGCCGGACGCGGTGGTCTGCTCAGCTTCGAGCGGACGGACCACGATCCGGTCTTCAAGCGGCTTGAGAACAACCTTGGTGGCGGTCGTCACGATCTGACCTCCCCCTCCGGAAAGGCTAGCTAATTGAGAGTTGGGTTGAGTGGCGACGGTGGCGGCCTGTCGTCGCGGGTGCCAGGCCAACCCTTGTCGCATTAGCACTCTACACTAGGGAGTGCCAGTCCCGAACAGTATCCAGCCGGACCCGCACTCGTCAACACCAGTGCCCGCCGCCGCCGCCACCCGGCGCCGAGCCTGACGGTGCCGTCCGGGCACCAGCGCAGCGCCTGCGGCCGCGGGCCGCGGCCGCCGCAGTGGTCAGGCGCCCGGGCCTGGCGGAACGGACTCCCGGCGCCTGCTCATCGCAGTACCACCTCCAGCCGGCGGGGAATCCGCAGCGGGGACTGCTCGTACTCGATCCGCTGTCCCGGCAGGAACGTGCAGGCTTCCCGGACCGCTTCGATGACACCGGTCGCGAGCGCTACGGCCTGCGGCTCGCCGGGGCACGGCCGGACTCCGTATCCGAACGTCAGGCTGGGCCGGGCGTGATCGGGCAGATCGGGGTCGTCCGGCTGGCCTGATGCGGCCGGATCACGGTTAGCCGCCTCGACGTTGCACACCACGGTGTCGCCGGCGCCGACCCGGGCGCCGTTGACGCTGACCGGTACCCGGGCGATGCGGCGGCTGGCCCGCAGCACGGGACTGAGCCGCAGCGCCTGGTCCAGCACCGCGGGGGTCGGCCAGTCCGCGCAACCCTGCTGGGTCTCCTGCAGGCGGTGCAGCGCCGTCCCGATCAGCCCCGCGGTCGCATCGCAGCCCTGGACCATGAGCGCGATCCTGGCCGCGATCACGTCCCTGCCGGCCGGGCTCAGCATGTTGACGAGCCGCGCCGTCGCCGGGCCGGCGGTCTGCTCCGCTTGCGGATCCGATCCGGGGAAGTAGCCGGCCGCGACCATGATCGCCGCTTCGGCGGCGTCCTCAGGGCACGCTATCCCCAGGCCCGCCGCCATCGCCGCCATCGGCACCCGCCGGGCCAGCAGGGCCATCACATCGAGCCGCCCGCCTGGCCTGGCGGCCGCATTCATCGCGGCACCGCCCCGCCGGCGTGCGGCGCGGCGCAGCTCAGCGGGTTCCAGCGGGCGCAACTCCGTGACCGCGCGCGCCCGGCGCTCCCGGTGCTCAGCGCCATTGACGAAACGCGACACCGAGGCGCGCAGCCAGGCGATCGTGCCCACCGGGCCGGCCGGATCAGCCTCGGCCACCTCGAACCGGCTGTCGGCGAGGATCGCCCGGACATCGGCGTACCGGCAGGCGACCCATTCGCCCGGGCCCGACCTGGCCATCGCCGGAGGTACCTGGACCGTATCGTCAGCGATCATGTCATCAGCCGCCATATCGCGACCCTAGGGTCGGATGGGTTCGGCGGCGGGCGAAGTGTGGCAGCCGCCCGCGGCTCGCGACACCCGGTGCCGGCCGAGTCCGTGTCATCCGTCACCCTCGCGCCGGACCGGATGAGTGCGGCGTTCGCTGTCGGCCCGCAGCGGGCCAGCAGCGCAGGGCCTGCTATCTGACTATCTGACTATCTGACTACGACATCGGTGACAGGCAGCGCGGAATCGGCAGGAATATCCAGCGGAGACGGCGGCACCCCGCGGGCCAGCAGCTCGGCTCCGAGCGCGGCCACCATCGCGCCGTTGTCAGTGCACAGTCCCGGCCTGGGCACCCGGAGCCGGATCCCGGCCGCGGCGCAGCGCTCGGCGGCCAGCGCGCGCAGCCGTGAGTTGGCCGCCACACCGCCGCCGATGATCAGATCCGCAACCCCGTTCTGCCGGCAGGCCGCCACCGCCTTGGCGGTCAGCACGTCCGCCACGGACTCCTGGAAAGACGCGGCGACGTCGTTGACCGGGATGGCCTCCCCGGCGGCCTGCCGCGCCTCCACCCACCGCGCCACCGCGGTCTTCAGCCCGGCGAAGGAGAAGTCGAGCGTCCCGTCCCGGTACTTGCCGCGCGGGAAGGCGACCGCCGACCCGTCTGCGTCGCGGGCCGCCGCGTCGATCGGCGGACCGCCGGGGAACGGCAGCCCGAGCAGCCGTGCCACCTTGTCATAGGCCTCGCCTGCCGCGTCGTCGATGGTCGCGCCGAGCGGCACGACCTCGGCCGCGACGTCCGTCACGAGCAGCAGCGAGGAATGCCCGCCGGACACCAGCAGGGCGACGGCGGGAACCGGCAGCGGGCCGTGCTCGAGCTGGTCCACCGCGATATGCGCGGCCAGGTGGTTGACGCCGTACAGCGGCTTGTCCAGCGCGGCTGCGTAGGCCTTGGCCGCGGCCACCCCCACCAGCAGGGCGCCGGCCAGGCCCGGCCCGGCCGTGACCGCGATCGCGTCCACCGCGGCCAGCTTCTCCCCGGCGACCGCGAGGGCCCGGTCCACCGCGGGGACCATCGCCTCCAGGTGCGCCCGGCTGGCCACCTCGGGGACCACGCCGCCGAACCGCGCGTGCTCGTCCACGCTCGAGGCCACCGCGTCGGCGAGCAGTTCGTGCCCGCGGACCAGCCCGGCCGCGGTCTCGTCGCAGGACGTCTCGATGCCGAGCACGAGGGGCGCGGTCATGGCCGCCGCTCCGGCGTCCGCGACCGCGACGCGGCGGCCGCGCCGCCCCGCCGGGCACCCTCCGCCGCACTGCCCGGCCCGGCAGGATCCTCCGCCGCACCCCCCGCCGGGGCACGACCCTCCGCCGCACCGCCCGCCGGGGCAGGATCCTCCGCCGTACCCCCGGCCGCGGCACGACCCTCGGCCGCACCCCCGACCGGGCCAGGACCCTCCGCCGAGCCGCCGGCCGGGGCAGAATCGCCAGCGGCCGCCGGCCTGCGCATCACCAGGGCGTCTGTGCCGCTCGGCTGGTAGTAGCCCCGGCGCAGGCCCGCATCGGTGAACCCGTGCCTGCGGTAGAGCTGCTGCGCCCGCGGGTTGTCCACCCGGACCTCCAGGTACACCTCCGCGCAGCCCCGCCGCGCCGCCTCGGCCAGCAGCGCCCGCAACAGCGCGGAGCCGATGCCCCGGCCCCACCGGCCGGCGGCAACCGCCATCGTCAGCACGTCCGCCTGGCCGCCCGGCTCCGGCCGGCCGCGCCTGGGCTCCGGCGCGAGCAGTCCCGCGTACCCCGCGATCTGCCCCTCCTCCTCGGCCACCAGGTAGTACCGGCCCGGCGCGCGGCCGCTGAGCTCGCTGGCGAACATCTCCCGGGTCCAGGCATCCTCGGGGAACAGCGCGTGCTCCAGGTCGAGCACCGCGGGCAGGTCGCCGGGGACCATGCGGCGCAGCCGGGCGGTCACGCCGGGGACACCCGCTTGGGCGGGCCGGGAACCCGGGCATCGGGCCTGCGGAGGTAGAGCGGCTCGGCTGGCGGCAGGACCGCCCCGGCCGCCAGCCGTTCGGCCGCCAGATCGGCCAGCATGGAAGCGGCCGGGTAGCGCGGGCCGATCGGGTCGCCGAACGACTCCGGGTAGAGCCGCGGCCCCTCCCCGGCCGCGGGCGCGGCGGGGTCCAGCCCGGCCGGCCTGCCGACCTCAGGCCCGAGGATGCGCCGGCCGGCCGCGGAGTACCGGGCCCAGTACACCTCCTTGCGGCGGGCATCGGTCGCGACGAGGAATTCCCGGCCCGCGGCCGCGGTAACCGCCGCGCGCGCGATCGCGTCGAGCGTGCACACGCCGTACGCGGGCACGCCAAGCGCGGCGCCGAGCACGCGCGCGGTGACCAGGCCGACGCGCAGGCCGGTGTAGGGCCCGGGCCCGGTGCCGACCACCACCGCTGTCACGTCGTGCCGGGCGGCGCCGGCCTGGCCGAGCACGCTGATGATGGACGGCATGAGCAGCTCGCCGTGGCGACGGGCGTCCACCGTGACGGTTTCGGCGAGCACGCGCCGTCCGTCGTGCACCGCGGCCGTGGTGGCCGGGGTGGCCGTGTCGAACACCAGGAGCAGCACGTCAGCAGCGTAGATGACCGGGCGGACCGTTTCATCCCGTGCGCCGGCCGTGGGCCCGGCCCGGCCCGCACAGCGGGGCGGCGGGTCAGCCGACCTTCGCGAGCACATCGCGCGCGGCCCGGCAGCTTCATCCGTGCCGCCACGGCGGGCCCGGCCCGGACCGCGGGCGGCGGGTCAGCCGATCTTCGCGAGCACGTCCCGCGCGGCGGCGACCGCCCCGGCCCGCAGCTGGCCGGGCGAGACGGGCCCGTAGCCGCCCGGTACGGCGTGATCGAGCCCGCTGAACTCCGCGATGACCAGCGCGTTGCGGAGCCTGGCCACGACGGTGACCCGGTCCGTCGTATCCCCGCCCGCCGTGATCACCTGGAACGCGCTGAACGCCGTGGTGCCAAGACCGCGGATCGTGGTGATCCGCGCCGGGGGCAGATGCGTCTTGCGCGGCGGGCGGGCCGCACCCTGCAGGTCCTGGGCGTAGGCGTCCGTGGCGGCCGCGGTGGCGCTGCCGTTGCCGCTGGCCAGCCCGCTGGGCGCGTACGCCTGAGCGGTTACCTGAAGCAGCCGGTACACCGGCTTGCGGTCGAGCGTCCAGTCGCACTGGTTGCCCGAGTTGCCGGACAGCCCCGGCAGGGCGGCCCTGGTGGGCTTGCCCGGAAGGTACTGGCTGAGCGTGGCCGCCGACACCGAGTCACAGGTATCAGGCACGGACCGGTACTCACCGGGCAGGTAGGTGGTAACGAACCCGTTCGCCTTCGCGGGCGACGAGCCGGAACCGCCGGGGAGCAGAACATAGACGATCACCGCGATGACGGCTGCGCCACCCGCGAGGGCGCCCCAGACGCGCAGCCTGCGCCGGGCCCGCCTGGCCCGGGTGGCGCGGGCCCGCGTCGTGGGCAGCCGCTGCTCGTCGCCGTGACCGCCCCCATGACGCGCGCCCCCGTCATCGCGCGCGGGGCTACCGGTGCCGACCCGCCCGCTGCCGTCTCCGCCTGCCCGGCCGTCTCCGCCTGACCGGCCGTCTCCGCCTGATCGGCCGTCTCCGCCTGCCCCGCCGTCTCCGCCTGCCCCGCCGTCTCCGCCTGACCGGCCGTCGTGACTGGCCGGGCCGGCCTCCGGGCTGCCGTAATGGCTGCCCTCGCCGGGCGGGCGGGGTGAACTCCTGCGGCGCTTCGGCGGCCGGTCCTGCGCCGGAATGGCCCAGGGCGGAAGCTCCTCGCCCGCATCCGCCGGATCAGCATCCGATCGCCCCTGGCTGCCGGCCCCCGGCGCGGGACCGGGGGGAACCGCGGGGGACCAGACCCCTGCTGAGCCACGGCACGCCTCCGGGACCAAGGATCCGCGCCATCCTGGCGAACGGCACGAGAACGGCTGCTCTGGTGATCGGCACGCCAGGCCGTATCCGGTCTGGGCAGTGTCCGGTCTGGGCCGTGCCCGGCGACCTGCCGGACAAGCCGGAACTATAGAGCCTTCTCGCCGCCCGGTAGGCCGACTCCCGGATTTCACGCGGGCCTGGCACCAGGTCCCGCTGCCGTCCGGTACGACGCCCAGCGATCTCCGGTCCCGCTGACCCGCACGATGCGCGGCTCATTCCCGGACGGGTCGGCGCCGGGGCCCCCGGACGCGAAGCCGATCGTGATCTCCAGGCGGTCGGCGGAAAGCCCCTCGGCCAGGCCCTCTCCCCACTCCACCACCGTCACCGAGCCATCGAGATCCAGGTCGAGGTCGTCCACCTCGGCCAGGCCGCCGAGCCGGTAGGCGTCCACGTGTACCAGGGCGGGACCGCCGGCCAGCGGCGGGTGCACCCGGGCGATGACGAACGTCGGCGAGGTGACCGGACCGCGCACCCGCAGGACCTCGCCCATGCCCTGTACCAGGGTGGTCTTGCCCGCCCCGAGCGGCCCGGCGAGCAGCACGAGGTCGCCGGCGCGCAGCAGGGCCGCCAGACGCCGGCCGAGCGCGCGCATCGCGGCGGCGGTCGGCACCGTGATCTGCTCAGGCAACGCCCCGCACGCCCCCCTCGCCGCGCGAGCGCCGGGGGTCGCACGGCTGCTCGTCCTGCTGAACCACGCCGAGCACGCTGGTAATCGCGTCGTTGACGACATCCGGCCGCTCCAGCATCAGCACGTGACCAGCGCCGGCCACCATGATCAGCCGGGCGCCGGGGATCTCGGCGGCGGCCTCGGCACCGAGCCGGGGCGGCACCAGCCGGTCCCGCTCGCCCGTCACGACGGTCACCGGCACCCGGCCGAGGACACCGAGAACGTCGCGCAGGTCGCAGCCGAGCAGCGCGCCGTAGAACTCGGCAATGACGCCGACAGGCGCCTCGCGGATCATCCGCTCGACGAATTCGGTCACGGTCATGCTGGCCTGCGGATCGCCGAACGCCAGATACCGGGTGGCCGCCAGCTCCAGCTCTACCGACGCCTTCCGGCCGCGTTCGACCAGCTCGGCGGGCCGGCCGGAGGCGGCCAGGGAAAGCAAGGCAGGGGCGGCACGCTGCAGGAACGTCCGCAGCGGGGACGGCATGCCCGGGACCAGGCCGTCCGGGCCGCTCAGCCCGCCCGCCGTGGTCGCGATCAGGACGACGCCGGCGACCGTGCAGCCGAACAGCTCGGGGCGCCGGCCCGCCAGCGCCATGATCGTCATGCCGCCCATCGAATGGCCGACGAGGATGACCCGGGACCGCTGCGCGGTCACGGCGCGGATGACCGCTTCCAGGTCGCCGCCGGTCTGGCCCACGGTGACCGGTTCCCCGGCCGCCCGGCCGGAGCGTCCATGGCCGCGCTGGTCCCAGA
The DNA here is from genome assembly GCA_963762615.1 of uncultured Actinomycetes bacterium. Classification (GTDB taxonomy): domain Bacteria; phylum Actinomycetota; class Actinomycetes; order Streptosporangiales; family Streptosporangiaceae; genus PALSA-505. The sequence continues at coordinate 741,145 of CAVXLG010000012.1, read as the reverse complement.
ACACCAGCCTGGCGGCCCCGGCCAGGTCCCGGCGCTGGTAGTGCCAGCTGTCCTGGTGCAGCGCGTAGCCGTGGCAGAAAATGATCGTGACCGGGGCGTCGTCCGGCCCGTTGACCTCCACGTGCAGCGGCACGCCGTCCGGGGCCAGCACGACGCATTCCCGCCCGCGCAGCTCGCCGAACGGCTCGCCGGCCGCCGGATCCGGATACAGCCGGAGCCGGTGCGCCGCGAGCCGCTCGGCCGCGATCACCGCTCCGGCGCCCGCGGCCGCGGCACCCGCGGTGAGCCCGGCAACCCGGGCGATCCGCCGCCGGCTGGCCATATCTCCTCCTGCCCCGGCCCGCGAGGGTCGCGCCTGTCAGGCACGCCTGCCCGCCGGTCCCACAGGTTACTCAACGGTAGCTTCTGGGCCATCGGCAACCGAATGCGGTAACGATCTCATAAGAGATGGTCCCGAGCGCCTCGGCCCACTCCTGCGCGGTCGGCTCGCCCGCCTCGCCGGGGCCGAAGAGCAGCACCTCGTCCCCCGCCGAGACCGGATCGTCGCCGAGATCGATCACGAACTGGTTCATGCAGACCGTGCCGGAGATCGTCCGCCGCCGTCCCGCCGCGTAAACCGGGGCCACCGCGGATGCCGTCCTCGGCACGCCCTCCGCGTAGCCGACGGGCACCACCCCGAGCGTGGTCTCCGTCTTCGTGACGTAGCGGTGCCCGTACGACACGCCCGACCCGGCAGGCACCCGCTTGACCTGCACCAGGCGGGTCCTGGCCGTCATCGCGGGCCGCAGCCAGCCGGGGGCGCCGCCGGGCAGGGTGCACAAGCCGTAGATCCCGCCGCCCGTCCGCACCAGGTCGAACCAGCTCTGTGGCAGCGTCAGGGTGGCCGGGGTGTTGGCCAGGTGCCGGAGCTCCGGCCGGGCCCCCGCCTTCTCGGCCAGCTCGACTGCGTCGCCGAACGCGGCGAGCTGCGCGGCGACCGACGGATGGCCGGGCATGTCGGCGCAGGCCAGGTGCGACCAGATGCCGGTGAGATGGACGTAGCCGGCGGCCTGCGCGGCGAGCGCGGCGTTAACCAGGCCCGGCCAGTCCGCGGCGGTCGCGCCGCCCCGGGACATGCCGGTGTCCGCCTTGAGCTGCACCCGGGCCGGCCTGCCCGCCGACCGCGCGGCCGCCGTGATCCGGCCGAGGGTGCCCCGGGTGCCGACGCACAGATCGACGCCGCGCCCGATGGCCTCGGCGTGCGCTGCGTCCGGGTCGTCCATCAGGCACAGCACCGGCGCGGTGATCCCGGCCTCGCGTAGCGCAAGAGCCTCGGGGACGGCCACCACGCCGAGCCAGTCGGCCCCGCCGGCCAGCGCCGCGGTCGCCGCGGGGATCATGCCGTGCCCGTAGCCATCGGCCTTGACCACGGCCATCAGCCCCGCCGCCCCGACCCGTTGGCCGAGCGCCGCGGTGTTCTCCCTGATCGCGCCCAGATCGACGACGGCATCACCGAAGATGTTCACGACGCACCAGTGTGCCAGCCCGCTGCCGGTGGCCGGGCCGCCCGGCTCGGCCCCGGCCGGCCCGCAATCCCGAACGGCACCGGGTGAACCCGGTGCGGCCGCTGCTGCCCGTCGTCCGCAGCGGCCCGTGCGGGCGGCCGCCCGCTGCCCGGATCGCCGCGGGCAGCGCGTTCAGCACGGCCGCGGCGCGCGGCGTGGTTAGCCGGCCGCGGCTATCCTTCGTCCCCGGCGGCCTGGCGGGCGGCCGCTCGCACGGCCCGGATCGCCGCGGGCAGCGCGTTCAGCACGTCCGAGGCAGCGATAGGCGCAGCCACCGAGCCGCCGCGCACGGGCTCAGGCAGCTCGGCACGGCCGCCCTGGCCGGCGTCCTCGCGTTCCCCGTCACCTGGACCGGCTGTCCCGCCCCGCCCCGCAGCGGCGAGCCGGGCGGCCAGGCCGTGCAGGTACGCCGCGGCGGCGGCCGCGTCCGCGACGGACAGTCCCTGCGCGAGCAGCGAGCCCGCCAGCCCGGATAGCACGTCGCCAGTCCCGGCAGTGGCCAGCCAGGGCGTGCCGGTCGGGTTCACGAATACCGGCGAGCCGCCGCCGGGACTGGCGATCACCGTGGTGGAGCCCTTGAGCAGCACGGTGGCTCCCAGCTCGCCCGCCGCCTTCCGTGCGTGCTCGAGCCGCCGCGCCTCCACGTCGGCCGGATCCGCGCCGAGCAGCCTGGACAGCTCGCCGGCGTGCGGGGTCAGCAGCGTCGGCGACCGCCGGGGCAGCAGGCCGCGCCGGGCCGCCAGCAGGGTCAGGCCGTCGGCGTCCACGAGGACCGGAACATCGGCCGCGAGCACCTGGCTGAGCAGGCTCGCCGCGTCATCATCGGTACCCATTCCCGGTCCCGCAGTCCAGGCCTGGACCCGGCCTGCGGTGTGCAGCACCTGCGCGGGGCCGGGGCCGGCGTCCTCGGTGACGGTGATAACCGCCTCGGGCCAGTCCTGCCTGACGACCGCGGCCGGGCGGCCGCCGGACACCAGCCTGACCATCCCCGCGCCGCCGCGTATGGCGGCGCCGACGGCGAGCCAGGCGGCGCCGGTGAACCGGTCGCTGCCCGCCACGACCCCGAGCACCCCGCGGCGGTACTTGTCGGATTCCGCCGACGGCCGGGGCAGCAGGGCAGCCACGTCGGCGGACTGGAACGCGACGAGGTCGGGGGCGTCCAGGTAGGGCGCCAGGCCGATGTCGATCAGCTCGGTCAGCCCGGCGTGGCTGGCGCCGGGATCGACGAGCAGGCCGGGCTTCCAGGTGCCGAACGTCACAGTGACGTCGGCCTGCACCGCCGGTCCGCCGACCACCCCGGTGTCGGCGTCGATGCCGCTGGGCAGGTCGGCGGACACGACGATCGCCCGCGCGGCGGCCGCCTGCCCGGCCAGCGAGGCGTACGGGTCGCGCAGCCCGCCCTTGCCGCCGATGCCGAGCATGCCGTCCACGATCAGGTCGGCCGCCGCGATCAGTTCGGGCACCGCTGGCTCGGACGGTCCGAGCAGCCGCCCGCCCGCGTCCCGCAGGGCGCGTGCCCCGCCCTGGTGCGTCCGCGAGCCGGCCGTGATGGCGTGCACGGCCGCACCGCGCCGGGCGAGCATGGCGCCGGCGTACAGGGCGTCACCACCGTTGTCGCCGCTGCCGGTCAGCACGACCACCCGCGCGCCGTAAGGCGGCCCGAGCAGCCGGGCGCACACGGACGCCAGGCCGAACGCGGCCCGCTGCATCAGCACGCCCTCGGGGAGGGCGGCCATCAGGGCACCTTCGGCGGTGCGGACCTTCGCGACCTCGTGGGCCTGCCTCATCCCAGCCTCTCCCCTCAGCCCGCGGCGGCCGGCCCGGCGGCGGTCACGCCTGTACCGCCCGCCGTCCGCCCTCGCCACGACCACGGCCGCCCGGGCACCCGCAACGGCCCCGCGATCGTCTCCTGCCGCGACCATGGCCGGCCGGAACACCGCCCGGTGGCCGCGGTCAGCTTCCGCCGCGGCCATGGCGCCGGAACTCCCGCACCGGCCATGATCAGCCCTCCGCTACAACGATGGCCACCGACACGCCCGCGTCGTGACTCAGCGACAGATGCCAGCGCGAGACGCCCAGCATTTTCGCGGCCTGGGCGACCGTCCCGCTGACCGCGAGCTCCGGGCGCCCCGAATCGTCGCGCCGGACCTGCACGTCGGTCCACGCCAGGCCGGGCGGGCCGCCCAGCGCCTTCGCTGTAGCCTCCTTGGCTGCGAAGCGCGCGGCCAGCGAGGCTACAGGAAGATCAAGTTCGCTCTCGGCGAACAGGCGGGACGCCAGGCCCGGGGTGCGGCTGAGCGCCTGCTCGATCCGAGCGATCTCCACCACATCCAGCCCGATGCCTATGATCACGACCCAAGCCTGTCACGGATTCGGGCCGTGCCCGGTTGCGGCCGGCCCGGCGACCTGCCTAGCGTCGGGTCATGACCGCCGCCCAGCCCCGGATCCAGGTCCGGCGGGCGTATGACCAGCCCGAGCCAGCCGACGGCGCGCGGGTGCTCGTGGACAGGATCTGGCCGCGCGGGATCAGCAAGGATGCGGCCAGACTCGAGGAGTGGGCGAAGGACGTCGCGCCGTCCACCGAGCTTCGCCGGTGGTACGGCCACGATCCGGACCGCTTCGAGGAATTCCGCCGCCGCTACCTGGCCGAGCTTGACCAACCGGAACCGCGGGCCGCGGTCAGCCGACTGCGCGCACTGGCCGCCGGCGGCCCTGTGACGCTGCTGACGGCCACCAGGGACCTCAGCCTCAGCCAGGCGGCCGTCCTGGCTGATTACCTCCGGTCGCCGGCCTAGGCCGTGTCTGACAACGTCAGGTCAGGGCGGTGCGGACGGATTCAGCGAGCCGGCCTGCCACGCGTTCGGCCGCGACCGGATCGGCTGCCTCCACCATCACCCGGACCGCCGGCTCGGTGCCGCTCGGCCTGACCAGGACCCGGCCGAAGGTGCCCAGCTCCGTCTCGGCGGCGGCCACGGCGGCGGCGAGCTCGGGCGCGGAACCCATCCGGGATTTGTCCACGCCCTTCACGTTGATCAGCACCTGAGGGTACCTGGTCATCACCTTGGCCAGTTCGCCCAGCGGCTGGCCGTGGCGGGCGACCGCGTCGAGCAGCTGCAGGCCGGTGAGGATGCCGTCTCCGGTGGTGGCATGGTCGAGCAGGATGATGTGCCCGGACTGCTCGCCGCCGAGCATGTAATGCCCGGCTCGCATGGCCTCCAGCACGTACCTGTCGCCCACCGCCGTCTCGACCACCCGGATCCCGGCATCGCGCATGGCCAGCCGGAATCCGAGATTCGACATCACCGTGGCGACGACGGTGTCGCCGGCGAGCTGGCCGGCTTCCTGGAAGCCGAGCGCGAGGATGGCGAGGATCTGGTCGCCGTCGACCACCTGCCCCGTGGCGTCCACGGCCAGGCAGCGGTCGGCGTCGCCGTCGTGCGCGATGCCAGCGTCTGCGTTGTGCGCGACCACCGCGGCCGACAGCGCGCCGAGTGACGTCGAGCCGCAGCCCTGGTTGATGTTCAGCCCGTCGGGCTCGGCCCCGATCGCGATGACGTCAGCCCCGGCGCGCCTGAGCGCCTGCGGGGCAATCTGGTACGCGGCTCCGTGCGCGCAATCGACGACGACCCGCAGGCCGGACAGCGGCAGTTTGCCGCGGGCGCCGCTGTCTGCACCGGGGAAAGCGGCGGCCGCCGGCAGCGAGGAGACCAGGTGGTCCAGATAGCGCTCGCGCTCGGCTGAGGCATCGCTCACCCGTCCGAACCCGCCCTCGGGTGGCGCAGCCGGGGCCGAGCCGCGGCGCTGGATCCTGTCCTCGACCTCGTCCTCGACGTCGTCGGGCAGCTTCAGGCCGCCCCGGCCGAAGAACTTGATGCCGTTGTCGAGCGCCGGATTATGGCTCGCAGAAAGCATCACGCCGAATTCGCCCAGCTCAGCTGTCAGGTACGCGACACCCGGGGTCGGGATGATGCCCAGCCTGAGCACGTCCACGCCCGCCCCGGCCAGGCCGGCCACGACCGCCGCCTCAAGGAACTCGCCGGAGGCTCTCGGATCTCGCCCGACCAGGGCCAGCGGTCGCCGGTTCGCGGCGCGGGCCGCGGTGAACGCGCCCGCGTCACCCAGGGTGTCCGCCGCAGCCGCGGCCAGATCCATGGCGAGCCGCGCGGTCAGATCCTGCCCCGCGACCCCCCGAACGCCATCTGTCCCGAACAGCCGGCCCATAGACGGGATAACCTCCGCTGGTTTTCCGGTATGCGGGGCGGGCTTGAAATCAGCGCTTGGAGTACTGCGGCGCCTTGCGGGCCTTCTTCAGACCGTACTTCTTGCGCTCCTTGACCCTGGCGTCGCGGGTCAGGAAACCGGCCTTCTTCAGGGCCGGCGGCTCTCCGGATCCACGAGCACGAGGGCCCGGGCGATGCCGAGGCGCAGCGCGCCCGCCTGCCCGGACACGCCGCCGCCGGTGATACGGGCGATGACGTCGAAGCGATCCTCGGCGCCGAGGGCGACGAACGGCTCGTTAACGAGCTGCTGGTGCACCTTATTCGGGAAGTAGCCGTCCAGCGTCCGGTCGTTGATCTTCCACTGGCCGGTGCCCGCGGAGATGCGGACCCGGGCGATCGCTTCCTTGCGGCGGCCCGTCCCGGCCGCGCGGCCGGTCAGGATCTGCCTGCCTGCCGGGTGGCGCGGGCCGCTGTCGGGAGCGGACTCGGTGGTGTACTCCGAGGCGTGCTCCTCGGCTCCCGCCTCGGCGCTCTCGGGCGTCAGCGCGGTTGTGGGCTCGGCCACGATTGTTTCCTCATGCTTCCTGGTTGGCGACTGCTACTGCGCGATCTGCGTGATCTCGAACGGCGCAGGCTGCTGCGCCTGGTGCGGGTGCTCGGGCCCCGCGTACACCTTGAGCTTGCGCAGCATCTGCCGGCCGAGCGAATTCTTCGGCAGCATTCCCTTCACTGCCTTCTCGACAACCCGCTCCGGGTGCTTGGCCAACAGTTCGCCGTAGGCGACCGCGGTCAGGCCTCCCGGGTACCCGGAGTGCCGGTACGCGTGCTTCTGGTCCAGCTTGTTGCCGCTCAGCGCGACCTTCTCGGCGTTGACGACGATCACGAAGTCGCCGGTGTCGATGTGCGGCGCGAATATGGGCTTGTGCTTCCCGCGCAGGAGCACGGCCACCTGGCTGGCCAGTCGTCCAAGAACGACGTCGGAAGCGTCGATAACGTGCCATTGACGCTGGATGTCGCCGGCCTTGGGGCTAAATGTGCGCACAGTCATGAGCCTTCACGTATGCAGCTGGTCTAGGGACTTTACCCGCTCCCGGAGCCGGGAGCGCGACAAAACCTCGGTCCGCCACCGCCCGATGACGCGCTCCGCTGCGGGGAGCTCAATCGGTACGCGGATACGGACGAACGCCTAACGGAGGATACCGGCCAGGTATCACGCTGGTCAAAGCGAGCCGAGCTCCGGCTGGCCCGGGCTCACGGGCAGGTCAGGCCCGTGTGCCCGGCTGGGATACCGGCGGCGTGGGCCTGGTACCCGGCCGTGTGCCGCCCGCGGCCGCGCGCCAGCTCGCAAAGCGCCCTTCCGGAGCCGGGAAGCCGCCCAGCGCCACCACCTCGACCAGGGAAAACTCGCGACAGCGCATCCTGCGCCTCGCGCAGCGATACGCTCGCGGAATGAGTCACCCGGGCAACCAGGTCACCGACCCGCCCGCCCAGCGGCGACGGCGGATGCCCGGGCTGCGTGGCCACGACCCCGCGCAGCTCACGGTGGAAGACGAGGAGCACTACGCGTTCATCGCCGCCATAGGCGGCGGATCGGGCTTCACGGCTCAGGACGGCGACCCGGCGAGCGGCTGGGCCGAGGGGCAGCCCCGGCCGGTCGCGGACGCACCCGCCGTCCGCGGTCACCCCGGCCAGCACGTGAGCACTCCGCCCGACCTCGCAGACTACGTGCCGCGAGCCAGGAGCGGATACGCCCCGGCCGACCGGGGCGCTGCGCCGTCTGGGCAGGCCGCCACCGACAGCTTGCTGGCGATATCGGACCAGCTACCCACGGCCAGCCCTCCCGCACCATCGGGCCCGACTGCCAATGACAACCGCCCGGCACCATCGGGCCTGACTACCACCGACAGCCTTCTGGCGCTATCGGACCAGCTGCGCACCGCCAGCCCTCCCGCACCATCGGCCCTGCCTGCCACCGACAACAGCCCGGCACCATCGGCCCTGCCTGCCACCGACAACCGCCCGGCACCATCCGGCCGGCCGGCCACAGCCAGCCCTTCGGCCCCCTCAGCTGGATCCGCTGCGGCTAGTGGGCCCCCACTATCCGGCGGACGCAATAGCCGATCACGCCGCGGTCCCGCATCCGGATACCCGCCGATGCCCAGCGAACCTAACCCCTGGTATTCGGAACCCCAGTTCTCCGCGTGGAATGTGGTCGCCGAGGAATCCGGTGGAGATCCCCATCATCTCCCCGTCCCTGCGCCGACTTGGTCAGACACTGGAGAGACCTTCATCGCCACGGGCCGCGGACCAAACGGCGGCGGTGTGGCGCTCGCCGAGCGGGCCAGCGAAGACCTGGCCGGACGCGCCGGCGAAGACCTGGCCGGACGCGCCAGCGAAAGCCTGGCCGGACGCGCCGGCGAAAGCCTGGACGAGCGAGCCGGCGAAGACCTGGCTGGACGGGCCGGCCAAGGTTTCGCCGAACTCTCCGACGAGGGCCAGGGAACGTGGGCCACCCGCTTCGCCGACGAGGGCACCCCGGTACTGGCTATACCGGCTGACATCGTCGCTCCCGCGGTCGCGTCGCCGCGCGACGCCGATGCGGGCCACCCCGCTGAACCGCAAGAGCCGCTCAGCGACGCCGCGACCGGGGTGGCAAAGGCCACGGTCCGCACGCGGGCCGCCACGGCAAGGGCGCGCAAGACGGCCAGGCGGAAGGGCCGCGTGCGCCGCCGGGTTGTGGTCGCCGGAGTCTGCCTGCCGGCCATCGCGGTGATCGCCGCGATGGCATACGTCCACCATCCCGCCGGGAGCGCGGCCGGAAGCTCGCCAGGCTCACATGCGGCCCAGGCGGCCGCGTCCGTCAGCCATCCATCGCCGAGCCTGGGGCCATGGCAGCACATCGGCACGCGGGCCGCAGACCGTGCTCCGCTCGCGCTCAGCCAGCTCTTCCCCGCGCAGTTCACGGTCGGGACCGCCAGCTATACCAGGACCGCTCAGCTGGGCAGCACTGATTGCTCCCGCGCCGTGTTCGGGACGAGACTGCAGGCGGCAGTGCGCAAGTACGGCTGCAGCCAGGTCATGCGGGCCAGCTACCTGGCCTCAGCGCAGAAACTGATGGGAACCATCGGCGTGCTCAACCTCGGTAACTCCGCGGGCGCCAGCCGTATCGGCAGAGTCACCGGATCCAGCCAGTTCGTCGGCCAGCTGACTGCCGCCAGCGGCCCGACTCATAGCCTGACCAAAGGCACCGGCCTGGAGGAAGCCGAGGTAAAGGGGCACTACTTGATTCTGACGTGGGTCGAGTTCACGACCCACCGGGCACCGAGAACGGCGCCGGAAAGAGCACAGCTCAGGGCATTCTCTGCCGATCTCATCAGCCGGACCGCGAATGTGAGCCTGACCAGCCGCATGGTCACGGGAGAGCCCCAAGTTCCCTAGCGCAAGTACGCGCTGCGGCGGGCCCGGGCATCGCAAGCCGATCGTCGGCCATGGCCCTACCGAGAAACGGAGCAGTCGTGGGATCGAGTCCTTACCGGGGCGGTACGGATCCCGGTGGATGGCCGCATCCCCTCACGCCGCCCCGGGCCGACGAGAATCCGCCGGACTACGGCCCGTACCCGGCCATGGAGCGGTCGTGGGCCCCGCAGGCTGCGCGCGATCAGGACCTGCCCCGGACGGCCGAGATCCCGCAGTACCGCTCAGTCGAGCCCCCCGAGTACCTGCCGCCCGAGACCCCGCAGTACCAGTCAGCCGAGCCCCCCGAGTACCGAACGGCCGAGACCCCGCAGTACCGCTCAGGCGAGCCCCCCGAGTACCGAACGGCCGAGACCCCGGGATACCGGCCGGTCGAGCCCCCGGGATACCGGCCGGTCGAGCCCCCGGGATACCGGCCGGTCGAGCCCCCCGAGTACCGGACGGCCGAGCCCCCGGAGTACCGGACGGCCGAACCTCCCGAGTACCGGACGGCCGAGCCCCCCGAGTACCGGTCAGCCGAGCCCCCGCAGTACCGGTCAGCCGAGCCCCCCGAGTACCGGTCCGCCGAGGCCCCGCAGTACCGGACGGCCGAGCCCCCCGAGTACCGGTCAGCCGAGCCCCCCGAGTACCGGACGGCCGAGGCCCCGCAGTACCGGACGGCCGAGGCCCCGCTGTACCGGTCAGCCGAGCCCCCGCAGTACAGGTCAGCCGAGCCCCCCGAGTACCGGACGGCCGAGGCCCCGCTGTACCGGACGGCCGAGGCCCCGCTGTACCGGACGGCCGAGGCCCCGCTGTACCGGACGGCCGAGGCCCCGCTGTACCAGCCGCCCGAGATCCCGCAGTACCGGTCAGTCGAGCCCTCCGGCGCGGTGGTGGGCACGGACCTCCCGGACGGACTCTACGACACCCGGAGAGCGGATCCCCGGGGCCGACAGGATGCGGTACCGAGCGCGCCGGAATGGCTGCAAACCCCCGGCGAGCTGCCGACGGTCGCGGGAGCTGGTTTCCTGTACGCGGGCGAGGAACCTCAGCCGGAAATGCTGGACAGCTTTCCGCCGCCTGGCCGACGGCGAAGGAACCGCCTGCTGGTCGCCGCCACGGTGACAGCCGCAGCCGTGCTGGCGGCGGTAGCGCTGTTCGTAACTCGCCATCCCGGCGGGCAGCCCGGCGGCACGCCCAGTCCCGCTCCGGCGGGAAGCCGGGCGACGGACGCCAACCCCTCCTCCGCCCGCAGTACGCGGAGCGTTCACAGCCCGCAGGCCAGCCCCGGCCAGATAGCCACGGGTCAGCTCTTCCCGCATGCACAAGTGACGGCCGACGGCATCCGGTTCCGTCGGGTCACCCCGGTGCTGAATCAGAAATGCTCAGCCGCTGCCCGCGCCGCCTTCGCGGCCGCGCTGAAGTCGGCCGGCTGCCAGCGCGTGATCCGGGCGACGTTCGTGGACACCGCGAGTCGGTACGCGGTGATGGCCGGCGTGGCGGAACTGCCCAGCCCGGCCGCCGCGAACCGGGCGGACCGCAGCAGGAAGTTCGGGGAGGATGTCTGGTTCGTCGGCCTCGACGGGCCTGCCAAGAGCGGGGCGACCGAGCTCAGCAGGAGTGTCGGCGTCGGTTACGACACCGTGTACGGCCAGTACATCGTCTACGCTCTCGCCACCAACAGCGACGGGCGGAATCCGACCGGCCACGCGGCACAGGTGCAGACGCTGAAGGCGCTGGCCCAGTCTTTCACGGCTGTCGCCGGGCAGCCGCTGACCGGGCTGGCCAAGTAGGTCACGGCCCGACGGACGATGCCCGGCGATGGACATCGCGGGGCGCGGCTAACGGTGCCGCCGGGTGGCGATGGCACGGCTCGCTAGCCCGGAATCGGCGGGATACCTGACCTCTTCCAGGCACAGCGCGTGCGGCGGCGCCAAGTGCACCGCCGAGTCGCGGACCCCGGCGGCGAGCACCTCGCGCGGCCATCGCGGCGGCCTGCGGCCGTCACCCACCGGCAGCAGGGCACCGACCAGGGCGCGGACCATGTTGTAGCAGAACGCATCCGCCACGACCTCGGCCACGACCTCGCCGGCAGGCTGTCTTGACCAGTCCAGGCGGATGAGGCGGCGGACGGTGGATGCGCCTTCCCGGCGGCGGCAGAACGCGGCGAAGTCGTGCTCGCCCAGGAGAACTCCGGCCGCCTCATTCATCAGGCCGACGTCAAGCTTTCGCCGGTACCAGAGCGTGTCGCCGCGGCGCAGCGGATCCGCGGCCGCGGGATCATCGCAGACGCGGTAGGAGTAGCGGCGCGACAGCGCCGAGAACCGGGCGTCGAACCCGTCCGGAGCGAGGGTGATCGAGCGGGCCCGCACGTCGGCCGGCAGCAGCCCGGCCATCCCCCGCAGCGCGGCGGGCCCGGCAGCGGCCCAGCTGGCCGCGGGCACATCCGCGTGCGCCGCCTGCCCGCGCGCATGGACCCCCGCGTCAGTGCGTCCGGCCACGGTCAGCCTCGGCGGATCGGCCAGATGCAGCAGCAGTCCCAGCGCGGTCTCGACGACCTCCTGAACCGTCCGGCGGCCAGGCTGGCGTGCCCAACCGGAGAAGCCTGAGCCGTCGTAGGCGAGGTCGAGGCGGAGCCTGACATTCGGGTCGGCCGCGCCGTGTTCAGCCTCCAGGGCCGCTCACCGGGCCCTGCACAGGGGTTCTGGCCGCAGGCTCAGCGCAACACCGTCAGGACGTGGCGGTCCCGCCGGTCTCCCCGGCGGATTCGGCGTCGGCCTGCCCGGTCTTGGCTTCGGTCTCAGCGGGGGCGGCTTCGGCCGCGGCGGGCTCGGCTTCGGCCGCGGCGGGCTCGGCTTCGTCGTCAACGGACTTGGCTTCGTCGTCCACGGGCTCGGTGTCGGCGTCCACGGGCTCGGTGTCGGCGTCTGCCGGCTCCGCTTCTGCATCGGCCGCAGCCTCCGCAGCGTCAGCGTCCGCGGGCTCGGCATCAGCGTCTGCGGCATCAGCAGCGTCCGCGTCCGTAGCGTCAGCGTCCGCGTCCACGACGTCAGCGTCCGCGTCCACGACGTCAGCGTCCGCGTCCACGACGTCAGCGTCCGCGTCCACGACGTCAGCGTCCGCGTCCACGACGTCGGCGTCGGCGACCTCCACGGCAGACGTCGCGTCGGCAGCATCGGAGGCCGGCGCGGCCCCGGCGGCGGCCTCCGCCCCAGCGGCAGCACGGGCCGGCTGTGCCCGGCGGACCCGGCGGCGCGGCCTGCTGCTGGGCTCCTCTTCCTCCCGGACAAGCTCGATCACGGCCATCGGGGCGTTGTCGCCTTTGCGCGGGCCGATCTTGGTGATCCGGGTGTAACCCCCCTGGCGGCTAGCGAATCCGGGCCCGATCTCGGTGAACAGCGTATGCACGACGGTCTTGTCCGGCAGGACGGTGAGCACCTGCCGCCGCGCGTGCAGGTCACCGCGCTTGGCGAAGGTGATCAGCCGCTCGGCCACCGGGCGGAGCCGACGCGCGCGGGCGTGCGTGGTCGTGATCCGGCCATGCTCAAACAGGGCCGAGGCCAGGTTGGACAGGATGTGCCGCTGGTGCGCAGGGCTGCCACCCAGCCGGGGGCCCTTGGTGGGCGTGGGCATCGGAAACTCCTCGGTTGCTGCCTGGCGGGTCAGGTAGGGACGTCAGTACTGCTCGGTCTCGACGTAGCTGTCGTCGTCGTCCGCGCCATAGCTGTCGGCCGCGGTGCCCGGGTCGAATCCAGGTGGGGAGTCCTTGAGGGACAGCCCCATGTTGACCAGCTTCTGCTTGACTTCCTCGATCGACTTCGCGCCGAAGTTGCGGATATCGAGCAGGTCCTGCTCGCTGCGGCCTACCAGCTCGCCGACCGAATGGATGCCCTCGCGCTTCAGGCAGTTGTAGGACCGGACGGTCAGGTTGAGCTCCTCGATGGGCAGTGCCAGGTCGGCGGCTAGCGCGGCATCGGTGGGCGACGGGCCCATGTCGATGCCCTCGGCTTCGACATTCAGCTCCCTGGCCAGGCCGAACAGCTCCACCAGGGTCTTGCCGGCACTGGCGACCGCGTCCCGCGGGCGCAGGCTCGGCTTCGTCTCCACGTCCAGGATCAGCCGGTCGAAGTCCGTGCGCTGTTCCACTCGGGTCGCCTCGACCTTGTAGGTCACCCGCAGCACCGGCGAGTAGATCGAGTCGATCGGGATCCGTCCGATCTCCTGGCCAGGCTGCTTGTTCTGCGCGGCGGAGACGTACCCGCGGCCGCGCTCGACCGTGAGCTCCATCTCCAGCTTGCCCTTGCCGTTCAGGGTGGCTATCGGGGTCTCTGGGTTGTGCACCTCGACGCCGGCCGGCGGGGCGATGTCGGCGGCCGTTACCTCACCGGGTCCCTGCTTGCGCAGGTACATCACCACCGGCTCGTCCTGCTCCGAGGAGACGACGAGCTGCTTGAGGTTCAGGATGATGTCGGTGACGTCTTCCTTGACCCCTGGGACGGTCGAGAACTCGTGCAGGACGCCCTCGATCCTGATGCTGGTGACGGCGGCACCGGGGATGGAAGACAGCAGGGTACGGCGGAGCGAGTTACCGATCGTGTAGCCGAATCCCGGCTCGAGCGGCTCGATGACGAACCGGGACCTGAAGTCGTCTGCCTGCTCTTCGGTGAGGGTTGGACGCTGGGCGATAAGCATTGATGTTCCCTTCCGCGACGACCGCTATTTGACGTCGCGATCCTCCCGGGCAGCCGGTGCCGCCCGGGACAGGCCGTTACTTGGAGTAGTACTCGACAATGAGCTGCTCCTGGACCTGAGTATCTATCTGCGCCCGGGCCGGGAGCGCATGGACGAGAATGCGCATCCGCTCGGGGATGACCTCCAGCCACGCGGGCACCGGGCGCTCTCCGGCCTCGGCGCGCGCGATGACGAACGGAGTCAGCTCCAGGGACTTGGCCCGCACGTCGATGATGTCGTTCTGGGTCACCCGGTAGGACGGGATGTCGACCTTGTGGCCGTTGACCACGATGTGACCGTGCTTGACCACCTGACGCGCCATGTCCCTGCTCTTGGCGAAGCCGGCCCGGTAGACCACGTTGTCCAGGCGGCTCTCCAGGATCTGGAGCAGGTTGTCGCCGGTCTTCCCGCGCTGGCGGGTCGCCTCTTTGTAGTAGTTGCGGAACTGCTTCTCCAGCACGCCGTAGACGCGCCGCGCGCGCTGCTTCTCCCTGACCTGGAGCAGGTACTCGCTCTCCCGGGGCCGGTTCCGGCCGTGCTCGCCCGGCGGGTAAGGCCGGATCTCGATGGGGCACTTCGGCGAGTCGCACTTGGAGCCCTTGAGGAAAAGCTTCATCTTCTCGCGCCTGCAGAGCTTGCAGTCCGCACCTGTGTATCGAGCCATCTGCCGCTTTCTCCTCAGACCCTGCGCCGCTTGGGCGGGCGGCAGCCGTTATGCGGAACCGGGGTGACGTCCTGGATCGTGCCGACCTCGAGCCCGGTCGCCTGCAGCGAGCGGATGGCCGTCTCCCGGCCCGATCCCGGGCCCTTGACGAAGACGTTGACCTTGCGCATGCCGTGCTCCATCGCCCGGCGCGCCGCGGCCTCCGCGGCCATCTGCGCGGCGAACGGCGTCGACTTGCGCGAGCCCTTGAACCCGACCTGGCCGGAGGACGCCCACGCGATGACAGCGCCGCCAGGATCGGTGATCGAGACGATCGTGTTGTTGAACGTGCTCCGGATGTGCGCATGCCCGTGAGCGATATTCTTCCGCTCCTTGCGGCGCACCTTCTTGGTGGTCGTGCGGCTCTTCGGCGGCATCTGCTCCCTGCTACTTCCTGGTCCTTGAGCTGGATCGGCCCGGCGGCCGGCAGCTTACTTCTTGCCGACCTTCTTCTTGCCCGCCACGGTCCTCTTCTTCCCCTTGCGGGTGCGGGCGTTGGTCTGCGTGCGCTGGCCGTGCACCGGGAGCCCGCGGCGGTGCCTGATCCCCTGGTAACAGCCGATCTCGATCTTGCGGCGGATGTCGCCCTGCACCTCGCGGCGCAGGTCACCTTCCACCCGGTAGGTTGCCTCGATCCAGTCGCGAAGCCGGACGAGCTCGTCGTCGCTCAGCTCATGTACCCGGCGGTCGCCGCTGACGCCGGTGGCATCGAGCGTCTGCAGGGCCCGGGTACGGCCAATGCCGTAGATGTAAGTGAGCGCGACCTCCAGGCGCTTGTCGTTCGGGAGGTCAACGCCGACGAGGCGAGCCATCTGTTGCCACGTTCTCCTTCGGGTTTACGGCTGGGTCTTACCGCGGGATCAGCCCTGACGCTGCTTGTGCCTGGGATCGGAGCAGATCACCATGACCCGGCCATGCCTGCGAATGACCCGGCACTTGCTGCAGATCTTCTTGACGCTCGGCTTGACCTTCATGGTTATCACTCCTCGGGCACGGCTCGCGGTGAGCCGTGCCCGTGTGCTTGTCACTTGTACCGGTAAACGATCCGCCCGCGGCTCAGGTCGTACGGGCTCAGCTCCACGACGACCCGGTCGTCGGGAAGGATCCGGATGTAGTGCATCCGCATCTTCCCGCTGATGTGGGCAAGTACCTTGTGCCCGTTGTCCAGCTCCACGCGGAAAAAGGCATTCGGCAGTGACTCGACCACCGTGCCCTCAATCTCGATGGCGCCGTCTTTCTTGGGCATATCCTCCGCGCTTCACTCATCGGCCTGGCAGGCGACCGCGGTTGCGGGCCTGCCTGGTAGTTGGTTCTTGGCTGGGTACTCGGTCGGGTGTAACTCGGCCTCGCGATGCCGCGTCCCTGCCCCGTCCGTGCCCCGCGGCCGCCTCAGTCAGCGTCCGCTCAACCGGAAGAGTGCCCTGCGGGACCTGTGTCACCGGGCTTCCTCGGCGAGCAGCACAAAGACGACAGCACACGGGCCGAATGGAAAGTGTACGCGACCGGCCCTAGTTATGCGAACCAAAGTCACGAGCTCATAATTCCCGCGGCCCGTGGCCGCGCCGGTCGCGGCGTTGCCTGCGCTCGGCCTCGCGCTGAGCTCGCAGCTCATGCACCGGGCTGCCGGGCGGAACAGACCCCGGCCCGCCCGGGCCAGATCCCGGGCCGCCCGGGCCGGACCCCGGCACGGCCGGGCCGGACGGATGCGTGCCGAACAGCCACCGGCCGAGCAGGATCGCGCCCCACGGCCCGGCGATCCACAGGAACCACAGGCCGTTCGCGCTGTGGTTGCTGATCGCGGTGATCAGCCAGATGACGAACAGGAGCATGCTGACCGAGGCCCACGAGGCCCATGCTCCTCGCCAGGCGGGGGACAGCCTGCCGTGGCTGCTGGCCGGGACCGCCGCGGGCCGTTCGGATGCATGCGCCATCCGGCGCATGGACTCGTCGGGAAGATGGTAGAGATCGATGCTCGGCAGATCGGCCATCAGCTTGCTGATATCGCCGACCGTCTTGGCCTGGTAGGCGGCATCGAGCCGCTCCTGGAACTCCTCGGCGGTCAGCCTCCCCGCTGCGTGGTGCTCGCGCAGCAGCGAGGCGGCCCGGTCCCGGTCGTCGTCGGACGCGCGCAGCTGCGGGTTGTCCGGCATCACCGACCCCCTGCAGCCGGGCGCCCGCCGGGGCTGGCCGACCCGGCGGGCGGGCGGGTGCCGGAGACCGCCGGTGCCACCGCGGGACCGGATACCGCCGGTACCACTGCGGGACTAGCGCCGGAGGCGGCTTGCCCGGTGACGACGGCCAGCCCGGCTTCCCCGCCGTCCTCCGCCGTCAGCACCCACGGGCCGTCGGCGGTGATCGCGACAGTGTGCTCGAAGTGCGCGGCGGGCGTCCCGTCCGCGCTGACCACGGTCCAGCCGTCGTCCAGCAGCCGGGTGTGCCGGTCGCCGAGCACGAGCATGGGCTCGATGGCCAGCGCCATTCCCGGGATGAGCAGCGGTCCCCGGCCCGGCCGCCCGTAATTCGGCACGGCGGGATCCATGTGCATCTCGGTGCCGATCCCGTGGCCGACGTACTCCTCCACGATCCCGTACGGCCCGGCGGCACGCGCGCTGCGCTCCACGGCGTGCGAGATGTCGGTCAGCCTGCGGCCCGGCCTGGCCTGCGCGAGCCCCTGCCAGAGCGCCTGCTCGCAGGCGGCCAGCAGGCCGCGCCGCTCGTCGCTGATCTCGCCCACGCCCACCGTGAGCGCGGCATCGGCGTGCCACCCCCGGACGATCGCCCCGCAGTCGATGGAGATCACGTCGCCGTTCCGCAGCCGCCGGGCCTGGCTCGGGATGCCGTGCACGATCTCCTCGTTCACCGACGTGCAGATCGTCGCGGGGTAGTCGTGGTAGCCCTTGAACGAGGGGGTCGCCCCGGCCGCGGCGATCTGCTCCTCGGCGATCGCGTCCAGGTCGGCGGTGCTGACTCCGGGCTGGGCCGCCTCGGCGAGCGTGCTCAGGGTGCGCGCGACGATGAGGCCCGCCTCCCGCATCAGGTCGAGCTGCGGGCGCGTTTTTACCTGGATCGCCGGCTCGCGCCTCATCCGCATCTGCCTCTCCGGCTCTTCCCGTTCCCTGTCCGCGGCTGCCTATACCAAGCTACCTTCGGCGGCACGGCGCCCGCGCCGGCCGGCCTAGTTGATGAACCGGCGCAGCGAGCTGAGCGCACGGTCTGTGACCTCTTCCACCGGCCCGGTGGCGTCGATGCCCAGCAGGATCCCCTGGTCGGCGTAGTAGGCGACCAGGGGCGACGTCTGGTCCTGGTACACCTCGAGCCGGTGCCTGATCGTCTCCTCGCGGTCGTCGTCCCGCTGGAACAGCTCGCTGCCGTCGTCATCACAGGTGTCGTTGCGGGCCGGCGGGTCGAAGAGCACGTGCCATACCCGCCCGCACTTATGGCAGGTGCGCCGCCCGGACAGCCGGCGTACCACCTCGTCGTCGTCGACGACGAGCTCGAGGACGACGTCCATCCTGACTTCCCACTCCGACAGCAGCTTCTCCAGCGTCTCGGCCTGCGGGACGTTGCGCGGGAAGCCGTCCAGCAGGAAGCCCTCCTGCGCGTCGTCCTCGGACAGCCGGTCCCTGACCATCGCGATCGTGATCTCGTCAGGTACCAGGTCGCCGCGCCCCATGTAGTCCTTGGCCTTGCGGCCGAGCGTCGTCCCGCGGCTGACGTTGTAGCGGAAGATGTCACCTGTCGAAATCTTCGGGATCGCCAGGTGCGACGCTATGAACTGGGCCTGCGTCCCCTTGCCCGCACCGGGAGGCCCGACGAGGACGATGCGCACTATCGCAAGAAGCCCTCGTAGTTGCGCTGCTGAAGCTGACTTTCGATCTGCTTCACGGTGTCCAGGCCAACCCCGACGGCAATGAGGATCGCGGTGCCGCCGAACGGGATCGTGTTGCCCACGCCCACGAACGCGAAGGCGATCATCGGGATGAGCGCGACGAAGCCCAGGTACGGCGCGCCGGTCGCGGTGAGCCGCGACAGCACGTACTGCAGGTACTCCGCGGTGGGCCGGCCCGGTCTGATCCCGGGGATGAAACCGCCGTACTTCTTCATGTTGTCCGCGACCTTCGTCGGGTTGAACGTGATCGACACGTAGAAGTAGGTGAAGAACACGATCAGTATGAAGAAGGTGGCGATGTAATAGGACGAGCTCTGCTGGGCTAGGTGCGTGTCGATCCACGTCACCCAGCCCTGCGGCTTGGTGGTGCTGCCGAACAGCGACGCGATCAGCTGCGGGATGTACAGCAGCGACGAGGCGAAGATGACCGGGATGACACCGGCCTGGTTCACCTTCATCGGGATGTAGGTGGATGTCCCGCCGTACATCCGCCGGCCCACCATCCGTTTCGCATACTGCACCGGGATCCGGCGCTGCGCCTGCTCCATAAAGGCGATAAAGCCGATGACGGCCACCCCGACCAGGATCACGATGATCAGCGCGAACGTGCCCTTGGACTGGTAGACGCTGGACAGTTCGCTGGGGAACACCGCGATGACCTGCGTGAAGATCATCAGCGACATCCCGTTGCCGACGCCGCGGTCGGTGATCAGCTCGCCCAGCCACATGATCACCGCGGTGCCGGCGGTCATCGTGATCACCATCGTGACCACGGTGAATGCCGAATCGTTGATCAGCAGTGACCGGTTGCAGTTGGTAAACAGCCGGCCCGACCTGGCCAGCGCGACGATGCCGGTGGACTGCAGGATGGCCAGCCCGATCGTCAGGTACCGGGTGTACTGGGTGATCTTCGCGGTACCCGACTGGCCCTCGTCCTGGAGCGTCTCCAGCCGCGGGATGACCACGGCGAGCAGCTGCATGATGATGCTCGCGGTGATGTAGGGCATGATGCCCAGTGCGAACACCGTCAGCTTCAGCAGCGCACCGCCGCTGAACAGGTTGACCAGCTGGTAGACGTTCGCGCTGTTGCCAGTCGTGGTGGCCGCGCTGACGCACGCGTTCACGGCCTTCACCGAGATGCCGGGCGTGGGCAGCGTCGACCCGAGCCGGAAGACACCGATGATGAAAATGGTGAAAAGCAGCTTCCTGCGCAGGTCGGGGGTTCGGAACGCCCGGAGGAACGCGGTCAGCATGCGCCGTCCTCGGATCGAAGGGTCACGGAATGGTCGGCAGAGCCCCGCCGGTAGCGGTCTGCCGCAGTCTAACCTGCACGGCGCACTCTAACAGCCGCCGGTGAGCGGCCGGTAGCCCCGGGAATGCCGCGGAACTTGCGGCTCAGGCGAGGTCTCATAGCTTCGTCGCTGACCCTCCGGCCGCCTCGATTTTCTGGATGGCCGTGGCGGAGAAGGCGTGCGCGCTGACCCGCAGCCCGCCGGGGGCCTCACCGTGGCCGAGCACCTTCACCAGCTGGCCGGCCCGCACGGCGCCCTTGGCGGCCAGGTCGTCCGGAGTGACGTCGCCGCCGTCGGGGTACAGCTCGGCCAGCCTGCCCGTGTTGACCACCTGGTAGGTGGTGGTGAACAGGGAGTTGGAAAAACCCCCCAGCTG
The DNA here is from genome assembly GCA_963762615.1 of uncultured Actinomycetes bacterium. Classification (GTDB taxonomy): domain Bacteria; phylum Actinomycetota; class Actinomycetes; order Streptosporangiales; family Streptosporangiaceae; genus PALSA-505. The sequence goes on along the minus strand of CAVXLG010000012.1, from coordinate 720,937 downwards.
CGGAACTCTGCGGTGCAGCGGCATCTGGCCGCCCTCGAACCCGGCCGGGACGCTGCCCCGGGCCTTGGTGCCCTTGGTCCCGCGGCCGGCCGTCTTGCCCTTCGAAGCCTCGCCGCGGCCCACCCGGGTGCGCTCGGTGCGGGCACCCGGCGCCGGCCTGAGGTGATGCAGTTTCAGTCCCGCCCGGCCCGGGCGGTCGGCGTCTGCCATGTCAGTCCACCTCCTCGACGGCCACCAGGTGGCGCACCGTCTGGATCATGCCGCGGAACTCGGGCTTGTCCGCCTTGACGACGACATCGCCGATCCGCTTGAGTCCGAGCGATCGCAGCGAGGCCCGCTGGGCGTGGGTGCCGCCGATGGCCGACCGCCGCTGCGTGACCTTCAGCTGTGCCATTGGTCTCGCCCCCGCTCAGTTCGCGCCCGCGGCGGCCCGCGCCCGGAGCATGGCCGCCGGGGCGACATCCTCGATCGGCAGGCCGCGCTTGGCCGCGATTTCCTCCGGCCGGCTCAGGCTCTTCAGCGCGGCCACGGTGGCGTGCACCACGTTGATCGAGTTCGATGACCCGAGCGATCGTGACAGCACGTCCCGTATCCCGGCGCACTCCAGCACGGCGCGCACCGGGCCGCCCGCGATGACGCCGGTCCCCGGGCTGGCCGGCTTGAGCAGGACCACCCCGGCCGCCGCCTCGCCCTGCACGGTGTGCGGGATCGTGCCCGCGATGCGGGGCACCTTGAAGAAGCTCTTCTTGGCTTCCTCGACGCCCTTGGCGATCGCCGCGGGCACCTCCTTGGCCTTGCCGTAGCCGACGCCGACCATCCCGTTGCCGTCGCCGACCACCACTAGCGCGGTGAAGCTGAATCGCCGGCCGCCCTTGACCACCTTGGCCACCCGGTTGATGGCGACCACGCGCTCGAGGTATGCCGCCGACTTGTCGGCGGGTCCGCCGCGACGGTCGTCACGGCGGTCCCGGCGTTCGCCGCCGCCGCCGCGCCGCGTTTGCGCTGGCATCAGTTTGTCCTCTTCTCGTTGTTTGCTCTGTCCGCGGCCGGCCCGGTCACAACGCCAGCCCGCCGTTGCGGGCACCGTCGGCCAGCGCCGCGACGCGACCGTGATACCGGTAGCCGGCCCGGTCGAATACCGCCGCGGTCACGCCGGCCTCAGCCGCCCGCCGGGCCAGCAGTTCGCCCACCATGCGCGCCTTGGCCTTCTTGTCCCCGTTGCTGCCCTTGATGGATTCGTCCAGGCTGGACGCGGCGGCCAGGGTGTGGCCCGCGGTGTCGTCGATCAGCTGGGCGAAGGTGTGCCGCGCCGACCTGTTGACCACCAGGCGGGGACGCGCGACCGCCCCCGTCACCCGCTTGCGTACCCGCATATGCCGCCGGGCGCGGGGCGCGGCGCGGCCACCCCGGCCGTCCGCGCGCGGGCCGCCTACGCGGCGTCCTGACCCGGTCTGTGTGCCAGCCATGTCTACTTCCCAGCCTTCCCGACCTTGCGCCGCACCTGCTCGCCCTGATAACGGACGCCCTTGCCCTTGTACGGGTCCGGCTTGCGCAGCTTACGAATGTTCGCGGCGATCTCGCCCACCTGCTGCTTGTCGATGCCCTCGACCACGAACCTGGTGGGGGCCTCGACCCGGAAGGCGATGCCGTCGGGCGGCACCACGTGCACCGGGTGGCTGAACCCCAGGGAGAACTCCAGGTCGTTGCCCCGCGCCTGCACCCGGTAGCCGACGCCGACGATCTCCAGCGTCTTGCGGTAGCCCTCGGTCACGCCGGTAATCATGTTCGCGATAAGGGTGCGGGACAGGCCGTGCAGCGCGCGGACGTGTCCCTCGTCGTTCGGCCTGGTCACGGTCAGCACGCCGTCGCTCTGGGACACGTCGATCGGCGCCGCCACGGTGTGCCGCAGGGTGCCCTTCGGGCCCGTCACGGTGACCTCGCGGCCGTCGATCGTGACACTGACGCCGCTGGGCACGGCGACGGGCATCCGTCCGATTCTCGACATCGAGCTTCTCCCTTACCAGACGTAGGCGAGGACTTCCCCGCCCACGCCGCGCTTGCCCGCCTGCTTGTCGGTCATCAGGCCGGCCGAGGTCGAGATGATCGCTATGCCCAGGCCGCCCAGCACCCGCGGCAGGCCGTCCTTCTTCGCGTACACCCGCAGTCCCGGCTTGGAAACCCGCTTGATCCCGGCGATCGACCGCTCCCGGGAGGGGCCGAACTTGAGCGAGAGGACGAGGTTCTTGCCAACCTCGGCGTCTTCCACGCGCCAGCCCGCGATGTAACCCTCCTGCTTGAGGATTGCCGCGATGTGCACCTTGATCTTCGAGTACGGCATGCCGGTTGTCTCGTGGTACGCCGAATTTGCGTTTCGCAGACGGGTCAACATATCTGCGATCGGGTCGGTCATCGTCATGGCCTTGTGGCCCTCCTCGCCGCGGTTTCCCACCCGGCCCGTGGGCCGGCCGGGACCTCCGGCGTGGTCGGCGGGCGCCCCGCGCCCGTTGGTTGTTGCTAGGGCGGGCGCGGCGCGCCCGCCTTGGTTCGGTCCGGCAGCCGGCGGCTACCAGCTGGACTTGGTGATGCCGGGCAGCTCGCCGCGGTGCGCCATCATGCGGAAGCAGATGCGGCACAGCCCGAACCGCCGGTACACCGCGCGCGGCCGCCCGCAGCGCGAGCACCTGGTGTACCCGCGCACCTTGAACTTGGGCGTCCGGTTTGCTTTGGCGACCAATGCCTTCTTCGCCAACTTCGGCTCCTCAGCCTTCCTTGAACGGGAAGCCGAGCCGCCGCAGCAGCGAGCGGCCCTCTTCGTCGGTACTCGCGGTGGTGACGACGGTCACGTCCATGCCCCGCTGCCGGTCCACCTGGTCGGGATCGACCTCGTGGAACATGAGCTGCTCCGTGAGGCCGAACGTGTAGTTGCCCCGGCCGTCGAACTGCCGGTCGCTCAGGCCGCGGAAGTCGCGGATCCTGGGCAGGGCGATGGACAGCAGCCGGTCGCAGAATTCCCACATCCGGTCGCCGCGCAGGGTCACGTGCGCCCCGATCGGCATGCCCTCGCGCAGTTTGAACTGGGCCACCGACTTCTTGGCCCGGGCCACGGCCGGCTTCTGGCCGGTGATCAGGGACAGGTCCTTCACCGCACCGTCGATCAGCTTGGCGTCCCGGGCCGCCTCGCCGACGCCCATGTTGACCACGATCTTGGACAGCCCTGGGACCTGCATGACGTTGCGGTAGCCGAACTCCTCGTGCAGCGCGGGCGCGATCTCGGACTGGTAGCGCTCCTTCAGCCGCGGCTTGGCGGGTGCCTCGACCCCGGCGCCCCCGCCGGTCGCGCCGTCGCCTCCGGACCGGGGGGTGCCGGCGCTGCCGGCCGTTCGGGATCCCTGGTTCCCGCCCCTCTGCCGCCGGGCCTGGCCGGCCGGTTCCTTCGTCGCTGCCATCAGATGTCCTCGCCGCCCGGACGGATGATCCGGATCTTGTTGCCGTCCTCGTCGAACCGGTAGCCGGCCCGGGCGGGCTTCTTGGTCTCGGGATCGATCAGCTGCACGTTGCTCACGTGCACCGGGGCCTCCTGGTGGACGATGCCGCCCTCCTTGGCGCCCCGGATCCCCTGGTGGCTGACCTTGGTGTTCTTCTTGATCATGTTGACGCCGTGGACCAGCACCTTGTCGCGGTCCGGGTAAGCCAAGATGACGGTGCCCTCCAGGCCGCGGTCCGCGCCGGCCACGACGATCACGTGATCGCCCTTCTTGATCTTCATGCCGGGCTTTCCCCGGACTGCCTTACGCCGCGCCATCACAGCACCTCCGGTGCGAGCGAGATGATCCGCATGAAGCGCTTCTCCCTGAGCTCCCGGCCGACCGGCCCGAAGATCCGGGTACCGCGGGGATCCCCGCCGTCCCTGATCAGCACCGCGGCGTTCTCGTCGAAGCGGATGTAGGAGCCGTCAACGCGGCGGCGCTCCTTGCGGGTGCGCACCACGACGGCCTTGACGACGTCGCCCCTCTTCACGCCCGCGCCGGGAAGGGCATCCTTCACGGTCGCCACGATGACGTCACCGATGCCCGCGTATCGCCTGCCCGAGCCGCCGAGCACGCGGATGCACAAGAATCTCCTTGGCTCCGGTGTTGTCGGCGACCTTGAGCCGCGACTCCTGCTGGATCACGTCAACTCCTGCTTCTTCGCTCTGGCCTGAGGCCGTTACTTGGCCTTCTCCAGGATTTTCGCTACCCGCCACCGCTTGGTCGCGGACAGCGGCCTGGTCTCCATCAGCAGCACCCGGTCGCCGACACCGCAGGCGTTATCGGCGTCGTGCGCGGTGTACTTCTTCGTCCGCCGGATGACCTTGCCGTACTTGGGGTGCTTCACCCGGTCCTCGGTGAGGACCACGACGGTCTTGTCCATCTTGCCGCCGACCACGAGGCCCTCACGGAGCTTGCGGTATCCCCGCCCGAGCCCGGCCTGCCCAGTCGGCTCGGCCTGCCGGGCGCCCGGCTGTGCGTCACTCACTCTGTGCCTCCTCGAGCTCGGCTTCCTCGAGCTCTGCCTCATCGACCAGGGTCACGATGCCGAGCTCGCGCTCGCGCTTGACCGTGTAGATCCGGGCGATCTCCTTGCGGATCGCGCGCAGCCGCCCGTGGCTCTCCAGCTGCCCGGTAGCGGCCTGGAAGCGGAGGTTGAACAGCTCCGCCTTCGCCTCGGCCAGCTTGATGTTGAGCTCTTCCTCGGTCTGGGTCCGCAGCTGGGTGGCAGTAAGGTCACTCGCCATCACGCCTCACCTGCCTCTCGCTTCACGAACCGGCACTTCATCGGGAGCTTGTGCGCGGCCAGCCGCAGCGCCTCCCGGGCGACCGGCTCCGGCACGCCGGACAGCTCGAACATGACCCGTCCCGGCTTGACGTTGGCCACCCACCACTCCGGCGAGCCCTTGCCCGAGCCCATCCGGGTCTCGGCCGGCTTCTTGGTCAGCGGCCGGTCCGGGTAGATGTTGATCCATACTTTCCCACCGCGGCGGATGTACCGGGTCATGGCGATACGGGCGGCCTCGATCTGCCGGTTGCTCAGGTACGCGTGCTCGAGCGCCTGGACGCCGTACTCGCCGAACGTCACCCGGGTCCCCCCGGTGGCCATGCCGGAACGGCCGGGCCGGTGCTGTTTGCGGTGCTTGACCCTGCGCGGGACGAGCATGTCTCAGCCCTCCTCTCCCGCCGCCTCGCCCGTCGCCGCGGGCTGGCTGGCCTGGGCGCCCTGGGCGGCCTGGTCGGCCGCGCCCGGGGGACGCTCGTCGGAGCGGGGCGGCCGGGCGCCGCCGGAGTACCCGGGCGGGCCGGACTGGCCGCCGGGGCCTGAGCCACCCGGGCCGCCGGGGCGCCTGGCCGGGCGCCGCTGCGGCGGCCGCTCGCGGCGCTGGTCGGCCCGCATCGCGGCCTGCTGCGCCTCGCGCTCGGCCCGCGTCTGCGGCGCCTCGCCCTTGTAGATCCAGACCTTCACGCCGATCCGGCCGAAGGTGGTGCGCGCCTCGTAGAAGCCGTAGTCGATGTCGGCGCGCAGCGTGTGCAGCGGCACCCGGCCCTCGCGGTAGAACTCCGACCGGGACATCTCCGCGCCGCCGAGCCGGCCCGAGCACTGCACCCGGATCCCCTTGGCGCCACCCTTGGTCGCGCTCTGCATCGCCTTGCGCATCGCGCGCCGGAACGAGACGCGGCTGGACAGCTGCTCGGCGACTCCCTGGGCGACCAGCTGGGCATCGGTCTCGGGGTTCTTGACCTCGAGGATGTTCAGCTGGATCTGCTTGCTGGTGAGCTTCTCGAGGTCGCCGCGGATCCGGTCGGCCTCGGCGCCGCGGCGGCCGATGACGATGCCCGGCCGGGCGGTGTGGATGTCCACCCGCACCCGGTCCCTGGTCCGCTCGATCTCCACCTTGGAGATCCCGGCCCGCTCCATGCCGCGCTGCAGCATCCGGCGGATCGCCACGTCTTCGGCCACGTAGTCCTTGTAAAGCTTGTCGGCGTACCACCGGCTCTTGAAGTCGGTGGTGATGCCCAGCCTGAACCCGTGCGGGTTCACCTTCTGCCCCACTAGCGGGTCCTCTCCTTGGCCTCATCCGAGACGATGACGGTGATGTGGCTGCTCCGCTTCCTGATCCGGTAGCCCCGGCCCTGCGCCCTGGCCCTGAACCGCGGGAGCGTCGGCCCCTCGTCCACCCAGGCCCGGCTCACCCGCAGCGACGCCACATCCGGCCGCTCGGCGCTGTGCTCGGCGGTGGAGATCGCGCTGGCCAGCACTTTGGCGACCGAGTCGCTGGCCGACTGGGGCGCGAACGCGAGCACCGCCTGGGCCTCCTCGGCGGGCAGCCCGCGGATAAGGTCCACCACGCGCCGCGCCTTCCTGGGCGTGACGCGGATGTACCGGGCCTTAGCCGTCGCTTGCATCGTTCCTCCTACCCGAGGCTCGCTCCCCGGGACTGACGGGACTACCGGCGGCTGCGCCGGTCATCCCTGACGTGGCTGCGGAAGGTGCGGGTGGGCGCGAACTCCCCCAGCTTGTGGCCGACCATGGACTCGGTGATGAACACCGGCACGTGCTTACGGCCGTCGTGCACGGCGATCGTGTGCCCGAGCATCGCCGGGACGATCATGGACCGCCGCGACCACGTCTTGATCACGTTCTTGGTGCCCTTGTCGTTCTGCACGTCCACCTTTTTCATCAGGTGGTCGTCGACGAAGGGTCCTTTCTTTAGGCTACGAACCATCGCGAAGTGCTCCTACCGCTTCTTCCTGCTGCGCCGGCGGGTGATCAGCCGGTCGCTCGGCTTGTGGGCTCTCCTGGTGCGGCCCTCGGGCTTGCCCCAGGGACTGACCGGGTGGCGGCCGCCCGAGCTCTTGCCCTCGCCGCCGCCGAGCGGGTGGTCGACGGGGTTCATGGCCACGCCGCGGACGGTCGGGCGCTTGCCCTTCCACCGGTTGCGCCCCGCCTTGCCGAGCTTGACGTTGCCCTGCTCGGCGTTGCCTACCTCACCGACGGTGGCGCGGCACGTGACCTCGACCAGCCGGATTTCACCGGACGGCATGCGCAGGGTCGCGTGTCTGCCCTCCTTGGCCAGCAGCTGAACCCCGGATCCCGCCGAACGCGCGATCTTCGCTCCGCCGCCGGGACGCATCTCTATCGCGTGCAGGACGGTACCGGTCGGAATGTTGCGCAGCGGCAGGCAGTTCCCCGGCCGGACGTCCGCGCTGGGTCCGTTCTCGACCCGGTCCCCCTGGGACAGCCCCTGGGGACAGACGATGTAGCGCTTCTCCCCGTCGGCGTAGTGCAGCAGGGCGATCCTGGCGCTCCGGTTGGGGTCGTACTCGATGTGCGCGACCCGCGCCGGAACGCCGTCCTTGTCCGCGCGGCGGAAGTCGATCACCCGGTAGGCGCGCTTGTGGCCGCCACCCTGGTGCCGGGCGGTGATCCGGCCGTGCACGTTCCTGCCGCCCTGCGAACTCAGCGGGCGGACCAGAGACTTCTCCGGCTCGTCGCGCGTGATCTCGACGAAGTCGGAGCCGCTCGCCCCCCGCCTGCCGGGGGTGGTCGGCTTGTACTTGCGGATGCCCATGACTGCTGCGATCTCCTCGGTTAACTGCCGGCGCCTAGCTGATCGGCCCGAATAGGTCGATCCGGTCTCCCTCGGCGAGGGAGACGATGGCGCGCTTGGTGTCCGGGCGCTTGCCCCAGCCATACCGCGTCCGGCGCCGCTTGCCCGGCCGGTTGGACGTGTTCACGCCGGTGACCCGGACTGTGAAGATCGTCTCGACGGCCTGCCTGATCTGCGTCTTGTTCGCGTCTAGCGCGACCAAGAAGGTGTACTTGCCGTCGTCGGCGAGCCGGTAGCTCTTTTCCGAGATGACCGGCTTCAGCAGGATGTCCCGCGGGTTCGCGATCCGGCCCACGCTCACTGCTGCACCTCCCCGCTGTCCTCGCTCGCGTCGTTCCGCGCTGGCTCGTCCTGGGCTGCCTTGTCCTCGGCCACCTTGTCCTGGCTTGCCTTGTCCTGGGCCGCCTTACCCCGGGTTACCTTGTCCTGGGCTGCCTTGCCCTGGGCTGCCTTGTCCTCGGCCGCCTTGTCCTGGCTTGCCTTGTCCTGGGCCGCCTTGTCCTGGGCCGCCTTGTCCTGGGCCGCCTCGTCCTGGGCCGCCTCGTCCCGGGCCGCCTCGTCCTGGGCCTTGTCCCGGGCCGCCTTGTCCCGGGGTGCTTTGTCCCGCGCGGTCTCGTCCTGGGTCGCCTTGTCCCGGGGCGCTTCGTCCCGGGCGGGGTCGGCCCGGCCGGTGCCGAGGAAGGCGGCCAGCGCCTCCTCGGTGAACACCACGTAGTCACTGGCCAGCACGTCGTGGGTGTTGAGCTGGTCCACTGCGAGCAGCCGCACGCCGGGCACGTTGCGCAGGCTCAGCCAGGTCAGCTCGTCATCCCGGTGCACGACGACGAGCGCGCCGACCCCGCGGCGGGTACCGGTCAGGGCGCTCAGTACCGCGACCGCGTCCTTGGTCCTCGGCTGGCCGACGACAAATCCGCTCACCACGTGCACCCGGTCGTGCCGGGCCCGCTCGGACAGCGCGCCGCGCAGTGCCGCCGCCTTCATCTTCTTCGGGGTCCGCTGCCGGTAGGAGCGCGGGATGGGGCCGTGCACAGTCCCGCCGCCCACGTACTGCGGGGCGCGGATCGAGCCCTGCCTGGCCCGGCCGGTGCCCTTCTGCCGGTACGGCTTCTTGCCGCCGCCGCGCACCTGCCCGCGGGTGCGGGTGGCGTGCGTGCCCTGCCGTGCCGCCGCCTGCTGCGCCACCACTACCTGGTGGATGAGCGGGACGTTCGCCTGCACGTCGAAGACCTCGTCGGGCAGCTCGACGGTCCCGGCCGTCTCGCCGCTGACCGACACGATGCTTAGTGTCCTCATCAGGCCGCGCCCTCCGCATTCGTCATGCTCGGCTTCGCGCCGGCCGGCGTCTTGGCCGCGCTGCGGATCAGGACGAGCCCGCCCCGGGAGCCCGGAACCGCGCCCTTGATCAGCAGCAGCCCGCGGCCGGTGTTGACCGCGTGCACGGTCAGGCTCTGCACCGTGACGCGCTCGCTACCCATCCGGCCGGCCATGCGCAGGCCCTTGAACACGCGACCGGGGGTCGCGCAGCCGCCGATGGAACCGGGCGACCGGTGCTTGCGCTGGGTACCGTGCGACGCGCTGAGGCCGCGGAACCCGTGCCGTTTCATGACGCCCGCGGTGCCCTTGCCCTTGCTCTTGCCGGTCACGTTGACCAGCTGGCCGGCCGCGAAGACCTCGGCCGTGATCTCCTGGCCGAGGGTGTACTCGCTCGCGTCCGAGGTGCGCAGCTCGGCCAGGTACCTGCGGGGCGTGACGCCGGCCGCGGAGAAGTGGCCTGCCACCGGCTTGGTCACCTTTCTCGGGTCGATCTCGCCGTAGCCCAGCTGCACGCCGGCGTAACCGTCGCGTTCTGGTGTCCGCACGGCGGTCACCACGCAGGGCCCGGCCTTGACCACGGTCACCGGGACGATCCGGCCCTCGTCATCGAAGACCTGGCTCATGCCGAGCTTGGTGCCCAGGACTCCCTTGGTCTGCTTGGTCATGTCAGTGCATACCTCAGAGCTTGATCTCGATATCGACGCCGGCCGGCAGGTCAAGCCGCATCAGCGAGTCCACCGTCTTGGGCGTCGGGTCGATGATGTCGATCAGGCGCTTGTGCGTGCGCATCTCGAAGTGCTCACGCGAGTCCTTGTACTTGTGCGGGGACCTGATGACGCAGTACACGTTCTTCTCCGTGGGCAGCGGCACCGGGCCGGCCACGCGCGCGCCGGTCCGGGTCACCGTGTTGACGATCTTGCGCGCCGAGCTGTCGATGACCTCGTGGTCGTATGCCTTGAGCCGGATGCGGATCTCTGTCCCGCCATGTGGCTTCGGTGTCCTTCGCTCTGTCTGGGTGCCGCTGATCTCGTGCCTGGGACGCACCCAGGGTGGTCCCGGGTGGCCTTTGGTGGTGCCTCCGGCCGCTGCCCCGCGCGGCCGGCTTCCCGGCCGCCCGGGGCACCCGGAGCGTCTTACCGCCCGGGACCCGGGAGCGTCCTGCCCCCGGTCCCCGGGGCGTCGTTACTTGATGATCCTGGTAACCCGGCCGGAACCGACCGTGTGGCCGCCCTCCCTGATCGCGAACAGGAGGCCCTCCTCCATCGCGATGGGCTGGATCAGGTTGACCCGCATCTCGGTGTTGTCGCCGGGCATCACCATCTCGGTGCCCTCCGGGAGGTTCACCACCCCGGTGACGTCCGTGGTGCGGAAGTAGAACTGCGGCCGGTAGTTGTTGAAGAACGGCGTGTGCCTGCCGCCCTCGTCCTTGGACAGGATGTAGACCTGGCCCATGAACTCGGTGTGCGGGGTGTTGGTGCCCGGCTTGATGACGACCTGGCCGCGCTCCACCTCCTCGCGCTTGATGCCGCGCAGCAGCAGGCCGACGTTGTCGCCCGCCTGGCCCTGGTCGAGAATCTTGCGGAACATCTCCACCCCGGTGACGGTGGTCGTCTGCGGCTTCTCCTTGATGCCGATGATGTTAACCGTCTCGCCGGTGTGGATGACGCCTCGCTCGACCCGGCCGGTCACCACGGTGCCGCGGCCGGTGATCGAGAACACGTCCTCGACCGGCATCAGGAACGGCTTGTCCATGTCCCTGACCGGCTCGGGAATGCTCGCGTCGCAGGCGTTGAGCAGCTCGGCGACCTTCTCGCTCCACTCCGCGTCGCCCTCGAGCGCCTTGAGCGCGGACACCCGGACCACGGGCACGTCATCGCCGGGGAACTCGTACTCGGTGAGCAGGTCGCGGACCTCGAGCTCGACCAGCTCGAGGATCTCCTCGTCGTTGACCATGTCCGCCTTGTTGAGCGCCACCACGATGTAGGGCACGCCTACCTGGCGGGCCAGCAGCACGTGCTCGCGGGTCTGCGGCATCGGGCCGTCGGTCGCCGCGACCACGAGGATCGCGCCGTCCATCTGGGCCGCGCCGGTGATCATGTTCTTGATGTAGTCGGCGTGCCCTGGGCAGTCCACATGCGCGTAATGACGGTTCTCGGTCTGGTACTCGACGTGCGAAATGGAGATCGTGATCCCGCGCTCGCGCTCTTCCTTCGCATTGTCGATCTTGTCAAACGGCGTGAACGGGTTCACGTCGGGGTACTTGTCATGCAGCACCTTGGTGATCGCCGCGGTCAGCGTCGTCTTGCCGTGGTCGATGTGACCGATGGTGCCGATGTTGACGTGCGGCTTGGTCCGCTCGAACTTGGCCTTCGCCACTGGTGTCTCCTCGTTGCGATCTTCCCCGCCGCGGTATCCTCCCCGGCGGCCCGGCGCCCCCTGGGGGCGCCGATGCTTGCTCATAGATTCTGGTTACGGTTGCCTATTCGCCCCGCGCCTTCGCGATGATCTCCTTCGCGATGCCCGCAGGCACCTCGGCGTACGAGTCGAACTGCATGGTGTAGTCCGCCCGGCCCTGTGTGCGGCTGCGCAGGTCGCCGACGTAGCCGAACATCTCCGACAGCGGGACGATGGCCTTGACGACCCGGGCTCCGGACAGGTCCTCCATCGCCTGGATGTGGCCGCGCCGGCTATTCAGGTCGCCGATGACCTCTCCCATGTAGGTCTCGGGCGTCCTGACCTCTACGGCCATGACGGGCTCGAGCAGCACGGGGTCGGCCTGCGCGGCCGCCTTCTTGAACGCCATCGAACCCGCGATCTTGAAGGCGAGCTCGGAGGAGTCCACCTCGTGGTAGGCACCGTCGGTGAGCGTTACCTTCACGTCCACCATCGGGTAGCCGGCTAGTACGCCGAACTCCGCCGCCTCCTGGCAGCCTGCGTCCACCGACGGGATGAACTCACGCGGGATCCGCCCTCCGGTGATCTTGTTCTCGAACTCGTAGCCGCCGCCGTCGCCGCCGGTCGGCCCGAGGTTGATGACCACCCGGGCGTACTGCCCGGAACCACCGGTCTGCTTCTTGTGCGTGTAGTTGACCTTCTCGGCGGTGCGCCGGACGGTCTCCCGGTAGGCGACCTGCGGCCTGCCGATGTTGGCCTCGACCCTGAACTCTCGCTTCATCCGGTCGACGAGCACCTCGAGATGAAGCTCGCCCATGCCGGAGATGATGGTCTGCCCGGTCTCCTCGTCGGTCCGGACCTGGAAGGTCGGGTCCTCCTCGGCCAGGCGCTGGATCGCCGTGCCGAGCCGCTCCTGGTCGCTCTTGGTCCTCGGCTCGATCGCCACGTTGATGACCGGTGCCGGGAACGTCATCGACTCCAGGATCACCGGGTGGCTCTGGTCGCACAGCGTGTCGCCGGTGGTGGTGTCCTTGAGCCCCATGACGGCCACGATCTGGCCGGCCGTGGCCGTCGGGCGCTCCTCCCGCTTGTTCGCGTGCATCTGGTAGATCTTGCCGATCCGCTCGCGGCGGCCCTTTACGGCGTTGAGCACCGAGGACCCCGCGTTGAGCGTGCCCGAGTAGATCCGGATGTAGGTGAGCTTGCCGAGGTGCTGGTCCGACATGATCTTGAAGGCCAGCGCGGAGAACGGCTCGGCGGGGTCGGGCTTGCGCTCGACGGTCTCCTCCGGATTGCCCACCGAGTGACCCTGGACCGGGGGGATGTCGATCGGGCTCGGCAGGTAGTCCACGATCGCGTCCAGCATCGGCTGGACGCCCTTGTTCTTGAACGCGCTGCCGCACAGGACAGGTGTGACGCTGCCGGCGATGGTGGCCCGCCTGATCCCGGCGACGAGCTGCTCCTCGCCGGGCTCGGTGCCCTCGAGGTAGAGCTCCATCATCTGCTCGTCATTCTCCGAGATGGCCTCGACGAGGTTGTCCCGCCATTGCCTGGCGGCCTCGGCGTGGTCGTCCGGGATGGCCACGATGTCGTACTTGTCGCCCTTGCCCTCGGTCTGCCAGAGCAGCGCGCGCATCCGGACCAGGTCGATGACGCCGCGGAAGTCCGACTCGACCCCCCAGGGCAGCTGAACGACGAGCGGAGTAGCCCTCAGCCGGTCGGCGATCATCTCGACGCAGCGGTGGAACTCCGCGCCCACCCGGTCCATCTTGTTCACGAAGCAGATCCGCGGCACGCCGTACCGGTCGGCCTGCCGCCACACCGTCTCCGACTGCGGCTCCACCCCGGCGACGCCGTCGAACACGGCGACGGCACCGTCGAGGACGCGCAGCGAGCGCTCCACTTCCACGGTGAAATCGACATGCCCGGGCGTATCGATGATGTTGATCGTGTGATCACGCCACTCGGTGGTGGTGGCGGCCGAGGTGATGGTGATGCCGCGCTCCTGCTCCTGCTCCATCCAGTCCATGGTGGCCGCGCCCTCATGGACTTCACCGATCTTGTAATTGATGCCGGTGTAGAACAGGATCCGCTCGGTGGTGGTGGTCTTGCCCGCGTCGATATGGGCCATGATCCCGATGTTTCGGACCTTGGCCAGCTCTACGGCGGTCTGGGTGGGCACTGCTTGGCGTCCTTGCTCTCTCGTGGTTCTCTTCGTCTTCGTTGCTTCTGCGGTCAGGCGAGCCGGCCCGTGCTCACCATCGGTAGTGAGCGAAGGCCTTGTTCGACTCGGCCATCTTGTGCGTGTCCTCGCGGCGCTTGACGCTCGCCCCGAGGCCGTTGCTCGCGTCCAGCAGCTCGTTCATGAGCCGCTCGGTCATGGTCTTCTCCCGGCGCTGGCGCGAATACATCACGATCCAGCGCAGCGCGAGGGTGGTGCTGCGCGACGCCCTGACCTCGATGGGCACCTGGTAGGTCGCGCCGCCGACCCGACGGCTCTTCACTTCGAGGGTGGGCTTGACGTTGTCCAGGGCGCGCTTGAGCGTGACCACCGGGTCGTTGCCCGACTTGTCCCTGGAGCCCTCGAGCGCCCCGTACACGATCCGCTCCGCCAGTGATCGCTTGCCATCAAGCAGGACCTTGTTGACAAGCGCGGTAACGAGCGGCGAGCCGTAGACCGGATCGGTCACGAGCCGCCGCGCGGTCGCTGGTCCCTTGCGCGGCATGTCAGCTCTTCTCCTTCTTCGCGCCGTACCGGCTTCTGGCTTGCTTGCGGTTGCGGACCCCCTGGGTGTCCAGCGAGCCACGGATGATCTTGTAGCGGACGCCGGGCAGGTCCCGGACCCGGCCGCCCCGCACCAGCACGATGGAGTGCTCCTGCAGGTTGTGGCCGACACCGGGGATGTAGGCGGTGACTTCGATGTGGCTGGTCAGCCGGACCCTGGCCACCTTGCGGAGCGCGGAATTCGGCTTCCTGGGAGTGGTGGTGTAGACGCGCGTGCAGACTCCGCGGCGCTGCGGGCTCGCCTTGAGCGCCGGAGTCTTGCTCTTGGTGGTCTTGTCCTGCCGGCCCTTGCGGACCAGTTGCTGGATCGTGGGCACCGCGTCTCCGTCTTCCTCGCTTCGGTCTGCGCCTGAGCGCGACGTCTGTGTCGTTCTTTCACACGCCTAGGGCGTGCCTGATTCGCCCTTCCAGCCCCGCGCGGGACCGTTCCGGGCAAAACCGGGACCGATTTTGGCCGTTTCAGGCCTCTTACGACCGCCGTGACCTGCGGTTTTCCTCCCGTCCGCCGACCCCCGGGGTCGGGTGTGTCGGCGTCACCACGTCCTGCCGGCCTGCCAGCATGGAGGCCGGACGTCGTAGTGGGAGGAAACCCGCGCGCCTGGCGTCCGCGGCCCCGGGCCAGCTAGCTCCGGGCCGCGCGGACCAGCGACGACGTGATCCAAGGGATCTCGTACGTCATTAGCACGCGCGCGTGCCCGCGTTCACTCGGGCACGATCGCCAAGAGTACCCAACGTTTCACCCGCAGGTCAAAGCGAATGGAGATCTCCCGGCAGAAGATCGTTGCTCCCGCCCGCGAGCGACGTCGCACCGGCCGCCCCGGCGGTTGCCGAGGAGTGATACGAGCACCGTTCAGCGAGCCGGCAGCGCCGTCTCCTGTGAGGCTACAACCATCAGCCGCCCTGCCTCATTCCCGGCAGGCTGGCATCGCGGACTGCCGCGAAGCCGGCCCCCGGGACGGCGAGCATGGCTGGCTGTCTCGGGCCGCCGGGCAACTGCCCGGCGGCCCCTCCTGTGGTGTATCGCTACCTGTTGTAGGAGCCGAAGTCGTACTCCTCCAGCGGGATCGCCTCACCCGAGCCCTGGCCGAACGCGTAGCCGTCGGCCTCGTCGTAGGCGGTCGCCGGGTACACCGATGACCTGGCATCCTCGGTGGGCTCGACCCGGACTCCCCGGTAGCGCGGCATGCCGGTACCGGCCGGGATGAGCTTGCCGATGATGACATTCTCCTTGAGCCCGAGAAGCGGGTCGGACCTCGCGTGGATGGCCGCATCGGTGAGCACTCTCGTCGTCTCCTGGAAGGAGGCCGCCGACAGCCACGACTCGGTGGCCAGCGATGCCTTGGTGATGCCCATGAGCACCGGCCGGCCCGACGCGGGAGTACCGCTCTCGTCCACCACCGAACGGTTCAGCTCCTCGAACCGCGGCCGTTCCACCAGCTCGCCGGGGAGCAGGTCGGTGTCGCCGGACTCGAGAACGTTCACCCGCTTCAGCATCTGCCTGATGATGATCTCGATGTGCTTGTCGTGAATCGACACGCCCTGCGACCGGTAGACCTCCTGCACCTCGTGGACGAGGTGCAGCTGCACCTCGCGGGAGCCGAGGATCCTGAGCACCTCGTGCGGGTTGACCGCGCCCTGGATCAGCTGCTGCCCGACCCCGACGTGCTCGGCGTCGGTGACCAGCAGTCGGGAGCGCATCGGCACCTGGTAGGAAATCTCATCGGAGCCGTCATCGGGGACGACCACGATCTTGCGGGCCTTGTCCGTCTCCTCGACCTTGACTCGGCCCTCAACCTCGCTGATCGGGGCCATGCCCTTGGGGATGCGGGCCTCGAACAGCTCCTGGATCCGGGGCAGGCCGTGCGTGATGTCCTGGCCAGCCACGCCTCCGGTGTGGAAGGTCCGCATGGTCAGCTGCGTGCCGGGCTCGCCGATCGACTGGGCGGCGACGATACCGACCGCCTCGCCCACATCCACCCGCTTGCCGGTGGCCAGCGACCGGCCGTAGCACTTCGCGCAGACGCCGATCTTGGCCTCGCAGACCAGGACGCTGAACGTCCGGATCGAATCGATGCCCGCCGCGATCGCCGCGTCGATCACCATCTCCGTGGTATCGACACCGACTCCCGCTATCACGGTGCCGTCCTCCGCCTCGATGTCCTCGGCGATGGTCCGGCCGGTACCGGTGTTCTCGATGTTGGGCAGCCGGTGCAGGCGGCCCTCGGAGTCCTTCTCCGCGATCCGCATGACCAGCGACCGGTCAGTGCCGCAGTCTTCCTCGCGCACGATGACGTCCTGCGCGACGTCGACGAGGCGCCGGGTCAGGTACCCGGAGTCCGCCGTCCGCAGCGCGGTGTCGGCCAGGCCCTTGCGGGCGCCGTGCGTGGAGATGAAGTACTCGACCACGGTCAGCCCCTCGCGGAAGCTGGACGTGATCGGCCTCGGAATGGTCTCGCCCTTCGGGTTGGACACCAGACCGCGCATGCCGGCGATCTGCCTGACCTGCATCTGGTTACCGCGGGCACCCGAGTTGACCATCATCCAGACCGAGTTGGTCTCGGGGAAGGCCGCCTCCATGTCCTGGGCCACGTCGGTGGTCGCGTGCGTCCAGATCTCGATCAGTTCCTGACGGCGCTCGTCGTCGGTGATCAGGCCGCGGTCGTACTCCCGCTGCACCTTGTCGGCGCGCTTCTCGTACGTCTCGAGGATCTCCGCCTTGTGCGGCGGGGCGATCACGTCCTCGATGGCGATCGTGACGCCGGCCCGGGTGGCCCAGTGGAAGCCCGCGTCCTTGAGCGCGTCCAGCGCCGCCGCGACCTCGACCTTCGGATAGCTCTCGGCCAGCTCGTTCACGATGGTGGTCAGCTGCTTCCTGCCCACTTCGTGATTGACGAACGGGTAATCGCCAGGCAGCGTCTCGTTGAAGTAGCAGCGGCCGAGCGTGGTGGTGAGCCGGAACGGCTCGCCCTCCGTCCACCCCTCCGGCAGGTCGAACCCGCGCGGTGGGGTGACGCCCGTCAGCCGCATCTGGATCGGCGCCTGCAGGTCGAGCTCGCCCCGGTCGTAGGCCATGATCGCTTCCGCGGGCGAGGAAAAGGCCCGGCCCGCGCCTGGGCCGTCCGCGGTCTCCCGGGTCAGGCAGTACAGCCCGATGACCATGTCCTGGGTGGGCATGGTGACCGGCTTGCCGTCGGCGGGCTTGAGGATGTTGTTGGTGGACAGCATCAGGATGCGCGCCTCGGCCTGCGCCTCGGCAGACAGCGGCAGGTGCACCGCCATCTGGTCGCCGTCGAAGTCGGCGTTGAACGCGGTACACACCAGCGGGTGGATCTGGATTGCCTTGCCCTCGACGAGCTGCGGCTCGAAGGCCTGGATGCCGAGCCTGTGCAGCGTCGGCGCGCGGTTGAGCAGCACCGGGTGCTCGGTGATGACCTCTTCCAGCACGTCCCAGACCACCGGCCTGGCCCGCTCCACCATCCGCTTGGCCGACTTGATGTTCTGCGCATGGTTGAGGTCCACCAGGCGCTTCATGACGAACGGCTTGAACAGCTCGACCGCCATCTCCTTGGGCAGGCCGCACTGGTGCAGCTTGAGCTGCGGCCCGACCACGATGACCGACCGGCCCGAGTAGTCCACCCGCTTGCCGAGCAAGTTCTGCCGGAACCGGCCCTGCTTGCCCTTGAGCATGTCGGACAGCGACTTGAGCGGGCGGTTGCCCGGCCCGGTCACCGGCCGGCCGCGGCGGCCGTTGTCGAACAGCGAGTCCACGGCCTCCTGCAGCATCCGCTTCTCGTTGTTGACGATGATCTCGGGCGCGCCGAGGTCGAGCAGCCGCTTGAGCCGGTTGTTCCGGTTGATTACCCGTCGGTACAGGTCGTTCAGGTCGGACGTGGCGAACCGCCCGCCGTCCAGCTGGACCATCGGCCGCAGGTCCGGCGGGATCACCGGGATGCAGTCGAGCACCATGCCCATCGGGCTGTTGCGGGTGTTCAGGAAAGCCGAGACCACCTTGAGCCGCTTCAGCGCGCGCGCCTTCCGCTGGCCCTTGCCGGTACGGATGGTCTCCCTGAGCTGCCGTGCCTCGCCTTCGAGGTCGAAGCTGGACAGTCGCTCCTGGATGGCCTGCGCGCCCATGCCGCCACGGAAGTACCGGCCGAACCGGTCCCGCATCTCGCGGTAGAGCAGCTCGTCACCCTCCAGGTCCTGGACCTTGAGATTCTTGAAGCTGTTCCAGACCTCCTCGATCCGGTCGATCTCCCGGCCGGCCCGGTCGCGGATCTGCCTGCACTCGCGCTCGGCGCTCTCCCGAACCTTGCGGCGCGCGTCGCCCTTGGCCCCGGCAGCCTCAAGCTCGGCCAGGTCGGCCTCCAGCTTGGCCTGCCTGGCCTCGACGTCGCTGTCCCGCCGCTGCTCCAGCTGGCTCCGCTCGACCGAGATCCTGGCCTCGAGCGAGGGGAGATCGCGCGCGCGGGCCTCATCGTCCACGTACGTGATCATGTAGGCGGCGAAGTAGATGACCTTCTCGAGGTCCTTCGGCGCCAGGTCGAGCAGGTAGCCGAGCCGGCTGGGCACGCCCTTGAAGTACCAGATGTGCGTGACCGGCGCGGCGAGCTCGATGTGGCCCATCCGCTCGCGCCGCACCTTGGCGCGGGTAACCTCCACGCCGCAGCGCTCGCAGATGATGCCCTTGAACCTGACCCGCTTGTACTTTCCGCAGTAGCACTCCCAGTCCCGGGTCGGACCGAAGATCTTCTCGCAGAAGAGCCCGTCCTTCTCCGGCTTGAGCGTGCGGTAGTTGATGGTTTCCGGCTTCTTCACCTCTCCGTGCGACCACTGCCTGATGTCGTCAGCGGTCGCGAGGCCTATACGCAGATCGTCAAAGAAGTTGACGTCGAGCACTTTGTTTTCCCCTGGGGTAGAGCGGATCAGACTTCCTCTACGCTGCTCGGCTCGCGCCGGGACAGATCGATCCCTAGTTCCTCGGCTGCGCGGAACACGTCTTCGTCTGTGTCGCGCATCTCGATCGCGGCTCCGTCGCTGGACAGCACCTCGACGTTCAGGCAGAGCGACTGCATCTCCTTGATCAGCACCTTGAAGGACTCAGGGATGCCGGGCTCGGGGATGTTCTCGCCCTTGACGATGGCCTCGTAGACCTTGACCCGGCCGAGGACGTCGTCGGACTTGATCGTCAGGAGCTCCTGGAGCGCGTAGGCGGCGCCGTAGGCCTCCAGCGCCCAGACCTCCATCTCACCGAACCGCTGGCCGCCGAACTGGGCCTTACCGCCGAGCGGCTGCTGCGTGATCATGGAGTAGGGCCCGGTTGACCGGGCGTGGATCTTGTCGTCGACGAGGTGCAGCAGCTTGAGGATGTAGACGTAGCCGACCGAGACCGGGTCCTTGAACGGCTCGCCGGTGCGGCCGTCGAAGAGCTTGGCCTTGCCGCCCTCGCCGACCAGCCGCTCGCCGTCCCGGTTCGGCAGCACGCTGCCGAGCAGCCCGGTGATCTCCTCCTCCTTGGCTCCGTCGAAGACCGGAGTGGCCACCTGCGTGTTGGCCGGCGCGGAATCCGCGCCGATGCTGCGCAGCCGGTCCTGCCAGTCGCCGTCGTCGCCGTTGACCTTCCAGCCGGTCTTGGCGACCCAGCCGAGGTGCGTCTCGAGTACCTGCCCGACGTTCATCCGGCTGGGCACGCCCAGCGGGTTGAGCACGATGTCCACCGGGGTGCCGTCCTCGAGGAACGGCATGTCCTCGACCGCGAGAATCTTGGCGATGACGCCCTTGTTCCCGTGCCGGCCGGCCAGCTTGTCGCCGTCGGTGATCTTCCGCTTGGCGGCGACGTACACCCGGACGAGCTCGTTCACGCCGGGCGGCAGCTCGTCGCCGTCCTCCCGGGTGAACACCCGGACGCCGATGACCTTCCCCTCCTCGCCGTGCGGCACCTTCAGCGAGGTGTCGCGGACCTCGCGCGCCTTCTCTCCGAAGATCGCGCGGAGCAGCCGCTCCTCGGGGGTGAGCTCGGTCTCGCCCTTGGGCGTGACCTTGCCGACCAGGATGTCGCCGGTGACGACCTCGGCACCGATCCGGATGATGCCGCGCTCGTCGAGGTCGGCGAGCACCTCCTCGGAGACGTTCGGGATGTCCCTGGTGATCTCCTCGGGCCCCAGCTTGGTGTCGCGCGCGTCCACTTCGTGCTCCTCGATGTGGATCGAGGAGAGCACGTCGTCCTGGACGAGCCGCTGGGACAGGATGATCGCGTCCTCGTAGTTGTGGCCCTCCCACGACATGAAGGCGACGAGCAGGTTCTTGCCGAGCGCCATCTCGCCCTCGTCAGTGCACGGCCCGTCCGCGATGACCTGGCCGGCCTCCACCCGCTGCCCCTCGTCCACGATGGGCTTCTGGTTGAAGCAGGTGCCCTGGTTGGACCGGCGGAACTTGGCGACCTGAGAGGTGCTCCGGGTGCCGTCGTCGTGCAGCAGGGTGACGTAGTCGGCGCAGACCTCCTCGACCACGCCCGGCTTCTCCGCCACGATCACGTCGCCCGCGTCGACGGCGGCCCGGTACTCCATCCCGGTGCCGACCAGCGGTGCCTCGCTGCGCAGCAGCGGCACCGACTGGCGCTGCATGTTCGAGCCCATCAGGGCGCGGTTCGCGTCGTCGTGCTCGAGGAACGGGATCATCGCCGTGGCCACGGACACCATCTGCCGCGGCGACACGTCCATATAGTCCACCTCGTCCGGGCGGATGTAGTCGATCTCGCCTGCCTTGCGGCGGACCAGCACGCGGTCCTCGGCGAACGCGCCGTCGGAGCCGATCGGCGTGTTGGCCTGCGCGATGACGTGCCTGTCCTCCTCGTCGGCGGTCAGGTAGTCGATCTGGTCGGTGACCTTGCCGGCCTTCACCTTGCGGTACGGGGTCTCGACGAAGCCGAAGGCGTTCACCCGCCCGTACGAGGACAGCGAGCCGATCAGCCCGATGTTGGGACCCTCGGGCGTCTCGATCGGGCACATCCGGCCGTAGTGCGAGGAGTGCACGTCGCGCACCTCGAAGCCGGCCCGCTCGCGGGACAGCCCGCCGGGGCCGAGCGCTGACAGCCTTCGCTTGTGGGTGAGGCCAGCCAGCGGGTTGGTCTGGTCCATGAACTGGGAGAGCTGGCTGGTGCCGAAGAACTCCTTGATGGACGCGACCACCGGCCGGATGTTTATCAGCGTCTGCGGCGTGATCGCCTCGACGTCCTGGGTGGTCATCCGCTCCCTGACCACGCGCTCCATCCGGGCCAGGCCGAGCCGCACCTGGTTCTGGATCAGCTCGCCCACGGTGCGCAGCCGCCGGTTGCCGAAGTGGTCGATGTCGTCGGTCTCGACCGGGATGACCGTGTCGCCGGACTTCATCTCCTCTTCGCCTGCGTGCAGCCGGACCAGGTACTCGATCGTGCCGACGATGTCGTCCTCGGTCAGCGTGCCCTGCCGGATCGGCAGGCTCAGCCCGAGCTTCTTGTCGATCTTGTACCGGCCCACCTTGGCCAGGTCGTACCGCTTCGGGTTGAAGTACAGGTTCTCCAGCAGAGCCTGCGCGGACTCCCTCGTCGGGGGCTCGCCCGGGCGCAGCTTGCGGTAGATGTCGAGCAGGGCGTCATCCTGCCCGCTGGTGTGGTCCTTCTCCAGCGTGGCGCGCATCGACTCGTAGGCGCCGAACCGGTCCAGGATCCTGGCCTCGTCCCAGCCGAGCGCCTTGAGCAGGACGGTGACGCTCTGCTTGCGCTTGCGGTCGATGCGGACGCCCACGCTGTCCCGCTTGTCGATCTCGAACTCGAGCCAGGCACCCCGGGACGGGATGACCTTGCAGCTGTAGATGTCCTTGTCCGAGGTCTTGTCCACCTGGCGGTCGAAGTAGACGCCCGGCGAGCGGACGAGCTGGGAGACGACCACCCGCTCGGTGCCGTTGATGATGAAGGTGCCCTTGTCGGACATGAGCGGGAAGTCGCCCATGAAGACGGTCTGGCTCTTGATCTCGCCGGTGCTGTTGTTGATGAACTCCGCCGTGACGAACATGGGTGCGGAGTACGTCATGTCCTTGTCCTTGCACTCCTCTACGGAGTACTTGGGCGGCTCGAACCGGTGATCACGGAACGACAGCGACATGGTGCCCGTGAAGTCCTCGATCGGGCTGATCTCCTCGAAGATCTCCTCGAGGCCGGACTGGCCGGGCACGTCCTCGCGGCCTGCCTTCGTGGCGGTCTCCACCCGGTCCTTCCAGCGCTCGTTGCCGAGCAGCCAGTCGAACGACTCGGTCTGCAGGGCAAGCAGGCCGGGTACCTCGAGTGGTTCACTGATCCGTGCGAAGGAGACGCGAGCGGGGCCAAGAGCGGGAGCTGAGGCGCTGCGCGATGCTGCCAACAGGGGTCCTTCCAAAGCTTGTGGCGGACATTCACCGCACGCACGCCAAACGCCCTGCGGGCACACCGCGGGGTTTCGAGGTTGCCGAGGGCGTCAGAGTGCAGCGCAAAAGAGTAGTGTAGCCGATCGGCACACCACTGGTCAAATGTACGCTTCTATGAGATTCACGCTGTCCGCAGCATCGCTCCTCAGCGGCGAAACGTCAAGTCCAACTCGCTCGGTCAGGGCGTTCTGAGCGGGTGAGGGATACCACATTGCCGCAGGTGTGTGAGGTCTTGGCCGACGGGGTATGACTTTTGGTTCCGCTCCGCTGCCGCGGGTCGGACCGCCTGCGGCGCGGCCGCGGAATTCCCGGCGCCCCGGACATCTCCGGCTGGCCGCCGGGACGCGTCGCCGGAGGTCTGCGACGGGCCGCTCGGGCGTGATTGGCAGCCCGCCGCAGATCGGCCTGCTACTTGACCGTGACCGTAGCGCCTGCGCCCTCAAGCGCGGCCCTGGCCTTGTCGGCGGCTTCCTTGTTGACCTTCTCGAGCACCGGCTTGGGCGCCCCGTCAACCAGGTCCTTCGCTTCCTTGAGGCCCAGGCTGGTCAGGCTCCGGACCTCCTTGATGACCTGAATCTTCTTGTCCCCTGCCGCCTCGAGGACCACGTCGAACTCGTCCTGCTCCTCGGCCGCGGCCTCGCCGCCGCCGGCTGCGGCCGGGGCGGCCGCCACCGCGACCGGTGCGGCGGCCTTGACGTCGAACGTCTCCTCAAACTGCTTCACGAAGTCGGAGAGTTCGAGCAGGGTCATTTCCTTGAACGCATCGAGCAGTTCGTCGGTGCTCATCTTCGCCATGGTGCTGAATTCCTCCGTTGTCTCACTTCTGAGCCGACGGGCGTGGGCCGCCGGCAGGTCTGCGGTGCGGGTCAGCCCTCGTCAGGACTGCCGCCGCTCTGGTCAGGGCTGCTGCTCTGGTCGGGGCTGCTGCTCTGGTCGGGACCGTCCTCGTCCGGACTAGTGCTCTCGGCCGAATCGGCGGCGGGCTCCGGGCTGCCGCCCTCCGGCTCGCGCTTGGCTCGCAGTGCCTCGGCGAGCTGCGCCATCTGGACGGGCAGCGCGGCGAACGCGCCCGCGGCCCGTGCCGCGGTCGCCTTCATGGCGCCCGCCAGCATGGCCAGCAGCACCTCGCGCGGCTCGAGATCGGCAAGTCTGGCGATCTCCGCTGGCGTCAGGGCCTTGCCGTCGAGGACGCCCCCCTTGATCACCAGGAATGGGTTCGCCTTGGCGAAGTCCCGCAAACCCTTCGCGGTCTCGACCACGTCACCGGTCACGAATGCGACCGCCGACGGGCCGGTGAGCAGCGGGGAGAGTTCTTCCTCCAGCCCAGCCTGCTCAACCGCGATCTTGGTCAGGGTGTTCTTCACCACGGCGAACGTGGCTGCCTCACCCAGCGTTCCGCGCAGCTCGCGCAGCTGCGCCACGGTCAGGCCGCGGTACTCAGTCAGCACCGCGCCAGCCGAATTCTGGAAACGCTCGGTGAGCTCGGCGACCGCAGTCACCTTTTCCGCCCTCGCCATGGGCCTCCTCTCAGGTAATGAAGGCCCGGGAAGGCGAACGCCCCGGGCGCGGGCGCTCCGGGACGTAGCCGCCGCTGCTGGCCACGTGCTGGCCTGCATCACGGCGGAACTGCTCGGTCACCTGCGTGGGTCGCCCGCTTTCGCGGGACCTTCGGTCACCTGGCAACGAACTGCCCGGCAACGGCCGACGGTCTTTGGCTCCTCCTATCGTACCGGCTTCCCCTGCCGCCTGGTACCGGCTTCCCGGTCGCCAGCGCCGCGAGGCGATGCCACATCCGGCGACCGCGCCACCGAGACGACCGCGGTCCAGAGGCAACGCCACAGCCGCCCGGGAAACCGCGCCTCCGAGTGGTCAACGGCACATTGCCTCCCCCAGAAGGGAGGCAACGGCACATCGACCACCCACGAAATGACCGGCAGCGATCCCGGGGCAACACCACAGCCCCCGGAGACCCCGCCTGCGGGAGTCGATGGCACATTGCCTCCCCCAGAGGGGAGGCAACGGCACATCGACCACCCACGAAATGACCGGCAGCGATCCCGGGGCGACACCACAGGCCCCGGGAGACCCGCCTCCGGGGTCGATGGCACATTGCCTCCCCCGGAAGGGAGGCAATGGCACATCGACAACGGCGGAATGCCTGTCGGCTGAGGCCTGGGGCGGCCTTCGGCTGAGGCCGGGACGACGGGCTGTTGAGGCCGGGGATGACGGGCTGGGGAAGGACGTGCTCGGCGGCGGGCGGCGTCAGCTCGCGGCCTGCGGCCTCGTCCAGCTCTTCGACGAGGCCGTGCGTCTTGTTCGGGTCGACCGGGATGCCGGGCCCATCGACGTGGTCATGGTGACCCGCTTCAGGTAGCGGCCCTTGGCCGCCGCGGGCTTGAGCCTGATCACCTCGTCGAGCGCGGCTGCGTAGTTCTCGGCGAGCGCCCGGTCGGTGAAGGACGCCTTGCCGATCACGAAGTGCAGGTTGCCGTTCTTGTCCACCCGGAACTCGATCTTGCCGCCCTTGATGTCGGTCACGGCCTTGCCGACGTCGGGGGTGACCGTCCCGGTCTTGGGGTTGGGCATCAGGCCGCGCGGGCCGAGCACCCGGCCCAGCCGGCCCACCTTGCCCATCAGGTCTGGCGTGGCCACCACCGCGTCGAAGTCCAGGAAACCGCCCTGGATCCGCTCGATCAGGTCGTCCGAGCCGACGTAGTCGGCGCCGGCCGCGCGGGCCTCCTCGGCACGGTCGCCGGTGGCGAAGACGAGCACCCGGGCCGTCTTGCCGGTGCCGTTCGGCAGGTTCACCGTGCCGCGGACCATCTGGTCGGCGCGGCGCGGGTCGACGCCGAGCCGGAGGGCGACCTCGACGGTCGCGTCGAATTTCGTCGGCGATGTCTTCCTGGCCAGCGCGACGGCCTCGGTCGGGCTGTACAGCCGACTCCGGTCGATCTGCTCGGCCGCCTTGCGGTAGTTCTTGCTGCGCTGCATTGCGTGCTCCTTTTCGCGGAGGTCGTGGTCAGCGGGCCAGCGCCGGCCCTGCCACCAGGGGTGAATCAGCCGCTGACGGTGATTCCCATCGAGCGTGCGGTACCTGCGATGATCTTCTCGGCAGCTTCCATCGTGGTCGCGTTCAGGTCGGTCATCTTGATCTGCGCGATCTCCCGGATCTGCGCCTGGGTGACCTTGCCGACCTTCTCCTTGTGCGGCTCGCTGCTGCCCTTCTCGACGCCGGCTGCCTTCTTGATCAGCTCAGGCGCGGGCGGCGTCTTGGTGATGAACGAGAACGTCCGGTCCTCGTAGATCGTGATCTCCGCGGGCACGATGTTCCCGCGCTGGGACTCGGTCGCTGCGTTGTACTGCTTGCAGAAGTCCATGATGTTGACGCCGTGCGGGCCGAGCGCGGTGCCGACCGGCGGGGCCGGGGTGGCCGCGCCCGCCTGCAGTTGCACCTTCACGACCGCGGCGACCTTCTTCTTCCTGGGCGGCATGTTCTGCGATCCTTACCTGCGTGTTTCGTTGGCCGGATATCGTGTCCGGATAATGGTCAGATCTTCGCGACCTGGTCGAACGAGAGCTCGACCGGCGTCTCCCGGCCGAAGATCGACACGAGAACCTTGAGCTTCTGGGTGTCGGGGTTGATCTCGTTCACCGTCGCCGGGAGGGTGGCGAACGGCCCGTCCATGACAGTAACGGATTCGCCCGGCTCGTATTCCACCACGGTGCGCTTGGCCTCGGCCTCCTTGACCTGCTCCTCGGGCTCGGGAGCGAGCAGCGCGGCGACCTCGTCCAGGCTGAGCGGCGACGGCCTGCTGGACAGCCCGACGAATCCCGGTCACGCCCGGCGTGTTGCGGACCGCGGCCCAGGACTGGTCGGTCAGGTCCATCCGCACCAGGATGTAGCCGGGCAGCACCTTCTCCGCGACCTGCTGGCGCTTGCCGCCCTTGATCTCGGTGACCTGGTGGACGGGCACCTCGATCTGGAAGATGAAGTCCTCCATGTTGAGCGACTGGGTACGGCTCTCCAGGTTCGCCTTGACCCGGTTCTCGTAGCCGGCGTAGGAGTGCACCACGTACCAGTCGCCGGGCAGCATCCTGAGCTGGCGGCCGAACTCGGCGACCGGGTCGGCCACGGCCTCGGCTGCGGCCTCCGCATCGGCGGCATCGCCTTCCGCCGCCCCGGCATCAGCATCGGCCTGCGCCCCCGCGGCATCTCCGGCGTCAGCGTCGGCCTCGCCATCAGCGGCGGCCGCGGGCTCGGCCGCGGCGGCATCGTCTGGGTAAGCATCAGCCTCCGCATCAGCGGCGGCGGGCTCGTCCGCGGCGTCCCGGGCCAGGGCGGCATCGTCGCCGGCCGCGATGTCGGCGGTATCCGCGGTGCCGGCGCCGTCATCAGCCGCGGGCTCGGCGGCGGCGTCATCGGTCATGACCGCTGACTCGTCCGCCTCGGCGGCGACGGCCGCGTGCTCGGGCACCTCCTGGCGCTCGTGCTCGGCCGCCTGGCCGTTCGACGCCAGGATCGCCTCATCGGCCTGCGCCGGATCGGCGTCGCTTTGTTCGGACACGGTAACTCTTTCTCTTCGCTCGTCTTCCCGGTCACCGCGAGTCGCGGTCACCGGGCTCCTCCGTCACGCTGCCGCGATCATGCTGCCCACGGGCGGGCAGCCGGCGCGAGCCTGCCGGCGGCGGTGCTAGCCGAATACTTGCAGCACCAGCTTGCCGAGCAGGGCGTCGAGGCCGGTCACGAAGCCCACCATGACCACGATGAACACCAGCGCGACGGTGGTGTAGGTGATCAGCTCGTGGCGGGTTGGCCAGATCACCTTGCGCAGCTCGGCGACCACCTGCCGGACGAACACCACCGGAGTGGTCCTGCCCTTGGCCGGGCGTCCTGGCCTGGTCGGCCGGTCTGCGGCCTGGCCGCGGGTCTGAGTCGCCATTTCCTCACCTGAACTGCGCTATTAGGGAGCTATGGGTGATCCCACACTCGCAGGGCAGGAGGGACTCGAACCCCCAACCACCGGTTTTGGAGACCGGGACTCTGGCCAATTGAGCTACTGCCCTGTGCTTTACGACCTGTGTTTTACGACTTGTACTACGTCGGACCCGTGTTGTCACGTGCCCGTCAACGACGGTTATCAGCCCCGGCACAGCGTACGCCGCAAGGGCACGCGCCAACGCCGCGGCTGCACCGCCGCCAGCCCTGAAGTCTACGTTGCCCGGGGCCGGTCCGTCGAACCGTAGGCGCACCGCCGGCCCGCAGTGCCACCGCACGGCCTGGAGATGCCACCATAGAGGACATGCCCATGTCACATCCTCGCATCTCCGCGCGCGTCGGCGCGATCAACGAGTCGGCCACGCTGGCCGTGGACGCCAAGGCCAAGGCGCTGCGCGCCGAAGGCAGGCCGGTCATCGGTTTCGGCGCGGGCCAGCCCGACTTCCCGACTCCTGAGTACATCGCCGAGGCGGCCGCCCGGGCCTGCCTGGACCCGAAGAACCACAAGTACACCGCGACCGGCGGCCTGCCCGAGCTGCGCGAGGCGATCGCGGCGAAGACCGCCCGCGACTCCGGTTATCAGGTCAAGCCCAGCCAGGTCATCGTCACCAACGGCGCCAAGCACGCGGTCTTCCAGACCTTTGCCACGCTGGTCGACCCGGGCGACGAGGTGCTGGTGCCAGCCCCGTACTGGACGACGTACCCGGAGTGCATCGCGCTGGCCGGCGGCACCCCGGTGCCGGTGCTCGCTGACGAACGATCCGGTTACCTGGTGTCGGTGGCCGACCTGGAGGCCGCACGCACCGAGCGCACCAAGATGCTGCTGTTCGTGTCGCCGTCCAACCCGACCGGTGCGGTGTACCCGCCGGAGCTGGTCGCCGAGATCGGCCGGTGGGCCGCGGCCAACGGCCTGTGGGTCATCACCGACGAGATCTACGAGCACCTGGTCTACGGCGACGCGCGGTTCGCCTCCATGCCGGTGGTGGCACCGGAGATCGCAGACCGCTGCGTGGTGCTGAACGGCGTGGCCAAGACCTACGCGATGACCGGCTGGCGGGTGGGCTGGATGATCGGCCCGGCCGACGTGATCAAGGCGGCGGGGAACCTGCAGTCGCACGCGACCTCGAACGTCTGCAACGTGGCGCAGCAGGCCGCGCTCGCGGCGGTGAGCGGGGATCTGTCCGCGGTCGCGGTGATGCGGGAGGCGTTCGGCAGGCGCAAGGCCACGATGACCAGGATGCTGAACGAGATCCCCGGGGTGATCTGCCCGGAGCCGCAGGGCGCGTTCTACTGCTATCCCTCGGTGAAGGGCCTGCTCGGCCGGGACATCGCCGGGCGTACGGCGACGACGTCTGCGGAGCTCGCCGAGCTGCTGCTGGACGAGGCCGAGATCGCGGTGGTCCCCGGCGAGGCGTTCGGGACGCCCGGGTACTTCAGGCTGTCCTGCGCGCTCGGCGACGCCGACCTCGAGGAGGGCCTGACCAGGATGGCCAAGCTGGTCGGCCACCCCGGCTAGCCGGCCGGGGCGTGTCGGCACGGCCTGCCGTGCCGGTGCACACTAGGCCGATGGAACGGCCGCTCCGCTCGCTCCCCAAGGCGCACCTGCACCTGCACCTGACCGGCGCGATGCGGCATTCGACGCTGGTGGAGCTGGCCCGCGAGCACCGGGTCCAGCTGCCCGCGGCGCTGGCCGGCGACTGGCCGGTACGGCTGCGCCGATGGCCAGCGGGGAGCGGGGCTGGTTCCGGTTCCAGCGGCTGTACGACATCGCGCGGTCGGTACTGCGCCGCCGAGGCCGACGTCCGCAGGCTGCTGCGCGAGACCGCGGAGGACGAGGCGGCCGACGGCTCGGGCTGGCTGGAAATCCAGGTCGACCCGTCCGGCTACGCGGCCCGGTTCGGCGGGCTCACCCCCACCGTGGAACTCGTGCTCGACGCGGCGGCGCAGGCCTGCGCCGCGACCGGGCGTCGGCATCGGCGTCATCATCGCGGCCAACCGGACCAAGCATCCGCTGGAGGCGCGCACGCTTGCCCGGCTGGCCGCGCAGTACGCCGGGCGCGGGGTGATCGGGTTCGGGCTGAGCAACGACGAGCGGCGCGGCGCGACCGGCCGAGTTCGCGCCGGCCTTCCGCATCGCGACCCGGGCCGGGCTGCTGTCGGTTCCGCATGGCGGTGAGCTGCTGCGGGCCGGCCAGCGTCCGGGCCTGCCTGGACGAGCTGCGCGCCGACCGGATCGGGCACGGCATCGCGGCGGCCCGCGGATCCCGGCCTGGCCCGCCGGCTTGCGAAGGACCTGGTCACGCTTGAGGTCTGCCCCTCCTCCAACGTGGCCCTGGGCATCTTCGCCAAGCCCGCCGACGTCCCGCTGCCGCGAACTGCTGGACGCGGGCGTGCCGGTGGCGCTCGGCGCTGACGATCCGCTGCTGTTCGGCTCCCGGCTCACCGCCCAGTACGACCTGGCCAGGAGCGCGTTCGGCCTCGGTGACGCCGAACTCGCCGAGCTGGCCCGCATGTCGGTGCGCGGATCGGTGGCCCCTGACGCGGTGCGCGCCGGGCTGCTGGACGGGATAGACGCCTGGCTGGACGGCGGCCGGGCGCAGGCCATGTCCTCAGAGCGAGACGCCGACGAGCACGGGCTCGGGAACTAGCTCGATGCCGAACCGAGCACGGACCCCGTCGCGGATCTCCGCCGCCAGCGCCAGCAGGCCTTTCGTGCTGCCGCCGCCCGGATTGACCAGCGCCAGCGTGTGCTTGGCCGATATCCGGACGCCGGTGCCGGCGTCGTAGCCGCGGCCGAATCCTGACCGCTCGATGAGCCAGGCCGCGGGCACCTTCACCTGGCCGTCCCCGGCGGGGAAGCGGGGCACGGCCGACTTCCGGCCCGAACCTGGCCCGCGCGCTCGCCTCGATCGCGCCGAGCTGGGCCTGGCTGATCACCGGGTTGGTGAAGAACGAGCCCGCGCTCCTGGTGTCCGGGTCATCGGCATCGAGCACCATGCCCTTGCCGCGGCGCAGGCCGAGCACGGCGGCCCGGGCGTCGGCGAGCGGGACGCGCTCCCCGGCCGCGACGCCGAGGCGGCGGGCCAGCTCGGCGTACCTGACCGGCAGCGACAGCTCGGTCACGGGCCGAGCCTGAACGTGACGCTCAGCACCACGAACCGGCCCGGGGCTGCGCTTGAACAGGCTGGTCCGGTAGCCGAACCCGCACTGCGCCGCGGCCAGCTCGACGACCTCGCGGCGGCCCCGGTCGTAGCCGCGGACCGAGGTGATCGTCTCGGCGACCTCCTGCCCGTAGGCGCCGACGTTCTGGATCGGCGTGGCGCCCACCAGGCCGGGGATGCCGGCCAGGCATTCCACTCCGGCCAGCCCGCCGGACACGCAGCGCTGCGCCAGCGCGTCCCAGTCCTCGCCGGCCGCCGCGGTCACCGTCACCGAACCCGTCGCCTGCGGCCAGCTGGACGCCGCGGGTCGCCACGCTGCAGCACCGTTCCGTCGAAGCCGTCGTCGCCGATCACCAGGTTGCTGCCGCCGCCCAGCACGAGCAGCGGCTCACCGCGCTGGTCGGCCGCCCGCACCTCCGCCACGAGCTCGCGCTCGGTCTCGGCCGCGACGAACCTGTCCGCGCCGGGCCGCCGAGGCCGAGCGTGGTGTACGCCGGACAGCGCGACCTGCTGCCGGACGGCTGTCATCGCGCTGGACGGGACCCTGTCAGCCCGCCGAAGGGCGGCGGATTCTGGCGGCGAACAGCTCCCGCAGGCTCACCACGCCGAGCACCTTCCGGCCCTCGACCACGGGCAGGTGCCGGAAGCCGTTCAGCAGCATGAGCTGGGTGGCCTCTTCGGCCGAGGTTTCCGGGGAGGCTGATTGCGGGTCGGGTGTCATCCACGCCGACACCGGAGAGCGCAGCAGGTCCTCGGCGGAGGCCGCCGCCCGCAGCACGTCGCGCTCGGTCAGGATGCCGGCCAGGAACGACCCCTGCATGACGACCGAGGAGCCCACCCTGGCCCGCACCATGCCAGCAGCGGCCTCGGTCACGGACGTCTCCGGCGTGGTGGTCACGACGTTCGGGTTCATCAGGTCGCGCAGCACGGCCACCCGGGCCTGGCGCTGCCGCAGGTCCTCAGCCACTCTCGCCGACCTCATCCAGCTCGTGGTCGCGGTGCGGCTGGGCCGGCGCGGAGAGTTCCTCGGACAGCATCCGCCACAGCGAGCCGGCCCAGGCGGAGATGTGCGGCCACCGCTTCCAGAACACCTGGAGCGTCGTCTCGTCGAACTGTGCGTGCGCCTGGTCCGGAGTGGTGGCGTGCGCGATCTCCTCGAGCTGATGGATCAGGTCGAGGAACTGTTCGGCGGAGTCATCCATGGAATCACCTCCGGGCGAGTGTAAGCCAGCGCAGCGTGACGGCGCGAGAGCCCTGCGACCAGCTTCGCGGACCGGGCGCCGCACGCACAAGCATGCGGTACGACAGGTGCCGGCGGGGAGCTTTCTCGTCCATCCGGGCCACCCAGCGCTGACCTTAGTCGCGGCGGTGGCTGGCCAGCCGCCAGGCCAGGTCCTGGACCAGGGCGGCACCGCGGGCTGACGGCCGCGGCGCCGCGCCGTCAGCCAGCCCGTTCCAGTACAGCGACCAGGTGCCGGCCACCAGCCGGCCCAGTGGCGGCGCGGTGAGCAGGCGCATCCCCGCCGAGGCGAGCCTGGGGCGGCCGAGCATCGCCTCCTGCAGCGCCGCCGCGCCGGTCATGTACCTGAGCATCAGCTCGTCGATCGCCTCGGTGTAGCGCTCGCCGGCCCGGGCCGGATCCGCGATGACGGCCTCCGCCGCGGCCCGGGCGCTGACCATGGCGGGCCCGATACCCTCGCCCTGCAGCGGGTTGATCAGGCCGGCCGCGTCGCCGATCAGCAGCACGTTGCGCGCCGCGGGCGGGGTCCCCTTCCCGCCCATCCTGAGCCAGCCGCCCACGACCGGTCCCGGTTGTGCGTTCGGCTTGATATCGCCCTGCCGGCGGAGCAGGGCACACAGCCGGTCGAGATCCGGCCGCAACGGCGCGGGATTGCGCCGTCTGCCCATCCCGATGCCGATGCCGATGTTGGCCTGCCCGTCGGCGCCGGGGAAGAGCCAGCCGTATCCGGGGTAGATGTGCCAGGGCCGCTCGTCCAGCAGCACGAGCAGGGGCAGCGGCACCTCGGCCGGGAGATAGCCGCGGATGGCGAAGCCCCACAGCGCGGTGCCGGGGTCGAGCATGCCGGCCAGCTGGGCGACCCGGCTGAGCGCGCCGTCCGCGCCGATCACGATGTCACCGCCGAGTCGCCTGCCGTCGCTGGCGATCAGCGCCCGGACCGAACCGTCGGGAGCGAGGTCGGCGGCGCTGATCCGGGCCCGGATGGGCGTCGCGCCCGCCGCCGCGGCCTCCGCGCGCAGGGCATCGTCCAGGATCTGCCGCGGCACCACCATTCCGTGATCAGCGTAAGTTTTCCCGCCGAACGCGGGCAGCCGGACACGCCGTCGCGAAGGGCCGGCCACCAGCAGGTCGGCGCCGGTCCCGGCGTCGGGCACCCGCAGCCCGAGTTCCTCGAGCACCTGTACGCCGCGCGGGCCGATCAGGTCGCCGCAGGCCTTGTCGCGCGGGAAGGCAGACTTGTCCACCAGCGCGACACGCGCGCCCGACCTGGCCAGCACCAGCGCGGCGATGCTGCCGGCCGGGCCCGCCCCGGCGACCACGGCATCCCAGCGCTCCGGCTGAGCCGCCGGGGTCACGAGGTCACCGGGATCACGGAGGTCACCGGGATCACGGAGGTCACCGGGATCACGGAGGTCACCGGGGTCACCGGGCCAGGACGAGCGCGACGGCCAGCGCGCCGACCGCCCAGGCGAAGGCGCGAAGGGCATGCTCCACCGGGGTCAGCAAGTCCGCGCGACCGTACTCGCGCTGGCTGCCGTCGCGCCAGGTGATCCGGACCGATACCTGCGTCGCCCGGCGCCGCAGGGCCCGGACCGGGGTGCTGAGTGACCGCTGGGCCAGCGACATCAGCAGCGCCGCCACCGCGGCCACCCACGCGGCGGGCGGCAGCGTCCAGTGCTGGGCGTAGGCCCCCACCAGGACCGGGAACGCGCCCCAGGTCACGGCGAATCCCAGGTCGCTGTGCAGCACGCCGCCGGCGAGCTCGAGGTTGTAGCCGAACACGAACAAGCCGCCGATGACCACGAAGGGCACCAGCCGCAGGCCACCGTAGGCGATCCCGCCCGCCATCGCGGCGCCGATCCCGACCACGGCCGCGACGATCAGCCAGCCACGGCTGATGCCGGTACCCAGCGGCCTGCCGTGCAGCTCGTCGAGGGCATGTGCCCCGATGCCGACCGCGAGGAAGAAGGCGAGCAGCGTGCCGCCCAGCCGCCAGAGCACCAGGTGCGGAACGACGGCCGCGCCGATCACCACGTAGGACAGGTGCCAGATCGTGTACGGCGGGTGCAGCAGCGTTATCCAGTCCCGTACGCCACCCGTGCCGCGGCCCATGTCGTAGAACGCCGCGGCACGGCGAGGCGACGCGGTCACCCGGGTACCCCTGGAGCGGCCGGTGCTTGCGGGCGGGCTGGTTCGCGCTTGCGGCCGGACATGACCAGCCCGCCGCCGAGGCTCATCAGCCGGACGTCCACGTCCTCCAGGCCGGCCGCGTGCCAGGCCGCCACGTGCTCGTCCAGCGGGTGCTCCCGGTAGTGCGAGGAGATGCTCGGGCCGAGGAACTGGCCGACCCGCAGCCAGGCCGGCCCGCCGGTGATCCCGCCCAGCACCGGCAGCGCCGCACGGGTGTAGAACTCCCACGAGGCGTGCCAGACCGGGTTCGGCGGCACGTAGAAGTCCAGGCTGGCGAGCGTGCCTCCCGGCCGCAGGCAGCGGGCCAGCTCGGCCACGGTGGCCGCCGGGTCGTCTACGTAGCGCAGCAGGTAGGAGAAGATCACCGCGTCGAAGTGGCCGTCGCCGAACGGGAGCTGGTCGGCCCCCGCCACCGCCAGGCCCAGCTGCCGCTGGCGACCTGATGCGCGCACGTTCGCCGCGCCGGCCCGAAGCATGGGCTCGTTGAGATCCACGCCGACCACGCGGGCGCCGGTCCGCGCTGCTACCGCCAGGGCGATGCCGGCCGGCCCGGTGGCGACGTCGAGCACTCGCTGCGGCCTGGCCGCGGCGATCCGGTCGACCACGGCGCGGCGCCAGCGCCGGTCCTGGCCGAACGACAGCAGGTACGCCAATCGGTCATAACGGGCAGGCAGGTCGGCGAACACCACGCGCGACACGTCGTCGCCGCGCAGCCGGTCGCCCGCGGCCGTCTTGTTGAGGTTCGACATACCTCTCCAATGGGATCACATCCGCGGCCGGATATCGCCACACGGCCCTGGCCGCACCGGAACGGGCTGAAGTAGCAGGGATGGGACCGGAAGCTGCCGAAGCCGTCGCGGGCCCGTTCACGGCGGGCCCGCGACGGCGTCGGCGGCGCGGGCTATGAGCGAGGTCCTCGGCGACCCTCCGTTCTCCAGCCGGTCGGCGAGCCGGTAGGAGGAATACAGCCCGCGGACGCCGAGCCAGCGGGCCGGCTCCGGCTCCCACCGGCGAGCCCGGTGATTGACCCAGGACAGCGCCGTCCGCGGGGTGTCTTGGCCAAGGACGAGGTCAGCCAGCGTGCGCCCGGCGAGATTGGCCGCCGCCACGCCGTGGCCGGTGTAGCCGCCCGCCCAGCCCAGTCCGGTCGCCGCATCGAGCGAGACGGTCGCACACCAGTCCCGGGGCACGCCGAGCACCCCGCACCAGGCGTGCTCGACCCGGAACTCGCCCAGCTGCGGAAGCAGGGTGCGCAGGCTATGGCCGAGCGATTCGATCGTCTGGGTCGCGGTCGCGCCCCGGTGATCGACGCCGGAGGCGAACCGATAGGGAACTCCGCGGCCGCCGATGGCTATGCGGCCGTCCGCGGTCCGCTGGGCGTAGATGTAGACGTGCGCCTCATCGCCCAGGGTCTCGCAGCCGTCCCAGCCGATCTGCCGCCACAGCTCCTCGCCGAGCGGCTCGGTCACCACCATCGAACTGTTCATCGGCAGCAGGGTGCGGCGCTGGCCGGGCAGCTGGGCGGTGTACCCCTCGGTGGCCCGCAGCACGTAGCGCGCGGCGATATCGC
The DNA here is from genome assembly GCA_963762615.1 of uncultured Actinomycetes bacterium. Classification (GTDB taxonomy): domain Bacteria; phylum Actinomycetota; class Actinomycetes; order Streptosporangiales; family Streptosporangiaceae; genus PALSA-505. The sequence continues at coordinate 685,209 of CAVXLG010000012.1, read as the reverse complement.
CGAACACCGTGCGGGCCCGGTGCGGCTCGATCGCGCTGACCGGCGTCGCCTCGTAGATCTCCGCCCCGGCGCGCTCGGCCGCCTCGGCAAGGCCGGCCACCAGCAGGGCCGGCTGCACCCGGGCGCAATGCGGCGTGTAGAGAGCGGCGAGCGCGTGCGGAAAATTAATCCGGCTGGCAATCTCGCCGCGGTCGAGATAGCGGACGTCGGCCTCTTCCAGGCCCCAGGCCCGGTCGGCGCGCAGCGTCTCGCGCAGCCGCTCGTGCTGGGCGGGGGTGAACGCCACGCTCAGGCTCCCGCCCTTGACCAGGTGGGCGTCGATGCCCTCGGCCGCGCAGACTGCGGCGACCTCGTCCACCGTCTGCTGGAGCTGCCGCTGCATGTCGAGGACGCCCGCCCGGCCTCGCGGGCCGCGGGCGTAGCGATCGCGCGATCCGGGCAGCGCCGCGGTCAGCCAGCCTCCGTTCCGGCCCGAAGCCCCGAACCCCGCGAACGCGGCGTCCAGCACGATGACCCGCAAGCCCGGCTCGGCGCGCTTCAGGTACCACGCGGTCCACAAGCCGGTGAAGCCGGCCCCGACGATGCAGACGTCCGCCTCCGCGGGGCCGGGCAGCGAAGGCCTGCGCGGCGGAAAGCCGCCGCGGGCATGCCACCAGAACGAAACGTCGCCATTACGCATGGCGGCGCCGCCGGTTCTGCTGCCGAGCCTTTCCCGTCATATGCCAGCAGGGTACCGAGCGGGCGCGGCCGCGAGCCTGGCGGCCGCAGCGGCCGGCCGATGCCGGCCGATGAAACGTCGCTGTGGTGGGATGAACAGCGATGTCACATCAGCCGGGCCCCGGTGAGCTGCGGGCCGCAGTCGTGGACTGCGCCCGGCGGATGGTGGCCGACGGGCTCGCCATCGGCACTTCCGGCAACGTGAGCGCGCGAGACAACGACAAGATCGTGATAACGCCGAGCGGGCGCCGGTACGGCACGCTGCGCCCGGCGGAGCTGTGCGTGGTCGGCGTGGATGGCCACCCCTTCGACCTGCCACTCCGGCCGTCATCCGAACTTCCCATGCACCTGGCCGCCTACCAGCAGACGGACGCCGGCGCGGTAGTACACACGCACTCGATGTTCGCCACCGCGGTCGCGAGCACGTGCCCCGAGCTGCCCGCCATCCACTACACGATCGGGTTTCTCGGCGGGCCTGTCCGGGTGGTCCCGTACGCGACCTTCGGCAGCCCGGGAGCTGGCGGACGGGTTGCGCGCCGCGCTGGCGGGCCGCCATGGCGCCCTGCTGCAGAATCACGGGGCGGTGACCGTCGGACACGACGTCGAGGAAGCCTACGAGCGGGCCAGGCTGCTCGAGTGGCTGGCCGAGCTGTACTACCGGTCCAGCCGTCTGGGATCACCGCGCCTGCTCAGTCCGGCCGAGCTGGACGCCTTCAGTGCTCAGGTGGCCGCCCTCTCCTACGGGACGAACGACGGGCCGCCTGGGGCCGGGGCGCCGCCCGAGACCTGAGTTCGCCGGGACTTCCGCCGGGCAGGCCACGGCCGGGGCCCGCCCGAGACCTGAGTTCGCCGGGACTGCCGCCGGACACAGGCGCGCAGCGGGCCGCGTGTCGGTGCTGGGGTATGACGTCGCCGGTGGACACAATGAGACCCAGCCCCCTCCATGCATGAGATGGAGGGGCCTTTCCATGAGGCGGGCATAGTCATCTTCGCCGGGCCGGCCGCTGCCCCGATCGGCGTGTGGCCTACTGGCTGGTCCTGGCGCGCGATGCGTGAGCGGGAGCGACGCCCGGCGTTCGCGAGCCCGTCCCGGCAGCCGGCCCGGTGAACAGCCGGACGGCGACGGCGGCCAGCAGGGCCAGCGGGATCGTCACCGCCACCCGCTGCAGTACCGGATCCCACGAGCCGAAGGCAGAGGACACGAAGACGCCGAGCAGCGCGGCCGTCGCCGCCGAGCCGGCCAGCAGCGGAACCGACAGCCGGTGCCAGCTAGCATCGCCGCGGAACCTGACCGCCAGCAGCAGCGGCGCCACGACGAGCAGGACGTAGATGACCGAGCTCAGCACGTCATGCGCGTGGTTGTGCCAGGACTCGCCGGCTGCGCCGCCAGGCGGCCCGAGCATCATGTGGTCGCGGCGGAGCAGCCCGGCCGCGATCGTCAGCGCGCCGGCCCACTGGATGAGGCGAGGACCGAGCCCGGGCCGCCGGGAACCGGAACCGGGCCGGCCCGATCCGCGGAGCGCCCGGTGCAGCGACCCGCCGAACACGACCGAGCAGCCGCCCAGCGCCACGAACCCGGCGATCATGATTCCGGGATCCCGGGCATCAGCCGCTGCCAGGCCGCTGAGCTGAACCCCTACCGCGGAATGGCCGGCCTGGCGCAGCGAGGCCACGATCCAGGCGCAGGTGAACGCCGCCGGTCCGGCGATTCCTGCGATGCCTCCGAGCTTCGATGACGTTCGCAACCGCATAGCGGAACTCCGTGACCACCGTACGCCCGGCAGCCCGGCAGCCCGGCAGCCCGGCCGCTCGGCGACACGGCCGCTCGGCGGCACGGCCGCTCGGCAGCACGAGGCGGGCGCAGAACCGGGCCGGGATAATGACCGGGATGGATCCGTGGGTGGCCGCGTTCGAGCGGATGTCGGCCCGGCACTGGCGGGCGACTGAGGAGGCACGCCTCGGCGGCTGGCTGCTGCGCGCGGCGGGCGGGTTCACCGGGCGGGCGAACTCCGCGCTGCCGCTGGGCGACCCGGGCATGCCCGCCGAACGGGCGGTGGCCGAGGTCGAGGCCTGGTACTCCCGGCGCGGGCTGCCACCTATGGTCGTCATCGCCACCGGACTGCGCACCAGCACCAGTAGCCTCGATCAGCTGCTGGCCGGGCGCGGCTGGGCGGTACGGCAGAGGCCGCCGGCGGTGGTCATGACGGCCCGCAGCGAGCACGTCGGGGGCTACCAGCGGCCGGAGGCAGCGCTCAGCCTGGCCGACGAGCCGGACGAGGACTGGCTGGCGACCTACCGGTTCGGGGGGCAGCAGCTGCGGCCGCAGGCGTTGCGCGTGCTGCTTTCGGCGCCGGGCCAGGCGTTCGCGAGCGTGCGGCGCGGCGGCCGTACGGTGGCCACCGGCCGGCTGTCGCTCGCCTGCGGCTGGGGCGGGATCACCGCGATCGAGGTCGATCCGGCCTGGCGGCGGTCCGGCCTGGGAACCGCCGTCACCGCCGGCCTGGCCGCGCGGGCCGCGGACCGCGGGGCCCAGCGGATCTTCCTCCAGGTCGAGGAGGACAACACCGCGGCCCGGGCGCTATACGCCCGTTGCGGGTTCGCCGACCGGCACCGCTACCAGTACCGGATCGCGCCGGCCTGACCGCCGGGCCCGGCGTGACCGTCGCCGTCCGGCCTGGCCGCCCTGGCATGGCCACGCGCTCCCCGGAAGTGACCCCCGCTCACGCGTCGCACAGGGCGAGCAGCTTGGTGACCGTGGCCCAGTTGCGTGCCGTGCCTGCCCCCCGCGCCGACATCGGGCCGCCGGCCCGGCCGAGCAGCTTGGCCAGCTCGCTGGTCCCGAAGCCGTCGGGCGTGTGCAGGAAGACCGCGCGTCCGGTCAGCCGGGCGGTGTCCCGGCTGCCCTTCTGCGCGGCCTGCGCGCGAGCGTCCGCCAGGCGTTCGGCCATTCCCGGGTCCGGGTCCGCGCGCAGGAATATCACGTGCACGAACTTCGGGTTCGGCTCACCGGCGTACGGGTTGTCGCGTACCACCTGCGCCAGCTCATCCCGGGTGAGGACCACCACGCCGGCCTGGACGCCCAGTGTCTCGGCCATGGCCCGCTCCAGGCCGGCCGCGAGCTCCGCGGTATCGGCCTGGTCCGAGCTGAACAGGACGTTGCCGCTCTGGATGTAGGTGGCGACGTCGGCGTGACCGAGCGAGCCGACGAGGTCGCGCAGTTCGGACATGACGACCTGCTTGCCGCCGACGTTGACGCCGCGCAGCAACGCGATGTGGGTGGGCATCCCAGCATCCTGCCGCAGCCGCTCCGGGCGCGCACGTCAGGCGTGGCAGGTGAGCGGCCGGCCGCCGTTATAGGTGATCATGTCCTGGACCGCGGCGAACAGGTCGATCGGCGCTCCCCGTTCGGCGCCGCCGAGTTCCGCGTAGCCGCGGTGCAGGTTTCCCACGATCCGTTCGGCATCAAGCAGGCCCGCGAAGTCGCCGAGGTCTGCCTGCCGCGCGGCGTCCAGCGGTGACAGGCCCGCCTCCCGGCCGCGCCGGGCGAGATCCTGCACGAACCGCAGGTACCCGAGCACCTCGTCGATCAGCCCGGGCCCGCCCACGGGACCGTGGCCCGGGACGATCACCCGGGCGCCGAGCGGGCGCACCACCTCCTCGAGCACCTCGATCGCGCCGGCGATCGACCCCATCAGCAGGAACGGGGTGCCGCCGCCGAACAGCAGGTCGCCCGCGAACAGCACCGACCGCTCCGGGATGTGCACGATCGAGTCGTTGGTCGTATGCGCCGGCATGCCCACGTACCGCACATCACAGCGCAGTTCACCGGCCCACAGCGTGACCCCGGAGGAGTACGTGAGGAACGGCGGCGCCGGCTCCAGGTCACCCCACTCGACGTCGGTCCAGATGCCGAGGTTGGCTGGCGGCCCGCTGGCCAGCACCTCGTCGCGGCAGCGCTCGTGGCCGACGATCGTGGCCCGCGGCAGCAGGCAGTTGCCGTAGGTGTGATCGCCGTGATGGTGGGTGTTGACCAGGGTGCGGACGGGCTGGTCGCTGACCTCGGCGACGGCGTCCAGGTAGCCGCGCGTCCGCCGGGCTGTGGCGCAGGTGTCGATGCTGATGATCCCGCCGCCGCCGACGATGAACCCGGTGTTGTTGATGTACCAGCTCCCGTCGGGCTGGATGTAGGCGTAGACCCCCTCGCTCACCTCAACGGTCTCCGGTGCGCCGGCCATGGAACTATTGTCGTGGCAGGAGGCGAGGGCGCCGATGGCATTCGATCCAACTCAGCTCCCCGCGGACCTGCCCGCTCCGGCGGATGACGGCGCGGCGGCGCACCTGACCGGCATGGCCGTGCCCCCGGTCGCCCTGCCTTCGACCAGCGGAGAAGGCGGCGCGACCGACGGCGCGCCGGTGCGGGTCGATACCGTGCCGCCCGGCTTCGGCCGGCTGATCATCTACGCTTACCCGCTGACCGGACTGCCCGGCGTGCCGGTCCCCGACGGCTGGGACGAGATCCCCGGGGCCCGCGGCTGCACGCCGGAATCGTGCGGCTTCCGCGATCACGCGGCCGAGCTCGCAGCGGTCGGCGCCGCCGTGACCGGGCTGTCCACTCAGACCACCGCCTACCAGCGGGAGGCCGCGGGCCGGCTGCGGCTGCCTTTCCCGCTGCTGAGCGACGCCGGCCTTGTCCTCACCCGCGCGCTGAGGCTGCCCACCTTCGGCATCGACCTGGCACCGGACTACGAGGGCGGCGGGCACCGGACGCTGCTGCGGCGGATCACGCTCGTCGTCAGCCGTGGTGTCATCGAGAAGGTGTTCTACCCGGTCTTCCCGCCCGACCGGCACGCCGAGGAGGTCCTCGCCTGGGCGGGCGGCAGGTCGTGAGATTTCTTCCCGAACGGTGCGGCGGCCGGCCCTCGCGCCCGGCACGGGCCCCGGCGGCGCGGAACCGCGGAGCGCAGCACCGCAGAACGCAGCACCGCGGAGTCCGGGGTCTCGGAGTCGGGGGTCTCGGCGTCCGGGGTCTCGGCGTCCGGGGTCTCGGCGTCGGGGGTTTCGGAGTCCGGGGTCTCGGCGTCCGGGGTCTCGGCGTCGGCGGTCTCGGCGTCCGTGATCGTAGAGTGCGGCGCCGTGCAGCCCGGGGACCTGGGGTGCTGGGCGTGGTCGCGCTGGCCGCGGCGGCGGCCTTGGCCGGCTGCGCGTCGCAGCACGCGGCCGGCGGCCAGTCCGCGAGCGCGCTGGCGGCCAATCCCGCGCTCGACCCGGGCAGCCCGCTGGGCAGCAGGCAGGCACCGGACTTCCGGCTCCGGGACCAGTACGGCCGGACCGTCTCGCTCGCGCAGTTCCGCGGCCGGGCCGTCCTGCTGGCCTTCGTCAACTCGCGCTGCTCGACGATCTGCCCGCTGACCACCACCAGCATGCTGGAGGCCGTCCGGCTGATGGGAGCCGCGGGCCGGCACGTGCAGCTGCTGGGGATCAACGCCAACCCGGACGCCACCCGGGTCGCAGACGTGCGCGACTACTCCGCGGCGCACGGCATGACGCGCAGCTGGGACTTCCTCACCGGTACGCTCGCCCAGCTCACGCAGGTGTGGAAGGAGTACCACGTCTACGTCCAGGCGATCAAGGGGAACATCGATCACGAGCCGGCCATCTACCTGATCCGCCCGGACGGCCGGGAGCAGTCGGTCTTCCTCACCCAGATGGCCTACACGGCAACCGACCAGCAGGCCCAGGTGCTGGCGAACGCGACCGCCGCCGTGCTTCCGGGGCACCCGCACGTGGCGGAGTCGGTCAGCCTGCGCTACCTGCCGGGGATCCGGCCCACCGCCACCGCCGCGCTGCCGGTCGTCGGCGGCCGCGCCGCCGGGCGGACCGTGACGTTCGGCCCGGGCCATCCCCATCTCGTGGTGTTCTTCGCTACCTGGGTCGATGAGAACAGCAACCTCGCCCGGCAGCTGCGGGCTCTGAATGCCTACCAGCGGGCCGCCCGGGCACGCGGCTGGCCGCAGGTGGTCGCCGTGGACGAGGCCAGCACCGAACCGTCGCCGGGGGCCCTGCCGTCCTTCCTGGCCGGACTGCACGGCAGCCTGGACTACCCGGTGGTCGTCGACCGCTATGGCCAGTTGTCGGACGGCTACGGAGTGCAGGACCAGCCCTGGATCGAGCTGGTCGCGGGCCCCGGGAAGATCTTGTTCCGCAACGACGGCTGGTTCCCGCAGCCCGCGCTGGACGACGCGGTGGGCAAGGCGTTCGCGTCGGCGTCGGGCTGACGGCTGCCGCGGCGGCCAGCCAGCGAACAACCGCCGTTAGCTGGCGAGCCAGCGAACAAATCGCGCCAGCCAGGGAAACCCGGGCAGGCGGCGAAGAACGGGCGCGTCAGCCAGCGAGGAACGGGCACGAGACCGACGACGAACAGGCCACCCGGCGAAGAACGGGCACGTCACGATCCGGGTCAGGCCGGAATCGGCGTGGGCCGAGTGCGGATGACGCTGACCGGTGGCATGCTGCCATAGGAGGTGGCGGGATGGCAGCGGAGCCGGGATTCCCTGAGTTTCGGCAGGTGGTGCTGGACACTACCGACGCGCGGGCGCTGGCGGAGTTCTACCGTGAGCTGCTCGGCTGGCGATACCGGCCGGGCGATGAGCCGCCGCCTGCGGGCGGCCCAGACCCGGGGGGACAGGACTGGCTGGTCCTGGAAGGCTCGGCGGGCACGCCACGTCTGGCGTTCCAGCAGGTGACAGAGCTGCCGGAGGCGACGTGGCCGGACAATTCCCGCTACCCGCAGCAGTTGCACCTGGATCTGACCGTGCGAACCCGGCCGGAGTTCGACGCCCAGCACGACCGGGCCCTGGAGCTGGGCGCCAGGCTGCTCTTCGACCGCTCCGACGATCCCGAGGAGCCGCTGCGGGTCTATGCCGATCCCGCCGGGCACCCGTTCTGCATCTTCGTGGCCGGATCGACGCCAGGCTGAGGACCGCGGGCGCACCGTCGCCCGACCTGGCCGCGGCCCGCGCTCTGCGGGCTACGGCCGGGTCGGCGCCGACCGTGCTACGCAGGCGAGCCTCCGCCGGCGGGTGCTCGCGACTGACCGATGGTCACGACCGGCTAGCTTTCGCGCCCGGCAGGGCAGGTCGCGCCTGGCCGGTGGCCGCGACTTGACCGTCAGGATGAACGTACGGCTGGCCCGGACGCCGGCGGCGTCGGTGACCGTCATCGTCAACCTGAAGGTTCCGGCGGCGGAGGGCGTCCGCGCCCGCTGGCTGCTGCCAGCGGGGACGGCGGCCCGAGCAGCCCGGTCAGGAGCCGCGCGAGGATGTCTCTGTAACGGTCTTCGGTACCAGCCGTCGTCACCAGCGCCTGGGCGAGAAGCCGGGCGAGCCGCGGGTGCTCCCCCGAGATTACGGCCTGCTGCAAGTAGACGGCGTTCCGCCGCTGCATCTGCGAGCCACCGGTCAGCTCGTTCTGCACGAACACCGCGGTGATCGCGTTGAGCAGCGCGAACGCCTCGAGCTTGGCCGCCATGTCAGCCGGGTGCGGGCCGAGCACGTCCAGGACGTGCTCGAGCACGGTGAGCCCGTTGGGCCCCAGCACGGGCCGGGTGACGACCAGGGCGGCCAGCCACGAGTGCCGCCGCATGATGCCGCGGGCCTGCTCGCCGATGTCGACGAGATCGGCCAGCCAGTCCCCGCTCGGCGCGGCCAGGGAGTATTCGGCCCCGGTAGCGTCGGTCATCAGGTCGAGCAGGTCCTCCCGGGTCTCGACGTAACGGTAGAGCGACGCCGCGCCGGTCCCGAGTTCGGCGGCGACCCGCCGCATCGACACGGCGTCCAGGCCGTCGCGGTCGGCGATCGCGACGGCGGCGGCAGTGATCTCCGCGCGGCTGCGCTGGGCGGGCCGCCCGGCCGTGGCGTGCTCAGGGCGCAGCCAGATGACGTCCTCGGATCGCCGCGGTGGCATCTGTCCTCCCTATCTCGTATCATAGTTCGCGAACGATGTTTGCGAATGATGCGGAGGACCCGATGACTACGGCTGGCGCCAGCCCGACGCGCTTCGCCCGCAATGGCGGCGCCGACATCGCCTACGAGGATCTCGGCGGCGCGGGAGGTGACCCGCTGCTGCTGGTGATGGGTCTGGGCGTATCCAGGTTCTGGTGGCCGCAGGGGCTGGTGGACGAGCTGATCGGCCGCGGCTTTCACGTGGTGGCCTACGACCAGCGTGACGCCGGCGAATCCAGCCGTCTCCCGGACGCCGGGGCGAGGAGCCCGGTGGCCGCGCTGCTGCGCAGGCGTTCTGCGGCATACTCCGCCGAGGATATGACCGACGACGCCGCAGCCGTGCTCGACGCTGTGGGCTGGGATTCCGCGCACCTTTTCGGCGCGTCGATGGGCGGCCAGCTGGTCCAGCGCATCGCCCTGCGCCACCCGGGGCGGGTCAGGAGCATCACGTCCTTGGCCTCGCTGCCCAGTGACGTCAGCAGCATCGGCGGGATCCGCTATGTGCACCTGGGACTCGTAGCCCGGTTCGCGCGGATGAAGTTCCCCGAGGGGCGAGATGGCGACATCGGCCTTGGCCTCGCGCTGGCCCGCGCGGTGGCCTCGCCCGGGTACCCCTTCGACGAGCCTGCCGCACGCAAGCGGATCGAACGCGACCTGGTCAGCGGTGTCCGCGACACCCGCGCGCAGAGCCGCCAGGTCGGGGCGAAGTGGCACGGAGGCCGGCTGGCGAGACTGCGGGTACCCGCCCTCGTGCTGCACGGCGAGGCTGACCCGCTGCTGCGCGCGGCGGCGGCCCGGCGCACCGCGGCCGCGATCGACGACGCCCGGCTCGTCATTCTCCCCGGGGTAGGGCACGATCTGCCCGCCGCGGTATGGCCGCAGGTGGCTGATGAGGTCCGGGCCCTGGCCGACCGGGCCGACGCGGCAGCGTCACCGGCGGTAGCGCCTGAGCACGGCGCCGGACGCGGAAGACGCCGGCCAGCCTAGCGCCGATTCGGCCGCGGGGGCGTCCCGGCCGGCGGCGAAGGTGACGGGCTTCTCGACGGGGCAGGTACGACCTTCGGAGGACTCGGCGCGTTCGATGCCGGCCTGCTCCACCCGAGCGTAACCCCAGCCGACCGCGGTGTTCGGCGACAGCCCGGCCCGGCGCCGCGGGTTGAACGGGAGGTGGCCTGGCAGCCGAAGAATCCCGGACGAGATCAGGATCGCCACGCCGGAGAAGATGATCACCGACGCACCGTAGCGCTGCCAGGATTTGTTCCTTCTCCGGGTCAACGCCGATGGCCCGGTAGACCGGCGGCTCGACGCACCGCAGCGGCTCGGCACGCGGCCTGGCCGGGCAGGCCGGGAAGGGACTCCCCGGCCTGCCCCCTCGCCCGGCCTGGCGCGAATCCCGGGGCGGTGCGGCCAGCTACGCGGCGCGCCGTCTCCGAGGGATCACATTCTTCAGAGGGCGACGGGTCCGGTTAGATACACGCGGCGCCGGAGATATTCGGGGCCGTCTACGGCTCTCCAGAGGACCGCAGCATGCGCCCGGCAGCTCCGGGGCGCACGTCCGGCCTGACTGCGCGGGGGCAGCAAGTCACGCGGCTGGGCGGGAGGGTCATGGTCGTCATAGGCCGCGACCAACGGGGCAGGGCGTTAAGCCTGGTCATGCGGATGATCCGCTGACATACTGAGAGGCCATAATTGTGGGGCATATCGGTCAGCAAACGGCTTATCGTCTCCTGGCCGCGAAACCGAAGGCAGCGATGGTGGCCATGATCCCGGAGCATGCGCGGCAGGTGCAGCATCGCTAGCGGGACGGGCATGGAAGACGAGGACACCGGCTGGCTGGTGACAGCGGCAGCCGACGGCGACAAGGCGGCGTGGGACGCGCTGGTCCAGCGATTCAGCGGACTCGTATGGTCGATCACCCGCGCCTACCGGCTGAGCCGTGCCGATGCGGCTGACGTGTCGCAGACGACCTGGCTGCGCCTGGCCGAGCACATTGACAAGATCGACAATCCTGATCGCGTCGGGGCCTGGCTGGCGACCGCCGCCCGGCGTGAGTGCCTGCAGCACATCCGGACGAGCGCCAGGACGGTGCCCACCGAGGACATGACCCGGTTCGACAAAACCACGGGCGAAGACAACCCCACCGAGGAAGAAGTCCTGCGCGCTGAGAACAAGCGGGAGGAGGCGCACCGGGCGAAGGTCCTCTGGCAAGCCGTCAGGCGGCTGCCGCCGCGCTGCCGTCAGCTGCTGAGGGTGCTGATGGCGTCGCCTCCGCCCAGTTATGCCGAGGTCGCCGCCGCGCTGGACCTGCCGGTAGGTAGCATCGGGCCCACCAGGGCGCGATGCTTGCAGCAGCTGCGGCGGGAACTGGAGGGATGTATCTAGGCTCCCCCAGGTCCCTCATAGATGGTGAACGGCCCAGAGGAGACCGGACATGACTGACGAGGCGGACGACAACGAGCTGGAGCAGGAGCTCCGGCGGCTGGCGGCTCGCCTGGATCCAGTGCCGCCCGAGTTCGTCCAGGCGGCTTCGGACGCGTTCTCCTGGCGTGACATCGACAGCGAACTGGCGGAGCTGGTGTCCGACTCGCTGCTGGATGCCGGTCAGGGCTCGCTGGTGCGCAGCTCTTCGGGCCGGCGGCTTGTCTCGTTCCGGACCCCCGAGCTGACCATTGACGTCGAGGTGACCACGACGGGATCCGGGCGCGACGTCATGGGCCAGATCACCCCTGCGCAGCGTGCCACGGTGGAGATACGCCAAGGTGCAGCAGTCGTCACGACGGACGCCGACGAGCTTGGTTCCTTCAGGTCAGCATCCCTGTCGGCCGGCCCGATGAGCCTGCGGCTGACAGCCGCCGACCACGACCCGCGGCCCGCGGTCGTGACCGACTGGCTGTCCATCTGACTGGTCCGCACGCTGCGGGAGCAACAGATCACCGAACTGTGAGCCGACCGCGATCGCGGCCAGGCGTGTGATCTGACCGGCATCGGGTAGCAATCCGGGATTCTTGCCGGCAAAGACCGCTCCGGGATTGAACCAAGCGCCGGCCAGGACCGTGCAATAGGGGACGACGTGCTCCGCCGGCCACCCGGTCGCGGTGCGCCCGTCACGTTCGATGGCCGCCCGAGCGAGGCGGCCAGGGGAGGCATGATGGCGAAGACTACGGCGGCCGACCATCATGCCCGTCACCATTTCCGCCTGCACATGAGGCCATAAGCAGGCGCTGCCGGGCAGGCTCTAGGCAGCCTCTCACCGACCATTGGCCCTGGCCCGCCCGGCAGCGCCGCCGCCACGCCCGCAATCGACCGTGCTCAGCAGCCGGGATTGCGGCGGACCGGGCCCGCGAACGCTCCGCTGGTGCCCGGGCCGACCCGGCCGTACCGCGCGTCATCTCCGAAGCGGTTCCCGTTGCGCATGTTGCCGAACTCCCAGACGCACATGCCGCCGACCGTCGCCTCCGTCCAGTACGGGTAGAAGTGACCCGGCCCCCCTTGGGCGGGAGCGCTGCCGTGATTGTCATGCCTCACGGCCGGTCAGGCGAAGGCGCCGGCACCGGAAAGGGCGCGTTTGACGATGAGCGTGCTCAGTCTCGAGCGCGTAGCGGCCGGCGGGCGCTGGCTGCGCGCCTCCCGGCGTCCCTTCACGGCGCGGCGAGGAAGCCGCCTACCACGGGCGCGAGCTCCGCCGCCTCGGTGAGAAGGCCGAGATGTCCGCCGTGGTAGACGTGCAGCCGCGAATTCGGAATGAGGCGGTGCATCAAGTGAGCGTTGGCCAGCGGGATGATCGGATCATCGTCACCGGACATGATGAGGGTCTGCTGCCGCAGCAGCGGCAGGAACGGCAGGCTGGTCCAGGCCACGCCTGCGGTGAGCTGGTACAGGTACCCCCGCGGGGAGCCCACCCGGAGGTGCGAGTGCATCGCCGCGGCCACCCGCTCGGGCTCGGCTCGCGCCGTCCCGCCGTACAGGGTCGGCGCGACCCGCGCGAGGTAGCGCCGGTCCAGGTAGCGGCGCGGCGTCACCATCCGGGCCAGGATCGCCGGGCTGGCCGGCACCATGAGGGAGCCGGTGGCGGTGCTCACCAGCACCAGCCGGCGGCAGCGCGACCGCTGGAAGGTGGCAAAGTGCTGCGCCACGCCGCCGCCCCAGGAGACACCGAGCACGTCAACCGACGCGTAGCCGAGCTCGGACAGCATCCGGGAGATCATCCGGCACAGTCCGGTGAACCGGTAGGGGATCCGGGGAAGCGGCGAGCCGCCGACCCCCGGGACGTCGAAGCAGATCACCTCAACCGCCGGCTCGAGCGCATCAACGAACGGCTGCAGCAGGTCAAGGCTGGCCCCGATGCCGTTGATGAGCAGTAACGGCACCCGGCTCCGGTCGCCAGGCCGCACCGCGACCCGCAGCTGCTGCCCGCCGACGGCGACGGTGCGCACGCTAGCGGTCGTGAACATAGGTCCCCGGAGCCGGGTCGAGCGCCAGGAATGCGCTGCTCCCTAGCGCGCGCGGACGGCTGCGCCGGCCGCCGCTGCGCTCGGCCAGCCAGGCCGAGTAGTCCGGCCACCAGCTGCCGCTGACGGTCGAGGCCGTCGCCTGCCATTCCCGCGGGTCGGCCGGCGTGCCCGGCGCCGTCTGGAAGGTCGCCTTCGGGTTGTCCGGCGGGTTGACCATGGAGGCGATGTGGCCGCTGGTGGACAGGATGAACCGGACCGGGCCGCCCAGCAGCCTGGCACTGCGATAGCAGGACTGCCACGGGCACAGATGGTCGGCCACGCCGGCCACCACGTAGGCGCTCATGTCGACCGTGGACAGATCAACCGGCGAGCCGAGCATCGTCACCTTTCCCGGCTGGGTCAGCGCGTTGACGAGGCCGATGTCGATGAAATCGGCGTGCAGGGCGGCGGGCAGCCGGGTCGTGTCGGCGTTCCAGTACAAGATGTCGAACGGCGGCGGCTTGTTGCCCTGCAGGTAGTTGTTCACCCAGTAGTGCCAGATCAGGTCGTCGGGGCGCAGCCAGGCGAAGACCTCGGCCAGCGCCCTGCCGTCGAGGTAGCCGCGGGAGCGGGAGGCCGCCTTCGCGGCCAAGGCGGTCCTCTCATCTACCATCGCAGCCGCGGTGCCGGCCCGTGACTGGTCCAGCACGGTGACGCCGAGGCAGAGGCTGGCCAGCCGGTCCGCCCGCCCGGCCTGCTTCAGGTGAGCGGCCAGCATGGACGAGACGATGCCGCCCGAGCACAGCGCGCAGATGCTGGCCTTGGCCGCCCGGCTGATGGCGCAGGCCGCGTCCACGGCAGCCAGGACCGAGCCGCCGTAGGTGTCCAGGTTCCAGTCCCGGTGCCGGCGGTCCGGGTTGCGCCACGAGATGACGAACACCTGGTGGCCCTCGCCGACCAGGTACTCGATCATGCTGCGACCCGGCGCCAGGTCGGTGACGTAGAACTTGTTGATCATCGGAGGCACGATGACGAGCGGGTACCTGAGCACGGTGTCGGTGACTGGCAGGTACTGGATCAGCTCGAATACCTCGGTGCGGTGCACGACGGCGCCCGGCGTCGCCGCCAGATCCTTGCCGACCTCGAACGCGCCCGGCTCCACCATCGTGGGCACGCGCGGCGGCGCGGCCAGATCCGATGCCAGCGCCCGGACGCCGCGGACCGCGGACAGGCCGCCGGTGTCGATCGCGGCCTTCCATCCGGCCGGGCTGATCAGCGGGTTGTTGCTGGGTGCCGCCGCGGCAACCAGGTTCGACAGTAGGAACTTCGTCCGCTCACCGTCCCGCCAGTCCAGCTCGGCCGCGGCGAGCAGCTCCTCCGCGGTCTGGACCGCCGCCAGGTAGGCCTGCATGCTCCGCCTGAGCAGCGGGTTCGTCCCCCAGGCGGGATCAGCGAACCGCCGGTCGCGGCGCTGCGGGGCGATCGCGGAGCTTCCCGAGATGACCTTGCGGAGCTCTGCGGCCAGTAGCGCCAGCGTGCCGCCGGTCAGCCGCGGCCGCAACGCCAGCCGCGCGGCCAGGCGCAGCACGGAGCTGTCCGGCCGGAACAGGCGCGCGACGCCGAGCGCCGCGTCGGACAGCAGCAGGTCGAGCGCGCCGGCGGCCTCGGCCGCCTCGGCCGCCGAGCCGGCTTCGGACGCGGCGGCCTGACCCGCGGCTGACTCGCTGGCGGCGCGGGAGGAACGTGCCGTCATCGAAGATCCTCCGGCGGCCGCACCTCACGGCGGAGAATCTTGCCGGTCGGGCCCTTCGGCAGCTCATCGACCAGCCAGACGTGACGAGGGTACTTGTACGCCGCCACCCGGTCCTTGACGAACGCGCGCAGCTCGGACTCCGACGCGCTGGTACCCGGCTTGAGGGCCACCGCCGCGCCGACTTCCTCGCCGAACTGGTCGTGCGGGATGCCGACCACGGCGGCCTCCGCGACCGCCGGATGTTCGTGCAGGACCTCCTCGATCTCCCTCGGGTATACGTTGAACCCGCCGCGGATGATCAGCTCCTTCTTGCGGTCCACGATGTAGTAGTAGCCGTCTTCGTCGATCCGGCCTATGTCGCCGGTGCGGAACCAGCCGTCCGGGATCGCCTCCGCGGTAGCCTCCGGCTTCCCCCAGTAGCCCTTCATGACGTTGTGGCCGCGGATCGCGATCTCGCCCACCTCGCCGGGCGGCACGTCGGCGCCGTCTGCGCCGACTAGGCGCATCTCGACCCCCTCGACCGGCGTGCCGACCGAGCCGGGCTTGCGGACCTTGTCCGGGTGGTTGAACGACGCGACCGGCGAGGTCTCCGACAGCCCGTAGCCCTCCAGGATCATGCAGCCGAACTTCTGCTCGAAGTTGCGCAGGATCTCCACCGGCAACGCCGCGCCGCCGGAAATGCACACCCGCAGGGACGAGGTGTCGGGAGGATGCTCGGATTGGCAGTGCAGGATGGCGGCGTACATGGTCGGCACGCCCTCGAAGATCGTCACCGCGTCGCGCTCGATGATCTCCAGGGCCTTGCCCGGGTCGAACCTGGGTAGCAGGGTCAGCGTGCCCCCGCCCACCACCGTGCCGTTCAGGCCGCAGGTCAGGCCGAAGACGTGGAACAGCGGCAGGCAGCCCATCACCACGTCGTCGGCGCCGCCGTGCAGCAGGGTCTCGGAGGTCAGCCTGGCGTTGCGGGCCAGGCCGGCGTGGGTGAGCTGGGCGCCCTTCGGCCGGCCGGTCGTGCCGGACGTGTAGAGGATGACCGCGTCGTCGTCGCCGGCCGCGTCCGCCCAGGTGCGCAGCCGGGGAAGCCCGGGCAGCCGGGAACTGAGGTCGGGGTCGTCGACCCCGACGACCTGCGCGCCGACGTCGGCAGCGCCTTTGGCTGCCTCGCCGGCCGACGCGTGCCAGGCGAACAGCACCTTGGCGCCCGAGTCACCCAGGTAGTAGGCGACTTCCCGGCTCTTGAGCAGTGGGTTCATCGGCACCACGACGGCTCCGGCGGCGAGGGCGCCGTAGAAGGCGACGGGAAAGGCCGGCACGTTCGGCAGCATCAGGCCGACGCGGTCCCCCGGCTCGACGCCGAGGGATATCAGCAGCGTGGCCGCCCGCGCAGCCGCGTCGCGCAGTTGCGCGTAGCTCAGCACGAGATCATCCATCCGGATGGCCGGCCGGTCAGGATGATCGTCGGCAGCCCGCTCAAGCATCGAACTGAGATTCGCCATAGCACCCTTCCCGCCGTGGGCCGCAGCGGCCGCCTTTCTGAATCATGCTCTACGTTCGGGCGAATGCCTATGCCTGACGAGGAAGAACGGGCGCAACGGTCAGCAGCCCGGCGGGACCTGTTCGGCCAGGAAGCCGACCAGCAGGGAGGTGACCTCCCCCGGGCCCTCCAGGCTGGGCAGGTGCCCCGCCCAGGGCAGTTCGACGTGCCGGGCGGCCGGGAACAGGCCCGGCAGGCTGGCCGCGATCTCCCGGAAATCGGGCAGGTCGCGAGCGCCGGAGAGGGCGAGGCAGGGAGCCCGGACCCCGGCCAGGGCGACCTCGGCCGGGGGCAGCTCGAAGTCCTCGGCGGCGGCGAGCTGCACGTCGAAGGCGTGTCGCTGCATCTGCCGCACCTGCTCGCGCACCTGCTCGCCGGCTTGCGGGCCCAGCCACGTGGCGACGTTGAGATCCACCGCCGCCTCGACGTCCCCGGCCTCGAGCAGTTCCTCCTCTCGCTGCCCGAACGCGCTCAGCTGCGGACTCGGCTCATGGCCGGGCAGCCCGGCGCAGATCAGCGCCATCGCCGTCACCCGGTCCGGCCAGCGCGCGGCGATCTCCACGCTCGCCCGGCCGCCGTAAGAGGCGCCGATCAGCGCCGCCTGCCCGAGGCCGAGCGCGTCCATCAGGTCCCTGACGTCGTCGGCGTCGCGGTAAGGCCGGCTTGCGGCCGGCGTGTCGCCGAAGCCGCGGAAGTCGCACCGGACCACGCGGTAGCCCGCCTCGGCCAGCGCCGGCCACTGCGGGTCCCACATCCGCCGGTCGCACACCGTGGAATGCAGCAGTACCAGAGCCGGGCCTTCTCCGGCCACGTCATGCGCGATGGTCATCCGGGCAGACTAGAGTCGCGGCGCCCGGGCGGCCAGCGAAATAGTCAGGCCCGCCGGATACGGTGAGCCCGGCCCAGGCTCCGGAAGGAAAGCTGATGCCCGGTGAGGTGCTCAGCCGGCAGGCGCTCAACCGTGCCCTGCTGGAACGGCAGATGCTGCTGCGGCGGGCCCCCGCGGCCGGGCCCGCTGATGGCCGGGCCGGGTCCCGGGTGGTCGAGACGGTGGAGCACCTGCTCGGCCTGCAGGCCCAGGCGCCGTTCCCGCCTTACTATGGCCTGTGGTCCCGGCTGGCTGATTTCCAGCCCGACGAGCTGGCCCGGCTGATCACCGGTCGGCAGGTGGTCCGCATCGCGCTGATGCGCGGGACCATTCACCTGGTGTCCGCACGCGACTGCCTGACGCTGCGCCCGCTGATCCAGCCGGTCCTCGACAGGGCGCTGGCCGCGACGTTCGGCAGGCAGCTGGCCGGAGTGGATACCCAAGCGCTGGCGGCGGCCGGGCGCGCGCTCGCCGACCAGGCGCCCCGGACGTTCGGCGAGCTCGGCGCGCTGCTGGCACCGCGGTGGCCCGGCCATCCGCCAGCCGCGCTGGCCCAGGGGGTGCGCGGCCTCGTGCCGCTCGTCCAGGTACCGCCGCGGGCCGTCTGGGGAGCGGCCGGGCAGGCCAGGCACGTCCCCGCCGAATCCTGGCTCGGCCGGCCGCTGGATCGCGGCGCATCGCTGGACGGCCTGATCCTCCGCTACCTGGCCGCGTTCGGCCCGGCGAGCGTCCGCGATGTGCAGGCGTGGTCCGGGTTGACCGGGCTGCGCGAGGTCGCCGGCCGGCTGCGGCCCGGGCTGCGGGCATTCCGGGACGAGGGCGGGGCCGAGCTGCTCGACCTGCCCGACGCGCCCCGGCCCGACCCCGAGACGCTGGCTCCGGTGCGCCTGGTCGCCGAGTTCGACAACCTGCTCCTCGCGCACGCCGACCGCACCCGGGTCATCGCCGAGCAGGACCGCCGCAGGCTGTACACCAGGAACGGCGTCTTTCCCGGGACCGTGCTGGTGAACGGCTACGTCGCGGGCACGTGGCGGATCACCAGAATCCGCCGGCGCGGTGGCGCTGACCGTGGAACCGTTCGGGAAATTCGCCCGTGAAGATCGCGACGCGGTCGCCGACGAAGCCAGGCAAATGCTCGCCTTCGCCGCTCCCGGGGCCGCGACGCCGGACATCCGGTTCGCCCGCCCGAAGTAGCAGCGGGCGAACCGTGCGAGGTCAGGCTCAGGCCGGCCGATGATTTTTCCCGGTGCGCCGTACCTGTACTCATGAGGCGTGCAGACGGGACGGCGCCGGCGGTCAACCACGGGAGCGGCGATGCGGGCAACAGCGACGGCGCGGCCGGATAACCTGCTGCTGGACCGGGCCGGCAAGCAGGTAGGCCGGTCCAGCGGGCAGGGAGATACGGCCATGCCGGACAGCGAGGACTTCGCGCGCCTGACCGATCCGTTCCGGGCTGAATTGCTCGCCTACTGCTACCGCATGCTCGGCTCGGTTCACGATGCCGAGGATCAGCTGCAGGAGACCCTCATCCGCGCATGGCGGTCCTACGGCGGATTCCAGGGACGCTCGTCGCTGCGGACCTGGCTGTACCGGATCGCGACCAACGCGTGCCTGCGGGCGCTGGAGAACCGGGACCGGCGGCCGCTGCCCTCTGGTCTCGGCGGCCCGGGCGAGGACGCGGCAGGACCGCTGGTCGCGGCCCGGCCGGAGGTGCCGTGGCTGGAGCCGGTCCCGGACGCGCTGCTGGGTGCTGCGCCGGCCGATCCTGCCTCGATCGTGGTGTCACGGGCCAGCGTGCGGCTGGCCCTGATCGCTGCACTGCAGTACCTGCCTGCGCGCCAGCGCGCGGTGCTGATCTTGCGTGACGTGCTGGGATGGCGGGCCGCCGAGGTCGCCGAGTTGCTGGGCGTCAACACGACGGCGGTGAACAGCGTGCTGCAGCGCGCCCGGGCGCAGGTTGAGCGGGTGGCGCCGGCCGAGGATGAGATGCGCGAGCCCGACGACCCGGACAGCCGCGCGCTGCTCGACCGGTACGCGACGGCCATCGAGAACGCCGACATCGGCACGATCATGCGGCTGCTGCGCGACGATGCCGTGCTCGAGATGCCGCCGCTGCCGACCTGGTTCGCCGGCCGCGAGCAGGTCGGCCGCTTCCTTGCGGCGCGGGTCGTCAATGCGCCGGGCCGGTTCCGGATGGTCGCCGTGGCCGCCAACGGGCAGCCCGGGCTCGCGGCCTACATGCGGGACGGCGACGGGGGGTACCGGGCGCACGCCATACAGGTCCTGGCCGTCACCGGATCGAGCATCGCGCGGATCGTGTCGTTCAACGACCCGGGCCTGTTCCCGGTGTTCGGCCTGCCGGAGGATCTTCCGGCCGCCGTCCGGTAGCAGCCCGAGCTGGCCGGGATGCGGCCGGGATGGCCAGTGTCAGCCGTGGACGACATCGGTGTGATGGCAGAAGTGCACCCGCGCCGGCCCGATGGAACGGATGCGGCGCACCGAGTCCTGCCAGGCCACCAGGTCGCTCGCCTGGCCTGGCGGCAGGTCGGCCGGGGCAGGGCTGAGGTACTGGCGCGGCGTGTAGGCGGCGTCCCCGATCATCAGATCGGACACGCCGGCGGCGGACTGGACCACCACGCACTGGTGACCCACGGTGTGCCCGGGCGTCGCGACCACGGCCACGCCGGGCAGCACGTCGGCGTCCCCGTCGAGCAGTTCGAACCGCGCGTTCATGAACCCGAACCAGTCATACAGCTCCGGCGACTCGCGCTTGGCGCGTTCCAGCTCGGTTCGCTGGACGTAATGCGCGGCGTGCGTGAACACGGCATTCTGGCCGCAGTGGTCGAAGTGCAGGTGAGTGTTGATCACCAGCCTGATATCGCCCGGCGTCATGTCCAGCTCGGCCAGCGCGTCGGCGACCGAATGGTTCACCACCCGCCAGTCACTGAGTACGTGCGGCGGCCCGCCGACGCCGGTATCGACCAGCACCGCGCCATCCGGGTGAGTGATCACGAAACCGTGCACCGGCCATTCCCGGCGGTCGGGACCGCGCAGCCGGGCCAGATGCAGCCGCTTGATCTCGACCGGGCTGGCCAGCACCGGGCACCGCCTCCGGATCCGTGGTCGGGAGGGAACCTGCGGCTCACCATCGTCGCAGCCGCGCCGCCCGGGGTCCAGGCGAGTGCGCGGCGGCCCGGCTCGGGTAAGGTAGCCGTCGCTGGCCGCGCGCAGCCGGCCAGCCGCGCCGACCCGGGAGGTGAGACCCATTACCGCCAGATCAGGCCGGGTGCTCTCACCCCGCGGCCGCGTGGCCCCTTCGGCTTAGGCGACCGGGAGAGCGCCCGCAGGTAACCCGAAAGGCACCCTGCATGTCAGCTTCTCCCCGGCATTACCCGCAATCTTCTGCCCGGCAGTACCCGCAATCCGTCGTCAGTCGGCTCCGCGCCGCCGGCTGCGTGTTCGCCGAGGACGAGGCGCGGCTGCTCATCTCCGCCGCGCGTACGCCAGCCGAGCTCGACGCGATGACGGCCCAGCGGGCGGCCGGGCTGCCACTCGAGCACGTCGTCGGGTGGGCGGAGTTCTGCGGCCTGCGGATCGCGGTGGACCCCGGAGTCTTCGTGCCGCGGCGGCGGACCGAATTCCTCGCCCGGCGCGCCGTCGGCCTGGCGCGCCGGGCGGCAGGCCGCTCCGGCTGGGCGGTCGTCGTCAACCTGTGCTGTGGCACCGGCGCGCTCGGCGCCGCACTGGCCGCGGCGCTGGACCGCGCCGAGGTGCACGCCGCGGACATCGACCCCGCCGCGGTCCGCTGCGCCCGGCGCAACCTGTCCGCCGCCGGCGGCCGAGTCTATCTGGGTGACCTCTACGAGCCGCTGCCCGCGGCGCTGCGCGGCCGGGTGGACGTCCTGCTGGCCAACGTGCCCTACGTGCCCACCGCGGCGATCGCCGCGCTGCCCGCCGAGGCGCGGCTGCATGAGCCGCGGGAGGCGCTCGACGGCGGGACGGACGGACTTGACGTGCTACGGCGGGTGACGGCCGCGGCATCGTGGTGGCTGGCGCCGGGCGGCTGCCTGCTCTCCGAGACGAGCGAACCCCAGGCGCCGCGGGCCGCCGAGGCCTTCGCCGAGGGCGGCCTGAGCCCGCGGGTGGTCAGTTCCGGTGACCTGGGCGCCGTCGTGGTGATCGGGACCCGGCCCGGGGCGAATCCCGGCCGCCCGCCGGCCGCGGCGGCGATCAGGCCTGGCCGCGCCGGGCCGGACGGGTCGTGACGCGCCGCGGCGCATCGTCGCCGCAGCGGGTCAGGATGGGCCCGGGCCTGGAGGGGAGGATGCGATCGGCTGCCGTCTACTGGCGGGGACGCAGCGCGACGTTCGGCAGCGGCGGGGCCGGGATCGGCGGCAGCGGGTCGCCCGCCGGGAGGCCGAACCGGCCCGCGGCCGCGCCGCCGCTCACGCCCGGCGCCGCGCCGATCAGGGCCTGCCAGTCCGCGCGGTAACTGACGATCTCGTCGTGGCTGCGGCCGATGAAGTTCCACCACATCACAATGCGCTCGCCGAGCGGAACGCCGCCCAGGAGCAGCACCCGCGCCGGGCCCTCGCGGCCGGCCCGCAGCTCGATCACGTCGGCCCCGGCGGTGAGGCAGCCCAGCCGGCCTGTCGCGACGGCCGTGCCGTTCAGCCTCACCGCGCCGGTGTCCACCAGGACTCCGTACTCGAACGCTGCATCGGCCGGAACCCGCAGCACGCGGCCGGGATCGACCGAGATCTCCGCTCCCAGCAGCGCGGAGTGGCTGGCGACCGGGGCTGAGCTGCCCAGCAGCGAGCCGAGGAACACCCGCGCGGTAAACCCGTCCCCGGGCAGCGGGTCGGGCACGTAGTGCTCGAACACCGGATCGGCGAACCTCGTCGCGGCCGGGAGCGCCACCCACAACTGCGCGCCGTGCAGCACGCTGGTGCCGGGGGTGGAGACCTCGGAGTGGCTGATGCCCCGCCCGGCGGTCATCAGGTTCAGCTCGCCGGGCCTGACCAGGGCGTGGTGTCCCGCGCTGTCGCGGTGCTCGACCTCGCCGGTGAACAGCCAGCTGACCGTCTGCAGGCCGGTGTGCGGGTGCGGCGGTACGCGCATGCCGCCGGTCTGCGCGACCGGGTCGGGCCCGTAGTGATCGATGAAGCACCAGCCGCCGATCAGCGACCGCTGTCGCTGCGGTAGCGTGCGCCGCACGGTCATGGCGCGCGGCCCGCCCAGCGGGACCTCGCGTGGCAGCAGGATCTCCACGGTCGGCCGGGCCGCGGCAGCGCCTTGCGCGGGCGCCGAGGCCACCTCCTGCGGCCGGGTATCGAGGTTGCTCATGCTCCGGCGCCCGTCAGGGTGCACGTGCTGAACCGCATAAGCGCATAACACCACACCGGCACCATGAGCGGAGACGAAGGCGCACGCCGCAGCGGTACCCGCCAGAATGGGCAGGCCAACACGCGGCCAGCCAACACACGGCCAGCCAACACACGGCCAGCCAACACGGCGCCGGCCAACACAGGGCCGGCCAGCAGGGCGCCGGTATCATCGTCCGTGCCATGACCGAGGAAGCCGACCGCCACGCACACGCGCACGCCAGCCCGAAATCGGTGCGATTCGCACGGCTGCCTGCCGCGGCCCTGACCGCACTGCTGAACCGGGACCTGGCCGGAGCCAGCTTGGCGGCCGGGGTCCCGCTCACCGGCTACTTCATCACGCCCGAAGCGCTGAAGCTCTGGCGGATGCGCGCCGATCAGATAGCGGCCGATCCGCAGAGCGCACGCTGGATCGCGCGTGCGGCGGTGGCCGAGCCGGAGGGCTTCGTCATCGGCCACGCGGGCTTTCACGGGCCGCCGGACGCGGCCGGAATGGTCGAGGTCGCCTACTCGGTGGACCCGGCCCGCCGGCGCCAGGGATATGCCTCGGCGATGCTCCGCGAGCTGCTGCGGCGCGCGGCCAGCGAACCCGGCGTCAGGACCGTGCGCGCGACGATCAGCCCGGACAACGCCGCGTCGCTGGCGACGATCGCCGGGTTCGGCTTCACAGAGAACGGTGAGCAGTGGGACGAAGAGGACGGGCGAGAACTCATCTTCGAGCGTCCCGCCGGGAATCCCGCGTGATCGACGGGGGTTCAGCCAGGCTCACCTAGCTGCCTGACCAGCCGGGCCGCCTACCGGAGGGAGCGGGCGAAATCCACGGCTTCACGGGCCAGCGGCAGCCAGGCCAGGTCCGACTCCGGATCGAGGCTGAGCCACTCCTTCATCGGCGTTCCCCGGTTCGCGTCGAAGCGCACGCCATGGCCGGCCTCGATCAGCTCGTCAACCCGCGGCGCGGGAAGCTTCAGCACCAGCCGCCCGCGTACCAGCATGGCGAAGATCCTGTTCTGGAAGCGCAGGCCGGTCCGGCCGAACCCGCCGCCGCCGCGCGGCGGAGTGACGCCTTCGGTGCCGACGAGCTCATCCACCAGGTCCTGGAACCGCTCCTCGGGCGCCGCACGGATTTCGGATTCGCGCATCACGTCAGGGTAAGCCGGGGCACCGACAACCCCGCAGCGCCGTGGCACCGCCACCTGGCGGCGGGCTCGTGGTCGCGGCCTCCGCCTGCGGCGTTCGGCCGGGCCGACTGGGCCGGGCGGGCTGAGCTGGGTGGGCTGAGCTGGGCGGGCGGCTGGGGTCAGTCGCCGGTCGCCACGATGACATCCGAGGCCTTGATCACCGCGGTGACCTCCCGGCCCTCGGCCAGGCCGAGCTCACGGGCCGCCTCCACGGTGATCGAGGCGATCAGCCGGATGCCGCCCGCGTTCAGTTCGACGTTGGCGATCGCCTCACCGGCATGGACGCCGATGACCTGGGCCGGGATCTGGTTCCGCGCGCTCAGCCGCATAACACGAACTCCTTGGGATGATCGATGATCTGCTGGCCTCAGGCTAGCCCGCCGGCCAGAGCCCGCCACGGGGCCACGCGGGCGGCTGGTCAGCGTGACGCCCTCATTCCCGGGGTCGCGTGCGGCGCACGGTCAGGGCACGACGGTGACCGGCCACTTGCTGGCCCGCACCAACCGGACCGCCATCGGCTCCACGTAGACCGCTACCACCCGGGCCCGCTGCCGGCGGGCCAGGCCCGCCGCGTACCAGCCCGCCCGCACCGACGTAGTGGAGTCGTCGACGCCGACCAGAATCGAGGTGGGCCCGTCGGTCCCCAGCTCGAACGTGTCGTCGCCGCCTGGCATCACAGGAGCAGTGTAGGTAGAGCATGCTCTTAGCCGTACACGTCAACTAGCCGTAGACACGTCAACTAGCCGTAGACACGTCAACGATACGGAGAAGCAGTCATGAGCGGACCTTCTGTTGCGGCACCGGCCGGGGCTCGCCCGACCGCCGGCATCGTCCATGTCCGCAGCCCGCATGGCGTCAGCCAGACCGTCACTTTCCTCACCGACGGCGATCGGCGCGGCCGGAGCTGCGCTGTTCACCGTCGTCGATCACAGCGGCGAGGCAGCCCGCGCGGGACTGTCGCTCCGCGATACGAAACTGCTGATCTTCGGCAATCCGAAGGGTGGCACCCCGGTGATGGTGGCCGCACCGCTCGCCGCGATCGATCTTCCGCTCAAGCTGCTGGTCTGGCAGGACGATGAGGGTGCCGTGTGGATGAGTCACATCGACCCGCAGTGGCTGGCCGACCGCTATGGGCTGACCGCGGACCTGACCGCCCCGCTGGGGGCAGCGGCGGCGCTGGCCGGCCGGGTGGCGACGCAGGCCAGCCAGACGTGACCGGTACCGCCGACCCGGATCGGGGCAGCACCGCCAGCCCCGGACCAGCGACGGGAAGCGGCACGCCGGAGACGGGCGGTACCGGGCCGGGGACAGGCGGCACCGGCCCGGGGACACCCGGCGCGGTACCGGGGACGAGCAGCACCGCCGCACCGGAGACAGCCAGTTCGGGCGCGGCGAGGACAGGCAGTACCGCCGCACCCGGGACGAGCAGCACCGCCCCACCCGCGACGAGCAGCACCGCCCCACCCGGGACGAGCAGCACCGCCGCACCCGGGACGAGCAGCACCGCCCCACCCGGGACGAGCCGTGCCGAGCCGGACGCCCGGTTCACCTTCGCCAACGAGCGGACGTTCCTTGCCTGGAGCCGGACCGGGCTCGCCCTGATCGTCGCGGGGCTCGGCATCGTCCAGCTGCTGCCCCCGTTCCCCGGCGTGCCGTGGGGCCGCCACCTGATCGGTATCCCGCTGATCGTGCTGGGCGCGGTTGTCGCCGTGGCCGGATACGCCGAGTGGGTCCGCAACCAGCGGGCGCTGCGCCGTGGCAAGCCGGTGCCCCGGTCGGCGCTGCCGGTAATCCTGACCGCGACCATCGCAGCCCTGGCCATCGTGTCCGCCGTCGTCTTGCTGGTGTCAGCCTTCCGGTAGCCCCGATGACTCAATCCGACGACCCCGAGGATGTCAACCCCGGCCTGGCCCGCGAGCGGACCAGGCTGGCCTGGATTCGTACCTCGATCTCCTTTGCCGCCGTCGGCACCGCGGTGCTCAAGGTCAACCTGGCGGCCGGCGTCACGGTGCTGGCGATCGCACCGTTCATCTGGCTGACCGGCAGCTACATGTCCAGGCAGGCACCACACGGGGCAGTGCGGCCCAGACTGCTCCTGGTGATCGCCCTGGCCGTCGCCGCGGTCGCGCTGGTGGTGCTGGTGGTGGTCCTCAGCCACGGCTCGTCGCCGGGTTTCCACCCGCCCGGGCACGTGCAAGCCGGCCCCATCTCTGGCTATCGGGGCGGGGATCTAAGGATCTAATTAGACCGTCCAGACCAGGCAGAATGGCTTGCCGGCCGGATCGGCGAAGACGCGCCAGTTCGGGCAGGCGCCGTCCAGCCGGGTGGCACCGATGTCGAGAGCGGCCCGTTCCGCCGCGTCCACGTCCTGGACGGTCACGTCGAGGTGGAACTGCTGCGGGTACGCCGGATCCGGCCAGCGCGGCGCGGTGTACTGCTCCACCTGCTGGAACATCACCGGCTGCGCGCCGTCCTCGCCGATCATGGCGACCCCGTCCGCCTCGTACGTCACCGGCTTGCCGAGCAGCTCCGCGTAGAAGTGGCTCAGCGCCTTCGCGTCGGGGCAGTCGAGCATGACGCTCATCAGGGTGGTCCGCGGATCGCCGGTGCTGACGCACAGGTCGAACGGGTGGCCCGCTGGGTCGGCCAGTGTGTGCCACCGTTCGTTGCGGCGTAGCAGGCTGGCGCCGAGCTGCTGGGCGCGTTCGGCCGCCGCATCGATGTCCGGTACCCGGAAGTCGAGATGGGCCTGCTGCGGACGGTCCTGGTCAGGCCAGTGCGGCGGCACGTGGCCGGTGGCCCGTTGCAGGCCGATCCGCCAGCCGTCACCGGAGTCGATCGTGATCCAATCGTCGTCGTCGTCGGGGACGCGTCGCCAGCCGGCGAGCTGCTCGTAGAACGTGGCCAGGAGGTCGATGTCCGGGGCGTCCAGCGCCACGGCCCGCAGTGAGCCGATCGGCTGCCGGTGCGATTCGGAGGTCATGCCCCGATCCTGCCGATCGTGGGGCCGATCCGCCACCGGATATTTGCGTTGGCGATCCGTTCTGATAAGCGCCGGACCGTCCGGACAAATCCATCGTCGGTTAGGAAACGGTGTGCACGCTGATGCGCAGGGAGCTGCCGTGGCGCACCTGCACGGTGCGGCCCGGTCCGGACTGGGAGCGGCGGCCGGCGAATCGGATGCGGGCGGCTGTCGAGGGCAGCACCCGCCCCCGCGGTGCCTATGCTCGGGGCGTGCGGCTGGTATCCCTGCTTCCCTCGGCGACCGAGATCATCTATGCCCTCGGGCTCGGCGAGCAGCTGGTCGGAGTGACGTTCGAGTGTGACGAGCCTGCCAGCGCCCGGGCCGAGAAGACGGTCGTGGTGGGCGGCCGGGATACCAGCGGGATGACCGCGGGAGAGATCGACGATTACGTTCGCGGGCAGATGGCCGCCGGCGCGGACCTGTATACCCTGCACGAGCAGGCGCTCGCGGACCTGGACCCCGACCTGATCCTCACCCAGGACCTGTGCCGGGTGTGCGCGCTGCCATCTGGCCAGATCCAGGACGCGCTCGACTACCTCGGCTGCCGGGCCGAGGTGCTATCGCTCGATCCTCGCTCGCTCGACGAGGTGCTGGACTCGATCCTGCAGATCGCGGCGCGCACCGGGACAGCCGAGCGCGCGGAGCGGCTCACCGCCGAACTGCGCTCCCGGCGTCAGCGGATCACGGCGCTGGTGGCCGGCCGTCCCCGGCCCCGGGTCGCGGTGATCGAGTGGGTGGATCCGCCGTTTACCGCCGGGCACTGGATCCCTGACCTGGTCACCGCGGCGGGCGGTGAGCCGGTCGCGGCCAGGCCCGGCATGCCGTCTGTGCAGACGACCTGGGATGAGGTGGCGGCCGAAGCTCCGGACGTGGTCATCGTGGCGCCGTGCGGCTATCACCTGCCCGGCGCGGTCGAGCAGGCCGGCCCGGTGATACGGGCACTTCCCGGCAGGCCCGTCTGGGCGATCGACGCGGACGGCATAGTCGTCCGGCCGGGACCCCGACTGATCTGCGGCGTCGAGGCCATGGCCGCGGTACTGCACCCCGGCGCCGTCCCGGCTGCCCCGCCTGGCACCGTCCGGCGGGTGAACTGAGTCCGCACCTCCGCTGCCGCTCGCCGGGCGGGCCGGCCGGGCAGGCCGGCCGGGCACCAGGACACGACCTGAAGGCGCCGGGCCGGCCGGGGCCGTTCGCCGACCGTGCCGCCGGATGGACGCCGGGCGCAGGCCCCGCCGGTTCGGCCGCTGCCCCGGCCGGGCTCTCAGCCGGCCAGGGACCGCGCGCCCGCGCGGCGCGGTTCCCGCGCGGCACCGCCGGCCAGCTAGGGTCAGGCCTCGGCTGCGCGTGACATGATCGTCCGGACCGCCGCCAGCAGTTCCGCCTCGGCCTCGGCGCCGCGCGCCCGGCGCGCCTGGTTCCACCTCCGCGCCGCGGCTGCCCGCCGGCGTACCCGCCCGGCGTGCTCGCGCACCCGCGGCGGGCTGGCGCCGCCGGGGGCATTCCTGGCAGCCACCGCGGCTGCCGGGTCGGTCGCCCCGGCGAGCATTTCGGCCGTGACCGGCACGGCCGTCCCGGTGACCTCCCGGGCGGCGGCGCGGACCACGGCCACGGTCAGTTCGGTGTCACCGCGGCCGGCCGCCACCGCGATCGCCCGGCCCGCTACCCGGTACGCGGTCCGGTAGTCGAGCCCGCAGCGCCGGGCCAGTTCCTCGGCCAGGTCGGCGCCCGCGATGAAATGGCCGGCCGCCTGCTCGCGCAGCACCTGGACGTCCGGGCGCAGCCCGGCCACGACCGCCGTCGCCAGCCGGACGAGCAGGCCGGCCAGGTCAACCGCCCCGGCGACCTCTCCGTAGGCGTACAGCCAGTTATCGGTCCGCGCCGACGGGGTCAGGCCGGTGGCGAGCAGTCCGGTCAGCCGGCCGAGCAGGGTCCCCGCCCCGCCCCGGAGCACGGCCAGCGCGTAGGGATTGCGCTTTTGCGGCATGAGCACGCTGGCCCGGCACAGCGAGGCGTCGAGGGTCAGGTAGCCGAAGGCGGGGCTCGCGAAAATCTCCAGGTCCCCGGCGAGCTGGGCGATGGTCATCGCGGTCTGGGTGGCCGCGACGGCCGCGTCGGCCAGGGCGTCCGTGGACCACATGGCGTCGCGGGTGTGCGGCCCGGCGAAGCCGAAGCCGAGCAGCCGGGCTATGCGGTCGCGATCCAGCGGCAGCCGAGAGCCGCCGGCCGCGCCCGCGCCGGCCGGGCAGGCCTCCGCTGTCTCGTAGGCGGCCTCGATCCGGTGCAGGTGCCGTACCGCCTGCTCGGCGAAACTTCCCAGGTAATGGCCGAACGTCGACGGCTGCGCGGGCTGCAGGTACGTGCTGTCCGCCCACAGCGTGCCCGCGTGCTCGGCGGCCCGGTCGCTCAGCTCCGTGGCGAACGCGGCGACGTTGGCGTGCAGCGCGAGGAGGCGCTCGCGCAGGCCGAGCAGGAAAGCGATGCGGCCCGCTTCCCGGCGAGTGCGGCCCAGGTGCAGCCGTCCGGCCGCGGGGCCGAGGGCCCGCTCCAGTTCCCGCTCCCGGCTGTTGTAGGCGTCCCCGTAGAGCGGGTCGTAGCCGAACTCGGCGGCCGGGGAGTCGAGCAGGCCGAGCAGCCAGCCGCACAGCGGCGCCGCCTGCTCGGGCCGCAGCGCCCCGCACTCGGTCAGCGCGACCAGGTGGGCCAGGTCGGCGAGAGTGAGGCCGCGGTGCAGCAGCGGCGCGTCCGCGATCTCCAGGGCGTACCCGGCCTCGACCAGCTCCGCCGCGGGCCCGCTGGTGATCCGGGCGCCGGCGCCGAGGTAGCCCTCGGGGAGCGGTATCTCCGTCATCCGACCCTGCCGTCCACTCCGGGGGGAGCCGACGCCGCGCGGCCTGGTCCCGCCGAAGGAGCCGCCCCGGGAACCGGTCCCGCGGCGGGCGCCGCCCCGCGAACCGGTCCCACCGCGGGCGCCGCCCCGCGAACCGGTCCCGCCGCGGGCGCCGCTGTGCCGCCGCACCCGGCGGCGGCAGCCGACGCCGCGGCATCCGGTCCGGCGAACAGGGTCGGCGCGCCGCCGCCGACCAGGAACACCTGGGTGCCGCGGACCCGGCCGGCCCGGCATTCCGCGATCAGCGCGGCCATCGCCTTGGCGCCGAACGTGTCGTCGAGGAACACGCCCTCGGTCGCCGCGACCAGCCGGGCCGCCTGCTGCCCTTCCCGCGACGGCAGGCCGTACCCCGGCCCGATCCACCCGTCCAGCACGTCCAGCGGCGCGACGCGCGACGCGCAGCCCGCCAGCGCCGCCGCCGCGGCCGCCAGCGAGCGCACCCGGGCCCTGCTCTCGCCGGACGGGCGGCTCACCGCAACCCCCCGCACCCGGTACGAGGCGCCGGTGAACGCCGCCCCGGCCAGCAGCCCGGCCTGCGTCCCGCAGGACCCGGTGGCCAGCCACACCGCCGACGGCTGCTCGCCGAGCGCGGCCAGCTGCCCGGCCAGTTCGACGCTGGCCCGCACGTAGCCGAGCGCCCCCAGCGGGGTCGCGCCGCCGCGGGGAACGAGGTAGGGCCGCCCGCCCTGGGCGCGCAGTTCCGCCACGGCCGCCGCCAGGCCGGCGTCCACCGACGACCGGTCCGGGTCGCCGGTAAACCGGACATCTGTCCCGAGCCACCGGTGCAGCCGCATGTTGCCCTCGCCTGCGGCGCCGGAGCCGTAGCAGACGACGTGCGGTTGCACCTGACAGCGCAGGCAGGCCAGGGCGGCGAGCACGGTCCAGTTCGACTGCGGGCCGGCGCCGGTCACCAGGCTGTCGCAGCCCCGCTGGCGCAGGTCGGCCAGGATGTATTCGAGCCCGCGCAGCTTGTTGCCGCCGAGGCCGAGCCCGGTCAGGTCGTCCCGCTTGAACAGGATCGGCACGCCCAGCTCCCGGGACAGCCGCGGTGCGGGATGCAGCGGCGTCGGCTCCAGGACGAGGCCGATGCGGGGCTGCCGTGCCAGCCGGCCCGGATCCGGCAGGCCCGGATCCGGCCGGGCCGCCGCGCTGGCTGCCGTGCTCATGCTCTGCCCCGGGCCAAACGCCGGACCCGGTCTACGAACGCCCCGCATGAGCCGAGGGCGGCCCGCACGTCCAGCAGCCGGTCGAGCTCGGCGTCGGAGATCGCGTTCAGCCGCGGGTCGGCGCGCAGCGCGGTGCGGAAGTCCTGGCCGCTGCCGATGCCGTCCATGGCCACGGCGTACACCGTGTCGTGGGCGGTGTGCTTGCCCACCCGGCAGGCCAGCGAGCGCATCACGGGCTCGGACAGCAGGTAGCCGTGCTGGGCGTCGATGTTCGCCCGCATCCGGTCGGCGTCCACCGACAGTCCGTCGAGCATCCTGGCCCCCGCGGCCACGCAGGCGCCGAAGGCCATGGCGGTCTCCGGCACTACCAGCCACTCGGCCTTCCAGGCCCGCCCGTCCCGCTCGTGCTCGGACACCATCGATTCCAGGGCGATCCCGGCCTGCGCCCGCACCACGCGAGACAGGGTGACCAGGTGCTCGGAGATCTCCGGGTTCCGCTTGTGCGGCATCGTGATCGATCCGACCGTGCCGGGGGCCGTCGCCTCGTGCAGTTCGCCGATCTCCGGCCGCTGCAGCTGGTAGACCTCGTTGCCGATCTTGCCGACCGTGGCGGCGATGGCCGCGAGCAGCCAGATGAACTCGGCCACCCCGTCCCGGGAGGTCAGCCAGGGCAGCAGGGGGGCACCAAGCCCCAGCCGGCCGGCGAACGCGTCGAGCAGGTCGGTGGCGGCATCGCCCCAGAACTCCATCGTGCCGAGCGCGCCGCCCAGCTGGGCCAGCTCCCAGCGGCCGCGGCCGAGCCGGAGCCGGTCCAGGTGCCGGTCGAGCTCGGCGGCCCAGCTGGCCGACTTGAACCCGAACGTGACAGGGAGGCCGGGCTGCCCGTGGGTACGCCCGCACATCGGGGTGTCCCGGTACTGCCCGGCGAGATCCAGGGCGCGGTCCCGCATCCTGGTCACGTCCCGCCGGGCGATGTCCCCCAGGGCCCGGAACACGAGCCCGAACCAGGTGTCGGACACGTCCTGCACCGTCGCGCCGTAGTACACCCACTCACGGGCCTCTTCGGGCAGGGACTGGCGCAGCGCGCGGATCAGGCCGATGGTCGAGTGACCGCTCGCCCGAGTCTGCTCGGCGACGAGGCCAAGGTCTAGCCGCGAGACGTCGGCGTGCGCGCGGATCACCCGGGCGGCGGCGGCCGGCACCAGGCCGACCTCGGCCTGCGCCTCGGCAAGCGCGGCCAGGATGCCGAGCCAGGACTGCGTCCGGCCCTCGTCGGTGAACAGCGCGGACACCTCCGGGGTGGTCCACAGGTGACCGTAGACGGCCGAATCGGCGGGATGCGCCGAGCTCATGACCGGATGCCCGGCGTCGCCGCGGCCGGGTCCGCCTGCACGATGCCCGGAATCCCGGCCGGGGGGAGGCCGCACAAGGCGCGCAGTGCGGCGCGCACCTCGTCATGGTTCGCTCCCCACGGCACCACCGCCGTCTGGCCGTCCACCTGGATATCCCGCTCCAGCAGGCAGCACTTGGTGAGCAGCCGCTCGCCCTGCCGGGCGGCGGCCCGGGCCCGCGGGCACAGGTCTACTCGCCGCGGCTGCTCGCCATAGAAGTGCGCATGGAACTGCACCGACCGGTCACAGCCGATGAGCAGCCAGTCCGGCCGGTACGCCGGGTGGCAGTCCAGGAAGCTGACCTCGCCGCGGGCCGCCACGCCGCTACCCCGGCAGGGCAGCAGGTAGTGCGGCGCCGGATGGTCAGCCATAAGCTCCCGGACGTCCAGGCAGTCGGGCACCAGCGTCACCGGCGGCAGATCCTCGTCGAAACCGACCGCCTGCTCGGCCATGGCCAGAAGTTTCGGCGGATGCGGCGGGACGACCTCGGTGACGCGGACGGTCAGCGGCGCGGGCCGCCAGATGAAGTTCACGTGCTCGAAGCGGCCCTGCACGACGTAGGCCAGTACGCCGTCGCGCCGCCGCGCCAGGGCGGCCGCGGCCAGCGCGGAGGCGTTGCTGACGTCCGCCGAAGGCTCCTCGATCCACGCGGTGGCCGACGGCCCGGACAGCACGCGCAGCTCCGCCACCGGCGAGAACAGCGCGCGGGGGTCGCCCGGCCGCACCGCGACCAGGGCGGTCTCGCCGTGGTTGCGCAGGACAAGGAACGCGGTACGGCGGTAGATGTCACGCCGGCGCAGCAGCGCCCCGATCGCCTGCCCGGTGAGCGGGACGTCAACCTCCTGCACCGACAGGCCCCGGTACGGCCGGGTGATCGTGTTGACGGCCGGCTCGGGGATCACGTCAGCGCACCGGCCGGGAGACCGTATCCGCGCGCAGTCCTAGCCGCAGTGTTTCCAGGGCCAGCACGCCGGCCGGCTCGACGTTGCCGATGTTGACGTCGGCACCGAGCTGGCGGACGAACCAGGCCTGCTGCGCCTTGGTCGGGGCCTCGAAGATCACCCGGTCCTGCGGCACGCAGTCGAGGATGACCTTGACCAGGTCCTCGCGGACGACGTGGTCGGCGTTGTAGAGCCCGACCGTACCGCTCTCCCGGCCCTCGGCGACCACCCAGGAGGCGCCGGCCTCCAGGTCGCGGGCCATCTCGTCGGCCCAGCCCGCGGGGGTCGGCGGGTAGTTTCCCTCTTTCGCCCCGGTCTCGGCGAGCACCACGAAGTCGGCGCCGAGCTCTCGCACCAGCGCGCGCTTGCGGCTGCCGGTCATGGCCCGCAGCCCGTTGGAGACCTCGACGTGGGTGATGCCCAGGCCCAGGGCCCAGTCCCGCAGCGGGCCGATCCGGTCCTGCATCGCGGCCACCTCGAGCAGGGTCCCGCCGAGGCACACCGGGCAGCCGTGCCCGGCGCACATCTGTATCCGCGCGGGCAGCTCCGGGTCCACGTAGCTGATGCCCCAGCCCACCTTCACGATGTCCACCAGGTGCGCGGCCTGGCCGAGGAAGGACCGCGTCCCCTCGGGGGTGAGCCCCTTGTCCAGGACGTGGGTGATCCCGGCTGAACGCGGCTTCGCCGAACGGGCGGGCAAATCGAGGAAGGTCGGACACTCCGGCACTGTGCGCCTCCGCTGATGCTGTGCTGGCACCATAGGCACGCCAGCGGCAGAGTCTCGCTGTCCTGGCGGGACGAAGCTCAGCGGATTCGTTGACCTGCCGTCTCCTCCGGGCAGCCGGCACCACGGTCCCGCGTCGCGGGACGCGCGGCCCGAGGGCAGTGCCGGCTTGGTGCAGCTACCCCTGCAGCTCCGCGCGAACCATGGCCGTCCCGTCGGCGAGGGCGCGGAGTTTGCCCGCCGCTATCATCCGCGGCAGGTTGATCAGGCCGCAGTCGGTGGACAGCCCGAGCCGGTCGGCCTGCACGTACTCCAGCACCTGCCGGATCCGGTCGGCCACCTCGTCCGCGCTCTCGGTGACCGTGGACTTGACGTCGATGACGCCGGCCACGAACGGCTTGGTCCAGTTGTTGTCGGCCAGCGGCTTGAGGTCGTCCGGCCCGGTCCGGCCGACCTCGTAGTTCAGCGCGTCGATGTTGGCGTCCAGCACGTGCGGGAAGATCGCGTAGGCGCGGTCCGGCGCGGGGGCGTTGGCGGCCCGCTTGTCGAGCACGAACGCGCCGAACTCGGTCTTGGTGTCGTCCGGGAAGTAGGCCGGGGTCCCGGAGTAGTTCCCCCAGCAGGTGTGCACCCAGAACTGGCAGCTCACGCCCTCGACGGCAGCATTGAGCGCCTCGATCTCCCAGTCGCCCATGCCGTACGGCCAGACGAACTCATCGAGCTGAATGATGTCGCACCCGTTGTCCGCCAGCTCGCGGAAGTCCTCGTTGAACGCCTTGGCCAGCGCGAGCGCCAGCTCCCTGGTGTCCTTGTAGTACAGGTTGGTGGTGGCTGCGGCTATCACCCCGAGGCCGGTGTAGGACACCTTGACCGGCTTCTTCGTCGCCTTGCGCAGGGCTCGCAGCTGGGCGATGTGGAACGGGTACTCGCGCCGCACCTCGCCCACGCAGGTCGGCGAGTAGAGGGTGGAGTAGATCGGCAGGCCGATCGGCGGCCCGGTGAGCTTATAGCCGGACATGCGCTCCAGGTAGTAGTAGAGGATCGTCCCGTACGGGGAATCCCCCCCGTAAACCTTCCCGTCGCTGATCACGTCCAGGCCCGCCGCCTCCTGGTCCTGCACGATTACGCCGATCGCGTCCTCCAGGGCCTCCTTGCTGATGGAGTCGTAGATGAACTCGCCCTTTGGCACGGTGGCAAACGCCTGACCGTCATACCAGCGCGGATTCGGGTAGTTGCCGACCATCGTGGTCGGCAGCAGCATCTCCTGGCTACCGATGAGCATCTGGCAAGCCCTCCCTTGCGATCATGTCCCGGGCGGGACGAGCGTATGCCCGGCCGCAGGCCGGTTTCTTCCCTACGACGGGACGGTTCTTGGCCTGGCTATGGGCATGGCAGGGCTGAATCAGCCGGTCCGGACCCGCCAGTCCACCACGACGCAGCCGGCCGGGGTGGCCAGCACGGGGTTGAGGTCGAGCTCGAGAATCTCCGGCACATCATCGAGCAGCCGACCGACCCGGACGATCACTGCGGCCACTGCCCGGAGATCCGCCGGGGGCGCGCCGCGCAGCCCGTCGAGAACCGCCGCTCCGCGCAGCGACCGTAGCAGCGCGATCGCCGCCGCCTCATCCACCGGTGCCACCGCGAGCCGCACGTCACGCCGCGTCTCGACCAGCACGCCACCCAGGCCCGCCAGGACGACCGGGCCGAACCCCGGGTCCCGGATACCGCCGACCACCAGTTCGATCCCGCGGGCCTGCGGCTGCACGAGCACTGCCGCGCCGTCGGCCAGCGCCAGCAGGTCGCGGGCCGCCCGCCGGACAGCGGCCGCGCTGGCCAGGCCGAGCCGCACCCCGCCCGCGTCGGTCTTGTGCGTGAGGTCCGGATGGGCGACCTTGGCCACCACGGGGTAGCCGAGCCGCCGCGCGGCGACCGCGGCGGCCGACGGGCTGGTGCACAGCTCCGTCTCGATCACCGGTATCCCGGCCTCCGCCAGCAGTTGCCGCCCGGCATCGGCAGCAAGCACGCCGTCAGCACCGGCAGCAGGCACACCGTCAGCACCAGCAGTGCGCGTGCCGTCAGCGTTAGCAGCGGGCCCGCGCTCAGCACCAGTAGCGGGCCCACCCTCAGCATTAACGGCGGGCCCACCCTCAGCATCAGCGGCGCGCTTGCCGTCAGCGTCAGCGGCGGGCACGCCCCTAGCATCAGCAGCGGGCACGTCCCTAGCATCAGCAGCGGGCTCCCGCTGCCGCGTCCCCACACGGCCGATGTGACATCGCCGTTCACCAGACACCGCCGATGTGACATCGCCGTAATGGGGAGCGGGTGGCGGGGCCTGCGCGCGGCGCAGGCCGCAGCGGACCGCAGCGCCGGCCGCGCGGGCGGTGCGGTCAGGCCACGCGAAACACGGCACGCCGCCCTGCTGCAGCAGGTCCGCGTGCTGCCGTGCGTCGCGCGGTGCCACCCAGCAGACGTAGACCGGCACCGGCACGCCGTCCGAGCGCAGCCGGGCGGCCGCGTCCCGCACGGCGGCAGCCACCTCGGCGCTGGCGGCGCGGTGCACCAGTACCAGGATGACCAGGTCGATCTCGCCCGACCGGGCCAGCAGCTCGGTGGCCCCCGGATACGCGGTGGCATACCGGCTCCAGGCGGGCGTGATGTCCACCGGGTTGCGCTCGCTGGCGTAGCCGGGCAGCAGCGGCCGCAGCGCGGCCTGCAGCGGCCGGCTCAGCTCCGGTACCTCCAGTCTCTCGTCGGCCAGCAGGTCTGCCAGCTCGACGCCGATGCCGCCGGAATTGGTCAGCACCGCGACCCGGCGCCCGCGCGGCGCGGGCTGGCCGGCCAGCGCCCTGGCCGCGTCGAAGACCTCCAGGCCGGTGCGCACCCGTACCACGCCGGCCTGCGCGAGCGCCGCATCGCGGACCGCGTCGTCGGTCGCCAGCGCCGCCGTGTGCGACACCGCGGCCCGCCGCCCGGCGCCGGTCCGCGCGCCGACGACGGCTATGACCGGTTTGACCGGAGTAGTGCGGCACGCCTCGGTGAAGAACCGGCGGGCGTCGGTGATCGACTCGAGGATGAGGCAGATCACCGAGGTCGCTGGGTCCTCGCGCAGGTAACAGAGCATCTCCGCATCGGAGATCTCCGCCTTGTTGCCGGCGGCGTAGACCTTGGCGACGCGCAGCGCCTCTTCCGTCGCCAGGGTGTGCACGGCCATCCCGTAGGACCCGGACTGGGTGACAATGCTGACTCCCCCGCCGCCGCGCGGCGTGCCGGCCGCGATCGACGCGTTCAGCGGCAGGTCAGCGTTCTGTACGCCGAAGCAATTCGGCCCGACCAGGCGCACGTGACCAGCCCGGGCCGCGGCTACCGCCTCGGCCTGCAGCCGGGCGCCGTCCGGCCCGGTCTCGGCGAACCCGGCGCTGAGCACGACCACCGCGCCGACCCCCTTGCCCGCCGCCGCCCGCACCACCTCGGGAACGGTGGCGGCCGGCGTTGCGATCACTGCAAGGTCGACGTCGCCGGGTACATCTCGCAGGTCTGCATACGCGGTGCGGCCGCACACTGCGCCTGCCAGGCACACCGGCACCACCTCGCCGGGAAAGCCGGCCAGGTTGTCCCACAGCAGCCGCCCAACGCTGCCCACCCGTTCTGAAGCACCGACGAGGGCGACCCGCCGCGGCGAGAACACCGCGTCCAGGCCCAAGCCGCGGATGCGACGACCGCCAGCATTCACCGGCAGGCCCGCCTCCCCACCCTCAATGTGGTCGATGGCACATCGCCTCCCCCAGGAGGTAGCCGATGGCACATCGCCTCCCCCAGGAGGTAGCCGATGGCACATCGCCTCCCCTGGGGGCTCGCCGGCAGGCCCGCCTCCCCACCCTCAACGTGGTCGATGGCACATCGCCTCCCCTATGAGGTAGTCGATGGCACATCGCCTCCCCCGGAGGGCTCACCGGCCGACCCGCCTCCCACCCTCAACGTGGTCGATGGCACATCGCCTCCCCCAGGAGGTATCCGATGGCACATCGCCTCCCCCGGAGGACTCACCGGCAGGCCCGCCTCCACCCTCAACGTGGTCGATGGCACATCGCCTCCCTTGGAGGGGAGGTAATCGCACATCGATCTTGGCGGGGCGGGCCGCTGGACCGGCGAGCGGTTCTGGGTGCCGCCTTGGTCAGCATGCGCAGGCCTGGCCCTGGTGCTCGGTGAACGTCCGGGACAGCTCGTCGGCGGAGAACTCGGACTTGCGAACCTCGAGGGAGTCGAGCGACCTGAGGACGGCCAGTTCGGACGCCCCCGGCGGGCGGACCGGCCTCAGATCGCCGGCGATCTCGAGGTCAAACCCGGTCACCTTCCGGATCTCATCCACGCCGACATCCGGGAAGATCTCCCGCAGCCGCGCCCTCCCGTCAGGGAAGTCGAATATCCCGAGCTCGGTGACCAGCCACTGCGGTCCGCCGCCGGTGTAGCCGAGTTCAGCCCGGGTGCCCAGCGGGGTGCGGTGCCCCATGTCGGTGATGAAGTCGCACTCCTGCACCAGGGTGCGGCCGGACCGGTGCCGGGTGGTCCACAGCGTGAGGCTGCCGATCGTCGCGGCCAGGTTGCAGCCGCCGCCGCCGCCGCCGAGCTTTACCTTCGGCCGATCCGCTGGGCCGATGGCGGTGACGTTGGTGTTGCCGGAACCGTCGATCTGCCCGCCGGACAGGAACATCCGGTCCACGTCACCGCGCACGGCGGCGTCGAAGAACTCCTCGAACCGCATGCTGTATGCGGCACCGCGGCCGAGGCTGGCGTCGTTCCCGGTCGGCGGTATGAACGGCGGATCCGGGTCGACCGCGTACATCGCGCCCTCGACCAGGATCATGTCCGGTGCGTGCGTGCGCTTCGCCACGTGCATCGCGACCTGGGCACACGGGCTGCCGAAGCCGTGGAATACCGTCTCGCCCGGCCGGATGGTCCGGGCCAGGAGCACCACGAACCACTCGTCCAGCGTCCAGCTCATGCGAACAGCTCCTTCCACCGGGCGGTCGACTCCGGCCAGGCGGTCAGCGCGGCGAGCCGCGCGGCGCCGACGGCCTCGCGGTAGCCCGCCTCGGTGCAGGTGCCGTGCACGTACATGGCCAGGTACTTGTCGGCTCCCTCCAGTCCCGCCTGCGCCGCCGTCACGTACTCGCGCAGGTGATCGCGGTCGTAGGCGTATCGCGGATAGCAGGAGGATGGGTGCGCGCCGAACGGCACCTCGGCGACCGCGGCGACGAGGTGGCCGGGGATGGTGACCCCGAGGGCAGAGATCTCCTCAGGAGAGACGATCTCATCGGCGGTCGCGACCACTGCGCGCGCGGCGCTGGCGAACCGCTCGTCCAGCACGTAGGGCTGATCGAGGTGCAGGTTGCCGTACCGGTCGCCGGCCGGCGCGTGCAGCAGCGCGACGTCGGGGCGCAGCGCGGGCACCGCGACCAGCCGCTCGCCGGTGAACGGGCAGGTGATCTCGGCGTACTCCGGGTGCAGCCGGGCGATGTCCGACCCGCGCACGCCGCGCACCGGCAGGAACGGCAGTCCCATCTCGGCAGCTCGGAGCTGGGCCAAGATGGTGGCGCAGCAGCTTTCGGCCATCTCGATCGAGCCCTGCTCGGCGGCCCGGCGGTAGGCCGGGGCCAGGCCGAGATCCTGCTCGAAGCCGACGTAGCTCTCCTCGCAGCGGCGGACAGCGCCTGCCGCTACGAGCAGGTTGACGTCAATGCTGTGCGCCGACCCGATCAGGTGCAGGCCGCGCCTGCCCTGCCGGATCAGCTCGCGCACCAGTGCCATCGGCAGCCGGGCCGACAG
Organism: uncultured Actinomycetes bacterium; assembly: GCA_963762615.1. Taxonomy (GTDB): domain Bacteria; phylum Actinomycetota; class Actinomycetes; order Streptosporangiales; family Streptosporangiaceae; genus PALSA-505. The sequence goes on along the minus strand of CAVXLG010000012.1, from coordinate 645,388 downwards.
GCCGCCGCCGAGCGCGATCATGGCGCCGTCGGCGACCGCCGACACCGCGTCGGGCAGGGACATCCGCTTGTCGCGTCGAGGCTGCAGGCCCATGGTCATTCTCCGGCGGTGCCGACGGACCGCGCGGCCTGGTTGGCAGCGAGTAGCACCGGGTCGTACGCCGGGGCGTACGGCGGCGCGTAGCTGAGATCGAGCGCGGCGAGGTCGTCGATGCCGAGCCTGGCGTGCAGCGCGGTCGCCAGCACGTCGATGCGCTTGGCCGCGCCCTCCCGGCCTGCCATCTGGGCGCCGAGCAGCCGGCCGTCGGGTGCGTGCACCAGCCGTACGTGCAGCGGGGAGCCGCCCGGGTAGTACTTGGCCCGGGACCGGGAGGTCACGTCGGTGGCGACCGCGGCCAGGCCGGCCGCGCGGGCCTCGGACAGGCTCAGCCCGGTGCGCGCCACCTCGAGATCGAAAACCTTGACCACGGCGGTGCCGACCACGCCGCCGAACGCCGACGTTCCACCGGCCGCGACCGTGCCGGCCACCCGGCCGGTCTTGTTGGCGGCGGGCCCGAGCGGCACCCAGGCCGGCCCGCCGAGCACGAGGTGTGGCAGCGCTACGCAGTCCCCGGCGGCGAAGACGCCGGGGAGCGAGGTGCGCAGCTCTGAGTCGACCACGACCGACCGGTCGGGCAGGTGACGGGCGCCGGCCTCGATGAGCAGCTCGCCGGCCGGCCGCACCCCGGTGGCCAGGATCACCAGGTCGGCCTGCTCCGGGCGGCCGTCCACCAGCACGGTCACGCCACCGTCATGGTCGCCCACCGCGTCGAGGCGGGAGCCGAGCCGGAGCCGGACGTGACGGGTCAGCTCGTCCGCTACCACGCTGGCGACCGGCTCATCAAAGCCGGCCAGTACCTGGGGCAATGCCTCGACGACATCCACCTCGGCCCCCGCCGCCGTCAGGGCCTCCGCGGTCTCCAAGCCGATGTAGCCGGCTCCCACCACGATGGCCCGGCGTACCACGCCGGTATCGAGCAGCCGCCGCAGCCTTATCGCCTCGTCCAGTGACCGGATCGTGAACACGCGGTCATGGCCGAGCCCCGGCACCGGCGGGCGGACCGGGTCGGCACCGGTAGCCACGATCAGCGTGTCGTAGCCGAGCACGTCCTCGGCGTCCTCCTGGCGCAGGTATACCTGCCGCGACTCCGGGTCGATCAAGCCGGCCCGGGTATGCAGCCGCAGGTCGATGCCGCGGTTCTCGCGAAACTCCTCGGGGGGGTAAGCCAGCAGGTCCTCGGCCTGCCCGACCACGCCCGCCAGGTAGTACGGGATGCCGCACATGCCATAGGCAGCGAAGCCCCCGGACTCGCAGACGACCACGTCGAGGCCGGGCGCGGTCCGCCGCGCGGCCGATGCGGCCGACATCCCCGCGGCGCCGCCGCCGATCACCACGAGCCGTGACACCTTGCCGTCCCCCTTCTGACCGCCGACCGCAGCCGCCGGCTGCTCCCGAATACGCTAACCGGCCCGCAGCCGCCGACTCCTCCTCCTGAGCACGCGGGCCGACCGCGGCCGCGGCTTCTCCCGAATACGCTGACCGGCCCGCAGCCGCCGCCGCCTCCTCCTCCTGAGCACGCTAACCGGCCGCAGCCGCCGGCTCCTCCTGAGCATGCGGGCTGGCCGTGGCTGCCGGTCAGGTCTCCGGGGGACCAACGCCCTGCGTGGTCTCACCCCGCCAGATCAGTGGAATTAGCTGGCGAACCAGTCACGCTGGCCGACATGAGCCAGACGAAGAACCCGGCGGCCGACCCGGTGCGGGATGAGGTCGCCGGCCGTGGTGGAACGTGCCCGCAAGGCCGCCAGCGCCGTCGAGCAGTACAGCCAGGAACAGGTGGACGCGCTGGTCACCGCGGTGGCCTGGGCCGTGGTACGAGACGACCGCGCCCGGGAGCTGGCCCGGCTGGCGGTGGACGAGGGCGGGTTCGGCAACTACCAGGACAAGATCGCAAAGATCGGCAAGCGGGTCACCGGCGTGCTTGCGGACATGTCGGGGCTGCGCACCGTCGGAGTGGTCGAGGAGATACCGGAGGCCGGCCTGGTGAAGATCGCCAAGCCGGTCGGCGTGGTCGCCGCGCTGATCCCGACCACCGGACCGGACGCCACACCGCCGGTCAAGACGCTGTTCGCGCTGAAGGGCCGCAACGCGATCATCTGCGCGCCGCATCCGCGGACCCGGCGCACCACCGAGACGGTGGTGGGTTTCATGCGGGCCGCCTGCGAGCAGGTGGGCGCGCCCGCCGACCTGGTGCAGTCGCTGGGCTCGCCGTCGCTGCCCAAGACGCAGGAGCTGATGCGGCAGGCCGACCTGATAGTGGCCACCGGCGGGGCCGGCATGGTCCGCGCCGCCTACAGCTCCGGCACGCCGGCCTACGGGGTGGGCGTCGGCAACGCCGTGCACGTGGTGGACGAGACCGCCGACCTGGACGATGCGGCGGCGGCCATCATGACCGCGAAGACGTTCGACTACGCGACCAGTTGCCTGGCCGACAACGCGGTGATCGCGCACGCGTCCGTCTACGACGAGCTGGTCAGCCGCCTGACCGGCGCGGGCGCGCACCTGTGCGACGAGCAGCAGGCAGCCGCGCTGCGCGCGGCCATGTGGCCGGACGGCGGCCACATCCCGACGATCGACGTGGTGGCCAAGTCAGCGGAGCACATCGCCGGGCTGGCCGGCTTCGATGTCGGGCCGCAGTGCCCGATGCTGCTGGTCGAGGAGACCGGCACCGGGCCGCAGCACCCGTTCTCCGGCGAGAAGCTGTCGGTCGTGCTGGCGTTGTACCGCTACCGCGGGGACATCTGCGACGGCGCGAACCTGGTCAACGCGATCACCGGCTACCAGGGCCTGGGTCACACCTGCGCGATCCACACCAGCTCGGACCAGAACGTGGACCGGCTGGCCATGGCTACCAGGACGGCGCGAGTGCTCGTGAACCAGAACCTCAACGAGGGAGCGGGCAGCCCGCGCAACGGCCTGCCGTTCACGCTCAGCCTGAGCTGCGGCACGTGGGGCGGCAACATCACCACCGAGAACATCAACGCCCGGCACTTCGTGAACCTGACCTGGGTATCGCGCCCGATCGCGCCGAGACCGGCCAGTGAGGAAGAGCTGTTCGGCGCGCACTGGCGGGCTCACGGTCGCTAGCGCCGGCCCGCAGCTCGCCGTGCCGCTCGTCGCGGCGCCCGCCGCGGGCGGTCAACCCGGCGGATCGACGGCCCGCGCGCGACCCCGGCATGGCTGGGCGCCACGGGGCCGCCGAAAACTCAGTGCCCGATTGCGAGACAGCCACCTGACCTGCAACTTTACCGAGTTGATCTTGTCGAATCAGACCCTTCCGGCAAACTCCTAGCCGGCCTCGCGACTGGCAAGGAACTCGTCCGGCTCCAGGTAGTAGGGGTTGTCGATGACCATGCCGCCGAGCAGCACCTTGGGATGCGTCTTCAGCACGTCCATGATCAGCTCGCCGGAGCACCGGGTCAGGTCATACAGGCACAGGTTGACCTGCGGGAAGTCGGACATGATCCGGTTCAGCTCGGACTCGTAGCCGACCAGGTCGTCGACCGCCCGCGGGTCGCGGTGCGCCCAGCTCATGTCGCCGACGTTGCGGGCGAACCCGCCGGAGTCCCCGGACGGGCCCTGCCGGGCCTTCGCCTCCCAGAACTTCAGCATGCGGTCGGGCAGGAAGCCGCCGCCGGCCAGGTAGGTGCCGTCGGCGTCGAGCACCTCAAGCTGCCGGCCGGCTACAAACGGCCCGACCTCGAGCCGCTCGCCCAGGCTGGCCAGCACGTCGTCGGGGGGGCAGCTGTCCACCACGCAGGTGCACTTGTCGCCCGCCGCCAGGCCGTCTGCCAGGAACGGGACGAGGATGTTGTCGCGCTCGACGGGCTTGCGGTAGAAACCGCAGATGTGGTGGCCGGGCTCCCACTTCACCCCCAGCGCTTCGCGCGCCGCCGCCATGGTCATCTCCCGTCTGCCTTGCTGGCGAGGCTAACACCGCGACGGCCCGGGACTCCCCGTCCGGGAGTCCCGGGCCGCCGGCTGTACAGCGTGGCGCGTACCGACGCGGCGGCCTGGCCCATCGCGCGCAGCTTCGCGTACGCCATCGTTCGGCTGAAATATCCCAGGCCGCAGTCCGGCGCGACGAGCAGCCGGTCGGCGGGGACCACCTCGAGCGCGCGGCGGATCCGCTGCTCAACCTGCTCGGCGGTCTCCACCTGCAGGTTCTTGGCGTCCACCACGCCCACGCCGAGCACCTTGTCGGTGGGAAAGTCGCGGAACGCCTCGAGCTCGTCGAATCCCTTGTTGGTGAACTCCAGGTGGATCACGTCGGCGGGCGATTCCTTGAACAGCGGCATCATCGAGGCGGCATGGTTGTCGAATATGTCGCGCTGGCCGTCCACGCTGCCGTAGCAGACGTGCCAGAACTTGATCGCATCGACGCCGTCGAACATGATGTTCTGCATCTCGATCTGCCACATGTCGGTGGTGTACGGCGGCAGCACGTCGATCAGCTGCACCGCTTCGAGGCCAAGGCTGACCAGGTACTTCAGCTCCTGGTTCATCGCGATCGCCAGGTCCCTGGCCACCGCGACCTGGTCGCCGTAGTGCTCGTCCTTGACGATGACGCTCTGCTGGGCCGGGCCCAGGAAGGCGACCTTGAACGGCTTGTCGGTGGTGTTCTGCATGGTCATGACGACGCTCTCGAAGATCGGCCGCACCCAGGTGATCTTGTCCTTGACCACCGCCTGGTAGAACGGCCGGTACTTCGCGCCCTCGCCGGGCGGCCCGTAGGGCGCGAAGCCGCCGAGGTTCTCCGGGATGAAGTGGAAGATGGGCTCGAGCTGGAAGCCCGGCGCCTCCCACTCGTAGTACTGCGCGCCGTCGCACAGGATGTCCAGGCCAGCCTTCTCCTGCTCGTGCGAGCAGATCTTGCAGGCGTCCTCGTAGGCAATCCGCAAGTTGCTGCTGCGGTAGACCGGCTCGCTCAGCGACCCGAGCACGCGTCCCTGCAGCCAGTGCGGCCGGGGAAACGCCGACACCGCCGACACCGGAAGCAGGACCTCCTGTCCGCGAATCTGCACTGTTCTCACCTCTCCTGCTGGTTAGGTACTGCTACTTGGCTCTCTGCTTTTGCCCGCGGCCGCTGCGGACCTCGATTTCCGCTCCCCGGTCCCGGTGGCGGCCCTCAGCCTCCGGCCGGCCTGAGCTGGCCCGCCAGCGCGCGTACCGCGGTCACCACCCGGGGCGCCGAGACATCCACCTCCGCCTCGAGCGATGCGGCCACGGGCAGCGGCACGTTGCCGCCGCTGACCCGGGTGACCGGGGCCGCCAGGTCGCCGAACGCCTCCTGGCCGACGATGGCCGCGACCGAGGCACCCCAGCCGAGCTGGCCTGGGTTCTCCTCCACCACCACTAGCCGGCCGGTGCGCCGCACCGAGGTCAGCACGGCCGCGGCGTCCAGCGGGACCAGCGTCCGCAGGTCGATGACCTCGGCCTCGATGCCGTGCACGGCCAGCTCGTCGGCGGCGGCCAGGCAGATCCCGACCGTGACGGACAGGCCCGCCAGAGTGCAGTCCCGGCCGGCCCGGACCACGGCGGCCCGGCCGAGCGGGATCAGGTGCTCGCCCTCGCCGCACTCCTGTTTGCGCGCGTAGAGCGCCTTGTGCTCGAGCACCATGACCGGGTCGTTATCGCGGATCGCGGCCGCCAGCAGGCCGAAGGCCTCGGCCGGGCCCGCGGGTGAGGCGATCTTGAGGCCGGGCACGCACATCGCCCAGTTCTCTACCGACTGGCCGTGCTGGCTGCCGAACCCCAGCCCGCCCGAGCCATTCGCGCCGCGCAGCACCAGCGGCAGGCTCAGCTGGCCGCCGGTCATGTAGCGGATCTTCGGGATCTCGTTGGCCACCTGGTCCCAGCAGGTCGCGTAGAAGTCGGAGAACATGATCTCGGCGACCGGCCGCAGGCCGGCCATGGCCGCGCCAATGGCGGCGCCCGCGATGGCCTGTTCGGAGATCGGCGTGTTCCACACCCGGTCCGGGCCGAACCGCTCGGCCAGCCCGGCCGTGGTCTTGAACACCCCGCCGGAGGCCACGTCCTCCCCGAGCAGCACCACCCGCTCGTCCCTGGCCATCTCCTGGGCGAGCGCGGCGGCGACCGCTTGCCGGTAGGTCAGTTCCGCCATTGCCACCCCCCGTCATCCCACACGTCGGTCCAGGCGGTGGCGGGATCGGGCGCTGGCCTGGCCAGCACGCTCTCGGCCAGGGCGAGGACGTCAGCCCGCGCTGTCGCGTCGACCTCATCGAGCGTCGCCCCGGAGGTGCCGGCCTGTTCCAGCTCCGTCCTGGCGCGCAGCAGCGGGTCGTGCTCCCGCCACCGCGCGACCTCCTCGGCCGGCCGGTAGGCGCCGGCGTCTGCGACCGAGTGGCCCTTCAGGCGGTAGGTCTGGGCCTCGATGAGGCTCGGTCCCTGCCCGTCCCGGGCCGCGGCGACCGCGCTGCCGACCGTCCGCCGCACGGCCCGCACGTCGTTGCCGTCCACGGTGATCCGGTCCAGGCCGTAGGCGGCGGCGCGGTCGGCCGCGGGAAGCTGCACCGGGATGACGTCGGCGATCGGCGTGTACTCCATGTACCAGTTGTTCTCGCAGATGAAGACGACCGGCAGCCGCCACACCGCGGCCAGGTTCAGCGCCTCGTGGAACGCGCCGATGTTCGTCGCCCCGTCGCCGAAAAAGCACGCCGTGACCTGGCCGGTGCGACGGATCCGGGATGCCCAGCCCAGGCCGCACGCGATCGGCAGGTGGGCGCCGACGATGGCGTACGACCCGTAGTACCCGTGCTCGATGCTGGTGATGTGCATCGAACCGCCCTTGCCGGCGCAGATTCCGCCGCGGCGGCCGAGCAGCTCGGCCAGCACGGCGTCGGGCGGCGCGCCGCGGGCCAGCGCGTGGGCGTGGCCGCGGTAGGTGCCGATCGAGTAGTCACCGGGCCGGAGCACGGAGGCGGCGCCGACTGCGATCGCCTCGTGGCCGAGCCCGAGGTGAGCCGGGCCGTGGATCAGTCCCTGGCGGTATAGCGTGTCGGCCCGTTCCTCGAAGGCGCGCAGGTAGCTCATCTGCGCGTACAGGTCCAGCCCGGCCGGCCCGGCCGCCTGGTGTGCGGCTGCCGGCAACGGCGCGGCCGCGCCGGGTGGCCCGGCCGATACAGAAGGCCCGGCCATGGGGGGCGGCGCGGCCGCGCGGCCGCGGGCGCTGCCTGCCTCGTGTGACACACCCAGCCTCTTTGCCTGTGGCGTCCGGCATCGTCTGGCATCCGATAGCGAGGACGCTATGGCGCCTGCGGTCCGGGTGCCTCGTCCTGGCGGGGCCAACTGCGGGTCCCGTCTGCACGCCGTCCTGGCACGAGTGGCGCCGATCGCCGGCCGGCGGTCAGCCGCGCATCGCGCGCAGCGTCACCCAGGCGCGGGTGGCCAGCTGCAGGTTGAAGTGCGTCTCCGGGTCGGTCAGGTCGTAGCCGGTGAGCTCGCGGATCCGCTGCAACCGGTACTTGAGCGTGCTGCGGTGTACCGAGAGGGCGCGGGAGGTGGCCTCGTACCCGCCGCCATACTGCAGGTACTGGCTGAGCGTGTTCAGCAGGTCGGTGTGGCGGCGGCGGTCATAGCCGGCCAGGATGCCCAGCCACTTGTCCACGAAGTGCTCGATGTCGGTGAGATCGTCGACCGACGACAGCATCCGGAAGACGTCGAGGTCCGCGAAGACCGATGTCCGCTCCGCCTCCGATGATGCCTTCTGGAGCCGCAGGGCCAGCTGCGCCTCGCGCAGCGAGCGCGGCAGCTGGGACGGCCGCGGATATACGTCGCCGACCCCCATCCGGCAGTGCCCGCCACCCATCTGGGCCATGGTGGCCTGGCGCAGCTTTTCCCAGTCGATGTCGCCGTCCGGGGCCAGCATTACGACCGAGCCGGCCAGCATGCCGGCCAGGGCGGTCAGCCCCTGCTCGCGCAGCGCGCGGCGCACCGCGTACAGGACGTCGTCGTCGGGGTGCCCGGTGACGTCTACCACGACGACCCGGTGCGGCCGCCCGAGGTCATAGCCGAGGGCCTCCGCGCGGCGGCGGGCGCTCTCGTCGTCGGCCCCGGTGAGCAGATCCTGCACGAGCTCGCGGCGCACCCGAAGCTCGCTGTCGGCCAGGGCGCGCAGCCGCGCCAGCTCGACGGCCAGGACGGTCGCCCCGTACTCCAGCGCCATCACGTCCGTCGTCGCGGCCCGCGCGCCGGCGTCCAGCAGCGCGAGCACTCCGAGCACGCCTGGCCGGGGAGAGGCCAGCGCGACCAGGCGGTCGCCGTCGCGCACTGGGCTGCCTTCGACCATCAGCCGGCGGAGCAGCCGCTCCCGGTCGTAGGCCGCCGCCTTCGGGTACGGGTCCGGCCGGCCCGGGCCGGCCCAGGCGGACAGGTTGCCGTACCTGTCCTCCACCGCGACCGGCAGGCCGGTCAGGTCATGCAGCGTCTCGGCGATGCCGGCCGTCCCCGCCCCGGTCACCGCGATCTTGGTGAGGCGCTCATGGATCTGCATGCCCAGCCGGAGGGTGGCAACCGTGTCCTCCAGTGCCTCGTTTGCGGCGGTCAGCTCCCGGGCGGTGCGGCGCTCCCGGGCGTGCAGCTGCGCATTGGACACGGCGACACCGGTCTGCTGGGCCACGACCCGGGCGAGGAACTGCTCGTCGGTCGCGGGCTCGCGCCCGGCGCTGGCGATCATGTACCCGACCGGGCCCGCGATGGTACGCAGCGGGTACGCCCACGACCAGCCCGCCCCGGCGAGGGTGACCGGTCCGCCGGACTCCGGCAGGGCATGCAGCTGGGTGAGCAGTTCCGGTGCTGCGGCGGCGGGCTCCGGGGCGCTGGTCCACCACCTGTCAGCAAGCACGAAGCCGGCCACCCGCCATCCGCCGAGCGATGAGGCCGCCGACGCGGCCAGCCGGAGTATCTGCTCGTGGTCGGGGCTCTCGGTCATCAGGATGGACAGCACAAGCAGCGCCCGGAGATTCGTCAGCTGGCCCCGTAGCGGATCACCGTGAGCAGATGCGGATGATGCGATGGCGACCACTCTTCCGCTCGCCCGTGAGAGGGTTACGCCTGGATGGCAAAGGGAGTTGCCGGGCTCTGCTAAAGCTAGCCGGGTCAAGCGAGCCCTGGAAACCTGGCCGCTGGGACGAATCCGGCCGGGCGTCACTGCGAGGTCATGCCGCCGTCCGCGGTGACCACCGAGCCGGTCAGGAACGACGACTCGTCGCTGCCGAGGAACAGCGCTACCTGGGCGATTTCCTGCGGGGTGCCGAGCCTGCCGATCGGGTACTTGGCCACGGTGAGCGCCAGCCCGGCCTCCATGTCACCGTTCCCGCGGGCGCGCAACATCGGCTCCATCAGCGGCGTGTACACGGTGCCGGGGCAGATCACGTTGACCCGGATGCCGCGCGGAGCCAGGTTGACGGACATGGATCTGGTCAGCGCGACCACCGCGCCCTTGGCCGCGCAGTAAGAGGCGAAGCTGGCCACGCCGACCAGCGCCGCCACCGATCCCTGGTTGATGATCGACCCGCGCCCGGCGGCGGCCATCTGCCGGGCGGCTGCGCGGGAGCACAAGAACGTCCCCCGGGCGTTGACGGCGAAACAACGGTCCCAGTCGTCGTCGGTGGCGTCCAGGACCGAGCCGGCGCTGTTCACCCCGGCGTTGTTGTAGAGCACGTCGGGTGGGCCGAGTTCCCGCGCGACCTGGCCGAAGGCGCCGTTGACCTGCGCAGGGTCGGACACGTCGGCGGTGACGGCCAGCGCGCGGCCGCGGCCGGCCGCGATGGCCTCCATGGTGTCGGCGGCAGCCTGGGCGGCCAGGTCCACGACCGCGACCGCCGCCCCCTCGCGCGCGAACAGCTCCGCGGCCGCCCGCCCGATGCCCGAGCCAGCCCCGGTTATCACCGCCACCTTGCCGTCCAGCCTGCCTGCCATCGGCCCTCCTCGTTCGTCGCCGCGGGCCGGCCTGCCCGCGCCGCTCGCTCGCCGTCGGTCACTGCCTATCGGTCACTGCCTGACCGTCGCCGCCTGACGGTCGCCGCCTGACGGTCGCCGCCTGAACGGTCGCCGCCTGACCGTCGCCGCCTGACCGTGGCCGCCTGCTGGCCGGCACGCCAGTCACCAGGCGGACATGCCACCGTCCACCACCAGCGGGTGGCCGGTCATATAGGCCAGCCGGCCGGAGGCGAGCACGGCGACCGCGTCCGCGATCTCCGCCGCCGACGCGACCCGGCCCGCCGGGATCCGGCCCTCCACCTCGGCGCGCAGCCGCGGCTGGTCCAGCCGCCAGCTCGTCATGGGCGTGTACACCATGCCCGGGCAGACGGCGTTGGCGCGGATGCCCGCAGCGGCGTAGTCAACGGCGATCGACCGGGTGAGCATCAGGGCCGCGCCCTTGGACGCCGTGTACGCGCACCGGCCGGGGAAAGCAACCAGCCCGGCCACCGACGCGATCGTGATGATGTGCCCCGATCCCCGCTCCACCATCGACGGCAGCACGGCCCGGCTGCACAGGAACGGGCCCCGGACGTTGACTGCCTGGACCAGATCCCAGTCCTGCACGGGCGTCTCGTGGCAGATGGTGGCCGCCCGGGATCCGGTGACCCCGGCATTGTTGACCAGCACATCGACCGGGCCGAGCCGGCCCGCTACGGCGGCCATTGCGGCGGCGACCGACTCCTCGCGGGTGACGTCGCAGGCCAGCGCCAGGTCGGCGGCCCCGGCCGCGCCCTCGGGTGCCAAGTCGAGCGCGGCCACGACAAGGCCGTCCTCGCGCAGCCGGGCGCAGGTCGCCAGTCCGATGCCAGACGCTCCGCCGGTGACCACCGCCACCCGGCCCGGAGCGGTCTGGCCCCCGGCGGGCTGGCTCCCGGCCGTCTGGTCCCCGGCCGACTGATCCCCGGCCCGCTGTCTCCCGGCCCGCTGGCTCCCGGCCGACTGATCCCCGGCCCGCTGGCTCGCGGCCCGCTGGCTCCCGGCCGACTGATCCCCGGCCCGCTGGCTCCCGGCCGACTGATCCCCGGACCGCTGGGCCCCGGGCCGCTGGTCCGCAGCGGACTGGCCGCCGGTCATCCGGTCATCCGGCATCTGGCCCGCGGCCACCGGCCCGCCTCACAGGTTGACCGGGTTGAGCTGGCCGGCGCGCAGCCGGCAGAGCTGGATGAAGTGCTCCGGGTTGAGGAAGAGCTCGTCCAGCTCGGCCATCTGGTCCATTGTCCAGCCGCCGGGCTGGCGGATCAGGTGGTCGATGTACTGGAAGGCGTCCTTGGCGCCGAATCCCACGTGATGGGCGCCGAGGATCTTCCGCGAGTCCGCGTCGATGACGAGCTTGAGCCAGCCGGACAGTACCGGCCGGGTGAAGGCGTACAGCATCGATCCTTCGGCGGCCGGCAGCGCGAACGATTCGGGGTCTGCGTCGTCGGGCGGCATCTGGATCTTGATCACGTTGCGGTACTTCTCCCGCGCCTCGGCCTCGGACAGGCCGCACCAGGTCACCTCGTAGGTGGTGTGCAGGAAGTCGGGATAGCTGGTGTAGTCGAACTCATAGTGCTCGCCCATGATGTTGCGGGCAGCGCCGACGCCGCACTTGCGCGCCTTGAACATCTCCATCGGCGGGCCGAGCAGGTCGCCGGCCGCGTAGACATTCGGCACCGAGGTGCGCATGGTCGCGTCGGCGACCACGAAGCCTCGCTCGTCGGTCTCCAGGCCGAGAGCGCGGTACATGCTCAGGTCGGGACGCTCCCCGGTGCCGACGAACAGGAAGTCGGTATCGATCTCTCGCACCTCCCCTCGCGGCGTCCGGTACCGGACGCCGGTGACGCGCCCGTCGCCGAGCACTTCGACCAGCTCGGTGCCCGCCAGGATCTCGATGCCGCGGTCGGCCATCATCGAGACGACGTACTCGCGCAGTCCCTCGTCGACGTGGTGCAGGCTCGCCGTCTCCATCAGCGGGCTGCGGGTCAGGATCGTGGTCTTGCACCCGGTCGCGTGGAAGAACGAACCGTACTCCAGTGCGACCTTCGACCCGCCCACGATCACGCACCGGTTCGGCTCGTAGTCGAGCTCCTCGATCAGCGAGGCGAAGTCGTAGATTCCCTTGCGGTCCATGCCGGGGACGTCCGGGTAGACGGTGCTGGCCCCGGTGCACAGCACCAGGTTCCTGGCCCGGAACCGCTGCCCGTCCGCCTCGACGGTGTGCTCGTCGATGATGGTGGCCGGCGTGTTCAGGATGTACTCCATGCTGAGCTGTTCCTTGGACTGCCAGTTCATGATCGCGTGCGGGTACGCCCGGCCCGCCTTGAACAGGTCGATGATCTCCAGGATGCTGGCCCGCTTCTCGTCGAACGGCGGGTACCACAGCCGCCCCTGCATGTGCCGGGCCAGGTCGAGCTCGCGGGCGCACTCGGAGAACAGGTGATGCGGCACGCAGGCCTGGTGCGGGCACGAGCCGCCGAGGAACGGCCAGGCGTCGATGGTGAGCTGGCGGCCGCCGCGGGCGCGCAGGTAGGCCGAGCCGAACCGGCCGCTCGCGCCCCCGCCGACGAAGATGGCGTCGTACTCGCGGTCATCCTCGCCGGGCTGGGCCACGTTCCACAGCGCCTCGGTGTTGTCCGCCGGGTGCTCGATCATGTCGTCGAGCAGCAGCGCCCACTCGCCCACGGTCAGCGGGGCGCCGTCCGCGCCCCGGTCGCCGTCGGGCGGCGACCCGAGAGAGCCGATGCGGGCGCGCAGCCCGCGGAATCGGTCACCCGGGTTCCGTACATCGATCATCGCTCGCCCTTTCACTTCCTGGCGCTGCCGGCGTGTTCAGGATCACCGGCGGATTCCGGCCGGGGCAGGTCACCGGGGGACGAACTACCGGCGGTACCTGACCCCTCCAGAACAGACCGCCGGATCGGCGGACGTCAGCGCGCGGCCGCCGGCGCCGGTGCCCGGCTCCGGGCCGTCAGCGTTCGGAACGAAGGGCCTGCAGCGTTCCCCAGGCGCGAGTGGCGAGCTGCAGGTTGAAGTGCACGTCGGGATCGTTCAGGTCCAGGCCGGACAGCTCGCGGATGCGCTGCAACCGGTATTTGAGCGTGCTGCGGTGCACCGACAGCCCGGCCGCGGTCGCGTCGTAGTTGCCGCCGTGCTCAAGGTACTGAGTGAGCGTGTGCACGAGTTCGGCGCCCCTGCGCTCGTCGTAGTCGAGCAGGCTGCCCAGCCAGTCGCGGACGAACCCGTTGACCTCGGTGAGGTCGGGGATGGCGGCCAGCATCCGGAAGATGCCGAGCTTGGGGTACTCGCAGATGCTGCCGGCGGGCAGCAGCGTCTGCTGCAGCCGGAGCGCGAGCCGGGCCTCCCGCAGCGACCGCGGCAGCTCGGACGGGCGGGCACAGGTACCGCCCACGCCGATGCGGCACTGGCCGCCGCCGAGGTCGGACACGATGATGTGGCGCAGCTCATCCCAGCTCGTCTGGCCGGCCGTGATCACGGCGACGTCACCGGAGATCATCCCGAACAGTCCGGGCAACCGGGACTGGCGCAGCGCCCGGCGGACCGCGGACAGCAGCGCGTCCTGGGTGCGGAACCGGCCCTTGCCCTCGACTACGACCACCCGGTGCGGACGGCGCAAGTCGTAGTCGAGCGCCTCGGCCCGCGCCTGCGCACCCTCATCGTCGGTGCCGGTGAGCAGGTCGTGGACGAGGTCGCGGCGCAGCCGCAGCTCGGTGTCCGCGATGCCGCGCAGCCGGGCCAGCTCCACCGAGAGCACGGTCGCGCCGTGCTCGAGCGCCACCAGGTCGGCGCTGTCCGCCTGCCGGCCGGGATCGACCAGCGCGAGCACCCCGATCACGTCCGGCCGCGGCGAGGCCATCAGGGCGAGCCGCTCGCCGTCCCGGACCGGCTTGCTGTCCCGCAGCAGCCGCCGCAGCAGCTGCTCGCGCTTGGCGAAGGACTCGTGCGGGTAGGGGTCCGGCCGGCCGGGGCCGGCCCAGGCGGCCAGGTTGCCGTACCGGTCCTCGATCACCACCGGCATCCCGGTCAGCTCGTGCAGGGCCTTTGCTATCCCCGGCTGGCCCTCGCCGGACACCGCCACCTGGGTGAGCCGGTCGTGGATGTCCATGCTGCGCCGCAGGCTGGCCACAGTCTCGGCGAGCGCCGCGTTAGTGCCGGCCAGCTCGGCCGCCGTGGCCCGCTCCCGGGCGTGCAGCCGGGCGTTCGACACCGCCACGCCGGTCTGCTGCGCCAGCACCTGGATGACGAACCGCACCTCCGCGGACGGCTCCTCATCGGCCGCGGCTACCAGGTGGCCGAGCAGCCCGCTGATGCTGCGCAGCGGGTAGGCGCACGCCCACGCCTCGCCGGGCAGCTCGACCGGGCTGCTGCCGCTGCCCAGCGTGGCGAGCTGCCGGAGCAGGCTGCCCGGCGCCGGCCCGCTGCCGCTGCCGGGGCGCCACCTGCCGTCGGTAAACCCGCAGCCCGCGATCCGCCACGGCCCGAGGCCCGGTGCCGACGAGGCGGCCAGTTCCAGGATCTGCTCCTCGTCGACCGACTCGGTCATCAGCAGCGAGATGACCAGGAGCGCCCGCAGCTCGCTAAGCCGCGCCCGCAGGCTGGCGTCGGGCACATCCTGGTGCGGGACCGGCAGGAAGGACAGCGGCCTGTTCCCGGCCGGCGCGGTCCGTTCGGCTGTCATGGCGCCGGGTCAGCCGAGCGCCGAGCTGAGGAACTCGTCCGGCCCCATGTAGTACGGGTTCTCGACGAGAATGCCCTGGACCAGCACCTGAGGGTGGGTCTTGACGATGTTCACCACGACCTCGCCGCTGAACTGGTCCAGGTCATACAGGCATAGCACGATCGCCGAAGCGCCCGAGGTGACCCGGTTCAGCTCCGATTCGTAGCCCGCGAGATGCTCGACGCCCGGCGCGTCGCGCAGCGCCCAGGTCATCTCGCCTGCCAGCCGGCAGAAGGAGTAACCCTCGATCTCTGCCTTGACCAGGTTCTCGGTCCAGAACGTGAGCATCTCGGTGCTGGTGAACCTGCCGCCGGCCAGGTAGGTGGACTCGGGCAGGTGAACATCGAACTGGTGACCGGGCAGGCCGCCGACGGGGCCGCGGTCCCGCAGCAGCTCGAGCCTGCTGGCCGTGTCCGGGGAGTCGACGATGCAGATGCACTTGTCCCCCGCAGTCAGGCCGGTGCCGAAGTAGGCGGTGAGCAGCCGGTCCCGGTCGGTCGCGCCCCGGTAGAACGCGCACACATGGCTGCCCGGCGGCAAGCTGACATCGTCGATACCGGTCCACACCGTATCGGTCATCGGCACACCACCTTGCGGACGCGGTCGACATGTTACGCGGGTGTGCACGGCGGCAGATCACCCCATCAGGCCAACCATCCTTTCTTTCCTCACCTTCGCAGGACACAAATTCCGCCCTCGCCGGGCCGCGATCCGCCCAGCTCGGCCCGCACGATGGCCGCGCCGTCGGCGAGCGGCTTGAGGTCGTCCGGGCCGGTGCCCGTCGATCTCGTATCCGCGCAGCCGCTCGAAGTAGCGGTAGATGCCGATTGGTCCTCGCGATTCGCGACACTGTTCGGCGCGCGCCTTCATTGACCCATGCGTGCACGGGTAAAGCGGCCGACGACGTTGATCCCGATGGGACGAGAAAAGAGCCGTGCCGCGGCTGAGCTGGCGGCGGCCGGCCGCCCATGATGCTGATCACCGCCACCGTCGGGAAATGAGAAACACCGCCACCGCCGGGAAAAGAGAAACGGAGCGCCCGGGTGTGACCGGAATAATCCGGCCCCGCCGGGCGCTGACATGGCTGGCAGGAGCAGTGGTGCCGTTTCACGGCGGTCTCGCTGTGCCGGCGGGCAAGGTTTCGCCCGCAAGCACGGTAGAGTGCTCGTGCACGTAGTTGGGCGCAGCCATCAGGGCGCGCCGGCCGTACCGCGCTCATCGAGCGAAATGGTTTCCACGGACGTGGCGGCCTTGCATGACACGGCCACCCCACTGTCCGAAAGAGATTCTTTGACAACCCAGCTCAGCAGTAAATTCAGTGCTGCGCGGCACCCGCGCGGCAATCAGGCGGGCCCGGCAACCTTCACTTCCCTCGGCGTTCCCGCGCCGCTGGTGTCCGCGCTCGCCAAAGACGGCGTCGTGGCGCCGTTCCCGATCCAGGCCGCCACGCTGCCCGACTCGCTGGCCGGCCTCGACATTCTCGGGCGCGGCAAGACCGGTTCAGGCAAGACACTCGCGTTCTCGCTGCCGCTCGTCGCCGGCCTGGCCGGCGGGCACACCATGGCGTGCCGCCCGCGCGGCCTCGTGCTGGTGCCCACCCGCGAGCTCGCCAGCCAGGTCGAGGCCGTTCTCGCGCCGCTGGCCAGGACCGTGGGCCTGACCGTCGTCACCATCTTCGGCGGCACCCCGCAGAACCCGCAGGTAGCTGCGCTGCGAAAGCGTGCCGATATCGTCGTCGCCTGCCCGGGACGGCTGGCCGACCTCATCGACCAGGGTCACTGCCACCTGGGCGATACCGAGATCACCGTGATCGACGAAGCCGACCACATGGCCGATCTCGGGTTCCTCCCGGTCGTGCGACGGCTGCTGGAGTCCACCCCGCCGGACGGCCAGCGGATGCTGTTCTCCGCCACGCTCGACAAGGCAGTCGACGTCCTCGCGCGGCGCTTCCTTGATCATCCCGCCCGGCACGCCGTCGACTCCGCTGCCCCGCCGGCCGAGATGGTCCACCACCTGCTCAGCGTCGCGCCCGCGGACCGGGTGGGCGTTGTCGCCGCCCTGGCGGGCGGCAACAACCGGACGCTGGTCTTCACCCGGACCAAACGCGGCGCGCAAAGGCTCACCCGCCAGCTGAACACGGCGCGGGTATCGGCGGTGGAGCTGCACGGCAACCTGGCGCAGAACGCCCGCCGCCGGAACCTCGCATCGTTCACGTCGGGCGCCGTCCCCGTGCTGGTCGCGACCGACATCGCTGCCCGCGGTATCCACGTCGAGGGCATTGACCTGGTCATCCACGCGGATCCGCCGGCCGAGCACAAGGCTTACCTGCATCGTTCGGGCCGGACCGCCAGAGCCGGTGCCGCCGGGGTGGTCATCACCCTGTGTACTGCAGGGCAAGCCGCGCAGGTGCGCGATCTGATGCGCCGGGCCGCGGTAGTCCCGCTGACCGCCACCGCCCGGCCTGGCTCGCCGCTGCTTTCCTCGATCGCCGGCCCGGCGGCCGATTACGTCGCGCCAGCGGGACAGGCCGCTGGCCGGGAAACGGTCGTGACCGCCGCCGCCGCGACCGGGCGCGGCGCGGCCGCCGCATCCGCCCGCTACCGGGGCCGCAGGCGCTGACCTTGTCGGTCGCCGGATCCGGCCACACCGGGCCGGCCGACCGCAACGTCGAGCCGGTATTGTCGGAATAGCCGCCTGGGCTCAGTCGCCCGGCGGCGGCCGCTCGAGACCCTGGCGGCACATCCGTCCAGCCACGAAGTGCACGCCAGGAGTCCCTAGTGATCCGACCCTCCGCAACGGCGGCCACCGAGACCGCGCTGGACCGCCCGCCGGCCGGCGTGCCGGCCGCATCACCCGTGCCCGGCAGCGATTACGCGGAGCTGTCCCGGCAGGTGAGGGAGGCGGGACTGCTGGAGCGGCGCCCGGGGTACTACGTCGCGCGGATCACGATCACTGCCCTGCTGCTGGCGGCCGGATGGGTCGTCTTCGTCCTGGTGGGTAACTCCTGGTGGCAGCTGGCCGTGGCCGTGTTCCTGGCCGTCATGTTCACCCAGTTCGGGTTCCTGGGCCACGACGCCGGGCACCGGCAAATCTCCGGCTCCCGGCGGGCCAGTTATCGGATGGGCATCCTGCTCGGCAACCTCGGCATCGGGCTGAGCTTCGGCTGGTGGGTCGGCAAGCACAACCGCCATCACGCGCACCCCAACACCGAGGGCGCGGACCCCGACATCGCGCTGAGCGCACTGGCCTTCAGCGCCAGCCAGGCGCGGGCCGGCCGGGGCCTGGCCCGGCTGGTGTACCGCTACCAGGCCTATCTGTTCTTCCCGATGCTGCTCGGCGAGGCGATCAGCCTGCACGCCTCGAGCATCCGTGCGCTGTCCCGCCGGACTCCCCGCCGCCGGCCCGCGGAGGCGGCCCTGCTCGCGGTCCACGTCGCCGGCTACCTCACCGTCGTTTTCCTGGTGCTGTCACCGGTCAAGGCCGTCGTGTTCATCCTGGTCCAGCAGGGCCTGTTCGGCCTGTACCTGGGTATGTCCTTCGCCCCTAACCACAAGGGGATGCCCGTCCTGGCCGCCGATGACCGGAGCGACTTCCTGCGCCGCCAGGTGCTCACCAGCCGCAACGTCCGCGGCGGCTGGTTCACCGACACCGCCCTGGGCGGCCTGAACTACCAGATCGAGCATCACCTGTTCCCGTCCATGCCCCGGCCCAACCTGCGGCGTTCCCAGGCTCTGGTCAGGGAGTTCTGCCGGCAGCACGGCCTGCCCTACTGCCAGGCCAGCCTGGTGGGCTCCTATGCCCAGGCGCTGCGCCATCTCAACACGGTCGGCGCAGGCCCGCGCCGCGCCGGACACGCCGGCCTGATCCTGCCCGGCAGAACCGCTCGGCTACGGCCGGGCGCCGGACGGCTGGTCCGGCCTCGGCGGGCGCCCCGGCTTCCCGCGCGCCGGGGGGCGGCTTGCGCCCCGGCCGTCGCCGCGGCTGATATCAACGGTGCCGTTGATTACGTCGCCGACCAGCTCGGTCAGCGGGCGGTTGTGGTCGCGCGCATAACGGCGCAGCAGCACGAACGCCTCGTCGGGGGTGGCCTGCAGCCGTTCGGCCAGGATTCCCTTGGCCTGCTCGATCATGACCCGGCTGTTCAGCGCGGCTTGCAGCTGCCCGGCCACGAGTTCCTGCTGGCGCACCGCTCGTTCCTGCAGTATCCCGATGGTCGCCACGTCTACCAGGGCCCGGGCCGCCCGGGCCACCGCCGGGTCCAGGCCGTCCGGTTTGCTGCGGAACAGGTTCAGCGTCCCGATGACCTGATCGCGCAGCCGCATCGGGATGGCGTGCACCCCGGCAAAGCCCATGCTCTGGGCGGCGGGGGCGAACCGGGGCCACCGCTTGACGGTCTCCTCGGCGCGGACGTCGCTGACTATGACGGGCTGCCCGGTGTGGTAGCAGTCCAGGCACGGGCCCTCATCGTTCTGGATCTGGAACAGTTCCGCGATCCGGGCCTGCTCGGTCGACGCGGCCACCAGCCGCAGCATGCCGCGGCCGTCGGCCAGCAGCAGGCCCGCCGCGTCTACCTCCAGCAGCTCCACGCACCGGTCAGCGAGCGTATGCAGGAATTCCATCAG
The DNA here is from genome assembly GCA_963762615.1 of uncultured Actinomycetes bacterium. Taxonomy (GTDB): domain Bacteria; phylum Actinomycetota; class Actinomycetes; order Streptosporangiales; family Streptosporangiaceae; genus PALSA-505. The sequence goes on along the minus strand of CAVXLG010000012.1, from coordinate 625,954 downwards.
GTCAAAGCCGGCAACCAGGGTATCGGCCAGGTCGACGAACGTCTGCGCCATGCGCTCGTCCACGGTAGCTGCCATAGCTGCCAGGTTAACCCTCAGGACGGGCGCGAGGTCCCGCCGCTCGGGCCTTAATCGCTTACTTCGCGCCAGGATCAGGTTCCGGCGCCGGGCCGGAATCAAAGCGCAGCTGGCGATTCACCACCGCGCCCGCGACATCGGCCAGCGCGGCGTTGCTGGCGAACGCGCGCGCCCGCAGCCGGACGAATGCCTCCTCAAGGCTCACGCCAAGCTGCGCCGAGATCATCCCGGTCGCCTGATGAACCTCGGCGCGAGCATCTGACAGGCCATCCAGCGGCCGGTAGCCCGGTGAGCCGGTGACACCGGAGGAGCCATCCAGCATCAGCCGCAGCGCGGCATCGGCGAACACCAGCACGTCAGCCAGCTCCTCGGCGGCCAGCGACCCGGGCTTCGCCCGGTACAGCGAGAGCGCTCCCACGGCGATGGCCCCGGCCTGCAGCGGGAAGGAGAAGATCGCCCGGGCACCGGCCGCCACCGCGGCGGGCACGAACCCCGGCCACCGCGCCGCCGCCGACGCCAGGTCCGGGATCAGGGTCGGCGACCCGAGCCTGAACTCATCTGTTCCCGGCCCTTCCCCCAGGGTGAACTGCAGTTCCTCCAGCCGTGCGCTGACCAGGTCCGAGGCGAACAACGGCTCGCGCGCCACCGCGCCGCCGGCCGCCGTCACGCTGGCGCCGTCCACTCCCAGCGCGAGCACGGCCGCCCGGCATAGTGCCGCGATCGACACCGGCCCGTCACCCTGATGAGCCGCGGCGATCCAGTCCCACACCTTGACCGCCCGCTCGCTCATCCTTCCAGCATCCTCGCCCCTGGCGCCGGAACGTGCGATCACCCCGGGGTGAAGCCCGGCGACCTTCGGCATGTCCCGGTCCGGCCGGACATGGGCGGTGTGCTGAGAGGAGAGCGATCTTCGTACGCAAAAGTTCCTCTTCGCCGCTTTTGGGCGGATGGCCGCCGATGCCGCCGGGAGGTGCTAGCGTCGGGGTATTGCTCCGGACCCCGGCAGTCGCACCCGTGAATCAGGCGGGAGCGGACAGGTTTCGGAGTTTCCGGCGCATCCCGTCACGATCCGTCCCAAGGAGCGGTTACCCGCGCGCACGTCACTTCGTCACCGACCGAGGACGTCACCGTTAACCGCCAGCAGGGACGAGACCCGATGATGACCAGCGCCGAGCCACGGCGACGTGGCCGGAAATCCCTTCGCGCGGTGGTCTCTGTGGCCGTCGTGGCGGCCATATTCGGATTCGGGCTCCCGCATTTCGCGTCCTACCGCAGCGTGTGGGCCAGCCTGCAGGCCATGACCTGGCCGCAGGTCACGCTGGTGGCCGCGACGGCCGTCATCAGCATGGTCACCGTCTGGATCATGATCTGCTCGGTCCTGCCGTCGATACGGCTGCGCGAGGCGGCGGTGGTCAACCTCGGCTCCAACTCGGTGGCGAACACGCTGCCCGCGGGGGGCGCCCTCGGCATGGGGGTCAGCTGGGCGATGCTCTCCAGCTGGGGCGTCAGCACGGCGGAGTTCGTCCTCTACACCCTGGTGTCAGGAATCTGGAATGTCTTCGCCCGGCTGGGCCTGCCGGTCATCGCCCTGCTGATCCTGGTGACGGCTACCCGGCCCGACCCCATCCTGATCGCCGCCGCGGCCGTGGGCCTGGTCTTGCTCGTCGCCCTGGCGGCCGGATTCAGCCTGCTGCTGCGCAGTGAGTCCTTCGCGCTCCGCGCGGGCGGGATTGCCCAGCGCGCGGCCGGCGCCGGCTGCCGACTGGCGCGCCGGGCGCCGCCAGGCTCGGTGACCGGATCGCTGCTGGCTTTCCGCGATCGCGCATCTGCCCTGCTGACCGCGCGCAGCTGGCGGATCTCCGCCACCACCGCGGCAAGTCAGGTCGCCCTGTGGCTCGTCCTGCTGGCGTGCCTGCGCGGCGTCGGCCTGTCCCAGGCACAGGTGCCCTGGCAGACGTCGCTTGCGGCCTTCGCCTTCGTCCGGCTGCTGACGGCACTGCCCATCACCCCCGGCGGCCTCGGCATCACCGAGCTTGGCCTGGTGGGCACCCTGGCCGCGGGCGCCGATCACCGGATCAGCGCGCAGGTGACCGCCGCCGTGCTGCTGTACCGGGCGGTTACCTACCTGCCCCCCATTCCGCTCGGAGCCATCGCCTGTCTCATCTGGCGGCACGCACCGGGGCTCATCCACCGCAGCGGCCAGCCGGAGCCTGTGGTGGCGATTCAGCCGGCCGGCATCGCGGCCGGGCCCGGCGGTGAATCATCGGCCGCCGCATCCGACGATGAATTCCGAACGTCGGTGGCGACGCAGCCGGCCAGCATCGCAGCCGAGCTCGGCGGTGAATCATCGGCCGCCGCATCCGAGGATGAGATCCGCCGAACGCCTGTGGGGATTTAGCCGGCCAGCATCGCAGCCGGGCCGGTGGTGAATCATCCGACGATGACTTCCGCCGAACGTCTGCCGGATGGACCCGCCCGGACGAGCAAGCAAGGTCCGGACGGGTCCATGCCGCATACATCTGCCGTTGCCCGCTACCGGGCCATGGAGTCGGCGCGCCCTGGCACGCTACTCAGCAACTTGGTGGCAGAATGCCCCCGCAGCCCTCATCCGGCAAACTGATCGACGCGGGCGCGAAAAAACTCCGAACCTGCCACGTAGCCGCCGATGTGCGCAGATACGCCGACTGCCAAGGTCCGGAGCAGCCTGGTTAGTCTACTTCACGGTGACGCACAGGAGAAGAATCCTCCTGCGCCGCGGGCCGTGCACTGGCGCCGACGTCGGCGCGACCTCAGCCGCGTACTCGTGAAAGCATCCGTAGTGGATGAGGGTCCGGCGCCCGCCGGGGTCCGCCCGAGGCGGCCCGGCTGAGCCACCCGCGAACCAGTGGAGGCATCCCGTGGAATCGCCCCTGACTCCCCTTGACTTCGCGCGCCGGACCCGGCGCCTGCATGGTTCCCGGCCGGCGGTGGTCGATGGTGACCTGCGGCTGTCGTACGAGCAGTTCTTCGATCGCTGCGACCGCTGGTCGTCGGCGCTGGCCGGGCTGGGCGTCCGGGCCGGCGACCGGGTGGCCACGATCGCGCCGAACACCCACGCGCAGCTGGAGTCCTTCTACGCGGTACCCCAGCTCGGCGCGGTGCTGGTGCCGGTCAACTACCGGCTGACGGCCGGCGACTTCGCTTACATCGCCAGCCACTCGGGCGCGAGCGTGATCTGCGCGGACCGGGATTACCTGGACGCGGTGGACAGCGTCCGCGATCAGATGCCGCAGGTACGCCACTTCGTGGCGTTCGAAGGCGCCCGAGACGGCTGGCTGGATTACGAGGCCGCGATCGCCGCCGCCGAGCCGCGCTCCGGCTGGCCGCAGATCGGCGAACGGGACCTGCTGACCATCAACTACACCAGCGGGACCACCGCGCGCCCCAAGGGCGTGATGATCACCCACCGGAACGCGGCGATGAACACGATCGGCACGCTGCTGCACCTGCCGATCGGGGTGGGCGAGCGCTACCTGTGGACGCTGCCGATGTTCCACGCGAACGGCTGGACGTATCCCTGGACGGTGACCGCGGCCGCGGGCACCCACGTCTGCCTGCGCAAGGTCGAGCCGGCCGCGGTGTTCCGGCTGATCCGCGACGAGCGGGTGCGGCTGCTGTGCGCGGCGCCGACCGTGCTGATCTCGCTGGCGAGCGCTGCCCCGCAGATCCGGGGCGAGGTGCCCGCCGGGGTGCGCGTCGTGACCGCCGGTGCCCCGCCGGCCGCCGCCACCATCGAGCGGCTCGAGGGCGAGTTCGGCTGGGAGGTCACGCACGTGTACGGGCTCACCGAGACGGCGCCGTTCATCCTGATCTGCGCCCCGCTGCCCGAGCACGAGGCGCTCTCGCCCGCTGACCGGGCGGTGCTGAAGGCACGGCAGGGAGTCGAGCTGCTCACCTCAGGCGAGCTGCGGGTGGTGGACGACGACGGCCAGGAGGTCCCCGCCGACGGCCAGACCCTCGGCGAGATCGTGGTGCGGGGGAACGTCGTCATGCAGGGCTACTACCGCGACCCGGAGGCGACCCGGCGCGCCATGGGCGACGGCTGGTTCCGCAGCGGCGACGCCGCGGTCGTGCACCCGGACGGCTACGCGGAGATCCGGGACCGGATCAAGGACGTGATCATCAGCGGCGGGGAGAACATCTCGTCGGTCGAGGTGGAAGGGACGCTGCTGCGCCACCCAGCCGTCCAGGAGGCCGCGGTCGTCGGGCTGCCGCACCCCCGATGGGGAGAGGCGCCGCACGCGTTCGTCGTGCTCAGCGACGGCGGCAGCGCGACCGAGGACGAGCTGATCGGCTTCGTCCGTGACCGGCTGGCCCACTTCAAGGCGCCGCGCGGGGTCACCTTCACCGGCGAGCTGCCGAAAACGGCGACCGGCAAGATCCAGAAGTACGCCCTGCGCGAGGGCGCCCCGAACCTCGCTGCCCAGTAGCGCGATGGACCGCAGCCAGGACCCGATCCTGACCCCGCGGGCGGGCCGCCCGGCCCGCCCGCATCCCCCGCTTGAGCTGTCGCGCGAGCGAGCAGAGCACGGACGGAGCTGATCGGGTGAGCGAGCCGCCGGCGAACTACAGCGACTACCAGGCGGGCATCTACGCGACCGGGATGTTCGCCGGCGAGCGGCCGGCGATCAGCACGGATTTGGCCAGCCTGGAGGAGCGCGCCCGGGACGTGCTGTCCGCCGAGGCGCTGGGCTACATCGTGCCCAGCGCGGGCAGCGGAGCCACGGCGCGGGCCAACCGGGCCGCGTTCGACCGGTGGCGGATAGTGCCGCGGATGCTGCGCAGCGGCGTACAGCGAGACCTGTCCTGCACGGTCCTCGGCACCTCGCTGCCCGCGCCCGTCATGATCGCGCCGGTCGGCGTGCAGACGCTCGCTCATCCCGACGGGGAGCTGGCCACCGCGCGCGCCGCCGCGGCCCTGCGGCTGACCTACATTCACTCGACGGCGGCGGCCCATTCGTTCGAGCAGGTCGCGGACGCGAACGGAGACGGCCCTCGCTGGTACCAGCTGTACTGGCCGAACGACAGCGACGTGTGCATCAGCTTCCTGCGCCGGGCGAAGGCCAGCGGCTACTCCGTGCTGGTCGTCACGCTCGACACGCACCTGCTGGGGTACCGTCCCGCTGACCTCGACCGCGGCTTCCTGCCGTTCCTCAGGCTGCAGGGCGTGGCCAACTACCTCGACGACCCGGCATTCCTCGCCGGGCTGGACAAGCCGCCCGAACAGGACCCGGCCGCGGCAGTACTGCACTGGGCCCGGATGTTCCCGCATCCCGGCTTGTCCTGGCAGGACCTGCCGTTCCTGCGGGAACACTGGGACGGGCCGATCGTGCTCAAGGGCATCTGCTCGGCCGAGGACGCCGAGCTCGCCGCCGATCACGGGGTGGACGGCATCGTCGTGTCCAATCACGGCGGACGGCAGGTTGACGGCGCGGTCGCCGCCCTCGACGCGCTGCCGGGCATCGCGCAGGCCGTGCCGGAACGGCTTACCGTGCTCTTCGACTCGGGGCTGCGCACCGGCGCCGACGTGGTCAAGGCGCTCGCCCTCGGCGCGCAGGCGGTGCTGATCGGCCGGCCCGTCCTGTACGGGCTGGCCCTCGGCGGCCAGCAGGGTGTGGAGCACGTGCTGCGCTGCCTGCTCGCCGACCTCGACCTCACCCTGGCGCTGTCCGGCCACACCAGTCACCGGCAGCTCAGCCGGCAGTCGCTCGTGCCGCACTCGCCGTAGCCTGGCCCGGCCCCCCCCTCGGGGCCGGGCCAGACTGGCTCAGCAAGGCAAAATCTGGGCGGTGAGCGTCACATGAACGTCACACGGCAGGTAGATCCGGCATAAATTCCCTCTACGCTGGCCAGCAGCGAGCTGGTGGTACCGACGGGGGGTCGCTGTGAGTCGTCTGCCGGCACACCACATCCGGCGTCCGCGGCTCACCTCGCCGTGCGAGGACGCGAGCGTCGTCGTGGTGGAGGCGGCGGCCGGATACGGCAAGACCGTCTTCGCCGCGGAACTGGTTGACGCCTGGCGGTCGGTCGGGATCGAGGTCGCGCTGCACGAAGGCGGCGTGCCGGCCCCGCTGTTCGCCGCGCGGCTGCGCGCCGCGGTGGCTCAGGCCGGCTTCTCCGCGGCCGCCGCCACGATGGCAGCCGCGGGCGAGGACGCCACCGGCGCGGTCGACGCGCTGCTCGGCGCGCTGGCCGCCGAACGCTGCGCGATCGTCGTCGACGACGCCCACCACGCAGGGCGCGAGGCCGGCGCGCTGATCGCTCGGCTGGCCCGGCAGCTACAGGGCGACCAGCGGCTCGTCGTCCTGGCCCGGCGGCTGCCGGAGGGGACCGAGCGGCTGCGCCGGGCTGACTGCCTCCTGCTCAGCGCGGCCGACCTGGCGCTGCGGGCCGGCGAGACCCTGCAGTTGTGCCGGTCCGGGTTCGGGCTGGAGGTCGGCCCGGACGAGGTCGCGGCGCTGGAGCGGGCCACCGGCGGCTGGACCGCCGCGGCCGCGCTGGCCGCGGCCCGCGCCCGGCGCACCGGCGAGGACGTAGCCGACCTGGCCAAGGCGGCCGGGGCCCCGGACCGGCCGTCCAGCGCGGTCGCGGTGATCCTCGAGGAGGCGCTGGCGGCCGTGCCGGAGACCGAACGGCGGCTGCTCGCCCAGGTCGCCCGGCTGCCGCTGATCGATGCGCCGCTGGTGGACGCGGCCACGGGCATCGGCGGCTACTTCGGCCGGGCCCTGACCGCGGGGATCCCGTTCACCCCGGGCCGGGACGAGTGGCGGGATCTCCCCGGCCCGGTCCGCGACCACCTTGTCACGCTCGCCGCCGCCGATCCCGCGGTGCTGCGCCGGGCCGCGGAGGAGTACGGCGGGCGCGGCGAGCTGGGCGCGGCCCTGCAGCTCCTGCTGGCCTCGGGCGATGCCGACGCGGCCGCCCGGCTGCTGGCCGACGGCACGCCCGCGTCGCTCGAGGCGCTGGACGTGCTCGAGCTGCAGGCCGTCGTTCGACCGGCTGCCCGCCGAGGCGGTGCAGGCGCATCCGGGACTGCTCGTGCACTTCGCCCGGATCTGCGACGCGGCCGCGTTCTTCGACCTGCGCAGCGAGGCGCTCGACCGGGTGACGGCCATCGCGCCGAAGACCGGCGACCCGCGCCTGGTCCACGCGATCGACGTCGAGCGGGTCACCGACCTGATCCGGCACGGCAGCTTCTCGCTCGCTGAGACGGCGGCCCGCCGGGTGCTCGACGCCACCGAACCCGGCGAGCTGCTGACCCGGGCCCGGGCCTTCTCGGCGCTCGGCCGCACCACCTGCTGGCACCGCGACCCCGAGGGTCGCCGTGACCTGGCCTCGCTGCGGGACGCGGAGGGATACTTCGGCCAGGCGGCACGGCTCTACGAGCAGCTCGGCATGCGCGGCGCGCGGGCCTGCCTGGTGGTGTACCAGGCGATGTGGATCGAGTACGCGCAGGGCGAGTGCCGCAGCGCGCTCGAGCGGCTCGAGGCAGGCATGGCTTCGGTGATCGATCAGCCCCGCCGGTGGGCCTTCCTGCTGATATTCCACGCCGAGGTGTGCGTCGAACTGGGCCGCCACGACCAGTGCGAGGCGGACATCAGGGAAGTCCTCCGGGTCGGCGACCACCTGCACGACGAGGTCCTGGTGGGCTACGGCTACTGGCAGCTCGGCATCGCCGCGTCGCATCGCCGGGACGCGGACGAGACCCTCGAGCGTCTCCGCCTAGCGGAGACGCACAAAGGCGACTGGTGGGGCCCGGCCTCGGCCGATTTCCTGGCCGATGCCGCCGACGACCTTGACCGGGTCGGACACACCGCGCTGGCAGTCGAGTACCTCCGCCGGGCCAAGGAGAATCCGCTGGACGCCGAGCCGATCATCGCCATGGCCGAGGGCGCGCTGCTGGCCCGGCACGGGGATCCGTACCTCGCCGAGGAGCACCTGCTCGCCGCGCCCAGCCACCGGATCGATCCGAGGGAGTACTGGCGGGTCACGCTGCTGCGCGGCTATGCCGCCTTCCGCCGGGGCGACCGCGACGCCGGAGCCCTTGCGGCGCGGGCGTTCGAGGAGGCGGCCCGGATCGGGCTCGCGCAGCTGCCGCTGACCAAGGAGGGCGCGATCACCGAGGAGCTGCTCGGCCTGGCCGTCGAAACCGGCCAGCCGGCCGCGCTGGCCCTGGAGGCGGCGGCCCTGCCGGTCTCGCTGTCGGTGCTCGGCCGCTTCGCGCTGACCCGGGGCGGCCGGCCCGTTCCGGTCACCGCGGGCCAGGGTGCCCAGCTGCTGAAGCTGGTGGCCGTGTCCGGCGGGCGGATCCCGGCCGAGGTGGCCATCGAGGCCCTGTGGCCCGAGGCGGACCGGGAAGCAGGCCGCAACCGGCTGCGCACCGTGCTCAACCGCCAGCGGTCCGAGGCAGGCGAGGTGATCATCCGCGCGGGCGAATCACTGCAGCTGGCCCCAGAGAATCCGGGTGGATTTGGATCTGTTCGAGGCCGAGGGCCGCCGGGCGCTGGCCCTCGGGCTGGCCGAGCCGACCCTCGCGGTGGCCCTGGCCCGGGCCGCCATCGCACGCTACCGCGGGGACGTGCTGCCCGACGACCGGTACGAGGAATGGGCCGAGCTGCCGCGCGAGCACGCCCGGCGGACCATGCTCCAGCTGCTCGACCTGTGCGCGGACGCGGCCGCCGGACGCGGTGACCTCGACGAGACCCGCCGGATCCTCGAGCTCACCATCGACCTCGCGCCCTACGACGACGAGCGGTACCTCAGGGCGGCTAGCGCGCTGCTCGAACAGGACCGCCGGGGCGCCGCGCTCACGGTCGTGCGCCGGGCCCGGACCGTCCTGGCCGAGCTTGGCCTGCAGCCGCCGCCCCGCCTGATCAGCCTGGAACGGGCCATCGTCGCCTGAGGCCGGCTCGCGCCCGGCGGGGGCGTCTGCTAGCCGGCCGCCCGCTGGTAGGCGGCGACATAGCCGACGCTCATCGTGCCGCCCGAACTCGTCGAGCTGGTGGGGGTGGTGCACCCGCAGACGCCGTCCGGGTAACCGCCACCCATGGCCAGGTCGAAGATGATGGACAGCTTGTGGTCGAACGCGGCCCGCCACGTTGACGTGCCGACCTGGCCCTCGGCCACGCTGAAGTACTTGCTCCCGTCCAGGTAGAAGGTGATCGACTGGCCGGCCGGGGTCGTCCGGTTGAGGATGATCGTGTAGGTGTGGTACCCACCCTGGCAGCCGGGGCAGGGCTGCAGCCCGCTGCCGATGCCGTCCGGCTCGTTGCACGGCCCGCCCGGGTAGCTGCCGCAGTGGATGGTGCCCGAGACCTCTGACAGCGCGTTGACGTCCTCCAAGATGTCGATCTCGCCGGTCTCCGGCCACTGACCCGGACCCAGCATCCAGAAGGCTGGCCAGTAGCCGAGGCCGCCGGCCGGATCCGGCTGGCGGATCGAGGCGGTCACCTCCAGCTCGCCGCCTTTCGGCGCGCCGATGTTCGCCTGGTTCGCCTGGATCCGGGCCGACGTCCACGAGCCGCCCTTCTGCACGGCGGACAGATGAAGGTCGCCCCGGCCGTTGAGGTACCCGTTGCGGGTCGAGCGCGTCATGGTCTCGATCTCGCCGGTGCCGAAGCTCGACCCGGGACCGGTGTCGTAGTGCCATCTAGCCGCCGAGGGCCTGCTGCGCGCCGGGGCCGTTGAAATTGTCCGCGAACTCGGTGGTCCAGCCGGGCGGCGGGGCCGGCACGTGCCCGGCGGCGGCGTCGGCCGGCGCGGCGGTCGCGCGGACGGCCGCCGCGGCCGGCGGCGGCGCGGCTGGCGTGACCGCGGCTGGCGTGACCGCGGCCGGGCGGGCCGCCACGGGCACGGCCAGCGCGATGACCGGCGCGGCCAGCGCGGCCGCCGCCAGCCGTCCCTGCCTCCCGGCTCGTGACCAGGTCCGCGCCGGGCCGGAAATTCCCCGAACGTGTCGTAGCGAGCCGTTCACGCGATGCCGCCTTCGTTCGGAAGAATTATTACGCAAGGTTTCTTGTTAGTTACCGACCGTAGTGTTCCCGGATCGGGGGCGTCAATAGCGCGCGCGATCGGCCGGCCCCGGTGCGCGGCGGCGCCCGTGCTGGGATAGGACGTGCTGGGATAGGACGTGCCGAGATAGGCCCCTGACCGAAGGAGACCAGATGCCCGTGACGCCTCTCCGGGAGCGCAAGGCGTGGCAGGCGCTGCAGCGCCATCACGCCGAGATTGCCGATCGTCATCTGCGCGAGCTGTTCGATGCCGATCCCGGCCGCGGGCAGCGGCTGACCGCAGAGGCGGCCGGAATCTACCTCGACTACTCCAAGAACCGGGTCACCGACGAGACGATGCGGCTGCTGGTGGAGCTGGCGTCCGAGTCGGGCGTGCCGGAGCGCCGGGACGCGATGTTCCGCGGCGAGCACATCAACGTCTCCGAGGACCGGGCCGTGCTGCACGTGGCCCTGCGGATGCCCCGCGACGCGTCGCTGGTGGTGGACGGCACGGACGTCGTGCGGCAGGTGCACGAGGTACTTGACCGGATGGCCCGGTTCGCCGGGCAGGTCCGGTCCGGGCAGTGGAAGGGCCATACCGGCAAGCGGATCCGCAACGTGATCAACGTCGGCATCGGCGGCTCCGACCTCGGCCCGGTGATGGCCTACGAGGCGCTCCGGCACTACAGCGACCGGGACATGACCTTCCGGTTCGTGTCCAACGTGGATTCCACCGACTTCGTCGAGGCGACCAGGGATTCTGGCGGCGGACGAGACGCTGTTCATCATCTCCTCGAAGACGTTCGGCACGATCGAGACGCTCACCAACGCCCGGTCGGCCCGGGACTGGGTCGTCCGCGAACTCGGCGACGAGGCCGCCGTGGCCAGGCACTTCGTCGCGGTGTCCACCAACGCCAAGCTGGTCGCGGAGTTCGGCATCGACACCGACAACATGTTCGGCTTCTGGGACTGGGTGGGCGGCCGCTACTCGATGGACTCGGCCATCGGCCTGTCCACCATGGTGGCGATCGGCCCGGACGGGTTCGCCGAGATGCTGGCCGGCTTCCGGGTCGTGGACGAGCATTTCCGGACGGCTCCGCTGGAGAGCAACCTGCCGGTGCTCATGGGGCTGCTGGCCGTGTGGTACGGAGACTTCTTCGGCGCCGAGACGGTCGGGGTCATGCCCTACGACCAGTACCTCAAGCGGTTCCCCGCCTACCTGCAGCAGCTGACCATGGAGTCCAACGGCAAGCACGTCACCCTGGAGGGGATCCGGGTCGACTACCAGACCGGCGCCGTCTTCTGGGGCGAGCCCGGCACCAACGGGCAGCACAGCTTCTACCAGCTCATCCACCAGGGCACGAAGCTGATACCCGTGGACCTGATCGCCTTCGGCAAGTCGCTCAACCCGCTGGGCGACCACCACGACATCCTGTCGTCGAACGTGTTCGCGCAGGCTCAGGCCCTGGCGTTCGGCAAGACGGAGGCGCAGGTGCGGGCCGAGGGCACGCCGGACAAGGTCGTGCCGCACCGGGTGATGGAGGGCAACCGGCCCACCAACGTGCTGCTGGCCGAGGTTCTCACCCCGCGGCTGCTCGGATCCCTGGTCGCCCTCTACGAGCACAGCGTGTTCACGCAGGGAGCCATCTGGGATATCGACTCGTTCGACCAGTGGGGGGTGGAACTCGGCAAGGTACTGGCCAGGCAGATCATCCCCGAACTGGAGAGCAGCGACGAGCCGGAGCTGAGCCACGACTCCTCCACGAACGCGCTGATCCGCCGCTACCGTTCGCTGAAGGGAAGCTGAGACCTGCTCAGGTGACGCTGACGGCGCGGTGCGGGCGGCGCCGGTCCCGGCCCGCGCACGCCTGATCGTAGATGCGCAGGGTCCGCCGGACCAGGAGATCCCAGTCGTAGCGCGCTTCCACCCGGCGCCGGCAGGCCGGCCCGAGCCGGGCTCGCAGGCCGGGATCGCCGGCCAGCCTGATCATGGCGTCCGCGAGCCCCCGGACCACGGCGGCGCGTGACGAGACGCCGACCAGGATGCCGACGGTCTCGTCAACGGTCGTCAAGTGCCCGCCCCAGCCCGCGGCGATCACCGGCCGGGCGCTGGCCATCGCCTCCAGCACGGCCACGCCGCCCGACTCCTGCAGGCTGGGGGAGACGAAGACATCGCAGGAACGCATCCGGCGCGCGCAGTCCCGCGGATCGAGCCAGCCGGTCAGCGCGACGTCGGCGCGGCAGCCGAGCCCCTCGGCCCGGGCGGCCAGCCTGGCCCGCTCCGGCCCGTCGCCGACAATCTCGAGCCGTGCCGGAACCACCCGGCGCACCCGCGCGAACGCATCGAGCAGCAGGTTGAACGCCTTTCCAGCCGACGAGGCGGCCGGCGAAGAGGAACCGGGTCACTCCGCCGGCCGCGGCCGCGCCGGGCGCGGACGGCGGCGCATCCGGCGCTGACGGCAGCGCATCCCGCGCGGACGCCAGCGCATCCCGCGCGGATGGCAGCGGTTCCGGTGCGGGCCAGTCGCGGAGCACCACGCCGATATCAGACATCTCGATGGCCCGCTTCCTGACCGACCTGGGCAGCAGCGAGCGGGTCCGGTCGTTGGCCACCAGCACGACGTCGGCCAGCGGCCGGCCCCGGATGAGCTGATTCAGGGCGGTCGCCAGGATCGGGCGCGCGGCCCGGATCAGCGCGTCGAGCGAGGACTCGCGATCGCGGAACGCCGGCGGCAGTTGCATCCCCCCGTTCAGCGGCCCCATCACGACCGGCACGCCGAGCCCGGCCAGCGGGGACGGGCTGACCGGCGACACGCTGATCGGCTGGTGCACGACATCTATCGCGAGCTCGCGGACCAGCCGCCGGGCCACCGGCAGCATCGCGACCTGGCGCTCGAGCTGGGTGATCGCCCAGGCGATCGTCCGCAGCCCGACCGGAAGGCGCTCGCCCAAAGAGTAGACCGGTGCCAGCCCGGGCAGGCTGGACACGAAGGTGATCCGCTCGAACTCGGCCGCGGGCAACAGCGCGGCCAGTTCGGCACGCGCGCTGACGTGGGTCAGCAGCCATGCGTCTACCCCGTGTGCCCGTAGCCGTCCGAAAACGCGCAGCGGGATCGCGCCGGCGCCGCCGGTGTACTCGGATGCGTAGTGCCCGACGACCAGCACCCTGCGGTGCGGTTGCCGGCCGTCGCCAACCTGGCAAAGCTGGTGGAGAGGCTGCACTTACCGCCCTTCCTCGGTCCGATCGCAGCAGCCCGGCAGGGCGGTGAGTCATGTTACCAGGGCCGTCACATTACCGTATGGTAAATGAATGCGAATGCAGAAAATGCTGCGCCGGAATGCACCTTAAAAGAGGGGATTACGCGGCCTGGCGTGTCGGGGCGGCCCGAACCGGATTCGGTATCTTGCTTCGCATGTTTGTTACGGACGGGTTGAACTAGTACATTCCTCCCGGTTTTAGTATGCGTTTTCGCGGGCCGGCCGAGGCGGCGTCCTGCGCGGCGCGCGGCGGCCGGGCGGGGCCGCGGCATTGTCACCGGCGCGGTGCAGCAGGCACCATGTGCGAGTGATCGGCGACCCTGCTGACGACGGGAGTTCTCATTGACAGCCACCAGGCACCTGATCGGGTTGCTGCTCGGTACCGAGGAGGACTGGCCGAGGGCGTTCGGGGAGATCCTGCGCCGGCTGGGGCCGGTGACGGGCACCGGCGGCGACCGGCACGCCTTCGACGTCGAGCGGATCACCATCGAGCCGTTCGGCCTGCGTGACCGGCCCCGCTACAACCTGGTCATCGACCGGCTCGCGTACTGGTACTACCATCCGCGGGAGTGGCTGAAGAAGATCGCGCTGATGGACGGCGTGTACCTGCTGAACAGCCCGTTCACGTTCCAGTCTGTGGAGAAGCACGCGGCCTACTGCGCGATGATGCGGCTCGGCCTCAAGGTGCCGGACACGGTTTTGGTGCCGTACAAGAACCCGCTGGACAACGCCCGCTACGCCTACACGGCGACCAAGTACAACAAGTCCTTCGACCTGGACGCCGTTGCCCGGCAGATCGGCTACCCGCTGTACATGAAGCCCTACGACGGCGGGGCCTGGCGCGGCGTCTCGCGGATACGTAACGAGGCCGAGCTGCACGCCGCCTACGACCAGAGCGGCGAGATGCTCATGCACCTGCAGAAGGCGATCGACTTCGACGTCTTCGCGCGGTCGCTGTCGATCGGCGCCGAGACGATGGTCATGCGGTTTGAGCCGGACCAGCCCATGCACCTGCGCTACGCGGTCGATCACAGCTTCCTGTCGCCGCAGGCCGGCGCCGAGGTGGTGACGATCGGACGGCTGGTCAACGCGTTCTTCCGGTGGGAGTTCAACTCGTGCGAGACGCTGGTGAAGGGCGCTGAGATCTACCCGATCGACTACGCCAACGCGTGCCCGGACGTCGCGCTGACCAGCCTGCACTATTACTTCCCATGGGCCATGAAGGCACTGGTCAAATGGTGCGTCTTCGCGCTGGTTACCGGCCGGAAGGCCAGGCTCGACCTGCAGACTGACCGGTACTTCGAGATCGCCGACCAGCCCGGCGCGTCGTACGGCGAGAAGCTGGCAGCGTACCGGGAACTCGCCGACGACTACTTCGAGTCGGCGCGTTACCACGACTTCTGCGCCAGCCAGCTGGCCCGCATCGACGAGATCACCCTGGACTGGGTGGCCGGTCCCGACTTCGACCGGCTGCTGGTCGATACGGTCCGGGCTAACTATCCGGCCCACGAGCACGACCAGTTCATCGCGCACCTGCGCGGCCTGCTCGAGCTGTGGGTCCGGGACGAGAGCACCCGCCTGCAGACCGCCTGACGGTGGCGCCGGCTCCTGTCCGCGTGCGAATGTGTAGGGAAGGTACCGAGCTGGGTACGTGGTCTCCCTAATCGCACGGACGGAGGCCTCATGGGTCGTGACATTCAGGCCATCAAGTTCAGCGGCGAGGACCGGCGCAAGTACCGGGAGAAGGTGCGCCGCTCCCTGGACGTGTTCGCCCGGATGCTGCGCGAGGACCTGTTCGCGGCCGAACCCGTGCTGGTCGGCCAGGAGATCGAGCTGAACCTGGTCGACGAGCACGGCGCGCCGGCGATGCGCAACGCCGACGTGCTCGAGGCGATCGCGAATCCGGCCTGGGGGACCGAGGTCGGGCAGTTCAATCTTGAGATCAACGTGCCGCCCCGCCAGCTCGGGGGCGACGCGCTGGCCAGGCTGGAAGAAGAGATACGCGGCGATCTCAACGCCGGCGACACCAAGGCCCGCGGCTCCGGCGCCCGGCTTGCCATGGTCGGCATCCTGCCCACGCTGCAGAAGCAGGACGTGCACGAGGGGACCATGTCGGCCAACGACCGGTTCCGGGTGCTGAACGAGCAGATCTTCGCCGCCCGCGGGGAAGACATGCGCATCGCGATCGACGGCGCCGAGAAACTCCTGACGCACACCGACAGCATCACCCCCGAGGCCGCGTGCACGAGCGTGCAGCTGCATCTTCAGGTCACGCCGGACACGTTCGCGAACTACTGGAACGCCGCCCAGGCGGTCGCGGGCGTGCAGGTCGCCCTGGGCGCCAACTCCCCGTTCCTGTTCGGCAGGCAGCTGTGGCACGAGACCCGGATCACGCTGTTCGAGCAGGCCACCGACACCAGGCCGGATGAGCTGAAGGAGCAGGGCGTGCGGCCCCGGGTATGGTTCGGCGAGCGCTGGATCACGTCGGTGTTCGACCTGTTCGAGGAGAACCTGCGGTACTTCCCGGCGCTGCTGCCCATCTGCGAGGCGGAGGACCCGCTGGCGATGCTGGACGGCGGCATCTCCCCGCAGCTGGCCGAGATGAGCCTGCACAACGGGACGATCTACCGCTGGAACCGCCCCATCTATGCCGTCGCCGACGGTAAGCCGCACCTGCGGGTCGAGAACCGGGTCCTCCCGGCCGGCCCTTCGGTCGCGGACGTGATGGCGAACGCGGCGTTCTACTACGGGCTGGTGCGGGTCCTCGCCGAGGCGCAGCGGCCGATCTGGACGCAGATGTCCTTCGCGACCGCGGCGGAGAACCTGCACGAGGCGGCGCGGTACGGCCTGGACGCGCACCTCTACTGGCCGGGCCTCGGCGAGGCGCCCGCGGTCGAGCTCATCCTGCGCCGACTGCTCCCGCTGGCCCACGAGGGCCTGCGCCGCTGGGGCGTCAGCCCGGAGCTGGCCGATCGCCTGCTGGGCATCGTCGAGCAGCGCTGCCTCACCGGCCGGACCGGTGCCGCCTGGCAGATAGCCACGGTCGCGGCGCTCAGCCAGCGCGGCGGGACCGACCGCCAGGAGGCGCTGCGGCTGATGACCCAGCGCTATATCGAGCACATGCACACCAACGAGCCGGTACACACCTGGCCGCGGAGCCGTTAGGCCCGGCCCGGCAAATTTCAGCGGCGGTGATCGGTGCCCGGACGGCGAGCTCGTCAGGTACTGCGCGAGCAGGAGCAGGCTCCCTGCCAGGCCAGGAAGGGAGCCCGCTCCTTGTGTGGCCAGGCTTGGCCTGGCTCTTGCGGCCCCGGTGCTAGCTGGTGTAGACGATCGTGACCGCGGTCCGGGTGCCGTTCTTGTTCAGGTTCTTGGCGGTGATCGTTCCGGTGGCTCCCTTGAAAGTGCCGGTCCCCCCGGTGACCTTGCCGTGCATCACCGGACCCTGAGTGTTGAGGTTGAGCGTCCCGTAGAGGAAGCCTCCGTTGATGTCCAGGGTCACGCCGCCGGTTGCCGTGTTGGTCTTCGGGTTGAAGGCGAAATAGATCTCATCGAACCCGATGATCTTGCCCGTGCTGTTGACGTCCTGGTCGGCACTGGCGCCGGTCGTCTTGGAGAAGTTGATCGATTTCTGCTGGATGGCGGTGAACTTCAGCGTGTGCGTCACGCTGTGGGCGCTGGCGGCGGCCGGGAGCAGGAGCGCTCCGGTCCCCCCGATCAGAGCGGCCGCGCCGGCCGCGGCGATGGACGTGCGGATCTTCATGGCTCCCTCCGTGTGGGTAGCGCCCGGGCTGAATCCCGGGCGGTGACCGAACCAGCGGGTAGCGTAGCACCAATGTTCAAGCAAAAGTAAAGCTAATGCAAAGATTAGACATGAGCAGGATCGGCCGGGCGGGACGCGCCTGTCACGCAACGCCGCCGAGGTGGCTGTCGCTTGTCGAGAACGCGTTGAGAGAGATCCAGCGGATCGCCGGTGAAAGGCTTAACACTGCAACGGCACTTGCATGATCCCGTTTAGGATTACGAGGTGCACGACAGGGGATACGGACCCGGTGTGCCGGTCACGTCAGGGCAGGACTGGCTGGTCTGGGCCCTGCCCGCTCCGCGGCACGAAGTAGGTCGAGAAGCTCGCCCCGCTGTTGGACAGGTTGGTCGGGACGGCGACCCAGTCGCTGCCGGACTGCTGCTCGGTGTTGGCCAGCAGCTTGTGGTGCACCCACCATGACCACAGCGTCGCGGTGTGGCCGCTGTAGCTGGTCAGAGCCACATCGTTGTAGGAGGCGATCTGAACGGACTTCGCGGGCGGGGTGTAGGAGTATGACCCGTCCCACGGCGAGCTGCCGAAGTCGGTGCCGATCCTCGCCTCAGTGAACGACTGCGCGGCGGCCGTATAGGACGAGGTGAAGGTAGCACCTCCTGAGTTCGCGGTCATGGTCAGGTGGCCATCGGCCGGGGAATAGCCGATGCTCAGCGTCCCCGTGAATCCCCAGTCGTAATAGTTGACACCGGGGAAGCAGTTGTCGTCGGCGTCGCACTCCACGGCGTTCGGGTTCGACACGATCACCTTGTGCGTGCTGCGATCGTAGATGGTGGCATACGTGGTGTAAGGCCCGCCGTGTGAACTGGTAGTGACGCCGACAGTGGCCACCAAGTCAGGCGACCAGAGCTGGACGCTGTGGCCGAAGTGGGCGACCTCGGTGGCGTTCTGTGTTGGGTCGCCCAGGTAGACGACGGCGGTGACGGTTTTGAACTGCGCCCCGGTGGCGGTGTACCCGGCCTGCTCTGGGCTGATCTCCTGGGTGCCGGTACTGGCGCCCGCGGGCACCGCCAGCGCGAACACCGCGGCGGGCACGACGGCAGCCGCGAGCAGCCGTCTGTAATTTCCTGACATGGGACCTCCGGAGGTTCGCAGGGCAACTGTCCTGCCCGCGCCCCACGTGACTGACCGCCCCGCATAAGATGAACGCGCACTGATTAGACGCGGGTCAGTCTCTTGCGGATGACACGCTCCTACGTCACAATGGCCCGCCCGGCTACACTTAGCGCCCCGGCAGCGCATGTCACGCAGATGCGGCCCGCGGCAGCGTCCCGTTCACCAAACCTCACCCGCGCGTGTCCCTTTTCACCTCACCCGCCGTCAGCCCGGCCGGTCCGCGTACGCGACGAACACGCCGCGCTTGGCTGAGACCATCAGACCGGCGGAGACCAGCCGCGACAACATCATCCGGCGGCCAGCTAGGGCGCCGATGCCGCCCAGCCGGACGCACCCGTAGGCTGACGGTCAGCGGCTGACTGTCAGCGAGGCGAGTGATGCGAGAGGTGGTGAGCGAGACGGCGGCAACCGAGGTACTGGTGGTCGGCGCGGGACCGTCTGGGCTGTTCGCGGCGGTAGAACTCGCGCGCCGCGGAGTGCAGGCCCGCGTCATCGAGTGCGAGCCCGGGCCGCATACCCAGGCCCGCGCCACGGCCGTGCAGCCGGGGACGCTGGAGATTCTCGCCGGGGCGGGGGTCGTGGACCGGGTGCTCGCGGAGTCGGTTCACCTGGGATTCGCCCGGATCTTCGACGCGGATCTCAGGCAGTTGGGCGAGATAGCCTTCGCCGGCGCCGGCTGCCCGTGGGAATTCCAGTGCAGCCTGCCGCAGTGGCGGACCGAACGGATCCTCGCCGACCGGCTCGCTGAGCTCGGCGGCACCGTGGAGCGCGGTGTCACGGCGGTATCCCTCACGCAGCGCGATGATGGGGTGCTTGTCGGGCTGGAGCGAGCGGACGGGTCGCCCGAGACCGTCGAGGCAAGCTGGGTCATCGGCGCCGGGGGCGCGCACAGCGTGACTCGGCAGTCGATGGCCGAGACTCTGGCCGGCGCGACCTACCCGGGCACTTCCCTGGTGGCCGACGGCGTCGTGACGTGCGACCTGCCGCGGGACAGCTCGGCGCTGATCGTCAGCCCGGCCGGGTATGTGCTGCTCGTGCCCCTGCCCGGCGAACGCTGGCTCACCTTCGTGGGAGATCTTGATGAGGGTGAGGCCGAACGGCTGGCGGGCGACGAGCCGACAGGTGTCGTCACCGCGGTGATCGGGCGGCGGATCAGGCAGGGGATCCAGGTGGAGAAGGTTGCCTGGGCCGCTCCGTTCCGGATGCACCGCCGGCTGGTCCCCCAGCTTGCCGGCCAGCGGCGTTTCCTGCTGGGCGACGCCGGGCACCTGTCCAGCCCGTTCGGCGGCGAGGGCCTGAACTCAGGTATCCACGACGGCCACAACCTGGGCTGGAAGCTCGCGCTTGAGTTGCGCGGCCGGGCCCGGCCCGGCCTGCTGGAAAGCTTCGCGTCCGAGCGCCTCGCTGCCGACCGTCACGTCCTGGAGGTCTCCGACCGCCTGCACGAGCTTGCCTACCGTGCCGTCGAGGCAACGCGGACCGGCGTCGTGCCTGCTCCGCCCACGCCAGACCAGGCGGCCGCCATGGTGCGGTCCCGTTCGATGCTCGACGTTTCCTACGCCGGCAGCCCGCTCACCGGCGAGTATCCTGCGGGCTCGCGGATGCCCATGACTCCGGCTCCGGGCGACCGCTATCCTGACCGCGCCGCACTGGCCGGGACGGGGCATCACCTGCTCCTGTTCGGCGTCGCCGAGGACGCGGGCATCATGCGCCTGCAGCGCCGGTGGCAGGGGCTGGTCGACGTAAGCCAGGCCAGCGTCGCCCCGGCGCGAGCCGGGCTGGCCGGCCCGGGCCTGGTCCTGGTGCGGCCCGACGGGCACATCGGCTTCCGGGCCCCGGCCGAGCCGGCCGGCCTGGACGCCCTCGACTCGCACCTCAACTCCTACCTCATCCCAGCCTGACGCGTTCGGGATCCCCGGCTGACGCGCTTGGTTTATGAGCAACCGCCGTGAACCGCGATGGTTCAAGGCGCAGCCTGGTGCGCGCGGCTTGACCAGCGCTGCCATCCGGCTGTCCCCGGTGACCGGCGTTGACGGGCCAGCAGCGCGGCCGCGGCAGCTAGGCTTGGGATCGTGGCCTTCGCCACCGACCCTCATCTGGTCGCGGATCAGGCGGGCATGGTGGCCCGCGCCTGGTCTGCGGCCGACGCTCCGTCATCCTGGCGGCTCACTGCCGCCCAGTTCGAGGCGCTCCGCGATGACCAGGAGCTGTTGAGCATCGCGGCCACCATCCCGCCGGAAAAGCTGCCGCCTTTGCTGTTCACTGCCGCGGCGACGTTCCTCGTCCTCGGGGTCAGGCCGGAGCCGCTGGCGAGCTGGTTTCCGCGGGCGGGCGAGCCGCAGCCCTCGCTGGGCGCGGGATTTCGATCCGGGTACCGCGAGTTCTGCCTGGACCATCGCGACCGGCTGCAGGCGCTGTGCTCGCGGCACCGTTATCAGATGAACGAGGTGGGTCGTTGCGCCGACGTGATCCCGGCCCTGACGCCCGCGGCGGCGGACGGGCGGGATCTCGTCCTGATCGATGTGGGCACCGGCGCGGGGCTTGGGCTGCACCTGGACCGCTATCGCTACCTGTACTGCGGCCCTGGTGGCCGCCGGTACTCGGTCGGCGACCCCGGCTCCTCGCTCAGCATCGAGGTTGAGGTACGCGGCGAGCAGGCACCCGGTCTCCCGTCCGAGCTTCCCGTGATCGTCGATCGCGTCGGGGTCGATACCGAGCCGCTCGACCTGTCCGAGCCCGGTGTCCGTGCCTGGCTGGCGGCGTGTGTCCCGCAAGAGATCGCGGCGGTCACCCGGTTTCAGCGGGCCGCCGAGATCGCGGCGAGCCATCCGGCCAGGACGATCCGCGGTGACGCGTGCGACGTGCTGCCCTCGATTCTCGCCGGCTGCGACCCGCGCGCGCTGCTGTGCATCGTCGACAGTTACGTCGATGTCTTCTTCTCGCCTGACCGGCTGATGCGCTTCCGCGCGCTCGTGGACGCCGCCGGAGCCGGCCGGGACCTGGACTGGATCTCGGTTAACCCGCTCGTCCCCCTGGGCCGGAACGCTGCGCACAGCGTGCCGGGCCTCCCGGTGCCGCAGGGTCTGCTGGAACGCAACCGCCGCGAGGGCGTCTTCGGCGTCGTGGGGCGCGTGTCGTACCGCGGCGGCCGGCGCGCGGGCGCGCTGCTGGGGCTCGCGCACCCGGGTGCCGCGTGGCTCGAGTGGATAGCTGCCCGGCCGATGGGACGGGCCTGCCAGCGCGCGTGATGGCAGGCCGGCGCCGTTTCCCGGCCTAGGGTTTGTGACTGGCCTGGCCGTGCAGTCCGGGATCCTCCGGTGGCGGCGCGGGGGTCGGGTCGGCGGCCAGGATCCCGACGTCTGCGGGCGTGAGCGGCGCTGACCGGTGCAGCCCGACCGCGACCAGGGGGTACACCAGGACCGAGAGCACGCCCGCGCCGACCAGGGCGGCGGATGTGGCGGGAAGCATGACCCCGTCCCGCTGGCCGATCTCGGCCAGGGCGATCAGCAGCGGCAACGTGGTCGCGGTGATGAACGTCATCTCCACCCGCTGCCGGGCCGGGAGCGCCCGCCGGTATACGAGCAGTGAGGGCAGGCCGCGGACGATCAGCAGCAGCAGCAAGAGGATGAGCAGGCGCAACGGGTCCTGGCTGATCGCCTTCAGGTCGAGGGTCATTCCCGAGCTAATGAAGAAGATCGGGATGAAGATCCCGTAGCCGACCGCGTCGAACTTGCGCTCAAGGCCGTCGGTGTCCATCTTGAACCGGCGGGTCCAGGCGCGCAGCACGATCCCGGCCAGCACGGCGCCGAGCACGACGTCCAGGCCGAACCGGGCGGCGATGGCGAGCAGCACGAACAGCAGCACCACGGCCCAGCGCAGCGTGGTCTGCCCGGTCGAGTCCTGGCCCTCCCGGATGATCCGCCGTACCGTCTTGCTCCTGGCCAGCCACGGGGCGGCGGACAAGACGATGGCGAGCACCCCGACCAGGACTACCGAGGCAAGCGCGATGAGATGACCCCGCTGGGTGAGGAAGACCGCGATGATCAGGATCGGGAAGAGTTCCCCGACGGCGCCTGCGGCGAACACGTACCGGCCGAACGGGCCGGCGAGCATGTCGTTGTCATGCAGGATGGGCAGCAGCGTGCCGAGCGCCGTGGTGGTAAGGGCCAGCCCCACCGGCACGTAGTCCCTGATGTAGCCTGCCGCGCCCAGCCCCGCTGTCACCCCCACGGCGATCGCGGCCGAGATCAGCCAGCCGAGGATCGCCAGCTCGCCTGGCCGTTGCCGCAGCAGCGCGGGATCCAGCTCGTAACCAGCCATCAGGAACAGGAAGCCCAGGCCGATGTTGGACAGCAGCTGGATGTCGGACGTCTCGGCCAGGCCCAGCACGTGCGGGCCGATCAGCACGCCACCCACCAGGAAAATGACGACCTGCGGAATCCGCGGGCCCGGCAGGATCGCGACCACGAGCGGCGCCAGCGCGGCCACCAGCGCCACGGCCACCAGGTCATCCAGTCCCCGGGTCAGGTCCATTGCGGCCAGTCTGCTCGGGGCAACATCGGTCGCGGCACCTCCGGGCCGGTGATGAATCGGTCATCACCAAGCTAACGGCCGCACGACCCGGGGAACAGGGCACGTGGACCGGCAGATGATCAGCCGGCGACGTCGCGTTACCACGCCGCCAGGTGCTGTGCCGGCACTGCCGCGCCAGGCTGAGGCCGATGGCAATGCCGGGCGTAGGCTGCTTTCGCGGGCGGCGGGCCTGCCTGCTGCCGGGGAATCGTGAGCCGGAGACTGCCGGGAACAGCATGCCAGAGTATGTCCTTGATCATCACCGGGAAGGTGAGGGCCGGCGGCTGGCGCTGATGTCCCGGCTGCTTGATCCGATGCACCGTCGTCACATTGAGCGGCTGGGCGCCGGGCCGGGAGCGCGGACGCTCGAGGTCGGCTGCGGCAACGGCTCCCTGTCGGCCTGGCTGGCCGGCCAGGTCGCGCCCGGCGGGCGGGCGGTGGCGGTGGATCTGGACCTGTCCCTGGCCGGTCCGGGCGTGCCCGGGCTCGAGCTTCGCCAGGGCGACATCCTGGCCGGGCCGGTCGCGCCGGGAGGCTTTGACCTGGTGACGGCGCGCGCCGTGCTGCATCACGTCGCCGGCCCTGGTGCTGCCGTGGCCAACCTGGTAGCCAGCGCGCGGCCCGGCGGGGCGATCCTGCTGATCGAGCCGGATTTCCTGCCGGTCAGTATCGCCGAGCCGGCTGAGGTCCGGGCGTTCTGGGACGGATGGCTGGCCTGGTCGCGCGGGCAGGGGATCGACTATTTCATCGGCCGCCGGCTGCCGGCGCTGCTGGCCGGGCTGGGCGTGGCGGACGTCGAGGCCACCGCCGAGACGGCGCTGTACAACGGCGGCTCGGCGTGGGCTTCGTACTGGCGGCAGACGGTCACCGAGTTGCGGGCCGGCCTGGTGTCCTCCGGCCAGCTGGACGACCGGTCCGTCAACGCGTTCCTCGCCCGGTGCGCCGACCCGGCGTGGTGGACGCAGACCATAGCCTTCACCGCCGTTTCCGGGCGCGCGCCGCGCTGCTGAGCACCCGCCCGGGCCGCGTGGCCTAGCTGGCAGGTCATGTCGCGGCGGGGGCGGCAGCGTGCGGCGGGCCGGGGACGATCTCCTCCGGCCGCCGGCGGTACCGGGTGAAGGCTGGCAGGGCCACGCCGATCACGACGGCGCCGGCGATGGTGACCAGGCCGCCGCTGAGCGCGCTGACTGCCGGGGAGGTCAGGCTGCCCAGGGCACCGGCCTCCAGATTGCCGAGCTGGCCGCCGCCCGCGCTGACGACGTAGTCGGCGGCCATGACCCGGCCGCGAAGCCGGTCCGGCGTGACCGCGGCGACGATGCTTCCCCGGAACACCACTGTGAAGGTATCCGCGGCCCCGGCCACCGCCAGCAGGCCGAGAGTCAGCCACAGGCTGGAAGCGACCGCGAAGCCGGCGAACGCTGCCCCCATACGGCGACCGTGACCAGCATCGCCCGGCCCTGGCGCGAGACATCCCCGACCGCGCCGGACAACGCCGCGCTGACCAGGCCACCTACCCCGATGGCGGTGGTGAACAGGCCCAGCGTGCCGGGATTGCCGCCGAACCGCTCGGCGTTGATCGCCGGGAAAAGTGCGACGGGCAGGCCGAAGACGGTGGCGTTGAGATCGGCGAGAAACGCGCCGGCCAGCACCTGACTGCGCCGGATGAAGCCGATTCCCTCGGCTACCGCGCGCCGGTCTAGCCGGGCCGCGCTGACCCGCGGCCGCATCGCGGGCAGCCTGGCCACCCCGTACAGGGCGGCGGCGAAGCTGATCGCGTCGATGAGATAGCACGCTGGGAGGCCCAGATGCGGCGCGGCCGCGGTGAGGCCGGCCAGGGCGGGGCCGACGGTCAGCATGACCTGGAAGCTCAGCCGGTTCAGCGCCAGCCCGGCGGACAGCTGGCTCGCCGTCAGCAGGCTGGGCACGAGCGTATTGCGGGCCGGGCGGTCAACCGCGCCCACCGAGGACTGGACGGCTACCAGCGCATACAGCAGCCAGACCAGGCGCAGCCCAGCGAACGCCTGGGCTGCGAACGCCGCCGACACCGCAGCCAGGCAGCTGCTGGTGACCAGCACCAGCCTGCGCCTGTCGGTCGCGTCGGCGAGCGGGCCGCCGAGCAACCCGACGACCAGGGTCGGCACCACCTGCGCCACCCCGATGGCACCGACCGCGAACGGCGAGCGGGTGAGCTCATAGACCTGGAGGATGACGGCAAAGCTGGTCATGGCGCTGCCCACCGACGACAGGGCCGTGCCGGCCCACAGGCGCCGGAACGCCGGGGACTCGCGCAGCGGCCCGAGGTCTGCGAGCAGCCGCTTCCTTACCGGCACGGCGGGCCGTCTGATCGCGACATGACCGCCAATTGTAACAGTACTAATATAAGTACTGTTATGATATTTTGGTGGCCGACCGCGACGCTCCCGACCCGACCGAGCGCAGCCGCTGGCGGCCGTTGCGGCTGCTGCAGGCCGCGATGGACGCTGACATCGCCCGGGTCTACGCCGAGGCACAGGTCAGCGGGTTCAAACCGAGCTTCGTGATGGAGCTGATCCGGCTGCACGCGCGCGGCCCGATGACCATCACCGAGCTGGCCGGGTCGGTACAGCTCACTCACTCAGCGACCAGCCAGAAGGTCGCCGCGATGCGCGCCGCCGGCTGGGTCCGCACCAGCGTCGGTGCCGATGCGCGCAGCAGGAAAGTGACGCTCACGGCCAAGGCACGCCGCGTCATCGGCCGGCTGGCAGCCGAATGGCGGGCCACCGAGGCCGCTATCGCCGAAATCGAAGCGGAGATCCCCTACCCGCTCAGCCAGGCCGTGACCGACATCGAGGAGGCGCTGCAGCGCAAGAGCTTTCACGACCGGATCACCGAGAAGCTGGCCGACGACCCTGAATGGGAGTAGGGCACCGGCCGCCATGCCCTGTCCCGTTGCGAAGCGCCTCTTCATTCCCGATTCGGCGGCGCGCCGAGAATGGCCGGCGTGGGCAGCACTGCCCGTGCTGGCAGTGCGCCTCATCGCTTGCTACCGGTACCACAAGCCCTGGCACATCGCGACGCGATGTGCCAGGGCTTGCCCGGAAGGCCGGGTGCTAATTGTCGAGCCCCAGAGTGAAGGTGGGCTTCGGTGAGGTCTCGGGAAGCCGGTGCTCCTCGCCCAGGCGCCGGATGGCGGTCCCGGTGGCGAGGAACTCGGTAGCGTGCTCGCCCCAGACGTGGTTGTTGACCTCGACGGTTACCCCGACGATCCCCGAGGATCCCGCCTGCGCCGTCTCCGCCTGCATCCTGGCAAGCGCGAGTTCGCGCGCCTCGTAGATGCCCTGGGTGAAGACCACCATCTCCTGATTCCGGCCCGCCTGCCGCAGCGACTGCATCGCCGACTGGTGGGCGATGTGGTACACGCAGACTCCGAGCACGAACGCCACCGGCACGCCGCCGGCAGCCAGCAGCCGGAAGAAGTCCTGGGCCGACAGGTCCGAGGTGAACGCCTTGCCGTCCGGGGCCCGGTGAGCGCCCGCGGTGCCGGCGCCGCCGCTGCCCAGCGCGCGCACTGCGGTCCCGGTGGCGATGAACTCCAGGACGCCCTGCCCCCACGCGTAGCTCTGCATCCGCAGCTGAACGCCGACGATGCCGTCAGCCCCCAGATGGTCTGCCTCGGCCTGCATCCTGGCCATGGCCAGTTCCCTGGCGTTGTACATCGCCTGGGTCAGGACCTGCAGTTCCTGGTTCTGCGACCATCTTCCGACCTGCAGGCCAATGTGATAGATAGACGATCCGACCACGAAGCCAAGCGGCTCGAACCCGGCCTCGCCGAGGAGCACGTACTCCGAGACCGACAAGTCGGAGGTGAAAACGCCCGACGGATCCGCGCCGGCGGTGTGGGCCAGCCTGCTGTCCGCGGCCTGCGGCTCCCAGTCGGCCGCATCGCCCTGCTTGTTGGCGAAAAGTGGCATGTGATTCTCCTTGGTCCAGGTTGCCCGGGTAGACGCGATAGCACGCGGGAGCCTACCCGCGGGCGCGCTCACAGCGCGCGACCAGATGCGGCCTGCCGGGGCTAGTTGCGATCCGCGGCCAGAGGAGGCCGCGGATTCGCGCCGGAGCAGCCGTCATCAGGTCCCGGGTTCTGGTATCGGCCCGGGCCAGTCCGTGGCAGGCCAGGCGTCGGCGCTGCTGGCGTCCTGCGGGTCGAGCGTCTCGTGGACCACCGGGGGCAGCGCTGCGGCCTGCCGGGCCTGGGTGCCGCCGGCCAGTGCCTGCGGCGCCACGGCGGCACCCGCCGCCGCCGTCTCCGCCTCGGGTACACCCGGTTCGGGCCCGTCCCACCGCTGGAGCTCCACCTGCGGGATCAGCCAGGTGGCCAGGAAGGCGAGCGCGGCGATCGGCACCGCGACGAGGAACACCGTCTGGATTGACTCGGCATAGCCGGCCACGAAGCCCGCGTGCACCGCGGCCGGCAGGTGCGACAGCAGCGCGGGGGTGGCATCCGCGCTGCTGAAACCGTGCGGAAGGGTGACCCCGTGCAGGTGCCTGGCCAGGTTGCCGACCAGCACGTTGGCGAAGATCGCGCCGAAGATCGCGGTGCCGAACGACCCGCCGATCGAGCGGAAGAAGGTGGCACCGGAGGTCGCGACGCCCAGTTCGCTGTGCGGCACGCCGTTCTGCACAATGATGACCAGCACTTGCATGACACCGCCGATGCCCATGCCCAGCACCAGCATGTAGACCGCGTCCTGCAGGGTGGACGAGTCCACGCCCATCAGCGAGAGCAGGTACAAGCCGAGGGTTATCAGCGCGGTCCCGGCGATCGGGAACAACCGGTACTTGCCGGTCTTCGAGATGATCCGCCCTGACGCGATCGAGACCACCAGCAGCCCGGCCATCAGCGGCAGCAGGTACAACCCTGAGATGGTTGGCGAGATGCCGCGGACCACCTGGAAGAACGCGGGCAGGTAGGTGATCGCGCCGAACATCGCGAAGCCGACGATGAAGCCGACGACGCTGGTTACCGAGAACGTGCGCAGCTTGAACAGGTGCAGCGGCAGCACCGGCTCGGCGGCCCGCCGCTCGACCAGCACGAACACGCCGATCAGCAGCACACCGGCCACGCCCAGGATGTAGATGGGTGCCGACCGCCACGGGTAGGTGGTGCCGCCCAGGCTGGTCAGCAGGATCAGCGAGGTGACGGCCAGCGACAGCACGATCGTGCCCATGTAGTCGATCACGTGGTGCACCCGGCGCAGATGGCCCGGGACCTGGCTGGCGACCACGATCAGCGCAACCACGCCGATCGGCACGTTGATGTAGAAGATCCAGCGCCAGGTCAGGTTGTCCACGAAGACCCCGCCGAGCAGCGGGCCGATCACACTGGCGAAGCCGAAGACCGCGCCGAACAGGCCCACGTAGCGGCCACGTTCGCGAGGCGAGACGATGTCGCCGACGATGGCCTGGGCGCCGACCATCAGGCCGCCGCTGCCCAGCCCCTGCACCGCGCGGAACGCGATGAGCTCGAACATCGACGTGCTGATCCCGGACAGGATCGACCCAGCCACGAAGATGACGATCGCGGCCTGAAAGAAGATCTTGCGGCCGTACTGGTCACCCAGCTTGCCCCACAGCGGCGTGGACACCGTCGTGGCCAGCAGGTACGCGGTGATCACCCAGGCGATGTGCGAGCCGCCCTTCAGGTCACCGACGATCGTCGGCAGCGCCGTGGATACGATCGTCTGGTCCAGCGCGGCGAGCAGCATGCCCAGCATCAGCGCGCCGATGATCAGGAGAATGCTGCGGCGGCTGAGCCCGGGCAGCGCGCCGTCGCCGGCGACGGCCGGGCCTGCCGGCTGGGAGCCGTTGCCAGACACAGGAGTGGCTGAGGCCATCAGTGGTCGTCCTTCCTGTCCGCCACGTTCCCGGGCGGAGGGGTGTGAGGGGCCTGTCCCCCCGGGCCAGCGCCGACGTAACGCAAAGCGCAGTCCTCAGGCAGCCCGCCGGCGAGCGCCCGGAACTCCAGGTCGATGAGCTGGCCAAGCGGCACCGTGCCGCCCGAGCCTGCCCAGAACGTCATGCTGGCGCGGAACACGCCGGCGGCCATCGCGGCCAGCAGTCCCGGGTAAGGATCTTGCTCCGGGTCGGCGCCGAGCCGCTCGGCGAGCCCTTCAGCGATGGCTCGCTCCGTCATCGCCATCTGCGAGGCCTGGGCCGCCCGCAGATGCGGGTCGGCACGGGCCTCCTTCATCCGGCACAGCCAGCCCCCCGGGCCGCCGCCGAGCTCAGTCAGCTCATCCGCGACCTTCTGGGCGTCGCTGACCACGACCAGGCACAGCACGTCCAGAACCGGCTCGCCGGGGGCGAGATGCGCGACGCGCTCGCGCAGTGCATTGACCTGGTCCGGGTCGGTGCCGAACAGCGCGGCTTCCTTGGACGGGAAGTAGTTGAAGAACGTGCGCGTCGAGACGTCTGCCGCCTCAGCGATGTCGTCCACGGTGACATGGGTGAAGCCGCGCTCGGCGACGAGGTCAAGTGCGACCCGGCGCAGCGACTGGCGGGTGGCCAGCTTCTTGCGCTCGCGCAGCGACGTGCGCGGCTCGGCTGCGGCAACCGTGCGGGGAAGCGTCATCGTGATCACTAACTTTGCATGGGTTATAAATTTGCAGTTCGAGCAATCTTACAAGAGATGCAACTGAAGCTGGCCGGCGGATGTTCCCGGCCGGCCAGCTTCGGCCCGGCAACCGAGAGGCCCTGCTCAGATGACACGACGGCGGACGCGTTCAAGCAGGCCAGCCGGCCGGCAAGTGATCGCCGAGGGCACCTGCGGTGCCGGGCTGTCGTGGGTGATCTGGGCGTCACAACGGGCGCAGGCAGCCTCGTCCGGCGCTCAGCCGCGGGCCATCAAGAGCGTCAGCTCGCGCTTGCCGATGGTATAGCTGCCGTCGGCTTCGCAGGCATCGGCCGCGGTATACGAGACCCCGACAGCACGCTGCTGTCTGCAGCGTCGGCCGGATCGGGGCTGGGCTGGAGCTTCCAGGCGGTGCCGTTCCACGCCTCGAGCGTGACGTAAGCGCCAGCGCCGTTGAAGGAGTCGCCGACCGCTTCGCAGGCGTTGGCGGCGCGGCACGAAATAGCCGTGATCATGCCGTTCGGCGCCAGCGGCCGCGGCGACTTCAAGATCTTCCAGGCACCGGCCGCAGCGTCACCGCCCGCGGGTCGCGACCGCCGGCGGTGGCGACCGCGCGCGGGCCGCTGCTGCCAGGCTTGGGCATCGCCGCTGCCGTCCCGCCCGCCGCTAGAGCCAGCGCGGCACTCGCGCCGATCACGATCGCGCGCAACGGTACTGCCGCCATGGTCCCTTCCGCCCAGTCGCATTACCTCCGCGAGCCAAGCCTGCGCTCGCCGCGAGCCGCCGTAAAGGCGGAAAACCCGCGACCTTCGAGTTCGCGGTGATCGAGCCGGGGGGCATCGTTTCCCCGGGCTAGCTGGCAACGCACACGGGTGCCTCAACCGAGGGCTGCCAGAACCCGCGCGAACTGCGGGACCGTCAGCCGGACCGCGTAGCAGCTGCAGACCCTTCCGGCAGGCTCCGCGCGGACCGATGTCGCCCACGTGAAGAGGACCGGGCCGGCTACCGGGATCCACCTGGCGTCCTGAACCCGTATATCAGCAGCTTACGATATCCGAGCCGATACAGATGAGCTAGAAAGAGCAGCAATTCGTTCCCCGCTTCAATCTCCAGCCGACGGGCCAGGTTCACCAAATCATCGGCAGAGTACTTGTTCATGTTCTGCATATCAAGATGAGACCGGAGAGCGGCCCACAGCCTGTCAGGGTCAGTTTCCCTATCTATCAGCAGGACTATCTTGCACTTGCGGACAATAGACTGTCGCGAGCGGTCGAGTTCCTCCCGCGCCTGAATATCCTTGACCCGGTTCTCCACCTGACCGTAATAATAGATCGCAGCCCCCGAAATCTGATGCGCATTCTGCCACACGGGTTGCAGCCTGGCATCACACCAATTCTGCAAGTCTTCTCCCATCCGGTCACTGAGGCGGTGGAGTGGGAGTGTGAGGCAGGCGACTAATCGCTCGGGCATCAGGCTGTCACGCTCGCGGATGCGCCGGCTGATCGACTCCCCCAGCAACAGGCTGCTGGGCAGGACGAGGCCGACATATGCGGCGCGGACGTGGTGGCTCGCCGCGACTGCGGCAACCCCTAGGCCGGTGGAAACCGCGGCCGTGAACACAATGGTGGCGACCGCCCACCACCTAGCCAGCGGCCCGAACGGACGTCCACGTCCCCGGCAGCGAAGCAGCAGGAAGCCATATGCCGAGACCGTGGATACGGCGAGAGTCACGACTACAGCTGGCACCCAGCTCGGCATGGTTCACCCCTCGCCTTACACCCTGCCGCCACGGCCGACGGCCGCCTCCCCAACCAATATGGTCCCAGGTCATCCACCATCTATCTACTTCACGCCGGTAACGATGACTGCAAAAGTCCAGCCATGCGCGGCACACGACGCGCGATCTGCATCCTGTGGAACTCCCCGGCAAGGACGACAGTCATAGAGCCGACAACGGCGGGGTTTCGCTGGAGCATCGGCAGTTCTCATTGAGCTGATCTTTGCTGCCTCGCCTCTCCTGGCAGCTACCTATCTATCTGTCGGAGGGCAGGCGCTGTCCAGATAGAGCCCCCGCAGGGCTAGCGGACCGCGAGAAGGGCCATCAGGCACGAAGAGAAACGACCCCCGCACGGCTGAGCGCCGGCCGATCCCGTGCGGCAGAAGAACGGAATCATGGGTCAGGAAGGCTCACGGCCACCGGGGCCTGTTCGTAGGCCGGCGGCGACATTGCTCAGCGCCGAGTGCCGCCCGGCCCACAGGCGTTGCCGATCCAGGCTGCGACCCTGCCCCACAGCGCCGAGAGCCGCCCGGCCCGCAGGCGTTGCCGATCCAGGCTGCGACCCTGCCCCACAGCGCCGAGAGCCGCCGGGCCGCAGGCGTTGCCGATCCAGGCTGCGAGCCTGGCCCGCAGTGGAGCACCAGGCCCCGATCAGCTCAATCGGGGGCTGACCAGGGCCTGCCACAGGTACTGGCGCCGTCTCCCTGGCGCTCACCGGTGTTATCCTGGCCGCCGAGGTGCACTTGCGATGAGCGGGTCTTCCCAGGTCAGCTGGGAAATCAGCGAAGCGGATACGGACAAGACCGCCCGCCCCGCGCGGCCCCTGCTGCGACCTGGCTGCGTCACCCAGGTAGCTGGTGGTTGGTAACGTTCGGATAACGATTTGTAGATCGAGAGTTAGACTTTGGTGGCCCTGGCGAGAGTGGCTTTAGATAGGGCTATAGGTTTAGGTAGAACTAAGCAACCGAAGCCAGAGCGACTGGAGCCTCCCGTGGGCCTTCGACTAGGCGTTTCATCCGATCGGCGGGCCGCCGATGCCCGGACCGAGGAAGATTTGTCCCGGATGATCACGCAACTCACGAACGAGATCAGCTGGAACTTGCATCAGCAACATCTGACCCGGGCTGATCTCGCTAGCCGCATGGGCGTCTCCCCCGGGCGCGTTAGCCAGGTCCTGTCAGGAGGCGAGAACCTGACCCTGCGGACCCTCGCAAGCCTGGCGACCGCGCTCGACGCACAGTTTGAGCTGGAGCTTGTTCCGAGTAAGCCTGCGGACAGCTACCGCTCTCCGCAACCCACGTAAGCCGCAGAGCGTCCAGTCTGCCTGGGCCCTCCGCGTCACCCGCCGCCCCCCCGCGGGCGCGCCCCCCGGCTCACAGTGATCGCGCCGCGGGTTTCCCGGCCACCTCCCGGATAGTCGCCTCGCGGTAGGTCTCGCCTGGCTCGATGCCGCCAGGCTCCGGGCGGCATCAGGCACCGGGAGCAGGCAGCTCCCGAACTGCCTGCTCCCGGTGCCTACTGTGCGGTTCTTTCAGGACCCGCAGTCACTGAGGGGGAGCAGCTGGATGGACGTGACCGCGGCTCTCGTGGTGGCGGTGTCGATCCCGGTGATGTTCGCACCGTCGCCGGGGTTCTCGGTCACGCCGGGGGCCTGCACGTCCGCGATGTCCGGTACGTACTCGCAGAAGTAATGGTTGTGGATCACTCTCTCCTCGATGTACCCCTGGGAGCTGTAGTACGAGGCGGTATTGTTCACGGCCACGGTGTCGGCCGTCCCTCCCACGACCACCCCGTGTGTGCTGTCGACCACAGTTGGCTTGTCATGGCGGTAGACCGCCTTTGAGAAGTACAGGCATACGTCCTTGGCCGGGCACCCGTGCACCGCAGCCGCGGCCTGAGCGGCGCCCGCCGCGGCCAGCGTGGCGGCGGGCACCTGCGACGCGACCGGGCTGGCGGCCGCCGAGCCTGCGGTCGCGCCCGCCACCACGAGGGCGGCGCCCGCAGCAGCCATGAGTCTTCCGAACCTACGCATGAGAGTCACTCCATCCGGCGTCGCTGATTGACAAGTACCAGCGATCATGCGCGCGGAGCGGGCGCGATGAATCCGTGAAAGCCGCAGGTTTGCGGCCTGGCTACTGAGACCACCCGCAGGTGGTGATAAAGAAGACCGGGCGCTCCAGCAGGCGCCCTGGTCCGCAACGCGGCCGATAGGCCAGCCAGAGCAAGGGGCGAGCAGGTGATCGCGCGATCACCTGCTCGCCCTTTCCGGGTACGGCCAAGGTACGCCGAGAACCGCCACGAGTTGATCTTGAGCTAGGACTCGTCTTGCCGAGACGCACCGATGCCGCTGATGGTCCGGGTGAATGCTACGGCGTCGTCACGGTCAGGGTTGCGGTACCCGAGGACGTGGCAAAGCCGCCACCACCGGAGTAGGTCCCGGTGACAGTGTCGGTCCCCGCCGGGGCGGTCGTGGCTCCGCAGGAGGCGTCACCGCCGGACAGGACGGCCGTGCAGAGTTTCGTGGTGCCGATGCTGAAGGAGATCGTCCCGGTCGGCGTGCCGGTGCCCGACTTCGGGGTCACGACGACCTGGTAGGCGACCCTGGTACCAGACGTGGCTGTGGCCGGGGTCAGGGTCACCGAGGTGGTGGTGGGCTTCGTGAAACCCACCTCCGCCGCTCCGATGGTGCAGCGGGTCTCACCGTGTCCGGGCCGGGTGACGCCTCGCTGGTCGGTGCCGGGGCAGACCGCAACGCCCCGCAAGCTGGTGCCCTTGGGGATCACGTCTGCGGCCGGGCTTTTGCCGCCGGGCAGCAGGGTCTGGGTCGGGCCGCCGTTGCTGGCGAGGTGTCCCAGGAGCGGGTTCTTGTTCACCAGGTCGGTCGCGGCGTCGAACTCGCAGGCGGTGCCGGTCTTGTCGTTGGTCAGGTTGTAGCCGGCGCTGTCGAGGTTTGCAACAGTGCCGTTGTTGTTGCAGTTGTACCCGGTGTTGCCGGCCACGATCGCGGCGCCCAGGGTGGCGGTGCCGAAATTGTCGCTCAAGATTCCGCCGCCGGCGTTCCCGGAGATGGTGCTGGCGATGATCGTCATCGCCCCGGAGTCGTTCCAAACGCCGATGCCCGAGTTCTTCGCGACAGTGCTGTCGATGAAAGTCATGGTGCCGTTGCTGAAGATTGCTTCCTCGCCCGAGTTCCCCGACACGGTGCTATCGGTGAGCGTGAGGGTGCCGCTGTTGGCGATGTCATCACGCGCGTTCTCGATAGTCAGGTCGCGGAGAGTTACGCCCGTAACCCCGGAGTTGACGGTGACGACGGTTCCGTTCGCCGTCCCGTCGAGGACCGCAGGGCCGCCGGCCGGCCCGCCGGGCCAGGTGGTGATGGTTACCGGGTGCGAGATGACCGGGCTGTCGTCGATCGTGCCCGAGACCTCGATGGTGGCGCCGGAGGCGGCCTTGGTCAGGGCGAAGCTGACGGTGGCGCAGGGATTCGCCGACGTGCACGTGCCGCTGTCGAGACCTCCCTGCGACACGAATAGGGTCTTCGGTGCGGCGGCCTGGGCGGCGGCAGGGGCGAAAACCCCCAAGCCCAGCACCGCCACCGCCCCCAGCGCAGTCGCCGCGTATCGTCCTGCACGCCCGCTCAACCAGGAAACAGCTTGCGTGTTCATGGACCCCCCCTTGCTGCCAGTGACCGATCTGGTCGAGGGCAGTCGGCCGACGCTACCAGGGGCTCGCGCTCTCCGGGTAGCACCTCACCTGCGCAGATGTGCACTGAGCGGGTTTTCCGCATCGATCCCATGCCTTCCCCCTCTGGTTCGCAGTCCCGCCTAGGTGGCGGAGCAGTAGACCCAGCGTGAGCCCGGCCGGAGCATGGCGGCAGGGGCCGGACGGCCCCGCCGCGCACGCCAGGTGTGGGCCGGACGGCCCAACGTGGCGGCGAGCCGATGGTTGTCTGTTGTGTCGGGATCGTGCCCATGCAGTGACCTATTGCGACCGGCTTCACCGGCACGGGGATGCCCGGCCCGGCATCGATCACCGTCGGCCCCGACAAAGCGCTGTGGTTCACCAACTGAGGCAACAGCTCTGTCGGGCGCATTACCGCGTCGGTGACACCGGGAATCACGTCCTTCTCCCCCAAGAGCGGGGTGCCGGGATCGGCGGTGACGATCACCGGGCTCAACCTCGGAACCGCGACAGCCGTTCACTTCAACGGGACGTCAGCCGCGATCATCTCGAAACCGCCACGAAGGTTCAGGTTGACGTGCCGGCGGGCGCGTCAACCGGTTCCATCACCGTTACTACCCCAGCAGGCACGGCGATCAGTGCCACGCCGTTCAAGGTCGTGGCGTAGACCAGGGAGCGTGGATCGGTCAGGCCACCCGATCCACCTGCGGCACTCAGCGGGATAACGCGCGCTGCGCCGGCCAGATGCCACTGACCTTTCGGAACCTTCGCCTGGAGTTAGGAAAAGAGATGATAAAGTCCCTTACCCGGGACCGGGCGTGGGGGGCATGCCCGGCCCCGGGGCACACGGGGGCAGGCTGAACGCTACGCTCCCCGAACACGGCCACACCAGGACCCCGACGGGTTCCTAACGCGATCCTAACGGTCACCTGGGTTCCGCCAGCCGATCCAAGCCTTCGTAGCGCAACCGGGCAAAACGGACGCCAGCACTGACACCCGTGAGATCATCCGCGACGCCGTCAAGGTAGCCAGAAACACAGAATCCGCTCGCGGCGATCCTGGGAGAGCCGCGGAACGGGATCCTGATCCGGCCCGAGCCGCTCAAGCATCGGCACTATCGCTGAACCGCGAGGTCGTAGCACCCTGACCTACAGGGGCTCCCGCAGACACCAGCTCCGGGGCACCCGCCCTCGGCCAATGGCAGCGAAGGAGAGAACACGACATGCCAGACACACCGAGCACACCGGAGGAGTGGCACTGCCGCGGCTGCGGTGCGGCGTTCCCCGGCAGCCCGCCCTGGCACCACCTGTGCGACACCTGCCTGGGCCACCTGAAATGGCACGGATTCGACCCCGACCCGGCCTGGTCTGCAGAGGAGACTCCGCCGCTGTGCGGCCGCTGCGGCGGGCCGCTGGTCCCGGTGGTCCGGCCCGAGCTGGCCGAGGCGGTCAGTCGCGAAGGCCGCTGATGCGTTCTGGCGGCGCCGCGGTCGATCTGGGAGCCGGTACGCCCGGTGCACCGGCGAGCCGGGCCTCGGCGGCCGCCTCGGCGCCCAGATTGCCCAGCTCTAGATCGTTGATCGGTATTTCCTGGCTGGTGGGAGGGCCTTGCGGCGACACGCTGTAGGGGTGCGTGACCTGCCGCTTCTTGATGAAGACTTGTCCGGGCGCCTGCTCAGGCGTGGCCGTTCTCGCTGAGCACGGTCCGCAGCGCTTGCCTAAGTCCGGCCGCTCCAGCGTCGCCTAGCGTCGCCGTGAAGTCCCGCTCGGTCTCGGAGTACCGGCTTTCTGCCTGCCGGAATACCTTCCAGCCGTGGTCGGTGAGCGCGATGATGTTGCGTCGCCGGTCTTGTTCCGAGGGCCTGCGCGCGACGATCCCCTGGCGTTCGAGCGCGTCGAGGAGCGCGACCATCGAGGTGCGGTCGACGCCCAGCACGGCCGCGGCTTCCTGCTGTGACTGCGCCTCCCCGCTTGCGATGACCCTGAGCACGCCGAGGTCGCGAACGGTCACCCCCACGTCGGCGAGAGCGGCCTGCGCCCGGTGCTCCAGCGCGAGGTGGGCGTGCTTGAGGAGATAGCCGAGCACGTCGTCACGCGCGCGGACCTGGCCCGCTGCTTCAGAACCCGGCCTCGACACACCCGGATAATATCAGTAGGCTGACTGTCAGTTATACTGATGATTTGTCACACTGACGAAAGGAACGCGATGATTCTCGTCACTGGAGGGTCCGGGTTCATCGGCTCCCACACCGTGCGCGCGCTGCACGGCCTCGGCGAGCCGAGCGTCGTGATGCAGCGCCGCAGCGGCCAGGTCCCCCCGCAACTCGCGGACCTGCCCGTCGTCGCGGAGCAGGCCGACGTCGCCGACCTGGACTCGCTGCGGGCGATCGGCGGGCGCCACGAGATCACCGGCATCGTGCACCTCGCGGGCTACCCCGCACCGCGGGGCACGGCCGGGGGAATCGAGGCCACCCAGGGCCTGCTCGACGGGCTCCTCAACATCGCCCGCGCCGCCGCGGAATGGGGCGTGCGCCGGGTGAGCCTCGCCAGCACGCTCGGGGTCTACGGCGGCATCGCCCACAGCGGCCCGCTGACGGAGGACCTGCCGGTGCTCCTGACCGCCCCGCACCCGATCCCGCGGTCGAAGAAGATCGCCGAGCTTCTCGGGGAGCAGCTCGCGGAGGCGACCGGCACGGAGATCGTCAGCCTCCGGATCTCCGGCACCTGGGGCCCCCTCGGCCACGAGGACCCGTTCTTCGCCGCACCCGCGCTCATCCACGCGGCCGCCAGCGGCAAGCCCCTGGACCTGTCCGGCCTGCTCATCCCGCCGCACCTCGGCGACGGGCTCGACCTGTGCTACGTCAAGGACACCGGCCGCGCGATAGCCCTGGCCCAGCTCGCCGGGCATCTCCAGCACCGCACCTACAACATCGCGTCCGGGCGGGTGACCACGAACGCAGAGGTGATCGCAGCCATCCGCGAAGCCGTGCCCGAGGCCGTACTCGACCTCCCGGCCGGCGCCGGCCGGCCAGGTGCCGCTCTTGACATCACCCGGCTCCGCCAGGACACCGGGTTCGAGCCGGAGTACGACACCGTCCGCGCAGCCGCCGGCTACATCGCCTGGCTCAGGGCGGGCAACGAACGCTGACCCGCACCGGCGGCAGCCCCGCCGCCACGACTCCGGCATCAGCCCGGCGCGGCCACAACGGGCGGACACCGGCTTTGCCGGATCGCGGGCGCGGCCCGCCCGTCACGAGCAAAGGGCGGCCGCCGCGCACGAGCAAGCCACACATCCGTACCCCGGAGCCCGTCATGACCGCCGACCTGGACACCCTCCTGACCGCACTCTACGTGGAACTGACCGACCGGATCATCCCGTTTCGCGGGCCCGGCCGCCGCGGGCCGGGAAGGCCGCCGGAAGTCACCGACGCCAAGCTCGCCTGCCTGGCCGTGGCGCAGGTCCTGCTCCGGTGCGACGACGAGCGGCACTGGCTGCGAGCCGCCCCGCGCCTTGTCGGGCACCTGTTCCCGCGGCTGCCGGCCCAGAGCCAGTACAACACCCGGCTGCGGCAGATCGCGCCGCTGATGCAGGCCGCCCTGCGCTGGCTCGCCGGTGCCACCCCGGCGACCGCGGAGCTGCTGCGGCTGATGGACGCCACCCCGGTCCCGTGCGGGACCTCCGCCGTCACCGCCAGGCGCTCTGACCTGTTCGGGTACGCCGGCTACGGCTACTGCGCGAGTCATTCCCGCTGGTACTGGGGATGCAAGCTGCTGCTGATCTGCACCTGCGACGGCACGGTGACCGGGTTCAGCCTCGCGAACCCGAAGCTGCACGGGGAGCGGGACCAGGCCCGCCAGACCCTGGAACGCCAGCCCGCGACCGGCCCGCGCCCGGCACCGCCGTCGTCACCGACAAGGGCCTGTCCGGACAGGGCACCGAGGAGTACTTCGCCGGCGACGACCTCCGCCTGGCCCTGATCCGCCCCGCCCGCAAGGACGAGAAGCAGCCCCGCCCGTTCCCGAACTGGCTCCGCCAGCGCGTCGAGGCCGTCATCTGGACCCTGAAAAGCCAGCTCGGCCTCGAACGCCACGGCGGCCGCATCCCCGCAGGGCTCTGGGCCCGCATCATCCAGCGGCTCCTCGCCCTCAACGCCTGCATCTGGCACAACTGGCAGATCGGCGCCCCTGTCAAGCGATCCCTGATCGCCTACGATCACGTCTAACCTGCCCGCATTTCCCGATCAACGATCTAGACGAATGATTCCTTATTGATCATGAGGTGTGTCGTTACGTGACGGAGCGGGCGAGGGTGTCCAAGATCGGCGTTGCTAACCCGACGTCGAGCCCGGAGGCTCTCGTGGACGCTGATCTGGACACCCTCGTGACGGCACTGTACGTGAAGATCGACGACATGCTGGTGAAGGACCGGCGGCCGGGCCACCCGGTCCGGCTGAGCCAGTCCGAGCTGGTCTGCCTGGCGGTTGCCCAGGCGCTGCTGGGCTTCCACAGCGAGCACCGCTGGATCCGGTTCGCCATCTGCCACCTGCGCGGCGCCTTTCCCTACCTGCCGCACCAGCCCGGGTACAACAAGCGGCTGCGCGCCGCGCTGCCGCTGGTCAAGCAGGTGATCCGGGAGCTGGCCATCGACAGCGACTTCTGGTCCGGCAACGTCTGGATCGCCGATTCCACCCCGGTCGAATGCGGCCGCTCGCGGCCCACCGTCAAACGCTCCGACCTGGCCGGGTGGGCGAACTACGGCCACTGCGCCGCGCATTCCCGCTGGTTCTGGGGACTGCGGCTGTACCTGATCTGCACCCCGGCCGGGCTGCCCATCCTGTGGGCGCTGGCTGACCCGAAGATCGGCGAGCGCGAAGTGCTGACCGCCATGCTCGACGTCGAACCCCAGCTCGCCATCGCCCGCCCCGGCCTGATCCTCATCACCGACAAAGGCTTCGCCGGCCGCCAGACCGAAGCTGACCTGGCCGCACGCGGCACCACCCTGCTGCGGCCGGCCCGTAAAGACGAGGCCGCCCGTCCCGGCGAGCCGCTGCTCAAGACGATCCGCCAGCTGATCGAATCGGTCAACGACACTCTCAAAGGCCAGCTCGACCTCGAAGCCCACGGCGGGCGGACCTTCGAAGGCGTCGCCATCCGCGTCGCCCAGCGCATCCTGGCCATGGCCGCCGCCATCTGGCACAACAACAAGACCAGCGCACCGGTCACCGGTCGCTGACCGCCTACGACCACTGACATCGTTAAGAATCATTCGTCTAGGTGGACGGCGAGGGATTCTGCCACGCATCGGATGCCGTGAGCCGCTAATTCAGCCGCCTCTCAGGCATTTATCCGGGCTGCCCAACTGGTCCAGCCAGGGGCTGCGACTTGAGCGTGAGTGAGTGGGCCGGGGAGAACTTAATGGTTCCAGCCGGTCCTTTCACTTTGGTGACCAGGTTATCGGGCTGTTGTCGGGGCCCGACCGGCGTCGTTGAATAGGTCCCGGCGTTGCCGGTGGTGGCCCGGTGCTGGGAACCGCCAAACACGGACGCGGCAGTGCTGTGATCAATCCGGATGGCACTGGCGGCAGGCGATGGCACGCTGCTGCCGCCGCCGGATCGTGCGCGTCGCGGCCCGCACAAGGAACCGCCGGCACAGGGAATAGCCCGGACCTGTGTCGTGCTGTCCGGAAGGCAGGCTTGTTGCCAGAGCGAGGCCGCAAGGCATCACGGATCGGGTCTTTACCGCGCTGTCTGCCCGTGACCTGGGGCAGGCAATCCGGTTAAGGACGAGCAGCGCCTCCCGCTGGCAACCCGAGTTGACATGGCCCTGGAGGCGCCATGACTCAGTTTGCGCGTCTAGACCTCGCGCGCAATCGAACAGGACGAGATCAGCTGCGCCCCGGCGCTGCCTCGGCCGCCGCTGAAGCATTGCCGGCCGACCGCTCGGGGCTTGTCCGGACTGGCCAGCCAGTGCCTGGCTGGGCGGTAGGCACAGCGTTGCTGGCGCCGGTTGTCCTGGTCGGCGGCTGGCTGATTGCCGGCGCGCTGCAGCCGGTCTCTTATAGCCCGATGCGGCAGACGGTGAGCGTGCTGGCTGGTTACTCGGGAACCGACCGGTGGGTCATGACCGCGGCCCTGCTGCTGGTGGGCAGCTGTCAGATCGCGACCGGCGCGGGCCTGACTGCCGTCCGCGTGCCTGCGCGCATCCTGCTGATCCTTACTGGACTTTCTACTCTCGGCATCGCCGCCACTCCCGAACCGGCCACAGGCCCGACGCCGCGCCACCTCGCCTTCGCGGTGAGCTGCGTCGTCACGACAGCGGTCTGGCCCGTACTTGTCGCCAGGCGCGCGCAGGCTCAACCGTGGATCCTCAGTGTCTACGGCTGCGCGACGGTGACCGTGATCTTCGCCGGGTTGTCGTGCTGGCTTCTGATAGCAGCACAAGGCGGCAGCGGTGACCTGGGCATGGTCGAGCGGCTGACGTCGGCGGCTCTGGGCCTGTTTCCGTTCGTGGTAGTCCTCGCGTTGCGGCAGACCGCACCGGACGCAGGCAACCGGCAACAACGCGGCCAACAGGGTTCCAGGCGCTGGCAAGCAGGCACGCCGACAGGCCGGAAGGACAGTTCCTAGCGGCCGGACGGGGCTTGAAGCGAGCCGACCGACGTCACTCGCCCTGTCCGCGTTCTGTCGATCAGCCGGAGCGGATGCGGCATCCCGGCTGCGCGACGTTGACAACCAGGTCACGTATTCGAGTCGAACACTGCTGACCAAAGGTCGTTCTCGGTGTACAGGGCGTCAACGTCGTCCAGTTCGACATCGGCGCTTTGCGGGGCGCCGCGGGCACTGTCGGCGACCCACCAGCCGGCTCCCGGAAGGCCGGCCGACGCGTACGCTCGCGACCCCGGATCCTGCTTCTCGTACGACGCCCGCGCCCGGGCGATGACCTCACCGTGCGCCGGCTCTCCACAGCCGAACCGAACCGTCGTCCTCAGTGCCCAGCACGACTGCGTCGTACCACCTCCACACCACGACGCCGGTACCGTCCGGCCCGGTAGCAATCGCGACCAGATGGCCGGGAGACACCCGCTCGACCCGCGGGGAGGGGAACATCGGGGCGAACCCGGCCGAGCTGACTTCGCCGTTGCTCCAGACTTCACAGGCATGTTCGCCGACGCGTATCACGCGAGCAGATCGCAGACTGCGCGGGGCGAAGGCGGCATCAGGCTGCGGAGTCGGCATGTGCCTGAGTCTCACACAGTCGCAGCCAGCTCAGAAACGGCCCGGTGCCGTCCACCTGTCACCTCCGCTCGATGTCAGGTGTCAATGTGATGACGCCCCCGGGCCGGCCTGGCCGCTGGCCGCTCCACGGAAGCCGTGACCCGGGCTGGCCGGCACGAGCCGGTCAGGAGACTGGAGGTAGGTAACTGATGAAGACGAGGATCACTAACCCGGCGGTGAGCGTTGCCGGTGCCATGGAGGCCCTGCAGGCACTAGGAGACGCCGTCGGCAAGAGCGGGATCCCGCACTCCACGGTCCACCTCGTCGGCATGCGCGTGAGTCAGATCAACGGCTGCGGGGTGTGCCTCGATGGCGCCTGGCGCTTCCAGAGGACGGCGGGAGAGACGGACGAGCGCCTGTTCGCGCTGGCTGGCTGGCGGGAGGCGCCGTACTACAGCGACGCCGAACGAGCTGCGCTGGCTCTGGCCGAAGGGGTCACCCGGCTCGCTGATCGCGCCGACCCTGTCCCCGACGACATCTGGGCCGAGGCCGCGCGCCACTTCGACGAGCCGGCGCTCGCCGGCCTGGTGCTCGCCATCGCGAACCAGAACCTCTGGAACCGGCTGAACGTCGCGACCCGCCAGGTGGCCGGCAAGTGGAAGCCCGACGCAGCAGGCGAATGGAAGCCCGACTCCTGACGGCCCGATCTTCGGAGTACCTTTCCGGGTAATACCGAATAGTCAGTCTGCACCTGCCTGGCATTGCGGTCGCGCCGGACTGTCCGGGCTCTGCCCGCCATCCCTTTCTGGTGACGCACGCACGCCAAGTGCCGCCGACGGCGGCAGCGCCGCTGCAGCGCGCCGAGTACACCGGCGGTCAGTCCGATGGCGGCCAGCTCGCCGAGCACC
The DNA here is from genome assembly GCA_963762615.1 of uncultured Actinomycetes bacterium. Lineage (GTDB taxonomy): Bacteria > Actinomycetota > Actinomycetes > Streptosporangiales > Streptosporangiaceae > PALSA-505. Next base: position 582,899 of record CAVXLG010000012.1, on the reverse strand, counting down.
GCGGTGAACACCTCGGCTTGGTCCAGCCCAGGCAGACCAGCATCCCGAGTTCGCGGCGGCGACCCCGGATTGCCGCGGTCGCGGAATTAGTCCAGGCTGGCCGCAGGTGATCGACTGTGCGGCGTGGTGATAACCGAATTGCCACGCGCCCGCCCGGTTGTTACCTCGGCGCGGCGGGCAAAAGCTCGGCGGATGAGGCAACCCCGGCGGGGTCCCGGGCGTCCTTGGCGGGCGACATGTACGACCGGCGACACCGGGGAGGTGGTCATGGGTCGCGAGCAGAACGACCAGGCCATAGAGCGGCTGCTTGACGAGCGCGGCCAGCACCTCATGCGCGCCGCCGTCGCGCTGACCGGCAGCCGGGTAGACGGCGAGGACTTGCTGCAGGCTGCGCTGGAGCGGCTGCTGCACAACTGGAACCGGGTCGACACCGACCCCGAAGGATACCTGCGGCGCACCCTGTACAACCTGGCCGCCGACGGCTGGCGGCACCGGGGCCGGTGGCGCAGCAGGTTCGCCGAATTCCGCTCGCAGGCCCGCGCGGCGGAAACGAGCAGCGAGGACATCGCCGTGGTGGACCTCCGCGACACGCTGGTCCGGCTGCTGCAGCAGCTACCGCCGCGGCAGCGGGCGGTCGTGGTGCTGCGGTACTGGGAGCAGCGCACCGAGGCGGAGACGGCGCAGTTGCTGGGCTGCACCGAGGGCACGGTCAAATCCGCCGCGGCACGGGGGCTGCGACGGCTACGGGAACTGGCCGGGCCGCAGAACGTGCCCGCACCCAAAAGAGCATCGCTGAGAACTGGGATCGAAGTGGCAGGAGGAAGACGATGAACGGGGCTGTAGAGGATCTGCTCCGCGAGGGCCTGGACCGGCTCACCGCGGAAATCCAGGTGCCCGCGGGCGTGACCGGCCGGGCGCGGGCGCACCTGCGGCGGAAGAAGGTGGCCGTCCGGGCCGCGCTGGCCGCCGGGGCGGCGACCGTGACCGCCGTGGCTGTGGTGGCCGCGACCGTGCCGGGCCAGGGCACCGCGGGGCCGGTCCAGACGCACACCACCGCCTTCGTGATCACGCGGGTGGCGAACGTCCTGGCGGCGAAGAACAAAGTCATCCAGACCGAGACCATCTTCAGTGCCCCCTACCCCTCGGTCATGGGCTGGAACTACCGGACGGACACGCGGCTCACCCAGTCCGGGTACATCTCGCCCTCCCTGGTCCCGGACATGCCCTGGGCGCAGGGACGGGTGCAGTGGGGCGTCGGCACCACCAGAATCCACGGGGAGCGGATCTACGCGCAGATCGACTACCGGCATCACGAGTGGGCTAACGCCGGAATACTCGGCTTCGCGCCGAACGCGTGCACCGTCCGCCTGGACGTCGTGGAGTTCAACGGCCCCGCGCAGTGGCCGGCATACGTCCGGCAGGCACTGTCCTGCGGGCTGTTCAAGGTCGCGGGTCACGCCCGGGTCGGTGGCGCGCGGACGATCAAGCTCATCGGCTCGATGACGGACCGGCACTTCTGGAGCCAGTTGCCGCACGGTGAGGGCCGCGGCCCGCTGCGGGTGGACGTGACCCTGTACGTGAACCAGAAGACCTACCTGCCGATGCTGGTGATCTGGAAGAACCAGACGCACTACCGGGACGGCAGGCCCCTGGACGGCATCGTCCGCCAGGACGTTACCGCCCTGCCGGCCACCCCCGGCAACATCGCCAAGGCAAACGTGGCCGTCCCACCCGGCTTCCGCAAGGTGCCCAGCGACACCTTCGGCGGCCCGGTGTGGCCCTACTTCACCTCCGGGTGACCCCGCGGCTGTTATGCGGCAAAAGGAGCACCGCTTGCCCTCGACCGGGCCCGCCGCCGGTCGAGGGCAAGGAGGACTGCAGCACCGGAGGCTCCGGCGCTCAAGAGCGGGTCCCGAAGATCATTTCTGCGGAGCTGTTAGAAATGATCTTCGGGAGCCGTTGACGCTGTGGGTACCCCGGGCATTCAGCGGCGCCATCCCGGACCCCTAGCCTCACCACAGGAATGGGGAGTCCTTGTACCTAATGACCTGGATGCGCAGCGATAGTGGACCTCGGGGACCTGAATGCCCCATGCGAGCTGTTCGCGTGCAGTCCCGTCATAGCTCCAGCCCATCGCCTCGTAGAAGGCCCGTGCCCAGCTGTTCCCGGTGAGCACCCATAAGGTCACAACCTGGAAGCCCCGCGCGGCGAGCGTTGCGACAGCGGTGTCGTGCAGTGCGCGGCCCGTTCCCTGCCGCCAGCGTGACTGCATCACGTGCAGGACCATCAGCTCACCCGTTCCTGGTTCGGAGTCATCGTCCCGGCTTGGGCCGACCTCGGCGAACCCGATCACCGCTGGCGCGCCATCGGTGTCATGAGCAATCAGTGTCTGCCGCTGCGGGTCGTTCAAGCTGACGTGCCACCGCCGCCGTCGTTCTTCGGCGCGCAGGCTGGACAGGACCTCGGCGGGAAGCAAGCCGTCGTAGGCGGCACGGTAGGAAGCCAGGTGCAGCGCGGCGATCGCATCGGCATCAGCACGAGTCGCTAGACGGATCCGCAGTACCATGGCTCGACTGTGCGCCGGTGTCGAGAACCGGGCAAGCCGCTGACGTGGATGACAGCGCCCGGGGCAGGCCAGCGCAGCTGCTCCGGCGGTGTTAAGACCGCTGACCCATGTTCGTCCGGCCCGGTTGCTGCACTGGTCCGATCTGGGCGAATGAGTGGCAGGTCCAGGGTTCGAACCTGGGTAGGCAGTTAGCCCGGTCCAGGAGCCGACATCATGATCGGGCTGTCCCGGCGGGGGGCGAGTGTGTGCAGCGGCCCGGTGCCGGTCCAAGATGCGAGCTGGTAGTAACCCCTGTCGGGATTGGTCGCCAGTACCCACAGCAATCCCTTCTGGTCCCACGCGCCGACCAATGGGATGGCCCGTGACGCGGAAAGAGTGAACGGCTTGACCGGGATCGCGCGGACCGTCCTGGCCGCGGTGTCGGCGACGAACAAGTCCTCCGCGGTGTTGTTACCCCCGCCGTTGACGCGGACAAGGGGGAGCACGAGCCGCTGGCCCGTCGGGTCGAAACTGGCCGACGGTGGCGGACGGGTCTGTGATACCGGCCGCCAGGTCCGCGGCAGCTCCACCGCAATGTCCCTGCCGGTGCGCAGGTCAGTGACATGCAGCTGACTGACAGGACCATACGACGCCCATACCACCCGGTCACTGCCCGCAGCGACGAAACTGGCGGCCGCGGGCAGCGGCAGGTGGATCGGCCGGCCGGTCGCGCCGTTCCACAGCCGCAGTTGCCCGCTGTGCAGGTTTTGCGTCAGCGGCCCGGATTCCGTGGCGGCGACCAGGCCCAGCGGCAGATGCAGCACCGGGCTGACCCGGCGGCCAGCCAGGTTGACCGCCCAGGTCGGGCTCGCGACGTTCGCTGGCACGCCCTGCCGGCTGTGCACGTGCTGGATGGCGGTTTGCACCCATACCTGCGGACGGCCCGGCGCGACCGCTATCCCGGTGGCCCGGGCGATGGCCCGGGGACGGGCGTTCGCGGCAGAGGGAATGAACACCACGCGGCCGAGGGCACCATGGGTGATCCCAATTGACTCGACGCCCATCAGCGCGACCACCCCGCCGGGAACCGGGACGAGCTGAGCGACCAGGTCCGGCTGGCCGGAGGTAAGGAGCGCACTGAGTCCGTTGATGGCCCGCGGCTGGCGGTCGAGCCGCCAGAGGCTGGCACCGCCGACGAACAGCTCGGTGTGGGCGCTGCTGGCCGGGACGCCCGCGAACATGTGCGTCAGCGGCCCGCGCACCGCGCCCCGGGAATGGCCCTGGGTCATTACCAGAACCAGGACTGCCACCGCCGCGACGGCGGCGCCCAAAACCGCCAGCCAGGGCCGCCTCCCGGGCCGCCCGGGCCGGGGCCACCAGCCGGGCCTCCAGCGCCTGGACTCCCGGTCGGATCCTAAGTTGATCGTGTCCACTGGCCTCGAACGTCCTCCCCCGTACCCCGCCCCGGCAGTCACAGAATCGCGGCGAACCACTGCCGCAGCTCGCCGTATACGGCGAGCAGGTGCTCAGGATCGAGGTCGCGCGCCCCCAGTCCGCAATAGCAGCATGCCGGGCATATGTCAAGCAACCCTATACGTTAGCCCAAGATTATGTAAAGCGAACGGCCGGAGGGCGGATCGCATCACGCGCGCTCCCGGATCCCGGCCGACCCGTAGCTCGCCCGACTGAACGATTACGACCTGGGGTAAGTGGTCAGGTGTGTGCGCCACACGATGTGGTCGGTGAGACCAGGCTTTGCGGCCTGACGTCATCATTCGCGAATGGAGACAAGCGATGCGTAACCGATGGTGGGCGACGACCGCCTTCGCAGTCGCCACCCTCGCCGTTGCGGCCTGCGGTAGCTCGGGGAGCGGCGGCAGTTCAGGTTCCTCAGGAGGATCCACGAGCTCGGGGTTGACACCGGCCAGCACATCGAGCGTCGTGAAGACCACCAAGATCGGCAGCGCGACGGTGCTGACCAACGCTAAGGGCTTTACCCTCTACACGTTCGCCATCGACGGCGTGAACAAGTCGAAGTGCAACGCGTCGTGCATTCACTACTGGCCGCCGCTGAAGGGGCCAGTGCAGGCAACCGGCATCAAGGGCACGTTCACCACCATCAAGCGATCCGATGGCACCACCCAGGAGACCTGGAACGGGCACCCGCTATACACCTACATCGGTGACTCCGCTCCCGGGCAGGACAAGGGCAACGGCCTGAACCTGTCCGGCGGGGTGTGGCATGTGGCTGCCGTGTCCGGCGCGCCCGCGCCCTCGAGCTCTGGCGGTGGCGGGTACTGAGCAAGCGAACTCGGATAACCCGGGCCCTGGCAGATGCCACGGCCGGGAAAGACCACCTGGTCGTCTACGCCGCTTCGTACGAGACCGTCGATGCCGCGCTCGGAGGTGCGCTCGGAGGGATTCGAACCCCAGTCAGATCCGTAGCAAGATCCCAGTCGTCCAGGCTCGTCCGCGAGTGTCGGATTCGCCCTGCTCGCGCCGCCTTCACGGGACGAGCTGGTCCAGCCCTATCCAGGCCCGTCCACGGTCGTTGTTAGCAAATCCGTTGGCAAGACCAATCTCCGGGCGGAGGACGGGACGCCGGGGCCGCGGGATCATTCGTTGCGCCGGTCTTTGGCCGTCACGTGATCTCGCTAAGTGTCCCGTGCTGTCCTGCATTTACCCATGCTGTCCCCAGCGCTCAAGGGCTTTTGCAGGGCCGTCCCTAGGGCAAGGACCGGTTTTAGGATGAGGGGGCCAGGCCGCGGACGACCGGCTCCGCGCGGATCGGAAGGAGGACTGGGGATGAGCGAAGACCTGCCGGAAGCGGCCGCGCCGACCGGAGTGACCCCTGAGCTGATCTTCGGCCTGGGCACCTCGTTCATGGCCACCCGGCACCTGATCGCCGCCGCCGAGGTAGGGGTGTTCGAGGCTCTGGCCGAGGATGTGCTTGACCTGGATGCTCTGGCGGCCCGGATCGCCGTACCCAGGCGGACCGCCCGGATCTGCGCCGATGCCATGGTGGCTCTCGGCCTGCTGGAACGAGACGGGCCCTGGTACCGGAACAGCCCGGTGGCCGGTGCGTTCCTGAGCGGGCAGGGTGCTGGCGACCTGCGCCCGTTCCTCCGCTACCTGGATGTGAGCTACCGGGCCTGGGCCGAGTTCACCGCTGCCATCCGGGCAGGCCAGGGCAGTGGCTTCATCACCCACCTGGACCCCGAGGACCAGCGGGTCTTCTCCGCCGGGGTGGAGTCCGCGACCGCGGGCTCCGCCGTTGCACTCGCTGAGAGCTACGAGTTCGGCCAGCACAAGCGGCTGCTGGACCTGGGCGGGGGAACCGGCTCTTTCCTGGTCCGCATCCTCGAACGCCACGCCGCCATCGAGTGCGGGTTGTTCGAGCTTCCGCACGTGGTCGCCATCGCCAGGGAAAACCTCGCGAACCAGGTCTCCGGCAGCCGGGTCCGGTTCTACGAGGGAGACCTGCTGCAGGACCAGCTGCCCACGGGCTATGACGCGTTCCTGCTGGCCAACGTGGTCCACGTCTTCACCCCCCAGCACAACCGCGATCTCCTGCAGCGCGTGCATGCCAGCGCGTCCTCCGGGGCGCGGCTGCTGCTGGTGGACTTCTGGACCGATCTCACCCACACCCAGCCGGTTTTCGCTGCCCTCATGGCCGGGGAGTGGCTCATGGGCCGGGGAGAAGGCGACGTCTACAGCGAGGACGAGATACGCGACCTGCTGACCGCCACCGGCTGGATGATGACCGGGCGGCGGCCACTGACCGGTCCGGCAAGCCTCATAGTGGCCGAACGCCAGTAACCGCCGACACTACTCGCGGCGCAAACAGCGTGTCTGGGCTGCGACCCGGGTCAGTACAGCGTGAAAGGACCCGCTTGCATGACGTTGACGCCCCAGGGCTTCCCGTCGATGTCCACGCTCTCCGGCAGGAGGTGCTCAGGTGGGACAAGCACCTCGCGCTGCTTCTTGACGACGAAGACAGTCACCACCGGCTCGTCGGTCCACTCCCCCGGCGAAACCGAAAGCCGATGCCCGCTCCGGAGAAGTTCGGATCATCGCGATGGGCGGCGGCAATCTCATCCCTGACGCGTTCCAGCGCCGCCTTGATATCAGGAGCAAGTCTCTTCATCCGGCGTCTTCACTTCAGGCCGGTTCTCGGCTTGCACGCCGGTACATCGCCCGTGCAAGCCAGAATGCGCTTTTGCGATCGTAGCCGGTCGATGCCTTGAACAGGCCCGGCGTAGCGCTGTACTCGCCCGACCGCGGACCGCGGATGTGGCACCGCCAGCGAGTCCGGGGACCTCTTCCTTATCGGTACGAGGACGGCCCCAGTTCAGTGGCCTCGGCCTCGCCATGGCCGGCGGCGGCGGTGAGCCCGGTGCGCTGGTGGTGTGATGCCGTTGCTGTCACCGCTGCTGGCAGGCTCGCGGATCAGCCCCACTCCACCGCGTTCCACGCCGGGCCTGCGAACTGCCGTTGGTCATGCCAGCAGGATGCGGTCCATGAGCCAGGCAGCGCTGGCAGCAAGCAGGAATAGGTCCAGATAGTGACAGGCCATCGCGCCTGCGTAGCCGGGCCCACCCCAGGCATTGACCGTGAAGTTCGGGTCGAGGCCGCCTGTCACCTGGACGCCTGCCCGCCAGAAGCAGAACAAGAACAGCGCGGCAGCAGGAAGCGCGAGTAGCAGTCTGCCAGGCTGCGCGGCTTCGCTACCGAAACCGAGTGCACGCGCGACTCGGCGCGCAGCATGCCTCCCGAGCGGCGCAAGCAGCCAGAGCCGATCTGAGCGCGAGCCGAACCTCCGCCGATGCCGCGCCCGGCCGGCGGTCAAGATCACAATGGTGCCGAGCGCCAGCACCAGCTGCTGCCCCCACGCGGCAGACCCGGCGACGTGCTCTCGCCTGATGGGCGAGCGCTGCAGGAACTCGAGCAAGCCGTACATGACTCCGCTAACGAAGGCACTGCCGACGAGGGCCGTCAGTGGCCCGGACAGTTGATAGGCGACCGTCGTAGAGCTGACTTCGCCCTTGTCGTGGCCCGGCTGGGAGGTGGAGCGTGTGAACTCTGGTTCTGTCCGCATGTCCCCATTTCAAGCCAGACGGCACGCCGCCCGGAAGGGCTATCGGTAGGGTCCGCGCCCTGCCAAAGGCGCAACGTCAGGTGCGGCCACGCAACTTTCGTCTGGTCCTGCGGGCCGAAAAGACTTGCTAGGAGCCTGCCGAAAAGGCCTCTTATCGATCAAGAAGCAAGCCGCTGACCTGGGGAGGCGGCGTAATGGCCCGGCACACGATCGCCGCGGATGACGCCCTGCGCGACGGGGAGACGGCGTGAATCTGTTTCGCCGTGGTTTCGCGAACGGCCGCCATCGGCCGGGAACCCTCAGGGAATGCCCGGCGTCTTACAAGAGCAGCCCCTGACCGCGTTGGTACTGGTCAAGGGCTGTTTCCGCTGGTGGTGGCAGGTGCTGGGTTCGAACCAGCGTAGGCTCAGCCGACGGTTTTACAGACCGCTCCCTTTGGCCGCTCGGGCAACCTGCCGCGCGCCGTCGTACCTGACGGCACAGTGCAGGATAGCCGAGTCGGCCTCCCAGGTCACACGGGACCCGACGTCCGCGGCGATCAGGTGATGCCAAAACCGCGGTGACCCTGTCGCAACCACATCGGCGATTCCTAATCCGGTCAGGCTGTCCACACGCACGGTCAGCAGCAAACGCAGGGATCGGGTGGCGCCCGGTCCCGGCACTGAGCCAGCCCGAACCCACCATGCACCGGGCCTCCCGAACATCGAAGATGACGCGAAGGAGCAGGTCACGCAGCAAAATTCGCCGCCTGGGCGCGGTTCGCTCAGAGAACACCGGGACAGGCCACTAGGCTTGCGCTGTCTTGCATGAAGGCCCCCAGGGGAGGTACCAGGCGTTGGCCGACTCATCGTTCGACATCGTGAGCAAGGTCGACCATCAGGAGGTCGACAACGCCCTGCAGCAGGCGGCCAAGGAGATCGGCACCCGGTTCGATTTCCGTGGCGTGGGCGCCTCCATCGCCTGGTCCGGCCAGGAGGCAGTGGAGATCCGGGCCAACAGCGAGGAGCGCGCCAAGGCCGTCCTCGACGTCTTCAAGGACAAGCTCGTGAAGCGGAAGGTTTCGCTGAAGGCGCTCGACGCCGACGACCCGAAGCTTTCCGGCAAGGAGTACCGGCTGGCGGTCGGCCTCAAGGAAGGCCTGTCCCAGGAGAACGCCAAGAAGATCTCGAAGATCATCCGAGACGAGGGGCCGAGCGGTATCCGGGCCCAGATCCAGGGCGAGGAACTGCGCGTCTCGTCGAAGAAGAAGGATGACTTGCAGGCCGTCATCTCACTGCTCAGGGCCAAGGACTTCGACTTCGCCCTGCAGTTCGTCAACTATAGATAGCAGAGCGCCCGGCCGGGCGGCGGCTCAGCGCGGGCAGCCCGGCCAGCGACTCCAGCCGCCGGACCCGCTCTGCCACCGGCGGGTGGGTCGAGAACAAGCGGCCGAGCCCGGAGGACCGGAACGGCCCGACGATCATCAGGTGCCCGGCGGCCGCAAGCTGCCCGCTGGCCGCCATCGGGTGCGCCACGGTGCCCAGCTCGATCTTGCGCAGCGCCCGGGCCAGCGCCAGCGGGTCGCCGGTCAGCAGCGAGCCAGCCGTGTCCGCCTGGAATTCCCTGGTCCGGGTGACAGCCATCTGGATGACCAGCGCGGCGAGCGGGCCCAGCACCAGCATGAGCAGCAGCTTGAACGATCGCCCGGCCCCGCGGCCGAACGGCAGCAGCCAGGCGAAGCTGGCCAGGAAGGTGATCACGGTAGCCATCCCGGCCGCCACCGAAGACACCAGGATGTCCCGGCTGTGCACGTGCGACAGCTCGTGCCCGAGCACTCCTCGCAACTCATCGGTATCCAGGATCTGAAGGATGCCCACGGTGCAGCAGATGGCGGCCCGCCGCCGGTTGCGGCCGGTGGCGAAGGCATTCGGCTGGATCGCGGGAGAGACGTACAGCCGGGGCACCGGGGTCCGCGCGCTGGTGCTCAGCTCGCGCACCAGCCGGTACAGCTGCGGGCACTCCCACTCGCTGACCGGCCGCGATCGCATCGCCGCCAGCGTGATCCGGTCGCTCCAGAAATAGGAGACGCCGCACACCCCGAGGGCGATCACGAAAGCGAGCATCAGGCCGTCGGCCCCGTCGGCCAGGGCGCCAACCGCCAGGATCAGGCTGGACAGCACCGCGATGAGGATCGCGGTGCGCAGCATGTTCCCGTCCACGTACGGCGCCCTCCCTCGTCCCCTCCGGTCCCGGGCTCAGGCCGCGCCCCCGGCAGGCCGTCACCACCCGTTCAACGGCCCCGGGTCCGGTCAGCGTTCCCGCCCGCCGCGCCCGGCGCGCGATGAATGCGCGCGGAACTCGGATCGGCGCCCAGGTGAACCGCCGGCGACCCGTTCGCGTCTTGTTACAAGAAGGGACAGACGTTAGTGTCGATCTGTCATAAAATCGTACGAAACCTGCCGCCAGGCTCACCAGACCTGGCAGATTCAATGTGAGAGATTCATCACAGGCTCTGCCAGGAGGTTGGGTTGCGTGCAGCTCGGGTGGCTGCCTCAGTAATATGCAGGTAACCCTAATGCACGCCCGGCCGCGGGACAGGGCTCTATGGGGAACGCCGCCGCCGTCCCAGGACGCGGTGCGTGGAGGAGGTCCTCCGACTGTGACCAAACAGGTCCAGCAGCTTGACCGTGTCATCATCCGCTTCGCAGGGGACTCCGGCGACGGCATGCAGCTCACGGGGGACAGGTTCACTCAGGAGACGGCCTCCTTCGGGAACGACCTGTCCACCCTGCCGAACTTCCCCGCCGAGATCCGGGCGCCGGCCGGCACCCTGCCCGGGGTGTCCAGCTTCCAGCTGCACTTCGCCGACCATGACATCCTCACCCCGGGCGACGCCCCCGACGTGCTGGTGGCGATGAACCCGGCGGCGCTCAAGGCGAACCTGGCCGACCTGCCGCGCGGCGGCGACCTGATCGTCAACACCGACGAGTTCAGCAAGCGCAACCTGGCCAGGGTGGGCTACGAGGCCAACCCGATCGAGGACGGCTCGCTGGCCGAATACCGGGTGCACGCCATCCCGCTTACCTCGATGACGGTCAAGGCCCTGGACGAATTCGAGATCACCCGGAAGGAAGCCGAGCGGGCCAAGAACATGTTCGCGCTCGGCCTGCTCTCCTGGCTCTACGACCGCCCGTCAGACGGCACGCTCAAGTTCCTCGAGGGCAAGTTCGCCGCCAAGCCCGAGATCATGAAGGCCAACATCACCGCCTTCCAGGCCGGCTGGAACTACGGCGAGACTACCGAGTCGTTCTCGGTCAGGTACGAGGTCAAGCCGGCCGCGCTCCAGCCCGGCACCTACCGGAACATCACCGGCAACACCGCGCTGGCCTACGGCCTGATCGCCGCGTCGCAGCTGTCCGGCCTGCCGCTGTTCCTCGGCTCGTATCCGATCACCCCGGCCTCCGACATCCTGCACGAGCTGTCCAAGCACAAGCGGTTCGGGGTCAGGACCTTCCAGGCGGAGGACGAGATCGCCGGCGTCGGCGCGGCGCTCGGCGCGGCGTTCGGCGGGTCGCTTGCGGTCACGACCACCTCGGGCCCCGGCATGATCCTCAAGGCTGAGACGGTGGGCCTGGCCGTCTCGGTTGAACTGCCGCTGATCGTCTGTGACATCCAGCGGGCCGGCCCGTCCACCGGCATGCCCACCAAGACCGAGCAGGCAGACCTGCTGCTGGCGATGTTCGGCCGCAACGGCGAGTCGCCGCTCCCGATCGTCGCCCCGGCCAGCCCGTCCGACTGCTTCGCCATCGCGATCGAGGCGGCCCGGATCGCGGTGAAGTACCGCACGCCGGTGATCGTGCTGTCTGACGGCTACCTGGCCAACGGCTCCGAGCCGTGGCGGCTGCCGGACGTGACCGGGCTTCCCGACCTGGCCAGCGAATTCTCTTTTGCCAGCCCGAACGACTGGCGCGAATCCGGTGACGAGCAGTTCCAGCCGTTCCGGCGTGATCCTTCCACCCAGGCCAGGCCGTGGGCCGTGCCGGGCACTCGGGGCCTCGAGCACCGGATCGGCGGCCTCGAGAAGGCCGATGTCACCGGGGACATCTCCTACGGCCCCGAAAATCATGACCGGATGGTCCGGCTCCGGCAGGCCAAGGTGGACGGGATCGCGGCCGACATCCCGCCGCTCGTCGCTGACGACCCGGACGGGAATGCCCGGGTCCTGGTGCTTGGCTGGGGGTCGACGTTCGGCTCTATCGGCGCAGCCGTTCGGCAGGTACGCCGGGACGGCGGGTCGGTGGCCCAGGCGCACCTGCGGCACCTGAGTCCGTTCCCGTCGAACCTGGGTGAACTGCTGCGGAGCTACGACAAGGTCCTCGTCCCGGAGATCAACCTCGGCCAGCTGGCCCTGCTGCTGCGCGGGCGGTACCTGACCGACGTGATCTCCTATAACCGGGTGCGCGGCCTGCCCTTCCAGGCGGCCGAGCTGGCCGGCGTGATCCAGGATGTGATCGCCCATGTCTGAGGCCAACGGCAGCAACGGGCACCGGCCGGCCTCGCTGACCCTGGTCCCGGCGACCGGGGAAGAGCAGAAGGCCAAGGACTTCAAGTCCGACCAGGAGGTGCGGTGGTGCCCGGGGTGTGGCGACTACGCCATCCTGGCCGCGTTCCAGTCCTTCCTGCCCGAGCTGGGCGTGCCCCGGGAGAACGTCGTCGTCATCTCGGGAATCGGCTGCTCGTCGCGGCTGCCGTACTACGTGAACAGCTACGGGATCCACTCCATCCACGGCCGGGCGCCCGCGATCGCCAGCGGCCTGGCCGCCACCCGCCGGGACCTGTCGGTGTGGGTGGTCACCGGTGACGGCGACGCGCTGTCGATCGGCGGCAATCACCTGATCCACGCGCTGCGCCGCAACGTCAATATCAAGATCATGCTGTTCAACAACAGGATCTACGGGCTGACCAAGGGCCAGTACTCGCCGACCTCGGAACCGGGCAAGATCACCAAGTCGACCCCGTTCGGGTCGCTCGACACCCCGTTCAACCCGATCTCGCTGGCGCTGGGCGCGGAGGCCAGCTTCGTGGCCCGGACGATCGACTCGGACCGCAAGCACCTCACCAGCGTGCTGCGGGCGGCCGCCGATCACCGCGGGGCGGCGTTCATCGAGATCTACCAGAACTGCCCGATCTTCAACGACGACGCGTTCGCGCCGGTCACCGAGCCGGGGTCCAGGGAGAACCGGGTGATCAGGCTCGAGCACGACCAGCCGGTGCGGTTCGGCCCGGACTCCTCGCGCGGGCTGCGGTTCGGCTCGCACGGCTCGCTCGAGGTGGTGGACGTGGCCGAGGCCGGCGAGGCGTCGCTGCTAGTGCACGACGCGCACGCCGCCGATCCGTCCTACGCGTTCGCGCTGTCCCGGCTGGACAACGCGGACTTCTCGCACGCCCCGATCGGCGTGTTCCGCCAGGTGCCCAGGGACAGCTACGACGACCTCATGGCCGGCCAGATCGAGACCGCCCGGGCCCGGCAGGGCGCGGGCGACCTGGCCGCGCTGCTCACTTCCGGCGACACCTGGCAGATCCACTGATCCGGCGTCCCGGCGTGCCGTCCGCGCTCGCCATGACCTCCGGCGACGTTCACGCGCTGCGACCGCAATCGCGTTCAGTCAGCCCGCTCTGCCGGTCATCAGGCGGGCAACGCGAGCTGAGCCGGCGAGGAGGCTTCCGTGACTGTCCGGACTGAGCGGGACGGGGCGGTGACCACCGTGGTCATCGACCGGCCTGAGGTGCGCAACGCCGTGGACGGGCCGACCGCGGCCGCGCTGACCGCCGCATTCCGTGACTTCGACGCCGACGAGCGCGCGAGCGTCGCGGTGCTGTGCGGCGAGGGCGGGACGTTCTGCGCGGGCGCGGATCTCAAGGCGTTGGGCGGCCCGTCGGGCAACCGGACCGAGCCGGACGGCGACGGGCCGATGGGGCCGACCAGGATGCGGCTGGGCAAGCCGGTGATCGCGGCGATCGCCGGGCACGCGGTGGCCGGCGGCCTCGAGCTCGCGCTCTGGTGCGACCTGCGGGTGGCCGAGGAGGACGCGGTGCTCGGCGTGTTCTGCAGGCGCTGGGGCGTCCCGCTGATCGACGGGGGCACGGTCCGGCTGCCCCGGCTCATCGGTCTCAGCCGGGCGCTGGACATGATCCTCACCGGCAGGCCGGTCGGCGCGGCGGAGGCCGCGGCATCCGGCCTGGTGAACCAGGTCGTGCCGCGCGGCCGGGCGCGCGCCGAGGCGCAGCAGCTGGCCGCGCAGATCGCCGCGCTCCCGCAGACCTGCCTGCGCAGCGACCGGATGTCCGCGCTCGAAGCGGTCGGAATCGGTGCTGACGAGGCGATGGCGAACGAGTTCCGGCACGGCATGTTCACCCTGGCCCAGCCCGGTGTGGCCGATGAGGTCGAGCGGTTCCGCGGCGGCGCGGGCCGCGGCGGCCGGCCGGCCTGACGAGCACCGGCAGAGGCGAATCGATGAGACCGTCGGACGAGGGGGCCGTGCACACGACCGGCGAGAGCCTGCCCGCGCTGCCGGATGCCCGCGCCGCGGCGGATCGCCCGCGCGGTCAAGCGCCCCCGGGCAGCGGCGAGGACGGCAGGCAGCTACGGCCTGACCGGCCGCTGCTGGCCGCTCGGCCCGTTCCCGGGCCGGCGCGCTGCTGGCCTGCTGCGCGACCGTGGTCGCCGTGCTCGGCGTGCTGCTCGCCCACCGCGCCACGCCGGGCTGGCTCGATCATGGCGTTGACTCTCCGGTCATTAACTGGTTCGGCGGCCATCAAGGTCTCGCGTTGTGGCTGGCCGCTCCGGGTTCGGGGATTCCGGCGGTCGTGCTCAGCGCGGCCGTCGTCGTCGGCTGCCTGCTCGCCGGCCGGCTGAACGGCGCCGTGCTGGCCGCGGCGGCCGTGCCTGCCGCCGTCGGGCTGACTGAAGGACTGCTCAAGCCCCTGGTCCACCGCACGTACTTGGGCGCCCTCAGCTATCCGAGCGGGCATACCGCGACCATGTTCGCGCTGGCCGCGACGGTCACGGTGCTGGTCCTGATCCCGCCGCAGCCGGCCCGGGCCCGGACGCTGCGCACCCTGATCGCGTTGCTGGCGTACGCTGCGGCAGTCGCCGTCGCCGTCGCCGTGGTCGGCCTGCGATGGCATTACTTCACCGATACCGTGGCCGGCGCCGCGGTCGGCACCGGGACGGTCTGCGGGCTCGCGCTCATCCTGGACCTGCCGGCTCCCAGGCGGTGGCTCGCGCGGGTCAGCCGCCGGCTGCCGAGGGTCCGGGGACGCGGCCGTGCGGCGCGGCCCGGCCCCAGGACGCCAGCCTGAAACCCCGCGCGCTGCCCGGACGGGAACTGCCGGCGGGCAGCCGACGGTCCCGCGTCCCGCCGGGCAGGACGCGCCCGCGATGGCTGGCCGGCCGCGCCTGCGTGACCTGCCGGCATCGGCACGGCAGGGCCGCCAACCGCGCCCTGTGCCGGGAGAATGACGGCAGTGAGCCGGAAGGAGACAGGCATGGACACGCCAAATGTGTGGGTGGCCAGCAATGACGGGACCGATATCGTCCGGGCCCGGGATATCAGCGTCGTGGGGCTCGATTATGACGGCAACGTCACGGCACGCCTGGTCGGGCTGGAGGGCGCGATAGTGACCCTCGTTGCGCACCGAGCGCATCACAACGAGCACCAGCCGGATGATTTTCACCGGCAGCTGATCCGGGTGGTCGCCGAATTGTCTGATTCGTCGGGTGCTCACCTGGTGCGGCCCGTGCACGCCGAGTCAGGCGGCTGGCAGTGGGTCAGCGAGCTGCTGTGAGGCGCGGCGGCAGCCCCCGCCTGCGGGTACCTTACCCGTCGGCGCGCACGACCCCCACCGGGCAGGACACGCCCGTCCCGTGGTCAGGGCAGTACCCGTACGGGTTCTTGGCGTCTGACAGGTACTGCTGGTGATAGTCCTCGGCGAAGTAGAACCCGTCGGCCGGGACGATCTGCGTGCTGATCTCCCCGTAGCCGGCCTCGGCGAGCTTCTTCTGGTAGGCGTCCCGTGACGCGATCGCGGCATCCCGCTGCTCTGGGCTGGTGTAGAAGATAGCCGAACGGTACTGGGTGCCGATGTCGTTGCCCTGGCGCATCCCCTGGGTGGGGTCGTGCGACTCCCAGAACACCTTGAGCAGGTCGGCGTAGGAGACCTTCGCCGGATCGAACACCACCCGGACGGCCTCCGCATGACCGGTACGACCCGAGCAGACCTCCTCGTAGGTCGGGTTCGGCGTGAAGCCGCCCTCGTAGCCGACGGCCGTGGATACCACGCCGGGAGTCTGCCAGAAATTCTTCTCCGCGCCCCAGAAGCACCCGAGGGCGAACTCGGCGACCTCCGTGCCCGCGGGGTAGGGCGGTGCCAGCGGTCCGCCGAGCACCTCATGCCGCTCGGGAACCGGCATCGGGGTCTGACGCCCGGGCAGCGCCTCGCTGGCGGTGACCGGCTGCGTCTTGTGCGAACTGAACAGGCCCATGTCTTCTCTCCTCCGGCGTGCCGGCCGGGAGGGCCGCTGCCACACGCTGCCGCGCACGCCTTAATTGAAGCGCGCGAAGCCGGGGTTTTCTTCCGGGCCGCCCGCCGCCGGGTGCCCGCACCCGGCAGCGGGCGTGATGTCCGTCAGCCGGTGCGCTCCACCACGAAGTCGCAGAGGGCCTCGAAAGCCGCCCGCGCCGACACGTCCGGCAGCGCCAGGATGTCGCGGCGGGCCGCATCCGCCCAGTCCCGCAGGTCGGCCCGGGCTGCCTCCATCGCCGGGTGCGCGCGCAGCAGCGCCAGCGCTTCGGCGTGCAGCCGGGGATCGGTGAGCTCGCCCGAGCGCAGCAGCTCGTTCAGGCGGCCATCCGACGGGTCGGCCGAACGCAGCGCGTGCAGCATCGGCAGGGTCTGCACTCCCTCGCGGAGATCGGTTCCGGGTGTCTTGCCCAGCTGCTCCGAATCGCTTGCCACGTCGATGATGTCGTCGGACAGCTGGAAGGCGATGCCCAGCGCCTCGCAGGCCGGGGTGATCCTGGCGGTCACCTCGTCCGGTGCGCCGGAAAGCAGCGCGCCGAACCGCCCGGACGTTGCGATCAGGGAACCCGTCTTGTTCGCCACCACGCCCATGTAGTGATCGAGGGGATCCTGCCCGGGACCGGGGCCGATGGTCTCCGCCACCTGGCCGGTCACCAGGCGGACGAAGGTCTCGGCCTGGATCCTGATCGCCTCGGGCCCGAGGTCGGCCAGGATCCGGGAGGCGCGGGCGAACAGGAAGTCCCCGGTCAAGATGGCCACCGTGTTGCTCCACCGGGAGTTGGCGCTCTGGTGGCCGCGGCGGATCGCCGCCTCGTCCATCACGTCGTCGTGATAAAGCGTGGCCAGGTGGGTCAGCTCGATGGCGACCGCGCCGGGGACGACCCGCGGGTCGCGCGGGTTTCCGAACTGGGCCGCGAGCAGCACCAGGGTGGCACGGAACCGCTTCCCGCCCGCGTCGATCAGGTGCCGCGACGCATCGGTGAGCAGGACGTCCTCGGTGCGCGCGACGTCCTGCAGGGTTTCCTCGACCCGGGCCAGTCCCTCGCTGACGTCCGCGCCCAGGGGAGAATCAGGTAGCTCAAGCGGGACGGCAGTGACCACTGCGCCTCCTTCCTGTCGTCGGCATGCGCCGCGGTCACGATCGCGTCCCGGCGCTCACCCCCCGGTCGGGTTCCCGGCAAGGTGGCAACGTCCTGCGAACCATTGTGAAGGCAAGGCAATCCCGCGGCATCCCCGGGGTATGCCCGCCCGCCGGCGGCCGACACCTCAGCGGGGCGGCCGGGGCTCAGCCGGCGAACCGCCGCCGGGCGCGCGACATGCCCGGCGCAGCGGCGGCTCAGCGGACGAAAAGCTGCCGGGCCGCGTGGCTCAGCCAGGTTGAGCAGCGGCTGCGGCACGATGCCCAGGACCAGGGTGACCAGCGCGCCAATCGCGACCGCCGCCGAGGTGAACAGGCTGGGCCGTCACCACGGAGGGGGCATCGGGCGCCGGGTCGGAGAAGAACATGACCACGATGACCCGCACGTAGAAGAACGCGGCGATCGCGCTGCTCAGCACGCCCACGATCACCAGCGCCAGCGCCCCGCCCGCCATCGCGGCCTGGAAGACCGCGAACTTCCCGGTGAACCCGCTGGTGAGCGGGATGCCCGGCGAAGGCGAGCAGGAAGAAGGCGAACACGCCGGCCACCAGCGGCGAGGTCTTGCCGAGGCCGGCCCACCGGGACAGGTGCGCGGCCTCGCCCGTGTTGTCCCTGACCAGCGTCACGACGGCGAACGCGCCGATCGTGGTGAACCCGTACACCGCCAGGTAGAACAGGCTGCTGGACAGGCCCGCCGCAGACGCGGCGATGACGCCGGTGAGGATGAACCCGGCGTGCGCGATCGACGAGTAGGCCAGCAGCCGCTTCACGTCGGTCTGGGTGATCGCGATGATCGCGCCCACCACCATGGTCAGGATGGCCACCACCCACATGGCCGGCCGCCAGTCCCAGGTCAGCTGGCCGAACGCCACGTAGAAGACGCGCAGCAGGGCGCCGAACGCGGACACCACCGTGCACGAGGCCATCAGCGCGGTCACCGGCGTGGGGGCGCCCTGGTACACGTCCGGCTTCCAGCTCTGGAACGGCACCGCCCCGATCTTGAACAGCAGGCCGACGCCGACCAGCGCCATCCCCGCCAGCAGCAGCGTGGTGTTGCGGGTGTCGGACGAGGCGGCCGCAGCGATCGCCGACAGCCGCACCGAGCCCGGCGAAGCCGTACAGCATGGCGATACCGAACAGGAAGAACGCCGAGGAGAACGCGCCCAGCAGGAAGTACTTCACCGACGCCTCCTGCGAGAGCAGGCGGCGGCGCCTGGCCAGGCCGCACAGCACGTACAGCGGCAGCGACAGCACTTCGAGCGCGACGAACATGGTCAGCAGGTCATTGGACGCGGGGAACAGCAGCATGCCGCCGACCGCGAACAGGGTCAGCGGGTAGACCTCGGTGTGCGTGATGCCGGCCAGCAGTCCCTCGCGTTCCTCCGGGCTGCCGGGCACCGCCGCCGCCTGCGCGGCGAACGGGCTCACGTCGTGCGAGGACTCGGCGATCAGCAGCACGCTGACGAAGGCCAGCACCAGGATGGTGCCCTGGATGAACAGGGTCGGCCGGTCCACCGCGACCGCGCCCTCCGCGGCGATGCGGCCGGCCGCGTGACCGCCGAACAGGGTCGTTCGAGGCGGCGACGACGATGGTCAGGACGAACGCCGCGGCCAGGCCGCCGAGGGTCAGCACCAGGTGCACCGGGCGGCGGGCCGCGCGGGGCACGAACGCCTCGACGAGCACGCCGGCCACCGCCAGGCCGAACACCACGAGCATCGGGGACAGCTGGCCGTACTCGATGTGCGGCGCGCCTGATCGCGCCGGCGGCTGCGAGGACTCCGGAGGCCAGGATCACGGTGCCACCGCCTTAGGCGCCGCGGCGGGATGCTGGGGCACCGGATCCGTGACGTGTATCTGCGACATGGTGTGCCGCACGGCGGGGTTGATGATGTCCAGCACCGGCTTGGGGTACACGCCGAGCGCCGAAGATGAGCACGATCAGCGGGACGACCGCCCACAGTTCCCGGGCCTTCAGGTCGGGCATGCCCGCGACCTGCTCGCGCGACCGGCCCGGTCATCGTCCGCTGGTACATCCATAGCAGGTAGATCGCGGCCAGGACGATTCCCACCGTGGCCAGCGAGGCGGCCACCTTGTACCGGCTGAACGTGCCCGACCAGGACCAGGAACTCGCTGACGAACGTGGACAGGCCGGGCAGCGACAGGCCGGCCAGGCTGGCGATGAGGAACAGCCCGGCCAGCACCGGCGCGACCGTCTGCACGCCGCCGTAGTCGGCGATCCGCTGCGACTTCCGCCGCGCGATCATGAACCCGGCGATGAGGAACAGCGCCCCGGTGGCGAAGCCGTGGTTGACCATGTACAGCGTCGCGCCGGACTGGCCCTGGGTGGTCATCGCGAAGATGCCGAGCGCGATGAAGCCGAAGTGCGAGACCGACGTGTAGGCGATCAGCCGCTTCAGGTCGGCCTGGCCGATCGCCACCACGGCCCCGTACAGGATCCCGATCACCGCGAGCGCGAGCACCAGTGGCGTGAAGTACTTCGACGCCGCCGGGAACAGCTCGAGGCAGTACCGGATCATCCCGAACGTCCCCACCTTGTCGAGCACGCCGATCAGCATCACCGCGGCGCCCGGCTGGGCCGCGGTGGCCGCGTCGGGCAGCCAGGTGTGGAACGGCCACAGCGGCGCCTTGATCGCGAACGCGATGAAGAAGCCGAGGAACAGCCATTTCTGCACGGTGGGGTCGAAGTGGACGTGGACCAGCGTGCTGAACAGGAACGTCCCGGTGTGCCCCGTCACCGCGGACCGGGCCGAGTACACGTACAGCGCGATCACGGCGACCAGCATCAGCAGCCCGCCGAGCAGGCTGTACAGCAGGAACTTAACCGCCGCGTACTGGCGCTGCCCGACGCCGTAGCTCCCGATCATGAAGTACATCGGGATCAGCATGGCCTCGAAGAACACGTAGAACAAGAACACGTCGGTGGCGGCGAAGACGCCGATCACCAGCGTCTCCATCACGAGCATCAGCGCGAAGTAGGTCTTCACGCTGTGCCGCCCGCCGTCGGCGTCGTGCCACGACGCGAGCACGACCACCGGCATCAGCACCGCGGTCAGCCCGATCAGCACCAGCGCGATCCCGTCCACGCCGACCGCGTAATGCACGCCGAACGCGGGGATCCACGAGTAGGTCTGGGTGAACTGGAAGTCGGGTCCGGACGTGTTGAACCGCACCGCCATCACGATCGTGACGACCAGGGTGGCGAGCGAGAAGCCGAGCGCCAGCCACTTCACCAGCAGGTTCTGCGGGTCCTGGGCCTGGCCTGCCGCCCCGGCCCCGGCGGCCGCCGGCTCGCCCTGGGTCGCGACCGGGAGCCCGGGCCTGCGCCGCGGGACCAGGGAGATCACCACCGCGCCGGCCAGCGGGATCGCGCCGGCCACGGTCAGCCACGGGAAACTAGACATGGTCTACAGCCTCACCAGGAGCAGGGCACCGACGAGCAGGGCCGCGCCGAACAGCATCGCGAGCGCGTAGGAGCGGACGAACCCGGTCTGCACTCTGCGCATCCGTCCCGACGTGCCGCCCACGGTGGCGGCGATGGTGTTCACCAGGCCGTCCACCCCGCGGTTGTCGAAGTACACCGACAGCCTGGTCAGCCACTGGCCCGGCCGCATCAGCACCGACTCGTTGAACGCGTCGCCGTACAGGTCCTTGCGCGCCGCGACGACGGGGAACCGGCCCGCCGGGGCGGCCGCCGGGACCGGCCGGCGCCCGTACATCGCCCAGGCGATCACGATGGCCACGAGGGCCAGCCCGAGCGCACCCCACCCGGCCGGGGTGAATATGCCGGGCGGCTTCGGCGGCGCACCGGTCACCGGGGCCAGGAAGTCGATGAGCCGCTCGTTGATGATGAGGAACGCGCCCGCGCCGACCGAGCCGATGGCCAGCACGATCATCGGCCAGATCATCACGGGCGGCGATTCGTGCGGGTGCGGTGCCGTCCCGGGCCCGGACTGCGTCTTCCTGCTCACCGGTGCGCGGCTCGGCCCCGCTGGGCGCGGCCGCCTCCTGCCAGCGCGGCTTGCCCGCGAACGTCATGAACATCACCCGGGTCATGTAGAAGGCGGTGATGCCCGCGCCGATCAGCGCGGCGGTGCCCAGGATCGCCCCGGAGGTTCCGCCCTTGCTGGAAGGCGGCGTCGATGATGGGATCCTTGGTGAAGAAGCCGGAGAACGGCGGGATGCCGATGATCGCCAGGTAGCCGAGGCCGAACGTGACGAAGGTGACCGGCATCAGCCTGGCCAGGCCGCCGTAGCGGCGCATGTTCACCTCGTCGTTCATGCCGTGCATGATCGATCCCGCGCCGAGGAACAGGCCGGCCTTGAAGAAGCCGTGCGCGAGCAGGAGCCCGATGGCGAAGCCGTAGCCGGCCGGCCCGAGGCCCGCGGCGAGGATCATGTAGCCGATCTGGCTCATGGTGGATCCGGCCAGCGCCTTCTTGATGTCGTCCTTGGCCGAGCCGATGATCCCGCCGAACAGCAGGGTGACCGCCCCGACCACCGTCACCGCGAGCCGCGCGGTCGGGGAGATGTCGAAGATCGGGCTGGACCTGACGATCAGGTATACCCCGGCGGTCACCATCGTCGCCGCGTGGATCAGCGCCGAGACCGGGGTCGGGCCCTCCATCGCGTCCAGCAGCCAGGACTGCAGCGGCACCTGCGCAGACTTGCCGCACGCCCCGAGCAGCATCAGCAGGCCGAGCGCGGATAGCACCCCGGGCCCGGCCAGGTGCGCCCGCGCGAACACGCCGCTGAAGGTGACCGTGCCGAACGTGGCTGAACATCAGCATGATCGCTAGCGAGAACCCGGCGTCGCCGACCCGGTTGGCGATGAAGGCCTTCTTCGCCGCGGTCGCGGCGACCGGTTTGAACTGCCAGAACCCGATCAGCAGGTAGGAGGCGAGGCCGACGCCCTCCCAGCCCGCGTACAGGACGAGGTAGTTGTCGGCCAGCACCAGCAGCAGCATCGCGGCGACGAACAGGTTCATATAGCCGAAGAACCGGCGCCGCTCGGCGTCGTGGGCCATGTAGCCCACGGAGTAGATGATGATGAGCGACCCGACCCCGGTGATGAGCAGCACGAAGCAGATCGACAGCGGGTCGACCAGCATCCCCACGCTGACCTGGAACCTGCCCACCGGGATCCAGGAGTACAGGTGCAGGTCCCGGCTGCGCTGGTCGGCCGGATAGCCGAGCATCTGGGCAAAGCAGGCCAGGCCATAGCCGAACGCCGCCAGCGGGGCAGCCACCCCGAGCAGATGCCCCCAGCGATCGGTACGGCGACCGCCGATCAGCAGTACGGCCGCCCCGAACAGCGGGAACGCCACCACCAGCCACGCCGCGCGCTGCACGCCGGTAGCCGCCAGGGTCGTTATCACCGACTCCGCCGCCTTTTCCTAGTACTTCAGCAGGTTCGCGTCGTCCACCGACGCGGATCTGCGGGTCCGGAAGATCGCCATCAGCACGGCCAGCCCCACGACCACCTCGGCGGCCGCGACCACCATCACGAAGAAGGCGATGACCTGCCCGTCCAGGTTGCCGTGCGCCCGGGCGAAGCCCACGAACGCGAGGTTGCACGCGTTCAGCATCAGCTCCACGCACATGAAGATCACCATCGCGTTGCGCCGGACCAGCACGCCCACGCCGCCGATGACGAACAAGATGACGGCCAGGGCCACGTAATGCGACGGGCTCACGGGCGTGCCTCCTCGCGGGACGGGGCGTCTATCTGCCCGGGCTGCTCTTCGGCGGGGCGCTGCGGGACGTCCCGCTCGCCGAGGGAGCGCCGGGCGATGATCGGGCTCACCGACAGCTCGGACGGCGTGCCGTCGGGCAGCAGGGCCGGCATGTCCACCGCGTTGTGCTGGGCGTAGGTGCCGGGGCCGGGCAGCGGGGCCGGGCGGCCGCTCGCGACCCGCTGCCGGGACAGCTGGCGCTGCGTCAGCCTCGGCGTGGTGCGCTCGCGGTGGGCGAGCACCATCGCGCCGAGAGCCGCCGTGATCAGCAGCGCGCTGGTCACCTCGAACGGGAACACGTACCTGGTGAAGATCAGGGCGGCGATCCCCTCGATGTTCCCCGCGTTGTACTTCGTGGTCAGCGGCTGGGCCCCGCCGATCGCGGCGTGCCCGATGCCGAGGGCGAGCAGGACCAGGAACGCGATGCCGGCCACTGCGGCCGCCAGCCGCTGTCCCCTGATCGTTTCCACGATGGAGTCGGCCGAGCTGACGCCGACCAGCATCAAGACGAACAGGAACAGCATGAGCACGGCGCCGGTGTAGACGATCACCTGGACGAACGCGAGGAACGGCGCTCCGGCCAGCGCGTACAGCACCGCGAGCGAGAGCATCACGACGGCGAGCAGCATCACGCAGTGCACCGCGCGCCGGGCCAGGACCATGCCGAGGCCGGCCGTCACGGAGATGACGGCGAGCACCCAGAAGATGACGTTCTGCGTCTCCGCCGCGGCCCCCGGGCCGGGCGCGGCGATACTGGCCGCGAGCGGGATCACCCGGCACCTCCCGGCGGCTGCATCGGCTGTCCCTCACCGGACCGCCGCGGATCGCCGCCCTCGCCGCCCTCGGCGGGCTCGCCGCCCTCGGCGCCCTCGGCGGGTTCGGCGGGCCGCGTCTGAGCCGACGGGCCGCCGGCCCGGCCGAGCAGGTAGTAATCCCGCTCGGTGGCGCCGAGCCGCATCGGGTGCGGCGGCGGCTCCATGCCGGGCTGCAGCGGGGCGACCAGCTGCTCCTTGGTCCAGATCAGGCTTTCCCTGTTGTCATCGGCCAGCTCGTACTCGTTGGTCATGGTGAGCGCACGGGTCGGGCAGGCCTCGATGCAAAGACCGCACAGGATGCAGCGCAGGTAGTTGATCTGGTAAACGCTGCCGTACCGCTCGCCGGGGGAGTACCGCTCGGCCTCGGTGTTGTCGGCCCCCTCGACGTAGATGGCGTCGGCGGGACAAGCCCACGCGCACAGCTCGCAGCCGATGCACTTCTCCAGCCCGTCCGGCCAGCGGTTGAGCTGATGGCGGCCGTGGAACCGGGGCGCGGTGGGTATCCTCCCCTCGGGGTACTGGACGGTTTCCACCTTCTGGAACATCTGGTGGAAGGTGACGCCGAAACCCTTGACCGGGTTGAGGAAGTCAAGCACCGGTGACCTCCTTGCCGTTGCTCGCCGTGCTTGTCCCGGCGGATGACCCTCCGGGGCCCCCCGCAACTCCCGCGTCCAGCAGGGCACGGGGGTCCTCGGGACGGCCGGACGGCCCCACCCCGATCCCGTGATAGTGCGGCAGGTCGAGCGGCGGGACCGGGAAACCCTGCGGCTGCGCCGCTTGACCGCCGACGGCCGCGCCGCCCGGCTTCCCCGGCGGGCTCGGGCTCGGCGGCGCTGGCGAGCTGATCGCGCCGCTTCTCCGCGCCCGTCTCCCACACCCAGACGATGCCCAGGAACAGGACGAGCACGAAGCCGCCGACGATGTAGACACCGGTGCTGCCGCCCTGCCGCCGCCAGACCCGGATGGTGGCGATCATCAGGATCCAGACCAGCGAGCCGGGAATGAGAATCTTCCAGCCCAGCGCCATCAGCTGGTCGTAGCGGATCCGGGGCAGCGAGCCGCGCAGCCAGATGAAGCCCCACAGCAGGATGAGGATCTTGATCAGGAACCAGAGCAGCGGCCACCAGCCGCTGTTCGCGCCGGACCAGACCGACACCGGCCACGGCGCCCGCCAGCCGCCGAGGAAGAGCGTGACGGCGAGCCCGGCCACCGTGGTCATGTTGATGTACTCGGCCAGGTAGAACATCGCGAACTTCATCGACGAGTACTCGGTGTGGTACCCGGCGACGAGCTCGCCTTCGCCCTCGGGCAGGTCGAAGGGCAGCCGGTTGGTCTCGCCGACCATCGTCACCAGGTAGATGACGAACGACGGGATCAGCAGGATCGCGAACCAGGACGGGTAGTGCCAGATCACGCCGAACAGGTGGAACGTGCCGCCGTGCGCCTGCGCGCTGCACGATCGCGGTGGTGGACAGGGAGCCCGAGTAGAGGAACACCGCGACGAAGGACAGCGCCATCGCGATCTCGTAGCTGATCACCTGAGCGGATGAGCGGAGCCCGCCGAGCAGCGAGTACGGCGAGCTCGATGACCAGCCGGCCAGCACGATCCCGTAGACGCCTATCGAGCTCATCGCGAGCACGAGCAGCACGGCGACCGGCAGGTCGGCGAGCTGCAGCGGGGTGCGGTGATGGAAGATCGAGACGATCGGGCCGAACGGGATGATCGCGAAGCTGACGAAGGCCGGCGCGGCCGCGATGATCGGGGCCAGGATGAACAGGATCTTGTCCACGCCCAGCGGGATGATGTCCTCCTTGAGCGGCAGCTTGAGCGCGTCCGTGACCGGCTGCAGCAGGCCGAACGGGCCCGCCCGGTTCGGCCCGGGACGGCGTTGCATCCGGCCGATCACCCGGCGCTCCGCCCAGATCAGGAACATCGTCATGACCAGCAGGAAAACGAAGATGAACCCGACCTTGAGGATGATCATCCACCACGGGTCGTGGCCGAAGCTCAGCAGCGTCGGGTCGTCGGCGGACGGGATCACGCGGCCGGCCGGCGCGGGGTTCCCGCTGGCCAGATGGCTGGCGGCCCGGGCCAGGCTGCTCATTCGGCACCCCCTGGCGTTGTGGTTCGGCTCGTCGCCCAGCCGCCGTAGCGGGCGGCCGGGGCCAGGCTGCTCATTCGGCGCTCCCTGGCGCTGTGGTTCGGCTCGTCGCCCAGCCGCCGTAGCGGGCGGCCGGGGCCAGGCTGCTCATTCGGCGCTCCCTGGCGCTGTGGTCCGGATCATGACCCGGCTGCCGTGACCGGCCGCGAGCTCGCGGCGGGCCGCGCAGCCGGCCGAGTTCGCGGGCAGCCAGACCACCTGGTCCGGCATGTCCGTCACCCGGACAGGCACGGTCACGGCACCGGCCGCGGTGGCCACAGTGACCTTATCGCCATCGGCGGTGCTCGCCTCGGCCGCGGTCGCCGCTGACATCATCGCCACCGGCGGCCGCGCCGTTCCGGCCAGGAAAGGCTCGCCGTCCTGCATCCGGCCGGCGTCGAGCAGCTGCTTCCAGGTGGCCAGCACCGCCTCGCCCCGGGCCAGCGGGCCGGGCTCGGCCCGTACTCCCGGCGCTGCCCAGCGGCTCCGCAGCGCGCGGGCCGTGCCAGCTGCCGAGCGCGGCGAGCTCACGGCGAGCCGCCGCGACGTCGGGCAGCCCGAGATGCACGTCCATCTCATCGGCGATGTCCCCGAGGACCTGGAAATCGGACCGGCGCCGGGAACGCTGAGCGCAGCGCCGAACGAGCCGCCGCGGCCCTCCCAGTTGACGAACGTGCCCGCCTTCTCCGCCACCGCCGCCACCGGAAGCACCACGTCCGCCCGGTCGGTGACCGCGCTGGCGCGCAGCTCCAGGCTCACCACGAACGGGGCCGCCTCGAGCGCGCCGAGCGCCGCCGCCGGATCCGGCAGGTCGTCCGGATCGACCCCCGCCACCACCAGCGCGCCGATCTCGCCGGCCGCCGCCGCGGCCAGCATCTGCGCCGTGCTGCGGCCAGGCGCCGACGGCAGTGAGTCCGGCGCCACCGCCCAGGCCCTGGCGACCTCGGCCCTGGCCCGGGGGTCGGTCACCGGGCGGCCCACCGGGAGCAGGCCGGGCAGGGCGCCCGCCTCTATCGCGCCGCGCTCGCCGGCCCGCCGCGGAATCCAGGCCAGCTGCGCCCCGGTGGCCTGGGCCAGCCGGGCCGCCGCGGTCAGCGCGCCCGGCACTTCGGCCAGCCGCTCGCCGGCCAGGATCACCGCGGGCACGGCCCCGGGAGTGCTGCCGGACAGCGCGCTGGCCGCGGCGGCACCCGTCTCGTCCAGATGCGTGCCGCTGATCAGGTGCCCGAGCACCTCTCCCTCGCATGCCGGGGACGCAGGCGATGAGCTCGCCGGAGAGCTTGGCCAGGCCGCGGCTGGCCAGCGCGGCGATCGAGTAGACCTTCAGGCCCCGGTTGCGCACCGCCTTGCGCAGCCGCAGGAAGACGATGGGCGACTCGTCTTCCGGCTCGAACCCGGCGAGCAGCACGACCGGCGCGCGCTCCAGGCGTCTGGTAGCTGACCTCGATGCCGCGCCCGGCCACGAAAGCGGCCAGGAACTGCTCCTCCTCAGCCGAGTGAGCCCGCGAGCGCATGTCGATGTCGTTGCTGCCGAGCGCCAGCCGGGTGAACTTGGCGTAGCCGTAGGCGTCCTCGAGAGTGAGCCTGCCTCCGGCCAGCACCCCGGCATTGCCCCTGGCCTCGGCCAGGCCGCGAGCGGCGGCCTCGATGGCGACGGGCCAGGACGCGGGGACGAGCACGCCGTCCGCGCCGCGGACCAGCGGGCCGGGCAGCCGGTCGGGCTGGGTGGCGTAGGTAAACGCCCACCGGCCCTTGTCGCAGTTCCACTCCTCGTTGACCTGCGGGTCATCGCCGGCCAGCCGCCTGGTCACCACGCCGCGCCGGTGGTCGGTGCGCTGCCGGCAGCCCGCCGCGCAGTGCTCGCACACGCTCGGCACCGACACCAGGTCGAACGGCCGGGCCCGGAACCGGTAGGCGGCGCCGGTGAGCGCGCCCACCGGGCAGATCTGCACGGTGTTGCCGGAGTAGTAGGACTCGAAGGGCTTGCCCTCGGCGATCGCCACCTGCTCCTGCGGGCCGCGCTCGAACAGTTCGATGAGCGGGTCCCCGGCGATCTGCTCGGCGAACCGGGTGCACCGCGCGCACTGGATGCACCGCTCCCGGTCGAGCAGCACCTCGGTGGACAGCGGTACCGGCTTGGCGAAGGTCCGCTTGCGGCCGGTGAACCTGGTCTCGCCGCGGCCGTTCGTCATCGCCTGGTTCTGCAGCGGGCACTCCCCGCCCTTGTCGCACATCGGGCAATCCAGCGGGTGGTTGATGAGCAGCAACTCCATCACCCCGCGCTGCGCCTTATCGGCAACCTCCGAGGTGAGCTGGGTGTGCACCACCATGCCCTCGGTACAGGTGGTCGTGCAGGACGCGAGCGGCTTGCGCTGACCCTCGACGTCCACCAGGCACTGGCGGCAGGCGCCGATGGGGTCGAGCAGCGGGTGATCGCAGAACCGCGGGATCTGGATGCCGAGAAGCTCGGCCGCGCGGATCACCAGCGTGCCCTTGGGCACGGTCATCTCGAAACCGTCGATCGTGACGCTCACGCTGTCCACCGGTGCGACTGCCGCCGCGTCCTGGCTCATGGCTATGCCTCCGAAGCCCCGAACAGGGTAGCGGCGGACGGGTCGAACGGGCAGCCGCCCCGCTTCTGGTGCTCGAGGTACTCGTCCCTGAAGTACTGGATCGTGGAGATGATCGGGCTGCCGGCCGTGTCGCCGAGCGCGCAGAACACCCGGCCCACCATGTTGTCGTTGATGTCCAGCAGCTTGCCCAGGTCGTCCTCGCTGCCCTGGCCTGCTTCCAGGTCCTCCAGCAGCTGCCGCATCCAGTACGTCCCCTCCCGGCACGGCGTGCACTTACCGCAGGACTCGTGCTCGTAGAACTCGGTCCAGCGCAGCGCGGCGCGGACCGCGCAAGTCGTCTCGTCGAAGATCTCCACCCCGCGGGTGCCCAGCATGGAGCCTGCCGCGGCGACCGACTCGTAGTCCAGCGGCACGTCCAGGTGCTCGTCGGTCAGGATCGGCGTGGACGACCCGCCCGGCGTCCAGAACTTCAGCCGGTGCCCGGCGCGCACGCCGCCGGCCAGCTCGAGCAGCTCGCGCAGCGTGATGCCAAGCGGCGCCTCGTACTGGCCGGGCGTGCTGACATGACCAGACAACGAGAAGATGCCGTATCCCTTGGACTTCTCGGTGCCCATGCCGGCGAACCAGTCCGCGCCGTTGTCCAGGATGGACGGCACGCTCGCGATCGACTCCACGTTGTTGACCACGGTCGGGCAGGCGTACAGCCCCTCGATCGCCGGGAACGGCGGCTTCAGCCGCGGCTGGCCCCGGTAGCCTTCCAGCGATTCGAGCAGCCCGGTCTCCTCGCCGCAGATGTAAGCGCCGGCCCCGGCGTGCACCACGATCTCCAGTCCGTAACCCGAGCCGAGGATGTCCGGGCCGAGGTAACCCGCCGCGCGCGCCTCCGCTACCGCGTGGTGCAGCCGCCTGATCACGTGCAGCACCTCGCCGCGCACGTAGATGAACGCGCGGTCGGCCCTGATCGCGTACGAGGCGATGATCATGCCCTCGATGAGCAGGTGCGGGGTGGCCATCATCAGCGGGATGTCCTTGCAGGTGCCCGGCTCGGACTCGTCCGCGTTCAGCACCAGGTAGTGCGGCTTGCCGTCGCCCTGCGGGATGAATGCCCACTTCTGGCCGGTCGGGAAGCCCGCGCCGCCGCGGCCGCGCAGGCCGGAGTCCTTGACCAGGGAGATCACGTCGCCCGGCGGCATGGCCAGCGCCCGGGCCAGGCCCTGGTAACCGCCCGTCCGGCGATAGCTGGCCAGGGTGAAGGAGTCCGGCTCGTCCCAGTGCTCGGTCAGCACCGGGGTCAGGATGTCCGTCACTTCGTGGCCTCCTTTCCGGGGCCGGCCCCGGAAGCCCGGCTCGCGTCCGGGTCCTGGCCGGCGCCGGGGCCCGCGGACGAGCCCGGGGGCGCGCTGGCGCTGGGCGGCGCGGTCCAGTTGTGTTCCCTGGCGATCTTCAGCCCGACCAGGCCGGGCGGGCCGGCGGCAGGGCCGTCGGTCGCCTGGCCGTCGGGGAAGCCGGCCAGGATCCTGGACACCTCTCGAAAGGTGCACAGCCGGGCCGGGCCCCTGGTCGGTGATACCGGGCGGCCTGCCCGCAGGTCATCGGCCAGCGCGCGTGCCTTCCGCGGAGTCATGTTGTCGAAGAACTCCCAGTTGACCATCACGACGGGGGCGAAGTCGCAGGCCGCGTTGCACTCCACCTGCTCCAGGGTGACCTTGCCGTCGGGCGTGGTCTCTTCGTTCGCGACGCCCAGGTGCTCGGCCAGGCTGGCGAAGATGGCGTCGCCGCCCATCACCGCGCATAGCGTGTTCGTGCATACGGCCACGTTGTACTCGCCGGCCGGGTGCCGCTTGAACATCGTGTAGAAGGTGGCCACCGCGGTCACTTCGGCCTCGGTCAGGCCGAGCTGAGCGGCGCAGAAGGCCACGCCGTCGGTGGACAGGTACCCCTCCTCCGCCTGCACCAGGTACAGCAGGGGCAGCAGCGCGGACCGTGACTGCGGGTACCTGGCGATGATCTCGGCGGCGTCGGCCTCCAGCCGGGTGCGCGCCTGCGGGCTGAACGGCATTACCTGTCCACGCCTCCCATCACCGGGTCGATGCTGGCCACCGCTGCGATCACGTCGGCCACCATGCCGCCCTCACACATCGCCGCCAGTGCCTGCAGGTTGGTGAACGACGGGTCGCGGAAGTGCACCCGGTAGGGGCGGGTGCCGCCGGTGCTGACCAGGTGGCAGCCTAGCTCGCCGCGCGGTCCCTCCACGGCGGCGTAGACCTGCCCGGCCGGCACCCGGAATCCCTCGGTCACCAGCTTGAAGTGGTGGATGAGCGCCTCCATGGACTCGCCCATGATGTGCGCGATGTGGTCGGGCGAGGGGCCGAGGCCATCGGGGCCGAGGGCCAGCCGGGCCGGCCAGCCGATCTTGGCGTCGCGGATCATCACCGGATCGTCCTCCGGCCGGTCTGCGGCCAGCCGGTCCAGGCACTGCTTGATGATCTTGAGTGACTCGTCCACCTCGGCCGTCCTGACCAGGTACCGGCCGTAGACGTCGCAGCTGGTCTGGGTGGGCACGTCGAAGTCGTAGCTCTCGTAGCCGCAGTACGGCTGGCTCTTGCGCAGGTCCCACGGCAGCCCGGTGGAGCGCAGGATCGGCCCGGTCACGCCCAGCGACATGCAGCCTTGCAGATCGAGGAAGGCAATCCCCCGGGTCCGGGCCAGGTAGATGGGGTTAGCGTCGAGCAGGTGGCGCAGACCCTGCATCCGGTCCACCATCCCGGCGCAGAACTCACCCACCTTCTTGGTGGCGCCGGGCGGCAGGTCCTGCGCGACGCCGCCGGGCCGGATATAGGCGTGGTTCATCCGCAGCCCGGTGATCAGCTCGAACAGGTCGAGCACCTCCTCCCGCATTTCCAGGCAGTTCAGCAGGACCGTGGTGGCGCCGAGTTCCAGGCCGAAGGTACCGATCGCCATCATGTGCGAGGAAATCCGGTTGAGCTCCATCATCAGCACGCGGATGATCTGCGCCCGTTCGGGAATCCGGTCTTCTATCCCGAGCAGCCGCTCGGTGGCCAGGCAGAAGGCGACCTCGTTGAACAGCGGGGCCAGGTAATCCATCCTGGTGCAGAACGTCACGCCCTGGGTCCAGGTACGGAATTCCATGTTCTTCTCGATGCCGGTGTGCAGGTACCCGACCCCGGCGCGGAGCTCGGTCACGGTCTCGCCCTCGAGGGTGAGGATCAGCCTGAGCACGCCGTGTGTCGAGGGATGCTGCGGGCCCATGTTGATCACGAGGTGCCCGGTGCCAGGGATGTCACTCGCCTCGTCGGCCGCCTCGACGATCTGCGTCCCAGTCCTGCCCCGTGACGGTGTAGACGCGGCCCTCCTCGGCCTCGGTGGTCATTCGTACGCCCTCCGCTCGTCCGGCGGCGGTATCTTGGCGCCGCGATACTCCACCGGAATGCCGCCCAGCGGGTAATCCTTGCGCTGCGGGTGGCCCTTCCAGTCGTCCGGCATCTCGATCCTGGTCAGCGCCGGATGACCGTCGAAGACGATACCGAAGAAGTCCCACGTCTCCCGCTCGTGCCAGTCGCACGTGGGGTAGATGTTGACCAGCGACGGCACGTGCGGGTCGGCATCGGGGACGCTCACCTCCAGCCGCAGCCGCCGGTTGCGGCTGATCGAGACCAGGTGGTAGACGGCGTGCAGCTCGCGGCCGGCGTCCTCCAGGTAGTGCACGCCGGACACGCCCGTGCACAGCTCGAAGGCGAGCTGCGGGTCATCGCGCAGGATCCGGGCGACCTCGGTCAGCCGGTCGCGCCGCACGTAGAAGGTCAGCTCGCCGCGATCGGCCACGACCCGCTCGATCGCGTCCCCGAACTGGCTGCCCGCCGCCGCCAGTGCGCGGCCGAGCTCATCGGCCAGCTCGTCGAAGTAGGAGCCGTACGGCCGCGGGCTGGACAGCCCCGGCGCGATCCGCACCTGCAGCCCGCCGTAGCCCGAGGTGTCGCCGGTGGTCTCGGCGCCGAACATGCCGGTGCGCACCACCTGCTCGGCCAGCCGCTCGTCTCCGGCCAGGGCCGGCAGGTTGCCGGCTGACCCGTCATCGTGCTCGGTCACCGTGACACCCCCGGGCCGGCCGGCGCGCTGAGCAGCGGCAGCCTGCGCAGCCGGGCCTGCTCGAGCTCCCCGATCTCTTTCTCCCGGTCCGGGCCGAGCTTGGTGTTCTGGATCTTGTCGTGCAGCTTGAGTATCGCGTCGAGCAGCATCTCCGGCCGCGGCGGGCAGCCGGGAAGGTAGATGTCCACCGGGACGACATGATCGACGCCCTGCACGATCGCGTAGTTGTTGAACATGCCGCCGCTGGAAGCGCACACGCCCATCGAGATGACCCACTTGGGGTCGCCCATCTGGTCGTAGATCTGCCGGAGCACCGGGGCCATCTTCTGGCTGACCCGGCCGGCCACGATCATCAGGTCCGCCTGCCTGGGGGTGTTGGACGCCCGCTCCATGCCGAACCTGGCCAGGTCGTGCCGGGGACCGCCGGTCGATATCAGCTCCATGGCGCAGCAGGCCAGGCCGAACGTCGCCGGCCAGACCGAGAACTTGCGCGCGTACCCGATCACGCTTTCCAGCGTGGTGAGCAGTATCCCGCTCGGCAGCTTTTCCTCAATTCCCATCGGCTAGTCCCAGTTCAGGCCGCCGCGCCGCCAGACGTAGGCGAACGCGACGAGGACGGTCACGATGAACAGCACCATCTCGACCAGACCGAAGACGCCGAGCTTGTCGAAGGCGACCGCCCACGGATACAGGAAGATGATCTCGATGTCGAAGACGATGAAGAGCATCGCCGTGATGTAGTACTTGACCGGGAACTTGCCGCCGCCCAGCGGCTGCGGCGTCGGCTCGATGCCGCATTCGTACGACGACAACTTGGCCCGGTTCCAGCGCTTCGGCCCGGCCAGCGCACCCATCGTGACCGAGAAGACCGCGAACACCGCGCCCAGTGCCGCGAGTACCAGGATCGGCACGTAGAGGCTCATCGCTGTCTGCCCCTTTCCATACCCGGGCCGGCTAGGCCGCGGGGGTCAGCCTAGACATCGCGTTGATCACCCGGTCGGCCGCGTCACCGTCCCGCGGGTCGGTGAGGTTGGCCAGCAGCTTGAGCACGAATCGCATCGCGGTCGGCCGGCGCATGCCGTGCCTGGTCGCGAACTTCATCAGCTCAGGCCGACCGATCGCCCGCACGAACAGGCGCCCGAGCGTGTAATAGCCGCCGTAGGCATCCTTGAGCGCCTGCGGGTAGGTGCAGAGCACGCGCTCGGCACCCGGCCAGGTCGGCCGGGAGAGCGCCTGCGTGACCACCCTGGCGGCGATTTCGCCGGATTCCATCGCGTAGGCGATGCCCTCGCCATTGAACGGGTTCACCATGCCGCCTGCGTCGCCCGCGAGCAGCAGGCCACTAGTGTAGTGCGGCGTCCGGTTGAACCCCATCGGCAGGGCTGCGCCGCGCACCGGCGAGGTGCGGTTCTCCTCGGTCAGGCCCCACGACGGCGGCATCCCGGCCAGCCATCGCCGCAGCAGCCCGCGGTAGTCGGTGTTCCTGAAGGCCGCGCTGGTATTCAGCAGTCCGAGTCCCACGTTGCTGGTGCCGTCGCCGGCTCCGAAGATCCAGCCGTACCCGGGCAGCAGCCGGTCGCCGTCCCACAGCTCGAGCCACGACTCCAGGTAGTCGTCGTCGTGCCGGGGGCTGGTGTAATACGTGCGGACCGCGACTCCGAGCGGCCGGTCCTCGCGCTTGCGCAGCCCCGCTGCAACCGACAGCCGGGAGGAGTTGCCGTCCGCCGCCACGACGACACGGGCCCGGTAGGTGCGTTCGGTTCCCGGCCCCGCCTCGCCCTCGCCGTCGGCCGGGCTCAGGATGGCGGTCACGCCGGTAATCCGGCCGGTCCTGTCGTCGCGGACGGGACCGGTCACGTTCATCCCCTCGACCAGCCTGGTCCCGGACTTCTGCGCGCTGCGGGCCAGCGTCTCGTCGAACCCGAGCCGGTTGCGCATCAGGCCGAAGCCCGGATAGCTGGCGAGGTCGGGCCAGGGCAGCTCGAGCCGGACGCCGCCGCCGATGATCCGCAGGCCCTTGTTGGGCAGCCAGCCGTCCTGCTCGTCGATCGGGATGCCCATGCCTACCAGCGCCTTGACCGCGCGCGGGGTCAGGCCATCGCCGCAAACCTTCTCCCTGGGGAACCTGGTCTTCTCGACAAGCATGACGTCCAGGCCCGACCGGGCCAGGTAGGAGGCCGTCGTCGAGCCGGCCGGCCCGGCGCCGACCACGATGACATCGGCCTCATCGGCGGCGTGCTGGCCCGGCCGGCGGGTGCTGCCCCCGGCCGGGGCGGGAGTTTGCTTGGTCACGGATTTTCCTGACTGTCTTGTGAACCGCTTCACAAGTCGCTCTCAGTTTCGCAGTCTAGACCTTGCGCCGCCCCGGGCCTGCGGTCGCGGGGGGGCGCTGCCGGGGCTGTCCGCCTCGGCAGCCATCAGCGCCCCGCGCCGTTGCGCGCCTGATGCAGCGCGACAACGCCGAACGACAGGGTCCGCCAGCGGACGGCCGACCAGCCCGCGGCGCGGATCAGGGCAGCCAGCTCCCGCTTGTCAGGCCATGCGCCGATCGACTCGGCGAGGTAGGAGTACGCCTGCGGGTTTGCCGACACCCCGCGCGCGACCACGGGCAGGGCGATCGCCAGGCTCCGCCCGTAGGCCGCATCGAGCCCGCGGTTGCCGAGGTGACTGAACTCGCAGATCAGCAGGCGGCCACCTGGCCTGGTGACGCGCCGCATCTCGGCTAGGGCCGTGGCCGGGTCGGCGACGTTCCGCAGGCCGAACGAGATCGTGACGGCGTCGAACGCGCCCGCGCGGAACGGCAGCGCCAGGGCGTCGCCGGCCACGAACCTGACCGTGCCGTGGGCCGGGCCTGGCTGGCTGGCGTCGCCGGCCGCGCCGAGCCTGGCCGCGCCGACCCGGAGCATCCCCAGCGAGAAATCGCAGGCCACGCAGTCTGCCCCGGCGCCGGTCAGGCTCCGCGACACGGTGCCGGTGCCCGCGGCGAGGTCGAGTACCCGCTCGCCCGTTCTGGCGGCCACGGCGGCGGCGACCGCGCGCCGCCACCTGCGGTCCTGGCCGAGCGACAGGATGTCGTTGAGCAGGTCGTACTGATCGGCCACGAGGTCGAACATCGCCGAGACGTCGCCGGGGCGCTTATCCAGCTGCGCACGGGCCATCCGCCCAGCTTCGCACACTGCCGGGCCCGGTTTCGCGCGCCCCGGCCGCCCGGCTCGGCCGGGGACGGCCGGATGGATCGGCGGCCATATGTCATCCGATGACGTGAATCAGGCGTCTACATGGCACGGGTCCCGCGCGGCGTACGGGTGACGAACGGCACGTGCGCGCTCTCCCGGCCGGATGCACCCGGCCGGGACGCGCTCGAGGACTTCGCGGCGAGAGTAACCTCGTGACAGCAGCGTGTGTGCCGCCGACTGACGTGCTTGGAGGGGTCATGTCCACCAGTCAGCAGCGTCGTGCCCGCTACCGATGACCCCGCCAGGCACGCGCGGCAGGCCCGGCGGCCGGGGGTGACCAGAGGCTGGCCCGGGTGAGACGAGATTCCAGAGCCGCGCGACCCGAGCCCGCACTGCCAGGCGAGCAGGGCCAGGGGGCATCCTCGGGCCGCGGTCGCGGTGCCGCGGTCGCCGACGGCCGGCGGCCGCCGCAGGCTCAGGCCGAGCGTGCGGGCGACCTCGCGTCGCGCGGGGAGGGCAAGGCCCGGCTGGCCGAAGTTGCCAGGGGCAGCACGCTGAACCTGGCAGGCGCCGCGGTCGCCGCCGCCGCGACGGTGGGCGTCACGGTGCTCGTCACCAGGCGGTTCAGCAAGGATTACGCCGGTGCGTTCTTCACCGCGATCTCCGCCTTCCTGATCGTCGAGGCGGTGGCAGGCCTGGGCGCTAATACTGGCCTCGTCTATTTCATCGCCCGGCTCCGGTCGCTGGGCGAAGAACGCCGGATCCCGGTCATGCTGCGCGCGGCCATCGTGCCCGTGGTGGTGGCATCCCTGGCGGGGACGGCGCTCATGCTGCTGCTCGCCGGACCGCTAGCCCATGTCCTGCTGGCCGGCCACGGCAGCAGCTTCCCGCCCGGATCGGTGACCGACGCGTTGCGTGCCCTGGCGCTCGCGCTGCCGTTTGCGGCCCTGCTCGACACGTTCCTCGGCGCCACCCGCGGGTATCGCGACATGCGGCCCACGGTCGTGATCGACAGGATGGGCCGGTCGGTCGGCCAGCTCGCCGGGGTGCTGATCGCGGTCACCCTGGGAAGCACAGCCCTGCTGGCACCGCTCTGGGCACTGCCCTACATACCGGCGGCGGTCGCGGCCTGGCTCTGGCTGCGTCGTGTCCGCCGCCGTCGCGCGCCCCGCACCGCGACCCTTCCCGATGTCCCGCCCGAGCTGGGCGCGCTGCTGGCGCTGTCTACTCCGGTGCCCATCTCCGGTCCCCGTCCGGGTCCCGGCCGCGTGACGTCGGCCCGGCGTGACCGGGCGAGCGGCAAACGGATGGAGCAGCGGCAGCTGGCCAACGCCAACCCGCGGGGTTTCTGGCGGTTCACCACGCCACGGGCGGTCGCCAGCGTCGCCTCGATCACGCTGCAGCGGATCGACATCGTGCTGGTAGCGATCTTGAAAGGCCCGGCCGACGCGGCTATTTATACGGCCGCCACCCGGTTCCTGGTGGTCGGCCAGTTCGGCAATATGGCGATCAGCATGGCTGCCCAGCCGCGGTTCACCGAGCTGTTCGCGCTCGGCGACCGGGACAACGCCAACGTCGTCTACCAGGTGACCACCGCGTGGCTCATGCTGCTGACGTGGCCGTTGTACCTGCTGGCCGTGGTCTACGGCCCCGCCGTGCTCGCCGTCTTCGGCCATTCGTACCGGGCCGGAAGTGACGTGATGATCATTCTCGCCCTCGCGATGCTCTTCGGCACCGCGTGCGGGCAGGTGGACATGGTGCTGATCACCACCGGGCGCAGCAGCTGGAGCCTGTTCAACGGCCTGCTGGCAGTGGGCGTCAACGTCGGCGTCGACCTCCTGCTGATTCCGAAGTACGGGATCACCGGTGCTGCGATCGGCTGGGCGGTCGCCATCGTAGTCAGCAACCTGATGCCGCTGGCGCAGCTCGCTGCTGTGTTCCGGCTGAACCCGATCGGGCGCTCCACCCTGGCCGCCGCCGTCGTGTCGGCGCTGAGCTTCTATGTCGTTCCGGTCGGGATACGCGCCCTGATCGGTGCCGGCCCGCTCCGCTCGGCGGCCGCCGTAGCGGCCGGATGCGCGGTATTCGCGGCCGGGCTGTGGTGGCGTCGCGATGCGCTGCGGCTATCGGCGATGCCCATCGTGTCAGTTGTCCGGCGTCGCCGGCGCCAGGTCAATCCGGCGGCTTAGCGATGGCCGGGATGCAATACTTGTCGGTCTGGCATCGATTACCCAGAGTGCCCGCCGCGTTCCGAATCTAAATTTTTTACAAGTTAAGCAAGTTATGTCACCCTCACCTGTTGCCCAGGAGTCTTTCTAGCGGAAGGTGAGACAACGAGCAGATGACCGTCCGCCCAACGAAGTACGAAGAGCGGTCACCCAGGGTGCGTTGAGTAATGTCTAGATTACGTAGAGTAGTCAGGAGTTAGTCGGTTCATGGCCGAGATTCTGCTGGTCTTGCTGTGGCCCGCGGGCATTGCCGTCATCACCGGGCCAGCCTCGCGAGCCGTGCCCGGGCTGCCCGCCGCTCCGGCCGACCCGGCCGACCCGGCGCGCGCACGAATCCGGACATAAGGCGGCATCAGATTGCTATCCGCTCCAGTGCCAGAGGGGATTCCACCGGTGGTGAATGTGCACAGCGCGGGGACGACGGAGCCCACCGCGGGGACGACGGAGCCCACCGCGGACGAAGCGCTGGATCTGCGGGCCGGCGAGCACGGCGAGTGGTCGGCGTACCTGCGCGAAATCTGCGAGCGGCTCTGGCCGCCCCCGGCCGTGGTCACGCTGGAGGGCAGCGGGTCCCGTCCCATCGGCGGCGTCTGGCCGCGGTCCGGCGCGACACACTCGCCGGGCAGCGAGTTCCTGCTGATCCCCGGGGAGAACCGTCCTCCGCTACTGGTACCTGCCAGCCCCCGGCTGGCCGCGGCGGCGGTGCGGCATTACCGGGCGCCCAGGTCGCTGGTTGCCCGCATGACCAGCAAGGCGCTGCGGTTCGGCCTGGCGAGCGGGCTCGGCGCATCCATGGTCCGCGGCAGGGTCCGGGTGTATGAGCCGGCCGAGGCAGACACCATCGAGACCTATCTGCGCGCCGCCCTGTCGCGCGAAGTCCGGCTGAGCATGTTCCTGGGGCCGCCCCGGGCCAATCGCAAGCCCGTCCTGCAGCTCCTCGCGCCGGACGGAGAAGCCATCGGGTTTGCCAAGGTCAGCATCAACCCGCTCACCCGTGATCTGGTCCGTGCCGAGCACGCGGCGCTCACCCAGCTCAGCCAGGCCAGGCTGACGGAGATCACGGTACCTCCGGTGCTGCATCACGGTCAGTGGCGCGGCCAGGAGGTACTCGTGCTGAGCACCCTTCCGGTGTGGCTGCGCCGCACCCCGCCGGCGGTGGGGCAGCTGGCCGCGGCCATGCGCGAGGTCGCGAGCGTCGGCGGACTGTCCAGCGGGCCGCTCGCCGGGAGCGGGTACGCGAAGCGACTGACCGCCCGGCTCGCTGATGCGGACGGCAGTCCCGAGCGGACGGCGCTGCTGGAGGCGCTCAGTACGCTCACGACGCGGGCGGGCGACAGGGACCTTGGCTACGGGGCCTGGCATGGCGACTGGTCGCCATGGAACATGGCCAGCACGCGGAGCGGGTTCCTGGTCTGGGACTGGGAGCGCTTCGCCGTCGGCGTCCCGGTTGGCTTCGACGCGCTGCACTACTGGGTGCAGACCGAGATACGCCACGGGCGGCGCGAGCCACGAGACGTCGCGACCGAATGCCCGGGCCGGGCCGCCGAGCTCATCGGCCCGGTGGGAGGTGACGTCACGCAGGCGCGGCTCACGGCGGCCCTGTACCTGATCGAGCTGGCGACTCGCTATCTCGTCGACCGGCAGGACGAGGCCGGGGCAAGGCTCGGGGTGACGCGAACGTGGCTGATCCCGGCGATCACCGCCGAGGCGGCCCGGGCGTAATCAGGATGGCCCGGGAGATCAGGCTGGCCCGGGAGAACGGCAGCCGCATTCCAGGATGCGAAAGCCGGGCCCTGATATACACCGTTCCGGTCCATAATATCGCTATTAGGCGCAGAATATGGGCGAGGCTTAGCCGCCGGAAGGGGCTCTGCGACATGACGGTCCCGGCCGTGGTACTGTCCCGCCCCGGATGCTGCTTTCGGCTGCCTGTCCGCGAGCCGTATCACTACCGCCGGCACCCCGGCGAGCCGCGGCCCATACCCTTCCGAAGATCACCGAACCAGGAGGATGACAGATGAGCCGCTGGGGCAAGCCGTCCGCCGGCCCGCCCGGTAGCTGCCTGCCCATTGTCATCTACATCGCGGGATCCGGCCGTTCCGGCAGCACGCTGCTGGAACGGGTCCTGGGCGAGATACCTGGCTTCATCAACGTCGGCGAGCTGATCGACCTGTTCCGCCGGACCGCGGCGCGCGGCGAGCGCTGCGGCTGCGGGCTGGCCTTCGCTGACTGCCCCTTCTGGAAGGGGGTCGGCCAGCACGCCTTCTCCGGATGGGATGGCGATCAGCTGGCTTCCATGCACCGGCTGCAGAGCCGCGTGGCCCGGCAGCGCTACCTGGCCCGGCTGGTCGCGACGCGGCTGGCCGACCGGCGATTCCGGGCCGACCTGGCCCGCTACGGCGCGAGCTACGGCACCCTCTACCGTGCCATCGCCGCCGAGTCCGGCTCCCGCTATGTGGTGGATGCGAGCAAGTGGCCGGTCCAGGCGCTGGCGCTGGCCCGCTCCGGAATCGACGTACGGGTCATCCACCTGGTCAGGGACCTGCGGGGGGTCGCTTACTCGCTGAGCAAGCAGGTCGCCCGACCGCATGCGATCGGGCGCGCCGAGAACATGTCGCGTAACCTGCCCGCCGAAGCGGCAGGCCGCTGGCTGGCCATTCAGGGCGAGGCGGAGTTGCTGCGCCGGTGCGGCCTGCCGGTCACCCGGATGCGCTACGAGGATTTCGCGCGCCAACCGCGGGAGTCGGTAATGTCGGCGCTGCGCAGCCTGGGCCTGCCGGCCGACGCGTCGCAGCTGGCCCACATCAGCGGCACCCGTGTCGTGCTCGGCCCAAGCCACGGGCTTTCTGGCAATCCCTCGCGATTCCGTGACGGCACGATCACCTTGCACGCCGACGAGGCCTGGCGTGCCCGCATGTCCCGGCGTGACCGGTTCATCCTCACCACGATCGGCCTGCCGCTGCTGCTGCGTTACCGCTGGCGGCTGAGCACGCGACCCCAGCCAGGAGCCATGACCACCGCAAGCCAGGTACCCGTGCCCGCAGACCCCACCCGCTGGCCACTGGTGAGCGTCATAGTGCCCACCCACGGCCGTCCCGGGCTGGTCCGCGAGGCGATCGCAGCGGTCGTCGCGCAGGACTACCCGGGCGATATCGAGTGCATTGTCGTGCACGATCAGGAGGCGCCCGACGAGGAGCTGACCCGGCTGGGGAGCACAGGCCGCCAGGTCCGGGTAGCAGCGAACGTGCACTCGGCCGGGCTGGCCGGATCCCGCAACACCGGCCTGGACCTGGCCACCGGTCCGTACATCGCGACCTGCGACGACGACGACACCTGGCATCCCGGCAAGCTGCGAGCGCAGATCGGCCGCCTGCTCAGTCAGCCCGACCTGCTCGTGGTCGGCTCGGGCATCAGGCTGCTGCTGCCCGGCGGCAAGACCCTCGACTGGCCGGGACGAGCCGAGCAGATCAGCTACCGGCTGCTGCTCCGCAACCGGGTGAAGGAGCTGCACTCATCGACGCTGGTGATGCGCCGGGAGGCGTTCGACGAGGCGGGCCGCTACGATGAGAGGATCCCATTCGGTTACGCGGAGGACTATGACTGGGTACTGCGCGCGGCGCGCGCCAGGGACATCGGCGTAGTCGCGCAGCCGCTCGCGAACATCCGCAAGAACGCCCCCTCGTATTACCGCGGCGCCGCCGAAAGAGCCGGACCCGCCCTGGAGTACATGCTGGCCAAGCATCCGGACTTTGCCCTGTCGCGCCGCGGGCACGCGCGGATGCTCGGCCAGCTTGCGTTCGCGCGGTCGTCGCTCGGCGAGCGCGGCCCGGCCAACCGGCTCGCGCTGAAGGCGCTCACCCGGTGGCCGGCATCGCCCTATCCGTACATCGCGCTCGCGCACAGCGCAACCGGCGTTCATCCCCGGCACGTGCTGCGCGCCGCGCGACTGTTCCGCCGCGGAATGGCCTAGGAGGACCCATGTCCCAGCGGCTGCCCAACTTCCTTCACCTCGGGCCGAGCAAATCCGGCTCCACCTGGCTGCACGAGGTCCTCATCTCTCATCCGGACGTCTACTTGTCCGGGGCCAAGGACCTCTACTTCTTCAGCCGGTACTTCGACCGGGGTACGGACTGGTACGCCGCGCAGTTCGGGGACGCGCGGCCCGAGCACAGGGTCGTGGGCGAGTTCTCCCAGGATTACCTGGCCTGTCCCAAGGCGCCCGAGCGCATCCTGGACACGCTCGGCCCGGACATCCGGCTCATGGTGACGCTGCGCGAGCCCGCGGCGCGTGCATTCTCTTCCTATCTGTACCTGAGCAAGCACGGCCTGGCCGCGGCGACCTTCAGGGACACCACGCGCATCGCGCTGGACCTGATCGATCAGGGACGGTACGCCACTCAGCTGCGCAGGTACCTGAGGTGCTTTGACCGCAAGTCCATTCACGTCGGGATCTTCGACGATCTGCAAGCTGACCCGCAGGCATTCCTCGACGACGTCACCGAC
This sequence comes from uncultured Actinomycetes bacterium, assembly GCA_963762615.1. Classification (GTDB taxonomy): domain Bacteria; phylum Actinomycetota; class Actinomycetes; order Streptosporangiales; family Streptosporangiaceae; genus PALSA-505. Next base: position 540,257 of record CAVXLG010000012.1, on the reverse strand, counting down.
TGGCTGGACCTGGACCGGCACGTAGTCAGCCCGGAGCAGCTTGAGGCGCGGCTGCCCGCGAGCAGCGCGCGATGGCTTCCGCTGGCCGCAGCGGCCGCGCACGTCGCGATCTGGCTGCGCCGCCACGACGGGGCCGACCTGGTGGGGCGGGTCAAACGTTCGGCTGTCGTGCAGCGCACGCTGTACAAGCCGCTCGGCACCGCCAAGCCCGTCATGGCTCCCGAAGACGTCGCGTTCATGCACGAGCAGCTCGCGGGGGAGATCGCCGGCGTAGAGGAGGAGTTCGGCATCCCGCTCCGTGAGCGGTGGGGCTGGCAGTGAGGGCATCGACAGGCGCCCCCGCGCCCGTGCGCAAGAGCCTGCCGCGCCCGGTACGCAGCGTCGGCCACCGCGCCTACCGCACGCTCGGTACCGCGACGGCGTCCCTTCGCCTCCAGCCCGGCTTCATCATGATCGGCGCTCAGCGCTGCGGCACCACGTCGCTGTTCCGGACGCTGCTGGCCCACCCGCAACTGATCTCGTCGAAATACCGCAAGGGAATCAACTATTTCGACCTGAACTACTACCGTGGGATGCGCTGGTACCGCGGCCATTTCCCGGTCGCGGAGATCGCCCGCCGCAAGACGGCGGGACGCGGCGGCCCGGTCGCCTTCGAGGCCAGCGGTTACTACCTGTACCACCCGTTCGCGCTCGACCGGCTCGCACGCGACCTACCCGAGGTGAAGCTGGTGGTCATGCTGCGGGACCCAGTGCAACGGGCGTTCTCCGCCTACAAGCACGAGTACGCCCGCGGCTACGAGAAGGAAAGCTTCGAGAAGGCGCTCGAGCTCGAGGACCAGCGGCTGGCGGGCGAGATCGACCGGATGCGCGGCGATGTCAGGTACGAGAGCCTGCCCCACCGCCACCATTCCTACCGGCACCGGGGGCACTACGCGGAACAGCTCGAGCATGTGTTCCAGCTGTTCCCCCGGGAGCAGCTGCACGTCATCGACAGCGAGGCTTACTTCGGTCAGCCGGCCCCGCAGTACCGCGACCTGCTCAGGTTCCTCGGCCTACAGCCGTTCGAACCCGCGGCTTTCGCCCGGTTCAACGCGCGGCCAGGTTCCCCGATGCAAGCCCAGACCAAGAAGTTCCTGGAGGAGTACTATGTGCCGCACGATGAGAGGCTGGTTAAGCTACTCGGTCGGCCGCTGAGCTGGATCCGCTGAGCGGCCGCCGTCTGTCTGCGGTAGGCATCATCGCCGACGTCCCTGCCGATGTATCCGCACCCCGACCACCCAAGCCGAGCCGTACGCGAACCCGAACCCCGGCCGGTGAAGGAGTCTTCATGCAGAGCGCCGATCCGATGACCATGGTCCATGCCCGGAAGACGTCATGAGCCTGAGCGACGAGGCCGCGGTCCCTGCCAGCCAGCGGGCTGACGTCCGGGCGAGCCATCTGGTACGGCCAGCCCGCAGGCGCGGGGAGCTGCTGGCCCAGCTGCGAGAATCCGGGTCGCTGTCGGTGGCCGCCAAGCGGGCCACGCATTCCCTGGTGGTGACGGCGGGCCTGCCCACCAGCCCGGCGCGGATGCTGCCAGGCTTCCTGATCGTCGGGGCCCAGCGGTGCGGTACGACCAGCATGACTCGCACGCTCAGCCAGCACCCGGCTGTGGTCAATGCTGCCATGCACAGGGAAGTGCACTACTTCGACATCGGCTACGGCCGGAGCCTGGCCTGGTACCGGAGCCACTTCCCGCTGCTGGCCCGGGCCCGCCGGGCCGCCTCGGCGCTCGGCGTGGCCCCCGTCGCGTTCGAGTCGAGCCCGTATTACATGTTCCACCCGCTGGCCCCGGAGCGGATCCTTCGCGACCTGCCCGGGGTCAAGCTGATCGTGCTGCTGCGGGATCCGGTGGAGCGGACGTACTCGGCGCACGCTCACGAGGTGGCGCACGGCTACGAGACCGAGCCGTACGATCGGGCGATGGAACTCGAGGAGAGCCGGCTGCGGGGGGAGGCCGAGCGGATCGTAGCCGACCCGGCCTACAACAGCTACAGCCATCAGCACCACTCCTACCGTGCCCGCGGGCACTATGCCGAGCAGCTGGAGCGGCTGGCGGCGCTGTTCGGCCGCGAGCGCATGCACGTGGTGGACAGCGGTCATTTCTTCGCCGACCCCGGGGGGGTGTACGACGGGGTGCTTGACTTCCTCGGACTGCCCCCGGCCCGCTATCCCGACTTCAGGCCGCGCAACGCCCGGCCGCGTTCGGCCCCCATGCCCGAGTCCATCCGGGCCGAGCTGGCCGAACACTACCGGCCGCACGACGAGCGGCTGGCCAAGTGGCTGGGCCGCGACCCGAGCTGGCGCCGGTGATCATGCCTACGGATCGCGGAATTCTCGTTACCGGCCTGCCGAGGAGCGGCACGAGCTGGATCGGCAAGATGCTCGAGGCAGGCGGCGAGGTCGTCTACGTCAACGAGCCGCTGAACCCGCAGCATCCGCCAGGCCGATCGCCCGGCGTGCTCAACAACGAGATCTCCCATCGGTTCCAGTACATCTGCGCCGACAACGACGAGCGCTGGGCGACGGCGTTCGCCGACACGCTGCGGCTGCGTTATCACCCGCTCGCCGAGTTGCGCCGCAATCACGCCCCCTACGATCTCGCCCGGCTGGCGAAGTACGGTGCCGCCTTCACGGCCGGCCGAGTCCGGCGCCGCCGTGCGCTGATCGACGACCCGTACGCCGTGCTGTCGGCGGCGTGGTTCGCCCAGCGGCTCGGCTGCCGGGTAGTGGTCTGCGTACGCCATCCGGTCGCGTTCGTGGGCAGCTGGGAACGGCTCGGCTGGGAAGCTAACCTCAGCGACCTGCTCGGCCAGCCGCTGCTCATGCGCGACCTCCTGGGCCCCTATGCCGAACAGATGCGGGCAGCGGCGGACTCGGCCGACCGCATCGGGCAGACCGCGCTGCTGTGGCGGGTCACGTACGCGGCGATCAGCGACCTGAACGCCCGCCTCCCCCAGCTGCTGCACCTGCAGCGCTACGAGGATCTGGCCTCCGATCCCGAGGCCGCCTTCCGCGAGCTGTACCGGACGTGCGGCCTGGCCTGGACCGACCAGGCCAGGCAGCGGATTATCTCGGCGACCACGGCGCACGGGAAGGCAAAGGGAGCCCAGGTCTGGAGCTTGCGCGGTGGGGTGTCGCGCACTGCCTTCCGGCCGATGGACTCGCGCGCGGCACTCGGTTCTTTCCGCGACCGGCTGACTCCGCAGCAGATAGACCGGGTGCGGGACCTGATCGCCGATGTCGCCGGGCGGTACTACGACGCCTCGGAGGGACTGACCCCGGCCTAGCCGGCTGGCCGTCTTGCGGTGCCGGCTGGCCCGTCGGGACACGGCTTAACGCGCGCTGCGGGCGCTCCGCTTCTCCTTCAGCACCATGCCGCCGTAGGACATAAGGTCCAGCGAGTAGCGCTTCCACAGCCGACCCGGTTCCCGGCTCAGCCGGTACGCCCAGCCGAGCCGCATCTTGTTCACCCACGGCGGGTACCAGTACACCCGCTCGGCCAGGTGGTCGAGATAGCTGCCGCCGGTGATGATCACCGGGACATTCAGCCGGCGGCCACCTCCGTCACCCAGTTCTGCTGCATGGGGGTGGGTATGGAGACGTGCAGGATGTCCGCCCTCGACTCGTTGATCGTATTGATCATCATCTCGATGTCGGCGTCGTCATAGCGCCCCGGATGTCCGCGGGCCACGTCCCAGTAACCGTGCAGCGTGCCGGCGATCGGCAGCCCGGGGAACGTCGCCTGCAGGTTGGCCGCGGCGCGCTCGGGGATCCCCTCGCTGCAGCCGAACAGGAAGTTCGCGAACCCGTCCTCAGCCGACAGGGCGAACACCTTCGGGCAGATGTCGTCGTTGCCCTGCCGGTCCGGGACAGGAAGGCCTAGCCACCGTCCGCCGAGGACGATCCCCCACCCGTCCGCGAGCATGACGTCGAACATGTTCATTTTCTCGACCAGGCCGGGCGTGTTGTGCCCGCGCAGCACGTAGTCGGGATTGATGAACGAGACGAGCAGCCGGGACCGGGTCTGCACGGCCTGCCGCACGGCATCGACGAATTCCTCGTCCGACAGGCAGGACAGGCCGACGCCAAGAAAGTCGCGCTTGCGCTTCCGGTACTGGGTCCCGAGATCCATCCCCAGAGCGGACATCTCCGGCGGTTCCTCCCGGTCCGGCGTGACTTCGACGACTGGCTCGTCCGCCTTCACAGCAGGCCCTCCGAATCGAGGAGCCGGCGCAGCCCGGCCTCTAGGTCGTATTCGGGCTTCCACCCGGTCGCCGTCAGTTTGTGCGGATCCGAGATGAGGTGTCCGTCCCCCTCCCGGATCCGGCCGGGCACCTGTCTGACGTCGAGCGGGTTCCCGGTGATCTCTTCGATGACCTGCAGAACGTCCTGGATCGCGGTCCCGCAGCCCGTCCCCACGTTGAACACCTCGAGGCCGGCCTGGCCCGCGGCGGTCGCCACGATCCCGGCGGCGGTGTCGGTCACGAAGATCAGGTCCCGCTTCGGCCAGAGGTTACCCAGCTCGATCGTCTCGCCCTGGTGGAGGCGCTTCATGATGTCCGGCAGCACGTGCGGGTTGGTCTCCCGCGGCCCGTAGGTGTTGAAGAGCCGGGCTATCACGGTCCGCACCTCGGGCCGGTCCTCGTGGAAGCGCGTCATGACCTGCTCGCCGACCCACTTGGAGATGCCGTAGATCTCGTCGGGCCGCGGCGGCGCGGTCTCCGGCCAGGGATCATCGCCGAAACCGTAGATCGCGCCGCTCGACGGAAACACGAATGTCTTCACCGGAGACCGGCGCACGGCCCGGATCACCATGTCGAGGCCGAGGACGTTCACGTCCAGGGCTTCGGCCGGGTGGGCATTGCAGTAGGGGATGAAATGCAGCGCTGCCATGTGGAAGACGGTGTCCGGCGCGAAGTCGGCCACCGGACGCAGGTCGGCTGCGCTCCTGATATCGCCGTCGATCACGGTCAGCGTGCCCGGCCGGCCGGGATGGCGAAGATGCGCGCGCCTGCCGAGGCTGAAATTGTTGACGACCAGGACGTCGTTCCCCGAGTCCAGGAGTGAATCCACCAGATGGGACCCGATGAATCCGGCCCCTCCGGTGACAAGTATGCGCTCCATTTACTGTTGCTTCCCTTAGATTTTGCCATCCTGGCCCTACACGACTGACCGTCAGGGCAACTGCGGACCCATGCGCGGAAGCCGATCATATCGGCAAAAGAGTGGCGCCGCGGGGGTTCCCCCCGGGCAGGCCGAGCCGACCGGTCACGCGGGCGGGACGGCCTTGCCCTGCAACCCCGGTGACCGGCCCATAGCGGCCAGGGCGGCCAGAGAGCCCGGATGGTTGCCGAGGGTGTAGTTGCACCCGTTGCCCTGCCCGTGGCCACTCCAGTACAGCGCGGCCGCGATCTCGCGATTAGCCGTGACGTAGGCCTCCATCTGCCTGATGAACCCGGGCTGGATGCTGGACGAGGCGTAGGGGACGCTGGCCCACTCGGAGATGAACACGGGCAGTCCGCCGTGAGCATGGGCGAAGCCGAGCACCGAGCCGAACAGCTCGGCAGGGGTGGTGACCTGGCTGCCCTGCGCCACGATGCTGCTGCCCGGCATCGCGTGGCGGCAGGTTGACGTGTTGTACCCGTCGGCGGCGACGACGTCTACCTCGTTGCGACCAGGCCAGAACGAGGTGGCCCTGCCCGAGAGGAAGGCAAAGTGGGTGAGGATCCACACCCAGTGCAGCCGTCCGCCGTCGTTCCAGTCCAGGTGGGCGGATACGGCCAGCTGGTGGACATGGTCCCAGGCGGCGACGAACTGAGCCGGGGAGCCGAGCCCGCGGTGACGTGAGGCGTTATCCGCCTCGTGCTCGAAGCAGATGTAGATCGCGCCGAGGTGATACTGGACCGCGGCCTGGTTCACCGCCTTGAGGAAAGAGCCGATGGCGGCGTCGTATCGTCCGCTGGCGATGGACTCGTAGCTGTGCCCGGACGAGGGCGTCGTATCGAGGCTGACGAGCAAGGTCGAGCCCGCCGCCATCGGCTGCCGGTTGGCTGGCTTCGGGAACGCCTGGCCGATTTGGTAGTAGACCCGGACGACGGCCAGCCTGCGTCCCAGCTGTTCTTCTTGCCGCGCCAGCGCGGTGGTACCGCCGAACAGGGCCCCTCCGGTCACACCGGACCGGCTGCCCGCCCCGGCAGGCTCATCTGCTGGATTCACCGTCCCGCCGTGGCTGGGCTGGCCCTGCCCCCCGGGCCCAGGGCCGCTCCCGCACCCGCTGGCCGCCGCGATCAGGCCGACTACCGCGGCCACCACGGCGATACGCACCCGACCAGTCAGGGCTCCGCGACGCCAGGCTTGGCGTATAGGCTTGCTCATGTTGACAAAGGGTAGACATACTCGCGGCGAGCGTTCCGGCCCTCGCATGGGAAAAGGGCGAGCGTTCACTGGGTAGTTGATGTGCGTCCGGGAGCCCGGCAGCCGACGCCGGTCCGCCGGGCTCCCGGACGGGAACGGGGAATCCGGCCAGGGCCGCCAGGCCTCTGTCCTATGCTGAAATACCACCATCCGATATCTCCAGGATGCCCTGAGCGACACCCTAACGTGACCGGCTGAGGGTGAGATGTCATCCAGCGAGGCCGGTTAGGCGTTAACTCTATACGGGGCTGTCACGCCCATGACGGGTCACGGCGATGCCGTGTACATGAGCAGCGATAGAACAAGGAGCACCGCAGCATGAATCCCAGCCAGCGGCCGGACTCTTTCGAGTCGGTGGACTACACCGGCGTACTACGCCGTCGTTGGTGGATAGTGCTCGCCGGGACGGTGATCGGCGTGGTCGTGGCGCTGGCCTATGTCGTGGTCGCGCCGAAGTCCTACACGGCGACGTCAACCGTGAACGTCGTCGCCACCGGCGCCGACCAGAGCAACACGAACGTGTCGAACAGCCGCACCGGCGGGTCGGTCAACCTTGACACCGAGGCGCAGCTCGTGACCTCAGGCACCGTCGCCACGATCGCGGCGAAGATGATGCACAGCTCGCTGCCCGTCTACCAGCTGAGCAAGCAGATCTCGGTCACGGTCCCGCCGAACTCGACGGTCCTCACGATCAACTGCAGTACGTCGACCGCCGCGTCGGCGGCCACGTGCGCGCAGGACTTCGCGAAGGCCTACCTGCAGAACCGGTCGGCCAGCGCGGCGAGCACGCTCGCCAATCAGGTGAAGATCCTGAATGCCAAGGTGACGTCCCTGCAGGATTCCGTGGCCAAGCTGAACACCTCGATCGGCAGCCTCCCGAAGAACTCCCCGACCCGGGCCTCCGACGAAACGCTGGCGGGTAGCGACAGGTCGCAGATCGGTTCCCTCAACCACCAGATCTCCGGGATCAACGGCCAGGCCGCGAACATCAACGGCGGGAGCATCATCACGGTGGCCACCCCGCCGGGCAAGCCCAGCAGCCCGAAGAAGTCCCTCATCCTGCCGAGCGGGCTGGTGGCCGGCTTGCTGATTGGCCTGATCGCGGCGTTCGTGTGGGACCGCCGCGACAAGCGGCTGCACAGCGCCCAGGACGTGGAGCGCCTGCTGGGCATCCCCGTGATGCTCAGCCTGCCCCGCAAGGCCTTCGGCCGCCAGGTCGCGCTGGCGTCACCGCGGTCAAGGACCGGGAAGGCGTTCACCGAGCTCGCGCACACCGTAGCGGCGTCCCTCGGCGAGGGGAGTCACATCCTGTTGGTGGCCGGCTCCACGCCCGGCCCCGGGGTGAGCGTGGTCGCGGCCAACCTGGCGGCTACCCTAGCCCGGACACATTCCGAGGCCGTGCTCGTCTGCGCTGACCTGCGGGACAGCGTGACACCTGAGCTGTTCGGCCTGGTGGACGGCCGCGGGCTGGCCGAAGTGGTCGCGGGACGCGCCACGGTGGGTGAGGTCGCGCGCGGTCCGGCCGGGGTGCCCGGGCTGTGGGTGATCCCGCCGGGGGCGGACAGCTCTCTGGCCGAGTACCACCTTCAGCACGACACCGCCAAGGCCCTCACCCAGCAACTGCGCCGGGACGCGCGATACGTCATCATCGAGGCCCAGGCCACCGAGGACGGGGCTGACACCTTCGCCTTCGCCGAGTTCGCTGACGCCGCCCTGCTGACGGTCGAGATCGAGCACACCGACCGGAACGAGGCCGATGTCTGCATCAAGCGCCTGAACCGGATGAGGACGCCGATCCTCGGCGCGGCGGTGCTCCCCCCGATCAGCGAGCAGGCCAGCGTCCGGCCACCTCAGCCGACTCAGCCACGGCTGGGGCCGGGGCAGGGCGAGGGTCGTGACGGTGCCGTCGCGGGACGCGCGCACAGTGAGCTGTCGGCGCTGTCCGGCACGTCAGCGGGAACGCCCGACGGACCAGACCGGCCGGACCGCTCTCGCGACGGGTACGGTGACCCGGCCGATAGAGTTTCCGGGCGCTGACGCATGCCAGCGGGGCGGACATCACCATGGGTGAGCCGCGCTGCGGTAGCCCTGGCGGTCGCGACCGGGCTCGCCATCACCGGGTGCAGTCGGGCCCTACCCGACCCGGTCTCGGCCGGACCCAGCTCCCCGGCCCCGGCGTCGGCCAGCCCGAGCGGGAGCGCCCCGGCGAGTGTCAGCTCTGACCGGCCGCTGGCGCCGCTGACCGGACTGCCGGTTCGCAGCGCGGCCGACGCGGCCAGGCCGGCCGTCGCGCTGGCGGTCTCGGACGCGAATCCGCAAGGCCTCGCATCCGCTGACGTGGTGTTCGAAGAAATATCGTCGCCGGTGCGCTATATCGCCGTGTACCAGTCCGACGAGGCGAGTACGGTGGGCCCGATCACGACCACAAACCCAACCGACCGCGCCGCCCTGGACGTGCTGCATCCGCTGCTGGGGTACGACGGGACCGCGGCCACCTTCCTCGTGACCATGCTGGACAAGACGAAGGTCATAGACGCCAGTTACTCCCGGCATCCCTCGCTGTACACCTCCGGGGCGGCAGGTTTGACCACAACGCCAGCGGCGATCTCGCGCGGGGTCACCGGTGGCACGGCGCCGCCCCCGCTCTATGCCTACCGCGGGACGGGGGTGGGCGGCGACACGCTGGCTGCCGCCGGGGAATTCGCACGGACCTCGGTCCGCGTGAGTATCCGCGGTCTCCGTACTCAGGACTGGACGTTCGACCAGCACGCCAACCGATGGAGAATGACCCGCGGCGGACCCGCCGTACAGGTGGCGAACCTGATCATCCAGACGGTCCCGTACTCAACGGTCAAGGTGAGCGGCAAGCGCGGGATCACCTTGTCGGCAGCCCAGGTGGTCGGCACTGGACGGGCTGAGGTGTTCTCCGGCGCGGTGAGCGGTAGCAGCGGCGGCGCCGGGGCGTCGGGCACCTGGTCCAAGCCGCACAGCGGCCTGGTCACCAACTACTTCGACTCCAGCGGATCCCCGATGGCGCTCGATCCCGGGCCCACCTGGGTCACACTCGCCCCGCCGGGTACCCGGGTCAGCACGTCCGGGCGGTAGCGGCATGACGCAACCGGGAACATACATGGCCGTGGCTCAGCGTCAGGGCCCGGAAGGAATGAGGCAAAGGCCGTGACGACCGCGCTGGAGCGGACCACCCAGGAAGGCCGGCTCAGCCAGACGGGCGCGCCGCCCCTGGGCACCCAGCTGGGCGGCAAATCTCATAGCCGCGGCAGCTGGTTCGCGCGTAATCCCGCGTGGCCTATCACCATGATGCTGGCCGGCTGGCCGATTTGGTGGGCGCTGGGATTCGCGGAGTACTCATCGGTTCTCTTCGCCATCCCGATGCTGTGGCAGATGTACCTGTGGCGAGCGCGCCGCACGCGCGTCATCCGGCTGCCGCGGGGGTTCGGCGTGTGGCTGCTCTTCCTTCTGTGCATGATCGCCAGTACGGCTGCGCTCAGCCAGACGGCGCCTGACACGCTGCCCGGGCCGACCTCGACCCGGCTGATCTCGTGGGGTGTGCGCGCGGCATCCTATCTTTCTGCGACCGTCGTGCTCGTGTACGCGGGTAACCTGACCGAGCGCGAGCTTCCCCGGCGGCGGCTGGCCTGGCTGCTCGGCCTAGTCGGGCTCTACGCGGTGATCAGCGGTTACCTGGCCCTCGCCGACCCGAGGCTGCGCTTCACCTCGCCGCTCACGGCGCTGGTGCCAGGGAGCCTGCAGGTGGCCAACGGCGGCGAGATATTCACTATGCTGCATCCCGGCCTCACCCAGACTGACAGCTTCATGGGGCATCTCCGGGTCTCCGGTCCGTTCCTCTACACCAACGCGTGGTCAAATAATCTGATCATCACGCTGCCCTGGCTGCTGGTGGTCTGGCGAAGCCGTCGCACTAACCGGCCGAGTCGCGCCGCCGTACTCGTGATGGCGGCCGCCCTGGTACCCGCGCTCCTTTCCTACGACCGGGGCCTGTGGCTTGCGATAGTGCTCGGTGTCTGCTACATGGCGGTGCGGCTGGCCAGGCAGGGTAAGACCGCCCTGCTCACCGCCATCTGCGGCGTGGCCCTCGTAGCCGTGGTCGCGGTGCTGACCACTCCGCTGCACAATCTCATCACCGAGCGGCTGCAGAACGGCAGCAGTGACACGGCGCGGTCCAGCCTCAGCGGCACCTCGGTCAAGGAGGCGGTGTCCTCTCCCCTGATCGGGTACGGAGACACGAGGCGCGCGTACGGCAGCTCGAAATCCATCGCGATCGGGCGGACGACCAACTGCACCCGGTGCGGTAACAGATCCGCGGGCAGCAACGGCCAGCTGTGGCTGCTGCTGATCACCACCGGCTTCCCCGGCACGATCTTCTACCTCAGCTTCTTCGGCTACGGAGCCTGGCAGTTCCGGCGCGACAGGACGCCCTACGGCACGGTCGGCCTGTACGTGCTGCTGATCAGCTTCGTGTTCGATGTCGTCTATGACGCGATCGGCGGGACGCTTATCTTCACGATGCTTGCCTTTGCCCTGCTGTGGCGGAACGACCGAGAGCTAAGAAGCGCCGATGAGCAGAGGGGGATCACCGGAGGTGAACCTGTCCCGGCCCTAGAGACGAACGGGTCGTCGAGGCCAGCGAGCCCGTGGCTGGCGCCTCCGGCGCCGCGGGCCGGGACTTCCTGACCGCCGGTTCCCGCTAGGCCTGCCGCCGCCCGCCCGGGGTATGAGAGATACCGGGCATCGGGGATGACGCTCCCGTCGCCGACACGGAGCCGGACTTTCACCGGCCGCCTGCGCTCGCTCGGCTGACAGCCTGCCGATGCTCGCGGGTGTCTCGGCGACTGGCCAACCTGCCCGGCGACCGGACGGTATCCTGCGAGAGTCGGGGACGTTAACACGGGTGCGATCCCCCGGTTACGTGCAACCAGCCAGCCGAGGAGCCCGCCGGAGTGACCGAAACCCGCCCTGCAGCCGTGATCATCCTCGCCGCGGGCGAGGGCAGGCGGATGAAGTCACGTACCCCCAAGGTCCTGCACCCGCTATGCGGCCGCAGCATGCTCGGGCACGTGCTCAAAGCGGCCGATGGAGTGCATCCCGGCTGCCTGATCGTCGTCGTGGGCCAGGGCCGGGCCCAGGTGATCCCGCACATCGCCGAGCAGGCTCCGGACGCCTGCGTGGTGGTGCAGCCCCGCCAGGAGGGAACGGCGAACGCGGTCCGCATCGCGCTGGAGGCGACGGGCCCGGTTCACGGCGTGGTGGTGGTGGCCTACGGCGATACGCCGCTGTTGCGCAGCCAGACGCTGGCCGACCTGGTCGCCGCGCACCACTCCGGCGCGAACGCGGTGACCGCGCTCACCGCCCGGGTGGCCGACCCGGCCGGCTACGGCCGGATCATCCTCGATAGCCGGGAGGAGATCCGCGAGATCGTCGAGGAGGCGGACGCGACACCGGAGCAGCGCGCGATCGACGAGATCAACTCCGGCGTGTACGCCTTCGACGGTGACCTGCTCGCCGACGCGGTCAAGCGGGTGGCCACCAACAACGCCAAGGGCGAGGAGTACCTCACCGACGTGCCGGCGATCCTGCGGGGCGACGGGCACCGGGTCGGCTTCGTCCGCGCCGCCGATCCCGCCGAGGTGGAGGGCGTGAACGACCGCGCCCAGCTAGCCCGGGCCCGCAGGCTCTACAACGACCGGGTGCTCGGGCACTGGATGCGTGCCGGGGTGACGGTCGCAGATCCGGCCACCACCTGGATAGACGCTGACGTGACGCTGGAAGCCGACGTCGAGATCGGGCCGGGCACGCAACTGGAAGGGCACACGGCCGTCGCGGCCGGGGCGCGGATCGGCCCCGGCTGCCTGCTGGCCGACACGACGGTGGCCAGGGACGCCGTCGTGACCCACTCGGTCTGCGTATCGGCGCGGATCGGCGCCGGCGCCGTCGTCGGCCCGTTCGCCTATCTAGGCCCTGGTTGCGAGGTACCGGGCGGCGAGGGAGTGCAGAACGGGTGACAGACAACAACCCAGGGATCAGCAACCGGGAAGGCGGCCCCAGGCATCCAGCAGAGAAGAGGCTACTGCTCTTCGGCGGTCGCGCCTACCCGGAGCTGGCCGAGGAGATAGCCGGCTGCCTCGGTATCCAGACCACGCCGACCAAGATCTTCGACTTCGCCAACGGCGAGATCTTCGTCCGTTCCCTGGAGTCTGTCCGGGGATGCGACACCTTCGTGGTACAGAGCCACACTTCGCCGATCAATCAGTGGATCATGGAACAGCTGATCATGGTCGATGCGCTGAAGCGCGCGTCGGCCAGGCGCATCACCGTGGTGACACCGTTTTTCGGCTACGCGCGGCAGGATAAGAAGAGCCGCGGCCGGGAGCCAATCTCGGCCCGGCTGATGGCCGACCTGTTTGCCACTGCGGGCGCCGACCGGCTGATGGCCGTCGATCTGCATACCGCCCAGATCCAGGGATTCTTCGACGGTCCGGTCGATCACCTGTTTGCGCTGCCGATCCTCGCCGAGTACATCGAGGCCAGGCTGGACCTGACCCAGGTCACCGTGGTGGCCCCGGACGCCGGCCGGGTCAGGGTCTGCGAGCGGTGGACCGACCGGCTCGGCTGCCCGCTCGCGATCATCCACAAGCGGCGCGACCCCGACGTCGCCAACCAGGTCAAGGTGCTGGAGGTGGTCGGCAAGGTCAGGGGACGCACCTGCATCCTGGTCGACGACATGGTCGATACCGGGGCGACGATCGTGAACGCCGCGGAGGCGCTCTTCGAGCAGGGCGCGGACCAGGTCATCGTGACCGCCACGCACGGGGTCCTGTCCGGCGGCGCCATGGACAACCTGAAGAACTCCAGGATCAGCGAGGTCATCGTCACCAACACACTGCCGATTCCGCAGGAGAAGCGGATCGACAAGATCACCGTGCTGTCCATCGCGCCGCTGATTGCCCGGGCGATCAACGAGGTCTTCAGCGAGGGCTCGGTCACCAGCCTCTTCGACGGCCAGAGCTGACCTCCGGGAGGTAGGCATGCGCACATTGCTCGCCGCCCGCGTCTCGCCCTGCTCGTTACCGAGCCTGTGGTAGATCGCCAGCGGGAGCTGCCGGGCGCCGGTCTCGGGCAGGCAGAACGGCGTCCGTTACGCGGCAGGTGCCGTCCTCGGCTAGACTTCGGACGCCGTATGTGCGTCCTCGGTTCACCTCGACCATCTCGAGTCGGCAGCTGTTGCGGACGCGACGCTCGTTCTGCTAAGGAGTTCCCGCCGTGCCTGAGGTTCCTATCACCGCGGAGCCGCGTACCGAGTTCGGCAAGGGTTTCGCCCGCCGCACCCGGGTCGCCGGCAAGGTGCCTGCGATCCTCTACGGTCACGGCACCGACACCCGGCACCTGACGCTGCCCGGCCACGCCCTGATGATGGCGCTGAAGACGCAGAACGCGCTCATCCGGGTGGAAGGGCTGCCCGGCGGTAACGAGCTGGCGCTGCCCAAGGCGATCCAGCGGAACCCGATCAAGGGCAGCATCGAGCACGTTGACCTGATCCTGGTCAGGCGGGGCGAGAAGGTCACGGTTGAGGTCCCGGTCCGGGTCACCGGCGAGGTGTTCCCCGGCGGGCTGCTCGACCAGCAGCTCGTGCAGGTGCTCGTGGAGGCCGAGGCCACGAACATTCCCCAGGGGCTCGAGATCAACGTGGAGGGCATGGAGATCGGCGCAGCCGTGCACGCGGGAGATCTCGAGCTGCCGGACGGAGTGACGCTGGCGGCCGACCCTGAGGTGCTCGTGCTGCACGTGATCGCCGCGCCGACGGCCGAGCAGATGGAAGCCGAGCTCGGGCTGCCCGAGGGCGAGGCGCCCGCCGAGGTGCCGCCCGAGGCACCGCTGCCCGAGGGCGAGGCGCCCGCCGAGCCCGCTGGCGAAGAGCAGCCCGGCTGATTCGCCTCGGCCGCCGCGCGAGCCGCGTGCGGAACGGCATGGACGGCGAGCGCTGGCTCATCATCGGGCTCGGCAACCCCGGCCCGGAATATGCCGACAACCGGCACAATGCCGGGCGCATGGTGGCCGGGTTGCTGGCCGACCGGATGGGTGCTTCTTTCCGGCGGCACAGATCCGGTGCCGACATCGCGGAGGGGACCCTCGCCGGCCGGCCGGTAACCCTTGGCATTGTCCGCTCGTACATGAATCTCTCGGGCGGGCCGGTGGCCGCGCTCCGCGGCTTCTACAAGACCCCGCCGAGCCGGATCGTCGTGATCCACGACGAGCTTGACGTGCCGTTCGGGGAAATCCGGCTCAAGTTCGACGGCGGCGCCGGAGGGCACAACGGGCTGCGCTCGGTGAGTGCCGCCCTTGGCACCCCCGACTACTTCAGGGTCCGGTTCGGGATCGGCCGGCCGCCGGGCCGCATGGATCCGGCCGTCTTCGTGCTGCGGGACTTCACCGCCGCCGAACGCAAGGAACTGCCCCTGCTCATCGAGCGCGGCGCCGATGCCGTGGAGGCCCTCCTGCGCGATGGGCTCGAGCCGGCCCAGAACGCCTTTCACGCCCCGGCATGACGGCCTGCGACCGGTGCTGCCCGCCGTGAGGATCCAGAAGGATTGTCCAGATAGCACAAAAGCCGGAGTCTCGCGGCGTACCGCCCTGCTGCGTGCCCTGGCGCTGGCGAGACGTTTGTCCGGAGCGCACGTTTCACGCCACAGCACCGTAAGCTAAGCATCCGCCGCCACGGGGACCGCCTGCGGCCACCAATTCTCGATTATTCTGATCGAGTTAACGTATTTGTACGGAAACGGGAAACTCATCCATTTTCGACCATCCATGACAACCGGCCGCTATTGTTAGGCGTCAGACCCGTAGGAGCAAAACCGGGAGTTCTGTGGCCTACGCGGCGCGGCGGTCCCCCCTCCCGCTTGCTCCGTCTCTTATGGGATCACCGGCGGCCTGGGTCGGATGGAGGGGCAGGGAAGTGCGAGAGCGCATGGCCGTGCGGCCTGGCGGCCGCATCGGCATCGCCGTGGGCGAGCGCGCGACACCGAGTGTGATCAGCTGGACCGGGCGGTATCTCCGCCAGGCCATGGTGGTCGACGGCGGCGCGGCGCTGGTGGCGGGCTTGCTTGCACTTCGCAGTCGGCT
The DNA here is from genome assembly GCA_963762615.1 of uncultured Actinomycetes bacterium. Lineage (GTDB taxonomy): Bacteria > Actinomycetota > Actinomycetes > Streptosporangiales > Streptosporangiaceae > PALSA-505. The sequence goes on along the minus strand of CAVXLG010000012.1, from coordinate 524,642 downwards.
GGACAGCCATGGCCACGTGCCGGCCGCGTACCTGACCCTGACGCTCGGCCTGCCCATCGCCTGGATCGCGTGCGTGGCGCTGGCGCGGGGATACGAGGCGAGGTACATCGGGGCCGGCGCGGACGAGTTCCGCCGGATCATCAACGCGGGCATCGCGCTCACCGGGGCTATCGCGATCGCTTCCTACGCCACCAGCGCCCGGGTGGCGCGCGGCTACGTCGTCATCGCCATGCCGTGCGTGGTGGCCCTGGATCTGGTCGCCAGGTACTGGCTGCGCAAGCGGCTGCACCGGGTCCGCGCCCGGGGGGGGTGCATGCGGCGGGCGGTCGCGGTCGGTCACCCCAAAGACGTGGAAAGCCTGATCAACGAGCTGCGCCGGGAGCCCTACCATGGCCTGTCCGTGGTGGCGGTGTGCCTGGCCGGTACCAGCGGCGGCGACGCCAGCCTGGGCGGGGTTCCGGTGCACGGCGGCCTGGCGGACGTGATGCCCGCGGTGCGCCAGTCGGACGCGGACACGGTCGCGGTGCTGGCCTGCCCGGAGATGAACGGGGTCAAGCTTCGCAAGCTCGCCTGGGAGCTGGAGAAGACCGACACCGACCTGTGCCTGGCGCCGGCCCTGCTGGACGTGGCCGGCCCACGGACCAGCATCCGCTCGGCTGCCGGGCTGCCGCTGCTGTACATGGACCACCCCGACCTCACCGGCGCGCGGCAGGCCGTCAAGAGCCTGTTCGACCGGCTGGCCGCCGCCTCGGCGCTCCTCTTGCTGGGCCCGCTGTTTGTGGCGATCGCGATCGCGATCAAGCTCGGCGACCGCGGGCCGGTGCTGTTCCGCCAGGTTCGGGTGGGCCGGAACGGCCGCCCGTTCCACGTGTGCAAGTTCCGCACGATGGTCGCCGACGCCGAGAAGCAGCGGGCTCTGCTGGAAGCGCGCAACGAGGGCAACGGCCTGTTGTTCAAGATCAAGGACGACCCGAGGATCACCAAGGTCGGCGCCTGGCTGCGCCGGGCCTCGCTGGACGAGCTACCGCAGCTATTCAACGTGCTGGCCGGCCAGATGTCCCTGGTGGGCCCACGCCCCGCGCTGCCGGAGGAGGCGGCCCGGTACGGCGACTACGTCCGGCGCCGGCTGGCCGTCCGGCCCGGCATCACCGGGTTGTGGCAGGTCAGCGGCCGGTCCGACCTGCCGTGGGAAGAGGCGATCCGGCTCGACCTGCGTTACGTCGAAAACTGGTCGTTCGCCCTCGACCTGCAGATCCTCTGGAAGACCTGGTCCGCGGTGACCCACGGCCATGGTGCCTACTGATACGGTGCGGAGCGGCATCCGGAGGAACGGAGCACCCATCCGATGACTGCCGACGATCACCGTCTCGCTCGTGATCTCGCCGACCAGACGGGCAGTCGCCTGCTCGCCCTGCGCGCGGAAGGCGGCGAGCCGGCCAGCCTGCGCGCGGCCGGCGACCGGCTCGCGCATGAGTACCTCATGGCCGAGCTCACCCGGCTGCGCCCAGATGACCCGGTCCTGTCCGAGGAGGGTCGCGACGACCAGGCCAGGCTCTCCGCCGACCGGGCCTGGATCGTTGACCCGCTGGACGGGACCAGGGAGTTCGGCGAGGCAGGCCGCACCGACTGGGCGGTTCACGTCGCGCTCTGGGAGCGGGGCGAGCTGACGGCGGGCGCGGTGGCGCTGCCTGCCCGGCAGGAGACGCTGAGTACCGCGGACCGGCCCGTCGTGACGGCTGCGGGCCAGCGGCGGCCTGCTGCGTCGGACACCGATCGTGGCCAGCTGCGCATCGTGATCAGCCGCAGCCGGCCGCCGGCCTTCATCGGCGGGCTCGCCGAGCTCACCGGAGCCGAACTCGTCCCGCTCGGCTCGGCCGGCGCCAAGGTCGCGGTGGTGGTGCGCGGCGAGGCGGACGCCTACGTGCACGCCGGCGGCCAGTACGAATGGGATTCGGCCGCCCCGGTCGCCGTGGCCCGAGCCTCGGGACTGCACGCATCGCACATCGACGGCAGCGAACTCACGTACAATCAGGCACGCCCCTGGATGCCAGACCTGCTGGTATGCCGGCCCGGCCTGGCCGCGACGCTGCTGGATGCTATCGGGTCGGCGGCCCGGTAGGATTCCCGTCGCGTCCGGCGGGCAGCGGAAGCAGGCAACGCCGCCGAGGAAGAGATACCGAGGACTCCCGTATGACCACGATGCGCCACGACTACCTCCTCTCGCAGCTCGACGTGCTCGAGGCGGAATCGATCCACGTGATCCGCGAGGTCGCGGCCGAGTTCGAGCGACCCGTCCTGCTGTTCTCCGGCGGCAAGGACTCGATTGTCATGCTCGCGCTCGCCGAGCGGGCGTTCGCGCCCGCTCGGATCCCGTTCCCGGTCATGCACGTCGATACCGGTCACAATTTCCGCGAGGTCATCGAGTTCAGGGACCGTCGCGTCGCCGAGGTGGGCGCCCGGCTGATCGTCGCCTCGGTCCAGGACTCCATCGACGCCGGCCGCGTGACCGAGGAGACCGGCCGCTGGGCCAGCAGGAACCGGCTGCAGACGACCACCCTGCTCGACGCCATCAACGAGCACCGATTCGACGCGGTGTTCGGCGGCGCCAGGCGCGACGAGGAGAAGGCACGGGCCAAGGAGCGAGTCTTCTCGTTCCGCGACGAATTCGGTCAGTGGGATCCGAAGAACCAGCGGCCCGAGCTGTGGAGCCTGTATAACACAAGGATTCTCCGTGACGAGCACATCCGGGTATTCCCCATTTCGAACTGGACCGAGCTCGACGTCTGGGGTTACATCGCCAGGGAGAATCTCGAGATACCCTCCATCTATTACGCGCACACCCGCTCTGTCTTCGAGCGCGACGGCATCCTGCTCGCCGACAGCCCGGTCGTGCCGCGAGGCGACGACGAGCCGGTCTTCGATGCCAGCGTCCGCTATCGCACGGTGGGCGACATGACCTGCACGGGCGCCGTCGAGTCGACGGCGTCCACTGTGACCGAGGTCATTGCCGAGGTCGCGGTGACCAGGATCACCGAACGAGGGCAGACTCGCGCCGACGACCGGACCAGCGAGGCGGCCATGGAAGACCGCAAGCGGGAAGGCTACTTCTGACCAGCCTGAGCGCGCGAGATCACGCCCGGGCTTTCTTATAGGGCAGCAGGCAGATCCCCGAGTGACCGGGGACGCGCCCGCAGTACTGCGAGCCGTAGCGGTTGCTGCTGGCGATCCACAGGCCCGCGCTGGTGATCAGCATGTCATCCGCGTTGGCCCGGACATGCTGTAGACCGGGGAATTGTCCGGCCGCAGTTCCAGCTTCCCGTTGCTGGGGTACAGGCCCGGTGGTGACGATATAGATCGCCGAGTCGCCGGGCGACCAGGCCGCCGAGCGCACATAGAAGGCCTCCTTGGGCCAGCAGTGCGCGCTGAACTCCGGCGACGGTGGACGGGCTCAGGCTGGCATAGTAGGACCGGGCGTGGCCGTTGGCCCAGGTGAAAGGGCCCCCGGCCAACAGGTGATCGCCATAGCCGAGCAGCGTCTCGCCAGTGCTCAGTGAGACTCAGTGATCATCCCCGCGCCGACCGTGGCGTTGGTCGACTCGTCGATCAGGATGAGGCCGCCGGTCTGCCTGTTCCGGCCGTACGGGTCATGGAACAGCGGCTGGGTGGTGCGCAGGCTGACCCGGCCGATGTCATTGAGCCCGAGCCGGTCCGCGGACTCGTCCCGGTGCAGGGTGTTGACGTCCAGCCGGTACTGCAGGTCGCGCACGATCGCCTTGGCCGTCCGCGTGGTGTGCTTGACGACCAGCCGCGACCCACGGGTCAGATCCCGTCCCTCGGCCATCCAGCACACCATCGCCTCGATGTCCTGCGACGCTGAGGGCTGGTTGTGCGGCCGGCAGATGAGATCCCCGCGGGAGATGTCAAGGTCGTCGGCCAGCAGCAGGGTCACCGACATGGGCGGGAAGGCCTCATCCACGGGGCCCCTGGCGGTGTCGATGCGCTCGACCCTCGTGGTCAGCCCGGAGGGCAGGTGCATCACCTCGTCTCCCGCCTTGAGCACGCCGCCGGCCACCTGGCCGGCATATCCCCGGTAGTCGTGCAGGTCCCGGTCGGTGGCCTGGTGCGGGCGGATCACGTACTGGACCGGGAACCGCACGTCGATCAGGTTGCGGTCAGAGGCGATGTGCACGTGCTCCAGGTGGTGCAGCAGGGACGCCCCGTCGTGCCACGGCATGTTCAGCGAGCGCTCCACCACGTTGTCACCGTGCAGGGCCGAGATCGGGATGAACGTCAGGTCCCCGATCTCCAGCTTGGTGGCGAAGGCACTGAACTCGTCAATGATCCGCTCGAACGCCGCCTGGTCGTAGTCGACCAGATCCATCTTGTTCACGGCCAGTACCAGGTGCGGGACCCGCAGCAGCGTGGCCAGGAAGGCATGCCGCCTGCTCTGCTCGGTGAGCCCGTTGCGCGCGTCCACCAGCACCACGGCCAGGTCGGCGGTCGAGGCACCGGTCACCATGTTCCGCGTGTACTGAATGTGCCCGGGCGTGTCCGCGATGATGAACTTGCGCTTGGGCGTGGCGAAATAGCGGTAGGCGACGTCAATCGTGATCCCCTGCTCGCGCTCGGCGCGCAGGCCGTCGGTCAGCAGGGCGAGGTTGGTGTAATTCTCGCCGCGGTCGCGGCTGGTCCGCTCGACCGATGCCAGCTGATCCTCGAAGATCGCCTTCGAGTCGAAGAGCAATCTCCCGATCAGCGTGCTCTTGCCATCGTCCACAGACCCTGCCGTGGCGAACCGCAAAATATCCATCTGCCGTGGATCCCCGATCGTCGCGACTTCTAACTTGCAGCGCAGTTGCCGGCGGTCACGTCCGACCGTCCCGGGGGGTGCGAAAAGCTGCGCCGCGCCGACGGAGCCGTGACCTGCCTCATCCCGCCAGGCGGTAGGAGGCGCTGATCTACTCTACGTGCTCGGACTGTCCCTGGCGCAACCTTCCGGGGCAACGACGGTCGAGGCGAGCGCGCTGCCGCGGCCGGCGATGACGAATTGATTGTTATTGCGGCAATGTCATCCGCCGGCCAGGCCACGGCGTCTAACGTGTGCATGACATGAAGCCCGGGCCGTGCGCGGGGTGATCTCCAGGCCGGCGCCGGGCAGGCCGCGCAGGCATCGCTAAGTTCCCGCGCGCACATCGCAAAGGTCACTGCAGGAGGAACCATGCGCTTTCTCAGCCCCCGTCGGCTGCCGGGCAGAGCCGGCGTGGCCGCCGTCGCGCTCGCGGCGGGGATAGGGATCGGCGGGGTCGCATCCCCGGCCCTCGCCAACCCCCCCGGCCCGGTGTCCACGACCCCGGCCACCGGCACGCCCCAGCTGGCCAAGACCAGCCACACGCAGACCATCCGGCAGCTGGTGAAGTGCGGCGGCATGATGTACGCGGTGGGCAGCTTCACGACGATCAGCCAGGGCGGCCACACCTTCACCCGCGACGGCGTGTTCAGCTTCAGCGCGACCGCGCCGTACACCGTCTCCGGGCTGGACGTGGGCGTCAACGGCGAGGTCAACTCGATTGCCTTCACCAACCACCGGGGCTGCGCGGATGCCTACATCGGCGGCAGCTTCACGGTCGTGCACGGCACCAACGCGACGAACATCGCCGAGATCAGCACGTCAACGGGCGCGGTGGTCTCGGGCTTCGGGACCTTCGCCAACGCCACGGTCGAGACCATGCTCGGCTACAAGGGGCACCTGCTGGTCGGCGGCCTTTTCACCAGGACGAACGGCTTTAGCCGGTTCTACTACGAGAGCCTGAGCCCCGCCACCGGGAAGGTCGACAGCTTCATCGACCTGCACCTGACCGGCCAGGTGTTCGGTGATCCCCGCGAGGTCTACAACCAGCAACTCAGCCACAGCGGGAACCTGGTCCTGGTCGAGGGAGACTTCGCCTCGGTCCACGGCCACCGCAGGCAGCAGATCTTCATGTCGAACCTGACCGGCGCCAGAGCGACGGTCACCAAGTGGACCTCGCCGGAGTTCAGCGCGCACTGCTACGCCAAAGAGGCCTTCTACGTCCGGTCCGCGGCCTGGTCGCCCAACGACTCGACGGTCTACACCGCCAGTACCGGGTTCCATCCCATCAACTACAAGAAGGGGACCTTCCCGCTGACCGGGCTGTGCGACACCGCGGCGGCCTTCCCCGCCATCCAGAAGTCGGTAACCCACACCTGGATCAACTACACCGGCTGCGACTCGCTGTACACAGTGAGCGCGGACGACGGCGCGGTCTACGTGGCCGGGCACCCGCGGTGGTCGGAGAACCCGAACGGCTGCAACCACGCCGGCCCCGGCGCGTTCACCGATCACGGCCTGCAGGGCCTCAATCCGGGCAACGGAACGCCGGAAACCACGGGCAGCAAGCCGCGGTACACCATGTCCCGGGCGAACGCGGACGACATGCTGATCACCAGCGCGGGCCTGTGGATCGCCAGCTCCAACCGGTTCGGCGCTGACGCGTGCGACAGCAGGGGCGGTCACGCCGGCATCTGCTTCCTCCCTTATTCCTGATCACGCTTTCGAAACACGGGTTGGCGTCCTGATGTCCGCCGCCGGGTCATCCCGGCGGCGGACATCTGCATAACCGGGACCGAACCGCATGTGACGAACCTGGATATGGCCGCTCATGTGAACCGCGGGCCTGGTCAGGGCGTCTAATACCTGTGCCAGCCCGAGTGCCGCGACGCCTTGCCTCCCCCGCCGGCGCTCCCGGCGCTCTTACCGACCGTTAGTACCGCGCTTTCTTCTGGATGGGAAAACATGCATTCTCCTGGCCGATGGAATCCCAGCCGCCGACTGAGGTCCCGGACCTGGGCCGCGGCGGTGGCGGGCGCGCTCGCACTGAGCGTGGCCGGGTACGCGGCACCCGCCGGAGCCAGTCCCGGCGCTTCGCATCAGCCGCAGGTGCCGGGCGCGGTGTCGCCGACCCCCGCCTCCGGGACGCCTGCGCTTATCAACAACACCGGAAACACCAAGGATCAGATCCGGCAGATCGTCCAGTGCGGCGACACGATGTACGCGGTGGGCAGCTTCAGCCAGGTCACCCAGGGCGGCAGCACGATCCCGCGGACCAACGTGTTCAGCTTCAGCGCCATCGCGCCGTACACGATCACGTCCTGGGCCCCGGCGGTCAACGGCGAGGTCAACTCGATCGCCTTCAACGGCGGCGACTGCGCGGACGCCTACATCGGCGGCGACTTCAGCAGCGTCAACGGCACCGCGGTCAAGGACATCGCCGAGATCGACACGACGGCCGGCGACGTGGTCCCCGGGTTCGGCACCAGCACGGCCGGCGGGCAGGTGGAGACGCTGCTCGCGGTTGACAATCACCTGCTGGTCGGCGGGCACTTCACCTGGATCAACGGCAGCCACGCCGACCCGTACTTCGCCAGCGTCAGCCCGCTCACCGGCAAGGACGACGGGTTCGTCCACCTGCAGATCTCCGGCTTCTACAACTACTGCAACAGCGGCGGGTCGTGCACGAGCGGCAAGAGCTCGTCGGTGTACAACCAGCAGCTCAGCCACGGCGGCACGCTGGACCTGGTGGAGGGCGACTTCACCTCGGCGGGCGGGCTGGCCCGGCAGCAGATCTTCATGCTGAACCTGGCCACCAGCCCGGCCACCGTGACCGGCTGGACGTCACCGGAATGGGACGGCAGCGACGGGAACCTGCCGGACGGCTACCCCTACCAGTGCGCGCCGATTGAGGCGTTTTACATCCGGTCCGCGGCCTGGTCACCCGATGACCAGACGGTCTACATCGCCACCACCGGATATCACCCGTGGAACCTGCCGACCGGTTCCTACCCGCGGTCCGGGCTGTGCGACGCGGCGGCTGCCTTCCCGGCCACCCAGACGTCGGTGACCCACCTGTGGGTCAACTACACCGGATGCGACTCCTACTACAGCGTGGCCGCGGACGACAGCGCCGTCTACGTGGCCGGGCATGAGCGCTGGTCGGAAAACCCTGACGGCTGCGACTTCGCCGGACCCGGCGCGATCACCGACCACGGCCTGCAGGGCCTCGACCCGGCTACCGGGGCGCTGGAACTGCGGCCGGACAATTCCCCGGTCTACAGCATGTCCCGGGCCAACGCGGACAACATGCTGATCACCGGGGCGGGCCTGTGGATATCCAGCAGCAACCGCTACGGCTCGCAATACTGCGGCGAGGTTGCCGACCACTCCGGGATCTGCCTGCTCCCCTACCCCAGCAGCTAACGCCGGGAGCGGAGAGCACGGCATTCCCCAGAACCCGGTCTCACTTTGGGTCAGGACACGCCGCGGCCGCAGTGGCTGACCTGCCAGGAGCCGGGAAAGCGCTCGGCCGGGGGAGTACCCGGGCTCCCGGGGAAGGATTCGAACCTTCGTTAAGGGCACCAAAAACCCTCGTCCTGCCTGGCTAGACGACCCGGGAAAGTGATCCGTCGCCTGATACCTTACCCGGACCGCTCACGGATCGGCGCTGCATGACTGGGGCGGCCCGGGTGGGTACATCGTCTCGGATCGTGAGACCAGACGGGGTGACTTCTGGGGTGAGGATCGCGACAGCTTGGTGAAATCTTCGCGTCGCCCTTGCGGAACTTACGACTGCGTAGGTTACGGTTACGTAAGCGTACAACGCGATCGCCCGCGTGCTCCGTCCGAGCGAGCGTCGATCGGCAGGAAGGACGATGACGATATGGCCGCACCCCCAGGTATCCGCATCAGCCCGGGTGCTACCAGGCGATCCCGGCCCGACCTTGACCCGGCGGGCGGCAGCGCGGGCCACCAGATCCTGGTCGCCGTCTTCGTCGCGGTGCCGTTGCTGGCGCTGCTGGCCGCCGTGCCGTTCGCCTGGGGCTGGGGTCTGGGCTGGCACGACATCGTGCTGGCCCTCGCCTTCTACGTGATCTCCGGGCTCGGCGTCACCACGGGCTACCACCGCTACTTCACCCACGCGTCGTTCAAGGCGAAGCGCCCGCTGCGCCTATCGCTCGCGATGGCCGGCAGCCTCGCCTTCGAGGGTCCTGTCCTCAACTGGGTGGCCGATCACCGGCGGCATCACAAGTACAGCGACCGCGAGGGCGATCCGCACTCCCCCTGGCGGTTCGGTAACGACTGGAAGGCACTCGCCAAGGGGCTGGCCTTCGCGCACATGGGCTGGCTGTTCGAAGACAACCGCACCTCGCAGGAGAAGTTCTGCCCGGACCTGCTCGCCGACTCCGGCATTCGCCGGATCTCCAGGTGGTTCATCGGGTTCGCCGCCATCTCGCTGCTGGCGCCCGCGCTGATCGGCGGGCTCTGGTCGATGTCGCTGGCCGGCGCGCTGACCGCGCTGTTCTGGGCTGGCCTGGTGCGGGTGGCGCTGCTGCAGCACGTCACCTGGTCGATCAATTCGGTCTGCCACACGTTCGGCAAGGAGGAGTTCGCCGTCCGGGACAAGGCGAGGAACGTGTCCTGGCTGGCCATCGCGTCCTTCGGCGAGTCCTGGCACAACCTGCACCACGCCGATCCGACCTGCGCGCGGCACGGCGTGCTCAAGGGCCAGGTCGACATCAGCGCGCGGCTGATCTGGATCTTCGAGAAGCTGGGCTGGGCCTATGACGTGCGCTGGCCGGACGGCGAAAGGCTGTCGGCCAAGCGGGCCGGCCGGAGCGGCAGGCCGCTCGGCTCTATGACGAGGAACCCGGCGGCCGCGATTCCCGACAGCGCGGCCGGCTGATCACTGTCGGCGCATCGGGGCGGCTGGGCGTAGGGTCGGTGCGTGACCGAGCCAGTACCCAGGTCGAACCGTCGCAGGATGTCGGGCAGCGAACGCAGGGAGCAGCTGCTCGACGTGGGCCGGCACCTGTTCGCCGAACGCGGCTTCGAGGGAACCTCCATCGAGGAGATCGCGGCCAGGGCCGACGTCTCCAAGCCCGTGGTGTACGAGCACTTCGGCGGCAAGGAAGGGCTCTACGCCGTCGTCGTCGACCGGGAGGTCGGACGGCTGCTGACGATGGCCACCCAGGTGCTCGGCGGTGAGCACACCAGGGAGAAGTTTGAGCGCGCCGCGATCGCACTGCTTCGGTACATCGAAGACAACGCCGACGGATTCCGCATCCTGGTCCGCGACTCGCACCCGGCCTCGGGCGCGGGCACGTTCGGCAGCCTGATCAGCGACATCGCCAGCCAGGTCGAGTACATCATCGGCGACGTGTTCAGCCAGCGCGGCTATGACCCGAAGCTGGCCCCCATGTACGCGCAGATGCTGGTGGGCATGGTGGCCGTCACCGGCCAGTGGTGGCTGGACGCGCGAAAGCCCAAGCTGGAAGAGGTCGCCGCGCACCTGGTCAACCTGGCCTGGAACGGGCTATCGCAGCTGGATCCCAAACCGCGCATCTCGGTCAGCGTGACAGGCAGCGGCCGGAGCTGACGGCGGCTCGACTACTGGCCCCGGCTCGCGCAGTGCCGGCCGCGATCCGACCGCGGGTCCAGCGGCCGGCCGGGGCACTCACGAGCGGGCCGCGGGCCAGCCGCCAGACCGCGGGCTAAGCCGCCGGCAAGATATGGCCGGCCGCCGCGCCTGGCGACCGCTAGCCGCGCCTGGCGACCGCGAACACCCGGCGGAACGGGAGCACCGTGCCGTACGGACGGGGCGGATAGGCCTCGCGTACCCGCGCTCCGTACTCGGCCACGAACTCATCGGCAAGACCGGGTCCCAGCGCGTCGATCACCGGGCGCAGCCCGGTGCCCCTGTACCACTCGAGCACGGGATTGTCCCCGGTCAGGACGTGCAGGTAGGTAGTCTCCCAGGCGTCTGTCTGGTAGCCGGCCTTCGCGAGCAGGTCGAGGTAGTCGGCCGGATCGGTGGCCTGCCGGTTCAGCGCGACGCCGTGCAGCAGCGGCCGCCAGCGCGGCGACGCGGCGAGTTCGCGCATGATCACGTGACCCGGCTGATCGAAGTTGCCGGGAAGCTGGACCGCGATCCAGCCGCCGTCGGCGATGAACCCGGCCCAGCGGGTCAGCACGCCGAACTGCTCGGGCACCCACTGCAGCACGGCGTTCGACACCAGGACGTCGGCGGGCACGGCCGGCTCCCAGTCCGTGACGTCGCCAAGGACGAAGGACGGCCGCCCGTCCCGCTGCACGCCGCTGCGCGCCGACTCGATCATGGCCTCGGAGCTGTCCACCCCGACGACCTCGGCACCCGGCCAGCGCCCGGCCAGGGTGGCGGTCAGCTCGCCCGAACCGCAGCCGAGATCCAGCACCAGCGCGGGGTCCTCCGCGCCCACCCGGGCAAGCAGGTCGAAGAAGGGCCGGGCCCGCTGACCGGAGTAGCGGTTGTACTGGCGCGGATCCCACATGCGATCACATCTCTCTTGATATCGAGATACCTTGCCATGTTTACCGCCCGGGCCTCTCGACGTCAAGAGATATGCTCGGGATCGTGGCGGAGCAGCTGAGGGACGAAGTCGACGACCTGGTCGCCGCGTGGCGAGCGGAGCGTCCCGACCTGGACGTGCAGCCGCTGCAGGTGCTGAGCCGGATCTCGCGGCTGGCCAGGCACCTGGACCGGGCCCGGAGAACCGCGTTCGCCAGGCACGGGCTTGAGTCCTGGGAGTTCGATGTCCTCTCCGCGCTTCGCCGGCAGGGGGCGCCGTACCAGCTGAGCCCGGGCGCGCTGCTCAGGGCGACCCTGGTGACCTCGGGAACCATGACCAACAGGATCGACCGGCTGGCCGCCGCCGGGCTGGTCCGCAGGCAACCGGATCCGCAGGACAAGCGGGGCGTGCTGGTCACGCTCACCGCCGAGGGCCTGACCCGCGTCGATGCCGCGCTGGCGGACCTGCTCGGCCGGGAGGAAGCACTGCTCGCCGGGCTGGACCGCGGCGAGCGGCAGGTGCTGGCCGGCCTGCTGCGGGTGCTGCTCGCGCCGTTCGACACGGCCTGACTGGGCACGGGCCACCCGGCAGCCGGCCTGTGCTGACCTCAGCTCATGACTTCCGAGGGGCTGACCACGACCGCGCCCTGCGCCGGGCCGACCGCCCGCACGGCCGACCGGCAGACGCCAGCCCCGGTGACCGCGACGATGAGGTCCACGGCCCGCTGCGCATCTGCCACCAGGAACGCGCAGGTAGGGCCGGAGCCCGAGACCACCGCGCCCAGCGCCCCGTACTCGCGGCCAACGGCGAGCGTCCTGCGCAGCTCGGGGCGCAGCGACACTGCCGCGGGCTGGAGCTCGTTGACGAGCAGCGGGCCGACCTCGGCGGGATCGCCTGATCGCAGCGCCGACATGAGTTCCGTGCTCAGTCGCGGCGGCGCGGCGGTAATGTCGCGGGCGGCCCTGATCCGGTCGCACGCCCGGTAAACCTCCGCCGTGGACAGGCCGCCGGCCGCGAACGCGAGCACCCAGTGGTACTGCCCGGTCACCAGCGCGGGCGTCAGCCGCTCACCCCGTCCCTGGCCCACCGATGTCCCGCCGACCAGCGCGAACGCCACGTCGCTGCCGATTGTCGCGGCCACCTCGGCCAGTTCCTGCTGGCTCAGCCCGGCCTGCCACAGCTCGTTGCACGCGACCAGCGCCGCAGCCGCGTCGGCGCTGCCGCCCGCCAGGCCTGCCGCCACCGGTATCCGCTTCCTGATCTCGATCGAGACGCCAGGGACCGCGGCGCGGGCCTCGGCGCCGCCCAGGCCGGTCACCGCGCGCGAAATGCGCCGCGGCGGCAGCCCCGCGGCCTTGGCCAGCGCGGCCACGGCCTGCACGGCGAGGTTGCCGTCACCGGCGGGAACGCTGTCCGCTCCCTCGCCGGTCACCGTGACCCGGCGGCCGGCATCGCCGACCGTCACCTCGTCATAGAGCGATACCGCGTGGAACACGGTGACGAGCTCGTGGAAGCCGTCCGGCCGCACCGGTCCCACGGCCAGCTGGAGGTTCACCTTTGCGGGCACCCGCACGGTCACAGCGGTCACGATTTGCTGATCGTACGCGCCCGGTGGCCTGGCCGCCCGGCAAGCCCGCCGGGCCACCGGGCCGGGCGTGTCCGGCGGATCTTGGCGGCACTGCTCGCTGGCGCGCCTGCGGCGCGCCGGGATGGGGGCGTCACCGCGCCTGTTCATCTGCCGCCGGCCGTCGCCTGGGCGCCGATCCGCGCCGTTGAGGATCCACCAGACGCGCCTTAGGCGCGTTATGTGGGTTGATCTATGCTGCGGCGAGATCGCCGGCAAGCTGCCGCAAGAATACCACATAAGCGCTAGGCCCGGCCTGAGCCGAGCCGGGCACCGGCCTGCGCGATGCCGGCGAACTCCGCGACCCCGAGCGACTCGCCCCGGGCTGCGGGGTCCACCCCGGCCTCGCGCAGGATCCGCTCCGCCCGCGCCGCCGAGCCCGCCCACGGCGACAGCGCCGAACGGAGCATCTTCCTGCGCTGCGCGAACGCCGCGTCGATCACGGCGAAAAGCTCCGCCCTGCTCACCGAGGGCCCCGGCGGCTCGCGCCGGGTGAAGGCGACCAGCCCGGAGTCCACCCTCGGCACCGGCCAGAACACGCTGCGCGACACCGGGCCGACCCGGCGCAGATGCGCGTACCAGGCCAGCTTCACGGTCGGCACGCCGTAGACCCGGCTTCCCGGCGGCGCGGTCATCCGCTCCGCGACCTCGGCCTGGACCATCACCACTCCCCGCCCGAGCGAGGGAAGCGTGTCGAGCAAGTGCAGCAGGACCGGCACGGTGGCGTTGTAGGGCAGGTTGGCGACGAGCACGCCGGCCGGGTCACCCGGCAGGCCGGTCACCCGGGCGGCGTCCGCCGTGACGACATCCAGCCGGCCGGCCAGGCCGGGCGCGAACGCGGCCACCGTATGCGGCAGCTCGGCGGCCAGCACCGGATCGATCTCCACGGCCAGCACGCGGCGGGCGGCCGGCAGAAGAGCCAGCGTCAGCGAGCCGAGGCCGGGCCCGACCTCGAGCACCTGCTCGTCCGGCTGCACCCCGGCCAGCGCGACCATCCGCCGCAGCGTGCCGTGGTCGATGACGAAGTTCTGGCCCAGCCGCTTGGACGGCCGGAGTTCCAGCCTGGCCGCTATCGCCCGGAGGTCGGCGGGGCCGAGCAGCCGGTGATCCGCCACGATCAGCCGGGCCGGGTTGTCACCACGGCCCGAAGACCCGCTCGGCGGTCCGGGTGACCTCTCGGCACAGCTCGGCGGTGTCCATCCCCTTGACCTCGGCCAGCTTGCGCAGGGTGTACGCCGCCAGCCACGGGGCATTGGGCTTGCCCCGATACGGCACCGGGGTGAGGAAGGGCGCGTCGGTCTCCACCAGGAGCAGCCCGGCCGGGGCGGCCGCGGCTGCGTCGCGCAGCGGCTGCGCGTTGGCGAACGTGAGGTTCCCCGCGAAGCTCATGACGTAGCCGGCTTCGGCGCACTGCCTGGCCATCTGCTCGTCGCCGGAGAAGCAGTGGAACACTACCCGCTCCGGCGGGTCCTGCTCGGCCAGGATGCTCAGCACGTCCTCGTGCGCCTCCCGGTCGTGGATCACCAGCGCCTTGCCCGTCCGCTTGGCGATCTGGATGTGCGCGCGGAACCAGTCCCGCTGGACCGGCGGCGCCGCCCAGTCCCGGTAGTAGTCGAGCCCGGTCTCGCCCACCGCCCGCACCTGGGGCAGCGCGGCCAGCGCCTCGATCTCGGCCAGCACGTCCTCGGCCGGCATGGCCCCGGCCGGCGCCTTCTCGGCCGGAGCCTTCTCGGCCGACGCCATCCCGGCCGAGGCTATCCCGGCAGGCCGCGTCCCGGCCGGCCCCGTCAGCGCTGGCGCGTCCGCGCCGGGACCGGGACCGGCCGCCACCGCCGCCTCGGTCTCGTTCGGGTGGATGGCCACCGCGGCGTAGACGTCAGCGTGCGCGGCGGCGCATTCCGCGGCCCAGCGCGACGAGGGCAGGTCGGTGCCGATGGTCACCAGCCGGCGTATGCCCACCGCGCGCGCGTCGGCCAGCACGTCCGGCACCGGGACCTTCATGATGTCCAGGTGACAGTGGCTGTCCAGCGCCTCGCCCGGCAGCGCGGCCGCGGCCCGGTCCTCCGGCGTCATGTACGCTCCAGCCTGGCCAGCTCCTCCTCGGCCACCGACGGGTCGAGCTTGGCGAACAGCGGGCGGGGCGGCTGCAGCGGCGTGCCCGGCCGGACCGGCGTGTGCTCCCAGCGCGCGGCCACGTCGTAATCGCCGGTGATGACCGGGTAGGACGGCCCGCCGTCCTCGTCCACCTCAACGATGCGGGGCATGCCCGACCACACGCCGGTGCCGCCCAGCATCTCGTAGACCCGCTGGGACGAGCCCGGCAGGAACGGGCTGAGCAGCGTCTTGGCGTCGTCCACCAGTTGCAGCGCGACGTGGCAGATCGTGCGCATCCGCTCGGGATCCGTTTCGCGCAGCTTCCACGGCGCCTGGTCGGACAGGTACTTGTTGGCGTCGGCGGCGGCCCGCATCGCGGCACCGATGGCCGCCTTGAACCTGGACCGGGACAGCGGCTCGGCGACCTGGCCGAACGCCTCCCGGGACCGTTCCAGCACGGCCAGGTCCGGCTCGGTCAAGGTGCCCGCCGGCGGGATCGACCCGATGTTGCGGGCCGCGAACGAGACCGCCCGGTTCACCAGGTTCCCCCAGTTGGCGACCAGCTCGTCGTTGTTGCGGCGAACGAACTCGGTCCAGGTGAAGTCGGTGTCCTGGTTCTCCGGCCCGGCGACCGCCACGTAGTAACGCAGCGCGTCCACGTCGTACCGGTCAAGGAAATCCCGCACGTAGATGACGACGCTGCGCGAGGAGGAGAACTTGCGTCCCTCCATCGTCAGGTACTCGCTCGAGACCACCTCGGTCGGCCGGCTCAGCACGCCCAGCGAGCCCGGTGTCCCGCCCCGGTCGCCCTGGCCGCTGTAGCCGAACAGCATGGCCGGCCAGATCTCGGCGTGGAAGACGATGTTGTCCTTGCCCATGAAGTAGTAGGACTGCGTGTCGGGCGCCTGCCACCACGCCCGCCACGCGTCCGGGTCGCCGGACCGCCTGGCCCACTCGATCGAAGCGGACAGGTAGCCGACCACCGCGTCGAACCAGACGTAGATGCGCTTGTCGGGCCGGTCCCGCCAGCCGTCCAGCGGCACCGGCACCCCCCAGTCGAGATCGCGGGTAATCGCCCGCGGCTTGAGGTCGTGGAGCAGGTTGAGCGAGAACTTCAGCACGTTCGGCCGCCACTGCCCGCTCTTGGACTGCAGCCACGTCCCGAGCGTCTCGGTGAAGGCGGGGAGGTCGAAGAAGAAGTGCTCGGTCTCGACGAACTCGGGCGTCTCGCCGTTGATCCGCGATCGCGGGTTGATCAGGTCCACCGGATCCAGCTGGTTGCCGCAGTTGTCGCACTGGTCGCCGCGAGCGCTGTCGTACCCGCAGATGGGGCAGGTTCCCTCGATGTAGCGGTCCGGCAGCGTCCGGCCGGTGGACGGCGAGATCGCGCCCAGCGCGGTCCTGGCGAAGATGTAGCCGTTCTGGTACAGCCCGGTGAAGATCTCCTGGACCGTGGCGTAGTGATTGCGGGTGGTGGTCCGGGTGAACAGGTCGTAGGACATGCCCAGGTCGGTCAGGTCCTCGGCGATGACCCGGTTGTACCGGTCGGCGAGCTCGCGCGCGGTCACGCCCTCCGCGTCGGCCTGCACCTGGATCGGGGTGCCGTGCTCGTCGGTGCCGCTGACCATGAGCACCCGGTTGCCGGCCATCCGCTGGTACCTGCTGAACATGTCGCAGGGCAGCCCGAACCCCGACACGTGGCCGATGTGCCGCGGCCCGTTCGCGTAAGGCCATGCGGGAGCGGTGAGGATGTGGCGGCTCGACGGTGACATGGGGAAAGCCTATTGGCCGTCGGCCGTTCCCTGGCCCCGTTGCCGGCCGCCGGGTGCCGGGTTGCCGGCGGGGCCCGTGGACGACCGCCTCGTAGAGCGCGTTCTTGCGCAGCCCGAGCTCGGCGGCGACGGCGGCGACGGCATCCTTGCGTGAGGCGCCGGCCGCCACCCTGACCGCCACGTCGTCCGCCGCGCCGGCCAGATCCGCCTCGCCGGCCTGGCCGGCAGCGCCGGCCACCACCAGGGTGATCTCGCCGCGGACGCCGCCCTGCGCCCACCCGGCCAGCTCGGCCAGCGTTCCCCTGCGGATTTCCTCGTGCGTCTTGGTCAGCTCGCGGCACACCACCGCCGCGCGCTGCGCGCCGAGCGCGCCCGCCAGCTCGGCGAGCGTCGCGGCCAGCCTGACCGCGGACTCGAAGAAGATCATCGTCCGCGGCTGCGCAGCCAGCTCCGCAAGCCTGCGGGCCCGCTCGCCCGCGCGCCGGGGCGGGAACCCCTCGAAGCAGAACCGGTCGCAGGGCAGCCCGGACACGGCCAGTGCCGCGGTTACCGCGGACGGTCCGGGCAGCGCGGTCACCCGGGCTCCGGCGGCCACCGCCGCCCGCACCAGGCGGTACCCGGGGTCATTGACCCCGGGCATGCCCGCGTCGGTCACCAGCAGCACGTCGTGGCCCGCGGCGAGCTCACCGGCCAGCACGGCCGCCTTGCGCTGTTCCACCGCGTCGTAATACGACACGATCCTGGCGGTCAGCGGCACGCCGAGGCGCGCGGCGAGCCGGCGAAGCCGCCGGGTGTCCTCAGCCGCGATGATCTGCGCCCGGCCGAGCGCGTCGGCCAGCCTGGGCGACGCGTCTTCCAGGCAGCCGATCGGGACGGCCGCGACGGTGAGCGTCCCCGCGGTGTCATCTTCCATGCCGTGACTCACGTTAGTAGCCGGCCAGGGGCGCCGTGACCGGCCGGCGGACACGTGGGTGCATCGCCAGGCCGGCGGAGACAGACCACGGCGGGGCTGCCGCCATGACCCGGGCCCCCGGCGAGAACGCGGCAGCATTCTCCCTGAGGCGGGCGGCAGCCCCCGCGAGGTGCCCGCGCGGGCGCCGTGCCGCCAACGAAGCCTCCCCTGACAGCCCGCCTGGGTCCACGCGCCCATACGATGGCAATCGATGAGGACATCCCAGGCAGCGGCGGCAACCACGCAGAGGCGCCCGTACCTGTCCGCACTTTCCGCCAGGTTCTCCCCGCCGATGCCGGGGAGCGCGGTGTGGGGATGGATCGGCCCGCTGCTGGTCACCGCGTTCGGCACGTTCCTGCGGTTCAACCGGCTCTCGGTGCCGCCATCGATCGTCTTCGACGAGACGTATTACGTGCCCGATGCCCTCGGGATCCTCAAGTTCGGGACCGAGCACAACTACAGCAGCCACCGCAACGCCCTGCTGGCCCGGGGCGACCCGCACATCTTCACCCGTGGCGGTGAGTTCGTCGCCCACCCGCCGTTCGGAAAAATCCTGATTGCCGCGGGCGAGTGGCTGTTCGGGCTGACCCCGTTCGGGTGGCGGTTCGCGGCCGCGGTCGTGGGCTCGCTTTCGATCCTGATGATCGCGCGGATCGCCCGGCGGATGACCAGATCCACGCTGCTCGGCTGCGTGGCGGGCCTGCTGCTGTCGGTCGAGGGCCTGGAATTCGTGATGAGCCGGACGGCGCTGCTCGACATCTTCCTGATGTTCTGGGTGCTGGCCGCTTTCGGCTGCCTGGTGATCGACCGCGACCGGGCCCGGGCGCGGCTGGCCGACGCCATGCAGCAACGTCCGCCGGACGACGCGGGCCCGGGGCTGGGCGTGCGCTGGTGGCGGGTGCTGGGCGGGGTGTGCCTCGGCCTGGCCTGCGCCACGAAATGGAACGGCATCTGGTACGTCCCGGCCTTCGCCGCGCTCGCCGTCGCCTGGGACGTCGGCGCCCGGCGGGCGGCCGGCCTGCCCCGGTACGTCTACGGCGGGCTGGTGCGCGACGGACGCTGGGCGTTCGTGTCGCTCATCGCCGTCCCCGCCGTCGCCTACGTCGCCGCGTGGAGCGGCTGGCTGTTCACCAGCACCGGGTACGACAGGAACTGGGCTGCGCAGCACGGCATCCACACGCCGGTGATCTCCGCCCTGGTCTCGCTGTATGAGTACAACAAGGCCATCTTGCACTTCGACACCACCCTGACCAGCCACCACCCGTACGAGTCTCAGCCCTGGTCGTGGCTGGTGATCAGCAGGCCCGTCTCGTACTACTACGCGGCGCCCAAGTTCGGCCAGGATGGCTGCCGGGTCGCGCACTGCTCGCAGGAAGTCCTGGCCATCGGCACGCCGATGATCTGGTGGGTGTCCATCGCCACCCTGGTCATCTGCGTGGCCTGGTGGCTGACGCAGCGGGACTGGCGGGCCGGCGCGGTGCTGGTGGGGGTGGCGGCCGGCTGGCTGCCGTGGTTCCTGTTCCTGTCCCGGACCAAGTTCTACTTCTACGCGGTCGTCTTCGATCCGTTCCTGGTGCTTTCCATCACCTTGTGCCTTGGGCTGCTGATCGGGCCTGCCCGGGCCAGTGCGCCGCGGCGCGCGGTGGGCGCCGCCGTCACCGGCGCCTACCTGCTGGCCGTGCTGCTCAACTTCTACTACCTGTACCCGGTGATGGCCGCGAAGGTGATCCCGTACAGCTCGTGGCTGGCCAGGATGTGGTTCAGCAGCTGGATTTGACGGCGGGCGCGGGAGCGTTGCCCGGAACCGGTTCGCGAGCGCGGGCCCGCAGCCGTTGCGCGAACAACCGGGCCAAGGCCGACGCCGCGGTCACCGCGGCAGCCAATTTCGCCGAACGCGACCGCCGGATGAACGGCTCGGTCAGTTCCTGATCTGCTCCCAGGGGACCGGCAGCCGTTCCATCTCACCTGGCTCGAACTTGGTCAGGCCGCCCGCGTAGGTGCGTCCCTGGCCGATCGCCACCGAGCAGCGCAGGTGCGCGGCCAGCCGGTCGAGCGCGGCGCCGGGCACCGGCTCGCGCGGGTAGAGGCCGTGCGCGATGTTCAGGTGCCGGACGCCGCCGATGTTGCGCACGAACGCGGGCGGACGCCGGGCCATGTAGCTGGCGATGATCGGCGCTGGCTCGGTCAGCCTGACCCGCCACCACGGCCGCCGGTGCCGGGCGATATAGGAATCCGCGGCCCCCGCGCGGGCCGCGCGGGCGATGAACGCGGCGACCACCTCGCGCTCCGGGCCGGGCAGCTCGTCCAGCTCGGCGGGAAGATCGATGACGACCCGCAGCGATGCGGCGGACAGCACCCCGGCAGCGCCGAACAGCTCGCGTGCCCTGGTCACCGCGGGAAACCGGAACCGTCGCGGCACGTCGGCCTGGCCCGGGGCGCGCACCCAGACCGCGTTGGCCCCGGTGACCTGGCCGCGGTGCACCCGGCAAATCTCGCCGAGCTCGACGTGACCCGCCGGAGGCCGGGACGCCGACTTTAGCGCGGCGGCGCCGCGGGCCAGCGGACCCCAGCGGCGCGCCTGGCTCAGCCGGGCGCGCGAGACCGGGCGGCCGCCGCTGAGCTCACCCAGCTCCGCCTGGTCCGCGGCCAGCCGCAGCCGTATCGATTCGGGCCTGCGACCCGGCCGGAAGCACGAGATGGCCGAGGTCACGGTCGCGTCCGGGAACACCTGGGCGGAAGGCTCGAGCAGGTGCACCGACTGGCCGCCGAGGGCACCGAGCAGCAGCGAGCGGACCAGGCCGCCGTAGTTCACGTCCAGCCACTCAGCGGCGGTGATGAACGCCCCCAGGTCGCCGGGGGCCGCGTGCAGCGCGGTGGCGAGGAAGAAATGCGCGTGCAGCCCGGCCAGCCCGCTGGCCGGCAGGCCGCGTTCGCGCGCGGTGTCGGCGAGCCAGCGCTTCTGCTCCGCCGGTATGTGGTGATGACGCACGTAAGGCGGGTTGCCGACGTACAGGGTCTGGCCGCGGGCCGGGCCGATCCGGGCCGACCGGTAGTCGCCCCGGATCACCGCCGCGCGGGACGCGAGGCCGGCCGCGGCGAGGTTGGCCCGGGCGACGAGCGCGGCCAGCGGGTCGGTCTCGATGCCGATGAGCCTGGCCGCCGGCCAGCGGCGCCCGGCCGCGAGCAGGAACCGGGCGGACCCGGTGCCCGGGTCCACCACCCGCCGGGGCCGGCCTGGCCGGCCTGCCGGGCGGCCCACCCGATCATGCTCGCTACGATGGCCGGCGGGGTGAGCGTCTGGCCCAGCCGCCTGCGTTCGGCGGCCGCCCTGGTCGCGGTGAGCACGTCGCCGAGCGGGTCCTCGCCGGCGGCGACCCGGGCCCGGATCGCCTCGACGGCGGCGCCCGGCCTGCCGGCCGCCGCCGGGTCAGCCAGGGCGGCCAGCTCCCGCTCGGCGCCGGACAGGCCCGCCACCCGCTCCGCGCCCAGATCCAGCGTCATCGCGACCAGCGCGGGCAGGTTCCCGGTCAGGTCCGGGCGGGTCGTCGTGCTCACGATGACCATCCTGGCGGGCCGCCGCGCGGGCAGCCGGCCGCCACGTCGCGAAA
Organism: uncultured Actinomycetes bacterium; assembly: GCA_963762615.1. Taxonomy (GTDB): domain Bacteria; phylum Actinomycetota; class Actinomycetes; order Streptosporangiales; family Streptosporangiaceae; genus PALSA-505. The sequence continues at coordinate 503,195 of CAVXLG010000012.1, read as the reverse complement.
TCGTGACCAAAATTTTCGGTCACATCCGGGGGTCCGGAGCGTCTATGGGTTAGGAGCGTCCAACCAGGCTGGAGCCAGGATGAGGGTCAGGCACCGCGCGCGGCAGCGCTGCATCGGGTCCGCAGGCCGCACCGCGCCACGCGGCGCGCGCTACCCGGCCGAAGCGCAGGCGCTGGACCGGCTGCCCGACTCCGACATCCTGTGCGCCCTGCACGACCTGCCGGACGAAGTCAAGCTCGCGGTCTACCTCGCCGACGTCGAGGGTTACCCGTACCAGGAAATAGCCGAGATCATGGGCACGCCCGTCGGGACGGTCGCCTCCCGGCTGTACCACGGCCGCGGACGGCTCCGCGACTGGCTCGCGGCCGCCGCCGTACGGCGCGGCCAGGCCGCTGCCCCCGGCTGACCACATCAGCGATCGGCCGGCCACATCAGCGGCCCGGCATCCCCCAGCCGAGCCGTACCGGGTCATACACCCGCTCCACGTAGACCTGGTGCCAGATCGAGAACACGATCAGGGCCCAGAGCTGGCGCCAGCTCACCCCGGGCTCGCCGGCCCGGTAACGGTTCAGCAGCACCCGCGCCGTCTCGCGGTCCACCCACCGGTCCGTCTGGGCCGCGCGCAGCAGGTCGTCGGCGTAACCGAACCACTCGCCGGCCAGCCACTCCCCGACCGGCACCGGAAATCCGAGTTTCGCGCGCTCCGCCGCAGCCTGCGGCAGCACTTCGCCCATCGCCTCGCGAAGCGCGAACTTGGTGGTGCCGCCGGCCGTCTTCTCCTCCCGGGACAGCCGGGAGGCGACGGTCATGACCTCCCGGTCCAGGAACGGCACCCGCAGCTCCAGCCCGTGTGCCATCGTCATCCTGTCCGCTTTGACCAGGATGTCCCCGGGCAGCCAGGTGTTGATGTCCACCAACTGCATGGTGGAGACGTCGTCCAGCCCGGCCTCCTCGGCCTGCCGGTAAACCGGATCCGTCACGTCATAGGCCGTCGCCCGGCCGGGCCCTGCCACCAGGTCGGCCTGGCCATCGACGAATACGTGGGCGTTGCCGATGTAGCGGCGCCGCAGCGGGGTGGCGGCCCGCCCGAGCAGCCCCTTCCCCTTCGCGCCGGGCGGGAGCATGGCGGCCGCCCGGTGCAGCGGGGCCTTGCCCCAGTCCGGCAGCCGCTGCCCGGCTCTGACCACGCCGGGCTGGTGGTACACCGCGTAACCGCCGAACAGCTCGTCCGAGCCCTCACCGGACAGCACCACCTTGACATGCCTGCTCGCCTCCCTGGCGACGAACCAGAGCGGCACGGCGGCCGCGTCGGCCATCGGGTCATCCAGGTGCCAGATGATCTGCGGCAGGTGAGTGAAGAATTCCTCGGCGCTGATCACGTAGGGGAAGGACTTCACGCCGAGCGCGGCCGCGGTCTCCTGCGCCCTGTCGATCTCGCTGTAGCCCTGCCGCTCGAACCCGGCGGTGAAGGTAAACAGGCCGGGACGGCTCTCGGCGGCGAGGGCGCAGATGGCCGCCGAGTCGATCCCGCCGGACAGAAAAGCGCCGAGCGGCGCATCGCTGCGCTGGTGGAAGGCGACGGAATCGCGCATCGCGTCCAGGATCCGGGTCGGCGTCTCGACCGACGGGCCGCTTGAGGTGTGCAGCTCGGCGCGCCAGTAGCGGTACACCTTGATGCCGCGTCCCGGCTGCACGATCATCGCGTGACCCGGCGGCAGCGCCCGGGCCGGCGGGGTCATGGTGGCCGGCGCGGGCACGTACTGGAACGCCAGGTACCTGCGGAACGCGTCCGGGTCGAGCGCAGTCAGCTCGCCGGGCCGGGCCAGCGCCTTGCGTTCGGAGGCGAAGCGGAACACCGGGCCGGGCCCCTGGCCGCCGCCCGCCGGGGCGAGCCCGCCGGCCGTTCCGGGATGCTGGCCCGGTACGTCGGTCAGGTAGTAAAACGGCTTGATCCCGAACGGATCCCGGGCGCAGAAGAGCTGGCGCTTCCAGGTATCCCAGATCGCGAACGCGTACATGCCGCGGAGCTTGCGGACGACGTCCCGGCCCAGCAGCGCGTAGGTCTCCAGCAGCACTTCGGAGTCCGAATCGGTCCGCAGCCCGACCCCGCGGGCCCGCAACGCGCTGGCCAGCTCCAGGTAGTTGTAGATCTCGCCGTTGAAGACCATCCAGTACCGGCCGTCCGAGGAGCACACCGGCTGGCGGCCGCCGGGCGACAGATCGATGACCGCGAGCCGCCGGGTGCCGAGCGCCACGTCCTGGTCGGCGTAAAAACCGTCGCCGTCCGGGCCCCGGTGCGCGATGCTGCTGGTCGCCGCGCGTACCCAGCGCTCGTCGGGATCGGCTCCCGGCGCTAGCGCCAGGCACCCGGTGATTGCGCCCATCCTTGTCCTCGGCCTGTCGCGGGCAACGTCTGCCACCGATCCTACGGGCGGGGCAGGAGCCGGCCGACCCGGTTGCCGAACCGGACCAGGTCCCGGCGACGCTGGCGGCTGCGGCCGGCTTGGCGGCTACTCGCCGCGCCAGACCGGCGGGCGCTTCTCGGCGAAGGCCGCGGCGCCCTCCATCGCATCCGCGGATCCGAACACCGCGCCGATGATCTCGCCCTGCCTGGCGAACTGCTCGCCGGCCGGCCAGTCGGCCGACTCGACGACGACCCGCTTGGAGGCGGCGACCGCGAGCGGCGCGTTGGCGGCCACCTGGGCGGCCAGCTCGCGGGCCGCGTCGAGCGCCTGCCCGACGGGAACTACCCGGCTGATCAGCCCGGCCTGATGCAGGTCCCTGGCGGGCACGCGCTCGCCGGTCAGCACCATCTGCATCGCCGCGTTGTACGGGATGCGCTGTGCCAGCTTGAGCAGGCCGCCCGCCCCCGCGGCCAGCCCGCGGGTCACCTCGGGCAGGCCGAACGTGGCATCCTCGCCTGCGACGACCAGGTCACACGCGAGCACAAGCTCGAAGCCGCCGGCCAGCGCATACCCTTCGACCGCGGCGATCACCGGCTTGGCGGGCGGCCGCTCGGTGATCCCGCCGAACCCTCGCCCGCCGGCCAGCGGGTTATCGCCGGTGAGGAACCCCTTCAGATCCATCCCCGCGCTGAAGGTGCCGCCCGCGCCGGTGAGGATGAGAACGCGGACGTCCTTGCGCGCGTCCAGGTCCTCGATGGCCGCGGCGATCCCGGCCGAGACCGCGCCGTTGACCGCGTTCCGCGCCTGCGGGCGGTTGATGGTGATAACGGCGACGGCGTCGTCGACCTCGATGAGAACCTCGTCCGCCACGGCACCCCTCCTGGCTTGTGTTAACTGTCGCGGTGCCCTGGTGATCGCGAAGGGCTCCGGGGCGTGGTCGCCCGCGAGTCTCCGCGATCGCGGAAGGCAGCGCCATGCTTACTTCGGCTGGAACCTGATGCCTCCGTCGAACCGCACGACCTCGGCGTTCATGTAGTCGTTCTCGATCAGCGCGCGCACCAGCTGGGCGAACTCGGATGCCTTCCCGAGCCGCTTGGGGAACGCCACCGGCGCGATCAGCTTGATCTTGAACGCCTCGCTGGCTTCCCCGGTCCCGTAGATGGGAGTGTCGATGATGCCCGGGGCGATGGTGTTGACCCGCGCCCCGATAGCGGCGAGATCGCGGGCCGCGGGAACGGTCATCCCGATGATGCCGCCCTTGGACGCGGCGTACGCGATCTGCCCCGTCTGTCCCTCGATTCCCGCGACGGATGCCGTGTTGATGATCACTCCGCGCTGGCCGTCGGCGTCGGCGGGCTCGGTACGGGCCATCGCCGCGGCCGCGATCCGCATCAGGTTGAAGGTGCCGATCAGGTTGACGTCGATGACCTTGCGGTAGGCAGCCAGGTCATGTGGCGTGCCGTCACGGCCGACGGTACGCGCCGCCCAGCCGATCCCCGCGCAGCTCACGGCCACCCGCAGCGGGACCCCGAGACCGGTCGCCGCCTCCACCGCCGCCTGTACCGACTGCTCGTCGGCCACGTCGGTACGGACGAACAGGCCGCCAAGCTCGCTGGCTATCGCCTTGCCCCGTTCCTCGTTCAGGTCGGCCAGGACGACGCGGCTGCCCGCGGAGGCCAGCTCGCGCGCCACGGCCTCGCCGAGCCCGCTGGCCCCCCCGGAGATGATCGCTGCGGTTCCGTTTATTTCCATGAGCCGGAGCATACTGGGGGCCCGGTGACAAGGACCGAACGGGGTTCGGTTTCGTGGCGGGGGAAGGGGAGGGCGGGACGATTTCGCCGGTGACCGGCCGGGTAACCCGGCCTGGCCGGGGAACTCTGGGTGCGCTGACGTCGTGAGATGCCGGGCCGGGCCGCGCCTGCCGGGTTGCTGGTTGGGTTGTCTCGAAGCGTGGACAGATCGCCTTGACGAGGACGGCGATGACACAGCTGTGCAGGATGACACAACCGCGCAGGAAGTTCGATCAGCCGAAGCCGGGACCGGAACAGGTCGGCGAGGTACCGGTTAAACGGGCCAGCGATCCTTTTCCTTGCGCGCGGAGCCGAACTCGTCGTACATGTCCTCGGCCCTGCGGTCGGTTCTGCGGGTCAGCTGGCGCGTCATAGTACGGACGAGCAGCACGAATCCGTAGCCACCCAGCGCCAGCAGCGCCACCATGAGGATGTACACCCACCACACTGCGATCACCTCGACTGGGCTGCCGCTTTCTTCGTGGCTGCCCCGTCCGGCCCGCGCCAAACACGACGGCCCGGCGAGCGCATGCCAGGCGGTTTCAGCCGCTCGCCGATCAGGGCTCTGCGCTGGCTTCAATGGTGCCGGACCGCGTGAAGATGCCCAGGTCGCAGAGGCGGGCACCAGCCAGTCACCCGAAGACGTCTGCCGCGCCGCGGGGCGGGCCCGGCGGCCCGAATGTCGGTGCCTCCGCTTAGCCTGACAGCAAGACGTCGCTACCCCCGCGCGGCTCGACGGTGACCGGTGCGGGCGAGGAGACAGCGTGCGAAAACTCCGCGGGAACCCCTGGGCGGTGCTGGTCGTCATCTCGCTCGGGTTCTTCATGACCCTGCTCGACCTGACGATCGTGAACATCGCGATCCCGAACATGATCACCGAGTTGCACGCGTCCTTCGACGACGTGCTCTGGGTGATCAATGCGTACGCACTGGTGCTCGCCGCGCTGGTTATCACCGGCGGGCGGCTCGGCGACGTGGTGGGACCGCGGCTCATGTTCGGGGTCGGCGTGGCCGTGTTCACCGCCGCCTCGGCCGCCTGCGGGCTGGCACCCAGCCCCGGCTGGCTGATCGCGTTCCGCGCGGTCCAGGGGCTGGGCGCGGCCATGCTCATGCCGCAGACGCTGGCCATCATCACGATGATCTTCCCGCCGGAACGGCGCGGCGCCGCGTTCGGCGTCTGGGGGGCGGTGGCCGGCGCGGCCACCATCGCGGGCCCGACCCTGGGCGGGCTGCTCATCACGGCGTTCGACTGGCGCTGGATCTTCTTTGTCAACCTGCCGATCGGCGTGGTCGTGCTCGCGCTGACCGGCGTGCTCATTCCCGACATGCGGCCAGGACGCAGGCACCGGCTGGACATCCTGGGAGTGGCCCTGGCCAGCGCGGGGTTGCTGGCCATCTGCTACGGCCTGGTGGAAGGACAGACCTACGACTGGGGCAAGATCAACTCGCTGGTCAGCATCCCTCTCGTGCTCGGCGCGGGCGTCGTGCTGCTCGCGGCGTTCTTTGTCGCCGAGTGGCTGCGCCAGGACCGCGAGCCGCTGGTGCCGTTCTCGCTGTTCAAGGACCGCAACTTCGCGGTGATGAACTTCGTGTCCGGCACCCTCGTGATCGGCATGATGGGCATCTTCCTGCCGTTTACCATCTACCTGCAGTCCGTGCTCGGCTTCTCGGCGCTCAAGGCCGGGCTGACGATGGCGCCTGCCTCACTGATCTCGGTGTTCATCGCGCCGGTGGCCGGCCGGATGACCGACAAGATCGGCGGTAAGTACATCCTGATGGCCGGCCTGACCCTGTTCGCCATCGGGATGGGCGCGACCGTGCTGATCGCGCAGACCACATCCTCCTGGCAGGTTTTCCTGGTCCCGCTGATCGTGGCCGGGGTGGGCATGGGCTGCACGTTCGCCCCGCTCGCCACGACGGCCATGCGCAATGTAGAGCCGAGGATGGCCGGCGCGGCATCCGGCGTGCTCAACACGGTCAGGCAGGTCGGAACGGTGATCGGCACGGCCGCCGTGGGGGCTCTGCTGCAGAACCGGCTGGTGGCCTCCTGGGGCAGCGAGGCTGCCAGCCGGGCCGCCGTCCTGCCCGCGCCGGTTCGCGCGACATTCGTGTCCGGATTCCGCGACGCGGCCAAGAGCGGCCTGCAGGTTGGCGCGGGGCAGACCGGGACCCAGGTCAAGCTGCCGCCGGGGTCGCCGCCCGGGCTCCTGCAGCAGATTGAGGCGGCCGGCCATTATGTCTTCGCGCACGGCTTCGTCGATGCCATGCGCTGGACCCTGGTGATGCCGGTGGCAGCGCTCCTGCTCGCCGCCGCGACCTGCCTGGCGCTCAGGCAGGGCAAGCCAGCCGCTGGCAGCCAGCCGCCGGCCGAGCCCGCCGAGCCCGCCGAGGCAACGACCTCGGCCTAGGCCGTCTCTGGTAGCCGCTCTCTTGTAGATCTTCAACCGGCGCTGGGCGGTGCCCAGGCCGGCGAGATACCGCCCAGCCAGCCCGGGAGATCCTTCCGCGGCATTCACGGGTTACCCGCCCGGGGACGCCGGCGGCCGCCCGGTCAGCTGGCTGGCTCCAGCAGTTCCCGGGTCCACAGTCCGGGCAGTTCCTCGTGGCCGGGCTCGAACGGGAACCGCGCGGCGAAGGCGGGCTCCAGGTCGGACAGCCAGGTCGCGGCCGGATCGAACCTGGCGAAGAACGGCTTGCCCACCAGGCCGGGGTCACGCGCCTGGATCATGTGCAGGACGAATACCTTCTCCCCGGCTATCTCGGTGATCCCGTCCACGCACACCTTGCCGGGGGTGGCCGACATGGACGGCCCGCGGACCGTCCGGCACAGGCCGGATACGGTCTGGTAGGCATCCCGGAACACCTCGTAGCCGCGGGCCAGCGGCACGGCGAAGTAGTCCTGCGGGCCGGTGTCGCGCTCCACGAACATGTAGTAGGGGACCATCCCCATCCGGACCTGGGTACGCCACATGCCGGCCCAGATCGCGGCGTCGTCGTTGACGGACCGGATCAGCGGCGCCTGGGTGCGGATGACCGCCCCGGTGGCCAGGATCCGGCGCACCGCCTCGGTGACCAGCGGGGACTCGAGCTCCCGCGGATGCGAGAAATGCGCCATGAACGCGAGGCACCGGCCGGACGCCACCACGTCCTCGAAGAGCCGCAGCGTCTCGTCTGCGTCCGGGTCGGTGACGAACCGCTGCGGCCAGTAGCCCAGCGACTTGCTCCCGATCCGGATCGATTCGAGGCTGTCCAGGCGCGGGTCGAGCAGCGGCTCGATGTACCTGCGGAGTACCGGCGCACCCATGATCATGGGATCCCCGCCCGTGACGAGGACCCCCGTCACCTCCGGGTGCCCGAGTAGATAACTGACCAGCATGCTGGAATCGCCCATCGCCATCTTGAGGTCGGGCTCGTCCACGAACTGGGCCCACCGGAAGCAGTAGGTGCAGTAGGCGTGGCAGGTCTGGCCCTGCTTGGGGAACACCAGCACGGTCTCGGGATACTTGTGCTGCAGTCCGGGCAGCGGCTCGGCATCCAGGACCGGCATGTTGAGCGCAAGCTGGCCGGCCGGATGCGGATTCAGCCGCATCCGCACCTCGTGCGCGGCCGCGCGCACCTCGGCCGCCGCCGCGTCCCGCGCCAGCAGCGCGGCGATGCGGCTCACATCAGCCTCGGGCAGCATGTCGGACTGCGGAAAGACCAGCCGGTAGATCGGGTCGGCCGGTGCGGCGTTCCAGTCGATGAGGTGGTCTACGACGTAGGCGTTGGTCCTGAACGGCAGCACGGTCGCAACCGCCCGAACCGCCAGGCGCTGCGCCGGGGACAGCCCGGCTCGCGCCGTGAGCTCGTCCAGGTGCTTGGCCGTGAACGCGTGGAATCGCCGGCCTGACGTCCGAGGGGCGGGCTGGCTCGCGGGCCATACGGGCCGGATCGGCGGGGGCTGCTGAAATCCAGTCACGCAACTCCTCTCGGTTGGTCGCGCCCGCCCTCACCTAAGCGGTCGCGAATCAGCCAATGCGGCTGCCAAGACACCCCGCTGCGTCTGGTTTCTCCTACGTCACAGTAGTGCGTAGGGCCAGCTTGTGACCTTCGCGAGGAGGTCACAACAATGAAACGCAGAGGTAAAGAACGAGGTTCCCGCAGCTAACTCCCAGCGGCGGGGGCGGCGGCTCACCCGGCCGGATGACGCCGGTGATCGGCAACTGATCCGGAGGTGGGAAGCTTGGTGCCATGCGGGCTGGTGTAGACCGTGTGGTTCCCCCGCCGTGGCCGTATGCCATGGCGCTCATGGAGGCGGTGCCAGGCTGACCGCCGGCGACAGCCCGCCGCAGGCAGCAGAAAGTCAGCAGCCGCCGGCAGAACATGAGCCGAACGCCGAACGCGATCGGCCGATCGTTGCTGTCGACGCGATGGGCGGAGACCACGCTCCGGACGAGATCGTGGCGGGCGCGGTCGCGGCCGCCCGCCAGCACGGGGTTCACGTGGTGCTGGCGGGGCGGCCCGGGCAGCTCCGGCCGCTGCTCGCCGACCACCACGCGGCCGGCGAGATCCGCATTGTCGCGGCGGAGGACTCTCCCGGCATGGACGAGGGCGGGCTGGCCAGCTGGCGCCGTCCGCGGTCCAGCATCGCCATGGCCTGCCAGCTGGTCCGGCGCGGCCAGGCCTCCGCGGTGGTGTCCGCCGGATCGACCGCCGCCATCGTGACGACCGCCCGGATGCGGCTGCGGCTGCTGCCCGGCGTCCTGCGGCCCGCGCTGGCGGTCGTGCTGCCGAGCCGTCCGACCCCGACCATCCTGGTGGACGCCGGTGCGATCTCCGATCCCAAGCCCGAGATGCTCGTCCAGTTCGCCCAGCTCGGAGTCGCCTACGCTCAGATCTGGCACGGCGTGGCCGAGCCCCGGGTGGGCCTGCTGACGATCGGGGCCGAGCCCGGCAAGGGCAACAAGCTGGCCCGCCGGGCTTACGAGCTGCTGTCCGAGGACCCGCCGCACGGCGGGATGCCGATTGGCTTCATCGGCAACATCGAGGGCGGCGACCTGCTCACCGGCAAGGTGGACGTGGCCGTCGCCGACGGCTTCGCCGGGAACGTCGCGCTGAAGACGCTCGAGGGAGCGGTCAGGTTCGCGGTCGATCAGCTGCGCCAGATCGCGACGGCGTCCCCGGCCGCGAGGGCGGGCGCCCTGCTGCAGCGCAGGAAGCTGCGCGAGTTCGCTGAGCTCGTTGACTCGGAGACCTACGGCGGCGCGGTCCTGCTCGGCTTGTCCGGGACGGTGGTGATCGCGCACGGTGCCAGCCGGGCACGCGGCGTGATGTCAGCGTGCCTGCTGGCCGCCGATCTCGAGAAGCGCGAGATCACCGAGAAGGTCAAGGAGCGGCTCGGCCCTGAGCGGCACTTCCTGCGCAGGCCGCTGGGCGGCCCGAGGGATCCGGACTCAGGTGTTCCATCGGCCGGGAAAACGGGGACATGATCGTTCACTCATTCGATTTTAAGTATGAGATTAGTCAAACGCGGGCAAATTTTAGGGAGATTTGCTCTTAAGTCGACAGGCCTGTCGTATGAACTCGCTCCCGGACGGTACTACCAATAATAGGAGCCTGGCGCGTCCAGGCGGTCCCAGCCTGTAAGTCGGTCTCTTGCAGCTGGCATCCGCTCGCCGGATGCGCGCAGCAGGCTACGCGGGGCCCGGTCGCCCTGCGCCAGGCTCCCCGGCCGTCCAGGGCGCCCCCACGGATACGACCCGGTAACGGGGATCCGAGGGGCGCCCGACTCGACCGCTAGCCGTCCCGCGCATAGCTGCGGCTGCGCGCGGACGGGCCCAGCGGGCCGCCTGCGCGGGCCGGGCGTTCCGCGGACAGCCCTGGACGGTTGCTCGGTAGGCTTATCGCATGGCCGATCCACAGCAAGTCCTCGCGCAGCGCGTCCGCCATGCGCTTGCTGCGGCCTTCGGACCCGAGCACGCCGACGACGATCCCGTGATCAGGCCGTCGCAGTTCGCCGACTACCAGGCCAACGTGGCCCTGGCGCTCGGCAAGCGGCTGGGCCGGCCGCCGCGGGAGGTGGCAGCGCAGATCAGCAGCCATCTAGACGTGGCCGATGTATGCCTGCCGCCCGAGGTGAGCGGCCCGGGGTTCATCAACCTCACGCTGCGGCAGGAGTGGATCGCCGACCAGGCGGCCGGCTTGCTCGGCGATCAGCGGCTCGGCGTGGCCTGGGCCGAGCCGGCCCAGAAGGTCGTCGTTGACTACTCGGGGCCGAACGTGGCCAAGGAGCTGCACGTGGGCCACTTGCGCGCCACGGTGGTCGGCGACGCGATCGTCCGCGTTCTGGAGTACCTCGGGCATCAGGTGATTCGCGCGGCTCACCTGGGTGACTGGGGGACGCAGTTCGGCATGCTCATCGAGCACGCGCTGCAGATCGGTGACAAGGCCACCCACGAGCAGCTCGGTACCGGTCAGTTCACCGCGTTCTACCAGGCGGCCCGGGCAGAATTCGACGCCGACCCGGCGTTCGTCGAGCGCTCGCGGCAACGGGTGGTAAGCCTGCAGGGCGGTGACGAGGAGTCGCTGCGGGTGTGGCGGATGCTGGTCGGTGAGTCCATGATCTACCTGCGCCAGCTGTACCGGAGGCTGTGCGTCACGCTCTCCACCGATGACGACATGGATCCGGAGAGCTTCTACAACTCGATGCTGGCCGACGTGTGCGACGAGCTCGAGGCGGAGGGCATCGCGAGGATCAGCGACGGTGCGCTCTGCGTGTTCCCGCCCGGCTTCACCGGCCGCGACGGGAAGCCATTGCCGCTCATCCTGCGCAAGAGCGATGGCGGCTACGGCTACGCCACCACCGACGTGGCCGCGATCCGGTACCGGATATGCACCCTCGGCGTGGACCGGATGATCTATGTGGTCGGCGCCGAACAGCGCCTGCACCTGGCCATGGTGTTCGCCACCGCGCGCCTGGCCGGCTGGCTGACCGACAAGATCAGCGCGGAGCACGCGGTCATCGGACTGGTGACCGGCCCGGACGGGCAGCGACTCCGGACCAGGACCGGTGAGCAGGTCAAGCTGATCACGCTGGTCGACGAGGCGGTCGAGCGGGCGGAGCAGGTTATAGCCGACCGGTACGACGACGCCGCCGAGCGGCAGCAGATAGCCGAGGCGGTCGGCATCGGCGCGCTCAAGTACGCCGACCTGTCGGTGGCCAGGGACAGCAGCTACGCCCTCGACTTCGATCGGATGCTGGCGCTGACCGGGAACACCGGCCCGTACCTGCAGTACGCCACCGCGCGCATCCGTTCCATCTTCCGCCGGGCCGGGCTGGACCCGGACAGTGTCACGGGGCCGATCCAGGTGACCGAGGCCGCCGAACGGGCTCTGGCGCTACGGCTGCTCGGCTTCGCCTCGGTCGTCGTCCAGGTGGCCCAGACCACAGAGCCGCACCGGCTCTGCGGCTACCTGTTCGAGGTGGCCAGCGCGTTCACCACGTTCTACGAGAACTGTCCCGTGCTGCAGGCTGACAGCGAAGCCATCCGCGATTCAAGGCTTGCACTGTCCGCGCTCACCCTGCGCGTCCTGATTACCGGCCTTGGCCTGCTCGGGGTGCCGGTGCCGGACCGGATGTAGCCGGCCAGCTCGCGGCCACCTCACAGAAAAATCCCAGGCTCTGCCGCCCGATGTCACAGATCGCGCGGGCAGGCTCGCTGCCATGGACAACGAGAACCAGCCCCCAGCGCGCGAGGCGCAAGAACCATCGTCGTCCACCCAGCCGTTCAGGTTCACGCCCGGCTGGCCCGCAGGACCCGCGGGACATGCGCCGGGTCCAGGGCACGGCAATGATCCGGGACAAAGATCGGCCTCCGGGCACAGACCGCAACCCGGGCACGGACCTCAACCCGGATACGGGTCGGAACCCGGATACGGACCGGGAGCCGGCTATGGACCGCAACCTGGATACGGACCGCAACCTGGATACGGACCGGGAGCCGGCTACGGACCGGAACCCGGCTACGGACCGCAACCTGGATACGGACCGGGAGCCGGGTACGGACCGGCCGCGTGGGGCCCGCAGGCGCCGGGCGGCGCCCCCGTTCAGCAGCAGGCTGGCGGCCCCGGCCGCCAGCAGCGCCCGGGAAGGCACGGCAGGCTGCTGCGCTGGACGGGCGGGATCGCGGCCGCAGCCCTTCTCGCCGGTGGCGGCGCGGTGGCCGGCCTGAAGCTGGCGGGCAGCTCCGCCCCGGCGAACGGCCCGGACGCGATGGCGCTGAACGGCGCGCTCGGCTCATCGGCCGCCTCGGGCGGCGCCAGCAATTGCAGGCTCGTGGCGGCGAGTTCGGCGCCGGGCGGGCTCGCGCGTCTCAGGCACTGTCGCCGCGCGCTCCTGCTGCGGCTGGTGAGGGGCATGTACGGCCAGGTCACCTATCACGGCCAGGCCGGGGCGGTCACGCTGGCGTTTGAGCGGGGTACGGTCGAGTCGGCTGGCGGCGGGCACCTGGTGGTGCGGGCCGCCGACGGGACGACCTGGAGCTGGGACCTGGCCAGCAACTCGGTCGTCCGTGAACGTGGCGGGAAGGCGCCGAGCAGCGCACTGTCCCACGGTGCGCAGGTATTTGTCGCCGGTAACGTGTCCAGCGGGGCCAAGGATGCCCGGCTGGTCCTCATCCGGGGGGCAAACGGCGGCAGCTCGCGGAACTCCTCCGCCCGGGCCCCTGCGAACTCACCGGCGGCCTAAGTTGAGCGGCCTGCGAGAGGCGGACGCCTGCGCCCGTGGCATGCGGGAGAATGAGCAAGAAGCCATGAGTGACAGCGACCAGATTCCCGCAGTGCTCGTCGTCGACGACGAGCCGAACATCCGTGAGCTCGTCCAGCTCGCCTTGCAGTTCCACGGTTGCAGCGTGACCACCGCCGCCACAGGCAAGGACGCGCTCAGGCGGGCCGAGACGGACCGGCCCGACCTCATCGTGCTTGACGTGGTGCTGCCCGACCTGGACGGGTTCGAGGTATGCCGCAGGCTGCGCTCGGGCGGAAATGAGGTGCCGGTCATCTTCCTCACGGCCAGGGATACCTCGTCGGATACGGTCACCGGGCTGGCCCTGGGCGGCGATGACTACGTCACCAAGCCGTTCTCGGTCGAGTCGCTGGTGGCCAGGGTGCGAGCCGTGCTGCGCCGTGCCTCTCGGACGCCAGGCGGCGACAGTGCCGCCAGCACCCAGACGCTGCGGGCCGGCGATCTGGAGCTGGATGAGTCCCGGTGGACGGTGCACCGGGCGGGCACGCCGGTCGAGCTCTCGCCCACGGAGTTCCGGCTGCTCGCGTTCCTGATGCGGCACGAGGGCCGGGTGCTGACCAGGGAGCAGCTGCTGGAGAACGTGTGGGGCTGGGATTATGCCGGCCAGTCTCAGATCGTGGAGACCTATATCAGCTACCTGCGGCGCAAGCTCGACCCGCTCGGCCCGCCCGTCATCTACACCCAGCGTGGAGTGGGGTACAGCCTGCGGCTGCCTGGCGCCCTGCCAGGGACCTGAGCCGGACCGCCGGGATGAACGGCCGTCCGCGACTGTCACTGCGTGCCCGGCTGCTCACCGCGCTGCTGGTGGTCACCACGATCTTCCTGGTGGTGCTCGGCCTGGTTGCCTCCGTGGTGTTCGGCAAGCGCCTGGCCAACGTGTTCGACGGGCAGCTCGTGGTGGCCGCCAGGCGGCCGATCGCGACGCTGGTGGGCTCCACCGACACGTTCGCCGTCTACTACTCGAGGACCACGCGCAGCACGGGTCAGATCAGCGCGGCATCCTCGGAAGGACAGCAGCTGGAGTCGTTCCTGGATCAGCGGATCATCGCCTTGCGGAGGACCCGCGTCCTGGCCGGGGCGCCGCAGCTCAGCCCGTTCGACGTCGCTATCCCGGGCAGTCCAGCACTTCGCGCCGTGTGGCGCCTCGCTGGGGTCCGGCTCGAGCAGGGGCAGAGCGTGGTCCCGCCGGGGCCGGCCGTCATTGTGGTCGCAAAGCCGCTCAGCCAGCGGGAGGCGCCGCTGCGCGAGGCCATCGCGGCCGAGGTCATCACCGGCGTGATTCTCGTCGCGCTGCTCGCGGTCTTCGGACCCTGGCTGATCCGCCGCGGCCTGGCGCCGCTGGACCGGATGGCCACCACCGCGAACCAGATCACCTCCAGCGGCAACCTGGCCGCCAGGATGCCGGACTCGGGCGACCGGGCCGAGACGGGCAGGCTGACCTCGGCCATCAACACCATGCTCGACCGCATCCAGCAGGCCTTCAACGCCCGGCTCGCCTCGGAGCAGAAGGTGCGCCAGTTCGCCGCCGACGCCTCGCACGAGCTCCGCACCCCGCTGACAACGATCCGCGGCTATGCCGAGCTGTACCGGCAGGGCGCGCTCGGGCCCGACCGGCTGCCGGACGCGATGCGCCGCATCGAGCAGGAGTCGGACCGGATGAGCAAGCTCGTCGCCGAACTGCTCGAGCTGGCCCGGCTGGACCGGATGTCCTCCCTGGATCTGACCGAAACCGATCTCGCCCTGCTGGTCCGGGACGCGGTAGCCGACGCCACGGCAGTAGAGCCCGACCGGCCTGTCTACGCCGAGGCGCCCCCGCACCTGATCGCGGTGGTAGACGAGCCGCGGATCCGGCAGGTACTCGCCAACCTGCTCGGCAACGTCCGCGAGCACACCCCGCGGGGCACGCCCACGGCGGTCCGGCTGGCCGAGGCCGGGCAGGGAGTAGTGCTTGAGGTCGCCGACTCGGGCCCCGGGATGTCCGAAGAGCACGCAGCGCGGGCGTTCGACCGGTTCCACCGCGGCGCGACGAACTCCGCCGGCCAGGCTGGCAGCCAGGACGGCCGGGACGGACCTGACGGGAGTCCGCAGAGCGACCGGACCGGAAGCGGCCTCGGCCTGTCGATAGTCCAGGCCATCGCGCGGGCGCACGGCGGGCAGGCCGCGATCGAGTCAGTCCCAGGTCACGGCACCCGGGTGCGCGTCTGGCTGCCAACCCGCCTCGCCGCGCCCCCGACCGCCGCCCGGAACTGACGCCCGCGGCTACGGTTCGCCAGCCGCCTGCTGCTGTCCGGGCTGCTGATCGGCCGGCTCTCGCGAGTCCCGCTCCAGCTCCCGGTGCTCCGAGTCTCCCGGGTCCTGGTCCGACCGCTCCGGCTGACCGCGCTGCTGCTCCGGCCCCAGCTGCACCGAGCGCGCCAGCAGCTGGGCCACGTCCACCACCTCGAGCGACTCTTTCGCCTCGCCCGAGCTCTTCTTGGCGCTGACGGCGTCGCCCAGCATGACCAGGCAGTACGGGCAGCCGGTGGAGATGGTGTCGGGATCGGTGCCGAGCGCCTCGTCGATGCGCTCGGTGTTGATCCGCTTGCCGATCCGCTCCTCCATCCACATCCTGGCTCCGCCCGCACCGCAGCAGAATCCGCGCTGCTTGCACCGGTGCATCTCACGGGCCTGCACGCCCGGGACCTGCTCCATGATTTCCCGCGGCGGGGTGAAGATGCGGTTGTGCCGGCCCAGGAAGCACGGGTCGTGATAGGTGATCTTCTCCTGAACCGGGTTCACCGGCTTCAGGCGGCCGTCGGCGACCAGCCGGGCCAGCAGCTGGGTGTGATGGATTACCTCGTAGTTCCCGCCGAGCTGCGGGTACTCGTTGGCGATCGTGTTGAAGCAGTGCGGGCAGCTGGCGACGATCGTGCGTGCCCCGGCTTCGTTCAGCGTCTCGATGTTCTGCTGAGCAAGCATGCTGTACACGAACTCGTTGCCCATCCGGCGGGCCGGGTCGCCGGTGCAGGTCTCGGCCGGCCCGAGCACGGCGAACTTCACCCCGGCCGTGTGCAGCAGCTGGGCAATAGCCTTGGTCGTCTTGCGGGCCCGGTCCTCCAGCGCGCCCGCGCAGCCCACCCAGAACAGGTACTCCGCGTCATCGGGAATCCGGCCGTCGGCGACCGGGATCTCGAAGTCGAGCTCGGTGATCCACTCGGCCCGCTTGCTCTCGGTCATCCCCCACGGGTTGCCCCTGTTCTCCAGGTTCTTCAGCATCCCTGCCGCCTCGGTGGGGAAAGCGGACTCGATCAGCACCTGATGGCGCCGCATGCCGGTGATGTGGTCGATGTGCTCGATGTCGACCGGGCATTCCTCGACACACGCGCCGCAGTTGGTGCACGACCACAGCACATCCGGGTCGATCACCCCGTGCGCGTCCGAGTCTCCTACCAGCGGCCGCTCCGCCTCGGCCTGGACGCGGCCGGGCAGCTTCTCCCGCTCGGCATCCGAGCCTGCCAGGATGTACGGCGCCTTGCCGAAGAGGTGATCGCGCAGGTCGAGAACGAGCATCTTCGGCGACAGCGGCTTGCCTGTGATCCAGGCGGGACACTGCGACTGGCACCGCCCGCACTCGGTGCAGGTGGCCATGTCCAGCACGCCCTTCCAGCTGAAGTCCTCGATCTTGCCCAGGCCGAACACGTCGGTGTCCGGATCGGCCTCCTCGAAGTCGAGCACCTTGCCGCCGGACCGCATCGGCTGCAGCCCGCCAAGCCCGCCGGGCGTGCCGGCCGGCGCGCCCGGACGCCTGCGCGCGAAAAGCACGTTCAGCGGCGCGATGGCGATGTGCAGGTGCTTGGAGTACGTGACGAAGACGCCGAAGGCCAGGATCACCGCCAGCTGAGCCAGGATGAAAACGGTCTCGAGGACGGAGTTGACCCCCGTGCCCAGCGGCGCGAGCCAGTGGCCGACGATCTGCGAGGCGAACGCACCGTGCGCGTAGGGAAAATCGCCGGTGTTGATCTGCGCGCCTCGGTACAGCAGCAAGGTGGCGATCACCAGGAAAATCCCGAACAGCACCAGCCAGGCCGCGCCGGTGTGCGAGCCCGGCGAACCGGGACGCCCGGCCCTCCCGCTCCGGATCGGACCGCAGCCTGATCACCGCGAACGTGATGATGCCGACCAGCACGGCCACAGCGAACAGGTCCTCGATGAATCCCACCCAGGCCCAGTGCCCGATACCGGGAATCGCGAACGTCTTGCTGAACAGGTCGCCGTATGCCTCGATGATCGTCAGCAGCAGGATGATGAAGCCCCAGAACACCATGGCGTGCGCGATGCCCGGCACCGTCCACTGGAGCAGCTTGCGCTGCCCGAACACTTCGGTGACCTGCGTCTCGGCATCGCGGCCCGGGTGCGCGCGGACCGCCTCGATGCGCTCAGGGGCCGGCTGCCCGCTCGTCGCCAGCCGGTACAGCCACCACAGCCGCCGCCCGGCCAGCGCCGCGGCGATCGCGGTCAGGACCAGGCCGATGATGATCCGCACGGCCACTGCGACCTCCTGTGGGTGTTCGGCGGCGGCATTTGATCCGCCAGCGTACGCCCGGCGCGTCCGGTAGGCGGGGGCGGCACATGGCGGCAGCCGCGATAGCGTCCTCGCATCCTACCGGCTGGTAACTTACCCGCTGCCGCTGGTCCCGGGCCTGCGCTGCCCCGGCAGACTTCCGCCCGGCGTTCCCGGCCCGGCCGGCATCGGCCCCGCGCAAGCTACCCGGCCCGGGCGACGATGCCCTGCCAGGGGCCGAGGGTGATCGTCTCGGCGGAAGGCCGGACCGGTCCCAGCGTCGAGAGCAGGACCGGGCCGCCGGGATCAGGAAGCGTGACCGGGCGCCCGGAGAAATTGCCCACGACCGTCAGGCTCCCGGCCCGGTAGGCCCACAGCCCCGGCGGACCGCCCAGATCCTGATAGCCAACGATCCGGCCGCCCGACGCGACCCGGCGCAAGGCAAGCAGGTCACGGCAGAAGCGCAGCACCGACCCGGGATCGTCCCGCTGGCCCGCCACGTTGACGGCGGCGCTGTCGCCGGCAGGCAGCCAGGGCTTCACGTGCTCCGGCGTGAATCCCGCGGTGGCGGTGGCATCCCATTGCATCGGGGTGCGGGCCCGGTCCCTGTTGCCTCGCCACTCGGGAGCCCCGCCGCGTGACATCGCGTCCCGCTGCAGCTCGACCGGGACGTCCACGTCGGTCATCCCGATCTCGTCCCCGTAGTAGAGCACCGTGGTCCCCGGCAGCGTGGCCAGCACGAGCAGGGCCAGCCGGACCTTCCGCTCATCTCCGTCGCACCAGCGGCTCGGGAACCTGCCGACGTCGTGGTTCGATGCCATCCATACCGGGCACGCCCCGGCCGGGAGCTGGGCCAGTGTCTGCGCCACGACGCCGGACAGGGCCGGCGCGGCGAACGCGGCGAACACGAACGGGAAGTTGAACGCCAGCTGCAATTCGTCGTTGTCGCCGTAGTAGCTGGCGAGCCGGCGCAGGTCCCCCACCCAGGTCTCGCCGAGCAGCAGGCGCTCGTCGGGGTAGCTTGCCGCGATCCGCCGCCAGTCCCGGTAGACGTCGTGCGTCTCCGGCTGGTTCATGCTGTAGACAGGTCGCTGCCCGAACTTCCCGGCCAGCGGGCCTTCCCCCGGCTCCGGCGGGTTGTCACGCAGTTTCGCGTCCTTGTACAGGCCGTGCGCGACGTCGATCCGGAACCCGGCGACTCCCCGGTCCAGCCAGAACCGGAGAATCTCGCCGAACGCCTCGTGCACCGCCGGCTCCCACCAGTTCAGGTCCGGCTGGCTGGCCAGGAAGTTGTGCATGTAGTACTGGCCAGTCGGCTCGTGCCAGGCCCACGCGCTGGCCCCGGTCGCGTCCAGCCAGTTGTTCGGCGGGCCGCCGCCGGGGCCCGGGTCGGCCCACAGGTAGAAGTCCCTGTGCCCGGCGCTGCGGCTGCCCGCCGCGTCGATGAACCAGGGGTGAGCCGAGCTGGTGTGGTTCGGCACCAGGTCGAGCAGCACCCGCAGGCCGCGCTGCCCGGCTTCGGCTATCAGCCGGTCCAGGTCGTCGATGGTGCCGAAGTCGGGATGGACGCCGAGATAGTCGCAGACGTCATAGCCCCAGTCGTCGTCCGGCGACGGCATGGTGGGCGACAGCCAGATGCCGTCTACGCCCAGCCAGGACAGGTAGTCGAGCCCGGCGATGACTCCGCCGAGGTCGCCGTATCCGTCGCCGTCGGTGTCGAGCCACGACCGGACGTATAGCTGATAGAGCACCGCGCCGTGCCACCAGCGGTACTGTCCAGCATCACTGTTCATGGGTCTCCTGATCGATAGCGGCCGACGGTAAGGTGCCCCTGCCTGTGTTGCTTCTGCCCGGGGCAGCGCCGACAATAGAAGGCGTGAGCCGGGTCATTGAACTGGTGCTCGTTATCCTTCTTCCCACGGCGGCGGGATACGCCATCATCGTCGGGTTCCGCGGCGCGCGCTGGTCGCTGGAGCGCTGGCAGGCGCGGCAATACCGGCATAACACGCCGGTCGAGCCGATTGAACGGCTCGGGGCCAGGCTCCGCCGGCTGCGCGCGGAGCTTGACGCGACCGAAACCCGGCACGACGTTCCGGCCAAGAACCTGCGCGTGAAAGCGCTCCGCGGCGCCTATGTCGACGTCCTGTCGGCGGCCTGCGAGCGGCTGGACGTCCCTCCTCCGCCCGGCGGCGACCGGGCCCCGCTGACGGAGATCTACCGGGTGGAGGCGGCGCTGCGGCAGCGCGGCCTGGACGTGCGGCAGGTGGCCGTCCGCTAGGTGCTTGCTGGCGCGCCAGCGGCGCGACGGACGGGTGTCCCCGCGGTGCCCGGCACGGCGTACGATCGCGGTGTGGTCTGGGTGCTCGCCGTGTCCGACGAGATCGATGAGAGACTGTACGCCGATCTCGGCCCGGTGCGTGCCGCCGAGGTCGTGGTGGCCTGCGGGGATTCGCCATTCGAGTACCTCGGTTACCTGATGAACGGCCTCGACGTGCCGCTGGTGTTCGTGCCCGGCAATCATGATCCCGATCTGTCCGGATACCGGTATTCCCGGGCTGGCCTCACCATGCGGGCCGGGATGCCGGCGCGGGCGCCCTGGCCGGACGGCGCGGTCAACGCGGACGGCAGGATCGTCGACGTCGCTGGCCTCCGGTTCGCCGGCCTGGGCGGCTGCCGCAGGTACAGCGACGGGCCCAACCAGTACACCGACCGGCAGTTTGCGGGCCGGGCCTGGTCGCTGCGCCGTCGGGCGCGGTGGCAGCGGCTGCGCGGCGGCCGGCCGGTTGACGTCCTGCTGACGCATGCGCCGCCGCGGGGCGTCGGCGACGGCGCCGACCCGCCGCACTGGGGATTCACCGCCCTGCACGGCCTGGCAGCGGCGCTCCAGCCGCCCGTGCTGCTGCACGGACACGTGCTCAGCCGCGACGCTGTGGGCTCCGGGCGCCAGCTTGGCCGTACGGCGGTGCGGAATGTCACTGGCCGGCACCTGCTCGACATCCGGCCGGACGATGGCGTCGTGCGGTCGCTTCCTGGTCTCAGCCGTGCCCGCTGACACCGGATTCCCGCGTGCGGACGTCGAGAACGACTTCGTGCGCATGCGACGCCGCCAGATACTGGCCAGGCTGGCGCGCCGGCTGAGCCGGGGGCCGGATGACGTCAACCTGATCCTCCCTTTCGACGAGGTGGTCGCGGCCCTCGGCCGACGGGGCGAGCGCCGCCTCGGCTTGCAGACCATCCGGCTGGACACCGTGGTCGGCACGGTCGACTCACGCCGCGATTTCGACCGGCGGTTCCGGCCCACGTCCAGCCGGGTGCGGGAGCGGTGGGAGCGGCTCGCGCTGGCCGAGCGACGCGGTGAGTCGATCCCGCCTATCGACGTCTACCGCGTCGGCGACCTGCATTTCGTCATCGACGGTCACCATCGGGTCTCGATCGCGATAGCCACCGGCCAGCAGACGATCGACGCGTACGTGACCGAGGTGCTGACCGTCGTGCCCGGCCGGGGCATCCGCGGCCGGCGAGACCTGCTGCTCAAGAATGACGAGCGGCTGTTCCGGTCCCGGGTGCCGCTGCCCGCCGAGGCGTACGCGAAGATCGTATTCACTGACCCGTGGGAGTACACCGAACTCGGCGAGAGCGTCGAGGCATGGGGATTCCGCTATATGCAGGACGAGCACCGCTTCCTGGACCGCAGCCAGGTAGCGCAGCGCTGGTTCGCTGAGGAGTACCGCCCGGTCGTGCGCATGCTCCGGTCGGCTGACCTGATCGGTCCCGGCACCGAGGCCGAGGCCTACCAGCGGGTGGCCCGCGAGCGGTACCAGCTGATGCGGACCCACGAGTGGAGCGACGAGATCATCGAGGAACTCCAGCGGCGGCTCCGGTCACCGCGGTGGCGTGGCCGCTGAGTCCGTGCCCGTCCCGGCCGCTGAGTCCGTGCCCGTCCCGGCCGCTGAGTCCGTGCCCGTCCCGGCCGCGCCCGTGCCGGCGGCCGAGTCCGTGCCCGTCCCGGCCGCTGAGTCCGTGCCCGTCCCGGCCGCGCCAGTCCCGGCCGCCGAGTCCGTGCCCGTCCCGGCGACCGGGTCCGTGCCCGTCCCGGCCGCGCCAGTCCCGGCCTGCGCTGAGGCGGCACCGGCGGCCGCCGGCGGCTCCCCGCGCGCGGCGAGCCTGAGCCTTCCAGCGTGAGGTTCTTCCCGGTGTCCGGGTCGAACACGTGCACCGACCGCACGTCCACCCACAGCTCGGCGTCGTGGCCCTCGGTGATCCGGGTCGCCGGGTCGATCCGGGCGACCACGGTCTCCGCGGAGGAACCGGTGTCCGCCCGCCCGGAGTCCCGGGCCAGCTCGGCCAGTTCGGTGGTTTCCACGCTGCCCAGTTCCTTGCTGAAATAGACGTACTTCTCTGAGCCCAGCGATTCCACCACGTTGACGGTGGCCGGGAAGGTGATTCCGTTCTGCCGGTTTTCGCTGGGGACCAGCGCCGCGTCCTCGAAATCCTCCGGACGGATGCCCACGATCACGCCCCGGCCGGCCAGGGAACCGCTCAGTTCCTGGTGCAGCCGCCCGCTCAGCGGAATATCGCCTAGACCGGTGCGCAGCTTGCCTTCTTCCAGAGTGCCTGCCATGAAGTTCATCGCGGGCGAGCCGATGAAGCCGGCTACGAACAGGTTGGCCGGCTGGTCGTAGAGTTCCTGCGGCGAGGCCACCTGCTGGATCGTGCCGTTGCGCATGACCGCGACCCGGTCGCCGAGGGTCATCGCCTCGGTCTGGTCGTGCGTCACGTACACCATGGTGGTGCCCAGCCGTCGCTGGATCCGGGACACCTCGGTGCGCATCTGCACCCGCAGCTTGGCGTCCAGGTTGGACAGCGGCTCGTCCATCAGGAACGCGGCCGGGTCACGGACGATGGCGCGCCCCATCGCGACCCGCTGCCGCTGGCCGCCGGACAGGTTGGCCGGCTTGCGGTCCAGGTGCTGGGTCAGATCCAGGATCCGCGCCGCCTCCTCGACCTTATCGTTGATGACGTTCTGCGGGGTCTTGGCCAGCTTGAGCGCGAAACCCATGTTCTGCCGCACCGTCATGTGCGGGTACAGCGCATAGCTCTGGAAGACCATCGCGATGTCGCGGTCCTTGGGCGACTTGTCGTTGACGACCTTGCCGCCGATGCGCAGCTCACCGGAGGTGATGTCCTCCAGTCCCGCGATCATGTTGAGCGTCGTCGACTTGCCGCACCCGGACGGGCCGACCAGGATGACGAACTCCCCGTCGGCGATGTCCAGGTTGATGTCGTTAACTGCCAGCGCGCCATCCGGGAAGCGCTTGGTGATGTTGTCCAGAACGATCTCAGCCACTGGTCTCTCCTCGGTCCGCTAGCCCTTGACCGCGCCGGCTGTCAGCCCCGCGACGATCCGGCGCTGGAAGAACAGCACGAAAATGATGATCGGAATGGTGATGACCACCGCCGCCGCGGAGATCGACCCGGTCGGCACGGCGAACTGCGAGCTCCCGGTGAAGAAGGACAGCGCGGCCGGCGCGGTCCGGGCGGCGGTCGTCGCGGTCAGCGTTATCGCCAGCAGGAACTCGTTCCAGCAGAACAGGAAGACCAGGATGGCCGTGGTGACCATGCCCGGCGCGGCCAGCGGCGCGATGACCCGCACGAACGCCTGGAACGGGGTGGCCCCGTCCACCTTGGCCGCCTTCTCCAGCTCCCACGGGATCTCCCGGAAGAACGCGGACAGCGTGTAGATGCCGAGCGGCAGACCGGTCGCCACGTAGGGGATGATCAGCCCGGGCCAGGTGTTGAACAGGCCCAGGACCCGCTCGATGTTGAACAGCGGGGTGGCCAGCGCGATCGCCGGGAACATCGCGATCAGCAGCGACACCCCGATCAGCAGGCCCTTGCCCGGGAAATTCAGCCGGGCCACCGCATAGGCCGCCATCGACGCGAGCAGGACTGCGATGGCCGTGGCGATCAGCCCGATGCCGATCGAGTTGAGCAGCGGGCGCAGGAAGGTGGACGTGGTCAGGATGCCGGAGTAGTTACCCCACGTCCAGTGCACAGGGAAAAAGGTCGGGTCTGTTATCGAAGCTGACGTCTTGAACGACAGGGAGATGATCCATACCAGCGGGATCAGCACGAGCACGATCGTGACGATGTTCGCGACACTCCAGCCGACCTTCTGCCGCGCCGTGGCTGCCATTAGCGTCGCACCTCCGTTCCTCGCATTTCAGCCCTCATCGCTGCAGGTCCGTTCCTGGGGCGGCGGTGCCGAAGCCCCTGATGAACAAGATCGCGATGATCGCTACGCAGATCAGGATCAGCACCGACATCGCCGAGCCGACGCCGAAGTTCAGGCCGGTGAACAAGTTGTCGTAGTTGAGAATCGAGACCGATCCGGTGCCGTTGTTGCCCGAGGTGAGAATGAAGATGTTGTCGAAGATCCGGAACGCGTCAAGCGTCCGGAACAGCAGCGCCACCAGGATCGCGGGCTTCATCAGCGGCAGCATCACCCGGGTGAACCGCTGCCAGGCGGACGCCCCGTCCACCTTGGCCGCCTTGAGCAGGTCCTCGGGCACCAGTGACAGACCGGCCATCAGCAGCAGCGCCATGAACGCCGTGGTCTTCCAGATCTCGGCCAGGATGATGACCCCGATCGCCTGCCACGTCGAGGTCAGCGGGGCCGCATTGCCGAACACCGCGGACAGGTACCCGGTGCTCGGTGTCCAGGCGTACAGCCAGCTGAACGCCGCGGCCACGGTCACGATCCCGTAGGGGATCAGGATCGTGGTGCGGATCCCGCCCTTCCCCCAGATCGTCCGGTACATCAGCAGGGCCAGCGCCATGCCGAGCACGAACTCGATGGCCACCGACACCACCGTGATGATGATCGTCACCACCAGCGCGTGCCACCAGAACGGCGAGCTGAGGATGGCCCCGTAGTTGCTGAACCCGACGAACTTGGTCAGGTTCGGGGAGGACAGGATGTACCGCTGCAGCGACACGTAGATGGCATAAACGATCGGGTACGCGGTCACCGCGATCATGACGATGACCGCGGGCGCGCACAGCAGCCAGCCCAGCCTGCGTTCCGCGCGCGCACCTTCGGATAGCCGGGCCCGGTGCCGGCGCCCGGCCGCCGGCTCCTGGGTGGTAACCGGGGGGGTGGTGGTAGTCATGTGTCCACCTCTCTGCGCGTATCCGGCGCGCTCACGGAGTGATCCCCTTACCCGTCAGGGCGTTGTTGATCTGCGTCCTCAGGTTCTGCTCGGTGCTCGCCGGGTTAATCGAGCTCGGCGGCGAGACCTGGTGCGAGATGGCCACCGACACGACCTGGTACAGCGGCGTCTTGGGCCGCACGGCCCCGAAGTTCACCTGCTGCAGGATCAGCTTCCGGAACGGGTAGGCGCTCTGCATCTGCGGGTTGTTATACACGCTGGCCAGCGTGGGCGGCAGCCCGCCCTTGACCGCGGCGGTCAGCTGGTTCTCGGCGTTGCGCAGGCACAGCGTCGCCTCGAAGGCGAGCTGCGGGTGCGGCGAGTACGCGCTGACCGCCAGGTCGATGCCGCCGATCGTCACCCGGGCCGGCGTGCCCGGGTTCACCCGCGGGTACGGCGCCCACTTGAACACCTTGAACAGCTTCGGGTTGTCGGCCTTCATCGACGGATAGACGTAGGGGTAGTTCAGCTCGAACGCCGCGGTGCCGGCCTCCATGGCCAGCCGGTTCTGGTCCTCCATCTGCACCCCGAGCGACGGGTCGGCCGCGGGTGAGCTGGCCAGCTGCTTCATGATCGACAGTGCTCGGACCGCGGGCGGGCCGAGCCTGGCCTGCGTTGAGGTCAGGTTCAGGATGCTGCCGCCCGCACTGGCCACCAGCGTGTTGAACCAGACGACCACGCCCTCGTACTGGGCGCCCTGGATCTCGATCAGGTGCGGCTTGCCCTGCCTGGCCAGCGCCTCGGCGTCGGCGAGCATCTGCGCCCAGGTGGTCGGCGGCGTCTTCACCAGGTCCGACCGGTACCACAGCAGCTGGGTGTTGCTGTTGTACGGCACCGCGACCAGCTGGCCGCGCCAGATGGCGGTCCTCAGCGGCCCGATCAGCGTGCCCCTGATGGCCTCCTGCCTGAACCGGCCGGTCCACGGCCGGATCCAGCCGGCCGTGGCGAACTCGGGCTCCCAGGTGACGTCGAGCCCCAGGATGTCCATCGAGGAGTCGTGGGCGGCCAGCCGCCGCGCCATCTGCAGCCGCTGCTGGTCGGCCGCGCTCTGCAGCTTGTTGTAGATGATCTTGTAGCGGCTGTTGCTGCAGTTGTCCGCCGCCTGCTGGATCGCCCCGGACGGATCCGGGAAGTTGTAGAAGTTCAGCGTCACCGGGCCGGTGGACGCGCCGGCGGTC
The DNA here is from genome assembly GCA_963762615.1 of uncultured Actinomycetes bacterium. Taxonomy (GTDB): domain Bacteria; phylum Actinomycetota; class Actinomycetes; order Streptosporangiales; family Streptosporangiaceae; genus PALSA-505. The sequence continues at coordinate 477,289 of CAVXLG010000012.1, read as the reverse complement.
CCGCAGGCAGCGAGCGCCGTTACGGCCAGCGCCGCACCGGCCAGCCCGATGGCCAGCCGCCGACTCTGGCCGCCCGGCTGGCCCCAGGCACGACGCTTGGATGTGCTCCGCCGGTACCCGCCGTTGCTCATAAGTTCCTCCAGAGCGTAGTCGCCGCAAGCACGCCGACCCGGGCCCGCGCCCGGCGGCGATGCCGGCGAATCCACCGGAATCCCGCCCTGCGCGCGGCTGATGCCGGACTACTGCCCCGCGCGCGGTCCATTACACGACCCCCTCGGCAAGGCAGGCACTGCGCCTTGGCAGCCTGGCATCGGCTGCCCGCTGCCATGCGCGGGAGCCGCGTGTGCCGCGTTCACGCGCGCGGCGGCCGCCGGCGGCCGCCGGGAGCAGGTGGGACCTGCCGCCGCCGGATCTGTTCAGCAGCGGCCGGGCCGAGCTCATCCGCTGCACCATGCGCAGCGGCAATAGCTGGCGCAACGGCCTGACCCTGGCGCCGCGCAGCAGGACGCACAGCCGCCGGGCGCCCTCGGCTCCGCTGCGCTCGAGCGGCTGGTGCACGGTGCTGAGGTTGAGTAGCGCCGTGGACTCGATGTCATCGAAGCCCACCACCGACAGCATGCCCGGTACCGGGAATCCGCACTGCTCTGCGGCGCTGAGTACGCCCATCGCCTGGGTATCGGAGGCGGCGAAGATGGCGGTGGGCGGGTCGGGCAGCCGCATCAGCTGGCCGGCCAGGTCGGCCGCCACCGCCGCGCCGTGCGGTCCGACCCGGACCAGCTCGGGGTCGAAGTCGATCCCGGCCGCGGCGAGCTCCCGCCGGTATCCATGCAGCCGGGATTTCGACGAGGTGAAGCCCAGATCCTGGTCCATCCCGCGGCCGTCCAGGTCGCCGACGAACCCGATCCGCCGGTGGCCCAGGCTGAGCAGGTGCGCGGTGGCCAGCCGTCCGCCGGCCACGTCATCAATGATCGTCTGCGGTACGCCGGCGGCGACCGCGTCCACGGTCACGATCGGGATCAAGCCGCGCCGGAAGGCCGCTATCCGGTCCTTGGCCAGGCGGATCGACACGATGATCACGCCGTCGGCCCGGTGCCGTGCGGTCAGCGCACTCAGATGATGATCACGCTGCTCCGGCGTATCGACGTTGCAGACGATCGTGTCGTATCCCTGCCCGTCCAGCACCGCGAGCGCGCCCGCCAGCCGGGCTACCGTTGACGGCCTGGTCAGGTGCGGCACCAGGATGGCCACGGTGCGCGGCGTACCGCGAGACAGCGCGGCCGCGAGGTGGCTCGGCCGGTATCCCAGCCGCTCGATGACCTCCAGCACGTGCCTGCGGGTCGATTCGCTGACGTTCAGGCCCCCGTTGACCACCCGGGAGACCGTGCCCGTCCCGACTCCCGCGGCGGTGGCAACATCCGCCATCGTGGGCCGGGCCGGAGCGCGCACAGGCATTCCTCCTGAGCGGAGCCACATGATTGGAAGCGATTCCAACGTGGATGGGCTCATTGTCATCCTGTGCCGGGGGTTCGTCAAGAGTTTGCCAAGTCGCGTCCGCCCGGCCCGGCCCGCGGGGCCGCGGCGGCCCGCCGGGGCCCGTGCCCGCCGGGAAAGCGCGGGGTTATGGTGTCTGACCAGGGCAGATATCGGCAGCGTCCAGGCCGGAATGTTGCAGCCAGCTCGCGTGTTAGCAAAATTGAGTCGGCTCGGCTCAAGTCATTTTGACTTGCCAGGTTGCACATGGCAATCTTGCGCCAGCAGGGCTCAACTAGACAACGCTACCTATGAGGGACGACACATGGCACGTGCGGTAGGGATTGACCTGGGGACGACTAACTCGGTCGTCGCCATCCTCGAGGGCGGGGACCCTACGGTCATCGCCAACGCGGAGGGCTCGCGGACGACACCTTCGGTCGTCGCATTCGCCAAGAACGCCGAGGTTCTCGTCGGTGAGGTCGCCAAGCGGCAGGCCGTCACCAACGTGGACCGGACGATCCGGTCGGTCAAGCGCCACATGGGCACCGACTGGACAGTCCGCATCGATGACAAGAAGTTCACCCCCCAGCAGATCAGCGCCTTCATCCTGCAGAAGCTCAAGAGGGACGCCGAGGCGTACCTGGGCGAGAAGATCACCGACGCGGTCATCACGACTCCCGCGTACTTCAACGACGCGCAGCGGCAGGCCACCAAGGAGGCCGGGCAGATCGCCGGCCTGAACGTGCTGCGGATCATCAACGAGCCCACGGCCGCGGCGCTCGCCTACCACCTGGACAAGGAGACCGAGGCCACCATCCTGGTCTTCGACCTGGGCGGCGGCACCTTCGACGTCTCGCTGCTTGAGGTCGGCGAGGGCGTGGTCGAGGTCAAGGCGACCAGCGGCGACAACCACCTCGGCGGCGACGACTGGGACCAGCGGATCGTGGACTGGCTGGTGAAGGACTTCAAGAACGGCTACGGCGTGGACCTGTCCAAGGACAAGATGGCGCTGCAGCGGCTGCGCGAGTCCGCGGAGAAGGCCAAGGTCGAGCTGTCCAGCTCCAGCGAGACCACGATCAACCTGCCGTACATCACGCACTCCGAGAGCGGCCCGCTGCACCTGGACGCCAAGCTCAGCCGGGCCGAGTTCCAGAAGATGACCTCGGACCTGCTCGACCGGTGCAAGGCGCCGTTCCAGCAGGTGATCAAGGACGCCGGGATCAAGCTCGCCGACATTCACCACGTGGTGCTGGTCGGCGGCTCCACCCGGATGCCCGCCGTCGTGGACCTGGTCAAGGAGCTGACCGGCGGCAAGGAGCCGAACAAGGGCGTGAACCCGGACGAGGTCGTCGCGGTGGGCGCCTGCCTGCAGGCCGGCGTGCTCAAGGGCGAGGTCAAGGACGTCCTGCTGCTCGACGTGACTCCGCTGTCGCTGGGCATCGAGACCAAGGGCGGCATCTTCACCAAGCTGATCGAGCGCAACACGACGATCCCGACCAAGCGCTCGGAGATCTTCACCACGGCCGAGGACAACCAGCCCTCGGTGCTCATCCAGGTCTTCCAGGGTGAGCGCGAGATCGCCGCGTACAACAAGAAGCTCGGCACCTTCGAGCTGGCGGGCATCGCCCCGTCGCCGCGCGGCATCCCGCAGATCGAGGTCACGTTCGACATCGACGCCAACGGCATCGTCAACGTGTCGGCCAAGGACCTCGGCACCGGCAAGCAGCAGTCGGTCACCATCTCCGGCGGTTCCGCGCTGCCGAAGGAAGACATCGAGAAGATGATGGCCGACGCGGAGAAGTACGCGGAGGAGGACCGCCAGCGGCGCGAGGAGGCGGAGGTCCGCAACCAGGCCGAGACCCTCGCTTACACGACGGAGAAGTTCCTCGGCGAGAACGCCGACAAGGTCCCCGACGACATCAAGTCGGAAGTGGAGTCCTCGATCGCCGACCTGAAGAAGGCGCTGGAGGGCACCGACACCGAGGCGATCCGCACGGCGAGCGAGAAGGCCGCCCAGGTCAGCCAGAAGATGGGCTCCGCGATCTACGCGCAGGCGCAGGCTGCGAACGCCCCGGGTCCTGACGCGGGCACCCAGGCAGGCGCCGACGCGCCGGCCGACGGCCCCGCAGACGAGGAAGTCGTCGACGCCGAGATCGTCGATGAGGGCAAGCCCGCTGATGAGGAGGGCGGCGCCGCCTGATGAGCTCACCCGAGGACACCAACGCGGGACCGGTGATCCGCGACCGCAGGCGCATCGACCCGGAGACCGGGCAGGTCAGGGACCCTGACCGGCCCGGTGCCGCCGGGCGGACCGGTGCGGCAGGCGGCGGGCCCGGGCGGGGCAGGCATTCACCCGGCCAGGCCGGCCAGCCCGCCCCTCCCGGGAGCGGGTCCTCCGGCGCCGTACCGGACAAGGACGCAGAGGCAGAGGACGAGATGGCCGCCACCCTGGCCCAGCTGGCCGAGCGCACGGCGGACGTGCAGCGGATTCAGGCCGAGTACGCCAACTACCGCAAGCGCGTGGAGCGCGACCGGATTGCCGTTCGCGAGCAGGCGCTCGCCAACGTGCTGGCCGAGCTGCTGCCGGCCCTGGACGACATCGGCCGGGCCAGGGAGCACGGCGAGCTGTCCGGCGGGTTCAAGTCCGTCGCGGAGTCGCTGGAATCGGCCGTGGCCAAGCTCGGCCTGGTGAGCTACGGGGAGAAGGGCGAGCCGTTCGACCCGGTGATCCACGAGGCCCTGTTGCACTCCTACTCGGACGAGGTGAGCGTGCCCACCTGCGTGCAGATCCTGCAGCCCGGGTACAAGATCGGCGACCGGATCCTCCGCCCGGCGCGGGTGGCGGTCGCGGAGCCCGGCGGGGATTCCGGCGAGGACGACGATGACGCGGCGGCGGCTGCCGCCAGGCAGTTCCCGGACGAGGATGCAGCGCGTGGCGGCACCCCGTCACGCGGGTCGGCCGCCGGTCACGGCGACTGACCCGGGACTATGAGGGACCAGTGAGCACGAAGGACTACCTCGAGAAGGACTACTACAAGATCCTCGGCGTCTCCAAGAACGCGCCCGCCGACGAGATCAAGCAGTCCTACCGCAAGCTGGCGAGGAAATACCACCCGGACGCGAACAAGGGTAACGCGGCGTCGGAGGAGCGCTTCAAGGAGATCTCCGAGGCGTACAACGTCCTGTCCGACGAGAAGCGGCGCAAGGAGTACGACGACGCGCGGTCCCTGTTCGGCGGCGGCGGGCTGCGGATGCCGGGCTCCAGCGGGCCGAGCGGCCAGGGCGGATACAACTTCGACCTGGGCGACCTGTTCGGCGGCGGTGGCAGCAACAGCACCGGCGGCCGTCTCGGTGACTTGCTGGGCGGGATGTTCGGCGGCCGGGGCGGCACGCAGGCCCGGCCGCGGCGCGGCGCCGACGTCGAGACCGAGACGACGCTGGCGTTCGCTGACGCCATCGACGGATCGACCGTCTCGCTGCGGCTGGCGGGCGAGGGGCCGTGCGCGACGTGCCACGGGACCGGCGCCAAGGCGGGCACCGTGCCCCGGGTGTGCCCGACCTGCGAGGGTACCGGCCAGGCCAGCCGGAACCTAGGCGGTTTCGCGCTTTCCGAGCCGTGCCGCACCTGCCGCGGCCGCGGCCTGCTGGTGGACGACCCCTGCACGGTGTGCTCGGGCAGCGGCCGGGCGATGAGCACCCGGACCATCCAGGCACGCATCCCGGCCGGCGTGGCGGACGGCCAGCGGATCAAGCTCAAGGGCAAGGGAGTCCCGGGCGAGCGCGGCGGCCCGGCCGGTGACCTGTACGTCAAGGTGCATGTCACGCCGGACAAGGTGTTCGGCAGGTCGGGCGACAACCTCACGGTCAGCGTGCCCGTGGCGTTCACCGAGGCGACGCTCGGCGCGGAGATCAAGGTACCGTCGCACCGGGGCATGCCGGTCACGGTGCGCATCCCTCCCGGCACGCCGAACGGGCGCACCTTCAGGGTCAAGGGACGGGGCATCCGCCGCCGGTCGGACGGGCTCAACGGCGACCTGCTGGTCACCGTGGAGGTGGTGGTCCCGGCCAAGCTGGACAACAAGGCCCGCGAGGCCCTGGAGTCCTTCCGGGCGGCCACTGCCAGCGATGACCCCCGCGCCGGCCTGCTGCAGCGGGCCAGGGGGTAGCGGGATGAGCCCGGCGCGCAGGCGGCCCGGAGCGGCCCGGCCTGCCGGGTTACCGGTGAGGAAGCCGATGCCATGACGACTCCGTTCGACAGCCTGTCGGATGACACGCCCGTGTACGTCATCTCGGTGGCCGCGCAGCTGTCCGGCCTGCACCCGCAGACCCTGCGCGCCTACGACCGGCTCGGCCTGGTCTCGCCCGGCCGGGCCGCCGGGCGGGGGCGCCGCTATTCCATGCGCGACATTCTTGTCCTGCGCGAAGTTCAGCGGCTCTCCCAGGACGAGGGAGTCAACCTGTCCGGGATCAAGCGGATCCTCGAACTGGCCGGCGAGCTCGAGCGATCCCGCCAGCTCGCCGCGCAACTGCACGCCGAAGTGGCGCGGCTGCGCGACCGAGCTCGAGTCCACCCGGGCGGTCGCCGCCCGGCTGGCCGGGCTCAGGAGGGGCAGGCCCCCCGGCGCCGACCTCGTTCCGGTCCGCCCGGCGCAGGTAACCGCGTGGGCGCCAGCCACGCCGTCCGATGACGAAGGAAAGCACGTAGGAAGCAACAGGAAAGCATGGACGAGAAGCTCACCCGCAAAAGCCAGGAAGCGCTGACCGCCTCGGTACGCCGCGCGGCGGCCGACGGCCATCCGCAGGTCGGCCCGGCGCACCTGCTCGCCGCCCTGATCGAGCAGGCCGGCGGCACCGCGGACCCGCTGCTGCGCGCCGTCGGCGCGAACCCGGCCGATGTCCTGCGCGGCACCCAGGATCTGCTAGCCCGGTCCCCCCGGGTAGCGGGCGCCACGGCGAGCGCCCCGGAGACATCCCGCCCGCTGCTCGCGTCGGTCAACACCGCGGCCGAGCAGGCCCGGCAGCTGGGCGACGAGTTCGTCTCCACCGAGCACCTGCTCGTCGGCCTGGCGACCAGCGGCGGAGAAGTGGCCAGCCTGCTCAGGCAGGCCGGCGCCGGGCCGGAGGCGCTGCTGGAGGCGTTCGGGAAGATACGCGGGCACGCCCGGGTCACCTCGGAGGATCCGGAGGGCACCTACCAGGCCCTGGCCAAGTACGGCATCGACCTGACCGAGAGCGCCAGGTCCGGCCGCCTCGACCCGGTGATCGGCCGCGATGCCGAGATCCGGCGGGTCATCCAGGTGCTGTCCCGGCGGACCAAGAACAATCCCGTCCTCATCGGCGAGCCGGGGGTCGGCAAGACCGCGGTGGTGGAGGGCCTGGCCCAGCGGGTGGTGGCCGGCGACGTGCCGGAGTCGCTGCGCGGCAAGCGCCTGATCGCTCTGGACCTGGCCGCGATGGTGGCTGGCGCGAAGTACCGCGGCGAGTTCGAGGAGCGGCTCAAGGCGGTGCTGAACGAGATCAAGGAGAGCGAAGGCCAGATCATCACGTTCATCGACGAGCTGCACACGGTGGTCGGCGCGGGCGCGGCCGAGGGCGCGATGGACGCAGGCAACATGCTCAAGCCGATGCTCGCCCGGGGCGACCTGCGCATGGTGGGGGCCACCACGCTCGACGAGTACCGCGAGCGGATCGAGAAGGACCCCGCCCTGGAGCGGCGGTTCCAGCAGGTCTTCGTCGGCGAGCCCTCGGTCGAGGACACGATCGCGATCCTGCGCGGCCTGAAGGGACGCTACGAGGCGCACCACGAGGTGCAGATCTCTGACGCCGCGCTGGTCGCGGCGGCCGCGCTGTCCGACCGCTACATCACCGGCAGGTTCCTGCCGGACAAGGCGATCGACCTGGTCGATGAGGCGGCATCCCGGCTCCGCATGGAGATCGACTCGCGGCCGGTCGAGATCGACGAGCTGCAGCGTTCGGTGGACCGGATGAAGATGGAGGAGCTCGCGCTCGAACGGGAAGAGGATGCGGCGAGCAAGGAGCGGCTGCAGCGGCTGCGCCGCGACCTGGCTGACCGGCAGGAGCAGCTGACCGTCCTGGTGGCCCGGTGGGACCGGGAGAAGGCCGGCCTCAACAGGGTCGGCGAGCTGAAGAAGCGCATCGACGACCTCAAGACCCAGGCCGAACGCGCCAAGCGGGACGCGGACTTCGAGCTGGCGTCCAGGCTGGAATACGGGGACATCAAGGAGCTCGAGCGCGAGCTGGCCGAAGCCACGGCGGCCCCGGCCACCGACACCGTCGCCGGCGACGGTGCGCCGATGGTCAAGGAGGAAGTCGGGCCCGACGATGTCGCGGATGTCGTCTCCTCGTGGACCGGCATCCCGGCCGGCCGCCTGCTCGAGGGCGAGACGGGCAAGCTGCTGCGGATGGAGTCCGAGCTGGGCCTGCGGCTGGTCGGCCAGGCCAGGGCAGTGCAGGCGGTGTCCGACGCGGTGCGCAGGGCCCGGGCGGGCGTGGCCGATCCGGGCCGCCCGGACGGTTCGTTCCTCTTCCTCGGGCCCACCGGCGTCGGGAAGACCGAGCTGGCCAAGGCGCTGGCCGAGTTCCTCTTCGACGACGAGCGCGCCATGGTCCGCATCGACATGAGCGAGTACGGGGAGAAGCACTCCGTCGCGCGGCTGGTCGGCGCGCCGCCCGGCTACATCGGCTACGAGGAGGGCGGGCAGCTCACCGAGGCCATCCGCCGCCGGCCGTACTGCGTGGTGCTGCTCGACGAGGTGGAGAAGGCTCACCAGGAAGTCTTCGACATACTGCTCCAGGTCCTCGACGACGGCAGGCTCACCGACGGGCAGGGCCGGACGGTCGACTTCCGCAACACCATCCTGATCCTCACCTCCAACCTCGGGTCGCAGTTCATCGCCGACCAGGCACTGGACGAGGCGGCGCGGAAGGACAGCGTGATGTCCGTGGTCCGCGCCACGTTCAAGCCCGAATTCCTCAACCGGCTCGATGACGTGATCATTTTCGACTCGCTGACCACGGCCGAGCTCGCCCAGATCGTCGATCTGCAGGTAGACCGGCTGGCCAGGCGGCTGGCCGACCGCAGGCTGAAGCTCACGGTGACCCCGGCCGCGCGGGAGTGGCTGGCGCTGACCGGGTTCGACCCGCTGTACGGCGCGAGGCCGCTGCGCAGGCTGGTGCAGTCCGCCATCGGCGACCAGCTGGCCCGGGCGCTGCTCGCCGGCGAGATCACCGACGGGGACCAGGTGGAGGCGGACCTGGACGAGTCCGCTGACGCACTGACCGTCCTGCCGGGAGCGAAGGTCGGCTGACCGTCACGCCGCGGCGGCGCGGATGGAACTAGTCTGGCCGGCAAGAGGAGTCTGCTTCGGCCGCACGACACCCGGGCGGGCACCGCGCGCTCGGCGGACCCTGCGGGCCGCTAGAGCTCGTCGAGCAGCTTGTCGTAGCCGTCTTCGGGCAGGCCGATGTCATTGCGGATCCGGTAGCGCAGGCTGAGCAGCATCCGCAGCTCGGTCCGGTCCACGGTCGGCGGGACCTGCCGGGGCACGGAAGCCGCGGCGGCCTCGGCCGCGCTCCTGTTCGGCGGCGCCTCGGAGCCCGCGGCGGCCTGCCCGGGACGCGCGTCCGGCGGCAGGCAGAGTTCTACTCCCGTGTTCGCCCAGTCGAGGGCGCCGATCAGGTCCGACCGCTCGACCAGCAGCTCGGCGACCAGGTCACACAGCCTCGGATCCTGTCGCCCGGCCGCTTCCAGCTGACTGATCAGCTCGTTCGCCTCGTCGGCCTGGCCGAGCAGGAACAGCGCGCGGGCCAGCGAGACCTGGGCATCGACGAACGTCCCGCCGCCGGACAGCGCCCGGCGGAAGCCGTCGGCGGCCGACGCCGGGTCGTCCGCGAGCAGCCACTGCTCGCCCGCTCGCAGGTGCGCCTCGGCGCTGGACATCTCGCTGCTCTCGGCTGAGGTATCGGCGAGCAGGCTCATCCGCAGCGCGGCGCTGTGGTGATCTCCGGTGCGGGCGGCGCCGAATTCGATCTCGTCGAACTCCTCGCGGGACAGCTGGGCCACGGTGCGAAGGTACCCCTCTACGCAGGTCTTGATGCCGGCTAATGCGCGAGCCCGCGCTTCCCGGCGAGCAGGCGCCGCGGCCTGCGCTTTCTATCTCCGGGAACGCTCAAGCGCATCCCAGAACCCGCGGCGCAGCGCGTTCCGCACCTCGTCCTGCAGCAGTGAATCGATGGGCAGGACCGAGCCCTGCAGGAGACGGGCCTCCAGATCGGACGGCATGCGCGGCTTCCGGGCGACCACCGCCTCCAGCCAGAGCGCCGGCGCTTCACGAGCCACCGACTCGCCGAACTCGAAGCCCTCCGAATGAGCCGTCTGAACGATGCCCGCGAGCGACCCTCCGGTGGCCGGTGACGCTGCGGGCGGCGGCGGTTCCGGCAGCTGTGCGCGGTAGGGAGCCGGCTGCGAGACCGGCGGGACCGGCGGGACCGGCGGGAGGTAGCCCGGGCTCGGGGCCGCGGCCGGATGCTGCGCCGAAGAACCGTGCGGCGCCAGCGGCGACTGCGGCGGGGACTGCGCGCTGTGCTGCGCGGGCAGGCCATTGCCCGGCGGGCCATTTCCTGGCACGCCATTGCCGGGCAGGCCGTCCGGCTGCGAACCGCGGCGGGATGGCAGGCCGCGGGGCGTGCTGCCGAACTGCCCGGCCGGAGCCGGGGAAAACTGGCTGCCCTCCGGGTCGTCGAAGCTGCTCAGGTGCGAGGGCGCGTAGGGAGGGCGCGGACCGGCCGCGCGCTGGCCGGATGGCGGGGGAGGCGCCACCGCGGGATCCGCGGCCTCACTAGAAGCGGCCGTGGCCGGAGCGCCCGCCGCGGGTCCCGGCCGCGCCGCGGGCAGTTCCTGCCCGGCCGGCCCGGAAGGTGCCGCGGGCTCGCGGAAGGAGGCCGATGCGGGTGCGGTGTAGAGCGGGGGCGCCGGCAGTCCGGGCTGTCCGGCCGGGGGCCGCGGGCTGTGCGGCTGCGTCCTCGGCGGAGCCTGCTGAGGCGGGGCGGACAGCGGCGGCTGGCCGGACAGCGGCGAGGAGTTCCCCGCGGCATGGCTTCTGTGCATCCCCCGGACGTTCGGCTCAGAGGGCCCGGCGTCCGCAGCCGGAACGGGCTCAGGCCGCGGCGGCGCGGGCGGCTGCCGCGCGGCCGGCTGGGCCGCAGGCTGGTACTCGGCGACGCCCGGCGCGGCGTATACCGCTGGCGCTGCCGGGTGCGATCCGGCGGCGGCGGACGACAGGTCCTGGTGACTGCCTCCGCCCACGCCGGCGGCGTGCCCGTTCGCCAGCTGCTTCCCGCCGTAGATGCTGGTCGCGTACTGCTCGTCGTAGCGGGCAGGCTCGGCGCCGGCGATCAGCTCCACGTACGGCCGCAGCTGGGCGGCGTCGACCTCCACGATGTCGTCGCACTGCTGCCGGAGCGAACGCGGGACGGTCCGGTTCCCGTCCACCGAGATGTCAACGATGATCACCCGTACGCCGAGGTCCTGAACGTCCGCGACGACCGGCGTGAGATCTTCCTCGGCACTGACCAGCAGCACGTCGCAGACGGCGCGGTTCCCGGCCAGGGCGGCGAGGTCGCGGTGGATCCCGGTGTCGGCGGCGTCACGCTGGCCCGGCAGCGGCGAGGCGAGCCGCAGCATGAGTCCCGGCAGGTCGGCGAGCGTCTCGTGCTCGGCGGTCCGGCGGCCGTCGATGGTCGTTTCATACCAGTAACAGCGCAGCATCGGCTGGCCGGTCCGTTCGGCGGCCAGGTCCGTGAAGAATCCGAGCAGGCCGGCGTAATCCCAGGAAACGGACTCCCTGCGGCTGGTTCCGTGTACGGCCATCGCACCGTCGGCCAGTACGTATCCGGCGTCCGCGAACAGCGCGCAGCGATCCACCTGACACCGTCCTTCCTCGACGCGGGGAGGTTGAGGCGCGGGAGGTAACCAGTGCCCAGCCCGCCCGCCCCGTGGGTCCGGTCATCAGCCCGCGGGCGTTCTCCAGGGTATTCAAGTCCGCTCACGGCGGAAGCCGTTCCGTGAATTCGGCGACGATCAGGCAGAATGTCGCGTCATGCGGATTCTCGTGCTCGGCGGCACCCAGTTCGTCGGGCGGGCGCTCGTTGACCAGGCGGTCTCGCGCGGCCACGACGTGACGACCTTCACCAGGGGGCGGCACGGCGAGCCCAGGCCGGGGGCCGAGGCGCTGCACGGCGACCGGACCAGGCGGCCGGACATGCTCCCGCTGGCCGACCGGGACTGGGACGCGGTCATCGACACCTCGGTGACGGCTCCGGCACACGTGGCCGCGTCCGCCGGGCTGCTGGCCGGCCACGCGGGTCATTACTCCTACGTGTCCAGCCTCTCGGTGTACTCCGGCCGGCCGAGGGAGCCGGTGACCGAGGAATCGCCGACCCGCGAGTGCCCGCCCGATGCCCAGGGCGACGTGGCGTCGCTGGGATACGGCAGGCTCAAATCAGGTTCCGAACGCGCGGTGGCGGCGGCATTCCCCGGCAGGCACCTGATCGTGCGCCCTGGCCTCATCGCGGGGCCGCACGACGACGTGGGCAGGCTGCCGTGGTGGCTGGCCAGGCTGGCCCGGGGCGGCCGGGTGCTGGCCCCGGGCGACCCCGGCAGGCCGGTCCGGCTGACCGATGCCCGCGACCTGGCTAGCTGGATGCTGGACAGCGTCCGTCGCGGGATTACCGGGGTCGTCAACGTCCCCGGCCCGCGGGGGTGCACGTTCGGCGAGCTGATGGGCGCCTGCCTCGCCGCGGCCCGCGCAGGCTCCGGCACGACCGCCGAGCTGATCTGGGCGCCCGATGACGTGCTGCTGGCCGCCGGCGTCGCGCCGTATACCGACCTGCCCATGTGGGCTCCGGACATACCCGAGCTTGCGGGCACGTGGGAGGCCTCCGGCGAACGCGCCACGCTGGCCGGAATGCGATACCGGCCGCTTGCCGACACCGTCCGTGACACCTGGAGCTGGCTGGTTCAGGACGCTGCCGCCCAGGCCAGGCCGGTGCATGATGTGGCCCGGCGGCCGGGGATCGGGCTCGACCCGGAACGGGAGCAGGCCATCCTGGCCGCGCTGTGAGCAGACCCGTTACCGGCCGGCCGCTAGGCTCGCCTTCCGTGGGCGACCGCGAGGAACTGCTCCAGGAGATACGCAAGCACGCCGTCGTGCACGGCGACTTCGTGCTGTCTTCAGGACAGCGCGCCAGCTGGTACATCGACCTGCGGCGCGTGCTCCTGGCCGGCCGCATCGCCCCGCTCGCGGGCCGGGTGATGCTGGCGGCCACCGCGGACCTTGCGTACCAGGCCGTGGGCGGCCTCACGCTGGGCGCCGACCCGGTGGCCACCGCGATGATGCACGCGGCGGCCGGCAGTGAGCGGCCGCTCGACGCGTTCGTGGTGCGCAAGGCGGACAAGGCGCACGGCCTGCAACGACGGATCGAGGGACCGGACGTGGCCGGGCGCCGCGTGCTGGCCGTCGAGGACACGTCGACGACGGGAAACTCGGTGCTCTCGGCGGTGGACGCGCTGCGGGAGGCCGGCGCTGAGGTGGTAGGCGTCGCGGTGATCGTCGACCGGGGCGCGCGGGCGCGGGTGCTCGAGTGGGGACTGCCCTACCGCGCCGCCTATGAGCTTTCCGACCTGGGCCTGGGGTAGGTGTCCTCGGCGGCGAGATCAACGAGAAGCTGTACAGCACCCCTGAGGACGCGCTGGCCACCGCCGGGGCGCTCGGGCTCGGCGAGCGCGGCCGGTACCTCCTGGCCGCGACGTTCGGCAACGTGCACGGCGTCTACAAGCCCGGCCACGTGAAACTGCGGCCTTCGGTCTCCTACGGCGTGGTCAAGATGAACGTGGACACCGACACGCAGTATGCGTTCACCCGGCCGATCGCCGGGCACATGTTCACCAACTACGACGGCGTGCTCAAGGTGGACGGCGACATCGGCAGGAAGAAGGACTACGACCCGCGGTCCTGGGGGAAGGCCGCCGAGGCATCGATGACCGCCCGGATCCAGCAGGCCTGCGGGGACCTGATGTCCGCGGGCAAGCACCTGGGCTGAATCCGGCCCGGGCGCCACGGCGAGGGCCCGGCGGACGCGCGGAGCGGGCAAGATGGGCGGATGGACCATGAGAACCTGCTGGCCGGACCTGCCCCCACGTACCTGCCTGAACATCCCGTAGCCGACGCGCTGCTGGCCGACGGCACCGACCCGGCCGAGGTCGCAGCCAGATTCCCGGGCCATTCGGCCGCCTGGGCCACGCTGGCGGAGAATGCCTTCGAGCAGGGCGAAGTCGTCCAGGCGTACGCCTACGCGCGGACCGGCTACCACCGCGGTCTCGATCAGCTGCGCCGGGCTGGCTGGGGCGGACACGGCCCGATCCCCTGGGAGCATGAGCCGAACCGTGGTTTCCTCCGGTCGCTGTCCATGCTGGGCCGCGCCGCCGCGGCCATAGGAGAAGGCGACGAGGCGATCCGGTGCCGCGACTTCCTGCGCGACAGCAGCGCCGAGGCCGCCGCGCAGCTCAGCGGCTAGCGGCCGCCGCCCGCGGGGAGGCGCCTCGCGGAATGCGCGGCCCGGGAGGCGGGCTTACGGAGGCGCGGCCCCAGGAGGCGGGCCTGCCGGAGGCGCGGCCGGGCCAGCGTAGCTGCGAACCGTGACCCGGTCGTGATCCCACTGTGCCTCGGCGACACCCAGCAGGCGCCAGCCGAGGCGCTCGTAGAAGGCGACCGAGGCGCTGTTGGCTGCCAGGACGTCGAGCACAGGGACGAGGCCGCACTTATGTGCCTCTCCTGTCGCGTGCCCGAGCAAGGCAGCCCCGGTCCCGCGGCCGCGCGCGGCGGGAGCGACGAACAGCCGGCTCACCATGGCCGCGCCGTCGCCGAGCAGGGCCGCGGCCGCATCCCCCGGGCCGGCCGCGGACAGGACCACATGGCCCGCCAGCCGGCCATCGACGATTGCCACCCACGCCCCGAGGAAATCGGGGTCCGCCAGGAAGCGTGCCGGATCAGCCGGCCATCTCATCGGGTAGCCATCGCGGCGGTGAACCTCAGCAAGGATCCTCACGCACTCGCCCAGCTCGCCCTCGCTCCGGCTCCGGATGATCACCGGCGGCCCTTTCCGGCGCATCCGCATCCCCGCACGCGCCGACCGTCTCACCGGGCCACATTCCGGTAGCCTCGGAACGCGCGGCCCCTGCCGCGCTAGTAGCCGAGCGTACGGGCGGCGGCAGGCGACGCGGGCACGGACCCGCATCCGGCTGGCGCGCCACAGCCTTTCCGGCGCGGCCCGTCGAGCGCAGACGCAGCGCAAGGGAGGAGTAGGCCCGATGCCGGCCATCGTGCTCGTCGGCGCCCAGTGGGGCGACGAAGGCAAAGGCAAGGCAACCGACCTGCTCGGTGACCAGGTCGACTATGTGATCCGCTACCAGGGCGGGAACAACGCCGGGCACACGGTGGTCATTGGCGACGACAGCTACGCGCTGCACCTGCTGCCCTCCGGAGTGCTCTCACCCCAGGTGACCCCGGTGATCGGCAACGGCGTCGTGATCGATCCCGAGGGTGCTGTTCGAGGAGATCGACGGCCTGCAGGCCCGGGGGATCTCCTGCGAGCGGCTGCTGATCTCGGCGAACGCGCACCTGATCATGCCGCACCAGCGAGCCCTGGACAAGGTGACCGAACGCTACCTGGGCAGCGCCCGGATAGGCACCACCGGCCGCGGGATCGGGCCGGCCTATGCCGACAAGGTGGCCCGGGTGGGGATCCGCGTCCAGGATCTGTTCGATCCCGGCATCCTGCGGCAGAAGCTCGACCTAGTGCTGCGCGAGAAGAACCAGGTCCTCAGCAAGGTCTACAACCGCCGCGGCATCGAGGCGGCGGCGGTCGCCGAGGAGTACGTGGCCTACGGCACGCGGATGCGGCCCTACACCGCCGACACCGGGCTGGTCCTCAACCGGGCCCTCGACGCTGGTAGGACCCTGCTGCTGGAGGGTGCCCAGGCCACGCTGCTGGACGTGGATCACGGAACTTATCCGTTCGTGACCTCGTCCTCGCCGACCGCGGGCGGCGCCTGCGCGGGCTCGGCCATCGGCCCGACCAGGATCACCAAGGTCATCGGGATACTGAAGGCTTACACCACCCGGGTAGGCGCGGGCCCGTTCCCCACCGAGCTGCTCGATGCCCAGGGTGAGTGGCTGCGCAAGACCGGCGCGGAATACGGGGTCACCACCGGCCGGGAGCGCCGCACCGGCTGGTTCGACGCGGTGATCGCCAGGTACGCGACCCGGGTCAACGGCATTACCGACTACTTCATCACCAAGCTGGACGTGCTGTCCGGCCTGGACAAGGTGCCGATCTGCGTCGGCTATGAGATCGACGGCGTCAGGCACGACGAGATCCCGATGACCCAGACCGAGTTCCACCACGCCCGTCCGGTCTACGAGTACCTGGACGGCTGGTGGGAGGACATCTCCGCGGCCCGGGAGTTCGCCGACCTGCCGCGCAACGCGCAGGCCTACGTCAAGACGCTGGAGGATCTGGCCGGCGCGCCCGTCGCCGCGGTCGGCGTCGGCCCGCGCCGTGACCAGACGCTCCAGCTCCGGCCGCTGGCCTGACCGGCCGCTGACCGGCCGATGACCCGGCGGTAACCGGGCGGTAGGCTCGCCGCCGTGCGAGTCCTCGTCATCGGGTCCGGCGGCCGCGAGCACGCGCTGGCCCGGTCCCGCGGGCGGTAGGCTCGCCGCCGTGCGAGTCCTCGTCATCGGGTCCGGCGGCCGCGAGCACGCGCTGGCCCGGTCCCTGGCCGCCGATCCCGAGGTCACGAGCCTGCACGCTGCTCCCGGCAACCCGGGCATCGGCGGGCTCGCCGAGTTGCACCCGGTGACGGCCACCGATCCCGCGGACATCGTCGCCCTGGCCAGGCGGCTGGACGCGGAGCTGGTCGTGATCGGCCCGGAGGCTCCGCTGGTGGCGGGCGCGGGCGACGCGCTGCGCGCGGCGAGCTTCGCCTGCTTCGGACCGGACCGGGCGGCGGCCATGATCGAGGGCTCGAAGTCGTTCGCGAAAGACATCATGGCGGCCGCGGGCATCCCTACCGCCGCGTCCCGCAGCTGCGTCACGGCCAGCCAGGTGGCCGCGGCGCTCAGCGAGTTCGGCCCGCCGTATGTGGTGAAGGACGACGGGCTGGCCGGCGGTAAGGGAGTCCTGGTCACCACCGACCTGGCCGCGGCGGTCAGGCACGCGGAGAGCTGCGGCACGGTCGTCATCGAGGAGTTCCTCGACGGTCCCGAGCTGTCGCTGTTCGCGCTCTGCGACGGCAGCACCGCCCTGCCGCTGATGCCGGCCCAGGACTTCAAGCGCGCCCGCGACGGCGATCAGGGGCCGAACACCGGCGGCATGGGCGCCTACGCCCCGCTGCCGTGGCTGCCCGGCGGGATAGCCGGGCAGGTGATGGACACCGTGATCCAGCCCGCGCTCGACGAGCTGCGCCGCCGCGGCACGCCCTACCGCGGCCTGCTCTACGCCGGCCTGTGCCTGACCAGCGACGGCATCAGGGTGGTGGAGTTCAACGCCCGGTTCGGCGACCCGGAAACCCAGGTCGTGCTGGACCGGCTGGCCACCCCGCTGGGCGGGCTGCTGCACGCCGCGGCGGCCGGCTCGCTGGCAGCGGCCGGCCCGCTGCGCTGGGCCCGGGGCGCCGCGGTGACCGTGGTGCTCGCCGCCGAAGGGTACCCGTCCGGCCCGGTGACCGGCGATCTCATCGAAGGTCTCGATTCTCCCGAACCGACGGCGGCGAGTTACGTACTGCAGGCGGGCACCCGGCGCGGTGCCGACGGCCGGCTGGAATCGGCCGGCGGCCGGGTGCTCAACGCGGTGGGCACGGGACCTGACCTCGCGGCCGCCCGCGCCGCCGCCTACCAGGCCGCCGGGCGGATCAGGATGCGCGGCGGCTGGTACCGCGGTGACATCGCCGGGCAAGCGACCGCAGGACCGGGCCTGCGCGGCCGGCCGGCTGAAGCACGCACCAGCGCGGTGTCGATGGCACATCGCCTCCCCTCCAGCGTCGGCAATGGCACATCGACCACCTTGACGTGGCTGCGGCACGGAGAGCGGGCGGGCTCCCCGTCCGCCAGCCGCCGGCCGCGGCCGCCGGACACGAGATCACGCTGCCCGCAGGCGGAGCGACCGGGTACGGGAGAATTGAGGGCATGATCGAGCGGTACACGCTGCCCGAGATGGGGCGGATCTGGAGCGACGCGCACAAGTACGAGCTGTGGACCCGGGTGGAAACGCTGGTGCTGGAGGCGCAGGCGCGGGCCGGGATCGTGCCCGCCGACTGCGTGCAGCCGGTCCGGCAGGCACCGCCGCCGTCGGCCGACGCGGTCGCCGCGGCTGAGGCGGTGACCGACCACGACGTGATCGCCTTCCTCAGCGCCTGGGCCGACAACACCTCGCCGCGCGAGGCCGCGGCGTACGTGCACTTCGGCCTGACCTCTTCCGACCTGCTCGACACGGCGCTGGCCGTCCAGCTCACCGAGGCGACCGACCTGCTGCTGGCCAAGGCCGGCCGCTGGTGGCGGTGCTCCGCGACCACGCGCTGGCGCACCGCGGCACGCTGCGGGCCGGGCGGACGCACGGCGTTCACGCCGAGCCCGACGTCTGGGGCCACCGGGTGGCCGACTTCGCCTTCGCCATGGCCCGCTGCCGTGACCGGCTGCTGCGCGCCCGCGAGGCGGTGGCCGTCGGCAAGCTGTCCGGGCCCGTCGGCACCTACTCCAACATCGACCCGGCTATCGAGGCTGAGGTCATGCCCGCCCTGGGGCTGCGGCCGGCCCCGGTGGCCAGCCAGGTGGTGTTCCGGGACGGGATCTCGGAATGGGTCAGCGTGCTCGCGATCACCGCCACGGTCTGCGAGGCTGTCGCGCTCGAGGTCAGGCACGGGCAGCGAACCGAGGTACGCGAGCTGGCAGAGCCGTTCAGGAAGGGGCAGAAGGGCTCATCGGCGATGCCGCACAAGAAGAACCCGATCCGGTCAGAGCGGATCTGCGGGCTGGCCCGGGTGGTCCGCGCCCAGGTCATTCCCGTCATGGAGGGGATGCCGCTGTGGCACGAGCGGGACATCTCGCATTCCAGCGTGGAACGCGTGGCCCTGCCCGACGCCGCCATCCTGACCGACTACCTGCTGGCGCTCACCACCGGGCTGGTCGAGGGACTCACGGTGGACGCGGCCCGGATGCGGGTCAACCTGGAGGCTACCGGCGGGCTCATCTACACCTCGGCGGTGCTGCTCGAGCTCATCCGCTCCGGCATGACCCGCGAGGACGCCTACTCGCTCGTCCAGCAGGCCGCGATGGAGACATGGGACACAGGAATCCCATTTCGCACTACTCTCCGTCAGCATGCGGCTGCGCACGGGCAGCAGATCGACGACCAACGTCTCGACGAAGTGTGCAGGCCGGAGCGCTATACCGAACGTCTGGGAGGCGTGTTCGAACGGCTAAAGCAGCTGTCCTGACCCCGGGCGACGCGGCCGCCGGATCGGCCGAGCTGTCCGTCGTACCGGATCCGCGATGGAATACTGGACCGAGTTCTGCGGCTGCGAACCGCCCGCCGCCACCGCCCGGAGAGAGCCCGGGCGCACAGTTTCAGCCGGCCGCAGGCCGGGAGGCTGATCACCTCGGACAGGAGTTGCGACCAGATGACCATGGGCTCCGAGACGACCCGTTACCGCGTGCGAGGGGGCAACCCGCTGGAGGGGACGGTCTTCGTCCAGGGCGCGAAGAACGCAGCGCTCAAGATGATCGCGGCGTCGCTGCTCGCGGCCAGAGGACGAACCGTGCTGCGGAACGTGCCGGTCATCGAAGACGTCCGCCGCGCGATCGAGCTGGCCCAGGCGGTCGGTGCCCTGGTGGAGTTCCACGAAGCGGAGCACATCCTGGTAGTGGACGCGTCCCGGCTCACCAGCCCAGTGCTGCCTGCCGAGATCGCACGCAGGTTCCGCGGGTCGGTGCTGTTCGTGCCGGCCTTGCTGCACCGGCTCGGCGAGGCGGTCATCGAGGGCATCGGCGGATGCAATCTGGGCAGCAGGAACCTCGACTTCCACTATCGAGGCTTCGCCCGGCTCGGCGCGACCGTGACCGAGGGCGAGAGCGTGATCCACATCCAGGCTGGGCAGCTTCGCGGTGCCCACCTGTACCTGGACACCCCGTCGCACACCGGCACCGAGAACCTGATCATGGCGGCCTCGCTCGCCCCGGGCCGGACCGTGATCGACAACACCGCGCTCGAGCCCGAGGTGCTTGACGTGATCGCGTTCCTCGCCAAGATGGGCGCCCGGATCAGCGGCGGCGGCACCGGGTTCGTCGCCGTGGAGGGCGTGCACGAGCTCACCGCCGTCGAGCACACGGTGATGCCGGACCGGATCGACGCCGGCGTTTTCGCGATGGCGGCCGCCATCACCGGCGGCGAGCTGAGCCTGGTGGGCGGGTCTCTCGATCACTTCGGGGTGGTTCGCTGGAAGCTGGAGCAAATGGGGGTGGAGTTCGCCACCTCCGGGGCCGTGCTGCAGGTACGGCTGCAGCACAAGCTCCGCCCGATCAACGTGATCACCAGCCCGTACCCGGGATTCGCCACTGACCTGCAGTCTCCGATCATGGCGCTGAGCTGTCTCGCGGACGGCACCAGCTACATCCGCGAGACGATCTACGACGGCCGGTACACGCTGGTCGGAGAGCTCAGCAAGATGGACGCCAAGATCGAAGTGGATTCCAACGCGGTCATCGTGCACGGTCCCAGCACGCTCAAGGGAGCCGAGGTCGTGGCGCACGACCTGCGCACCGGCATAGCGCTCATCCTGGCCGGCCTGGCCGCCGAGGGCGAGACGGTGGTCGCGCCCGGCTACCCGATCGACCGGGGTCACGCATCGATCGCCGCCCGGCTGACCGCGCTAGGCGCCGACATTACGGCCGAGACGGCCGACTGACCAGCCACGGAGCGTGTGCTCCCGTCGGCGCTCTCGTCAGTAGCCAGCCAATCCGGGCTGACTCCCTTCTGGGCCTCCTCGGCCCGGCCAGGATTGCCTGGATGCCACCTCCCGGCTGGACGAGGCGGCCAGCACGCAGGGTTAACGCCCATGGGCCGGGCGCTCTTACCTTTGCGATCTTCGGCGCGGGTCACGGAAATGTAGAATCGCACAATTGCTCCGCGTAGATGGGCCGGACATTGCGTGGCAGGGAGAAGGTCGCTACCGCGAACGGGAATGGTTAGCGGATGCACGTCGCGTGGCAGCTCAGCCTGCCGGAGATGCATGAGCGCGCCAGTACCGCCACCGTGCGACCTGGTAACCAGTGATGAGCGTGCAGCGGCAGCCCTCGGATGATCTGACCATCGCCGTGGTGGGACCGCACGAGCTGGTGGAGCGGGTCATGCTGTCCGGCGCCTCGTCGGCCGGCCCGGCGCCGCCGCGCTTCCCGGCGCGGCCGACGGGCTGCTCGGCGGCGCCGGCGACGGGCTGGCCACGCGGCTGATCGCCGCCGCGTACCGGGACGAGCAGGAAGCGGCGGACAAGGTTCACCGGCTCGGTCCAGTCGTTGACGTCTGCCTGTTCGCCAGTCCTGTCCCGTACGAGTACGCGAGGAAGGCCGGCGCCCTCGCCGGGCCGGCCACCTGCATCCCGCTGACCGGCAGCGCGCTGTACGCGGCCCTGCTGCGCGCGGGCGACGATCACGACCTGGCCCGGGTCAGCGTCGACGTGCTCGGCCGCGGGGACGTGGAGGAGGCCTACGCCGAGCTCGGGCTGCCGGCGCAGAGCGTGCACGTCCGCGAGGAGACCGCGAGTGCCGCGACGCTGGCGGCGTTCCACGAGCGACTCTGGCGCAGGGACGAGACGTCGCTCGCGGTCACCTGCCTGAATTCCGTCGCCGCGCGGCTCTCCGCGGCCGGCGTCCCGGTGATTACGCTGCGGCCCACCGGCAGCGCGATCCGGGCCGGGCTGCAGACGGCCACGCTGCTCGCCGGCCAGCGCAGGCTGGAAGAGGCACAGCTGGCCGTGGTCGTGATCGAGGTGCCGACGCTCAGGGACACCCAGCGGCGTCCGGGCCCGCGGCAGTCCCGCGAGGAACTCCGCCTGACTGTGCACCGGTTCCTCGTCCAGGAGGCGCAGCGAATCCACGCCACGGTCAGCCCGATGGGTGATCACAGCTTTCACGTCACGGCCACCCGCGGTTCGCTGCATCCCGCGACCGACGGGTTCCGCGAGCCGCCGTTCACCGAACGGGCGCGCTCGTCGCTCGGCATAGTCCTGGACGTGGGCGTCGGGATGGGCAGGACCGCGCAGGAGGCTGAGGCGCATGCCCGCGCCGCCCTCGGCAGCTCCCACTCGGGCCTGCGCGCGGGCGTGTTCGGCCTGGACCGGGAGGGCAGGGCGCTGGTGCCTGCGCCGCGTCAGCCGTCGCTGCGGCGGCAGGAACAGGTCAGGCCCAGAGGGATCGAAATCCTGTCCCGGCTGGCGGGCAAGCTGGCCAGCGCCGACGCCGCGGTTGCCGTCGACGCGGAGATGACCGGACGGCTGCTTGGCGTGACGCCGCGGACGGCGCGGCGGCTGCTGCGCACCCTGGCGGACGAGGGACTGGCCTGGCCGCTGCCGCCGAGCCGGACGCCCCAGCCCGGGCGGCCCCGCCAGTTCTACCGGCTGATCGTCGAGAAGCTGGACCATGGGGCGGCCGGATAGCCAGGGAGAAGCTCCCGATCGCGGCGGCGCCGGACCACGGGCGGGCAGGCAGCGGGGTTCAGCCGACCGTGAAAATGCGGTGTTACCCGCGCGTCCCGTGCTGAACTGATCAAGGAGCGGCAGCGTTAGGCATCGCGGTGGAGGCAGTATGCGGGTCCTCGTTATCGGCGGCACGAAGTTCATCGGGCGCAGGATCACCGAGGAACTCCTCGCGCGCGGCGATGACGTGACATTGGTTCACCGCGGCCAGACCGAGCCGACCGACCTGGCCGGGTGCAGGCACTTGCACACCGACCGCCGCGACTTCGCCCGGCTGGCCGCGGAGATCAGCGCGCTGCGCCCGCATGCCGTCGTGGATACGCTCGCCATGTCCAGGGCGGACGTTCACGCCGTACTCCCGCACCTGCCGGACGCCAGGCTGGTCGTGCTGTCGAGCGTGGACGTCTACCGTGCCTTCGAGCTGATGGACGATCACCAGGGCGGCGAGCCGGTCCCGATCACCGAGGAGTCGCCGGTTCGCCGAGGCCGCTACCCGTACCGCGGCCAGCGAGGCGGCGGTTTCGACGACTACGAGAAGCTGGATGTCGAGCCGGCGTACCTCAAGCGCGGCGGCACGGTGCTGCGCCTTGGCTTCATCTACGGTGAGCACGACCCGCAGCGCCGGGAAGAATTCGTCCTGCGCAGAGTGCGGGCCGGACGCAAGCGCATCCCGGTCGGTACCGGCAGCTGGCTGCTGAGCCGCTGCTACGTCGGCGACGTGGCAACTGCCGTGCTAGCGACCCTCGATACCGGCGCCGCCGGGCAGATACTCAACATCGTTGAGGCTGCCTCCGGCACGGTTGCGGACTGGACACGCCAGATTCTCGCCGCGGCCGGGCATGACGCCGAGCTGGTCACGGTCCCGGATCAGGACGTGGCCGAGGACATGAACATGACCGTCGATCACCCGCAGCACATGCTGGTCGACAGCCACAAGGCCCGTGAGCTGCTCGGCTGGCGGCCGGGCGACCCTGCGCAGGGGATTGCCGCATCGGTCCGGTGGCACCTCGCCCACCCGCCCCCCGACGCCGGCTCCGACTTCAGCGCCGACGACCGCGCCCTGAACGCCGTCGCGCGATAAGTCAGTCCGGCCATGACGGGCCGACACCGCGACCCTGAGTGACGGCGCGGATGCTAGTGACGGCGCGGGTAGGCCTTGGCGATGGCGAGGAAGGCCTCGTTCGCCTCCGGATCGCCGATCGAGACCCGGGCGCCCTCGTCCCCGAACGGCCGGACGCTGATCCCGGCGGCCGCGCACTCGGCCGCGAAGTGACCGGTGTCCTGGCCCAGGCGCAGCCAGACGAAGTTTGCCTCGGTGGGCGGCACGGTCCAGCCGTCGCCGAGCAGCGCTCCGCGGACGCGGGCTCGCTCGCCGACCACCGCGTTGACCCGGTCGAGCAGCTCGGACTCCGCGGCGAGCGACGCGATCGCCGCCGCCTGGGCGATGTGGTTCACGGTGAACGGCAGCATCGTCATGCGTACGGCCGCCGCGACCGGTTCGGCGGCCACCATGAATCCCACTCGCAGTCCGGCCAGCCCGTAGGCCTTGGAGAACGTGCGGAGCACAGCGAGATTCGGCCGTCCGGGGTAGAGGCTGAGCCCGTCCGGCACGCCGGGATCGCGCACGTACTCGCGGTACGCCTCGTCCAGTACGACCAGGCAGTCCGCCGGCACGGCGTCGAGGAACTTCTCCAGCTCGGCGCGCCGCACGACGGTGCCGGTTGGATTGTTCGGATTACAGACGAAGACGATCCTGGTCCGTTCGCTGATCGCGTCGGCCATCGCGGTCAGGTCATGCGTCTCGTCCTGCAGCGGCACCCGCGCCGACTCGGCCCCGGACAGGTCGGCCAGCGTGGGATACGCCTCGAACGACCGCCAGGCGTACAGCACCTGTTCGCCGGGCTCCGCGGTCGCCTCCAGGAGCTGCTGGGTCACTCCCACCGAGCCGCAGCCGACCGCGATGTGCGCCTGCGGCACCCCGAACCGGGCGCTGATCGCCTCGGTCAGGGCCTGCGCGCCGTTGTCCGGGTACCGGTGGACCTCCCCGGCGGCGGCGGCGATCACGTCGCGGACCGATGGCAGCGGCCCGAACGGGGACTCGTTGGACGACAGCTTGAACGATTTGCCGTCCGGGGATGACGGGACGCGGCCCGGCTTGTAGGGGGCGAAGCCGTCAAGCACGGAGCGGAAACGCGGCGTCTGCGCGGCGGGCACCATTGACCTCCAGCAACTCAGCGTCTTGCCCTGCCAGTCTTGCACCCGGTACGGGGTGACCAGGCCCGCGCGGGCCCGGCCGCCCCTGGCCGATCAAGGCGAAGACTCGGGTATCCGATAGCAGCACTCACGCTCCGGCATGACGGAATCTTCGCGATCATGGAGCGGCGCCGCCGCGCACCGCGTCGAGCGCCTGCTGAAAGGCGCCGAGGACGTCGGGAGTGAACAGCACGAAGCTGGCCGCTGTCACCCGACTGGCCGTGCCGTGCACGGTGGTCATGGCGATCCGGGCGGCATCGTCGGCCGGCCAGCCGTAGATGCCGGCTGACACGGCGGGAAACGCGACGGTGCTCGCGCCCAGCTCATCGGCGACCCGGAGCGATTCGGAGTAGCACGAGGCCAGAAGGTGCGAGCGGTCCTCTTCCGCCGAGTACACCGGCCCGACCGTGTGGATCACCCATCTGGCCGGCAGCTCGCCCGCCGTTGTGGCGACCGCCTGCCCGGTGGGCAGTCCGCGGCGCAACTGCCCGGCGCGCAGGTCTCGGCATTCGGCCAGGATCGCGCCTCCGCCGCGGCGGTGGATGGCGCCGTCCACCCCGCCGCCGCCGAGCAGTGACGAGTTGGCTGCGTTGACTATTGCGTCCACGCGCTGCGTCGTGATGTCCCCGAGGACTAGCGTGATCTCCATGGCTATGTGACTTTTCACGATAGCTGGCACTTTTTCAGCGAGCTTGGCACCACGTACTCCCCTGCCTGGGTGTCACGGAGAGCGACGGCAGCAGGGAGGTGTCAGCCGGAGTCTGGCCTTGGTCCCGGTGCCTGGCTGAGCAGGATGCGGTGCGCTGGTGCCAACTTACGCCGGGCGCGGCTCAAGGGGGTGACCGAGGTCGATGCGTACTGCTTGTGTCAGGCGCCGACGCTGTCCAGCTGGCGCAGCGCCTGGTCATCGAGTGTCGCGCGTTCGGCGGCCAGGTTCTCCCGCAGGTGGGTGACAGAGCCGGTCCCGGGGATGAGCAGCACGTTCGGGGCCAGCTGCAGCAGCCACTGGAGCGCGACCTGCGCCGGGGTGATACCGAGGCGGGCGGCTGTGTGAATGACCACTGGGCTGGTGAGGACGGGGTTGTGCTGGCCGCGCGGCCAGCCGAGCGGGCAGAACGGCACGAATGCGATGCCACGGCCGAGGCAATCCTCGAGAACCGGGGTCCGCGGCGGAAGGCGAGGTGGAACAGGTTCTGCACGCACACGATATCGGTGCCTGCCAAGGCGTGCCGTAGCTGGTCGAGGCTGACGTTACTCAGGCCTATCCCGGCGATGAGGCCCTCGTCGCGGGCCGCCACCATCGCCGCCAGCTGGTCATCGAACCGCGCGTCGATGCGCCCGCCACCGGCCAGGCGCAGGTTCACCGCTGCGAGCTGTCCGGCCCGCAAGCTGCGGAGGTTGTCGTGGATCTCTTGGCGCAGGTGGTCCCGATCGCCGGACGGGAGGACGGCGCCGCTGTCGGCTGGCCGGACCGCGACCTTGCTGACGATCGCCAGCCCGTCGGGGTAGGGGCAGAGCGCTTCGCGGATCAAGTCGTTGACGACGCCGGGGCCGTAGTACTGGGCCGTGTCGATGTGATCGACTCCGGCAGCGGCCGCGGCCCGCAGTACGCCGATGGCCGAGGCGCGGTCAGGTCGCGGCCCGAAGGCGAACGGGCCGGCGAGTTGCATCGCACCGTACCCCGACCGCCGGACCCGCATCGGGCCCAGGGCGAAGGCTGACATGACGCCGGCCCGCGGGCTCGGGTCGGCGCGGCGGGCCTGAAGAAACGGCGGCATGGACAGCTCCGGTGATCGGGGAACACGGCGGAGTGCACGGGATCCGGTTACCTGGATTCCGCGTCGGTACCCGGCGCCCAGATCGCCTTCTTCAGTCCTATGACCAGGCAGGGTGAGCAATCGTCACCTGACGCGGGTAATTCACCGGCCTGCCCCGAGACGGTAGACCGGTCACGGTATTCGGCGGAACGGCCATCAGGAGCGTGCGGCCCCGGCATTGTCTGCCTGGACCTGCTCCGGAATGACTTCCCGGTAGCGACCTGGCCCAGATGTTGAAGCTGGGTCGCAGCACGCGGGCCGTAGCCGCCCGCCCTTGCCGGACGGCCGCGGCTGCTGGCCCGCGCAATCACCGAAACCAGGTGACAGCCGCTCACCTCGATGGCCAGTAGCTTCGGCCGCACTCGATACCGCCGTCATGCCCAGCCTGCACGTGGCCTGGGCCGCCTGGTGCGCGGCTGCCGTCGTCATCGCCACCCGCAGCCGGTGGCGGCGCCTGGCCTGGCTCTACCCCGCGGCCACCACCTTCGTGGTGCTCGCCTCAGCGAACCACTTCGTGCTCGACGCCGCCGCTGGCCTGGCCATCACCACCCTCGGCCTGCTCGCCACCCGCGCCACCCCGAGGCAGGATGCCGCCGGGCCCGTGCTGGGCGGCGCCGTGCCGACGGCCACTTCGGCTGCCAGCAGCCCCGGCGCGGCAACCTGCGGCCGGCAGCCGGTCATCTGGTGGCGGCGGCTGGCCGGGCGGTGGGCGTGGGCGGTCACCGCGTGCTGCCTGCTGGGCAGGCTGTCGTCGCCGCCGCGCTGGCAGCCTGGCCGTGCTTCGCGAAACAACGCTGCTGGCCCGCACAATCACCGGGACCAGGTGACAGCCGCTCACCTTGACGGCCGGTAACTTCGGGCGCATTCGATCAGCCAGCCAGCTCCCGGGAACCCTGGGTTCCAGGGAGCAATCTCCATCAAGGAGGACCAGCAGTGAGCACGACTGCCACTCCTGATCGCTTCACCACGCTGCCGGATGAGCGCGCGCTGCAGGCGCAGAAGCTGGTGCCCACGCTGGAAGCCGCACACGAGCGGATCTACCAGCACAGCCTGCCGCTGGAAGACGCCCGCGCGCAGGCGGCCTACGGGCAGCACAGCCAGGTCGGGAAGATTCTGGAGATCCACCAGGAACTGCCCGGTCGCATCCACATCGTCCTCATCCGCCAGCCAGTCGGCTTCTAACCAGTCCAGCCAGCCGGATCCCGGACAGCCACCGGAGGCCGTCATGACCTACAACTCGATGCCGGACGGCTACCAGCTGGCCCTGGCGCCGCTGGAGGAGAACGTCGATCACGTCCGGGGTTCGCCCGCCGGTCGCCTGATCATCGAGTACGGCGACTACGAGTGCCCGTACTCGCGGCAGGCCTTCCATGCGATCGAGCTGGTCGAACAGCAGCTCGGCGGGAATGTGCGGTTCGCCTTCCGGCATTTCCCCTTGACTGGCATCCACCCGCACGCCCTCGCCGCGGCAGCCGCCGCCGAGGCCGCCGCGCGGCAGGGCCGGTTCTGGGACATGCACGAGCTGCTGTTCCACCGGCAAAAGGCGCTCGAAGACGGCGACCTTCGCGGGTACGCTGTCCAGCTCGGGCTGGATGTGGCAGCCTGCGACCGCGACCGGGCCAGCAAGACCGTGGCGGAGCGGATCCAGCGCGACATCGGCAGTGGCCTGGCCTCGGGCCAGGTACTCGGCACCCCCACCCTGTTCATCGACGGCTTCGTCCACCGTGGCGGCTTCGACCCGCCCACGCTGCTGGCCGCGCTGGCCAATGAGGCGCCCTACCTGCATCGCTCCAGTTGAAGGTGATCAGAAGCCGACGTCCTCGTTGACCATCTTCCGGACCGCGATGACGAGGATCACCTGCCCCGCGCCCGACACGAGCAGGACCAGCTGGGAGATGGCCGGCGAACGAGTCGTTCGCGGCGGCACTGGTCATGGGAGCGGCACCTTCTTCTGGCGAAACCGGCGCCCCCGACGGTAGTAGCCGTCAGGGTGAGTGGTGGTGACCTGGTTCTGGTGATGTGCGGTCGGGGGTGAGCTTCCGGATCTCGAGCAGGTCCAGGCTGAGCGCCTCGATCTCGGCCAGCACGCCGTACAGTGCGGACTGGTCCAGCAGGCCGGTGAGCACGGTGTGCGTGCCGTGCTGCTGCGGCGCCAGCGCCGGGAACGCCGACAGCACCGTGGCGCCGAGGTGCCCGTTGATCCGGATCAGGTACGGGGCGGGTGCCGGGTCCATGACGCCATGGTCACGGGCGGGCAGGTGACCCGGGATCACCGGGATCCGGTGACCGCCCGGCTAGCGCGTGCGGCCGGCCGCCAGCAGCCGCAGTTCCCGGGCGCGCCGCACGGCCGAGGACCGGTCACGGACCTGGAGCTTGGCGTAGATGCTGCGCAGGTGCGTGCTGACGGTGTTCGGCGAGACGGACAGTTCGCCGGCGATCTCGGGCCGGGACAGGTTCGTCGGCAGGTACCTCAGCACCCGCAGCTCGCCCGGGCTGAGCTCCTCCGCCGGCGGCCATGAGGGCTGGTCTTTGGCCGCCGGGGATTTCCCGTGCAAGACATCCAGGATGTCGGCGAGCAGCGCGGCGTGCGCTGTCTGGTGCCGGGGCAGCGCCTCCAGCAGCCCGGCTGACCCGGTCATCGCGAACGGCAGGATCAGCCGGTCAGACTCCGCCAGGGCCAGCGCCCGTTCCGCCGCCTGGTTCGCCGCGCGCTGGTCACCGAGCTCACGGTGGGCGAGCCCTGCCAGCAGGTGCGCCTCCACGACGGTGACGTACCCGAGGACCGGTGCCGTGCCACCGAGAACATCGGCCACCGCGGCCAGAGCCGCGGCCGGATCGCCTTCCGCGAGGCAGATCACCGCAAGGGCGTTCCGGATCTCACCGGAGCTGGCCTGCTCGTCATCGAGCGCCGCGAGCGCCGCGCGGGCCTCGCCGGTCATCCCGAGGCGGGCCTGCGCGGCGAGCAGCCAGCCGGTCACCTGGCTCGCCAGCGCCTGCGATCCCTCCAGCTGCGATGCCAGGTCTTCGGCCGTGCTGAACTCCTCGAGCGCCTCGCGGTGGCGGCCGCGGCTGGCGTGCAGCATCCCGGCCGTCTGGTGCAGCAGCAGCCTGATGTCCGGCCCGGTGTCCGTTTGCAGAGCCCGTTCGGTGCGCCGCAGCCACCGCTCGCCCTCGTCGAACTCACCCAGAAACACCATCGTGCCGGCGAGCGTCATCAGCGCGGGTGCGATCACCGGTTCCGCGTCCCAGCCGTACCGTTCGGCGAGCTCGATCGCCTCTCGGCAGCGCTGCTGGGTCGTGGCGAACGCACGGACCTTCGGCATGGCAGGATCATGGAAGATATACGCGAAACCGAGCTGCGCGAGGCAGCCGACCTCCAGGTACGGCCGGCCGATCTCCCGGGCCAGGACGGCACCCTCCCGCAGGTGGCGCTCAGCGTCTGGCAGCCCCAGGGACCACGCCTCGGCGGTCCCCAGGTTCATCAGGGCCACCGCGCGCAGGTCGCTGCCGAGCGCGATGTCCTCGTCGGATTGCCCCGTTACCGGGGAGGCGAGGAACCTGGCCTGCTCGATGACGCCGGGCAGGTGACCGCGCCGCCTGGCCAGTGCCAGCTGCAGCGACGCGATCGCCACCTGGAGGCGGCGCTGGCGACCTGGCGGCGTCGTCTCGGCGTACGTCTCGGCGACCGTCAGGTAGGCGGCCGCCTCGTCCAGGCGCCCCTGCGCAAGGTCACCCATCGCGCGCACCAGGGCCAGCTCGGGGTGGTCCGCGCCCGGCGGGAAGGCCCGCACCAGCGCCTGCATGGTCTGCGCTTGCCCGTCGAGCGTCAGGCTGAACGAATGGTCGGCGAGCAGCCTGGCCGCATCAGCCCAGTCGCCCGCCGCCTGGGTGTGCCGGATGGCGTTGACGACCTGGCCCTGCAAGGTGAACCATCCGGCGGCGCGCCGGTGCAGCGCGGGTACTTCTTCGGGCAGCGTCCGGCGCAACTCCAGCCGCAGGAGATCCGCGAATAGGTGGTGGTAGCGGAACCAGGTGCGCTCGGGGTTCAGCGATTCGACGAACGCGTTCGCATCTTCGAGACTCAGCAGGGTCTGTTCCGAGCCCGGCCGGCCGGTCAGCAGGTCTGCCAGTTCACCGTTGACGCGATCGAGCAGCGAGGTGCGCAGCAGCAGATCCTGGACGTCGGCGGGCTGGCGGTCGAGCATCTCGGCGATCAGGTACTCGGCGACCGTGCGGTCGCTGCCGGAGAACTCCGCGACGAACCGCTCCGGGTCGGGGTGGCCGACCAGGGAGAGCGCCGCGAGCCGCAGGCCCGCGGCCCACCCTTCGGTCCGCTGGTGCAGCAGCGCCGCCCCGGAGTCGGATAGCGCGATGCCCGAGGCGTCGAGCAGCTCGCGGGTTTCGCGCTCGGAAAAGCGCAGGCCGGCCGCGCGGATCTCGGCTAGCTCGCCGGCCAGGCGCAGCTGATGCAGCCGCAGCGGCACATCGTGGCGCGTGGTCAAGATCGCGTGCACGTTCGGGGGAAGGTTCGTCAGCAGCCGGGTGAGCTGAGCGAGGGCTTCTGCCGAGTGCAGCTCGTGGAGATCATCAATAACCAGCGTGACGCCGCCGTGAGAGTCGGCGAGCTCCGAGAGCACCCGGTCGACCATCGCTGGTGCGTTGAAGTCGGGTGCCGCGGCCGACGGTTCCGCACGGCCGGCCGTGGCCGAAGCGTGACGGATCGCGTCGAGCAAGGCCAGCCAGAACTGCTGGGCGTCTTGCTGGCCGCGCTGCACCTGCACGAGGGCGAGCCGGCGCGGCTGACCCGTACGGCCGGCCCAGGCGCGCAGCAGCGACGTCTTCCCGCTGCCGGCCGGAGCCGAGATGACCGTCACCTTGCTCGCCGCCGCGCGATCCAGGGTAGCGACGAGATCACCCCGGTCGATCAGCCGGGGAGCCGCTCGAGCCACCGTCAAAGGCCCGCCCTGATATCCACGCCCGACACCCTGGCGCTGGTCACCCAGTCCTGCCACCTTCCCCCTCGCTATCAGGCACGTGAACGCGCTGTCAACGGCACGCGAACCTCGGTTCTGGTGCACTGTCATCAACGCGCCGTCGGCGCGATCCCATCCCGTCATGCATTGCCCGGTGCGGCCGATCACCTGGACCCGAACCGCCGGCCGGGACCGAGGCCAGTTCCCGGGTGGCCTGCGCCTGCCCGCGGAGCGTCACGCTGACGCGGCCTCGCAATCACCTCGATCCGGTGACGGCCTCTCACCTCGCTGGCGGCGAGCCTGGGCCCGTCGCGAAAGCTCGCACGGCCGCCAGGGACGTGCTCGGAGATCCCAGGGAGATACCGTGACCTCGCCAGCCTCCGGCGCGGGCAGCGCCCCCGACCTGCCCGACTACGCGCCCGCCACCCGGTCGGCGCAATCCGAGACCGGGCGTGCGGCCTCGCCCGGCGCCACGGCCGGCGGCGGCAGCCGCCGCCTCGGCCTGGCTTTGCTGGTCATCGCCACCGCCCAGCTCATGGTCGTGCTCGACGCCACCATCGTCAATGTGGCGTTGCCGCACGTGCAGCGGGCGCTTGGCTTTTCCGGCAGCGGCCTGGAGTGGGTGGTGAACGCGTACGCAGTCACTTTCGGCGGCCTGCTCCTGCTCGGCGGACGCGCCGGTGACATCTTTGGCCGGCGGCGGACGTTCGTCTTCGGGCTGCTGCTGTTCTCCGGAGCGTCGCTGCTCGGCGGGTTCGCCACCAGCGAGTGGTGGCTGCTGACCGCGCGGGCGGTCCAGGGAGTCGGCGGCGCGGTGATCGCGCCGACCGCGCTGGCGCTGATCACCACCAACTTTCCCGAAGGCGGGGAACGCAACAGGGCATTCGGCGTCTACGCGTCGATGGCCAGCGCCGGCGCCGCGGTGGGCCTGCTGCTGGGCGGCATCCTGACCACCTACCTGTCGTGGCGGTGGGTGCTGTTCGTCAACGTCCCGATCGGGATCCTGGTGGCGGCCGCGGCGCCGCGCGTGCTGGCCGAATCGCCCCGCCGGCCGGGCCGGATCGACGTGGCCGGCGCGATCACCGGCACCGGCGGCATCGCGCTGCTGGTCTACGGCCTGTCCAAGGCCGCCACCGGGCCCGACGGCGTATCGCACTGGGGTGACGCGCAGGTGCTGACATCGCTGGCCGCGTCCGTGGTGCTGCTCGTCTCGTTCGTGCTGATCGAAAGGCGCAGCTCGCGGCCGCTGCTTCCGCTGCGGGTACTCGCCGACCGCAACAGGTCGGGTGCCTACCTGATCATGCTGTGCATCGCCACCGGGCTTTTCGGCCTGTTCTTCTTCCTCACCCTGTTCATGCAGAACGTCCTCGGCTACAGCGCGATCCGGACGGGCATCGCCTACCTGCCGTTCGCCGTCGGGGTCGTGGTTGCCTCCGCGCTGGCCTCGCAGCTGGTGCCGCGGATCGGCGCCCGGCCGCTGATCGTGGCCGGCGCGGCCATGGTGGCGGGCGGGATGTTCTGGTTTTCCAGGGTGACCGAGCACGCCGGCTACGCCGTCCATCTGCTCGGCCCGCAGCTGGTGAGCTCGCTCGGGCTCGGCCTGGTGTTCGTCCCGCTGGCCCTGGTCGCCCTGCACAACGTGGCCGAGCAGGACTCCGGTGTCGCCTCCAGCCTGCTCAACGCCGCCCAGCAGATCGGCGGCGCGATCGGGCTGGCACTGCTCGGCACCGTCGCCTGGACGACCGTCGCGAACAGCGTCAGGACCCAGGTCGCGCACGCGGCGGCGGCCGCTGCGAAGGCGGGCCGGCCCTTGCCGAAGCCGGGCACAACCCCGCCCGTGTCCATCTACGATCACGCCCTGACGGTCGGCTTCTCCCGTGCGTTCATGGTTGCCGCGGGGATCGGGGTACTCGCCGTGCTCATCGCGATCGCCACCATCCGGGTCCGCCGCCAGGAACTGTCCGGTGCCGCGCCCGCACCGCAAGAGGCGGCACCCCGGCCCGCGGCCCAACAGCCCACGGCCCAACAGCCCACGGCCCAACAGCTCGCGGCACCGCAGCTCGCGGCACAGCAGCCCGGGACTGTGCAGCTGGATGAGGACCGAGCCGCCCTCGCCGCGGCGGTCCGTCCTTGCCGGCTTTGCTAGCCGATACATCATCGCCGAGCAGGCCGCCGCGGTGACCACGAACGTGGCCGCGCGGCCGAGGCGGTGGCGCCGGACACCGCGTCCCGGACGGCCACCCAGGAGTACGCCTGGACGAGCCGCTTGGCGACGCGGAGCTGCCGACCGAGACCGCGCCGCCCGCCGCCGTGCGCCAACCGCCGGGTCCCGAATCACCTCCGGATGTCCCGGGGCCACAGGGGAAGGGGTCGGCGATGCCCGCTGACATGCTCCGCTTGTTCGTCTTTGCGCGGCACGCCGCCCTGCGGCCCCAGGGGCCCTGTCCGGCAGCGGAGCAGCAAAGATACAGTGACCAGGTGAATCGACTCGGTGAACTTGAACGCGCGATCATGGATGTGCTCTGGGATTCCGCTAATCCGCTCACCGTCCGCGAGGTCAGCGAGCGGCTCACCGAACGAGACTTGGCTCACACGACCGTGATGACCGTGCTGGACCGGCTGGCCAAGAAGGGATTCGCCGCGCGCGAGCGCGATGGCCGCGCGTGGCAGTACCAGCCTGCGGCCAGCCGGGAGGCCTACGTCACGGAGCTGATGCTGAGCGCGCTTGACCAGGCCGGGGACAGGCAGGCCGCGCTGGCCCGCTTCGCCCGTTCTGTGACCGACTCTGAGGCGCGGGTGCTGCGTAGCGCCCTAGAGGCATTCGAAGACAGCACCGGGGACTGAGTTCGGCGTGCTCGTAACGGTCGGTGTTCTCTCGGCGGTCGCGATGACCGCCGTCGCGGCGGCCAGCATGCTCGCGTCTGCGGCGTGGCCTGGCCGGGCTCCGGCTGCCGCGATCTTGCTCTGGCAGGCCCTCGGCCTCGGCTGGGGCCTCGCGGCCGTCGGCGCGCTGGCCGCACTGGCGGCCAGGCCGGAGCACACCGGAGTGGCCGGCGGTGCGTTCGCGTTCGCGCTCAGCGCCGTCCAGCGGGCGACCCGGGGCGGTGAGCCGGTTGCCCTGACCTCGCTCCGGCTGGCCTGCCTGACCATGGCGGTCGCGCTGCTCGTCCTGCTCTGCTGGATGCTGTTCGCCGCCTGCACCGCCGTGCTGCGCATCCGGCGCCGGCACCGTGCGCTGCTCACTCTGCTGGCCCGTCTCGACCCCAAGGCGCCAGGCGCGCTGGTGCTGGATTACCCGGCAGCCGCGGCGTACTGCGTACCCGGGCTGCGGTCTCGCATCGTGATCAGCGCCGGGACGCTGGACCTGCTTGATCCGGCCGAGCTCGCGGCCGTGCTCGCCCATGAGCGGGCCCACGTCAGGGAG
This sequence comes from uncultured Actinomycetes bacterium, assembly GCA_963762615.1. Classification (GTDB taxonomy): domain Bacteria; phylum Actinomycetota; class Actinomycetes; order Streptosporangiales; family Streptosporangiaceae; genus PALSA-505. The sequence continues at coordinate 442,525 of CAVXLG010000012.1, read as the reverse complement.
CGGCACGACCTCGTGCTGCTCCCGTTCACCGCGCTGTGCCGCGCCTTCCCGCGGTCCGGGGTTACGCTCCGGGCCCACCAGGCCGTTGCGCTGCTGGTCGAGATGCTCGCCGACGATCGTGCCCGCCGCGCGAGCCCGGCCAGGGAACTGGCCACGGCGCTGATGAGGTTCGGCGTAGCGGGTGCATCCGCGCCGCCGTCCGGCGCGCTGGCCGCCGCGCAGGCCTGCCCTCCAGGCGAGGTCGCCGTGCGGGTCGCCCGGCTGCTCGAACCCCAGCCGGGGCTGTCACGCCCGCTCTGGATCGGAATCTGCTGCAGCGCGGCGCTGCTTGTCCTGGTGCCCGCGGCGCTCTTCGTAATCCCGCTCTGAGCGGCACCGCCGCCCGGCAGCCTGGCCTGATGTCCGAGATCACGCCCGGACGAAGCGGTCGGCCCGGGCCGCTCGCCGCGCGGTTCATGCTCCGGTCGCAGCGGCGCTGCCGGTTCCTGGCGCTCGCAGTAGGCTGCGTCGGTGAGCGAGACTCAGTGGCGAACGCACCGGCTCGAACTTGACGATCAGACCCTGCGCGAATGGGACGCGGTGGTCCTGGCCGCCGATCCCGACGGGATCGTGCTGGATACCTCGGCCTTCTATCCCGGCGGCGGGGGTCAGCCGCCCGACCACGGCGTCCTGCTGTGGGGCGGAGTGCAGACCCGTATCGTCGGCGCCCGCAAGGGCGACGACCTTTACCTGATCCCCGCCGAGGGCGATCCGCTGCCACCGCCCGGCACGGCCGTGCGCGGCGCGGTCGAGGACCAGCGCCGGACCGCGCTGATGCGCACGCACTCCGGGCTGCACGTGCTCTGCGGGGTGGTGTTCCGGGACTTCGGCGCGCTGGTCACCGGCGGGAACATGGAGCCGCTGACCGCGCGGATGGACTTCAACCTGCCGCAGGTGCCCGACGGCTTCCGGGATACGGTCGAGGCGGCCTGCAATGCCGAGGTGACGGCCAACCGGCAGATCGACGTGCGGGTGCTGCCGCGGGAAGAGGCGTTCGGGATTCCTGACATCATCCGCACCGCGACGAACCTGGTCCCAGCCGAGGTCAAGGAGGTGCGCATCATCGACATCGTCGGGCTGGACCAGCAGGCGGACGGCGGCACTCACGTGGCCGCCACCAGCCAGGTCGGCCGGATCGAGGTCGTGAAGATCGAGAACAAGGGCAAGGGATTCCGCAGGCTGCGGATCCGCATCGCGGACTAGCTACCGCGGACTAGCTACCGCGGACTAGCTACCGCGGACTAGCTACCGCGGACTAGCTACCGCGGACTAGCTACCGCGGACTAGCTACCGCAGGTGGGCGACCCAGGGGGGCGGGGGCGCCGTCCGAACCTCTACCACGGGCCGTAGGGGCCCATGCGCGAGCTGCCGCCGCTGCCCATCTGCTTAATCTTGGGCCGGACGTCGGTCAGGTAGATCGCCGCGGCGACGAACGCGGCGACGGGCAGGATCTGGATCACCGACAGGCTGCGCACATAGGCGGCATAGCCCAGGCCGATCACCGCGGCCACGCCGGTGATGACGAGCCACAGCGGCTTGGTCTGCTTGCCCGCCGCGATGTACGACGAGGCCGGGCGGATCATCGCGTCGATGAACGCCCAGACCTCGACCACGAAGGCCGCGAGAGCGAGCGCCTCGAAGAAGTAATTCAGCGGAGTGAACGCACTCCAGTTGCTAAACACGGTCCCAGGCTATCCGCTACCCGGAGACGTTGGGAACTGCTTCACCGGGGGCCGCGTCAGCGGCCGGTTCCGCCGAACCCGGACCGTCCCCGGCGGCCGCGCCGGCAGGAGATCCGGCCGAGCCCGCGGCGGCCCGGGGGGCCGCCCCGGCCGGAGACCCTGCCGAACCCGCGGCAGCCTCGGCCGCCTCGCCCAGGACCGGCGCGCCGTTCAGCTGGTCCCGCAGGCCGGCGAACTCGGTCCGGAAGGACTCGTAGATCTCCAGCAGGATCTGCTTCTGCCGCTCGGACAGGCCCGGGTCGGTGAGCACGGCAGAGCGCACGCCGCTATCTGAGGGACGGTCCTCCAGGATGCCGGCCTGCACGTAGAGCGCCTCCGCGGAAATCCGCAGCCCCTTGGCGATCTGCTGCAGGATCTCGGCGCTCGGCCTGCGCAGGCCCCGCTCGATCTGGCTCAGGTAGGGGTTCGAGACGCCAGCGGCCTGGGCGAGCTGGCGCAGGGAGATCTTGGCCTGCTCGCGCTGCTGCCTGATGTACTCGCCGATCGAGTCCACGTTCACGGTACGCATGCCTCCATTATCCCATCCGAGTGCTTGCAGCTGCAAATCCGGAGCAAGCACCTCAGGTTAGGTCCCTCGGCTTAGGTCCCCCGGCCCCCGCCGAGCACCACGCGGATCTCGCCGACCCGCTGGCTGCCGCCCCTGACCTCGGCCAGCGCGACCCGCTCCAGGGCGCTGGCGTCCACGCCGGGGCCGTCGGCCGCGCCGAGCGCCCGCAGCAGGGCCACGGTCACCGGCGGCCTGGCCCGGGCGGCGCCATCTTCGATCTTGAACGCTCCGGCGCGGCCGTCGGCCAGCGCGAACCCCTCGACCCCCTCCGCGCCGGATTTCAGCAGCAGCCCGGGTACGGCCTCCATCAGCGCTCGTTCCGGCCGCGTGCTCCCCGATGTCCACTCGGGGTATGCCCGCATGGCGTCGGCTACCGCTCCGTTCGGGAGATCCGTGATCTGACCGGACCATCGACCGGAACGCGCGGGCCAGCCCGCAGACGGAGAGGGCGAAGATCGGCGCGCCGCAACCGTCTATCCCGACCGCCGTCACCGGCTCGCCGGACAGCCGCTCGACGGTGCGGCGGATCTCGGCCTGCAGCGGGTGCGCCGGGTCCCGGTAGGTGGCGGTCGGCCAGCCGGCTGCCACGCAGGTCGCGAGCATCGCGGCGTGCTTGCCCGAGCAGTTCATGTGCACCGGGTCGGGCTGGCCGCCGCGGCGGATCATCGCATGCAGGCTCGGCTCGTCCATCGGCAGGCCGGGCGGGCACTGCAGTGCGCCGACGGTGAGCCCGGCCCCGGCGAGGATTTCCCGCACCCCGGCGACGTGGAAGTCCTCGCCGGAATGGCTGGCCGCGGCCAGGGCCAGCAGCTTGCCGTCCAGGTCGAGGCCGCAGCGCACCATCGCAGCGGCTTGCAGCGGCTTGTTGGACGACCGGGGGAAGATCGGCTCGTGCACGGCGCCGGCCTGCAGCACCGCGCGGCCGTCGGCGCCGAGGCCGATGACCGGGCCGCGGTGAACTGACTCGGCGAACCCTGACCGGATGACCTCGGCCAGGACCGGGCTGTCAGCGCTGATCGCCGACTCCCAGGAAGGCGCGCGCCTGGTAGGGACGCATCGGCGGGCGCTGGGCCAGCTCGGCGAGCGCGGCCGCGCGCTCGACCAGCTCGGCGTTGCTCGCGACCGGCCGGCCCCTCGCGTAGCTGGTCGTGTCCTCCATGCCCACCCGCAGGTGGCCGCCGCCCGACAGGGCGGCGAACATCACCGGCAGCGCGGTGCGGCCGATGCCGGTGGCCGCCCAGGAGGATCCGGCAGGCAGCGCCTCGACCGCGCTGGCCAGGGTGGCCGTGTCCCCGCGCATGCCACCCGGGACCCCCATCACCAGATCGCAGTGCACGTGCCCGCCGTGCGGTTCGCCGAGATCATCGAGCAGCCGGTGCAGCGTGGCCACGTGCCCGAGGTCGAACAGCTCGAACTCGGGTACCACTTGCAGCTCCTGGGTGCGCGCGTAGAGCTCGCGGATGAACGGCCAGGGATTCATGAAGACCTCGTCGCCGAAGTTCACCGTGCCGCACGTGAGCGAGCAGCCATCGGGCGCCGCGTCGAGCACCGCCAGCCGGTCGGCATAGGCGTCGGTGACCGCTCCGCCGGTGGACAGCTGCACGATGAGGGTGGTGCTCTCCCGCAGCGCCTGGACGGTGTCCTTGAGCCGGGCCAGGTCCAGGGTGGGGCGGGCCTGGTCGTCCCGGATGTGCACGTGGACGACGGCGGCTCCGGCCGCCTCGCAGTCCCGGGCGGCGGTCACCAGCTCGTCCAGCGTCACCGGCAGGGCAGGGTGCCGTTCCTTGCTGGCCTCGGCGCCGGTGGGCGCGACGGTGATGAGCGTGGTGCCGGATCCGGCAGGCGTGTTGGGTGTCATTAGCGGCAGAATGCATCCTCGTGCGAGCCGTAGTCCAGCGCGTCAGTCAGGCCAGCGTCACCGTTGACGGCGTTACCGCCGGGGCGCTGCGCGAGCCCGGCCTGATGGTGCTGGTGGGCGTGACCCACTCCGACACCCGGCAGACGGCGGCCGTCCTGGCGCGCAAGATCTACCATCTTCGAATCATGGCCGGCGAGCGGTCGGCCGCGGACCTGGCCGCTCCGCTGCTCGTGATCAGCCAGTTTACGCTGTACGCGGACACCAGCAAGGGACGCCGTCCATCCTGGCTGGCGGCCGCGCCAGGCCCGGTAGCCCAGCCGCTGGTCGAGGAGTTCGTCGCTGCGCTGCGCGAGCTGGGCGCCCGGGTGGAAACGGGGATCTTCGGCGCGGACATGAAGGTATCCCTGGTCAACGACGGTCCGGTGACGCTGCTGCTGGAGGCGTGAGGCCGGCGTCATCGGCCGGTGCCCGGCCCCGCGGCCCCCGAACGCGCCGCATCCGGGCCCGCGGCGGCCCGCCCGGCGGCTGCATCGCCAGCGACTGGATCGTCAGCGGCGTCCCCGGCGGGCTGGCCGAGGTGACGCCGGGCGAACGCGAGAGACTCGGCCAGGTCAGCAAGCCGTTCCTCCTTCGACAGGGCGCGCCGGGTGTTCACCTCGAGCACGACCATGCCGGGGTAGCCGCTGGCGACCAGCGACTCAACCAGTTCGGCACAGGGCTGGCCGCCCCGGCCGGGAACGAGATGCTCGTCGGGGGGGATCGCCGTGCCCGTCCCGTCGGCCAGGTGCACGTGCGCCAGCCGGTCCCCGAGGTCGGCGGCCATGGCGAGCGCATCCGAGCCGGAGGCCGCCGTGTGCGACAGGTCGAGGGTGACGTTCGGGTAGTCCTGCCCGACCGGGTCCCAGTGCCGCGCATACGGCACCACCTCGGTCGTCCGGGCCCGCAGCGGGTACATGTTCTCGACGGCGAAGACCACGTCGGTTTCCTCGCTCATCCTGGCCAGGCCGGCCTCGAAGTCGCGGGCGTACTCCCGCTGCCAGCGGAACGGCGGGTGCAGGACCACCACCCGGGCGCCGAGCCGCTCTGCCACGTCCTTGGACCGGATGAGCTTCTCCCACGGATCGCGCCCCCAGACCCGCTGGGTGACCAGCAGGGACGGCGCGTGCACGGCGAGCACGGGGATCTGGTGATAGTCCGACAGCCTGCGCAGGACGTCCACGTTCTGGCTGACCGGGTCGGCGTAGACCATGACCTCGACGCCGTCATAGCCCAGCCGGGCCGCGATCTCGAATGCGTCCGGCGTGCTGTCCGGGTAGACCGATCCGGTGGACAGCGCCACGCGGGTGCGCGGCGCCCGGACAGTCTCGCTCAACGCATCTCCCTGTCGTGGCGGCTGGTTGGCCTACCCCGGCTAGCTTATGCCGAACCAGGGCCGTCCCCGGCCAGCGCTGAATGTCCGACCTGCCCGCTAGCGTTCGGCTCATGGCGAAGTCATCGGCCGGCTCGCCGGCGGCCGCGGCCTTCCGGTGCGCCGAATGCGGCTGGCGGACGACGAAGTGGGCCGGACGGTGCGGGGAGTGCCAGGCGTGGGGGACGGTCGAGGAGGCCGCGGCGGCGGCACCGGCGCATGGCGGGCTCCGGGGCATCGGTGCCGGGCCGGTCAGCAAGCCCGCCGTTCCGATCGGCCAGGTGGACGCGACCGCGGCCATGACGCGCCCGACCGGCCTGGGCGAACTGGACCGGGTGCTCGGCGGCGGCCTGGTGCCGGGGGCGGTCCTGCTGCTGGCCGGCGAGCCCGGCGTGGGCAAGTCCACCCTGCTCCTGGAGGCCGGCGCGCAGGCCGCGCAGTCAGGCCTGGTGCTGTACGTGACTGGCGAGGAGTCGGCCGGCCAGGTCCGGCTGCGGGCCGACCGGATAGGCGCCGTGCACCCCGGGCTCTTCCTGGCCGCCGAGTCGGGGCTGCCCGCACTGCTCGGGCACGTCGAGGCGGTCGAGCCCAGGCTCTTGATCGTGGATTCGGTGCAGACCATCGCCGCCCCGGATGTCGAGGGCATGCCCGGCGGGGTGACGCAGGTGCGGGCGGTCGCGTCCGCGCTGGCCGCGGTGGCCAGGGAGCGCATGATGACCACGGTGCTCGTCGGGCACGTGACCAAGGACGGCGCGATAGCGGGACCGCGGACCCTCGAGCACCTGGTGGATGTGGTGCTGCACTTCGAGGGGGACAGGCATTCGCAGCTGCGGATGGTGCGGGCGGTCAAGAACCGGTACGGGCCCACCGACGAGATCGGCTGCTTCGACCTCGGCGAGTACGGCCTGATCGGGTTGCCGGACCCCAGCTGCCTGTTCCTGTCGCAGCGTACCGAGCCGGTGCCCGGCACCTGCGTGACAGTTGCGCTGGAGGGCCGACGTGCCCTGCTGGCCGAGGTTCAGGCGCTCGTCGGGTACACCCAGGCCGAGATCCCGCGCCGGGTGACCTCCGGCCTTGACGCGGCCCGGCTGGGGATGCTGGTCGCCGTGCTGAAGCGCAGGACCGGACTGAAGCTGAGCGGGCAGGAGGTCTACGCGGCCACGGTGGGCGGGGTCAGGCTCAGCGAGCCCGCCGTGGATCTGTCGGTCGCGCTGGCCATCGCGAGCAGCACCGTCAGCCTGAGCGTCCCGGGCGATGTGGTGGCCATCGGCGAAGTGGGGCTGGCCGGCGAGATACGCCGGGTACCCGGCCTGGCCCGGCGGGTAGCCGAGGCGCAGCGGCTCGGCTTCCGGCGCGCCATCGTGCCGACCGCCTCGGGCGCCCTGCCGCCTGCCCAGGACGCCCCGGACCAGGGCCCGCCGGGCGAGCCGATGGAGATCCGGGAGGTCGCCGACGTCTCGGCGGCGATCGCCGTGGCCCTCGGCGAATGCGGTGCGCGGATCGGCTGAGGCCGGCGGCTCACCTTCTCAGCGCCTTACCGGATCACCCGATCACCGGATCAGCGGAGCACGAAGACCAGGGTGTGGCTGTGCAGCCGCCCGTCGGATGCGGTCGCCGTGTAGGTTCCCGGCCTGGCCTCACTGCCCGGCGCCTGGCAGCCGGGAGCCGAGAGCCGCCGGTTCCACCAGAAGTTGTGCTGCAAGGGCACGCCGCGCGGCAGCTTCGAGACCACCGACGCCTTGGACTTACCGGCGCAGTCAGCCGAGTTCCAGACTCTGACGCCGCCCGACTCGATCAGCAGGGTCAGATGCCGGGTGCCCGTATTCACCGTGCACGTCCGGCTGTCCGTGGAGACCACGCTGACGACGAACTCCGGGCGCGCCGTGCCGGCGAAGCTGTTGCCGCTGGCGGTCATGCTGACCACCACGTCGGCGGGTGGGCAGTCGCTGCCGCGGTGCTTGGCGGCGGCGTGACTGGCCGGCTTCCTGCCATGCGCGTGGTGCCGCGGCGTGCCGGTCGGCGACGGGCTCGGCGACGGGCTGGAAGCCGACGGGCTGGGCGAGGTGCTGCTGGCGTACGGGGTCGGCGATAGGCCCGGGGACGAGGTGGCTGGCCGCGGGGAGTGGCTGTGCAGCGGCGAGGTCGCGGCCTCCGGACGGGCCGATGAGGCGCCGGTCACCGCCCACGCGAGCAGGCCGAGCACGGCGAGGCCGGCCGCGAGGGCGAAAAACCTCCGGCGCCAGTAGACATCGGGATCACCAGGCCGGCTCAGGCATCCGGATCACCCGATCGGCTCCGGTTACCGGAAGTAATCGGATCCATGGTGGCAGTATGCAGCGTCAGCAGCCGTTAATCGCGGCGACCCGCCGGCGGCCGGGACCGGTCGCGGAGATACCGTGCACGAGAGATGCGACGATCGGCCCTGTCATGACGGATCAGCACCACCAGGCCGTCCTGTCCTGGTATTCCGGGCACCGCCGGGACCTGCCGTGGCGCCGGCCCGGCGCGTCCCCGTGGGCCGTGCTGGTCAGCGAGGTCATGCTCCAGCAGACGCCGGTGGCCCGGGTGCTGCCTGCCTACCGGGCCTGGCTGGAACGCTGGCCGACCCCCGCCGCGCTGGCCGAGGCCCCGGCCGGCGAGGCGGTCCGGCAGTGGGGCCGGCTCGGTTACCCGCGGCGCGCGCTCCGGCTGCACGCCACCGCGCGCATCCTGGCCCGGCAGCACGGCGGCGAGGTGCCGGCCCGGCACGCGGACCTGCTCGACCTCCCGGGCATCGGCCGCTACACGGCGGCCGCGGTGGCCAGCTTCGCGTTCGGCCAGCGGCACGCGGTGCTCGACACCAACGTCCGCCGGGTGCTCGCCCGCCTGGTCACCGGCGCCCAGTTCCCGCCTGCTCAGCTGTCGGTCGCCGAGGTACGGCTGGCCGAGTCGCTGCTGCCCGCCGACCCGGGCGTGGCGTCCCGGTGGTCGGTGGCGCTGATGGAGCTCGGCGCGCTCGTATGCACGGCCGCCCGGCCGCGCTGCGCGCAGTGCCCGGTGGCTGCCGACTGCTCGTGGCGGCTGGCCGGACAGCCCCGGGCCCCGGCGCGGCGGACCGGGCAGCGCTACGCCGGCACCGACCGCCAGTGCCGCGGCGCCCTGCTGGCCGTCCTGCGTGAGGCAAGCGGGCCGGTGACCGTCGGCGAGCTGGCCCGCGCCTGGCCCGATCCCCCGCAGCGGACGCGAGCCCTGGACGGCCTGGTCGCCGACGGCCTGGCCGACCCGCTGCCCGGCGGTACGTTCTCCCTGCCCGGCGACAAGTTCTCCCTGCCCGGCGCCTGAGAGGCTATGCCGGTCTTCTCCCTGCTCGGCGCCTGTGAGGCTATCCCGGTCGATTCGCGGCCTTCCCCGCCGATTCGCGGCCTTCCCCGCCGATTCGCGGCCTCGCCGGTCGATTCGCGACCCTGCCGCCTGCCGCGCTGCCTGGGGCGCCGACTCCGGCGCCGGCTCGGGCGGCCCGGCGTTCGGTGACGCCGGCAGCCGGGCGTCCGGGCGGGTGCCCTCAGGGGTTCCCCCGGGCGTGATCGCACGGAGAATGAGACGGCGATCCCGGCAGACCGGGGGGCAGGGGTGGGTGCCCTCAGGCGTCCCCGGGCGCCGACCGCACGCAAATGAAACGGGCCGCCCGCGGGCGGCCCGTTTCATCGCTGAGCGACCGTGGCCTTATTCCGACTGAGTCGAGGACTCGCTCCGGCTGGACGGCGGGCTCACCCGGGCCCGCTGGCCGACCGGCTGGCTCTCGATCTCCGGCGGCGGGGCGTCCGGCACGGACTCGGGCTTGGGCACGCCCTTGAAGGTGAACTTCGCGTCCTCCCCCGAGCCCTCGACGTCCACGATGACGATCTGGCCGGCCTTGACCTCGGTGAAGAGGATCTTCTCCGACAGGCTGTCCTCGATCTCCCGCTGGATGGTCCGGCGCAGCGGCCTGGCCCCCAGCACCGGGTCGTAACCCCGCTCCGCGAGCAGCGCCTTGGCGGCGGGCCGCAGTTCCATGCCCATGTCACGGTCCTTGAGCCGCCCGTCCACCTTGGCGATCATCAGGTCGACGATGGTGACGATCTCTTCCTGGGTGAGCTGGTGGAAGACGATCGTGTCATCCACCCGGTTGAGGAACTCGGGCCGGAAGTGCTGCTTCAGCTCGTCCTGGACCTTGGCCTTCATCCGGTCGTACGACCCGCGCACGTCTCCGCTGCGCGCGAAGCCCACCGAGACGCCCTTGGAGATGTCACGGGTGCCGAGGTTCGTGGTCATGATGATCACGGTGTTCTTGAAGTCCACCGTCCGGCCCTGCGCGTCGGTGAGGCGCCCGTCCTCGAGAATCTGCAGCAGCGAGTTGAAGATGTCCTGGTGCGCCTTCTCGATCTCGTCGAACAAGACCACGGAGAACGGCCGCCTTCGCACCTTCTCGGTGAGCTGCCCGCCCTCCTCGTATCCGACGTAGCCGGGCGGCGAGCCGAACAGCCGCGACACCGTGTGCTTCTCCATGTACTCGCTCATGTCGAGCTGGATCAGCGAGTCCTCCTCGCCGAACAGGAATTCGGCCAGCGTCTTGGACAGCTCGGTCTTGCCGACTCCGGACGGGCCGGCGAAGATGAACGATCCGCCCGGCCGCTTGGGGTCTTTCAGGCCGGCCCTGGTCCGCCTGATGGCCTGAGAGAGTGCCTTGATGGCGTCGTCCTGGCCGATGACGCGCTTGTGCAGCTCGTCCTCCATCCGGAGCAGGCGCTGCGACTCTTCCTCGGTCAGCTTGAACACCGGGATGCCGGTCGCGGTGGCGAGCACCTCCGCGATCAGTTCCTCGTTCACCTCGGCGACCACATCCATGTCGCCGGCCTTCCACTCCTTCTCCCTGGTGTCCTTCTTGGCCAGCAGCTGCTTCTCCTGGTCCCGCAGCGCCGCCGCCTTCTCGAAGTCCTGCGAGTCGATGGCCGTCTCTTTCTCCCGGCTCACCTGCGCGATCTTCTCGTCGTACTCACGCAGGTCCGGCGGCGCCGTCATGCGCCGGATCCGCATCCGGGATCCGGCCTCGTCGATCAGGTCGATGGCCTTGTCCGGCAGGAACCTGTCGCTGATGTAGCGGTCGGCCAGCTGCGCGGCGGCGACCAGCGCGGCGTCGGTGATGGACACCCGGTGGTGGGCCTCGTACCTGTCCCGGAGCCCCTTGAGAATCTCGATCGTGTGCGAGATCGTCGGCTCGGCCACCTGGATGGGCTGGAACCGCCGCTCCAGCGCGGCGTCCTTCTCCAGGTACTTCCGGTACTCATCCAGCGTAGTGGCGCCGATGGTCTGCAGCTCGCCCCTGGCCAGCATGGGCTTGAGGATCGAGGCCGCGTCGATGGCGCCCTCGGCCGCGCCCGCGCCCACCAGCGTATGCAGCTCGTCGAGGAACAGGATGATGTCCCCGCGGGTACGGATCTCCTTCAGCACCTTCTTCAGCCGCTCCTCGAAATCGCCGCGGTAGCGGGATCCGGCGACCAGCGCGCCGAGGTCGAGGGTGTACAGCTGCTTGTCCTTGAGGGTCTCCGGCACCTCGCCCTAGACAATCTTCTGCGCGAGGCCCTCCACCACGGCGGTCTTGCCGACTCCGGGCTCGCCGACCAGGGCGGGGTTGTTCTTGGTGCGCCGGGACAGTACCTGCATGACCCGCTCGATTTCCTTCTCCCGCCCGATCACCGGGTCGAGCTTGCCTTCCCGAGCGGCCGCGGTCAGGTTCCGGCCGAACTGGTCAAGCACCAGGGAGGTGGCGGGAGTGGACTCAGACGGGGCGCCGGGAGCCGCGGGCTCCTTGCCCTGGTAGCCGTGCAGCAGCTGGATCACCTGCTGGCGGACCCTGCTCAGGTCCGCGCCCAGCTTGACCAGCACCTGCGCGGCGACGCCCTCGCCCTCGCGGATCAGGCCGAGCAGGATGTGCTCGGTGCCGATGTAGTTGTGGCCGAGCTGAAGTGCCTCGCGGAGCGAGAGCTCCAGCACCTTCTTGGCCCGGGGAGTGAACGGGATGTGCCCGGACGGGGCCTGCTGGCCCTGGCCGATGATCTCCTCGACCTGCTGGCGCACGGCCTCCAGGCTGATCCCCAGCGACTCGAGCGCCTTGGCCGCGACACCCTCGCCCTCGTGGATCAGGCCGAGCAGGATGTGCTCGGTGCCGATGTAGTTGTGGTTGAGCATCCTGGCCTCTTCTTGCGCCAGCACCACAACCCGTCGCGCCCGGTCGGTAAATCTTTCGAACATCTCGCGCTCCTCACAGAGCGGTCGGCGGAGACCCGGGATGTCCGGCCTCGTTCCTCCCGCATGCTAGCCGCGTGCCCGGGCTACGCCGTCCGCGCACATCGCACGCTGAAGACGTTCCCCCGGCAGAGGGCCTTCATCCCATCCAACTCTGTGAGGGGGGGCAGGTGTTCCGAGTACGCCGCAAGCGAACGGCCCGCTGCCACTCGGGCAGCGGGCCGCGCAGCAGCCGCAAGAACATCACGCCAGCCTGGCCGCCGCAGGCCCGGGCCGGCCGCCGATGCCCGGATGAGGTCATCGTTCACCGGCCAAGGCGCAGCGGCTACCGCGGGCTGCGAGCGTCCCGCCCCGGCGAGCGGTCGCCCTGCTCCGGTCCTAGTGCGAGGCTTCGTACTCCTGAATGATCGTGGCCGGAATGCGCCCGCGCTCGCTCACCTTGTATCCGCGCTGCTTCGCCCACGCCCTGATTTCCCCGCTGCGCTCGCGGCCGGGCCCGGTGCGCGACCGGCGGCGGCGTCCGCCGCCACTTGCCTTGCGCGCATGATCCGCGTACTGGCCAACCTTCTCGCGTAGTTCCTTGGCATGCTTGGAGCACACGTCGATCTCATAAGCGGTGCCGTCAAAGGAGAACTGAACCGTCTCCTGACCCTCGACCTCGCCATCGTGGGGAAGGTCGCAGACGACCGTCACCTTCACCTTCTGTGCCATGGGGTGCCAGCCCTTCCGCTGGGGTAAGGATATTTAGGCAGCAAACATATACCCGGTCAGTTCACTTTGACAATTCGTAGCGTACTGAATCGAGTATGACGCGCCGTTGCAAGGCGAGGCGAGCGGTGCGGAAGATTGTCGTAACTCTCCGTAATCGATGTCTCGATACGCCTACATGAAACCGGCAAGGCGGCCTATCGAGGGTAGTCCCGCGAACGCCTTCCTGTCTGTGGATCTGCCGTCTCTTCGTAGTCAGATGTAGCGCTCAGCCCGTCATCTTCAAGTTCAGAAATCTCGCCGTCGGACATATCAGCCGGCGGCTGGTTGGCTTCCCGGTCGCGCCGTCTCGGCGCCATCTCGCGGCGTAGCAGGACGAACACTCCGGCGAGGAAGGCGACGCATACGACCAGCGATGGCGTGAGTACGCCCAGATCCTGCAACATGCCGCGCTCCTTCCCGCCTGTTCCCGTCAGTTGCCCGGCGACTTACCGTCCAGCTTAGGCCGGCCGCAGCAGCACCCGCCTTCTGCCTTTAGACTGCAGCGTGGCTGGCGCCACCGTTCAGCCATTGTGACGCACGGCCCAAACGGCGCGGTCACCGGTCAGGAGCAGCCGGCACATGACAGGATCAGGCAGCGGCAGTTCCCTTCCGGCGGCATAACTGAGCGATGGCGGCATGTTCCACGCAGATCTGCACATCCACTCCAGGTTCTCCCGAGCCTGCAGCAAGGACTGCGACATACCGCATCTTGCCTGGTGGGCGCGGCGGAAGGGGATTACCGTCGTCGGGACTGGCGACTTCACGCATCCGGCATGGGCCGAAGAACTCAAGGAGTCTCTCATCCCGGCCGAGCCCGGCCTGTTCCGGCTCCGGCCGGATCTTGAAGACCGGCTGAGCCGGGAAACGCCGGCCAGCTGCGCGCGCCCGGTCCGATTCATGCTGTCGGTGGAGATCTCCACCATCTACCGGCGAGCAGACCGGACAAGAAAGGTTCATCATCTGCTCTACGCTCCGGAGTTCGAGGCCGCTGACCGTATTACCAAGGCACTTTCCAAGATCGGGAACCTGGCGTCCGACGGCCGCCCGATCCTCGGCCTTGACTCCCGCGACTTGCTGGAGATCACGCTGAACGGCGGACCCGGCTGTTACCTCGTACCGGCGCACGTGTGGACTCCCTGGTTCGCCGTGCTCGGCTCAAGATCCGGGTTCGACAGCGTGGCTGAGTGCTATGCCGATCTCGCCGGTAACGTTTTCGCGATCGAGACGGGCTTGTCCTCCGATCCGCCGATGAACTGGATGTGCTCCGGGCTCGACTCCTATCGCCTGGTGAGTAACTCCGACGCGCACTCTCCGCAGATGCTCGGCCGGGAAGCGACGACCTTTAGCACCGACCTGGATTACTTCGCTATGGCCGATGCGCTGCGAACCGGCAACGGCCTGGCCGGCACGCTGGAGTTCTATCCGGAAGAGGGCAAGTATCACCTGGACGGTCACCGCAAATGCGGGATCCGGCTCGAGCCGGAACAGACCAGGGATCACGACGGTCAGTGCCCGAAGTGCGATAAGCCATTGACCGTCGGGGTGCTGCACCGGGTGGCCGCGCTGGCCGACCGCCCGGCCGGGTACCGGCCAGCCGGCGCGCCGGCCAGCACGAACCTGCTCAGGCTCCCGGAGATCATCGGGGAGATCATGTCGGTGGGATCGCAGAGCAAGAAGGTCACCGCCGAGGTCGGCAGGCTGGTCGCCGCGCTCGGCCCGGAACTCGACATCCTGACCGGCGTCCCGCTCAGCGAGATCACCAGGACCGGCGGCGGCCTGCTCGGCGAGGCCATCGCCCGGCTGCGCCGGGGCGAGGTGATCAGGGAGGCCGGCTTCGACGGCGAGTACGGCACCATCAGGCTGATGCGCCCCGGAGAGCTCCAGGCGACGGGGACGCTCTTCGACGTGGCGGTGCCCGGTCCCCCCGGTCGGCCAGAGAGCAGCATGGCCGAACGGCTGGCGCCGGGCGGGTCGGCCGCGGCTGCGGCGGCCGGCGGGGCGAAGGTCCCGGCGGCCCGCGGGCGCCCCACCAGCGCCACGCCCGCGCTGCTCGACGGGCTGGATCCGCAGCAGCGCGCCGCCGCGACCGCACCCGGGCCGCTGCTGATCGTGGCCGGACCGGGCACCGGCAAGACCCGCACCCTCACGCACCGCATCGCCTACCAGATCTCCCGCGGCCAGCTACGGCCCGCCCAGTGCCTGGCGGTCACGTTCACCCGGCGGGCCGCGGGGGAGATGCGCGAGCGGCTGGCGGCTCTGGCCGGGCCGCGGTCCGGTGAGATCACCGTGACCACCTTCCACGGCCTCGGCCTGCAAATCCTCAGGGAAAACCATGAGGCTGCCGGGCTCGACCCGGGCTTCCGCGTTGCGGACGAGGCCACGACGCTCGCCGTGGCCACCGATCTCGCCGGGTCACCCGCTGGCGCCCGGCGGATGCTGGCCCGCGCCGCCACCGACCCCGGCACGCGGGCCGAGGTCACGGCGGCACTGGCCGCCCGCGGCCTGGTTGATTTCGACAGCCTGGTGGAGCGGCCCGCCGCCCTGCTGCGCCGCGAGCCGGAGCTGGCGTCAGCGCTGCGCGAGCGGTGGCCGGGCATCAGCGTCGATGAGTACCAGGACATCGACGAGCGGCAGTACGAGCTGCTGCGGCACCTGACCGGCGGCCCCGCCGCTGGCGGAGACCTGACCGTCATCGGGGATCCGGATCAGGCGATCTATGGTTTCCGCGGCTGCGACGTGAGCTTCTTCCTGCGGTTCAGCACCGATTTTCCGGCCGCCACCACGGTGCAGCTGACCACGAACTACCGGTCGGCTCCCGGCATCGTGGCCGCCGCGCTGCAGGCGGTGGCTCCCAGCACCCTGGTGCCAGGCCGCAGCTTGCGTGCCGCCCGCCCGCCGACGGCCGCTGCCGCGAAGCCGCGGCCGGTGATCACCGTCCACGAGGCACCAGACGAGCAGGCGGAAGCGGGATGGATCGCGGCCGGGATCGACCGGCTGCTCGGCGGGGCCTCGTTCCACTCGCTCGACAGCGGACGGGCGGACGGGCACGGGCACGCCGGGCTCGGCCTGGCCGACATCGCCGTGCTGTACCGGACCGACAGCCAGGCCGGGCCGCTCACCCAGGCGCTCACCAGAGCCGGGCTGCCGTTCCAGAAGCGCTCACACGACCGGCTGGCGCGCCGGTCCGGCGTCGCCGACATCGTGCGGGAGATGCGCCTGACCGCCGCCGGAACCGCGCCGACGGCCGCCGTTGCCGCCGGCATGGCCCCGGGTGCCGCGACGGGAGGCGCACCGGCAGAACTGCCGGGCAACGCGCCGGGCGGCGCAGCCGGACCCGCCCAGACGGTCACCGACCGGATGCGCGCCGCCGTCCGCCGGCTGGCGGCGGCCGCGGCGCCCGCAGCCGCCGCCGACATCCGGGCCGCGGGCGAGGTCTTGCGGCAGCTCGCCGATCGCTGCGACCACGACATGCGGCTCTTCCTCACCGAGATCGCCGTCGGCGCGGAGGCTGACGCGCTTGACCCGCGGGCCGAAGCGGTCTCACTGCTCACCGTGCACGCAGCGAAGGGCCTGGAGTTCGAGGTGATCTTCCTGGCCGGCTGCGAGCGCGGCCTGCTGCCGCTGTGGATCCCGGGGGCCGATCACGGTACGGCCCCCGACGACGCAGAGGAGCGGCGGCTGCTGTTCGTCGGCATGACCCGGGCGCGCTCCCGGCTGCTGCTCAGCTGTGCGGCGACCAGGGCCCGCCATGGCGCCGCCCGGCCCACCGGACCGTCGCCCTTCCTGGCCGCGATCGACCCCCGGCTGCTGGTCCGCACCGATCCGCCGCCGCCACGTCCGCGTGCCGCCCGCCAGCTCCGCCTGCTGTGACCGCCGGCCCGCGCGCAGGGTGGGCAGGGCGCGGCAGGCCGTCTCTCGCAGGCCCTGTCTCGTAGATCTTCAGCGGCGCGGATCCGCGGGACAGCACCTAGAGTCGCAGCAGCATCCTGGTATTGCCCAGCGTGTTCGGCTTGACCGAGTCCAGGTCGAGAAACTCGGCGACCCCCTCGTCGTAGGACCGAAGCAGCTCCGCGTATACCTCGGCGGAGACGGGAGCAGCCCGAATCTCGTCGAACCCCTGCCCGGCGAAGAAGTCCACTTCGAAGGTGAGCACGAAGACCCGCTGCACGCCGAGCTGGCGGGCGGCGGCGACCAGGGCTTCGACCAGCCGCCGGCCGATGCCGTGTCCGCGGGACGACTCATCCACGGCCAGCGTCCGGATCTCGGCCAGGTCCTCCCACATGACGTGCAGCGCCCCGCAGCCCGTGATCATCCCGCCGGCCTGCTCGGCGACCAGGAATTCCTGGATGTCCTCGTACAGCGTGACAGTCGGCTTGTCCAGCAGGCGGCCGGATGCGACATTCGCGTCGACCAGCCGGCGGATGGCCCGCACATCGCCGGTCCGCGCGCGCCTGACCGTGTAGTTCATTGCCCGCACCTTAGCCGCCCGCCCGGCTCCTCCGGCAGGCAATCGCTTGCGTGCCGTCCCGGGCGTCCTGGGCTAGCGTCGCGCGCACCCAGCGCAGACGCGACTCGCGAGCGGGTGCCAGGCGCGGGCAGCGCCGCGATCGGGGAATTGCGGGCCACGGGAAAATAGCGGCAGGCCTGATAAAGATTCCGCCGTTTTGCTTCGCGGCTGCGCCGGCTCCGTTAGTCTCCATCGCTGATATGGGTGATCACCTAGCCCGGTCTCGGGCGCGTATCCCCGGGCCGCCGGGTTCGTGGCGCGCAGCCAGCGCTCCGGGGATCCGGGGAGCATCCACCCCGGGACGGAACCTCGTACCGTATCGGCCCGCCCGGGTGCGGCGCGTGGCGGGGCCGCCCCAGCCCGGACCTGTCAGCTGACCTGCATGCGGCCAACGAGAGGAGACCCGGTGGAGCGCTCACGCCGCCGCAGGCAGGCCGGGACTGGTCAATTGCCCGGCCGTCCCTGCGCGCGGTCCGGCCGGGCCTGGAGCCGGACCGCCGTCGTGGCGGTGGCTCTCGCCGCGGCCAGCGTGATCTTGCCGAATGGTCCTGGCAGCGCGACGCAGCGGACCCCGCCGCCGAGCCTGAAATCCCTCATCGCCCAGGCCAAGCAGCTGCAAAGCCAGATCAACGCGCTGAGCGAGCAGTACGACGGCCTTCGCATCCAGCTGTCGCAGGCACGCGCGGAGGAGCGGACCGCGGCGTCGACGGCGGACCGGGACGCGAGTGCGCTGGGCGCCGGCCAGCTGCAGGTAGGGCGGCTGGCCGCCGAGAGCTATATGACGGGCAGCGTCGACCCCACCCTGCAGTTCATCTCCAGCAGCAGACCGCAGGTGGTGGTCGACCGGGCGGCGATCATCCAGCAGCTCGACAAGCAGAAGGGCGCTCAGGTGAGCGCGCTGGCCGCAGCGGAGAACACTGCCCGGCGGGCGCGGCAGACCGCCGAACAGCAGGCCCGCATGGTGACCGGCCTGGTCAAGCAGATGCAGGCCAAGACCGACGCCATCAACGCCAAGATGAACAGGCTGGACGGCGCGGCCTTCTCCCGGGCGATGGCCACCTTCACCCGCACCGGCCAGTTCCCGCTGACCGAGATTCCCGGCGGGAACACGCTCGGCGAGAGGGCCCTGCGCGCGGCGCTCAGCCGGCGGGGATACCCGTACGTGTGGGGAGCGGCGGGCCCGCGTGCCTTCGATTGCTCGGGCCTGGTCCTGTGGGCGTACGAGCAGGTGGGCATCCACCTCGACCATTTCACGGGTGACCAGTGGCAGGAGGGCGAGCACATCTCGCGGAGCCAGCTGCAGCCCGGTGACCTGGTGTTCTTCTTCCCTGACATCAGCCACGTGGGGATGTACATCGGCAACGGCCTCATGGTTGACGCACCGGATTTCGGGCAGGACGTGATGGTGCAGCGGATTTACTGGAGCGCGTTCGTGGGAGCCGTCCGCATCATCGCCTGACCCGGCCTGCCGCACCCGCGCCCGCGGGACCGGGCTATTCCGGCTTGACCATCGGGAATGTGATCGTTTCCCGGACGCTCGCCCCGGTGAACATGATCAGCACCCGGTCGATCCCGAAGCCCACGCCGCCGGCCGGCGGCATGCCGTACTCCAGCGCCCGCAGGAAGTCCTCGTCCAGCTGCATCGCCTCCGGGTCGCCCTTCGCGGCCAGCAGCGACTGCGCGGTGAGCCTGGCCCGCTGCTCCACGGGATCGACCAGCTCGGTATAGCCCGTCCCGATCTCGGTGCCGAACGCCACCAGGTCCCATCGTTCGGCCAGCCGCGGGTCATCGCGGTGCCGCCGGGTCAGCGGGGACACCTCGACCGGGAAGTCCCGGTAGAAGGTCGGCTCGACGGTGGGCCCCTCGACGAGGCGCTCGTACATCTCGAGCACGACCTGACCCGCGTTCCAGGCCGGATCGGCCGGAACCCCGGCCCGTTCGCACAGCTTGCGCAGATCCTGCTCGCTGGTGCCGGGGGTGACCTCTTCGCCGAGCGCCTCGGATATCGCGCCGTGCACCGTCTTGGCCCGCCACGTGCCGCCGATGTCATACTCGCCGTCGGGCCGGCGCAGGATGGTCGAGCCGAGTCCCTCCCGCGCCGCGTGCTGGATCAACTCCCTGGTCAGGGTGCCGATCGTGTCATAGTCGCCGTACGCCTCGTACGCCTCGAGCATGGTGAACTCGGGCGAGTGGGTGGCGTCCATGCCTTCGTTCCGGAAGTTCTTGCCGATCTCGAAGACCTTCTCGATGCCTCCGACGACCAGCCGCTTGAGATAGAGCTCCAGCGCGATCCGCAGGTAGACGTCCCGGTTCTGGGCGTTGTGATGGGTGATGAACGGCTGCGCGTTCGCCCCGCCGTATATGGGCTGCAGGATAGGCGTGTCCGCCTCGAGGAACCCGCGCGCGTACAGGCCGTCGCGCAGCGCCCGCAGCACGGCGCTGCGCAGTTCCGCCAGCCGCCGCGTTTCCGGGTTGACGATCAGGTCCACGTAGCGCTGCCGGACCCGGGACTCGGGGTCGCTCAGCCCCTTGTGCTTTTCCGGCAGCGGCCGCAGGCTCTTGGCGGTGATCGCGAACCTGTCGGCGAGCACCGACAGCTCGCCCCGCCGGGACGTGATCACCTCGCCCTCGACGCCGACGTGGTCGCCGAGATCCACGTCGCGCTTCCACGCGTCCAGGGCCGTCTGGCCGGACCGGTCGAGCGAGATCATGATCTGGATGTCGCCGGTGCCGTCGCGGATCGTGGCGAAGCTGAGCTTCCCGCCCGGACGCGACAGCATCACCCGGCCCGCGACCCCGACCCGGTCGCCGGTGGCCGCCCCCGGGCCCAGGTCCGCGTACCGCCGGCGTACCTCGGCGATCGTGTCGGTCCGCGGGAAGCCGGGCGGGTAGGGATCGTTTCCCGCGGCCAGGAGCCGGTCACGCTTGTCCCGGCGGACCCGCGTCTGCTCCGGCAGGTCAGTTTCTTCGCTCACCTGGCCGAGGTTACCGGTCGCACCAGGTCACCGGCACCGGGGTTTGCCGTGCCGCGCCGGTCCGGCCGCGCCGGTCACCGGCACCGGGGTTTGGCGCAGCTTGCCGGTCCGGCCGGACCCGCCCGGCCGTGTCCCGGCCTAGGAAACCTCTGCGTTCCGCTCGTAGACCAGCCGGAGCCCGGTCAGGGTCAGCCACGGCTCGTAGGCGTCGACCACGCCCACCTCGTCGAGGAGAAGGGGAGCCAGGCCGCCGGTGGCGATGACCGTCACCGAGTCGGGGTCATCAGGGGCCAGCTCGCGGGTGATCCGGGCCACGATCCCCTCCACCTGGCCGGCGAACCCGTAGATGATGCCTGACTGGAGCGACTCCACGGTGTTGCGACCGATCACGCGGTGCGGCCTGGTCAGTTCCACCTTGAGCAGCTGGGCCGCGCGCCGGGACAGGGCGTCGACGGAGATCTCGATGCCGGGGGCGAGCGCGCCGCCGATGAACTCCCCCTGCGCGCTGATCACGTCGAAGTTCGTGGACGTGCCGAAGTCGACCACGATGGCCGGCCCGCCGTACAGGTGGACGGCCGCGAGAGCGTTCATGATCCGGTCGCTGCCCACCTCCTTGGGGTTATCCACCCGGACCGGCACGCCCGTCTTCACCCCGGGCTCCACGATCACGGCGGTCACGTCCCCGTAGTAGCGCCGGCACATCTCCCGCATCTCGTGCAGAACGGACGGCACCGTGGAGCACAGCGCGATGCCGCTGACGTCCGCGTCCTTGGCCAGCGCGCTCTGGCCGAGCAGGCCTTGCAGGACCACGGCGATCTCGTCCGCGGTGCGGTCGGGCACGGTGGCGATCCGCCAGTCCTCGACGACCTCGTTACCGTCGAACATCCCCAGGACGGTGTTGGTGTTCCCGACATCGACCGCGAGCAGCATGCCAGTCAGCCTTCCCCGTGCAACGTCAGGGGAACGTTGTCGATCAGGCGAGTGTTTCCGGCCCGCGCGGCGATCGCCAGCACGGCCGGGCCCGCGTACTGCCCGCTCACCGGGGCAAAGGTCTCGGGATGGGCCAGGCTGAGATAGTCCACCACCAGTGCCCGCCCGTCGGCCGCGCCGAGGTCGAGCACCCGGCGCGCGGCCGCCAGCACTGATTCCGGCCCGCCGTCGGCGGCGTCCCGGCCCGCCGCCAGGGCCGCCGGGATCGCCAGCGCGGCGGCCCGGTCGTCGGCGGAGAGATAGGCGTTCCGGCTCGAGGTGGCCAGCCCGTCCGCATCACGCACGGTGGGCACCGCCTCGATCCGCACGCCCAGCTCGAGGTCGGTCACCATCTGCCGGACGAGCGCCAGTTGCTGGGCGTCCTTCGCGCCGAACACCGCGACGTCGGGGCGGGTCAGCTGGAACAACTTCAGCACGACGGTCAGCACCCCGCCGAAGAAGCCCGGCCGGAATTCCCCTTCCAGCAGCTGCCCGGTGGGACCAGGGTCGACGGTGACCCGGGGGGCGCGCGGGTACATCTCCGCCCGGCCGGGCGCGAACACCGCCGCGACCCCTTCGGCTGCGCAGGTCTGCAGGTCGGCGTCGAGCGAGCGCGGATACCGGTCGAAATCCTCCCCCGGCCCGAATTGCAGCGGGTTGACGAAAATGGTGGCCACGACGCTTCCGCCCGGCCCGGCCAGCGCGACCGCCCGGCGCAGCAGCGCCCGGTGCCCGTCGTGCAGCGCTCCCATCGTGGGGACGACCACCACGGGCGCAGCCAGACCGCAACGGATCACGGCGAGATCGGCCCGGGTCAAGGCCAGCAGCGGGGTCATGCCGACGGCTCCCCGCGATCACCCGGGCCGCCGGAATCACCCGGGCCGCCAGGATCACCCGGGACGCCAGGATCATCCGGGACGCCGAGATCACCCGGGACGCCAGGATGACCCGGGGCGCCAGGATCATGCGGCGCGGCCCGGCCGGCCAGCACGTCCAGCAAGCGCCGCGCATCCTGCGGCGCGAGCAGGCCCGCCGCCAGCGCCCGGCCGGCGGTCAGCCTGGCCAGCGCCAGGTAGGCGGCCAGCGCCTGCGGCGAGGCCGCGCCGAGCGCCTCGACATGCCTGGCCACGGTGTCGGCGTCGCCCCGCGCGACCGGCCCGGACAGGCCGGCGTCGCCGAGTCGCAGCGCGTTGTCGAGTGAGGCGTGCAGCAGCGGGCTGAGCATGCGCGCAGGATCAGGGACCCCAGCGGAGCGGAGCAGATCCGCCGCCTCGGCCACCAGCCCGACGAGATGGTTGGCCGCGCTGGCCAGAGCGGCGTGATACAGCCCCCGGTCCTCCTCCCGGATCAGGACCGGCTCGCCGCCCATCTCGATCACCAGCGCCTCGGCTGCCGGCTGCAGCTGATCCGGGGCCGTCACCCCGAAACAGATGCCCTCCAGCCGGGCGATGTCATCCGGCCGGCCGGTGAACGTCATCACTGGATGCAGGGCGAGCGGAAGCGCCCCGCGACGGACGGCAGGCTCGAGCACCCCGGTGCCGTGCCGGCCGCTCGTGTGCACGAGCAGCCGTCCCGCCAGCTCCGCGCCGGTAGCCGCAAGGCCGGCGACCAGGCCGGGAAGGGCGTCGTCCGGCACGGTGAGCAGGACGAGCTCGGCGCGCGCCACGACCTCGCGCGGATCGCTCAGCGGCACTCCGGGCAGGCAGTCGTGAGCCCGGCGGACCGAAGCCGCGGAGACGCCGGAAGCGGCCACCACGGTGTGCCCGGCCCGGGCCAGCGCGGCTCCGAGTACCGAGCCCACCCGGCCGGTCCCCACCACGCCGACCCTGAGCCGGGCCGGATGCGGCCGGGCACCTGCAGGACCCTCGCGCGCGTTCACGTCAGATTCCATCTCGTTCCAGTCCTGAGCCGGTACCGGACGACCGCGATCAGCATACCCAAGCCCAGGCCGCGTCCCCCGGATCTTGAGGGTCCAGTAAGTGGCGTCCCTCTTGCGCTGTACGACGCCCAGGCGGGTACCTCGCGCCAGACGAGAACTGCGCAGTGTCATCTCGCCGGTAGCTCCGCCACGGACTCCTCCGCCGGCACGCGGCAGGCCCCCAGGCAGAGCGCCCGCGACGCACGGCAGGTCCCGCGCTACTCGTCGGGCTCCTTCGGCACGCGGCAGGACCGCTCCAGGTAGAGCGCGCCTGCGATCAGGGCCATGGCGCCGACGAAGGTCCCGAGGGCGGAGAACAGATCGCCGCGGGGAATTGTCTTGTTCAGCGAGCCGAGCAGGTAAAGCACGAACCCGGCGGCCAGGCCGGCGATCACGGCCGCCGCGTGCGCGCTCGCCTTGGCCAGCGCGGCAGTCCGCGCGATCGCGATCGGCGGCAGCGGCCTGGTGCGCGCCACCGTCCGGTTCCCGTTCTGCGTGGCCCGGCCGTGGCCGGCCAGCCTGGCCCGCAGCCCACGGCCGCCCCAGACCTCCACGAACGCGAGCAGCAGCAGCGTCGGCACCTGCGTCCACGGCAGCGGGGCCAGGCCGGCGTAGAGGTGCCTGAGCAGCAGCCAGGTCACCACGGCGGTCACCACGCCGAGGGTGATGAGCCAGCGGGCCCGCGTCGGGGTCATGCGGGCGGCTGGAGCCCGCTGCCGTTGACACGCCGGACCCCGTCCAGGCCCATGGCGCGCAGCAGCTCCTCGACACGGCCGCGCCCGGGGATCTCGGCGTCGGGCTCGATGTCGTGCCAGGGCGCGAGGACGAAGGCACGCTCATAGGCCCGCGGGTGCGGCAGGGTGAGCTCGGGATCGTCGCTGATCTCGTCACCGCAGACGATCAGGTCCACGTCGAGGGTACGCGGGCCCCAGGTCACGTCGCGGACGCGCTGGAAGGCCTCCTCGACGCCATGCGCGCGATCGAGGATCGTCCGCCCGGGCAGGGCGGTGTCCGCTGTGATCACGGCGTTGAGGTAATCAGGCTGCTCCGGGCCGCCAACCGGCCGCGTCTCGTAGACGGGCGACGCCGCCCGGAAGTTGAGGCCAGGGGCGTCGAACAGCGCGTCGACCCCGCCCTGCAGGTTCTCCAGCCGGTCGCCCAGATTGCTGCCCAGCGCCAGCACGACACGCCGCGGCCTCGGGGCCTGCGCCGGTCCTGTCATGCTCGCCTCCGCTGGATGGTCACGGTCACGTCGTCGAACTCCTGCGGCAGGGGAGCCTGCGGCTTGTGCACGGTGATCTCTACCTCCTGCACGATGGGCTCCGCCAGGCATACCACGGCAAGCCGCTCGGCCAGGGTCTCGATCAGCCGCACCGGCTCGCCGGCCACGACGGCGGCCAGCCGCCCGGCCAGGGCGCCGTAGTTGACGGTACGGGACAGGTCATCGCCGGCCGCGGCCGCCCGGGTGTCGAAGCCGAGCACCGCGTCGATCACGAAGTCTTGGCCGTCACGGCGCTCGCGCGGGTAGACGCCGTGCCGTCCGTGTGCCCGCAGCCCCCGCAGGGAAACGTGATCCAGGCTCATCCGGGCTCCTCGGCCGGGCCGGCGGACGGGCGGCGGGCGGACGTGCTGCCGGGTCGGCGGGCGGACGGGCCGGCGGGCCGACAGGCGGGAGGCCGGCCGACGCGGCGGGCAGGTGGCCGGTCGACGCGGCGGGCGGGAGGCCGGCCGGCGCGGCGGGCGGGAGGCCGGCCGACCGCCTGGGCTCGCCGGGCGTGGCCGCTGACCCGCGCCAGGCCATGGCCACCCGCACCGCGTCCGCGTTGTCCGGCACCTCATGCACCCGGACGGCCCAGGCGCCCGCCGCGGCGGCCAGCGCGGTCACCGCCACCGTGGCGCCGTCGCTGCCAAGGAACGACCGGGGGGTGCCGTCCGGGCCCGCGAGCAACTTGCCGAGGAAGCTCTTCCGCGAGGCTCCGATCAGGACCGGGAAACGGGGGCCGTCACCGCCCAGGGCGGCGATCTCGTCCAGTCGGGTGAGCAGTGCCCA
Source organism: uncultured Actinomycetes bacterium (assembly GCA_963762615.1). Taxonomy (GTDB): domain Bacteria; phylum Actinomycetota; class Actinomycetes; order Streptosporangiales; family Streptosporangiaceae; genus PALSA-505. The sequence continues at coordinate 417,501 of CAVXLG010000012.1, read as the reverse complement.
GTTGTGCGCGGGGCGCTTGGCGAATCCCAGGCCGGGATCGAGGATGATGCGGGACGGGTCTACCCCCTCGCCGATGACGGTGTCGACCCGGCGCCGCAGCTCGGCGCTGACGTCGCGCACCACGTCGCCGTAAACAGCCCGCTGCATCATGTCGTGGCTGTGCCCGCGCCAGTGCATCACGACATAGGCCACGCCGGCCTTCGCCACCAGGCGGGGCATCTGCGGATCCGCGAGCCCGCCGCTCACGTCGTTGACCAGGCAGGCTCCCGCCGCCAGAGCGGCCTCGGCGACCCGGGTCCGCATCGTGTCCACGCTCACCAGGACACCGGCGGCGGCCAGCGCGCTGATCACCGGGATCACGCGGCGGAGCTCCTCGGCGTCGGACACCCGCTGGGCCCCGGGCCGGGTGGATTCCCCGCCCACGTCCACCAGATCCGCACCCTGGGCCGCGAGCTGCAGCCCGCGGCGGACCGCAGCATCGGTCCCGTACCAGGCACCGCCGTCGGAGAACGAGTCCGGCGTGACGTTCACCACGCCCATGACCAGGCAGCGGCCGCCAGCCGGCCCGCCGGGCAGCACGCTCCGCTCCCCACCCGCACCGTGTTCCGGCTGGTCACCTTCCATCCAGCCAGCCTATGCGGGCAGCCGGGCCTGGTCTGGCCGCGGCCGTCCGCAACCCCGCCGCATCCCTCCAGGCCGGGCATCACGCGGGCAGCCGGGCCTGGTCTGGCCGCGCCCGTCCGCAACCCCGCCGCATCCCTCCAGGCCGGGCATCACGCGGGCAGCCGGGCCCAGTCTCAGCCCCGCCCGCAACCCCGCCGCATCCCTCCAGGCCGAGCATCACGCGGGCAGCCCGCAGGTCTCAGGCGGTGCGGTTTCGAGGCACGCGCCGCAGCCGCCGCCGCAGCTTGCCGAGGCCCAGCTTGCGCGCCATCCGGCGCAGTTCGAGGCGCGGCCAGACGAGGAACGCCTCGGCCTCGAGGGCCGCCAGGGCAATCCGCGGCGTGTCCTTGGTTCCGGGGAAGACGAAGAACCGCGGCTGCCATTGCGGGCAGAACTTGGCGTTGAACTTGTACAGGGACTCGATCTGGAACCACCGGGAGGCGAACACCAGCAGCCAGCGCCACGCACGCAGCACCGGACCCGCCCCGATCTTCTCCCCCCGCTCGAGCGCGGCCCTGAACACGGCGAAGTTCAGCGACAGGCGCTTGACCCCGAGGGAGGGGGCCGTCTTGATCGCCTCCACGATCAGGAAGTCGTTGAGCCCCGGCTGCGACGCCCGGTCCCGGCGCATCAGGTCCAGCGAGAGCCCGTCACTGCCCCAGGGCACGAAATGCAGCAGGGCCCGCAGCACGCCATCCTCGGTGGCCGTCGCCACCACGCAATCCTCGTCGCCGGGACCGCCGACCCGGCCGAGGGCCATGGAGAAGCCGCGCTCGGTCGGGCTGCCCCGCCAGGAATCAGCCTGCCGGACGATGTCCTCGATCTCCTCGCGGGGAATGTCTCCCAGCCGCCGGATCTGCGCCACATAACCGTGCCTGGCTACGCGGGACACCATCTGGCGCACGTTGCGCATCTGGCGGCCACCGAGGCTGAAGTCGGCCACGCCGACGATCGCCTCGTCGCCGAGTTCCAGCGCGGTCAGGCAGCCCTCACGGCACCAGATCTCGGCCCCGAGCTCGCTGCAGCCCATGACGGCCGGCACCCATGCGTGGCTGGCGGCCTCGTCGAGGAACGCGTGGATCGCGCCCGGCCAGGCCTCGGGGTCGCCGATCGGATCGGCGCCGGCCAGCATCACGCCGGAGACCACCCGGTAGCAGATGCACGACTTGCCGGTTGGCGACCACACCACGTTCTTGTCGTGGCGGAGAGCGAAGTAGCCGAGCGAGTCACGCTCGCCGTACCTGCCGAGCAGATCCCGGATCCTGGCCGCGTCCTGCTGGCCCAGCCTGCCCTTGGGCTCGGCCGGGCGCAGGAACAGATACGCGGTCATGATGAGGGTGAACACGCCAAGGCCGGTAGTCAGCAGGTCGAACAGGTCGCTGCGGGTTTCCGGCACGAACTGGACCGGGCCGCTGAACCCGGCCAGCCCGTAGAGGACGTGCTGCAGGCGCTGGGGAAACGAGTAGTCCCTGGCCAGGCCGCGGGCCAGCAGGATGTAGGCCAGCCCGATGGCCACGTCCGCCACGGCAAGCCCGCAGAACACGAGCAGTGCCCGCCACCGGGTCCGGGGGTCTCCCCGGGCGTAGAAGTGGTCCCTGAAGTGCAGCAGCGCGCCGAGGGCGATCGTGGACACCAGAGCCAGCCCGATGTGGCTCAGCCCGTGCAGCAGGTGGATGGCGATGTTGAACGCGAGCAGCACCACGGCCGCCTGCCAGGCCCGGCGTTTCCTGCGCCGCAACCCGTGCGAGAGCATCAGCAGCAGCAAGCCGGTGATCACAACGGCGGTGCTGGTGAGTGCGAGCAGCGTGCCCGGCACGACAGCGAAGTGCATCCGCTGGAGCCTTTCGTGCCATGCCGGGATGATGACCGACAGGATGTCGCTCAGGCCGATGAGCAAGCAGAACAGCCCGGCCGCGAGGGGCACTATGCCGCGCTGATTCCGCCGGTCAAGGTGCGCGGGCACCGGAGCGTCCGGCCCGGCGGGCAGCACGGCAGAGCGGGGGCCGCCGTCGCCCAAAGTCAGGGACGACCGGCGCGAGCCGATGTCAGCTGAGTCGCGTTCATTCATCTCGGTTGTTCCGCCAGGCCCCGGAGCACGGTCTAACAGCGTACTGCCCGCGAACACCCTCCGTACGCAAACCACCCGTGATCCAAGCATGCGTCATAACCTGCGACCTGCACAATCGAGCGGTCAGCATATCTGCGCGGAATCCCCCATTCCGTCCCCCCGAACGGTGCTCAGCGTCGGCCGAACAACAGGCTCATGGCCTCGGCGCGGGTGCTGTCCGAATCGCGGAAGATACCGCGTACGGCCGAGGTGACGGTCCTGGCACCGGGCTTGCGTACCCCTCGCATCGTCATGCACAAGTGCTCCGCCTCGATCACCACGATAACGCCTCGCGGCTCGAGAGTGCTCGTCAGCGCGTCGGCCACCTGGCTGGTCATTCGCTCCTGCACCTGCGGGCGCCGGGCGTAGATGTCGACGAGCCTGGCCAGCTTGGAAAGTCCGGTGATCTGACCTTTCTCGTTCGGGATGTATCCGATATGGGCGACCCCGATGAAAGGAGTCAGGTGATGCTCACAGGTCCCGTAGACCTCGATATCGCGCACCAGCACCATCTCGTCGTGATCGGCGTCGAATACGGTGCTGAGCACTTCCTCCGGGCGCTGCCGCATACCGGAGAACTGTTCTGCGTAAGCGCGCGCGACCCGGCCGGGGGTATCGCGGAGCCCGTCCCGGCCGGGATCCTCGCCGATGGCGACCAGGATCTCATGGACCGCACGCTCGATCCGGTCGAGATCTACGCCCGTGCGGAGACTGGCCTGCCCTGGTCGGCGGGTCCGCGATCACGCTCGCGGACCCGTCACGGACGTCACCCGTCCTCGCTGCCCGGCGCCTCGTCGTGGCCGCCAGCCAGGCCGGCCGCCGGACCAGCGCCCGACTGGCCGTTCGCGCCCGCGCTCAGCCCCTTGGCGGACTCTATGCTGGCGTCGCTCGCGGCGGTCAGCGCCAGCTCCTTCTGGGTGAGCACCGGCGGGCGGTCCGACGGGACCCGCTTCCCGTACCCGGTGTAAGTGCCGCGGACGGCCCGCTTCTTTACCGGCGCGAAGATCTCGAGCACGGCCTTCCTGGACAGCGTCTCCTTCTCCATCAGCTGGAGCACCAGCTCGTCCAGGACATCGCGGTACTGGACCAGGATCTCCCAGGCCTCGTCGTGCGCGGATTCGATGAGCCTGCGCACCTCCTCGTCGATCGACGAGGCGATCTCCTCGGAGTAATCCCTGGTGTGTCCCATATCCCGGCCGAGGAACGGCTCGCCGTCCGTGCTCCCGAACTTGCGCGCGCCGAGCCGCTCGCTCATTCCGTACTCGGTGACCATTCCCCGGGCGATCTGGGAGGCCTTCTCGATGTCGTTCGCCGCCCCGGTGGTGGGCTCGTGGAAGACGAGTTCCTCGGCCGTCCGCCCGCCCAGGAGCATGGCCAGCTGGTCCATCATCTCGCCGCGGGTGACGAGGAACTTGTCTTCCGACGGCGCCGACACCGTGTAGCCGAGCGCCCGCCCGCGCGGGATGATCGTGATCTTGTGTACGGGGTCGGCGTTCGGCAGCGCGTGCCCCACGAGCGCGTGGCCGCCCTCGTGGTAGGCGATGAGCTTGCGCTCCCGCTCGGACAGCAGGGAACTCTTGCGCTCCGGTCCTGCCATCACCCGGTCGATGGCCTCCTCGAGCGAGGCCATCGAGATCTTGTTGCCGTTGTCCCTGGCGGTGAGCAGGGCTCCCTCGTTGATCACGTTGGCGAGATCGGCGCCGGTGTAGCCAGCGGTGCGGCGGGCGATGGCGTCAAGGTCCACGTCGGGCGCGAACGGCTTGCCGCGCGCGTGCACCCGCAGGATGCCCTTGCGCCCGGTCAGGTCCGGCTGCGGCACCATGATCTGGCGGTCGAACCGGCCGGGACGCAGCAGCGCCGGGTCCAGGATGTCCGGCCGGTTCGTGGCGGCGATCACGATGACCCCGCCTTTGGTGTCGAAGCCGTCAAGCTCGACGAGCATCTGGTTGAGCGTCTGCTCGCGCTCGTCGTGGCCGCCGCCGAGGCCCGCGCCGCGGTGGCGGCCGACCGCGTCGATCTCGTCCACGAAGACGATGGCCGGCGCGTTCGCCTTCGCCTGCTCGAAAAGGTCCCGCACCCGGGAGGCGCCGACGCCGACGAACATCTCGACGAAGTCAGAGCCGGAGATGGAGTAGAACGGGACGCCGGCCTCCCCGGCCACCGCCCGGGCGAGCAGCGTCTTGCCGGTGCCGGGCGGACCGTACAGCAGCACGCCCTTGGGGATCTTCGCGCCGATCGCCTGGAACTTGGCCGGGTTCTGCAGGAACTCCTTGATCTCCTGGAGTTCTTCGATGGGCTCGTCAGCCCCGGCCACGTCGGCGAACGTGGTCTTCGGGGTGTCCTTGGTGATCAGCTTGGCCTTGGACTTGCCGAAGTTCATCACCCGCGAGCCGCCACCCTGCATCTGGTTCAGGATGAACAGGAAGAACAGGATGATCAGCACCCAGGGCAGGAAGCCGCCGATCAGCGACAGCAGCGTGGTGCCGCTGGGATTCTGCACGTTGTAGCCGCCGTGCAGCTTGCCCGCCCGGTACTGGGACTGCAGCTCCTGCTGCAGCACCTGGCCCTGGTTGCCCACCCAGGACGCCTGGTACTTGGCTCCGCTGTCGGTGGTGACCTCGATCGTGTTGCTCTTGTCGATCAGCTGCGCGGTCGTCACCTGACCGCTCTCGATGAGCGACACGACCTTTGAGGTGTTGACCGACTTGTACCCGCCGCCCGCGCTCGCGTATTCGAAGACCGCGATCACCACGACCAGCGTGACGAGAACCGCCAGGAACGGCCCGCGGAAGTATCGCTTCAGATCCATGGACGAACGACCCCGACCGCCACGGGTGCCCAGGGTCGGACCCTCCCGACTAGCCTCATGTCCCGCCGACCCCCGGCGGGACTACCTTGCGTCCCAGCGCCATGCCCGGCTTCCCTCTCGCTGCGGCTGTGATGCGGGATACTCGACGGTACACCGCGCTCGCGGTGGCCGGCACCCAGGGACCGCCCCTTAACTGCCGTCCGGCCGTCTGTGGAATTCAACGCTTCCCATCACGAAATGTGTTCCCGGCGCCGGCGTAGACATGCGGGGCGAGCGTTCCGATGAACGGCAGGTTCCTGAATCTCTCGCCGTAGTCGAGCCCGTACCCGATGACGAACTCATCGGCTATATCAAACCCTATGTACCTGACCGCCACGTCCATCTGCGCCGCGGCCGGCTTGCGGAGCATCACGCATACCTCTACCGAGGCGGGACCGCGGGACCGCAGGTTGCCGACGAGCCAGGACAGGGTCAGGCCGGAGTCAACGATGTCCTCGACGACCAGCACATGGCGGCCGGTGATGTCGGCATCGAGATCCTTGAGGATGCGCACCACGCCCGACGATTTCGTTCCCGAGCCGTAGGACGACACGGCCATCCAGTCCATCTGGACCTGCGAGTGCATGGCCCGGGCCAGGTCGGCCATCACCATCACGGCGCCCTTGAGCACCCCGACCAGGAGCAGTTCGCGGCCGGCGTAATCCGCGTCAACCTGCGCCGCGAGCTCCGCGATCCGCGCCCGTAGCTGTTCCGGGCTGATCAGCACCTCCTTGAGGTCGGCACCCATGTCGCTCGAGTCCATCCGCGCCCTCCGTGTCCCGGGTGCCGGGCGGCATTGACCGCGGCCGGCCGGCGGTGCTGAATCGCAGCTTGCCACACTGCCGCACCCCGCGTACCCCGCCGGGCAGGTCTACCCAGCGCTGCCCGTGCCATCCGGTGACCAGGTCGTCGAGGCTGGCCGTGTGCCTAGCGGTGAGCGAGCCGGGCGGGCACCCGGCCATGATGGCCGTCCGCCTGAGCACCCGGGTCCGCAGCGCGGCGGGCAGCGCGGCGAGGTCATCGACGCTCATCGCAGGGCCCGGCTGCGCCAGCCGCCGGGCTGCCTGGCTGGCCAGCTCGTCCAGTGCATCGGCGTCGGCCCGGAGCTGGCCGGCGGTGCGCGCCAGCGCCTCTGCGACGCCCGGCCCGAGCGCGGCCTCCAGGGCCGGCAGGGCGTGCTGACGCACCCGTGCCCGCGCGTAGCCGCTGTCGGCGTTGTGCGGGTCTTCCCAGACCTCGAGGCCGAGCGCCGCGCACGCCGCCCTCGTCCGGTCCCGGCCGATGGCCAGGAAGGGCCGGCGGTACCTACCGGTGCGCTCGGGCATGCCGGCCAGCGAGCGGCTTCCCGATCCCCTGGCCAGGCCGAGCAGCACCGTCTCGGCCTGGTCGTCGCGGGTGTGCCCGAGCAGGACGGCTGCCGCTCCGGCGGCCACGCTCACGTCGTCGAGGGCCCGGTACCTGGCGGCCCGCGCGGCGGCCTCCGGGCCGCCGGGGCCGCCCACGGTGACCGGGACGACGTCCGCCGGCGCGAGGCCCAGGCCGGCCAGCTGGGCCGCCACCCGGGTCGCCTGCCGCGCCGACCCGGCCTGCAGCTGGTGATCTACGGTGACGCCGCCGGCCCGCAGCCCCTGCCGCGGCGCGACGAAGGCCAGCGAGGCGGCCAGGGCCAGCGAGTCGGCGCCGCCGGAGCACGCGGCGAGCACGAGGTCTCCGGGCCCCAGGTCCTCCAGGCAGCGCCGAACGGCTGCGCGCAGCTCGGCCACGGCCGGGTGCGGGCCCATCCGGGGCAGACCTGGGCCGTGTCTAGCCGGCTTCGCCCGCCGCGCGGCCGTACAGCTCGCCGGGCCCGGCCGAACCGCCGTTGGCCACCCGGTCAAGCCAGGCCTGCGGATCGCTGAGTTCCTCCTTGGTGGGCAGCGTCTGCGGCGAGGTCCAGACCTTGTTGAAGACGGCCATGCCGGCTTCGTCCACGACGGTCCGGACGAACCGCGATCCCTGCGCGTACTGCTTCATCTTGAGGTCGATACCCAGGATCCGCCTGACCGCGCGCTCCATCCGGCCGGCCGTGCCGCGCCGCGCGTTGAAGCGTTCCCTGATCTCGGCCACCGAGGGCACCACGCGCGGTCCCACCGCATCCATCACGTAGTCGCCGTGGCCCTCCACCAGCGTCATCACGCAGGTAAGCCGGTCCAGGATCTCGCGCTGCTGGGGTGTCTGGATGGCCTCGATCAGGCTCTCGCTGTCGTCGGCCCCGCGTACCGCGCCGGCCACGGCGTCGGCCGCTGCCCGCACCCGGCGCAGGATCGCTGCCGGGTCCAGTTCCGAGGCGAGCAGGAATTCTGTCATCTGCTCCTGCACGTACCCGCGCAGCCATGGCACCGCGGTGAACTGCGTGCGGTGCGTCTCCTCGTGCAGGCACACCCAGCGCCTGAAGTCATGCGAATCGACGCCGAGCTCGCGCTCCACCATGACGATGTTGGGCGCGACCAGGGTGAGCCGGCCGGCCGGCGCGCCGCCGCCGGCGTAGGAGTCGTCGGGCGGCAGGAAGAGCTCGTACTGGCCGAGCACCCGGCTGGCGAGGTAGGCGAGGATCAGGCCGGCCTGCATGCCGGTCATCCGTGATCCCACCGCCGTGACCACCGAACCCGCAGCCGGGACCGAGCCGCGCTCCTGCAGCCGGGCTGCCAGCGGGTCGAGCACGATGCGGAACCCGTCGACGTTGGCCCGGATCCAGCCGGGCCGGTCCACCACGGCGACCTGGCCGGCCGCCTCGGGGCTGCGCAGCCCGGTCAGCTCGCGGACCGGTTCCCTGACGGCGTCGGCGAGATCGCGCAGTTCGCTGACCGCGCGTCTTGCGTCCGACATGCTGATCTGCGGTCCGGGACGAACCCACCGCACTCCGGTGGCGATGGCCACATCCCAGTCGATCATCTGCGGGCTGCTCATCCCTCCACCGTACGTCCCGCGCGGAGGTCAGCGTCCGCCGCGGGGTCGTATCGCAGCCGGGATCCCGGCTCGGGTCCGGCCGCGAGCAACCGCCGCCGGGCTGGCCCGCCCGCTGCGCGGCCGGCCGGGCGGGGGTCATAAGACAGCCGGGATCCCAGCTCGGGGCCGGCCGCCAGCGCCCGCCGCCGGGCCGGTCCGCCCGTCGCGCCGGGCGGCCGGCGCGGCGGGAACGCCGGGCTACCGGCAGCCGCATCCCGCGAGCGCGTCGGCGAGCTTGTCGACCGTGCCTGCCGCCTGCGGCAAGTCCCGGACCGACGGGACGCGGTCGGCCATGAACGCGAAGGCCAGGACCGTCCCGGCGCGGTCGTAGGCCAGCCCGGCCATGCTGACCACGGTGTCCAGGTTTCCGGTCTTGGCCCGGACGAGGCCGCGGGCGGCTGCCGCCAGGTCGCCGAATACGCTCTGCCCCCGGGTCAGGGTCCCCGAGAAACCCGCCACCGGCATTCCGGTCACGGCGGCGCGCAGCGCGGGATGCCGCGCGGATGCAGCCACGCTCACCAGGCGGAACAGGGTAGCCGCGGGAATCCGGTCGTCGGGGGACAGCCCGCTGCCGTCTACCAGGCGCACTCCCGCTGCAGCTCCCAGCCGCCGTATCGCCGTCATCACCGCCCCGGCGGCCCCGCTGAACGAGCCGGGCGCGCCGGTCGCCAGGGCGACGTGCCTGGCCAGGTTCTCGGCGATCACGTTATTGCTCTCGGTGAGCATCTGCTCCACCATGGCCGCAACCGGCGGCGAGCTCACCCGGGCGATCCGCACGGCGCCGGCGGCGGGCCCGGCCGGCCTGGCGGGACCGTCCACCCGGATGCCGTCCCGGGCGAGGAAGGCGGCGAACGCGCCGGCCGCGTCTGCGGCCGGAGTGAGCGAGCGCGGCCGGAGATTGCCCGGCTCATCGGCGTCCTGGGGCTTGCCGTCCGCCAGCAGCCTGCCCTGGTCGACCTCGAGCGAGGTGATCGGGGTGACGTTGCCCGTGGTCACGTACGTCTCGGACCAGCCGGGCGCCAGTTGCGGCCCGCTGTACAGCGAGGTGTCGTAGCCCAGCCGCACCGCTGTGCGGTGCTGCGCGGCCAGCGCGCGGGCGGTGGCCGAGGCCAGCGCCTCGAGCGTCGCCGGCCGCGGGTAGCCGCCGGCCGGGGTCCGGCCCGCGGCCAGCGTCGGGTCACCGCCGCCCACGAGGACGATCCGTGCCGTCCCGCGCCTCGCTGCGTTCCTGGCCGTGGCGTCCTCGACGACCCGGGTGGTGAACCGCGCGCCGGGGCCGAGCACGTCGAGCGCCGCCACCGCCGTGGCCAGCTTCGCGGTGGACGCGGGCGCCGCGGGGGAGTTGGGATCCCGGGAGAACAGCACCTGGCCCGACGCCGGATCCCCGACCACCGCGGTCACGTGCGAGCCGAGGGACGCAGCGGAAAGCAGGCCGGACAGCCGGGCTGCCAGCCCGGTCCGAGTGGGTAGCGGGCCGCCGGCTCCGGCTCCGATCACTAGCGCGTGCGGCCGGATGACCGGACGGCTGGCCACCGCCGGAACCTTCCAGAGCGCCAGGCGCGCCGGAAGCCGCCAGGCCAGCACGCCGCCCGCCGCGATGATCAGCACGTTCAGGAGGGCGAGCGAGACCACCGCCGTCAGCGGGGCCCGGCCGCGCGCCGCACCGCCCCGCGGCGGCGAAGAGCCGGGCGGGCTCTGAACCATGGCACGCCCCCTCGCGAGAATGCTGGACTCGCGCGCCGCACCGCCCCGCGGCGGCGAAGAGCCGGACAGGCTCTGAACCATGGCAGTCCCCTCGCGAGAATGCTGGACTCTTGTATACGCCCGCAGCGCAACCGGGTCGTCCCGAACGGCGGGCGTCGCCGGCGACCGATTAGGGTATGTCCCGGTAGATTCTGGCCTGCCGTGAGGGCCTGGCCTGCTGCGTACGGAGGGGGTGCCGAGGTGGACTTCGATGTGATCATCGAGATCCCCAAGGGGCAGCGGAACAAGTACGAGATGGATCACGAGACCGGCCGGATCCGGCTGGACAGGATGCTGTTCACCTCGACCAGGTACCCGGCCGACTACGGGTTCATCGAGGACACCCTGGCCGACGACGGCGATCCGCTGGACGCTCTGGTCCTCCTGGAGGAGCCCACCTTCCCCGGCTGCGTGATCAGGTGCCGGGCGATCGGCATGTTCCGGATGCGCGACGAGATGGGCGCGGACGACAAGGTGCTGTGCGTGCCCGCCACCGATCCCCGGATGAAGCGGCTGCGGGACATCCAGCAGGTCTCGGAATTCGACCGGCTGGAAATTCAGCATTTCTTCGAGGTCTACAAGGAACTCGAGCCCGGCAAGTCCGTGGAGGCCGGGACCGCGTGGGCCGGGCGGGCGGAAGCCGAGGCGGAGATCCGGGCCGCCCGCAAACACGCGGTCGCGCACGGGGGCTGACTGCCGCCCGTCCACCCGGCTGTGGCCATCAGGCCGTAGCCGCTTCAGCGGGCCGCAAGCCATCCGGGCCTTTGCCCCGGAAGATACCGGGCAGGTATCGTGTTAGGTGTAGTAGGCACCTCGTTCGGTGAGGCGTCGACGCGAACATAGGCCACTGATCCCACGACGTCGAGAGACGCCCAGGGTCAGGACAGGTCTCCCCGGGCTAAGGGGTGACCCGAAGTGGCTGCGCCTGCGGGCGCTACGTCGCGTCGTGCCAAAGCTCTGACGAGTAGGGGTGTCCCGGCTCTGACCGGAATCCTCCCGCGTGCCAGCTCGGCGACACAGTTGTGTCATCGACACATCGGCACCCCCGCGTGCCACGGCCGGAGGAGGCGAGACATGGATAGCAGTAGACCGGGTCATCATCGGCCCCGCTCCAGCATGTCCTCGTTCCCTTCCGGCACGCGGTAACCGCCCCCCTGCGCGGGCTGTTCTCCGGCATGACCCGACGTGCTGCGCCTGAGCGCAGCGCTGACGGATGCCGCGTGCCTCCCAGGACGCCCTGACCGGGCAGAGGGAGGTGGTCATCATGGCCACGACGCAGACCCGCAGCGCGGTGCTCGACGCCGAGCACGTCGGCGACATCCGCGGCGCTCTCGGCACCATCCGGCTGGACGACACCGCGGCGCGCCGCGGCAAGTCGGCCACGCTCAAGACTCTGCTGGCCATCGTCGGCCCCGGGCTGATCGTGATGGTCGGCGACAACGACGCGGGCGCGTTCGCCACCTACGGCCAGGCCGGCCAGAACTACGGCACCCGCCTGCTGTGGACGCTGCTGCTCCTGGTGCCGGTGCTGTACGTGAATCAGGAGATGGTGCTGCGGCTCGGGTCGGTAACCGGCGTCGGGCACGCGCGGCTGATCCTGGAGCGGTTCGGCAAGTTCTGGGGCGCATTCAGCGTCATCGACCTGTTCATACTGAACGCGCTGACGATCATTACCGAGTTCATCGGCATCACCCTGGCCGCCGGCTACCTGGGCCTGCCGAAGGCCGGCTCGGTAGGGCTGGCCGCGGCGGTGATCGTCGGGTCCGCGTTCACCGGCAGCTTCCGCAGGTTCGAGCGGATGGCCCTGGCGTTCTGCGGCGCGAGCCTGCTGCTGATCCCGGTCTACCTGCTCGCCCACCCGCACGCGTCGCAGATGGCCCGGGGCCTGGTGATCCCGCAGCTGCCCGGCGGCTCCGGCCAGCTGTCCGTCGTGATGCTGCTGATCATCGGGATCGTCGGCACCACGGTCGCTCCCTGGCAGCTGTTCTTCCAGCAGAGCTACGTCATCGACAAGCGGATCACCCCGCGGTTCATGAAGTACGAGAAGGCCGACCTGTGGATCGGTATCGGCACCGTGGTGGTCGGCGCCGCCGCGCTGATGGGCGCTGCTGCCGCCGCGTTCGCCGGGACGCGCGGCTTCGGCCAGTTCACCGACGCGGCCGGGCTGGCCCACGGGCTGGGCGCGTACGCGGGCCGGGCGGCCGGGGTGCTGTTCGCGATCGCCCTGCTGGACGCCTCGATCATCGGCGCGTTCGCGGTGTCCCTGTCCACCGCCTACGCCATCGGCGATGTCTTCGGCCTCAAGCACTCACTGCACCGCGGGGTCAAGGGGGCCAGGGGCTTCTACGCGATCTACGCGGGGCTCGTCGCCGCGGCCGCCGCGGTGGTGCTCATCCCCGGCTCCCCGCTCGGCCTGCTGACCGAGGGCGTGCAGGTGCTGGCCGGGGTGCTGCTGCCGTCGGCGACGGTATTCCTGCTGCTGCTGTGCAACGACAAGGCCGTGCTCGGTCCGTGGGTCAACGGGCGCATGACCAACGTGTTCACCTCGGCGGTGGTTGCCGTCCTGGTGACCCTGTCGGTCGTGCTCACCGCGTCGGTGCTGTTCCCGGCGATCACGGCCGGGCAGATCGTGACGATCCTGGCCTGCTGCGCGGCCGGCTCGGTGCTGACCGGCGGCCTCGCGCTGGCCCGGCGGCTGCGGGCCGGCTCGCCGGCCGGCCTGCCGGTCGACCGGACGGAGCGGGCCGGCTGGCGGATGCCGCCGCTCACGCTGCTGGACAGGCCGGTCATGTCCTTCGGGCGCAAGCTGGGCATGTCGGCGCTGCGGCTGTACCTGGCCGTCGCGATGATCCTGGTCATCGTCCGGATCGGGCAGCTGGCGGCCGGCCACTAGGAAGCCTGGCCGGGGCGGCCGCGACGCAGCCCCCGGCCGGGTCAGCCGGGCGGGTCAGCCGGGCCGGGTCAGCCGGGCGGGTCAGCCGGCCGGGCGGGTGGCCCCGATCAGCCCCGGCCAGAAGATCGAGTCGATCCGGACGTCCACCCCGGTGTAGGGCGCGTCCACCATCTGCCCGTTGCCTATATAGATGCCGACGTGGTGGATGGTGGCCGGAGCCGAGGTGTCGGTGGCGTAGAAGACGAGGTCGCCCCGGCGCAACTGGGAAATCGGGATGTGCGGCCCGGACGGCCACTGGAAGCCGGTCCAGTGCTGCAGCTGAACGCCGGCATGCGCCCACGCCATCATCGTCAGTCCCGAGCAGTCGTAGGTGTTAGGCCCGGCGGCGCCCCACTGGTAGGGCTTGCCGAGCTGGCTCAGGGCCCAGTTGGCGGCCTCGTTGCCCTGCGCCGCGCTGGCGCCCTGGGCTAGCGAAAAGCTCGAGGCCCAGCTGCTGGACCCGCCGGGAGCGATGGTCGGGGTGAACCCGCCGGAACCGCCGGATCCTGATGAACTGGCGGCGGCCGCCTGCTGCGCCTGCTGTGCCTGCAGGGCGCGCTGCCTGGCCGCGGCCGCGGCCAGCGCGCGCTGCCTGGCCTGCTGCAGCTCGAACGCGTGTGCCCGGGCCGCGCCGAGCTCTTTCTCCAGCCGCCTCGTGCTTGCCTGGCTCGCCTGCACAGCCGCGAGCTGGCGCTGGAGCGCCGCCTGGACAGCAATCTTGAGCGCTTTCGCCCGCCTGGCCGCGGCCTGCTCGATGTCCAGCGCCTGCCGGGCCTGCGCGCGGAATACGCTGGCCACTACCTTCGACGCCCGGTCCTCGGACAGCACGTCGGTGCCCTGCTGGGCGAGCTGCTGCTCGGCGTCGGCCCCGCTGAGGAAGGCCTGCGGCCCGCCGGAGTTGCCCAGCATGGCGGCCATGCTGCCGAATCCGGAGCCTGACTCGTAGTCCTGGGCGGCCAGCGCGGCGACCTGCCGGCGGCTCTGCTGCTCCGCCGCGGCGGCCCGGGTGAGGCGTGCCTCTGCCGCCCGGTAGGCCACAGCGGCCTGGTGCATCGCCACCATGGTCTTGTCGTAGCGCTCGATCACCACCTCGGCCTTGACCCGCAGGCTGGCCAGCCGCGTGTTAGCTTCCGCGAGCTGGACCCGGGCGGCATTGACCGCTGCCTCGCGCTTGCTCACCTGCCTGGCCGCGGCAGACACGGCACCTGCGCTCGGGCCGGGGCCGGACGTAACCGCCCATCCGGGCGGGGCCGCCGCGACCGCCGCGAACAGCAGGCAGGCGACCAGCGTTCGCGCCGCATTGCGCCATACCGTACCTCGCCACTGCTTTCGCATCTGGAACTCCCCTGAATGCTCATGCCAGTCAGAGTGCATCGGCATTGTAAATAGGCAGGTCCCTAATCTGGTGTATATGGCCCGGCGAGTCGCGATCATCGCTGCGGGGGCCGCGGGTAGTCCTGCTCGCGCGCAACGCGGTAAATGCGAGACACTTATGAGCGTGCCCGATAGTGTCCGGGAGGATCCGGTGGACGACCGCCAGAGCGTGCTGAGCCGAGCGCCATTGTTCGAGTCGCTCGACGAAGACGGGGCGAGGGCGCTGCGGTCGCGCATGACCGATGTCAAGCTCAGCCGCGGCGAGCGGCTGTTCGCCGAGGGCGACGAGGGCGACCGCCTGTACGTGGTCCTGGAGGGGAAGATCAAGCTCACCCGGACGGCGCCAGACGGCCGGGAGAACCTGCTCAGCGTGATCGGTCCGGGCGAGATGTTCGGTGAGCTGTCGCTCTTCGACCCGCGGCCGCGAACGGCGAGCGCTTCGGCCATCACCGACGCGCAGCTGGCCGCACTCGCCCATGACAAGCTGCTCGTCTGGCTGACCGACCGGCCGGAGGTCGCTCTGCACCTGCTGCGGGCGCTGGCCCAGCGGCTGCGCCGGGCCAACGACGTGATGGCCGACCTGGTCTTCACCGACGTCCCGGGCCGGGTGGCCAAGCAGCTGCTCGACCTGGCCGACCGGTTCGGCGAATGGCAGGACGACGGGCTGCACGTGAATCACGACCTGACCCAGGAGGAGCTCGCCCAGCTGGTGGGCGCGTCGAGGGAAACGGTCAACAAGGCGCTCGCCGACTTCGTCACCCGTGGCTGGATACATCTGTCGGCCCGGTCGGTGGTGCTGCTGGACACCGACCGGCTGCGCAGGCGTGCACGCTAGGGCGGGTCCGATGGACCTTCGCAGGGTCGACGCCCTATTGCGGGGCGCTCTGGGCCGGACTGATCCCAGGCCCTTATTTCCGAACGCCTGGCGGCAGCTCACCGCGCTCGCCCAGGTACTCCAGCTGTGCCCGGACCGACCACTCGGCGAACGTCCACAGCTCCCGGTCGACGTCGGAGTACACCCGCGCCACGATCTGTGCCGCGGTCCGGTCGCCCGCGGCCAGCGCCGCCCTGACCTCGGCGAGCCTGTCCTTGCGGTGCCCGATGTAGTAGTCCAGCGTCCCCGCCGGATCGCGCAGCACCGGCCCGTGGCCAGGCAGCAGCGCGGCCAGGCCGGCCGAGTCCGCCAGCGCGCGGAGCCGGTCCAGCGAGCCGAGGTAGTCGCCGAGGTGCCCGTCGCCGGCGATCACCGTGGTGCCACGGCCGAGCACCGTGTCACCGGTCAGCAGGACGTCGTCCGCTGGCAGGAGGAAACAGACCGAGTCGGCCGAATGCCCCGGGGTTGCCACGACGCGGATCTCGGCGCCCGCCCCGGCGACCACGTCACCGGGCCCGAGCCCGTCTCCGCCGAGCCGGTACGCGGGATCGGCGGCCCGGACCGGTGCGGCGGTCATCTCGGCAAGCAGCCTGGCCCCGGCTGAGTGGTCAGCGTGGCCATGCGTGAGCAGGATCTGCCCGACCCGGCGCCCGTCCCGTGTCGCCGCCGCCGTTACCTGCCGCAGGTGACCCTCGTCGGCGGGCCCGGGGTCGACCACGATCGCCGACGACGAGCCCGGCGCGGCGATCACCCAGGTGTTGGTGCCGTCGAGGGTCATCGGTGACGGATTCGGAGCCAGGATGCATCGCGCCGACCGGCTGCCGGAGCCGTCGATCCCCCCGGGCGGGGGTACCCGGCTCCCGGCGGGGCCGGGCTCGGCCGGCCGGTCAGCTGTCATATCGGGTACTCCAGCCCGGCCGGCATGGTCAGCCATGCCTGCCCGTCTTCCACTGTGATCAGGGGCAGCCGGGGGGTGATCTCGCGCGGCGCCGCCAGCGCCGCGCCGACGCCGCCGCAGTCCGCGAGCTCGGCCAGGGTCACCGCGGTAGGCGGCATGAGGGCGACCTCGCCCCGGCCGGCCGCCGTGAGCACCTGGGAGGGCGGCAGCCAGGCGACCTGATCGGCCTCGTCGCGGATCTCCCTGGTCTGCTGCCGCGCGGGCAGCACGGCCGCGAAGAACCTGGTGTCGTAGCGGCGGGTCTCCAGCTCCGGGGTGATCCACCTGGCCCACGGCTTGAGCTGGTCGGACCTGAGCACCAGGCCCCGCCGGGCCAGCAGGCCGGCCAGCGACAGCGACCCGTCCAGCAGGGCCAGCCGGTCCGGCTCGAGATCCGCCGGAGGCGGCACGGTCATGTCATCTGGTGATGCCCCGGCGAGCAGCACGCCCGACTCCTCGAACGTTTCCCTGACCGCGGCGCAGAGCAGGCCGCGGGCGAGCTCGGGGGTGGTACCCAGCCGCCGACCCCACTCGGTCACATCCGGACCCGCCCAGGCGACCTCGCTGTCGGAGTCCCTGGCGTCGACCGAGCCTCCGGGGAAAACGAAGGCGCCCGGCGCGAACGGCATGCTCTGCTTGCGCCGGAGCATGTACACCTCAAGGCCGGGGCTGGTCTCGTCCCGGCCGGTCCGGCTCCGGCCAGTGCCGCCGGCGGCCGCCCTGCCGGGGCCGGTCTGGCTCCGGCCGGCGGTATCCCCGGCGGCGGCCACCTCGGGACCGCCTTCTGCGGGCCGCAGCAGCATGACCGTGGCAGAGTCACGCGGGACCGGCGGCTCCGCCTGGCCGCCGGCCGCCTCCCGGACCCGCGCGGTCAGCCCCGCTGGCAGCTTGAGGCGGGTGCGGCCGATGACGATCCTCCCTTGCCTGCGGCTTCAGGGCACGTCGCTAGCATCCTCGGCGGCGCAACGGACACGGCCTAATCGTCGCCGATCTCCGCGATCAGCTCGACCTCCACCGGGGCGTCGAGCGGCAGCTCCGCGACTCCGACCGCGCTCCTGGCGTGCCGGCCCGCCTCGCCCAGCACTTCCAGCAACAGCTCGCTCGCGCCGTTCAGCACCTGCGCCTGCCCGGTAAAGCCGGGGGAGCTGGCCACGAACCCGGTCACCTTGACGATGCGCCGGACTGATGCCAGCTCGCCGACCACCGAGGCGACGGCGGCCAGCGCGTTCAGCGCGCAGGTCCGAGCCAGCCGGGCCGCCTCCCCGGCGCTGATCTCGGCTCCCACCTTGCCGGTCGCCAGCAGCTTGCCCTCGGCCATCGGGAGCTGCCCGGCGGTGTACACGTAGCGCCCGGTGCGGACCGCGGGCAGATAAGCCGCGACGGGCGCGGCCACCTGCGGCAGGGCGAGACCGAGCGCCGCCAGCCGGACTTCCGGCGAGCTCACCCCTTCGGCCGTTTCAGGTACGCCACCAGTTGCTCCTGGCTGGGGCCGGGCACGACGGCCACCAGCTCCCAGCCGTCATCTCCCCAGTTGTCGAGGATCTCTTTGGTCGCGTGCACTAGCAGCGGCACCGTTGCGTACTCCCACTTCTGCATGGCGAAACCCTAGCCAACGGAGCGGGCCGCACGCAGCCCAGCTGGCAGGTCAGACCTTCAGCTGGCTCAGCGCGTCCGCGTCAGCGGCCGCCGCCGAACCTGCTCCACCCGCCAGGCCGGCCTCCAGCTCGCGGGTCAGACCTTCGGCTGACTCAGCGGATCCGCGTCGGCGGCCGCCGCCGAACCTGCTCCATCCGCCAGGTCGGTCTCCAGTCCGGTAACAGGTTCGATCTCCGGAACCGGCGGGGCCTCGGGCGGTGCCTCCACCTCGGGAACGGGGGGGATGACCTCGGACTCGAGCGCGGCGGCAACCGGCGCATGCTCGATGGCGGCCTCGGCGGCCTCCACCTCAGCATCGCCCAGGTCCTCGGGCATGGGGCGTGCCTCTTCCGGCGGAGGCGGCGCGTTCTTCTCGAAGAACCTGAGCAGCTCGACCGGGACGGGCATGACCAGCGTGCTGTTCTTTTCGGCGGCCACCTCGACCACGGTCTGCAGCAACCGCAGCTGCAGCGCCGCGGGATCGCGTGCCATCACGTTGGCCGCCGCGGCGAGCCGCTTGGATGCCTGATACTCGCCGTCGGCGGAGATGATCCGGGCGCGGCGCTCCCGCTCCGCCTCGGCTTGCCGGGACATGGACCGCTTCATGCTCTCCGGCAGCGAGACGTCCTTGATCTCCACCCGCTCGACCCTGATCCCCCACGGGCCCTCGGTCGGCTCGTCGATGATCTTGCGCAGTTCCCTGTTGACCGAGTCCCGCTCGGCGAGCAGCTGGTCCATCTCGGACTGGCCGATGATCGACCGCAGCGACGTCTGGGCCTGCTGGGAGATGGCGAACAGGTAGTTCTGCACGTTCACCACGGCCTTGATCGGGTCAACGACCCGGAAGTACACCACGGCGTCCACCCGGACCGTCACGTTGTCTTTGGTGATGCCGTCTTGAGCCGGCACCGCCATCGCGACGATCTGCATGTTGACCTTCTGCATGCGATCGCCGATCGGCCGGATGAAGGTAATACCCGGCCCGCGCGGTTTGGGCTCGATCCGGCCGAACCGGAACACGATAGCCTGTTCGAACTGCTGCACGACCTTGATCGAGCGGGCCGCGGTTATCGCTCCGCCCAGGACGATGATCACGAGAATTATGACAAGCGCGGCGACCATCCCGAACACCTCTTCTCCGGTATCACCGGGCGCCTCACCCGTACAGTCAAGCCTAGTGAGTATCCCGGTATGCGCCAGCCACACCCGTGGCCGTCTCCGGATAGAGACCTGCCTGGTCCCGGATGGCAACATCCCGCCCCCCCGGGGCGGGGCGGAGCAACCGGTGCGCGGGCGGAGATAGCCTCCTTAGTCGTGAGCGCACGCGACACCGACTGGGACGGCGTACGGCTGCACGTCGTCACCGGCAAGGGCGGGACGGGCAAGACGACGGTGGCCGGGGCGCTCGCCCTCGCGCTCGCCTCGCACGGCCGGAATGTGCTGCTGATGGAAGTCGAAGGCCGGCAGGGAATAGCGCAGCTCTTCGACTGCCCACCCCTTCCGTACGGTGAGCAGAAAGTCGCCATGGGCCCGGCCAGCGGGACCATGCAGGGCGGCGACGTCTACGCGCTCGCCGCGGATCCGGAACAGGCATTGCTCGAGTACCTGGCCATCTTCTATAACCTGCGCCATGCGGGCCAGGCGCTGACCAAGCTCGGAGTGGTGGATTTCGTGACGACGCTCGCCCCCGGCCTGCGCGATGTGCTGCTGATCGGCAAGGCCGCCGAGGCGGTGCGCAGGCGCAAGAGGCAACGGCACGTTTATCACGCAGTGGTCATGGACGCGCCGCCTACGGGACGGATCGGCAGGTTCCTCAACGTGGCCACCGAGGTCTCCGGGCTGACCCGGGTCGGACCGGTCCGCGGTCACGCGGACACCGTGCAGAGCGTCGTCAGGTCGCCCCAGACCGCGGTGCATTTCGTCACCGTGCTCGAGGAGATGCCCGTGCAGGAGACTCTCGACGGCGTGGCGGAGCTGCGCGACCAGGAGCACAGCGGGTTCCAGGTCGGCGGAATCATGATCAACATGATGCGCCCCGCGCTGCTCAGCCCGGCCGAGCTGGCTGCGGCCAGGGACGGGACGCTCGACGAGCACGAGCTGACGACCGGGCTGAAGGCGGCGGGCGTCGACGACAGCCGCGCCCTCGCCGCCGACCTGGCCGCCGACCTGGCCGAGCACGCCCAGACGGTAGAACTGCAGCGCAGCGAACGGCGGCGCCTCGCCGCGGCGGGCCAGCCCCGCTACAACCTGCCGCTGATTCCCGACGGAATGGACCTGGCCGGGCTGTACCGGCTGGCCGAGGAGCTGCGCGAACAGGGGGCAGCCTGACATGGGTTCCAGCCGCGCCGATCGGTACCGCTGGCTCGACATGGACAGGCTCGCGGATGACCCGCGAACCCGGGTCATCGTCTGCTGCGGCTCGGGCGGGGTGGGCAAGACCACCGTCGCGGCCGCGGTCGGCCTTCGCGCCGCCGAACGGGGCAGGCACGTCGTCGTGCTCACCGTCGACCCGGCCCGCAGGCTGGCCCAGTCCATGGGCCTGACCTCACTGGACAACACCCCGCGGCCGGTGCAGGGAAGCGATACCTCGGCGGGCGGCAGCCTGCACGCCATGATGCTCGACATGAAGCGCACCTTCGACGAGATCGTCGAGGCGCACTCCGACCCGGACCGCGCCGCGCAGATCCTGGCCAACCCCTTCTACCAGTCGCTGTCGTCCAGCTTCGCCGGCACGCAGGAGTACATGGCGATGGAGAAGCTCGGCCAGCTGCGCCGGGCCGAGGAATGGGATCTGATCGTGGTGGACACTCCGCCCAGCCGGAGCGCGCTGGATTTCCTCGACGCGCCGCAGCGGCTCGGCCGGTTCCTCGACGGCAGGCTGATCAGGGTGCTGACCGGCTCCGCCAAGGTCGGCGGACGAGCCTACCTGAAGGTACTCAACACGGGGTTCTCGATGATCACCGGGGTGCTTACCAAGATCCTCGGCGCGCAGGTCCTCCGGGACGTGCAGACGTTCGTGACGGCGCTGGACACGATGTTCGGCGGGTTCCGCGAGCGGGCGGACTACACCTACCGGCTGCTCCAGACGCCGGGAACGGCGTTCCTGGTGATCGCCGCGCCGGAACCAGATGCGCTGCGGGAGGCCTCGTACTTCGTCGAGCGGCTGTCCAGGGACCGGATGCCGCTGGCCGGGCTCATCGTCAACCGGGTACACCGGGCCCGGGCGGACCGGCTGTCGGCGGCTCGCAGCCTGGGCGCGGCGGAGACGCTGCAAAACGGCTGCAGCCAGCACGCTGACGGCGATGGGGCCCAGCACGGCGCGGAGGTCCCGCGCTACCCGCTCGCCGAGGCGGCGCTACGCTTGCACGCCGAGCGCATGCAACTGGCGACACGCGAACGCCGGCTAGCCGAGCACTTCATCGCCGCGCACCCGTCGGTGCCGATAGCCGAGATTCCTGCCCGCCCGGAGGACGTGCACGACCTGGCCAGCCTGCGGGCAATAGGGGAGTTGCTGGCGGTGAACGAGCCCGCCGCTCAGCCAGCGGGTACGACCGGGTAGCTAGCTCGCCACCAGCTCGCTCGTGTCGCGCTCGTACGTGTTCCGCGCGTGTTCAAGCAGCTCGCGCCAGGATCCGACGTCCGGCCGGCGACGCAGCAGGGCGCGCCGCTCCCGCTCGGTCATCCCGCCCCACACGCCGAACTCGATCCTGTTGTCCAGGGCGTCGGCAAGGCACTCGGTCCGCACTGGGCAGCCCCGGCAGATCAGCTTGGCCCTGTTCTGTGCCGCGCCCTGGACGAAAAGCTCGTCAGGGTCCGTGCCCTTGCAGGCCGCACGGACAGTCCAGTCCGTGATCCACATCTGGCCCCACTCCTTCGATCGTCACGGTCAGCGCTGTAAGTCCACGCTGCCTGGCGTTCAGTTGCGGGCCCGCCGATGGGCGGCCCAACCGACGGCCGTCGGGCCTCGCTGCCATGGCCGTGATAGGCAAACATACGGAAGTCCGGTCCGCAGTGCCAGACCTCATCGGGCCCATTTCCGAGATAGCCCTTCTGGGCCATACCTTTACGGACGATAACTACCCTCAAGTGCGAAACTTGTCACTCTCCGTATCTGCAATCGATGAACTCCATCGCATCTCTGTCACCAGATAGACATCTCGCCCCGCAAGTTACCTACTACACAGTAGTTATCTTTTGCATCACTGGTCAGACTGTTCCCTCTCCGCACTCTGGCAGGTGCCCGGGCACGTTCGGGGGGGCCGCTGATTCACCCGGATCCGAGACCGGCCTGGCGTACCCTGGGGGCGTGTTCAGCTCAGATCACCTCAGCAAGGGACGGGCCGTAGGCCGCCTGATCTCCATGTCGGCGGTCGGCGGCGTGCTCGCCGCCGCGATCGCGCTCCCTGCCATCGGGACGATCGGCATCGTGACCAGGAACGCGGCCAACAATTTCGAGTCGCTGTCCACCCAGGCCCTCGGCGAAGTCCCGCAGCGATCGGAGATCCTGGACAGCCAGGGCCATGTGCTGGCCTACATCTACAATGTGGACGCCTCGTACTTCTACAAGCCGGGCAAGGTCAAGCCGCTCATCGCCGACGGGATCAACCGGGATCCGGTCAGCTACGGCAAGATCGCGCCCGTGATGCGCGACGCCGTCATCGCCATCGAGGACTCCCGGTACTACCAGCACGGCGCGATCGACTTCAGGGGCACCATGCGCGCGCTGATCAACGACCTGGAGCACAAGCCGGTGCAGGGCGGATCCACGATCGCCCAGCAGTACGTGAAGAACGTGCTGATCCTGACTGCGAAGAACCCGGCCGCGGCGGAGGGCGCCACCTCGGAAACGATCGGCAGGAAGCTCCACGAGCTGCGGCTGGCGATCGCGGTCGAGCACGAGATGTCCAGGAACCAGATCCTGGCCGGCTACCTGAACGACGCGTACTTCGGCAACCTGACCGTGGGTGTCCAGATAGCCGCGGAGACCTACTTCCACAAGAGCGCGAAGAGGCTCAGCCTGGCCCAGGCCGCCCTGCTGGCCGGCCTGGTGGAAAATCCCTCGGCCTACGACCCGATCACCCACCCCCGCACCGCCCTCGAGCGCCGGAACACGGTCCTGGCCCGGATGCAGCAGCTGCGCATGATCTCGCCCGCGGTGGCCGCCGCCACCGAGAAGAAGCCCCTCGACCTGCACCCGACGACGCAGCAGAACGGATGCACAAGTACCTCGGCCAGGTTCGCGGCCTTCTTCTGCGACTACGCCGAGCAGGCCTTCCTGCGGGACGCGAAGCTCGGCAAGACTCCCGAGGACCGGGCCAAGCTGCTCGCCACCGGCGGCCTGAAGATCTACACCACGCTCAGCCCGAAGGACCAGCAGGCCGCCGACAACGCGGTCAACTACACGCTTCCGCCGCACAACCATGCCCTCAACCCGGGCAGGCTGGCTGACGCCGAGGCACTCGTCCAGCCGGGAACCGGCCAGATCCGCGCCATCGCCGAGGACCGGGGGTACGGGAACGGCCCGGGCCTGACCACCATCGACTACGCCGCGACCACTCCCTACGACGGCGGCGTAGGCGTGCAGACGGGGTCCTCCTCGAAGCTGTTCACCCTGATCACCGCGCTAGAGCAGGGAATCCCCTTCGGGTTCAGCCTGACGGTTCCCAACTCGGCCAACGACACCGGCTACACCAACTGCAACGGCCAGCCGACCGGCTCGTTCAAGGTGACCAACGCAAGCGCGGGAGACGCCGGCCCGCAGACCCTATACACCGGGACGACGGTATCGGTCAACACCTTCTATGCCGCGCTGGAGCAGAAGGTCGGCCTGTGCAGCGTGGTGACGACTGCCGCGCACCTGGGCATGACGTGGGGGAACGGTACCTCGCTGTTCAAGTCCTACGGGGCTCAGCCGCCGGCGGACGACCTACCGTCGTTCACGCTGGGCTCCGCTAATGTCGCGCCACTGTCGATGGCCGCCGCCTACGCCACGGTGGCCGCCCGGGGCATCCACTGCTCCCCGGTAGCGCTCACCAAGATCGTTTCGGATACCGGAAATACCCTCCCGACGCCCAGGGCAAACTGTCACCGGGTCATGCCGACAACCATCGCGGACGCGGTCAATTACATCCTGCAAGGGGTGCTCACCGCGCCGGGCGCGACTGCCACCAACAGGGGTATAAACCGGCCCGCGGCGGCCAAGACGGGCACCGCGGGCACAACCGGCATCGGGACGCCCTCAGCCGCGTTCGCCGGGTACACGCCTACCCTGACCGGTTACGTGTGGGTGGGCGGCCCCACCCACACCGTGCTGATGTCCGGATACCCGACCGCCTGCTACCGGGACATCGATAGCGGGTTCCAGTGCCCAGGTTCCATGTTCGGCGATAACGCACCCGGAGCTACCTGGCAGAACACGTTCCTGCACGCCGCCCTCGGTCCTCCGTTGCCATTTGTCGCCGTCCCGCCGACCAGCCCGCTGTTCAGCAAGGGCAATGGGCAAAGTGCCCCCAAGCCCAAGAATCCGAAGCACGGGCCGGGTCCGGGTCCCGGGCCGGGTCCGGGTCCCGGTCCGGGACGCGGCGGCGGGCATCATGGCGGTCACTGCCCGAGGGGACTCCCGATCTGCCCGCCGCCAACACCATGACCGCCCCCGGTCTGAGTCCCTGGCCGAAGCCGCCATCTCCCCTCGGCACCGCCGAGATCCTGTCCGCCCGGATCCGCGGCGGCCGCTTCTGACCAGCAACATTTCCGGCTGACTGCGAGGCAGCAAGTGGCGCCCCTGACTGGGTCGAGGGTGCCTAGCCGCCCGCGCTCAGCCTGCGCCGCACCTCGGCGGCCACCCTGGCGCCGTCCGCCCGGCCGGCCACCCGCGGCGTAACCGCCTTCATCACCTGGCCCATGGCCGACATCCCGGCCGCGCCCGTCTCCTCGATCGCGGCCGTCACGATCTGCGCGAGGTCGTCGTCGGAAAGCTGCGCCGGCAGGTAGCCGGCCAGCACCTCGCCTTCGGCGCGTTCGGCGGCAGCCTGGCTTTCCCGGCCCGCGGCGTCAAACGCCTCCGCGGCGTCCCTGCGTTTCTTCGCCTCCCTGGTGATGACCTTCATCACCTCGTCGTCGCTGAGCTCGCGCGCGGCCGCGCCCGCGACCTCCTCGTTCGTCACCGCGGTGAGCGTCATCCGGAGCGTCCGCGTGCGCAGCACGTCGCGGGCCTTCATGGCGGCGGTCAGGTCGGCGCGCAGCCGCTGCTTGAGTTCGGGCATGGCACAATCCTGCCGCGCGACCCGGCGGGCGGGCGACGCGGCCGGGGCCGCAGGGGCAAAGCAGGCCAGCGGACATGGCACCATGAGTGGATGCGACCACGACATCTCGCCCGTTCGGCCGGGCTCCTCGCGGCGGCGGGCGCCGTGGCTGGCTATGCCTCGGTGATCGAGCGGAACTGGTTCGTGCTGCGCAGGTTCGATGTACCGGTGCTGCCCGCGGCCGCCAGGCCGGTGCGCGTCCTGCACATCTCGGACGTGCACCTGACCCCCGGACGCGCCCGGCTGCTGTCCTGGATCAGGTCGCTGGACGCCACCGATCCCGATCTTGTCGTGAACACCGGGGACTCGATCGCCCACACCCGCGCGGTCCAGCCCTTCCTCGACGCGCTCGGCCCGCTGCTCGACCGGCCAGGGATGTTCGTGTACGGGTCCAACGACCTGTTCTCGCCGATGCCCAAGAATCCCGCCCGCTACCTGTGGCGGACCAGCGCGAGCGATCACCAGCGGCATGTTCCCGACCTGCCCTGGGCGGAGCTCGGCGCGGGCATGGCGGCCGCGGGCTGGCTGGATCTGAATAACCGGCACGGCCGGATCAAGGCGGGCGACCTTGACATCGAGGTGGCCGGGGTGCACGACTCGCACATCAAGCGCGACCGGTACGCGAAGATCGCCGGGCGTGCCGATCCCGCGGCCGACCTGCGGCTTGGCGTCTTGCATTCCCCCGAGCCCCGGCTGCTCGACCGGTTCGCTGAAGACGGCTACGACCTGCTGCTCGCGGGGCATACGCACGGCGGCCAGGTGCGCCTGCCCGGGTTCGGGACGCTGGTGACCAACTGCGGCATCGACCGGCCCCGGGCACGCGGCCTGAGCCGTCATCCGGCCAGCGCCGGCCCGGCGTGGCTGCACGTCTCGGCCGGGCTGGGGACCTCGCCGTGGGCGCCGTTCCGGTTCAGCTGCCGGCCGGAGGCCACGCTGCTCACGCTGCTGCCGCGGATCAGCTAGACTTCCCTCCGGTTAGCGGGGTGTGGCGCAGCTTGGCAGCGCGCTTCGTTCGGGACGAAGAGGCCGCCGGTTCAAATCCGGCCACCCCGACCAGGTCACAGGCCACTCCCCCACCCCGGGATGTGGCCTTTTCTTATGCGTACAGCAGCAAAGTACAGCAGCGGCTACGAGTCGAGCTGCCTGCCGAGGCGCTTGAGCGCCTGCAGCGTCTTGGCATCTGAGACCTCTGTGTAAACGTTCATTGTCACATCGATCTGCGCGTGCCGGAGGACGCGCATGGCGACCCGGGGGTGCACGTCCAGGGCTGCGAGCAAGGTGGCGCAGGTGTGCCGCATCTCGTGCACCGTGATCCGGCGGACAGCCGCCTTGGCGCACCGTGTCTCGAACCGCCGGTTGAAGTTCCGCGGCTCAAACGGCGTTCCGGTGCGCGTGGTGAACACCAGGCCAGTGTCGATCCACCCGGCACCGGCCGCGGCCCTGGCGCCAGCCTGGTCCTTCTCACGCATCCGCAGGGCAGTCACGCAGATACCAGGCAGCGGAAGCGTGGCATCCGACGCCTCGGTTTTCGTCACCCGGTGAACAAGCTGACGCCGAATCCGCTGGAGCTGCCAGCCCACATCGAGTTCGGCTCCGTCGAGGTTAACCGCGCTCCATGGCAGGCCGACAACCTCACCTTTACGCAGGCCAAGCACGAGAATCAGCACGTACGCTGCGTACAGCGGATCACGATCCCGCTTAGCCGACTCCAGGAAACGCCGAGCCTCGTCAACCGTCCACGGCTTCACCTTGCGCGTGCGCGCCTTGGAAACGTGGAGCAGGCTCGCGACATTCCTCGGGATCAACTCCTCAGTGACCGCATTGGTCAGCGCACTGCACAAGATCGTCCAGGCGTCGCGGATGGTACGTTCCGATGCCGTCCTGTGACAGCACGCGCTGGGGACCTTCGCACAGCAACGTCGTCTGTTCTTCGGCCGCCGGGCATCCTTGCCCTGAGCGCAGCACTGGCAGGTGCTGCGAAGCTTGTAAAGCCAGGCACGCACATCCCGCAGGGTCAGCTTGTCGAGCCGCTTCGTCCCGAGGCCCGGCACGATGTAAAGCCGGGTCAGCGTCTCGTATGTCGCGCAGGTCAGTGGGGCATAATCCGGCTCTACAACGACCTCACGCAGCCAGTAAGCCAGGTAGCTAGCGAGAGTCGGGGAAGTGGTCGCCACCGGCCCGCGGCTTGCTGCGGCATGGAGCTTCAGCCACTTACTATGCACATCCTCGCGGGTCTTCCCGTAGGCCCACTTCCGGCGGCGTACGCCTTCTGGCGTGGTCACCCACACGTAAGCTGCGTAACCGCTGCGGTACGGGAAGATCGAGCCTTCCCCGTTCGCGCGCGACCGCCCCGGGGCCATCAGGCAGCGTCCTTCGCCAACAGCTCAACGCATTCAGCCAACGCAACCCGGGTGACCAGCCTGCGGCGACCGATCTTGATTGTGCGCAGCTGATTGTCTCGTATCAGGTTGTAGACCGACCATCGACTGATCCGAAGCCAGTCAGCAGCTTCCTGAACGGTCAGTAGTCCGTCCGCGTTCGTGTTTGTCATGCCGCCCGCTCCCCGTTGCCGAAAGATTGCCGCCCGGTTCTTTTGTTCTTCGTCTGGCTTCGGTGAGCGCGGCCTGCCACCGGGCGCGGTCGGCGACGATGTGCAACAGCCGCTTGTCCGGTGGCAGGTAATCGCTGTCGGCCGGGGCGACCACGTGCCAGGTGTACCGGCCCGGGTCGGGTGGCTCCAGGCCGAGCGTGTGGACCAGCCACGCCTTGCGGTCGGCGCGGTGGTCGGCCAGGGTCTTGCCGGACCATTTGCGGGAAGTCAGCACCCGCCGTCCGGCGTAGCCGACGTGCTCGGGCCGGTGCGCCTTGCCCTTGCACGCGCCCGGGCGCAGGCCTGCGCGGGCGTTCTTCGGCTGGATGCCGTAGCGCAGCCAGTTCGCGCACGTCGGCGAGCATGGCTCGAACCGCAGCGCCTCGGCCAGCCGGACCGCGTGCGCCCGCTGGGCGTCGGTGCTCGGGGTGGTGGCAGTCGGCGACGTGCTTGGTGAGGTACTTGGTGAGGTAACGGATGCACCGGGCGGCATCCTTGGACCCGGCCAGCACGCCCTGGGCGTCGAACTTGGTCCCGAACCGGGCCACATGCAGCGGCGCATCCTTGGGGCCGATGGCGTCCAGCGCCCGGTCCCAGGCAGTCAGCACTTCTCCGGTGGCCGGGTCGAGGTAGGTGCGGGTGTCCTCGTCCCAGACCGGCAGCTCGTCCCCGTCAAAGCGGACAACATCCGTTGAGGGCCACCAGACCTGGTGGTAGGTGGCGGCGAGCACCTGCCGCAGCAGCGCCCGGGGCACCGCGCCTCTGATGGCGATGTGGATGTGCGGGGCGAGCCGCCGCTGGGGTTCGACGGCGCCGAAATACTGCACCTCGTAGCCGAGGACGCGGCGCAGGTTCTTGATGAACCGGTCGAACAGGGCGGCGAAGTGCAGCGCGTCCCGGGCGGCCCGCTGGTAGTCATACGACTCCGGATCGACCGGGGTGCCGTCGTCGCGGACCTTGCCGTAGCTGTCACAGGTCAGGGTGAGGAACATGGACGGCCGGTAGCGCTTGCCGTCCGGCGCGGTGAACACCCGGCCGGTGGTGCGGTTCTCGACCTTGCGGCGAGGCAGGTCGGGGGCGTCCTGGCGGCGCCGGGTGGACCGGGACCGCCGGCCCGCCTTCGCCTTCCCGTCCTTTCCGCCGTTGCTAGTGGTGACGGTGCCGCGGATGCCCGCCTTGGTGATTTCGGTGTCCAGCTCGCCGATGAGCTCATCCAGGTCACCGGTGCCCTCGCCCGCCGCGTCGGCTTTATCCCGCTTGCCTGGGCCTCGGCGCGCAAGGTCAGCCAGTACTCCTGCATCTCATCGGGCGCGGCCGGGCCCAGGTCGGGCTCGTCCTCGAGGTGCCAGCCCTCCCGGCACTGGGAGATGCGCAGCGACTTAGCCCGCTCCGCGCACGGCGGGCACAGGCTGACCAGCGTGGCGCCGCAGGGGATCATGATGGTCTCGGACTGGCCGCTGACAGTGTCGGTGCGGCGCAGCTGCACCGGCCGCAGGCACCCGCCGCAGGCCTCGGCGATCTTCCGGATCGAGTCGCGGGCCAGCGGCATCGCCATCCGCTCGGCCCGGGTCGAGGTCGTCGTCATCCGATCACCCCGGTTCCGTGGTCGCCGGTCCAGGTGTCCGACCAGCCGCAGAGCAGGCAGTCCAGGGTGATCTGGGCTGCCCCGTCGTCGGTGGCCGTCAGCGCCCGGCCGCAGCACGGGCACGGGTCATCGGTCCGCCAGCTCGTCAGGGTCAGGTTCATGCGGCCTCGCCCTCGATCGCACGCAGCTCGCGATCAGGCCCGAACGCGGCGGTGCACTGACTCAGCCATGGCCCGGATGTCGGCGTCGGACACCCAGGCAGCGCGGACCCGCACCGGGTCGGGGTCGGCCTCCAGGCGGACGAATGCCACCCCGGCGCCGGTCGCCGGATCAGACGAGATCAGATCAGAGGTGGCACCCCTGTCTCTGGCGCCGTCGCCGAGCACCATGTCCACCTGCTCCGGCTCGTCCAGCCGCATCGCGATCCGGTCCGGGAACAGGTTGCGGATCGACATGACCTCCTTGCGCGGGTCCTGCAGCGCGGCCACCACGCAGTAGCCCACCGCCCGGCCCTGCGTCGTCAGGGTCGCGAGGGCGGCCTTGACCCGCTCGCGCAGCTGCCGGTCGGGCTGGTAGGCGGTCAGGAACGCCACCTCGTCCACCAGCGATCACCACGAACGGGAACTCGATGTCGGGGTGTGGTCGCGCTGCTTGCCCGGCCAGCTGGGCGGCCCGGGCCTGCATGTCGCTGACGGCGGCTTCGAGCATGGCGACGATCGCCTCGGGAGTCGGCGGCGTACTGGCCGCAGGTGTCGAAGATGGCCCGGCCGTAGGCCAGTTCCATCACCTTCGGATCGGCGGCCAGGATGCGCACCAGCCCGGCCTGCAGCAGGCCGAGCATGGCCCGGATCAGCGACCAGATGACCGAGCCTTTCCCGGCGCCGGTGGCCCCGGCGATCAGCAGGTGGGTGCCGTGCAGCCGGACCAGCCAGGCTGACCCGTCCTCGCGGCGGCCCACGGCCAGCGCCTTCAAGTCGGCCTGCCCGGGGATGGCCAGGGCCGGGATGATGGCGGCCAGGGCGTCGCGGCGGACGAATTCGAGGATCAGGAAGCCGGGCCGGGCGGTGCGGACCCGGCACAGCAGGGCGCCGAACCCGTGCGCCAGGTTCTCGGCCCGGGCGGCGAAGTCGGCGGCGGCCTGGCCGGAGACCAGCCGGACGGGCACCCGGTCGGTGAACTTCGTCGAGCTGACCTTGCCCAGCACGGGCACCAGCACCTGGCCCCGGTACACCGGAACCAGGTGGGCGATGGTCAGCACGGCCAGCCAGTGCCGCTGGTAGTGCCAGCGCCGCCACTTGCCCCGCACCGGGGAGCCGATGAACCGGGAGAACGAGGCGGGCCAGCGCACCCGCCAGACGACGAGCACCGCGGTCACGGTTCTGGTCAGGATGACCGGGCCGGGCCATCCGGCCCGGCTCCAGGCCAGTAGCTCGACGGCGAGCACCAGGTCCAGCAGCGGGTGCCGGGCCAGGAACTTGA
The DNA here is from genome assembly GCA_963762615.1 of uncultured Actinomycetes bacterium. Lineage (GTDB taxonomy): Bacteria > Actinomycetota > Actinomycetes > Streptosporangiales > Streptosporangiaceae > PALSA-505. The sequence continues at coordinate 386,448 of CAVXLG010000012.1, read as the reverse complement.
CCAGCGCGACGATGCCCCGGACCAGCTGCACGATCGTGATCACCCAGCCGGGGGTGTGGTAGACCGGCGAGCGCCACACCGGCGGGGCGAACGGGTCCGGGTTGTCCAGCTGGGCCAGCTGCTGGCCGGAGAACGCGGACATCTTCATCGGCCACCTCCGTCCCGGCCTGCTGCTGGCGCTGACCAGCAGGCGGCGACGTAATGCCAGGCGTCGGCGGCCACCTGGTGCGCCTCGGCGGTGTCCAGGCTGGCGGCGATCGCGCGACAGCAGCACGCGCCTTGCGCTCGTGGTAGGCGATCCGCTCGGCCAGCGGCGCGTCCGGGGTGAGGCGGCGAGCCTGGTCGAGCAGGGCGCTGATCTCGGCCGGGGTGACCCGGGCGGGCTGATCGGTCATGATGGGTGGGTCCTTCCTGAGTGGTGCTCGGGCAGGGACGAAAGGGAAAGGGCCCCGGCTGGTGCGGCGAACACCGGCCGGGGCCACGAACATCACGCAGATGCCCGCTGGACACGGCGGGCAGGCCGCGCCAGGCCCGTTCCACCTCGGCCGCATACCGCGCCGTGGTGGCGGCGAGATCGCGGGCGAACCGCACGTGCCCCGCGTTCAGGTGCTCGGGCAAGGTGAGCGTGACCAGCAGCCCGGGCCTTGCGGCCCAGATGGTCAGCAGCGGAGTGCGTTCCCGGTAGGCCTCGAATGCGACCCCAGACCGGCCATCGACCGGCATGGTCACCGTGGTGACCCGGCGGGCGGGCATTACGCGGCGTCCTTGCTCGCGGCCCGGGCCGCCGCCTTGATCCCGGTGGCGCGCAGCGAGAACGCCATCCGCGCGTTGCACCGGCCCTGGCCCTGGCAGCGGCCGGAGTCCACGTACGGCGTGACCTGCAGGCCGTCGAACTCGACCAGCTCGAACGGGCTCCCGGTCGGCGGGGACGGCGGCCGGTCGGCCAGTATCTTGACCACCGTCTCCCGCGACCGGCCCTCCAGCTCGGGGTCCATGTCGGCCACCCGGCACTGGAACACCCGCTTTCCCGTCACCTTGTCGATCGCCGGGGTGCGGATCCGGGTCTTCTCGTCGTAGTCCTGCGCCTCGGTGATCGAGTCCGGCATCAGGTGACAACCTTGCGGAAACACCTGCTGCATGGTCACCGGGAGCCGCGTTCCGTTCTTGAAGGCCATAGCCTCCACCTCCGATTGAGTTGAAACGGCTGCGCACCTTACGCAACCTAGTGTATTAATACAGTTTAGGTGTCCTAGGGCAGAAGATTCAAGCACTGTCGCAGGACAGCTAGTTACACTTGGCTCGTGACGCAGCCGGAAATCGCGAGCAGGCAGCTCGCGGGCGCCCTCAGAGCCCAGATCGAGGCCGGGGTCTACCCGCCTGGCAGCAGAATCCCTTCCTACCGCCAGCTCCGAGCCACGCACCACGTGGCCGTGAACACGGCACAGGCCGCCATCCGGATACTCGCCGCCGAGGGACTGGTGCAAATACGCCCAGCGCAAGGTGCCTACGTCCGCGATCCCGCAGACGCCAGCCCGACCTTGCGCACCGGACTGGCCGACCTTCAGGTCAGCTGCGGCGCAGCAGGAACGACCTGGCCACTGCCGAAAAGACATTGCCGAGCTGCTGCCCGCCTTCCGGCCGAGGAACAGGCCCGATGACCCCTCAGCGGTCAGGGCTGCGGCCTTCGCACCATCGGCTCGATCCGCTGGTTACCCACACATTCAGGCTGGCCGCAGGATGGGCGAGTAGCCATGCACGCACAATGCAGCCACAGTGCAGTTGCGGTGCAAGACCGCGCTGGAAGGGCAAAGACCTGACTATGGACCTGGTGGCCTCATGGACAGGCGAACGCGCCGATGCCCTGCGCGAGGCGCTTCGCATGACCAACGAGGCCTTCGCCGCGCATCTCGACGTCGCGGTCCGCACTGTCGCCGCCTGGCGCACCCAGCCTGACATCGTGCCCCGGCCCTTCATGCAGGAGATCCTCGATGCCGCGCTGGCCCTGGCACCCGCGCCCGCCCGTACCCAGTTCGGGCTCATCTTGGCCGAACGCGGCCAGGGTCATGCCGGACGCCGACACTGGCACCTCACCCCGGCGCCGCTAGATGTCGGCGGTCTCACGACGTGGATCACCGCGACCAACACCAGCGACGCGGCGATCGAGCACCTAGAGCAAACCATGATCACTGTAGCTGGGCGGCACACCCAAGCCCCCGCCCGCGAGGTGCTCGCCGACGTCCTCCGGCTGCACGGCCACGCACAACTGCTGCTGCGCGGCGGAAAGCAGCGGCTACGCCAGACCAGGGAACTGATCCGCCTCGATGGCAGCCTCCTGGCGCACGCCAGCGTCCTGCTCGGCGACCTCGGCCAGGACCAGGCCGCCGAGAACTACGGCCACACTGCGCTGCTATGGCTACAAGAGGCCGACGCCAGCCAGGCCACCGCCTTCTATGCGCTGGCCAAGACACCCGCTGGCAGCACAACTATGCCGCCGCCGCGGACTTCGCCCGGCGCGGATTCGAACATGGCCCGGTTACCCCGATGAGCGTCCAGCTCGCCAGCTTTGAGGCCAACGCCGCCGCGCTACTTGGCGACCAAGCACGCGCCCGGCAATCACTCGCGCGGGCCGAGACCTTCGCCGAACTGCTCACCGGCGGGGACAACGGCACGTCACCGTGGTCATTCCCGGCCGGGCGCCAGGCTATCTTCAAGCTTTCCGTCCTGCTGCGAACCGGCGACCCGGGCGGAGCGCTCCGCGCAGCGGCCGGGCAGACGAACAATGGGCCGCCGGTGAGCCACGCTATTCCGGGAACGTGGGCACAGATGCGGATCGGCGCCGCCATCGCCCATCTCCTGCAAGACTCCCTCGACGGGGCGGCTGACCAGGTGGCACCCATGCTGGCGCTAGCTCCCCAGCTGCGCATCGCCACCGTCACCCGCTGGCTGCGCTACCTCGACGCCCACTCGCCCGGCGGCGATTCGCCTCCAGCGCCTCGCCGCCAGCCTGCGGCCCCAGATCCGCGACTTCAACGCGGGCGCGCTCCCCGTGGCGACCGACCAGGAGGCCGGATGACCACCATGCCAGCCCAGATGGCCGACCGTTGGCAGCACCGGCCCGAACCCGCGCATGGCGAGGGGACCGTGTACTGGCACGTGCTCATGCACGACTACCCGCAGGCCGTCGAGCTGGCCCGGCAAGCACAACAGCGGCTATCCCGCTTCGGCGGGCTGCATATGACCCCGCTGGAATGGCTGCACATGACCGCCCTGGTTGCCGGTCCCGCAGCCGACCTCACCGGGGATCAGCTAGACCAGATGGCGAAGACCGCAGCTGAGCTGCTGGCCGACCTGCCTCCAGTCCAGGTCACGCTCGGCAAAGTCCTCTATCACCCCGAGGCGATCATGCTCGCCGTGACGCCAGCCCAAGCGCTGGCCCCCTTCCGCGAGGCGGCCAGGACCGCCACCCGTAAGGTGATGGGCCACCAGGTTCCCGGCGGTGATCCTTCTACCTGGACTCCCCACGTCACGATCTGCTACAGCACCTCAGACCAGCCCGCTCAGCCGATCATCGCCGCGCTGGGCAGGCAACTGCCGAAAACCCAGATCCAGATAAGAGCGCTCAGCCTTATCATCCAGCACGGCCCCGAGCGCCGCTGGGACTGGCGCACCGTCAGGACGATTCGCCTCCACGCCGGGGCCACTGCATAGGACGGACCCCCGGGCGGCATCGCCCACAGACACGCCGCCAAGCCAGGATCGGCAGAGTGCAGCTGCACGAGCCAGGCGTTGCCGAATCTGCCCTTTCTATGATCAAGGCGGCGCCTGCGGCGCCGCTGGCCCGGCGTCAGCGCCAGGCTCAGCCTTTCCCGAGGCCCGCCCGGCGCACGCCGGGCCACACCTGCACAGCGCCAATCCAGGCGGCTCACCCGGCAGGTCGCGGGCGAGTGGCAGCGCCGCTGTCCTTCCTCGTGCTCGCATGGTCCCGTTCGTGGCTCTCACGTCAATGGCGCCTCTTGCGGGCCGTCGCGCCGACCGGGACATCGTCCGGCCATTGACCCGGAGGCCACTCACCCGGGTCGGCGCCTATCAGAAAGGACGGCAGGCGAAGTCACCCCGGATCACGGACGGGGGAGGCATCAGGCAGATGTCAGACGGACCGGGCATGGCTGCAACCACGGCCGGGCGGCAGGCCGCAGCGCCAGCGCATAGGCCGGTCAAGGTAAAAGGTAGTGTAAAGCTAGGCAAATTTGAGGTCCCTGTATTGACCTGGATTTGACTACATGTCACGCTCTCCCGCAAAGGGGCGGGTAATTCCCGGTTTCCGCGTAATGCTCCCCTCGGGTGGCAGGTGGCTCCTACCCGGTACCCCGATCTCCCGCGCCGCGAGCGGCTTTTTGCCGGGGAGATGGGGGGTTGCGATGCGTGGTCTATTACGTCATGCCGCTGTGATGGCCGGAGCAGTAGTGGTGCTGCTGGGTCCGGCGGTGGGGATGGCCAACGCGACCGGGGGGGCGGCCGGAACGAGCCTGGCCGCTGGCCTCCGGGCGCTTTCCGGCGGCACCTGGGGCAAAGCAAAGGAAGTCCCTGGCACCGTCACGCTCAACAGCGGCGGCTTTGCCCAGCTCAACTCGGTGTCGTGCGCCTCGGCGGGCAACTGCAGCGCAGGCGGGACCTATGAGGATAGCTCCGGCCACTTCCAGGCGTTCGTGGTCAGCCAGGTCGGCGGCACCTGGGGAAAGGCAGAGGAAGTCCCCGGCACCGCCACGCTCAACCAGGGCGGGTCAGGTCGGATCTTCTCGGTGTCGTGCGCCTCGGCAGGCAACTGCAGCGCAGGCGGGACCTACGCCGATAGCTCCGGCAACTTCCAGGCGTTCGTGGTCAGCCAGGTCGGCGGCACCTGGGGAAAGGCAAAGGAAGTCCCCGGCACCGCCACGCTCAACAGGGCGGCAACGCCGCGATCAACTCGGTGTCGTGCGCCTCGGCGGGCAACTGCAGCGCAGGCGGCTACTACGCCACCAATACTGTGAGACCCCGTTCGTGGTCAGCCAGGTCCACGGCACCTGGGGAAAGGCAAAGGAAATCCCCGGCAGCGTCGGCCCTCCCAGGGCTATCGCGATCTTCTCGGTGTCGTGCGCCTCAGCGGGCAACTGCAGCGCAGGCGGGGGTTACAGCAGCAGCTCCGGCTTTTCAGGCATTCGTCGTCAGCCAGGTCGGCGGCACCTGGGGAACGGCGAGGAGGTGCCCGGCATCCCCTCACACGAGCATGCAAGTCTCGGTGTCGTGCGCCTCGGCGGGCAACTGCAGCGCAGGCGGAACCTCCACCGACAGCTCCGGCCACCTGCAGGCGTTCGTGGTCAGCCAGGTTAATGGCACCTGGGGCACGGCCAAGGAAGTCCCCGGCACCGCGCGCCCTCAACCAGGGCGGGTCGCCGCGGCATCCGACTCGGTGTCGTGCGTCTCGGCGGGCAACTGCAGCGCGGGCGGGACCTACACTGACAGCTCCGGCCATCAGCAGGCGTTCGTGGTCAGCCAGGTCAACGGCACCTGGGGCAAGGCCGAGCGAAGTCCCCGGCACCGCCGCGCTCAACACCGGCGGGAACGCCGAGTCAACGGGCTGTCGTGCGCCTCGGCGGGCAACTGCAGCGCAGGCGGGACCTACAAGGACAGCTCCGGCCACCAGCAGGCGTTCGTGGTCAGCCAGGTCGGCGGCACCTGGGGAAAGGCAAAGGAAGTCCCCGGCACTGCCGCCCTCAACACCGGCGGGTACGCCGCGATCAACGCGGTGTCGTGCGCCTCGGCGGGCAACTGCAGCGCAGGCGGGCAATACACCGACAGCTCCGGCCACACCCAGGCGTTCGTGGTCAGCCAGACCTAACCCGTACTGTCCCTCTCAATAGCACCCTGCAGGCTGCGCGACCGCAGCGGCGCCAGAGCGAACCAAGCACGCGTCACCCGAGCGCGTGGCCGGCGATAGGAGCATGCGTTCACACAGGTGGTTGGAGGCGCGCCAACCTCAGCGGTCATGATCTGTAAAAGCTGTCGGCTGAAGCGGTGGGCCAGGGAGGCATAGTTGCCTCCGACGGGGACCTTGGGTTGGTCACCGACGTCGCGTGCCAGTTGCGTGCCCGACCGGAGAGTGGTCGCGGGTAGTCACGGTCACTCGCAGATAGCGCGTCTAGAAGCCCGCAGGTCAGCGAACCTGCAGGTAGTCGATCGACCGTGACTGAGACTTCCCAAGCTGATAGTCCAAGCTGAGGAGATAGGGGCGATCGGCAAACGGGGCGCAACGGTCCTGGCGAGGCTCAGGTCCGGGGATGGCCCGGGGATGGCCCCTGAATTGTGACGTGTTTCCCCTCAATATCAAGGGCGCGCCTTCGGCACGCCAGCGCCGGGCTGCAGCCCGCACAGGGATCGAGAGCTGAGGCGCGAAGTGCCGAAGAGTGAATGCGTGAGATGAGGCGAGTGCATGACCACCAGGCCAGGGCCTCAGCGGAGAATGACCGGGGAAAGGTCCGCGCCCGGGGCGTCGGCAAAGCCGCGCCCTCTGGGCGGAAGCCCTCCAGGCGCGGCGGGCCGACGCCGGGCGGCTGTCCCCGCTTCCCGCAGGCTGGTGGTTGTTCGCCGTTACGCGAGTCTCCGGCACCCGCGATAGCAGATCAGTGCAGGTGACCCGTCCAACGGTGCCGACGATCGTATCGCCGTGAAAGTGCGCCGTCTAGGGCGCTCCCTTCGGTCGCGTCTCCGAGGCGCACAAACCGCGCCCCCTAGACTGCGCCCTCCCACGGCAAAACCATTGGCACCTATCAGGTTGGACGGGGCAGAGTCGCGGCCGGGCAAATTCGCATTCGTCAAGATCGGCTTGACGGTGTTCTGTCGCTGGCTCATCCACCCATCTCGTTATGCTGCTTTACGCGATCTCCCAACCTTTCCAAACCCTTGCGGACGTTGGCCGACTTGATCAGGGTGTAGGCCAGAAGAAGGATGCCGCCGACCGCCAGAATGATGGCGGCCCAAGGTGGCATCACGTTCTGGGCAACCGCGAGAGCCGAAAGTGACACAGCCAAGAGTGCAGCTTGGGCGATCACGTTGGAAATAGTCAGCACCCGAATGGTAACTATGACGGAGCGCAACTTGCGAGCTGAGTCCTTATCGTCTGAGTCCTTATCGTCGGGCTTAAGCCACATCCACCATGGAACATAGGGGGAAGTCAGCGTGGCCCAAGACCCGGCACGGGGATCTTGGGCTGCGGCTGCCAACGCGATAACAGGGGCAGCCACTGCGGTCGCTCCCCAAAAAGCTTCGTGATAGGTCACGGCTGTAGTCTCGCACCTCGCCCGCTAAGACATGCTCGCAGATGGCCGCCTTCGTGCCACGTTCGTGCCGGAACACTTGAGCGTCAAGGTCTCTGAACCATCGAAATTGCGTTCTACTAGCTGGGCGAACGGTGCGTTCTGGCCTGCCGAGTGCCGCCTCCACCACCCGTGGAAGCCAGGTACAGTAACGATCACCTGGGAACCGTGCGACTGCCCGCCGGCCCGGGCGGCGCGTGACGGCCACGTGAAGGTCAAGTGCAACGCTCCAAGATGTGAGGAGACCTGGTGGTCGCCACTCCAACCAGCCAGAGCGGCGCCTTCTCGGCCACCGGGAAGATCCTTACCGCTAACGACTCAAGATCACGGGGCCATTAGCAGGCCATTAACCCCGGTGAATAGGGGTCTACAACGGTCAAGAGCGGACAGTCGTACTGCCAGGTCAGACCAACCAACGACGTGGTTCTGTCAGATTCCCAAGCTGATAGTCCGCTCGCGCAGTGCAAGGTGCGACAGCGTGCCACACTCGTGCCACAGCAAGACGAAACCAAGGCGCACTCACGGCCACTCACGTGCGGCCCGAACAGTCGATGACCTGCGAACACGCTGGTTGCAGCAGGTGGTGAAGTGTCCTCCTAAGCAGCGGGCCACGCGACGGGGCAGGATTAGTTGCCACGACGACGGGAGGATGCCGACCGCGATTAACCCTCCACGAATCGGGAGCCAAAGGCCTTCCTCAGCATCCCTCGCATTGTGGGCACCATATCCGGAGTTGTATCGTAACCAACCTTGAGGCCCGAATTTGGCGTGAGCGTTACATGAAGCCGCTTTGGCCAAATCCCCTTAATCTTCATTGATGCCTGCACGACTTTGGAGTTTGGCCATACCTCAGTCCAATCACCGAACTCCGACACGATAACGGCTGAGGTCAGCTGGCCCATATTGTACTTTTTGAAAACGGCTTCTAGTCGTTCATTTATGCGTTCCACTTGTTTCTCTGCCGATAGGCTGGATAGTTCTGCCATAGTGTGAAGCCCTGCGTCGCCACCCAGAGTAGCCCCCAGCAAGGTCCCTCCGACTGCGGCCATCCTGGCCTTCGATGGGGGGCGAATGAACACCACAGCATCGGTGAAGAATATGAAGCCACCTCGGTAAAGCTTCTGACGAATGGGCCCATTCTGCATTTCTTTTACATAGGCGGCAGCTGCGCCGCAGAACGGGAAGTCACCATCTTGATACATCATTAAACCCCGTCGGTTGAACTTGGCGGCGGATGTCGGCCTAACGACGGCCGAACCCCGTACACCGACCCAGAGTCCCAACTTAAGTAAAATGATGTCAAAATATCAGTCAAGAATCAACCTAATCCGTCCAGCACTCGACTGGAGCTCCCGGCCGCTCGACTTGCTACCTGTACGGCAGCATTGGAGCGCGAACCAAGCAGTCGCCAGTGCCAATCCAGCTGATGGACCAGATCTGCAAAGAACTCCGGCACCAGACAGGCCACAACACGGACCCGAAGGATCTGAGCGAGCTCAGCAAGTCGAGTGTGCTCAGGCGAGAGGCCCCGTAGCGGTGCCGTTCGTCCCGGCAACGGGAGGCTCTCTTGGGTTCGGAGTCCATGCTCTGGAGCATCCGAGCAGCCTGATCTTGCTAACGGATTTACTAACAGCAGCCATGGACAAGCCTGGACAAGCCTGGACCAGGTGGCGGTCCGACGCCTCGCGCGAGCAGGCCTAACTGACAGCTATGGACTGATCTGGACAGATGAAATCTTGCTACGGATCAGAAGGCTCCTGTCCTGGGGTGGTACCGGTTGACGTGGGCGTGTAAGCATCTTTACCGGGACTTCGTTGTCATCGGGGGGCAACATGCGCAGTACACACGGTTGGACCCGGTTGGTGGCTGCCGGCGTCGTCGCGGCACCTGTGTTCGTGCTCGTTCCGGTCCCGGGGGCGGCTGCTGTGGGTGCCACCGGGAGGTCAAGTCCGGTTCCGGCGATTGCGTGGCACCGGTGTCCGGCGGACAGCGCGGCCGCCATGGCAGGCGGGTTCTCGTGCGCGATGGTGGCGGCGCCGCTCGACTACCGGAATCCGGCCGGGCCCAAGATCAGGCTGGCGGTGGTGAGGCACGCGGCAACCGGGCCCGGGCGACGGGGCGTGATCTTCGCCAACCCGGGCGGGCCCGGAGGGCAGGGCACGGTACAGATCCCGGCATGGATCGGGTCCTGGCCGAAGCAGCTGCTACGCGACTACGACATCGTGAGCTGGGATCCGCGAGGGGTAGGAGAGAGCACCGCGGTTCAGTGCTTCCCGGATCAGGCTGCGGAAGAGGCGTTCCTAGGCAAGTACCTTAACTTCCCGCCGACCCGTCGTCAGCAGGGTGCCTACATCCGCCGGTGGGGCCTGTTTGGTAGCGCCTGCGCCGCGCGCAACGACCCGCTGCTCAGGCACGTCTCTACCGCGGACACGGCCCGTGACCTGGACCTGCTGCGCAGCGCGCTCGGCCAGCCGAAGCTGAATTACCTCGGCCTGTCCTACGGCACTTTCCTGGGCGCGACCTATGCCAACCTGTTCCCGCGCCGGGTGGGCAGGATGGTGCTGGACGGCAACGTCGCCCCCCGCGCCTGGACCAACAGCGGACGGTCACACCCTCGGCTGAGCATCTCGCTGCGCATCGGCAGCGACAAATCGGCCACCAGGACGCTGGATGCATTCCTGCGCATCTGCGGCCAGCGAAGCACCCGGGACTGCGCGTTCTCGGCGGGCAGTCCCACCGCCACCAGGGCCAAATGGGGTGCACTACTAGCCCGGCTCAGGCGGTCGCCCATCACCGTCAACGGCGCGGTCGTCACCTACGCCGGGCTGGTCACCGCAGTCGGGGATGCACTGGACGTCGTGCAGCCGCACATCACGCCGGTGACCGACGGCGATATCCAGGGCTGGTCCGGAGCAGCCCAGAAACTCCAGCTGCTCTGGAAGGCACGCCGCGGCCAGCCCAGCGCCAGGCCCGGCGTAGCGGCGACGGCGGTGCGCCGTTACGCCGGACCCGAGCAGGGGCTTTCGGTCATCTGCGGCGACGCCCCCAGCCCTCCCGCGAGCGCATTCCCCCGCTTGCAGCGCTTCGTGCTCGCCCGCGGGAGCGTGATCGGGCTGCCCGACCTGTGGGGCGACGAACCATGCGCCACCTGGCCGGTGCGCCACCAAGACGACACCTACCGCGGCCCCTGGAACGCGCGCACGAGCCCCATCCTGGTGATCGGCAACACCACCGACCCGTCCACACCGCTGCAGAACGCCATCGTCATGACACGCCAGCTCGCCGACGCGCGGCTGCTGGTCGTCCACGGCTACGGGCACACCGCGTTCCTCAACCCAAGCAGATGCGCCAGCACCTACATGACCGCCTACTTCCTCACCGGCGCTCTCCCGCCGAAGGGAACCGTATGCCACCAGAACCTCCCGCCATTCGCGCCGGACACCGGGTGACACCCTGCGGGATATGCGCGGGATGATCTGGGGTGCCATAGCGAGCACCTACGCTCAAAGCGCAGGTAGCCGTGGTCTCCGGTGGTGAGTCACGTACCCTCTTGAAACCGCCGCCATCGGACCGCCAGCAGCGTACAGCGGCAAAGTACAGCAACCCGCCCTCACAGCGGCTGTCAATCCCTGTCATGCACATCAGCTCCGACATGCGGCGAGAGTCATCCGCCCAGGACCGCCGCTAGTTCGGGACGAAGAGGCCGCCGGTTCAAATCCGGCCACCCCGACCAGGTCACAGGCCACTCGCGATCTTCATGAGCGGCCTTTATGACGCGGTGAGTAACTAACTGAGTAACTACGCATCGTGGTTCGCGATCGGGAAGATCAGGTCCATAGCGTCGGCGCCCTGAACTAGAACAGGCCGAATCTGCTTGCGGTAGATGGTCTCCGTGGTCATCGTGCCGCTGTGACCAACCAGGCGCGAGATGTGCTCGATCGGAACGCCAGCATCGGAGAGCAGCGAGACGAAGCTGTGCCGCAGCTCGCGCGGCGTCCACTCACCGGGATTGAGGCCTGCGGCCTCGGCTACGTGGCGGAAGGAACGCCGGATATGTGAGGCGTCAGAGGGCGTACCGACTTGCGAGGGGAACACCAGGTCGTTGTCCTGCCATTTGCTGCCTGCCGCTTGCCTGATCTGATCCTGGCGCACCCGGTGATCGCGCAAAGCATCCACGCAGCGCTGAGGCAGGGCCAGTGTGCGCCGTGACTTCCTGGTCTTGGTATCGCCGCCAGCGCGAACCGAGCGCCACACCCTGATGAACGGAGGCTCACTATCAAGATCAACATGAGACCAGTTAAGCGCGCGAAGTTCCTCGGTCCGGACCCCGATGAGCAGGGACAGGACGATGTACGCGTGAAGGCTGCTCTCTTGCGCGGCCTCCAGCAGGGCCTCAGCCTGCGGCAGGGTCAGTGACTTCGATGGCCGCCCCTGGCGGCCCTGCGGAACCTCGCAGAGAAGGACAACGTTGCGCTTGACCTTGTCCCTGGCCTGGGCGCGGGTAATGGCGCGTTTCAGGACAGACCTGACCTCTTGTAGTGTTCGCGTGCTCAGGGTCCTGGCCTTGTCGGCAAGCCATTGATCAATATCATCAGCCGACAGCTCGCGCAGCTTACGAGCACCCAGAGCAGGGATCACATGGGTATCGGCCAGGATGGTGCATTTCTCGACGGTGGCACTGTCACGGCCGCTGAGCCCGAAGGCGAGCCAGTCGCGGACCGCATCGGCCACGGTGTAGCCGTGCGCTGCGATAGCGAGTCCGTCCTCGTACTCGCGCATGATCTCTTTCAGCTTGAGCTTGGCTTCAGTCTTGGTCCGCCCCCTGGCGCGCTTGAAGACTCGCTGTCCGCTGGCGGTGTATCCGACCGTGACGGATGCGACCCAGCGTCGCCGGGCGCTGTCCCATGACAGACCGCCATCGCCTCGGCTGCGTCGGGCTGCCATCAGGCAGCCCTCGTCTCGTGCTCCAGGAGCGCCACGTAGTCAGCAATGGCCGAGCTCGTTGCGCACACCGCTTGAAACCGCCCCCAGATTGGCTTCACCTGATGCTTGACACCGCCCGCCCGGGCATGGCCCGTCGTGATGTTGTTCGCGGCGGAGGATGGCCAGGCCGTGCCATCGGCTGGCCGAACTGGTAGCTGACAAGCCGTGGCTCAATCTTGGCGCCCGTCGGCAGAAATCAGTTTCACCACGCCAGCATCCCGCAGCAGTGCCGGCCATCCGGCAGCGCAACCTGCGCCTTGCGGCTTGCCGAGCCTGGCTTCCTCTACTGAAAATGGCCAGGGCGGCTCACCATGCAGGATGCTCACGCTGAGCCCGTCAAACGTCAGGCGCGAATGCAGCTCATAGATTCGAGGGCGACTTCCCGCGCCGCGCTTTGGTCTCAGAAATAACAACCTAGGTCGCCTAAGTTCCCGAGTACAGGTAAGTAGTCGCCTGGTTAGTCACAATAAATCGAACAGAGGTCCGGGAATCAAGCTGGGCTATGGGGATTCAAAACTGCCGGTCAGACTGCCGGTCAGACTTCCTGGCATGCAGCGGGACGCCGTGATATGCCAGAGGCGGATGCGGTCTCACCCCCATTAGATGGAGATCCTCAGAGACAGTCGGCCGGGGGTCGGGCGCGGCATGCCGCCGGTATCGGCTCAGTTCTTGATGGGTTTCGGCGCTAACGTAAGGAGGACGTGAACGTGAGACCAAAAAAGAGGATCATGGGCCGCATGTGCGCCGCGGCCGCGCTGGCCATCACGGTCACCGTCGGCGGAGTCACGGCACTGGCACCGGCTGCGTCCGCCGATGTGGCCGTGGCGTCTGCCGCCACGCGCAGTGCTGCGCTCAGCCCTCAGGGTCCAGAAACCCGCCGGGTTCCAGACGGTGTTCAATCTTGCGTCCTCTACTTCACGGCTCGGACAGCAATAGACAAGAACACTATCATGAACGCCTGCAGCCTGGTTTCACTGGTCCCACCAACCCATGATCCAATATATTTTCGTTTGATAGGCCTTGCCGTCGGCGCTTGCGCGGCCGCCATGAAACGTGCCGGTGCAGGCATCTTCAATTCGGTAGTCGGCTGCGGGCTATCCGCGGCTCCAACGCCTATTAGTCAAGAGGAATGGTGCGAGAACACTGTCGGCACCGGGTGCCCGAATGCATGGGGCGGCGGCCCGTGGGTCAATGATTATACGGGCGGATTCGAGGCAGGAGATAATCATCAGAACTTCTTCCTGTCCGGTATAGATAACGCAAATGGCAACGCCACGGGCAACTATCAACTCGTATTCGCCGGCAGCGGCTCATGGGCGGGCTACTGCATCGGAGACGCGTATAACAATTCAGGATACGCTGACACGAGCCTGGATGGGTGCGGGAACGGTACAGGCGGCGGCTCAGGATGGGGAACCAACTTTACTATAGGAACCAGCGGATGCTCTGACGGCGAAGGGTGGTTCCATAACAATCACTGGAACGGTTACCTCGCCCCGGCTAATGGCGACGTCAACGGATCGCATTTCTACCTGAACGACCAAACCAAATTTTGCTTCAGCGTCGCCTTCTTTTAAACCAGGTCCTGGCCGCAGGGCCGCCGCCAGCCTGACCCGCCGCGCCATCTGTCCGTCGCGCACGCGCCCATCACCGGGCGCGTGCGCGACGTGCGTGCACGCGCACGGTCGCGGATGCTGGCCTTCGCGGACACAGGCCCCGGCGGAGATGGCGGCAGTTGCCCTGCCGTTCCGGCTGCGTACCGCGAAACGAGGGCAAGGGCCAGATCGGCGCTGTTCACCCTCGACGCCCGATGGCGAACGGCTCACCATCCGGCGGGCAGGAGACGACGGCACTGCCTCCGACTGGCTGAGCGGGCGCAACGAAGGCTACGGGTTGCGTCGAGCAGATGATCGAGTCGGCTTATGGAGAGGCATCGGGAGAGCGTTCGCGTCTTCGTCGCCATGACCGATCCCCATCGGGATACATCGGTGATGACTGGGGTGAGCGTCTATCCGGCTCCGCGCACCGCACGTTGACCCCGCCCGCATCGCCTGCAGCCTCAACGGCCGGCCCCGCAAAACCCTGGGATTCATGACACCATCTGAAAAGCTCGCCGAGCTCGTTGCGCACACCGCTTGAAACCGCCCCCGGCAGCCTCACTTGATCCTTGACACCACCCTAGGTTTGTAATTTTCCCGCTGGTGTGGCTATCGAACGCCAGTTCATCTGTGTAGAGGATTTCGAGTTGCTCCTGTGGCCCGCACGGTGACAGGCCCTACAAGTGCGCCTGGACCAAGCGGCGACGGGACTGGAGGTTCCACATGCTGATCAGCTGACCCGGCCGGGCGGCGGCCGGAACGGCGTAATCGGCGGCGTGGGACGGCGGCGCGGGCCCGACCACATCGCGGGCACGACATCGAGGGCGTAAGCGATCGTGTAGGCAGCCAGCTCATAGTTGGCCCGCCAGCCGACGAAGTCGGGCCATGCGTCGGCGGGGTCGCGCTCGATGGGGAAGCCCACCTTGCGCAGCCTCGCGACCGCATCGAGGAATTCCTGGTAGCCGAGGGTGATCCCGGCGTCCGGGTCAGGCTCGTCGGGTACGCCGGATCCCATCGCCTGCGCTATCTCCGTCAGGCATACGAACCCGGAACGCAAGCACAGCCGGGCCTGGACCTGCGGCGCCGATTGCGGCGACAGGGCAAGGTACAGAGCGGCTGAATCCAGTACCGCCAGCAGCGAGATCACCCAGGATGACAGCGGCCGGGGGGAGCGGAACCACACCAGCGGCAGGTAGGTGGTATGACTCTCGGCCAGGTCGGACGCCCAGCTCTCCCAGTGCTCGTACAGGTCGGGCAGCGTGCCGATCGTCGAGCTGCCCGAGCCCAAAGCGTAGTGGGTACGGGCCAGCAACTCCGGCCCCCAGGACGGGACACCGGCCCGCGCGTTCAGCAGCGACACATCGTCCTCGCGCCGGTTGAACGCTGAATACAAGGTGGGCAGGTAGGCGATCTGCAAGGTGACGATGATGAGCGCTGTCCCCGCTGCCAGATCAGCGATGATCCGCTCCGCGGAACCCAGGGCGTCGTTGGGCCCGAACACTGCGGGACCGGCCAAAGTGACTGCGGAGGTTATGCCTTGAGACGTGAATGGCCACACCAGCAGCGCGTACCCGACGAAGGAGATGACCAGCCAGGCCACCAGCTGGGCGATCAAGAACGTCGCCGCCTCTGCGGCCAGGATCCTGTCCCGCCGCTTGTAATCGGCGATCGGGCTGGTAATGAGCTTGAACACGCCGTTGACGATCACACCGACCCAACGGGTCAGCCAGCTGGCGACCGAACGGGGCACAATCAGGGTGCCGACGACACTGACCGCCGCAGTCAGCACCAGCAGGGCACCCACGACGGCGGCTACATCGCGGGCGGCGATCGGGACCGCCATGGGAACCTCCTCGGATCTGGGTGGGCTGAACGATGGACGACCACCGTAACGCGCACTCGGCCCGACGCCGTCGCCTCGCCATCACCGCACCTTGGTGCCCTTGGACCACATTCGTCTCCCTTTTAGTGCAGGCCCGGTTCCGTCGGGGAGCGGGCTCCGCCGCCCGTGTCTAGCCGTCCCTGCGCCCTGCGGCGGGGCGCAACGGTGAGGCGCACGGAGTGCCCCGGAGTGTCTAGCCTCTGTCGCTTCCGGGTGCCTAGCCTGTCCGGCGCTGTCTAGGTTCGGTGCCCTCGCTGCCGAGGCGAAGCGCTGCGGAGTGCTGCGGCGATCCCCTTGCTGTCTCGTGCCTAGCCTCACGACCTTGCCCTGTGAGAACTTTCTCTACGGGTTCAAGGGCGCCTACGGCGCCAGCCGGATGGCCTGGGTCCGTTGCTGGTAGCGCAGGTTGCTGGCGACCGGCACGCCGAATCGGCGCGGCATCCCGCCGTCACCGGCCGGAGAGGCGGGCACTCTGCGGTCACCGGGCGGCAGCGTTACCGCGCCCTTTCGGGCGGGAGCCCTACGGGCGCGGCGGCTGCCGCAAGACCACTGGCCCGCCTCCCGCCACGACCGGTAGGCCGCCATCGGCCGGTGGCTACACCCGCAAGACCGGACGGCCGTCCCCCTCGCGCCGGGCATCCTGTCGCCGCGCAAAGATCACAGGCAAGGGCGGGCCTACGGCCCGTCGCTGACGCGATGGCGCAAGCGCCACCCTTGCCTCTAATCTTGCCCGGCACAACCTCGGCGCCTATCGAGGCGGACGGAGAAGAATCGAGGGTCATTTCTGCTTGAGCTATCTACGCCAGCCCGCCGAAGCCGACCAGGCCGCCGCTGCCACGCACGAGTGAGCAGCGGCATTTTTAGCTTATACAAGCTTGTGATCGTATACTCATGCTAAGAGACCGCTGTGTCCGCGTGAGAGGGGGACGTTCACGGTGAAGGTGACAATCATCGAGGGCACCCCCGAGGAACTGGCTGACTACGAGTCACGGACAGGAATGATCGGGCAGCCTCACGCTGCCACAAAAGCGCTGGCACGCATGGAGGATCCGCTAGCCGCCGGAGGCGGCCAGGCGATCGACGGGACGGACTTCGAGGACCGCGCCATGCTCCGGTCCTTCATCTTCGGCCGGTCGCGTGACCCCAGCACAGGCGCATGCGTCGAGGCCTACGTTGACCGGATACTTGAGCTCGGCGGGACCGACGTCGAAATTGGCACCTCGAAGACAAGCAAGGACGGCCGCGCCGACTATTTGCTCGTCTACGATGCCGGGCCCCGGCGCTACGGCGCGGTCGCCTACGCCAGTGCCAAGAACGCCGGTCTAACCTTGCGGCTTACCAGGGATGACGTAGCGGATGTCGCTGACCGCGTCAAGTTCCGGGACGTCCAGCCGCGCAACGGGTACCAGGTCAACTGCCCCGTCACGACACTTGATGCTATCGATCTTGCCCTGCAGTTGACCGAGCGCGCCCTGGCCAAGGTGCGGCGCCCCGCCAACACCGGTCCCCTCAGCGACACCAGCCCGGCCAAGTAGATAGACCGCTGCCTGCAAACGGGCACCGGCCCGCCAGTACGCGTGCACTCCGCGTGCAACATCGCTCGGACGCTAACGGCCACAGACGGGTAATGACGGTCACTCAAGGGTCCCACGCCCCTACACCACTGGGTTTCACGTTCCCCCTGGTCAGAGGCTTATTAGCATCATACTAAGGTGGTGGTCAGGGGCAGGATCGAACTGCCGACCTTCCCGCGATGACGACCTGGCCGTCATCCAGTACGTCGATGTCGTCGGACCCGGTAGCCGCTTGGGCATCGTCCTTCAAGGTCAGGTCCGGCGTGACCGCCTCGCCTGCGCGCCGCGACTGCCCGCAACACGGTGTTCCCGATTGCCCCGGTCAGGCGGGCTGTCCACCTGGCGGGCGTCACCGCAGGGGCCGGCGCCGATGAGGGAAGACGTACAGCATCGGGATTTGCGGGTCAGGGGGCCAGAGCCCGCCCGTGCTTGGCGCAGGCCGCGGCCAGCCGCTGGTAGAACCAGACGGTCTCGCCTCCGTAGGCGTCCGAACGGAGCAGCCCGGTGGCGAGCTCGACGTAGGCCATGCCGCTGTAGCGCAGGTCCGGCCATCGCGAGCCGGCGAACTGGGCACCGATCTTCGGGTAGCCGCTGGCGGCGATCTGGTGAGCACCCGACAGTGCTGTGCAGCCGGCCAGGCCGCTGTCGGGCGAAACGGCCGGCCGGGCGCTGCCGAGCACACCGAATAGCAGCGGCACGGTGGCTACGCCGATCGCCCACCGGCGTGTACGCGTCACGAAGGCGTTGATCACTGACGGCCAGTGCGCGGCGAGACGGCCAGGGTGGCGGATGCAGTTCATCACGATCTCCTCAGTTGCTGCGCTCCATCAGGTCCCACTGCGGGCGGGCCTGCGGGGTGTCGGCGCGTGTGGCGCCAACGGCCCCGGTGGCCGGCTTGCGGCGGATAGTCCATGCCCGGAACGCCAACACTGCGGCGGTGGCGGCGAGCAGCGCGGCGCCGAGGGCGATCAGGGCGATCTGCCAGCCGGGCATGCCGCCGCCGGGGATGGTGTGGACGATGACGGTGTGGGCATGGGCCGGGAGCGGCGGGTGCTTGTTCCAGCCGGGTGAGTGGACTGGCGGGAACCTGACCTGCTGGCCGATGTGGGGCGGCGGCTGGCCTGAGGCGAGTGCGGCGGGCGCGGCCACGGCGAACGCCAACAGGGCGCCAGCCAGCCCGGCCAGGGCGGCAGCGAGATAGCGGATGTGCGGGATGCGGTTCATGACAATCTCCTCGGCTCGTGCTGTGACTGGTCACGTCCCACTGTGGGCGGGCCTGCGAGGTGTCCGCTATCGGACGTTCTACCGATGCCCACGCCGGTGCTACCGGCGTAATGTGAAACCCATAGGAGGAGCGGGACCGCCATGACAGCTCCAGTGACCGCCAGCGACCAGGACCTGCGCGCCCTGGCGGCCATCGTCAGCGAGGACCGCCCGGACCTGCCGGACGGTGAAGGGCTGCCGCTGTCTCTGCTGGCCGACCTGATGAGCCAGATCCGCTGCGATCGAGTGGTTTTCATCGGCTTCGACAGCGGCCGACAAGCGGACTGGTTCGCGCAACTCTTCCCGGACGCCGACACGTACGACTGGGAGGACCTGGACCGGGCGTACTGGCAGCATTATTGGGATGACCGGTTCTGCAGCTACCCCAGCCGCACCGGCGACCTGGGCAGCATCATCAAGAACTCGGACTTCTACTCGGCCCGGCAATGGCATTCCATCGGCATGTACACCGATTACTGCCGTGCGGTGGGGCTGGAGCACTATCTCATGCTGTGCCTGCCCGAACCGCCACCGCGAACCGCCGGGCCCGGGCGGCACCTGCGGCTGTACTTGGACCGCGGGCCTGGGCCGGACTTCTCCGAGCGTGACCGGGCAGTGCTCACGCTGTTGCGCCCGCACCTGTACCGGGCCTACCTGGACGCCGAGCAGCGCCGCCACCCCGTCCCCCGGCTCACCCCCCGGCAGAACGGGCTGCTGCACCTAGTGGCGGCCGGGCACACCAACACCCAGATCGCCCGGCGGCTCGGCATCTCCGAGGCAACCGTGCGCACCCACCTGGAAAACATCTACGAGAAGCTGTGCGTCTCCAGCCGCACCGCCGCCGTTACCCGCGCCTTCTCCGGCCCAGCTGTTTCCCCGTCTGACAGCACGATCACGCTCGTTTGCCCCGGGTGACAAAGTTCCTTACCGGCATCCCAACATTCATAGACCCAGTCATCAACCCAGACCGGCAAGATGATCACCGGGCAGAGTGTAAGAAGCGGGCCACGCGCACGCCAGCGGATATCGAACAGCCGACCGTGCAGCAAGAGCCGTCATCAATGCGTGACCACGATGGTCCGGGGCAGCTTCGCCGCGTCGCCGTGCTTGGCCAGAACAGAGAGCGCGGAGGCTATCTCGGCGTCCCGGCCATCGACGGCGTGCAGGTAGCGATAAGACGCGGCCGGGGATGCGTGCCCGAGACGGCGCATCAGGTCCTTGATAGTGGCGCCGGTGGCCGCCGCGAGGGTCTGACCGGTATGGCGCAACAACCGAAAGCCCGGCATCCCGGCCTTACGGCGGGCCGGTCGAAGGCCTGGCGGATAGCATCGCGACCCATATATAGATCAAGGCGGCACCGCTGCGCGGCACCGCGTCCGGCGCAAGCGGCAGGTAGTGTCCTGGCCGGATTTTGGCCGGACAACACTGCTTAATACAGGTCAATGATGCGCACCAGCGAGCGTCCTCGCGCCGAGTCAGTCGGCATATGCCCAGGTCGCCAGGACTCGCGATTCAGTCTACGGATCAGCAGGCTCACCGGTCAGGTGCTCCGCATGGTGCTGGCGCTGCTCCGCCCGTGGCCTGCGCGTGTCCCGGGTGTGTGATCGGCTCGTATGCGGGTCCGGGCTGGTCGTCGCAGCGGTCCGCACACGTCAGGGCGTCGGCCAGGCTGGTGAAGTTGGGGATCACGCGGTCCATGCCGATGAGTGCGAAAACCCGGAGGACGGCGGTGCCGGGAATGACCAGCAGCACTTGACGGCCCTGGGTTTCGGCTCCCTGGTGCGCGGCGGCCAGGGCATGAAGCCCGGACGAATCGCAGAACCGGGTCCGGGTCATGTCGACCACGAGCGCGCGGTGCCCGTTGGTGGCTGCGTTGAGCAGAGCCGACCGCAGCGCCTCGGCGTTCGTGATGTCGATCTCCTCGGGCGCGGCCAGCACCGGCACGCCCGCGGCCACCTCAACCGGGAACCTGTCGTCAGGCATCTGCGCACCTCCTGTGGACGCGGGCCCGGCTGCTGCTGAGGCCCGCTGCGCCTGCGGCGGATGGCTGGCACGAGACGGCTTGCCTCTCCGGGCCCGGGGTGCTGGTCATCGCCGCCCTCTTCGGCAGCAAGCCGGACCCGGTCAGGCGCTACCAGGATGAGCCCTCCGGGCAGTGCCGTCAATATGAACGCGAGAAAAATTTCGCGTGTCTTGTCTCGCGGCAACCCTCTCGCGGGTTGTACAATCAGTGGGCATGAGCGTCCCTGACCAGAGCGGCGGCACCTGGACGCTGCTGACCGGGCACGGGCACGTGCTGGTGGAGATCGCCCGCAGCCCCAAAGCCCGCATCCGGGACATCAGCCCGGTCGTCGGCCTGACCGAGCGCTCCGTGCAGGCCATCGTGGCCGACCTGGAGGCCGCGGGATATCTCACCCGCACCCGCACCGGGCGGCGCGTGGTATACACCGTGAACCGGGAAAGCCTGTTCCGGCATACCGCCCAGGAAGGACTCCGGGTCGGCCCGTTCCTCGACCTATTCGCCGCCGACCAGACCGAGATCACACCCGGACCGGAAGACGATTGAGACCGGCCGTGCCACACCCCTGCCAGAACAGGCGGTTCTGAAAGGTCGCGGGCGGTCACTCACGGGCCATACGAAACTGTCTTGACCTGCGGTCTAGCAGGTCACGAAAGCGCAGAAACAAACCTGATAAGGAAGAGATCATCGAGAGGGTGAGTAACCAACTGAGTAACAATCGCGGTGAACACCGAGATACGTCAGCGGACGTAGGTGGACAGTACGAGCAGGCCGCCTGGGTCCTTGCCCCAGGGTGACGGCCCCACGACTTGGCTTCGGGACGAAGAGGCCGCCGGTTCAAATCCGGCCACCCCGACCAGAGTTTTACCAGGTCACGCGCCCTTTCCGGGTCTGGATCGCAGCGGTATCACCTTCCTTATGTCAAGCCCGGGAGAATCCTGGGAGAAAATCTTGGTCCCGCGGGTTTCCGTGTGACGGTTTCGTAGCGCAGCGTCAAGAACTCCCACGGGTGAACCATCCGTTAGGACGGCCCGCGCGTCAAGCGCCTGCTCCCACCGCTCTGTGAGCTGCCCGAGCAGTGGCAGAACACGCCGTCCTCGTCGAAGTCCATCGAGGCGTTGCCGTGCCAGGGGCAGCCGATCGCCAGCCCGGCCATCTCGGCGTCGCCTAGGCCGGCCTCGCGGGCCAGCCGCTCGAGGTGCTGCCACGCCTCGGCGCTCATCGCGTCGGCGTGAGAGAATGAATCCCGCATCGGGAGCTCCAACTCCTGGTGCCACGCCCCGGGGTGTTACTGGCACCGCCGGGGCCCTGCATTTCCAAGAATACCCGGAATCATCCCCGTTAACAATGGCGTTAACAAACTTCCCTGACCATTTCTGGCTGCCTGCTTCCCTGCTCTGACCTGCTGATATGCGACCCAGCCACTTTGCGCGCAGCATTGCGCGCGCGCCATCCCAGAGAGTATCTTCCTCTCTTACAAGTCGCAATTTTTCCGGGTATTAGGGCGCGCTTTCCCGGTCGTGAATTGACGTACAGTTAATGGCGCGGGCATGGATATAATTGGCCAATGCTGCCTCTGCGGGTGCATGCTGCCGGTGCCCCGCCGGGCGGCCGTTGGCTCAGCCTCGCGGGGGCTGCGCGGGCCCGTTCACGCCGGCGGGCGCGAGCCAGTCCTGGAACGACCCGCCGCCGGCGGTCAGGTCGGTCGGCGCGGCCTGCACGTCGATCAGCGATCCGGTGACCGCCGCCATGAACACCTTGTGATGGACGAACCAGGAGGCCAGCGTCGAGATCTTCCGGTTGTAGGTCTGCAGCAGCACGCCGGTGTAGGCGGCGATCTTGGTCCAGGCTGCCGGATGGGTGTACGACGATGGGGCGGTCCACGGGTCGGAGCCGAACTCGGTACCCACCCTGGCCTGGGTGAACGACAGGCCGGAGCCGAGCGTGTCGTACGCCGTGAAAGACCTCCCGTCGGCGTCGCCCGCCAAGAAGTTCAGGAAGCCGCCCTTCGGGACAAAGCCTAGGCTGAACCGCACTGTGTCGCCGGCCGGGAAGCTGCCGATGGCGGAGCCGCAGTTGCCCGCAGCGTCGCACCACGATGGGTCGGGGTCCGACGCGAGCAGCTGGTGGCTGGCGGCGTCGTAGATCTTCGCGTACGGGGTGTACCTGGAGCCGGACGTGCTGGCCGAAAGGCCGGTGACGAGCACCAACCCGGACGACCACAGCTGCACGGTTTGGCTGTACCGACTGACCTCGCCGGCGTACTGCGCGGGGTTGCGCAGGTAAACCACCGCGGTGACGGCGTTGAACTGGGCGGCGGTGACCGCGTAGCCGACCTGCTCGGCGCTGGCGTACCGGGGGCCGGTGCTGGCGCCCGCCACGCCCGAGCCCGCCAGCACGGCCGCCGCGACCGCGGCGGGCACGAAGGCAGCCGCGAGCAGCCGCCTGCCTTTCCTGACATTGAGACCTCCGGGTTCGCGGGGCAGCCCGCGCCCCCCGCGAGACCGATTGCCCCGCGTAACAGAACGCGCACTGATTAGACGCTGGCCAGCCTCTTGCGGATGACACACCACGCGGCGTTCGGTGCCGACGATCGCTGTACGCAGGCTGGCTGCGATGCGCTCGAGGGGGCCGGGGTCGTCGCCCGCGAAGCCGATGGGCTTGCTGGAGGACCTGCGGGCTGAATGGGGCCGTCCGGCCCACGCCTGGCGTGCCTGATGGGGCCGTCCGGCCCCTGCTGTCAGGCTCCGGCCGGGCGCACGCTGGGTCTGGTGATCCGCCACCGGGGCGGGACTGCGAACCAAAGGGGCAGACATGGGATCGATGCGAAGAACACGCTCAGCGCACATCCGCGCAGGTGAGGGGCTATCCGGACAGTCCGGGCCCCTGGCAGTGTCAGGCGGCTGCCCTGGACCAGATCGGTCGCCGGCAGCCACACGGGGGGGTTCCATGAACATGCAAGCTGTTTCCCGCATGCGCGGGCGCGCAGGACGATACGCGGCGACCGCGCTGGGCGCGGGGGTGGTGCTGGCCTTGGGTGTTTTCGTCCCTGCCGCCGCCCAGGCCGCCGCGCCGAAGACCTTGTACGTGTCGCAGGGTGGCCTCGACAGCGGCACCTGCCCGTCGGCCAGTCCCTGCGCCACGGTTAGCTACGCCCTCACCCAGGCCGCCTCCGGCGCCACCATCAAGGTCTCCGGCACGATCGACGACCACCTGAACATCACGTCCCCGGTCACCATCACCACCTGGCCCGGCGGCCCGGCCCGCTCGCCCGCGGTCCTCGACGGGGCGGGGAGCGGAACCGTCGTCAGCGTCGGCACCGGGGTTACCGGCGTAACGCTTCACGACCTGACCATCGAGAACGGGGGTCAGGGCATTTCCCATCCCGGTTTCGGCCCCGGCGATACCCTCACGCTCACCGATAGCACCGTGTCAGGCAACAGCGATCTCGGCGGAATCTACAACGGCAGCACCATGACCATCATCGACAGCACGATCGCCAAGAACACGCTCGGCGGGAATGGCACCGGCGGCGGCATTCTCAACGGCGGGACAATGACGGTCATCGCCAGCACCATCTCAGGAAACACGGCCCCCAGCGCCGGCGGAATCGCTAGCGGCGTGAGCGCCGTCATCCACCTGGGGGCCACGATCGTGGCCGGCAATACCGGGGGCAACTGCGGCGCGGCCGAACCCGCAAGCCTCGACAGCGCCGGCTACAACCTGACCAACGACAAGACCGGCACCGCCTGCGGCTTCACTGCCGCGACCGACCGCGTGAACAAGAACCCGCTCCTCGGACACCTCGCCAATAACGGCGGCCCGACGAAGACCCTGCTGCCCGGTGCCACGAGCCCGGCCGCCGATGTGATCCCCAACCCTGCCCCCACCTTGCGGGGGGTTGCGGTCTGCCCGGGCACCGATCAGCGTGGCGTTGCCCGGCCCGGGCAAGGGGAGACCCGCTGCACCATCGGGGCGGTGGAGGTGGGTTCGACGAAGACCGCAACGCCCACCACAACGTCAGTGACCCTGATCCCGGCCAAGGTCACGGCCGGCACCAGGGTTGTCTACGTGGCCGCGGTGACCCCGAAGTCGGGCACTGGCACGCCGGCCGGGACCATCTCCTTCACCACCGGCTCCACGAAACTGTGCACGGCCGTCCTGTCCGGCGGCGCCGCCGGCTGCGGAGCGACCAACGCCCCGGCGGGGACCGACACCGTGACCGGG
Source organism: uncultured Actinomycetes bacterium (assembly GCA_963762615.1). Classification (GTDB taxonomy): domain Bacteria; phylum Actinomycetota; class Actinomycetes; order Streptosporangiales; family Streptosporangiaceae; genus PALSA-505. Next base: position 361,552 of record CAVXLG010000012.1, on the reverse strand, counting down.
ACCTACTCCGGTGGTGGCGGCTATGCCAAGTCCTCGGGTACCGCCACCCTGACCGTAACACCGTGATACAGGGTTAGCGGTCGCCCGGGCCATCAGCGGGGCCGGCCCGTCCCGGCGAGACGAGTCCTGACCCAGGATCAGCTCGTGGCGGCTTCGGGCGTACCTCGGCCGCACCTAGAAGGGCCGCGGGTGATCGCGCGATCGCCCGCCCGCCCTTTGTCTGCCTGGCCTATTCGACCGCCTTGCCTGACCGTGCCTATCGTGGGGGATCCCTCGCGGGGATCCCCCACGATAGGCACTTAGTGACCGGCGAGAGCGGGCACCAGGTTGGCGGCGTTCGGCGTGCCGAGGCCGGTGACCGGGTCCCAGCCGGCCGACGCATCGTAGCCGGGGATGGTGGGGTCGGTCTGGTTGCTGCCAAGGGTCACATCGAAGAAATCCGAGCCGTAATCCGTGCTGTTCGCCAGCGAGTACAGCGTCGGGTTGATCTGGCCCAGGCCGTGCCCGGCGATCTGGTCGGCGATCGCGACCAGCCCGGCCCACTGCGGGGACGACGAGGACGTCCCGCCGACCACGTACCAGCCGGCGCTGCACGGGTTGCCGCTGGGGCAGACCACGCCGCCTTCCGCATCTCCGGGCGCGGTGTCGTAGACCAGCACGCCGGTGTGGGAACTCGCCTGGTAGGCCACGTCGGGCACGCCGCGCATGGTACCGATCGCGGTCGAGCCGGCCGGCAGCGTGTCCTGGTAGGAGGGCTTGGCGAACACGTGGCTGAAGCCGCCGCCGGAGTTGACCCAGCCGGTCTCGCGCACGCCGGGATTGACCGGGGACTGGCATTCCGCCGGCGGGTCGGTGGTGTCAACGCCGATGCCGGTGTTGGGGTTGGTGCACAGGTAGGTGCCGCCCACCCCGGTCACCAGCGGGTCGGACGCCGGCCATTCGACCGACGGGAACGGGATCGTCTTGGGCTTCTTGACCGGCGTCTTCAAGACGTTCGCCGTGCCGGAGTCACCGGAGCTGGCCAGCACCGTGACGCCGTTCGCGGCGGCGGAGATGAACGCGTGCCGCAGGTTCATCAGCGCCTGGGTGTTCGAGAAGGCTTCTTCGGCCGAGGCGAAGCTCTGCGAGATGACCGTCGCCTCGTGATGGTCCACGATGTACTGCTCGGCGTTCATCATCGCCGGGAAGCCCTGCACTCCCAGCGTCTCCGCGGGATTGGTCGTCATGAGCAGGATGTTGGCCTGCGGGGCGATGCTGTGCGCCCACTCCACGTCGAGGCTGGTTTCCAGGGCCCAGATGTTGCGGGTCTGCAGGCCGGTGCCCTTGCTCTTCGGCGGCGGCGCCTTGACCTGGGTCTTGCCGTTCCAGTACACGTGCGTGAACGTCGGCATCCCCGCGGTGCACGTCAGGCCCGGCTCACCGCACATGTGCTGCAGGCCCATCTGGGTGTTGAAGTTGGCCAGGTCCGACGCCATGTTCGGGTTGCCGAACGAGTCGATGATGGCGATGGTCACACCCTGCCCATTGCTCCCCGCCGCGTACAGCGGGGGCAGGTTGTACGAGTTCTGCATGGCCGTCGGGGAGAAGCAGCGCCGGGCGACGGGCACCGCCGAGGCGCAGTCCGCCTGGCTGGGCGGTGTCACGCTGCCGCTGAGGAACTGATAATCGGCGACGGTCGGCGTCGGCAGGGGCAGATGGCCGGCGGCAACCGTACCCGCGCCCGCAGGCCCCAACCCGAGCGCCGCCGCGCCCGCGAAGGCGAGCGTCGCAACCCGGCGAGCCGTCTGACGCATGCGCTGGTGAAACACGCTGTCCTCCATCCACGCTGATAGCGGAGCAATGGTCACTGACATGCTCCTCAGACCCGCCATCGTCCGCAAGACCCACGGCCCGCATCGCCCGGTCGTGGCGGATGCGATCCGCCGCGGGCGCGGCTGACCGGCAGCGATCAGCGGGACCAGGAGCGGTTACCAGCACCACGCCCGCCCAGGCACGCAGCACCGCCTGCGATCTGCGCGCCCGCCAGCGTCGGTTGCGGTCAGATGCCTTGTCGCCCAGATCCGGTTAGTCTGTCGCCCTGGTGCTATGGCGTGGAGTGCCCGGCCTGTGACGCCATACTCGCTCGGCAGCGGACCAGCAGCGCCATGAGCGACGAGTTCGCTCACTTTCTGTGAGGGCCACCGTGCCTTCATGATGGCCGCCAGCGGGCAGGTCCTGATGGCCGCCGACAGCGGTTCCGGCACGTTCGCCGGCGCATCTGGCTGGGCGGGCGTTGGCGGCGTCGCGGGGAGGATCCAGCCTGCGGAAGGCGATCTGCCGACCGTGTGGCGCCTGGTTACGTCGCATAGGCGTCATACGCGCCAGATTTGCTCACATGCTCGCGCCGGGCGGGTTTTCGACTGCCTGTTCCCCTAGTCTTGGCACTCGGGAACCCAGAGTGCCAGGAGGTGCGCGGGTGGACGGACCGGAGGCCGGTGACCGGCTGTTCACGGTGCAGGAGACCGCCGTGATCGCTCACTCGTCGCCGTCAACGGTGCGGCGGCTGATCCGGCGGGGCGAGCTGGCCGCGATCTGGGTGTCCCCCCGCGGGCTGCGGGTGTGGGCGTCGAGCATTGAGGCGCTGCTGCAGCGCGGCTGCGCGCCGGAGAGGAAAGCTGCGTGAAGCCGAGGAAGGCCGACCGGATTCTCAAGGCCGAGGACAAGAGGTTCGCCGCGATCGGCGGGGCGACGCTGACCGGCTGGCTGGAGTCGCCCGACCGGGCTCAGCTGGCCCTGGCGGCGTCCCCGGGGGCCGCGAGGGCGGCGAAGGGCCGTTATGACGGGTACACGACGGGCGTGAATCCCCGGCTGCTCGCGAAGGACGTCGGCAGGGAGTTGCGCAGGCAGCGGCGACCGTCGCCGGATGAGCGGTTCGACTCCTATCTCGCAATGAAGGCAGGCAGGGACCGGGCGGCATCGGATCTGCTCGACGAGCGCGGCGGTCCGGGGGATGACCCGCAGCTCCTCGTCTATCTCGACGACCTCGCGAAGTCCGCGCCGAGCACGCCAGAAGGCCGCCGGGCGCAGGACCTGCTGGACGAGAAGGCCCGGGAGGCGCGCGAGCGCCGCAACGGCCAGAGGGGGTCACGGTGAGCGGCCTGAGCCTGAATGACGCCGACCGCGCGGCCCTCGCCGCCGCGGGTGTAGCGGAAAGCCCGGACGGCAGCCTGCGGAGCGCCAGCGGCTCGATCGTCAGTCCTGGCGTGGCGGCATCGCTGATCGCCCGCAAGGACCGGCTGGACGGCGAGCAGGCGCTCCCGGCCATGCACCCGGTGAACCCTGCCGACTACCAGCGCGGCTACCTGACGCCGGGGCACGCGGCTGACTCGCCCGCTAACCGGCGTACCGCAACGCCGGTCCCCCCGCCTGACCCTGCTACGGGCGCGCGGTCCCCGGTGCCGGATGACGGCGATGGCGTGGCCGCGGATGACGGGGACGTGCAGAAGGTCGTCGAGGCGCAGCAGTTCGATCGCGGCCCGCTGACGGCAGGCCAGGAGGCGCCGTCGCCGGGCAACCTGGGCGATAACAGCCCTGTTGCCCCGGTGACCGGCTCTGGTCATGAGATGTACGCCGCGGCGGCGACCGCCTCCAGCGCCAACGCGCGGCAGGCCCGAGGCGAGCACGTCGCCAATACGACGGCGTGCGCATCGCAGCCCGCGGTTGCCGCGTGGAGCCCTCCTCCGCACCTCGGCGCCAGCAACGTGCCGCAGCCCCGGGCTGCAGGCGCGACCCAGAGAGCGCCGGGTGAGTAGTGAACGACACGGCAGACACCCTGGCGCGCAAGTCCCGAAAGCATGCCTATCTCGCGGCGATGTACGAGCGGCAGGCCGACCGGCTCCTGCAGTCAGCAGGCCGCGAGTGGGCGAAGGCGACCGCGCTGCGCGACCAGGAAGTCGCGGCCCGCGAGGCCGAGGGCGAGGCAATGGCCCGCGCCGCCGTGGCCGCAGCCGTCCCGGCTGAGGAGGACCAGTGACAACGGACGTGACGGAAGCCCCGGGCCTGCTGGACTAGGTGATCGGCGACCTTGAGGCAATCCTGAACCGCCTTCGCGATGCCGCGGGTGACACTGACGGCCCGCTGGCGCTGAAACTGCGTGCCGCGAAGGCCCGCCGGGCCGCTGGCGAGCTGGCCCCCCTGCCGGGCCTGCTGCACCAGGAGGCTGCGGAGTGCGACGCAGAGGCCTTGGCTATCGAGGCTGCCGAGGAGGCGGGGGGAGTCCTGGAGCAGGCGGCGGATGCGCTGCGGGCCGCGGAGGAGGCGTACGCCGCGACCGCGGAACCGGAGCGGACCGCCGCGGGGATGGCTACCGGGGCGCGGCAGGCGTACGAGCGGGCTGCCGACCAGTCCGGGCAGGCGCGCGCCCGGGGCGCCAGCGCGGACGTGCTCATCGAGGCAGACGCGGGTGACCAGCGCGGCGAAGGTGGCCGAGCACGAAGCGGGCAAGCTGGCCGAGGCGCAGCGGGCACGCCAGGCTGCCAGGGCGGGCATGGATAAGGCACGGGAGCAGCACCGCAGCGCACAGGAGGCCTTGGCCGCCGCGAAGGCCGCCGCCGCCGAGCCGTCGGTCGCGAACCTGGACGCGTCGCAGCTGGTGACCACCTGGGCGCGGTCCTGGCCCTGGAACCTGGATCCCGCGTCGATGGCCCAGCCCGAGCTCACCGCGTTCCGGTTCCTCGTCACGGAGAAGTGTGACGAGAACGACTGGCGCCCCCGGCTGGTCGAGCAGCGGGTCCGGGCGCAGCAGGGCCGCGAGATGGCTGCGGTGGCCCGGCAGGGCCGCGGGGTGACCATCCAGGACGGCCGGGGGGCGGTCACCCTCGGCCGGATCCCGCCCGGCGGAGCGGTCGTCAGCCCGGCCGCGGGCCCGATCGGCGCGACCGCCCTGGGCAGGTGACACGCGGCGGCCGGGCGTCAAAGCCGCACGGGGCCAAGGGCGGCGTCCTCCTCAGGGCAGCCCTGCGCCCGCCGCCACCTGAACGCTATCCTCTCGCTTGCCGTGCTTCACGCGCGGCCCGGTGGCCGGTGAGGATTCTTTCCCGCCGACTCAGGATTTCATAGCCGATCTTGATCGGGCTGGCCCAGCATCCGGATCGGGCGAGCCGTTCGCTGCTCGCTTACCGTCAGCGAGACCTGTTACGGCCAGCGGCTGCCGGGCCGGGGCTACAGGCTGAAGGCGTACAAATGGCCGTCGTTCGACCCGGTGTAGACCACCCCGTTGGCCACCGCGGGCGCCGAGAAGAGGACGCCCTTGGTGGCCCCGCCCCATAGCGGCTTGCAGATCTTGGGTGTCCCGGAGCAGTTGACGGTGCCGGCCGCGCTGAATGCGTACAGGTGGTAATTGTCTGCCCCGACGTAGACCACCCCGTTGGCCACGGCGGGCGACGACCGGAGTGGGTAGCCCGGGTTGAGACGCGGCATAGTCCCGATCCACATCGGCTTGCAGGTCTTGGTCCCGGTTCCAGAGCAGTTGCTGGTGCCGGCCGTGCTGAAGGCATCGAGGACGTTGAGTTCCGACGCGATGTAGACCACCCCGTTGGCGACCGCGGGCGACGTGAATGCGCCGCGCCCGCCCCCGTGCCACAACGGCTTGCAGGTCTTCGTCCGGGTCCCCGAGCAGTTGGTGGTGCCGGCCGCGCTGAAGGCATAGAGGGTGTGGAGTTCCGACCCGATGTAGACCACCCCGTTGGCCACCGCGGGCGACGTCCAGAAGGACGCGTCGTCAGTAACCCCGGTCCACAGCGGTTTGCAGGTCTTGGGCGTCCCGGAGCAGTTGGTGGTGCCGGCCGCGCTGAAGGCGTACAGCTTGCCGCCGCCCGAGGCGCCTGCCCCGACGTAGACCATCCCATTGGCCACCGCGGGCGATGAGTAACCGATAGGCCCGCCGGTGGCCCCGGTAGTCCCGGTCCACAGCGGCTTGCACCTTTTGCGCGTCCCGGAGCAGCCGGTGGTGCCGGCCGCGCTGAACGCGTACAGCTTCGTGTCGTCGGACCCGACGTAGACCACCCCGTTGACCACCGCCGGCGACGATTCGATGGCTCCGCGAGTGGTTGCGGTCCACAACGGTTTGCAGGTCCTGGGCGTCCCGGAGCAGCCGGTGGTGCCGGCCGCGCTGAAGGCGTACAAGACGCCGTCCTCCGACCCGACGTAGACGACTCCGTTGGCCACCGCAGGGGACGAGACGATGTAGTTGCCGAAGGGCTGAATGGTCCCGGTCCACAGCGGCTTGCAGGTCTTGCGCGTCCCAGAGCATCCGGTGGTGCCGGCCGCGCTGAAGGCGTATAGCTTGCTGGCCGCCTGGCTGTCCGCTGACCCGATGTAGGCGACCCCGTTGGCCACCGCAGGGGACGACGTGACGACGTCGCCCTGGACCGTCCCGGTGACCCCGGTCCATGCGGTCTTGAGCCCGGCGACATTGGACGGCCCGATCACGTTCTCGTACGGGTTGTAGCCAGTGTTGGCAGGGCCGAAGCGGTACTTGGCCCAGTCGGCCCGGAGCAGGAAGCTGCTTGTGGCTGACCGGCCGCTGGTGTCACCGGTGGCCGTGACGGGATGACTGCCGGGCAAGGTCGACTTGGACACCGGGAATGTGGCAGTGAACGTGCCAGTCGACGAGGTGGTGGCGATGGCCACCGGGGTGGCGCCGAAGTCCACCGCCACCGGCTCGCTGGCGCCGAACCCGCTGCCGGACACGCTCACCTTGCTGGTCGGCGGGCCAAAGCCCGGCTTCAAGGTGATGCTTGTGGTCACCGCGGCGACCGGCGCGGCGGACAGGCCGAGGGCTAGGAGCATGCTCACCGCCGCCACTATCAGCGCCCGCGACCGGCCGCGCCAGCCCCATACCCTGGCAATCAGCCGCGCCAGCAGCAGCGGGACGGCGAGAATCCTGAGACAACGCGTGGCGAGCTGGGGCGTGCGCACCGGGCTGCCACCTCCCTTAGGGTCTGGGACTGGTCACTTCCAGGTCCTGCCGTTCCAGCGCAGGATCAGGGTCTTGCCGCCGCCAGTAGAGCCGACCGCCCAGGCATTTCCGGTGGAGGTCGCGGCCACGCCAGAGAGATGGCCGCTCGGGCTGGCCACCTTCTTCCAGGACGTGCCGTTCCACTCCACGATCAGGGTCTTCGCGGGTTCGGTAGCGCTGTCGGTGCCGCCGACCGCCCAGGCGCGTTGGGCGGAGATGGCGGCCACTCCGGAAAGGCCGGCGCCGCCTGCCAGGGTCGGGCTGGGCACCCGCGTCCACACCGTGCCGTTCCACCGCTCGATCACGGGCTTGACAAACGGGCTGGAAGTAAGGCAGATGCTGCAGCCGACCGCCCACGCGTCACTGGCGGAGACAGCGGCCACGCCACCGAGGAAGCTCTCGGGTCCCGGGTTGGCGCCGGGCACCCGCTTCCAGGCCGTGCCGTTCCACCGCAAGATCAGGGTCTTGCCGCTGACCTTAGTGGAGGTGCCACCGACCGCCCAGGCCGAGCGGGCGGAGATCGCAGTCACGCCGGACAGGCTGGCGTACGTGCCGGGGCTCGGGCTGGGCACCCGCGTCCAGGTCCTGCCGTTCCAGTGCAGGATCAGAGTCTTGGGGCGAGAGGGGCTGCCGGCGGAGCCGACCGCCCAGGCGTTACTGGCGGACGTGGCGGCCACACGGGACAGCCTGGCGTAGGCTCCGGGGCTCGGGCTGGGCACCCGCGTCCAGGTCCTGCCGTTCCAGTGCAGGATCAGAGTCTTGGGGCGAGAGGGGCTGCCGGCGGAGCCGACCGCCCAGGCATTACTGGCGGACGTGGCGGCCACGCCGTAGAGGTAGCTGCCCGCAGGGCTCGGGCTGGGCACCCGCGTCCAAGTCTTGCCGTTCCAGTGCAGGATCAGAGTCTTAGGGCGAGAGGGGCTGCCGGCGGAGCCGACCGCCCAGGCGTTACTGGCGGACGTGGCAGCCACGTCATAAAGGCCGCCGCTGATGGCAAAGGATGCCGTGGGGCCCGCAGGCCCGGACCGGGCGGCAGCAGCCGTTACCGGCGCGATCGCGGCGACCGCGCCGGCCAGCAGCACCGGGACGGCCATTACGGTGACGGAACGTGTGGCGAACTCGGGCGTGCGCACTGGGCTGCCACCTCCCCCCTTGGACGGCCCGCAGGCTCAGCCGGTCCCGTAACCGGGGAGGGGCGGCCCGCTGGCATCGGCGGAACAGCCGCAAGAGGGGGCGGGGACTCCGCTCGCAGCCCTGAGCATGACAGGCCGCACGCTCGGAAGCAATAGGCAAAAACGCCAGGTAGCAGCTCATTTCCAGGCGGTGCCATTCCAGTGCAGGATCAGCGTCTTATTGCCGTTGCCGGTGTAGCCGACCGCCCAAGCGCTGCTCGCGGAGATGGCGGTGACGCCGATGAGGGAGCTGCTGCCTGCCGGGCTCGGGCTGGGCACGGGCGTCCACGCCTTGCCGCTCCAGCGCAGGATCAAGGTCTTGCTGCCGGTGAAGCCGACCGCCCAGGCCGCGCCGCCGGAGGCGCTGGCCACCCCTCTGAGCTCGCTGGCCGCTGGGCTGGGGGTGGGCACCTTCTTCCACGCGGTGCCGTTGTAGTGCATGCTCAGCAGTTCGCCGGTGTTGATGTTGCCGCCGACTGCCCACAGGCTCCGCGCGGAGACCGCGGCTATGCCGCGGAGGATATCGTAGCCCGCCGAGATCGGGCTGGGCACCCGCTTCCAGGCCGCGCCGTTCCAGCGCAGCAGCCAGGGCGTTGGCGGAGCGCCGTTGTCGTTACCGATCATCCAGGCGTTGCTGGCGGAGGCGGCGGCCACGCCAAGGGCAAAGCTGTCTAGCCCTTCCGGGCTGGACGCCCGCGTCCAGGTCTTGCCGTTCCACCGCAGGATCAGACTCGCAGGGACGGCGCCCGTGGAGCCGACCGCCCATGCGCTGCGGGCCGACGTGGCGGCCACGCCGGAAAGGTAGCTGTGCGGCAGGGCCGGGCTAGGCACGTGGGTCCACGTCTTGCCGTTCCAATGTATGACCAGAGTCTTAGTGCTGGTGCTGCCGGTGTCGCCAACTGCCCAGGCATTGGTGGCAGATATGGCGGTCACGCTGCTCAGCTGCCCGCTGACCGTGGCCGGGCTGGGGACGTGGGTCCACGTCTTGCCGTTCCAGTGCACGATCAGGGTCTTAGGGCTAGAGATGCTGCCGGTGAAGCCGACCGCCCAGGCGTTGGTGGCGGAGGCGGCGGCCACGCCGTCGAGCTGGCCGGTGATGGTAAAAGAGGCCGCCGGGCCCGCGGGCCCGGCCCGGGCAACTGCAGCCGTAACCGGCGCGATCCCGGTGATTATCCCCGCGAGCAGCAGCGGGACGGTTAGGACACTGACAGAACGCGTGGCGAGCTGGGGCATGCGCACCGGGCTGCCACCTCCCCCCTTATGGTCTGGGACTGGTCACTTCCAGGTCTTGCCGTTCCAGCGCAAGATCACCGTCTTGCTGACAGTCCCGGTGCTGTTGCTGGCGGAGCCGACCGCCCAGGCGCTACGGGCAGAGACGGCGGCCACCCCGGAAAGGCTGCTGTCGGCCCCAGGGCTCGGGCTGGGCACCCGCTTCCAGGAGGTACCGTTCCAGCGCAGGATCAGGGACTTGGTGGTATGGGTCTCGCCGTCGGCCTGGCCGACCGCCCAGGCACTGCGCGCCGAGGTGGTGGCCACGCTGTTGAGGAAGGCACCGCCTGCGGGGGTGGGGCTGGGTACCTGCTTCCACGCTTTGCCGTTCCAGCGCAGGATCAGGGACTTGGTGGGATGGGTGTCGCCGCCGGCCTGGCCGACCGCCCAGGCACTGCGCGCCGAGGTGGTGGCCACGCTGTTGAGGAAGGCACCGCCTGCGGGGTTAGGGCTGGCCACCCGTTTCCAGGTCTTGCCGTTCCACCGCAAGATCAGCGCCTTGTAGACGCTGGCGCTCGTGGTGGTGATGCCGACCGCCCAGGCGTTACTGGCGGAGGTCGCGGCCACGCCGGAGAGACTGCTGTAGATTCCGGAGCTCGGGCTGGGGACCTGTCTCCAGGTCTTGCCGTTCCACCGCAGGATCAGCGTCTTGCCGCCAGCGGCGCCGACCGCCCAGGCGCTGGTGGCGGAGGTCGCGGCCACGCCGGAGAGGACGCCCGCGGCGCTCGGGCTGGGCATCCGCGTCCAGTCGGTGCCGTTCCACCGCAAGATCAGCGGCTTGCCGCTGCCGGTGGCGGTGTAGCCGACCGCCCAGGCGCTGGTGGCGGAGGTCGCGGCCACGCCGAAGAGGACGCCCGCGGCGCTCGGGCTGGGCATCCGCGTCCAGTCGGTGCCGTTCCACCGCAAGATCAGCGGCTTGCCGCTGCCGGTGCCGGTGTAGCCGACCGCCCAGGCGTTGGTGGCGGACGTTGCCGCCACGCCGGAGAGCTGACCGGTGGAGGGGACGGATACCGGCACGTCCTGAGATCTGGTCCGGGCCACAGCGGGAACTGCGGGCGCGGCCCCGGCAGCCACCCCCGCCGCAAGTAGCGGGACGGCGAGAAATCTGACCGAACGTGTGGCGAGCTGGGGCATACGCACCGGGCTGCCACCTCCCCCCTTGGACGGCCCGCAGGCTCAGCCGGTCCCGTAACCGGGGACGGGCGGCCCGCTGGCTTCGGCGGAACAGCCGCAAGAGGGGGCGGGGACACCGCTCGCAGCCCTGAGTGTGACACGTCGCACGCGCAAAGGCCAGCGGCAAATAAGGGGAGGCTAGTTCACTTGGTGGACGTGGCGATGGGCCTGGGCTCGGCGGCCGGTGCCCGCGTCCGTTGGACCCACGTTAACGGGCACCCCCGGCGTCTCAGTAGGGGCGGGCAGCTGCATCGCGTTCGCTGAGCCACTGACGCCGTGGTACTCCGGCAGGCCGCCAGGCCTTGTCTTCATGCCTCGGTGGTGCTCGTCTTGTAGGCGCGAGAAGGCTCCTTACCTGAAGTTCGCCGGTGCCCGCCGGAAGGCGTGGAACGGGGCGGCACGGGATGGACCGCCATCACCTTGCAGGTCAGATGAGGGCGGGCACGGCCTTCACGGCGCGGTAAGCAGATTGAGAGGAGCCCGGCAATGAGAAATCGGCCACATCCGCGGGCCGGCGCAGACGAGCCCGAGACCACCGGCAGCAACGCCACGGGCAGCGGTCAGGAGGCCGCGCCGCGGCGGCGGCGGGCGGTGCTGCTCGGCGCCGCCGCGGCCGGCGCGGGTGCGGCCGCTGGGCTGGCTGGGCGGGCCGCCCCGGCCAGCGCCGCGGCAACGTCACCGGCGCCGGTGCTGCTCGGCAAGGCCAACACCGAGACGGCCACCACCTCGGTCAGCAACGCTAAGGGCACCGCCTTGTCCGCCGCCACCACCCACGAGCTCAAAAGCGGCGTGGCCGGCACCGACACCAGCAAGCAAGGCGGCTACGGCGTGTCTGGCAAGGCGGGACGGCCCCGCCGTCGGGACCGTCCCGCCTTCGTGAGGCTGCCGGGCCCTACGTGCTGTAGGTGATCGTGACCGCGGTCTTGGTCTTGGAGATGGCCTTGGTCTTGATCGTTCCGGTGGCTCCCTTGAACGCGCCGGTCCCCCCGGTCACCTTGCCGTTGCTGAACGCGCCGGTCTTCATGTTGATAGTGCCCGTGCCATACAGGAACCCGCCGCTGAAGTCACCCGTGACGTTCACGGCGGCAGTGGTCGCCGAGGTCGCCGAGTAGTAGAGCATGTCGAAGCCGACGGTCTTGCCTACCGCGTTGACGTCAGTGTCCTGCGAGCCTCCCGACGTCTTAGTGAATCCGACCGAGGCTTTCGTCACCGAGATGAACTTCAGCGTGTGCATAGCGCTGCTCGCGCTGGCCACGGCCGGCAGCACCACCGCACCCGTGCCGCCCAGGACGACAGCCGCGCCCGCCGCCACGATAGACCTGCGAACCTTCATCACAAACCCCTCCCTGTCTGCCGGGCGCCCCGCTCCGGACCGCCCCCGACCGATAATCCGCCCCCCGGGCCGGTAAGCCAAGGCCCGAGCGGCTTAGGTCGGGAAGAATGAGCGACGGCTCGCGCTTGACTCGTGATTCACACTGACCCGCTACCCGTGAACCCGGCACAAGGTCAGGCCGCCGTGATCGTCAGGGTCGCCGTAACGGACGTGTCGCGCAGCTAGCAGCCGGAGTTCATGTACACCGCGCCAGGCGACGGGATGCCGGACCCTCGACTACCCGCCTCGTTTACGACACCTGTTTCCCTCTTAAGGCGCCCCGATTCTGTCGGCCGGCGCTGAGATGACCGCCGCCCGGCCGCAGCCGGGCACTACGGCCCGCACGGTCACAGCGCCGTATGAGGGCTGCCGTCCTCTCCCTCGACGAAGTTCTGCTGCACTTTTTCGAGGTGACCGGAGGAAATTACCGGGCCGCGGGCCTCCCGGGTCGCCGCCGCATCCGCAGGGCGCCCAGAAGAAGGGCGCCGAGGAACACGACAATGCCGATGAACAACAGAAACAACAGTCCCTTCGCGACAGCGCCCACGATGCCCAGCGCCATCGCCACGATCACCAGCAGCAGAAATAGTGCAATCATCTGATCCTCCCTTCATGTGGGCCGGCACATAGCCGCCGTGTGCGGGCCTGCCGGGGCCTGGTGCTTCCCCGGGTCACATCTTCCTGATCTTCAAGTACCGCCGTACGTCCGGCAATGACATGATCGCCAGCAGCCCAAAGGCCGCGGCGGCGGCCGCCATGGTGACTACCGTGATGTATCCGAGTGTCCGCATCGGGTGCCTCCTGTTCTTCGGCTGATCGATGTCAGCAGTCCCGCGCCGGAATCTCCGGATCGCGGCGGTGGTGAGTCAGTCCGGGGCCGGGGGGCGCCGGGGATTACCGCCGGCTGGGGTTGTGGCTGGGCGGTTGCCTGCCGTGGCCAGTTGCGCCCTGCCGGGCCGGGCACCGCGGCAGCGGGCGGCTGCAGCGCTCAGCGCCGCCGCAGCATCAGCACGACGAGCACAATGATCACGATCAGGACGATAGTTCCGAAGCCGATGAACATGGGGTTTCCTCTCGGATGCGCGCCGGCCCTGCGGGACGGAGTTGCGTGTACCTGGCTGGGCTGGCGCTGGACGCGTTCGCGGTCTGTCCCGGGCCGCGGTGGGGACCCGGCCCGGGCCCGCACTGGCTATTTCTTGAAGACGTCCTTGATTTTCTCGCCGGCCTGCTTGAGGTCGCCCTTGGCCTGATCGGCGTGGCCCTCGGCCTCGAGGGACTCATTGCCGGTGGCCTTGCCGACGCCTTCCTTGACTTTGCCCTTGGCCGTCTCGGCGGTGTTCTTGACCTCGTCTTCTGCGCTCATCGTGCTGCCTTCCTTTGCTGGGGTTGCCGGAGGTCTCTGTTGAGGCCGCGGGTGACGCGTTGGGGTGGCGATGCCAGATCCGGGCCGCCGCGGTTACGGCTGGCTTCGGTTCGCGGGCGATGCCGCGGCGATCACTGCGGCGATCAGGATGACTAGCCCGACGATGACGATCACGAAATTGCTCCCAGAAACGGTTAACGCTGTAGACCTACAGTTAAACACTCCCATAGAATAGTGTCAACACTGTTAACATGCAGTGTTAACGAGCCTGCGGGCCCCGGCCGCCGGAGAGAAGGCGTGATCACGATGAACCCGCCCCTGCCCCGCCCCGTTGCCGGCCATGCCGCCGCGCACCGGGACGGCAAGATCACCCGGGAGGCGGTGCTGGCCGCCGCCCTGGACATCATCGACCGCGACGGCGCCGACGCACTGTCAATGCGCCGCCTCGCCCACGCCCTGGACCGCGACCCGATGATCTTGTACCGGCACGCCGCCAACAAGGCAGCCGTCCTGGACGGCGTCGCCGAAACAATCCTGGCCCAGCTCAACGTCGACCCCGACGACCCCGACTGGCAGGCTCAGCTGCGCGCCGTCGCCCGCCGCTACCGCGCCCTGGCGCTGGCCCACCCGCACGTGGTGCCGCTGCTGGTCACCCGGCCGCTGGCCACCCCGCTCGCGCTCCGCCCCCCCGGTACCCTGCGCCCGCTCGAAGACACCCTGGCCCTGCTGACCGGGGCCGGCTTCAGCGGGCCCCACGCCCTGCACATCTACCGCGCCCTATTCGGCTTCCTGCACGGCCACGTCCTCAACGAGCTGCAGGAACTCATCGACAACCCGGACGAAACCGACGACCTGCTACGGCTCGGCCTGCACCGGCTGCCCCTCGCCGAATTCCCCCTGCTGCGCAGCCTCGCCCCCGACCTGGCCGCCTACGACGGCGCCGCCGAACTCGAACGCGGCCTCGACATCCTCCTCACCGGCCTGGCCGCCACACTGACCCCCCACCTCCAGCCGGCCTGACCCACCCCGGCGTCCAGGCGGGCCAGGCGGCCTGCCGGCGTTGCTGCTGATTCCGATGCCCAGAGCGCCTGGCGTTCGCCTGGGGGGGCGCTCCGGTGCGCCTGCGCGGCCGTGGCCGCGGGCGAAGGGCAGTCGCTCGCGTGCGCACTCCGGAAGGATTCTTGCGCCATGAGGCCGACGCCGGATAAGGAAACGATCACCGGGGAAGCGCCAGGACCGGACCATCTTCACTACCGCCAACGGCCAGAATGCCGCAGACGATAGCTGCGGCCAGGAGCCACGATAGGGCGAGCGGCGGCGCCCCCGACGCGCCGCACCCCGCTCAGCTGGCACATCGGTGACGACCATCGGCCAAGCGGGATGGGGAACGCCGCCGCCCGGCTGCACTACCCCGCCACGACCGGAGTAATCCGCCACCTGAGGGGCCCGGAGTATGAGCGCACGATCATGATGAAGTCGCCGGCCGTGCCCGGCTGTCCCGGTAGCGGCCTGTGGACCAGGAGCCGGAAGGAGCGCCCGGGCAGCGGACCCGGTTCCTCGCGTGTCTCGGGCACGTCCAGCACGTTCCAGGTCAGGCCGAGCGTGGCGTGCCGTATCCGCCGCGGCTTCAGGCCGCTCGGCCAGGCCGTCGCCCTGGCCGAGCGGCGTACTCCCCAGCGTCATGAAGGCTGAAACTCCCGCCGTGTCCCCCATCCGGCCGATTATCGAACCCCCGTTCGGCCGTGGCAAACCACACCCGCGGCGGGAACCGGCGCGCCGCCGGGCCACGCAGTCCGCCACGCTCGCGCGATCTCCATGGTGTCTGCACGGTGCCTGCGCGCGCTCTCCACGGGATGCGGCTGTCCTGTTGCCGAGGGAGAGTACAACCCGCCCGGCCGGGCTAGCGGGGGCCGGGTTGCGTGGGCGGAGGCAGGCGCTCCCCGTGAGTGACCGGGCGCCTGTCTCCGCCCTTCGCGTCCGCGGTGCGGTCCTTGCTATGGGCATCACGCACCGTACGCCCGCCCGCCGGGCGTCCTTCCCCGGCGGGCGGGGGCTTAAATCGCCGGCGAACCAGTAGCCGGTCAGGCTGCGCCCGTTCGGGTCGCCGATCCGGGAAGTGCGGGTCCCCGTTGACGGGCTGTAGTTCAGGTCTTCCGTGATGGTGTCGCCATTAGGGAAGCTGCCATTGCCATTGCCCGCCGCGGCTGGCTGGTAGCTAGTCGGGGAAGCGCACCAGGTTGCGACGACGCGGGGGCCGCCGATCCCGGCGATCTCGGCTTGACTGGACGGCGACCAGGCGAAGAAGTCATTCTGGTACGACGAGCCGCCGAAGGTGTACGCGTAGAGCATGACTATCTCATCGGCCGAGCGGAGCTGGACTGACGGCAGAATGTAGTCCGCACTGGGAACTGGGCCGGGTTGCGCAAGAAGACACCGGCCTGCACGTACTTGAACTGGGCGCCGCTGGCCGTGTAACCGGCTTCCTCTGGCGTGACGACCTTGAACTCGGGTCAAGGTAACGGGCTGACGTGCGACTTCATGCCGCGCAGCAGGTCAGCCGCTTGTGATCACCTCGTTCGGGACGAAGAGGCCGCCAGTTCAAATCCGGCCACCCCGACCAGATGCCCCAGGCAGGCGGGCAACCGCGTATCCGTGGGTGCGGTCTCACCGCTCGGGCACATTTGTTACGGCGTGATCGCGATGGCGTCCGGTCCGCCCGGGATGGAGATGGTCTTTCTGGCCGTGTTGGTGGCGGTTCTGATCGGGGTGACGCCTCCTGCGCCGGTGGGCGCGCCGGTACAGGCGATGTAGGCGGTGGCGCTGTTCGGCGTGATGGCGATCGCGTAGGGTTCCGGCGCGGTCTTGATGGCCTTGCCCGGCTTGTTGGCGGCGGTATGGATGGGGGTGACGACCCCCGGGAGCTTGCTGGCATTGCCGCCGACGTAAGCGGTCTTGCCATCGGGGGTGATCGCGATCGTCAGGGCGAAGGACGCGGCCACTTTGATGGCCTTGCCCGGCTTGTTAGTAGCGGTGCTGATCGGGGTCACCGAGCCGGAGAAGGAGTTCACCACGTACACGGTCTTGCCGTTGGGCGTGATCGCCGCGGAGAAGGCGGATTGACCGACCTTGATGGGCCCGCCTGCGGTGTTGGTGGCGGTGCTGATGGGGGTCACCGTGCCCCGCCCGCCGTCGTTCTGGTTGACGACGTAGACGGTCTTGCCGTTCGGGGTGATCACGATGGCGTAGGGCTGTATCCCCACTTTGACGGGCTTCCCGGCGGTATTGGTGGCGGTGCTGATCGGGGTCACGTGTCCTGGCGGGAACGGCGCCACCTCGGCGCCGGCGGTGCTCACGATGTACGCCGTCTTGCCGTTGGGCGTAATCGCGATGGATGTCGGCTCCTGTGGCACCTTGATGGGTCGGCCCGCAGTGTTGGTAGCGGTGTTGACCGGCGTCACCGTGTGCGAGTACATGTTGGCGACGTAAAGGGTTCGCCCGTTGGGCGTGATCGCCAGTGCCTGTGGCTGGACCCCGACCATGATGGGCTTGCCCGCGGTACGGGTAGCGGTGTTGATGGGCGTCACGTACCCAGGCCTGTTGATATTGCCGGAGACACTGGCAACATACGCAGTCCGGCCATCGGGCGTGATCGCGATGACACCGGCGTACCGGCGGACCCTGATAGCCCTGCCCACCTTGTCAGTGATCGTGTTGATGGGGGTCACTATGGACTGGGCACCCGTCTTCGGCGGGCCGCTGACGACGTAGGCCGTCGGCGGAGAAGTCCGCGGGACCAGGCGAGCAGCTGCCCCGGACACGGGCGGAGCGGTCATCGCGAGCAAGGCCAGCGTCACGCCCGCAACCGTGCCTATCACACGCCCCATCAAGATCACCTCTAGCGGGCAGGGACCGAGAGCCCAACGGTACGCTCGCCGAGCCAACGGGGCCGAGGTGCGGACCACCATTCCGTCAAAGGACGGCGGAGTGGATGCCGTCGCCACGAGCGCGCAACCGGATCACCCTGATCAACGGAGCCGAGCTCAAGCACTTGATCAAAGAGAAGCCGGGCATCGACGTCATCCCCAGGCACCAGCCCACCTCGCCGCCCGCTCGCCTCCGACAACACGCAAACCGGACTGCCGGGCCCTTAATGCAGCTTGACCCTTAATACTGCAACGGCATTTACATGATCCATCTGGGTATCATGGGTGCATGGTGGTGGATTTGGCAGCGGCGGAACTGGACGTCGTGCATGCGCGGATCGCGGGCCGGTTCGCGCGTGCGGAGCCGCGGGCCCGGGTGCGGGAGTATGTGTCCGGGCTGGTCGCGGGCCTGGAGCGGAAGAACGGGTGGACGCTGGCCGAGCATGCTGGCGAGATGGGCCCGGACGGGATGCAGCGGCTGCTGCGCCGGGCAGACTGGGATACCGGCGAGGTCCGTGATGACGTCCGGGACTATGTCGTCGAGCACCTGGGGGGGCCCGGCGGCGTGCTGATCGCGGACGAGACCGGGTTCATCAAGAAGGGCAGCCGGTCGGCCGGGGTGCAGCGGCAGTATTCGGGCACGGCGGGCCGGACGGAGAACTGCCAGGTCGGGGTGTTCCTGGCCTACGCCTCGCCGGGCGGGCACGCGCTGATCGACCGGGAACTGTACCTGCCGCAGTCCTGGGCCGAGGACCGGGACCGGTGCCGCGCGGCCGGCATCCCGGATGAGATCGAGTTCGCGACCAAGCCGCGGCTGGCGCAGGCGATGATCGGCCGGGCGCTGGCGGCGGGGGTGCCGTTCGCCTGGTTCACCGCTGATGAGGTGTACGGGCAGGCCAAGTACCTGCAGGCCTGGCTGGAAGACCGCGACGTGTCCTACGTGCTGGCCATCCGGCGCAGCGACACCCTCACTACCCCCGTGGGCGAGCAGCGGGCCGACGCGCTGATCGCGGCCGCGCCACCCCGGGCCTGGCAGCGGCTGTCGGCCGGAGCAGGCGCGCACGGGCCGCGCGAGTCCGACTGGGCCCGGATCCCGGTCCGCACCGGCGCCTGGCGGCCCGGCCGCGGGCACTGGCTGCTGGCCCGCCGCTCCCTGTCCGACCCGGACGACATCGCCTATTACGCCTGCTACGGGCCCCGCCGGTCCACGGTGGCTGACCTGGCCTGGATCGCGGGCAGCCGCTGGCACATCGAGGAATGCTTCCAGCAGGCCAAGGGTGAGGCTGGCCTGGATCACTACCAGGTCCGCAGCTGGCGGGCCTGGTACGCCCACATCACCTTGTCCATGCTCGCCCTGGCCTGGCTGGCCGCGAGCCGGGCCAGGGCGGTAAAAAGGGGGTCGGCAGCACCGACCCGGGCATGATCGGCTACACGCTACCCGAGGTCCGGCGACTGCTGATCAGCCTGATCCAGCGGTACGCTCCCGACCCCGAAAAGGTCTGGTCCTGGTCCCGCTGGCGTCGGCGACGGCAGTACCAGGCCCGGCTGAGCCACTACCGGCGACGCGGCTATGCACTCACCTAAGTGCCGTTGCAGTATTAACCGTCAGAGTCCCTGTCACCCGGTCCGATGCCGTGCTCGCGCAAAACGGTCCGCAGCCGCTCTATCTCGGCGTTCAACCCGCCGAGTTCCCTGGCGAGCGACATGCGGCCGGCAGCAGCCTCAGTCCACTCCTTCTCCCGGGCAGCCCGGGCGGCGAGCAGTTGCTTCTCCTTGTCACGCAGCACGGCTGCGGCCTCGAAATCCTGCTGGCCGACCGCGGCTTCCTTCTCCCGGCGCACGTGCCCGATCTCTTCATCGAGATCGTCCAGATCAGGTCGCATACCGACCCAGCGTTCGATCGCCGCCAGACGGCCGTCCAGCGAGTTGACACGCGCGAGAGCATCATCGAGCAGCCGGGCACGCGCTCGCCTACCCAGCCGGGAACCCTCACCGATCACTTCCTTGCCCTGATACCCGTGCAGCAACTGGATCACCTGCTGGCGTACCCGATTCAGGTCGCCGCCCAGCGTCACCAGCACCTGCGCGGCCACGCCGTCGCCCTCACGGATGAGGCCGAGCAGGATGTGCTCGGTGCCGATGTAGGCGTGGCCCAGAGCGCGGCCTTCCCGATGCGCCAGCTCCAGCACTTTTTTCGCCCGCGGGGTGAACGGGATATGCCCAGACGGCGCCTGCTGGCCCTGGCCGATGATCGCCTCCACCTGCTGGCGTACCGCGGCCAGGCTGATCCCCAGCGACTCCAGAGCCCTGGCCGCCACGCCCTCGCCCTCATGGATCAGACCCAGCAGGAGATGCTCAGTGCCGATGTAATTGTGGTTCAGCATCCTGGCTTCTTCCTCCGCCAGAACCACGACCCGACGTGCCCGGTCGGTAAACCGCTCGAACATGCTCCTCGCCGCCCTTCTCCCTCATCCCGGCTATGCGCGACGACAATACGATACATCGCGTTTGCGGGCGCCTGTTCGGGCGATGGCGTGATGGATGGTGAGTCGGCCTGGCAGGTGGCTGTTACAGTGGGCTCTGAGAGCTTGATCATGGCCAATACGTGCCTGGATCTCTACTTCGGCCCGGTATTCGCGCAGGTAAGTGACGTTATCTTACGGGGTCTTGAAACCGTCGCCGGGTGCCGAGCGCTTTCGGAGCACTGTCAGAGCGCCTGGTGGCCCGGCGGTGTGGCGTCTTGGCCCAGGGCAACCAGCCTCGCCTGCAAATCGGGATGGCCCAGGAATCTGCCCACGAGCCCGGCCGGTCCGCCGACGCAGGTCCAGTCGTCGTCCCACAGCGTCGAAACCAGCCACGAGCGATCGGCGGGGAACATCAAGTTGGGCAGGGCACCCGTCCAGAACGACCGAGGGCCGGTCCTGCGCCAGGCGGCGGCCTGCTCCGGTCCCGCCTCCACCAGCACGTAATGCCATCCTGAATACAAGGTGACCATCGGCGCGCCGGGGAAGACAATATCGTCGGCGCCGGTGTCGAGGTACCCCAGCCACCACGGCTGGCCTGCCGAGTGCTCGCTCAGCAGCGCGAGCACAGCGCGGTCGTGCACGTCCTGCCCTTCACCTGCGGGTGGCAGTACGACCGTGGCGTAGTCGTCGAAGACCGGCGGGATGGCCGCGGTGATGGTCCGGCCAACAGACGTGCCGTTGGAGATCCACGCGACCTCGGCGTCGGTTCCTATGCGCCAGGTACTGCCGTCCCTGGCCAGCCTGACCGGCAGCACGGCAGATGTCATCGGCGCATCGGGATTGACGCGTGGCTCGGGCACAGGCGCCGGATGCGGATCCTCACCAGACATGCCGCCAGCCTAGATACTCCCGTCACCATGCCTGATCGATGGCAGAGCGCCGCAAAGCCCACATGCTTGGAAAGAGATCGACGGATGGCTGCTGCAGCATGACCCGCCTGGTGTGCATGTCCCCAGCGTGCCCCTGAAAGAGCCGTCAACAGCCGATGATCGCCAGCAGTTCCTTAGCCGAGCTTGAGCGGCACGTCCATGTAAGGATCGAGCGCGTAGGCGAGGGAGACCCGGTGGTAGCCGTCTGCGATATCGCCCTCCGCTACGAGAACGGGAGACAGCTTCTCGCCGGCCAGCACCTTCTTCAGGTCTTTCAGCACGCCTGGGTCCGACAGCGGCAGCGGGTCGCGGCGGGTGGCTCGCAGGATGTCGTTGGCACGGCGGGTGATGACCTGCAGCTTCTGCAGCTTCTCGGACACCTCCCGTGCCCGGCTCTCCCCGAAGCGGATACTAAGGTAGCCGGAGGCAGCGGCATAGTCGTGGTGTTCCACGTCCTTCTTCCACCGCAACGAGGGGATGGCTTCCGCAGTGGTCATTCGTCCCTCGCCCTCTTCCCGTCCCAGGCAGCCGAGTTCCCGGTTCGTGCGGCTGGCCCGCTTCTTATGTAGGCATGAGCCCGGCGACGCCGGGATACCACGGTGGGGTTGCCCCGCTTTGACGGACAGGGCTGATAACTCGGTCAGGCTACCATCTTGATCTTGCCTGTTTCTTCGAACTCGGCGGGGCTGCGGTAGCCGAGGGTGCTGTGCCGCCGGGTGCCGTTGGGCCAGGCGATGTACTCGATGATTGCCCGCCTGGCTCCGGCCTTGGTTGGCCAGGGCTGGATGTCGGGCAACTCGCCTTTGATGACGGCGAAGAATGATTCGGCGGGGCGTTGACGCTCCTAATCTGTCAAGCTGCGTGCTGATCTTGTTTCGGGCGCGTTCAGCCGAACTGAACTACCAGAGCCTTCGTCCTAGTCCTGGGCAGCGAGTAGCAGCGTGGCGAGCGGCTCGAGGGTGGCCATGAGCTCATCGAGCTCGTCCGGCTCGAGGCTCTCGTAGGGCCTCGCCGCGAGGTCGTCGGTGAGCGCCTCGACCCGCTGTTTGACGGCGCGACCCGGTTCGCTCAGCCAACCGTCATCCCCGATCAGGCCGCGATCGCGCATCCCGTCGATCACGGCGGCGAGCTGCGCTGCCGGGAGGTGGTGGATGCGTCCGAACTTCTCCGCCGGCATGCCCATGTCGAGGGCCAAGAGGACGTGAGCCTCAAGGCCGCCGACACCCTCGATCATCAGGGCCGCGATGTGCCCGTCGCCACGGTGCTCGCGCAGCAAGGAGCCTGCATGAAAGAAGCGGGCCACCACGTCGTCGGGGATCGGGATCGCACGCAGCGCGGCGTACATGGGTCGGCCCTCGAACGGGGCGCTGGTCGCCGCCTTAATCAACAGTTCGGCGGCGCGTGCGAAGGCGGGAGTGTCGACGCGATCGCCGAGGATTCGCCGCAGCGCCTTCACGCAGCCCGTCTGACGAGCGGCGATCGCCGCTTCAGGCGTGGTGGTGCGCCACACCTTCGGAATGTGGCGAGCCACCTCGCCGGGAGCGAAGTTGTAGAACAGCGCGTCCACCACCTCCGCCGCGGCGAGCCCCAAGGGCGCCGCCCGTCCGGCGAAGTAGGTGTCCCAGTAGTTGGTGAACCCCAGGGCGAACATCGCCTCGTTGGGTTCGTCGGCTGAGTAAGGGATGACACCAATCGGCTCGACGAGCTCGAACATCCGGCGAGCCATCGAATTCATCGTCTACTCCTCCTGCCGCAGGCCCGGCGCCCCGTGCGGGCACTCACGATCACTTGGACGACTGCGCGCCGCCAAACTCATCGCACAACGACGCCTGACGGTTCACCTGAAGGTCGCTGTTATGGGGTTGCCTCGCTTATCTGTGAGGCCCGGGGAATGACGTTCTGTACCAGGCCGTCCGGGTCATCCACACTTTACGCTTGTTCCGTCCCCAGCTAACTCACCACTGCTGACCTAGCGAATTGCCTACTGGGCCGGATTCTGGCCGGACAACAACGCGCAACGCAGGTCAACGATACGCACAAGTGAGCGTCGGGCCGCCGAGGCAGAAGGCAAATGACCAGGTCACCCGAACTCGCGATTCAGTCTACGGATCAGGGTGGCCGTCAGCGTGTCACAGACGCACGACCGTTTTTCCGCGGCTGCGTCCTTCGCTTTGCGCGATGTGCGCATCGATCGCCTCGGCCCAGCCCACGACGGCCGGTGCGGGGATGTGCAGGCCGTCTTGGCTGAGCGCGAGCACGCCCTGGATCAGGCTGAGTGCTTTCGGCGGGGCCTTCCTGGCCCGGTTGAGGATGCTGAATCCCGTGATGGTCAGGTTCTGGGTTCTCAGGTCCGGAACCGGCGGTGGCGCGGGATTTGGTTCGCCGGCCGCGGCGCCGTAGGACACGATCCGGCCGCCGACCGCCAGTCCGCCAAGAACCGAGGCAAGGACGCTGCCGCCGACGGATTCGAGCACGATGTCGAATCCGGGCACTCCGGCAGTTTGCAGCGCTCTGGCAACGAAATCCTCGCCCTGGATCACCGGGGTATAGGCGGCCGCGAGCGTGGCAGCCTGGGCCGGGGAACGCACCCCGCCGATCACGCGGGCGGCACCCTGCCGGGCCAGCAGCTGGCCGACCGCGGACCCGACGCCGCCGCTGGCAGCTGTCACCAGCACCGTATCGCCGGTGCCGGCGTGCGAGACACGCACGAGCCCGAAAGCGGTAGCCCAGGTGAGCGGGATGGTCGTCGCGGTGGCGAGGTCAAGGCCTGCGGGAACCGGCACGGTCAGACCCGCGCGGGCGACCGCGACGTCCGCCAGCCCGGTCCCATCGACCGTAAATGCCACTACCCGGTCCCCGGCGGCGAAAGTGTCCACTCCCTCGCCCAGGGCATGGATGATGCCGCCGACCTCCATCCCCGGTACGAACGGCCACCCGGTGAAGTAGCCAGGCACGCCGCGCCGCGCCAGGACATCGACGAAGTTCAATCCGGCGTACTCGACCCTGATGGTCACCTGGCCCGGCCCGGGGGCCGGCTCGTCCCGCTCGGCGAACCGGACAACTTCCGGACCGCCCGGCTCGATGATTTCCATTGCTCTCACGGGCTTCTCCAATCCGATCACCATGGGGTGCGGCTGCCCGGGCTAGCGGCGATCTGGCTGACGGCGCGCCGAAGACGACGATTTCCCCCCAGCCCGGCAGCCGGGTCCGTGCCGTGATGGGTGCTGTGGCCGGTCGTGAAAGCCCGCCGGCTCATGACGGCCGCCCGCCGAACTGCCAGTTGTGGACCTCGATGCTGGCGTACCGGTCCGGGGTCAGGACAGCGCCTGCGGTGTCCTGGCCCGGCGCCCGGACCAGCGCCGCCGTGCCCAGCCAGGTGGTGCCGTTGTCGGACAGTAGTGGCCCGAATGCAATCAGATCATCCCGGGCGGGCGGAACGGCTGTGTCGGCGGCCTGCCCGGTGCCGAGGCCGAGCACCAGATACCGGTTGCCACCGGTCGGGCCGCCGGGGAAGTCCCACATGGTGCGCCCCAGCGTGTTGCGCCACCGGCGCAGCAGTACGTCCCGGTACACACCGGCCTGGTAGTTGGGCTCGTCGAAGGCGAACGCGCGGACAGCAGCGGAATCGGGCATATCGACGATGTGCACGCTGCCGGTGGGCGTGTCGCGGTCGCTGGCGAGGGTCGGGCCGCGGGCGATCATGGGCGCCGCGTACCGGTCCATGTAGGACCAGTGCTCTTCCAGGAGGTCCTGGCGCAGCGCCACAGAGCCGGGCCGATCGCGGTGGTAGCAGAAGAACTCCATGCCCAGTCTCTACCACGATGCGCCCTACCGGCCGGGCAAGCCCGGCTTCTGTACCCTGCTATCGACCAAGCGCCTGGACTGCTGCGGAAGGACCGGACGGTGAGAGCTGCGGGGGTGCGCCGGTTCGGCGCCCCGGTGGAGGTCCTGGAGTTGCCCGGGCCCCGGGCGCTGCGGCCGGATGAGGTGCTGATCGAGGTTCGGGCGTCCGGGGTGGGCAACTGGGACGAGTTCGTTCGCACCGGGGACTGGGATTTGGGTGCCCGGCCGCCGATGGCGCTGGGCGCGGAGGCGGCCGGGTTCGTTACCGCGATCGGAAACCAGGTGGCGGGAATCACGGCGGGCGACCGGGTGACCGCGCATTCGGTGCCGCTGCGCGAGCAGGGGGCCTGGGCCGGGCAGCACGTCGCTGTCGCCGGGCATGCTGCCGTCCTGCCGCCGGGGGTACCGTTCGATGCCGCCGCGGCGCTGCCGGTCCCGGCGCTCACCGCCGACCAGGCGATCGGCGACGCGCTGCAGGTCGGTGCAGGGCAGACCGTCCTGGTGAACGGCGCTGGCGGGGTGACCGGGGGCATGCTCGTCCAGCTGGCCGCGCACCGCGGGGCGACGGTCATCGCCACGGCGGGCGCGGACAGCGCCGACCGGGTGGCGGCGCTGGGAGCCAGCACCGTTCTGGACTACCACCGGCCGGACTGGGCCGAGCGGGTGCGTTCGGTAACCGGCGGCGGCGTGGACGCGGCGGCCAACGCGGCCCTGGCCGGCTCCGCCGAGGCGGTGCGGGCAGTGCGGGACGGCGGCCGGCTGGCCACGATCACCGCGGACCTGCCCGCCGCAGAGCGGGACATCACCATGCAGGCGGTGCTGGTCGTCCCGGACGGCAGACGGCTCGGTGCTCTGGTCCGGCTGCTCGCCCAGGGCGTGCTCACGGTTTCCGTAGCTGACAGGTTTCCATTCGAGCAGGCCGCCGTGGCCCTGGCACGCGCCACGCACGGTGCCCATGGCTCAGCGATCGTGCTGGAGACCGGAAACCCCGACTGAGGCAGTCGCGGCCGGATCGTGCCGTCTTCCCCTCGCCGGGCAGAACGGGATCGCCGACCCGCCGAGCGCAACGCTGCTCAGCTGCCCAGGTTGAGCAGCCGCGACTTCGCCGAGGGCAGAACGGGATCGCCTTCCCGCCGAGCGCAATGCTCCTACGCTGGACAGATGAGCAGCCAGGTGCCGGATCAAGCCCGTGTCATCCCGCTGCGCCCGGCAACCGCGGCGCCGGTCCCGGCCGCCGCCCGGGCCCGCACCGCCGCGCGGCCCTCGCCGCCGGCCCCGGCCACCCCGGCCAGAGAGCCGCTCTGGCGGCACATCGTCGGCGACGTGCTGCGCCGCGAGCGCCTAGCCCAGCAGCGCACGCTCAAGGATGTCGCCGAGGCGGCCCGGATCTCGATGCCCTATCTCTCCGAGATCGAGCGCGGCCGCAAGGAGGCCTCGTCCGAAGTACTCGCGGCCGCCGCTCACGCCCTCGGTCTCGGCCTGGCCGATCTCCTCGCCCTGGCCCGCGATGAGCTCGCTCCGTTCGCCCCGGCGAGGCTGGCCGAATCCGCCGCCCCGGCCACCCCGAAGCCTGGCCCCGGCTGGGACCCCGCAGGCACGTCGCGCGACGGCGACGATGCCGTACTGCCCGCCGGGGAGCCGTGTACCCGGCACACCGGGCCGCAGGCGACCTTGCGGGCCGGCATGAGCCTCGCCGCCTGACGGCCGGCCCTGCCGTCCTCTTGGGCGCGGCCGGCGGCCCGCGGCCGCGGTGATGGCGAGCGACCGGCGACCGCGACCCGCAGTGCTTCGCACAGCATGCCCCGGACGCGGCGACCTGTCGTGACCGCGGTGATGGCGAGCGCGTCAGGCGACCGCGACGCGCTTGCTGATAACTTCGTCGGCCAGCCCGTACTCGACGGCCTCGCGCGCGGTAAAGACCTTGTCGCGGTCCATGTCCGCGCGGAGAGTCGCGACGTCGTGGTTCGTGTGCCGGGACAGCACCTCCTCGACCTGGGAGCGGATCCGGAGCACCTCCTTGGCCTGGAGGCTGAGGTCTGAGACCGTCCCCTGCTGGCCGCCGCTCGCCGGCTGACCAAGCAGCACGCGCGCGTGCTCGAGGACGAACCGCCGCCCGCGGTCCCCGCCGGCCAGCAGCACCACCGCGGTCGAGGCCGCCTGCCCGACGCAGAACGTCGAGATCGGCGCGCCGACAAAGGTCATCGTGTCGTAGATCGCCATGAGCGAGGTGAACGAGCCGCCGGGCGAGTTGATGTAGATCGAGATCTCGCGGTCCGGGTTCGCCCACTCGAGGTGCAGCAGCTGGGCGATGACGACGTTCGCGACGCCGTCGTCGATCTCGGTGCCGAGGAAGATGATCCGCTCGGACAGCAGCCGGCTGTAGATGTCGTACGCCCGCTCCCCCAGCGGGGTGTGCTCGACGACGGTCGGGATCGTGTACTGGCCCATGTCAGAGTCCTATCCGCCGATTCGAGCCGGCCGGGCGGACGTCGTCAAGCGACTCGACCACGCGATCGACCATGCCGTACTCCTTCGCCTGCTCGGCCGTGAACCACCGGTCGCGGTCACCGTCACGGGAGATCGTCTCCTCGCCCTGGCCGGTGTGCTCCGCGGTGATCCGCTCGATGGCCTTCTTCATGAACTCGAGATTGTCGGCCTGGATCGCGATATCGGCGGCGGTCCCGCCGATGCCGGCCGACGGCTGGTGCATGAGGATCCGCGCGCTCGGCAGCGCGCAGCGCTTCCCCTTCGCGCCGACGGTGAGCAGGAACTGCCCCATGCTCGCGGCGAACCCCATGGCCAGGGTCGAGACGTCGTTCGGGATCAGCCGCATCGTGTCGTAGATCGCCAGCCCCGCCGTCACCGACCCGCCCGGGCTGTTGATGTAGAGGCTGATGTCGGTCCGCGAGTCCTTCGCCGACAAGAGGAGCAGCTGGGCGCAGACCCGGTTCGCTGAGACCTCGTCGACCTGGGTGCCGAGGAAGACGATCCGCTGCGTGAGCAGCTCCGCTGCCAGGTGGTCGTCAAACCGCGTCGCAGGCGTGTCCCCCTCGGTGCCCTGCGGGCGGCGGGCCGGCTCCCGGCCGGTGATCAGTGATGTCATCGGTCCTCCTCGTCGTGCGCGGCTGCCGTCGCCGCGGTCCTTCCACTCTCGGCCCGGCCGGGCGGCCGGGTGAGCGTTCTCGGCCGCCAGCAGATTCGCTGTTGGCAGAGCTGGCGCGGCGGCCGGAGGCATCCGGCGCTGCCCGCGTTCCCGGCGGCCGAGGAGGCCGAACTGGCCGAGACGTTCAGCGGCTACGGCGCCGACCGCGACACCGCGGTCCGGATGGCCGCCGCGGTGTCGCGGGATCCGGACACCGCCCTGCGCGTGCACACCCGGCAAGAGCTCGGCGTTGACCCGTTCGAGCTGCCCTCCGTAATGACGGCGGGTGTCTTGTCGCTGGTCGCCTTCTCGCTGGGAGCGCTGATCCCGTTGCTGCCCTACCTGTTCGGCCTGCCCGTCCTGGGCGCCACCCTGGCAATCTCGGCGGTGGCGCTGGCCGGCGGCGGGGTGGCGGTGGGCCGGCTGACCGGCCGGCCGCTGCTCCGGTCGGGCCTGCGCCAGCTCGCCCTGGGCGTGATCGCGGTCGCGGTGACCTTCGCCGTGGGCAGCCTGACCGGCGGTCACGTCACCGGGTAGCGCGGCCGGGCCCCGCTGGTGACAGCCGCGGCACGTTCATCCGGTCACCGGGCCTGCGGCCGGGCAGCCAGGACAGCCAGCGCGGCAGGTACCAGATCCGCTCGCCCAGCAGCGACATGATCGCGGGCAGCAGAATCCCGCGCACCACGGTGGCGTCGATGAGCACCGCGGCGGCCAGGCCGATGCCGAGGGTCTTGGTGTCCACGATGGGCAGCGTGGCCAGGACGGAGAACACCGCGACCATGATGACGGCCGCGCTGGTGACCACCCCGGCGCTGCTGGAGATGCCGCCCACGATCGCGTCCCGGGTGGTCGCGCCGCGCAACCGCAGCTCGCGGATCCGGCTCAGGATGAACACGTGGTAGTCCATGCTCAGGCCGAACAGCAGCACGAACATGAACAGCGGAACCCACGAGATGATCCCGCCGAAGGACGTGTAGCCGAGCAGTCCCTGCAGCCGCCCGTCCTGGAAGATCAGCGT
This sequence comes from uncultured Actinomycetes bacterium, assembly GCA_963762615.1. Classification (GTDB taxonomy): domain Bacteria; phylum Actinomycetota; class Actinomycetes; order Streptosporangiales; family Streptosporangiaceae; genus PALSA-505. The sequence continues at coordinate 332,889 of CAVXLG010000012.1, read as the reverse complement.
GATCAGCCCGTAGGCCGCCCCGACCGAGAGCAGGTTGAGCCCGATCGAGACCAGCGGGATGGCGACCGAGCCGAACGCCACGAGCAGCAGCAGGAACGCCAGCACGATCACGAAGGCGAACACCACGGGGGTGCTGGAGTGCAGCGCGGCGGTGTCGTCGTAGTTCTGCGCGGTGTCCCCCGTCACCGCATAGCTGACGCCGCTGACGTGACCCAGCGTCGCGGGCAGGACGTGGTCACGCAGGGCCAGGAGGGCGTGGTCCGAGACGGAGTTGCTCCCGTTTCCGGCCAGCGGGACGCCGAGGATCAGGGCGCGGCCGCCGCCCACCGGACGGGCGGTGACCGGCCCGTGGATGGGGCTGCCCGGGCCGGCTGAAGCGGCCCTGGCCTGCAGCGCGGCGATCGCGTCTCGCATCGCCGGGCTGCCCAGGTCCCGGCCGGCCACCACGACCTGGGCCGGGCGACGGGGTCTGCGGGAAGGCATGCTGGACCCGGTCCATGGCCTGCAGGACGGGCGAGCTGGCGGGCAGGTCGATGGCCGGCTCGCCGATCCGCATGCCGAGCGCGGGCGCGGCCAGCGCCAGCAGCGCGATTGCCGCCGCGGAGCCCCAGATCGCCGGGTGCCGGACGACGCGCCGGACCAGCGCTGCCCACAGCCGTGACGGGCGGGCGGCGGTCCGCCTGCGGCCCAGGAACGGGACCCGGCCCCGGTCGGCCCGCGGGCCCAGCCAGGACAGCAGCGCGGGCAGCACGGTCAGCGAGCCGAGCACCGCCACGCCCACCACGGCGATCGTGCCGAACGCGATCCCGCTGAATACGTTGTAACCGGTCAGGAACAGCCCGGCCAGGGCGATCATGACGGTCAGCCCGGACACCAGGATGGCCCGCCCGGAAGTGGCCGCGGCGGTCCGCAAGGCCGCACCGGGCGTGGCGCCCTTCGCGCGCTCCTCGCGCTCGCGGCGCAGGTAGAACAGCGAGTAGTTGACGCCTACCGCCATCCCGATGATCAGCACCACCTCGGAGGTGCTGGATCCGACCGGCAGCCACCGGCTGATCAGGGTCAGCAGGGACAGCGCGGTCACCACCGAGGTGATGGCCAGCAGCAGCGGGATGCCCGCGGCGACGAGCGCGCCGAACACGAGCAGCAGCAGGACCAGGGTGATCGGCACCGAGGTCGATTCGGCCCGGCGGAAGCCGTTGCCCAGCACGGAGTTGATGGCCCGGGCGTAGCTCGCGTCGCCGCCCTCGGCGATCCGCAGGCTCGGGTAGCGGGCCGCCACCGCGGCGACGGCCCGCTGGGCGGGCGCCACGGCGGTGGCCTGGCCGGCGGCGGGGCCGGGGACACCGAAGGTGACCAGGGCGCTGCGGCCGTCCGCGGAGACCAGGCCGTGGTTGCCCGCGGTCAGCGGGGAACCGATATCGGCGGCCGCGCGCGGGAGCCGGGCCAGGGCGGCGGCCACGTCCCTGGCCGCGTGCCGCATGGCCGGGTCGGTGGCAAACCTGCGGCGTGCCCCCCGGGGCTGGATGAGCACGTCTTCAGTGGCGGGGGAGTTGACCCCCAGCCGGTGCAGGACCTGCTCGGCCCGGCCCGACTGGCCGGCGTCGTAGCTGGGCAGGCTCGTGCTGCCCAGCGCGTGCCCGGCCAGGAAGACGACGGCGACCAGCGCGAGCCAGCCGAACACGGCCGTCTTGCGGTGCCGGGCGCTCCACCCGGCGATGCGTTCAACGACGGGAGCGCGAGCGCGGTGACCGGGGCGGTTATCGCGATCGGGGTCGGTTTCGGGCAATACTGAACCCTGCGGCTGGTGCATCACGGTCTACTTTCTCGGATGGTCGGTGTGCGGTCGTGTTCACGGCCCCTCGCCCATGAGCTGATCCCTCATGGGCGAGGGCCCAGGTCGGTTACCTGCCGTTGGTCGGCTGACTGGTCAGCGGGCCCAGCGGGCCCGGGCGGGCGAGCACCTCCCTGGCCTCTGCTAGCGGGTCGACGGGAGCGCGGAGTACCGATCGTGCGATCCGGGCGTGGGCGCGGCCGGTGAGCACGAGTACGTAGTTGAAGAGCAGGAACAGCACCAGGAAGGCGGCGGCGGCCAGCAGCGCCCTGGGCAGCGTGTCGATGTACAGGCCCACGTGGCCGGGCCCGTTCGGGCCGTGCGGGAAGTAGCCGAACGCCACGCCGTGCACCTGCGTTCCGTTGACGTCGGCCAGGCCGACGTTGCCCCTCGGTGCCCAGTACCAGATGGGCAGGGTGATCCCGGCCAGCAGCGTCAGCCAGACGGTGAGCACGATCGTGTCCAGGATGAACAACGGCAGCCAGAGCCCGATCAGGTAGGCGACGTCGCGCCAGGTGGCCCGGTCGTGCCAGCGGGTCCTGACCTGCGCCAGGATCCCCGTCCCCGAGACCTGGCGGTAGCCGCCCTGAACCGGCTCGCAGAGCACCCGCCGCAGCCGGCCGCGCTCGACGTTGGCGCACCCGCGCAGGACTCCCGCCGCCGCGACCAGCAACGGGATGCCGGCCAGCGTGATCGCGAAGCAGGCGGCGGTCAGCGTCGCGGTGACAGACACGGCGAACAGCACCCATCCCGTGACGAACACGTACCAGGCCAGGTAGCCGGCGGCGAGCCAGGTGCTGGCCGAGAAGACGAGCCGCAGCGGGTTGCGGTACAGCCTCAGGCGGGTGCCGCCGGCCACGCCGCGCGGCCGGCCAGCCGGGTGCCCGTTCCGGCTGGGCCGGGGGAGCGCCGGGTCCACGTTCGCGCCGAAGGTCGCACCGTCGGGGGTCCCGCTGGGCGGGCCGGTCGTTGCCATCCTCAGCCCACCTCCCGCATCAGCTGCTCGACCGCGCGCACGTGCTCGGTGAGCTTGGCGATCTGGTCCCGCAACTCCTGCTGGTTCGCCACCGCGTCCTCGGCCAGCCTGCGGTAGGAGGCCATGGCGACCGCGTCGGCGCGATGGCCCTGCAGCCGGAAATAGGAGGCCACGACCACGGCGATGACCGCTCCGATGATGAAGATGATGCCGACAGAGATGATGACTCCGTTGTAGTTCGTGGAGTGCGCGGTGTGCGTGGCCGCCAGCGCCAGTCCGGTCATGTGCTGCTCTCTCCTGTGTGGTCGTTACGTCTGTCGCCGGCCTGGCTGGCCTCCCCGTCGCCGTCCTGCAGCGCCCGGGTGATCGTCTCTGCCGTCAGCCGCAGCTCGAACGGGGCGAGCTGGAAGTACTTCATCGCCTTGCCGTCCTCCGATAGCTCCAGCTGGCCAGTCACCAGGCCCGCCTTCTCCAGCTTGTCCAGGTGCATGTACAGCAGCGGCCTGGACAATCCGAGCCTGCGGGCCAGCTCGCTGACGTGCACCCGGCCGCTGCCCAGTTCGGCGATGACCCGCAGCCGGTGCGGGTTCGCGACCGCCGTGAGCACGGCGAGCAGTTGTTCCTCACTAGTCAGCGTCGGCTCCTGGCCTGGGATCTCGTTAGGTGTCTTCCATGTGTAAGGAAAAACTTACATATGACGTACCAGCCTGTCAAGCGATTAGCCGGGCGGGCAGGCTGGCCGCGCGTGCGGGCAGCCTCACACGGTCCTGGCAGAGGTAATTGGCGCAGCGGTCCGCGCGATGGTGTTAAATGGGGTCCGGTTGTAGTCGAAGTTCGTGTTCGTCACCGGCGCCTGCGAAGTTCTGACAGCGGGCGTCTGAGTTTTCCCGGAGCCATGGGGCAGACGGTCGCCGCAGCCCGGGATGCCACGTCCGTGGCTCCCGAAGATCGTTGCAGTAGGAGAAAGCACGTGGCTCAAGGCACAGTGAAGTGGTTCAACGCGGACAAGGGCTTCGGTTTCATCGCCCCCGATGACGGCACGGCGGACGTCTTCGTTCACCACTCGGCCATCCAGACGGAGGGTTACCGCACCCTGCAGGACAACCAGCGGGTCGAGTTCACGGCCGGCCAGGGCACCAAGGGCCCGCAGGCCGAGGAGGTCCGCCCGATCTGACCATCCGGCGCGGCGAGCCGGGCGAACCCGGCCCGCGCGCCTCGGTTACCCAGCGGGTGGCGGCGGTTCCGCACGGAACCGCCGCCACCCGCTCGGCTGCCCGGAGCCGGCCGCGAACCCGGCCGCGCCGGCCCGTGAACACCAGGTCGGTCACGTCGCTGACCAGCTCCCGCCATCCCCGGCGGCCGAACCCGTCAGGTAGCAGAACGGCACGCTGCCGTGCACTGCGGCGAGCGCGACGGCACAGGGGCCGCCGACGGCATCCCCTGGTGCCAAACGGCCGTGCGTGACTTAGATTGAAGTCGGCCAAGGAGGGAGGCCCGGCGTGGCACGGTCGGACGGGGCGACGCCGGCGATCCCGCTGGCCGTGCGGCTGGCCGAGTGGGCGCACGGCGCGCGGCCCAGCCGGGACGACCTGGAGCTGGCCGGCCGGTCCCTGCTGGACACCGTCGCGGTCACCCTCGCGGCCCGGGATCACGCGGTGACCGCGCTGGCCGCTGGGCTTCCTGAGCACGCCCGGTGGGCGGCCGCCGGGCACGTGCTGGACTTCGATGACCTGCACATGGAGTCGACGGCGCACCTCAGCGCGGTCTGCGTGCCGACGGCGCTGGCCACTGCCGGCGGCGCGCGCGCGTACCTCGCGGCGGCCGGGGTGATGGCCAGGCTCGGCGCCGTCCTGGGCTGGTCGCACTACGCGGCGGGCTGGCACGCGACGTGCACCGCGGGCGCCCCGGCGAGCGCGGCCGGGGCGGCGGTCGCGCTCGGGCTGACCGCGGGACAGACCGCGACCGCCATCGCGCTGGCAGTGCCGGGGGCCGGCGGGGTGCAGCGGGCGTTCGGCACGGACGCCAAGTCCCTCCAGGTCGGGTTCGCCGTTGACGCCGGCATCCGGGCCGCGCGGCTGGCGGCCGCCGGCGCGCGGGCCGACCCGCGGGCCCTGGACACGTGGCTGTCCCTGGTCGGCGGGGATCGCGCCGCCGCGGACCGGGCGGACCTGGCCGACCCGGCGGCCCCGGCGGTTCCCGGCGGCGTGGCGATCAAGATCTACCCGTGCTGCTACGCGCTGCAGCGGCCGATCAGCACCCTGGCCGAGCTGGCACTCGGCGCGGGCGGGCTTGACCCGGGCGAGGTGTGCCGCATCGTGCTGCGCACCCCCGAGGCGAGCGTCGCACCGCTGATCCACCACCGGCCGGACACCGGCTTGCAGGCCAAGTTCAGCCTTGAGTACGGGGCAGCCGCCGCGCTGCTGGACGGGTACCCGGGGTTCGCCAGCTTCGGTGACGAGGCGGTCCGGCGGCCGGCGGCCCGGCGGCTGGCGAGCCTGGTGGAGGCCAAGCTCGAACCGGGCGGATCCGGGCTGCTCGACGGGGTGCTGGAGGCCGCCGTGCACACCACGGCCGGCGAGATCAGCAGCATCAGCCAGCAGTACCCGCCCGGATCTCCCGCCCGGCCGCCGGAACCGGCCCGGCTGCAGGCCAAGCTGGCCGACTGCGTCGCCGGGCTGGATACCGACCCGGGGTCGTGGACCTGGGACAACGCGGCTCACGTCCTGCGCGACGGGCTGCGTCCATGATCGCCACGGACTTTCCCTGCGTTCTGGCCGGACGAAGCGGTCAAACCAGGCAGGAATCGCAGCCGGGCGGACGGAAAGCTGGAACGAGGCGGCGCGCGTGGACGAGCTGAGCCGGCAGGTGGACGAGCTGAGCGCGGAAGAGCGCGAGATCGTCGCGCTGGTCCGCGAATTCGTGGACCGCGACGTCCGGCCGGCAGCGCGGGAGCTGGAGCACGCGAACGCCTACCCGGGCGCGCTCATCGACCAGATGAAGCAGCTGGGCATCTTCGGCCTGGCCATCCCCGAGCCGTGGGGCGGGGCCAAGGTCAGCACGTCCTGCTACGCGCTGGTGACCGAGGAACTGGCCCGCGGCTGGATGAGCCTGGCCGGGGCGATGGGCGGGCACACGGTCGTGGCCAAGCTGATCCTCAGTTACGGCACCCAGCAGCAGAAGGACGGCTACCTGCCGCGGATGGCCACCGGCGAGCTACGGGCCACGATGGCGCTCACCGAGCCCGGCGGCGGCTCGGACCTGCAGGCGATGCGGACCACCGCGTGCCGTTCGGAAGGTTCTTACGTCATCAACGGCGCGAAGACGTGGATCAGCAACGCGCGGACCTCCGGGCTGATCGCCCTGCTGTGCAAGACCGATCCGGCGGCCGAGCCGCTGCACACCGGCATCAGCATCCTGCTGGCCGAGCCGGGCCCCGGCTTCGCGGTATCCCGTGACCTGCCCAAGCTCGGCTATAAGGGCATCGAGAGCTGCGAGCTCGGCTTCGACGACTTCCGGGTGCCGGCGTCGGCGCTGCTCGGCGAGCGGGAGGGCGAGGGGTTCGCGCAGATGATGCGCGGCCTGGAGATCGGCCGGATCCAGGTGGCGTCTCGCGCGGTCGGGGTGGGCCGGGCGGCGCTGGAAGACGCGCTGGCGTACGCCCAGCAGCGGGAGAGCTTCGGCAAGCCGATCTGGCAGCACCAGTCCATCGGGAACTACCTGGCCGACATGGTGACCAAGCTGACCGCGGCCCGCCAGCTGGTGCTGCACGCGGCGCGGCGGTTCGACGCCGGGCAGCGCGCGGACATGGAGGCCGGCATGGCCAAGCTGTTCGCCTCCGAGGCCGCCATGCAGATCGCGCTGGACGCGGTGCGCATCCACGGCGGCTACGGCTACTCCACCGAGTTCGACGTGGAGCGGTACTTCCGGGACGCCCCGCTGATGATCGTCGGCGAGGGCACCAACGAGATCCAGCGCAACGTGATCGCGCGCCAGCTCGTCAGCCGGAACTCGGTGGCCCCGTGACCGCGGCTCACCGGCCCGGCGTGGCCGGCCCGCTGCCGCTGGACGGTGTCATGGTGGTCGCGCTGGAGCAGGCGGTGGCCGCGCCGTTCGCCACCCGCCAGCTCGCCGATCTCGGCGCCCGGGTGATCAAGGTCGAACGGCCGGGAGGCGGCGACTTCGCCCGCCACTACGACCGGTCCGTGCGCGGCCAGTCGAGCTACTTCGTCTGGCTGAACCGGGGCAAGGAGAGCATCGAGCTGGACATCAAGGACGCCGGCGACCGGGACGTCATGACCGCCCTGCTGGAACGGGCCGACGTCTTCGTGCAGAACCTCGCCCCGGGCGCGGCCGGCCGCCTCGGGCTGGGCGCCGAGCGGCTGCGCCGCCGTCATCCGCGGCTGATCAGCTGCGCGATCTCCGGCTACGGCCCGGACGGCCCGTACCGCGGCAAGAAGGCCTATGACCTGCTGGTCCAGTGCGAGGCCGGCCTGCTGTCGGTGACCGGGACACCGGACGAGCCGGCCAAGGCCGGCATCTCCGTCGCCGACATCGCCGCCGGGATGTACGCCTACTCCGGCATCCTGGCCGCCCTCTACGAGCGGGAGCGGACCGGCGAGGGCACCAGCCTCGACGTGGCCATGCTGGACGCGCTCGGCGAGTGGATGAGCCAGCCGTACTATTACGGCGTCTACGGAGATCATCCGGTCCGCCGGACCGGCGCCCGGCACGCGTCCATCTCCCCGTACGGGCCGTACGCCGTGGCCGGCGGCGGGCAGGTTTTCCTCGGCCTGCAGAACGAACGTGAGTGGGCCATCTTGTGCGAGAAAATTCTCCGCAGGCCCGACCTGGTCACCGACCGGCGGTTCGCGACGAACCCGGACAGGGTGGCGCACGACGGCGAGCTGACCCAGATCATCGAGGCCGCCCTGGCCGCCATCCCGGCCGGGCAACTGGCCACCGCGCTGGACGAGGCCGGCATCGCGAGCGCCCGGCTGCGCACCCCCGCGGAGTTCGCCGCCCATCCGCAGCTGCGGGCGCGGGACAGATGGCGCGCGGTCGACACGCCCGGCGGCCCGATCCGCGCGCTGCTGCCACCGGTGAACGTGCCCGGCCGCGAGGCGGCGATGGGGGCCGTCCCGGCGCTGGGCCAGCACACCGAGGCGATCCGCGCGGAACTCGGCTTCGCGGCCGCGGGCCGGTAGGCCGGCCCGGGCCCGCTGAGGTACAAACGAACACGCAGCCACGCAATCCCCACCGGCACGATCGGCAGGAACATGACAGCGACCAGTCAGGGCGGCCCGCCCGGCGCTACCACCCTCCCGCACTTTCCCATGGTCATCGGCGGCCAGCGGGCGCAGGCCGTCTCCGGGCGGCGGTACGAGACCGTCAACCCGTTCACCGGCCGGCCGTGGGCCACCGCGGCCGACGCCGGCGCCGACGATGTCGACCTGGCCGTCCGCGCCGCCCGCGAGGCCCTGTCCGGACCGTGGGGCCAGCTCACCGGGTTCGGCCGGGCGAAGCTGATGCGCAGGATCGGCGACCTGATCGCCCGCGACGCCGATTACCTCGCCGGGCTGGAAACCCGCGACACCGGCAAGCTGACCCGGGAGATGCGCGACCAGCTGGCCGTCATCCCGGAGTGGTTCTACTACTACGCCGGGCTCGCCGACAAGCTGGAGGGCTCGACCATCCCCACCAGCAAGCCAAACTTCCTCGTGTACACCCGTCGCGAGCCGGCCGGCGTGGTCGCGGCGATCGTCCCGTGGAACTCGCCGCTGCTGCTGCTGTGCTGGAAACTCGCCCCGGCGCTGGCGGCCGGCTGCACGGTCGTCGCCAAGCCGAGCGACTACACCCCTGTCTCGACGCTCGAGCTCGCGGCGCGGATCACCGAGGCGGGCGTCCCGGCCGGGGTGTTCAACGTGGTCACCGGCTTCGGCCCGGCCGTGGGCCAGGCGCTGGCCGGGCACCCCGGCATTGACAAGATCGCCTTCACCGGATCCACCCGGGTCGGTGCCGAGGTAGCGCGAGCCGCGGCGGCCAACATCACCGGCACCGTGCTGGAGCTGGGCGGCAAGTCCGCCCACCTGGTCTTCGCCGACGCCGACCTGGACGCCGCCTGCAACGGCGTCGTAGCCGGCGTCTTCGCCGCCACCGGCCAGACCTGCATGGCAGGCTCCCGGCTGCTGGTCGACCGCACGGTGCACGACCGGCTGGTGGAGAAGATCACCGCCCGGGCGGAGACGATCAAGGTGGGCGATCCGGCCGCGGCCGAGACCGAGATGGGCCCGCTGGCCAACGAGCCGCAGTACCAGAAGGTGCTGTCGTTCTTCTCCTCCGCTCCCGCCCAGGGTGCCACCGTGGCCGCCGGCGGGGAGCCGGCCGCCGAGCTCGGCGGCTACTTCGTGCGGCCCACCGTGCTGACCGACGTCAGCCCGGAGATGACGGTCGCCTGCGAGGAGGTGTTCGGGCCGGTGCTGGCGGTCATTGCCTTCGACACCGAGGAGGAGGCGATCGAGCTCGCCAACGGCACCCGCTACGGGCTGGCCGGGGCCGTCTGGACCAAGGACATCCACCGCGGCCACCGGGTGGCGCACGCGCTGAAGGCCGGCACGGTATGGATCAACGCCTACCGCGTGGTCGGGCCAGACGTGCCGTTCGGCGGATTCGGGCTGAGCGGCATCGGCCGGGAGAACGGCAGCGAGGCGGTCCGCGAGTACACCCAGACCAAGGCGGTCTGGGTCGAGCTCACCGGGGGCAGCAGGGATCCGTTCACACTCGGCTGAGCGGCGCGCCGGGCCGGGCTGGGTTGCTAGCCGTCAACGGCCGGCGCGTGGTCCTTTCCTCGCGGGTCGCCCCCGCCCGGGCCGCCCTGCGAGCCTGCCACGGCCCCGGGCCGGGCGCCGGCCGGCGTCCCGGTCCGGCTTCCGGCGGGACGCCCCCGGCGCAGGCTGCGGACATAGCCGATGATGACGGCAACGCCCAGGGCGCCGGCCGGCGGGAGCGTCACCAGCGCGGGAAGCTGGTACCGCCAGGAGAACTCGAAGGTGTCAGACACCAGGAGCAGCAGGACCCCCGAGGCCAGCAGGTAGCAGCACGCCCGGGCGGCGTCCCGGTCACCGGCGGCCATCCGGTTGCGGCGGCGCAGCAGGAACGCCGAGCCAGCCAGCCCGGCCACCAGCGCCAGGAGAAAGAGCGGCCCCGGCGTGTAGCCGCCGTCCAGCTGGTAGGCACGCAGGAACGAAGCCAGCGGCCTGACCACCGCCGGCCCGCCGCCGCCGAACTGCTCCGCGGTGCCGAGTACCACCGGCAGGCCGCCCGGATCCAGCTCGGAGAACTCAACCTGGCCTGCCACGACCTGCACGTACGGCGGGTAGGTGGGATAGTGCGTCTGGAATTGCCAGCGGCCGATCCACGTGTCGCCCGGGCTGCTCACCCGGTGCACCTCGAACAGCTTCACCGCGTCGCCCAGGATCGAGCCGGCCACCCGCAGCGGCTGCTGCACCAGCACCCGGCGGCTGAAATCGCTGGCCACGCTGTGCTGCGCCATCCCCGGCGGCGGCACGTAGTGCTTGAGCGGCGAGCCGGCGGCGTGGTCGAGGCCATCAGGGCCGAGCCTGGCCGCGAGCTGACGCGACGGGCACAGCGGCCGCTCGTAGCCAGGCAGCTTCAGCGTCTGGCAGTCGGCGGCGAACGCCATCCGCCCGTAGATCGTGCTGGCCGCATTCGGGGCCAGCGAGAACTGCCCGATCTGCACGTAGTCGCGCAGGCACACCAGCAGTATGGGCAGGGCGAACGCAGCGCAGACCAAGGCGGCGTCGCGCAGCGTGCGCCGCCACCCGGGAGCCACGATGGCCACGTAGACCACCGCGGGCACGATGAGGATCTCGCCGGGCTCCCACATCGTCGCCGTGCTGCCGAGCAGCACCCCGGCCCCCAGCACCATCCACAGCAGCGGCCGGGGCCGCCACAGCAGCACCACCAGGCCGGCCACCATCAGCGCCTCGAACAGAACGTCCGGCATGACGGTCTGTTCCATCTGCAGCTGGTAGCCGTCCAGCAGCACCGGAGCGGTAGCCAGCGCTGCCAGCCACCGCGGCGAGCCCTTGCGGAGCAGCAGCGCGTACAGCGCCACCGCCATCCCCAGTCCCAGCAGATGCTGGACGGCGGCCACCGTGCCCGGGTTCGCCACCGCGAGGAAGGGCCTCAGCACGAGCTGGTAGCCGGGCGGATCGTCGCCCGGGTAGGCGCCGAACAGGTACTTGATCGAGTCGATGTAGAACAGCGCGGGACGGTAGGCGATCTGCGCGAGGATCCGCAGCACCAGCCCGGCGGCCAGCAGCACGGCCAGCAGCCAGTGACGGCGCAGGCTCCGGGCCGCCAGGCGGGCCGCCCGCGGGCCGGAAGCGCCCATTCGTCCCGCTACTGTGCTCGGCATCGCATGAAAGTCTTCCAGGCAAGCTGGGTGGCTAACCACCAGTTGGCGGGTGTCCGGCACTCGCGCGGCCGTGCCGGGTGCCACCGACGGCCGCGCCCGTGCCCGCATGTTGACGGGCTGGCGACCTGCGCTGATCGGCAGAATCCGCGCAGGTCGCGGGAACAGCCCAGGGGCCACCTTACCCGAGGTTCAGCCGGGCGCGGGGCACTGTTCGGCGCTGGCTGCAGCCGGCGGCCGCGCCGCCAGGATCCGCGGGGCACGGCCTAGCCGAGCCCGGCGGCGACGAGCTCGGCTACCTGCGCGGCGTTGAGCGCGGCGCCCTTGCGCAAGTTGTCGCCGCAGACGAACAGGTCAAGCGCCCGCGGATTGTCGAGCGACCGGCGGAGTCGGCCAACCCAGGTCGGATCGGTGCCGACGACGTCGGACGGGGTGGGGAACTCGCCGTGCTGCGGGTCGTCGGAGAGCACCACGCCCGGTGCCTCTTGCAGCACCCGCCTGGCCTCCTGACAGCTCACCTCGCGGTCGAACTCGGCGTGCACCGCGGCGGAATGACCGGTCACCACCGGCACCCGGACGCAGGTCGCGGACACCTTGAGGTCCGGCAGCCCGAGGATCTTGCGCGATTCGTTGCGGATCTTGAGTTCCTCCGACGACCAGCCGTCGCCGGCCACCGAGCCCGCCCAGGGCACGACGTTGAGTGCCAGGGGAGCAGGAAACGGCCCGAGATCGCCGACCGCCGAGCGCAGGTCCCCGGCCCGCTGGCCGAGCGTCCTGCTGCCCGCCACTTTGCTCAGCTGCGCGTACAGCGTTTCGACGCCCGCCTGGCCCGCCCCCGAGGCCGCCTGGTAGGAGGCGACGACCATCTCGCGCAGGCCGAAGACGCGATGCAGCGCGGCCATCGCCACGATCAGGGAAAGCGTGGTGCAGTTCGGTGCCGAGATGATCCCTCTGGGCCTGTTAGCAGCCTGCTCCGGGTTGACCTCGGGCACGACCAGGGGGACCTCGGGGTCCATCCGGAACGCCCCTGACTTGTCCACGACCACCGTGCCGTAGCGGGCGGCGACCGGCGCCCACTGCGCGGACACCTCGTCGGGAACGTCGAACATTGCCAGGTCAACGCCGTCGAAGACGTCCGGCTCCAGCGCCACGACCTCGACCTCGCGGCCGCGCACCCGCAGCCGCCGTCCGGCCGAGCGGGGCGAGGCCACGAGCCGGATCTCCCCCCACACGTCGGTTCGGGTAGAGAGCAGGTCGAGCATCACCGTCCCGACCGCCCCGGTGGCGCCCACCACGGCCAGCGTCGGCTTGCCTGCCGGGCTCGGCCGGCCCGCCACCGTCGGCTTGCGTGCGGGACTCGGCTGGCCCGGCTTGGCTGCCGGGTGCGAGCGGCCGGCGGTCCCGCCGGTCACCGCCCGCTCCCGCCGTACACGGTCGCCTCGCCCTCGCCGGCCTCCAGGTCGAATGCCTTGTGCGCGGCGATCACCGCCACGTCCACGTCCTGGTCGTCGACCACGACCGAGATCCGGATCTCCGACGTGGAGATCATCCCGATGTTGACGCCCGCCCCGGCCAGCGCGCCGAAGAACGTCGCGCTCACCCCCGGATGCGACCGCATGCCTGCACCGACCAGCGAAACCTTGCCGATCTTGTCGTCGTAGAGCAGCGACTCGAACCCGACCTCCTCCTGAAGCCGGCGCAGGCTTGCCATCGCGGCGGGCCCGTCCGTGCCCGGCAGGGTGAACGAGATGTCGGTGCGGCCGGTCGAGGCGGCCGAGACGTTCTGCACGATCATGTCGATGTTGATCCCGGCGTCGGCGAGCGCGCGGAAGATCCGGGCTGCCTCACCTACCTTGTCCGGAACGCCGACGACGGTGATCTTCGCCTCGCTCCTGTCGTGAGCCACGCCGGAAATGATCGCCTGCTCCATCTCGTCTCCCTCCGACTCCTCTGCACTACGACTGACGACCCAGGTCCCGTCGCGGTTGCCGAACGAGGACCGCACGTGAATCGGGATGGCATAGCGCCGGGCGTACTCCACGCACCGCAGGTGCAGGATCTTGGCGCCGGAGGCGGCCATCTCCAGCATTTCCTCGTAGCTGATCCGCGGGATGCGCCGCGCCCCGCGCACGATCCGCGGATCGGCGGTGAAGATCCCGTCCACGTCGGTATATATCTCGCAGACGTCCGCCCCGAGCGCGGCGGCCAGCGCGACCGCGGTGGTGTCCGAGGCACCGCGGCCCAGCGTGGTGATGTCCTTGCTGTCCTGCGAGACCCCCTGGAAGCCGGCCACGATCGGGATCGCGCCCTGGTCCAGGACGCCCGCGATACGGCCGGGCGTGATGTCGATGATCTTCGCGTTGCCGTGCGTCGAGTCGGTGATCACGCCGGCCTGCGAGCCGGTGAACGAGCGCGCGCTGCAGTCCCAGATTGGCGATGGCCATGGCGAGCAACGCCATGGAGATGCGCTCCCCGGCGGTGAGCAGCATGTCAAGCTCGCGGCCCGGCGGCAGCGGGCTGACCTGGTTGGCCAGGTCCCTGAGCTCGTCAGTGGTGTCGCCCATCGCGGAGACCACGACGACCACCGAATGACCGGCTTTCCTGGTGGCCACGATCCGCTGTGCGACCCGTTTGATGCCGTCGGCGTCAGCGACCGATGACCCGCCGTATTTCTGCACGACAAGGGACACGGGGGCGTCGCTCCTCCCGGCGATGATGGCGGCGGACGCTTGAGTGTACCCAGCGGGCCCGGCGGCCCCCGGCCTATTTCCGGTCCTCGGCTCGCTACTCCGACACGTCCAGCCGGGCGTGCGCGACCACCGCGTGCAGCGCGCGCAGCGCCGCGCCGCCGTGCGTTCCCCAGTGGTTGAAGTAGGAGTACTGCCACCACCACATGGCCTCGAGCGAGCGGCCCGCCTGGTAGTGCTTGAGCCCGTGCACCAGGTCGGCGGCGACCGCGGCCAGGTCGTCCGAGAGCCGGAAGGGCGTGGCGGTCGTGTCCGCGTACGGGTCGAAGAGCTCGGCGTACTCGTCGCAGGGCCGCAGCCCGCGGGCCAGCCCGCCGCGTAGCTCGTCCAGATCGGGGTCGGCGCCCACCTCGGGCTCCCAGTTCCCCGGCAGGATGACGTCCTTGCTCGCCCCCAGCTGCGCCCCGGCCAGCAGCACCTGCGAGACCTCGAGCAGCAGCAGCGGCACGGTCTCCTCGCCGCCTTCGCCCCGCGCCAGCGCCGCGATGCCGTCGAGGAAATCCTGGACGTTCCCGGCTATCCGGTCGGCGAGCGGGTTCCAGTCATCACCCCCGGCCGCTGACGAGTCCGCTCCGTCAGACATCCAGCAGCCTCCGTCCCTCGAAAGCGCGGCCCAGCGTGATCTCGTCCGCGTACTCCAGGTCCCCGCCGACCGGAAGACCGCTGGCCGGCCTGGTGACCCGCAGGCCCATCGGCTTGACCAGCCTGGCCAGGTAGGTCGCGGTCGCCTCTCCCTCGAGATTCGGGTCGGTAGCCAGGATGAGCTCGGTCACCGTTCCGTCGGCCAGCCGTGCCATCAGTTCCTTGATCCGCAGGTCCTCCGGGCCTACCCCCTCGATCGGGCTGATCGCCCCGCCGAGGACATGGTAGCGGCCGCGGTACTCGCGCATCTTCTCCACCGCGGCGACGTCTTTGGGTTCCTCGACCACGCAGATGACCGACAGCTCACGGCGCGGATCCCGGCAGATCCGGCACTCCTCCTCTTCGGCCACGTTGCCGCAGGTGCGGCAGAACCGTACCTTCTCGGTGACCTCGATCAGCGAGGAGGCCAGCCGCCGGACGTCCTCGGGGTCGGCGGCCAGCAGGTAGAAGGCGATCCGCTGGGCGCCCTTCGGGCCCACGCCGGGCAGCCGGCCGAGCTCGTCGATCAGGTCCTGGACGACCCCTTCGTACACGTCATGCCTCGGGTTTCACGCGCCCGGCAGACCCAGGCTGCCGCCCAGGCCGCCGATCCCGCTGGCCAGCGGTCCCATCTTCTGCTGCTGCAGGTCGCCCGCCGCCCGGTAGGCGTCGCGTACGGCGGCCAGCACCAGGTCGGCGACGGTCTGGGCGGTCTCGTCGGGGTCGGCTGGGTCGATCGCCGCCGGGGCGATGCTGAGATCCACCAGCTCGCCCTGGCCGTTGACCCGGGCGGTGACGAGCCCGCCGCCCGCCGTCCCCTCTACCTCGGTTTCGGCCAGCTCTTGCTGCGCGGTCATCAGCTGCTCCTGCATCTGCTGAGCCGCGGCAAGCAGCTGCTGCATGTCCATCTGGCCACCTGGGTCCACGGTGCCCCCATCTGAGCTAGCCGGGTACGCCCCGGCACCTGCGCCGGCGGCTGCCGGCCGGGACGATCGCTTGTCAGACAGAGCCTACGGCCTGAGCCGTGCTAGCAGCGCCGCCCCGGGCTAGGTGTGTCTGGTAGATCTTGGTGGCGCTGCTTGCCGGCGCGCCTGGGGAGCGGCGGAGCGGTGATCCAGGCGGCGTCCGGTCAGGCCGAGGAGGAGTCAACAGCGGAACCGTGGCGATGGCACTCTGCCGTCATCTCCTGGCGCCGGCCGTCGTCCGGGCGCTGATCCGCGCCGCTGAAGATCTACCCGACGCAACGGACCGCTGGCTAGCCGTGGTCGGTCTCGTCGACGATCTGCCCGCCGAGCTCGCGCTTGATCAGGTCGATCCCGGTGAGGGCGGCCTGGCCGACCGAGGCATCCGGATCCCGGACGTCGAAGGGGTCGCCGTCACCCGCGCCGCGACCAGCGGGAGCGACCCCGGCATCGGCCTGCCGCGGTCGGCCTGCCCCCGCTGGCCCCGGCTGATCCGCGCTAGTGCGGGCCGGCGCCGTTCGGGGGGAGATTTCCGGCTTTTCCCGAACGGCTCCTGTACTGCCGTCACGGTCACTTTGGTCCCCCTGGGAGACGGCCGACACGGCTCTGATCTGGACGTTCAGGCCGAACGACGTGGCAAGGACGCGCTTGAGATCCGCGTCACATCCGCTGCTGGCGAATCCTTTCACGTCTCCTTCCTTGGCGAACCGGACGGTGAGAACGCCATCGGCCAGTGACTGCACGACCGCGTTGCGCAGCAGCATCCAGGCGACCCGGCGCACCTTCTTCACCGCGTCGAGCACCGATTCCCAGTCACGGCGGAGGGATTCCGCATCGGGCACCCCGGCGGACGCCGGGCCAGCGGGTGCCTGGTCGGCGGACGCCTGGTCAGCAGACGCCTGGTCAGCAGACACCGGTGCGCCGGGTACTGGGCCAGCAGGTACTGGGCTAGCGGACACCGGATCAGCGGGTACCGGGCCAGCGGGTACCGGGCCAGCGGGTACCGGGCCAGCGGGTACCGGGCCAGCGGGTACCGGGCCAGCGGGTACCGGGCCAGCGGGTACCGGGCCAGCGGACACGGGATCGGCGGACTCCGGGCTGGCGGACACCGGGTCGGCCCGCGCTGATGTGGCCCGCCCGGGCGGCCGCTTTCGGCCGGGAACGCCCGGCGCGCCGGAGGCGGCGGCCGCCTGCCGGTCGCGGGCAACCGGCTGCGCTTGCGCGGGAGCGCCCGGCGCGCCGGAGGCGGCGGCCTCGCCCCCGGGCCCCGGTGACGCTTCCGCGGAAGCGCCGGGTGAGCCGCCGGCCCCGCTCGCCGGCTCGGCCCGGCCGGCCGCCGGGAGGTCCGGGCGGTCCGCGGCCTGACCGGCGGAGGGCGCAGCCGGGGCCGCGGTGGCCGCGCCGCGTTCCAGCCGTTCCAGCCGCGCCAGCAGCGCGCTCTGGTCCGTGCTGGCCCCGGGCAGCAGCACCCGCGCGCACGTCAGCTCGAGCAGGAGCCGGGGCGCGGTCGCTCCGCGCATCTGGACCAGGCCGTCGCTGAGCACTTCGGCGGCCCGGCTCAGCTGTGCCTGGCCGAACCGCCCGGCCTGTTCAGTCATCCGCTCGAGCTGGTCGGCGGGGGCGTCGATCAGCCCGGTCCGGCCGGCGTCGGGGACCGCGCTGAGCACGATGAGGTCGCGGAATCGGTCCAGCATGTCGGCGGCGAAGCGGCGCGGGTCAAGGCCGGCCTCTACTACCCGGTCCACCACCCGGAAGACTGCCGCTCCATCGCCGACCGCGAACGCCTCCGTGACCTCGTCCAGCAGGGCCGCGTCGGTGTAGCCGAGCAGGAACGTCGTCTTGTCGTAGGTCAGCCCGGACTCATCAGACCCGGCCAGGAGCTGGTCGAGGACCGACAGCGAATCCCGCACCGAGCCCGCGCCGGCCCGGATCACGAGCTGCAGTGCTCCCGGCTCCCAGGCGACGCCCTCCCGGCCGAGAATCTCCGCGAGCAGCTGGCGGAGGACCGCTGGCGGCACCAGCCGGAACGGATAGTGGTGCGTCCGGGACCTGATCGTCGCGATGACCTTCTCTGGTTCGGTCGTGGCGAAGATGAACTTCAGGTGCGCGGGCGGCTCCTCCACCAGCTTGAGCAGGGCATTGAAGCCCTCCCTGGTGACCATGTGGGCCTCATCGATGATGTAGACCTTGAACCGGCCGGAGACCGGCGCGTAGAAGGCGCGCTCCCGCAGTTCCCTGGCGTCGTCCACGCCGCCGTGCGACGCGGCGTCGATCTCGATCACGTCGATGCTGCCCGGCCCGTTTGGCGCCAGCGCGACGCAGGATTCGCATATCCCGCAAGGCTCCGGCGTGGGCCCCTGGACGCAGTTGAGCGAGCGGGCCAGGATCCGGGCGCTGGTCGTCTTGCCGCAGCCGCGTGGCCCGCTGAACAGGTAAGCGTGCGAGACCCGCCCGGCCAGCAGCGCGCGGGAGAGTGGCTCTGTCACCTGCTCCTGCCCCTTGACTTCGGCGAACGTGGCCGGCCGGTACCTGCGGTACAGGGCCAGGCTGTCCCCGGACCCGGCGGCCGGGCTGGACACGGCCGGGCTGGACACGGGCGGGGTGGGCGCGGGCGAGGTGGGCTCGCCGGACTGTGCGGGAGCCGCCGACTCCCCGGACGCCATGCTCGAAGGCTCGCCTGCCATTGATGTCATCCTCGCGGGGCGGGAAGGGACCCCCCGTACACCCGCCAGAGCCCGCGTACCCTTGCTGCCTTCCGGCCCTGGGGGAGTTGGCGGGATAAACGCCGTACGGGGGGTCTCGCCTCAGCTTAGCGGGGTGACGCAGGTGCTGCTCCCGATACGGGCCGCCGCACCTGACCGGGCCCGTGACCAGCCCGCCGGCCGGTAAGCTGGCCGACGGAGGATTCGCCTAGTGGCCTAGGGCGCACGCTTGGAAAGCGTGTTGGGTGCAAGCCCTCGCGAGTTCGAATCTCGCATCCTCCGCCATCCTGACCTGTGGAAACGCCGGTCGTGACGGGCGCCAGGCTGGGCGCTATCGAGCGGCGCTTGTCTCATTTTCTGGCTCAGTCTTGGCTCAGTTTCGAGCTTCAAGCGGCGGCGTGCTGGGAACTGCGGTCCTGTTGTGCCTGGTCACAGGCGTTCCGAACCGGGGTGAACAGAAGGGCGCACGCCGCTGAAGCGTGCGCCCTACCGTTCAGGAACAGGCCGGACCGTGCGCGAGAAGTTCGAGGAGAACGCGCGCCGACCGCCGCTATGTGCGGACGTCCAGTCGATGCCGATCAAGACCTTGGCCCTCCAGATCAGTCATTCTGGCGCTCGGTGAGCGGGCGTACACGCTGTAGGCAGGCTTGGCAGCATACGAGAATCACCTCGGGCCTGGAACGGCGGCTGACAGACACCGGATACGCAGCGTAAGCCCTGCCCGCCCGGGGCAGGAGCCGACCGGCCCAAGGGGCTGGTGGCGTGCCAGCCTTGAACTCTCGCTACGTTCCGCAGGAGTGGACCTGACCGATCCGCCGAACCAGGAACTGCCGCCGGCCAAGCGAAGGCGGTTCATCATCGCCGGTGCTGCTCGGCCTGGTGGTCACCTCGGCGCTGGTGGTTCTTTACTACTTGCTGCCGCTGGACCGGCCGCGGGACACCGGTACGGCGGTACGCCTGCTGATTGGCCTGCTGGTCTTCGCGGGCCTGACGACATGGCAGGTCAGGGCGATCGCCGGCTTGCGCTACCCGGGCCTGCGGGCGGCCGAGGCGCTGGGTTTGATCATTCCCTTGTACCTGCTGTTGTTCGCCTCGACCTACTTCCTGATGGAACGAGCATCCGCGGCGAACTTCACCCAGCCGCTGACCCGCACCGACGCCCTGTACTTCAGCGTGACCGTCTTCACCACGGTCGGCTTCGGCGACATCGCCGCCAAATCCGAGACCGCCCGGGTCGTGCTCATCGTCCAGATGCTCGCTGACCTCGCGCTGCTGGGCGCCGGCGCACGCGTGCTGCTGGGGGCGGTGCGCCGCGGCCAGCAACGAAGCTCCGGTACCGGCGATGGCGACGGCCCGGCCACCCAATGAGGGCCTGCCCGCGCCCTTGGACCTGCCGGCTGGAGCCGCCCCGCGCTGAACCGCCGGCCGAGGGTTTAGCTGCGCCCCGGCCACCAGGCGGGCGCCTCGGCGGCTCCCGTCTGGACCGCGAGTGCGAGCGTGTCGAAGCCCGTCCGGACTTCGGTGATCTTGCCGTCGCTGAGCGCCAGGAACGCGGTGCCCTCGACGTCGATCGGCCCGCCGCTGGCTGGCAGCTCGGGGGTGTCCCCGGTGTGGGTTCCGGTGATCCGGAACTCGATCGCGATCCGTTGCTTCTCGCGGATCTCCTGGGAGAGTTCCATCCGCAGGTCCGGCGCGAGCGTGCGCCAGGACTCGATGCTCTGCCTGGCCATGGCCGGGCCGTCGTGTTCAGAGCTGAGCAAGAGGCCGTTGGTGTAGATCTCCATGTCGGGCGCGATGTGGTTGTCGGCGTCGCTGAAGTCGCCTTCGTTCCAGGCGCCGAGCAAGAACTTCACGGCTGGGTGCTTCGGCGCGAGCTCGGCACTAGCGTCATCCGGCCCCTGCTTGTGCTTGAAGTGCCTGATCGCAAGGGCCGTGAGCGTTGGGATGACAGCGAGGTGCGGGCTGGCTGCCAGCAGGTGGTTCATGGGTCCTCCTTTGCCAGGCCGGAGCACCGGCAGGCTAGCTCGTGACTGGCTTCACCTGCAGCGGGATGAAGCCCTCGTTCGCCGGGAGTACATGCGGCCCCGGCAGATCGACGACCCCGCCGTGATCTTCCCACCGCTCCCCTTCCCGAGGGTCAGGACCCCACTCTGCTGGCCTGCGAGAGCTGGGGCGCCATCTCCCTCCGCTTCGCCAGCGCGGCCTCCCCGGCCGCATGGTCACGGAATACACCGGCGACAAGCTGATCGGACGTGCTGGCATCGCTCCTGGCCGATCTCTCATCAAACGCATTCCGGGTAATACGGGCATCGCCCAAACCCGCCAGGACATCACTCCGGATCGGATGAGATGACCGTCCAGCCTTCCGCGTCTTACTGAGATAGACCCCGCGATGTCCCTGGTGGTGGTCGTTTCAGCGTTTGCGGAGGGGCGGGGGTGCCCATTCTCCGTGGAGAACTCGCGCGGTTGGCAGGTAGAGCCGCATGCAGATGCCGAAGGGAGCTCGGGGGGCGGGAAGCCAGTTCGCCTGCTTGTCCGCACCGGGGTGCTGGTTCTGGATGTAGAGGTCAAGCGTGCCGTCGCCGTTGTAGTGGAGTGGGTCACGATCCCCGAGCGCGAATCGATTGATCTCATTGGCAACCTGGAACCCGTCCGTGTCGTAGACCGTTGCGGACCAGAACGAGCGCACCGGCGGTAGTTTGTCGGCGTCGAAGTGCATGATGTAGTCGTTGTCGCCGCTGACGGGGTTGCCGTCGGCGTCGGCGAGCAGGATCGGATACGTCCCGTCCTCGGCCGCGTTCGAGCCAAGGCCGAGCATTGCGATGACCGCGCGCTTCATGTAGAAGTTGCCGTACACGCCGATCGTGTTGGTGTTGATCTGCCAGCCGTTCACGATGTTGGCCAGGCGCGGGATCGCCTGCTGCATGGCCTGTTGCCCGGCCTCGGGTGCGCCTTCGAGCGTGGAGCGAACCGCGGGATCGAGGGCACCGAACTCCGCGTTGGCGACCAGGCCGATGCGGCGCATCTGCTCGACGAGTGCCCAGTCGGTCAGGTGCGGCGGGTGCATGGCGAGCAAACGCATCCCGCAGGTGAAGAAGTCGGATGCCTTGATCGCCCTCATCTGCAAGAGCGGCGGTGTGGCCATGTCGATGCTCTCGTCGGTGACGGCACGGGCCGGCGGCGGCTCACCTCCCCAGTTCGCCAGCGGAGTGATTGAGTAGCCGTCTTGGATCGCGTGCACGGTCGCGTAGTCGGCAGGGCCGTGGGTCTCGGTACGACCGATGATCCACACGTAGGGTGTGGATGAGTCGATCCGGTCAATGCCCGGCGGAAGCTCGCCGGTCCATCCGGGAGGCACGACCGCCCAGTTCCCGGCGTCCGTCCCGGTCGTGCGTGAGCCGGGGACCGCGAACTCGTCGGTCCACATGTCGTACATCGGCAGCTCGTAGTAGCGGCCGTCGGTGACCGCGGCTGAAGAGACAACGACCGGGCCGCTGGTGAGATCGAGCCACGCCAGCGAATACAAGGTGTCGAAGTTCGGCCGGACGACCCCCTTGAAATCGGCGGGTGGAAGCTCGCGAACGTGAACGAACGTGTTCATCGGGCCGGACTGCATCAATTTGCCCCCGGCATTGACCGCCTGGCGGCGAGTCAGGTCCATTATCACCAACGGATACAGGTAGGTGTATGCCTCAACACCCAACTCTGCGAGAGCATCGCTCTGGTCGCTCACAGCTCCCCCTCTCGGGATACTCAATCAGGGCATATATGGGCGGTAACGGCGCCCGCGTGGCTGTCGCTCACCCGGCGGCGGGGAAGGGCGGAAGCGGCTTGATGAACGGATCTAGCAGTTCCGCTGCCTGCGCGGTGGTGACTACATCGGCGGGATCGAGTTTGGTGAAGCCGTGGTCGGCGTCGTCGTATTCCCAGACGTCTTCGCCGGTCATTCGCCCGCGGTCGTCGTAGGGCCAGATCATCGCGATGTTCGCCTTCGCGAGGTACATCGCGTCCTCGTCGGCGTCGATACCACGTGCCCGAAGATCGGATCCCAGCTGCTGCTGGTAGAGGAGTACTCTGGTGACGATCATGTTGTCGCCGACTGCCAGCGTTTCGTCCTCGGCGTAAAAGATGCTCTGACTGGTCTCTGCCCAGCCCCGATACATCGATACGACATCCTGCCCTTCGATCTTGAACGCTGGCAGCCCAACGAGAGCGAAGTGGTACACGGGATGGTCAACGGTCATCTCGGGGGTGAAGATCTCCGCGTACCGCCCCGCCATCTCCAGGTAGCGGTGGCGGTTGTAGGCCGTCAGCAGATAGCGATGCCGGGGATTCTGCGTCTTCTCTAGCAGTCGCTCAACCGCGACATTGGATTTGGTTATGTCGAACTGCGCCATGGCTCCTCCTTCGGCAACATGCTCATCGGGGACCACCCCCGTAGCCACGGCCGGACGCCCGCCGACCATCACAAAAAGACCGTAACCACCGGTCAGCGCAGTGTCGTCATACCAATGGGATGAAACGGGATGAACCTGACAAGACTGCCGAGCCGGCCATGTCCCGCGGGCAGCGGCTCGCCGTCGGCCTGACTGCCGCGAACAAGCGCCCCGCACCGGGTGTTGAGCGTGCCGTTTTTCGGCCCGGCCGGAGACGGCAGGCTCAGCCAAGATCTGTTCTTCGGCTTCGTCACGATGACCACCGTCGGGTACGGGAACCTGGTACCGACCGCCAACCCTGGGCAGACACTTGCGGTGGTCGAGGCGCTGGCCAGGCAGCTGTTCCTCGTTGTGGCCGTCGGGAAGATCATCAGCAGCATGCAGCCCTGGCGCGGCAGGCGATCCGGTTCCTAACCGCATCCCGGTGGTCCATGAGGCAACATGTGCCGGCGTGCGGCCTGGTCCTCGACGGCCTGGCCTCCGCCGGGGGTGATTGCACCTAACCGTCTGGTTCCTCTAGTGCGGCCGCGGCGTCATATCCGAGCGCGGCCGCGACCTCGGGAGCGGCGGCGACCTCGGGAGCGGCGGCGACGACCCGGCCAAGACCGGTCACCAGGGCGATCGCCAGCAGTACCTCGGCGATCTCGTCTTCGGTCGCGCCCGCCGCCATCGCCCGGACAGCGCTCCATTGCAGGCACCGCCGGCTATCCGATGGCCACCGACACCACTAGCTGTAGCAACGCTGCGGCCTCCGGATCCAGGGTTGATGTGTGAACCAGGCCGAGCCCGAGCCAGGCTTCGTGTTGGACGAAGCCTTCGTCGATCATTGCCAGCCCCAGCAAGGTCTCCTGGAATCTCACTACCTGGCTCGTGCATCTCCACTCGGCGCCGAGGCCACCATTCCACTCCGGGCCGGGATGCGTTCCACCCCGATGGGGTGAAACGCCGATCGTCATCCCTCCAGCAGCCCCAGCTCACGGGACCGGCCGACTGCCTGGCTGCGGGAGGAGGCCCCCAGCTTCCGGTAGATCGACATCGCCTCCGACTTGATGGTGTGGGGGGAGAGGAACATCTGCGCGGCGATCTCGGGGAACGACAGGTGGGTAGGGAGCATCGGCAGGAGGCGGAGCTCGGCGGTGGTCAGGGCCGAGGCTCCCAGGACGGGCGAATCCTGGGCATGGGAAAGATTCGCCCGGAGGCTGTCGGCCTGGTCGGCGAAGACACCAAGGCCGGGGCGCCGCAGGAGGATCTCGTCGATCTCGTGTAGCAGGATCCGCGCCGCGGCGACGTCGAACAGCGCGAGGTAGCACCGCGCGAGTTCGATCCTGGCCTGCACGGCCATGTGCGGCACGGCATAGGTCAGGGTCGGCCGAACGCGCTGCGCCCGGGTCAGTTCCGCCTCAGCGCGCGGCCGGTCGGCCTGGTGCAGCGCCATCCGCGCGGCCACGACATGCAGGATCGTGACCTGGGGGTAGTCCTCCAGGTTGTCCTCGCGGGCCAGCACCCTGGCCTCGGACAGGAAACGTTCGCCCAGTTCCCAGGCGCCCCTGGCGATCGCCAGCAGCGACCGCTCGGCGAGCGCGACGCAGGAATCGAGCATGACCCCGCCGGCCCGGCCCTCGGCGGCCGCGGCCTCGAACAGGACATCGGCCTGGTCCGGGTCTCCGGTCATCAGGTGCGCGGCCGCCAGGAACGCGACCGCCGTGGTCCGCAAGAAGCTGCCGGGGGGCATGGTCGTGGCCGCGAGCTCCGCGTCAGCCCGCATCCGTTCCACGCCATCGCGGCAGAGTATCGCCCGCATCAGCGCGAGCCACGGCCCGAACGACGGGCTCCCGTCCGGCAGGCTCACGGCGGCGGCTGCCCGCTCGGCAACGTCGGCCCATCGTTCGGCCTCGGCCGGCTTCCCGGTCACGGCGGAGAGCAACGCCGCCAGGACGGCCAGCGGCGGGTACTTTTCCATGGCCCGGTGTTCTCCGAGCCATCCGATCCACCGCTCGACCGTCACGAGCCTGCCATGCTGGTAGGTGAGAAACGCCAGAGCGCCGACAAGGCGGGCCGCCGAATCCACGTCGCCCGCCTTCATCCAGTACTCCAGCGCTTCTTCGGACGCCCCGTTGTCTTCATGCCATTGCGCGGCCCGCCGCTGAAGCACCGGTATCAGGCCGGGCTCCAGCCGGTGCAGCTCGGCCAGCAGCATGTCGCGGAACAGGTGGTGGTAGCGGTACCATTCCCCTCGCCGGTCCAGCGGCACCAGCAGCAGGTTCGACCGTTCCAGATCTGCCAGGGTCGCCGCGGATCCGCTCACCTTGAGCGCCGCATCGCACAGCGGTCCGCACATGCGCTCCAGCACCGCGGTCCGGGTCAAGAACACCCGTTGCCGCCGGGAGATCCGCGCCAGGAACTCCGACTCCACGTACTCGCTCACCAGCCGGTCCTCGCCGCCGAAGGAGACCACCGCGTGCCCCAGCGTGCCCCCCTCCCTGAGATAGAGCGCCGCCAGGTACAGCCCGGCCGGCCACCCCTCGGTCCGCCGGTGCAACTCCGCCACGTCCTCCTCGCTCAGAGTGAGGTCCACGTTGCGCAGCAGCCATGACGCCTCCTCGCGGGTAAGCGCCAGGTCGCCGGGCCCGATCTCCAGAATCTTGCCCTCGGCGCGCAGCCGCGCAATGCGCAATGGCGGCTCGGCCCGGCCGGCGAACACCAGCCGGGAGCCGCCCGGCACGTGATCGGCCAGCACCGACAGCGCGGCCCGGCATTCGGGGTTGTGCACCGCGTGCACGTCGTCCAGGACCAGCGCCACGGGCGAGGCCATCGATGAGAAGGCCGACCCGAGCCGCGGGACGACCGAGCCGGGCACCGAGCTGCCGGGGGAGGAGAGGGCATCGAACACCCGGTCGCCGACCGGCTCCACCGCATCGAGCGCCTTCGCGACGTAGGTGAGCAGGACCTTCGGGTCGTTGTCCGCCTCGTCAACCGACACCCAGGCGAAGGCCTGGCCGTTGCGCTCGGCCCACTGGGCCAGGACGGTCGTCTTCCCGTAGCCGGCCGGCGCGACCACCGAGACGATCGGACGACGGTCGCCCCGCGCCAGCCGTTCGATCAGTACCGCACGACGCACGGTCCCGGGCCGTATCAACGGACGGCGGAGCTTAGACGCGACGAACTCGAACGCCGACCCGCCTGCGCGCTGTGACTGGCCGTCCCGCTGACGCGCGTCGCTCTCGCCCATGCTCCGACGGTGCCCCCAGAAGCTCTGCTTATCCATGATCTTCCCGCGCCTCGGATCAGGTCAAGCGCGGCTACGACGCGTCAGGCTACGTGCATGCCAGAAGCCGGGAGCGTCGTGCGGCGAGAGGATCCTCCGTATGCACCCAGCGTGGCCTGGACGCCCGGTACGGACTTGCCCGGGTCGCCCAGGCCTGAGCAGCCGAGAGTCCGGAAATCCATGCCAACGGCATTTTTCATGCCAATGGCATGATGTTCAGCGCTGCTGGCTGGCGTTTGGTGGTGGGTGAGGGCGAGACGTACTGAACGGCGGCCGGACGCGGCCTGCTGGTATCGCGACGTGTGGTCTCCCCTGGCCCGCGGCCATCGGGCCGCCGGCGGGGAAGGAGGGAGGTTCCGATGGCGGCCGATGTTGCCGGGCTGGTGGCGGCTCCCGCCGGCTGGCCGGAAGTTCGCGCTGGCGTCCCCTTCCTGGCAGCCAAGATCACCGCGCCAGGTGTGCCGGGCTGGGCGGTGCCGCGGCCGCGGATCACCAAGCTGATCGCCGAGGGCACGCGGCGGGGCCCACTGACCATCAAGGACTTCCGTCCGCTTGCGGCAGAGTGGCTGGCGCAAGGCAGGGTGCATGCCGGCCTGATTCTGCTTCCCTCAGAGCGGACACGCACCCGTCATGCCATCGCTGCTGTCGCCGCCGCGATCGAGAACGTACTTCGCGACCACCCGGACGGGCTGAGTGGGAGTGAGCGCTGGATCGGCCCGCTGCCGAACTTGTAAAGAAGCGTCTCGGCGCTCAGCGGGCATTGCGCGCAAATGCTCTGCCCAGCCGGCTACTTGTCTCAGTTCTTGTCTCATTCACCGCCGTCCGGCGCCGTTCATCAGCGGCCACCCCGGTCGTATTCGGGCAGGTCGCGCACGGTGGCGGACGGTGGTGAACGCTGGTGCGCATTGTTGGAAAGCGTGTTGGGTGCAAGCCCTCGCGAGTTCGAATCTCGCATCCTCCGCCACCTTTGACCAGGCAATACACAAGCCCAGGTCATGCGTTCGGCCTGGGCTTGCAAGGCTGCACAGTCTCATTTGTAGTCTCATTTATTCTACGCATATCGGTATAAAACGCCCAAAGGTGCAGGCGCACGCTTCTGAGTGCTATCGCGGTTGTGGCCGCCCATTGGGCGTTCCAGCTCTGAGCGACCAGCTCGCCGCCGTGGCCGTCACGATGGGTGAGCATCTCGGCAGCGATGACGCCGGGTGCTCAACGCAGATCGCCGATTTTGCGCGCGCTTGCCGCCGCGCCCGTCACCTGGCTGCCGAGCACAGATCAGCCAAGTCGGGCCAAGCTGAGCTCGGGTGTTCATCGACACGACCGCTCGCTCTTGCAAGCATCCTGTGGCTCGTGCCGACGGCTACGAGATGCAGGGCGCGGTTCACCATCCAGTTCCGATAGGGGATCCAGGCGCGGGACGTGTGGTTTGTCATGGCCGGGCCGGGTGGACGTCACCGGGACTGGTGATGGCGGGCACGGGCGGGAGTCCTGGTTCGCCGTGATGCTGGACTTATGAGCCCGGGTTCATCCCGGGACGTGACTGAAGGGAGTCTGTCATGAAGAACTCGCAACGCGCTGGATCTCAGGATGATCGTGCCGGTACTGCCCGGATGCGCCGCTGGTCCGAGGAGAAGCTCAGCGTGCGCCTGTTTCTGGTGGCGTTCGTTCTTGTCTTGACCGGGGCGCTGGTGTGGGCGGGGTGGTTCGCGTCCGATAGCCAGAATGCCACGTGGACCCCGGTGTTGGTGTCCATCGCCGTCGTCGGCGCAGTGGCCTCTGGGAGGCGGCGGTCTTGGATGTCACGATCTCGTTGACGGGATCTGCCGGCATGCGGCCGGCCTGGCAGCGGCGAGCCATCGCGATCGCGCGGGCGGGGGTCGCGGTGGTCGCGGTCGCTGCGTCCGGCGATGGTTCCGCCGGCCCGTCTGTACCCGCTGACCGCGGCGTTTCGGGAGCTGCGGGTGCTGGCGCTGCTGGCCGCGGCCGGCAGCGCCAGCGTTTTCGCGGTCGTGATGCGGGGGGCGGCTGGGGACAGCGGCTTGGTCCGGCGTCGGGGCGGGCTGTGAGGTTTTGTCATGGGCGGCTTGGGCGGATGTCACCGGGACTGGTGATGGCGGGCACCGGCGGGCGCGCTGGTCCGGCGGGAAGCTGGCTGGCATGGACGACAACGGCGTTATCACGGTCAGGGACCTGCGGCGGCGCTACGGCGGCCCGGGTGGCCGGGGTTTTGAGGCGGTCCGGGGGGTCACCTTCTCGGTGCGCCGCGGGGAGCTCTTCGCGTTGCTGGGCACCAACGGGGCCGGGAAGACCTCGACGATGGAGGTGCTGGAGGGACTGGCACTCCCTGCCCGGGGTGCTGTCCGGGTGCTGGGCTGTGACCCCTGCCGGGAGCGGGCCCTGGTCCGGCGCCGGATCGGGATCATGCTGCAGGAGGGCGGGTTCCCGCCGGATCTGACCGTGGCGGAGACCGGCCGGATGTGGGCCGGGACACTCAGTGCGCCCCGGCCGGTTGCCGAGGCGCTGGGCCTGGTCAGCCTCGGGCACCGCGCGGGGGTCGCGGTGAGATCCCTTTCCGGCGGTGAGCGGCGCCGCCTCGATCTGGCGATGGCGATCCTGGGCCGCCCGGAGGTCCTGTTCCTGGATGAGCCCACCACCGGGCTGGACCCGGAGAGCCGCCGCCGCACGTGGCTGCTGATCCGCGAGCTGCTGGGCGCGGGTACCACCGTCGTGCTGACAACCCATTACCTGGAAGAGGCCGAGGAACTGGCGGACCGCCTGGCGATCATGCACCAGGGCCGGATCGTGCGCACGGGCACCCCCGCGGAGGTCGCGGCATCGCAGCCGGCCCGGATCTCCTTCGAGCTACCCGAGGACTCCCGCGAGCCAGTTCCGGACATAGCGGGGACGCGGGCCAGCGTCACCGGGCGCACCGTGCTGCTACAGACAGCGGACCTCCAGCCGACGCTGACCGCGCTGCTGGGGTGGGCGAACTCCCGGGACCTCGTGCTGGGCGCCCTGGACGCCCGCCCGGCCTCGCTGGCGGAGGCCTTCCACGCGGTGGCTGCCTCAGCCGGCAGTCCAGCAGACGACGACAACGCAAAGGACGTGGCGGCATGAGCGCCGGGACAGTGACAGTGAGCAGTTCGAGGCAGTCGTCGCACCGGGTCGTGGCCCTGGCCCGGGTGGAGGGGATACTGCTGTGGCGCAATCGCCTCGCGCTGCTGAACGCCGTCATCCTGCCCGCCGCCCTGGTCGGCTCGCTGAAGTCCTTCGGTGGTCTTGGCGCCAGCGGGGCCCATGACTTCGGCGCAATGCTCTTGACGGGGCTGACGGCGTTCGCGCTGCTGATTGCCGTGTACTACAACCTGGTGACGGCGATGGTGGCACGCCGCGAGGAGCTCGTGCTCAAGCGGCTGCGCGCGGGTGAGGCCACCGACGGCGAGATCCTCGCGGGGACCGCCGCGCCCGCCATCGCGATCGCCTGGGCGCAGATCGCCGTGGCCGCGGTCGCCGCCGTCGCGGTGCTCGGCCTCAACCCGCCCGCCAACGCCGCGCTCGTACCGGTTGCGCTCATCCTGGGGACTGCGGTGTTCGTGCTGCTGGCCGCGGTCACCGCTGCGGTGACCCACACCGTGCAGCTGGCGCAGGTCACGACGATGCCGGCACTGTGGCTGCCGCTGGTGTTCAGCGGCCTGCTGTTCCCGCTGGCGATGCTCCCCGAGCCGCTGCGATGGGTCGCGGAGGCGCTGCCGCTGACTCCGGTGGTGGAACTGCTGCGGCTCGGCCTGACCGGAACTACTGCCGCCGGCGGTCATCACCTCGGCCTTGCCGCGAGCTTCGGCGCGGCAGCAGCCCCGATCCTCGTGCTCGCGGCATGGACCATCGCCGGCGCATGGGCTGCGCGACGCTGGTTCCGCTGGGAACCACGGCGCTAAGCAAGCGTGACAGGCTGGAGGGATGACGGTGATGTGGCGTCGGTGGAACGAGCTGGGCAGTCTCGGGCGGTTCGAGTTGCGGACCAGGGCCGGCGTGTACGTGCTGCTCGCCGCCGTGCCGGTGCTCGCGGTGGTCCTGGCCGTCCCCCAGCACCAGAGGCGGGTACCCGGCCTGGCCGTTTTCCTGCTGCTGTCCGTGGCGCAGGCAGGCGTCTGCATCGCGTTGCTGCACGCGGGCCTGGGCCGCTATCTGGCGAAGGGACCGCAGCCGGACAGATGGCTGGTCGCCTCAGCCGCCGCGCTGACCGCGGCCGGCGTGCTCGCGGGAGCGGCGGCCTTCCCGGCCTTCACCCAGCCCCCCGGGGCCGCGTTCCCGGTGAGCCTGCTGGTAACCATGCTCTTCAGCGGCGCCCTGATCCTGGCGCTCACGCCGCTGCTCAGCCTGCGCGCGCTGCTCATCCTGGTCCTGGTGAGCGCGGCCGCGGCCAGCGGCTTGACCGCGAGCGTCGGCCGGGCCGGCGCTGGCGCCGACGGGCGGCTCCTCATCGCGGCATCCCTGTTCTACGCCTTCATCGTCGGCATCGGCGTGCTCACCTGCCGCTCGTCCGCGTCGACGCTGCGGATCATGTCCGAACTCGACCGGTCCCGGACCGAGCACGCCCGCCTGTCGGTCGCCGAGGAGCGGCTGCGCTTCGCCCGCGACCTGCACGACGTGCTCGGCCGGAACCTGTCCCTGATAGCCATCCAGAGCGAGCTCGCCGCGCAGCTGGCGCGCCGGGGCGACCAGGACGCCGCCGGGCAGATGCTCGAGGTGCGCCAGGTGGCCCATGAGTCGCTGCGGGAAATGCGCGCGGTCGTCAGCGGATACCGTACCGCCGACCTCGGCACCGAGCTGGCCGGCGCGCAGGATGTCCTGCGTTCCGCGGGGGTGAGCTGCCGCGTCATCGGCGACGCGGCGGGCCTTCCTGCTGACGTGCAGGCCGCCCTGGGCTGGGTGGTCCGCGAGGGCACCACCAACATCATCCGCCACAGCAACGCCACCGCCTGCACGATCGAGCTTCACATCCTGGATTCCCCGGGCGCCCTGCGCGCGGTGACGCTCAGCATGGACAACGACCGCCTGCACACGCTGGACGCCGGATCTGGCGGTAGCGGGCTGACCGGGCTCGGCGAGCGGCTGGCCGGCCTTGGCGGCAGCATCACGACCGGGCATCCCCCAAACGGCCACTTCCGGCTGGAGGCCAGCCTGCCCGCCTGCGGCGCCGCAGCGGTGCCGCCTGGCCCGGGCCAGCGCGGCACCGGTGTCACACCAAAGACGCCCGCGCCGTGATCCGCGTGCTCCTCGCCGACGACGAGAACCTCATCCGCACTGCGCTTGCCTCCCTGCTGGCGATCCAGGAAGACCTGGAGGTCGTGGCCCAGGCCGCCTCCGGCGACGAGGCCCTCGCGATGGCCCGCCGGCACCGCCCGGACGTGGCCGTGCTGGATTTGCAGATGCCCGGCCTGGACGGGATCGCTGTCGCCGAGAAGCTGGTCACTGAGCTGCCCGCCTGCGGCAGCCTCATCCTCACCAGCTACGGACGGCCCGGGCATCTCAAAAGGGCCCTCGCCGCCGGCGTCCGCGGGTTCCTGCCGAAGACCGTCTCGGCCCAGGTCCTGGCCGACGTGGTACGCACCGTCCACCGTGGCGGCCGCTACGTCGACCCCGAACTCGCCGCCGACGCCATCAGCGCCGGCGACAGCCCGCTCACCCCCCGCGAAGCCGACGTCCTGGAACTCGCGGCAGGCGGCGCCCCCGTCGATGAAATCGCGAAACGCGCGGCCCTGACCCCCGGCACAGTCCGCAACTACCTCTCCTCGGCAGCCGCCAAGCTCGGCGTCGCCAACCGCCACGAAGCGGTCCAGCTCGCCCGCTCCCGCGGCTGGATCTGACCGCCCACCCGACCGCATCCCCTGCACATACCGGATTGCCGTCCCTGTCGTGATCGGGGAAGGCCAGGGCCGGAGCGAACAGACCACACGCCCATCCGCCTCCGGGACGATCCGCCCGGCCGCCCCTGCTGCGTCGAAGCGGGCTGGGAGGATCACAATATGGGTGTTCGCCGAGTGGTCCCTGATCTCAGCAGTACGTCGCTGGAGGCGGCCAAGGGTTTCTACGGCGACCTACTGGGACTGCGGCCGGTGATGGACCACGGCTAGATCTCACCCTGGCCGATCCCGAACGGCCGGGTGCCCAGATCAGCCTCATGACCCACGACGCCACCGCCCCTGTCATCCCCGATGTCTCGGTTCAGGTGGATGACGTGGACGCCTGCCACGCGGCAGCGGTCCAGGCGGGCGCGGAGATTGTCTACCCTTTGACTGTGATCTTCGGCAGTACGTGGCAGGGAATCTTGGGCGCTATCTGGCCGGGCCGCCTGATGCGCGGCTGGATTCGCAGGTGGTAGCTGAGCCCTCTACATAACCCCGATGACGAGCGATTCGCGTGCTGCCTCGACGACCTCTCTGATGACGACCGAGAGGTGGTCGATGTCCAGGATCCGCTGGATCTGGGCTATCAGCCGGCCGGTCAGGCGGAAGTTGCCGTTGGTGATGCGGGTGATCGCGGCGACCGCCTCGCCGGTGGTGAAGTCGGCGGTGTCGTCCAGGTGGAGCTCGGGCCAGTGACGGGCCAGGACGAATGCGAGCTCGCCGGCGGTCAGCGGCCGGTAGTGGTGGACGAACCCGACCCGGCTGTAGAGCTGCGGGTAGCGGGCCAGGCGCTTTTCGATGCCGGGCATGCCGATCAAGATCAGGCCGAGGCCGGTCCGGTCGTGGTGGTCGCGGAGCTGTTCCAGCGCTGGTGTTTTGAGCCGGTCCGCCTCGTCGACGATCAGCAGCTCAGCACACGGCCCGCAGGCCTTACTCAGCTTGGCGAAATCCTTCGGGGCCTGGAGTTCCCACTCGATGCCCCAGCTCAGCCGTTCATGCAGG
The DNA here is from genome assembly GCA_963762615.1 of uncultured Actinomycetes bacterium. GTDB lineage: Bacteria > Actinomycetota > Actinomycetes > Streptosporangiales > Streptosporangiaceae > PALSA-505. Next base: position 300,007 of record CAVXLG010000012.1, on the reverse strand, counting down.
AACGTGATCTCCTTGTCGACGATGCGCGGGGTGGTGTGGACCTTGGGTGTGTAGATGATTGTGCGGCTGGCCATCGCCTGCGGCGGCACGGGCACGACGTCCAGGAGCCGGAATGTCTGCAGGTAGGGGCCGACGATGTCCCATCCGGCGTACTGCCTGGCGGACTTGGTCTTGCCGACCCCCTGGCGGCCCGTAGCACAGGCACGTAGGCGGCCAGCAGGGGGTCCAGGTAGCGCAGTCCCTGGAAGTGGATCCCGTCGGGGTGGATCTTGCGCGGCTTGGCCACGGTGAGCAGGAGCAGGTCGAGCTGTTCGAGTGAGTCGGGCATCCGCGGGATGAACGCGCCGGCTTCCCAGCGCTGCTGTGGCGGAATGCCGGTCTCGCCGTGCGGGGTGAGGTTGTAGATCTCCCGGATGAAGGTGCCGATCGCCGTGTCCAGCTCGGCCAGGGTGAGCCGGGCCTGCCCGGCCCGGTCCGGGGTGCCGCGCGGCGCGTACCCGGGCAGGCCGGGCAGGCACATCTGGTTGATAGTGCCGAATATCCGCTCCACTTTGCCCCTCCCGCGGGGTTAACCGGCTAATCGAAGATCATCTTGTGGATAACCTAGGGTCCCGCGGGCTTACTTGCCGGGCTGGCGGCGGGCGCGTTCGAGGCGGCGGAGCTGTTCTTCGTGGCGGCGGACCTTGGCGGCGACGGCTTCGAGGCTGCGGCGCAACTGGTCGATCTGGACGGCGAGGCCGGTCAGGGTGCTGGCATCCCGGCCGTGAGCGCGGTGCTCCTCGACGACGGCGCGCAGGTCGGCCCGACGGTAAAGCGTGGTCCGGCTGATCTGCGCGAGAGCGGCTACTTCCCTGAACGTGACGGGCTGCCCGGCGGCGGCCAGCTCGGCGCAGGCGGCCTCGACCCGGGTCAGCTGGCCGGGGTCAGCCGGCATTGGCCTGGCTGATGAGCAGGTCGAGCCGTTCGATGAGGCGGCGGTGGCGGGCGGCCTCGTCGCCCCAGCCGCGGGCGGCGGCGTCGGCGGCGAGCGTTTCGGCGTCGGCCCGCTGCAGCTGCAGCACGGGCAGGAAGCCGGCGTCGGAGCGGAAGTTCGGGCAGTGCTCGCAGATGTTGGCGTAGGCGCACGGGCCCTGGGCGGCGGTGCGCAGGCAGTAGCCGCCGGCCAGGCGTGATTTGATCAGCGGCGTGTCCCGCCAGTTCCCGCTGGTGATGGCGGCGAGGGGCAGCTGGGTTCGCCCGCCGGGCAGCACCGGGGCGAGCTGGGCCTTGGCCAGGTCCAGCGCTCGTTCGTATTCTGCACGGACGGTGGTGTCGAACAGCCGGCCGTAGCGCAGGCTCATCTCCGCGGAGACGTGGCCGAGCAGCGCCATCAGCGCCTGCAGCGAGCAGCCCGAGTTGACCAGGGCGGTGGCATATGTGTGCCTGAGCTGGTGCGGCGTGGCGGCGGGGATCCCGGCCCTGGCGGCGGCCCGGTGCAGCTCGCCGCGCAGGGTGTCTGCGGAGACCCGGCGGCCTTGGTGGGTGAGCAGGAAGTCGGCGGGCTTGCCGGTGCGGGGGTGTGGCAGCGGGCGCCCGGGTGAGCGGTGCTCGGTGATCTCGTTGACCAGGGCGAGGATCTCGTCGTCGATGGGGACCATCCGTTCGGTGTCCAGCTTGCCGAGGGGGACCTTCAGCCAGGCGCCGGCGCCGGGCACCTCGTGCACGCAGTCGAGTTCGAGGTCGAGCAGCTCCCCGATGCGCATCCCGGTGGCCCGCAGGAGCAGCAGCGCGGCGGCGGGCAGCCGGCTGGGTGAGGAGCGCAGCGCGGCGGCCAGGGCCCGGTCGGCGTCGGCGGGCAGGTAGCGGGGCAGCGCCCGGGGCAGCCGGGGAACGTCGCGGGCGAAGATCAGCCGCCGGGCCGGGGCTTCCTGCCAGCCCCACTCGATGATGTCATCGATCATCCGCCCGACGGTCAGGACCCGGCTGCGCCGCTCGGAGGCCGACAGCACCGTGCCGGTGCGCGGGTTGCGCGCGGCTGCGACAGCGGCCAGGTAGGGCTCGATGTGCCGTTGCCGGTCCAGCCCGGCCAGCGAATCCAGTGCCGGGTCGCAGCCGGCCAGGAACCGGGCGAAGTGGCCGAGCCGTCCGGCCATTCCCAGCACGGTGGTCCTGACCCGGGTGCCTGAGGCGCATTCCAGGTAGGCGGTCAGCGACCGCCCGATTCCCGGTGCGGCGCCGTCGAAGTGGCGGGCCCAGGGCCAGCGCAGGTGCCCGGTGTTCTTCCTGGTGACCGGGCGCACCGGGGCGCCCATGTGGTAGATGACGGTGCGGGAGGTGTAAAGCGCGTCGCGGTAGTGCTTCAGCGGCCGGCCGCATGCTTGTTCCCGGGCGGTGATCGCCGTGTCGAAGGCGGCGACGCCGGCGTCGGTGAGCGCGGTCAGCGGCGGGCCGGCCTGGATGAGCAGCCGCATCGCGATCTGGCTGCACAACCCGGCGGCGACCCGCGGCCGCCAGCCCAGCTCGGCTGCGGCTGCCAGGAACCGGGCCCGGTCCTCACCCAGCGGGCCGTCCGGGGCTTCGCGCAGCACGGCGGGCAGCTTGCGTGCCAGCAGGTAGTCATAGCCCGGGTGCAGCTGCCCGGACAGCATCAGGTAGTTCAGGAACGGCCGCGCCGACGGGCTGGCCGACAGCCGCACCGGCAGCGGCTCGGCGGCCCAGGCCTGCGGGTCTGGCCAGCGGGCCAGGAAGGACCGGGCCGCGGACAGGAACGGCTTGTTGCCGGCGCCGCGGGCGGCCAGCGCCGCCTGGTAGCCGCCGAGCAGGTCGCTCGGCACCAGGCGGCGGCCCGGGTTACTGGGCGCGCTGGCGCTGGCGGGCGGCATCGTAGGCGGCGCGGACGTGCGCCGGGGCGAGGTGGATGTAGGCGGCGGAGGAGTCCACGTGGTCATGACCCATCAGCGCCTGCAGCACGGCCAGGTCCACCCCGGCCTCGGCCAGGGCGGTGCCGAAGGAGTGCCGCAGCGCGTGCGGGTGCCCGGCCGGCACCCCGGCCTTGCCCCGGTGGTAGCGGAAGACCGTGCGCAGCCCGGCCGGGGTCAGCGGCTGCCCGCGGTGCGGGCCCTTCGCCACCACGAACAGCGCCCGGCTCGTTGTCTCGGGGCGCCCGGCGAGCAGGTAGGCCTGGATCAGCCCGGCCACGTCCGGGTCCAGCGGCACCCGGCGTTCCTTACCGCCCTTGCCCATCACCCGGGCCCAGCCGCGCGGGATGTCCACGTCGGCGACGGCCAGGCCGAGCACCTCGGCCGAGCGCAGGCCCGAGAACAGCATCAGCCCGGCGATCGCCCGGTCCCGGTCGGTGCGGAAACTGGCCAGCAGGCCCGTGGTCTCGGCCCGGTCCAGCCCCCGCGGCAGCTGCCGCGGCTCGCGGACCCGCAGCTGTGACCGCCGCCTTGGCTTGCCCAGGTGGGCCAGCAGCCCGCCGCGCTCACCGGCGGCCGCCCGCCGGGCCGCCGCGCCGCGCGGCAGCGGGTTCGGCGCGGCCGGGTCCCGCATCCCCCAGTGGCCGAACAGGCCCGCGACCGCGGCCAGCCGCCGGTTGATGGTGGCCGGCGCGTAACCGGCGTTGCGGCCATCGCGGATCGAGTACACGTTCCCGCCCGGGCGGCCCGGCAGCGGCGCCGTCCGGCACCAGGTCAGGAACCGCAGCATCACATCCGTGGTGACCTCCCCGGCGGTGATGCCCTCGGCGGGCCAGCCAGCGGGCGAACGCCAGCAGGTCGAACGCGTAGGCCCGCACCGTCTGCGCCGAGAACCCGCGGTCGGCCAGGTAACCCAGATAGCCGTTGATCAGCTCGCCGTCGACCGCCCCGGCCAGACGCCAGCGGCCATCATCACGCAGTTCGGCCCGGAGCCCGGGCTCCTCTCCTGTCATGGGACACGGTTATGGCACGTGTCCCACTATGCAGGCAAATACCCCCGTAACGCGGCGTGTCGCGCCCCCCAGGGAAACACGATTAGCCGGTTAAGAGAGGTTGACCGGGCAGGGAAAAATAGGCCCGGGTCCGCAGGTCGGCCATCACCTGTTCCAGGTGGGCGGAGGTGAAGTCCGGGCCGTGGTCGACGTGGAACGCGTCCGGGATGCCGCATACGTGCCAGCCGGGCCAGGGCTTGCGCCAGATCGCCTGCCGGAACGCCAGCGCGGTGGTCAGCGCCGACGGTGCGCCGAGGTTGACCGCGTACCCGGCGACCGCGCGGGAGTGGTCGTCTTCGATGATGGTCAGCCACGGCCGGCCCGGCTGGCCGGACGGGGTGACCACCCACAAGTCCAGCAGAGTGTGGTCGGCCTGCCAGATCTCGTTCGGCTTGGCTGCTTCGCGGCGGTGCACCAGGTCGAACACCTCCTTGTACCGCTTGGTGCCCTCAAGCGCGAGGGTGGCCATCGCCGGGTCGATGCTCGTCGCCACGTCGTAGACCGCGGCGTAACCCGGCACCGGCCAGCCGTGGTCCCGGGCCACCCCGGTGGCCTGCCGGTGCACGGTGGCGATGGTGGGCGGCGGGCGGCGCAGCGCCAGACCCTCGATCAGCGGCTGCAGCTCGGGCGGCATCCGCCGGGTTCCCCTGTCCGAGCGAGGCCGGCGGGCCAGCGCGGCCAGCCCGCCCGCGCGGTAGGCCGCCAGCCAGCGGCGCAGCGTCCGCTCCGGGACGCCGTGTTTGCCGGCCACGCGGACCAGCGGGCAGCCGTCCTCGAGGTGGGCGCGCAGCACCTGCCAGCGGGCAAGCGCCTGTTCCCGCTGCGCCGGAGTCAGGCTTGACAGCCCGGCACGCGAATGGTCAGCGCCATCTGCGGCGAATGCCACACTGGCAGCATCCCGGCCCGGGTTCTGCCGCGCCCGGTGGGGGCATCTTCGGTAAGAAATGCGTTATCCGCCCTGAGGGTGGTCAGCGTGCGGCCAGGTCACGGCGCCGCCGGGCAGCGCGCACCTCGGCGTCGGCGACCTTGTCCTCCAGCAGGGCGTACAGCTGGGTGGTCTCGGAACTGGCATGGCCCAGGCGACGTCGGACGGCCTCGATGGAGACGCCCGAGTTGATCAGCTCGGTGGCATGAGCGTGGCGAAGCTGGTGGATGTCGATAACCAGCCCGGCGCCCGCGCAGTAGCCCTCCCACCGGTGATGCGCGGCGTCGTAAGACAGCGGCCCGCCGCCGCCGTTGATGCTGGCCCGGAACAGCGGCCCGCAGGTGTACCCGGCGCGGGCCAGGTACATCTTGAGCAGCGCGACATAGCCGCGGTCGTCCAGCAAGACCGTCCGGACGGTGCCGCCCTTGCCGTGGATCCGTACGTGCTCGTCGTCCGGCCGCAAGTCGAGGTCCTCGACGTACAGCCCGCAGGCCTCGGCGGCACGCGCGCCGCAGGTGTACGCGGTCTCGAACAGCACCCGGTCGCGCAGCCGGTCCAGCGAGATGTCCTTGCACGGCTGCCTGCTGCAGATTGCGGCGAGCACCTTGGCGACATCGGCGGCCGCGGCGGGCCGCGGCAGCGTCCTGGGGACCTTGACGGTGTCGATCTTGTCCATCGGACTGGCGGTCAGCAGGTCGTGTCGGATGGCCCAGCGGCAGAAGGAAGCCACTGCGGCGCGCTTGCGCTTGCGGCTGGCGGCCGTCAGCCCCGCGATCCCGGCGAGATACGCGCGCACCGGGACAACGGTCAGCCCGGCGATCTCGCCGTCGTAGTGCGCGGCGAACTGCACGAGGTCACCGCGGTAGGCGCGCAGGGTGTGACGGGAGGCGCCGGCGTTGGCCAGGTCGGCGAGGAACTCGTCCAGGTACCGGGCGAGCGGATGCTCCCGGCCGAGCTCGGTGATGACCGGATCCATGCCGCCCTCTCGCAAGTTGCCGGATAACCAGGACGCGAACGGCTCGCGCCGGGCGGCCTCCGCCCAGCTCGCACCGTGCCGCCTTCACTAATCTTGCCAGATAACGGAAGTTATCACGCAACCCTGTTGCCGGCGTAGATCCTGAAGCTTCCCCTGCCACGTACCGCCGAAGATCACAGTGTCCCTGGGAAAACGCCCTCCCGCCGGTGGCGCGCCGGGGCTCCGTCCCGGCGCTGGACCCCGATGTGCGGGCCTGGTCGCCGCTGCTCGTGTGGCCCGCACTACCCCGCGCGCGATGCCCGCCTGACCCGCCCGAGCCAGGACACGATCGCCACCGGCCACACCAGCACGGCGACAAGCAGGATGAGGTCGAAGGCGGCCGCCAGACCGGGGCCCAGGAGCACGGCGAGACTGGGCAGGAGCCCGGCCGCTACCAGCCCCGCGACCCGCCGGCCCACGGGGCCGCGTACGCGCGTGACGGCTACTGCCAGCGCGATCGCCAGGACGCCCAGCAGGCGGAAGCCAAGATCTCCCACCGGCGCGGCCGGGTGCACCAGCTGAACGATCGAGGGGAACCCGAAGCCCGCGGACAGGCCCGCGATCATGAGGCAGGCTCGCCGCCACCCCACGATCGCCAGGCCCCGCAGCGGGCCGGGGGACAAGGCCAGCGAGCAAGCCGCCAGGCTGGCCAGGACGACAGGGACGTCAACCGTGCCCAGGAACTGGACAAGCCCTTGGGACAAGGCACCGCTCTGCTGCACGCTCGCGGTCAGCACGGCCAGCCAGGCGAGCGTTAGCGAGATGGCCGCGATCACCGCGGCTGCTCGCCGGCAGCCGGTCAGCCCCAGCAGCACCACCGCCAGCCAGGCCAGCACCACGACGGACTCCCCAAGAGAGGGCAGGACCGGGAGCAGTGTCCAGAACGGAACCCTCGCGGCGGCGACAGACATGGCTCCCCGTCCCAGGGCGAGGAGGATGACCACCACCGCCGGGGCGATCAGGCTCACGACGGCCAGGGCGTCCTGCCCGGCGTCGGCGGCCAGCCAGCCGGGGATCCGGCGTACCCGGATCACCAGGCCGCAGGCGGCCAGGTTCACCGCCTGGCCCAGGCCCGGCGTGCGCTGTCCGGGCCGGGCGGCGGCCAGCAGCACGCCGAGCATCTCCTCCCGGTGGACCTCGCGGTGGCCGGGCGGGTAGCAGCGCAGCAACCGCCGGTAGCGTCGTTCCAGGACTGCCGCCCCGGCCGGGTCCCTAGCTGGCATGTCCCCTCCCACCCCGGTAGTCCCGGTTCCGGCCGCGCTCACGCGGTGCCTCCGGCGAGCCGCGCGCGCAGCCGCTGCGCCGCGACGGCGGCGCTGGCGCGCCGGCGCTCGGTCTCGGCCGCCAGCAGCGTCGCGCCCTCGTCCGTGAGCCGGTAATACCGGCGCAGCCGGCCGTCGGCGACTTCCTCCCGGTCCGGCTCGACCAGCCGGGCCGAACGCAGCCGGTCCAGGGCCATGTACAGGGTTCCGGTCTGCAGCCGGGTCACGCCGCCGGAGATCCGCTCAGCGTCGGTGATGATCCCGTAGCCATGCTGGGGCCCCGCCGCCAGAGCGGTCAGGATAAGGAACGTAGGCTCCTGCATGCTCCGCTTCTTCATGTCATAGACATACATCAACCATCTACCTATAGCAAGCCGCCAGGTTCTTCATTTTTCCGGACGAGCCGTGGCCGGTCCGAGGCTGCCGGGGCCCGAGGCGGGCGCGGTCGCCGCCGCGGGCGAGCATGAGCAGGTCGGCGCCTTCTGCGGCAGCGGCGACGGCTGCACGGTGCTGACGGCGGCGCCCGCATACATGAGGTTGACCGCGGTCCGCGCCGGCCCGGGAGCAGGAGGCCGCTCCGGCCCGGCCGGCTGGCCGCTGGACGAGCAGGAATGGTCCATGACGGCCTCTCTGCAAGGTAAGCGCACCGGACGGCGCAGCCCGGTATGCCTACCGTGCTTGCGAGTATCGTGCCAGCGCGTCATTGAGCAGCGATTACGCCGTGATTGGCCCACGCCATAACAAATCCATCCGCCACGCCCGGCACCGGCCCGGCCGGGTGGGCAGGCACGCGGGGGCGTCGCGGTGTTCTGTCGTTCTCGGGCCCCCAAAGCACAACCGGACCTGCCGGGGTCAGCCGACGACTGCAGTCCGGTCACGCAAGCTGACGAGCCGGCTACGAGCTCACCCGCCCCGCAGCACGAGAAACCGGCCAAATAGCGCAAAAATCCCCTGCCACTTACCGCCGAAAGTCACACCTTTGACCCTCGAGCCGTGGGACGTTCGCCGCTTCTTCGCCCGCGACCCCTGATGGACAGGTGATCAATGTGCTGAGCCACATTTAGGGCCGGGCGGCGGTACCGCGGGCTGCCGGTGCGTCTCGTTTACCGAACCCCTACGGGAACGCTCCCGGTCGGAGCGGGTACATACGAGGGCCTGTCCCAGATGCCCCGCCCGAGAAAATGCCCGGTGACGGGAGGCTATACGGGACAGGTCCCGTCCGACGACTTGGCCGGCTCGAGCCGGCAAGGAAGCTACTCCGGGACGGAGTCGCCATGGGCGCACCGCTTGCTGGAGTTACCGGCCCCGCGGCGACAGACCGTCCTGTTATGCGCGACAATCGCGGCGCAGAGTCAGTGCTCCAGAACCGCGCCTAACGGCGGATATAGCGCGCCGCCGACTCGCCGAGCTGTCACGGTCGGTAACGAGGCACCACCGGCGGGTCTGGCAAGCAAGGGTGCCCGACAGGTCAGACCCGTCAACTCTCGCCTGGCCCTCGCGATGCCCAGCAGCACTACGACGCCGTCATCGGCACCCGGCCGCCCAACGCTCCTGGTCGCGCTCGTTTGCCCCTGGTGACACGTTTCTTACCGGCACCCCGACTACTGGGAGGCGCTGCACCCGGCCTCGGCCGGCGGCGGCTACATCAACTTCATGATGAGCGAGGGCCAGGACCCGATCGTGGCCTCCTACCGCAGCAACTACGACCGGCTGGCCAGGGTCAAGGCCCGGTACGACCCCGACAACTTCTTCCACGTCAACCAGAACATCCAGCCCGCCAGCCAAGCCGGCGTCGGCGCCTAGCAGGCCCGGGCACGCCGGGCTCCGGCCCGGCGCCGCCGGGCCCGCGCCCGCCCCGACCCTGCGCTCCGCTCAGACCCGGGTCTCCACCGGCGTGAGCCGACACTGGGAGCGGTGAGCAGCCGGTGTATAACTGCACGGGAGGCAGGTATGGCCCGGATAGCGATCATTACCGGGGCTGCGTCTGGCATCGGGCGGGCGCTGGCCCGCGCACTGGTTCTGCGGGGCGACACCGTCGTGGTGGCTGACATCGATGGTGACGGCGCGGAACGTGTGGCGGATGGGCTGGCCCGGCTGGGGCCAGGTGCTGCCATGTCCGCGGCCCTTGATGTCCGCGACGCCGCCGCGGTTGCGGCCCTGGTGCGCAGCACTCACGACAGCCACGGCCGCCTCGACGTCATGGTGAACAACGCCGGCATCGCCTTCGGCGGAGAGGCCCACGAGCTACTGCTCGCCCACTGGGATCGCGCCATCGACGTGAACCTGCGGGGCGTGGTGCACGGTGTGCAGGCGGTTTACCCGATCATGGTCAGGCAACGGTCCGGGCATATCGTCAATACTGCTTCGCTGGCTGGTCTCCTCCCGGCCCCGGGGGCGACGGCGTACGCGATGACCAAACATGCGGTGGTGGGGCTGAGCTTGTCGCTTCGCGGGGAGGCCGCAGCGCACGGGGTGCGGGTGACCGCGGTGTGCCCCGGCGTGGTTGAGACGCCGATTCTGGACAAGGGCGGCCCCGATGACCTGCCCAGGTCGCCGGCCGCCGGGCATACGCGAGAGTTCTTCCGGCACGTGCAGCCCCGCTTCTACCCGGCGGATCGGATGGCGCAAGACATCGTCCGGGGGATTGACCGCAACGCTGCGCTGGTCGTGGCGCCTGCGTCGGCACGGCTGGCGTGGCGTATCTGGCGCTACACACCGCTAGTGGCTAACCGGATGACCGCGCGTCACGTGGCGTGGGCCCGCGCCACCTTCGGCGCTCAGTCAGCCGATGCCGGCGCCGGCGCGGCGGCAGTCGAGGCGAGCGGGGGTCCCCGCAGACCACCGCGGTGAGCCTGCCGTAACAGGCGCGAACGGCCGGCGATACGACGCCCGCTCGCGGCTCGCCCTGGCAGCACACGTAACCGGTCATCGGCGCGCTGTCTTCACCGCCGACCGTGCCGCTTCCTTTCTGGCCTCCATGACCAGCTCACGGCCCACCGCCCATGGATGGCAGAGCTTAACCGCCGGCTTCCCGCCCTGCGGCCGAGCGCGCCGTGAGACGTCGGTGTCAACAATCGATCATGGTCCTGACTCCCCGCCGACACCACCGCGGCTCGAACCCCCGGAGCATTCGCAGTCGCTGCTCGCGGTCATAGCCGCCGCCCCTTCGATGACGCGGTCGTCTTGTCAGGCCCGGACGGCCAATCAGCCGGCCCAAGAGCAGTGTGAGGATTACCCGCACGTCAGAGACGGCCTGCAGCAGGACGTCGGTGAGCCGAGTTGGGCATGCGTGGCGGCGCCGATCACCCGAATATGTACGTTCACTGGTTTCCAGGACTCGATCGTGCGGCCGCGCAGATCGGCAGGTCGGCGCGCGTTCTCCGCGAACCTCTCGATCACTCAGTGTGATGCCGTCTCTCGACATAGCCTGATGCCAACCGTCGGCGCGATGCGGCGTGACCGACCTTGCGCGCAAGCTCGCCGCGCGTCAGGCCTAGCAACATCTCGCCGGTCGAGCTCGCCGGAGTCGGTCGTCCGCTTTCGGCTGCAGTCTCATTCGTAGTCTCATTCGCTGGAATTCGCGAGCGTCCGCTGAGACCCACCGGTCACGGTCATCCCAGGTCACGGACGGGCACGGCCTGCCATGAACGCTGAGGCGCACACTTGGAAAGCGTGTTGGGGGCAACCCCTCAGGAGTTCGAATCTCCTATCCTCCGCCACGCTGACCTGCGACAACGCGCCGAGCAGCCGCGCTCCAGTTGTCTTGATACCGAGATTTGTCTCAGTTTATGTCCACGAAAGTCCGCGAAAAGGCGGCCAGGCGTCCGCACGCCGGATAAGCGTGCGCCTTGGCGTTCAGGGCTGGCCGGGAACGCCCGCGATCGACCGGACATCCGCCAACTTGCCGACTGCATCACACTGGGTGATCGAGAAGTTCCAGGAGAACGCGCCCCGAGCCGACGATCTGCGCCGCCATTAGCTCCATACTTGGCGGTACTTCGCGGTCCAGATTGGGCATTACGCGGACGGGCTGGGCTGCGTTGCGCGAATCGATACCGGTCTTCTGATGTCGCTTGTGGCTGGCGGGACTCGCCGACCGCCTGTCCTAGTAGCGTCGGCCCGAGGGCAGCCTCCATGATCCATGGGCGATGATGACGTCATGTGCACAGATCAGACTCCGGCCGGGCATGGCGCGAGCCAGCAGATCCTGCATGACGTGGACCTGCCGGTGCAGTTCGACCTGGAGCCGGTCAACTCGGTTACGGTGACCACGCTGATGGACAACGTGACCGACATCTTCATGCCAGATCAGGGTCCGGCCCGTCGCGCGCCTGTGGACATCGGCGGCCGCCGTCCAGCTTCGACCATGGAAAGCGGCGACGCGCCCGAGGCGCTGCTGGCCGAGCACGGCTTCTCGGTCCTGGTGACGGTGACCAAGAACGGTCGGCAGCATCGCGTTCTTTTCGACACCGGCACCAGCCCCGATGGCGTCGTGCAGAACATGCGCCGCCTTGACGTTGACCCCACGGACATCGAGGTGATCGTCTGCAGCCATGGCCATTTCGATCACACGACCGGCCTGGACGGGCTGATCCGGCGGCTGGGCGGCACGGTGAACCTGCCGGTGCTCATCCATCCGCACTTCTGGCGCCGGCGCCGGGTGAGCCTACCCGGCCGGGAACCTCTGGAGATCCCGACGACCAGCCGTAGCGCGCTGATCAGTGCCGGGTTCGAGATCGTCGAGGAACGCCAGCCCAGCTTCCTGTTCGAGCAGTCTGTGCTGGTCACTGGCGAGGTAGCCCGCGGCACCGGCTACGAGCCGGGGTTCCCGCCGCAGCAGGCCTGGCTGGACGGCAGCTGGCAGCCTGACCCGCTGGTGCTCGACGACCAGGCACTGGTCGTCGACATCAAGGACAAGGGGCTGCTGGTCATCACCGGATGTGGGCACGCCGGCGTGGTGAACATCTGCCGTTACGCCCGCCGGCTTACCAAGGACAGGCCGTTGCACGCGGTTATCGGCGGCTTTCACCTCAACGGGCTGATCTTCGAGCCGCTGATCCCGCGTGTCATCGACGACCTGAGTGCACTGAACCCGCAGGTCGTCGTTCCGGCGCATTGCACCGGCTGGCGCGCCCAGCACGCCATGGGGGCACGGCTGCCCGGGGCGTTCATCCCGAACACCGTCGGCACCAGGGTGGAACTGTAGCGACTACGGGTGCTGGCCGCTGACCGAGATCGCCTCGCCCGCTAGGCAGGAGGCGTAGTTCGTTAGGCCAGGAGGACAGTGGCGTTGGCGAGCCCACGGCTGCGCACCGCGGCAGAAGGCCTCGCGACCGGCCAGATCGATCCTGCCGTTCTTCCCGTCCAGAACCGGGTCGTCTGCACGCATCGCCGGCAATCCCTGGCATGTCAGCTGGCCGAACCGATTCGGCGTTCGGCGCCCACCGATGGCCAGATGACGCTCACAATGCGTAATCGACTCTGATCTTGCCCTGAGCACGGTCCCGCCGATCTGGCGCGATCCTCAGGCCACGGGCGTCGGTATTCGGTGCGCTGTTATATCGGCCCTCTACTTTCGCCTATGGGATGCGTTCGTCGGCGGCGACGTCGGGCGTGATGGGCGAGTGATCTGGGGCACGCACTGGACCATTGACCGCGTTGCTAGTCGAGCAGTGCGGTGAGCTTCTTCGGGCGAGGATCCGGTAGCTCTCGGTCACAAGCTCCCGGATCTCCTCCCAGTTGGTGTCGTTGGTGAGCAGCACCCCGATGCGATCACGGCCGGCTCGCGAGGAGAAGAACGGGTGGCCAACGGACAGCAGCGCCTCGCGTTCGTCTCGGTCGGCACGCAACACCAGCAGCGGGACGGGCTTACCGGTCGAGTCCTCCACTACCACGAGCAAGCAGAACGACCTCTGGCGGATGTCGAACGAGTGCGCCATCGATCTCGTTCTGGTTAGTGAATCGTTGACTCGCACCGTCACTTCGGGCAGCGCCAGGCACAGCGCGCGGATCCGCTCAACGATGTCTTCCGGGACCTCTACGGGCGCGCTCACACAAGCACTGCCGAACGAGCCCGCTGGACCATCGAACGCGTTCGCACGACGACCTACCCGCGGAACGCGACTCGGGTTGCGGCCGCGGTGGAGCTGAAGTACTCGGGTGGCTCGATGAAGCTCCACTCGTTGAATGTCGAGCCATTGGTGACAGCGCGTCGGTAGCCGAAACAGGCGAGGTAGAGCGTCCGGATATACATGACCGCCTCGAGCCGGCCGAGTTCGTCGTCCGTCGGCTGGACATGTCGGCGGTAGGCGTTGACGGCAGCGTCGATTCACTCCTGGTTCGGCCGGCGTGGGTTCCACGAACCCGTGCCCCAGATCAGGTAAGCGAAGTCGGCGAGGCGCGGTCCGCGCCCGGACGCCTTCCAGTTGATCGCGACTGGCCCTTGTTCGCTCAGGACGGCGTGATCGGGCGCGTGGAGGAGGTTTCCGTGGAGCAAGCCCTCCGGAAGGCCGCGACCGTCGTCGGCCGAGCGCACCTGGTCGCGGAGCTGCTCGAAACGCTCGCGCTCGGCGGCCGCGACCTTCGTGTTGACGGCGTCGAGAAACGACAGGACCGCCAGCAGGTCCTGACGCGGCGTGCCCTCACGGCTCGGGTCCTCACCACTCGCTCCACCCGGGCGGCCCACGGATTCGTCGTACGTCAACGCGTGTAGCCGTCCGAGCAGCTCACCCATCATGGCGAACTTCGCGGCACCATCGGGGAGCTGGACGCCTTCAACGAACCGCGTCACGAGGACCGCGCTGCCATCGAAGTCAGATACCGCATCGTTGACCGCCAGGCGCTCGGCGGGATAGTCCTGCCGCTCCAGGAAACTGAGGATTGCGGCGTCACCCTCAGCACCGGCACGGGGCCGAGCGGGGGGGAACGCGCGGGCGACCCAAGGGCTGCCGTCGTTGCGGTCAATGCGGAACACATAGGTCTTGTGCACACTAAGCCTGGTCGCCGCGACCGGGTCGATGCCGTAGCGATCCCGAAGATGAGCCAGCAACTGCTCAGGAACTGGCACGTGGTGCATTCGCGCACCGAGGCCCTTGAGATCCGTCAGCGCTTCTGTGTAACGCTGCCCAGTCTCCTCGGCGTGGCGCCGGACAACCTTCTTGAAGCTGGCGTCCTTCGTCATGGACAAGCCTCCCCTTGACACCCTGTCCACAGCGACGCGGTGTTGGAAGATGGCCTGTGACATTCAGGACCGAGAGGGCGAATCCCCTTCGCCAATGGAACTCCGGCTGGGGCAGATGTTCCACAGCTCGGCGGCCGGTCGCCGCCGTGAACAAACCCTGCCTGAGGCGCCCGGCCTTCGTCAAGTGCTTCACCCACGAGGATGACACTGCGGGAAGTGCCGCATTGAGGCGCGGACGACCAGGAGCGATGCAGCCCACCGAACTTCGATCGCGAGCCCAGCCCGGATGCGCGACCCGAGTCGGCCTTCTGACCGCGTAAGCGGCGATGGGCGACCGTCCCAAGAACCCGTTCCCACTCAAGATCCTCAGGCGCCACCCAACCGCCGGAACGCAGGCGCACAGAACGACGGCCCAAGCTCGCTCCCTGGACACGCGTACCGGTGACGCTGAACAAGACAAGTCCGCCATCTGCCACCTCGATGACACCGTCAGCTTGCGGAAGGCGTAACCACCACGCAACCGGGGGCCAGCGGGCGCCGCGGCTAAGCGCCTGCCAGTCCGGGCCTGGCCGGTGCGGCCGCCATCACCCGGCTGCCGGATACGGTCGCCCTGACCTCGCGCAACCGGGGCACCCGTCGGACGGAAAACATGTAGCCAGCTCACTTACTGTAATATCGAGGTAAAACTTGTATGATGAATTGGCAAAGGGACTCCTCGGTCAGAGCCGGCGGCACACGGGCCGGGATTCCCGAAGGGGGCGAGCCTGCTGCGTCCCGCCATTGCAGCTTGCTCCTCCAGGGGGGCAGGGCGGTTGCCCGGGCCATGAGAGGTGATCATGACTCGATGGTTGGGCTGCTGGCTGCGGTCCGGGCTGGCCGTGGCCGTGCTGGCGGGGGCGGTGGCGGGAAGCTCGCTGGCGCCCGCGGCGGCCAGCGCTTCCTCCGACCCGACGTGGACAGGAAACGGTGACGGCACCAGCTGGGGAGACTCCAAGAACTGGGACACCGTGCAGGTGCCGAAAAACGGCGACAGCGTCACCATCAGCCCCACCCAGTCCCAGCTGACGCCGCACGTGACGGGCATGCCCGGCGGAACCGAGCTGCAGGATCTCGCCCTCAGCGACGCGTCCCTTTCCGGCGGGGATGTCACGGTGATGGGCAGCTTCTCGTGGGACGTCAACGGCCAGAACGTCGCGACCCTCGCCGCTCCGCTGACCGCGCAGTCCGGCGCGTCGATCACCGGTACGGGCCAGGAGAACGTCAAGGACCCGGTGACCTTCTCCGGCGTCACCGTTATCGGCGGTCCCGGCGTGGTCCAGGTCCAGGATCCCGGCACGGTGATCACTAACGCCGGCACCATGACACTGGCGCCGGGCGCCACGGTGGAGGCGAACTCGTGCTGCACCACGCCCGATGTGCTGGTCAACACCGGGACGATCGGCGTGCCGGCTGGGGGGACCGCCACCGTGGGCTTCATGGACTTCAACGACCCGGGGTCGGTGCAGGTCTCGCCCGGCGGCGTGCTGGACGTGATCGGCGGGCCGGGCGAGTTCAGCGCGGGAAGCGGCCTCAGCGGCGGCGGCACCATGCGGTTCGACCAGGACGCTGTGATGACCCTTGCCTCCCATGTGTCCATCGGGCCGGGCAGCATCATGGCGCTGACCGGGAACGCGAAGTTCTCCGGCCCCGGCAGCTTCACCGGCGGGGGGAGGTTCTTGTGGAGCGGCGGGACCATCAACGGGAATCTCGACGTCGCCAGCACCATCGCCACCACGATCAGCGGCACGGTCATCAAGGCCCTCACCTCCCCGACCAGCACCCATGCCCTGCTGGCGTTTCACGGGACTACCACCGTGCAGGGTTCCGGGCCGCTAGAGACCTTCGGCGCGGATATCAGCAACTCCGGCGGCTTCACCGTGAAGCCGGGCGCCACAGTGGCGGCGAACTCGTGCTGCACCTCCCCTGATCAGTTCCTCAACACCGGCACGCTGAGCGTGCCAGCGTCGAAGTCGGGTAAAGCCACCGTGGGCTTTATGGACTTCAACGACCAGGGGCCGGTGTCGGTCGGATCAGGCAGCGTGCTGGACGTGATCGGCGGGCCGGGCGAGTTCAGCGCGGGAAGCGGCCTTAGCGGCGGCGGCGTCCTGCGGTTCGAGCAGGGCGCCGCGATCACCCTCGCCCCCAATGTGCCCATCGGGCCGGGCACCACCGTGGCGCTGACCGGGAACGCGCGATTCTCCGGCCCCGGCAGCTTCACCGGCGGGGGGAGGTTCTCCTGGACCGGCGGGACCATCAGCGGCGACCTCGGCCTCGCCAGCGGCATCGCCACCACGATCAGCGGCACGGCCATCAAGAGCCTCACCTCCCCGGCCACCACCCCCACCGCCCTCACCCTCCACGGCACCACGACCCTGAAAGGGTCCGGGGAAGTGAGGCTGAACGGGACCACCACCCTTGACAACCAGGGCGACCTGACCATGGGATCCGCCACCACGATCAGCGCCGGCAACTGCTGCACATCACCCGACAATTTCACCAACGGCGGAACTCTCACCGTGGACGCCGAGAAAGGTACCGCCAGCACCACCAACCTGGCCTTCAGCAACAGCGGCACCGTCAAGATTGACACCGGCGCGTTCGCCATCGGCACCCTCAGCTACCGCCAGACCGCCGGGGCCACCAAGCTCGCGGGCGGGTCGCTGAGCGCGGCCAAGCAGATCAACATCGCCGGGGGCACCCTCAGCGGATTCGGCACCATCACCGGCTCTGTGCAAAACGACGGCACGGTCAGCCCAAGCACCACCGGCGGGCAGCTCAAGATCACCGGGGCCTACCACCAGACCAGCTCCGGCGCGCTGAGCTCGGTCATCACCGGAACCACGCCAGGAACACAGTTCGGCCAGCTCAGCGTCAGTGGC
Source organism: uncultured Actinomycetes bacterium (assembly GCA_963762615.1). GTDB lineage: Bacteria > Actinomycetota > Actinomycetes > Streptosporangiales > Streptosporangiaceae > PALSA-505. Next base: position 282,758 of record CAVXLG010000012.1, on the reverse strand, counting down.
CAAGCGACGCTTGCGGGAACCCTCAAGGTCAATACCGGCGGCGGATTCACCCCCGCGCACGGGCAGGCCTTCTCCGTCCTGCTCTACCACTCCCGCAGCGGTACCTTCGCCACCCTGTCCGGCCACCCCACCTACACCGTCGCCTACCGCGCCACGGCCGCCAAGGTCGTCTACCCGTAGGCAGCCCGGTCATCGGCCAGGCCCGCCCCACCCAGTACTCAGTCCCGGGACTTTTCAGGTCGAAGTAACTAGCGTGGCTGATCGCCGCACTCATCGTCGCCACCCAGCTGGCCTGGCTGAAGTTGCTCGCGCTCGACGGCCACCTGGCCAAGGTCGAGCCCAAACCCCCTGCGCTACCGAATCCTGCAAGCCGGCCCCGCCTGGCGCACAGCGGATGGCGGCGGCGCCTGAAAATCGCCGCCACCTGGCCCTGGGCGTCGGCGATCGTAACCGCCTGGAACCAGGCCACCGCCCTGCCGCAAGCACCCTGACCAGCAGGAAGCCGTCCCTGCGATCAAGGAAAGAACCCGGGGCCCGTGGAACCCCGGCCACCCGGCCCACCAGCCGGGCCACTGTCATGCCCTCGCCCTAAAACAAGGTCCACGATGCGGCTCCGCGGCGATCCCGGGCCAGCGACCGGCCAGCGTGAATCATCAGGGCTAGGAATGAGCCCGCATCTCAACGGATGTGGCTCGTCCAGCCCAGGCAGCCTCGGGTTGCTTGTGTAACCAGTCCAGCAGGGTCCATCATGTGTCGAGTGCCACCGCGTTTTTGCCGGAACTTGACTTCTTGCGGTGGTTGCCGCAAGCGGGGGGAGTTCAGTCTGGCATCTCATTCGCGCCACGCCCGTGGACGTGACTGCCGTCGTGGATCAGCGGGTTGATCGGCACCATGTTTTCAGTTAGCCGCTGCTTGCAAGGAGGGGATCAGATGACCGGAGTGAGGAAGGTCAGGGTTCGAATGGGGCGGAAGGCCCTGATGTCGTTGCCAGCAGTGGTCTTGGCTGCCGGTACCGGCGCACTGTTGCCGGTTGGCACGGCAGCGGCGGCTGTGACGTCAATGCACGCAGGCAACATCCTCACCGTGGCCACCACAGGCTCCGATAGGGGCAACTGCCGGTCGAGTCCCTGCAAGACGCTCGGTCATGCCCTCACCCAGGCCAGCCCGAACGACACCATCGTTGTCTACCCGGGCATCTATCACGAGTCTGGCAACGCCAACGTCGTCAAGCCGCGCCTTACCGGCCTCAGCATCAAATCCATCAGGTCGGCCCGCACGGTGATTGACGCCACTGGCAACGCCAACGGCATTCTCATTCAGGCGAGCGGGGTGTCGGTCACCGGGCTCACCGTGAAGAACGCCAACCTGGAAGGCATCTTGGCCGAGCCCCCGCAGAGCTCTTGGCCCAAGGGACCAGCCTCACCTCCGGCCAATATCTCGCGCGTGACAATCGCCGGCAACGTCGTCGTCCACAACGACAAGGCCTACAACACGAGCCTCCCGCCCATGGCGGCCTGCCCCAGCTCGCTCACCGACGCCGACGACTGCGGCGAGGCCATCCACCTGCTCGGGGTCAGCTGGTCAAAGGTGATCGGCAACACCGTGTCCCGCAACGTGGGGGGCATCCTCGTGAGCGACGGCGGCTTCGGGATCTCGGTCGGCCCCGCGGCGCACAACCTGATCGCCTTCAACCGCTCCACCCACAACGCATTCGACTGCGGGATCACCCTGCCCGGCCACGACCCCCGCGCGGTGGCCACAACCGGCCAGAACGCCGGCCTCAGCCCAACCTGGCCGGGGTGTATGACAACCTGATCCTCCGCAATGTCTCGAACAATAACGGCGCCGCCGGGCTGCTCGACGCTGCGCCCTACCCGGGAGCCGCCGCATACAACAATGTCTTTGCCGGCAACAGCGCGAGCGGCAACGGGAACGCCGGCTTCGTCCTCCACAGCCATGCGCCTCTGCAGGACGTCAGCGGCATCGTCGTGGCCGGAAACCGGTTCGGGCAGAACAACCTGGCCGGTGACCCTGATACCGGCGTCATGACCACCACAGGGATCATGCTGCTCTCGGTTGCGGTGCCAACGTCGATTGTGGTCGCCGGCAACACGATCTCCAACAACGCTAACGGAGTCGCATTCAACAGCAACATCACTCATGTCGGTCAGAACCGGTTCGCCAACGTGACCAACCACTACTTCCTCTACACCCCCCCGGCCTCATAAGGACTACCGCCTCCACCGGACAGCACCAGCGTTAGCAAAGGCCCTCCCCGGTACCGGGGAGGGCCTTTGACCTGGGCGCACTCGGCCGGCCGAGCGCTCCCAGCGTGCCTCAAGTTCTGAGCAGCGGCGCGGTGAGGGCTGATCGTCGTCGCGAAGCTTGCTCGCCCGGCTGGCCAGGGCGGCTCGCAGCCCTGCACAGGTCGGCCCCAGTGCGACCGGCACGCACCAGCTCCCTGGTCGCCGTTGGCAAGACATCGATGAGACCCGCATCGCGAAACCGACCAGCATCCGCGCGGCTGGGCATGCAGACGCTTGTGTTCTCGGGCTAAGCGCTGGTCACAGTGGTCACCGTCAGATGCGGGTCGGCCGCGATCTGCGCCGGGCAGAACCTGTCGGGCAGCCACCGCTTATGGCTGAACCGCCTGGTCTGGTCGGCGTAGTGCGGCGATGCCGGGTTCGACGATTCGGAGTAGGTGAGGATCGTGAAGCCGACCGGGCAGCTGGCGTTGCCCGGCCAGGTCACCACCTGGATGAAGGACGAGCCGAGGTCGGGTGAGGTGAGCGAGTCGCCGGGCTCGCTGTGGACGTAGATCGCGTTGAAAATCCCGTCCGGGTCGCCGGGGCCGCCCGGAATCGAGATGTGCTCGCCGTGAACGGTGACGTACTGGACCGCGGCAAGCGTCGAGTCGATCGGGATGTGTTCCGCGCGAAGCTGCGCGATGGCATCGCCCAGGGAGGTGCGGACCGTCGGGTTGGCCGTGTTCAGCCCGTAGGGCGTGGTCACCGGGTGGGAGAGCTGGAACGGGTGGGAGAACGGCGACGGCGACGCCGCGCTCGCGAAGTTCCAGAACGCGCTGAACAAGACCGCTCCGCGCTGGCCGGGATCGGCCCGGCCGTCCCAGCGGGCCAGGGTGGCGCAGGCGTCGCCGAGGCGGACCTTGCCGCCGGTGGACGTCGGCGCGAACCCGCCCGCCGCCTGGAACTGATCGCACAGCTTCACCAGGCCCGGCAGCGTGAGCTGGGCGGCGTAGGACTCGTCGGACAGGTCGAGGTGCTGCATCGCGGCCAGCGTGAACCCAGGTGGGCCCTGCCCATCGGTGCCGTTGATCCGGGCCTGCACCTGGATCAGGCCGATCCTGGTCCGCAGCGTGCGCGCGGTGTCCTCGGTGCCGATGATCCGGGCGAAGCCGGTAAGCGGGTGATGGGGGTTGGCCAGCCAGAAACTGTCGTTGGAGTTCGTGACGTAGTCGCAGCGCAGCAAGTACGGCTCGTGGCTGGGCCCGAAAATGCCAGGCACAGCGGCGTCCGGATCGTTCCCCCAGTCGCACGCGGTCCTCGAGCCGTCCAGGATGGGCAGCCCAACTTCCTTGAAGGTGATATCGCCGGTCGGCGTGTCACAGGCCTTCGCCTCGGCGTTGCTCACGTTCGGGATGGCACCGATGTCGGCGTAGAGCACGACACCAGCCCGGTCGGTCACGATCGTGTTGACCAACGGGATGCCCTGGTACTTCTTCAGGATCCCCAGCACCTGCTGCGTGGAGGAGGCACGGTCGATGCCGAACCAGGTGTTGGCGGCCCGCGCCAGGTTGCCGGCGTTGACGTCGGCGAAGGCGAAGGCCTGGGTGGTGGTCCACGGCAGCGCGACGCCTTCGAGCGAGTTGAAGACCGGACCGTAACGCGTCCACCACAGGGTGTGGGTAAAGGGGGCGAGCCTGCCGTCGGGCTGCTTCACGTCGATGGTGACCTTCCGCGGGGACATCGCCACCGGGTGCCCGTCCTGGAGGTACTCCGTCGGGTGACCCTTCACCAGCGTGAGCTGGAAGGGGGTGAACCGGAACGCGGTCGACACGGTCTGGCTCCATGCCACCGACTGGTTGTGTCCGATGAGGACGAGCGGGACACCATACAGCGACGCGCCGGTGACGTTGATCTTGCCAGGGATCGTGAGCTGTGCCTGGTAGAAACGCTCTGGGCCGATCCAGGGGAAGTGCGGGTTACCGAGCAGCAGGCCCCGGTGATCCCTGGTTCCCGCGGACCCGATCTTTCGGGCCACGCCACGACTTAAACGCCGCCTACCGCGAGACCGCACCTATCGGCGGCTCGGCGCAGAGGATGCGCGTTACGCCCACGGATCGGGTGTTCTGGCGTGGCGGAGAAGCCGTTGCCGTTGGCCTGCCTCCACCGGGCATTTCATCGGGCGGGTCTTACCGGACAGTCCGTGGGTGATCGCGCGGCGGCAACCTCGTGCATGATCGAATACCCGCAGCGGGTTCCGCATCTGACCCAGTCCGCGGAGACTGGCCCGGTCCACGGAGACCTATGTGTTTTCAGTCCGTGCATGGTTGTCCTGTTCCTGGGGGTAGCGGCGGGGTAGGCGGACGGTGATGTCGAGGCCGCCCGCGGGGACGGCGGTGGCGTGCACGGTTCCGCTGTGGACGATGGCGATGGACGACACCAGGGCGAGGCCGAGACCGAAACCGTCGTGGCGGGTGCGGTCGTCGAGCCGGGTGAACGGCAGGAACAGGCGGTCGACCTGGTCGGGTGGTAGGACCCGGCCCGTGTTGACGACTCGCACCAGGGACGCGCCGTTGTCGGCGGTGGTCGAGATCGCGACGGTGCCGCCTGCGATGTTGTAGCGCTCGGCGTTGTCGAGCAGGTTGGCGACGAGCCGTTCGAGCAGCACTCCGTCGCCGGTCACCGGGGCTTCGCCGAGCGTGGCGATCGTCGTGATGCCGTTGGCGGTACGTCCCTCTAGTGCGTCCTCGGCGACGGCGGCTAGATCCAGCGGGTCGGTGAGGGCACGCGCCTGATCGTTGCGCGCGAGTACCAGCAGTGCCTCGATGAGCCGCTCGGCGTGATCGACGGCCTGGCGGACATCGGCGGCCATCGACACCAGCTCCTCGCGTGTCGGCTCCGGCTTGGCGAGGACGACGTCCATAGCGGTGCGCATGACGGTCAGCGGCGTGCGAAGCTCATGGCTTGCGTTGGCGATGAACTGCCGCTGGCTGGTGAACGCGCGGTCGAGCCGTTCGAGCATTGTGTCGAACGTGTCGGCGAGCTCACGCAGCTCATCGCGCGGGCCCTGCAGAGCGATGCGCTGGGACAGGTCCTGCTCACTCGCCGCGCGGGCAGCTGCCGTGAGCCGGTGCACCGGACGCAGGATGCGTCCGGCGACGATCCAGCCTGCAGCCGCGGCGAGCAGTGTGGCGCCCGCCAGGCTGAGCAGCGAGTAGGTCAGCAGGTGGGTGAGCGTGGTGCTGCGCTGCGCAGCGGCGCCGGCCTGGACACCGTGGGCATACAGAGCGGCGCACTGGTTCAAGGCGCCGGGACCGCCATGGGTCTGCGCCGCCACGACGCACTTCCCGAGCGCCGGCTGGATCGCCCGGGGGATCGTGGTAGCCGTCGCGCTGTGCAAGGTGTCCGCGACCAGCAGGTAGGTGATCACTACCAGCCCGGCCCCGCCCAGCGCGAACAGGGACGCGTAGAGCAGCGTCAGCCGCGACCGGGCGCTGAGATACCTTCTCACAGCCGGTAGCCGACGCCGGCGACGGTCTCGATCAGCGGCGGATCGCCGAGTTTGCGCCGCAACCGCCCGACGGTCACCGCGACCGTGTTGCTGAACGGGTCGGCGTGTGCGTCCCACACGTGTTCGAGCAGCTCCTCGGCGCTGACCGTAGCGCCGTCCGCGCCGGCCAGGCACTCCAGCACGCCGAACTCCTTGCGGGTCAGGGTCAGCGGGCCGCCGGCGCGGCTGGCGCGGTGCCGCGCGCGATCGACCACCAGGTCGCCCCGCTGCACGACCGCTGGCGAGCCTGGTCCGCGTCGCCCGAGGGCGCGGATGCGCGCGATCAGCTCGCCGAAGGCGAACGGCTTGCCCAGGTAGTCATCGGCGCCCAACTCCAGCCCGTCGACCCGGTCCTCGACGTCGGCGGCCGCGGTCAGCATCAGGATGCGGCTGGCCGAGCCGTCACGCACCAGCCGGCGGCAAACACGGTCGCCGTGCACGGCCGGCAGGTCGCGGTCCAGTACCACCACGTCGTAGTCGGTGCTGGCCGCGGCGTCCAAGGCCGCTTCGCCGTCGTAAACCACGTTGACGGCGAAACCCGCGTCGCGCAGACCTTCGCCGATCCGGTTGGCCAGCGCGACGTGATCCTCCACGACCAACACCCGCACCTGCCCATTGTGCGCTCGGCCGAATGACATCCGCCTAACAACCGGTGTTCGGCTCCTGTCATGGGCTCCGCGCGAGAGTGGAAAGGCCGCGGCGCCCGCGGACTACCTCAACCGGGAGCAACCCATGAAGCGGAAAGCAACCAGTCCCGATGCGCATCGGTGGCCAGGCGCAGCCACGGCCGCCATCATCGCCGCTGCCGCCCTGGCCCTGCTGGCTGCGGCATGCAGCAGCAGCCCGTCACCCGCCGGGTCCGGCGGCTCACCAGCTGCGGGAGGATCAGCGGCCACCCCGTCGGCGGTCGCCTACTCTCACTGCATCCGCTCGCACGGCGTGCCGAACTTCCCCGACCCCCCCAGCAGCGGACAAGTCCCGAAGGCTGACCCACAGGAACTCGGGGTCAGCAGCTCCCGGCTCCAGGCGGCCCAGCGAGACTGCCAGCACCTGTACCCGACCAACGGCGGAGCGATCGGCGCCTCGCTCCGACAATGCGAGGAAACCGGCGACTGTCCGCAGGCCATAGTGCAGCGGGTGCTGAACAGCATGCGGACGGTGGCCCGGTGCATGCGCTCCCATGGAGTGCCGAACTGGCCCGACCCCAGCGTCGATTCCGATGGCCGCCCTGATTTCAACCTGCTCCATGTCCGCGGCTTCGACCCTAATTCGGCGCAGATCAATAACAAGATGAACGAATGCGGGCACGCGATGCCCGCAGGCGCGGGGATCCCAGTGATCGCCCCGGGGGGACCGGGCTGACAATGGTGAACCACAGCGCCCGCGTCACGCGCCGGCCACCACGGGCGTGGCCACGGCCAGTGCAAACCGCGGCCGCCATTATCACGGCTGCCGTCTTGGCCATGCTGGCGGCGGCATGCAGCGGCAGCCCATCCTCCGCCGGTTCTGGTGGCTCACCGACTGCGCGAGGGTCAGCAAACTCCTCGTCACTGGTCGGCTACTCACGCTGCATGCGCTCCCACGGCGTGCCGAACTTCCCCGACCCCACCAGCAGCGGACAGCTCCCCAAGACTGACGCGCAGCTCCTCGGGGTCAGCAGCTCCCAGCTCCAGGCGGCCCGGACAGCCTGCCAGCACCTGCTCCCGACGGGCGGGTCGTTCCAGCAACAAGAAGGCCAGTGCATGCAGAACAGCGACTGCCCGCCGGCGCTGGTGCAGCAGATGATGAACGCCGACCTGAAGCTCGCCCGGTGCATGCGTTCCCACGGGGTGCCGAACTTCCCCGACCCCGCCAGCGGTGGTTCCGGTGGCCCCTTTTTTCCTATCTCTAGAGCTGGTATTTCCGACGCTGCATCGCATACGCAACGGTTCACAGCCAAATTGAGCGAATGCGGGCGCCTGGTGGGAGACAGCGCCCCGGAATCGTTCGGATGACGCCATGAAATCAGGTGACGCCGTGAAGACAACCATCATCGCCGCTGCCGCCCTGGCCCTACTGGCGGCGGCCTGCGGCGGCAGCCCATCATCGGCTGGCAGCTCACCGGATGCGAGCGGGCCAACAGACCCCGCGTCAGCGGTCGCCTACTCCCAGTGCATGCGCTCCCACGGCGTGCCGGACTACCCCGACCCCGGCGGCGGCGGAACGCTTCCTAAGGTCAGTGCGCAGCAACTAGGGGTCAGCAGCTCCCAGCTCCAGGCGGCTCAGCGAGCCTGCCAGCACCTGCTCCCGGCCACCGGCGGGTTGCTCAACGCCAGCTCGCTCCGCCAATGCGAGCTGACCGGCGACTGCCCGCAGCCCTTGGTGCGGCAGGCGCTGAATGAGGGGCTGAGCTTCGCCCGATGTATGCGCTCCCACGGGGTGCCGAGCTGGCCCGACCCCACCACCGATTCCGAGGGGCGCCCTTATTTCGATCTCAGTGCGCACGGCTTCTCCAGGCAGCAGGCGCATTCGCCGCAGATCAGGTCCAAGGTCAACGAATGCGAGCACGAGATGCCCAGCGGGGTGCCGGAAGGGTGAGGGGCAAGTGAGCGGTAACGATGCACGGGAGCAGGCGACCGGGCCGACCGGGTCGGCGCAGGTCACCGATGGGCGGGCGGGGGTCCGCGGCCCAGAGCAGACGTCCGGCGATCGCGCGGCGGCGACGGCCGATCCGGCCCGCGGTGGCGGACGCGCGGCAGGCGGCCTTGCGGTGACCGGGTACCGGCGCCGTGGGCGCGGATGGATCTCTGCGCTGGTGGTGGTCGTGGTGGTAGCAGCAGGGGTGGCCAGCACGGATGCGGCGGGGCTGTTCAAGGGGTCTGGCTCGCCGGCGACCGGCAGCGGCAGCGGGTACAAGACCGGGACCGCGGCGGTGCGGCGCGGCACGTTGACAGAGCAGACGCAGCAGAACGGGACGTTGGGCAACGCCGGGTCCTACACAGTTGTTGTCCCTTCGTCGCCGGGATCCGGGGCGCCGTCGCCGGGATCGGGATCAGGATCCGGTTCAGGGTCCGGCACCTACACCTGGCTGCCGGCGGCCGGGCAGACCATCCGGCAGGGACATGTGCTGTACGGGGTGTCTGGGACACCGGTGGTGCTGCTCTATGGCCGGTCGCCGGCGTACCGGTCGCTGTCGGAGGGGATGACCGGCCAGGATGTCCGGCAGCTGAACACCGGCCTAGTGAAGCTCGGCTACGCGACGGCGGCCGCGCTCGGCCCGAAGTCCGGCTGGAACTACTTCTCCGGCGAGACGGCGTACGCGATAGAGCAGCTGCAGCTGCACCTCGGGCTGACTGTGACCGGCACGCTCCCGCTCGGCCAAGCGGTGTTCCTGCCCGGCCCGGCACAGGTCAACGCGCTGGGCACCGGAGTGGTCCCCGGTGCCCCGGCGACGGCGGGCTCGGTGGTGCTGACCGCCACGTCGGTCACGCCGGTGGTGACGATCGACCTGGATGCCTCGCTGCAGGGCGAGGTCAAGACCGGAGATGAGGTAAGCATCACGCTGCCGGGCGGGGCGGTCACGCCGGGGGTGATCACGCAGGTATCGAACGTGGCCACGTCGTCCTCATCATCCTCGTCGTCGGGCAGCGGCAGCGGGAACGGTTCGGGCAGCGGGTCCGGAGCGACCATCACGGTGCTGGTGTCGCTGACCCACCCGAAGGCCGCCGGGCACCTGAACCAGGCCCCGGTCGAGGTGACGATCACCACCGGCAGCGCGAGCAACGTGCTCACCGTCCCTGTCGATGCCCTGCTGGCCCAGCCCGGCGGCGGATACGCGGTCGAGGTGACCGGCCCCGGCGGCCATCACCTGGTGCGGGTGACGCCGGGCCTGTTCGACGACGCTGCCGGGCGGGTGCAGGTCACCGGGAACCTGACTCCCGGCCAGCATGTGGTGGTGCCGGGCATATGAGTGGCGCTGCGACCCTGCCGACGGCGGGACGGCACCAGGGACCGGGTGCGAATAGCGCCCGGGAGCTCGTGCTCGAGCTGGAGACGGTCACCAAGATCTACCCGGGTCAGCCGCCGGTGCCCGCGCTGCGCGAGGTAAGCCTGTCGGCGGCCGCCGGGGAGCTGCTGGCGGTGCTTGGCCCGTCGGGGTCGGGCAAGACCACGCTGCTGCACCTGGCCGGCACCCTGGACAAGCCGACCGCGGGGACCGTGCGGGTGGCTGGGCTGGACGTAAGCAAGCTGTCGGACCGGCAGCTGGCCGGGCTGCGTGCCTCTTCGGTGGGGTTCGTGTTCCAGCAGTTCTTCCTGGCCGAGCACCAGCGGGTGCTAGACAACGTGGCCGATGCGCTGCTGTACGCGGGGACAGGCCTGGTCGAGCGGCGGGACGCGGCCGCCATCGCGCTGCAGCGGGTGGGGTTGGGTCACAAGCTGGGTGCCCGGCCGACCCAGCTGTCGGGAGGGGAGCGGCAGCGGGTGGCGATCGCGCGGGCCGTCGCCGGGCAGCCTGCGATCGTGCTGGCCGACGAGCCCACCGGCAACCTGGATCAGGCCACCGGCAGCTCGATCCTGGACTTGCTGGCCGAGCTCAACGCTGCCGGGACCACGATCGTTGTGGTCACCCACGATCAGCTGGTCGCCGCCCGGATGCGCCGTCTGGTGCGGATGCTGGACGGCCGGATCATCTCCGACAACCCCACCAGCAGGCCGGCCGCGCCGACCGGGCAGCTCGGGTCGGATGAGTCGGCCGAGCGGCTGGCTGGCTGGCCCTATCCGGGAGAAGGAGAAGCGCGATGAGCGTGACGACATCGCGGGCAGGAGCGGCACGGTCGGTGCGGGCCGGCCGGGCACCGGCGGCCGCCCGGCTGAGGATCACCGACCTGGCCCGGCTGGCCGTCGTCGGCCTGCGCACCCGCAAGCTGCGCGCGGCGCTGTCCGCGCTGGGCATCGCGATCGGGGTGGCGGCGATCGTAGCGGTGCTGGGCCTGTCTTCCTCGTCGGCCGCGGCGGTGAATGCCGAGATCGCCGCGCTGGGCACCAACCTGCTCACCGTGCAGAGCGGACAGAACTTCTCCGGCGGCACGGCCGAGCTGCCGTTGGCCGCGCCGGGGATGATCGCCAGGCTGCCCGGCGTCTACCAGGCGCAGTCCACCGGGTCGACCACCGCGAACGCTTACCGCTCGCCGCTGATCCCCCCCGTGAACACCAACGCGCTCACCGTGGACGCCGCCACCCTCGGCCTGCCCGCGGCGGCCGAGACCGGCCTGGCGCAGGGCGAGTTTCTCAACGCGGCCACGCAGCGCGAGCCGGTGTGCGTGCTCGGCGCCGCCGCCGCGCAGCTCATGGGCATTGACCGCATCTTCCCCGGCGAGCGGATCTGGGTCACGCTGACCAACGGCAACGGCAACCCGGCCGGCGGCATGTGGCTGTATCTCGCCGGGATCCTCAAGCCGGACGTGCTCGCCCGGGAGATCGACTCCAGCGTGCTCGTCGGCTTCCCGTTCGCGGAGAAGTACCTGCAGTTCGACGGGCACCCGTTGACCGTCTACGTCAAGGCGACCGACGACCGGGTCAACGCGGTCCACAACCTGCTCGCCGCGCAGGCCAACCCGGAGAACCCGTCCGGGGTGGATCTCTCCCAGCCCTCCAACGCGCTGGTGGCCCAGGCCGACGCCAAGAATGCGTTCAACACCCTCTTCCTCGGGCTGGGCGCGGTCGCGCTGCTGGTCGGCGCGATCGGCGTGGCTAACATCATGGTCATCGCCGTACTCGAACGACGCAGCGAGATCGGGCTGCGCCGGGCGCTGGGCGCCACCCGCGGCCACATCCGCACCCAGTTCCTCACCGAAGCCGTCCTGCTCGCGCTCATCGGCGGCGTGGTCGGTGTGCTGGCCGGCGCGGCCGCCACGGCGATCTACGCCCATCACAAGGGCTGGGCCACGGTCCTGCCGGCCGACGCCTGGGCCGGCGGCCTGGGGGCGGCCCTGGTGATCGGCGCCCTGGCCGGGCTGCTCCCAGCCATCCGCGCCGCCCGGATGTCCCCCACCCAGGCCCTCTGGGCCATGTGAGGAACAAGAGCCAGCCAGCCGGAGAGGGTGCGGCGCCAGGCCGGTGTCCCAGCAGGGATCGCCTTACGGCGGCAGCCGCGGCCAGCACGCACGCCGCGAGAGGCCGATCAAACGCTATTCCAGGCCGCACATGATGATCCCCTGCCGCTGAATAATCATGCAGTAATCCCGCAGGCCTCTTCCTTGTCTCCAGGCGCCACGCCGTCGTCCTGGATAGAAGCGGCAGCATCCACCGCTGCTGGCAGTGGCCTGCAGGTCCGGCTGGGCTCAAATGTGGTCTCATTCGCCCGGGTTCGCGGGCGTCCGCCGAGACCCATCCGTCACAGTCAGCCCGGTCACGGACGGTCCCGGACCCCGGTGAACGCCGGTCAGCATTGTTGGAAAGCGTGTTGGGTGCAAGCCCTCGCGAGTTCGAATCTCGCATCCTCCGCTATCTGACCTGCAAGAACGTCAGTTCCTGGCAGCCGATGCGGGGAGCCCTTCATGATCTGTGGTCTCATTTGTGGTCTCAGTTTTGAGCGCTGGGCGGTGCCATCGCCGGAATGAACCACAGCTATTGGGCCTGGTCACAGCCGCCCCGGACCGGCATGAACGGAGGGGTGCACGCCGCCGGAGCGTGCGCCCTGCCGTTCAGGGCCGACCGGGACCGTCCGCGACCTGGTGCAGGTTGCTGTTGCGCGCGGCCGTATACCCGCCAACTCACGGACCGCATCACACTCAGTAATCGAGAAGCTCTGGGACAACGCGCGCCGAGCCCCCGATATGTACGCTGTAGCAGTGGCCAGTTATGACCGGTGACGACGTACAGAATTGGCTGTTCTGTCGCAGCCTTGTATTAACCTCACTCAGACAGCCGACGCAGGCGGGTCTCATCGTCGGACTCTTCGAATAGCGTCTCGCACACTTGCCCGGATCCGGCGTCCGCGAGGAAGACGAGAAAGACCAGGGACTGGTGTTTGCGGGCAATGTGTCACCCGCGCTGACGGGCTTCACGCAGAGCTGGGCCGGCTAGGTCTTGTTAGCGACGAACGCCTTCTGGCCGAAGTGGCTGTCCAGATACTGCCCGCCGGCGCTGCAGCTGCTAGCCGAGGCACACGACACCGAGAAGGTCTCGCCGCCGCCGCCCGCGTTGAGCGCGGCGGTGCCGGGAACCTCCTCCGCGGCGCGCCAGGTCCCGCTGGTCTCGTTGACGACGAACGCCTGCACATGGCTGCCGATGTAATTCCCCCCGGCGCTGCAGTTGCCCGCTGAGGCGCACGACACTGACGCGGTCTGGGCGATGCCGCCGGTGTTGAGCGCGGCGGTGCCGGGAACCTCCTCCGCGGTGCGCCAGGTGCCGCTGGTCTCGTTGACCACGAACGCCTGCTGGTTGCCGGAGCTGTCGAGGTAGTCCCCGCCTGCGGCGCAGTTGCCCGCCGAGGCACACGACACCGACGCGGTCTCGGCAGCGCCGCCGGTGTTGAGCGCGGCGGTGCCGGGAACCTCTTGCGCGGTGCGCCAGGTCCCATTGGTCTCGCTGACCACGAACGCCTGCCCATACTCATACTCGGCGGAGCGGTGGTCGTAGTTCCCTCCGGCGCTGCAGTTGCCCGTCGAGGCACACGACACCGAGAGGATCTCGGCGCTGCCGCTTGTGTTGAGCGCGGCGGTGCCGGGGACCTCCATCGCGGTGCGCCAGGTCCCGTTGGTCTCGCTGACCACGAACGCCTGCCCATTTTGGGTGCTGTCGGTGTACTGTCCCCCGGCGCTGCAGTTGCCCGCTGAGGCGCACGACACCGCTGCGGTCTCGGCAGCGCCGCCGGTGTTGAGCGCGGCGGTGCCGGGGACCTCCTCCGCGGTGCGCCAGACGCCGTTGGTCTCGTTGACCACGAACGCCTGATCGTGGCCGGAACGGCTCCGATAGGACCCGCCAGCAGCGCAGTTGCCTGCCGAGGCGCACGACACCGACGTGACCACGGCGTCGCCGCCGGTGTTGAGCGCGGCGGTGCCGGGAACCTCCTCCGCGGTGCGCCAGATCCCGTGGATCTCATTCACGATGAGTGCCTGGGCGTTGAAGGAGCCGTCCTGGTAGAACCCGCCGGCAGCGCAGTTGCCCGCCGAGGTACACGACACCGACGTGACTTTGGCAAGGCCACCCGCATTGAGCGCGGCGGTGCCGGGAACCTCCTCCGCGGTGCGCCAGAATCCCGCTGGTCTCGTTGACCACGAACGCCTGATCGTGGCGGGAACCGTCCCGATAGGACCCGCCCCCGCTGCAGCTGCCCGGCGAGGCACACGACACCGAAAAGATCTCGGCGTTGCCGCGTTTGTTGAGCGCGGCGGTGCCAGGTACCTCCTCGGCTGCGCGCCACCTACCGCCCGACACCACGGCCGGCGCACCACGAGCCGACCACACTGCGCTGGGCACATCACTGGACGACCAAGCTGAAGCAGCACAGCTGGCCATGGCGACGATGCCCAACCCCCCGGCCAAAAGCCCGGCTGGGCGGAAACGACGCCGTGACGTGCTCATGAATGACCCTCCCAGGGACTAGGCAGACCCCAAAGAATCGGGATCGGCGATGCCTATGAAATTGAGTTCTGCCCGGCCGCCGGCCGCGGTCGAAATCGCTTCCTTGCTGCCGGCGCCGGGGCCGCTGCGCGGTCACGTTCGGCGAGGCCGCTCACCGGCTTCGCCTGCCGACAGATACGAGCAGCCCGGAGAGCCGTACCGGATGAGGCGGGGTGGCTCGTCCTGGCCAAGGACCTTGAGCAGCTCGGTAGGGCCGTCAGTCTCGAGCGCGTGCCGCGTGTCGTCGGGAAGCCTGAGCGGATCAGCCGACCAAGCTCTCCCGTTGATCTCGATCACGACCTGCGCAACTTCCGCTCCCCGGGTGATCTCCCAACCACGCGTACGGGCACCCGCGCGCACGTGCCTGCCCAGGTTCGCGCTGATCTCCCAGCCCACCGCTCCGAGACTACGACAACGCACACGGCGCCAGGCGAGCCGGGCGGGACGACCACGACGCGGCCCCCCGGGAGCCCGGCGTGGCGCCACGTGGGCCCGGCCTGAGACCAGATCACAGTCAGTGACTTAGTCAGGCCGATCCCGAGCGCAAGTAGCCGCCGTTCTGCGCGGTGATCGCGGACTGTCGGCCGGCTTCCATGGCGTGCCGGAATGGTGGTTATGGCGCGGGGTTCGCCGGGCGCTGGGCCAGCTGCTGGCACGCCCAGCCCGGTCATGGCCCCTGGGCGGTAAGGACAACTTCGTGGCTGACCAGGCAGTCGCCGGGCAGGTCCTCCCCCCGTGCCCGGATGTGCTGGTCGCGGTCCGGGGCCGGGGATCGCGTGCCGGCGCGCGTGACCGTCGAAAGCTCGGGTATCAGGTCCTGGTACAGGTCTTCCTGGCCCGTGGGCGGCGTTCTTCTTCGTGCGGCGGCTCACCGGCGATTTGCCAGGGGCGGCCCAGGACCTGCAGGAGGCGGTGGACACCTTCCGAGGCGCGGGCGACCGGCTGGGCCTGGCCGAGGCACTCACCCACCTCGGAGCGGTGCGGCGGCTGACCGGGGACTATCCGGGCGCGGCCCGCGACCTGCAGGAGGCACTAGGCATCGCCCGTCAGATCGGCAGCCCGGACGCTGAAGTCACGGCTCTGAACGAGTCCGGGACGCTGAGCGGGATCCGCGGTGACCTCGGCCAGGCCCGGTCATGCCACCAGCAGGCCCTGGACCTGGCCCGCCACCTCGGCATCCCACTGGAGGAGGCGCACGCGCTGGCCGGCCTGGGCCGGTGCGCCCGGGCCGCCGGCCGCACCGCCGGGGCCGAAGACAGGCTGCGGCACGCGCTGGCGATCTTGCAGCGGATCGGCGCGGCCGAAACCGCCGGCGTATCCGCCGAACTGGACGCGCTGCCCGGCACGCCGGATCCGGCCCCATCCTCCCCGCTCATCTTGCCGTGCGTTAACAGTGGCGTTCGCGCTGAACCAGGGAGAACCGTGGTACACCCGGGCAAATTTGCGCGCGTTGGCGCCAGACATAATGCGAAGGCCGACCTGCGCCGATGAGCGCTCAAAGGGGAAACGGACCCTCCACGCCATCTACGTCCACTCTTGCCGGGAGCGGTCGGCTGGACTCGAACCAGCGACCCTCACCTTGGCCCAGGCAAGTCAGTTGCGCGAGAGCGGTCGCAAATCGGCTCGTAGCCCAGAACATCGCTTCATGAGGTCAATTCCTGGCCGTCGGCGATCATGTCCCTCGCATCCCCGCCCGGAACTGGATGATCTGTGCGTGACCAGCTTCGTGGTCGGCACGCCTGCCGGCGGCGCCGATTCGGCATCGTTCGGGGATGGTTTGCGATCGGGTGCTGCAGGAATGCTACTGACGCTCAACTACTCCCCGCCGCCGCATTCGTTGTCCCCAGTTGCGCTAAGCAGCGCCGGGCGGTGTCCTGTGGCGGCGCCAACAACCGGCTGTTGTTGCGCGCCGCTGCAGCATTCGCGTCACCAGCTCGGGCGCGGGGAGCGGGCGGCCGCCGCGCGCCGGGCCGACTACGCGGGATCGACACGACGGCACCTGTGTCAAGCTCGGCCGCGGCGAGGAGGCTGGCCGCCGTCGGAAGCCGGCATCCCCCGGCGCGATGCCCGAGGCAGCGTTGCCACGGATTACGTGTTCCGTTATACTAAGCAAAGTGATCGCATCGTTCCTGGACAAGGGGACCGAAGACCTGTTCGACGGGCGCGACACCAAGCAGGCCCGCAAGGCGTGCCCGTCCGACCTCGTGCGCGTGGCCAGGAGAAAGCTGGACCAGCTCAACCAGGCGGCCGTATTAGCGGACCTGCGCGCGCCGCCGAGCAACCGGCTGGAAAAGCTCAAAGGCGAGCGAGGAGGACAGTACTCGATCCGGATCAACGATCAGTGGGGGGTGTGCTTCCGGTGGGCCGACTCCGGCGCGGAAGACGTGGAAATCGTGGGCTATCACTGAAGGAGGGATGGAGATGGCACAGGTGAGGTTCCCGTCTGACCGGCCACCCACGCCGCCCGGCGAGATGCTGCTGGAGGAATTCGTCAGGCCGCTGGGCATGACCCAGGCGGAGCTGGCGGACCGGATCGGGGTTTCCTACGTGCGGCTGAACGAGATCGTCAACGGCCGGCGCGGCATCACCCCCTCGACGGCCCTGCGGCTGGCCAAGGCGCTCGGTACCTCTCCCCAGTTCTGGCTCAACGGCCAGCTCGCGCTGGACCTGTACAGGGCTTCCCACGATGAGGACGAACTCCGCGAGCTGGAACGCATCGAGCCGGTCTCGCGTTGAAATCGGGCCCGGCGTCCGGGCGAGACGGTCAACGACCGTGGCCCGAGGGCCTGGTCTCAAATGTGGTCTCATTCATCCCCGTCCGGCACCGTTCACCGGCGTCCGCGCACGGCGCATACGCCCAGGCCGCGGACGGTGACGGACGCTGGTGAACGCCGGTCAGCATTGTTGGAAAGCGTGTTGGGGGCAACCCCTCAGGAGTTCGAATCTCCTGTCCTCCGCCACCTCTGACCAGGCAATACACGAGGCCGGGTCATGCGTTCGGCCTGGCTGCGAGGTTGCGCAATCTCATTTGTAGTCTCATTTATTCTACGCATATCGGTATAAAACGCCTAACGGTACAAGTGCACGCTTCTGAGTGCTATCGCAATTGTTGCCCGCCCATTGGGCGTTCCAGCTCTGAGCGACCAGCTCACCGCCGTAGCCGTCACGATGGGTGAGCGCCTCGGCAGCGATGACGCCAAGCGCTCAGCGCATAACGCCGTATACGCGCTGGTCAATGGGCGAGGTGCTGGTTCCCCGGCTGCGCTCAGATCAACCATTCCGGCGCCTTCCCTGGGTTCACGTAATGCTGGTGTGGCCAGGCCTGTCAGCGGTGTGTGCCGGCGTGTGGGTGGGGTGGTGATGGCCGGGGAGTGCTGGGCTGGGGCGGCCTGGGCCTGATGGGCGGCCTGGCCGCAGCCGGTGGCGGCCGCGGCCAGGATGGCGCCGGTGGCGAGCAGCGCGGCGTCCTGCGCCGCCCGCTTCCCCTTGCACTGGCTGCGCACGAACCAGGCAATCCCGGCCAGCGTCAGCGCGGCGGCGATGTAGAAGTTCAGCCGCAAGCCCAGGAAGTGTTCAGAGGAGTCGATCCGCAGCGTTTCGTCGAAGATCCTGAACGCCGAGTACCCGGTCACGTACAGCGCGAACAGCCCGGGTGGGCGGATCGAGCGGTGATGGCCCAGCCACACCAGCGCGGCGGCGAGGGCCAGGTCGAAGATCAGCTCGTACAGGAACGTCGGCTGGAAGGTCGCGTACTGGCCGTATCCGGCTGGGCGGTGCGATGGTGAGATCGCCAGTGCCCACGGCAGTGAGGTGGGGCGGCCGAATAGCTCCTGGTTGAAGTAGTTGCCGATCCGGCCGATCGCCTGGGCCACCAGTAGCGCCGGTGCCACCGCGTCGGCGAACCGGGCGGCGTCGGCGTGCGCCCGGCGTACCCGCCAGATCCCTGCCGCCGCCCAGGCTGCGACCCCGCCCCAGATGCCCAGCCCGCCGGACCACACCGCGAACACCCGTACCACGCGTGCGGGATGTCGGCCGGGGTGGTGAGGTCGAAATAGATCCGCCCGCCGACGATCCCGGCCGGCACGGCCCACAATGCCACGTCGCCGGCTAGCGCAGGATCGGCGCCCGCGGCCCGCCACCGCCGGCGGGTGATCCAGATGGCCAGCGTGATGCCCACCACATGCATCAGCCCGTAGAGGTGGATGTAGGCCGGCCCGATATGGATGCCGTTGGCCGGCGGGCTGGGGATGTGCAGCGCCATGCCACCAGGCCAGCGCGACGTCGGCCAGGCAGGCGGCGCGGTGGCTGGCGCCCGCCACCAGGCTGCGCTGCTGCCGATACGGCCCGGGTCCATCTTGGTCCTCACCTCACCGTGTTACCTAACTGATGATGCCGAGCAGGATTAGCAAGAACGTGGCGAGGATCAATATCGCCGCGATGATGGGAGCGATGCCGGTTGACCTGCCCGGGCGTGAGCGCAGGCGTGCCTCCGCCGGCGCGGTCGCCGCTGCCCCAGCGGCGAACAGCCCCGCGGCGATAATCAAGGAGTTGGCATGCCATGCCAGCAGCATGAGAGCCGCGAGCGCCGCGGCGCCCGCGTCGCATACCAGGACCGGGCGGGTGGGGGCCGGGCGGGATGGGGGAGGAACACGGGCCGGGTCGCGGGTCATCGTGTACCCGGCCGGGCTGGTGGTTCGGGGTGGCTGTCGGCGAGCCGGTCGACCGCGCTGGCGAGAGCGGCGAGGGCGGGTACCGCGGCGGCCAGCGCCCGCCGCTGGGGCGGGGGCAGGGTGGACAGGGCCAGGTGCAGCACGGCGGCGTTGGTGGCCTGCCAGGCGCGCACGGCCTGCTGCCCGGCCTCGGTCGCGGTCAGCTCCACTGCCCGCCGGTCCCCGTCGGCGGTGGCGCGGCTGACCAGTCCCTGGGCGGTGAGGTTGTTGACGATGGTGGTGACGGTGTTGGGCCGCATGTGCAGCAGCCGGGCCAGCTGGCCGGGCCGGGCGCCGGGGTGTTCGGTCAGCGCGGACAGCAGCTCCAGCTGGGCCACGGCCAGCGGGTTGCCGGGGTTGGCGACCCGGGCGCCGCGGCGCAGCGCGCGGCGCAGCCGCGCGATTCCTTCGGCCAGCCCGTCGGGCCGGGCGGCACCGCTGCCCGCAGTGACGCTGTTAGCGGTGGTCGGCTGGTTCACCGGTGACCTCCTGGCCTGCGTTGCCGGCCGTGCATGTGGTGCCGGGTGTGGGTGCGGCGGTGGGGCGGGTGCCGACCCACGCGACGGCCAGGGCGGCTGTGGTCAGGGCCGCGATGGCCAGCCTTCCTGCATCAGCATGGCCGAGGCGTGCCCCGGCGTGCAGACCCAGTGTCACCACCGCCACGCCCAGGGCGGTGCCCAGCCCGCGGGTCATGTTCACCATCCCGCCCGCGGTGGCCGCGTCGCGGGGCGGCACGACCGCCATGATCTGGGTGTTGTTCGCCGGGATGTACGCGCCCAGGCCCACGCCCAGCAGCGCCAGCGAGATCACTGTGACAGCGGCGGAGGCGGGGATCGCCAGCGCGGCCACCGAGCAGGTGACGAGCAGGCCCCCGGCGGCGCAGCGCCGCCGGTCCGGCCACCGCGCGGGCAGCACACGCTCGGCTGCCACGGCGGCCAGCCCGAACCCGGCCGGCAGCGCGGTCAGCAGCAGCCCCGCCCGCAGCGCGCCACCGCCGTGGGCGGCCAGGGTCTGCGGCAGCAGCACCAGCGGGCCGAACAAGACCAGGTAGGCGCACAGGGCGCCGGCGAGCGCGGGTCCGATCCCGGCCGCCGCCAGCAGCGGCAGGTCGATCAGCGGCGCTGGCGAGCGGCGCTCCCACCAGATCAGGCCCGCCCCTGCCGCGACTGCGGCCGCCGCCGACCCGACCAGCGCCCAGAGCGGCAGGCCCAGGCCAGACAGCGACGAAACAGCGACCAGCGTGCCCAGCGCGGCTAGCGCCAGCAGCGTCATCCCGGGCGGGTCGCTGCCCCGGCCATGGGCGAGCTGGCGGGTGCGCGGCAGCAGAAACCACCCGGCCGCCACCGCAACCATCCCCACCGGCACGTTGACGAAGAAGATCCACCGCCAGCCGGCCGACGCGACCAGCAGCCCGCCCACCACCGGGCCCAGCGCCAGGCCCAGCGCCTGCGCCGCGGCCTGGATCCCCAGCGCCGCCCGCCGCCGCCCGCCCGGCGCGCTGGTAGCGACCAGCGCCACGCTGTTGGCCTGCAGCATCGCCGCCCCGCCCGCCTGCACCACCCGCAGCCCGATCAGCACCGGCAGCGTCGACGCCAGCCCGCACGCCGCCGACGCGCCAGCGAACACCACGAACCCATACAGATACATCAGTTTGCGGCCGTACCGGTCCGACCAGCGGCCCACCGGCACCAGCAGTGCCACCAGCGCCAGCAGGTAGGCCAGCGATACCCACTGCACCCCGGCCAGGCCCACGCCGAACTGGCGCTGCAGCGCGGGGAACGCCAAGGTCACGATGCTGGCATCGAGCTGGCCCATGAACGCCCCAAAGCACACCGTGGCCACCGCCAGCCACGGCGCCAGCCGGTGCTCACGGACCACCGCGGGCCGGGCCGGCTCGCGCAGCAGCATCAGCACCGCCCCCCGCCTCCCGCCCGCGCCCGGGCCAGAACTCCCAAAGCTCACTCTTTACTTCTGTAACAGAACTATTTATTGTTCTATCACAGAAAGATCTACGTCGGCAACGGCCGACGCTGTCACGGGCGGGGTCACGCTCGGGCAGCTCCTGATGCCGTCCCGGTTGCCCGGGCGCGATCCGGCAGACTCAGGTGGGTGATCATCATGGATGACTCAGCCCGCAAGACTCTGCTCCGGCGGGGCTTTGCCCTGGAGTTCGTGACGCTGGGCTGGAACGTGATCGGCGTGGCGGTCCTGGCGGTCGCCGCCATCGCAGCCCGGTCGGTGGCGCTGGCCGGGTTCGGGCTGGACTCCCTCATCGAGATCGGCGCCTCCACGGTCGTGATCTGGGAGCTGGCCGGCACCGGGCAGACCCGGCAGTGCCGGGCGCTTCGCCTGACCGGCTGCGCCTTCGCCGCGCTGGCGGTCTACCTGCTGGTTCAGTCGACTGTGGTGCTGGCCGCCGGCTATCACCCGCGCCACTCCGCTGTGGGCATCGGATGGACGGCCGTCACCGCCGCCGTCATGTTCGCGCTTGCTTTCGGCAAGGCCCGCACTGGCGCCGCCCTCGGCAATCCCGTGCTCCAGACCGAAGGCCGGGTCACCTTGATCGACGGGATCCTGGCCACCGCCGTCCTGGCCGGTCTGGCGCTGAACGCCGCGCTCGGCTGGTGGTGGGCCGATCCCGCCGCGGGATATGTGCTCGTCTACTACGCCGCCCGTGAGGTACACCAGATCTTCACCGGCCACTGACCGGCACCACCGAAGACGGCGATCGCCCGCCCCCCCGCCCGCTCCCGGCACCGCCGGCGAGGCGTTCGCCCGGCTCTCCGATATCGCCAGCCGACCGTTCCGCCGATCACCTACCCCGGATCCTGCGGCGGCGCAAGGATCATCCCCTAGGTCTCTGCGGCTAGGTCTGTGCGGCTAGCCTCTGGGCCGGCCGGGGCCGCTGGGCGGTGCGGGGGCCCGTGGTGCGGCGGCCGCGGCGGCGGTGGCGGTTTTGCCCCCGGGTAGTGTTCTTCGTCCGTGCCTGTTTCCTCGCGGAATGCCTTGCGCTCGTACAGGATCCGCAGGGCCGCTCGGCCAGTGCAGCCTCGTCACCAGCGGCCGAACTGAGCCGGATATCACGTTCGGCGATCCGCTTCAGCATCCGCACCCCCTCGACACCGGCTCCGGCGGCCAGCAGCCTGCGGATCAGCCGCGCGATGGCGACATCGCGCGGCGAGTAGCGCAGCTTGCCATGCTCACGGGTGGGGTTGATGCGGGGTGGCCGGAGCCTGCTGATGGGAGGCCGGTCGGGTAGCTTCGGCGGGGTGGAGAACTTGGTCGCACTCGTCACCGGTGCCAACAAGGGAATCGGCAAGGAGATTGCCCGTCAGCTCGCGGACGCTGGCCTCACCGTCTACCTCGGCTCGCGCGACGCCGCGCGAGGAGAGCACGCCGTCGAGGAGATCGGCGGCGACACCAGGCCGCTCGTCCTCGACGTGACCGACGACGCGAGCATCGCCGGCGCCACCGGCCAGATCGGCGCGCTGGACATCCTGGTCAACAACGCCGGTATCTCCGGCGACGACAAGACCCCGGACCAGGAGGACGCCGGCACCTTCCGCCGGATCTACGAGACGAACGTGTTCGGGGTCGTCGCGGTGACCAATGCCTTCCTGCCCGCGCTGCGGCGTTCGCCGCGTCCCCGCATCGTGAACATCTCCAGCGGCACCGGAAGCCTGACCTGGGCCACCGACCCGCAGTCTCGGCACCGGTCTGGCAGGTACGCCGCCTACCGCTCGTCCAAGACCGCGCTGAACGCGCTCACGGTGTTCTACGCCCACACCCTGGCTGACGAGGGATCAAGGTGAACGCGCTGGCTCCCGGCCTGCGCCGGACCGGCCTCAACCCGACCGCCGCGGCCAGCGGCGGCGACCCGGCCGAGGCCGCAGCAGGCGCCGTCCAGCTGGCGCTGCTGCCAGACGACGGGCCCACCGGGGGTTCTTCTCCTGGGACGGGACCCCGGTCCCCTGGTGAAGGGCTGCGCCCTCAGCTGACACTGCCCGGATCATGCTCAGATGGGTGTCCGAATGTCGGCTGACTCCACTGCTGGCAGGCCTTCGCCTGGCCGCCGCGGTCCGGCCAGGCGGAGTTCCTGTCAGGCTGTTCTTACCCGGGTGGCACCAGCGAGGTAAGTGGCGACGATGTAGGTCGCGTGCCGGTCCAGGCTGTCGCGGGCACGGTCGTAGCTCATAGTGGTGCGGGGGTCAGCGTGCGAAGCAGCTTCCTGCACATCCCGCCGCGGCACCCCGGCGTCCAAGGCCACCGTGATGAACGCGTGCCGCAAAGTGTGCGGCCCGACCAGCTTGGTGATTCGGCACGACAGGCGACCCGGCGCACGATCCGCGCCGCACCGTGGCGGTCCAGCCGCCGACCATCGGCGGCCAGGAACAGAGGCCGTCGCTGCGGTCGCCCACGGCCAAGCCGATCGCCCGGGCGGCGCGCGGCGCGAGTGGGATGGTGACGACCTTGCCGCCCCCTGCAGTTGATCACCAGGGTCCGGTGGCCGCGCTCGACACCGAGCGCCTCGATATTGGCGCCGGTGGCTTCGGAGACTCGCAGCCCGTTGAGGGCCAGCAGGGAGATCAGCGCATGTTCGGCGGGCTGGCCCAGACCGGCGGCGACCAGCAGCGCTCCGAGCTCGTTGCGGTCCAGGCCCACGGCACAGGACTCGTAGTCCAGGCGCGGCCGGCGGACATGCGCGGCGGGTGAATGCTCGAGCAGGTCTTCTTCGGCGGCGTACTTGTAGAACCCCGGCGATCGTGCACAGGCGGCGGGTGATGGTCGCCCGGGCGCGGCCCCGGGCCTCCAGGTCGCGGGCGAAGCATTCAATGCCGGCGCGGTGGGCCTGCAACAAGCGAAGGTCGTACTGCTGGCACCAGCCGGCGTACTGGCGCAGGTCCAGCGCGTACGCCTCACGGGTCAAGCCGGTATACCGGCCGAAACCCAACCAAGGCGCGGCGCTCCAGCTCGGTGAAGACCGGCTCGACTCTGGCAACGGCGGTGGATGTGGACGTGGTGGCCATGGGGCACCTCCCGAGTCGGGCTGAGACCCGGCAGGGCTGGGCCCGCCGTGGCCCCCAGCGACGATGTTTAACTTCACCGGTAAGCCGACCCGTCTGATCACGCAAGGTCACCGTCGCGTTTGCTGATCATCGCTCCGGATCGCCGAATACGATCGGCCTGTCGCGGCGTGGTGAGTCTCTCGGAGGCGGGTTCCGGGAGTGATTATGTGCGCCGGGACGACACCGCCGGAGGCTGGGTGCTAGCAGGAGTTGCTACGCCCGGTACGGCACCATGGTGCTACCTGCAGGGCCCGAAGAAGCGCGCGTTTTGGGCTACCCGAGGGGTAGGACGGCTGCGGACTTCTCCACCACGAGCTGGCAGACGTCGCGATGAATTTTGGCCCTTGAGGAGCGGTCTGCAGAGGCCAGCGCTCGCGATTGTTGCCTGCCCGCAGGCGGCCCGATCCGGACACCTTCGCTCGAAGTCGTGAATGTCGCTGGGGACTCAGCTGCCGGGCGTGACCGCATCCAATCGGCGCCGAACCTCGGGCGTGTTCACGCCGAGAGCGCCCAGCAGCACCGCCGCAGGATCTGGTGGTTGGAGAGTGAGGATCTGGGCCAGCACCTGCTGGGCCGTGACCTGGAGCTTCCGGCGGTTGGGCTTGACCGCTTCCTCAAGCACTTTCTTTGCCGCGGGCGTCATGCGGAAGCGATCCTTTTTCGCGACGTCTCTGAGCCTCGGCTTCTTGGGGACGGCGCGCATCGGCAGTGGGGCAGCGTCGGTGCCGGAGACCATGCCCAGGACACCCAGGGCTTCGTGATCGAGTGACTCATGGGCCTGGCGAGCTTGCTGCAGAGTCACGCCCAAGGCGACTTCGATCGAGGGATCCTCCAGCAAGGCGAGCAAGAGGTGATCGGTGCCGGTTCGGCGATCACCTCGGCGGCGAGCCTCCTCACTGGCCCGCAGATAGATGGCCCACGCGTGATGCACCTCTGGCCCGGCGGATTCGGTGGTCATGATGACTCCTTGTTGTATTTGGTGTGCACGGATTGGCGGGTGACGCCTAGGGCGTCTCCGATCTGCTGCCACGACCAGCCCTTTTCCCGGGCCGACGCGACGTGGTTCGCTTCGACCCTCTCAGCCAGGCGATGTAGCGCCAGCGAGGCGCGAAGCCCGATTGCCGGGTCATCCGACGAGAGGTTCACGCTGAGTTGTTCGATGTCCATGCCTGTCAGTTTAGACTGACATCCTTGATTTGTCAATCTAAACTGACACAGCAGATCGCCACACCGGAGTGCCCCAGATGGCCAGGTCACGGACGCGATCATTCTGGACCAGAAGGCCGAATCCTTGTTGCCGCAAGCGGTTGGATCGTCCCGCGACAGACCATTCTGCGGAGGACGGCTCGATCGCGTAGGTCCCGAAGGGTGCGCCAAAACGCGCGGGCGAGTCATCCGTCAGGACTGCCCCCATCCGTCGGGTACGTGGGATACCCAATGCTGGTCCGAGAGCTGACCTCTTACCCCTGCAAGCGCGCCGAATGTCGCATCTGAGTGCGGCCGATCGGTTAAACCGAACTTACGTGAGCGCGGTTAGCTGATCTTCCTCCTGACCTGCACGTATTGCTGCGACACGTCGGTATATGTAACCACTAAAATAGTGGACTTGAAGCGGCCGGGATGGTTGAATGCTGCTGTGAGTAAGCGCAGCGGCCGGATGCATGTGGATCAGGCTGGTCGCCACTACACGACGACCGGCGGCGAGGAGCGGGCCTACCCGACGTACCTGCTGCGCCGCTCCTACCGGGACGAGCAGGGCCGTCCGCGCAAGGAAACCCTGGCGAACCTGACCGGGCTGCCGGAGGAGTCGATCGCCGCGCTGCGGGCCACGCTGCGGGGCCGCACCCTGGTGGACCCGGAGGCGGCGTTCGAGGTGGAGCGGTCGGTGCCGCACGGCGACGTCGCCGCCGCGCACGTGATGGCCGGCCGGCTGGGCCTGCGGGAGCTGCTGGGCCCGGCGTGCCGGGAACGCGACATCGCCTACGCGCTGGTCCTGTCCCGCGCGGTGCGGCCGAGGCCCAAGCTGTCCACCGCGCGCTGGTGGCAGGACGGCGACACCACGCTGAGCGCCGACTTGAAGGTGGCTGATGCCGGCACCGATGAGATCTACGCCGCGATGGACTGGCTGACCGCCCGGCAGGGCGCCATCGAGAAGAAGCTGGCCGCCCGGCACCTGGCGAGCGGCGGCATCGCGATGTTCGACCTGTCCTCCTCCTGGGTGGAAGGCAGCCACTGCCCGCTGGCGGCGTTCGGGCATTCCCGCGACGGCAGGCGGGGCCGCAGGCAGGTCGAGTACGGGCTGCTCACCGACCCGGCCGGCCGCCCGGTTGCCATCGAGGTGTTCCCCGGCAACACCGCCGACCCGGAATCGTTCAAGACCGCGGTCGTCCGGATCCGCAACGACTTCGGCATCAAGATCATGATCATGGTCGGCGACCGGGGGATGATCACCGGTACCCGGATCGATGACCTGCGCAAGCTGGAGGGCATGGAATGGGTCACCGCGCTGAAGGCCCCCGCCATCGCCGCGCTGGCCACCGGTGACGGCCCGCTGCAGATGTCGCTGTTCGATGAGCACAACCTCGCCGAGATCACCAGCCCGGACTACCCCGGCGAGCGGCTGATCTGCTGCCACAACCCGGTGCTGGCGGCCGAGCGGGCCCGCCGGCGCGAGGACCTGCTCGCCGCCACCGAGACCGACCTGGCCAAGATCAGGGCAGCGGCGGCCGCCGGGCGGCTGAAAGACCCGGACAAGATCGGGATCAGGGCGGGCAAGGTGATCGGCAAGCACAAGGTGGGCAAGCACTTCATCCTCGACATCAGCCCCGGCCACTTCAGCTACCGCCGTGCTGAGGAGAAGATCGCCGCCGAGGCCGCCCTCGACGGCATCTACGTGATCCGTACCAGCGTCCCCGGCAGCATCCTCGATCCCGCCGGGGCGGTCACCGCCTACAAGAACCTCAAGCACGTCGAGCGGGACTTCCGCATCACCAAGGCCGACGACCTGGACCTGCGGCCCATCCACCACTACCTCGCCGGGCGGGTCCGCGGCCACGTCCTGCTGTGCATGCTCGCCTGCTACCTCACCTGGCACCTGCGCGCCGCGCTCGCCGAGCTCACCTTCACCGACCAGCACATCCCCCCGGCCAGCGACCCGGTCACGCCAGCCCGCCGCTCCGCCCAGGCCAGGGCCACAGACGCCACCAAGCACACCCCCGGCGGGCTGCCCGCCTACCGCTACCGCGACCTGCTCGGCCACCTGTCCACCCTCAGCCGGCAGACCATCACCTTCGCCGGGCAGCGCATCGAGAAGCTCACCACCCCCACCCCAGTACAAGCCCGGGCCTTCGAACTGCTCAGCGCCCCAATCCCGCTGGCCCTCAGGTAGCCACTCACCACACCAACCCAGCCCCGAGCCCGCGGCATCACCCCAGGCCAGGCACCACGCAATCAACTCAAGATCACGTAAGTTCGGGTTAAACACGCAAGGCTCAGGCAGCGCATAGCGGCGGGCCGGTGCGCGCCCCGGCCGTGGCTCAGTTGGCGAAAGAGGCCCCACTACGGGCTGGCACGGTGCCCCCCGGCTTGCCGGCGAGTGGCCCCGGTGCGGCCGCGCGTTAGCCGGCCGGGCCCTAGGGCCCGGCCCGGCGGATGGTTGGTGCAGTAGCGAACTTGGGATCGGATCGGGAGTTCGGCGCCGCGCCGGGAGGCTAGTTCTCCCGGGGCGGATGCATGCTGGGAGTGTTCCGCAAGCTAGACACCCGGGTCTGGGCGTTGTTGCACTCGGTGAGGATGTTGGTGCGGCCCGGCCTTCCGGCGTTGTCCGGGGGCGACCTGGGTTGATCTTGCTGCATGTGCAGGCAGGCCGTTTACGGACACATCGCAGCGTGCTCTTTCTCGCTGCCGGGCGCTGGGCCGACTCGCCTACCCGGCGGGGTGGAGCCGGTGGGTGAGTGCGGTGTGGCGGCGGCCGGCGCCGGGGGTGCGGACGGCCTGGGCCAGGGCGCGGCGGGATCCGGCGAGGATGATGAGTTTCCGGGCGCGGGTGATTCCGGTGTAGAGCAGGTTGCGCCGCAGCATCATCCAGGACGAGGTGGTGAGCGGGATGACCACGGCGGGGTATTCGCTGCCCTGGGAGCGGTGGATGGTGACGGCGTAGGCGTGGGCGAGTTCATCGAGTTCGGCGAAGTCGTAGTCCACCGGCTCGTCTTCGTCGGTCAGCAGGGTCAGGGTCTGCTCTTCCAGGGACAGGGCGGTGACGACCCCGACGGTGCCGTTGAAGATCCCCGCCTGGCCTTTGTCGTAGTTGTTGCGGAGCTGGGTGACCTTGTCCCCGACGCGGAACACCCGCCCGCCGTACCGCTTCTCCGGCGTCTGGTCGCGTGGCGGGGTGAGCGCTTGTTGCAGCAGGGTGTTGAGGTTGCCGGCTCCGGCGGGGCCGCGGTGCGTCGGCGTCAGCACCTGGACATCGCGGACCGGGTCGAGCCCGAACTTGGCGGGGATGCGGCGGGCGGCGATGTCCACGACGAGCCTGGCGGTCTGTTCCGCCGGGTGCAGGCCGGAGTCCTCGGGGGGCTCGCAGCCGAACCAGTAGAAGTCGCCGAAGCCGGTAAGCTCCGGGGGCTGGCCGTGGTTGATGCGGTGGGCGTTGACGACGATGCCGGACTGGCGGGCCTGGCGGAAGATCTGGGTCAGGCGCACCCGCGGGATGGTGCCGGCGGCGAGCAGGTCGCGCAGTACTTCGCCGGCGCCGACCGAGGGGAGCTGGTCGACGTCGCCGACCAGCAGCAGATGCGCTCCTGCCGGGATGGCCCTGGCCAGCTTGTTAGCCAAGATCACGTCCATCATCGAGGCCTCATCGACCACGACCAGGTCGGCGTCTAGGGGGTTGTCGCGGTCGTATCTGGGGTCGCCGCCTGGCTGCAGCTCGAGCAGCCGGTGCACGGTGGAAGCGTCGTGGCCGGTCAGCTCGGCCAGCCGCCTGGCGGCCCGGCCGGTGGGCGCGACCAGCACCACGGTGGCGTTCTTGGCCGTGGCGAGCTCGACGATGGAACGGACGGTGAAGCTCTTCCCGCAGCCGGGGCCGCCGGTCAGCACGGCCACCTTCTGCGTGAGGGCGAGCTGGGCCGCCTCCTGCTGCTCGGGGGCCAGGTCCTGCCCGGTCCGGGCGTGCAGCCATCGCAGTGCCTTGCCCCAGTCCACGGCCGCGAACGCCGGCAGCCGCTCCTGCCGGGAGTTCAGCAGGGCCAGCAGCCCCGTCGCCAGGGACTGCTCGGCCCGGTGGAAGGCCACCAGGTAGACCGCCGGGAGCAGATCGTCACCCGCACCGGGTACCAGTTCGCGGACGACGCCCTCGGCGGCGACGAGCTCGTCCAGGCACGGGCCGATCTGTTCCCGGTCCACCTCGAGGATCTTGGCGGCATCGGTGATCAGGTTGGGTTGCGGGAGGTAGCAGTGCCCGTTGTCGGCGGCCTGCGACAGCGTGTACTGCAGCCCTGCCCTGATCCGTTCCGGGCTGTCGTGCGGGATCCCGACGGCCTGGGCGATGGTGTCGGCGGTCTTGAACCCGATGCCCCACACCTCCGAGGCCAGCCGGAACGGCTCGTTCTGCACGATCGTGATAGAGGCGCCGGCGTACTTCTTGTAGATCCGCACGGCCAGGGAGGTGGACACCCCGACGCCGGACAGGAACACCATCACTTCCTTGATCGCCTTCTGTTCCTCCCACGCCTCAGCGATCCTCTTGGTCCGTTTCGGTCCGAGCCCGTGCACCTCGATCAGCCGGCCGGGCTCAGTCTCGATGACGGCCAGGATGCCGGCACCGAAATGTGCCACCATCCGTTCGGCCATCACCGGGCCGATCCCCTTGATCAACCCCGACCCCAGGTAGCGGCGGATGCCCTGGATGGTGGCAGGCAGCACCGTGGTGTAGGAGGTCACCTCGAACTGCCTGCCGTACCTGGGGTGGGAGCCCCAGCGCCCGGTCAGCCGCAGGCTCTCGCCGACCTGGGCGCCCAGCAGCGGCCCCACCACCGTCAGCAGATCCGGGCCGGTCCGCTCAGTGGCCACCCGCGCGATCGTGTAACCGGTGTCCTCGTTGGCATAAGTGATCCGCTCCAGCACCGCCTCCAGCACCGACAGGCTCTGCGGCACAGCAGGCGGCGGGGACTGACCGGTCACAGCGACCATTCTGCCCGGGGCATCCCAAGCCGCGACGCGCCGCGCGCCAGCCGGCCCGCAACTTGCCGCTGCCGGGATAGCCAAGACCGCTGGTCGCGCCCATGCCCGGAATTCGGCGGTGCAGGGCTGTGGTGCATCCGGCCCAGGTATTCGCTTTCGCCGCTTTCGCTTCCTGGCCGGGCGGGGGTTCTCGCCGCCGGCACGCGTGGCCAGCCGCACGGCTTACGTACCCGCGCCTGACGTGACAGGCTGGCCAGGCAATCGCAGGAAGCGCGGACCCCGGCCACCATGGCGGGGGCGCGGCCGCAGCAGAGAAGGTCAAGATGGCGCAGGGCACTGTGAAGTGGTTCAACGGCGGGAGAGGCTACGGCTTCATCGCGGTGGAGGGAGGCCCGGACGTGTTCGTACACGTCAGCGCGATCACCGGCGGCGGCGCCCCCAGCCTGGAGGAAGGGCAGAAGGTCGAGTTCGACATCACGCAAGGGCAGAAGGGGCCCCAGGCGGAGAACGTCAGGGTCATCACCTGACACATCGGCAGCTAGCGCCCTCCCGGATGCCGCGCAGTCCCCGTTGCCAGCCAGAACACCGGCCCGCGACACCCCGGGTGGCTCCGCCCGCCTGAGCCACGGGTTGCCGTCCGCCAGCAGATCACCAAGCGTGGCCGAGCCGCCGGCCGGGCAAGCACGCGTATCCGCCTGGACGGCATTCTGATCGCTGCGCGGTCGGCCGGACGCCGTGCAGGAAAGGATGATCTGCGCCCCCCGGGCTCGATCGCTCGGGCAGGCGATCGGCCCGCCTGACGGTCGGGCTGGAGCTGTCAGGGCCGATGCCGCAGGTCGCCGAGACAGCCTCAGCGGGCCAGAAAGCCCACCCACCGCCCACGTCTCGGTTCCGGCGCAGTGACCCATCGATACCGCCACCAACGCTCCTGGCATCCCGATCCCCTGTGATCGCGGTTGTCAGCGGGATCAGGTAGAAGCACGGCTCGAGCATCAGCGCGGGCCCCGGGCCGAACCGCGACGGGGCGGCGAGGCCGGTGTGGGTCTCGGGTGTGGCGACGAGGGTCTGACCCAGGTGGCTACGATCGAACACGGTATGGGCGTTTATCGATTCGCCGGTCGCGACGGCGTGGAGCTGGCTTGCCGCGAGACGGGGTGCGGGCGTCCGCTGGTGCTGCTGCACGGTTTCATGGGTGCGGGCTCGCACATGCTCAACTATGGCCGGGCCGGCGGATTCGCCGGGCAGGGGTATCGGGTCATAGTGCCGGACTTCCGCGGCCACGGGGACAGCGCGAAGCCGCACGATCCCGCCGCCTATCCGCCGGATGTGCTGGCCGACGACGGGCTTGCGCTCGTCGAGCATCTCAGGCTCGGCGATGGGGATTACGACCTTGGCGGCTACTCGCTCGGCGGGCGGATCGTGGTGCGCATGCTCGCGCGAGGCGCCAAGCCGGGCCGCGCGATCGTGGCCGGGCAGGGACTGGCGAAGGTGAGCGGCCCGCAAGGCGGCGGGGTGAACCACCGCGTGCTGACCGCGCTTGTCGACGGGGTCGCGATCGAGCCCGGCTCGCCCGACGCGCGGATCGCGCACTGGATCTCACAGCTCGGCGCCGATCCGGTGGTGTTGTTGTATGTGCTGAACTCGTCTGTTCCGACGCCTGAGGCCGCGCTGCGCCAGATCGCGATCCCAACGCTCGTCGCGATCGGCGAGAAGGATGAGCGCTCTGATGCCGGCGAGTTGGCCGCGCTCCTGCACGATGCCCGGTTCGTCCGCGTGCCGGGCGATCATGGCAGCGCGTTCGCCGCGCCCGAGCTCACCGCCGCGATCGGCGCGTTCCTCTCCGAACGCTGATCCGGGCGCTGGGGTCGCCGTCCGAGCATGCGCTGATCTGGCTGCTTGCCCTGAACGGACTGAGGGTCTGCGAAGCCACCGGCGCGGACATCGAGCACCTGGGCCTGGAACGCGGCCACCGGGCCCTGACCATCACTCGCAAGGGCGGCAAGGTCGTCACAATCCCGCTCGCCCCGCGCACCGCGCGGGCGATCGGCCTGGCCGTCCCCGAACGCGGCGACGGGCCGGTCTTCGTCACTGGCGATGGCCGCCGGCTGGACCGGCATGGCGCCGGGCGGATCGTCCGCCGGGTCGCCGGCCGTGCCGGGATCCGCAAGGCCGTCAGCCCTCACACGCTCAGGCACGCCTTCATCACCGCCGCGCTGGATGCCGGGGTGGCGTTGCGCGACGTGCAGGAAGCCGCCTCTCACGCGGATCCGCGTACCACGATCCGCTACGACCGGGCCCGCGGCAGCTTGGACCGGCACGCCACATACCTCGTCGCCGCCTCCCTCGCCGGAGCCGCCCGGTAACCAGCAGCGAGCAGCCCCGGCCTGAGGCCGCAAGCCGCCGGACGGGGCTGCTGGCACTCACCCCACGCCACTGCCCCGGCACGGCCAAGACCGCAAGCGAGCGCGCGGGACCCGCCGTTATGATCGGCCGCCCACCGTCAGATGACCGCTTCCACCGCGTCCCGAACCGGTCGTTATGGCGCTGCGTGGCCGGGGCGCCGGGCCAGGTCCTGGCATGCCTGGCGCACCGGGACGCCCGCCCAGCTGGCGGCGGCGCGGATGTAGCCGACCGCCGCGAACAGGGCGTACTGCCAGAAGTCGTCGGCCTGCCACCAGGCGACCTCATCAAGCAGGTCCGGTTCGGTCCCGCCTTGGAGGGCTGCAGCGGCCAGCACTGCGTACCGGAGCTTCTTGATTTCCCGGCCGCGGAAGGTGCACTCGGGCAAGAACCGCTCGCGTAGTCCCTCCAACGGCAGCGGGTCAGCCCGGCTGACCCTGCACCAGTCCAGCGCATCCGCGGCGACGCGGAGGAACACCTCGCCGGGGAAGGTATTGTCCCGCGGGTGCAGCGGCGCAAGCTCGCTCACCAGCTCGAAGATGTCAGCGTCGCGGGCGAGCCCGTCGAGCAGGACACGGCGGGCGGTCACGGTGTCCTCGGGGGTGGGCCGCTTCCTGGCCGGCATATCCCGACGGTAGGGCAGAACCACGGATCGCCGGGCGGCCCTACCGGCGGATGCCCGCCGCCGACCGGTGCAGCGCAGTGACGCCGCCCCCCATCACGCTGCGTCATTGCCCTATGAGCTGCGTGACGCACGTGAACCGCCGTTATGGTCAGCCGCGAGATCGAGGTCGGCTGTACCGGCGGCTGTCCAGAACGCACTGTTCTGTGCGTCCGCCAGCAGCGATGACTGTCCTTCCGGGTTCAGCGGGGTGGTGGGTGCGAGTGCCGTCCCCGGGCGATCAGCTGGCGGCGGGGCGGGGCGACGCCCGGGAGGGAGTTCGGGCACGGGAGCCGGGACGCTGGCGGCGTGGCCGGCGGTGCGGTCGCGGTGGTGGCACACTGATGCGATGGCGTCGTGGCGGGTCCGTGACTTTCATGCCGATGACCTCGATGCCGCTGTCCGGTTGTGGGACAATCCCGCGGCCAGCAGCGAGGCGCCGGCCTTTGGCCTGTCCGATCTGATCGCCGCCGTCCGGTCGCATGAGCCCGCGGTCGCTGCGGTCGTCGGCGACGAGCTGGTGGGGGTGGCGGTCGCTACCGT
This sequence comes from uncultured Actinomycetes bacterium, assembly GCA_963762615.1. GTDB lineage: Bacteria > Actinomycetota > Actinomycetes > Streptosporangiales > Streptosporangiaceae > PALSA-505. The sequence goes on along the minus strand of CAVXLG010000012.1, from coordinate 248,802 downwards.
GGCGGGTGACCGGGCGTGGGTGATGCGGATCAGCCTGGCAGGCGGGTGGCGGCAGCGGGGGATCGGCAGCGCGATGCTCGGCGAGCTGGAGCGGCGGCTGGTGGCGGCCGGGGTGCACCGGATCCAGTGCCTGCTCGCCGGCGAGAGCGAGATCGGCGCCCTGGCGCTGGAGCACGCCGGGTACGCCGCGCGCCGGGGGATCGTCTTTTATGAGCGGCTGGAGCCGGTCGGCCCGGGCAGCGCCGGGATACTCGGCCAGCTCGGCGGCCGGATGGTGCGGGCCGGCGCCTGGGATCAGCTCGGCGGGATGGTCAGGGAGAAGGAGCTGATCGAGCGGCAGGTCATCCTGCCGCTGGCGCAGCCGCAGCTGGCCGAGCGGCTCGGCCTGGTGCCGCCGCGGGCCATCGTGCTGTTCGGCCCGCCGGGAACGGGCAAGACGACATTTGCCAAGGGCGCCGCGTCGCGGCTTGGCTGGCCGTTCGTGGAGCTGTTCCCGTCACGGCTGGCCGGCGAGTCCGCGGCCGGCCTGGCCTCTGCATTGCGGGAAGCGTTCTGGCTTGTCGCCGAGCTGGACAAGGTCGTGCTGTTCATCGACGAGGTGGAGGAGATTGCCGGGATGCGCCAGCCGCGTACGGCCTCGGCAGCGCAGGGCGTCACGAACGAGATGCTCAAGCTCATCCCGCCGTTCCGGGAGCAGGATGAGCGCCTGCTCATCTGTGCCACGAACTCGGTGCGCGCCCTGGATAGCGCGTTTCTGCGGCACGGCAGGTTCGACTATGTCATCCCGATCGGCCCTCCCGACCCAGCCGCGCGGGAGGCGATATGGGACCGCTATCTCGCCGCGATTCCGCATGGTGATCTGGACATGGGCGCGATCGTGGAGGCGTCACGGCTGTTCACCCCGGCCGACATCGAGTTCGCGGCACGCCGGACGGCGCAGCTGGCGTTCGAGCGCGTCCTGTTCGAGGGCGGCGAGCAGCAGGTGACCACCGGCGACATCCGGCAAGCCATCGGCAAGACCCGGCGGACCCTCACCCCCGAGCTCGTGGCCGAATTCGAGCAGGACATCGAGGACTACGCCAGGGTGTGAGCGCCATGGGCGCCGCAACACCAGGCATGAGCCAGAACCAGGCGATCTGAGCGCCGCCACGCATCCTGCCCATCCAGCTGTCTGCCGCGCATACTCGGCAGGGAGCCGAAGGCCCTCGCGCTTCATCTCAGGCAGCGTGATCGGTCCGCGTCCCTGGTCTGGCGCGCATCGCCGCCTGATTGCATGACGCCCGTGACCCGGCGGCACTGTCAACGTCAGGGGCCGGGCAGGCTGCGTCCGGGGTTCACGCGTGCCGCGGGTGCCACATCGAACGGCCGATCGGGGCTGGCCGGCAGGATTCCGGCCGGCGGAGCCAATACGCAACGGTGCCGGCAACGAATACCTCCCAGGACTGAGCTCGTCCGGCCGGGCCTGCTGCTGGCTGAGTCATTGCGCCGGCCACGCCGGGCCTGCGCCTGCGCCCGATCCCGCTCGGCCCGCAGATAAGCAGAGCTCATCCGACCCGGCAGGAACACTCACCCAGGCGGCTCGGTAGGCGCCGAAGATGCAGAAGGAGAAGCAATGCGCTTTCTGACAACCAGGAGGCTGGGCCCGGCAGTGCTGGGCATCGTGGCGGCGGCCACAGCCGTAGCGGCGGCCGTCCCCGCGGCCGCCTCCGCTTCGGCCCAGGCGTCGCCGGTGGTCGGGCACGTCTATGTCAACGACAACACCGCCGGGACCAACACGATCGGGGCGTTTGACCGGCACGCGGACGGAACGCTGACCGCCGAGGCCGGATCCCCGTTCGCCGCCGGCGGCGCCGGCACCGGGGCGGGGCTGGCATCGCAGGGCGCGCTGCAGATCTCGCCGGACGGCCGGTTCCTGATCGCCGCCGACGCCGGCAGCAATCGAGATCTCGGTGCTGCGGATCAGGGGGAACGGCTCACTCAAGCTCGTGCACGACGGCGTCGTCTCCTCCGGCGGCGTGCTGCCGGTCAGCGTCGCGATCCACGGCGACCTGGTATACGCGGCCAACTCCGGTACCGGCGGCAGCAACTACACCGGCTTCCGGCTGCGGCCCAACGGCCGCCTGCAGCCGGTCGCCGGCTCGGCGGTCGCGCTGCCCGACGGCTCGCAGCCCGGCGACGTGCTGTTCAACGGCGACGGCACCAAGCTCGCCGGGACCCTCGTCGGGACGTCCCAGATCGACAGCTTCACCGTCGGCTCCGGCGGGCTCCTGACCCCGGCGCCGGGATCACCCTTCCCCGCGCAGGGCCTCGGCCCGTTCGGCAGCCAGTTCCGCCCCACCAACCCGGATCAGCTGTTCGTATCCAACGCCCACAACACCGGCACCGGCACCGTGTCGGCGTTCGCCGACTCCGCCGACGGGACGCTGACGTCGATCGGATCCTCCCCGTTCGCCGACCTGCAGACCGCCCCGTGCTGGGTGGAGATCAGCCATGACGGCCAGTTCCTGTTCACCGTGAACACCGGATCCGGCACCATCTCCCGCTACTCCATCGCCCCCGGCGGCACGCTGACGCTGCTCGGCAGCACACCAGTCAGCGCCAGTGGTGGCGTCGGTGCCGTTCGACGCCCGGCTCAGCCCCGACGGCCGCACCCTGTTCGTCGACGAGAGCAGGATCGGCGCCGTCGGCGCGTTCGCCGTCCACGGCGGCAATCTGACCGAACTGGCCAGCTCGCCCACCTCGCTGCCCGCCGGCGCCACGCCCGCCGGCATTGTCGTCACCTAGCCCGCTCACCAGCGCAACCCGGGACCGGGGCATCACGACCCGGCCCCGGGTCCTACCCAGCGCCCCCGCCGGCACCTGCCCGCCGGGAAACGCCGGATAGCGCGGCACGCCCGCACACCCGCCGCCGCCGATCACGGAGCGTGGCCGACCAGGCGGATGACAGCCGCGCGCCGAGCCGCCGATCTGGCGCAGTTCACTGCAGCCTGGAGTGGCTGGACGCGGCACCCAGAACTGGATGCTCTGCGCTGCGGATGCCGCGGCCGGACACACTGGCATACGTGCCTCGCCATCTTCGCGGAGGAGTTTGGCGGGGGCTGGCGGCTTGGTGAGGCGGAGGCGATGGGCGGTCGTGCCGATCCGGTCGCTGGGCGGCGCAGTGACCTGATCGTGTCCCGTCTGACTGCGCCCGCTAGCCGCTTTTCCGTGTGATGGCTGTTCGCGCGGAGTGCCAGAGGGTGCGCAGGTTTTCCCAGTCGGGATAGCGGTCGGTCATCTGGGCGACGATGCTGGCCGTGGTGGTCTCCTCCGCGGCGATCCGGGTGAAGTCCCGCAGGTACTGCCGGGATTCGGCGATGATTTTCGGGTCGTTGCCGTTGTCGACTTGCTTGTGGCCGGCGACGACGACGGCGGGTTCGAGCGCGGCGACGGCGTCCAGGTTGGCGATCCACTGTGCCCGTTCGGGTGCGCCGGTCTCGGCGGTCATCATGTGCACCTGGTTGTAGGCCAGGTCCCCGGTGACGACGGCGGCCAGCGACGGTACGTGCAGGACGGTGGAGTGCGCGGTGTCAGCCTGGCCGATCCGCAGGACCCGCAGCTCGTTGCCTTCCAGGTCGAGCGCGTCGGCCGTCAGCAACTGCGGCAGCACCTTCTCCCCGGCTACTGGAATCTCGCCGGGGAACAGCGCTTCCCAGTATCCGGCCATGGCCGGGTCAGCCGCCTGGGCGAGGACCTCGGCCGTCGCCAGGCCGGTGGCTCCGGGAAAGCGGTCGATCAGCCGGGCTAGCCCGAGCCAGTGGTCGCCGTGCCCGTGGGTGATGTAGATGCGCGACAGCCGCCGTCCCTTGGTGTCGATCCAGTCGGCCAGCGCGTCCACCTGGTCATAGGTGATCAGGGTGTTGACGAGGATAGCGTCGCGGTCGCCGTAGATCATGGTCGCTGACGACGGGGACCAGGTCGGCAGGTCACCCGGGCCCTCGGGCGCGGCGGTACTCGCGAACGGCCGGCCCGGCGTGGTGTAGACCTCGATCGCGAGGTCAGCAGGGGCGCGTGCAGAGTCGTCGGAAGTCATCGTTTCCGCCTGTCAGAAGGCTAAGCGGGCCCTCGCGTTTCAGCGAGCCGGTCACTGGTCAGCATCAGGATGACGCTCGTCATCCACATGAAAGAGGATGTCAGATATCATCTTGCTGGTCAAGCACAACTGCGGCGGGAGGACCGGACGTGGGCACGTCGCAAGCGGCCAAGGCCGCCAGCCATGACCGCATCCTCGACATCGCGGCCGCGCGGATCCGCCGTGACGGCATCAACGGCCTGACCGTCGCTGAGCTGATGAAGGAAGCCGGGCTGACCCACGGCGGTTTCTACCGGCACTTCGACTCACGAGAACAGCTCATCGCCGAGGCCGCCCAGCGAGCACTGACCCAGGGCAGCGCATGGACCATCGCAGCCGGCCAGATCGGCGGGCAGCTCGGGTTCACCGCGCTCATCGACGGCTACCTCAGCACGCGGCACCGCGATCATCCCGAGGCCGGCTGCGGCGTGGCCGGCGTCGCCGCCGATGCCGCCCGCGCCGGCGGCCCAGCGCAGGCCAGCTACAGCCGTCAGGTGAAGGAATGCCTGGCGGTGATCGCTGACCTCACCGGCAGCCCCGACCACCAAGCCGGACTACGCGAAGCGGTCCTCACCCTCAGCGTCCTCGTCGGCGCGATCTCCATCGCCCGAGCGGTCGACGACCCCGACCTGTCAGAGCAGATAATGACCCAAGCCGCAGCCGCGCTGAAACAGCGCATCCCGAACTAAGCCGGAACGCGGACACGCGACCTCGCCCGCAAAACCAGCCAGAAGACACGGCGATGCCGTCAAGCCGGACGGCGCTCAGCGCGGAGACCGAGGCGGGCGTGAGAACCACTCCAAAGCGTCAACTGACTAACGTCAGGCGACGCAGCCTCACCAGGAGTATCACGCCCAGAACGGTCAGATATGTACTGAACGCTCGGCTCGCCCCGGAGCAAACAACGAAGCGCAGAGTCGGCGATAGGCGCGGCATCGAACCCCCGAACAAGCACATGAAAGGCCGATCACCCCTCCTCCGCAACAGGTCGGTTGCTGCCAGAACCGCACTCGCTTGTGTCACGAAGTGTCACTACGTGCTACCGTGAATGCATGGCTGACCACTACACCTTGCGGCTGGCGCCGGGCGTTCGGCAGCGGCTGTCAGAGTGGGCGCGCCGGGCAGGCATCCAGGAGCGCACCCTGGCACAGCGCTACGTCGAGGAGGGGCTGCGCCACGACGCGCATCCGCTTGTCCAGTTTCTCGACGGTCCGAGCGGCCGTCGTGCCAGCCTGCTCGGCCGCGGCCTGGATGTCTGGGAGGTCATCGCCACAATCCGGGACAACAACGGGTCAATAGCCGAGACGGCCGAGTACTTGCAGATCCCAGCCGGGCTGGTAGAGGCGGCCGTGGCCTACTACGGCGAATACCGCGACGAGATCGACCGGGAAATCGAGCTCAACGAGGCGGAGTACGAGCGCGGGCGGTCGGCTGCTGCCGCAGGCGAGCAGGCTCTCCGCTCGTGAGGGCCGTTCTGGATGAGCAGTTGTCGCCGCAGATCGCGGTCCTGCTGCGCCAGGCCGGCTATGACGTAGACGCCGTTGCCGACCGCGAGGACCTGGTCGGGCGCAGCGACCGGATCATCCTCGAGGTCGCATGTAGCGAAGGCCGGGCCGTGGTCACAAGCAACGTCAAAGACTTCCGCCCGCTTGCGGCAGAGTGGCTGGCCCAGGGCAGGGTGCATGTCGGCCTGATTCTGCTCCCCTCAACACGGACACGCACCCGCAACCCCATCGCTGCTGTCGCTGCCGCGATCGAGAACGTACTTCGCGACCACCCGGACGGGCTGAGCGGGAGTGAGCGCTGGATCGGCCTGCTGCCGAACTTGTAAAGGCCTCGGGCGCCGCCGCGTGCGTTGCCGCCAAATGTTCAGCCCAGCCGACAACCGCGCAGGGCACTTGTCTCAGTTCTTGTCTCACTCACCCCCGTCCGGGACCGTTCACCAGTGTTCGCTCGGATGGTGTTTGTGCAGTTCGCGGACGGCGGCGGACGCCGGTGAACGCTGGCCGACATTGTTGGAAAGCGTGTTGGGTGCAAGCCCTCGCGAGTTCGAATCTCGCATCCTCCGCCACCTCTGACCAGGCAATACACAATCCCCCGAACGAGCTGTTCAGCCGTCCGTGCGCAACTTCGAAGCCTGCCGGACCTTCGGTGACGGTTTCTCCGGGCATAGCTGGAGGGGTGAATCGCTTGCCTGGAATACGGGTTGCCCGCCGACGACCGTCGCCAGTACCCGGATGTCCGCGACCTGCTCTGGCTCGGTGTCCAGCGGGCAGCGGTCCAGGATCACGAAGTCGGCGAGCTTGCCCGGATGCAGCGACCCGATGTCGCGTTCCCGGTGCATGGCGAACGCGGCTTCGGCGGTGTACATGGCGAGCGCGTCTCGCACGGCCAGCCGCTCGCCCGGCCCCAGCACGCGCCCGCTGCCTGTGCGGCGCAGCACCGCATCCCGGATCCCCACCAGCGGGTCAGCGGTGATCACCGGCGCGTCGGAGGACCCTGCGACGCGGATCCCTATTCGCCGCCACGACGCGTATGCGTACAGTTCATCGGCCCGCTCCGGGAACGCCTCGGCGAACCCGTCACCGAGGCTGGACAGCATCCCGGGCTGGGCGGCCACCACGATCCCCAGCGACGCGGCCCGGGCCGCCAGCGGCGCGAACATTGATCCGCCATGCTCGATCCGGTGCCGCAGCGGGTTCCCCGAGCGGCTGCCCAGGACCGTGGCGTAGGTGTCCAGCACGGTCTCGATCGCCCGGTCCCCCTGGGCGTGGATGCACACCTGCAGCCCGTGGACGTCGAGCTCGGCCACCATCGCGGTCAGCTCGTCCGGCGCGAAGTACATGATCCCCGAGCCGTAGGGCGGGACCGGGTAGCTGCCATGGATGGCCGCGGTGCGGCTGCTCATCCCGCCGTCGGCCCAGATCTTCACCGAGTCAGCGGCCAGCCGCGTTGAGCGGCGCCCCCGCAGCCCGGACCCAAGCAGCCAGTCCGCCTCGTCGTGCACCACCAGCCCGGCGATCCGCACGCCGAGCACGCCCTGCTCGTCGGCCTCGGCGTAGGCGGCCAGCGAGGCGCGGCGGGTATCCGCATCGCATGCCGCGGTGACGCCCATGGCCGCGAAATGCTGCCCCGCCCGGGCCACCAGAGCGGCCCGCTGAACCGCGCTCATCCGCTGCATGTCCCGCCGCAGCCCACCCCACAGCATGGTGAACGTCGGTCCCTCGTAGACCACCCCGTCCAGCCGCCCCTCGCGGTCCCGCCCGAAACGGCCGCCTGGCGGGTCAGGCTGCCGATCCTCGAGCCCGGCCTCCCGCAGCGCCGGCGTGTTCAGCACGCAGGCGTGCAGCGAGGTGTGGAACAAGATGGCCGGCCGGCCCGGCACCGCGGTGTCGAGGTCGGCGCGGGTGGGATGCCGGCCCTCGCGGAGCTTGTACTCCACATACCCGCTGCCAGTCACCCACGACCCCTCCGGCGTCCGGGCGGCCGCGTCCCGCAACCGCGCCAGGACCGCCGGAATATCCCGCGCCGCCGGCTGGCTGCAGTCCGCACCCGACGCCAGGTAGCCCACGTCGCACAGGTGGCAATGCGCGTCGATCAGCCCCGGAATGACGGCCGCCCCCTCCAGCCGCACTACCCGCGCGCCCGGTGCTGCCGCCGCGTGCACCCGCCCGGCCGGCCCGACCGCCGCGATCCGGTCATCCCGGACCAGCATTGACCGGGATGACCCCGCGCCGGCCGTCATCGTGACGATGTGCGCGTCCGTCAGCAGCACATCCACCATTCAGCCCTCCACAGATCCAGCCGGGACCGGCCGCCAGCGCCATTCAGGTCACATCCTCCGGCATGGACGCGAAGACGGCACCTCATGGTGCAGATCATCTCGTTCGGTGTGGCACGACAACCCTCTGCCGGACAGGGGCACGCGCGCAGAGCGGCGACTGAGCGCGCGTCACCAACGTGGAACCGCGGTCACGGAGCGTGAGGGTGCGCGCGGGAGCGAAACGCCGGATCGGCATGCCCAGACTGTGCAGCGGGCTAACATGGACAACCACCGAGCCTGTCAATCGGCCTGCTGGCTGCGGGTTCCGCGCGAGGCAGGCGTTCGCGCGGCGGGCATGGGCGCCGCGGAACCGGGCGTGTCCTGCCGGCTGTCCGTCACGCACTGACTCCGAGCCGAGCTGGCGACAGTGATGCGCGGCTGGTGCGTCACTCCCGGCCTGCGCCGATCCATCGCCCGGCCCCGCCTGCTCGCGGGCATCCGCTGCTGAACATCGCCCGGTCCTGAGTTGGGCCGACTTAGCCTCAATCCACCGCGTAAATAGCGGCCGAGTGCGGCGCGTCGACGCGAAAGGTGCCCCTTGACCAGGGACGATGGGAGTTGCTAAAGCTTCCATCACCTGGTCCGAAGGAGCACCTGTCAAGTGCGATTGTTGCATGAGCTGGCCAAGATCCATGCGTCGTTTGATGACCCGAATCTCGTGTCGCGGGCGGGCCTGGTGCCGGTGATGGCGCTGGCCCAGCGAGCGGGCCTGGCCGCGCTGGCCGGTGAGCACGTGGCCATCGCTGACGGGTGCGGGGTGAACCCGCACCTGAAGGTGCCCTGCCTGGTGGCCGGCATGATCGCGGGGGCGGACAGCATCGATGACCTGGACCTGCTGCGGCACGGGGCGATGCCGGCGCTGTTCGGCGGGGTCCGGGCGCCGTCCACGCTGGGCTCGTTCCTGCGCTCGTTCACCTGGGGGAACGTGCTCCAGCTGGGGAAGGTGAGCCGGCTGCTGCTGGCCGAGCTGGCCCGCCGCACACCGCTGCTGCCCGGGGCGGACGTGCTTGCATTCACCGGCATTGACTCGATGCAAAAGCGGATCTACGGGCACAAGAAGCAGGGCGCGGCGTTCGGCCATACCAAGATCCAGGGCAAGAGCCTGCTGGTCCGCGGGCTGAACGCGCTAGCCGCCACCATCAGCACGCCGCTTGCCGCCCCGGTGATCGCCGCCACCCGGCTGCGCGGCGGCAACGCGAACTCCGCCCGCGGCGCCGCGTCCCTTGCTGCCGAAGCGGTCGCCGCCGCCCGCGCCACCGGGTGCACCGGGACGCTGGTGGTGCGGGCCGACTCGGCGTTCTACTGCGCGGCGTTCACCGGCGCCGTGCGCGCGGCCGGGGCGTTCTTCTCGGTCACCGTGCAGATGAACCCGCACGTCCAGGCGGCGATCGCCGCCATCGGCGAGGATGCCTGGACCCCCGTCAACTACCCCCGGGCCATCTGGGATGACCAGCTGCGCTGCTGGGTCTCCGACGCCCAGGTCGCCGAAATCCCCTACACCGCATTCACCTCGAAGAAGAACAAGGCCATCACCGCCCGGCTGATCGTCCGCCGGGTCCGCGACCAGAATCGTAAGGCCGCCGCAGGCCAGGACGAACTATTCCCCCTCTGGCGCTACCACGCCGTGTTCACCGACACCCCGTTCGTGATGCTTCAGGCCGAAGGCGATCACAGGGACCATGCCGTGGCCGGGCAGGTCTTCGCGGACTGGACCGACGGTCCTCTCGCTCATCTGCCCTCCGGCTCGTTTCCCGCGAATGCAGCCTGGCTTGCCCTCGCCGCCATCAGCCACAACCTGCTGCGCGCCGCCGGTGCCCTGACCAGCCTCGCCTGCGCCAAGGCCAGAGGGGCCACGCTGCGCCGCGACCTCATCGACGTCGCCGCCCGCACCGCCCGCCACGGCCGCGGCCACCTCACCCTGCACCTGCCCGAAGGCTGGCACCGCGAGACCGGATGGATGAAGCTCTTCGAGGCCGCCTGCGGCCCGCCCGCCGCCGCGGCCTGACCCGCCCAGACCCGGTCACGCGCTCCGCAGCCCCAGCGGCCACCCGGCAATCCGCCAGCCAGCATCCCCGGCAACGACCTGTGGACAAGCCGCAGAACAGCAAGCGGCAGGAAAGCCACGCCCGCCGCCACCATCAAGATCACGTCAGCTGGATCCGTCAGCAGAACGCCATCACCTAAATTCGGGCGGTGGATTGAGGCTTAGTGCGCACCTGAGTGCCGTTGGATTCAGGCTTACGCAGCAGGATTTCCGCGCATTCTCAGGCTGCCTGTTTCCGTGCCTAGTACTCCAGCCGTAGATCGTGATCTTGTTGCTGGGGCGCCGCGGACCGTCGGTCGTGCGGACGAGATCGACCTTCGTCAGCGTGGGCGTCCGTTCCTTCTCCGTCTGCCTGAGTCCGCCGACGGAGGGAATCCTTAATCTCGCTGAGCCTGGCCGCCGCGGCCGGGGTCCACTCCGGCCTTTGCTCGCTGGCACGCAGTGCGTCGTCGATCTCGCTGAGCTTGGCGGTGGACACTGCGCCTGCCCGCTCGATCAGGTCGTCCCGGCTCAGGGTAGTCAGCCAGGTGCACGGGGTAAAGCCCGGCCACGGGAACGCGAACCGCAGCACGCCTTCAAAGGGCAGTCCTTCCGGGACGCCGACTGCCACCTCGATTCCCAGGCCGGAGATGTCGGTATCCGCTGGAGCGACGACCTGCATCGCCCGGAACCCGGATGGCTCGTCTTCCGACAGCAGCACGACAGGCCGTCGCTCGTCGAACTCGACCCACCAGACCTCGCCTCGTCGCATGTGTGCTCCTGGGTGTGAGATGGCAGGCGGATGCTACCCCGGCCGCGGCTGGACGTGATGCAGCCCTGCCTGCCGCCCGGGCCGTAGATCTTGGGTGCCGGTACCGGAGACGGGGCGGCCGCTGTCTGATCATCTGGGTTTGTGATGACTCGCGATGATCTTCTGGCGGCCGCTGGCCCCAGCGTAGACCCTGGCCGCTGGCTGGGGACATTCGATGAGCTGATGACCCGGGCCGGTGCCCGGTTCAGCCGGGTGGAGCCGCGGCGCCGGGCCCGGGCGTTCGTGCTGGGCCTGCTGGCCGAGCTGCCGCGCAAGAACTGCTGGACGATCGCCGAGCATGCCGGGGACCGGACTCCGGACGGGATGCAGCACCTGCTGTCCCGGGCCCGGTGGGACGCCGACGGGGTCCGCGACGACGTGCGCAGTTACGTCGTGGAGCAGCTGGGTGATCCCGGCGCGGTGCTGGTGGTGGATGAGACGGGGGACGTGAAGAAAGGCACCGCCACGCCGGGGGTGCAGCGGCAGTACACCGGCACCGCGGGCCGGATCGAGAACGCCCAGGTCGCGGTCTACCTTGGCTATGCTGCCCCGCGCGGGCACGCGCTGATTGACCGGGAGCTGTACCTGCCGAAGTCCTGGACCGGTGACCCGGGCCGCTGCGAGGCGGCCGGGATTCCTGGACACGCGGCGTTCGCGACCAAGCCGCAGCTGGCCAGGCTGATGATCGAGCGGGCCGTCAGCGCGCGGGTGCCGTTTGCCTGGGTGGCCGCCGACGAGGCCTATGGGGATAACGGGCCGCTGCGCACCTGGCTGGAGCAGCAGCACATCGCCTATGTGCTGGCCGTCGCGCGCGATCACCGTGTCCCCGCCGGGGTCGGCCGCACCGTCCGCGCCGATGAGCTCGCCGCGCGGCTGCCCAGGCGTGCCTGGCAGCGGCTATCGGCAGGTGATAGTGCCAAGGGACACCGGTGGTACGACTGGGCCTGGGTCACCATCAGCAACCCTGGCCCCGGACACCGGTGCCTGCTAATCCGCCGGAACCGAAGCACCGGGGAACTGGCCTTCTACCACTGCTACTCCCCGCAGCGGGTCACGCTCGCCGCCCTGGTCAAGGTCGCCGGGCTTCGCTGGACGATCGAGGAGAACTTCCAGGCCGGCAAGGGCCTGACCGGCCTGGATGAGCACCAGGTGCGCGGCTGGAACTCCTGGTACCGGTGGGTCACCCTGGCCATGCTCGGCGCCGCCGTCCTCACCATCGCCGCCGCCATCGAATCCGCCCGCGGCCCGGCCGCGGCCGGGCAGATCCCTCTGACCCGCAACGAGATCGCCCACCTCCTCGCCGCAGTGACTGCCCCACCGGGCCGCGACGCCGGGCACCGCCTCCGCTGGTCACACTGGCGACGCCGCCACCAGCACCGCGCCCGGACCTGCCACTACCAGCGGCAAATAACCCAAGACCATGCAACATAACGATCTAGGAGGGTCGGGGACTGGCGCGGTTTCCGCTGATCACGGCCCCGTTTCCAGTCCCCGCCCGTCAAACCGTGCATGCGGTTCTCCCGCACACGGCTTACCGACGTTCTTCACCGGCGGCATTCGGCTTTCCCGCGCCAGTCCCGGTAGGGCCGGGGCGGGATGACGGTTCGATGGAGGCTGGCCAGGCCCAGGTGGTCTGGCGATAGCAGCACCTGGGTTACGCCCCACCGCCAGCCGTGCCGCCGGTTGCCCCTCTTGGACAACCACAGCCCGAGCCGCCAGAGGGCGTAGTTCCCGACCTGGCCGAGGACCCGGGCCGAGTTTCCGTAGCGGAAGTACCCGGCCCAGCCGCGCAGGAACATGTTCAGTTCCGTGACGATGACCTCGGCCGGCACCAGCAGCCGCTCCCGGCCGGTGATCTCCCGGATCCGGTCGCGGGCCTGCTGGGCCGCCTTGCGTGAGGGCCAGCGGGCGAGGAACGTCAGGTGCGCCGACTTCGGGGTCCGCCCGCGTACCAGCCGATGATGAAACCCGAGGAAGTCAAACCCCGGGTTCCCTTCGGCCAGCTCCACGATGCGGGTCTTGGCCGCCTTGGGCTCCAGCCCAAGCCCGGCCAGCAGGCTGGTAAGCCGCGCGAGCGCGGCCTCCGCCTGTCCCCTGGTGTCGCACATCACCACCGCGTCGTCGACGTAGCGGACCAGCACCCCGTGCTCGGCCGCCTGCCATGCCCGGTCCAGCCGGTGCAGGTAGGCGTTACAGAGCACCGGCGACAATGGGCCACCTTGCGGGGTACCAGCCGTGCTGCGCCGCAGCGACCCGCCTTCCATCACCCCGGCCCGCAGCAGCGTGCGGATCAGGGCCAGGACGGCCCGGTCGCAGACGCGTTCCTCGATGGCCTGCATCAACTTGTCATGCGGGATCGCCGAAAAGCAGTCGGCGATGTCGGTTTCCACCACCCAGCGGCGGCCCCGCCAGGACTCATCGATGAGTACCTGCAGGGCATCGTGCGCCGAGCGGCCCGGGCGGAACCCGAAACTGCACGGCACGAAGTCCGCCTCGAAGACCGGCTCGAGCACGATCTTCGCGGCAGCCTGCACGACCCGGTCGCGGACAGCAGGAATCGACAGCGGCCTCTGCTCATCAGAACCCGGCTTGGGGATGAACACCCGCCGGGCCGGCAGCGGCCGGTACCGCCCCTCCTTCAGTTCCGCGGCCAGCTCACCGAGCAGCCGGGACACCCCGTACTCCTCGGCGTCCGCCAGGCTGACACGGTCAATGCCAGCAGCGCCGCGGTTGCGGCGCACATCCTCCCACGCCCTGTCCAGCACATCCCTGCGGCAGACCTTGTCGAACAGCGCATGGAACCGTCGTGCCGGGTCGGCCTTGGCCGCCCGGTAAAGCACATGCTGCAAGGCTCTGACTCTGTCCCCACGGACAGCCGCCAGGGTGGACCTAGCCGAAATACCGGCACTCACCAGTCAGCAGCTCCCAGCGTGCGCGTGAACGAAGCAGCGGCCCTTCCCTCACCGCAGGTTGTGTTGTCCTGCGGCTCGACCAGTACTACGGCCGCCTCCGACTCCCTCCCGGCCGCCGCCCACTTCCCGGCTCCGCACCGGTTATAGAACGACGTCTTCCGCGCCAGCCCGCAGCACGCTCCGGCCGGGGAGGGCCTCTCCAGTTCCCGCCGCCACCATCTGAACGTTCCGCGCCCTCTTACGCCGGAGAGTCCCTCGCGGCTGCAATTCCAGGATCTTCACCGCTTCCATGGCCTTCGCCGTGAGCCGCCCGGCTCGGCACTCTCTTCGGTGTCTAACGACGCGGCAGGCTTCGCTTCCGCTACGGACCGTTCAGTTGCTCCCCCACAAGGGCTTTCGACGCTGGGCTCCAGCCCGGCCCGTTTCCAGGCCAGACCGCCAGCCTGCTACCGGGCTCCCTGGCGATTACCCGGACCGGACTTTCACCGGCAGGCGACGACGAGCTTCTGATCAGGTCATGATCGCTGGACAACCACCTCCATGATCTCTGGACGCACCGGCTGGAGTACTAGTGACGCGGGAATCTTGTGCGGGCCTAAGACGCAAGCCCGCCTGGGCAACCAGGGAAGCACCGGTCCCGGTGCCGATTTTGCCCGAGGTCAGACCACGCCCGGCGTCGGCCTGGCGCCACCCTGTGCCCGGCCGACCCGGACGGGAACGCGCCGCCGGTCCTGCCGTGACCTGTGAGCGCGCAGGTCAGCGCGGTTCTGGCCGGTGGGGGGAACTGGGCCATCGCCGGTGTCGCCGCGCCGATCCCCTTCAAGGACGTGGCCACCCGCCCCCGGCCGGGGCGGCAGTTGCCTGCGGGAGCGTCGTTGCTCCACCGCGGTTCCCACCCCGACGATCACGATGAACAGTGCCGCGAATACGGCAGTAAGGGCCACCAGGAAGCTCGGGAGCGCCAAGGACCCGGGGAGGGTGCCAGGGGTGTTGCCCGGATCGGCGAGGCGGTGGAGCTGCATGGCCGCGAAGGCGATGGCCAGGCAGCCGCCCGACCCGGCAGCCGCCCTGGCCAGCGGCCGGCGCCGGGCCGGGGCGGTCGGGCGGACCGGGGCGGTCGGGCGGGCCGGGGCGGCTCGGGCTGGGGCGGGCGGGATGTCGGCGGTGAGGGCGGCCAGCTCCGCGTAGGTCCGCGCGGCCAGCGCCTGGCCCGCCCGTGTATCGAGTTCGTCCTCGGTCAGCCGTCCGTGCACGAACGCGTTCTTCAGCGCCTCGATTACCTGCTCGCGGTCAGCGTGGCCTGCCCGCAGCCGGTCACCGCCCGCCGCTGCCGGGTCTTGCGGTCCTGTCATCACCGGCACCTCCCCCTAGCAGGATGCAGGTAGAGCGTAGCGCGGCTGCTCCCCGGCGAACATCCGCAGCCAAGCCCGCCGCCGTCACACTCAGACCCGAGCTGGGCCAGCTAGTGCGCACCTCAGTACCGGTGGATGCGGTCAAGGACGCCGTGAAGGATCCCCGGCTAATGGGCTGAGTGCACGACCTGTACGCCGAGTATTGCCTGACGCCGTCTTCATAGTGCACATGTACACGGCCACCAGGCCCACCTACGACCCGGAATTGGTGCGCAATTCCACGTGCCGCAACCGGCAACCCCCCAGGTCAGGGCCGCGCGGAGTCACTCGAGGCCAAAAACTTGGCCCAAGTCGGGTCAATCGGCCTGCTGGCTGCCGGTTCCGCGCGAGGCAGGCGTTCGCGCGGCGGGCATGGGCGCCGCGGAGCCGGGCGTGTCCTGCCGGCTGTCCGTCACGCACTGACTCCGAGCCGAGCTGGCGACAGTGATGCGCGGCTGGTGCGTCACTCCCGGCCTGCGCCGATCCATCGCCCGGCCCGGCCGGCTCGCGGGCGTCCGCTGCTGAACATCGCCCGGTGACCCGGTCGTTGGGCTGGGCAGTCACGCGGCCGGCGCCGCCGCCGGCTGTGGTGCCAGCGCGGCCAGCTGCGCACCGGGCGCCCACGCCAGGGAGTCCTTCTCACGTTCGCGCGCCGCAGCCAGCACGGGGTGGCTGGCGTAGGCCGACAGAAGACCGAACAGCGTTGGGCGCTCCAGCGCTAGCAGCCGGGCAGCTTGTGCCGCTGCATCCGGCAGGTCAGCGGGCCGCGCCTCCAGCACTGCGTCCAGGCGGGCGGTCAGCGCGGCAAACCACCGGTGATATAGCGCCCCCGCGAAGCGACCGTCGCCGCCGAACGCCGCCTGGATCTCCGGCCACCACCGGGCCGGTATCTGCCCGTCCCGGCTGGCGGCGACGTCGTGCAGCACGCCGTCTACGACACGCGCACGACGGTGATGGTCCTCCCACGACATGACGCACCTCCCTGCGCTTCGCTGAGCCTTCCACGGTCAGGTTGCCGAACGGCACGAGGGCTGGCAGTCACCCCGCTGACAGCTGCTGTCAGCTCGCCGACACCTACCGACCGGCCCTCGCTATAGCAGAGCGGGCCGCCCTGATGGTGATACATCCGGCTCGCCGCCGCGCGACGGGGCCTGGTTCCCGGGGCGGGCGCAGAGCCGGGCTTACGCGCGGCTCCCGCTCCCACGCGGTCGTTGGCTTTGCCGGGCTGCCCGGCTCCCGCAGGGTGCTTGGCTCCGGCGCGGTCCCTGGCGGGAGGGACGTCAGTGCGAGGCCGCCGGTCCCGGGCCGCCAGCGCCAGCGCGGCCACCCATCCGACGTAGGTCCAGCCGAGGAAGACGTTGATGACCTTCACCGACCCGCGATCGGGCGCGCGGTGGCGAGGGTGTGCTGCTGCTCGAGACTGGCCGGTGTCGGCATGGCCCCACCCCTTGACGTCAGGCTGTCCTGACGTCAAGGGGTTCCGGCGGGATTACGCCGCCAGCGTGATCGCTGGGCGGTGGCGGCTGCGGTTCCCGGTGTCTGTCATGGTCGCCTTAGGCCTGGTAGACGCGCTGGTAGATGCGTTCGGCCAGCATCATGACGGTGAGGTTGAGGACCGTGGACGGGGTGTCGGGGATGATCGAGGCATCGACGACCCGCAGTCTGCTGGTCCCCTTGACGGCGCCGACCGGGTCTACGACGGCCTGCGGGTCGGCGGCCCGCCCATGGGGGCGGTGGAGCTTGGGTGGTAGTAGGTGGCCAGGTTGCCGGCGATGAACGCGGCCAGGGCGCTGTCGTCGGCGACCGCGTCGCCGGGGGTCAGCTCGCCGGCGGTGAGGGAGGCGAGGTCCGGGCTTCGGGCGAAGTCGCGGGCGAGCTTGACGCCTTCCAGCATCCGGCGGGCGTCACGGCCGGTGGCAAGGAAGTTGCAGTCGATCAGCGGGGCGACGCCGGGGTCGCGGCTGGCCAGCTTCAGCGTCCCGGTGGACTCGGGCAGGACCACCGAGGTGGACAGCGCGATCACTCCGCCGGTGGGACTGTAAGAGGGGGGAATCAGGTGGGTTGCCGTGATGTTCAGGTCCAGCTCGCCGGGCGCGGCCTCGCTGGAGGCCGCCCACAGGATCGCGCCGACCGCCGGGGTCATCTCCAGGTGCCCGGGAGCCAGCGCGTGGGCGGTGTGAAAGTACGGGTGATCCAGCAGCCGCCTGCCGACCGGCAGGTCGGCGACGACGCCGATGCCCAGGGCGGTCAGCTGATCGGCCGGCCCGACGCCGGAGCGCAGCAGGATGGCTGGGCTGCCGTAGCTGCCGGCTGACAAGATCACCTCCCCGGCTCGGTACACCGTGCCGTCCGCGGTCACCACCCCGGTGGCGGCCGTTCCGTCGAACAGCACGCGGTCGATGGTGACGTCACCGCGGATTGTCAGGTTGGGCCGGCGGCGGACGTCGGCGGTCAGGAACACTATCGCCGCGTTCTCCCTGATGCCGTTGACCACGTTGACCGAGTGGCCGCTTACGCCGTCCTGGTCGGCGCCGTTGAAGTCGCGCACCCGCTTGAACCCGTGCGTGACGGCCGCGCCGATGAACCCCGCCTGCGATGGCGTCAGTTCCTCGTCGGTGAGCTGGCGGACCGGCAGCGGCCCGGTCCGGCCGTGGTAGGCGTCCTCCCCGCCTGGGTTGTTCTCCATCAGCTTGAACGCCGGCAGCACGTCGGCGAAGGACCAGCCGTCGGCGCCGTGCGCGCCCCACTTGGCGAAGTCAGCGGGCCGCGGCCGGATCGCGACCCCCGCGTTCACCGCCGAACTGCCACCGAGCACCTTGCCCCGCGAGGCCCGGATGCTCGGCGCCTGGTCGGTGGCCCGGGCGGTATACCCCCAGTCGTGCTGTGGGTCGTCGAGAATGCGCGCGTCAAGCAGCGCGGGCGGGAACGCGTCCGGCGCGTAGGCGGGACCCGCTTCCAGCAGCAGGACCGTCCGCGCGGGGTCCTGGCTCAGGCGGGCGGCCAGGACAGCGCCGGCGGAGCCGCCCCCGACGATGACCACGTCAGCGGTCTCGGGCAGGTCAGACATGCCAATCTCCCTACGTTTGCAGGTGGCCGGGTCAGCGCTCGGCACGAACGGAGGGTTGTGACGCTCGCCGATCGCAGCACATCGAAGCGCCTCCCCGGTATTCGGGAAGTTCGTCAGGGGCCGTGCCGGGTGACACGGATGGACTCGTGGGTGGCCGTGCCGTCGTCAGCGAACGCCGCGACCCATTCCCAGGTCTTTGAAGCGGTGCAGGCGCGGCAGCACGCCCGAACGGATGGGCGTCAGGGGATTCGGGGTGCCTTGAACGTGCCCGTGTCATAGAGAATCGCGGTCCAGTCGTCGCCCTGGCGCCGAGGGTGGTCTGCGGGAACGTGGTGGTGATCTCGCCGCGGGTGCCGAAGGCCAGGTCGGGTGCGCCCGAGGTGGTGAAGCGGTCGATATTGAAGGCCGTCATGGCTAGACACGAGCCGCAGGTGTTGACTGTTCAGATGCCTGGCCGTGACCGCCACGGCGACACCGCCCGGGCGTATCTGTCCACCGCGCGCTCGGCACCTCACGGGGCCGACGGCCGGGTCTCGCTCCAGTCGAGGATGAGGTTGCGCTCAGCGAACAGCCACGCATCGCCGGTCTTGACGAATGTGTCGAGGTAGCGCAGCGATGCGATCATGATCTTGCGCTCGCCGTCGGCGGTGAGGAGGTGATGCGCGATCGTGTAGCTCTCGCCGGAGGCCCGCGCGCCGTCGAGCACCACGGTGCTTTGCCCGTTGAAATGAGTCGTTGCCTCGTACTGGTTCAGGGCCTCGAAGACGGGCGTGAGTGCCTCGCGGCCTTCGAGGACGTAGGTCGGCTCGGTGTCCGGGCCGCTCATGTAGACGGCGAAGCGGGTGTCGGTCGTGAACAAGGCCTTCTGCCCCTCGGCATCGCGTCGGTCGGCGCAGTGAGCGTAGGCATCGAACAACTCGCGGATGGCGAGGCGGTCCGCGGCCTCGGCGGGACTGATCTCGGTGTGAACAGCCATGAGCGGCTCTCCGGGGAACTCAGACGACGACTGGCTGGCCTCGTACGTAACATGGGAACCAGTTCCGGGGAGTTCCCCGGCGTTACTCACAATAACCGGGGAACTCCTCGCTTAGCAAGCTGGAGTCCTGACGTGGCCGGAGCAACCCGCAGACGGCGGTCGGATGCTGCCCAGAACCGAGAAGCGATCCTTGCTGTCGCGCTCGCCGCGCTGACCGAGTCGAGCGAGGTGTCACTCAACGCCATCGCCAAGCGCGCGGGCGTCGCCAACGCCACGCTCTACCGGCACTTCCCCACACGGGAGAGCCTCGTCCTGGAGGTGTACAGACACGAGGTCCGGCAACTCGTCAGCACCGCCGACCAACTGCTAGCCGAACGTGAACCAGGCGACGCGCTGCGCGAATGGGTGGCCCGCCTCGCTCAGTACGCAATGACCAAACACGGGCTTGGCCAGGCGATCCGGGCCGCCGCCAGCCCTGGCTCTGCGCTGTTTGAGGAAACGTATTCTCCGATCGTAGCGGCGCTGGGTAAAGTGCTGGCCGCCGCCGGGCAGGCGGGCGTCGTACGCGCCGGACTTGATCCAGATGACGTTATCCTCGCCTTGGCAGGCTTGTGGGAGATCGACCCTGCAACCGATTGGAAAGCTCGGGCGCGCACCCTGTACGACCTTGTATTCACTGGGCTCAAAGCTGACCCGTAAGCCGACCGGATCACGAGCCCTTTAGTGCGCAAATTCACCGGTCGCCGCCCGTAAACCGGCAGGCCACAACTCTTCGCCCGAGCGAACCCCACTCGGTCAAAGGGTCAGGTCACTCACACGCCCGGCCGGGCGAGAACTGGCGACATCGAGCTGGCAGACCTCGAATATCGTCGTGCCTACCCGCCGATCTGGGCGGCAACCTGGATCGCCAGAGTGACTGTCGTTACCACGCCCGAACGGCTGTTCGGCTCGCGGCCGGGAAATAAGCCTTGGCTAGTTTTGACCAGCTTGCCCTTGGCCGGCCATGCCAGCATCGCCGCTGCCCTGCGCTTTCACGCCGTCGGCCAGATCGCCTACTGCGAACGATCATGAGGTGCTGAACGGCTTTGGCCGGCGCCCTGCCTCGCGCCCTGCCACGCTGCCGGCCGTTACCGCCGGCTGAGGGTGACGTGGGTGACACCGCTGGGACTGTTCACGGCCTCAATCCGGAAACGGTCTTCGAGCCCCTCCAGACCGTCCCAGAGCCGCTCCCCGCGGCCCAGCACGATCGGCACCACGACGATGTGCAGGTAGTCGATCAGGCCGGCGGCCAGGAATTCGCGGATGGTGGACGGGCCGCCGCCGATGCGGACATCCCCGCCCGCGGCGGCCTGGCGCGCCTGCTCAAGCGCCCGGGCGGGGCTGGCGTCGAGGAAGTCAAACGTGGTGCCGCCGTTCATCTGGACGGCGGGCCGGGGATGGTGGGTGAGAACAAAGACCGGGGTGTGGAACGGCGGGGTGTCTCCCCACCATCCGTTCCACTCCTGGTCCGGCCAGGGTCCATGGTGCGGGCCGAACTTGCCCCGCCCCATGATCTCGGCGCCGATGCCCGGGGCCCAAGCGCTGGCGAAAGCGTCGTCGATGCCGGTGCTGCCGCCGGGATGGCCCTGCATGGCGCGGAAGGTACGAGTCGGGAAGAACCACTCGTGCAGCCGGGTTCCCGCATGTCCGAACGGGGCATCCAGGCTTTGCCCCTCGCCGGTGCCGAATCCATCCAGCGACACCGAGAAGTTGTGCACCCGGACCTGCGACACGATGACCTCCTGACAGGTTGCTTGACAGCGACCGGGACCGGTTGCCGCGGCCCGCCACCAGCAAGGACGATCCACTGGCCCAAAGTCGTCGCCAGCGCCTGGCCGCTGAGCATCATACCTGCTGATCACCGGGCGCTTCTGCTCACGGAGCGTAACCGACCCTCGACTCAGATAAGGCGCGCATCGCCGCCGATATGGCCGACGGCCTGCGCGCGTGGTTGCAGGCGATGGCCGATTACGGAGCGTTGGGGCTCAGGCGCCTGGGGGTCGGCGGACATGTCGATGAGCTACTCCGCCCTCTTGCCGGGGCGGGCTCACTCGGCTGATGGCACCGCCTGCAATCGGTGAGCCTGTCGGGCAGACTGCGGTGGATGGGACGGCTAGAGGGCAAGCGCGCGCTGGTCACCGGCGGTACGAGCGGCATCGGCTATGCGATCGCGGACAGGTTCCTGCGCGAGGGCGCGGCCGTGGTGATAACGGGGCGGGACCAGGAGCTGGGCCGTCGCGCGGAGGCGGCGCTGCGTGGGTCTGGACAGGCCGGGTTCGTGGCAGCTGACGCTGGCGATCCAGCTGCGGTGGCCCGCTCGGTTGACTTGGCGGTCGGGCGGCTTGGGGGCCTGGATGTACTGGTCAACAACGCCGGGATCGGGATTGAGGAGAGGGTAATTGACATGCCCCTGGCCGACTACGACCGCGTGATGAACGTGAACGTGCGGGGCTACTTCCTGTACGCGCAGGCCGCCCATCCGCATCTGGCCCGCGGCCGCGGTTGCATGATCCACATCGCCTCCGATGCGGGTATCTGGGGCGAGCAGTCCATCGGGCTGTACTCGGTGTCGAAGGCGGCGGTGGTGATGCTCGGCAAGATGCTCGCGCTGGACGCGGGCCCAGACGGTGTGCGGTCGAATGTGCTCTGCCCGGGCGACACCTGGCCGGGGATGCGGCACATGGCCCCGCCAGGGGAACAGGACCGCCCCGAGACGGGAGACTGGCCGGTCCCGCCGATTGGCAGGATCGGCCAGCCCGGCGACGTTGCCGCCGCGGCGGTCTTCTATGCCAGCGACGAGGCGGACTTCATCACCGGGACGGCGCTGCTGGTCAACGGTGGCATGACCGCCGGTTATCACCAGCGCGAACGCAGCCCGCGCGCCGAGCCCGGCACCGAGCTCGGGCCGTCCTGCGCGCCCGAGGCGTAACCGGTGACCGGGCCGGGCTGGAGCGTGAGCCGCCCGTCCCTCGCGGGCGCCGGCCGGACAGCCTTGTGGTCATGAATAGCGCGATCTCGCGGCATGATTCCGTTCGCCGTAGTTATGACGCCGTCGCCGAGGCGTACGCGGCCGGCTTCCGCGACGAGCTCGCCGGTAAACCGATGGACCGGGCCCTGCTGGCCTGCCTGGCTGAGCAGGCTGAAGCCGGCGCGCCGATCGCCGATCTGGGGTGCGGCCCGGGGCACGTCGCGGCCTGGCTCGCCGACCGGGGTGTGGCAGCGGTCGGTATCGACCTGTCGCCGGCCATGATCGCCGCCGCCCGTCGGGACTACCCGCAGGCGGAGTTCCGCGTGGGCGACATGCTGGAGCTGCCGGCGGCAGAGGGGGAGCTCGGGGCGGCCATTGCGTTCTACTCGATCATTCATCTGGAGGCCGCGGAACTGCCCCGGGCCTTCGGGGAGATCCACCGGGTGCTGCGGCCCGGCGGGCTTTTTCTGGTCGCCTTTCATATCGGCGCGGAGGTGAGGCACCTGGACCAGTGGTGGGGGCATGCCGTGGATGTCAACTTCCGTTTCTACCAGCCACCCGAGATCGTCGGCGCAATTGATCGCGCGGGCTTCCAGACCGAGATGAAGCTGGAGCGAGTGAGCTACCCGGGTGAGGTCGATACGCGCCGCGCATACCTGCTGGCGCGGCGCCAACTCTGAGCCAGCCGGGTGCGGGCAGGATACGGGCGAAGCGCAGAACGATCCTTCGGGCCACGCCACGACTCAAACGCCGCCCACTGCGAAACCGAGCCGAACGGCGGATAGCTCGTCACGCCTTCCTGGCCGGGTGCTCACACGGAGTGGCTTGTGGCCGCCGGCTGGCACAGATGGCCGCTGTCCGGGCGTCGGTAGGATTATGGGACCCGCCCGAACGCGCGCGCCGCTCGCGGTACCGGGTACTAGACCGGGGAGGTCGCCGTGCCGGAGGCGTTCGCCGATCTGCCCACACCGCTGGTGGCTGATGCCTGCTTGCGCTGTGATGTTCCGGTGCGGGCCGCCGATCCGGGAATCCGGGCGGTCGTGGCCGGCCAGCGGATCGCTGGGCGGGTCCTGCCAGTACGGCATTACGGCAGTGTGGACGTGTTCCTGGAGGCATTCGGCCGCGCCGAAGCTGGCGACGTGCTGGTCATCGACAACGGCGGCCGCTCGGACGAGGCCTGCGTCGGCGACCTGGCCGTACTGGAGGCTGAGGCCGCCGGAGTGGCAGGCCTGGTGGTGTGGGGCCTGCACCGCGACACGCCGGAACTCGCCGCGATCGGCCTTCCGGTCTTCAGCTACGGCAGCTACCCGGGCGGGCCGGTGCGGCTGGACGAGCGGGAGCCTGGGGCACTGGTCACCGCTCGGTTCGGGCCGCACCTGGTCAGCGCAGGGGACATCGTCTTCGCCGATGACGACGGAGTGTTGTTCGTCGCGGCAGAGCGCGCCGAGCAGGTGCTGGTCACCGCGCACCAGATCTGGCAGACCGAGCGGGACCAGGCCCGCCGGATCCGGGAGGGTCAGACACTGCGCCAGCAGACCGCCTTCGATGACTACCTGGCCCGCCGCGCCGCTGACCCGTCATACACCTTCCGGCTGCATCTGCGACGCATCGGCGGCGCCATCGAAGAATAAGATCTCCTAGGCGCCGGGCCTGACCCCGCTCAGGGCCTGTCACCGCCAATCGACCGCACCCGATCACCGGAGACCGGATCCGGCGACGGCCATCTTCCGCAGCCCGCGATGTGGCACACGGTCCGGGCAGATGCCAGGCCCGACGTTCAGCCACCGTCATCCCACCCGGCCGCGGGCCGCCAAGATCACCGGACGCCGCCGTCTTGACTGCTGCCCTCACGCGGAGCAGCAGTCCCCGCCGTGAGGCGTTGGCTGCGGCCCCGATTCATTATCGTGGACATTTACCCCCCGAATCGGGAAGGTAAATGTCCACGATCTTCCACGTGAAAACCCTTCCCGTTACCGTGAGCTCGCGGCTACCCCGGTTCTGCCCGCCGTGTCTGCTGTGTAGCTGATCGGCGGCTGGTGGTGGCCGCACACCAGGTCCATCCGCTGGGTGCTGCACCATAGTTCGCCGCCGGGCCGGAACTGGCCGACCCAGTGGTATTTGGTGTTGAGGCCGCGCGCCCCGCCCGGCGGCGGGCTGAGCGGGTTGAGCGGATGGACGCTGATCGCGGGCATCTTCCCCGCCTGCCAGCTCGGCGAACCAGAGTCGCAAAGCGAACGCCAGGTGCTCATCCGAGGCGAAAGCGGGGGTTAGCGCGTGAAGAACACGTGGGTGGCCCCGCTGGGGACGGTGACCGTTTCCAGGGTGTAGCGCTTGTGCAGCCCGTCGAGGCCGTCCCAGAGCCGGACGCCGGCGCCGAGCACGATCGGGACCAGCACGATGTGCAGGTAGTTGACCAGGTCAGCCTGCAGGAACTCGTTGATCGTGGTGGGCCCGCCGCCGAGCCTTATGTCCAGGTCGCCGGCCGCCTTCTGTGCTTGATTCAGGACCTCGGCCGGGGTGCCGCTGACGAAGTGGAAGGTGGTGTCGCTGACCGTGAGCGGTTCCCGCTCGTAGTGTGTCATCACGAAGCAGGGCGTGTGGAACGGCGGGTCCTCTCCCCACCAGCCGCGCCAGCCGTCCTCGGGCCAGGGGCCCGTGGTGGGCCGGAACTTGTTCCGGCCCATGATCTCCGCGCCGATCGCCGTCCCCCAAGCCGACGCGATCGCCTCGTCCGGGCCGAGTTGCCCATCGGGTTGCAGTCCGCGCCAGATCCGGATCTTCCCGAACCACTCCATGAACGCCTGCTGCGCGTGTCCGAAGGCCGCGTCGAGCGACTGCCCCTCGCCGGTAGCGAACCCGTCTAGCGACACGACCAGATTGTGCACCCGAAGCTTGGACACATCGACCTCCGCTCGTTGATGGACGTAACCAGCAGTTCAGACTCCGCCAACCGCCCCGCCTCATCGCTCCGCTCGTCAGGTACCGGCTAGTGCGGCGAGGATTCCACCCGCCAGCGAACGTCGAGCGCCGCAGCGCCATGTCGGCCTGCATTCAGCGGGGCGATCGTCCCAGGGATCCCGCATGTCAGCTCGCGCGGGCTTCGGGGATGGGAGAGCCTCGCGATCACCGGGCCGATCGCGATCCCCGCCTCGCCGAGCACCAGCACCAGTCCCCCGCCGTCACCGGTCGCCACCCGCTCGGCCGCCGCGGCCAGCACCGCCCGCTCGGCCTCGCGCTCAAGCAACTCGCCCGCTATCGCCCGCGCGGCCTACGACGCAGCAAGCCCGAGACACACAGCGCAAGCGGCACGCAACACCGGGCCCCTGTCGGTGTAGCCGGGCGGCACCAGCGAGATAAACGGCCACGATGTAGGTCGCGTGCCGGTCCAGGCTGCCGCGGGCGCGGTCGTATCTCATAGTGGTCCGAGGATCGGCGTGCGAGGCGGCGTCCTGCACATCGCGCAGCGGCACTCCGCCATCCAGCGCCGCGGTGATAAACGCATGCCGCAGCGTGCGGCCCGACCGGCTTGGTGATCCCGGCACGACCCCCGACGCGGCGGACGATCCGCGCGCCCTATTTCGGATGTGGGTTCCGGCGGGTTAGCCGGATGTGGTCCGCAGGGCCAGGGTCCGGATGCAGCACTGGCCGGACTGTTCGTCGCCACCGACGGCGAACAACTGCCTGCCCCCGGCCCCGACGACGCCGAAGAGCGTGTCGTTGCCCAGCAGCCCGGGGTCGGGGCTGGGGACCAGTGACCATGTGCTGCCGTTGAACTGCTCGGTGAGGGTCGTGATGGTGCCGCTGCTGTCTTGGGTATGACCTACCGCCCAGACGTCGCTTGCCGACACAGCGGTGATGCCGAACAGCGAGCCGCCGGCGAGGCCCTGACCCTGACCGGGGTTGGGCGTCTTAGTCAGCGACCAGGTCTTGCCGTCCCAGTGCAGCACGTAGGGCACGTGGAAGCCGCTGTTCTCGGTTTCAAAGCCCGACGCCCACACGTCGTTGGTGGCCACGGCGGTCACCCCGGTGAGCTCGTTGTTGCTTTGCCGGCACGCGCCCTCCTGGAGGATGATCTTGGTCCCGTTCAGGCAGGGCGTGGTAACCACCTGCCAGGTATGCCCGTCCCAGTGGGCGGCCAGGGTCGCGTCGTTGACGCCAAGAGAAGTGCCGACCGCCCACACGTCGTTGGCGGAGACCGCCGACACCGACACGAAATCTGGGATTCCGGCTGCCACCAGCGGTGGGGCTGCTTGCCAGGTGGTCCCGTTGAAGTGCGCAAACAGGCCCTGTGCGATATTGCCTTCGAAGTCAAAGCCCGCCGCCCACACATCGCTGGCTGAGGTCCCGCCGACCGCGTTCAGCTCATCGTCCGCGCCGGGGCCGGTGAAGGGGTTCGGGCTGGGGACAACCGCCCAGGACGTGCCGGTGAAATGCTCGATCAAGGTCCGCGTTCCGCCGGCCGCCAGGGTGAACGAGCCCACGGCCCACGCGTTGGCGGGACCGACGACCTCGTTGACGCCGCTGAGCATGCCGCTGGCGCCGGCTTTGGGCAGCGGCGGTGCCGCCGTGATCCGCCAGGCGCGGCCGTTCCAGTGCTCGGCCAGCGGCCGGTTAACCGCGTGGGGGTTCATGAAGTTGCCGACCGCCCACCCGTCGCTGGCGCTGGCCATCGACACCCCGGCAAACGAGCTGTCGTCCACCTTGGTGGGGTCTGGGCTGACACTGCGCAATACCTGCCAGATACCCGGCGTCGCCGCCTGGGCGCCGGTCACCCCCGCCCCAGTGGCGAGGGCCACGGCCGCCGCGGCGGCCAGGCTCAGTAGCGGTGATCTCCCCATCGCTCCGTCCCTTTCCGAATGCCCGAGGCACCGGTCACGCCGCGGTGCGTGACCGGGGCCGGCCGGTCAGCCTGATGTCGTGTGCAGGGCGAGGGTCCGCAGGCAGAACGTCCCCGAGACGTCGGTCAGGCAGGGATCGCCAGCCACGGCGGCGCCGCCGACCGCGTCGAGCTGGTGCCCGCCGGTGCTGGCCACGGCGAACAGCTCGTCGGTGCCGGCGCTGCCGGGGTCCGGGCTGGGCTGCACGCTCCAGGACGTGCCGTTGAAGCGTTCGGTCAGCGTCTGCACGGGGCCCTTGGCGGAGCTCTGGGCCTGCCCGACCGCCCAGATGTCGCTGGCCGATAGCGCGGTGATGCCCTCCAGGGCGCTGCCGAACGCGCCGGGGTCCGGGGTCTTGGTCAGGGACCAGGTCTTGCCGTCCCAGTGCAGCACATACGGCACCAGGCACGGGCCGATGGCGCCCCGCGGCCGCCGCAGCCCGCCCGGCCGCAGCCGCAGGGCCAGCGGCAGCACCGGGCTGCGGCCTCCGGCGGCGAGCCGGGAACCGCCGCTGGCGCTGGCGGCCGGGCAGCCGGTGAACTCCACCCCGGACGCCCACACATCGGTGGCGCTGATGGCGGTCACTCCGGTTGGCACATCGGCCTGCGACACGCTGTTGCCCAGATCAGGCGTGGGCACGACGGCCCAGGTCTTGCCGTTCCAGTGCGCGGCCATGTTCAAGCTCCCGGGCTGGCCGGAGAGCTCGGGGTTTTGGGTCCCTACCGCCCACACGTCACTGGGCGACAGCGCCGCGAGCGCGGTGACCTCGACCGGGTCCTCGGAGAAGTTGCCGGCCGGGCCGGGGACCGCCTGCCAGCTGGTGCCGTTGAAGTGCTCGAAGAAGGTGTTGTCGCCGGCCGGCGGGGGCGCTCCGAGGTTCATCGAACCGGCCGCCCACACGTCATCGGGGCCGGTGCCGGTCACTGCGGTGAGCGTTTCCGCCGAGCTGCCCGGGGTGCTGACGATCTGCCAGCGTGTGCCGTCCCAGTGCTCGACCAGGCCGCCAGATGGTGAGCTGGTCCCCGGAGCGACATCCCCGGTGAACCCCACCGCCCAGGCGTCACTCGAGCCCAGGTCAGCTACTCCCTGCAGCAGCGCGTGCTGGGTTGGCGGCTGGGCCATCGCAACCTGCCCCCAGCTCGTGCCGTTCCACCGCTCGGCAAGCGCCCGGCTGACGACCAACCGTGGGCCGCCCTGCGGGTTGGGTACCGTGGTCACCAGGTTGCCCACCGCCCACCCATCGGCCGCGCTGGTCAGCGATACCTCAAACAACGCGCTTTGAGTCCTGGCGGCCGCCTGCGGGCTGACCGTGGGCACGACCCGCCAGATGCCGCCTGCGGCCAGCCGCGCCCGGCTAAGCTGCCCAGCTGACCCGGGCTGCACCGCCGACGACCCCGCACCCAGCACCATCACCAGCGCAGCCCCAGCCACAGCGTCCCAGCCCCCAACCAGCCCACGCCTCGGATACCGCCTCCATCCAGTCATGCCCACTCCCTCGCAGCGCCCAGTGACAGCCAGCGTGAGTTCTCAGTCCGACATGCACCGCATCGGTCAACACGTTCTGCCAGCTGTTCTGGTTCACCCGGCGCAGACCTCCTGGTACACAGCAACCGGCGCGAGCATGCCCAGCTGTTGGCGGCGGTACCGAATGGTCGTTCTACTACGCCTCGGTTGCTCGCTTCTGTTCTGGCATGGCCCCGATTTGGCATCGGTGCTGGGTACATGCTGCTCGTTTCCCGGCGAGGCACCAGCTCAGGTCGGCAGTTTGGCCGCCAGGACATCGACCGGCTTGATGTCGGGGGGCGCGGCGAGCAGCTCCTCGGCGCGCTGCAGCAGGGCCGCGGCGATCGGCCCGTCGAGATGAGCCTGGCGGCCCCCCACGTCCGGGAAGAAGTCGGCAATGCCGAATGTCGAGTCATCGATCTTGATCGCGAACCAGGCGGTCGTCTCGGGCTCGCCCTGTGCCAGCGGCAAGGCGCTGACGAGAAACCCGGCAAGTTCTTCTTCCTTTCCCGGCCTGGCCTTCAGCGTAACCAGTAGTCCCACAGTGACCATGTTCTCCCTCTCGCTTTACTTATTGGGCAGATCCTCGCCATATCAGCGAGGCCCAGGACGTGCCACCCCCCGCCTTCCACGGCAGGGCCGGAGGGGCGGGCGGACCCCAGCGGGGCCCGGCCTCTTTCTGCCGTAATCGGGTCGAACCTCGTGAAGGGGTGCCCATGGCACTGAGGTTCCCCCGAACGCGGCGGCCAGATCGGCCGTGGTGCGCCCGGCAAACCACGCCGCAAGCAGCGCGGCGATGGTGTCCCGGTGGGTATACAGGTCTCCGCAGTCGGAGAAGTCCGCACGCAGCAGGCGTTCGGCGAACGCGAACGCGCCGGCGAGCCCGGTTGCCTTGGCGAGGTCGGTGAACTGCCGTCGATTGAGCGCAGCTACCATGACGCGTTCGCCGCCCGCGGTGGCAAAGTCGCGCGCGAAGCCCCCAGACGCCAGGCTGGCGATGCCGCAGGCGGCGTTCTCCGCCGTCCGCGGCGGCGCGGGGTTACTGGTCATGAGCCCTAGGAGGTGCTGGTGTCGCCCGCCTCCTCGGGGAAACTCAGCTCGCTGGCCACCAGGTCCGCGGCCAATTCCAGTGCCGCGGAAAGTGCGGGTTGCTTTTGCTTGAGCAGCTTGCGCACGTATTCCATGTTCTCCGCGCTCTGCCGGGTGATAACTTTTGCCATCGTCATCTTCCTGGGTAATTCTCAATTTTCTGGTTTGGCTCCGGATGGCGCGCCGCTCGTCCGCGGTGGTTCCTCCCCACACGCCATGGGCGACCCGGTGGTTCAGCGCCCAGGTCAGGCACGGCATTTGCACCGGGCAGCTGCGGCACAGCCGTTTGGCCTCCAGGATCTGGCGCAACGCAGGCCCGGCCGTACTGATCGGGAAGAACAATTCCGGATCGGCGTTGCGGCAGGCGGCATCGTTACGCCAGTTCGCGGGTGCGGTCATCGCGCTAGGCCCATGCTGTCGTCACAGGATGATGCGCAGGGCGCGCATCGAGCGCGTCGGCTTCGCCGGGTCGCCGACGTCGGTCCGCGGGCCGCTGGCGTCGTGCGCTCCGCCTCGGCAGTGTAGAGGATCTTCTGCAGACGTCCCGGCATTTGAGCTCCTCCTCGGGACCGGCCCCGGACACCGCAACGTGGCTAGCGCGGGATCCCGCGCTCATCGTTGATGGGGTGAGGCATGCCCACGACAAGATTCCTCCGCGGTACCTGGCCGCGCATTGCGGCTAACAGCAATCCCCGCCGCCCGCTAGCTGCAGCCCCAAGATGGTGGCTGGCCGTGATGCCCGACCGCCCCAGGCGCGATCATCATGAAGGCGCCGGGGCAGCCAACCAGGCAGGAGGGCCGAACGATGGAACCCATCCCTGCGATCGCCCGCCATGAGGCCATCAACCGCGATGAACCCATCGTGCACGATGTTGGCTACTGCGGACCCGGCACGTTCGAGCAGTTCCCGACGTTGACGCGAACTGACCGCCGCTTGCCGCGGCAGCGCGTCCGGGACGGGAGGGGACGGGACCCCGCCGAGGCGGTCGTGGAGGACGGACGAGAAGGCCATCGCCATTTCCTGTGGTGCGCAGGAGGCTCGGGAAGGAAGTTATGCGGCTCATCAGACGGGAGCGCCTGGCCGGCAACTTGAGGCCCGCTGTGCCCGGTCCCGGCTACCGGTGGATCGCCCTGTCCAACACCACGCTGGGCACGCTGATGGCGACGATCAACGGGTCGATCATCCTGATCGCGTTGCCGGACATCTTCCGCGGGATCGGGGTGAACCCGCTGCTGCCAGGCAACACCAGCCTGCTGCTCTGGGTGATCCTGGGCTACCTGCTGGTCACTGCGGTGCTGGTGGTGACCTTCGGCCGGCTGGGCGACATGTTCGGCCGGGTGCGGATCTACAACCTGGGTTTCGCGGTGTTCACGGTGTTCTCCATCCTGCTGGGGGTGACCTGGCTGCACGGCACGGCGGCCGCGCTCTGGCTGATCGCGATGCGGATTTTGCAGGCAGTCGGCGGGGCGATGCTGTTCGCCAACGCGCCGGCGATCCTCACCGACGCCTTCCCGGCCGATCACCGCGGCATGGCGCTGGGCCTCAATCAGGTCGCCGGGATCGCCGGCCAGTTCTTCGGCCTCATACTGGGTGGCCTGCTCGGCCCGGTGGAGTGGCACCTGGTGTTCCTGGTGTCAGTACCGTTCGGCGTCTTCGGCACGTTCTGGGCCTACCGCAGTCTCCGCGAGCTCGGTGAGCGCCGACCGGTTCACCTCGACTGGTGGGGGAACCTGACCTTCGGGGCCGGGCTGACCGCGCTTCTGGCCGGGATCACCTATGGCATCCAGCCTTATGGCGGGCACACCATGGGCTGGACCAATCCCTGGGTGATCACCGGGATCGCCGGGGGGATCGGGCTGCTCGGGGTATTCTGCGCCCTGGAGGTCCGGGTGGCCCACCCGATGTTCAACATGAGCCTGTTCCGGATCCGGGCCTTCTCCGCTGGCAACCTGGCCAGCTTGCTGGCTGCGCTCGGCCGCGGCGGCCTCATGTTCATCCTGATCATCTGGCTGCAGGGCATCTACCTGCCCCAGCACGGCTACAGCTTCAGCCAGACCCCGCTGTGGGCCGGGATCGCCCTGCTCCCGCTCACGATCGGGTTCCTGGCCGCCGGGCCGGTCTCCGGCGCGCTGTCGGACCGGTTCGGCGCCCGCGGGTTCACCACCGGTGGCATGATCATCACCGCGGTGTCGTTCCTGCTGCTGGACATGCTGCCGGTCAACTTCGCCTACTGGCAGTTCGCGCTGATCCTGCTGCTGGCCGGCGTGGGCCAGGGACTGTTCAGCGCGCCGAACCGGGCCGCGATCATGAACAGCCTGCCGCCAGAGAGGCGCGGCGTCGGATCCGGGATGGCCGCCACCTTCCAGAACTCCGCCACGGTGCTGTCGATCGGGATCTTCTTCACCCTGATCATCGTCGGGCTGGCAGCCAGGTTGCCGACCGCGCTCAGCCATGGGCTGATCGCCCAGGGCGTGCCGCCCGCCAGCGCCGCCAGGGTCGTCGGCCTGCCCCCGGCGTCGGTCTTGTTCGCCGCGCTGCTGGGCTATAACCCGGTCAGCACGCTGCTCCGTCCGGCCCTCGCCCATCTGCCCGCTGCCCGCGCCGCCTACCTGACCGGGCGCCGCTTCTTTCCCTCGGTCATCGGCCCGGCGTTCGGCCACGGCCTGTCCGCCGCCTTCGGCTTCGCCATCGCCGTATGCCTGGTCGCCGCCGCCGTCTCACTGCTCCGGGGCAGAACATACGTGCACGGCGACCCCCCGACGCCCCCCGTCAGGCCCACGATGCAGAAAGCCGGCGGCAGCCGTCCGCAAGGTCCTCACCGCCGCTGACTCACGCAGTTTTGTCCACGAAAGGCAGCCAGGCGTCCGCACGCCGATAAGCGTGCGCCTTGGCGTTCAGGGCTGGCCGGGAGAGTCCGTGACCGACCGGACACCCGCCAACTTACCGACCGCATCACACTGAGTGATCGAGAAGTTCCAGGAGAACGCGCGCCGACCCGCCGATGCGCACGCAGATCGGGCTCTCAGCGCTTACGCCTGGGACGCGCAGCTCAAGGGTCTTCCGGGCGCCGGGATGGAGGTGTTGTTCAGACCCGAGGCGGCCGCTTGGTCCCCGAGAAGCCAAGCGGCTTGTCTCACCCTCGCTTGCGCATCGGTAACTTGCGCGTTACGGTAACTTGATTGTTACCGAAGGCGAGGCGCGGAGTCGATGCGGTGCTGCGAGGTGTGTCACGCATGTGCGGACCGCACCGGGCCGGCGCCGGGGCTGACCTGGCGGTCGATTCCCGACCTGGGATCATCGTCTGACCTGCTTGCCAAGGGGCTCAAGCAGCGGATCGAGGCGGCCCGCTGATGCCGATGCCGCACGCGGAGGCTGGCGGGGATCCGTTTGAAGCGCTGGGGGACCCGAACCGGCGTGAGATCCTGCGCCTGCTGAGTGGCGGCGACAAGCCCGTGCACGAGATCGCGGCGGCGCTGCCGATCAGCCGCCCGGCCGTGTCACGGCACCTGCGGTTGCTAAAGGATGCCGCAATGGTGGCCGAGCAAGCACACGGAACCCGCCGCATCTACCACCTGCAGGAGGAAGGGATGCGGGCGGTGCAGGCCTATCTCGAGCGCGTGTGGGGGGAGGCTGCAGTCCGGTTCACGCTGCTGGCCGAGAACTCCGGTCAGGACGCCCGGCGGTGACCTCGCCGCTGCGCATCACCTTCGACGTGGCCTGCCCGGCCGAGCACGCGTTCGCCACGTGGACGTCGCGGATCGGGACGTGGTGGCCGGCGGATCACACGGTCACCGGCGACCGGGACCTGGCCATCGTGATGGAAGGCCGCGTCGGCGGCCGGATCTACGAGCGGACAGCCGAGGGGGCCGAGCACGACTGGGGCGTAGTGACCGCCTGGGATCCCCCGAAGCGGCTGGCGTACCTGTGGCACCTGGGCCGGGACCGCAGCGCGGCCACCGATGTCGATATCCGGTTCGTCGCCCGCGGCCCGGGCGATACCCGGGTCGAGATCGAGCACCGGGGCTGGGAACGCCTGGGCACCGGGGCGGATGTCTGGCGGGACCGCAACCGGATCGGATGGCAAACCCTCCTGCCGCACTTTGCGGCAGCAATCACCAGAAGAGACCGCTGATGGCTGCGGGCAGCAAAGAGGATCCGTGGCTGCTGAAGACCCCGCCGGGCACATCCGAATATTCGATGTACGAAGATACGCAGGCCAGCCCGCCCGCGCTGGTCTGCGAGGTCGGCTCCACCACCCTTAAGTACCACTTGCGGGCGATCGAGGATCTGCACGAGTGGCTTTCCGAGCAGGACGGCTGGGTTCCCCTCGGCGCGGCTGATGAGAAGAAACCGGCGGCTGAGGGCACGGTCGAGGCGTGGGGTCGGTCGCCGGGCAATCCAGTCGGCGGCTGGTACGGACTGCGCAACGGATATCGCGGCCGGTTCGGCATGTACCTCCCGCCACTGCTGGAAGAACTCGGGCTGGCCGAGCTCACCCACGACGCTCGCAACAACCGAATCCGATCGATCCGCTAACAGGGAACGCATTATGAGCAGCCATGCCACCGTCGTCCGCTACACCACCCGTGCCGGGTCCGCCGACGAGAACGAGAAGCTGATCAAGGCCGTGTTCGCCCAGCTCGCCGAGCAGCTGCCCAAGGGGCTCCGTTACGTTGCCATCCGGCTCGATGACGGAGTCAGCTTCATACACGTAGCGGTGCATGAGAACGATCACAACCCGCTGGCCGCATTCCCCGCGTTCGGCGAATTCGCATCGACCATCAAGGAACGCTGCACCGACGGGCCGGCACCGGTCAACGGGACGGTTGTCGGCTCATACGACAACGCCGACTGACTGCAGACCTCGGCGATCAGCGCTCCCCCGGGCGCTCGATTACATCATGCTGCGCCACTGCCGGTAATGCGCAGCGCGTGGCCCGTTTTCAAGCGAAGTCGCTCGATTGGCCACGGCCCGGTAGCACGGCCCGGTGTTTCAGTACGTGATGCCGGGGAACTGCCCGCGTGCGTGCTCCAGCTGGCCGGCCCACTCGCGGGGCCAGCCGAAAGCGCGGGCGGCCTGGCCGCTCATGTCGGCGGCCGCTGCGCCGCTGGTGAAGTGGACGTACTCGCCCCAGTTCATCCGCCGCGTGTAGGTGCCGCCGGAGTCGCGTGGGAAGTGCCGGGCCAGTTCCCGGAAGAACCTGTTCATGACCTCGGCCCGCCCGCAGTCCCGCCATAGCGGGTAGAACCAGTCGCGGAACCAGCGGGTTCCCCGGCGAGGGAAATCGTCGGTGTTGCCGGTGAACCGGCGGTAGACGCCCTTGGCCTCCCGGTCCATGCCCAGCGCGGTGTAGAGGTCATAGATGTAGAACTCGGCCCACTTGCTGTCGCCCCAGAATCTCATACGCCGGTGAGCCGTGCGCGCCGTTGTTGGCGCTTTCCACCGAATGCCCGATCTCATGGGCGGGCAGCTCGCGGGCGAGGGTGTTGCCTTCCCGCCAGGTGTCCAGCCCGCAGTCGCTGACGTTGTGGTAGTCGTGGACCGGGCTGACGTAGTAGCCCGCGTGGCCGCCGCCGTGCCGCCCGGCGTGATGGATGGAGTAGATGCGCGGGTCGGGCCCGAACGCGTCGCCGTAGGTTGCCTTGGAGTACTGCCAGGTCACATTGATGAACCGGGGCAGCCACCGGGCCTCGGCCCGGCGCACGCCGGGATCTACGTAGATCGCGCAGTGCTCGTCGCTGTGGTAGAGCCGGAGCAACTGGCGGTGGTCGAACCAGTGCTCTTGCCAGGTGTCCGGCGGGCTAGCCAACTGATGCTCCGGCTCTGCCTCCACCAGGTCCTCCCGCCTCTCCGGGCACTGCCCGGCGGTTTCGTTGAGCTCTCATCAATGCGACGCGAGCCGAGCGGTTGCCGCACCGCGGGCCACTGGGGAGTGTCCTGCCGAGAAGAGACTGGGGCGTTACTCGTCAAGCGCTACTTCTCGACGTAAAAGAGGCGCTTGTTGACGAATTCATCGATGCCGAGGGGACCTAGCTCGCGGCCGAAGCCGGAGCGCTTGGTGCCGCCGAACGGCAGGTCCGCGCCCTCGCCTGCCGGGGTGTTTACGTTGGCCATGCCGACCTCCAACTGCTCGGCGACCTTGATTGCCCGCTCCTCGTCGGTCGACCAGACCGCGCCGCCAAGGCCGAAGTCCACCACGTTGGCGAGCTGGACCGCCTCGTCGTCGGTGCTGACCTTGTAGACGACGGCGACCGGGCCGAACAGCTCCTCGCGGTAGGCCCGCATTTCCGGGGTCACGCCGGTGAGCACGGCCGGGGCGAAGTAAGCGCCCTTACCGTCGTCGAGCGTGCCGCCGACGTGCAGCGTGGCGCCCTTCGATACCGCGTCCTGCACCTGGGCGAGGAGGTTCTCCGCTGCCTTACGCGAGACCATCGGGCTGTAGGAGCGCGAGGAGTCATCGCCCGGCTGGCGCGGTGACATCGTGGTGGCACGCTTGACCAGGGCGGCCACGAAGTCGTCGTAGATGTCGTCCATGACGATCATCCGCTTGTTGGAGTTGCAGGCCTGGCCGACGTTCTCCATCCGGGTGACCCACGCGGTCTTGGCTGCGTCCTCGACGTCGTCGGTGTCGAGGATGATGTAGGGGTCGGAGCCGCCAAGCTCAAGGACGACCTTCTTCAGGTTGCGGCCGGCCGTCTCGGCGACTACGGCGCCGGCCCGCTCGGAGCCGGTCAGTGACACGCCGTGCAGCCGCGGGTCGGCGATCATCGCGGCGACCTGCTCGTGGGTCGCGAAGAGGTTGACGTACACGCCGTCCGGCACGCCCGCGTCCTTCATGATCTGCGCGATCGCCAGGGCCGAGGTAGGGCAGTTTTCTGCGTGCTTGAGTATGACGGTGTTGCCGACGATCAGGTTAGGCGCGGCGAACCTGGCCACCTGGTAATACGGGTAGTTCCAAGGCATCACGCCGAGTACCGGGCCGGCGGGCCGGTACTCGACGCGCGCGGTGTCACGGCCGGGCAGCGGCTTGTCGGCGATGAGCCCGGGGCCGTTGTCGGCGTAGTAGTTGAAGATGTCGGTGCAGAACTCGGCCTCGCCGACGGCCTGCGCGGGCCGCTTGCCCATCTCCTTGGTGATCAGCGCGGCCAGGTCGGCGGCGCGCTCGGTGAACAGCCCGGCGATCCGCTTCACGACCGCGGCACGCTCGGCGACCGGGCGCAGCCCCCATGCCGCGAACGCCTCGGTTGCGGCGGCGAGCGCCTCCGCTACCTCCGCGTCCGTGGCGAAGGGGAAAGTCTCGGTCACCTCGCCAGTCACCGGGTCGGTTACCTGATAGTGCGGGGTCTGCGTCATGCCTGCTCCCGGTGTCACTACGGTAGGGGTCCAGTAAGACAACGCTACGGGAGCAAGGTACCCGGCCCAAGACCCCTCCCCGGACCGGGACCAGCGCTCGCCGCGTCCTTGCTACTGACCGCAGCAGGCTCCTGGGGAGAGAATGCTCACCGAGCCGCCGTTAATTACCCTCGGCAAAGGCGATCGGAGTGGTTAGGCGCGGCGTGCCGGACCGGATCATTTGCTCGGCTGACAGAGCCAGGCGACCCGGGTGGAACGCGCCGAGCCCGGGCGTCGTAGCGACGGTGAGGTGCAGGCGGAGGCGGAACAGGCCCCTGCCGGTCCGGTCCCGGCTCAGTACGGGGAGGGCTGGTTGAAGATGACCGCCAGGCTGATGATCTTGTCGTCGCGGATGCCGAAGTAGCTGGTCATGATCAGCTCTTCGGGGAGGTTGGTCTTGTCATAGGTGCCGTCGTACCTAGCCCGGACGATGATGTCCCCGTAGTGGTCGATGACTTCGCGGACGTCCATGGTCACATGGTCGCCGACGAATTCCTTGGCCACGAAGGCGCGGATGGCGTCGGTGCTCCAGAATCTCGCGGCGGTTGTCGTTGACATAGGCGTCGGGGGCGAAGGTGTTCACGATCCGGTCGGTGTCGAAGGCGTTGACCGCGTTGATGTGCTCGGTCACGATGGGTGGCAGCGCGGCCATGGCGATGGCATCGCTGGTCATCAGTGGTGACTCCCTTGCGTGTCGGTTCCGTGCGGCCGGCGTTCTCGGCCGCCGAAGCCAGCGTGGCTCCTCCCCCGGCGGGAGAGTCAAGCTGCCAGGGGCGGCTTGACTCTCCCATTGAGGGAGGCCTGAGACTGGAGCGGTGGAACCGACGCTGACAATCGGGGACTTCTCCCGCGCGACGCACCTGAGCGTGAAGATGCTCCGCCATTACCACGACATCGGCCTGCTGGAGCCGGCCGATGTCGACCGGTACACCGGGTACCGGCGCTACGCCACTGCGCAGATCGGCACCGCCCAGGTGATCCGCCGGTTCCGGGACCTCGACATGCCGCTGGAGGAGATCAACGCGGTCCTGTCCGCCCCCGATCCCCAGACGCGCAGCCAGCTGATCTCCGCCCATCTGGCCCGCCTGGAGGCCAGCCTCGCCCGTGCCCAGGAAGCCGTGGCCGCGCTCCGCGGCCTGCTGGAGCGCCCGCCGGCTGCCGCGCCGGTCCGGCACCGTCATGCCGCTGCCGTCTCGGCAGCCACGATCACGGAGGTCGTGGACGTCGCCCACGCCCTCGCCTGGTACCAGGGTGCACTCGGGGAACTGCACGCCACCCTGGCTGCCCAGCACATCACCGCCACTGGTCCTGGCGGCGGCATCTACCAGACCGAGATCTTCACCGACGAGCGCGGCGAGGCGACGATCTTCCTCCCCTGCCAGGCGCCCCCACGGCCCATGGGCCGGGTCACCGCGCTCGACGTCCCCGCAGCCGAGTTGGCCATCGTCACCCACGCAGGTCCGTACGTCGGCATCGACCTGGCCTACGGAACCCTCGCCGCCTACGTCACCGGGCACGCCCTCGCCGTTGACGGGCCCATCCGCGAGTACTACCTCACCGGCCCCATCGAAACCCCCGACCAGTCCGCCTGGCGCACCGAGATCGGATGGCCCATCTTCGAGACCGCATATCTCCCGCAAGCAGAGGCCCTTGATCAAATAGCCGACTAGGCAACGCGCTTGCTGAGAAACTGGCCGCGCTGCGTTGGTTGCGTGCTGGTGGCTCGGGTGAGCACCCACCGGAAGGATTCGGCGGCCATTAGCCGCACTTGATCTGGGTTGACACAGCCTGTGGCCGCGGCCGAGCATCGGGGCAGCCGATGAGAAATGGTCCGTGCCGCAGCCGCGGTGTGATTGTGACTATGGGGGCAGCCATGAGCATCAGCAGGACCATCCCGGGCCTCGCCACCGCCAGGTCCATCGTCGCCAGGACCACTGTCATGAGGAGTGCGCTCGCCAGAACCGCCACGGTGGCCGCGAGCGCCTTAATGGTGCTCGCCGCGCTGGCGGTGCCGGTGCCTGTGGCCTCGGCCAGCTCGTCGTTTGTTAACTGGTCGTCCTACCTCGACGGGGTGAACCACCACTCCCATGCGGCGCAGGCGACGGCCATCACGCCGTCTGACGCCGCTAGCCTGACCCAGGCCTGGCATTTCGTGCCGGGCGCCCCGCCGGTGAAGGCCCTCGGCTATGACCTCAACGCCAGCCCCACGGTGTATGACGGAGTGGTCTACATCGGCGGCAACAACGGCACCTTCTATGCCCTCAAGGAGTCGACCGGCGCCGTGGTGTGGCATCGGGCCCTCGGCTACCTCAAGGACTCGTGCGGGGCGCGGGGGATCACGTCCACGGCCACGGTCGCGCCCGATCCTGTCACCAAGGCGCCGACGGTGTACGTGTCCTCGGGTAACGGCTACCTGTATGCGCTGAACGCGGCCACCGGGGCGGTGACCTGGAAGGCCGAGATCCACCGGCCGGCTGGCAAGGCCGCCACCAATTATTACGACTGGTCATCGCCGACCGTAGCCAGCAAGAAGGTCTACATCGGCTTCGCGGGATCGTGCGTCCAGCACGTGCGCGGCGCCCTGGAAGCGTTCTCGCAGGCCACTGGCGAGAAGCTGGCCAGCTACTACACCGTTCCGGCCGGGCAGGCCGGCGGCAGCATCTGGTCCACCGCCGCGGTCACCCCTGACGGCGATGTCTTCGCCGGCACTGGCAACGTCGTCCCGCCGACGCCCGCCAACGAGGGGACCTCGGAATCCATCGTCAAGCTGACCGGCACCAAATTGTCCCAGCTTGGCTTCTGGCAGCTGCCGCTGGCCGACCAGCCCAGCGACGATGATGACTTCGGCGCCTCGGCGAGCCTGTTCAGCGCCGCGCTCCCGGGTACCTCCAAACCCACCCCGATGGTCGGCGACTGCAACAAGAACGGCGTCTACTATGCGCTGAAGCAGGACGACCTGGCCGCCGGGCCGGTGTGGCAAACCCGGATCGCCGACGTCAACACCGGCGACAACGGCATGACCCCGGCCTGCCTGTCCTCCACCGTGGTCAACGGGAACGACCTCTACGTCGCGGGCACCGCCACCACCATCGACGGCACCGCCTACCCAGGCTCGATCGACGAACTGAACGCGGCCACCGGAGCCATCGTCTGGGCCACCGGGCTGCCCTCCCAGGTGTACAGCACGCCGTCGCTGGACGGAGCGGGCGTGCTGGCCGTCGCCACCTACGCCGACGGCTCAGACCCGCGGGCCGACTACTTGCTCAACCCCTCCACCGGGGCGATCCTGGCCACGGTCAGCAACGGCGACAGCTCACAGTTCGCCCAGCCGGTCTTCGCCGGCCAGTACCTGCTCATCGCGACTGACACAGCAGGCCTCTACGCCTATAAGCCCTCCAGCCCAGCCGTCACGAACAGCCACCCGATGAGCGCCCGCCACTGATTAGCCGCTCATCGACCCAGCTAAATGGCAGAGCCCAGCGACCGCCTCCCCGGACACCAAGACCAGCCTCCCATCGCCCTGCCGCGCCTCCCGCGCATACCCAGCCAGCACCGCCAAAGACCCACCCCGCTCCAGCAACTGCATCCTCACAGTGTCCCCGTCACCAGCGGCTATGGCCAGCCGATGACCAGGGCCGGCTGCCCGTAGGCCGATACGAGCGCGGCAAGCGGCCCGCCGAGGGGACCGCTGGTGCCGGGACGTTACCTGCGGCGGCGGGAAACGCGCCGGGCGGTGCGCCGCGAGGTGCGCCGGGCTACTCTGCGTGCTCCGAACATTTCATCCCTCCGGGTACTCGCGCTGGGTGGTGGTCACCGCGCGCCCGCAGCAGCCGACGTTTCCAGGTCGTGCAGCTCCTGCGCCTCCTGGGCCGAGACCAGCCCGATGCCCACCAGGTCCAACGGGCTGATGAAGCCATCACTGATCCGGAATCCGCCGGCCCGGACGATCGCGTCACGAAGCGGAATCGCCCACTCGTGCTCCAGCAGAATGAGCGCCGCCGCGGAGTCGTTCGGGATGTCCTCGAGCACATCCCAGCCCTCCTCTTCGGAAAAAACATGCACGCCCCCCTCGGCGGCCACTTCCTCGGCACCCGCGACGGCTCCCGCCTCTATCCCCTCTTCGCCCTCGACGCCCAGGCCGATCAGCGCGCCTATCTTGCTGCCGACCTCGATCGCCTCGGCCTCGGTGAGGTTGCTGAGGTGCTCCACCTCCAGCTCGCCGTCAGCGTCCTTGTAGACAGCGAGCGAGTCGATGACGCGCACCGTGCCGCTTTCGCGGAGCCGCTCCAGCTCGGCGATGATCTCACCATGGAAGTCAGGGTGGTGAAACCCCAGCACGATGAGCTGTACAGGCCCGATTGCCATGTTCTCTCTCCCTCATTTCTCAGGTCGAGTGGCCGGGTCCCGGCCAGGATCCACCCGTGTGACTCCCAGCCAGACGGCCTCCGCGGCAGCATCCCGCCGGATCGCCAACAGCACATCACCCCCGAAGGGTGGTATACCTCAAACGCCGCCCGAAGCGCTGGTGACGGTCCATTGCAGGGCCTGGAAGCCAGCGTGCAGGTTCCCTCCGATCGCGGGCAGTGCGACGGCGACCACGGTGGAGTCGATCCCGGCCACCCGACGACTCCAAGATTATCGCCGTGACCACCCACCGGCCTTGCGCGGGGCGGTAGCGGAGCAGTTCGCCCGGGCCGGCGCCGCCGGCCCGGGTCGGCTCGCCCGGCCGGCCCCTGGATCTGGTGTCACCAGCCGACCCTCCACGTCGGTCCGGTCGGCGGGCACCGGCAGCCCGGCCGGGGCGCCGCTCGACCGCCTGTGCTAGGGCAGGGTGAGGATGATGCGCTGGTGGACTTTGCCGCTTTCCAGCTGGCGGTGGGCCTCGGCGGCCTGCTGCATGGGCATGGTCTGGTGCGCGCGCAGCCGGAGCCGGCCGCCGGCCAGCAGGGGCATCGTCTCATCCAGGGCGCCGGGGGCACGGTCAGGCGTGGGCTCCGACAGCGTGACGCCGAAGTCGGCGGCGGCCGGGTCGGACAAGGTGATGACCCGCTTCGGCCCGCCGGCCAGGGCGATCGCGTCGGCCAGGACACCCGTGCCGGCCGCGTCGAACACGGCGTCCACCGCTGCGAGCGCGCGGACCCGGCCGGCCACGCCCGCGCCGTACCGTACCGGGGTGGCTCCCAGCTCGCGGGCGAGCGTTTCGTCGTGCTCGCCGACCGCGCTGATCACCGTGACCCCCTGCGCGACGGCGAGCTGGGTGGCGATGATGCCGACCGATCCGCCGCCGCCGAACAGCAGCAGCGTCTCGCCGCTGGTGACGTTCAGCTGCCGCAGCACGCCGGCGGCCGCCTCGGCCGAGGCGGGCAGCGCGGCGGCATCGATCCACGAGACGGTGTCCGGCTTGCGGGTCCAGATCGATGCCACCGCGTACTCGGCGTAACCGCCCAGGCTGAACAGCAGGGCGGTGACGTCGTCGCCGGCAGACGTGCCGGTGACCCCGGGCCCGGCCGCATCGACGCTGCCCGCTGCCTCGAAGCCGAGCACGGCGCCGGGGGGCAACGGGATGGCATCCTTGAGGTAGCCGGCCCGCAGGGCGAGATCCGTCGGGCTGATCCCGGCGGCCTTGACCTTGATCCTGATCTGCCCCTGGCCCGGTTCCGGCAGTGGAGCCCCGGCCCACTGCAGTACCTCGGGCGGCCCGTATCCGGTCATCACAACCGCGTTGGCCATGGCAGTTCCTTCCTGGTAGCTGGGCATAACAGTTCCTTCCTGGCAGCGGCCGGCCGGCCGCGAACGGCAACTTCAGCGTGGTCGTTGTGCGGTGTCCCCTGCTCCACCGGCCGCGCCTTGCGGCGGCGCCGGAACCTCCTGGCCCCGCTCGAGGGCCAGATCGGCGGAGCCTGCTGGCGGCGAGCTGATGGCCGCGCCGGCCCGGCCCAGCAGGGTCAGCGCGCCCAGGCCGGCGGCGACGGCGGCGACGATTAGCGCGCCGCCGGGGCCTGCGGCGTCGTAGACGATTCCGCCGACCGCCGAGCCGGCGGCCAGCGATCCTTGCAGCGCGGAGACGAACAGGGCCAGGCCTCCTTCGAGGTTGGCCGGCATCGCCCGGGCCATCCAGCTCTGCGCGGCCACCGGCACCGCACCGAAGCCCAGTCCCCAGGCGGCCACCAGCGCGATGGTCAGCGGGCGGGCGCCGGTGACGATCGCGAGCAGCAGCGCGCTGACCGCGATCAGCAGGCCCGAGCCCATCAGGGTGGCCCGCAGGCGCCGGCGGACGGTGACGCCGGCGGTGAAGTTGCCGGCCGCGCCGGCCAGGCCGAACCCGAGCAGCACCAGGGTGACCGCGCCGGCGCCGAGACCGGCCCGGGCGTGCAGCAGCGGGCCGATGTAGGTGTAGGCGGCGAAGTTGGCGAAGAAGATCGCGGCCGCCGCCGCCAGGCCGATCCGGGAGACCGGCCGGGTGACCACCGTCAGCAGCGACCCCGGCCGGACCCGGCCGCCGGGGCCCAGCCGCGGCACCGCCGCGAGCTGGGCGGCCATGGCGATCACCGCGAAGACGGCCGCGACCGCGAACGCGGCGCGCCACGTGGTGAGCGTGCCGATCAGCGACGCGGCCGGCAAGCTGGCGACCGTCGCGAGGAAGATCCCCGAGCTGACCACCGCCAGCGCGGTGCTCCGCGCCCGGTCGCTGACCAGGCTGATCGCGGCCCCGGCCCCGAACACCCAGAACCCGCCCACGCACACGCCCAGCACGGCGCGGGCCGCGAGCATCACCCCGAAACCCGGCGCCAGGCCGGCGATCACGTCCGAGACCACCACCAGCGCGCTCAGGCCGGCCAGCAGCCTGCGCCGCTCCAGCCGGGCCGAGCACAGGGCCAGCGCCGGCGCGGCGACCGCGGCCACGATGGCCGGCACGACCACCATCAGCCCGCCGGTCCCGACCGGCACGCCCAGGTGCCCGCTGATGTCCCCGAGCAGTCCCACCGGGATCAGCTCCGAGAACACCAGCGCGAACGTCCCCAGCGCGATGGAGACCACCGCCGGCCACGCGTCGCGCTCACCGGCCCGCGCCCGCGCGCCGATCCGGCAGGCCAGCTGCGCCGGCGCCACCCGGTCAGCCACGGCGCCGCCGCGCGCGGGGGTCACCGGGCCCGCCGATGCGATGACCCGGCCGCCCGCGGAGGTGAAGCCGCCGGTCCCCCGCTTCCTCAGATCGCGGTCGCGCTTGGTCATGTTCAGGCTCCCGGTGGCCGGTGGTCACGCGTCCCGGCCCCGGCGGGCCGGTCACCTCCTCCCGGCAACGTACGTGATGTATCACGTAATAGTCAACATGACGTGTCATGTAATTTTCAGCCCCGGAAGGCTGTGCGCCCGGTTGTCTGGGTGAGCGCCCGCAGGCCGGGGCCGTAGCCGGCGCCCACGCCCGGGGAGGTGCGTGACTCGTTCTGCTCAGTCACCGCCGGGAGCGTACGCCGCTACCCGGATTACGAGGACGTCGTCGCCCACCGGCCGCAAGCGCGAGCGCTGCGGGGGCAGCCGGGACTGCGAGCCCGCCCGGCAGCGGCGGTATGAGCAGCTGGCGCGTCCCGTGCCGGTCCCAGGCGCGGCGGTTTCACGCCGAAGCGGGAACGAGGCGGGGGCACGACCTCGTCAGTCCGCCGCCGGGTGCCAGTTGACCGGCGGCGGGAGCGAGCCTTGTTTGATGATGTTGGCGTACACGCCTTCCAGTGCTTCGCCGAGC
Organism: uncultured Actinomycetes bacterium; assembly: GCA_963762615.1. Taxonomy (GTDB): domain Bacteria; phylum Actinomycetota; class Actinomycetes; order Streptosporangiales; family Streptosporangiaceae; genus PALSA-505. The sequence continues at coordinate 204,077 of CAVXLG010000012.1, read as the reverse complement.
GGCTCCACCAGGCCGTCCGGCAGGCCCCCGAAGAACAGGCGCCGGACAAGATCCACGTGCCCGGGTGCCGCTTCCTCCTGAGCCTGCCGCCCCCGGGGGGTCAGGGTCACCTCGGTGACCCGCCTGTCGGCGGCGGACAGGGCGCAGGTCACCAGGCCCCGGGCGCTCATCCGCCGCACGTGGTGGGACACCCGGCTGCGCTCCCAGCCGATCTGGGCGGCGAGCACCGTGACCTGCATCCGCCCTCCCTCGGCAACGCTCAGCCCCGTCAGCACGTCGTAATCGGGCAGCGACAAGCCGCTGTCGGCGAGGAGCTGACGGTTCATCTCGTACGCCAGCCGCAGCTGGACCCGGATGTAGGCCAGCCACGCCCGCTGCTGGTCCCCCTCGAGCCATCCGCCGGCGGGCGCCGGGACCGCTTTGCCGTTACGTGACATATCACCTCAGCTTACTGCTCGCAGCCGCCGCGCACATGGTAACGATTCAAAACGCGCCGTCGGGAGTTCCTCCATATGATGCGGGCCGCCCGGGGGTGAACGGCTCGGCCAGGAGGCGGGTGCAGCCCCGGCACCGAAGCTCGCCGCTTCCTCGGGCTTGGATGGGCCGCGGCAGGACCGGCGAACCTGAATCGCCTTCGGCATCGAGACAGGCCGCGAGCGTTCGTCAGCGATGCCGGCGCCGACCGTTGACACTAGGTGATATATCACGTATTATTTAGTGACATATCACTAAATGCGATAGCAACTGGTGCGCCTAGTGAGCTGGGCCTGGGGCCAGTCGTCGGCGCCAGTGAGGTCTTGAGTTTGCTGATAAGCGGGCGCTTGCTTACTATCAGATCATGTACCAAAGCCGATTGGACCGCGAGCTCCGCAAGGCGCAGATCGTCGAGATCGCCCGCCGGCTGTTCGCAGAGGGCGGCTACCGGCCGACCACCACCCGCCAGCTGGCCCAGGCGGCCGGGGTGAGTGATGCCCTGATGTATCGCCACTTCGAGAGCAAGGACGACGTGCTGCGGGCCGTGGTCGACCAGGGGCTAGCCGGGTTCGCCGCCATGCGCGACGTCGCCAGCGCGGGGCGGGACCGGCCGCTCGCCGAGCGCCTCACGATCCTCGGCCGGGCCTTCCTCGACACGCTGGGCGCGCAGGCCGACCTGCTCGTGCTGTTCGTTTCCGAGCATCAGCTGCTTTCTGATGACGCCCGGCTGGTCGGGTTCATCGACCTGGCCGCCTCCTCGCTCGGGGCCGAGCTCGCGGCGCGAACCGAGGAGGGGGAAATACGCGGGGATCTCGACGGGTATCTGTTCGCCCGTTCCTTCATGGGCTCGCTGGTTTCGTTCGTCCTGTTGCAGAAGGTGCTGGGAATGGACCAGGTCCACCCCGTTGACGGCGAGGAGTACCTGGCCGCGCTGGTCAACGTCTATGTGCGAGGAGTACAGCCATGACTGCGAGGGCCGCGCTCGGCTACCTGCGCCTCGAGCTCTCCCGGACCGTACGCGACGGCCGCTACCTGCTCCTGGCGGTCATCGCTCCGGTAGGTTTCTATCTGCTCTTTTCCGCGGTCTTCGGGGGGAAGTCCGCGGGGCCGAACACCACCTTCGGGTTGCCCGCGGCGAAAGAGATCATGGTGGCCATGGCCACCTTCGGGGCGATGTGGGCGGCGCTGTCGGCGACCGCGCCGCGCCTGGCCCGCGACCGGGAGGGCGGCTGGTCGGACTACCTGGTGAGCACACCGCTTCGGGCCGGCCAGGTTCTCGCGGGCCGCATCATCGCCGGGCTGCTCGTTGCCCTTCCGGCCGTGGCCGCGGTGTGCATCACCGCTGTGGTCGCTCACGGGGTGCACCTGGCGGCGTGGCAGTGGGCCGCCGACGTCGCCCTGCTGTGGATCGGTGTCCTGCCGTTCGTGGCCCTCGGCATCGCCATCGGCTCGCTCGCCAACAGCACCGTGGCCTATGCGGTGAGCACGGGCCTGTGGTTCGCGCTCGCCGCCCTCGGCGGGCTGTGGGTGCCGCCCGGGGTACTCTCGTCCGGCCTGCGGCACCTCGCCGCCGCGCTGCCTTCCTACAACCAGGCCGCTCTCGGCTGGCACGTCACCAGCGGTTCCGCCCCCACAGCCACCAACGTCCTGGTGCTGATTGCCTGGACAGTCGGCCTCAGCCTGCTTCCCCTCGCCGCCCGGCGTCAGTCGCTGCGCCCTCGGGCGGCCCGGAAGTCGGCCCCGCCAGCGGGCGGCGGCGAGGCCGTCGAACTGCGCGGCGTGGTCAAGCATTACGGCCCGGTCACCGCCGTGGACGGGCTTGACTTGCGGATCCCGCCCGGAGAGATCGTGGCTCTGCTCGGTCCCAACGGCGCGGGGAAGACCACGACGATGTCGATCCTGCTCGGCCTCCGCCAGGCCGACAGCGGCCAGGCTCGCCTGTTCGGCTCTTCTCCGCGCCGAGCCGCGGCGCGCGGCGAGGTCGGCGCCATGCTCCAAGACAGCGAGCTGATGGCCGGCGTGGGAGTTGGCGAGCTGCTCCGCTTTATCCGCACCCTCTACCCGGCCCCGCTGGACCTCGCCGCCGTGATCGATACCGCCGACCTCGGCGATCTCCTCCGCCGCCGTACCGACCGTCTGTCGGGAGGCCAAGCCCAGCGGGTCCGCTTCGCCCTCGCCGCAGCCGGGAACCCCGCCCTGCTCGTCCTCGACGAACCCACCGCCGCACTGGACGTCCAAGTCCGCCGCGACCTGTGGAGCGCGCTCGAAGACCACGCCGCCCGGCATCACACCACGGTGCTGTTTTCCACCCATTACCTCGAGGAGGCCGACCAGCACGCTGAACGGGTCGTGCTCATCGGCGCCGGTCACGTCATCGCCGACGGAACGCCCGATGAGGTAAAAGCCGCCGCCGGAGCCGACCGAATCGTGCGCTTCCGGCTCCTCCAGGGCAAACCCGGACAGTTCGCCGGCACCCGCGGCGTCACCGCTGTGCATGCCGACGGTCAATGGATCACCCTCCACACCACTGACGCGGACGCCACCATCTGGGCGCTCTACAACCACCGCCACGCCATCGCCGGCATCGTCGTGACCGAGGCCAGCCTCGAAGAGGCCTTCCTCACCCTCGTCGCCCAACCCCCGAAACAGGGCGACCGGGCAGGCATGCCCCTCCTCTCATCGCCAACGGGATGACCTCATCCGGGCAGCGTCCGCCTGGCGTACTCTCCGCTGGATCACAAACCCGGACGGTAGTACCGGCCAAGAACCTGGCAACACTTGGCAATTAGCGCTGGTCGCCGTCACCGCGCGTGGACCCGCCGTCAGGCGCGTCCGAGACGCTACCCGGCGTGGTGTCCTGTGCCGTACCGGACCGACATTCTGCACTCCTGCGAGAGGTCAGCGGATTTGAGGGTGGGCGGAGTTCTCGTCCAGTACCTGAACAGCCGGTAGTCCGCGCGCGTCAGTCGCGACTCCCCTTTTCTCGACTCGCGTGCGCCTCCTCGACCCTTACCGCCTCGCCCGGACGCCGAACGTGGCCTCGCAGGTGTGGCTCACGCTGACTGCTGCGTGCGGAGCTTGGGCGGCGAGATTTGCCTGATCCTCCCGCCGTCGGAGCGAACTTGCGGGCGTCTCAGTCAGGATGTAGCGTCGCGGGAGATCTTACGCACCCGGAAAGTGATCAACACAAAGTCCGCGCGATGACAATCAGAACCGAGAGCCGCATAAGAATCGCCAGCAGCGTCGGTGAGGTGTGGGCGTATGTCTGTGACGTCGGACGCTGGCCGGAGTGGGCGCCAACGGTTCTCGAATGCCGGGTTCGCGGAGGAGGCCCGGTTCAGCCCGGCTCGCGGGTGGAGCAGCGGGCGAAGGACCTGGGGTGGACTCACAGCCGGAGCGAAGAGGTGACCGCCGTCGAGGCGCCCCGTTACGTGGCGTTCGCCGGGCGAATGGGTACGTCCGCGGCGCGCTGGGCAATGGAACTCGAGCCGGTGGACGATAGGCAGACCGACGCCATGATGTGGGTTGAGGTCGACCTCGCGGGCATCATGCGCGCGATCCCCGGCCGCACTCTCAAAGGCAGCATTCAGCGGGTAAGCGATCGCGAGATGGCGGCGATCAAGGCTGCGGTCGAGTCCGCTACGCCGGGAGGCGCGGAGTCCTAGATGGGGTGGCGCGCGGTTCCACCGCGACGCTACCGGGATCGAGGAGCACACCGTGAGCCAGAACGACCGTACCCGAGAGCACCTGATCGAGACATACCGCAAGAAGGCGAAGCACTACGACATCACCTCCTGGCTCTACCCCGTGCCCGGCTACCCCCATCGGGCACAACGCCTCCGGGCCGTACAAGCGCTCGGCCTTCGCGCGGGTGACAGCGTGATCGACATCGCGTGCGGCACAGGTCTGAACTTCCCGCTGATCGAGGAGGCGATCGGTCCCGGCGGCAGGATCGTCGGCGTCGATCTGACCGACGCGATGCTCGCCCGTGCCCGGGATCGGGTGAAGACGAACGGCTGGAGCAATATCAGCCTCGTGCAATCCGACGCGGCCGACTTCGACTTCCCAGCCGGGGTCGACGCGATCCTGTCCACGTACGCCCTGTCGCAGGTGCCCGAGTGCGCAGAGGTCATCGTCCACGGCGCCGCGGCCCTCTCCGGAGGCGGACGCTGGGTTGTGCTGGATCTCAAGGTTCCCGGCAACACGCCTAGGTGGCTAGCGCAGCTCGGAACCACAATTGTGCGGCCTTTCGCCTCCATAGATCAGTGGATCATGCGCCGTCCGTGGGAGGCGATTCGCGCAGCCATGCAGGAAGAACTGGCCGATCTCTCCTGGACCGAGTTGTTCTTCGGAACCGCATTCCTCGCTGCCGGGTCCCGCGGCCGCGAACCTTCGGTGCATGACCGCGGGGGGAGCGGCCATCAGTGACCGTAGCTGAGCAAGCGTCCTGCCACCTAAGGCGCGTTATGTGGGTTGATCTACGCCTCGGCGAGGCACGTGATCATCAGAGTGTGAGCCGCGATGGTGGCTGCGGTCCGGGTGAGCAGGCCCCAGAAGGTATGCGCGCCGTGGCGTGCCAGCTCCATCTGGTCAGTGATCTCCTTGAAGGTGGTCTCGACCCGGTTGCGCCACTCGGCGACGATCTTCTGCAGGATCGTGGGCATGCTGGTGCGCTGGCCCTTGGCGGGCGGGATGAGCACGGCGGTGCCCCGGGCGGCCTGAGAGGCGGCGAACGCCTTGCCGTTGAACCCCTTGTCTGCCAGCAGGTCGCGGGGCGGCGGTCCGGTCTGGAGCAGGTCTTCGGCCACCTCGCGCTCGTTCACGGCGGCGGGCACGATGCTCCAGGCCCGGGTGATGCGGCTGCCCAGGTCGGTCTTGATCGCCAGCCGGAACCCGTAGAACCACTCGGCGTGCGCGGCGTCGCGGCCGAACCGGGCCACCAGGCCGTTCGGGCCCGCCCAGCCATCGGGGCCGCGGACCCGGGAGGTGTGCTTGACCGGCAGCGCGCTGGTGTCAACCTGCTGGCAGTCATCCTCGGGCAGCCGGCCCGCCAGCGCCCTGCGGAACTGCTCGAAGGCGCCCCACAGCCAGCGGATCCGCCGGTTCGCCTCGGACTGGTGCGGCAGGACCGGGAACAGGTGCGCCCAGTCGCGGGCCACCTCGTCCAGGAACCCGGCCTCGCTGCGCCGGCCCAGCAGATGACGGACCACCGCGATGGTCAGCATCTCGGCGTCGCTGCAGCCAGGGCCGGCCCTGGCCGCGGCGGGATGACGATGGCCCGGGCAGTGATCAGGTCGTCGATCAGCACGTAGACGTAGACAAACAAATCCTCGGTCGGCAGCATGGGAGTCGCCTCTGCGGTCGCACGGTCTTGGACAACCGCTTGTCTGCCGCAGAGGCAACTTCATGATCAAGACGACACGCCGTGATCAACCCACATAACGCGCCTAAGGCCCGACGCGGACGCGAGGAGCCCGTTGCCGTCCAGGTGGCCAGATCAACCGTCTTGGATAGATCGATCGCGGGTAAATTAGCTGAGTGCCCGCCCGCGCGCTATTTCATACCGCTCCGCGCTGCGTGGATATCAGGGAAGTGCCCGCACCGCGGGCTGCGGCCGGCGAGGTCCTCGTCCGCACCTTGTGCTCTGGCATCAGCGGTGGCACCGAACGGCTGGTGTACCGCGGCGAGGTCCCCGCCGAGTTGGCGCTGGACGACACGATCGACGCGCTTGGCGGTACCTTCTCCTATCCCTTCGCCTACGGGTACGCGTGCGTCGGCGAAATAGCAGAGTCCGGCCAGGTGGTTTTCGCCTTCCATCCGCACCAGGACGTGTTCGCGGCACGGGCTGGTGAACTGATTCCGCTGCCTGCCATCGATCCCGCGTCCGCAACCTTGTTCCCGCTGGTCGAGACGGCGTTGCAGGTGACGCTCGATGCCGGGACCGGATATCGCGACCGGGTCATCGTGCTCGGCGCCGGGGTGCTCGGGCTGCTGACCGGCCTGCTGTTGCAGCGCTCCGGGTGGCGGCCGCTGGTTGCCGAGCCGCAGGCGTGGCGTCGCGCGATGGCCAGCAGCCTCGGCGTCACCGCCGCAGCACCGGAGGAACTGGTGAAAGAGCAGGTTCCGCTGGTCATTGACGCTAGCGGTAACCCGGATGCGCCAGCGATGGCGCTGAACATGCTGGCCCACGAGGGAACCCTGCTGATCGCGTCGTGGTTCGGCACCAAACCAGTGGTGCTGCCGCTCGGCGGCGCCTTCCACCGGCGGCGTCTGATCATCCGTAGCACTCAAGTTTCCACGGTGCCGACCCGGCTGTCCGGAACCTGGACCCGGTCTCGGCGCCGCCGGGAGGCCGTTGAGTTGCTGGCCGAGCTGCCGTTGGCACAGCTGTGCACGCACGTCTTCGCCTTCGGCCACGCAGCCGAGGCGTTCCGAGCCGTGGACCAGGGGATACCCGGGTTGATGCATGCCGTTCTTGACTACGACAGGAGTGCTGCCGGTGACCTGTGAAGTCGGGTTGAGCCGAAGCGTTCGCGCTTTCCACATCATGCCAGGACTGCCCGGGCCAGAGGGGCAACTGCATGATCATGACTACCGGATTGAGATCGTGGTGGATCGCGAGCAGCTCGACGACCGGGGCATGGTTTGTGATCTGGATGTACTGGAAGCGGCGCTGACCGAGCTGACCGGCCGGGTCGAAGGCCGGAACCTGGAGGAGATACGCCCAGCGGAGACAGCGGCGGTCACGGTCGAGGTGTTCGCCCGCTGGGTGCATGACAGCCTCTCGCCTGCCGTCGCCTCCGCAGGCGGCGAGGCACTGGCAGTGCGGGTGTGGGAGACTCCCGTCGCGTTTGGCGGATACCACGCACGATGCTGACGCTCTGCCTCATTGCCCTGGGCGACGTGGCCATCCCGATGGCGGGTACCGGTACCACAACGGTGACCATCCCGGCCAGCAGGTACGGCACGGGTACGGTGACGAGGCAGGGCTGGCGGCTGAACCGTTCTGCTGACATGTTCGTCTTGCTGGCAGCCGAACAGCCGACACAACGTTTTCTTCATCCTCGCGGGACAGCCATATGACACTGGGCTGGGATAACCCCACAGCCGATCCCACCACCACTATCCTGCTGCGGCACGGCGATACCCAGTTGTCACCGGAACACCGCTTCAGCGGGCTACGCGACCTTCCGCTTAGCGCCATCGGAACCCGGCAGGCTCAGGCCGCCGCCTGCCGCCTGGCCGCGGGTGCCCCGATCGATGCCGTGGTCAGTTCGCCATTGCAGCGCGCTGTCGCCACCGCCGCCATCGCGGCCGGCCGACTTGGCCTGACCGCAGTCGTCGATGACGATCTCCGTGAAACCGACTTCGGTGACTGGGATGGCTTCACCCTGGCAGAAATCCAGCAGCGATGGCCTGCAGCCGCGGCGGCCTGGCGACGCGACCCCGAACAGGCGCCGCCGGGCGGGGAGAGCTTCGCCGACACCGCGCACCGGGTAAACCGGGCGTGTGACCGGCTGCTGCGGGACCACGGCGGCCAGACCGTCCTGGTGGTATGTCACATTACCCCGATAAAGATCCTGCTGTGCCGGGCTCTCAGTGTCCCGCTGGGCACCCTTTACCGGCTGTATCTCGGCTCCGCCTGCATTAACGAGATCCAGTGGCACGGCCGCGGATTTGCCGCCGTCCATTGCGTCAACGACACCAGCCACCTGCCCAGGTCGTAGGTCGCACCGTCGGCGCCGAGGTGCTCATCAGCATCGAGCGCTCCGAGCGGGTAGACGGCGTCAAGGCGCGCATACGGGTCGGCCGTCATCCGACATCTCGTAGTTCTTCGATGGCCAGCCGCAGCGCACGCAGCGCATAGTAGGTGCGGGACTTCACCGCGCCGGGTGCGATCCCCAGGGCATACGCGGCCTGCGTAACCGAGCTGCCGCGAAAGTAGCACTCCCGCAGGACGTCCCGATGCTCCTGCGCCAGCCGGGCTAGCGCGGCGGCCACCAGATGGCGGTTCACGACCCGCTCGCTGGCGTCGTCGGCTGGCTGCTCAGGGAGGCGGCCAGTTACGATCTCGGGGCTCCGTTGCCATCTGCGCCGCCACTCCTGTGGCGGGATATGCGCGGCGGCTGCGACTGGTTCACCGGCATCTGCTCCGTCCCGGATCGCCTGACCTGGCTCGCAACAGGAACCTATCGTACTGCGAGTCGCGGTCAGGGACGGCGTACCGAGCACAGCCGGGCGCCGGTGCCGGAAGGTGGCGCCGGCACCACGGCAGAAGATGTCACCGCCCGGAGGCGCCGCTCACCGCGGTGGTTCGGACGCTGCGGGTCGATAGGCCGACGCCGTTTGGGACGAGACGGTGCTGAAGGCGCCGAGGAACTGGTTGCGGAAGGCGTCCATTGGCTCGACCGGAGCGGACTGGCCCGGCAGCAGCCCGTCCTGCCAGTGCCAGGGAGCAATCTGCCGGAACACCGAAGGGTCGTGGGCGATGATCGAGGCCACCACCTTGTGGCTGGCCCCGGGCTGGCTGATAGGGCCACCGGGCTGCTCGTCGCCGAGCATGATGAGTACGAGGTTTGGGTCGTTGAGCTCGGTGACCCATGAGGTGAGGGCCTGCACCGAGTATTGGATCGACCGGCCGAAGAACTGGCGCACGGTGTTGGCGTTGCGCCAGACCGTAAGCGGGGATTCGCTCCGCGCAGGCATGGAGTCGAATATTGACCCGTTACCGACCTTGTTCCAGGGCACCATGGTCGGCAACGGGGACCAGGGATAGTGCGAGGAGACCAGGTCGATCTCGGCCATCACGGGCTTGTGGCCTGGGCCGAGTTCATTCCTCTGGAGCTCGGCCAGGGTGTACTGGTCGGGCATCGAGGCGTAGCTGAAGGACGGGCCGTGGTAGCCGACGTTGAATCGGTTGTAAAGCTTGTCGAAGTGGTAGAAGGACGTGCCGGGCGGCCAGACGGGGTCGTCCTCGGGGCTGTCGCTCACGGTGCGCCAGCCGGCCTTATTGAAGGCGTCGGTGAGGGTGAACCGGCGGCTGGCGACCAGATCGGCATACCGCAGTTCGGTGTTGACCCACAGCCCCGACTGGAAGGTGGAGTGGGCGAGCTGGCTGACCCCGCCGAAGCCGGGGGAGGTGATCCAGGCGCTTCGCGTGGCCCAGCCGGCGCTGGCCAGTGAGGCGGTATCCCGGCGCAGGAGGGCGTTGACGCCGGGGGAGAAACTCGTGCCCTGAACGGCGGCCTGCCCGTAGCTTTCGACGAAGGCGACGACGACGTCCTTGCCGCGCAATCCGGTGAGCAGGTTCGAAGCGGGGACGCTGGCTTCAGGGTCGGGGCGGCGCAGGGCCTTCCCGAAAAGGCGCTGGTCGCGGAGCGCTGCCTGGGTGTCGCGCACCTGCGCGACGACCAGCCCGGCAGCGCTGGTCGAGGCGACCGGGGATCCCGGGACGAGTTGCAGTGACAGGCCCGCGAACAGCGCCCAGACCGCTGTGAGGGCGGCGAGTCCGCGGACCGCGTCGCGGCGATGCCGGGCGGCCACGGTGGTGATGTGAATCGTTGCTGCGGTGATTGCGCCGACGAGCAGGACGACGCCGAGCCAGAGCGCGCCGAGCGCGATGTTCGTGCGGGTGGGGCCGATCGTGTCGCGTACCACGCCGATAGCCGGGCTGATGTCGAGCCAGCCGAACACCGGGTTGAACGGCCGCCCGATCTCCTCGTAGAACGCCATGTTGAGGATCTTGACGAGAATAAGCAGGCTGAACAGGATTCCAGCGACCCCGGCCACGATCCGGCGCGGCCAGGCCGGCAGCAACACCGCGACGGCAACCAGGACCAGCCCTTCCACCGGGATGCGGGCAAAGGCGGCCGGGGTGAGCCGGGAGATACGGTCGGGTGCGACGAGGACACCCCATACGAGCACGACCGCAAGCACGGTGATGGCCAGCCGCAGAGCCCGGCGGGTTCGCGGGCCGGCGCCGGTGCGGTACAGCCAGATCACGTTGCGGCCGAACGACTCGGCCAGCAGCAGCAATGCGGCGGCGACCGCGATCATCCCCGTGCGGCGGTCGAGCAGTCCGGATGCGGCGACGGTGAGCACGATGCCCTGGACCGCGGCCACGACCTTGCCCCAGTACCGGGGTGGCAACGGCGCGGCCAGCCACGGGATCAGCCAGCCCGCTAGCAGCAGCGCGTAGCGGGCGGCGCCGATGACCAGCACCCAGCCGCCGTAGTCCTGGGACACTACGATGCTGAGCAGCAGGATGAGGAAGGCGTCGGCCTCGCCGTCGAAGCGGGCGCCCAGCGGGGTGGCGGTGCCGGTCCGGCGCGCCACCTGCCCGTCCACCGCGTCCAGGACCAGCGCGACGGTGGACAGGGTGACCAGCGCCGTGACCGACACCGGGCGGCCGAACGAGTCGGCAACCAGTCCCGCGACCCCGGCGATCAGCAGCGCCCGGGTCAGGGTGACCCAGTCCGCCGGGTGTATCGCCGGCTGGTCGCTGCGCAAGCGGGCAGTGACAAGCAGAGCGGTCGCCGCCGAACCGGTGGCCAGCCCGACGATCCAGCCGGCGACACCGAGACCAGCCGTGGCGGACACGACGCCGAGCAGGGCGGCCGTGGCGAGCAACCCCAGGATCGTCGCGAGCCGAACCGTAGGCAGCGCGCGTTTGCCCGCGAGCTGAACCGCAGGCGGCGCGCCTTTACCCGCGAGCCGAACCGCAGGCGGCGCGCCTTCGTCCGCAGGCTGAATCGTACGCACCGAGTCTCCGTCTCCGTAGCCGTCTGCCGCCGCTCCCGACGAGGAGAACGGGTTCGCGGTCACGCTGGTTCACCGCGACCGGCAGCCGGCCCGCTACGCTGACTGGGCAACAGCACCCCGTTCACGGAGAGCGCGACGTCGATGGTCCCGCGGGTGGCATCGGAGTAGCGGCAGCGCTCGTGCGCTCGGGCCGTCAGATCCGCGGCCTGCTCCCGCGTAAGATGTTCCGGCATTTGAGCTCCGTCTCAGGATCGCCCCTGGACACCGCAACGTGGCTGTCGCGGGATTCCCGCGCTCACCGTTGATGGAGGTGGCGGATGCCCTCGACAAGACTCCCTCCGCAGTGCCCAGCCGCGCATTGCAGCTAGCAGCAATCCCAGCCGCCCGCTAGCTGCAGACGCAGATGGTGGCTGGCCGCGATGCCCGAAATGCCCAGGCGCGCGATCATCATGAGGGCACCAAGAGCAGCCAACCTGGCAGGAGGCCGAACGATGGAACCCATCCCCGCGATCGCCCGTCACGAGGCCATCAACCGCGATGAGCCCCTCGCACGACTGGCGGGTGGCACAACTCACGCGCCTTGGGATCTCCGGGCTGCTGGCCGAGGGCGCCGCCAGCCACGTTGACTGGCACGAAATCGCCAGGCTAGTGCAGCCGGGCAGTTGAACTATGTGCCCGGCCGGCCCGTGTAACCGGTGTGGCTGGCTTGTACTCAGTTCCGGCCGGGATCGGTCCGGTCGTCCGCCGTTTCGGCCCGTCGTTGCTGCGCCTGGCCGCCGGCGTCACCGTGCTGTGGTGTCTCGGGCGGGAGGTGGGCGCGGCGCCGTTTGAGGACGGGCTGCGCGCAGTGACCTGGCAGGCGGTCGTGGCCGCCGCCACGCTCACTGCCCTGACCACGGTGTGTTCGGCCTGGCGGTGGCGGGTCGTCGCCCGGGCACTCGGCGTCGACATTGGCCTGTCAGCCGCGGCGAGCGCCTACTACCGTTCCCTGTTCCTCAACTCCGTGCTCCCCGGCGGGATTCTCGGCGACGTGCACCGGGCGGTCACGCACGGCCGGCGCGCTGGAGACGTGGTGCGGGGGGTGCGCGCGGTGGCGTGGGAACGGCTGTACGGTCAGGTCATCCAGGCCGCGGTGGCCGTGGTCGTGTTGCTCACCCTGCCGTCGCCGGTTCGGCCCGCGCTGCCGTACGTTCTGGCGGGTTTGGCAGGCGTAGCCGGGTGTGCTGCGCTGGTCGTGCGGCGCGCTGCTCGCCGCGGCCGGCCGCAGTTGGCACGCGCCGCCCGGGTCGTTTCCGCTGACCTGCGTTGCGGCCTGCTGGCCCCGCACGTGTGGCCGCAGCTCACGCTGGCCTCGGTGCTGGTCGTCGCCGGGCACACGGCCACGTTCGTCATCGCGGCCCGGGTCGCCGGCTGCACCGCACCGCTGGGCGAACTGATTGCGCTGCTGATGGTGGTCCAGACTGTAGTGGTGATCCCCTTGAGTATCGGCGGGTGGGGGCTGAGGGAAGGAGCCGCCGCCTGGGCCTTCGCCGCAGCCGGGCTCGGCGCGGCCACCGGGATCACGGTCGCCACCCTCTATGCGGTGCTCATGCTGGCCGCGGTTACCCCGGGCGCTGGCCTGCTGCTGGGGGACGCCATTCGCCGCCGTCGCGGCCCGGGACAACTGGGCGAGTCGAGACGACCCGATCCGGCGCCGCGGGCGTTGGAGGTCGTTCGTGATTGACCGGCCCTACCCGGCGACCGGCCTCGGCGCGCCGCTGACGAGGCCGGTCGACCAGGCGCGAGGCCGAACGGCTCGTCCGGTGACCGGAGCGGTCCAGGCGGCAGCGATCCGCCGGCGTATTCGCATCCCGCTGCGTTTCGGTGACGACTACTCAACCGTTGCCACGGTCGTCAGCTTCACCGGCGTGACCGATGCGCAGCAGCACGTGGCCCTCGAACTCGGCCGGCCCGCCGCGGCCCGACTGCCGCTGGTGCGCCTGCACAGTGAATGCCTCACCGGTGACGTGTTCGGCAGCCAGCGATGCGACTGCGGGCCGCAACTGCGCGAAGCGGTCGAGCGGATCACCAAACACGGCGGGTACGTGCTGTATCTGCGCCAGGAAGGGCGCGGCATCGGACTGTATGACAAACTCGACGCCTACGCGCTGCAAGATCGCGGTCTGGATACGTACGACGCGAATCTCGCGCTCGGTCACCGCGCCGACGAACGCGACTACACCGGCGCAGCCCAGATGCTGCACGCGCTCGGCGCCAACCGCATCGTGCTGCTGAGCAACAACCCGGACAAGGGCGCTCAGCTGGCCCGGCTGGGCATCACGATCGCCAGGCAGGTCCCCACCGCCCTGCACCTTACCGGGACCAACGCCGCCTACCTGGCCACCAAGGCCCGGCGCGGAGGGCATGTTCTGCTGTCGCGCGGTCTTGAGCGCGCTGCCGAGCCGCGCCGGCCCGGCGGCCCGGCACACCTCGGGATCGCGGACCGATGACTGACACCCGCGAGCGCCCGCCACCTACCACCGCGCCAGCCGCGCCAGCGATGGCGGTCGCCCAGCCGGGCCGCGTCGTCGGCCTGGACGGGATCCGCGGCCTGGCCGCCCTGTTCGTCGTGCTCAACCACATCTTCGAGCGTGCCTGGCCGGGCTACCCGGCCAATCCCGCCCCGTTCTGGGCGTCCTGGCTGGTCTACGGCCGGGGTGCGGTCGCGATGTTCATCGCGCTGTCCGGCTTCTCACTGGCGCTCGGCCCGGCGCGCTCGGGGTGGCGGTTCAAGTCGATCAGGACGTACGCGCACCGACGGGCGTGGCGCATCCTGCCGCCGTACTGGGCTGCGCTCGCATTCAGTCTGGTGATGACCTGGTACGTGCTCGCCCAGCCCGGCCAGCCGGTGCCCACCGGGAAGTCCGTCCTGGCGTACGGCGTGCTCGTGCAGGACGCCTTCCCGGTGGGCGCCCCCAACCGGGCGTTCTGGTCGATCGCCATCGAGGTCCAGCTCTATTTCTTGCTGCCGTTGCTGCTGCTGCTCGTCCGGCGGGTGAGTGCCCGCGCGATGGTGGCCCTGGTGGCCGCCATCGTCGTGACCATCGGCCTGCTGGGACCCCATGTCCCGCTGATGAACACGGCGCTGGTCAAGTTCACCCCCGACCTCGCGGTGCTGTTCGCCGTCGGCCTGCTGGCCGCCGGGATCGTCACCGCCGGCGAGCGCGTCCGATCCCGGCCCTGGGCGGCTTACGCGCTGGCCGCCGCGGTGCCGGCCATCGCGTTGATGGTGGTCAAGGGCTCCATGTGGTCCACGCTCAACCTGTTCTGGCTCGACCTGGCCTGGGCTCCAGCGATCGGGTGCTTCCTCGCCGCGATCGCCACCTCGCGCCCGCGGCCCGTCGCGCGCTTCCTTAGCAGCCCTCTGCCGCGCAGCCTCGGCTCCTGCTCCTACAGCCTCTACCTGACGCACATGCCGATCGTCATCGCTGTGTCGTACGGCCTGGTGCTGGGCCGGGTCGCTACCGGGACGCCGACGTTCTTCGTGCTGGCCGCGATCCTGCTGCCCGTGACCGTGTGCTTCGCCCGCCTGTTCGCCGCGGTGTTCGAGGTGCCCTTCCAGCGGCACCGCGGGTGGATCCCGCTGCGACAGGCGATGTCGGCCCGGGTGCGGCAGCTGCGGCGACCAGGGCCGGCCGTCGTCGCCGGGCGCTGGCGGGGCGCTAGCCGGGCGAGCGGCCCGTGAAATCAAGCTGGTGGGCGATGTAGACCAGCTCGCCCGCGGCCAGCTGCCGGCCGCGGACGGCCAGCCAGCCGGTCAGGTCCGCCGGTTTCACCCGGTCTTGGCGATTCCGCAGCGCGTTCTGGATCGTGTTAAGGATGCTGCGCAGGAAGTAAGCCTCATCGCCGGGGTAGCTCCCATCCGGGCCGGCGCTTACGACCCAGTCCGACGACCCCGCCGCCAGCGCGGGCGCGCCCGCAGCCCGCAGGTGATGAAACAGGCGGCGGCCGGTTCGGCTTTCCCCCGCTGGCCGGCCGTAGCGAAAGCGCTCATCCATGTCGCGATGGTAGGCCTGCATGATCAGGTCGTCGTGGGGGTGGCCGGGCGCGAAGATGCTCTCACCGTCGTAGTTGATCGTGAACCAGTAGACGCCGCCGGGGACCAGCAACCGCAGCAATCCGGGCAGCACGGCCGGCACGTCCACCAGGTCCAGGACGGCGTTGGCGATCAGCACATCGGCCGGCGCCCCATGACCGGCCTCCAGGTAACTGCCGAGCTCGGCGTGCACCAGGCGCACCCGGAGATCACCCACCCGCAGCCCATCCGGCAGCAGGTCGCTGCGCAGGCCCCGCGCGGCCGCCCAATCGCGCAGCCACCGGCGCGAGCAATCCAGCAGCTGCCGATCCGCATCCAGCAGGACGTACTCGCCGGCGCCGACCGCACCCCAGTCCATCAGACGGGCCACCATCGTCCCCAGGCCGGCGCCGACCTCCAGCACCCGCGGCGCACCCGCCGGCATCAGGCGGCACAGCTCGGCCAGCACATGGCGGTTAAGCGCCCGGTCATCCACGGTCGTCTTCGCGGCCAGGTAGCGGGCATAGTCGAAGGTCGTCGAGGCTTCATCGAAGCAGGTCATTGCTTCTCGGCCACCATCGCGAACTTGCGCACCCGCCCGCTGCCGAGCCAGTCACCCCACAGCTGGTGGGCTGTGATCAGCTCGGCGGTGGCCCGCGTCCCGATCTGGCCGGCGATCTGAGGGGAATCAGCGCGGTAACAGCGAAGCAGCGCCGTCGCTGTCACGTGATGAGAGGAGCTGTACTCCTGCCGCCAGATCGCGGTCAGCCCCCTCTCGCGCAGCATGCCTGTCAATTCCGCCAACTCGATGAGCCAGACTGTATCGGCGCCGGGCATCCGCGCCCGCTCCTGCTGGGTGAGCGGCCGGCCTTCCTCGACCGTGAAAGCGAACCGCCCGCCTGGCTCCAGCACGCGCTCCACCTCACCCACCAGGGCCTGCTTGTCGGGGAAGGCCAGCAGCGTCTCCAGCAGGAGTACCACCTCAAAGCGGCCCTCGAGCAGCGGCGGGAGGTGTGCTTGCTCGAATCGGCAGGGGAGATTCCCGGCCAGCTCTCGGGCGGTGGCCAGTGCGCTGGCGGAGTGATCGACGCCCAGGTAGTGGCACCCCGACTCCGCCGTGATCATCCGGCCGGGGCCGGCCACCCCGCAGCACAGGTCGAGCACCGAGACGCCGGGGCCGATCCGGGCCCGGCGAGCCAGCGCCCGGATTTCGCGTGCCCGGATGAAGCTCTGCTGGCCTGCATACTCGCCCGCGGAGTAGGCGGCCGCCTGGGCCCGCTCCAGCGCCGTCACAAATGGCGCTCGTTGATCCTGTCTCACGTCAGATCCCGCGTGGTGTCCGGCACGGCAAGCGGCTGCGACCCGGCCCGGCAGAGCTACCTGCCGGGCCGCGTCCCGCGTCGAGCGGACGTCGGTCGTCTCGGGTCGAACAGCATCCACCGCTTCTACGTACCATTCTGTGTCATCCCTGAAAGGAGCGGGCCGTGTCAAGGCGGGTTTGGTTCAGCCCGGCTGCAGGGTGGAGGCTGGCTTGGTGCGGCAGGCGCTCTGGAGGGCCGGAACATCGTGCGGGTCCACGTAGTAGCCCCCGAGGGGTTCGACGATCCCGGCTGGCCTACCGGCGGCAACATCTATGACCGGCGCGCCTGCGCCGGACTGGCCGGAGCCGGATGGGATGTGCTGGTCACGACCGTCGCCGGCGCGTGGCCGGCACCCGGCCCGGGCGCCCGCGCCGACCTGGCCCGGATCGTTTCCGCCATCCCCGACGGCGAGACCGTCCTGATCGACGGGCTCATCGCCTCGCCGGCCGCCGCGCAGCTGCTGCCGCACATCGGCCGGACACGAATGACAGTGCTGCTGCACATGCCACTGGCCACCGTCCTCGACACACACCTTGATGCCAGCGCGCGGCGGTCCGAACGGGTCGTGCTCCGCGCGGCCACCGGCGTGGTCGTTACCAGCGAATGGACCCGCCAGCAGGTACTGACCCGATACGCGATCCCGGCCCACCGGGTGTACGTCGCCCGGCCCGGCGTCGATCAGGTCGCTGCCCCGGCCCGGCCCGTCCGCGGCCACCTGATCTGCGTCGGAGTCCTCGGCCCCCATAAGGGGCAGGACGTCCTCGTCGAGGCGCTCGCCGGCCTCGCTGAGCGGGACTGGCATTGCGTGCTGGCCGGAGCGCTCGACCGCGACCCGGACTTCGTCGAACAATTGCAGACCCGTATCACGCGCCTCGGCTACGGTCACCGCGTCCGGCTCGCCGGCGTCCTGACCGGTGCGGCGCTCAGCCACGCGTATACCACCGCCGACCTGCTCGTCGCGCCGTCCCGTTCGGAGAGCTACGGCATGGCCGTCACCGAAGCGCTGGCCCACGGCCTGCCCGTCATAGCCGCCGCCGTCGGCGGGCTGCCCGAAGCGCTCGGCTCCACCGCCGACGGCACCCGCCCCGGCCAGCTGGTCCCTCCCGGCGATCCGGCGGCCCTCGCCGCCGCGCTCGGCGACTGGCTGGGTGACGAGCGCCACCGACACCGGCTACGGGCCGCCGCACGACAGCGGCGGTCGAGCCTGCGCGGCTGGGAACAGACCACTCAGGAGATAGCGAACGCACTGACCGCCCACGGGTGCCGTAAACCTGGGCCGCCCGGAGTGCACAACCACCCCGAAAAGACCAGCGGCCCGGCTTGACCATGACCCGGCGTCGGGCTCCGAGCGGTAACGGATAGGCCGGTGCTGGGCCATGCCCGGCACGGAACCGGCTGCCTTTCCCGGAGCAGCCTGCGCAACATAGGCCTGGTTTTCCCGCGCCTGCGTTGCGTCAGCCACCGGCCACCATCCCGTTCATGTCTACCTCGTGAGCTCGGCCAGCCGCGGGCGCACTGCCGACGCGGGCGGTGCGACCGCCCGGCCGTCGGCGAGCAGTGCGCCCCCGTCCTCGAACAGGACCGCGCCATTGCACAGCAGGCTCCAGCCCTGCTCGAGATGATCGGCTACGACCCGCGCGGCCGTGCAGTCCGGCGCGTGCGCGTCCGGGCACGCGGGCAGGTGCTGGCACATCTCAGCCTCCGATACCGCCAACTGACCTCGGCAGCGGCGCGGCCTGTCGGTCCCGAGCATCCCAGCGAACGGCACGTGCGTGCTGCATGTCACCCACTGTCGCGCGCCATTGCGGCTGCGTCATCCCGGCAGGCGGCCAACCCGTCTACCGGCTAGCAGCAACCGCCAAGCGGCTCCGGCCGGTCTCAGCGAGGACGGCCGCTGCCGCAGACGGCGCGCCGCGGGCCGCGCGGCCGGCCGAGCTATGTCGATCGGGCCGGCGGGCGGCAGCCCGCTGCCCCACCGGCCCGCCTCGGCCGGTTGCTGGTAGCAGGAAGGCCGCGATTCCTGCCAACCGGACATGAGATTGGGGGCTGGCCGCGATGGCACGAGGCCGCTGGCGCGGCATCGTCGCTGTTATGCCGGCTCGTCAGCCTGCCCCGTCCCCGGTGGCGCAACAGGCACCAGGCCGGCGCCCAGCAGCACCACAGGGAGAAAAATGACCAGGCCTGTTACCCGGCTGGCAGTGCTCAGCCGTCACCCGCGGATGCTGCTGGCGCTGCCAGCGGCTGCGCTCGCGGTGACACTCGCGGCGTGCGGCTCGTCCGCTGGACCAGTCGCGCCGAAGCCAGCCGGCACGGCGCACAGCCACGCCCAGTCCACGCCGGCGCACGCCGCGGCCGCCGCGCCGCCGAAGCAGGCCGGCGCGGCGCACCATCACCATCACCACCATTCCGCGCCGCCGCCCGCCGCGGTCACCGCGCCTCCCCCGCCGCCTCCCGCGCCTCCTCCCCCGGCCCCTGCCCAGACCGCCAACCCGATTCCGCAGGGCAACGGCGGCGACCAGGACGCCGACAACAACGGCGGCCCCAGCGATGGCGACGGCAACATCTAGCCGCCGCCCGCCGCACGGCACCGCGGCCGCCGCGGTCCCGCTCCCGGTGCGGGGCCGCCGGCCGGGGATGAGGGGCGAGCAGTGACCGTCCGCACCGCGCGGCGCGGCGGCTACGCGCTGGCCGGGATCGGCGCGATCGCGATCGTCGTCACGGTCCTCGCGTTCGCCCTGCCGGGGCGCTCGCCTGGGCGCGCGTTTCCTGCGCTGCACGCCGCGGCGGCGCCGCCCGGGTGGCCGCAGCTGTCGCTGCCGAACGGCACCGCCGTGTTGTCCTACCCGCCGTCGCTGCGCCGGCTCGCCGGGGACGCCGACTCCGTGTCCGCGGCCCGGCTCGGCCCGGGCGGCGCGTTCCAGCTCTACCTCAACGCCACCCCTCGGCAAGGCAGCGAGCGGCTGCGGGGCTGGGCCGCGCTCCGGCTCAGGCTGCTGCGCTCCGATGACGCGGCGTCGGCCCGCCAGGACGCTGCCGCCGAGGGGATCCAGTTCCGCGGCGGCACCGGCTCGTGCGTCATCGATGATTACATCACCCGGATCGGCAGCCACCACTACGAAGAGGTCGCGTGCCTGGTCCAGGGACGGACCAGCGCCAGCGTCATCGTCGCGGCCGCCCCGGCTGCCCGGTGGGCCCAGGCCCGCCCGCTCCTGTTCCGGGCGGTGGCCGCCTATCTTGTCCGCTGACCACAGCTGGGCGGGCGTAAACCCGCAGCAGCACACGGGGCCGGGGTGCGGCTCGAAATCGCGGCGGCCCATCCCCGTCCGAGAGCCGTTCCACCATCGCGAAAGGTCCTGAGCATGACCGAACACATCGCGTCCCGGCTGGGCCTGCCCGCCGCCCCGCGGCTGGCCGGCCGGCAGCCGGACCGCAGTCTCACCCCCCGGAATGCGGAGCAGATCGGGGGGAGCCGGCGATCTTAGCCGGGTTGCCCTGGTTCAGGGCCGCCCGCCGGTCGTCTCCAGCATCCGGACCGCGTATCTCGGCAAGAGAGGCAGTCATATGTCAGCATCCCTCATCCCCTCAGTGGTCAGCCTCCCCCAGTCCCCGTTCCCGCCGCTCGCGGTGGGATTCATGGGCCTGGGGACCGGCTACCTGATCTACGGCACGCAGGAGCTATTCGGCTATCCGGCCCGCGATGACCGGGTCGACTTCGCCACCGGCATGTGGGGCATCTGGATGCCCGGCTTCATGCAGTTCCTGGCCGGCGTCTACCTGTTCCTCGGCCTGACCTTGTTCGGCACGTTCAAGACACCCGCGCTGTACATGGCAGCGCTGGCGTTCACCTCCTACGGCGTGCACTGGTTCGCGCTCGGCTGGAACCGGCTGCGCGGCACCGACCCGCGGGTCAACGTGGGCATGACCGTCGCGTTCCTGCTGATCTCAATCCTGGGAATCATCGTCTTCTTCAAGGTCGGCGATGATCCGGTCGGCGGCGTGTTCATCGGCCTGGCCTGCGTGTACGCCGTCGACTTCGTCGTCAGCCTCAAGCCCGACCTGCCCCGGCTCGGCGGCCAGGCCGAGCGGGTGCTGGGCTTCTTCCGCCTCGGCACCGCATTCTGGCTGATGTACCTCGTCTTCGCCGTGGCGCTGAACTTCATCCTCAAGTACACGCTGCCGCTCTGACCGCCAAGCGTCGCCGGCCGGACGCTAAGCGCCCGGCGGGACGCAGGCCGACGCCGTGGTCAGGCCACGGAGAGCCGTGCGGGAAATCACATCCGAACCACGTCAGCGCACGATGCGACGGCGGGCAGCCGCGCTGAACCAGCCTGGAGGCGAGCATGCCCGGCGCGATCAGCGCTCAGCCGGATGCCGCGGCAACCAGGCCACGTAGTCCGGCAACGCGCCCGGGAAGGAGCTTGGGATGCCGGGACATCTGCAGAAGATCCTCTACACCGCCGAGGCGGTCGTGGAGGGCGGACGGGAAGGCCACGGCCGGTCACTGGACGGGCGGCTTGTCGTGGATTTGGCGGTCCCGGAGGCGATAGGCGGCAGCGGGGAGCCTGGCACCAACCCCGAGCAGTTGTTCGCCGTCGGCTACGCGGCCTGCTTCCAGTCGGCGTTGTTCGCAGTCGCGGCCGGCCGGGGGCTGGACGCGTCCGAGTCGCAGATCATCTGCCGGGCCGGGTTGGGCCCGACCGGGCACGGCGGCTTCGGGCTGACGGTCGCGCTGGACTTGCACGCGCCGTTCCTGACTCGCGACCAGGCCGCGGAGCTGATGGCCCGGGCGGATGAGCGCTGCCCCTACTCCAACGCCACCCGCGGAAACATCGACGTCGCGCTCTCCGTTCACGGGATGCCGCTGGCCGCCGCGGCGAAGGTGCCGTCCTAGGCGGCAGCGGCTGGCCGGGTGACCAGCGGCGATGCCGGCTTCCCGGCAGGGCCGCCAGATGCCGGGCCCGGGGATGGCGCACGGGTAGCAGCTCATGCCGACGGCCGCGCCGATCAGCGTGCCGGTCAGGACACCGTGAAGTGGTGATGGGTGACGGCCAGGACGATGCCGAATGCGTTGACGAGTACGATCGCGGCGACCAGCGAAAGCGTCCACCGGCGGCGCCCGGTCGCGGTGCGTGCGAGCCAGCGGCCGGCCAGCGCGAGCAGCAGTCCCTGGATGAGGAACCAGGGCTCGAATACGGCGAGGTCGCGCAGGGCCGCGAGGTTCTTCTGCGCGGCCGTCAGGTCGTGCTCGGGCCAGCTGACCGCAGAATGCATGCCCGCCACGTACAGGCCCTTGGTGACAATCCCGAAAAGGCCGTGCGAGATGCACACCACCGCCGCGGTCCACACCGGTGCCAGCATGAGCAGAGCCGGCGGTCGGCGCGACCAGGGCCGGGTGAGGCCGTACAGGAAGGCCGCGCCGCACGCCAGCACGACCGAGACGGCTATGTTGGTCGCGCGTATCCCGGGCAGGCTGGCTGTTGCGGCGCCGCCAGGCAGCCCCCAGGTCCCGCCCAGCGCCCAGTACAGGTGGATCGGGATGGCAGCCAGCGTGGCCAGCGCGGCAAGGTAGATCAGAAACCGCCCGTGCCGCGGCTGGGACCCGGCCGGCGGCGTGCTGCCGTCCGGAATCCGGCCTGCGGGCACCGCGGCCTTGCCCCGTGACTCCGGGCGGGTAAAACCGGCGCCGGATGCCGTTGCAGTCTCGCGCATTTCGGGATGCCTTTCAGAGTTGCTACCCGGCCCGCCGCTGGCGCTGGGACCGGCAATCGGCCCGCCGGGCCAGCTGCTTGGCGCGTACGACATCGGGGTCGCGCGGCTCCAGCGGGAGCGGCTCCAGCCACTCGCGGGCAGGACGGCGCTGCTTGCTGACGCGGATCTGCTTCATCGGGAAACCCTCCTGCGGGGTGCGGGAAACGAATCGGGGCCAGGCCAGCCCGCAGACGGCGCGGTCACGCTGCCACCGACCCGGACACTGTGAGCAGCCAGCCGGCGGCTGATGCTGGCACATGACGCACCTCCGTCGCGGTGCTGGTTGCGCCGGTAGGGCCGTTCGGATTCCGGTGCGCCGGGCATTTCCCGGCTTCACCGTCGAGGTTGCCGCTAAGCGCCGACGGCCCGCATTGGGCGAGATCCCTAGTTCCGGGGGCGCCGGGGCCGGCCGCCGGTAAGGAACCGGGCCCCGGATGCTTAGGGCTGCGCCCCAGAAGACCGGATGCTTAGGGCTGCGCTCCAGAAGAGATGCAGAGATATGTCCGAAGCGACGCGAGTCGTGCGTAAGATTCCCCAACTCCAGTAACGCTGCGTAATCGGCAATCCGGTAACCGCTGACATTGATCGGCGCCGCGGCCTGGCGATCTCCTGCGAACCGATCTTGCGGCCTTTCGCGGGTAACATGCCGGTCACGTGCTGCCGGTTCGCAGGTCCTCGAGCTCGCCGTCGGCCTCGGCGCGCAGCGTATGCAGATCCTGGCCCAGCCGGCGAAGCGCTTCAGCCTGGTCTTTCCCAGCGCGGATCCGGGCGCGGATCAGCCGGGTGCCTACGGCGGCGGCGGTGCCGAGCGGGTAGAAGTGAACGGCGAGGACGGTGCCGGCGCTGACTGCGTGCGCCCGGCTTGCCGGCGCCTGCGCCTGCCCGGATCGCCACGGCACCGGGCGCGGCGGTGATGACTGCCCGCAGCCGCCGGGCCGGGAGGAAACGCCGGCGGGTGGCGGCTGGCCCTCGGTGCAGATCTCCGCCGGGGGCCAGCGCCGCCGTGGCGCGATGGGGCAAGAGCCGGTCGCGCACGTCACCCTCCGGTCACCGATCGCCGGCGGATGACCCGCGGCCGGAGTGCTGGACCTGGGGAACCTGCTGCACGGCCGGGCGCTCGTCGCGGGCGTTGAAGTACTCGGCGCCTTCGATGCTGATGTGCGGCAGGATCCGGCCGAGCCAGCGGGGCAGGTACCAGTTCCACTTGCCCAGGCTGACCATCCGGGCCGGCACGAGCAGGCAGCGGACGACGGTGGCGTCGAGGATCACCGCGACGGCCAGGCCGATGCCGAACTGCTTGACGGTCGGATCGCCGTTGAGTACGAAGCTGCCGAACACGAACACCATGATCGTTGCTGCGGCGGTGATCACGCGCCCGCTGGTTACCAGTCCCGAGACGACCGAGCGCCTGGGATCCTCGCCGGCGTCGGCATGCTCCTTGATCTGGCTGACCAGGAACACCTCGTAGTCCATGGACAGCCCGAACAGCACCGCGAACATGAACAGCGGCACGTAGGAGACGATCGGCACGGCGCCGTCCAGGCCGATCAGGTTGTGCAGCCACCCCCACTGGAAGATCGCGGTCAGCACGCCGTAGGCCGCGCCGATCGACAGCAGGTTCATGACGGCGGCCTGCGCCGGGATCACGACCGTACGGAACGCGAGCATCAGCAGCAGGAAGCTGAGCGCGATCACGACCAGGATCTGGAGCAGCAGCTTGCTGGAGATCTCCGAGGCGAGATCCACGTTGCTCGCCGTGGTGCCGCCCACGTAGGCGGTCATGTTCGTGCCCTTCTCCGCCGCGGGGATCACGCTGGAGCGCAGCGTGCCGACGAGATCCGCCGTGGCCTGCTCGGCCGGGCCGGTCTTGGCGATCGCGTTGAAGTAGGCGGTGGTCCCGGCCTTGTCGATCTGGACGGGCGTGACCGCCGTGACCCCGGCGGTGTGCGAGACGTCCTTCTCCAGCGTCTGCAGCCGCGGGTCGCTGGCACGCGGGTCGCTGCCCGAGGAACCGGAGGAGCCCGAACCGCCAGAGCCGCTGGAAGAGGCTTGCGCGGGCGAGCCGAGCGTGACCGCGATCAGCAGCGGCCCGTTCACTCCCGCCCCGAAGTTGTCCGTGATCAGGTCGTAGGCCCGGCGGGCGGTGGTCGAGGTGGACAGGGCCGCGACGTCCTTCTGCCCCAGGGTCAGGGACAGCAGCGGGATCGCCAGCGGGATCAGGATGGCCAGGGCCCCCAGCGTCGCGATCACCGGGTGCCGGGCGACGTCGGCAGCCCACCGCGCCCACGCGCCCTGCTTCGGGTGAGCCGCAGGATGACGGCCACGGACCCGCAGCGCGTTGATCTTCGGGCCGGTGATCGCGAGCATCGCGGGCAGCAGGGTCAGCGCCGCGAGGACCGCGAAGACGACCGCGACCGCGGCCATCAGGCCCATCGTGGTCACCAGCGGGATGCCGGCCACCGCGAGCGACACCAGCGCGATCGTCACCGTCCCGCCGGCGAACGCCACCGCGCCGCCGGAGGTCGCGACCGCCCGGGCGATCGACTCGTGCAGCTCCAGGCCGTCTTTCATGCCGCGGAAGTGCCGGGTCACGATGAACAGCGCGTAATCGATGCCGACGCCGAGGCCGATCATCGTGGCCAGCGTAGGCGCGACCGTGGACACCGTGGTGACGTGACTGAACAGCAGGATGACCGACAGCGCCGAAGCCAGGCCCAGGATCGCGGTCAGGATCGGCAGCAGCATCGCCACCACCGTCCCGAACGTGAACGTGAGGATCACCGCCGCCGCGATGATCCCGATCAGCTCGCTCGACTCGGTGGACGGCTTGGACACCTTCTGGCCGAGCTGGCCGCCCGTTTCCACCTGGATCCCGGCCGCCTGGGCAGGCTTGGCCGCCGTGTTGATGATGTTCTGGGCGTCATCGACCGACAGCGCCCCCGGGTCAACCGACAGCGTCACCGACAGGTACCCGGTCTTCTGGTCCTTGCTCAGCGCGGACGCGCCCGCCGAGGTGAGCGGGTTGACCACCGAGGCCACGTCCGGCGCCTTGGCCACGTCGGCCGCGGCCTGGTTGACCGCGCTGGCGTACTTCGAGTCGGTCAGCTTCCCGCTGCTGACGTGCAGCACGATCGGGCTGGATCCGTTGGCCTGGTCGGGAAAGGACCTGCTGAGCGCGTCGGTGGCCTGCTGGCTGTTGGTTCCCGGCAAGGACGAGTTGTCATTGGTGTTGTCGCCGAGTTGATGGGACACCCCGACCAGCGCGACCGTCGCCAGAACCCACACGGCCAGAACCGCGAAACGATGCCGGACGCTGAACCGCGCCAGCCGGTAGAGCACACCTGTCATGACCGGGCTTCCTTCTCTTCGCCGACGGCGGCACCGCCGTTTGACCGGGCCTGATGCCAACCTGCCGGACGGCCGTAACCGGTCACAAGAGGGGGATCCCGCGTGTTTTCCCTACGCTTTTCGCCGTGGAGCTGCCCCGCGCTTTTCCCGAACGGCCGCGGCCCAACGCTGCTGCGGACGGCGCAGCTCGCGGCGGCCCTACTCGCCGAGGGCCGACGCCAGCTGGAAGCGGGACCGGATGCCGAGCTTGTGGTAGGCACTGCTGAGATGACGCTCGACCGTCTTCTCCGTCACGAACAGCGCCTGCGCGACCTCGCGGTTGGTCTGCCCCGCTGCCGCCTGGCGGCACACCCGCCACTCGGCCGCGGTCAGCGCGCTCGGCCCGGTCAGCTCGATCCGCGCGCGGCGCCCGGGGCCGGCGTGCAGCCCGGCCATCGCGCTTTCCGCTAGCGCGACGGCACCGCACTGGCCGGCCAGGCTGATCGCCCGGCGCTGGGCGTCCCGGCCTTCCGTTCGCATGCCGGAGCGACTCAGCTCCGCCCCGAGGTCAGCGAGCGCGTGCGCCAGCTCAAGCCGTGCGGAACTGCGTTCGAGGACCGCGACCGCCTCGCGGAGCAGCGCCCGCCCCTCGTCCCCGCCGATGGCCAGGCCCGCGGTTCGCAGCGACATTCCCAGCGCCCCCGGCGTGTCAACCCGCCGAGCCACCGCCACCTGCTCGCACGCGAGCCTCGCGGCCAGCTGCCTGTCGCCCAGGGCGGCCACCGCCGGGGCCGCGTGCGCCTTCCAGTCGCTTGGCCAGCGCAGCCCTCGCGCCTCACGTCGCCGGCCGCACCACAGCAGGTCCGCGACACCTTCATCGAGGCGGCCCTGGGCAATCCGCAGCCGCCCGCGCGCGGTCAGGAAGTCGCTGGCGTAGGCGCGATTGGCAATCCCCAGCGCCTCGCCGGTTCGTACCAGATCGGCCGCGGCATCCAGCTCTCCGCGCTCGACCTGCACGGTGATCGCCACGGCTACCAGCAGCAGCGCGACGAAATGCGATTCCTCCACCAGCAGCAGCCCGGTATCAGCCTCAGCCTGCGCATCGTTCAGCGAGCCCTGCGCGAGCGCGACCGCGGCGCGCTGCGCATGCAGGATGCCCTGCCTGGTCGCATGGCCCTCCTGGCGGGCGCGTTCCAGCGCGGCGTCCAGCAGCCGGGCAGCCAGCTCGTACCGCTCGCCGAGCCGCAGCGTCAGCAGCGCCAGGTGCGCGGCGTTGGACTGCGCGCTGCCCGGCAGGCCGGTCGCGAGCGCCCGCTGCACTTCTTCCGTCGCCGCCGCGGCCGGTTCTCCCCGCAAGATCTGTTCATAGGCGCCGTGGATGCTCGCTACCGCCTCGAAGTCCGGGTGCCCCCGGGCCTGGCCCCGGAAGTGCTGCAGCTGCGCGGCGAGGCCTGGCCGCAGCTGCGAAAAAGCCGTCATGACCGCGAGCAGCTCGGAGCCGAGCTCGAGCGAGCGCTCGGGATCGACCGGCCACAGCTCACCGGCCAGCGACGCCAGTGCATCGGCGGCGGCCCCGGCCGAGCCGCCGCCCGACACGATCGCGCACCGTCCCAGCCAGAATGCCGCGACGGCCCGGCTTGCCAGCGTGGCGCCCGAAGCCAGCGCCGCGCGCAGATGTTCCTCGGCCGCCTCGAACTGCATCGTGGCAACCTCGCACCGGCCCAGCTCAGCCAAGAATCTCTGCCCGCTCCTGCTCGGCCGGTGGCTCGGCGAGCGCCCGCCGCAGGTACGTGGCAGCCGCTCCCGGAGCGCCGCGGTGCGCTGCGTTGGCGGCGGCCCATCTGAGCGTGCCGACCCTGTGCCGGTACCCCGCGGGCGCGGTCAGCAGCAGGTGCGCGGTGATCCGCTCAGCCGAGGCACTCTCGCGAGCCAGCGCCTCGGCAGCCGCCGCGTGCCGCGCCTGGCGCTCGCCGGGCGCGAGATCCTCATACAGCGCCGCCCGCACGATCGGGTGCATGAACCCCAGCCGCTCGTCGTCGACGAAGATGTCCGCCCGGACCAGCTCGTCAGCCGCGTTCCGGGCGGCGTCCTCGCCCAGGCCCGAAACCCGGCCGACGAGCCGAAGCTCGCTGCCGTCTCCCAGCACGGCGACCGCGCGGGCCAACTCCGTCGCCGGGGTCCCGAGCCTGGCCAGCCGGTGCAGCACGAACCGGCTCACCGCGGCCGGGCCCACCGCCTGAACCTCACTCGCCGCGGCGGCCGAGGGCACCACCGCCGCGGCCTGCAGGGCAGTCAGCAGCTCGCGCAGGAACAGCGGGTTACCGCCCGATGCCGTGTGACAGGCGCGGCAGAACTCGTCGTCCGCCTCCGCGCCCAGCCGCTCCCGGACCAGGTCCGCCGCGGCGGACGGGCTCAGCGGCCGCGGGTACAGCACCACCGCGGACGGTCGCGAGGCCACCTCGGTCCACAACCCTCCCGCATCGCCACCCGGCGGATCCGGCGGACGCCCGGTGAGCAGCATCGCGACCGGAAGCCCCTCGATGCGCTGCGCCAGGAACGCCAGGAAGCGCAACGAGTCCCGGTCCGCCCACTGACAGTCATCGACCAGCACGAGCAGAGGGGCCTCGTCGGCGACGTTCACCATCAGCCAGTACAGGCTGTGCAGGGCCTCGAAGCCGACGTCGGCACCCGTCGGCTGCCGAACGTCAGGTGCGAACAACCGTGCCGCCGCGGCAGCACTGCCCGCGAACAGGCCGGCCTGCGCGCGCTCGCCGGTGACCGCCGGCTCCAGCAGCTGACGCACGACACCGAACGCGAACGGCTGCTCAAGCTCGCTGCCCCTGGCCTCCAGCGGCAGCATGCCGGCCTGGCCGGCCGCCGCCCGGGCCGCCCGGGCCAGCACCGTCTTGCCCACGCCGGCCGGGCCCTCGATCATCAGCAGCGCCCCGTCGCCGGCCCGCGCGCGGGCGAGACCATCGCGCACGGTCTCAAGCTCCCGCTCACGTTCAAGGGGTCCCCCCCCGGTCATGACCGGCACGGATCCGACGATACCTCGCGCGCTGGCGACACGGCCTGGGCAAAACCCGCGGGGAAACGGTGGGGGATCCTCCCTTGTGCCAGCGCGGGCGCTGTCGCCAGCATGGCGCGGGTGGAGAGCATCAGCGAGCTCAACAAGCTCA
The DNA here is from genome assembly GCA_963762615.1 of uncultured Actinomycetes bacterium. Classification (GTDB taxonomy): domain Bacteria; phylum Actinomycetota; class Actinomycetes; order Streptosporangiales; family Streptosporangiaceae; genus PALSA-505. Next base: position 175,173 of record CAVXLG010000012.1, on the reverse strand, counting down.
AGGTCCGGCTGTTCGTCGAGGCAGTCATGAACGAGGGGCGGCTGGAGCTGATCGACGAGCTGGTGGCCGCGGACTACCTGGGCAACCTGCCCTGCACCCGGACTGTAGTGACCGGGCCCGCGGGGCTGTGCAGGCTCGTGGCCAGCCGCCGCCGCGCCCACCCCGGCCTGAATGTCAAGATCGAGGATCAGATCGCCGAGGACGACCGGGTCGTGACCCGCTGGCTGGCGACCGCCGCGGCGCCGGCTGCCGGGGCCGGGCAGGCCGTGGCGCGGCGCGTCCCGTGCTGTGCGGGCATCTCGATCATCCGGCTGCTCGCCGGAAAGCAGGTCGATTCGACTACGGAATGCACTTACCTCACCGCCGCCCCGGCCCTGGCGAGATCGCCGATAACACCGCAATCTGAGTCATGACCCGTCACCAGCCACCGATCATGCACGCCGGGAAACCTTCACTCGGGGCGCGACGCCGGGCTCAGTTCTGGTCTCACTTCGTCCTCGTCCGGCGCCGTTCACCGCCTTTCGCGGGCAACATGCCGGTCACGTGCTGTCAGCCCGCAGGTCCTCGAGCTCGCCGTCGGCCTCGGCGCGCAGCGTATGCAGATCCTGGCCCAGCCGGCGAAGCGCTTCAGCCTGGTCTTTCCCAGCCTGGATCCGGGCGCGGATCAGCCGGGTGCCTACGGCGGCGGCGGTGCCGAGCGGGTAGAAGTGAACGGCGAGGACGGTGCCGGCGCTGACCGCGTGCGCGATACCGGTTTCCTTTAGCTGCCGCGCTACCTTGGCGGCAGACCCTGGCGCGCTGCCTGTCTCGGCCAGCGGCATGCCCGCCAGGTGCTGGGCCACCAGCTCCCAGTGGTCCTTGACCGGGCAGCTGCCTACGACGCGCCCGCCCTTGATCAGCTCCAGAACCTGGCCGCGCCCGCCGTCCGGGTCGGCGAGGCGCACCCGGTCGGCGTCCCCGCACAGCGGGCCGAACGCGCCGCCGTTGATCAGATCGGTCAGCAGCTGGGCGAACTCCAGCCGCCGGCCCGGGTTGCGCAGCGTGGCCTGCTCGGCGGGAGTCAGCTGGGCGTCCAGGCCCCGCCCGGTTCCCGGCGCGAACTGGCCCAGGCCCAGCGTCCGCATCGGCTCTGCCAGCTCCGGCGGCCAGGCCGCCGGAGCAAGGCCGCCGTCGCCGATCACGCCGGCAAGCAGCGCGCTGTACAGGTAGTACGCGGCCAGCCGCTGCCGTCCGGCATCCTCGACGACCGCGTCCAGCGGGGGCGGGTCCGGGGCACGGCGGCCGGCATCGGCGCGCAGCTCGGCCAGCGACAGGTCAGCTGTCATGGCTGGTCCCGGTTCGCGCTTCAAGCTCGGCAACACGGTCGAGCAGGTCCACGATCAGCGCGTGATGCGCGCGCGCGATCTCGGTCAGCACCTGCACATCGGCGCGCAACTCATCCCACGCGTCCTCCTGCGCGACCCTCCGCGTGACGTTCTTAGACGCCTCCTCCGCCCGCGCGGCCGCGTCCCTGGTCAGCGCGGCCGCCTGCTTGACCCGGTCCTCCTGGCCGGCGTTCGACAGCGCCGAACGCGCCTTCTCGGCGAACGAGCTCAACCGGTTGTGTTCGTTGTCAGCCACAGGCCTCAGCTCCTCGGCAGTCGCCGGACGAGTCGGTGACGCTGCCCGGGGACACGCCCGGCAGCCCCGGGGCGGTCGCCGCTGCTCGGGGACGGGCACCATTATTCTCCGCGCAGCCCACGATGGCTGCGGCAGGTCAGCCGCCGCCCGGACGCTCATGCGCTTGCGGCGGCTGCAGCCGCAGGTGAGCAGGCTCTCCGCTCGTGAGACTGAGCGGCAGTGAGCGCTGGATCGGCCCGCTGCCGGACTTGTGAGGGCCTCGGCGCTCAGCGTGCATGGATCTTGCTTAACGATCTGGTCCTGATCCGCCTGCACTAACCGCGGGGAAAGCCAGGTCGTGGACGATAACCTCTGGATGCGGCGGCCGCCCCCGGCGGGAACCGGGCCGTCTGGCCGACTGCGCGCAGCAGGAGGAGCCTGTGGCCTCGGTAGCCAGCGAAGGCGTGGCGGGCGCGGACCGCCGGGCCGGATGGCGGCTGCGGGCCGCCGTGCTGGGGCCGCGCGGCGGCGGGACCACCCGGCGGCGGGCGTCCGACGCGTTCCGGCTGGGGCTCGCGGTCCTCGTGGTGGCGGTCTCGATCCCGGTCATGCGGGCCAACTCGGCCGCGGAACTGAAGATCACGCACGCCCTGAACCCGCCGCCCGCGGCGATCCGCTGGCTGGTCACTTCGGTCTTCTGGCTCGGCTCGGCCGGCGTCATCGTGCTCCTGGTCATCCTCGGGCTGCTTGTCCCGCGGCTGGCCGCGATCCGGTGGACCGCCGTGGCCGCCGTCGTCACCTGGGCCGTGTGCCTGCTGCTGGGCGAGATCCTCGGGCCCTCGGCGGGCCGCCCGGCCACGAGCTCGCTGGCCGGGCTCGACCCGAGATATCCGGTGACGCAGCTTGCGGTCGCGATCGCGGTGGCGTCCACCGCGCTGCCCTACCTGAGCCGGCCGCTGCATCGCCTGGTCACGCTCCTGGTCGCGCTGGCGTCGCTGGCCGCGGTCATCGACGGGATGGCACTGCCGGTCAATACCCTCTCCAGCCTGGCGCTCGGATGGGGCGTGGCGGCGGGACTGCACCTGGTCACGGGATCGCCGCTCGGCCTGCCGTCGGCGCAGGAGATCGCCGAGTGGATCACCGGCCTGAACGTCACGGTCGAGGGCATCGAACGGGCGCCCCGCCAGATCTGGGGGGTGGAGAAGCTCACCGGGCATGACGACGCTGGCCGGACGATCGAACTGGCGGTCTACGGCCGTGACGCCTCAGACGCACGGGTGCTGGCGAAGCTCTGGCGGTTCTGCTTGTACCGGGATTCGGGGCCGACCCTCATTCTCGACCGGCTGCAGCAGGTCGAGCACGAGGCGTACCTGACCCTGACGGCCGGGCGGGCTGGCGTGCTGGTGCCGGAGGTGCTGGCCGCCGGACGGTTCGGGCCCAGCCGGGACGCGGCGCTGGTGACCAGGCTGCCGGACGGCCGGGCCCTGGCGGAGGCCGACGCCGCCGCCCTGCCGGATGCGATCCTCGACGAGATGTTGCGGTCGGTACTGCGGCTGCGGGCGGCCGGCATGGCGCACGGGGCGCTCGGAGCCGAAACCATCATCGTGTCGGCCGACGGCGGGGTCTGCCTGCGGGATTTCCGCTGCGCGTCGTCGTCGGCCCCCGGCTCCCGCCTGGACGGCGACCTGGCGGCGGCGCTGGCCGCGATCGCGGTGCGGGCGGGACCCGATCGGACCGCAGCCGCGGCGGCCCGGGCCCTGGACATCGACGCTGTTCGCGGCGCGCTGGTGCACCTGCAGCGTTCGGCGCTTGATCCGGTCACCGTAGCCGCGCTGCGCGGGCACAAGGACCTGCTCCCCAGGCTGCGCGAGGCGGTGGCGGGCGCGGCAGGCATCGAGGTGCCCAAGCTCGCCGAGGAGAAGCGGGTCAGCTGGGTCAACCTGGTGTTCGGCATCGGCACGCTGATCGGCGTTTGGGCGATCATCGGGGTGCTCGCCGATGTCGGCCAGTCACTGGATGTCATCAGGGGGGCAAGCTGGGGCTGGGTGGCACTGACGTTGGTGCTCGCCCAGCTGCCGATGGTCGCGGAGGCATGGGCGGTCCTCGGCTCGGTGCCCGGCCAGCTGCCGTTCGGGCGGTGTGTCGCGCTGGAGATTTCCAACACGTTCACCGCGCTGGTCGGCGGCGACGTCGCGGTGTTCGCCGTCCGGGTCAGGTTCTTCCAGCGGCAGGGGTCCGACGCGGCGGCGGCGGTCAGCTCGGGCGCCATCGCGTCCACCGCGAGCTGGACGGCGAAGACCCTGCTGTTCCTGATCTCCATCCCGTTCGCCGCGGGGACCTTCCACGCGCCGACGAGCTCGGGCGGGCGCGAGGAGGCGGTCTGGATCGTCGTCGGGGTGGTGCTCGCGGCCGGGGTCGCGATCGCGGTGGTCACCCTGGTGCCGCGGCTGCGCCGGCTGGCGACCGGCCGGATCCGGCCGCACCTGGTGACCATCTGGGCCAATGTCAAGACGATCGCCACCGAGCCGCGCAAGATCGCCTACGTGCTGGCCGGCTCGGTGCTGGCCCAGCTACTGGTGGCCACCGCCCTGGGCACGTCGCTGCACGCGGTCGGCCAGCACGCGAGCATCGCGACCATACTCGTGGTGATCACGCTGGCCTCGGTCGTCGGCGGCGCCGTGCCGGTGCCCGGCGGCCTGGGCGTGGTGGAAGCGGGCCTGATCGCCGGGCTCACCAGCGCCGGCATACCCCAGGAACAAGCGGTCGCCGCGGTGTTCATCCAGCGGCTGTTCACCGCCTACCTGCCGCCCGTCTGGGGCTGGTTCGTCCTCGCCTGGATGCGCCGCCGCGAATACGTATGAGCAGGCTCGCGATTACCGCACCCGGGAGTCGAGGCTAGGCGATTTTGGTCTGTGGACTCGGGGCGTCGGTTCCTGGTGCGGGTTCGGTGGCAGGCAGCAGGACGGTGGCGCCGAGGCCGATCAGGGCGATGAACGCCACGACGATCATGGCGACTCCGTAGGCCCGCTTGGGGTCGCCGAGTCCGGCGACCAGGATGGTGCCGGCGATCGCGGTGCCGATCGAGGAGCCTAGGTTGGAGATGCTGCGCGACAGCCCGGAGATTTCTCCTTGCAGGTTCTCCGGGAAGGCCGATTGCACGATGTTGACCGAGGGGGTGAGCATGACGCCCACGCCGGTGCCGATCAGGAACAGCCCCGGGGCGAAGTACCAGGCGCCGGGGTGGCCCTTGACCTGAACGATCAGCACGATGATGCCGATGATGGTGATCACGAAGCCGGTCAGGATGAGCGACCGCTGCCGGTACCGCCTGGCCAGGCGGCCCGCGGCCAGCGAGGACAGCAGGATGCCCACGGTGGCGGCGGTGAAGATCACCCCGGTCTGCACGGCGTTGTAGTGCCGCACCACCTGCAGGTAGGCGGACACGACAAACGACGTGCCCAGCAGCACCGCCCACTGCACGTTCTGGGTCACCAGGGCCAGGTTCGAAGTCCGGTTGCGGAACAGGCCGGTCGACAGCAGGGCCTCCTTGCCGGCCCGCTCCCGGCTGCGGATCCAGGCGAAGAACCCGGCCAGGATCAGCGCTCCGGCCACGATCAGCACCGCCATCAGGGCGAGGCTCTGGTCAGCTGCCATGATCCCCCCGACCAGGACCACCAGGCCCACGGCGGACAGGATCGCTCCCACCGTGTCGAAGGGACGGTGCGGGTCGGCGGGCACCGGATCATGAATGCCGCGGGCGAGCACCAGGATGATCACGATGATGAGGGCCTGGAACACGAACGCAAGCCGCCAGGTGGTCGCCGTGGTGATCGCGCCTCCGATCAGCGGCCCGGTGGCGGCGCCGATCCCCCCCATGCCGCTGATCACGCCGAACGCCCGCGCCCGGGACTTCATGCCATGGAACAGCAGCGTGGTGAGGATGTAGACCGGCGGGATCAGCAGCGCGGTGCCGACTCCCTCGAAGATCGAGTTGCCCAGGATGAGCACGCCGAGCCCGGGCGCGACCGCGCTGAGCACGGCGCCGACGCCGTAGATCGACAACCCGAGCGTGAAGCACCGCTTGCGGCCCAGCCGGTCGGTCAGCTTGCCTCCGGGGATCATCAGGGCCGCCATGACCAGCAGGAACAAGGTGATGCACACCTGGACGCCCTGCACCGTGGTGTGCAGGTCGTCCTTGATGTCAGTGATCATGACGTTCATGTTCGAGCCGGCGAAGCTGCAGATGAACTGAGCCAGCGCCAGCGGCACCAGCATCCTGCGCAGCGACCCGGCCGGAGCCTGCACGGCGGCGGCGCTGGTCATGACCCCGGCCCGCCGCGGAGTCGGTCGCCAGCAGCGTGACCGTCCCCGGCCAGCGCCCATTCCGTATCCGGCACCGCAGCCCCCTCAAGCTGTCTTGTGCTCAGTATGGCAATTTCTTTGTCGGTATGTGGGGCGCCGGCAACCACGATGCTTCCCGGGGTCGTCGGGGCCGTCGTCACCCCTCCGAGGGTGATATCCGGTCCGCTATCGTGATGGCCGGCGCGGCGGCGTTTGGTGACGGCTGCTGCCGCGTGCCGGATGTCAGGAGGGCTCCTCGGCTGGGCAACCGATCCGACGGTGGTGCGTACTAGAGACGTGGACAACGTACTGTCCGGCGCGCTGGGCGCGTCACCGGAAGCAGGCGGCCGGGCCAGCGGCACCGAGCAGGGCCGGCTGGCCGCTGCTGCGGCGGGCGGGTGGCCCGAACTCGCCCTGATCTACCGGCAGCACCACGCGGACCTGGTCCGGCTGGCACTGCTCCTGGTCGGTGACCGTGCCTCCGCCGAGGATGTGGTGCAGGACGTGTTCACCCGGCTGTGTACTCGCGGCCGGGTGCTGGCGCAAGACAGCGCGCTGGCCTACGTCCGGACGGCGGTCGTGAACGGATGCCGCAGCCTGCTGCGGCGGCGCGCGCTGGCGCGCCGGATCGCGATTTCCCGTACTGCGATGGGGCGCGACACGCAGGAGTCCGCCGAGCACACGGCGATGCTGGCCGAGGACCGGCGGCTGGTGCTGGCCGCGCTCGCAGCGCTTCCGGGCCGCCGCCGGGAGGTGCTGGTGCTGCGGTTCTACCTCGGCCTGCCGGTGGCCGAGGTCGCGGCCATGCTCGGCATCAGCCAGGGGTCAGTGAAATCTGCTACCGCACGCGGGCTCGAGTCGCTGGGCCGCCAGCTCGGGGAGGAACGATGACCGACGTCCTGGACCGGCTCACCGACGCGATGGGCGCCGCGGCAGGCAGCGTCCGCGGGCAGGACCTGCGCCCCCTCACCGCGCCGGAGCGCCCGCGGCGCCGGCGGCACGTCCGGCCTGGGCCGTGCCCGTGGCCGCGGCCGCGGCCACGGTGCTGGTCATCGGCCTGGCGGTGGCGGTGTCACACCAGCTGTCCGGAACCCGCCAGCCCGCCGGGCCGGGCCGCCTGCCCGCCGCGCCACTGCCGTTCTACGTCACCACCGACCTGGGCATCACGAAGATCGTGGTCCGCTCGACGGCCACCGGCAAGGTCGTCGCGACCGTCCCGGCGGCGCCGGTCGCGAACCCCGGGTCGACGGTCGCCCCCGCGCTGGCCACCGCGGCGAACGGCACGTTCTTCCTCGCCGCGTTCGAGCGCGGCGTGCGGGAGGAGCAGATCTACCGGTTCCGGGTCACCGCGGCCGGGCGCGTCACCGGGTTTGCGCGGGTGCCCGGCGGCACGCTGCGCCCCGGCTGGGCGGCGGACGCGCTAGCGGCGTCGGCCAACGGCTCGCGGATCGCGGTCGGGGCCTTCTACCCCGGCCGCGCGAACCCGGGCCCCGAGCAGTCCGACCAGGTCGTCGTCATCAACACCCGCACCGGCGGGCAGCGCACCTGGCTTGGCGGGTCGCCCGCTCCCGGGTACGCCTACTTCCGCGTCGCCAGCCTGTCCTGGACCGCCGGCCCCCGCGAGCTGGCCGTGCTCGGAGAGTGGTGCCGGGCCGTCAACCCGGATCCCGGCGGCGAGAACTGCTCGCGCTCGCAGCGCCTGGCGCAGCTCTGGGCCATCAACCCGGCCCGCCCGGGCGACAGCGTGCTGGACGGCCGGCTGCTGCTGCGGCAGGCACCGCGGACGTTCCTCGCGCAGGCACTGGTCAGCCCGGACGGCTCGGTCATCACGGCCATGGTGCTGCGCGACAAGATTGTCGGCAACTCGCAGATCAGCGGGACCTTCCCGGCCAGCCTTTCGGTGGAGCAGGTCTCGGCGGCAACCGGGCGCCTGCTCGGCGTGATCTACCGGCGCTACCTGGGCGACACCAGCTCGGAGAGCGGCCCGATGTCTGACCCGCTGACGCTCATCGCCGACGCCACCGGGAGCCACCTGATCCTCAACGGCGGGATCTGCAACCTGCACTGCAGCAACGAGTTCAACGGCTGGCTGGACGGCAGCCGGCTGGTACCGCTGCGGCCGGCCGGGTTCGCTCACCGCGAGGCAGCCGAGGCCTGGTGACCCGGCTCGGTGAGATCGGCACCCGGCTGTTCCTGTCTCCGCGCACCGTCCAGTTCCACCTGCGCAAGGTCATCATCAAGCTGGCCATCACCTACGCGCCCAGCTCAGCCGCGTCCTATCCGGCAGCTGAGGCACCGGACCGCCGCCGCAATCCGCGCGTCTCCCGGCTCATCGCATCAGGCACGTAGCCTCCCAGGCAATCCGGTCGGTAGCGGCATGACTGCCTGCTGCGCGTGCCGCGAGCCTCTTGACAGCAGCAAGGTGCGCTGACTCCACTGGGAGTGGCAGCGGCCGCCGCTTGGGTGGTGAGGCAGATGGCAGAAGTCCCGGTGATGTCGTCGCGGCAGCGGTGGACGCTGGCGCTGGTGTGCACGGCCACGTTCATGCTGCTACTGGACATCACCGTGGTGAGCGTGGCGCTGCCATCGATTCAGCGGGATCTGCGGGCCAGCCTGTCGGATCTGCAGTGGGTGATCGATGCCTATGCCCTGGTGCTGGCCGTGCTGCTGCTGCCAGCCGCCACTCTGGGTGACCGGCTGGGCCGGCGGCGGCTCTTCCTGGCCGGCCTGGCCATCTTCACGCTCGGCTCGCTGGCGTGCGCGCTGGCGCCGACCGCGCTGGCGCTGGAGCTGTTCCGCGCGTTGCAGGGAGTCGGCGGCGCGGTGCTGTTTGCCACCGGCACGCCGCTGCTGCGCGCGGAGTTTTCCGGCGCCGCCCTGGCCCGGGCGCTCGGACTGTTCGGCGCCACCATCGGCGGTGCCACCGCGATCGGGCCGCTGGCCGGCGGGGCGCTCACCGACGCGCTGGGCTGGCGGTCGATCTTCTTCATCAACCTGCCCATCGGCGTGGCGGCCTTCGCGGCCGGGCTGGCCCGGCTGCGCGAATCGCGCGACCCGGCCGGCGGGCGGGCCGACTGGCCGGGCACCGTGCTGATCACCGCGGCGCTGACCGCGCTGATGTTCGCGCTGATCCGCGGCGACGCGCTGGGCTGGGCGAGCCCGGCGATCGTGTCCCTGTTCGCCGTTGCCGCGGTGGCCTTTGCCGGGTTCGTGATATATGAGCTGCGCATCGCCTCGGCGCCCATGGCCAACCTGCGGCTGTTCCGGCGGCGCAGCTTTGCCGCGACCGGGTTCGTGGCGTTCGCGATCTCGGCGACGGTCATCGGGGTGATCACCTACCTGTCGCTGTACGTGCAGAACACGCTGGGCTACTCGCCCGTCCAGGCCGGGCTGCGGTTCCTGCCGCTGTCCCTGGTCTCCTTCGCGGTCGCCCCGATCACCGGCCAGCTGATCGGCAAGGTGGCGATGCGGGTGCTGCTGGGTGTGGCCATGGTCGCGGCCGCGGCCGGGCTGGGCTCGATGGCCCACCTGACCGCCACCTCCACCTGGCTGGTGCTGCTGCCCGGGTTCATCCTGGCCGGGATCGGCCTGGGCGTCACCTCCACCGGCCTGGCCTCTGCGGCGCTTTCGGCGGTGGAGCCGGCCCACGCCGGGATGGCCGCCGGCCTGGTGAACACGCTGCGCCAGGTCGGCACCGCCACCGGCGTGGCCGTGCTCGGCGCGCTGTACGCGTCCCGGGTCACCACCGCCACTTTGCACGCCCTGGCCGGCCTGCCCGCACCGCCCGGCGCCGCCCGCCGGCTGGCCGCCGCGGTCGCCTCCGGCGCCGGCACTCGGGTCGCCGCCGCGGTGCCACCCGCCGCCCGCGCCGCGGTCACCCACGCCGCCCACGCCGGCACCGCGAGCGGCCTCAACGACGTGCTGATTGTCGCGGCCGCGTTCGCCGCGCTCGGCGCGGTAGCCGGCTTCGCCTTCGGGCCCGATCCAGCCAGGCAGCAGCCGCCTAGCCGCGCCCCCGGCGACCGCAGCGAACTGACCGCCCAGCACCAGGCCCGGCGACCGGCCGGGCCGGAAACAACGGCACACTAGTCTCGCTGTTGAAGGTGTGCAGGTCACCGCGTCGTTTGACGATCTGCACGGTCGGGTTCAGCCGGCTGCCAGCCCACGGGATGAGCAGGCCCGCGCCGCCGCCGAAGGAGGAAGAGCCGCCCTACGATGCCGGCGCCGATCCCCGGCGAGCGGGCGACGATAGCTGGCGCGGCCAGCACAACCTGGTCCACCGTGTCTGGTGCGCCGTGCTGGCGCCCCGCCGGCGCAGCGAGACCTGGTCTGGCCGGCGGGGCGCGCTCGGGGGCGCATCCCGGCACGGCGGGGTGGCCCGGCGCCGGGAGGGAGCCACCACCACTATCACCGGCGAACCTGACCATTCGCTGGACAGTTGCCGTGCATAACCTGGACACTTGCCGAACGCACCGGCCAACCAGCCGTCAACCCGGTGACCGGCAAGCCGGGGGAGCCCCACGTCATCAGCGGGATGTCCCAGGTCGGCGGGCTGGCCTGCGTGACCTCCACGGAGTGCTTCGCGGTCGGCGCCCTCCGCGGGTCATCGGCGCCGACCAGCGCGGTCAGCGACATGCAGAACGGCACTCCCCAGCCTGCCAAGAAGGCCCCCGGCATCGGGCTGTCAGGCGTCGCCTGCCCGACCGCCACCACCTGCTGGGCCATCGGGCAGAACGGCAAGTCGGGCATCGTGATCCCCGTGCAGGTACCGTGAACCGGGCCGACCGACAGCCGACCCGCGATCACTGAAGCCGGTCGTCAACCGGGAACCGGCCGGCTTTGTCAGCGGACGAGCACCGGCAGTTCGTCAGCCCGGATTGCAGGGCCGTGGTCATTTCTCCTTGACAGAGCGTCGCGGCCGACGCGGCGGCGCGAGGAGCGCGGCCGCAGGGGCGTCGGCGAGTGCGGCCGCGGGAGCGTCGGCGAGTGTGCTGAGCCACTGCTGCATGAGCGCCATCTCCGGCCCGGTAAGCGGTGTGTCCTCGGCGGCGAGCTTGCTGCTGAGCGTCGCCGCTGCGGTCGCGATCGTCGGCGCTGCCCCGCCTTCGCGCTGGTGAGCCGTGGACGCGGCTTCTTCCGGGACGGTGATCGATGCGATCACCGCCTCGCGCAGCTGGGTGGCGAACGTGCCGTCGCCGTACAGGTCAGGCTGTGAGATCAGCGACAGCGCGGCGCCGGTGGTCGCGGACAGGACTACGCGCGACGCAGTCTGCGCCGACATGCGCAGCTGGCCGCGGCTCGCACCGAGTTCCAGCCGGTCATAGAGCATCTGGTACGCCTCGCGTACTGCCCTGCTGTTGGCGGCGACCGTCGGCGACCACATCAGCTTGTAGAAGCTCGGGTTCTCGCGGGCGAACTGCAGGTGGTTGTCCCAGCCCGCCCGGACGTCGTCGGCGACGTGGTCGTGGACGACGGCTGCGACGGCGCGCTTGGTCTCCAGGAATGTCGCCCAGCCGGAGTCGACCACGGCGGCGAGCAGGCCCTCCTTATCGCCGAAGTGGTGGTAGAGGGTCGGCGCCGTGACGCCGGCTGCGTCGCAGATGGCCCGCGTGGAGGCGTCCGCGTCGGCGGACTGGGCGAGCAGGCCGGCGGCGGCTTCGAGGATGCGGGCTCGCACGGTCATGGGCCCGAGGTTAGCAGCTCTATATCGCTAGTCAAGTATGAAGTATATCATCGCTATACACGTAATCGGACGCACGGAGGAGGAGCGATGATCGTCATTACCACGCCCACCGGCCTGATCGGCCACCAGGTCCTGGAAAACCTGCTCGGCAGCGGCGAGGCGCTGCGCGTCGTCAGCCGCGACCCGTGCAGCATCCCGGCCGGCACGCGCGAGCGCGTCGAGGTCGTCGAGGGCTCTCATGGTGATCCTGCCGTCGTCGACGCGGCTTTCGCAGGCGCCGACGCAGTCTTCTGGCTCGCGCCGCCGGATCCGCGGGCCGAGAGCGTCGAGGCCGCCTTTGTGGGTTTCACCCGGCCGGCGGCCGAAGCTTTCAAGCGTCATTCGGTCGGGCGTGTCGTCGGGATCTCGGCTCTCGGCCGCGGCACCCCGTGGGCAGCGCACGCCGGCTATGTCACCGGGTCGCTCGCCATGGACGACCTGATCGCGAGCACGGGCGTCAGCTATCGCGCGCTGACGATGCCTTCGTTCATGGACAACATCCGGCGTTCCGCTGAGCCGATCAGTAACGATGGCGTCTTCTTCGCGCCGATCGCCGGCGACCGCAAGCTGCCGAGCTGCGCAACCCGTGACATCGCAGCAGCCGCGGCCAGGCTCCTGCTCGGCAACTCCTGGGGCGGCGTCGGCCATGTAGCCGTGCTCGGTCCCGAGGACATCTCCTACTTCGACATGGCCGGGATCATCTCCGAGGTGCTCGGCAAGCCCGTTCGTTTCCGGCAGATCCCCGGCCAGGCGCTGAAGCAGCGGCTGCTCGAAGCCGGAACCTCGGATGCCATGGCCCAGGGCGTCATCGACATGTGGGCCGCCAAGGCCAGCGGGCTCGATAACGCCGAACCCCGCACTGCGGAGTCGACGACCCCGACGAGCTTCCGCCAGTGGTGCGAGGAGGTGCTCAAGCCGGCCGTTCTCGGTCAGCGCCAGGGCGACCGGACGGCGCGCAGATCCTGACGCGCCGGCGGACCGGAATGCAGATCAAGACACCGCACCGTCGCGGCTTTGTTACCTAGCCGATCCCGGTGACGGCGGGCTAGCGTGGAACTCATCTATCGGATAACCCAGCCGTGGAGGCGCCATGGCGGAGAAGAACACGGTGGTCGTCTACGCCGCAGCGTACGAGAGCGTCGAGGCCGCCCTGACAGACCTGGATGCGGTCGAGCAGCTGCACAAGGACGAGGTGATGGGCCGGTACGACGCGGCCGTGATCGACAAGCGGGACGGCAAGCCCCACATTGTCAGGCGCATGGACCGCCCGCGCATCCAGATCATCCCGGAGTGGTTCGGGGGCGGGACGCTGCCGCGCAAGGAGCTGCATGAGACGGCCCAGGAACTCACCGCTAACCAGGCGGGGCTCATCGCGGTGGGCGAGCCGACCATCGAAAAAGCGCTCGACACGGCGCTGACTGGTGCCGCCAGGGTCGTGAAACGCTCGGTAGAGGCCACGACCGACGAACTCACCAGCGAGCTGCAAGAAGCGCTCAAGAGCTGACCGGGGCACAGCCCGGGCCGCCGACCCCGCCAGCCACGGTCGAGATCACCCCGCCGCCCCGCTGCCCTCGCTCGCCACCGCCTGCCCGGCTGCGCCGCTAGCGCCGCCGCCGGCACCAGCACCAGCACCAGCACGGCCATGACCGGCACGGCCCGGGCAGGACGGGGCAACCCGCCTGGCCGGCGCCTCCAGCTGTCGTGTTACCGGCGCGCTCTCTGCGCTAAATTAGGAAAGTTCCCTAACTTTCAACCCGGGAGAACGCATCAGGCCACCCCACAGCAAGGACGGATGAGGATGAGAAGCACCGCCTGGAAGATCGGGCTTGCCGCGGTGTCAGTGCTCGGGCTCGCCAGCCTCGGCGCGTCCAGCACCGCAGCCGCCAGCACCGCCGCCCCCAGCACCGCCACTGCCAGCACCGTCACTGCCAGCACCGCCGCCGCGAGCCACGCCACCACCGCGGCCCCGGCTACCGGCTTCAAGATCGACAACGCGTACGTGACGTACTACGGCTGGTATGACAACACGCCACCAGGATGTGCCACCGCCTACTCCGGCTGCGCCGGCGGGATCGGAACATACAGGCATCCGATCACCTTCGCCTCGGACAAGGCAGAATTCCCGGTCGGCACGATCATCTACTACCCCACTGTCGAGAAGTACTTCGTCATGGGCGACTCGTGCGGGGAGTGCATTCAGGACTGGTCGAACCCGAACGGCGGTCCCGATGGCGGCCCGGGCCTGCATCATGTGGACCTGTGGATCGGCGGCAAGGGCGCTAACGAGTTCGACGTCATCGACTGCGAAGACGCCCTCACGCAGGGCAGGCCCGACGGCGCCCCGCTGCTCACGTCGGTCGAAGCCAACCCACCCTCGAACCTGCCGGTGAGCACCCAGCCGCTGTTCAACGACAAGACCAACAAGTGCTTCGGCGGCATGACGGTGAGCACCAGCTTCGGCCAGTACGCCAACGGCAGTTCAGGTGAATGCATCACCGACCCCGGGACCGCCGCGGGCACCCTCGCGGACGCGGCGAAGTGCACCGGCGCAGCCGATCAGGATCTCGCCTTCAACGGCGCGTTCTTCATGATCAACAAGCTGTGCCTCAACGCCGTGAGCGGCGCGGGCAAGGTCGGCAGCAAGCTGGACTACGCAGCCTGCAGCGGCGGTCCCAATGAGCAGTGGGAGATCAACGCCAACGGCACGATCACGACCATCCAGGTGGGCCTGTGCATCTCCCAGTCGGGCACGGGCCTGGAACTGGCCAAGTGCACCACGTCCGCTTCGGAGAAGTGGGCTTTCAAGTCCGAAGCCGCCCCGTCCTGACGTTCAGCGCCGCCGTGCCCGCCGCCGAGATGAGGCGGCGGGCACGACGGCACAGCCAGAGATGGACATGCATGCCGATTTCAGCCGGGCAGGCTCCGAACGTCGCCGTCGGCGATGGCGTTGACCTGCGAGAACTCCAGGTCGCGAACGGTTTCGCAAGCTCGGCAGACGCACATCCTGGCCACGACAGCTGTGCGAGGGGACGGTGGAGCCGGTGGCGGAGCCTGCGCTGAGGTTCGCCGGGCTGCTGCGGCAGCTTCGGACCGAGGCGCGGCTGACCCAGGAGGAGCTGGCCGAGGCGGCGGGACTGAGCCCGCGGTCGGTCAGTGACCTGGAGCGGGGCATCAACCGTACCGCGCGCAAGGACAGCGCACTGTTGCTGGCCGATGCGCTCAGCCTGACCGGGCAGGTGCGGGTGCTGTTCGTCGCGGCGGCGCGCGGCCGGGCGCCGGCCGCGGAGGTGCTGGCGGCCAGGCGCGACGCGGCACCCGGAGTGTCCACGGCGGCGGCGCGGACTCTGCCGCGTGATACCGGGGACTTTACCGGCCGCGAGCCTGAGCTGGCGCGGCTGCTGGGAACGCTGGCCGGCGCGGCCGGGGCCGGCGGGCTCGTCGAGGATCCACGCGATCGACGGGATGGCGGGGATCGGCAAGACGACCTTCGCGGTGCACGCGGCGCACAAGCTGGCCGCGAGCTTCCCGGACGGGCAGTTCTTCCTTCCGCTGCACGCTCATACCGCAGGGCAGCGGCCGGTCGATCCCGAGGATGCGCTGGCGAGCTTGCTGCTGACGGCAGGCGTCGCCGCGCAGAACATCCCGCCCGGTCTAGCGGCCCGGTCAGGCCGGTGGCGTGACCACGTCGCCGGTAAGAGGATCCTGTTGCTGCTGGACGACGCGGCCGGACATGACCAGGTCCGGCCGCTGCTACCGGGCACCGCTGGCAGCCTGGTACTGGTCACCAGCCGTCGCCGGCTCACGGCGCTGGACGATGCCGTGGTGATCAGCCTCGACACTCTGTCCCCCGGCGAGGCGGCGACGCTGCTGGCCCGGCTGGCTGACCGCCCTGACCTGGGACCTGACGCCGACCTCACGGGGGAGATAACCCGGTTGTGCGGGTACCTGCCGCTGGCGATCGGGATGCTCGGCAGGCAGCTCAGGCACCGCCCGGCCCGCACTGGAGCGGGGCTCGTCGCTGACCTGGAAGCGGCCCGCGGCCGGCTGGCCGTCATGCGCACCGAGAACCTGTCGGTCGCTGCCGCGTTTGACCTGTCCTACCAAGATCTCACCGCAGGCCAGCAGCGGCTGTTCGGTCGGCTCGGCGTCGCTTCGGGCCCGGATATCGATGCGTATGCCGCCGCAGCCCTCGACGACATCGGCGTGGCGACCGCCCGCGGCCAGCTCGACGAGCTCTACGACCACCATCTGATCACCGAGCCGGCACCCGGCCGCTACCTGCTGCACGACCTGCTGCGCGAATACGCCCGCGCGCTCGACGCCGCAGGTGACAACGGGGACGCACGCGCCGCCGCCGTCGGCCGGCTGATCAGCTATTACGCACACGTCGCCGTGGCTGCCAGCCGGCACATCGCCACCTGGACCACGGCTGGCGGTGGCCCTGCGCCGGGCAGCCCGCCCGCCAGCGCTCCGCAGCTGGCCTCGTCCGGTGAAGCAGCCACCTGGCTGGAATCCGAGCGCCCGAACCTGCACGCGGCCGTCGGCCACGCCGCCGCGGCGGGGATGCCCCTGCATGCCATCTCCATCGCCACCGCGATGGGCGGTTTCCTGCGTGCCCGCGGTCACTGGGACCAGGCTGCTGACCAATACCAGACAGCTCTCACCGCGGCGCGGGAGGCAGGGGACCGGCCCGGCCAGGCCGGCGTGCTCGACGAGCTCGGTCTCCTGCAACAGCTGACCGGCGACTACCCGGCCGCCACCGCCAGTCTGACCGAGGCTATCGAGTTGTTCCGCGACCTCGGCGACCTTCCCGGCCAGGCCTACGCCCGCAACCACCTGGGCCTGGTACAAGCGGACACCGCGGAATACCCGGCCGCAGCCGCCAACCACCGGCAGGCGCTGGCGCTGGCCCGCGACGCGGGCGATCAGCTCGCAGAGGCCGTCTCCCTCACCGACCTGGGCATGGTGCAGCAGCTGACCGGCGACTACCCGGCCGCCACCGCCAGCTTCCGGCAGGCGCTGCCACTGTTCCGAAGCGTCGGTTCGGAGTTCGACGAGGCCGACGCGCTCTCTCAGCTCGGCTGGGTGCGCAGGCTGACCGGAGATTACGCTGGCGCCGCCGCTGACCAGCGCCAGGCACTGGACTTGTTCCGTCACCTCGGCGACCGGCTCGGCCAGGCCCGGGCCCTTGACGAGCTCGGCCTGGTCCAGCAGCTTACCGACGACTACCCGGCCGCCGCCGCCAGCGCCGCCGCGGCTATCGAATTGTTCCGCGACCTGGGCTCGCGGCACGACCTGGCCATGGCGCTGAACAGCCTCGGTGAGCTATCGCTGCGAATTTCGGCGACCCAGGAGGCCCGCAGCCAGCACAGCCAGGCGCTCGACATCGCCCGCGAGCTCGGCGCGGCTCTCGAGGAAGCACGCGCGCTGGAAGGAATCGGCCGCAGCTTCCTACCGGGAGACCCCGCCGAGGCTGCCGCGCACCTGCGGCACGCACTCGCGATCTACCGGCACATCGGGGCACCGGGTTCGCGGCGCGTCCAAGATACGCTAACCGAGCACGGATTTGAAGCATCCGCACCCTGAACTCCCGCCGCCCCCGCCGCGCGCATTTTCGATAGAAATGCGCTGCACATGATAATCAGGCGGACATATGCGCGTGTATCAACCAGCGGAGCCGCCCCGGCTGCAAGGTTAGACGACGATGCAGCAGCTCGATCAGCCCTCGGGCGGGGCAAGGCGCCGGCGGTCGTCTTCGATGAAAGCCACGTCGTATTGACCACCGATCGTGCCGTCGATCAGGCTCTGAGCGTTCAGGAGAGTCCACAGCCGAAGGCCCGTCCGGCGGCTATTACTACTTTTACGGCTCGTTACCGGTGCTCGGCCAACTGCCGTGCGCATCCGGAAGACTCGCCAGATCTGGGTTTCGGCCATTGTCTCCGCCTTCCTGTGCCATTCGGCTAGCTCCACTGTCACCGGATGCCGCGGTAAGCAACACACGTGCCGGCCCACAGGATCGTCCACAGGATTACCCGGCGCTCGGCCCGCAGAGGCAACCGTGCGCGCACATGTACGCTGCGGCCCGGCTCGTTGAGCAGTCGCCGGGCGCTAGCATCGCCATATGCCCGAAAGGCCCCCCGGTCAGGCAGCGAAGCCGGAGTTCGACATCTCGCATGCGCACTCCGCTCGCATCTACAACTACTGGCTCGGCGGCAAGGACAACTTCGCGGCCGACCGGGAAGCAGCCGAGCAGGCGATAGCCGCCAACCCCGGGATCCGCACCGACGTGCGGGCCAACCGGGAGTTCCTGGCCCGCGCGGTGCGCTGCCTGGCGTCGGCGTGCGGCATCCGCCAGTTCCTGGACATCGGCACCGGGTTGCCGACGGCCAGTAATACACACGAGGTGGCGCAAGCGGTCACTGCCCAGGCACGCATCGTTTACGTTGACAATGACCCGATCGTGCTGGCGCATGCCCGGGCCCTGCTGACCAGCACCCGCGAGGGCGCGACCGCCTACATCGACGCTGACCTGCGCGACACCTCAGCCATTTTGCAGGGTGCGCGGCGGACGCTGGACTTCAGCCAGCCGGTCGCGCTCATGCTGTTGATCATCTTGCACATGATCCCCGACACTGACGACCCCTACGGCATCGTCGCGCGTCTGATGCAGGCTCTCCCGTCCGGCAGCTACCTCGTACTCGCGCACCCGGCCAGCGACATTCACGCGGCGAAGATGGCAGAAATGACCAAGCGGGTGAACGACCGCATGAGCGGCCCGAAGGCAACCATGCGCGACCGTGCCGCGGTCGCGCGCTTCTTCGGCGGGCTCGACCTGCTCGAGCCAGGCGTGGTCCAGCCTCAGCAGTGGCGGCCCGAGCCAGGCCAGCTCGCCCCGCCCCAGGTGACAGCCTGGTGCGGGGTCGCCCGCAAGCCCTGATCAGCTATTTCGCGGGTGGCATGGGAATGGGATATGAGCCAGAGCCGAATCCGGCGATCTCGCAGGTAAGTTCCGAACGGCTGGCGAGTTACGTCACTGGCGTGATTGCCACCCTGGTCGCGATCGGCGGGCTGTACCTGGTCAGCCGGCTGCAGGCTAGCGGGTGGGGGCTGGCCAGCTATGTCATCTGGCTCACGGTGTCTGGGCTGCTCGTGGTCGGGATCGAGGCGCTATCCAGGACCGTGTAGCGCGGTGAAGGCGACCGGGCTGAGCGTCGGCCGGCCCGAGGCCGCCGCGCATCGCGCAGGACCGTGAGGGCGAATGCCCGGCCAGCCGACGCTGGCTACGGCCGGTCCTGTGCGGCGAGCCGTGCGGCGCTGGACGGCACACGCGGCGGAGCCACCGCGCTGCCCACGATGGCTGGTCGCACGAACTTCGGCGCCTTCGGCAACGCGGTGTGCGTGATCCGCGTGATGGCAAAGCCCGCTTCGCCGATGGAGTCGAGCGTCGGGCGGTTGCAGTCGCAGCCGACCAGGAACCGGTTGATCCTGTTCATCCGGTCCTGCGAACGGGCCTGGTGCGGATCGGCGGAACGCACGTGCTCGATGAACAGCAGCTGGCCGCCGGGGCGCAGCACCCGCCGTAGTTCCCGCAGCGCCCGCGGCTGGTCGTCCACCCCGCACAGCACCAGCGTCGAGACCGCCACATCGAAGCTGCCGTCATCGAAGGGAAGGTCCTCCGCCGGCGCGCGCAACACGGTGGCCGCCGGCGCTTGTGCGCCGACCTTGCGCTGCAGGCGGCGCAGCATCGGGGTCTCGGGCTCGGTGAGGGTCAGGGATGCGACGGCCGGGCCGTAGAAGGGCAGGTTGGCGCCCGTCCCGCCGCCGATCTCGAGCACCCGGCCGGTCGCGCCGGCCAGCACTGTCTCCCGGTAGCCGCGCAGCCCCGCCCTCTCGACCTTGGCCATCTGGCGGTCATACGTCATGGCGAACAATCTGCCTCGAAGGGTCATCACTGCCTCATTTCGCCGCGCTGAGAATCCTGATGCCGCGAACGTAACGAAACCGGCAGTCCCGGCGCATGAGGCGATTACCCCATCTTCCGGTCTTCAGGAGCCGACGACCTGCGTCCCGATGAGAGGCCAGCCGGCCCGCTAGCAGGCAGCACCCCTGAACGCGACGAACCGCAGCTTCGGCCGCCCGTCATCGCCGCCGTGGCGCTCCGCCGATGATGAGCCTGGTGACCTTCACCAGCTCGCGTCCGGCCCCTCGGCCGGTCATCAGCCAGCGGATTCGAAGGTGCCTATCAGGCCGTGCTGGGTGGCGTACAGCGTCGCGGCGGCGCGGCTGGACACGCCGAGCTTCGCGTAGATGTGCTCGACGTGGTTGGCTGCGGTCTTCGGCGTGACCACAAGCCGCTGGGCGATTTCCCTGTTCGAGTGGCCGCGGGCCAGCAGCCCGAGCACCTCGACCTCGCGCGCGGTGAGCCCGCCGGGCCATGTCCTGCGGGCGGGCGCGCGGTGGCCGGCGGCCGCCAGGACGGCGTCCACCGCCTCGCCGTCCAGCCGGCCGGCGGCGACCTCGGCCCGCAAGTCGCCCGCGGCCTGGGCCGGGTCGAGCGGGGCCCGGTGCGGCCGTGGCTCGGTCATCGCATGGTAGGCGTCCGCCGCCGCGAGCAGCCGGTCCTGCGGGGTCAGCGCGGCCGCAGTCAGCCCGCGCGGGTAACCCGAGCCGTCCAGCCGCTCATGGTGGCGCGAGGCGATCTCGCGGCTGCGGCGGAGCGCATCCACCCGAGCCAGCATGCGGTCGGTCAGGTAGGGATGCAGCCGGACGCGCTCGGACTCGGCTTCGGTGATCGGGCCGGGCTTGTCCCAGATCGCATTGGAGATCCCGAGCCGGCCGAGGTCGTGGACGAGAGCCGCGCGCCGCAGCGCCCGCACGTCATCCTCGGGATGGCCGGCGGCACGCGCGGCCGCGCTGACCAGGTTGGCTACCCCGCGGGAGTGGCCGGCCAGATACGGGCTCTTCAGGTTGACCAGGTCGGCCATCGCCTCAAGGACCAAGTCCAGGCCGGCGCCGCTGACCCGGCGGGAGAGCCGGGGCTCGCTGTCCAGAACGGTATCCCAGTCCGAAGCCTGGTCCAGGCCGGCCAGCAGTCCGGGGGCGTGCGCGCAGAACAGGTCCACGACCGCCGGGTCGTACTGGGTCCCCCGGTGCTTGCGGGCCATCGCCACCGCCGCCTCGACGCCGCGGCGCCGGCTGAACACCTCGACTGGGCTGGCCAGCTGCACCAGCCGCGCGGGCAGGCAGATCTCCGCGCCCCGCAGATGGTCAGGATGACCCTTGCCGTCCCACTGCTCGTAGGACTGCCTGATCGCGACGCAGGCCGCCTCGTCCAGGCCGATCCGCCCGGCGAACTGCGCGCCCAGCGTGGAGTGCGTCGTCATGAACGCGGCCATCTGCTTCGGCCCGGCCACCGGGAACGCCGCCAGCCGCCTCGCGCGCGCCATGCCGCTGCCGTGCGAGCCGACCCGCCGCAAGATGAACGAGATCATCCGCGCCGTGCTCATGTCGAGCATCTGGAACCCGTCGCCCTTCATGCTGATGTCGTCGCCGAACCACTTCGCCTGCTCAGCCGCGTCGGCATGGCAGTAGACGTTCATCATCAGCCCGAGGTAATAGGTGGCCTCCAGCTCGCGGTCGCTGGCGCCGGCCAGCCCGGCCAGCCGCAGCGCGACCACCGTCTGGCGCATGCAATGAGCCATCGGCTGCCCCAGGCCCAAGTCAGCAGCGTAGGACAAGGTCGCCACCAGCTCAGCGATCCTGACACTGCCTGCCCGGGGCTGAACAGCCACAACGGAAGTCTACGGGCAGCGAAGCTGACCCCCGGGTGACACGAGCGTCGCTGGCGGCCCCGCCGGACGGGGTGCGGGCGCAAGGGGCGGCAGAATGTACCAGCATGACTGACAGAACAGACAGCAAACCGATGGTGATCGTCGGCGGCGGCGTCACCGGGGGCAACGCTGCCGCGGCTCTCCGCGAGGAGGGCTTCGGCGGGCCGGTCGTGATCATCGGCAGAGACCCGGGCGTCCCGTTTGGCCGGCCTCCGCTGTCCAAGACGTACCTGCGGTCGGAGGAGGACCTCGAGGACTGGTACGTCAGGCCCGCCGGCTGGTATGAGGCGCACGACGTGGACCTCCGCACCGGATCCAGCGCCGCGGTCGTGGACGCCGCGGCGCACCGGCTGATCCTGGGCTCCGGCAAGGAGCTGGAGTACCAGAAGGTCTTGATCGCGACCGGAGGGCAGAACCGCCGGCTCGCGGTTCCCGGGGCTGAACTGCCCGGGATCCACTACCTGCGCACGCTGGCCGACTGCGACGCGATCAAGCGCGAGGCTGCGGCGGGCCGCGCGCGGTAGTGGTCGGCATGGGGTTCATCGGCTGCGAGGTGACGGCCTCGCTGACGCAACTCGGGGTCAGCGTGACCTCGGTCTTTCCTGGCGAAAACCCGCTGGACCGGGTCCTGGGCAAGCAGGTCGGGGCGGCGATCGGCGCGATTCACCGCTCGAACGGGGTCACGCTGCTGGCCGGCGGCCAGGTCAGCGCGTTCGAAGGGGACGGGCGGCTGGAGGCGGTGGTGACGGCCGACGGCGGCCGGATTGCGTGTGACTTCGCCGTTGCCGGCGTCGGGATAAATCCCGACGTGCCGGCCTTCGCCGGATCATCCATCGCGCAGGAAAACGGGATTCTGGTCGACGAACTGTGCCAGACCAGCGCGGCGGACGTCTACGCGGCCGGCGATGTCGCCAACATTCTGCACCCCCTCTTCGGCCGGGTCCGGGTCGAGCATTTCAACAACGCCGAGAAGCAGGGAGCCGCGGCAGCGAGGTCGATGCTTGGCTCGACCACCCCCTACGGCTACATCTACAGCTTCTGGTCCGACCAGTACGAGCACAAACTCGAATACGTCGGCCACGTGGCCAGCTGGGACGACTTCGCCATCCGCGGCAGCGTCGAGGACGGCAAGCTTGTCGGCTTCTACCTGGTCGCCGGCGTTGTCCGGGCGGCCGTCGGCCTTGACCGCGGCGGCGATCCCGAGCTGGATCTCGACGGCGAGATGGCGGCCTGCGCGCGGCTCGTCGCGCGGGGCGCCCGGCCCGATCGCAGCCTGCTGACTGACGAGGACGCCGACCTGTGGTCGCTGGCGGGGTGACGGGCCGATACCGCGGGCGAGCCGGCGGCTCGGGCCCGGTCAAGCGTTGGAGAACAGCGGGATGTTCGCGCCGCTGGCCGGGGCCAGCGGGCTGTCGAGCAGCGCGACGATGAGTTCCGCGACATCACCGGGGGTCAGCCCGGGGCGCAGGTCGGGGTTGGCCTGGCGCAGCATCTGGGTGTCGACGGCGCCCGGGCTGACGCAGATGGCGCTGATGCCGTGCTCCCTGCCTTCCACCGCGATCGCCTCGGTGAGGCCGATGACCCCGTACTTGGAGACGTTGTACGCGGCCAGGCCCGGGAACTTCTCGGTGGCGTAGACGCCGGACAGCGAGGCGATGTTGACGATCCGGCCCCCGCCGGCCGGCCGCATGGCGGTGAACGCTGCGCGGCAGCACAGGAATGAGCCGGTCAGGTTGACCGCGAGTGTCTGCTCCCAGGTTTCCAGCGTCGTTTCGGCGAAAGGCGCGGCGGTCAGCACCCCGGCCGCGCAGACCAGGGCATCCACGCCGCCCGCCTTCTCGGCGGTGGCGAAGAGGCGCTGCACGTCCCCGGCCCTGCTGACATCGGCGGGCGCCGCGATGGCCTCGCCGCCGGCCTGACGAATGCGCCTGGCGACGTCGCCGAGAGCTTCGCCGTCACGGGAGGCGAGCACGACGCGAGCGCCGGCCGCGGCGATGGCCACGCCGGTAGCGGCCCCGATCCCCCGGCTCGCGCCGGTGACCACCGCCACCCGCCCGGCCAGCCAGTGTCCCCGGTCAGGCACTGGCCTGCGCTCCGGCACCTGGACCAGCCACTCGCCGGTAGAGCTGCTCGTGAACCGCCAGGCTCCGTTCCAGGTCCAGGTGGGCCTCGGCGTGATCGCGGCACGCCGGGCGGGAGATTCCGGCCGTCCTGCCGACCGCTTCGGCGGCCGCGCGCATGTCGCCTGGCGGGACCAGGAAGCCGGTCAGCCCGTCGGCGATCACCTCGCCGAGCGCGCCGCGCCTGAACGCGACGACGGGTGTCCCGCATGCCTGCGCCTCGGCGGCTGCCATGCCGAATGGCTCGTCCCAGCCTGCGGGGTACAGAACGACTGCCGCCGCGGCCATCGCCGCCCACAGCGATGCTCGCGGCACCGCCTGATGCACCGCCACCCCTGGCTGGGCCCGCCGCGGGCCGATCTGCTCGCGGGCGTAATCGGGGTCGTAGGCATCGCCGTAGACGTCGATCGCGATTCCCGCCGCGCGGGCGATGTCGATGGCCTCGGCGGCTCCCTTCTCGGGACTCAGCCTGCCGGCGAATACGGCGCCGTGCCCGGTCAGGCGCGACCAGGCGATCGAGGCGGTGGGCACGAGCGGGGGGAGGATGGCGTCTACCCGGGTGAGCCGGCGCCAGGCTCTGGCCTGGAAGGCCGATACGGCGGCGACCGCTGGCGGCTCGCCGCACCGGCCGGCTTGGCGAAGTGCCGCCGCTACTGCCCCGTCCGGCGGCAGGTGGAGCGTGTGCACCACGGGCCCGCCCAGCCCGGTGGCGAGCGTAATCGCGGGCGCGTCGAAGGCGTGGTTGTGGATGACGTCGTACCGGGTGCCCCGCACTTTCGCATACACGCTGGCGAAGGCGGCCTCGGCTGGCGCCGGGTCGGGCGCGGCCGGCGCGGACGCCCGGTAGAGGGTGGCGGCGAGGGACCGCGGGTCGATTCCGGTGTCGATCACCTCGGCTCCGGGTATCAGCGATCCCGAGGCCGCGTACACGTGCACGGTGTGCCCCCGGCGGCCCAGGCCTCGCGCCAGGTCGGACACGAACGCCTGCGAGCCGCCGAGCTGCGGCTCCCTGATGGTTGTCACCAGCGGAGCGATGACCGCGATCTTCATCGCGGCACCGTCTTGAAG
Organism: uncultured Actinomycetes bacterium; assembly: GCA_963762615.1. Taxonomy (GTDB): domain Bacteria; phylum Actinomycetota; class Actinomycetes; order Streptosporangiales; family Streptosporangiaceae; genus PALSA-505. The sequence continues at coordinate 150,493 of CAVXLG010000012.1, read as the reverse complement.
GCGAGGTCGCGCGGCGGGTTGATCCCCAGGACTTCGTAGCGGACCCGTCGCTGGCCGCGCCGGCGGATCTCCGCGGCGGCGCTCGGATAGAAGATCTCGGCTAGCTCCACAGCCTCCTGATGGCTGGCGAACTCGGCCGACATCTGCCCGGCGAAGCAGGCGTACTCGTAGCCATGGGCGGCGAGCCAGCCGAGGTTGTTCGGCCAGATGATGACGACCTGGCCGCCCGGCCTGCACACCCGCTCCATCTCGGACAGGCCGGCCTCGCCGCCGTGCGCCGCGGCCGGTGTGAAGGCCGAGCAGGCGACGACCAGGTCAGCCGAACCGGTCGCGACGGGCAGGTCGTCGAAGAAGCCGTCGGCCACCCGTACGCGGTTCCCGTGGGCCGCTTCGGCGAGCTTGCGGGTCAGGATCCGGCGCAATGGCCTCGCCGGCTCAATCGCCACCACCTCCCGGCCGCGGCCAGCTAGCTCAAGCGTCAGCCGTCCCGCGCCCGCGCCCACCTCCACGATCCTGCCCGCCTTGCGCGGCAGCCAGTCCAGCACACCGGGATGCAGCCGCTCCGCGCTGACCAGCCGGTCATAGAGTTCCGGCTCCAGCCGGTACAGCAGCTCCCAGGCCAGGGTGACGTCGTCCCGGGGATCAACGTCCCCGGCCCGGGCGAAGCGGTGCATCTCGCCGCGGGTGAGCACGCCGAGATCCGCGGCGGTGTAACGCTTCGGCAGTTCCCGGCCCGGCCGGGCCGGGTTCTCAGCCGTCGCCACCGACTTCAGCCCAGTTCTTCTCGGTCTCCCACAGGCGGACTGACCGCAGCAGGCCTTCGGGGAACTGCGGCCGGAGCCGTTCCCAGAAGATCAGCGCAAGGTTCTCCGCGGTTGGGATGCACTTATCGAGCCATGGGACATCGGTATTGAGGTTGCGGTGATCCACATCCTGGATGATCTGCCGGCAGATGACGTCCGAGAGCACCTTCAGGTCAAGGACATAACCGCTGGCATGGTTGACCTCGCCAGCGACGACGACTTCCAGGACGTAATTGTGCCCGTGCAGGTTCGCGCACTTTCCGAAAAGACGCCGGTTCTCGGCGTCCGACAGGCTCGGATCGCACAGCTGGTGTGCCGCGTTAAACGATTCGCGGCGGGCTACCCGCACGGTCATCGGGCTGGTCATGGCCTTCGGCCAGCGGCGCCCGCGCCGGGGCCGCTTTGAGCCTGACGAGCCATATCAAGCCTCCCCAGATCGACAGCCCGGCCAGACCAATTTCACCTCCGACGATAGCAGTGACCACATTCTCGCCAGGGCACAGCCGCGATCCGATGACTGACCCCGGGCTCTGCGAGCAGGCCGTTGACAGGCGGAGCACCCCGGCGCACGATGACGGCACGAACACAGGAGGAGATGGGCGGCGTGCGAAACCTTTGGCGATCATCTGGAGTGCTCGGCCTGGCCGTCCTGGCCTGCGCCGCGGTAGCGCTGCCGGCCCAGGCGGGCACGGTGGGACCGAAGCAGCACTTCGTCGGGGTCATCAACGGCCATGACGGCAACACCACCAGGCCGATCACCATCAAGGTGGCGTGCAGCGGGCCCGCCCGGACCGGTCACCCCCTGGCGGGCCAGACTCTGGCCGTGCACCAGGTGTTCCCGCCTGCGGCCGTGGCAGGCTCGCTGGGCTGGACAGGGAACGACTCGCGGATCGGCGTGTTCTTCAACGCTCCGCCGCCTGGTGCCGGAGCCCGGCCCGCCGCGCAGACCCCGGTGTTCACCCGCTATGACAAGCCCAGGCCGCTGTCTACCTCGCTCACTCTTCCCTGCCAGGGAACGGCCACGGTCTGGTTCACCCCGATCCCGGTCGTCCCGCCCTCGCGATCAGCCACCGTCCCGGTCCGGTACGTGGGCGAGTCCTGACCGGCCTTCGGACGGCCCGCAAGCGCGGCGGCCGACCTCGGACCGTCTCCTGCCAGGCCCGCATCCACCAGGCCTGCCGACGGCGGACGCAGTAGCCGGGCGCCGGCCGCACGCCGCCCGGAGGCTGGCCAGGGCAGATGCCGGCGGCCTCTGGCGATCGGAGGAAGCGCATGACGGATTCGGATCAGCACGGCGGGCTCGCGGCGGTGCTTGATGAACACCTGGCGGCGGAGTTCGCCACCAGGGACGTGGACGCGACGATGGCGACCATGACCGACGACCCTTACCTCAATCACGTCCCGGTGCTCACCGGAGGGATCGGCCGGGCGGAGGTACGCCAGTTCTACGAACAGATCTTCATCGGCCACTGGCCGGCGGATACCACGATGCAGCGGATCTCCCGGACCGTCGGCACCGACCAGGTGATCGACGAACTGGTGATGTCATTCACCCACGACATCACCATGAGCCATCTACTTCCGGGCGTGCCGCCCACCGGCAAACAGGTGCGGCTGGCGGTGTGCGTGGTGGCTGGCTTCCGGGACGGCAAGCTCACCCATGAGCACATCTACTGGGATCAAGCCTCACTGCTGGTCCAGGTAGGGTTGCTGGACCCGGCGGGCCTGCCTGTCGTTGGAGCCGAGCAGGCCGAGAAGCTGCTCGCCCCCCGCACCGTCCCCGCCAACGCCCTGCTCGGCCCGGATTGGATCAGCCAGCCCTGACAAGCAAGCAGGAATGCCGGCCGTGACGGAAGCGGGTACACGCTGAGACAACATCTATAGGCTCGGGCCGGCCGCCGCCTCCGCGGAACGCGGCCGCGCGCGGGCAGGCCTAGCCGAGCCGCGGGTACGGGTGCTGCGGGGCACGGTGCTGGAAGGACAGGATGTCCGGGTTGCGGATGATGCCGTCGCGAATCTCGATGGCCCGCTGGATGACCGGGTCGCGGTCGCACGCTGCGCGGCCGCCGAGCACGGTCTCGAGGTAGGGCAGCAGGGCCGCGCTGATCTCCCAGCTGGCGGAGTCCCACAGCAGCGAAGGGCTGTGGTCCACGGCGTAGTAGCGCGTGTCCCCGCGCACGTTGAACATCGGATCCGCGAATGACGTGGGCCGTGCCCAGCTGAATCCCATCCCTGCGTCGCACGACACGTTGACGATGAGGCTGCCCGGCGCGAACGCGGCCAGGTCGTCGCAGGTGACGAACATCAGCGGCGCGCCAGTGTCCTGCAGTACGCAGTTGACCACGATGTCGAACCCGGCGAGGTAGGCCGCCAGCGGCACCCGTCCGCCTTCGCCCAGCGCCTGGCACCGGCCCGGGCTGGCGGGGTCGCGCTCGAAATGCACGATGCGAGCCGGGTGCGCCGGCGGGGGCACGGCCGCGACATCACGGTGGGTGAGGATGTGGATGTCGGCCACGCCGACGGCGCCGAGCGCGGTCACCGCGCCCCGGCCGGTGGCGCCGAAACTGATGACCGCCGCGCGAAGCGGGCGACCGTACTCACCGGTGATCCCGGCGAGCTGCATGGCGTGCAGCACCGAGCAGTAGCCGGCCAGCTCGTTGTTCTTGTGGAAGACGTGCAGGCGGAACGTCCCGTCGCTGTTCCAGTGGTTCATCGCCTCGAACGCGATCATGGTCAGCCGCCGGTCGATGCCCAGCTGGGTGATGTCCTCGTTCTGGACGCAATGCGGCCAGCCCCACAGGACCTGGCCCTCGCGCATCTCCGCCAGGTCCTGCGCCAGCGGCTTGGGCAGCAGGATGACGTCGCAGTCCGCCAGCAGCTGCTCGCGGGTGCGCAAGCCGGCGACAAGGCCGGCCAGCCGCTCGTCCGGCACGGCGAAAGGCTCGCCGTAGCCGTGCTCGAGATAGATGCGCCGCCGAAGTCCGGCCGCGATCCGCTCAACGTGCAGCGGGTGGATCGCCAGCCGCCGCTCGTTTTCCTTCCGTGACCGTGCCATCACCCCGAGGCTGAGCCGATCCACGCACCCTCCCCTGACCGGAATCTGCGGCCAGCTTAGCCAGGGTGGCCGCCGGCGCTGAAACCCGTGACCAGCCACCCGGGGAGGCAGATCATTACCACGATCGAGATGACGATGGCTGCCCGGCCGGAGCCTGCCAGTGTGCCACGGGAAAACGCGGGCCAGGTTCCGCGAACGCTTCGCGAACGGTGCGCGTCCTAGGGTGGCGCCTAGGTCGGCGAGTATCCGGAGGCGGAGCCACATGACCGCGACATCAGGCGCGATCGCCGCCGAGGCGGTGGATGAGCGGCAGCCTGCGCCGCAGCCGGCGCTGTTCGTGCTCGATCCCGATGCCGGGGTCATGCTCGCGCTGCGAGACGATCTCGCGCGGCGGTTCGGCCGGGACTTCCGCGTCGTCGGCGAGTTGTCGGCCGCCTCGGGGCTGGCGACGCTGCGCGCCCTGGCCGACGAGCACCGGCCCGTGGCGCTGCTCATCGTCGACCACGACCTGAGCGAGATGCCCGGAGTTGACTTCCTCGCGCGCGCCCATCAGATGCACCCGCTGGCCAAGCGGGTGCTGCTGGTGGAACGTGACTATTCGGCCCGCAGCCCGGTCGTCCGGGCGATGACGCTCGGCCTGGCCGACTATCACATCACCAAGCCGTGGCTGCTCGAACCGGATCTCTACCGCGTCATCAGCGAGTTCCTGGCTGACTGGGCCAAGGACCAGGAAGCCGGATTCGATCTGTTCCGCATCATCGGCCGGCCCCAGGACCGCAGCACGCACGAACTGCGGGAGCTGCTCACCCGGTTCAACGTGCCGTTCAGCTTCTACTCCGCCGACAGCAAGCAGGGCCGCCAGCTGCTGGAGAACAACAGCCTGGACGCATCGCGGCTGCCGGTCATGATCCGCCACGACGACCACACGCTGGCCCAGCCGACGCTCGCCCAGATTATCGAGGCGACCGGCGGGAGCGTCCGCACCGACGTCAGCGCGTGCGATGTCGTCATCGTGGGAGCGGGACCGGCGGGCCTGGCCGCCGCCGTCTATGCCGCATCCGAAGGCCTGCAGACGGTGGTGGTCGAGGAAACCGTTTCCGGCGGGCAGGCCGGAAGCAGCCCGATGATCCGCAATTACCCGGGCTTCGCGCATGGCGTCAGCGGGCATGAGCTCACCCGCCAGGCGTGCGAGCAGGCCTGGATGTTCGGCGCGCACCTGGTGTTCTCTCAGCCCGCCGTCGGCCTGCAATGCCGGGGCGGCCAGCACGTCGTGCAGCTCACCGACGGTCACCGGATCGCCGCCCGCTCGGTCATCGTCGCGACGGGCATCTCCTGGCGCCGTCTCGGCGTGCCGCGGCTGGAGGCACTGGTCGGCTCGGGCGTGTTCTACGGCGCGGCCGGGAGCGAGGCGCGGGCCATGGAAGGCCGGGACGTCTTCGTCGTAGGCGCAGGCAACTCGGCTGGCCAGGCGGCGCTGCATCTCGCGCGGCACGCCCGGCAGGTGACCATGCTGGTCCGCGGGGACAGCCTGGCCCGCTCGATGTCGGACTACCTGGTCCGGGAGATCGAGGCGACGGCCAACATGGCCGTACGCCTGCATACCGAGGTCAGCGACGGCCACGGAACCGATCGACTCGGCGCCCTCACCCTGCGCGACCGGCGGCGGGGCCGGACCCGGCAGGTCCCGGCGGCCGCGCTCTTCGTGCTCATCGGCGGCGAGCCGCACACGCAGTGGCTGCCCGAGGAGATCCAGGTCCAGCACGGCTACATCCTGACCGGGCGCGACGTCGTCCGGGACGGAGCGCATCCGTCGGCCTGGCCGCTGGACCGCGCGCCGCTGCCGCTCGAGACTTCCGTACCCGGAGTTTTCGCAGCCGGGGACGCCCGCTACCGCTCGATCAACCGGGTCGCCTCCGCCGTCGGCGACGGCGCCGCGGCGGTACGCCTCCTGCACGAGTACCTCGCGGCCGAGCAGGCGGAACAGCCCGTGCTGGCCGCGCCGGGATGACGAGCCAATCACCGCCGCGCGTCACGACAAGCACCCCCGGTTACCCGTCCGCCCGGGTACGCCGCGGCTCAGCACGCGGAACGGCCGTGCCGGCCGCGGGGGGATGACGCGGCAATCACCGCCGCGCGTCACGACAACCACCGCCGCCACCCGTCCGGTTCACCGGGCCGGTCCAAGCTTCGAGCCCCAGGTCGATGGCACCGCCCGCCCCGAGTCTGCTTTGCCATTCCTTAGGAAAAACCCGGCTGTGAGTTTACCCTGAGGGTTCAGGAAGGCACGTGGACATGCTGTATGTATCGCTCTTGGGGGAGCAGGCGATCGCCGACGGCCGGACCGGCCGCGTTCCGGCATTCTCGTCGCGCGCGATGGCGCTGCTGGCCTTCCTGGCCTGCCGTGCCGGGTCCCCCCAGGCCCGGCAGCGGATCGCCGGCCTGTTCTGGCCCGAGTCCGCCGACCCGCAGGCGCTGACCAACCTTCGCCGCGAGCTGCACAACCTGCGTCAGGTTCTGGGAGACGAGCCTTCGCTCGTGGTGACGCCGAGGGATCTGTGCTGGCAGGACGCCGGGACGTGCCGGGTCGACGTGTGCGTCTTCGCGACCGAGCGCACGGCCGCCCTGGCCGCCACGGCAGCCGGTGACAACGACGGGGTCCTGCTGCACGCCGCCGCGGCGATCGCACAGTACCGGGGCGACCTGCTGCCCGGCATGTACGATGACTGGCTGCTCGATGCCCGGTCCGAGCTGGAGCGCCAGTGCGTGGACCTGTGTGACCTGCTCTGCGATATGCGAGCGCGCAGCGGTGACCTGACCGGAGCGGTGGACGCCGCGCGGCGCCGGGTCCAGTTGCAGCCGCTGGAGGAGATCGGCTACCGGACCCTGATGCGGCTGCAGGCCGACCAGGGTGATCGCGCGGGAGCCGTCAGCACCTACCATCACTGCGCTTCGGTGCTGGAGCGCGAGCTCGGCGTGGTCCCGGACGCCTCGACGCGCCAGGCGTTCCAGCACTTGATGGCTCGCGCGCGCCCGGCCGAAGGCGGCCCGGCGGCGACCGAGCCCGCGGCAGGCCGGCCGGGGGCGGCGGCGGTGCGGCTGTTCGGCCGGTCTGCCGAGCTGAGCCTGCTCCGGGACCTGTGGCAGGCCGCCGTGGCGGGCCGCCGTGGTCTGGTGCTGGTCCGCGGCGGCGCCGGCGTCGGGAAGACCCGGCTGGTGACCGAGATCGCGGAGGTGGCGCGGCGGCAAGGTGCCGTGGTTGCCAGCACCCAGTGCTTCGGGACGTCGGGGCGGCTCGCGCTGGCCCCGGTGGCGGACTGGCTGCGCAACCCCGCGGTCCAGTCCGCGGCGGCGACCCTCGACCCAGCGTGGCGCGCCGAAATCGGCAGGCTCCTGCCGGCCGGCGGATCTGCGCTGCCCGGGACCGGGCCGAGGGTGATGGTGGATGCCTGGCAGCGTCACCGCTTCTTCGAGGGCCTCGCGCGGGGGCTGCTGGCCGCGGGCCGCCCGCTGCTGCTGGTGCTGGACAACGTGCAGTGGTGCGACCAGGAGACCCTGGCGTTCATCACGCTGTGCCTGGGACTGGCCGGCGACGCCCAGCTCCTCGTGGCCGGGACGCTGCGCGACGACAGTCTCGACGAAGACCGTGACCTCGCGGACTGGGCCGTCCGCATGCGGGCCAGCGGGCTGCTCACCGAGCTGTCCCTCAGCCCGCTGGAGGCCGCCGACACGGCGCGCCTCGCGGAGGCGATTTCCGGGCAGCCGCTGCCGGCGGCGGACGCGAGCCTGCTGCACGCGGCCACCGGAGGCTTCCCGCTCTACGTCGTCGAGGCCGTGCGCGGCACGGCCGATTCCCGCGGCACGCCGCTGCCGGCCGGTGATCTCGCCGCGATGCTGAGCAGGCGCCTCGAGCAGGCGACCCCGGCTGCCCGGGAGGTGGCCGGCCTGGCCGCCGCGGTGGGCACGAACTTCACCCTCGACCTGCTCACCGAGGCGAGCGACCTCGACGCCGACATGGTCGTGGCAGCCGTCGACGAGCTCTGGCGGCGCAGGATCATGCGGGAGTTCCGGGACGGCTACGACTTCTCCCACGACCTGCTGCGCGACACGGCCTACGCCGGGGTCAGCCCGCCGAAACGGTGGCTGCTGCACCGGCGCATCGCCCAGGGCCTGGAGTTGCTGCACGCCGAAGACGCGGACACGGTCGGTGCTCAGCTCGCCGAGCAGTACGCCCGGGGCGGGCGGCCGGACCGGGCGGTGGCCTGCTACCGGCGGGCCGCTGACGTCGCAGCGGGCATGTTCGCCCATGCCGAGGCGATCCGGCTGCTCGGGAAGGCGCTGTCGATCATCGCCGCCCTGCCCGCCGGGCGAGACCGCGACCGGCAGGAACTCGCCGTGCTCGAGGCGATCGCGGCGCCGCTCAACGCCAGGTACGGCTACTCGTCCCCGGTTCTGCAGCAGGCGCTGGAGCGGTCGATCAGCCTGGCCGGGTCACTGGGCCGCAACGACTCGACGGTCACCGGCATGGCCGCGCTGTGGGCGACCCAGTTCGTGCAAGGACGCACAGCCGACAGCTACCAGACGGCCACCCGAGCCCTGGAGCTCGTCGATCCCGGCTCCGAGCTGACCGGCCCGGCTCATTTCGCCGTCGGCGGCTCGGCCGTCAGCCTCGGCAGGCCCGCGGAGGGACTGCGGCACCTCGAGCTGGCAGCCCGGCAGTCGACCGGCACGGTGTCGTTGAGCATCGGCACCCGGCCCGGGGTGCACGGCGCGGCCTGGGCGGCGCATGCCTGCTGGCTGCTGGGAAACGACGACGGCGCGCTGTCCGCCTGCCGGCAGGCCATCGAGCTGGCCCGGGCGATCGACGACCCGTACAACCTGGCCATGGCCCTGGCCTACGCCTGCATCACCTACCAGATGCGGCACGACGAGCCCGAACTCGCGGCTGTCGTCGCCGAGCTGCGCGAGCTGTGCGGCCGGTTCGGCTTCGCCTACTACCGCGAGTGGGCGCTGATCCTGGACGGCTGGTCCGGCACCGGCACCGCGCGCATCGACCTGGCCCGGCGCGGCATCAAGAACCTCCAATCGCAGGGTGCGCTCGCCCGGATGCCCTACTGGCTGTCGCTGCTCGCCGACCTGTCGGCCCGCGGGAACCGGCGCGACGACGCCCGGGCGATCCTCGACGCCGCGCTCGCCACCGGGCACGCGCACGACGACCTGTGGTGGATGCCCGAGGTGATGCGGATGCGCGCCGCGCACGACGGCGAACAGGCCGCCATCGCGCGGCTGCGCTCGGCCGCGGAGCTGGCGTCGGCGCACGGCAGCCTCGCGCTGCTCCGGCGCTGTGAGCGTGACCTCGCCGGACGAGGCGTTCCGCGGACCGCCCTGGGCGTTCTCCCGACGGCATAGCGGAACGCGCGCGCCGGAACGCTGCGCGAACGGCGCGGATCCTATTTTCGGTGCGCACCGAACTTCGTCACGCACCTGAAGGGGACATCATGACCGCATCGGCCGCCTGGCCACCGTTCCGTATGAAGAACTGGCCGCCAGCGTGCGCGGCAACCTGATCATGCCGGGAGAGCCCGGGTATGACCAGGCACGCGCCGTCTACAACGCCATGATCGACAAGCACCCGGCTGCCATCGCGCGCTGCACTGACGCAGCCGACGTCATCGCCTGCGTGCGGTTCGCACGCGCGCACGATGTCGAGATCGCCGTCCGGAGCGGCGGGCACAGCGCGGCTGGCCTCGGCGTGTGGGACGACGCCCTGGTCATCGACATGTCGCTGCTGCGCAGCACTACGGTCAGCCCGGACAATCACACCGTCCGCGCCGACCCCGGATGCACCTGGGGGGACGTCGACCATGCGACCGTGGCGTTCGGCATGGCCACCCCCTCCGGTTTCGTCGCCTCCACCGGCGTGGCCGGCCTGGCGCTCGGCGGGGGCATCGGCTACCTCTCCCGGCGCTTCGGCCTCACCGTCAACAACCTCCTCGCCGCCGATGTGGTCCTCGCGGACGGCTCGTTCGTGACGGCCAGCGAGAACTCGCACAGCGACCTGTTCTGGGCGCTGCGCGGCGGCGGCGGGAACTTCGGCATCGTCACCTCGTTCACGTTCAGCTGCCACGACATCGGCGACCACGGGACGATCATCGGCGGCCCGGTGCTGTACGACCTCGCCGACACCCCGCAGGTGATGCGCTGGTACCGGGAGCTGGTGCCGTCGCTGCCGGAAGAGCTGAGCGGCTGGATCGCGCTGCTCACCATCCCCCCGGCGCCGCCGTTCCCCGAGGAGCTGTGGGGCCGCAAGGCGTGCGGCATCCTCTGGTGCTACACCGGGCCGCACGACCGGGCCGACGAGGTGCTCGAGCCGGTCAGGAGGTTCGGCTCGCCGCTGCTGTCCGGCTTGCAGCCGATGCCGTTCAACGTGCTGCAAAGCGCGTTCGATGGCCTCTACCCGGCGGGGCTGCAGTGGTACTGGAGAGCGGACTTCTTCAACGAGATCACGGACGCGGCGATCGATGTGCACGTCAAGTACGGTGCGCAACTGCCGACCGGGCACTCCACCATGCACATGTACCCGATCGACGGTGCCGCCAGCCGCGTCCCCGCCGACGCGACCGCCTTCGCCTACCGGGACGGCGGGTGGGCGGGCGTCATCGTCGGCGTCGACCCCGATCCGGCCAACGCCGGCCTCCTCTCGCAGTGGGCACGAGACTACTGGCAGGCGCTGCACCCGACCTCGGCCGGCGGCGGCTACGTCAACTTCCTGATGAACGAGGGCCAGGACCGGGTCAGGTCCTCCTACCGCGGCAACTATGACCGGCTCGCCCGGGTCAAGCAGCGCTACGACCCGGACAACACGTTCCACATCAACCAGAACATCCAGCCCGCTGGCGAGCCCGGCCGCTAGCGCGGTGCTCAGCGAAGCCGAAACGGCATGGCGCCAGAGCGGCGGTTAGCCCGGGCATGCTAGGCAAGGGGTATGACCGAACTGATCCCGCTGGAAGTACTCTTCGGCAACCCGCAGCGCATCGAGCCGTCCATCTCCCCCGACGGCACCCAGCTCGGCTGGATCGCCCCGCACGACGGCGTGCTGAACGTCTGGGTCGCGCCGGTAACCGGCGGTGACGGCGACGGCGAGGGCGTCGACTGGGCAGCCGCCCGGGTGGTCACCGAGGACCGCGACCGCGGAATCCGGATTTTCGGCTGGGCGCACGACGGCCGGCATCTGCTGTACCTGCAAGACACCGGCGGGAACGAGAACTGGCGCCTGTACGACGTCGATCTGGCGACGGGAGAACACCGCGACCTGACCCCGTTCGGCGACGTGCAGGCCCGGGTCATCGCGGCCGACAAGAAATTCCCGAACGACGTGCTCGTCGGCCTGAACCGCGATAATCCCCAGCTGCACGACGTTTACCGGCTGGATCTGGTGACCGGGAAGCTGGTCAGGGAGGTGGAGAACCCGGGCTTCCTCGACTGGGTGGCAGACACCAACCTGGTGGTGCGGGCGGCGCTGGCCCCGCACGAGGACGGCGGCCTGGAGTTGATGGTGCGGGACGGCGCCCAGCAGGACTGGAAGCCGCTGCTGACCATTCCGGCCGAGGATTCCCTGACGACCAGCCCGGTCTCGTTCGCCGCCGACGGCGGCTCGCTGCTCGCGCTGAGCTCGCTGGACGCGGACACCAGCAGGCTGGTCAGGCTCAGCCTGGACGGGGGCGGCACCGAAGTGCTGGCCGCCGACCCCGAGGCGGATGTCACCGCCGTCCGGCTGCACCCCGATACCCTCGAGCCGCAGATCGCCACGGTGCTCAAGGACAGGTCGGCGTACCGGGTGCTCGATCCCTCGCTGCAGGCTGATCTCGAGGCCATCCGGGCGCTGCACCCGGGAGATCCGTTCTTCACCGGCGGCGACGACGCCGACGCCACCTGGCTTGTCGGCTTCACGAACGACTCGGGCTCGGTCGCCTTCTTCAGCTACGACCGGCTGAGCCGCAGCGGGCGGTTCCTGTTCGAGGCGCGGCCGGAGCTGTCGCAATACCAGCTCGCCTCGATGGAGCCCTTCTCGTTCACCGCGCGGGACGGCCTGACCATCCACGGGTACGCCACCTTCCCGCTCGGGGCCGGCCGGTCCGGGCTGCCGACTGTGCTCAACGTGCACGGCGGTCCCTGGGCCCGCGACATCTGGGGCTACCACCCCGAAGCGCAGTGGCTGGCCAACCGCGGCTACCTCTGCATCCAGGTCAACTTCCGCGGCTCAACCGGCTACGGCAAGGCGTTCGTCAACGCCGGGGACCGCGAGTGGGGCGGCCGGATGCAGGACGATCTCAGCGACGCCGTGGCGTTCGCCGTCCGGCAGGGCTGGGCGGATCCGGAGCGGGTGGCGATCTACGGCGGTTCGTACGGCGGCTACGCGGCCCTGGCCGGGGCGACGTTCACGCCGGACCTGTTCCGCTGCGCCGTCGATATCGTGGGCCCGTCGAACCTGAAGACCCTGATCGAGACGATCCCGCCGTACTGGGCCCCGATGGTCGCCCAGTTCCACCGCCGGGTGGGGGACCCGGAGAAGGACGCCGGCTTCCTCTGGTCCCGCTCGCCGCTATCGGCGGCCGACCGCATCCGCATCCCCGTGCTCATCGCGCAGGGCGCCAATGACCCGCGGGTCAAGCAGGCCGAATCAGAGCAGATCGTCGCGGCCATGCGCGAGGCGGGAGTGGACTATGAGTACCTGCTGTTCCCGGACGAGGGCCATGGCTTCGCCAAGCCGGAGAACCGGCTTCGCTTCTACGCAGCGGCCGACCGGTTCCTGGCCCGCCACCTCGGCGGACGGTCGGCCAGCGCGGAATAGGCCAGCCCGGGACCAGGCACGGGGCGTTCGATGTCTGTCTCGAACGCTCCGTGCCCAGCCCGCTCCCTGATCCAACGCCCTATTGCCGGGCGCTCTTAACCCCTAGTCATCCAGGCTGCCCATGGTCAGGTTGACGGTAGTTCCCGTCATCCCGCTCGCTTTGCCGGACGCCACGAAGGCCGCCACGTTTGCCATCTCCCCGAGCGTCATGACCCGTCGCGGGTGGGTGTCGTTGGCCAGGAACCCCTGGAACTGGTCCCAGGTAATGCCCGAGGTCTTGGCGCGAATCTCATACAGTTCCCGCATCGTTCTTGTCTCCGGCATGCCATGTGGCCGCAGACTGACCACGCGGACGCCCTGAGGTGCGAGCTCGGCGGACAAATCCCGGGTAAGTGCCTCCTTGGCGGCCATCGCCGCACCGTAGCCTCCGTTTCTCGGGGTGCCTTTCCGGCCGGGGAGCGCGGTGACAGTCATGATGACCCCCGATCCGTTCGGGATCATGTGCCTTGCGGCCAGACGGGCGGTCAGGAAGTACGACGTCGTGTAGGCCGTGATCGGCAGCGAAAACGCCTCGGCATCCAGGTCGGTCACGGGGACGCCCAGGATCTTCGTGCCCGGGATGCCGACCGCGTTGAACGAGATGTCGACCCGGCCCGCCTTGTCGACCACCGACTGCAGATGCCTGGCCACCGCCTGCTCGTCGAGTGCGTCGACCGCGGCCGCCTCGGCGGTTCCGCCGGCCGCGACGATGTCCTTGGCGACAGTCTCGACGGACGCCAGGGAGCGCCCGGTGAGGAAGACGTTGGCGCCCTCAGACGCGAAGGCGCGCGCGACAGCGCCGCCGATCGCGCCGCCGGCGCCGTAGATTACCGCGATCTTGTCTTGCAGCATGTTCTCTGGTTCCTTTCTGTGCCCGGTGCGTGCTGATAGATGGGTGTCGGAACGTCTGTCTGATAGATGGGTGTCGGAACGTCTGTGCTCAGTCCCTGGCGCTAGTCGTCAGGACCGGCTCGGGCAACTCATCCGCTGGCTTCGGCGGCCGGCCGGGGAGCAGCAGAGCCAGCGACAGGCCGATCCCGGCCAGCACCGCGCAGGCCACGAAGGCGGCCCGGTAGCCTTCGGTCGCCGCGACGAGCGGGTTCGCGCCCTTGTTCGCTGCCAGGTAGCCGGCAGAGCGGGAAACGGCGACGGTCGAGACGACGGCGACGCCGAGCGCCGTGCCGATCTGCAAGGCGGTGTTGCTGAGGCCCGAGGCGAGCCCGGACTCGTGCCCGGCGACGCCCGAGAGCGCGGCGACCGTGGCGGTCACGAAGGCGAGGCCGATCCCGAGGCCGCACAGGAGCAGCCCGAAGAAGATGTCCGGGAAGTAGCTGCCGTGCACGAAGACCTGGGTGAGCACGAGCGACCCCGCGGCCATGAGCGCCATGCCTGTCGCCGCGGCCGGGCGGAAGCCGACCTTGAGGACCGCGGCCTGGCCGGCGACCGCGCCGACCGTGGCCGCGACCGCGAGCACGACCGAGCCGACCCCGAACTTGAGTGCGGAGTAGCCGAGCACCCGCTGCGCGTAGAGCGTGAGGACGAACGGCATGCCCACCGCGACGGTGCCGATAAGCACCGTCACCGCGTTCGCGCCGGCGAGCGTCCGGGAGCGGAGGATGCGCGGCGGCAGGAGCGGCGCGTGGTGCCGCGACTCGATCAGCGCGAACGCGGCAAGAAGCAGGGCCGAGCCTACGAGCGGGAGGATCGTCGCCGCGTCGCCCCAGCCGGCGTCCGGCGCCTTGACGACCGCGTAGACGAGCAGAACGAGCGCACCGGTGATGGTGAGCGCCCCGGCGGGATCATAGCTTCGCCGGGTCAGCGAGCCCCGGCTCTCGCGCAGCAGCACGGGCGACAGCGCGAGCGCGGCCACGCCGGCCGGGATGTTGATGAAGAAGATCCACCGCCAGCCGGGGCCGTCGACGAGCGGGCCGCCGATCAGCCACGCCGCGGCGGCGCCGATCCCGCCGAGCCCGCCCCAGATCCCGAGCGCCTTGTTCCGCTCGGGGCCCTCCGCGAACGTCGTGGAGATGATCGAGAGGGCGGTCGGGGTCATGATCGCGGCGCCGGCGCCCTGGACCACGCGGGCGGCAAGGAGCGCCGCGGGCGACCAGGCGAGCCCGCACATGAACGACGCGGCCGTGAACAGCAGGACGCCGGCCATGAAGACGCGACGGCGCCCGAGCAGGTCGGCCGCGCGTCCTCCGAGCAAGAGCAGGCCGCCGAAGGTGAGCGCGTAGGCGCTGAGCACCCACGGCAGGTCTTGCTTCGAGAAGCCGAGATCGGCTCCGATCGAGGGCAGCGCCACGATCGTGATCGTGCCGTCGAGAAGCACCATGAAGAAGGCGCCGCAGAGCAGGGCGAGCGCCCACCAGCGGCGCGGATCGAGACCGGCGGGCGCCAGTGGCGCGACCGGTACCGGCGATTCCATCATCAACCTCCGAAGTCGTTTTCAGCCGTCATTGCGTGCCGTCCGGCCGATAAGTGCCGGCGTTCGGACTGCGCGGGCCGTCGATGATGCAGGCGCCGCGGCGCCGGGAAAATGGGCGCGGGCCAACCGCCCAGTTCGCGCTTCGGCCGGCGTCTGTACAGGATGGAAGCGCCGCAAAGGTGCGGGAAGAAGGTGGCGTGACGGTGAGCGTGGTGACAGCCGACCTGATCTGCAGGGCGCGGGCCGGGGACGGCGGCGCGTTCAGGGAGCTGACCGAGCCGTATCTCCGGGAACTCCAGGTGCACTGCTACCGGATGCTCGGATCGTTCCAGGATGCCGAGGACGCCCTGCAGGACGCGCTGCTGGCCGCCTGGCAAGGCCTCGGCGGGTTCGAGGGACGTGCCTCGCTGCGCACCTGGCTGTACCGGATCGCCACCAACCGGTGCCTGGACGCGCGCCGCGCGGCCAGCCGGCGCCCGGCCGGGGAGTGGAACATCCCCGGGGTGGAACCGCCCGAGCCGACCCGGCTCGGCGAGGTCGTCTGGCTGCAGCCGTTTCCCGATGCCCTGCTGGAGAGCGGAATCGGCGCGCCGGCCGGCCCGGAGGCCCGTTACGAGCAGGCCGAAGCCATCTCGCTGGCCTTCGTGACCGCCTTGCAGGCCCTGCCGCCGCGCCAGCTCGCCGTGCTCATCTTGCGCGATGTCCTGGGATTTCACGCCAGCGAGGTGGCCGGCATGCTGGACTCGACCGTCGAGTCGGTCACCAGCGCGCTCAAACGGGCCCGCGCCAGCCTGCAGCGCCGCCGGCCGCCGGGCGCCGGCCGCGAACCGCCTCCCGCGGCCGGCTCACCCGCCGAGAATGCGGTCGTGGCGAAGTTCGTCCGCGCCTGGGAGTCCGCCGATCTCGACGCGCTGGTGGCCCTGCTGACCGACGACGCGTTCATATCGATGCCGCCGATGCCCTTCGAATACGAGGGCCGGGACGTCGTGGCCGGCTTCTGCGCCAGCCTGTTCGGCGCGAGCCGCAGGTTCGACCTGGTGCCGACGCGGGCCAACGGTCAGCCAGCGTTCGGGGCCTACCTGCGCGCCCCGGCCGGCATCCGGCACGGGACCGGCATCTACGTGATCACCCTCACCGGCGACCGGATCGGCGCCATGACCCGCTTCGACAACAGCGTGCTCCCGTGGTTCGGGCTGCCGCGGTCGCTCCCGAGCCGATAGCCAGCTTCCGGGCGATGCGGCGGTCAGCCGGCCTTCCGCACCGGCCAGGACGTCCGTTCCAGCGTCCGGCGGGCTGGAGGCGCCCGCGCGGGGTCCCGCGCGTCGCCGTCACCAGCGACGGCCGTCACTCGCTAGAAGCTGCCTGTCACCTCGTGGAACCGCAGGCCGTGCAACTGCTGGTGGGATCGTGACAGTGGCTGGCCGGCGAGCCGGGCGGTGATGCCGGAGTTGAAGTTGGGGCATTGCCTGATGTCCTCGTGGGGGCAGCGCAGTCCGTGCGCGATGGCGTCGCGGACGGCCTGCGCCCTGGCGATCTGCTCGTCGAGTTCGGCGAGCTTGCGCCGGGCAAGCCGTTTCCATTCACCGGACGCGCCCTCGCGCGAGGCCATGAGGGCCTTCTGCTCCGCGAGGGTGAACCCCGCGTCGCTGTAGAGCAGGATGGCGGCGACGAGCCGGGCCGCTGATTCGGGGTAGCGGCGCTGCCCCGAGATCCTGGCCGGCGGGGGGAGCAGGCCGAGTTCCTCGTAGTAGCGCAGGGCCGAGGTGGTGACTCCCGCGCGGCGGGCCAGTTCGCCGATGGTGAGCAGGCCGCCGGGCGTGTTGACTTCAGGTGCGCTTGAAGGCGTTGACTGCCGGCCATGGGAACACGACATGAGGGAAGCATGCCACGGGTAGTGCAGCGGGCAGTGACCGCGGCCGTCGAGTACGCAGTCGCGCGTGCCGGGATCGCCGCCGTGCGCGTCCTGGACCACGACGTCATCGGCCAGGCCCATCATCCGCGGGGCGCGGCGGGGCGCGTGGCCGGGTGGGAGATGGCCCACCGCCCGTCCAACCGGCAGCGCAGTGGCTGGGTGGTCTCGCTGCTCGGTGTGCAGCCCGCCGACCGGGTCCTTGAGATCGGCTTCGGTCCCGGCCTGGCGGTCGCGGAGCTGGCCCGCGCCGGCGCAGGTCACGTGTACGGCATCGACCATTCCGGCGTGATGCTCCGGCAGGCGTGCAGGCGCAACGCCGCCGTCATCCGGGCCGGCCGGGTCACCCTGATCAGGGCTTCGGTCGATCAGCTCCCGCCCGCTCTCGACGGCCCCTTCGACGCCATCCTCACCGTCAACTCCCTCGGATCCTGGCCCGAACCCGCCGAACGGCTCGCTGAGCTGCGCCAGCGGCTCGCGCCTGCCGGGCGCATAGCCATCGCGTCCCAGCCCCGCTGCCCCGGGGCGACGGCGGACACGTCCCGCAGCGCCGCCCGCGAAATCGAGGGACTGCTGACAGACGCCGGCTTCACGCGCCTGAGCACCCAGACCCTCCCCCTCACCCCTCCGGTGGCGTGCGTCCTCGCCGCCAGCCCAGCCCCGGGCGGCAGTGACACGCCGTAAGCGTGATCGCGGCACCCGATGCTCAACTACCCGAACGGCCGTTGGGACTCTGCACCCAGGACGACGGGGAGATTTTCCCGGCTGGACAGGATCAGCCACCCTGGTCTGCGGGTCGCCGGCCAGGCCAGCATCGGCGTCACCGGGTCCGCCTCACGGACTACGCGGCCCCGCAAAGTCCGGCGCGGGAAGGACGACGCGCGCGGTCGCGGATATGACGGCGCCCGGACGCCGGCTGAGGGCAGACTGGGCGTATGACGCGGGGTGTGGTGCTTGGCGGCGGCGGCATAGCGGGTGTCGCCTGGGAGGCTGGAATCGTCATCGGCCTGCGGCGGGCGGGGGTGGATCTGTCGTCGGCGGATGTGATCGTAGGCACATCGGCCGGGTCGATCGTCGGTTCGCACGTGGCTTTCGGCACGGACTTGCAGGCGCTGGCCGCCATGACGGCCGCCCCCGCGGGAGCCGGAGCCGCCGCTGCCCCGGCCGTCAGCCTTGAGGTCATCCTCGGCGCGCTGGCGCCGCTTTTCGACCAGGGGCTGGATCCCGTGCAGGCCCGCCGGCGGGTGGGGGCCGCTGCCCGCGCGGCGGGCGGCGATGAGTCGCGCTACATCGCGCGGATCGCCTCCCTGCTGCCCGCCACTGACTGCTGGCCGCAGCGCCGGTTCCTGGTGACCGCCGTGGACACCGAATCGGGTGAGCCGGTTGCCTGGCACGGCGGCTCTGGCGTCCCCCTGGACCGTGCGGTCGCGGCGAGCTGCGCCGTTCCCGCCGTCTATCCGCCGGTGACGATCAACGGACGGCGGTACATGGATGGTGGCATCCGGTCGGCTACCAACGCCGACCTCGCGGCAGGCTCCTCGGCCGTCATCGTGCTCAACGCCATCGGGTACCTGACCCCGCCCGAACCGGTCCAGGAGGAACTGGCCGCGCTCGGCGCAGCGGCCACGCTGGTGATCACGCCAGACGACACCGCAGCCGCCGTGATGGGCACCAATCTGCTCGACGCGGCCACCGCCGCGCCCGCGCTGCAAGCCGGCCTGGCACAGGCGCTATCCGGCAGCGAGCCTGCCCGTGCCGTCTGGTCGGCCACCTAGCCGGCCGCCGCCACCGCCGCTGTCGGCAGGTGACACCGCGTCAGCGCGGCAGTCGTATCGCCACGGCTACGCTCGCGGCCAGCGACGAGTGGCTTATGAAGCACGAAAGACCGCTGAGATGGGGTTCCGTGATTATGCCCCAGGCGCCATTAAGAATGGCATATGCGGGGCGTTCGCGCATTAACGGCCAGGGATCGCCAGGTGCACCGTGCATGCCGCATTGTAGTACTTCAAGGTCAGCTTCCCCTGAGAATACGCCCACGAGCAGGTGCAGGAATTGGGTACGTGATCGGAAGTTATGACCTCGGTAGGCACGCCGCTGCGCCGCTCGGCCCGGCCCGGCTGGTACGGTAGCGGCTTTCCGACGAGGGCGAGAACAGGCCCCTCCGTCTTGGCCTCCTGGACAGCTCCGTCAGCCAGCGCCAGCCACTCCCGTGGCCTGGCAGTTGACGAGAACTCGGCTGGCGCGCGTCGTTTGACACGCACCCTGGCCCCGGGGATTCTGTCACTCGCCCGGCTGTCCATGTCACCCAGAATATCCGCCGGGCGGGAGGGCAGTGATTCCCGTGGCTCGCGGCCGGTGGTTCCTGACGCCAGGACGTCCGCCGCGGTGCTGCGGCGATCGGCCGGGGCCGACCTTCGCCGGGCCACGATAGGGTTCATGCTCGTGAAGAGGTTCAGCGCCCGCATCGCCGTTAATCCTCCCAGATCTGCGTGCGGTGCGGATCGCTGAGGTAGTAAACCTGCCCGCGGACGGGAGCAAAGAACGGCCACGACCGTGACCGCAACACCCCGGTAATCCAGGGCAAGCCGGGGCTCGCCACAGATCACCGCCGCCTGCGGACCGTTGTGCAGCCTTCCCCTGGGAACCGGAGGCAGCTTCAATGAGCGCATGGCCATCGCGAAGCAGTCCCGTCCGCGCGAACAGCGCAGCGACGCGGCCCGCAACCACGAGGCCCTCGTTCGCGCCGCGACGGCAGCCGTGCACCGTGCGGGTCCGCACGTGTCCATGGCAACCATCGCGGCAGACGCGGGTGTCGGCATCGGGACGCTTTACCGTCACTTCTCGACTCGCGAGGATGTGACGGGGATGCCGACATGAACCCAAGCACGGCCAGCCGCTATCAGGTGACCGCCCGGCGGGGCCGGTGACGACGCGGCACAGCGGGGTGACGCGCCCGGCTGACCAGCCGTGTGCTGACCTCCTCCATCACTCAGTCGGTGCCGCCCGGCCCATCTGGCGCCTGTCCCGGCCCGCCGCATTCTGGCTGATCGCCTACGCGTTCGCCGTCACCATGCTCGGCACCACCCTGCCGACTCCGCTGTACGTCATCTACCAGGCGCAGTGGCACTTCCCTACCGGTGTCATAACGCTGATCTTCGCCACGTACGCGGTCGGCGTGCTCGCCGCGCTGCTGGTCGCCGGGCGCTCGTCGGACCAGGTCGGCCGGCGCCCGGTGCTCGCGGCGGCGATCGGGCTGAGCATGGCCAGCGCGGTGACGTTCATCCTCGCGCCGAACGTCGGCTGGCTGTTCTTCGGGCGGGCGCTGTCTGGCCTGTCGGCCGGGCTGATGACCGGCACGGCCACCGCCGCGCTGACCGAGACGGGGCCGCCCGGCTCAGGGCGCCGCGCGTCGCTGACCTCCACGACGGTCAACACGTTCGGCCTCGGTCTCGGCCCGCTGCTCGCCGGGCTGCTCGCTCAGTACGCTCCCCAGCCGACGGTGCTGCCCTACCTGGTGCAGCTCGGACTTGTGGCAGTCGCGGGGCTCGGCCTGCTTGTCGTGCCGGAGACGGTGAGCGAGCGTTCTGCGCTGTCGCTCAGGTTCCACGGCCTTGGCATCCCGCAGGCAGGCCGGGCCGAGTTCATCGCCGCCGGCGTCGCTGGTTTCGCCGCGTTCTCCCTGCTCGGGCTGTTCAGCGCGCTCGTCCCGACGTTCCTCATCGGCGTGCTGCACGACACCAGCCACGCGACTGCGGGGACGGTGGTCTTCCTGGTCTTCGCCGTCGCCGCCTGCACCCAGCTGGCCGGGTTCCGGCTGCCGAGCCGACCGGTGATGCTGGCCGGGCTGACGGTGTTCCTGGCAGCGCTCGCCCTGGTCGTCGCGGGGCTCGCCGCCGCTTCGATGGCCCTCTTCCTGGCCGGCGCCGTGGTCAGCGGAGTAGCGGCCGGCGCCGTTTTCATGGGCAGCCTGGCCACGGCCAACCGGCTCGCCCCAGCGCAGACGCGCGGCCAGGTCATTTCCACCTACTTCGTGTTCGCATACGTCGGCCTGACCGTGCCCGTCATCGCCGTCGGGTTCGGCGCGCAAGCGTTCGGCGACTTCCGCGCCATCCTCGGCTGCGCCGTCGTCCTCGCGGTGATCGCGGTGGCGTCGATCGCCACCCTCCGGCGGTCGGCGGCCTGAGCTGGGCTCAGGTAATCGCGAGCGCCTCTATCTCAAGGAGCGCGCCGGGAACCCACAAGCGGGACACCTCGACAGTTGTGATGGTCGGCGGGGTCGCGGTGAAGCGGGCCGCTCGCACCTTGCCGAAGTCGGGAAGCTGGCTCATGTCGGTGAGGTACGTGCGGACGTTGACCACATCGGCAAGAGTGGCGCCGTGGGCGGCCAGGATCGCGGTGATGTTGTCCATGATGAAGTCCGCCTGGGTCGTCATGTCGTTGCCGACGATTTTGCGGTCCGCGTCGATGGCGACTTGACCGGACAGTTGCAGGATGGTCTTGCCGCCGAGGTTGACGCGTGCGACGTGGGAGTACTGGCCAGCCGGGGCGGGAACGGTCGCGGGGTTATCGAAGATGATCATTCTGTGGACCTCCTTCTGGTGTGTTGCTTCAAATCTGGACAAAGCCGGGCCGCCCCGGTATCCGCATCGTGACTGCACCTGGCGGACTCCTGGCGTCGGCGAGTGGCGACGCAGCGTCCCGCGCGCCCTCAAGCCCAGGAAGGGTCAGCACAGACCGCACTTCCTCCTTCAGGGCATCGCACGATTCGGTCTTGCCGCTGCCATCAGCGGCCTGCGGCCACGAGACGGCCGTGGCACGCCGGTCATTCCGCCCGCAAGGCGGCCGCGGTACGGGTGCGCGCCGCCCAGCTCGCGGGAAGCAGCGCCCCGGCGGCGGCGATCACGATCCCGGCTAGTGCCAGCAGGGCCAGCTCAGCGGGGCGGTAGACGTCCAGGTAGCTGGCGGGAAGGCCGGTGCCTGCGGCGCTGGCCATCACCGGGAGCACGTACCGGTGCAGGGCCGCACCCGCGGGGACGGCGATGGCGCCTGCGAGCAGGCCGGTCCCGGCGACCCAGCACACCACCATGGCGATGGTCTGCCGTGGTGTCATGCCGATGGCCTTGAAGACGCCGAGGTCGTGGATGCGTTCCCTGGTGTGGAGCACGACGGTGTTGAGCACGCCGAGCCCGGCCATGATGGCCAGCAGCAGGACCAGCGTGCCGATCAGGCCAGTCAGTGTGAGGAAGAACGGGTCGTTCGTGTTGATGCTCACCGCGTAGTCCGGGCCGAGCGTGCTGAAGGCCCGCGCGTACGCCGCCGGTGAGGTGCCGGGCCGCAGCCCGACGTCGTAGCTGGCAGGGATCAGGGTCAGGCCGCTGCGGGCCAGGGTCTGCCAGCTGGTGAACATTTCCAGGCCGCGGTTGCTGGTGTCGAAGATCTCGCCGACGATCCGGACCGGGATTCGGGTGTGGCCGGCGGTGATGGTGACGGTGTCGCCGATGGCCTTGCCGGTCACGGTGAGGAAGTTGGTGGGGACGTCCACCTGGCCCGGTGCGGTGTACCAGTGTCCGCTGATCATGGCGTAGCCGGTCCAGGCCGCGTTGCCGCGAAACGCGGTCACCGGGATCTGCTGGGTGAGGCCGGCGACGCTGACCGGCACCGTAGTTTCGGCGGTGTAGTGCAGCGTGGCCGGCTGTGCGCGCAGCGCGGCCTCGATCGCCCGCTGCTGGGCGGCTGGCGACGGCTGGCGCCGCGCGGCGGGCTGCCGCCCGCCCTGGGTGGGCTTGCCGATGTGCGTTATCGCGCCGCCGGCCGGCAGATACACCTGGACGGGTTCGGCCTCCGCGCGGGACAGGCCGTTAGCCACCCCGGTCAGCGAGGCGCTCAGGCCGACCGCGAAGGTCACCGCGGTCGCGCCGAGCGCGATGGCGGTCAGCGTCACCGCGGTACGCGCCGGGCGGGCGAACGGCGCGGCCAGGCCGATGGTCACCGGCCGGGGCAGCGGCAGCTTGCCCAGCGCCCGGTGCGCGGCGTATCCGCGGCCGGTTCGCGGGGCGTGCCCGGTGGCGATCGCCTGGACCGCGCTCAGCCGGCCGGCCCGCAGAGCGGGCAGCAGCGCGCTGATGCCGACCAGGCAGCCCATGGCGACCGGGACCGCCACGTCCACCCAGGCCGGCACCCGCAGCGTGCCGACCCCGTACACTCCCGCGGTCCGGCTGAGCAAAGGCACCGCGAGCACGTTGCCGAGCAGCACACCGCCCAGGCAGCCGGCCAGGGCCGGGACCAGTACCTGGCCGGTATAGGCGGCCACCACCTGGCCGGGGGTGAAGCCGATGCTCTTTAGGATGCCGATCCGGCGGTAGCCGGCCACCACCGCGCCGCTGATCACGTTGAACACGATCAGCACCGACATCACCAGGCCCAGGCACGCGAAGGCGACCACGAACGGAACGATCGGCGCGATCCCCGACGACTCCTGGAGTCTGATGGTCAGGTACGACTGGCTGGAGGTGACCGCACCGGGTGGTAGCGCGGCAGCCACTCCCGCCACGCCTGCGCGGACCGCCGCCGCGGTGCCGGCGCTGGCGAACCGGTACAGCATTTGCGCCGAGGGCGGCGTTCCAGGGGTGCGCAGCGCGGCGATCTGGCCCGGGACTACCCAGCCGTCCGCCGACTGGCTGATCGAGTTGGCGATACCGATCACGGTGAGTTGCGTCCCCGGCACGCCGGTGACCGTGAGACGGGCACCCAACGGCAAGCCGTACCGGTAGTTGCTGGATAGCACGACCTCGCCCGGCCGCAGCGCCCACCGGCCCTGCTGGAGGATCAGGTCGTCCAGCGGCCCGCCCGGCGAAGCGCGCCCGGCCAGCGTCATGGGGGGCGCGGTGACCTGGCCGGCTGATCCGGGCGGGCCAGGCAGCCGGGGGGTGATGGTCGCCTCGGCGAACGGCCCGGCCGCCTGGCTCACCCCGCTTACCCCCGCGGTGGCGGCCAGGTCTGCCTGGGTTGCCTTGCTTGCGTCGACGGTCACCACGGCGTGAGCGCCATTCTGGGCGGCGAAAGCGCTGTCAAAGGGCGCATTCGAGTCGACAACCAGGCCAAGTGCCAGAACGCAGGCGCTGGTGCTGACCAGGAGCACCAGGCCGATCACGATCGTCTGCACCCGGCGCCGGGTCAGCCCGCCGCGCACGGCCCGCACCACCGGGATGCTGTAGGCCCCGCTCATCGCAGTGCCCGCGCACCCGCGACGGCGGTGATCTGGCCGTCGGCGAGGTGAATGGTGCGGCTCGCGTACCGCGCGGCCAGGCCGGGGTTGTGGGTGACGAGCACCAGCGTCTGGCCGGACCGGTTCAGGTCGAGCAGGAGTTCGCCGATCTGCTCTCCGCTGGCGCTGTCCAGGGCACCGGTTGGCTCGTCGGCCAGCAGCATCGCGGGGTGGTTCACCAGCGCCCGGGCGATCGCCACCCGCTGCCGCTGCCCGCCGGACAGCCGGGCCGGGTAGGCCTGGCGGTGCTGGCCGATCCGCAGCGCCGCCAGCAGCTCGTCCGCCCGGGCCCGGGCCTGGCCCCGCGGCATCCCGGCCAGCTGGGTGGGCAGCAGGATGTTGTCCAGCACGGTCAGGTCGTCCAGCAGGTTGAAGAACTGGAAGATCATGCCGACCTGCTGCCGGCGGAACCGGGCCACCCCGGTCTCGCTCAGCACATCGATCCGCTGGCCAGCCACGGTGACGGTGCCGCTGGTCGGCCGGTCCAGCCCGGCGATCAGGTTCAGCAGCGTGGACTTCCCGCTGCCCGACGGGCCCATCACCGCGGCCGCCTCGCCGGCCGCGATCTGCATGCTGACCCCGTCCACCGCGGGCGCGGCGGCACTGTCGTAGCGTTTGGTGACTTCGTCGAGTCGGATCAGGGCATCCATGCCCGGCAAGCTAGGCCCGCCCGGTCCCGGCCCGCCTCGGCCGCGAGAGGCAACTTGCCAGCCGCTGCGGCTGACTTTCGCCTGTCAGGTCGTCCGCGAGGCGGAGTCGTCTAGGCCGGACGGGCGATGCCATCCGGGGAGTTGGGGGGACAATGGGCTGGTGAGCGAGGGCAGGCGAGGGCTGGTGCAGGCCGGCCTGACCCGGGCGCTGGCGTTCGCCCGGTCCACCGAGCCGCGGCCGGCGCTCTCCCGGCGCGCCATCGGTATCGACGTCGTGCTGGCGGCGGCCGCCGCCGCGGCCGTACTGGCCGCCGGTGCCCCGGCGGGCCCACTGGGGCCGGTGCTGGGCATCCTGATTGCGGCGCCGCTGGCGCTGCGCAGGGTCCTTCCGCTGACTGCGTTCTGGACCATCGTGGCCGCCATCGTCGCCGCCTACGCCGTCAACTCCAACAGCAGCGCGACGCTTGTCATCTTCCTCATCGTGGCGCTCGCCGCCTACTCGGCAGTCGTGCACAGCCGGTACCGCGGCGCCGCGCTGCTCAGCATGCCCTTGGCGACCGTACTGACGATCGTGCTCTTCCCGGACACCACGCTGCCCGTTCCGCCCCGGGCCACGTCGCTGCTGATCTTCATCCCGATCATGATCGTGGGAGACGTGGTCCACCGGTGGGCCCGGCGGGCCGGCGACTCCGGCGCGCGGCTTCGCCGGGCCCAGGCCGAGCACGAGGCGGCGACCAGGCGCGCGCTGGCACTCGAACGCGCGCGCATCGCCAGCGAGCTGCACGACGTCGTGACGCACAACGTGAGCATGATGGTGGTGCAGGCGGGCGCCGCCCGGCGGGTGCTGAGCAAGGATCCCGCCGAGGCCGTTAAGGCATTGCACGCGGTGGAATCAGGCGGCCGGACGGCCATGACCGAGCTTCGTCATCTGCTCGGGCTGCTCAGCCCTGTACCGGGGGCTGCGGATGCCGACGGGCCAGCCGGGCCGCCGGCCGTGCGGCTGGATGCCGGCAGCTGCGCGCACGGTGCAGCCGGCCTGGCGCCGCAGCCCGGTCTCGACGAGCTGCGCGAGATGGTCGGTCGTGTCGTGAGCGCCGGGCTGCCCGTAGAGCTGCACATCACCGGGACACCGCGGGACCTGCCGCCCGGCCTGGGACTGGCCGTGTTCCGGGTAGTGCAGGAGGCGCTCACCAACGTGATCAAGCATGCGGGAAAGCCGCAGACCGAAGTGCGGCTCAGCTATGAACCAGCCGCGCTGGTGGTCGAGGTCGCCGACGACGGGCGGCCGATTCCCGCCGCTGGCCCGGCGCCGGACGTCTGTATGTCCGGCGGCGCCGGGATGGGCCTGCTTGGCCTGCGAGAACGGGTGGCGCTCTACGGCGGCGAGCTCGCCGCCGGGCCACAGCCCGGCGGGGGATGGCTGGTGAAGGCGGCAATGCCGGCCGAACCAGCGCAGGTACCAGCGGATGTGACCCCGCCATGAGCGACGCAGCCACGGCCGGCGATCCGCTCCGCGTGGTTATCGCCGACGACCAGACACTGGTCCGCAGCGGGTTCCGGCTCATCCTGAACGAGGCCGGGATCACGGTCGCGGCCGAAGCCGCCAACGGCACCGAAGCGGTCGCCGCCGTGCTTCGGCACCGCCCCGACGTTGCTCTCATGGACGTCCGGATGCCGGGGATGGACGGGCTCGAGGCCACCCGCCGCATCCTCGGGTCCAAGCCCGGATGCGGATGCCGGATCATCATCCTCACCACGTTCGACCTCGACGAATACGTCTATGCCGCCCTGACCGCCGGGGCAAGCGGGTTCCTGCTCAAGGACACCTCGCCCGAGCAGCTTGTCGCCGCGGTGCGTACCGTCCGCTCGGGTGACGCGCTGCTCGCGCCGTCCATCACCCGCCGGCTGATCGAACGCTTCGCCCCGCACCAGCCCGGCCAGTTCATCTCGCATGCCTGCCTGTCCGACCTGACCGCGAGAGAACTCCAGGTACTGCGGCTGCTGGCCCGCGGGCTGAGCAACGCCGAACTGGCCGCAGAGCTGACGCTCAGCACGGCGACGGTCAAGACCCATGTAGCCAGCATCCTCGCCAAGCTGCAGCTACGGGACCGGGTCCAGGCCATCGTCCTCGCCTACCAGACCGGGCTGGCGGGCCCGCCGCCCAGCAGCCCGGCCCTAGAGCGACCGTGAATCCGGCCGCGCCGTCACTCGCTTGCCCACGCTCACCGGTCCTTTGTCCCCTCGCAGCTGCCGCAGACGGCGTGGCTCGCCCGGCGTATTCGGCTACATCGCGCGGATGACCCCGCCCTAGGAAATCAGCCGCCGCGGCTGGCAAGTTGCCTCTCGCGGCCGAGGCGGGCCGGGACCGGGCGGGCCTAGCTTGCCGGGCATGGATGCCCTGATCCGACTCGACGAAGTCACCAAACGCTACGACAGTGCCGCCGCGCCCGCGGTGGACGGGGTCAGCATGCAGATCGCGGCCGGCGAGGCGGTCGCGGTGATGGGCCCGTTGACCGTCCTCATGCTGGCCCGCTTCGCCGTCTGCGACCGGTGGCTATACCGCCCCGCCGGGCGCAGGCGCGCCTCCGCCCCGCCATAACCATGCCCCGCATGGACCCCGGACGCGAAGTACGGACGGCTAGCGCGCTGGCGCAGCAACGACGCCGCCTGGGGCGGCACGCCAACCCTGACCCTGGCTGGAGATCACTATGCGCACTGTCTGCTGGCCGGCCAGCAGCTGGCAGGCGAATGCCCGAGCGGCGGTGAACCTTGCGGGCCGGCGACGTTCCGCGCTGCTAGTGACGGTGAATCTGGCCGCCGCGACGATCTATTTCGTTCATCTCGGCGGCCGCATCGGCCTGGGCGGCTACCGCATCGACCTGGATGTCTACCGCACCGGCGCCCGGGTGTTGCTGCACGGCGGCGATCTGTACGGCCGGCTGCCCAGGCTCGCCGACGGCCACGAACTGCCGTTCACCTACCCGCCGTTCGCCGCCCTGACCTTCATTCCGCTGGCGGCCGCCGGGTACAGCGCGGCGAAGTGGCTGCTCACCGCGGTCACCATCGCCAGCGTCGCGGCCAGCCTGTGGTGCTTCGCCGCCGCCGCCCCGGCCGAGGCCGGCGCCCGGATGCGGCGGCTGCTGCCCTGGGCGCTGCCTGCCGCGCTGCTGCTCGAACCGGTCCGTTCCACGTTGACCTACGGCCAGATCAACGCGGTGCTCATGGCCCTGGTCAGTTTCGACTGCCTGACCCCGGCGCCCCGATGGCCGCGCGGGATCGGAGTCGGCGTCGCCGCCGCGCTGAAACTCACTCCCGGGATCTTCCTGCTGTTCTTCCTCCTTCGCCGCGACCTGCGCAGCGCGGCCCGGGCCGGGCTGGCCTTCACGGCGTGCACCGGTGCCGGGTTCGCCCTGGCCCCCCGCGACTCGCTGCGCTACTGGGCCCACATCGCCTATCAGCCCGGCCGGGCCGGCGGAATCGCCTACGCCGCAAACCAGTCGCTGCTCGCAACCCTGGCCCGGCTCGGCCTCACCGATCCCGCCCGGGCCCTGGTCTGGCTCACCCTGAGCCTGCTCGTCGCGGCCCTCGCCGTCACCGGCATGCGCGCCGCCCTCCAGGCCGGCCAGGTCACGACCGCACTACTGCTCAACGCTGCGGCCGGGCTGCTGATCTCGCCCATATCCTGGTCACACCACTGGGTCTGGGCGGCCCCCGGGCTGCTCGGCTGCCTCAGCGCGACCAGCCCGGACCGCCGGCGGCCGCCGGCATTCGCGGTCTCGGCCCTGCTCGCCTTCGCGATAGCACCGCACTGGCTGCTGCCCTCCGGTGCAGGCCGCGAATTGCACTGGGCATGGTGGCAGCAGGCCGTGGGCGACTCCTACACCCTGATCGGGCTCGCCGTACTCACCGGAGCGGCGATCACGAACCTGCTGCCCCGCATGAGACCCTTCGATCCAGGTACAGCGGTCCCGCTGGCAGGACCGCACGATCAGGAACTTGAACAGATCCCGTCCCAACCCCATGACGACGCCAGCGTGCCAGCCGGGACATGAATAGCCGGTGAGCTGGTCGTGCGCAGGGGCTGACTAGCACACGTCATTGTCCCCCTTGCTCTCCCAGGTCGCGGTAAACGCGTTGCCCCCAGCCAGGCCGCTCGTCTCGGACATGATGGTCTGCTGGTTGCAGGTCAGCATTGTCCAGCGGAAGGCATTGCCGAGCCCTGAGATCGTGTGGCAGCTGGAGTTGCTATTGTCGCAGGCCTTGGCCTTGGACACCGAGAGCGTGCCGTAGTCGGCCAGGTATGGGAGCTTGCCGCCGACCGTAGTCCGTTCCATGATCCACTCGGCGGTGCCGGCGGGCGGCCCGGGTGAGGTCTGGACGGCCGTCCCGCAGATGTTCTTGGACAAGTTGCAGATGGCGAACGTCGCATGGTGCGTGGAATACGAGTAGGTGGCCGAGGTCTCTACGCTGTTTCCGGCCGTCACGCCGATGTTAGTGACCTCCAGCTGGGATTCATCCGGGAACATCTCAAACCAGAAGTAATACGTGTGCCCGAAGCCCTGGCAGGTGCCGTGCAGGATGTTGGAGCAGGAAGCGTCTTGCTCGGTCCCGTCCTGGATCAGTTCGTCGGTGCTTTTGCCCGTTCCCTGGCCGATGCCCGGCCAGGTAGAGGAATATGTGCTGGTGATTCCGACCGGATCACCGGAACTCGGGACTTTCCAGTCAGCGATGGCGGAGTTCGGCTTCGAAAGACTCCCCTGATGGCCGGACCAGTTGCGGGAGCAGCCGGTGGTGGGACAGGCCACGTCCGGGATGCGGGGCGATCGTGCCCGAGGCGGCAGCGGCGTCCGGTCGGGGCGGGAGACGCAGCTGATCGAAACCCACCGGACGTGGCGACTGGCGGCGGCAGAGATGAAGGGACTCGACGCCGGGACGCCTATAAGCCGCGCCAGCTTGGCCATCGATGCGCGGCTGTTATTCAGTGGCCTGTACACCGTCAGCGGCGCGGAAGCGCGGATTCCGGCCGCCGGCCGGGGTGAACCCGCTGGCATCCTGCATCCCGCCAGATGAGTCACGGCAACTCCGCCGACAGACTGCGATTCCGCCTTGCCCGTCGCTGACGGGCCCCGGGCCGCGGCCGGCGCCGCCGCCGCCAACGCGACCAGCAGGCCGGCAACTCCCGTCAGGGCGCTTACCGTCACGCATTTCCGCATCTGGTCCCCTTCGCCCCGGCGGCAGGCCTTCTCGCCCGGGCCGCTCAACCACCGTGCTACCACCAGCCGGGCAGCCGGTCCCAGGGCCAAGTCTGCCACCGCCTAGCCCGGGACATCCGCGAAAGTACTGTTCTTTCTGCAGCGAATTCGCTACGCTGCGTAGTCGGCTACGTGGACAGCGAATGCCGGGATGTCTCTAACCGGGGGATCGGGCGGAGCGGCGGTGACGCGCGCCTGACGTGCCTATTAGCCGGTAATCAAACCTGCGAATCCCGCCGAGCCACGCTCGATGCTGGTACCCGGCTGGCAGGATCAGGCCGTGGCCCGGGCCGATGGCGGATCAGGTGAAGCGAATGTCCACGCCGCGTGGCGCCAGGCGCTGGCTGGGCAGGCTGCCCGGGCGTACGCGTCCAGCGAGAAGCTCGCCGCGTTGGCCGTCGCCGGGTCGGTGGGGACCGGTCTGGCCGACCGGTTCTCTGACCTGGAATTGGACTGCTACTGGTTCGATCCGCCGGGTGACCTGGACCGGTCAGCCCCGGTTCACGTGCTCGGCGGTGAACTGGAGGCGCTGTGGGACTACGACCCTGACGAACAGGAGTGGAGCGACAACTACCGCCTCGGCGACCTCGAGGTGACGGTGAGCAGCTTCCTGGTCAGCGCGATCGACCGGTTCGTCAACGACGTCGTCCTGCGCACGGACACCGATCCGGTCAAGCACATGCGGATGGCCGCGCTGCACCGTTGTCGTCCGCTGCACGGGCCGGAGCTGATCAGCGCCTGGCTGGCGCGGGCTGGCTACCCGGACCAGCTGGTCGCGGCCATGGCGGAACGGTCCCTCCGCCCGGACGTGCTCACCGGCTGAGGGAACCGGGAAGCCCTGGCCGGCCGGGGAGACGATCTGGCGGTCCATGACCTGCTCGTCCGCGCCGCGAACGCGGTGTTTCGGCGCGGTCCTGGCGGTCAACGGCGTGTACTCGCCGCATCGCATGATCAAATGGCAGAACCAGCTGATCGGCGAACTGGGCGTGCTGCCCGAGAACTTCGCCGGGCGTCTACACCTGCTGTGGACGAGCAGCAACGCGCAGGCACTGCGGGAAGCTGAAACCCTGCTGACCGACACCGTCCCATCTCGTCCAGGCGCGCACCGAGGCCGACATCAGCTCGTTCTGCGAAGAACTGTCACAGCGCCGTCGCACGATCGACCCGCCGTCCGCTCAGCAGAGACCTGCCACTCCATAGCGCGACTATCCGGTGCTGCCCGCCGGGTGCGCGGCCGGTAGCTTGGGCCTGGTGGCGCCGCTGGGTTGACGTCGTCTCGGATCAGCCTCACAGTTCCCAGCGGAGTTCAACAACCGGTTACCTCGCTGGTCAGGTTGAGTGGCCCGCCCTCCGCGGCACCACCTGAACGCTCCACATGGCGCCGCCGTCAGTGGTGCGCAGCGCCACGGCCGTGTTGTCGGGCGATTCCCCTACGGCCTCACAGATGGACACGGCAGGGCATGAGACGCTCCGGAGAATCCGCCACGCCGGCCGGCACGGGCCGTTTCGTCCAGGTTCTCCCCGCGTCGGTGGTGGCCCATGATGCGCTGCCGAAGCCGACTGCCATGCAGTTGCTGACCGAGGGACAGCTCACGCTCAGCAACTCGGGCGTGCCAGCCGGGAGGCGCTGGCGGAACCAGGGTGGTACCTCCGCTGGGGGGCTGAGGACGCTTATGCGTTCTGGTCTGGCTCGGTGAAGGTGACCTGGACGGTCCGCTCGTCGGCACCGCGCACGACCGTTAGTTCGAGGGTGCCGCCGCCTGTCGCCGCGAGCGCGTCGAACAGGTCATCGGGTGTTCGGGCTGGCTGGCCCGCGGCCGCCACGATCAGGTCGCCCGAGGCGAGGCCGGCGCGGGCGGCGGGGCTGGCTTCCGCTACCTCGCGGATGAGCAGGCCGTCGGTGTCGGGGAGGCCGACGGCGCGGCGCAGTCGCCTCGCCACATGACCCGGGGCGATGCCGACGCCCAGCCGTGGCGATGTCGTGGTCTGTCCGCGGGCGAGCGCATTGGCGCGGCCTCGCAGTGTCTCGTCGGCGGGGATGGCAAGGTAGAAGCCTTCACCGAGGCGGTTGGTGTTGATCCCGAGCAGTTGCCCGCCGGCGTCCAGGACCGGGCCGCCGGAGGAGCCGGGCAGCAGCGGGGCGGTGTGCTCGAGGCTGCCGGTGATGCGCCGGCCGCGGGGGCCGCGGAACGTCCGCTCGGTACCGGAGACGAACCCGAACGTCACTCGCAGCCCGCGCCCGCCCGGGTTGGCCAGGGCGAACACCGGCTTGCCGATCTCCGCTGACGCGCTGGCGGCCCACGGCAGCGCGGGAGTCTCGCCGGTGTCGACGCTGATGACGGACAGGTCGCTGTCGATGTCGCGTCCGGCGACGCTCCCTTCCGCGGTGCGCCCGTCGGCGAACGTGACCGTCACCTGATCGCCGCGCACGTTGTGCGCGTTGGTCAGCACCTGGCCCTGGCCGAGGACGATGCCCGAGCCGGCTCCCCACCGTTGCCCGATGCCTGTCACCGAGGCCCCGGCACCCTCCGCCAGTTGCCTGATGCTTGCTCCGATCTCATCGAGGATCGTCATCGTCGCCACCTCCAGTAAGTAGTAATTTGCAATCTACTATCAACTACCGGTGTGTCAACGGGACTACGATTCGCTCATGGCTGAACCCGAGCACGGCTCCTCACCGCTGGCCGAGGCACTGGCCAGAGTCGGCGACCGGTGGACGCTCCTGGTGGTGGAGGCACTGCTGCCCGCGCCGTGCCGGTTCAACGACCTGCTCAGCCAGATCCCGGGCATCGCCGCGAACATCTTGTCCGACCGCCTCAAGCGGCTCGAACGCGACGGGCTGCTGGTAGCCCGGCCCTACTCCCAGCGGCCGCCCCGTGCCAGCTACCAGCTCACCGCCGAAGGCACCGACCTCGCCGGGGCGCTCCGCCTGCTCGCCCACTGGGGGAGCCGGCACACCGACCAGGCCGACCCCCCGCGTCACCTCGCCTGCGGCACCCCCCTCGAGGTCCGCTGGTACTGCCCCACCTGCGACCAGCTCGTTGACCACGAGCCGGATCACGCCCAGGTGCACTTCGTGTAACCGGCAGCCCGGGCAGGCCGTGCCCCGGAGGGACCCGGCCCGGTGGTTCGGCGAGCCGACACCATGATCGCGCTCGCTGGGTCTGGCTCGGCTCCGAGGAATTCCGCTGCCTCGATAGTCCAGCCGTCGTCACCAACCTGGCCGTCAACCTGCTAGGTACTGCCGTCGGCAACGGCATCCTCTGCGCCCCGGCCTGATGCGTCGCTCTCATCATGGGCTGCGCCGTTACCTGCCGCTTCGCCTGCATCTTCCGCTGACGTCACGGTGGTTCGCCGGGTTCTGGACCGCCCCATCCAGCGGCGTAGCCAGAGCAGGCCGAAAACGGGAAGGACGAGCGGGACGAAGCCGTAGCCGCTGCCATAGCCAGACCACACCGTGGCGTCGGGGAAGCTGGCCGGATCCGCGACGCTCCAGGTGCCGACCACCAGCACGCCGACGAGTTCGATCGAGCAGGACAGGACGGCGATCCGGCGTGCTGTCGGGCTGCCGACGGTGAGCGTGACCGTGGCGAGGATGTAGACCGCGGCGGCGAAGGCCGACAGCAAGTAGGCGACGGGGGCGTGGCTGAACTTCGTCGCGATCTGCACTGCGGCACGTGCGGAGGCAGCGAGCGCAAACAGCGCGTAGATGCCGACCAGCAGCCGGCCCGGGCCTGTCCTGGTCGAATCCGGCCGCGATGCCGCGGGCTCAGGCGGTGCCATGGGTTCAGACACCGATGACGGGCCAGATCTGATGCAGCCGGACCATCAGCACGGCCGCGACGAGCCCAGCTACGGCGATGACCGCAGGGCCCCACCGGGATCGCTCCATCAGGCCCCAGAATGCGGCGGCCACCAGGACGAGCGGCGTCGCGATCAGGTATCCGATGAGCGTGGCCAGGCTGGCCGGGCGTTCACCGCCGGCGAGTTTGGCCACGATGATGCCCACCTGGACAAGCAGCAGGATCTCAAGGACGCCAACTGCGGCGAGCAGCGGGACGTTCATCCGGTGGTTCAGGGCGGTCATCAGCAGCGCGTACCCGGCCAGCGCAAGACCGGCGACGATGATCGTCGTGGCGATGGCGCCGTTCACGCACGTTATGCTACTACGTTTCGTAGTAACGGGCGCTGGGCCGCCCGGTTGTGAGTCAACTGTGGGCGCGCCCGGGATGTTCGCCGCGAGCTCGCGGCGCTACCAGCCAGCCCTCGGCCGGGCAGGCACGGGACGTTTCCCGGCAGTTTTCGCGGCGGGGGTCACGTTCTGGGCGGCCTGCCACTCTAGTAGGCGACGCCGCCTGCGGGCGGTGAGTGTCCAGGGTCATGGGAGGAACCCGTCGTGTTTGCGGTCTGTGCCGAGGATCTATGCCGTGCGGGGGAAGGGTGAGGTACCCGACCTGGGCGGCCGCGCGGCGGTTCGCCGGCCGGGAGGCGTCTGGCGGGCGGCTGCGAGTGTACCGGTGCCCGGCATCCGGGGTCAGTTGGCGCCTGACGTCCAGCCGCCCGCCGCAGCGCACGCGCGGCCGTATCCGGCGGGATGGTTTCCCGCGCCCCGGCTCTGCGGGGCGGATGCGGAGGCAAAGTGGTTACCGTGACGGCCGGTCCTGAGGCGGGGTCGCTGCCCGCGGGCTCTGGCGGGCTGCGGGACGGAGAGTTCGCCCAGTTCTTCCGCGCCGAGCACAAGAAACTGATCAGGTTCGTGATGGCAATCGGCGCGGGCGGGGATGAGGCCGCGGAGATCGCGCAGGTGGCGTTCTTCAAGGCATTCGAGGGCTGGGATGTGATCCGGGCGCCGCGCGCGTGGATCCGGCGGGTGGCCGTGAACGAGCTGACCGCTGCCCGGCGGGCTGCCCGCCGGGAGCGGCCGCAGGCTTCGCTGCCGGACACGCCGACGGCTGTGTCGACGGCCCTGGCGGTCGAGCTGACCGAAGAAGCCCGGCAGGTGCTCGCGGCCCTACAGGCACTGCCGCCGAGACAGCGCCAGGTCATGGCGTGGGTCGTCAACGGATTCGGCGCCGCCGAGATCGCCCGCGAGCTGGGGGTCAGCCCGGAATCAGTGCGGCAGAGCCACGCCAAGGCCCGCAAGAACCTCGGCCGGTTCTACGGACGGAGGAAGCAGCGATGATCAGGCGGCTGCGCGATGCTTTCGGCGGCAGGACCTGCAGGCAGGCCGCGGACGCCGCCGTCGGTCGCGGCATGGCCGAGGTGCTGGCCGCGCTGGACAACGTGATCGATGATGACGCGGCGCTGGGACGGATCCACGCCGGATTCGGCACGAGCGTGCCCGGTGCAGCCTCAGGCCGGTCGGCGGGAACGACGGCCGACGAGGCATGCGCACCGACCCGCATGTCCGGATCGGCCACCGCCCTGCCTCGCGCCCGGCGGCCTGCGGCATCCCGGCGGCCTGCAGCATCCCGGCGGCCTGCGGCATCCCGGCGGCGACTGGCACTGCGCTCGGCGGCCGCAGTGGCAGCGGCGCTGGCCGCAGGCGCCGTGGCCCTGGTGGCCGTCGGGGTGCCCGGCGCAGGTCACCGTGGCACCGACCTCACCGCGTACGTGGTGAAGCGCGTCAACAGCGCGCTGAGCGCGGCCGACCCAGGCACGATCGCGCAGATGACGGTCACTACCACGCGGCGCCGCGGTATTCGGCGGGCATGACCACGACGACCACGGCCGAGGAATGGTCCTACGGCGACCAGTGGCGCTCGGTCACGAACTCGCCCGCCGGGCATCCGGTCTACGACGTCGGCTTCGGCACCTCATCGGTCTATACCGTGGTCAGCTACCCGAGCGCGGACCTGGGCACGCCAGCACGGACGCGGGCAGCCCACCCCGCCCGGCTGCACCATTCCCGTGCCCGCTCCGCCCGGCCGCGGGTTGGCGGTCGGTGCCGTCCCGTTGCTGTTCCGGCCCAGGCTGCCGGGCACCGGCTTGGCTCTCCAGTTCGCTGCCTGCACCGTGGCCAGAGACCCTGCGCGCCGCGGTCTCCTGCGGAACCCTGGCCGTGGCCGCGCCGGCAGCGCTTCGACGGGCTCGAGGCCATCAAGCTGACGAGCGCCCGGAACAGCCCGATCTCCGAGACCATCTGGGTCAGCCCCAGCACGTACCTGCCGGTGCGGGTCGTGGTCCGCTTGGCCCGGCCCCGCCGGCCCGCGCGGTCCTCCGGCAGACGGCGGACTTCACCTGGCTGCCGCCGACCACGCAGAACCGGGCCAGGCTGACCGTACCCATCCCCGCCGGGTTCCGCCGGGTCCCGCTAGCCCAGGCCGTCTCGGCCGATCCTAGCAGATCCCGCGCGGGCCGCTCGCCGGTCGGCGCTTCCGGCTTCGGCCCGTAGCGCGCTGGCCATCTTCGCCTTCTCCTGCCCTACGGGCGCCCCGAAGCCCAGCTGACCCCGGCCGTTCCCGCCTATGTGACTGCGAGGGATACGAGATGAGCGACGATCAACGGCTCGCGGCGAACGAGGCCGGGAGGTGCCGGACATGGCCACGGCGCACCGGCGACCGGGCGGGCTCGCGGTCCTGGTCGCGGCGGCCGCCATCACGCTGGCCGCATGCAGAACGGGCACAGCTCCCCCCAGGTTGCCAGCCTGGGGATGAGCAGCGCCAGAGCACCGGGGACCCGGCGGGCAGCGGCAATGGCGGCGGGAGCTCCGCGGCCGTCGGGTCGAAGGCAACGCGACCCAGCTGATGGACGAGTGGGCCGCCTGCATGCGCAGCCGTGGTGATCCCAGCCAGGCCGACCCGGTGATCAACTCCGCCGGCGACATCGAGATCACCATGACGAACGTCTCAGCGGCGATGTCCTCGCAGGCGCACGACAGCAGCGGCCCGTGCGGCCATTACCTGGCCGCGGCCTCCAGCGCGCTGCGCAACGGCCAGCCGATGCCGAAGGGGCCGAGCGAGGCCAAGCTGCTGAAGTACGCCCAGTGCATGCAGGCCAACGGGGTCCCGAAGTACCCCGACCCGGTGCCCGGGAGCAGCTCAACCAACCTCAATGAACATCGGCATGTCCCCGACCAGCCCGGTCTTCGTGAAAGCCAACGACCTGTGCTCCAAGAAGACCGGCGTGCCGTCTGGCAACGGCCCGCCGCCGGCCGGGGTCGTCCAGGTACAGAGCTGCAATGCGCCGTCCGGCCGCCAGTGCCCGGCCGGCGGACCCGGCGGAGCGCCCGTACGCAGCAAACCCGCGCCCGTCAACGGGTAGCGCGGCGATGACGGAATTCTCCGTCAGGCGGATCCTCTCTGCCAGGCGGGCGTGCTGATCGCTGTCATCGCCCTGGCCGCGGCGGCGGTGGCGGCCGGGGTGGCCGTGGCGGCTGGTGGCGGCGATGACAGCCCGGCCGCCTCGGGCGGCGGCGGCTCGGTCACCACCGCGCCGGTGGTGCGGACCACGCTGACCAATACGGTGCAGGAAGGCGGGTCTATCGGCTACAACGGCTCCTATACCATCGCCGCCCCATCGGGGACCAGCGCATCGGCGCTCAGCCAGCAGGAGCAGACGGTGGCCGCGGACCAGCAGGCGCTGTCAGCGGATGAGCAGGCCGAGTCGGACGCGTCGGCGGCCGGCCGCCAGGCGGTCGCGGCGGCCCGGGCCAACGTCAGCGCCGCCAAGTCCACCCTGGCCATGGACCAGGCCGCAGAGAAGAAGGCCTGCGCGGGGACGGGGGCGTCGTCCTCAGCGTGCAGCCAGGACGAGCAGAAAGTCAGCACCGACCAGACCACGCTGATCCAGGCCCGGCAGCAGCTGGGTACCGCCGAGTCGACCGCGAAGACCGGCGATGACACCGCTGCGGCAAAGGTGGGGGCGGACAAGGTCAAGATGGCAGGGGACCGGGCCACCCTGGCGACGGAGCAGGAGACCGCGGTCAACCCGGGCACGGCCTACACCTGGCTGCCGGCCGCGGGCGCGGTAATCCGGCAGGACCAGCGGGTGTATGCGGTCAGCGGCGAGCCGGTGCCGCTGCTGTACGGCCCCATCGCCGCCTACCGGGCTTTTTACGTGGGCATGTCCGATGGCGGCGACGTGGCGCGAGCTGACCCGCGACCTGATCGCCCTGGGCTACGGCGGCGGGCTTACCCAGGGCAACCACTACTCGGCGGCCACGGCGGCGGCGGTAGAACGCTGGCAGAAGGCGCTCGGTCTGCCCGCGACCGGCGAGATCCTGCTGGGCGAGGTGGTGTTCGAGCCGGGCCCGATCCGGGTCACCTGGGTCACGCCTTCTGTGGGCGCGGCCGTCGGCGGCGGGGGCGGCGCCACCGGCGCGGGGGCGGGTGGCGGTGGCGGATGGGGGCGGCGGGACGGTGCTTACGGCCACCGGCATCACCCCGGTGGTCACGGTTGACCTGCCGGTGACGCAGGAGTACCTGGTCAAGCGGGGGGATGCGGTGTCGGTGGTGCTGCCCGATGGCACCTCCGCCGTGGGCGGGCGGGTGAAGACGGTGGGTGATGTGGCGACCTGCCCGGGGGGCGGTGGTACCGGTACCGCCACCGGCGGCAGTACCAGCGGCACCGGCGGCGGTCCGGCCGGCCAGTCGCCGTGCTCGTCCGCCGGCAGCGGCAGCAACTCCTCCCCGACGGTGACGGTCACCGTCACCTTGGACCACACCCCGGCGGGGGCGGCGCTGGATCAGGCGCCGGTGAACGTGAACATCACCTCGCAGCGGGCCGGCAACGTGCTGGCGGTACCGGTGAACGCCCTGCTGGCCTTGCAGGGCGGCGGGTTCGGCGTGCAGGTGGTAACCGGCCATGGCAGTTACCTGGCCGGGGTGACCACCGGCCTGTACAGCAACACCATGGTGCAGGTTAGCGGGCCTGGTATCACCGCCGGCATGCGGGTGGAGGTGCCGTCGTCGTGACCCAGACGATCCCTTTCCCGGGCCGCCCGGCCCGGCCGCCGGCGCCGGTCCTCGAACTGGCCGGCGTGGTGAAGGAGTACCCGGGTGACGCGCCGGTGCTTGCGCTGGCCGGGGTGGATCTGCGCATCGGCCAGGGTGAGCTGGCGGCCATCATCGGCCCGTCCGGATCGGGCAAGAGCACTCTGCTGCACGTGATGGGCACCCTGGAGCGGCCGACACGAGGGCTGGTCCGGCTCGCCGGGCAGGACACCTCGGCCATGTCCGACAGTCAGCTGTCGGGGCTGCGGGCCCGGCGGCTGGGGTTTGTGTTCCAGCAGTTCTTCCTGCTGGATGGCCTGAGCGTGCTGGACAACGTCGCCGGCGGCCTGCTGTACCGGGGCGGGCGGGCCGCCGAGCGCCGCCGTCTGGCCCAGGCGGCCCTGGAGCGGGTCGGGCTGGGCCACCGCCTCAGGCACCGGCCGAACCAGCTGTCCGGCGGTGAGCAGCAGCGCACCGCCATCGCCCGGGCGCTAGCCGGGCGGCCGGCCCTGGTGATGGCCGACGAGCCGACCGGGAACCTGGACACCGCCTCCGGCGCGGCCATCCTGGACCTGCTGCGCGAACTGCACCGCGACGGCACCACCATCGCGGTCATCACCCACGACCGCGACGTCGCCGCGGCCATGCACCGGCGTATCGAGATCCGCGACGGAAGGATCGTCAGTGACGTGACGGCGCGTGCGTGACTCCGACCGATCCCGGCTGACCGGCCGGGACCTGCTGCGGGTCGGTACCCTCGGGCTGCGAACCCGGCGGGTGCGCGCCACCTTGTCCGCGCTGGGCATCAGCATCGGCATCGCCGCCATCGTCGGCGTGCTCGGCATCTCCCAGTCCTCGAAATCTTTGCTGCTGGCCGAGCTGGGACGGCTGGGCAACCTGCTGACCGCGCAGCCCGGCAGCACCGCGTTCGGCCAGCAGACCGAGCTGCCCGGCACCGCCGAGGGCATGGTTTCACGGATCGGGCCGGTCACCGGGGTGGCCGAGATCGGCGCCATCTCCAACGTCTACGTGTACCGCAACCCGTTCATCCCGGCCGTCCAGACCAGCGGCATCGCGCTGACCGCCGCCGCCCCCGCCACCCTGCCCGCCACCGTAGGCGCCACCATGGCGCACGGCAGATTCCTCAACGCGGCCACGGCCCGCTACCCAGCGGTTGTCCTCGGCGCCGAGGCCGCCAGCCTGCTCGGCATCCGCAACCTGGCCCATCCCACCCAGGTGTGGATAGGCGGGTACCGGTTCACCGTGACCGGCATCATGAGCCACGTGCCGCTGGAAACCACGATGGACAGCATGGCTTTCATCGGCTTCCCCATCGCCGAGCAGGACTTCAGCTTCGACGGCCACCCCACCGAACTGTACGTGCGCAGCGACCCCAGCCAGGTGGCCGCGGTCAACGCGGTGCTGTCCGCCACCGTCAACCCGTCCGATCCCTCGACCGTGTCGGTCAGCGAGCCGGCCGATATCCTCCAGGCCGAGGCCGTCACAGCGAGCGCTTACAACGCCCTGTTCCTCGGCCTGGGCGCCGTTGCCCTGCTCGTCGGCGGCGTCGGGATCGCCAACGTCATGGTCATCTCCGTCCTCGAACGCCGCTCCGAGATCGGCCTGCGCCGCGCGCTGGGCGCCACCCGCCGCCATATCGCCGAGCAGTTCCTCGCCGAGGCACTGCTCCTGTCGGCCCTGGGCGGCCTGGCCGGCACCCTGCTCGGCGTAGCGGCCACCGCCATCTACGCCCTCACTCAGCACTGGACGGTACTGATCCCGCCTCAGGCCCTCTACGGCGGGACCGTCGCGGCCCTGGCCATCGGCGCCGTCGCCGGCCTGTACCCGGCGATGCGAGCCGCGCGCCTCTCGCCAACCGAGGCATTGCGCACGGTATGACCACCGGGCGGGCTGGCGATCCGTGCGACCTGGCCTCGTGGCACTCGGGTGGGGGATGATCCATCTGACCCCGCAGCGCAGATGCCAGGAGCCTGCGAAGGCAGCATTGAGCCGCTGGCGGCACGATCCTGAGCCCGGAAACGCGGCGCTGACCTGGCACAACGACCGTATCGTGGCCAGACAAGAGACAACACCTGCCCAGCGAGGCAGAGCGCAGCAACCAAGTTGACGTATCGTGCCCGGCGAGAGCAAACGATTCCTGAAATTCCTGCTAGCCGCAATGCCCGGCGCCCGTATGTCTTGTAACTCTGTTCGCATGGCGTTCGGCGTCCTCATCGTGGATGACAACCGGTTGTTCCTGGAGGCTGCGCGCGCTCTGCTGGAACAGGAGGGCTTGCGCGTCGTCGGCGTTGCCGCTACCTCGGCCGAGGCGCTGCAGCGAGCACAGGAGTTGCGGCCGGAGGTCGTCCTGGTTAACATCGGGCTGGGGGATGAAAGCGGGTTCGACCTGGCGCGGCGGCTGGCCGGATACCACCGGGGCGGCCGCCCGGCGGTGATCTTGATCTCGACTCATGCGAGGGCCGACTTCGCGGATCTGATCGCCGAGAGCCCCGCCGCCGGGTTCGTGCCGAAGCCGGAGCTGTCGGCGGAGGCGATCCGCCGGATCGTCGATGACCGCACGCGCGCGTAGGCCCCCCGGCGCTCGCGCGTTTAGCGGGGCGCCGCAGGGCGGCGTCCGCTCGATGCTCGAGCTCTGCGCCATCCCAGCGCCAACCGTTTGGCATCTCATCCCCAACGGCTGGCCGCCAGGCGCCGCGCCGACGGTTACGGGGCATCGCGCGGCAGCGTGGCCGCGGTGCCCGGATCGGCGGGAAGCTGGACGTGCAGGGTCGTTCCGTGGCCGGGCGGGCTGAGCACCGAGATGGTTCCGCCGAGCGCCTCGACCCGGTCTTTGAGGCCGATGATGCCCGAGCCGCGGCCGGGGTCGGCGCCGCCGATGCCATCGTCGCTGATCGAGAGGGTGAGGGCGCCGTCGCGGCCGTCCGCACGCACTTCGATGACCGAGGCCCGCGCGTGCTTGGCGACGTTGGCGAGCGCCTCGGACGCGACGTAGTAGCCGGCCGCCTCGAGCTGCTGCCCGAGCCGCGGGCCGAGGTTCAGGTCGAGTTCGACCGGAACGGCGGAGCGCCGGGCGAGCGCTTTGAGCGCCGGTCCGAGCCCGGCCTCGGACAACACGGCCGGGTGGATGCCGCGCGAGATCTCCCGCAGCTCGTCCAGCGCGGCGTCCAGACCGTCGGCCAGCAGCGACAGCTCGCCCCGGATCGCGGCCGCGTCCCGGGCGCTCATCGCCTCGGTTGCGCGGGCC
This sequence comes from uncultured Actinomycetes bacterium, assembly GCA_963762615.1. Taxonomy (GTDB): domain Bacteria; phylum Actinomycetota; class Actinomycetes; order Streptosporangiales; family Streptosporangiaceae; genus PALSA-505. Next base: position 108,047 of record CAVXLG010000012.1, on the reverse strand, counting down.
TTCAGCGCGAGCGAGACAAGGCGCTGCTGGATGCCGTCGTGCAGGTCACGCTCCAGCCCCCGCCTGGTCTGGTCCGCGGCGGCGACGATCCGGGCCCTGGAAGCGATGAGCTCGGACCGGGTCTGCGCGTTCGACATCGCCGTCGTGATCAGGTCGGCGAAGTTCGCGATGCGTCCCTCGGCAGCGGCGGGCAGGGTACAACCGGATGCGAAGTTCAGCGCCAGCGCGGCGCCCCACAGCCGGTCATTGATGATGATCGGTGCAGCGACCCGCGATGCGATCCGTTCAGCCATTTCGCTGTCCTCGCCGGCGAGTGGCCTGCGGCTGTCGATGCGGGCCGCGCGACGGGTGCGGAACACCTGTGCGCCGAGGTCTTCGAGTGCCCAGTTCGAGCCGGCCGGCCAGAAACTGGCGTCGCCCCAAGTCGCCATGACAGTCCCGGTCGCATCCGCTTCGTAGCGGAGGATGCACGCTACCTGGGCGTCCAGGATCCGTCCGATCTCTTCGGCAACGGCGGCGAAGACCTCGTCCGGCTGGGTGCCCTTGGCCACGAGCGTTGCCACCCGTCGCAGCGCGGCCTGTTCCTCCGCCAGCCGCCCGATCTCGGTCCGTGCCTCGGCGTTCGCGATCGCCGTGGCGACAAGGTCGGTGAAGGCTGTGAGGCGGTCCACCGTGTCCGCGGGCAGCGGCAGGCGATCTTTTGCGGCGCCCAGGGTCACCGCGCCCCAGGCCCGGCCGTCGACGATGACGGGAACGCCGACCGCCGCGCCGACGCCGAGCTCCCTGGCGGTGTCCGTTCCGGCACCCGTGCGCTGTGCGTGGTCGTCGATTCTGAGCGGCCGGCCCGTCCTTTGCAACGATGCGACAACGCTCGGGTCGTCGGCCGGGAAGGCCCAGCGCCGGCCCAGGTAGGGGGAGAGCTTGCCGGTCGCGGCGATTACCGTCGCAACGCCTTCGCTCTCGTAGCGGAAGAGCCCGACGAGCGGAACGCCGAACAGCCCCGCGACCTCGGCGGCGACCGTGGTGAAGACGTCGCCCGGCGGGACGGCCTCGGCGACGAGCGTCGCGACCCGGCCCAGCGCCGCCTGGTCGGCGGCGACTTGTTCCAGTTCCCGGCGCGCCTCGGCGTTCGCGATCGCCGTGGCGACCAGATCGATGAACGCCCCGATACGGAGTTCTGTTCCAGCAGGCAGCGGCTCCGGCCGCGAGGAGCCGACGGTCATGGCCCCCCAGACCCGTCCCCCGACCAGAACCGGAGCACCGACCGCCGCGCGGATCCCCATGGAGCGGGCGTACCCGGCGATCGGGCCTCTGGCGTCGCTGTACTGGTCGATGCGGACCGGCCGATGGGTGCGGAACACGCGGACGACGATGTTGTCCCCGTCCAGCCGCACCCGCGTGCCGACCGGAGCCGGCGGCCCTCGCAGGTTCCAGGCCCCGACCACCGTCGCCGTCTCATCCGGCTCATAGACCACCAGGTGCGCGCTATCGAGGTGCAGAAGCCTCCCGGCTTCCTCCGTCACCGCCGCGAAGACCTCCGCCTGCGAGGGCTGGCGGGCGACCAGCGTGGCCACCCGGTGAAGCGCCGCCAGCTCGTCAGCGGATAGGCCCCGTACCCCCCCGAACCCCCCGCGCCGCCCACGCGGCCAGGAGGTCACCGCACGCACCCGCCTGCGGAGACGGCTTGTGGCGCCCGGCGAAGCCCGGCGATAGCCCGCCGCCATGAATCGAGACTGCCATCGCAGGCAGTAGCCCGCAACAGCGACGAGCAGGTCCGCGGCCGCGGCGCCCGCCAGCGGCCCGGCGCCGGGCCGCCCCGGCCTGCGGGTCCGCGGCGATGGTGACCAAGTTGACCACCACGACCGACACCCGTATGACGGCGGCCACGCCCCGGGCATAGCGTTTCAGGGTGAGCGACTGGCGGTCTACCCGGGCGAGCTGCTCGTCAGCGAGCGGCGAACCATGCCGTCAAGAGGATCAGCCAGATGGTCGACTTAATCGCCCCGACGAGCTCATCCCTGAGCCACACGGACTCGTCCCCCGGAACAGAACGCCGGACACGATCGCGGGGTGGAAGGCCGTGGCCGACGGACTCCTGAGCGACCCGTGCTGCGCGTTCCACCGCAACGTTGAGATCTCGTCACGCTATGCCTGGATGTACAAGCTCCAGCCCGCTTGCTTCAAGTGGGCCGCGATGGCCGCAATAGCGTCGCACCACGTCCGGCTCGCCCTCTTCCCGCTCCGGCTGGACGCCGATCGCACTGGCTATGTCGACATCCCGCACAGCCTGGGTCGTCCGAAACTGCTGCTGACGGAGGATGTGAACACGATCCGGGCGACGAACAACGCCATCTTCAACGACCTCTTCTGGGTTCACTTCGCGTACGTCAGTGCCGAAGACGGGATCGAACGCCTGCGCGCTCTCCTGCAAGCGGATCGCCACTATGCACCTGTCCTCGCCGGCTTCGAGGCGATCGACCAAGGACGCCGTGTCCTGGAGGACGGGATGGCGTCCGCGCAGGCTCGACAGAAGGCCGATGATCTCATTTGGGAGGGCAACGTTGAGCTCCTCGAGCACGAGCAGTGCGCCTTGGTGCAACCCAACTTCGATCGACTCTCGTTTTCATCCGCCTGGATCGTCGCGATCGGCTCGGCCACGAGCTTCGAGGTGCGTGGAGTGCGACAGGAGGTTGCGGACTTCACCTCGTTCTACCTCTACTCGTTCACACGAGGAATCCCGCACGCTCTGCGCGCACGAACGTGGCCAAGGATCAACCGCTTCGACGACCGCTGGCGTTGGCTCGTAACAAGCGTCGTTCCGCGCTTCCGGAGATTCGAGGCCGACACGCACTTGGTCGACGCCAGCCTGAGACACATCTTCGACGAAGCGCGCGACTTCGCGTCGAGCCCCTGCGTCCTGCCGCGCTCACCCGCAGACGGGCCACGGCGAGCGGGGCAACCGAGACTATGGCACCGGCCACGGCCCAAAGGATGAGCAGGTCGCTACTGGGTGTCCGCGGCCTCACGGCAGGCCTGGACGAAGTCCCGGACCGCGGGCCTGCGGTCGCTCCGCCGCCAGGCGATCGCGAGCCGGGCTGGTTCGAGGCCGCTGACTGGGCGCGCGGACCGCCCAGCAGCTCGCCGACAACCTCACTTGCCTGGACGTCAACCTGCCGCCTGACGCGCTGACCCGGCTCGATCAGGCCAGCCACATCACTCGCGGCTTCCCGCACGACTTCCTGGCCAGCGCCGACTTCATCCTCGGTGGCATGTCCGCCCAGCTGGACCTGCCACCGGGCCGGTCAGCTCACGGATGAGCACAGCCCGCCAACCCGGACTTAGATGATGGGCAGGCCGGCCGTGGGCGGATACCGGCCAGAATGACTGCTCTGTGCCGTTTCGCCGAAAGACGCCGAGAACTCGGTTGGAGTGCCTACCGGCGGCTCGGCCCTTCTCCAGAACTTCTCGATCACTCAATATGATGCGGTCTGTAAGTTGGCGGGTATCCGGTCGGTCACGGGACGGTCCCGGCCAGCGGCTGGATAATCTTCGCGAGAATCCCGTCCCACAGCCGGATTCGTGCCGCGAGCGCGACAGTTATCGTTTCCTCGCACTCGGCCCATCGTGAGTGGTCTTCACCGCACAGTTCGGCGAGCATCTGCATCGCCATCGGCGTGTGTTCTTCGCTGTCGACCTGGATATGGCGTTTGAGGTAGTTGACGAACACCGAAAGCCGGCCATGCTCGCTGTCCAGGGCAGCAACCTGGTCGAACATGTCCGGGATGAGATCCTCCCGGCCAAAGGCGAACGCCGCGGCCTGGCAGTGCAGCGATCCGTGCTCGATGATTTCCCATGTCGCGGTGACGAACTCGGTGGCGGGCTCGGGTACCCCTGCTTCCTTGAGCGAAGGCAGGACGGCACGGCCCTCTCGCAGCAGGTCAATAAAGGCATCGACGGGTCCGGTGCTGGCGCCTGCTTGCCGCATGCCCTCCAGGTACAGCTCGAAGTGGCTGATGAACCCGCTGCCCAGCTCATCGCTCTCCTCGACAAGGACGATGTCGTTGATCAGCCGACGGCTAGCGGTAGGGCCGCAAGGTACCCAGGGCACCTGAACGCAGGTCAGGCCGCGCTGCAAGGTCTTGAGCAGCGACATGAAGTCCCACACCGCGAACGCGTGATGCTCCATGAATGTCACGACGGCGCTCATGTTGTTGAGCCGGTGGTACAGAGGATGGCTGACCACTTCGTGCCGGATCGGTTCAACGGCCGCCTCGAGCCGTTCGATGGAAGGATTGGCACCTTTCCATTCATAACGAGGCATGAAAGTCTCCTCCCGGTCCTTGCTCACCACTTTGGGCAGCAGAGCAGCGGGCGTACCCGCTTTCCGGCTGCTCCCTGGTCCGGCCAGGACCATACGGCACCGTATGGTCCTCTGTACGGTAGCGTATGGCCGTGGCTGGCACGGGCACAAGCACCCGGCGGCGGCTATCCCGGCTGGACTGGGTCACCGCCGCGCTGGCGGCGATCGCGGAAGGCGGGCTCGCCGCGGTAGCGGTCGAACCACTGGCGCTGCGGCTCGGGGCCAGCAAGGGCAGTTTCTACTGGCATTTCGAGAACCGCGACGCGCTTCTCACCGCCGCCCTGGCGCACTGGGAGGACCAGTACACGGCCGCGGTCACCGCCGAGAACACCCGGGCCGGCATCGACCCGGTACACCGTCTGCGGCTGCTCATCAGGCGGGTAACCGCGCTCGCCGAGACCGACTCGGTGTACGTGGCGCTCATCGCCACCGCCGATCACCCCGCCGTCGCTCCGGTGCTCACGAGGATCACCCAACAGCGGATCGATTACACCGCCACGTTGTTCCGCGACATCGGGTTCCCGGCCCGCGAGGCTCGCTACCGGTCACTGCTTGCCTACAGCGCCCACCTCGGCCACACCGAGCTGGCCCGCTCCGCACCGGGCGCCCTCCCTCACGGCCGGGCCGACCGGGAAGCCTACCTCCAGCACGTCGTCACCACCCTCACCGCCCCGCACGACCCCAGCCCTCCCGCTTGACGACGTCCGCGCAGTACACCCCGTTGGGCTTCCCTTCCGCTCACCCGGCAAAGGCGGGACGGCGCGCTGCCGGGGCCGTCCCGCCCTCGTGAGGCTGCCGGGCCCTACGTGCTGTAGGTGATCGTTACGGCGTGCTTGGTGCCCGCCTTGTTCAGGACCTTGGCCTTGATCGTTCCGGTGGCTCCCTTGAACGCGCCGGTCCCGCCCGTCACCTTGCCGTTGGTGACCGCGCCAGTCTTGTTGCTGACAGTGGCCGTGCCGTACAGGAAGCCGCCGCTGGTGTTGACCGTGATGTTCACGGCAGCCGAGGTCGCTGAGGTGGCCGAGAAGTAGATCATGTCGAACCCGACGGTCTTGCCCGCCGCGTTGACGTCGGTTTCCTGACTGGCGCCGGTCGTCCTGGTGAACATGACCGACTTCACCTGCACCGCGGTGAACGTCAGCGTGTGCGTAGCGCTGCTCGCGCTGGCCACGGCCGGCAGCACCAGCGCCCCCGTGCCGCCCAGGACGACGGCCGCGCCCGCCGCCACGATAGACCTGCGAATCTTCATGACAAACCCCCTGTCTGCCGGGCGTCCCCTTCCGGGCGCCCCCGACCGATAATCCGCCCTGCGGGCCCGTAAGCCAAGACCCGGCCGGGGACGGCGAAGACGGGCAAGGGCAGGCGGTGTGATTACCGGCAGCGCCAGTGATGTAGGCCGCGACGATATACATGACGTGCTGGTCCAGGCTCCCGCGGGTCCCGGCGCTGATCCTGACGCCACCTCCGCGGTGGTGCGCGATGAGCTTGGAGGCGATCTCCTGAGCGCTGAAGCTGACCCCGCCCTGGCCGGCCTCGACAGCCAGCCGTCCAGCACCTACTGGCCGACGGTTCCAGCTCGTGGGCCTGGCCATTACGGAGAGTCAGCGAGCCACGTGTACCCATGGCGTCCCGGACTCGACGTCCGGAAGCGTCGCCGCGCCTGCGGTCTGCGCGGCGGTCGGCCTCATCGCGGTGAGTTGACGGCCCCGGCCGAAGGTCCTGGGCCGCCGGGGCCGCTAACGGGCATGACGATATACACGGCGGTACCCGCCCCGGGCGGGCTGTGCAGCCAGAATCCGCCCGCCGAGCGCCTCCATCCGGTCCTTGATCCCGGCCAGGCCCGAGCCGCCGGCGAAGTCCGCCCCGCCGCGCCCGTCGTCGCGGACACAGACCCGCAGGCCGCCGTCGCGGGCAGCCACCTCCACCGCGGCGGCGGAGGCGTGCGCATGCTTGGCGGTATTGGTCAGCGCCTCGGAAATCGCGTAGTAGGCTGCGGTCTCGACCGGCTCGGGCAGCCGCTCTGCCACCTTGATGTCAAGGCTGACCGGGACGGCACCGCGGCGGGCCAGCGCCCTCAGCGCCGGCGGCAGCCCGCCTTCGGTGAGGATCGCCGGGTGGATGCCGCGGGCGATCTCGCGCAGCTCGTCCAGAACTTCGGTCACCTCCGTGACGGCGCCCTCCAGCCGCCCTGCCAGTTCGCCCGCCCCGGGCGCCGCCGCCTGCGTCTCCCGTAGGTGCAGGGCAAGGGAGACCAGGCGTTGCTGCGCTCCGTCGTGCAGGTTACGCTCGATCCGCTGGCGCGTCTGGTCGGCGGCGGCCACGATCCGCGCCCGCGAGGCGTTGAGCGCGGCCTGGGCCTCGGCGTTGATGAGGGCGGTGACGATCAGCTCGGTGAAGGCCGCCAGCCGCCCCTCAATGTCCGCGGAGAGCGGCTCTTCCCGCGTGGACGCCACACTCATGACGCCCCACAGCCGGTCCTCGACGCTGATCGGCACGCCGACGGCCGAGCGGAACCCCGAGTCGCGTTCGGCGTCGGCGGTATCGCCCGAGGCACCGGCGTAGTCATCGATCCGCTCGGGCCGGCCGGTCTGGAACACCAGCGTGTGCACGTTCCGCCCCCCGATGTCCATCCGGAGGCCGACCGCAAGAACCCGGGCGCTGCCGGTCCTGGCCCAGACGCCGACGACCGTGGCCGCGCCGTCCGGGTCGTACCGGCTCATGACCGTGAAGTCCGTGCCCAGCAGCCGACCGACCTCCTCGGCGACCGCGGCGAACACCTCCTCCGGCGGCGCCCCCCGGGCCACCAGCGTGGCCACCCGGCGCAGCGCCGCCTGCTCCTCGGCGAACCCGCGCAGCTCTACGCGCGCCTGCGCGTCGGCGATCGCGGTCGCGACCAGCTCGGTGAACCCGGCCAGCCGCGCCTCGGTGTCCGCCGGCAGGGACTCCTCGCGGGATCCCGCTATCATGACGCCCCAGAGCCGACCTTCCACGCTGATCGGCACGCCGACCGACGAGCGGTACTGCCAGTCGCGGGCGACGTCGGCAAACGCGCCTACGGCGGTGCTATAGTCATCGATCCGGGCTGGCTGTCCTGTCTGGAATACCAGCGCGTGGATGTTCCGTCCCTCGGGTTTGAGGCGGAGGCCGATAGCAAGCGGCCGGCCGGGGTCGGCCCTGGCCCAGCCACCGACGACCGTGACCAGGCCGTCGGCGTCGTACCGGCTCACCACCGTGTAGTTGACCTTCAGCAGCCGCCCGACTTCCTCGGGGACCGCGGTGAACACCTCCTCAGGCGACGCTCCGCCCGCGACCAGGGTCGCCACCTGGCGCAGCGCCGCCTGCTCCTCGGCGAACCCGCGCAGCTCTACGCGCGCCTGCGCGTCGGCGACCGCAGTCGCGACCAGCTCGGTGAACCCGGCCAGCCGCGCCTCGATGTCCGCCGGCAGCGGCTCGTCGCGCGTTGACGCCACGCCGATGACGCCCCACAGCCTGCCTTCCACGCTGATGGGTACGCCGACCGACGAACGGTAGCCCGCGGCGCGCCCGACGGCCCCCCACGCGCCGGAGTAGCCGTCGATCCGCGCCGGCCGGCCGGTCTCGAACACCAGCGTTGCCGCGTTCCGCCCGCCGAGCTTGTACCGATCTCCTACGGAGACGGCCGCGGCGTCGCCGACCCTGCCGTGCACCGCGACGATCGTCGCGACATCATCTGGGTCGTATCGGAGCATGTTGGTCTGGACGGTCCCCAGCAGCCGCCCGACCTCCTCAGCGACCGCGGCGAACACTTCCTCCGGCGACGCTCCGCCCGCGACAAGGGTCGCCACCCGGCGCAGCGCCGCCTGTTCCTCGGCGAACCTGCGCAGCTCGGTACGCGCCTGCGCGTTCGCGACCGCGGTCGCGACCAGCTCGGTGAACCCGGCCAGCCGCGCCTCAGTGTCCGCCGGCAGCGACTCCTCGCGGGTAAACGCCACAAGCATGGCGCCCCACAGCCGCCCCTCGACCCGGATCGGCACGCCCGCCGACGAGCGGAGCCCCCAGTCACGGGTGGCGGTGTCACCGATTGCGCCCGAGACGTCGCCGTAGTCGATCCGCTGCGGCCGGCCCGTCTCGTACACCAGCGTGTTCAGGTTACGTCCGCCGAGCGGCAGCCGGCTGCCGTCCGGGATCGGCGGGGGGGCGCCCGTTCTGGTCCACGTGCCAGCAACTGTGATCGCTTCCTGCGGGTCGTACCGGACCAGGGTCGCAAAGTCGACTTCCAGCAACCGCCCGGCTTCCTCCGCGACCGCGCTGAACACCTCCTCCGGCGGCGGTCCGCCCGCGACCAGCTCCGCCACGCGGCGCAGCGCGGCTTGCTCCTGGGCGATCCGATGGTCGCGGGTTCGTCCCGGCGAGGCATCCATCGCGTCGGGTGCACCCCCTCCGCCGTTCCGGTCCTGAAGCATCCGAGCGCCGGAGGGGGCGGACCATCGCACCCTCCATGGGCAGGCATATGGCGCGCTCAGCAGACGGCCGTCAGGACCTCCGCACCGGCAGCAGCCACGCTACCTCGCCGCCAAGCGCCTGAGCGCGTGCGCCACCGCCTATCCCACGGCGCCTGGCTCCGGTTGGGCCACCGTGGGCAACCACCAAGATCTCAGCCGACGGCTAAGAGGCCCGGTTCTTGATCATCGCGGAGAGTGAGCGCATGGCGGATTCCGGCCCTCACTGATCGCGCCGAACTATCACCTCCCTGCCGATTATCTTCTGCTTGCTCCTGGGTCGGTGGAGGCCGCTGGCGGGCGCGTATGAGCCGGTTCTGTGCGGTGCCGCCTGTTACGCGACGCTCGCCATGAGCGTCATGCGCCACCTGTGGGCATGCCCACCTCGGCGCTGCCCCGCCCGGTGGCGAGAGGGTTATGAGCGTCGGACTTGGCGGGGCGCGATCCGCCGCGACCAGTGCCCGCGGTGCTAGCTGGGGAATGTGGCCAGCGCGGTTGTCGCATCGGTCACGGCGTTCCTTTCGGGGGTTCAGGCGGCGAGGCCCCCGTCGATAGTGATCGCGGTGCCGGTGATGTAGCGGCCGCCTTCGCCAGCGAGATAGGAGACCAGGGCGGCGATGTCATCGCTGCGTCCGTAGTGCCCGAGGGTTGTGACGCTGCGGAGGAGCTGCCCTGCTGGCCCGTTCTCGGGGCTCATGTCGGTGTCGATCGGGCCTGCCTGGACGAGGGTCGCCCTGATGCCGCGGGGGCCGAGGTCGCGAGCCAGGCCTTTGGTGAGGCCGCTGAGCGCGGACTTGGCCATGGAATACAGGATGAGGGTGGGGCCGGGGACTCGGTCGGCCAGGGCGGAGCCGATGGTGATGATACGGCCGGGTTTGACGGTGTAGCGCACTATGACGCGTCTCATTGCTGACCTCGCTTGATTCGTGGCTGGTATCGGTTATGGGTGTCTGCGCCCGGGCGGCTGCTGGCTGTCTCAGCGTCCGGCTATGGCCTCGGGCAGCGTCGGGTCCAGCTCCGCGGGGGCGGCCGGTGCCGGGTTGCGCCGGCCGGCCAGGGCCAGTGCGGCGAGCGCAGCGGCCAGGGCCAGACCGGCCGCGGCGAAGGTGGCGGGCGCGAACCCGTTGCTGAACGCGGCCGGGGAGGCGTAGCTGCCAGCCGCGGCGAAGACGGCGGCCAGGATCGCGACGCCGAACGCGCCGCCGAGCTGGCGCATCGTGCTGAACACGCCGGTGGCCTTGCCGATGTCACCGGGCGGGACCGAACTGACCACGACCTTGGTCAGCGCCGGCAGCGCCAGCGCGATCCCGCTGCCAGAGATGATCATCGGCGCGAGCAGGGCCGGGTAGGCCACCTGGGGGCTGGCGACCGCGGCGATCCAGGCGAACCCGGCGGCCTGCAGCAGCAAGCCGGAGACCACCAGCGGGCGTTCCCCGATCCGGTCCGCCAGCCTCCCGGACCACGGCGCGATCAGGAACGGGGCCGCGCCCCAGGGCAGCAGCCGAAGCCCGGCGCCGAGCGGGTCCTGCCCGAGGCTGACCTGCTGGAACTGGGCCATGAAGAATATCGCACCGGTCAGCGACGCGTTCCAGAGGAAGACGGCGGCGTTGCCCGCGGAGAAGCCCCGCGAGGCGAAAAGGCGCATCGGCAGCATCGGCGCGCGGGTGCGCAGTTCCCAGCCGATGAACGCGACCAGCAACAGCCCGCCGGCCACCAGCGTCCCAGCGACCTCAGGGCTGGCCCAGCCAGCCGAACTGCCGCGCACCAGCCCCCACACCAGGCCGAGCGCGGCGCCGGTGACCAGTGCCAGGCCGGGAAAGTCCAGCGGGGCACGCGGCCCGTAGCTCTCCTCCAGGCGGCGCAGCGCCAGCGGGATGGCGAGCAGGCCGATCGGGACGTTAACCCAGAAGATCCACTGCCAGGCGATGCCCTGGGTGATCGCGCCGCCCAGCACCGGGCCGACCACGGCCGCCAGCGCGGTCACTGCGCCGAAGATCCCCATCGCCCAGCCGCGGCGCTGCGGCGGCACGGCCGCGTTCAGCAGCGCCAGCGCCAGCGGCATGATCATTGCCGCTCCGGTGCCCTGCACCGTGCGCGCCGCGATCAGCGCGCCGGCTCCGGGGGCGAGCGCGCACGCCGCCGAGCCGGCGGCGAACACGCCCAGGCCGATGGCGAAGACCCGCCGCCTGCCGAATCGGTCGCCGACGGCGGCCGCGGTCATCAGCAGCACCGCGAAGGCCAGGGTGTAGGCGTTGACCGTCCACTCCAGCTGCCCGATCGAGGCGCCGAGGTCACGGTGAATCGTGTTCAGCGCGGTCGCGACGACCAGCAGGTCGAGCACGACCATGAACGAGGCGAGCGATGACAGCGCCAGGGCCCAGCCCTGGGTGCGGGTCACGGCCGCCTGCCTGCTCGTGGTAACCACGCGTCCTCCAGATCAGCGTTTGGTGATCGCCGCTGATTGAGACACCGCGGGAAGCCGCGAAATGACCGGTTAGTTTCCGGCCCGGCTGGTGTCGTGACCCTTGAGACCAGGCGAAGGACGAGGCGATGCGAGGATGCGATGGTGACCATGACGCCACTGGCTCGCGCCCGGGCCGGCGACGGGGAGGCGTTCCGCGAGCTCACCGACCCCTACCGGCACGAGCTGCAGCTGCACTGCTACCGGATTCTCGGCTCGGTCCAGGACGCGGAGGACATGCTGCAGGAAACCCTGCTGGCAGCCTGGCGCGGTATTGACCGGTTCGAGGCGCGGGCTTCGATACGCAACTGGCTGTACAAGATCGCGACGAACCGGTGCCTGAACGCGCTGCGTGACTCCGGCCGCCGCCCCAAGACCGCGGCCGGATCCGGGTTTCTGAGCCCGCCGCCCGAGCCCACCAGGCGGGGCGAGCCGCTGTGGCTGCAGCCTTACCCGGACACGCTCCTGGACAATGTGCCCGACGCCGCGCCCGGTCCCGAGGCTCGCTACGAGGCCCGGGAAGCGCTCGCGCTGGCGTTCGTGGCTGGACTGCAGCGCCTGCCACCGCGGCAGCGCGCCGTCTTGGTGCTGCGCGACGTGCTCGGCTACACCGCAACCGAGGCCGCCCAGATGCTGGAGAACAGCGAGATCTCGGTAAACAGCGCCCTGCAGCGTGCCCGCGCCACGCTCGGCGGCCGGGCTCGCCTCTCCCGGCCGTGACCTCGCCCCCGCGCCGCGCTCGCCACGCGAGCGAGAGATCGTCAGCCGGTTCGTGGATGCCTTCGAGACCGCTGACATCGAGCAGTTGGTCGGCCTGCTCACCGACGACGCGTGGATGACCATGCCGCCCGAGCCGCTGGAATACCAGGGTCACACCGCGATCGCGGAGTTCTACCTGACCCGGACCTGGTGGGGCACTCGGCCCGTCAAGCTCGTGCCGACCCGCGCCAACGGTCAGCCCGCGTTCGGCTACTACCTCCGCGACGTACACGCACCAGTCGCGCACGCCAACGGGCTCGTCGTGCTGACCCTGGCCGACCACAAGATCAGCGCCATCACCCGGTTCGGCGACAACAGCCTGTTCCCCCACTTCGGCCTGCCCCGGACCCTGCAGTGGAGTCAGAACGCCGACAGCGACGCTTAGCCAACGTGGCCGCGACCATCATGATCGTGCTGGCCAGAACGACCGGCGCGCGGTGAACCCCGCCGGCTGAAACTCGCCCGACCCGCCGACCCGTCCGAACGGCCCGTAGCGACGTGCTCAGGTGATGCTGCTGAGCCCGGCCGAGCTCGCTCCTCGAAGGGGCGACATCCCCGTGCGGCGGCACCCCCGCCGCCTGGCCGGCGAACCCGCCTGATTCATGCATTGGCGCCCTCGGGGTGAACGTCCGCTTCTGCCGTTGACAGAGCGTTCCCCTCTATCCTGAGGCGTCCGCGTGCTTGGCCCGCGACGTCGGCGTGCCGCTTCTGTCCGGTGCGTGAATACGGGCTAGCCAATTCACGCCGGGCGTGGGGCGTTGCGCGTCGTGATGGCTGTGGCTGCCTCGTTTGCCGACGTGTGGTTGGTGTCGAAGAGGTAGCTATTCCAGTTGATAAATGTGGCGGCGCTCGCCGTCGATCTGTCATCACGGGCACGAACCGCTCCTACGGAGAGGACCGCAGCCGTTAGCACGAATAAGGTGACGCAGAGCGCGCGAGATCGCAGGTGCATGCGAGTCTCCTCGCCCGAAGGGTAGATCTGAGGGCGGAAAAGCTCAACATCAGCCTTTTCCCGGGGCAAGAGCGGTCACATGGGAGCTTGCGCCTATCAGGACAAGGAAGCGTGGCCGCCTTGTTCCCGCCGGGCTCGGCGCAGCTTCGGGGCTGCGCTGCCAGCAGCGCGATCGGATGAAAAGCCTGGATTCGGTTTAAGCGCCTGACCTTCCCAGGTATGACACGAAGTTGTGGATGCGGGACATGATGGAGGCCAGGCGTACCTTCCTAAGTGATCAAAGGAAGGAAGCCGTGCCGTGCGTGCGGCACGGGGTCGGGTAAGGAGCGATTGGTGAACGGCACGGTCTTGGTCCGCGCGCCCAGCAGCAGGCTGGCCGAGGGCATCGTCACCCACATCAGCCGGACCCCGGTGGATGTGGCCCTGGCCCGGGGCCAGCACGCGGCGTACGCCGATGCGCTGGCGGCCTGTGGCTGGGTGATCCGGCAGGCGCCGGTCGCCGAGGACCGCCCGGATTCGGTATTCATCGAAGATACGGTGGTGGTCTGCGAGGACCTGGCGGTGCTGGCCCGCCCGGGCGCGCCGGCCCGCCGGGCCGAGGTGGCCGGCGTAGCCGAGATGGTCCGGTCGCTGGGCCTGCGCACCGCGCAGATCCAGCAGCCAGGGACTCTGGACGGCGGCGATGTGCTGCAGGTCGGCCACACCGTGTACGTGGGACGCGGCCGGCGGACCAACGGCGCGGGCATCCGCCAGCTGCGCGCGCTGCTGGCCCCGCTGGGCCGCGCAGTGATCGCCGTCCCGCTAGGGAACGTGCTGCATCTGAAGTCCGCGGTGACCGCGCTGGCCGATGGGACGTTCCTGCTGCTGCCGCAGCTGGTGCCTGCCGGGCTGTTCCCGGCGGTCCGCCCGGTGGAGGAGGAGGGCGGTTGCCATGTCGTCCCGCTGGGCGGGGACCGGGTGCTGGTCGCCGCGTCCGCTCCCCGCACCGCTGAACTGCTGGACGACATGGGCTTCACCCCGGTCGTGGTGGACATCAGCGAGTTCGAGAAACTCGAAGGCTGCGTCACCTGCCTGAGCGTGCTGCTGCCCGGGCGGTAATTCCGGGGCCGGTGACACCGCGACGCCGGCCCGCTCGGCCATCACGGCCAGCAGCGCCTCATGCTCGACGGCCTTCAATAGCGAGGCCGCGGGCCCGGGTGGCCTTGGCGAGCTGACCGGCGCGCCCGGGGGGTGGCAGGTCCCGGCCCACCCGAAGCCCGGCCTCGCCACCGCTGGCGTGAGTTGAGCGTCCCGGAACGTCGCTGGGCGTAGCGTTCCCGCCGTTGCAGAACCCCCGTCCGCTACCGGGAGATGGCTGGCGGCCGGCAGCCTTGACTCTCACCTTGGGGGAGCCGGCACACTCATCTTGCCGGGCCGGATCGGACCGGCGACGAGGGAGTCAGCGTGAAAGAGATCAGCATCGGGGAGTTCGCTCGACGGTCCCGCCTTTCACTGAAGGCACTCCGCCTCTACGACGAACGCGGGGTACTGGTGCCCGCGCGCGTCGATCAGGCGTCTGGCTATCGCTACTACGACACAGCCCAGCTCGACGAGGCACGCCTTGTCGTGATGCTGCGCCAGTTGCAGTTGCCGCTCGCGGCGGTCAAGGAGCTGCTCGCGTGCGATCCGGCCGATGCGGCGGCGCGCATCGCCGAACACTGGCGCGACGCCGAAGCGGCACACGACGCGCGGCGCGATCTGGCCGACTATCTCGTCAGCCGATTGAGCGGAAAGAGGCCTGTCATGTACGAAGTCGCCACGCGGGAGATGCCCGAGCGGAGCCTGCTCTGCCTGAAGCGCAACGTTGACGAGCAGGGGGCGTGGGCGTTCGGCAAGGAGTTCATCGCGATCCTGCGCGAGCGCCCGCTGCCGAAGATCGAAGGACGAGCAGGCGCGGTCTTCTGCATCTACTGGGGCCAGGTGAGCGCTGACAGCGACGGCCCGATCGAATGGTGCAGGCCGGTTCCGCAGGCGGAGGCACATGCCCTCGCCGAGCACTATCCCGAGCTGAGGTTGCGAACCGAGCCGGCGCACCGGGAGGCGTTCGTCGCGCTGCCAGTTGGCCCGGGTGGGACATCAGCGGTGCACTTTCAGCTCGCTATGGAGTCACTGCAGGCCTGGGGGCAGGAGCAGGAGCAGGAGCACGAGGGTGAGCGTCTTGCCCTCACGCCCGAAGACCTCGGCCTGCGCATGACCTATCTCGCGACCGGGCCCGTCACCGAGACGAGTGTCCCCGACTGCGACGTCGCCGTCGCGTTCGCCGTAGACCGATGATCGAAGCCCACGACCTGGTCAAGCGCTACGGCTCCACCGTGGCCGTCGACGGCCTGTCTTTCTCCATCCGGCCCGGCGTGGTCACCGGCTTCCTCGGGCCGAACGGCGCCGGGAAGACCACGACCATGCGGATGATCCTGGGCCTCGACGCGCCGACGCAGGGCTCGGTAACCGTAGGCGGCCGCAGCTACCGCGACCTGCCGGCGCCGATGCGCGAGGTGGGCGCCCTTCTCGACGCCAAGGCGCTGCATGGTGGCCGCCGGGCCCGCGACCACCTGCTGTGCCTGGCCCAGAGCAACGGCATCCCCCGCAGCCGGGTGGACGAGGTGCTCCGCATCGTCGGTCTGGAGGGCGTGGCCAGGCGCCGGGTGAAGGGCTTCTCGCTGGGCATGGGCCAGCGGCTCGGCATCGCCTCGGCGCTCCTGGGGGACCCGGCCGTGCTCATCTTCGACGAACCGGTGAACGGCCTGGACCCCGACGGCATCCACTGGGTCCGGACCCTGATGCGGGCGCTGGCCGCCGAGGGCCGCACCGTGCTGGTCTCTAGCCATCTGATGAGCGAGATGGCCCTGACCGCCGACCACCTGCTGGTGATCGGCAAGGGCCGGCTGATCGCCGATACCAGCACGGACGAGTTCGTGCGGTCCAGTTCCCGGCAGTCGGTACACGTCCGCAGCCCCCAGGCGGCCGAGCTGGCCGCCCGCTGCCGCCAGGCCCGTGCCACCGTCCGGGCCGGGAGCACCTCCCCGGCGGCGGCCGCACCCGTGGCCGGCCCGGACGCCGGGACCGGCCCCGACGTCATCGAGATCATCGGGATGGACAGCGCCGAGGTGGGAAGGCTGGCCGCCGCCCACGGCATCGCCCTGTCCGAGCTCATCCCCGTCCGGGCCTCGCTAGAGGAGGCGTTCATGGAACTGACCCGAGACAGCGTGGAATACCAGGCGGCCCGGGCGACCCGATGACCGGCGCCACGATCGCCCGCACCGGCCCGGACCACCGGGCGGCCTTCCGCGCATCCACCTTCGGCGACGCGCTGCGCTCGGAGTGGACCAAGCTCCGTTCGGTCCGGTCACCTTCTGGGCGCTGACCGCGACCGTCGTGCTCGGCATCGCCCTGGGGGCCGCCATCAGCGCGGCCGCCGCCCACGGCTACGCCAAGAGCAGCGTCTCCGGCAAGCTGAGCTGGGACCCGGCTGGGGTCAGCCTGACGGGGATAGCCATCGCCCAGCTGGCCATCGCCGTGCTCGGGGTGCTCTGCATCAGCTCCGAGTACTCGTCCGGGATGATCCGCACCAGCCTGATCGCCGTCCCGAAGCGAGGCCGGGTACTGGCAGCCAAGTCGCTGGTCTTCGCCGCGGTGACCTTCGTCGTGGGCGAGGTCACCAGCTTCGCGGCGTTCTTCGTGGGCCAGGCCCTCATCAGCGGTCATGCCCCCCACGCGGCGCTCGGCGATCCCGGGGTAGCCCGGGCGGTGCTGGGAGCAGGGCTGTACCTGACCGCCCTGGCGGTGCTCAGCGTCGCCGCGGGGACCTTGCTCCGGCACCCGGCCGCCGCCATCGCCTGCATGATGGCCGTCGCGCTCGTCCTCCCCGTGATCGCCCAGGCGCTGCCGGACTCGTGGCGGAACCCGGTCACCGAGTTCTGGCCGACCCAGGCCGGGAGCCGGCGCACCAGCGTCCACCACTCCGCCCACACCCTCCGGCCCTGGCCCGGCTTCGGCGTGATGTGCCTGTTCGTCGCCATCGTGTACGCCATCGCCTGGACGCTACTGGACCGCCGGGACGCATGATGGCGGTCAGGGCGCGTCGCCATACCCAGGACCCCGGCCCCCCGCTGCAGGCAGTGACCAATGAGTAGGCGAAGGTCGCCGCGTAGACCGAGTTCGGTGGCCGATCCCCCCGCCTGCCCCTCCAGCGGGCCGGTCAGTTGGTGAGGTACATCAGCTCGGTGTTGAGGCTGTACTGAGTCATCGCCTTGAACGCGGCCGGCTGGCCGGAGACGTTGTCCTTCCACACGGCGATGAAGTCGATGTTGGGCTGGAACAGGCTGGGCTGCTCCTGGGTGAGGTAGGACGCCTCCTCCTTGACCGCGTTGGGGTTGTCGCTGGTGACTGACGCCGTGATCAGCTTGTCCGCCTGAGGATTGCTGTAGAACCCGGCGTTGGAGGACCCACCGGTGCTGAAGATGCCCAAGGTCGTCGGGTAGTTCGGGAGGAAAAAGCCGCCGTACCCGACCACCGCCCACTGGTTGATCGTCTTCGGCGAGCCCGGGTCGTTGGCCACGGTGATGACGTGGTTGAACGTGCCGCCCTGCAGTGCGATGGTGATGCCGACCTTCTTCGCGTCCGACGCCCAGGCGGTCAACTCCTCGCCGAAGATGACCGGATCGTTGGCGTAGATCACGTTGAACGCCAGCTTGGTCCCGGCCGGGATCCCAGCGCCGCACTCGCCCGTGCCGGTGCCCGCCTTCGCGCAGGTGGTCGTGCCGCCGGGCACCACATGCCAGCCGTGCGACCTCACCAGGCTGGCCGCGGCGCGGATGCTGTAGGGGTACGGGTCCTTCAGCGCGTCCGCCGGTGCGTAGGGCGAGATGGGCACCGAGGGAATCGGCCCGTACGCCAGGCCGCCGACGCCGTGGAAGAAGGCCTTGATGTAGCCCTGCTCATTCTCCAGGTGCGCGAGGGCCTGCCGGATGTAGAGCTGGTTGATGATGTTGTTGAAGTCGCCGGTCTTGTCGGCGAAGTTGTAGTCCGCCCCGGCGGATCCCCAGGCGGGGTAGCCAAAGACGTGATACCCGGCCGCCTTGACCGCGGCCAGCTGCGGCACGTCGGTCAGCGGCATGTAGCCGATGTCGATGCCCTTCGACAGGACCGCGTTGAACTCGGCGGTGTCGGAGGTGTACGGGATCGCCTGCAGGCTCGGCACCTTGGCCGAATGCGGGCCACCGTATTTTGGATTCGGCACCATGGTGTAGGCGCCGGTGGTGTTGTTGAACGCGGTCAGCCGGTATGGGCCGTCGACGACCTGCCACAGCGGGTTGGTCGCGTAGGTGCCGGTGGAGCCGGACTGCTTGGCCAAAAAGTCGTAGATCTTCTTGGCATTCGCCGGGTTGGTGAAGTCCAGGACCGGCCCGTTCGGCGTGTCCTTCGCCCAGGCGTGCACCGGCATCGGCAGGATGTAAGAGGCCTCGTCGTCGGTGAACCACTGCGGGTTGACCGGCTTGTTCAGGTGGAGCACCAGCGTCGTGGCGTTGGGGGTGCTGGCGCTGACCACCTGGTCGGGGATCCCGATGTCCGGGGCGTAGGCCCCCCAGTTCGCCCCGCTCTCCTTCACTGCGGCCCGCACCTCGTCGATGTAGAACAGCGCGTCCTTGGCGGCAATCGGCTGGCCGTCGGACCACTGGTAGCTGGTCTTCATCCGGATCGTCACGGTCTTGTCGCCATTGGAGTACACCGGCGCGTAGGCCAGGCTCATGGACGGCACCTCGGTCGGGCTGACCCCGTTTCCGAACCAGTACAGCGGCCGCCACATCTCGAACTGGAAGCTGGCCAGCGTCTGGATCGACAGGTCGGCGCCCGGCGTTACCGGGAAGATCCACGTGGGCGCGGCACCGGGTGCCTCCGCCCAGGTGATCGTGCCGGCGTGGGGCGTTCCGCTGGCCGGCGGCACCAAGCCGAACGCGCCGGAGATGGAGGAGACCGATCCGCTGGGGGCGGCCTTGGAGCAGGCGGCAAGGCCTATGGCCATGACTACGGCGCAGACCGCCAGGGTTGCCGGGCGGCGCGAGATGCCCGCCGGCTTCCCACGCGATCGTGCACCCTTCAAGTCGGCCTTCATACCGGGCTCTCGTGCTCGGGCTGTCCGCGGTTGACTCACCGCGGCCGCCCCCTTCGTGACCAACTTCGTGCAGCGGACCCGCAGCGTGGCATAAGCCCGCCAAAATGGGCCGGACTGACGCGATCAATGAATATTGAACTAGCCGTCGCGGCAATATTCCCACAACATTCATAGTTTGGGAAGGCAGCAGATCTTACTCGGCGCGCCTCAGGACGAACTTCGGCCGTCTGCGCACCACAGTCCACATGCGGGATTGTATTGGCAAGGCCCTCACGCGCTCGCCCAGCCGGGGTGCCGCGTCATCAAGTACCATTCCATGCCCTAATTGGACTGGGGACCTCCTGATCCGGAAGAATATAGATGGAGCCTGCTCGCCGATCAGCCTCCGGTCCCGGGACTGCTGACATAAAGACCGGCGGCCGGAGCCGGTGCCCGGCTGAGCGGGGAGTCAGGCTCGCCGCGGTCCCCGCGCGCGGTGAGAGGAGCCCTCTGGGCGGGCGATGAAGCCTTTAGCGTAAGGGAACTGCGTGGCGGTGCCGTTCGTGTACGTGTAGGCGCCGGCCACCACCCCGTCGGAATTGGCGCTGTAGATGACCGTGCCCGCTTGCGGGCCGGTGCCGGCCTTGTGCGGGTCCCGGAACGTGGTGTACCTGCCGTGGGCGTAGGCGATCCCGTAGCCGGGCATGTTGGCTGAGGTCACGTACCCGAACAGCGTGCCCGTGGCGTCCACGGCGGAAACGGTGAGGGCCGGGTGCCGCGCGCCGGGCTGCGCCGGGGCGCTGAGGGTGTGTAGCCTGCCGTGGGTCACATAAAAGCCCCGGGACAGGCCGTCGGCGGCAAAGTAGGAGCCGCCGAACTGGCCGTGGGTGGCGAAGGCGACTACGGTGCCGGAGGCGCCGGGCACGTCATAGGTGGTAAAGGCGCCGTTGTGGAGCAGGAAGCCGTGCAGCACCCCGGCCTTGCCAGCGTAGAAGCCGACGATGACCGAGCCGTCGGGGCTGATCCCATCGGCGACGGTGCCGCCGGCGGCGGCCCGCGGGTCGTTGATCTGGGTGAGCACGCCGCGAGCGCTGCGCACGAACCCGTGCAGCCCGCCCTTGGCGTCGGTGTAGGCACCGACCACGGCGCCGACATTGTCCATCCCGGTCGCGGTGGTGTTGAACGGCCCGGTCGGGGAGTAGTTGGCGAACGGGAGGGTGTAGAAGGTGATCTTGCCCGCAGCGCTGGCCACAAACAGCGCCACCTTGGTGCAGTTGCGGTCCTTGCAGGCCTCGCCGGCGTAGCCGCCGGAGTCGCTGATCCCGTTGACGTACGCGCTCGGGTAGCCGGGCACGGTGATGGTCTGGTAGCGGTAGCGGGCGGGCAGCGCCTTCACCGGTGCGCTGGTCGCGGCGGTGTGCACGGTGCCGGTGGCGTCCGGGATGCTCTGGCTCAGTTGCCGCTCTTCGTGGATCGCTGGCCCGGACAGGACCGCGGTAGCCGGGGGGGCGGTGGCGGCGACGGCCGGGACGGCGGCCGCTCCGACGGCGGCGATGGCGGTGGCGGCGAGTACCGCGGCCTTGGCCCGCCACCGGGCCGGTGTGCGGTGGGCAGGTGGCGTGATGGTCATGACGGTTTCCTTTCCCTTGCGTGGTGGGCCGGTGCTGGCCCGAGCTCGGATGCGAGGGGAGCGCCCGATGCTGGGCTGGCTTAGCTGGTGAGCTGTTCGGTGAGCAGGTTCAAGGGGAAGTAGATACGCAGCGCGCTGATCTGGTCGCCGCGCAGGTCGTAGACGACCGAGTAGGGGACGCGGACGGTCCGGCCGGTGGCCGGGATGCCGGCGAACTCGCCGGTGTGGGTGCCGGCGAAGTCGGCCTCGATCGCGGCCTTGCCGTCGTCGGTGAGCAGGTTCTTGAGTTCCATCCGCGCGTCGAACGCGTCTTCGTGGACGTACCGGATCAGCTGTCCGGCGGCCTGTCGACCGTCGGCGCGCTGGTCGGTGCCCTCGAAGGTGGCCACGACGTCGTCGGTGAAGTAGGCGGGGAAGTCTGCCCGCTTCGCCAGTGTGTCGAGGTAGTCCTGCATGACCTGCCGCTTGGTGCCCATGGAGCTTCTCCTTTTCCGGGGTGGGCTAGTGCCCTAGCTGGTCGTCTTGGTGTAGATGACCCGCCTTCGTCAACGCCGAGACGAACCTAAGGGTGTGCGCGGCGTCGTGCGCGCCGGGCGTGGCGGGCGGCACGAGCGCTCCGGTCGTGCCGAGAACGACAGCGGGGCTGGCCGTGGCGAGCGTGGTGCGGTTCTTCATGGTTGCGTGCTTCTTGCGCGTGCGGGTTAGACCAGGACGAAGGGGTCGCTGTGGCGGATGGAGGCGATCTGGGCGCCGGGGGTGACCAGGGAGGCTACGTATTGCAGGGTGTGCCCGGCGAGGGGCCCGCCAGGGGCGTTGCCGGGCACAGTGATGGGGAAGGTCTGGGTGCACTGGTAGTGCGGGCCGGTGCCCGACAAGGCCCAGCCGTGAGCGGGGTCGAAGGCCTGGTGGAGGGTGCGGGTGGGCCAGGGCTGGGTGAGGGTGGTCAGGTCGATGGCGCTAACGGTCAAGGTGTAGGGGGCGCCGGAGGAGCCGAGGGCGCTGCCCGCGGCGGCTGTGATGACCAGGTCGAAGCCGACGTTGGCTGGGGCGTTGGGGGCGGTGTCGGCGACCGTGCTGCCGGTTTGCGCGGCGGTCAGGCCGGTCAGCGTAGCGTCGTTGGCGTTCACCGCAGCGGTCTCCGTTCGAGCCACGGTACGGGTGTGGTCATCGTCTGCCGGGACGAGTTCGCGGTCGCAGGGACGGGCCTGTTGCGGCTCGCCGCCACTGTCGTGCCCGCTGCCAGATCCTGGATGAATCGTGCGGCCAGCCATCGTGGCCTGGCCTGCTGGGGTGGGGTTCCTGGCCTGTGGGCTGGTTTGAGGCTGGCTCACCCGTGCCAGGTGTGCTAGGCCGGCGGCCCGATGGACGGCGGAGGCACCGAATGCGGTTCATGACCGGCCTCCCCTGGGCTGGGCTGGACGGCGGCAGGCTGCCGCCGGTGATTCCACTGTTGGCGGTGGCGGCGGCGGTGACCACACGTGACCGAGCACATGACTTCGCACAGGAAATCCGCCCACCGGGCACTGACGATGGTGAGCAGGACGCCAGGTGCAGATCGTGCGGCGGCGCCTTTCGCTCCCGGCTCGGGGGTCTGGTCATGCTCCCTCCAGAGGTGGTGGCTTCTCCTGTGCTGGCCTGGGCGGAGGAGATGGCGGCGGCGAACGGGGCTGCGTACTGTTGATTAGGGCGCTGGGTGTGTGCGAGGGGTGCTGGGGCGGTGGCGGAGCAGTCTGCGCTTTCTTTCGCCGGGCTGCTGCGGCAGCTGCGGGCCGAGGCCAGGCTGACTCAGGAGGAGCTGGCCGAGGCGGCCAGCTTGAGCCGACGGGGGGTCAGCGACCTGGAGCGGGGCATCAATCGCACCGCGCACAAGGACACCGCGCTGCTGCTGGCCGGTGCGCTGGGCCTGTCCGGGCCGGCGCGCGATGTGTTCGTGGCCGCCGCCCGCGGCAGGGCCCCGGCCGCCGAGGTTCTCACGGTCAGGCAGGAGGCAGCGGCCGGAGCCTTCGCCGCGGCGGCGACCCGGGCGCTGCCGCGGGACCTCGCCGCGTTCACCGGGCGGCAGGGTGAGCTGGCCCAGTTGCTGGGGGCGCTGGCCGCCTCGGGCGCCGATGGCGGGGCGGCCGGCATCTACGCGATCGACGGAATGGCCGGGGTCGGCAAGACCACCTTCGCCGTGCACGTCGCGCATCAGCTGACCGGGACCTTCCCCAGCGGGCAGTTCTTCCTGCCGTTGCACGCGCACACCCCGGGGCAGCCCCCGGTCGACCCGGCGGATGCGCTGGTCAGCCTGCTGCTGGCCGCAGGGGTACCCGCAGCTCAGATCCCGCCCGGCCTGCAGGCCCGGGCGGCCCGGTGGCGCGGCTGGGTGGCAGGCAAGAAGATCCTGCTGGTGCTGGATGATGCGGCCGGCCACGATCAGGTCCGGCTGCTGCTGCCCGGCACGGCGGGCAGCCTGGTGCTGGTCACCAGCCGCCGCCGGCTGGCCGCGCTGGAGGACGCCACGGTGATCAGCCTGGATGTCCTGCTCCCCGGCGAAGCCACGGCCTTGCTGGCCCGGCTGGCGGCCCGGCCCGGGCTGCGGCCAGCCGACACCGCCGTGGGGGAGATCGGCCGACTGTGCGGGTACCTGCCGCTGGCGATCGGCATGCTCGCCAGCCAGCTACGCCACCACCCCGCCCGTACCCCGGACCAGCTGGCTGGCGATCTGGCCGCGGCCCGGGACCGGCTGACCCTGATGCGCGCGGAGAATCTGTCCGTCGCTTCCGCGTTTGACCTGTCC
The DNA here is from genome assembly GCA_963762615.1 of uncultured Actinomycetes bacterium. GTDB lineage: Bacteria > Actinomycetota > Actinomycetes > Streptosporangiales > Streptosporangiaceae > PALSA-505. The sequence goes on along the minus strand of CAVXLG010000012.1, from coordinate 84,501 downwards.
TATACCGACCTGACCAAGACTCAGCAGCGATTGTTCCGCCGCCTGGGCCTGGTCCCGGGCCCCAGCTTCGACGCCTATGCCGCCGCCGCCCTCGACGGCACCAGCCTCGACGCCGCACGCCGCCACCTCGATGAGCTTTACGACCAGCACCTGATCACCGAGCCCGCCGCCGGCCGGTACCGGCTGCACGACCTGCTCCGCCAGCACGCCCGCACCCTCGTCGCCACCGATAGCCCAGCCGAAGCAGACCCAGCCACCGGGCGGCTGCTGAACTACTACCTGCACACCGCCGCCGCCGCCAACCAGCGGATCCCCACCTGGACAACCGTTCAGGACCCCCCGCTGCCCGGCGACCCGCCAGCCCATACCCCCCGGTTGTCCACCCTTGAGGAAGCAACCGCATGGCTCGAGACCGAGCGCGGCAACCTGCACGCCGCCGCCGCCCACGCCGCCACCACCGGGCAGATCGTGCACGCGGTCCAGATCCCGGCCGCGGTGGGCGGCTTCTTGCGCGCCCAGGGCCATTGGGGTCAAGCCGCCATCCTGCACCGCGCCGCGGCCGCCACGGCCGCCCAGGTCGGCGACCGGCACGGGGAGGCGCTGGCCCTCCGGCAGCTAGGCATCTTGGGCTGGATGACGGGGGACCTGCAGGCCGCGGCGGCCCATCTCACCCAAGCGGCCGAGCTGTACGGCGAGGCCGGGGATCAGCCTGGCCAGGCTTACACCCTCGATCACCTGGGCGTGGTGCACCAGTTGACCGGCGATTACCCAGCCGCCCTCGCCAGCCGCCAGCAGGCGCTGACGCTGGCCCGCAGCTCCGGCGACCTGCTCGCCGAAGCGGTCGCCTGTACCCATCTGGGCTGGGTGCAGCAACTGACCGGCCGCCTTCCGGAGGCCGCCGCGAGCCTGGAGCGGGCGCTGACGCTGGCCCGCGGCCTCGGCCACCGGCTCGCCGAAGCCGACGTGCTCGGCCACCTGGGCATGGTTCAGCTCGACACCGGAGACTACCCAGCCGCCGCCGAAAGCCTCAACCAGTCACTGGCCCTGTACCGCAGCCTCGGGCACCGGCCCTTCCAAGCCGGCACCCTCAACGGCCTTGGCCTGCTAGCCACGTGCACCTCAGCCACCCGGCAGGCCCGCGACTACCACGCCCAAGCGCTCGTCATCGCACGCCACACCGGCATGCCCTTGGAGGAGGCACACGCCCTGGAAGGAATCGGCCACAGCCACCTCCACGACGGCGACCCCAGCCACGCGGCCAGGCACTTGCGCGAGGCACTGGCGATCTACCAGTGGACCGACACCCCCAGCGCACGGCGCGTTCAGCAAACCCTCCGCCAGCACCAGCTCTAACCAGCCCAGACCCGCCGCCCCCCATTGTCTTGAGGCGGTTGCGCGCGCTTGAGCTCGCCTTCGGCTGCTGTGCGCTGTGTCACCGACGGGTGGCCTGAACAGCGTCCAGGATCAGCTGAGTCACCTCGTGCGGGTGGGTGATCAGCGAAAGATGGCCGGAGTCGATCTCGACGGTTGTGGCGTTCATCCGTTTGGCCAGGAAGCGCTCGAGCTCGGGTGACGTGGTGCGGTCCTGCCGCGAGATGGCATACCAGGATGGCTTTGACCTCCAGGCCGCCACCGTGGTCTTTTCGTGGAAGAGTGATTCCGAGACGCGTCCTTGCACCGCGTAGAGCACGCGCGCCCTGACGGGGTCCACGCCGTTGGCGAAATCGCTCAGGAACGCGTCTTCGGTGAGCGCCCCGAACCCGCCAGTGTAGACAAGACCCGCGTTGGCAGGTGGTGCCGGGAACCTCCGGGTGAGCGCGGCATAGTCCTCGCCCTCGTCGGGGGCGCGGGCGGCAATGTAGACCAGGCCCGCGACGTTCGGGTGGGTCCCGGCTTCGGTGATCACAGTGCCTGCGAAGGAATGACCAGCCAGGACCACCGGCCCGTCATGCAGGGCCAGGATGCGGCGCGTATGCGCTACGTCGTCGGCTAGCGAGGTCAGCGGGTTCTGCACGGCGGTGGCGGTCAGCCCTGCGCTCTGCAGCCGCTCGATCACCTCCGACCAGGACGAGCCGTCGGCGTAGGCACCGTGAACTAGCACCACGCCCGGATCGCGGCCCGGTGCGCCGCTGCTGCCCGGACCGGCGGCCGCGCTGGCGACGCCGCTCGCATCCAGGTTCTGGTTCTCCGGTACAGCCACAAGATCTCCTCCAACGCCCCAGGCGGCCAGTGGCTTCCTCGCGCTGCGGATGGCCAGGCAAGGCGGAAGCGCATCGTGTGACGCCTGACCTCGAGGCAATTCGCTGCCCCGCAGCGACCGCCGCATTTGGCCCAGCTAGCAGCTTTGACCGGCCGACTGAGACGTGGAACTCGCTCGGGCTGGCCATAGCCTGATTGTCCAGCCTCAGGTCGCTGAATGTAATCCGTCAGATGACTGGCTCTGCCGCAGGCAGATCCGCGGACTTTCAGTTCGGATCTTGATGTAGGAGCTTCGGCGGCTCGGCGCGCGCGTTCTCCAGAACATCTCGATCACTCAGTGTGATGTGGTCTGTAAGTTGGCGGGTATCCGGCCGGTCGCGGACGGTCCCGCCCAGCCCTGAACGGCAGGGTGCACGCCCCGGCGTACTGCGCGCCATCGTTCACCGCCTGCTGCTGGCGTACGTGACCAGCGCGGACAGGCGGGCCGCGACCGCCTGTGAACGGTCCCGGACGGGGCTGAGTGAGACTCAAACTGAGCCAACGACCCGGCCGGGCGCTAACCCTGGTGGCCCAAGCCGGAGTGCTGCGCGGTGAGCGCCGAAGTGATCTCCTGGGCCTCGACCGCGGTCAGACGAACAGCGGCTCGGCGGCCGTCCGCTGGGCCAGCGCGCTCATCGCCGCGTCGTCCGGCGCTCCGGCGAACCGGCTGGCCGCGTCGAGCACTTTGGGGAGCAGGTCCACGTCCCCGACGCTGCAGAGGAACGCCCCGGGCCGGCGCAGCACCCACGACACCGCGAGGTCGATGTCGTCCTGCTGTTCGAGTGGCTCGTACCAGGTCGCCCGGGTGTGCGGCCGACCCGCCCAGGGACGCAGCGCGATCGCCTTGATCGTCTGCACCGCGACCCGCCGCTCGCGGCAGGTCGCGTAGAGGGCGTCGAAGTTGCCGGCGTAGTACGGGTTCTGCATGGTGACGAAGTTGTACGGGAGCAGTACCGAGTCGAAGTCAAACCGCTCGAGGCTGCGCCGGTGTGTCGCGGCGATCTGGCTGCCGTGGCCGGTTACCCCGATCCAGCGGATGAGGCCTTGTTCCCGGGCTTCGATGGCGGCCTCGAGCGCTCCGCCAGGGCTCAGGGCAATGTCCCATTCGATCGGATCGGCCAGGGAGTGCAACTGCCACAGGTTGACGTGGTTGACGCCCATCCGGTCCAGGGACCGGTGCAGTTCCTCGCGGGCTCCGGCTGCGGTGCGGTCGTCGCCCTTGGTGGCCAGGAAGAACCGGCCCGGTTCGCGCTGCAGCCACGGCCGGATGCGCACCTCTGCCTCACCGTAGGACGAGGCCAGGTCCAGGTGGTTCACCCCGTGGGCGAGCAGGACGTCCAGGGTTTCGTCCGCGACCCGCTGGGAGACCTGCGCGAGAGCCGCCCCGCCGAAGATCACCCGGCTGCTGTGGTGACCGGTGCGGCCAAACTCTGCCTGTTCGATGGGCACAAGACCTCCCGGAAAAGTGGCTAGAGCTAACTCTGAGGCTACAGCGGATGACGAGGGCCAAGACGACGATCATGAGATCACAACCCGCTGGCAGAACGCCCACCACGACTGCTGTGACCTCGTCAGCAACGGCCTTTCCTATCGTTGCGCCTAGGGTTGTCTTCATGGCATCAGCCGGTGCAGGCAGGCACGCCTGGGTGGATGCGACGGCAGGTGTGGCCGGCGACATGTTGCTCGCGGCGCTCGTCGATGCCGGCGCGCCTCTCCCGGTACTGCAGGGCGCCGTGGACGCCGTCATCCCGCGGTCGATCCGGCTGGCATCCACGCCGGTCTCGCGGGCCGGGATGCGCGCAACCAAAGTAGACGTGCACCCTGCGGTGCAGGATCAGGCGCACCGTAGCTGGCGCGACATCCAGGCCTTGCTCGAGCACGCGGATCTCGCGGTGCGGGTGCGGGAGCAGGCCCGGCGTGTGTTCCAGCGGCTGGCCGAGGCCGAAGCGCGAGTACACGGGGTAGCAGTCGATGAGGTGCACTTCCACGAGGCCGGAGGCTGGGACTCGATCGCGGACGTCGTCGGCGTGTGCGCCGCGCTGGACCGCCTGGGGGTGACCTCCATGTCCTGCAGCGCCGTTGCGCTGGGCTCTGGCCGGATCGCTGCCTCCCACGGCGACCTCCCGGTTCCTGTGCCAGCGGTGCTGGAGATGTCGGCGGGCTGGCGCGTACTGTCCGGTGGCGAGGGGGAACTAGCCACCCCGACCGGTATGGCGCTGCTCACCGTACTGTCGCAGGAGTCCTGCGACTTGCCCGCCATGTCGGTACGCACGGTCGGCGTGGGGGCCGGCACCACCGATGTCCCCAGTCACCCGAACGTCGTGCGCGTCGTCCTCGGGGATCGCACTGAACGGCCCGCGGAACCGGATGATCCGGTGATCATGTCGGTGCTGGAGACCAACGTCGATGACATGGACCCGCGGGTGTGGCCGACTGTCCTGGCGTCGCTGCTGAATGCCGGCGCGGCCGATGCGTGGCTGGTCCCGATCTTGATGAAGAAGGGTCGCCCCGCTCACACGCTCGCCGTGCTCGCGCCGGTGAACAGGCGTGATGTGCTACGGCGGCTGATCTTCGAGCTGACCAGCGCCATCGGGGTACGCGAAGTCGCTGTCACCAGGATTGCGCTTGACCGGTTCTGGGTGCCGTTGCCGGTCGCGGGTGGCCAGGTTCGCCTGAAGGTCGCGCATCGTGGCGGCGAGGTACTCCATGCGACGCCGGAGTTCGACGATGCCGCGGAGGTTGCCGCGGAACGATCCGTCCCGGTCCGGCGGGTGCTCGAGGAAGCCGTGGCGGCCGCCGAGCGCGAAGGATTCGTGCCGGGCCGGCGAGTCCAGGCAGGCTCAGCTTAGGCCGGGGCCGCGATCTGGGCAGCCAGGTGCCCGGCACCGTAGCCGTTGTCGATGTTGACCACGGCCACCCCGGGCGCGCAGGAGTTGAGCATGGTCAGCAGAGCGGCCAGCCCCTGCAGCGCCGCGCCGTAGCCGACGGACGTCGGCACCGCGATCACCGGCGCGGAGACGAGACCTGCGACCAGGCCGGGCAGCGCGCCGTCCATCCCGGCGACCACGATGATGACGCGGGCCGACCTCAGCTGGTCGAGCCGGGCCAGTATGCGATGCAGCCCGGCAATGCCGACATCGGTGACGAGATCGGCGCCACGGCCGAGATAAAGAGCGGTCAGCTGTGCCTCCCGCGCGACCCCGAAGTCGGCGGTCCCGGCCGCGGCCACAAGAACCCGCCCGCCGCGCGGAGCCGGGGGCTTAGGCGGCCAGGCCAGCATGCGCGCGTCTTCGTCGTAGCGGGCATCCGGCAGGACACTCAGGACCGCCTTGGTGTGCGCGGGCCCCGCACGGGTGAACAACGTGGTTGCGCCGGATGCCTTGATGGCCACGGCGATGGCGCTGACCTGGCCGGGCGTCTTGCCCTCGCAGTACACCGCCTCGGGATAGCCGCGGCGACGCGCCCGGTCATCGTCCAGCTCGATGAACGCCGCCATAGCCTCATCAGGCTGCCAGGGCTCAGTCACGCGCGACCGGCAGCAATGACATCGTGAAGGCACCAGACTGGATACCGAGCAGATCGACGGCGACGAACCGGAAGCCGGCGGCGGTAATGGCGGCGTGGATCTGCTCACGCGCCGGGGCGGAGACGGCTCGCACGAGCTCACCGGCGGGAAGCTCGACACGGGCCACCTCGCCGTGATGACGCACTCTGGACTCGGCGAAGCCCAGGACCCGCAGAGCCTTCTCGGCCGCCTCGATCTGAGCGAGCTTAGCCTCCGAAACCTCCTGATGGTGAGGAATACGAGACGCCAGGCAAGGTGCGGCGGGCTTGTCGGCACTCGGGAGCTGCAGCGCCCTGGCGATGGCACGCACGGCGGCTTTACCGAGTCCCGCATCGGCCAGAGGCCGCAGGACCTTATGGCTACTGGCCGCGCGGGAGCCGGGCCGATCCGGGCGCATCATGTCATCGGCGTTCTCGCCATAGGCCACGGCCGCCAGGCCATAGGCACCGGCTACTTCATCTTCTATACGGGTAAACAGCTCGTCTTTACAGTGAAAGCAGCGATCAGGACCATTGGCCCGGTAGGCCGGGTTATCCCCTTCCCTGGTCTGAATCTCGACCATGCGGGCGCCGACGACCGCGGCGACCTCACGTGCCGCGAGACGTTCATCCGCCCCCAGACTGGGCGAGACGCCCAGGATGGCGACAACCTGGTCGGCGCCAAGTACCCGCACGGCCAAGGCGAGCAGAACCGAGGAGTCGACACCGCCGGAAAACGCGACGCCCAGCGGGGACGCCCCCATGAGCCGGGAGCCCACCGCCTCGGCGGCCGCCGAGAGCTCGCCGGTCAGAGGCCGATTTACCAAACTGGTCATCTCCGTCACCTCAACTGCCCCTAGCCGCCAGCCGCCATTCTGTCATCGTGGCGGCCTACGGTTAACGGAACGTCCACGGCAGCGCTAGACCGCACCCTTCGTGGAACGCTTCAACGCCGCTCGCGCCGCGAACGCCGGACCCGCGACCGGCTGCGCCGCGGCCGGGCCGGACGCGAGGATGAGCAGCTGGCCGATCTCGGCGGGACCCTTGCTGCCCGACACCGGGCATCGACGAAGAGCACATCAGGCCGGAGCTGGCCCAGCCGGCCGGCGATCCCGACGGTCGCTTCGACGCCGATCGTGCCCACCTGCGCCCACGCCGCGTCGTCGGCGAACGCCTTAGCTCCGCCAACCCCTCGCGCGCGAACGCGCCCGCTCTCACACTGGGGCTAGTCGGGCTCCGGCCTGGTACTTGAGAAAGCAGGAGAGATGACGCTGCAGTTGCCCGGTAATGCCCGGATGGCCGTCGCGATCGGCGCCGACTTCGATGCGCACTGCCTGTGGAAGGGAGTCTTCGACCGGACCAGTCCGTCGTATTTGTCGCGGGGTGAGTTCGGGGCTGAGGTAGGCGTGCCGCGGTTGCTGGATCTGTTCCGCCGCTACGAGGTTAAGGCGACATTCTGCACGCCGGGGCACAGCATGATGACGTTTCCGGTTCGGATCCAGCAGATCCTGGAGGACGGGCATGAGGTGGCGAGTCACGGGTGCTTTCACGAGTCGATTCCGACTGTTGAGCCGGCCCGGGAGCGGGAGCTGATGGAGATTCAGCTGCGCCAGTATGCCGAGGTGGTGGGCGGGCGGCCGCGGGGCTACCGGTCACCAGCGTGGGACTTCTCCGATGCGACGCTGGGGCTGCTCGAGGAGTACGGCTTTGAGTGGGACAGCTCGCTGATGGGCCGGGAGTTCGAGCCGTATCATCCGCGGCCGGTGACGCTCAACTGGGAGGGCGCGAACCAGTTCGGCGCTCCGAGCCCCATCCTGGAGATCCCGGTGTCGTGGTACCTGGCTGACTTCCCGCCGCAGGAGTACGTGGCCGGCCTGAACGCGGGCCTGGGCGATCACGAGCTGCTGTTCCGCAGGTGGAAGGACATCTTCGACTACGCCTATGAGCATGTGCCGGGCGCGGTATATGCGCTGACGCTGCACCCGCAGTGCAGCGGCCGGTCGCATCACCTCATGATTCTGGAGCGCCTGATCAGCTATATGCGCTCCTTCGACGACGTCTGGTTCGGCACGCTCAGCGAGACCTACGACTGCTGGGCCGAAGACAGCGCAGCCTTAGCTCCAGGCCAACCCCCCGCGCGCCAGGAGTTCCGTGACCCGCGCAGCTAACCCGTTTCAGGGCTCCTGACATAGGGAGATCGTTCATGCCGTGCCGGAGTGTTCTCTGACTTCGTAGCGCAGGGTGAGCGTGGTGCCGGGGTAGCGGGTTCGGGTGTCGTTGAGCTGGGCGCAGAGCGCGGCGAGGGTATGGGTGCGGCGGAGCGCGGTGAGCGGGGCGAGCCGCACCCGCAGGCTCCGGTCGCGGGGGGGATGTCGCCGCTGGTGGTGAGGGCTTCGCGGATGAGGGCGCAGGCCTCGTCGCCAGCGCGGGCATAGTGCCCGTGCAGTGCGTGGTGAGTGGTTCGCTCGGCGATGCAGACGTACGGGCTGACCACCCGGGCCTGATTTTCGTGCCTGCGCGGCGTCCCGGAAAGGGGATACGAAGACTTCTTTGTTGTGCCCGTCTCAGGTCAGTTGAGGGTTCGGAGCTGGTGCCGTAGATCCCTTGTAGTGACCGCCAGCCGGTCAGGATCTTGTGGCGGTCCGGGCGTCGGGCGCCTTGACCTCGAGGTGGGGCACCCACCTCAGCCATCGGGGCAGGTACCAGCTGCGCCGACCGAGAAGGCTCAGGGCACTGGGGAGGATGACCATGCGGATGAGCGTGGCGTCCAGGAGCAGGGCGGCGGCGACGCCGAAGCCCATCTGCTGGAACATGACGAGTTGTCCGCGGGCGAAGCCGCTGAACACGACGATAATGATGAGGGCGGCCCCGGTGATGATCCTGGCGGTGGAGGCGACTCCGTCGGTGACCGCTTCGCGGGTCGAGCCGGTCTGGTCATAACGCTCTTTGATCCGGCTCATGAGGAACACCTGATAGTCCGTGGACAGGGCGAACAGGACCGAGAACAGGAACAGGGGCACCCAGGCGTCGATGGCGGTCACCTGCTGGAACCCGAAGACGCCCGCGCCGATCCCGTGCAGGAAGACGAGGGTCAGGAGCCCGTAGGCGGCGCCGACCGAGAGCAGGTTGAGCACGATCGACAGGCCGGCGACGACCACGGACCGGAATGCGAGGGTGAGGAGCAGGAAGCTCAGGCCGAGCACGAAGATCAGCACATACGGAGTGGGAGCGCCGACGGCGTGGAAGTAGTCGGCGGTCTCGGCAGTCTTGCCGCCCACGTAGACCTGCGTGGAGGAGCCAGCGAAGGCGGATGGGATCAGGTGCTGGCGCAGGTCCACCACGGCGGCGACGTCGCGGCTGGACACCGCGTCGCCCCGGATGGGGACGGTCAGAGCCAGCACGTGACCGTGCGGCGCGGCCTGGATGGTCCCGGGCCCGAAGCGCGGGTCAGCGGCCAGGGTCGCCTGCAGTCTGGCCAGGTCGGTGTGGTCTGTGTGACTGCTGCCCTGGGTGACGATCTCGACCGGGTTGGGATCCTGGCCTGGAAAGTACCTGGCGACGGCCAGGTAGCCCTGCTTGGAGGGCATCGAGCCAGGCAAGGTGGCGACACCGCTCTGGCCGATGTGCAGGCCGAGCACCGGGACCGCAGCGAGGAGCATGAGGCCGCCGATGACGGCGAGGCTGACGACCGGGCGGCGGATGACCCTGGTGATCACGTACCGCCAGACGCGTCCGCCGGTGGCGTGGGCCCGGCCCAGACGGGTTCCGACGAAGGGTATCCGCAGGGCGTTGATGCGATCGCCGAGCAGGCTGAGGACCGCGGGCAGCAGGGTCAGGGCCGCGGCGACCGACACGACGCCGACGATGATGGCGCCGGCGGCCAGACTGCGCAGGACGTTGGTCGGCACGAGGAAGAGGCCGAGCAGCGCGATCACGAAGGTCGTGCCGCTGAAGAGAACGGCCCGGCTGGCGGTCGCGGCGGTCATCGCGATGGCGGCGTCCCTCTCGAGCCCCCGGGCGCGCTCCTCCCGGAAACGGGAGATAACGAAGAGCGAGTAGTCGATGCCGAGCGCCAGGCCCATGCCGGTCATCATGTTGACGATGAAGACCGACAGGCTGAACTCCTGCGCAACGATCGTGGCGATCCCGAGGCCGACAATGATCGACGCCAGGGCCATGAGCATCGGCATGAGTCCGGCGACCACAGCCCCGAATACGAGCATCAGGATGACGATGGAGATCGGCAGCCCGAAGTCGATCTCGCCGTGGCGCAGGTCGCTGGAGGACAGTGTGGTGAAGTCGTTGCCGACCGTGTGATCCCCCGTGACCGCGACGGCGAACCCGCCTGCGCCGTTGGTGGCTCGCAAGGTGCTCACGACGGGTTTGATGTCTGCATCGCTCGCCGCGCGCAGCCCGATCAGGGCAGCGTGCCCCCCGGCTGAGACGAGCGGGCTGCCGGGGGCGAGATCGGCCCGGACACCGCTGATGCCAGGATCGGAGCGCAGCCGGGCGGCCAGGTCGCCGACGACGGACCGGAAGGCTGCGCCGCTGGCCGTGGCGGTCTTGGAGCTGACCACGATGACGTCGGTCGGCTGCCGGCCGGCGCTACCGCCGGTGGCCCGGTTGTAGAGGGCCTCGGCCCGGCTGGACGGGGTCGTCCCGACCACGTGCGCGGTGCTGGTCAGGCCGTGCAGTGAGGTAGCGGCCAGGCCCAGGGACAGCAGGACGAGCAGCCCCCAGGCGAGCAGCGCCCGGCGTGGCCGCCGGGCGCTGGCCGAGGCGAAGCGTCCAGTCAGGCCCCGCGGGGCCGCGGGGGGTGGCTGGCTGACGGGGCTGGGTGCGGCTGAAGAGTGGGGCGCAACGGGCCTTGTCATGGCGTCTCCTTGGCGGTGGCTCCTTGCTGAGTCGAAGGGCCTGGCCGGTTTCTTAGATGTGAGCGGCGCCGGCGGTCCGGCGTCGGCGTGCGGCGGGCGGCTACTGGACCGGGCCGATCTCGGCGCTGGCGAGCTCGGCGTAGAGGAGGAACTTGAATGGGTCGAACTGCTGGTAGGCCTCCATGAGGCGGTGCAGCGCGGTGGCGCGCAGCCCGGCCAGGGTGATGCTGGCGGGGTGGCGTAGCAGGCCCGGCTGGATGATCTGCAGGGCGAGGGCGTGATCGCCTTGGTCGATGAGGGTGGTGGCGGCGGCGGCGAACGGCTCTTCCCTGCCTGCGGCCAGCAGGTCGAGCGCGGCGGCGTGCTCGGCCGCGGTCGCCGGCTCGAGTCCGCGCAGGTCGGGCTGCCAGTATCCGGTGCGCTGGTGGTAGAGCCGCTCGGTGAAGTGGTCGCGGGTCACCAGGTAGGGCACGACCGCCGCGGGGTGATCGCGGAGTACCGCCGGGAGGCTGGCCTGCGCCAGGATGTCGGGCAGGGTGCGGCCGCCGCGGATGCCGTCCAGCACGTCGCCGTGCAGCTGGGTCAGTGCCGCCTGCAGGCCGGGGATCGCCTCGGCGGTGAACTGGTCGGTGAGCGTGGTGTGGCCGTGGATGAGCAGCCGGGGCCGCAGGCTGGCGATGAAGGCGAGGGCCTGCAGGAGTCCCTCGGGGGAGCCTTCGGCGGCGAATGGCTGCCCCAGGTAGGGCATCAGCACGTCGCCGGTGAACAGCACGCCGCTGGCCGGCAGGTGGACCATCAGCGCGTCGCTGGTTTCCCCGCCCGGCGCCGGGTACAAGACCAGCTCGGTGCCCCCTGCGGTCAGGGGCGTCGGCTGGCTGATCAGCTGGTCGGGGACGACGGCCGGGGGGAGGCTCCCGGCGGCTCCGGTGAAGTAGCGGAACAGGGGCCGGTCCCCCTGCTGGCGGTCCAGTCCGGCGGGGAAGCCCGCCTGGGCGATCACCCGGGTGTGCGGCCCGCGCAGCGCGGCCGCGCCGCCGATGTGGTCCCAGTGCGCGTGGGTGAGGATCAGGTGGCTGATCGCGCCGTCGGCGGCCGGGTCGAGGCCGCCGAGCGCGGCCCTGGCCCGGTCGGGGGTGGTGCCGGCGTCGATCGCGACGGCGCCGTCGCTGGTCGTGATGAACGCGAGGTCGCCGAAGTCATAGCCCTGGGCGACCTGGATCCCGGGTTCGGGGCGGAGGATCCGGGGCGAGGTGAAGCGGAACCCGCCGGCGGCGGTTACCCAGAAGCCGCCGAACATCAGCTGGGTGTCTGCCGGGGCGCCGCCGAGCCCGGACTTGCGTTCGGCCTCGGCGGCCTGGTCATCGTGGCCCAGCACGGCATGGGCAGCGGCGAGGCCGTGCTGGGCGGCGCGCAGCAGCATGGGCGGGAACTGGTCGGCGACGGCCAGGACGAACTCCAGGTCGGCCACGGCCTGTTCGGCCCGCCGCCGGTCTGGCGGCAGCCCGGCCAGGGCCAGCCCGCGGAAGTACTGCGGCGGGCCGAGGTCGGCGGCCGCGGCCTGGTCCAGCTTGGCCACCGCGGCGTCCACATCCGCGCCCAGCCGGGCCTGGAAAAACCCGGCGAGCGTGAGCGGCAGCGCCTCGCCCAGCCGGGCGTCGGCGAGCTCGGAGAAGTAGCGGTACCCCTCGGCGTCCGCGCGGGCAGCCGCGAGCCTGGCGGCGAGGATGACCGTGGTGTTCCGGTCGGCGCCCGGCCAGCGGGCCGCAGTCTTAAGTGATTCGATGTCGCGGTGGCGGGTGACCGGTCCGGTCATGGCAGTGATCCCTTCGGTGTCAGTCAGGCGTGGGGGGGCAGCGGTCTGCTGCCGCGGGGTTACCGCGCCGCTGAGGGGGGGTGCGCTGGGTCCTTCACCTGGTGACCCACCTGACGGGGGCACTGTCAGCCCGCCGTCCCGGCAGGCCGGCGCGAATGTGACTGCCTGGCTGTTCTTCTTCCGACGCGATCACCGGCGCGGGCAAGCGCCTTGGCCCGGAAGAGATCCGGGTCCCGCGGGTGGGGCGGTAAGGCCTCACCACAGTCGCGCTCGTGTCGGGCCTTCGGTCTCTGGATACGGCTGCGCTTCATCTGTCATCTCCTCGGCCAGTCGCCATGGCCGGGCCGGTTAACAAGTAGCCGTGCTCGTGTTCGGGGACTGGCTCTTCAAGGGACGGTATGAGCCGACGCCGCGGTGGGGCGTCACCCGAAGGTGCCTATGGGGGTGGAATCTTCCGCGGCCGGCCCCGGGGCACGACAGTGCGGCCGGGCAGGTCCCGGGGCACGACGGTGCCGCCGGGGATTGGGCTGCTGGTACCGGGCTAGGAGATCAGGCCGAGCTGGCGGGCGCGGGTGACGGCCTCGGTGCGGTTGGCCGCGCCAAGCTTGCCCAGCAGGTGGCTGACGTGCTTTTTCACCGTGTCGAGGCTGACCACCAGCTGCTCGGCGATGCGCGGGTTCGGCGCGCCCGCGGCCAGCAGCGCCAGCACCTCTAGCTCCCGGGCGGTCAGCCGCTCCACCAGGCCCGGCACCACCGCGGCCGCGCCGCGCCCGGCGCCCGGCGCGGCGGGCTTTTCGGCGAACGCCCCCAGCACCCGGGCCAGGCAGCCGAGCGGGACACCGCGGGCCGCGGCGTGCTCTCCCCGCTGGGCGGCGACCAGCGCGCCCAGCAGCGCGGCCATCGGCGGGCCCTCGTCGGCGAACACCCGGACATAACCCTGCGGACAGCCCAGCGTGAGCGCCCCGGCCAGGGCGTCCGCCGCGGCGTTCTCCTCGCCGGCGGCCGCCAACGCGAGCGCCTGCAGCGCCTGGATCTCGATGACGCTGCCCGCCCGGTCTTGGCTGGCGGCCGCCGAGTGCAGCCGCTCCAGCAGCGCGAGCGCCGCGGCGGGGCGGTCCTGGGCGAGCAGCACCCGGGCCAAGACCAGGTACTCCGGCTCCCGCGGATAGCCGGGTTGGTCGTCTGGGCCGAGGCCGCGCTGCTGTACCCAGCGGGCGGCCGCGGCGACCTGGCCCTGGGCCAGCTGCAGCCGGGCCCGCAGCGCCGGGACCGGGTTGAGCAGGCCGGCCACGCCCGGGCCCGGCCCGGCCTGCCCGGCCTCTTCCATCGCCTCCCGGGCGCCGGCCGCGTCGCCCTGGGCCTGCCGGATCCACGCCAGCGTGGCCAGGCCAGCGGCCAGCGGCTGGGTGAAGTTCATCTGGCGGCACGCCCCGATTCCCTCGGTGACGTGCCGGAGGGCCGTGTCTAGCTCGTTCCGCTGATAGGCCACCTCCGCCAGGCCCACATACGCGATGCCCGCGGCGGGCAGGGCAGTCCGGCTGGTCAATGCGGCGTCCTTGAGCGCCTGCCGGTAGGTGCCGGCCGCGGCGTCCAGGCGGCCCTGGGCCCGCTGGACCTGGCCGAGGTCCTTGTAGCCCCAGGCAGTCATGGTGGGCTGGGCGGCCGCCCGCCCCTGGGCGATGCTCGACGACAGCGCGCGCTCGGCCTCTGCAAGCTGGCCGCGCAGCCACTCGGCCACGCCCAGGTACCCGTTGGCGTGAGATGCCAGCACCCACTCGCCCGCGCCGATCTCGGCAAGAGTCCGGCGGCCGAAGGTGATCGCGCGTTCGGCGTCGCCATGGAGCACGGCGAGGAGGGTGCGCCCGAGCGCGATCGCCGCCGGCACGTTGGCCAGGTGGCTCGCGGCCCGGCCGACAGAAGGCTCGAACGGCTCATCGGCCACGCCCGGAGCGCTTGCCAGCGCGCGCTCGGCGGCATCCAGCGCGACCTCGGCCGCCTCCACGCGGTGGCTGAGGAGAGCCAGGCGCGCCTGGGCCAGCAGCAGCCGCGGCCGCGAGCCGGCCAGTCCGGCGGGCAGCGCCGCAAGCCACCGCTGCAGGGTCGCGCCTTCGCTGCGCAGGAGAAACGCGTCGGCGTGCCGCTCGACCAGTCGCATAGACCAGGCGGCGTCCCCCGCGGCCAGGGCGTAGCGCACCGCGTCGTCGGCGAGGCCATGCTCCTCACACCAGGCGGCCGCAGCCCGGTGAAGGTCCGCAACCCGGCCAGGCCGTTGCTGCTGTAGGCGGGCGCGGAGCAGGTCGGCGAACAGGTGGTGATAGCGCCACCAGCCGCGCACCTCATCCAGCGGCACCAGGAACAGGCCGCCCTGTTCCACCCGCTCCAGCATCGCCTGGCTATCAGTGCGGCCGGTGACCGCATCACATAGCCCGCCGGACAGGCGTTCCAGCAGCGAGGTTTCCAGCAGGAAGGTGCGCAGCTCCTCTTGCTGGCGGTCCAGCACCTCCTCGGCCAGGTAGTCCAGGACATAGCGGTGGCTGCCGCTGAACGCCGCCACGAACCCGGCGGGATCCGCCTGCCCGGCCAATGAAAGGGCGGCCAGCTGCAGGCCGGCCACCCACCCCTCGGTGCGGGCGGCCAAAGCCGCCACCGCCGCGGCGGGCAGGTCAGCACCAGCCGATTCGCGGAGCAGGGCCGCTGCCTCCTCCGCGCTGAAGCGCAGGTCGGCGGTGCGCAGCTCGGCCAGCTGCCCGCCGGCCCGCAGCCGGGCCAGCGGCAGTGCCGGGTCGGCCCGGCTGGCCAGCACCAGGTGCAGGCCCGGCGGCAGGTGCTCCAGCAGGAACGCCAGCGACGCGTGCACCGGCTGGGCGTCGATCAGGTGATAGTCGTCGAGGACCAGCAGCACCTCGCCTCGCCGGGCTGGGCGGCCAGGTCGTTGATCAGCGCCGTCCCCTCGAAGGATGCCGGCGCCGGCGGCCCCAGCAGGAGGCCGACTCTCCGCCCGATCCCCGGGCGCGCCCGGTCCAGCGCGGCCACCGCGTGACGCCAGAACCGCACCGGGTCGTTGTCGGCTGCGTCCAGCGACAGCCAGGCCACCGGCCGGTTGCCAGACGGGGCCCAGTCGGCCAGCAGGGCCGTCTTACCAGACCCGGCCGGGGCACACACCAGGATCAGCCGCCGCGCCAGCCCTTCACCGAGCGCTTCCACCAGGCGCGGGCGGGGCACGAAGCCCGGCTGCGGGCGGGGCACGTGCAGCTTGGTGGCCAGCAGGACATCCTGCCCGGACACGGCGGCCCCGCGCGGGGCCGCCGCAAACGGCTCAGCCATCAGCGACCCACCCTCAGGGCGCCCGGCGACAGCCAGCCTCGCCGCCAGGCGAACCCATTGTAAGCCCGGCTCGACTGGCCAGCCGGGGCGGCGGCGGGTGCGGCTGTCACCCTCAACCGGCTGCCATCTCGCTCCTGTTGCCGGCCGTGTCCGCGCTGCGTGCGGCCATTGTAGGACCGGCGGGCTGGCCGCCCGCCCCACGCGCCGCTTCTGCACGGCCGCACGAGCGGCGGCGGCGCGGCCGGGCGCCGGCTTCCCGCCCGTGCACCGCACCGCCAGCCGCGGGGCGATCACCGCCGTCTGGATCTTCTGCCGGGGCCTGGCGCTGTTGCTGCTGCGGGGTTGAGGGAATGTGGTATCGGGCGGCTGGTCAGCCGGCGGGGGTGACGATCCCGTACTGGTGGATCTTGCGGTAGATCGTCGCCCGGGCCATTCCCAGCGATTCGGCTGTCTTGGCCTTGTTGCCGTGGGAGTCCAGCAGTGCCTGCACGACGGCGTCGCGCTCCATCGACTCCAGCGGGCTGAGCAGGCGGCGGCTCACCGTCCAGCACTGGGGCGGCAGGTCACCCGGATGGATGGCTCCGCTGCGCTTGCGGTGCGCGACCTGCTTGAGCACCTGCCAGAGCTGCCCGGTGTTGCCCGGCCAGCTGGACCGCAGCAGAAGCTGCATCGCCTCGGGCGAGCAGGCCAGCTGGCCGTGATGGTTCAGTTTGGCCAGGAAAAACGGCACCAGCTGATGCACGTCCTCGATGTGGTGCCGCAGCGGCGGAAGCTGCACGGTGTCCGGGAACAACTGCAGCAGGCTAGCCAGGCCGGCCCGGACCGGGCCCTGGCTGAGCGTCACGGCAACCCAGAGTTTCTCCTGCCTCCCTGCAGCGAGCGCCTGCTCCAGCGCGATCCGCAGTGTGCGCTGCCGGATGGCGCTGAGGCGGTCGGCGTGCCGGATGACCAGGCTCCCCTGGCCCTCACGCAGTTCGCTCAGCACCTGCACCAGCCAACCGTGGTCAGCAGCTTCGGCGGCATCCAGCACATGCAAGGCGCCGGCCGGGTTGCGGCGCCGGTGCACGGCCTGCAGCAGCGCCAGCTTGCCGGTTCCGGGCTCGCCTTCCACCGCGAGCCACTCGCCCCCGCAATAGGCCTCGTCCACCTGATCGCACCCGCGCAGCCAGAGCGGGCCGGAGCCGGCCAGGCCAGACAGGAACATGCGCGGCTGCGGCCCTGCCGGGGGAGCCAGCTTCCCGGCCGGCTCGATCAGCTTCACGTGCGCGACGCCGCCGGCCAGCCGCCGCTGGCCGTTCCCCCGAACGGGCCGGCTGGACATCCGCGCCCGGGCACCAGAGGGCAGCTCAACATCCACCGGGCCAAGCAGGCCGGTGGCCAGCGCCTCGGCCGCATGCCCGACCATCGCGGCCTGGTCGCCCGGGTCGAGCACGTCCCGGGCGGAGTGGTTCATCATCACCATCTCGTCATTGATCGCAAAGACAATCCCGCCGGTGTGCCGGGAGGCCCGCAGGTATTCCTGCAGCAGCTGAACCTCCGCCGCGCTGGCGTCGTTGAGCAGCGCCTGGGTGATCTGGCCGGCGGTGCTCTGGGTGAGCGCGATCAGCAGCGCGTCTGCGTTCTTGCGCCAGCAGGTCAGATCCACCACGCCGATGATCTTGCCTGAGACCGGGTGGCGGACCGGCGCCGCCGCGCAGGCGAGGTCCTCCAAGTGCTCGGCGTAGTGCTCGTGACCGAACACGTGCGCCGCCTGGCCGCTCTCCAGCGCCGTGCCGATGCCATTGGTGCCAACAAACTGCTCAGCATAGCTGAAACCGGGAAGCAGCTGAACGTGGTCAAGGTGCCGCTCGAGATCATGATCGGCTGTCAGCCGGGAGAGCAGTACGCCGCGTGCATCGGTCAGCATGACGCTGACCGGCTGGCCCTCGAGATTGTCCCGCAGGTCCCGCAGCACCGGTAAGGCGCTGCGGGTCAGCGGGGTGTCCAGGTCGGGATCGCGAACGTAGGACAGGTCGATGCGGTCGGCGGCGACGTTCCACTCCCGCGAGCGCCACCACGACGCCAGGATCGTGTCACGCACCCGGCCAGGGCCGATCAGCTCACCGGTCAGGAACTGTTCCCTGGCCTCGGCCAGGCCGGTGTCCTGTGTCACCTCGGGCCGGGCGATTACTCTGCCCGACATACGTCCCCTGCCTGTCATGACCGCTGCCGCGGCTCGGCTGGGCCCGCCGAGGCGCTGGAGGTCTGTGTCGCGCCACTGCGGCTCACAGCCGCCGGGCCAGGGGATCTGGCCCGGGGCCGGGCGGGGCACCGACGGCCTCAGCCGGGTGCGCGGCACTGCGAGCGCCATGAGCACGGCCCTGATAATGACTGGGCCGGGGCATGCGCTCCTCCGGTAGCCCCGGATAGATGGCCGCCGTCGGTGGCTGAGGCCCGGTGCGTGTCTTGCACACTACGCTTACATCTGAAAACTAGCAACTCATTTCCAGAATCTAGCAGCATATTTATCGCTGCCGACCGGCCCGGGCAGTCGCCGGACCGGTCGCCGGGGCAGTGGCACCCGGGTGGCTGTCGCGGCGACGCGCCGGACGAGCACGACGGCCGCCTGGCCGCCCGGATTCAGGGTCTTGATTGCGCGGGCGGCTCCGCGGCGCGGGCTGCGTAGCCGGCCTTGGTCAGCATCTGGCGCAGGTTGACTACGGCCTGGGTGTCGATGTCTTTGCGGCGGGGCGGGTCGAAGTACTCGGTCTGGGATCCGATGGTTACGGCCATCTTGCCGTCGTGCCGCTCCTCGGCTGAGCCGACCGCTGCCAGCAGTGACAGCACGGCACGCCACTCGATGTTGTGGCCGGCGGGATGCTGGATGATCTGGCGCAGCGTGTTCCGCTGATGGTTACTGAGGTGCGCTGGCGGCGGTGGCGATGACATCGGTGCTCCTGTCTGCTCCGTCAGGGACGGAGCTGCGGATATCCGGCCGGGAGGGCCTGCTGCCGCGGCTGGCGGCGCCTGGCGGTAACGGCCTGCCCTTCGCCGTTCGGCCGGCTGACGGTGGCGCGGCGGCGGCCGCCGGCCGGGCAACGTTGCGGTGCTGGCCGGGCCGGCGGTCCGGCTCTCCGGGGGCGGGGTGTGCCCGGGGCTGCGGCGGCTTCCGTGCGGCTCTCCGGCCGGTCACGGCGTCGTGTCGGCGCCGGCCAGAAGGGCCAGGATGTCGCCGACCGTGCGCTCCCGGCTGGTGGGTTCGGGGAGCGGGAGGTGTGTCTGGATCTGGTAGCGGTTGCGGCGGCCGTCCTTCTGCTTGACCACGTAGCCGGCCTGGGCCAGTTCGGTGATGATGCCGTAGGCGCTGCGCTCGGTGATGCCCAGCCTGGCGGCGATGTCGCGCAGCCGCATCCCCGGGTCGTGCGCGATGCACAGCAGCACGCGGGCGCGGCTGGTCAGGAAGCTCCAGTTCGCCGGTGGCGGGGTGATCGCCGTATGGCGTTCGGCGGTAGTCAGGATGCCTGTCCTTCCCGCCGGGCGCCGCTGGCTGCCGGCCAGGCGTGGCCGGGCGTGCGGCGGCCGATGGCCAGCCGCAGCCGGCTGATCCGGTTGCGCAGTACCTGGGTGATCGGGGTGCGCAGGATGGGGCGGTGCAGTCCCGCCGCGCCGGGCGGGGACCGGGCGGGGCCGTTGAACGGGGGGGGCACGGTGTCTGGGAGGGATGAGGTCGGTGCGGGCATGGCGTTGTTTCCCTTTCCAGGGCGGGATGGGACGGCGGACCGCTTGCGCGGATGGTGCCCGGGCAGCCCAGCGCGAGGCGCTGCGCAGGCCCCCGGCTGCGGCGGTCAGAGGTGCCGCCGCCGCAACCACAGGCCGCCGAATGCGATGACGGTGATGATGATCAGGACGGTGAGGATGGTTCTCTCCTTCCGGCGGCCCCGGGGAACCAGGAGCCGTCACCGGCGATGTTCCCGGGGTCCTGCTCAGCAGCCTACGCTAGAATCAGAAAACTAGCAATATAATTCCAGTATTTTAGTCTTGCGGGCGGAACCGGACGCCGCTGACCAGCTACGCCCGGGCCCTGCTGGCTCGTGGGTGCTGTAATCCTGTCACACGGTCTGATCTGCGGTTTCGCAAGTACCGGAGGCTGATCCCCGGCAAGATGCGAGCGGTGGCCGTACGCCTGCTCTACTTGATTCTTCTTCGGATTCTCGGCTGGATCGCCCTGCGCCTGGCCGCGGAGAATCCGACCTGCGGATACCGCCGGATCACCGGGGAACTAGCCGGACTTGCCGGAAAATGGGCGCGGCAACGATCTGGCGGATCCTGCACGAGGCCGGCATCGACCCCGTCCCGCGCCGATCCGCTCATCGGCGTAGATGGGGCAGACCCCGGGTGGATCCTCCGACTCGACGCCGCAGGTAGCGCAGACGCACGATGCCACTACAGCCTCCTCCGGACGGCACCAGCCTTCGCAGGCAACCGTACGGGCGACCCAGCGCCGTAGCGCTGGATCTCTCGTGCGTGCCGCCGGAACAGCGCGGCGAATTGCTCGGGCTCATGCCGGGACCGCCGGATCACCTCCGCGTCATCGCCGGTGTCGCCGGCGGCGGGCGGAGAGCTATCGACGGTCCCCCGGTTCGGTGTGGTCATCATGGACCCTTCAGGTGCCGGCTACGACACCCGTACTTGCCCGCCGCCACCCCGGGAGTTCCCGGATTCCGCCGCCCGGCTTTCAGCCGCCCAGACGGCACCATGCCGAGCCCGCCGAGCAGGCAACGCGGCCGGGACGGCACCGGTTCCACCTTGCGGCGGTCCTTCACCGGACGATGCCACGAACCAATACTGCGGCAAGCCGCAGGCGACCCCCGCATCGGGCCGCCCACACCGTCAGCCTGGCTGGGTCGGCTTCGCTCGACTCATAACACAACCTAAGGTTCGACCTCGAACCCTGCCGTGTCTGGGGCCGGGCCTCGCATCCGAGCCAGGCCCGGTCCCAGCCGGCCTGCTGTTACGGCAGGGTCACTTTCCCGGACGCCTTGATGAGCTGCTGGAAGGCGACCGGCGGCTTCGTCTGCGAGCACTTGCCGCCCGAGCGAGCCGCAATGGCCAGGATGCTGACGGTGGCTGTCGGCGTGCCGCTGATCCCCTTGTACGCGCCGGTGCCGCCGAGCAGCGTGACCTTGCCAGTCCCGCTGCCTTGGAGCAGGCAGGTCTTCGGGTTGGACTTGATCTTCACGGGAACCTTCGAGTGGTTGATCATGAACGAACCGTTGGAGAACACCAGCGTGTCCACCTTGCTGCCGGTGTGGTCGACGCCTGACGCGGTGAACACACCGTAGGCGATGACCGGGACGGTGGTGGCGGTGGCCGAGGTGGTCATGAGCTGGAAGTTCTCGGTCCCCGTCACAGACGACGAGCGAGCGCTGGCGGCGGTGATGCCCGTGACCGCCAATGACGCCGCCGCCACGACGGCACCTGCAGCGCCAAAAAGCCTCTTGTTCAGCCTCAACATGAGAAGACCCCCTTGGATAGCTGGCAAAGCCCCCTGCGGGCTTCGCCGGAACACGCGCGACGAACCCACGCAATTGCCCACGATGCACCGGGCGGCCCCGACCTGCAAGAGGCTCAAAGCCATAGTCAAGCCAAGGCACGCATAGCCCAGGTGTCTCAGATGGCACGGCCCACGGCATCCAGGAGGGCTCCCGGTCTGTCGTGGGAGCGTGAACAGTGGGTGAACTGGGCAAGGCGAGCACATGATGGTCGCGGGCAGGCCCAGCGGGGGGAGGTGCCGGAGGTGACCGTGGACGAGCATTTCGAGCGGGTAGCCGCCGTCTACGAATCACTGCGCACCACCGATGAGGCGCCGGTGCACAGGATCCGCCAGCTCCTGGCTGACCGCCCCGTCACCGGCCTGGATACCGGCTGCGGGACCGGGCGGTACACGCGGCTGCTGCGCACCCTGCTGCCCGACCGCTCGCGGCTGATCGCGAGCGACGTCTCGGCGGCCATGCTGGCACAGCTCAAGGCCGGCAATCACGGCCACACCGTTGGGGTGGTGCCGCTGCTAGCAGCCGCCGAAGAGCTGCCATTGCGGACCGCCAGCCTCGACCTGATCACCGCGTTCAACTGCGTTCACCACTTCGACCTAGGCCGCTTCCTGACCGCCGCCGCCCGGGTGCTGGCGCCCGGTGGCCAGCTGTTCATCTACACCCGCACCCCGCAGCAGAACGCGCGGACGATCTGGGGCCGCTACTTCCCGGGTTTCACCCAGCACGAGCAGCGCCTGTACAGCCTGGCCGCGATCCGGGACGCCGTCAGGCGAACCGACGGGCTCACAGTGGTCACCACACAGACCTTCCAGCATCCGCGGTCAAGCACAGCCGGGCGGCTGCGGGCCCAGGCCGAGGGACGCCACTACTCGACATTCTCCCTCTACACCCCAGAAGAGTTGCGCGCCTCCATCGCGACCTTCCTGGCCCGCCTGCCCAGCCCCGAAGTCTGCTGGGTTGACGAGCACCTGCTGATCGTCGCCAGCGGAAGCCACCGCCACCAGGTGCAGCCCGGCTTGGCGGTCCGCCGGCGTTCGTGACCAGCGCGGACAGGATGCCCGCGATCGCCGGTGAACGTCCGCGGACGGGAGTGAATGAGGCCGAAACTGAGCCCAGAGCCTGGCGCCGCGGGGCGGCCGCCGACCGGCCCACGCACTTGCCGGCGGTGCCCAATGACTGCCCGAGTGAATCCGTGCACGCTGAACCTGGCCCGGCAGGGCCCTCGTGGGCACCCGCCAGGATCTCATCGGCGGCCACGAGGCCAGGTCCTTGCTCATCGCAGATAGTGAGCGCGGCACACTGCGGCCCCTCATTGATCGCGCCGATCGATGAATACGGGCTCCGCTCAGCGGGCTTGGGGGGTGCTGGTAGCCGCGCGCGGATTAACCGATTCTGGTTAGGGGGATTTCCGCCGGGCATCGACCGCCGGGGACGGAGGGCTTTGTGCCCGTGTGGAGCGGTTCGGTGCGTGGCCGCGAATGCGTGAGGCACAAGCGCGCTCAATGCAGCTGGGTGAGCTTGTCTGCGGTGGCTTGGTCGGCTGGCAGCATCACGATGAGGTGCTGCTGGTCGTCGCTGGCGGCGAGCTTGATGTAGTCGAGGGTGAGCAGTCCCGCGGCCGGGTGCTGGTATCCCTTGCGGTATCTGCGGAACCGCGCGGTTCCGTGTTCCTGCCACAGTTCGGCGAACTTGGGGCTGGCTGCGCTGAGGATGGCGACGAGCTCGGGGCCGCGGGGATCGCCGGGGTACTGGGCCAGGTGCGCGCGGAGCTGGCCGACGAGCTGGCGGGCCTCGTCGGGCCAGTTGACGAGCAGGTAGCGGGCCGGGTCGGTGGCGAAAAACAGCCACAGCACGTTGCGCTCGGCGGCCGGGCGGCCGTCAAGGCCGCCGTGCAGGGCGGAGTAGGCCTGGTTGTACGCGAGCAGGTCCCACCAGGGGTTGGCGACGAAGGCAGGATCGGGGTCAAGCGCCTCGACAAGGCGCCGCAGAAATCTACTTCTCCGTCGTCCAGCGCAAGGTCATCAGCCCGAACGACTTCACCGGGCTGGGCCAGATCCGCGACCGCCTCGCCGCGTTCGAGATCCGCTACAACGCCATCGCCAGACCGTGCAACTGGAAATTCACCCGCACCGACCTGGACGATCTCCTGCACCGCATCGACGCCCACGACACAACACAGCCCCACCCCCTGGCAGCCTGACCTCCACCCCAGACGAACTAACGGGCAAGACCACTAAGTCTCCCGGCGCACGTGCGGCGCAGCGCGTGCTGCCCGGCGCGCAGAAAACCAATTTGGGGCGCGCTTCCAACGCCAGCCGGTTGACACGTGACAACGCCTTAGGCGGGTACGCGCGCGTTCTCCAGAACTTCTCGATCACTCAGTGTGATGTGGCTTGTAAGTTGACGGGGATCCGGCCGGTCGCGGACAGTCCCGGCCAGCCCCGAACGGCAGGGCGCACGCCCCGGCGGCGTCCGTACTTTTGTTCAGGGCCGTCCGCGATGGCCGTGACCAGGCACGACATCTGCGGCTGAGCCCGACGAGAGACCGCTTGCGGCTCGCAACTGAGCCCATTAAATGGGCCCAGTGGATCAGTGGGCGCCCGCCTGTCGGCTGCCAGAATCGGTGTTCTTGCAAGTCAACAGCGGTGGAGGTGGGATTTGAACCCACGGAAGACTTGCGCCTTCACACGCTTTCGAGGCGTGCGCCCTCGGCCACTAGGCGACTCCACCGCCGGTGAGCATACCCGCACCGGGCGGATGACGCGCGTGAGTCAGTGCCCCGATGCCCGGCGGCCGGCGAAGAAGCCGCGCAGCAGGGCGCCGCATTCCGCGCCGAGTACACCCCCGATGACTTCGGGCGTGTGACCCAGCCGCCGGTCGCGAAGCACGTCCCAGAGCGAGCCGGCCGCCCCCGCCTTCGGGTCCGCCGCGCCGTAAACCAGGCGGTCGAGCCGGGCCAGTACCACGGCGCCCGCACACATGGTGCACGGTTCCAGCGTCACGACGATGGTGCAGCCGTCGAGTCGGCGGCTGCCAATCGCCCGGGCCGCCTGCCGGATCGCCTCAATCTCCGCGTGCGCGGTCGGATCGCCTGCTGCCTCGCGGCGGTTGCGCGCCCGGGCGACGGCCGCGCCCGAGCCATCCAGCACCACGGCGCCCACCGGCACGTCAGCAGCGCCGGCCCCGGCCGCCTCAGCCCCGGCCGCCTCAGCCGCAGCCGCGGCCGCCTCGGCCAGCGCCAGCCGCATCGCGGGCTCGAAGGCCGCGGCGTAACCGGTACCTTCCCGGTCAGGCATGCCGACCGGGACCCTACGGGCCGAGCGCTGACTCGAGCGCCCGCTCCACCGCCTGGCCGAAGCCCAGGCGGCCAGCCAGGCTGGCGAGCACCTCGTCGGGGAACAGGTCGAGATCGCCGGACAGCGCGCCCAGTTCCATCTCGTCCACCCCGAGATCGGTGAAGATCGACAGGTCGCCGACCGGGAGTACCTGGTCAAGCTCCTCGTCCCCCGGCAACGGGATACCGAGATAGTCGAGTACCTGGCGGGCCAGCGTCCAGTCCACGGCCGCGGTAACGTCGGAAAGGAAGATCGAAACCTGGGTGCCGAGTACGCGCAGCGCCACGAAGAAATCGTCGCCGACCGCGACCAGGCCGATCGTCCCGCCGACGCTCGGCTGCTGTTTGAGCGCCTGGACCAAGCCGTCGAGGTCCTCGGTCAGGGCCACGGGGAGCACTTCGGCCTCCCACGTGTCCTCCTCCCGGTAGACGATGACGGCGAAGTCAGTCGCGCCTGGATCCGTCATCATCATCCCCGCCGAGACGCGGCCGGTTGGCAGTCACCACGGAATCGTGTCAGATCGGCGGCGCGCCCGTCCCGTGATCGCTAGCGCAGGTGCGCAGGAACGGCGCGAAGTTACAGTTAGGAGCAGCGGCACTACGGGTACGAAGACCGCACAGGAGGTCCCGCCGCCCAGACCGGGACCGCTGCGACAGGAGGAGCGACAGGAGGCAGGAACGGCAACCTCGCCGCTCGGCGCCTCCTTACGGACGGTGGTCGCTGGCCGCAAACTCGCCATCAGCAACGCAGGGCCGGTAAATGACTGTGAGCTAAGCTAAGCTGGCCGGTCGCCGTGCTCGCACGAATGTCCTGGGAGGCTTAGGGTGTTGAAGAAGATCCTCACCTGGGGAGCGGTCATCTTCGTGGTGTTCTACCTGGTCACGGAGCCGGCCAGCGCAGGTCACCTGATTACCGGTGCTTTCAATGGACTCAGGCACGCCGGCAGCTCGCTGGCTACCTTCGTGAACTCGCTGTCCTTGTAGCATGCATGCCCCTGGTAACTGCCGGCAATCCAGCGCCGGTCACGATCACCAAGTACCTGCTGCCGAATGAGAAGCGGGTCATCACGGTGCGCAAGCACGTGGCCATACTGCTGCGCCCCGTCGCCTTCCTGGTCCTCGGGCTGGTCCTCGCCGGGGTGCTGACCGGCTTCATCGGCGTGCACAACGGATGGGCGCTCCTGATCATCTGGCTGCTCTGGCTGCTGGCCCTGGGCTACTTCTCCTACCAGGCCGTCCA
This sequence comes from uncultured Actinomycetes bacterium, assembly GCA_963762615.1. Taxonomy (GTDB): domain Bacteria; phylum Actinomycetota; class Actinomycetes; order Streptosporangiales; family Streptosporangiaceae; genus PALSA-505. The sequence goes on along the minus strand of CAVXLG010000012.1, from coordinate 58,604 downwards.
GTGGTGGGTGAGCTACTTCGTCCTCACGAACCAGCGCTGTCTGCAGACCAGCGGCTTGATCACTCGCCGGGTCAACATGCTGCCCCTGGTCAAGGTGACCGATGTGATCCTCGAACGGAACCTGCGGGGCCGCGTGCTCGGCTACGGCAAGCTGACCCTGGAATCGGCAGGTACGTTCCAGGCGCTGGGCAACATCGACTACCTGCCCTACCCGGAGCAGCTCTACCTCGAGATATCCATGCTGATCTTCCCGTACAAGGCGGACGACCAGGCCGACGACTGAGCACACCCGCCTCACCCGGTCAGCCGACGATGCCGACCGCACCGGCACGATCATCGCGGCCCCTGCCGCGTAGTGCGCGTTAAATCGGCTCGCCAGCCCGGCCGGACCCGGCAAGGATGGAGCGATGACGACGTGGCTGATGCGGCTTGACGCGCCCGGCGACGGCCCCCGGCTCGCGGTCAAGGACTGCATCGACATGGCGGGCCTGCCGACGACCGTCGGCTGCCCGGTGATCGCGGAACGCGCCCAGCCCGCAGCGGCCGACGCGCCCGTCGTGGCGACGGCCCGCCGGTCCGGCGCCAGGATCGTCGGCAAGGCCAACCTCAGCGAGCTGTGCTGGTCCGCCGACGGCATGAACGCCTGGTCGGGCACCCCGGTCAACCCGATAGACGCCACGCTGGTGCCGGGCGGATCGTCCAGCGGCTCGGCGGTCGCCGTGGCGACCGGGGAGGCGGACGTCGGCTACGGGACCGACACCGGGGGCTCGGTGCGGATCCCTGCCGCCTGCTGCGGGATCGCCGGCCTGAAGACCACCTGGGGGCGGATCCCGGCCGAGGGGGTGTACCCGCTCGCCCCCTCCCTGGACACGGTGGGCCCGCTGGGCCGGGACGTCGCCGCGGTGGAACTCGGCATGCGCCTGCTCGAACCCGGCTTCACGGCCCCGGCCTATGACGGCCCCATGACCATCGGCAGGCTGCGTCCGCTGCGTCCCGCCCTGGAGATCAGGCCCGAGATAGACGCGGCCGTCGATGCGGCCCTGGCCGCCGCGGGGTTCGGCACCGAATCCGTGCCGGACGTGGATTTCGGGTCGGCTCTTGACGTCGCCGGGATCCTGATCGACCGCGAGGGATACCTGTCGAACGCCCACCTGCTCGCCGACGTGGGCAGGCTCACCAGGGGGAACCAGCGCGGCATGGAAGCCGGGGCCGGGCTGGGCGACGCCGAGCTGGCCGCGGCCCGCGCCCGGCAGGAATCGGTGCGCGAGCAGCTAGCCGGCTGGCTGCGCCGGTTTCCCGTGCTCGCGCTGCCCACGCTGGCCACCGCGCCGCCGCCGCTCGGCGGCCGCGGCGCCGGCCTGACCACGCTCACGGCGCCGATCAACGTGGCCGGCCTGCCGGCGCTCGCGTTCCCGCTGCCCGTTCAGGGAAGATTGCCCGCCTCGATCCAGCTCGTCGGCCCAAGCGGCGGCGAGGAACTGCTCATCGGCGTAGGCCGGATCGTCGAGGCAGCGGTGGCCGCGGGCCGGCCGGGCTGACCCGGCCTTTCCACTCTCCGCCCCGGCCTGCGTAGTGACGGCGGGCCGAGTCGAGGGTCATCGCCGCGTACAGGACGGCGATCAGCGGCAGGCCGGGCGCCCGCAGGACCGACAGCCGGTAGAGCCGCAGCATCGGCACGAAGCTGACCGTCATCAGCGCCCAGCCGGCCAGGCCGGCCCCGGCGCACGCGGCCGCGGCCGCGCCGCCGCCGAGGGCCAGGCCGACGATTCCGGCCAGCGCGGCGGCCGGCGGCAGCGCGTAGAGCCACAGCAGGCCGGCGATCGTCCCGGCCAGCAGGACCGGCGAGTGGCGCAGCTGAAGATAAGCGCTGCGGGCGATCATCTGCCACAGGGCGGCCAGCCCGGGATAGGGCCGGACGCTGCTGACCCCGGTGGCCAGCCCGAGCCAGCAGCGTCCGCCCGGCGCGCCGCGCTTGATCTGGCGGCCGAGTGCCACGTCATCGATCCGCGCGCCGGCGATGGCCGCGAGGCCGCCCGAGGCGTCCAGCGCGGCGCGCCGGACCAGCATGCAGCCGCCGGCCGCGGCCGCCGTGCGCCCGCGCGGGCGATTCACCCGCCGGAACGGGTAGAGCTGGGCGAAGAAGTAGACGAAGGCGGGAACGACCGCACGCTCCCAGAACGATGCCGCGCGCAGCAGCGCCATCTGGGAGACCAGGTCCCGGTCGTCGCCTTCGGCGGCGGTGACGAGCGCGGTCAGCGTGCCAGGCCGGCACGCGATGTCGGCGTCGGTGAACAGCAGGTAGCGCACGTCGCCGGCCGCCGCCGCGCCCTGCGCCATCGCCCAGACCTTGCCGGCCCATGCCGCCGGAGGCGGGCTGCCCGCGATGACCCGCAGCCTGCCGGGTGTGCCGTGGCCGAGGCGTTCGGCGATCTCGGCCGTGCCGTCCGAGCTGCCGTCATCGACGACGATCACCTCGAACGGACCGGGATAGTCCTGGTTCAGCAAGGCCGGCAGCGTGACCGGGAGCATCGCGGCCTCGTCGCGGGCGGGCACCACCGCGCCGACCGCGGGCCATGCCGCCGGGGCCGCGCTCACCGCGGGCAGCCGCTGGCCGGTCAGCCAGTAGCCGCCGTGCCCGGTCAGCAGGTACAGCCACGCCGCCGCCGCCAGCGCGCTCACGACCGCCAGGACCAGCACCCGAGCAGCCTCGCACATCCCGGGCCGGTCCGCGTTCCGGGACGGCCGGCGCGCCGGGCGGCCACACTTTCCCGGGCCAGCCTCGCCGCGCACGCTGACCGTGGCCGGCGCTGGGCCGGGCACATCCGCCGACCGGTCGCGTGATCTTCCCTAGTCCCATTTCCCGGGACGGAAAACCGCGCAACCCGATTCTTCCGAACGGCACCAGGCCGGGACCGCGCGCACATGCCGGACGACCGCCGGCTGAAAATACCCGCCGCCTGAACCTGGCAGCTATTCCTTCCGTGCTAAGGGAAGCGGCGCCGTGGCCCGCTTCGTTGTGCTGCGCTGCGGAAACGCCGCCCGTCAGGAGGGAGCAGGGAGATGCGAGGAACAAGACGAACCAGCCTGGCCGCGGTGGCCACCGCCGCGGCCGCCGTGCTGGCCGCGGGACTGGCCGTCGCGCCCGCGTCGGCGAGCACGCCCGGATCGTTCATCGGGCAGTTCCACATGACCAGCACGATCGCGTCCACGGTGCCGACCAACGGCGACGTCAACCCGTACGGCACGGCGGTTGTCCAGCACAGCCAGGGCAAGCTGGTCCAGGGTGACGTCCTGATCAGCAACTTCAACAACAAGATGAACGTGCAGGGCACCGGGACCACAATCGTCCAGGTCGCCCCTGACGGCACGGTCAGCCAGTTCGCTCGCATCAACCCGGCCCGGCTGCCTTCGCCGTGCCCGGGCGGTATCGGGCTGACCACCGCGCTGGAAGTACTGAACGGCGGCTGGGTGGTCGTGGGCAGCCTGCCCACCTCGCACGGCGGGACGGTCTTCACCGGCACCGGCTGCCTGCTGGTGCTGAACAGCCAGGGCAACGTCGTGGAGACATTCGCCAAGAACGGCATCAACGGGCCCTGGGACATGGCAGTGGTCCAGTCCGGGCCGTTCGCCGAGTTGTTCGTCGCCAACGTGCTCAACGGCACCGCGGCCGGCGCCGGCCAGGTCGTGCACCGGGGCACCGTGATCCGGCTGGTGCTCGCCAGCTCCGGCCGTAACCCGCCGCAGATCGTCGGCGCCACCAGGATCGGCTCGAACTTCGCCCAGCGGACCGACCCGGCCGCCCTGGTCATCGGCCCCACCGGGCTCGGGGTCGGCCGGAACGGCACGCTGTACGTGGCCGACACCCTGGCCAACCGGATCGCCGCGATCCCCGACGCCATGTTCCGGCCGAACAGTGCCGGGCGCGGCGTGACCGTGAGCCAGGGCGGCGCGCTCAATGGCCCGCTCGGCCTGGTCATAGCGCCGAACAACAACATCCTCACGGTCAACTCCGGCGACGGGAACATCGTCGAGACCACGCCTTCCGGCCTCCAGGTGGCCAAGCGTCAGCTCGACTCCTCCGGCAGCCCGCCGGGTGCGGGCGCCCTGTTCGGCCTGGCCGTGGCTCCAGGCGGGACCGGCGTCTACTACGTGGACGACGCGACCAACACGCTCAACCTGCTGCACTGATCCAGGCACGCGGCGCGGCCTGCCTCGCGCATCGCGAGGCAGGCCGCGCTTTCCCGCCGTGCCCGTCAGGTCATCCGCCGCACTGGTTAATGCCAGCAATATTTCCTGCGCCGCTGCCCTGGCCGCCGCCATTGTTATAGGCATCGACCCATTGCTCGCACGTCCCCGGCGCGTTATACGTCCACGAGAAGTTGATCAAATTGGCCGCTCCGCTGAACACCGTCCCGGACGGGAACGCCTGCTGGTACCAGTCCCCGGTAGACGGGTTGTCGCCGGAGACCGCAGACGGCACGAGACTGGCGTTCGGCGCGTTGCTGGAGGCGTAGAACTCGATCGCGGAGCCGCCGGTGAAGTTCCCGGCGACCGTGCCGCTGATCTTGTCGCCGGCGTCCGAGCCGCCTTGGTTGGGCGTGAAGGCGCCCGCGTCGGTGAGGAATGTCCCGCTGTCGCTGATGGTCCCGGTGTAATACCAGCACTCGGCGACGCCGCCGCCGCAGTTGGCTACGGCCGTGGCCTCGTGCCGGGTGACGGTGAGGGTGCGGACGAACGTGTCGGTGGCCCAGTTCCCGTTGCCGCCGGGCTCGTCCCGGTTAGATACATTCGTGGTCGCGGTGACGGTCAGGTCAGTCGGACCGGCCGGTCCCTGCGGCCCGGCGGGTCCCTGCGGCCCGGTCGCGCCCTTCGGCCCCTTCTGGTCCCAGAAGATTTTCACGGCCCCCTTGGGGCAGCTGGCGAACGGGACCGAGCGGACTTTCTCCAGCGTCTGGCTGGTGCCTTCCACGCAGCCGAAGTACGTGACCGGCGTGGCCGCGGCGTGCGACGAAGGGCCGGACGATGACGCGAGGGCGATACCTGTACCGGCCAGGGCTGCGGTCGCGACCGAGGCGACTACGACGGCGCGCGAGCGCAGCGCGGATTCTGAACTCCATGCGGTTTCCTTCTCCCTTTTGGTTCTCCTCCGGAGCGGAGGAAGCTTGGGCTTGGCGGGGTCCTGATTATCAGAGACATGACGCCCCGGGAGCGCCGCGGGTTGACGTGCCGGCCCGCTCCGCAGGCTCACCGGATCACGAGGCCGTTCGTCGCAAGCGCGGGCGGTCGTTGCGCGGATATCATCCGGCGCGGGCGATCGTTGCGCGGCCATTTCCGGCAGATCGCGCAGGACTTGCCGGGGCGGGGGACGCACAGGGGACTTGACCGGGGCCGCGAGCTCTGGCAGGTAGCGACTGGCATGATGGCCCGGTGACAGTCTCGGCCGATTTCTCGGTCATCCCTGAGAGCCAGTATCAGGTGGAGATCGAGCAGCTTTTCAAGGCGATGGACGACGCCGACCGGGCCGGCCGCTACCCTCGGCTGACTGTCCAGCGGCCGTGGTCTACCCACAACCCCGTGCTCCAAGGCGAGTTCGCCTCGCCGCGGGCCATCGGCTGGTACCTAGAGCGAGAGCTCACCCGGCTGGCCGCGGCCGGCGCCCGGATCTCCGTGAGCCCTGGCCGGACGGCGCTGGACCTGAACGACCCCCGTATCGGCCGCGCCGTTGACGAGACCCGCTGGGATCTGCGCCGCAAGAAGCTGTTCCTTTTCGGCCCGGAGCGGATGGCGCTGTCGATCGACCGCCTGAAGCATTACACCGGGACGCCCGCCGAAATGTTCCAGCGCTACGTACTGCTGACTAACTACTCCTGGCATGTTGAGGAATTCAGGTCCGCTCTGCCGGACTGCACCGGCCCTGAAGGTGACGGCCGCCAGATGCCGGCCTGGCACTATCCGCTGCCAGGCCGGGCGGGCCTGTCGATGGTCAACATCGGCGTCGGCCCGTCGAACGCCAAGACGCTCACGGACCATCTCGCCGTGCTGCGCCCTGACCTGGTGCTGATGATCGGGCATTGCGGGGGGCTGCGGAACCATCAGGAGATCGGGGACCTGGTCCTGGCGACTTCTTACATGCGCGACGACCGGGTGCTCGACGACGTCCTCCCGCTGAGCATTCCCGTCGTCTCCAACCACACGCTGAACACGCTGCTACTCGACGAGCTCACCGCTCGCGGGCTGCGGAGCAGGATGGGGATCGTGTTCACGACGGCGAACCGTGACTGGGAGCTGCAGCTGACCTCGGTGACCGAGCGGCTGCAGCTTTCGCGTGCGGTGGCTGTCGACATGGAGTCGGCGACAGTCGCTGCGAACGGGTTCCGGTACCGGGTGCCGACTGCCACCTTGCTTGCGGTCAGCGATAGGCCCTTGCATGGCCGGCCCAAGCTCAGTCTCGATGCGCAGAGCTTCTACGAGTCCACTCGCCGTCAACATGTCCAGATCGCGATCTCGGTGGCCGAACGAGTCAGGCAGCTCTATCCGGGTGGCCTGCCGACGGCTGACATCCGATCTTCCGACGAGCCGCTGCTCGGCCTGACCGATCCCAGTCAGCCCTGAGCCGTGTCGGCAGTCAGGCGCGCAATACGGTGCACCGGGCTACTGCGTCATTCGCCTGGCGGGGTCCCGCGCCGGGGGTACGCGCTGGCGTCGGGCTCGATCAGCCACAGGCTGCCGTACCGCCTCGCGGCGATGTATGACCTGCCCTCGCGATCTGGCAGGTAGGCCAGCGGCCCCTCCACCCACAGGATGTACCTGTCGGTGCCGGCCGGCGTGGCGCGGCCGGCCCGGGGCTCGACGATTTCCAGGACGCGCCAGTGCTGGTCGCGGCGGGCGTGATGCACCCACACCGGCCATCCGGATATCCCGAACGTCAGGACCGCCTCGACCTCGCCCATCAGCCGATTATCGAACCTATGTTCCCCTGAGGCAATCCACGGCGACCGGCCGACCGACACGTGTCCGAACCGTGTTGGTGCCTGTCCACAGCGGGCCATAAAAAAGGAGGGTACGCACTTCCCTCCACTTTCAATATATAGCGCACTGGGGGGCTTGCGGCAAGACCCGGGTCGTGCCGCATAATCGCTGGTCGGGGCCAGAACCTTCGGAAATGGGGACGCGAAGTGCGTGTGTTGTTGCCGACAAAGGGGTCGCGCGGAGACGTCGAGCCGATGGCGGGACTTGCGGCGGGGTTGCGGGCCCTCGGCGCGCAGATGCGGGTGCGCGCGACGCTGCTGGCCGGGGCGGTCAGCCGGGAAAGGCCGGCAGCATCCGCGTGAACCACGCGGGATCGCCGAGCAAGGACCCAGGGGAACCTGCAAACCCCGATGACCTGTACCGACGGCGCCATGGGGGCCGACACCGGCGGAGTGGTGCTCGTCTTGGCCGCCCGGCTCGTCGGCCCGGGCGCCTGGCCGCGCCCATGGCTGCCAGCGAGCTCAGATCGGAGCTGATGCGGTGAATTTCCTGACTACTAGCGCGTTTGACCTTCCCGCCCGCCTGTCCGCCAAGGCCGACGCCACGCTGATCGCCGGCGACGAGCGGCACTTCGCGGCTATCGCGCAGAGCCTCGAGCAGTCGATCGCCGACCTGTCCGGCCGCCTTGACGCCGAGCGCAGGGCGCCAGGCGGCATGGGCCAGGCGGCGATGGACCGGGATATGGAGATCCACCGGCTGAGCGCCCGCCTGCGCGTCCTGCGTCGCTTCGGCCTGGACCTGTGCCTCGGGCGCATCGTCGGCGCGGACAATCCCGAGCCCGTGTACGTCGGGCGGCTTGGCCTCACCGACAGCGCGGGCCGCCGGCTGCTGCTCGACTGGCGCTCCCCCGCGGCTGAGCCGTTCTTCGGAGCGACGCACGCCAACCCGATGGGCCTGGCAAGCCGCCGCAGGTACCGCTGGACCCGCGGCGGGATCAGCGACTACTGGGACGAGGTGTTCACCCCGGACGGGCTGGACGGGCACGCCGCCCTCGACGACCAGTCCGCCTTCATCGCCAGCCTGGGCAGCAGCCGGTCGGCCCGGATGCGCGACGTGCTCGGCACCATCGCCGCCGACCAGGACGCGATCATCCGCGCGGGATCCCGCGGCGCCCTCGTCGTCGACGGCGGCCCGGGTACGGGCAAGACCGTGGTCGCCCTGCACCGTTCCGCCTACCTTCTGTACTCCGACCCTCGCCTCGGTCACCGCCGGGGCGGCGTGCTGTTCGTCGGTCCGCACCAGCCCTACCTGGCCTACATCGGCGACGTCCTGCCCAGCCTTGGCGAGGAGGGCGTGCAGACCTGCACCCTGCGGGATCTCGTCGCCGAGGGAGCCGCGGCAACGCCCGAGGCCGACCCGGACGTGGCCCGGCTGAAGTCGTCGGCAGATCTAGTGAAGGCGATCGAGCCGGCCGTCAGGTTCTACGAGAACCCGCCCGCCGAGGGGATGACGGTCCAGACCCACTGGTCCGACATCTGGCTGAGTCCCGACGACTGGGCCGAGGCGTTCGAAGCACCAGAACCCGGCACTGCACACAACGAGGCGCGCGAGGCGATCTGGGAGGCGCTGCTCGCGATCCTGGTAGACAAGCATGACGGCGATGCCCCGGCTGACCTGCTCCGCAACTCGCTGCTGCAGAACAGGGAACTGCGCACCACCCTCAACCGCGCGTGGCCGCTGATCGAACCGGCCGACCTCGTCGCAGACCTGTGGTCGGTACCCGCCTACCTGCGGATGTGCGCTCCCTGGCTCGGCCCCGATGACGTTCGGAAGCTGCAGCGCGAGGACGCCCAGGCCTGGACGGTATCCGACCTGCCGCTCCTGGACGCGGCACGGCAGCGGCTCGGCGACCCGCAGGCGTCACGACGTAAGCGCCGGCATGACGCCGCGGTCGCCGCCGAACGCGAGCAGATGGCCCGGGTCGTCAACGACCTGGTCGAGGCAGCGGACGACGAATACGGCGTGGGCCTGGTAACGATGCTGGGCGGCGAGGACTTCCAGGACGCCCTGGTCAATGAGGGCGCGCTGCCCGGTACCGATCCGGACCGGCTGGCCGGACCGTTCGCGCACATCGTCGTGGACGAGGCTCAGGAACTGACCGACGCGCAGTGGCAGATGCTGCTGGCCCGCTGCCCGTCCCGGAGCTTCACCATCGTCGGAGACCGAGCCCAGGCCAGGCACGGATTCACCGAGTCGTGGCGGGAACGGCTCGAGCGGGTCGGGCTCGACCGGATCAGCCTGGCTTGTCTGGGCATCAACTACCGGACACCGGAAGAGGTCATGGCGGAAGCCGAGCCGGTCATCCGGGCCGCCCTCCCGGACGCCAACGTGCCGGCTTCCATCCGCAGCAGCGGCGTCCCCGTCAGGCACGGATCTGCTTCGGATCTGGGCTCGATCCTCGGCACCTGGCTCGCCGCGCATTCCGACGGGATCGCCTGCGTCATCGGCGATCCCACGTTCCGGGCGACGCCGCGGGTCCGGTCGCTGACCCCGGAGCTGTCAAAGGGGCTCGAGTTCGACCTGGTCGTCCTCATCGACCCAGAGGCGTTCGGCAGGGGTATCGAAGGAGCAGTCGACCGCTACGTCGCGATGACCCGGGCGACCCGGCAACTCGTCATCCTCACGAGCTCCTGACGCCGGCGGCATTCGCAGCCGGACCGCGCAGAACCTGCTAGCGGTGATCGTGCTGACTGCGGTGTCCGCCGCTGGCTCCGGCACGGCCTGGGCCGTCGGCTCTTCTGTCTTCAGCAGCAAGCCGTCGGGGATCAGTATCCTAGTGCTGCGTTGTCGTCGGACAATGTGCATCCGGTCCTGAACCGGCGCGCTACGCGGCAACGGGCTGCACTTCGGCTCCCAGCCGCCACGCCGCTCGGGAGCACGCGGTCCTGACCTGCCGTTTAGTGCCGACTGTCAAGGGCAGGCTTCTCAGGAAAGGAAAACGGTCCAGGTTAAGAAGGCGATTCACCATGTGGTGGATGAACTTCATCGTCGTCCCGGCGGTGCTGCTCCTCGGCATCTACGGCTTCCTGGTGCTCGTCGGCTTCAGAAGGCGAATGCTGACCCGTAAGACCGAGCACACCGCCGAGAGCATGTACGACAACTATGCCGACTCAGTCCGCACACAGCGGCGGTACGCCAGCTCGCGCGGCGGCCAGTGGCGAGACGGCGAGTGACAGGCCTCGCCCCGCTTGCGCTCCGGGCCATGCTGGGGTGACGATCAAGGAATCTTGAGGTCTGGCCTGATCAGAAAGCCAGCCCTACCCCGGGTCACCCGAGTTCGCAGAACCGTCCCAGTAGCCGCGGCGACGGGAACGTCCGGGGATCGCAGCAACGATCATGACGGCGCCCACCCGCGCACCAAGTCCTGGCGCGCGTGCTTTCACCAGTTGGCCGTGGGCAGGCATGGCTGGTTCCCCTTTCGGCTGAGTACCTAGGCGAGAGCGAGCTCGTTGAAGAGTTTGTTCATGTCTTGATGGTTGAGGTACAGCACGATGCGCCACGCCTGGTCGTTCTTGCGGAGGATGAAGGTCGAGCGCAAACAGAGGGGGCCACGTTGCGGCTTGTTGCGCATCCGCACATTCCATGACGTCCGCACGAGTGTGTGCAGGTCGTCCAGCGGCAGCTCGCTGATGGCCGCCAGTTCCAGGCCGTCGCTGCCGATGGCCTCGAAGAGCTGCTTGCGGCGCGGAAGAACCGCCAGCAGTGCCTGCGGGGACAGGGTGGTCGCTGTGCTGGCGTCGAGGCTCAGGAACACGGCACAGAACAAGCTCGCCAGGGCCTGGTTGTCGGGGTCTTCGGAGGCGCGTTCATAGCGCCGGAAAAAAGCGCGGACATCGGGGCGGACAGGGGTCATCGTCAGCTCCTCTCAGCACGGGGTCAAAGTCTGTGAGCCAGGCGGTCGAGCAGCGGAATCGCGGACTCGAGCTGGCGTCGCTCAGCAGAGGTGAACTCGGTGGCCAGCGCCCTCACCATGGCGTTGACGACAATATGTTCCCGGCTCATGAGCAGTTCGCGGCCAGCGTCGGTGATTGCCACGGCCACGCGGCGGCGGTCGGCTTGGCCGCCCGTCCTTTGCACCAGCGCCCGGCGCTCCAGCTCGCGGACCACGCCGGCGATCGCTTGTGAGGTGACGCCTTCCCCCGCCGCGAGCGTGCTCGGGGAGGTAGGGCCCTCGCGCTGGAGGCGCACGAGGATGCCCAGCTCGATGAAGTTCGCTGTGCTGTCGCGCTCGGTTGCGTACAGCTGCCGCAGCCGGCGTGCGACGCGGCCGATCGCGAGCCTCAGCTCCTGCGTGGTGACAACGTCCGGGCCATCCGCCATGTATGTAAGCTAGCTTACGTAAGCTCGGTGAGCAAGCCCTCTCCGGCGGGACACGGTCCAGGCCTGGTGCCGATGCCGTCCGCTGTGAGCCACCGCTGCCACCTGGGCTTCCAGCGCACTCGTCCGGCTGTCACCCAAGATCATCCCGTGCATGTCCTCCGAGGACCGCTCCTGGCAAATCCGGAGCACATGAATTGTCCGAGAGTCCTGATAGCACGAAGAGCAGGGCTAGCAAGCGCCCTGGCAGGACGGAGGCGACATGAACTGGTCAGAACTGGAACGGCGCCAGCCGAAGCTGGCCGACCTCGGACGGCAGCACCTGCTGGACCCCGGCGTCGTCCTGGTCGCGACAATCCGGCGTGACGGCACCCCCCGGCTCAGCCCGGTCGAGCCCTTCATCATGGACGGTGACCTGTGGCTGTCGATGCTGTGGCAGTTGACCAAGGCCGCCGACCTTACCCGCGACCCTCGCATCCTCGTGCACAGCGTGGTCACCAACCGCAACGGCGAGGAAGGGGAACTCAAGGTACGCGGTCATGCCCGAAGCGAGAAGGACAGCGGCCTCCAGCGCCGCTACGCCAACGCGGTCGCGCAGGCTCTCGGCTGGAAGCCCGAGCCAGGACACTTCCACCTATTCGCGGTCGATATCGATCACCTCAGCTATCTCCGCTACGACAACTCAACCGGGGACCAGTACGTGACGCAGTGGCCACCTGGCCGTGAATACGTTCGCAGGGGAACCACGACTACCAGCCTCGGTCACCCCGAGCCGCGCACGGGCGTTCTCGTGCCGGATTGACCAGTCCGCCGCACGGCCCTCGGATGAATCCCTGCAGCCCCAGTTTGGAAGGCTGAGACTAGGCCTCGGCAGAGCAGCGCTACGCAGGTCCTCGTCATGGATCTGGTCCCGCGAGTGACCGTGAATGCCGCTGCGGGGGCGGGGCCGGGGGGTCGTAGGGGATGCGGCACTCCCCGCCCGTCAGCCTGCACGCCGTCGCTTCCCCCGGGACAACCCCGGTGTCGATCATGCCCGAGGCCAGGTGAAGGACTCCGCCAAAGACGACAGCGGCTGCCAGGCCGGGACTACAGGCTGAAGGCGTACAAATGGCCGTCGTTTGACCCGATGTAGACCACCCCGTTGGCCACGGCGGGAGACGAGAAGATGAGCCCCCTGGTGGCTCCTGCCCACAGCGGTTTGCAGGTCTTGGGCGTCCCGGAGCAGTTGGCGGTGCCGGCCGCGCTGAAGGCGTAGAGCCTGTCGTTGTTTGACCCGGCGTACACCACCCCGTTGGCTACGGCGGGCGACGAGAAGAGGCTTATCCCGGTAACAGACGGGATATGCCCGGTCCATAGCGGCTTGCAGGTCTTGCGCGTCCCGGAGCAGTTGGCGGCGCCGGCCGCGGCGCTGAAGGCGTAGAGCCTGTCGTTATTTGCCTCGACATAGACCACCCCGTTGGCCACCGCAGGCGACGTCAATGGGCCAGCTGCCGACCTCGGCCCAGTCCACAGCGGCTTGCAGGTCTTCGTTCGCGTCCCGGAGCAGTTGGCGGTGCCGGCAGCGCTGAAGGCATAGAGGGTGTGGCCTTCCGACCCGATGTAGACGACCCCGTTGGCCACGGCGGGCGACGATGCGGGGGACGAGCCGTCGGTAACCGCGGTCCACAGCGGCTTGCAGGTCTTGGGCGTCCCGGAGCAGTTGGCGGTGCCGGTGCTGAAGGCGGACAAATAGCCGCCGCCGAAGTTGGCTGACCCGATGTAGACCATTCCGTTAGCCACCGCGGGGGATGAAAAAGCGATGGCCCCGGCACGCGGGGTAGTCCCGGTCCACAGCGGCTTGCAGGTCTTCGCTGCGCAGTTGGTGGTGCCGGCTGCGCTGAAGGCGTACAGCTTGCCGTCGTCTGACCCGATGTAGACGACCCCGTTAGCCACCGTGGGCGACGATTCGATGGTTCCGCGAGTGGTCGCGGTCCATAGTGGCTTGCAGGTCTTGGGCGTCCCGGAGCAGCCGGTGGTGCCGACCGCGCTGAAGGCGTAGATGATGCCGTCCTCCGACCCGACGTAGACGACCCCGTTGGCCACCGAGGGGGATGAGACGATGTAGTTGCCGAAGGGCTGAATGGTCCCGGTCCACAGCGGCTTGCAGGTCTTGGGCGTCCCGGAGCAGCCGGTGGTGCCGGGCGCGCTGAAGGCGTACAGCTTGCTGGCGGCCTTGCTGTCCGCTGACCCGATGTAGGCGACCCCGTCGGCCACCGCGGCGGACGACGTGACGACGTCGCCCTGGACCGTCCCGGTGGCCCCGGTCCATGCGGTCTTGAGCCTGGCGACATTGGACGGCCCGATCACGTTCTCGTACGGGTTGTAGCCGGTGTTGGCGGGGCCGAAGCGGAACTTGGGCCAGTCGGCTCGGATCAGGAAGTTGCGCATGGCTGACCGGCCGCTGGCCTCACCGATGGCCTTGACGGAATGGTTCCCCGGCAAGGCCGACTTGGGCACCCTGAATCTGGTGGAGAACGTGCCGGTCGGCGCGGTGGTGGCGGTGGCCACCTGGGTGGTGCCGAAGTCGACTGCTACCGTCTCGCTGGCGCCGAACCCGGCGCCGTTCACAGTGACCTTGGTGGTCGGCGGGCCAACGCCCGCCTTCAGGGTGATGCCGGTCGTCGCCGCGCCCACTGGTGCGGCGAAGAGGCCGAGGGCGAAGGCGAGAACCGTACCCGCGGCTGCCCCTGCCAGCAGCCGCGGCCGGGCGCGCCGGGATGAGACCCCGGCAATCACCCGCGCCAAGCGTAGCGGGATAGTGAGAATTCTGATCGGACGTGTGGCGAGCTGGGACGTGCGCACCGGCTGCCACCTCCCCCCTGGACGGCCCGCAGGCTCAGCCGGTCCTGTAACCGGGACAGCCGGCCCGCTGGCATCGGCGGAACAGCCGCAAGTGGGGGCGGGGACACCGCTCGCAGGCCCGAGCATGACAGTCGGCACGGGCTAAAGCAACGGTCGGGCTGCGGGAGTTCAAACCTGGACCAAGGATGTTGCTAACGCGGCTATGGTGACCGCTGCCGTCACACCCGGGGATGCGAGCCTGCTCCCTGATCGGTTGTCCTCGTGACGATCCTTCGGCGCCGACTGCCTGTCAGCGGCCGGATGGGTGCGAGTGCTGGCTGCGCCGCAGGGTCCGGGGGCGCACCCCATCGGCGGCCGCCGGGCAGGCCGCTTGTGCCTGATGGCACGATTGAGTAGCGGACATCCCAGGGCATTGCCGTGAGAATCCGCGCGAAGAGGCTGAGACGCCGGAAGCGGCCGTGATGTGCACGCAACCGGCCGCAGACAACAAAAGCAGCAGTTTCCCCGCGCGGGTGTGCAAGGGAAACCGCTGCTCAGCGAGCGGAGGCTCGGGGATTTGAACCCCGGAAGGGCGTGAACCCTAACCGCATTAGCAGTGCGGCGCCATAGACCGGACTAGGCGAAGCCTCCAGCTGACGAAATCGTCTGACCTAGGGTACCGGCCGGCTTCAGGACAGCCAACCAGGCCCGTTGACCTCCGCAGCCGACTCGGCCGCAAACGCCCGCCCGCGAGGCCGCGGGCCGGGTCCCCCGGGGAAAGGGACCCGGCCCGCGGCTCGACGCCCGTCGGCCTGGCCTGTCAGCGCCGGCGGGCGGAACCGGGAATGCCGCTGCGCTGGAGAGTGGGAACCGCAGCAGGCTTCCCCTGGTGATGGACGGTCGGCCTGCCGGAGTGGTGAACGTCCGGCTCGCCGGTGCGATGAGCGGGCGGGCCGGCCCGGCGGGCAGGCAGGTTCCGGCCAGGATGCCCGGCAGCGCCCGGCTGGTGGTGCCGCGCCCCGGGGTGGTCGTGCCGGTCCCCGGGCTGACCGTGCCGCGAGCCAGGATGGCCGTGCCGCTTCCCGGGCTGGCCGTGCCGGGCCCTCGGCTGGCCGTGCCGGGCCGCCGACTGGCCGCCCCGCTCCCCCGGCTGGCCGTGCCGGTCAACCGGGTTGCCGTGCCGCGGGCCGGGGTGGCCGGCGCCGTCGTCGGCTGGCTGGCGGGCCGCGGCCCCGGCGCGGGCGCCAAGGCTACGGTGCGGCGCAGGAGCCGAGCTCATCGTGGCCGCGGGCGCCGCGAGGGCGACGTGGGCCATCTCCTGCAGCGGCGCGGGCAGGACACCCGCATAGGCGGCGGTACCGCCGACGGCTAGGGCCGCTCCGGCGGCTGCCGCGGTGAGCTTGACGCCGAGCCGCAGGCGAGGCAGCCTCCCCCGCCGGGCGGAGACCCGGTGCGGCCGGCCTGACCGGCTGGCCGCTTCGCGGAACTCGGCCAGCGCGCGGGCCTTCCCGGCCAGCTCCCCGCCGCCCGGCCCGGCCCGCAGCGCGGCAAGCACCTCCGCGACCGGCCGCAGCGCCGGAGCCGCGGGCTGCGGAGGCTGGCCCACCGCCAGCAGTGCGTCCAGCGCGCTGTCCCCGATCGGGGGGACAGCGTCGTCGGCTCGGCGCGGAAGGTCAGGCATGTCATGTCCGGAACGCCGGGGCCCGTCAGAGCGTTACACGCGCCCTGGGCACGATCGCGGCCAGCCGCCGCAGGCCGCGGTGGGCCGCCACCCGGACCGCGCCCGGGCTGCGGCCGAGCATCTTGGCGACCGTGTCGGTGTCCAGGCCGGCCACCACCCTCAGCAGGATCACCTCCGCCTGTAGCCGCGGCAGTTCCGAGATCAGGGCGATGGCCGCGCGGGTGTCCAGGTTCTGGATCGCGACCTCGGCCGCGTCGGGCGCTGCGGGGGCACTGGCCGGGGGCAGCTCCTCCAGCGGGCCGGCCTGCCGCCGGGCCCTCCGTCGAGCGTCGTCGGTGGCGCGCCGCCGCGCGGTGGTGAACAGCCAGGCCCGCCACGCCGCCTCGTCGCCGCGGAATGCGGCCAGGCCGCGGACCACGTGCACCCACGTCTCGGCCGCGACGTCCTCGGCCGTCGGCGGGGCGATCACCCGCAGGTAGCGCAGCAGGGCCGGGTTCGCGTCCTGCCACAGCGCGCAGAACGCCTGCTCGCTGCCGCCCTGGGCGGCCTCGAGCACGGCCGCGAACCCCTCACCGATCACAAAGCCGAGTATCGGGCCAGGCGCCGGGGCCCGCAGGGTAATCTGCCGCGTCGGCACCGAAGCGGGTGACCGCCGCCGGAACCGTCCGGGTCAGCGAGCCTCTACCACCTCGTACTCGCCCCGCGCGTAGGACTCG
This sequence comes from uncultured Actinomycetes bacterium, assembly GCA_963762615.1. Taxonomy (GTDB): domain Bacteria; phylum Actinomycetota; class Actinomycetes; order Streptosporangiales; family Streptosporangiaceae; genus PALSA-505. Next base: position 42,041 of record CAVXLG010000012.1, on the reverse strand, counting down.
CGCATCCGGGTCTTCGCGAACTTGCCCACGCTGGTCTTGGGTACCTCGGTGATGAACGACCAGCGCTCCGGCAGCTGCCAGCGGGGCACGCTGGCCTCCAGGAACTCACGCAGGTCCCCCGCGCTGACCGACGTGCCGGGCTTGCGCACCACCGCGGCCAGCGGCCGCTCGCCCCACTTTTCGTCGGTCACGCCGATGACCGCCGCCTCCGCCACGTCCGGGTGCGCCATCAGCAGGTTTTCCAGCTCCATCGAGGAGATCCATTCGCCGCCGGACTTGATCACGTCTTTCGCCCGGTCGGTGAGCCTGACGAAGCCCTGCGGGTCGATGCTCCCCACGTCACCGGTGCGCAGCCAGCCGTCACGGAACTTCTGCGGGTCATCGTCCTTGTAGTACGCCCCGGTGACCCAGGGCCCGCGCACCTCTATCTCGCCGACCGCGGTGCCGTCCTGCGGCAGCTCGGTGCCGCCCTCGCCGATCAGCCTGGCCTCCAACGTGCAACTCAGCCTGCCCTGGCTGTCCCGGTAGTGCCACTGCTGGTCATCCGGAGTGCCGGCCGGCGGGTGCGCCACGCTGCCGAGCGGCGAGGTCTCGGTCATGCCCCAGGCATGCAGGATCCGGACGCCCAGCTCGGACTCGTAGGCCTCCTGCAGCGCGTGCGGGACGGCCGAGCCGCCGCAGGGCACCAGCCGCAGCGAGGACAGATCCCCGCCGTGCGCGCGCACGTGACGCAGCACCTCGTTCCAGATCGTGGGCACCGCCCCGGCCAGCGTGGGCCGCTCGGCCTCGATCAGCCGGACCAGCGGCGCGGGCTGCAGGAAGCGGTCCGGCAGGATCAGGTCCGCGCCCGCCAGGACGGCCGCGTAGGCCAACCCCCAGGCGTTGGCGTGGAACATCGGGACGACGGGCAGTACTCGGTCCCGCTCCGACAGGCCGAACGTGTTGCCCATGCATGTGCCCATCGAGTGCAAGTACGTGGACCGGTGGCTGTAGACCACCCCCTTCGGGTTGCCCGTGGTCCCGCTCGTGTAGCACATCGCGGCCGCGGACCGCTCGTCGAGGGCCGGCCAGTCGAACGTTTCCGGCTCGGCGGCGAGCAGATCCTCGTATTCGTGCACGCTGCGGGCGTCGCCCTCGAGCGCGGCGGTGTCGGCGGCAGCCGTTCGGTCCGCAACAGGCGTCACGACGACGTGCCGGACCGAGGAGATGGCCGGCAGCACCTTGGCCAGCAAGGGCACCAGCGTCCCGTCCACGATGATCACGTAGTCCCCGGCGTGCTGGGCGATGTAGCCGAGCTGGCCGGGATCCAGCCGGAGGTTGAGCGTGTGCAGCACCGCGCCCATCGAGGGGACGGCGAGGTAGGCCTCCAGGTGCTCCGCGTTGTTCCACATCAGCGTGCCGACCCGCTGATCGCCGTCCACGCCGAGCCTGCGCAGCGCTCCGGCCAGCTGGGACGCGCGGCGCCGGGTCTGCGCGTAGGTCTGGCGCCTGGTCCCGTCCTCGGTGGCCGTCACCACCTCGCGCTCGCCGTAGGCCGAGGTGCCGTACCGCATCAGCGCCGCCACCGTCAGCGGGACGTCCATCATGGTGCTGCGCACTGGCTAACCTCCCGGGCCGCGATCCCGACCGCCTCCGGGCAGCCTGCAGGCCCCGCTGCAGGACACGCGCGCAGAAGCGTCCTCGGGGGGATACTGCCACGCGGGAGGGCCAGACGTCACGAGGCCAGGGCCGCGGGCTGCCCGGACCGGCTCCAGCCGGCCCGCCGGAGCCGATGGCCGGCGCCGGCGGCTCTGTGCGGTGCCGACGGCCGGCGCCAGCGCCTCTGTGCTGTGCCGACGGCCAGCGCCGGCGGCTCTCTGCGGTTTTCTAGCACCCTCTATCCCGGTGGCTAGACACCGGGATAGAAGCGAAGACGCCGCCGCGGAACGCCGCCTAGGCCGGCTGCGAGCGCAGGAAGCGGCCGAAATGCGGGACGGTGAACGCGATGAGCCCGCGCTCCGAGCTGTAGATGAGCCCTTTCTTGATCAGGGCATCGCGGGCCGGGGACACGCTGGACGGCTTGCGGGCGAGCTCGTCGGCCACCCGTGACGTCGGTACCGGCTCGTCGCCGAGCGCCGCCATGGCCCGCATGTACTCGCGTTCGGCGGGGGTGGCGCGCTCGTACCTGCTGCCGAAGAAGCCGACGGCAAGCTCGCTCTCCGCCTCGGGCGCGGCCACGGCGACATCCTCCTCGGTCACCGGGCTCTGCGTCGCGACGTCCCAGGTCACCTTGCCGTAAGCCTGCACGAAGTAGGGATAGCCGTCGGCCGCCCGGTACAGCGCGTCGAGCGCTGCGGGCTTGAACTCAATGCCCTCGCGCCGGGCCGGGGCGATCAGGGCCAGGTCGGCGGCCTCCCGGTCCAGCCGGTCGATCCGCACGTAGCTGAACAGCCGCTCGGAATAGCTCTTGCTGGCCGACAGCACGGACGGCAGGTGCGGCAGCCCGGCGCCGACCACGATCAGCGGCCCGCCGGTCTGGGAGAGCTCGTGGCAGGCCGCGCACAGCGCGGACACGTCAGCAGCCGGAACGTCCTGCATCTCATCGACGAACAGCGCGATCCCGACCCCGAGGTCGGTCGCCACCGACGCGGCGTCCGCGAGCAGCTCGGTCAGGTCGATCTCGAGGTCACCCGAGTCCGCGCGCCCGCGTACCGCGGGGACGTCGATGCCCAGCTGCGCGGTGCCCTTGGGGGCGCGCGGGTCGCGTGCGGCGAAGGCCTTGAGCACGCCGAGGAAGTGCTCGATCCGGTCCGGCGCCCGGTGCCGGGGCGCCAGCTCGCGGACCGCCATGTGCAGCGCCCCGGCGACCGGCCGCCGGATCGACTGGTCCGGCCGGGCCTCTATCTTCCCGGTTCCCCACAGCCGCTGAATGGCCATCGAGCGGAAGGAGTTGAGCAGCACCGTCTTGCCCACGCCGCGCAGCCCGGTGAGCACGATGCTGCGCTCCGGGCGCTCCCGCGCCACCCGTTCCAGTACGACGCTGAACTGGCTGATCTCCCGGTCCCGCCCGGTGAGCTCGGGCGGGCGCTGGCCCGCGCCTGGCGCGTAGGGGTTTCGCACCGGATCCACAGCATCGGACTCTATGGCCAGATCTAGCGCAGGCCCTAGATTGGCGCAGAGAGCGCTACCGGCGTGTCGCGGCGCCGTCCCGGCGGGCCGCGCCGCGCAGCACCCGGGCGAGAGCCTCCAGCGCGACCGGGTAGCCGCGCTGGCTGGGCGTCCCGAAGCCGACCACGATGCCCTGCGGGTGATCCCCGGGCTGGTGCCAGTGGCCGCCCAGGCCGTCCAGCGCCAGGCCGTGCTCTGCTGCCCGGGCCTGCAGCTCCTCCTCGCCCGGGCCCTCGGCCGGCAGGCTGATCAGGGCCTGCAGGCCGGCCGCGACACCGCGGACCCGCAGGCCGGGCCGCGGCTGCCCGGGCCCGGGGGCAAGCCGGGCGACCAGCAGGTCGCGGCGGCGCCGGTAGCGCAGGCGGCAGGCTCGGATGTGCTTGTCGTAGGCGTGGCTGGCGATGAGATCGGCGAGCGCAAGCTGGTCGAGCGCCCCGGTATGGATGTCGAGGTGCAGCTTCTCGTCCGCCACGGCCCCGACCAGGTGGTCCGGCAGCACCATCCAGCCCAGCCGCAGTGCCGGGCCCAGGGTCTTGGACGCACTGCCGATGTACGCGACGCGGTCGGGGGCCATTCCCTGCACCGCGCCCACCGGCTGCCGGTCGTAGCGGAACTCCCCGTCGTAATCGTCCTCGATGACCAGGCAGCCGGCCGCGCGGGCCCACTCGGCGAGCGCGTGACGGCGGACCGGGTGCAGGGTGGCCCCGGTCGGGTACTGGTGGGCGGGGGTCAATACGACCGCGCCGGGCCGGCGCCCGGTGACCCCGGGAAGCAGGTCGGTGCGGGCGCCGCGGTCATCGACCGGCAGCGGCAGCACGGTCAGGCCGGACCTCCTGACGACGTCGCGGTGGAATCCGAGGCCGGGATCCTCCATCGCGATCGCGGTCGTCCCCGCGGCACGGAGCACTCGGGCCAGCAGCGCCAGGGCCTGGACGTACCCCGAGGTGATCACGACCTGACCGGGGGCGGCGAGCACGCCGCGGGCCCTGCCGAGATACTCGGCCAGCGCGGTGCGCAGCTCGATCCGGCCGTGCGGGTCGCCGTAGCCGTAGACGTCCGGCCTGGCCTGGCCCAGCGCGCGCCTGCTCGCCCGCAGCCAGGCCGTGACCGGGAACAGCGACACGTCGGGCCGGCCGGGCCGCAGGTCATGCCGCGGCGCCGGCCCGGCCGGCTGCGGGCCCGCGGCCGGCGGCCGACGGCCGACCAGCTCGCTCACCGTGGTGCCCGATCCGCGCCGGGCGGTCAGGTATCCCTCGGCCACCAGCTGGTCGAAGGCCGCGCTCACCGTGCCGCGGGAGAGCCCCAGGTCGGCGGCCAGCGCCCGGCTGGAGGGCAGCCGGGCGCCGGGAGCCAGGCGGCCGGAGCGGATCGCGTCGCGCAGCGCTCGCTCGAGCCCGGACCGCCGTCCCGTCCCGGTGCCGGGGTCCAGGTGCAGGTCAACTCCGGAAGTGGCCCAATCTTCTGACACGGAACTGGATCTTATCTGCGATCCACCTGGCCCGTAGGCTCGCAGCATGACGACAACGGAATCCGGTATCAAGACCTCCGCCCCCGTTATCCCGCCGGCCAGGCTGGCCGTTGACGAGCTGGCGCCGAGGATCAGCAAGGCGATGAACTCGCTGGAGGCGGCCAGCAGGCATACCAGCCTCGAGCCGAACCTCGTCGAGCTGGTCAGGGCGCGCGCCTCGCAGCTGAACGGCTGCGCGTACTGCGTTGACATGCACACGCGCGACGCACTGGGGGCTGGCGATTCGCAGCAGCGGCTGTTCGCCCTGCCGGTCTGGCGGGAGACGCCGTTCTTCACCGCGCGGGAACGCGCCGCGCTCGAGCTGACCGAGGCGGGCACCCGGCTCACCGACGGCCCGGTGCCCGACGAAGTATTCGACCGGGCCGCGGCCGAGTTCTCCGAGACCGAGCTGGCCGAGCTGATCTGGACCATCGCGGTGATCAACGCGTGGAATCGGCTCGGCGCGGTGGCCCGTCCCTGGCCGCTCTAGAGCCGCCGGCCCGGCCGGTCTAGCCGAGTTCGGGTCCTCGGGCGCCGGTGAGGCGCTCGAGGGCATCCGCGTACCGTGACCGCGTCGCGGTCACGATCGCTGGCGGGATCTCCGGGCCGGGCGCGGTGCGGTCCCAGTCGAGGGTGGCAGACCAGTCGCGGACGAACTGTTTGTCGAACGCGTGCTGCGGACCGCCCGGCCGCCAGTCCGCGGCTGCCCAGAATCGCGAGGAGTCCGGGGTCAGCAGCTCGTCGCCGAGGGTCAGCGTCCCGTCCGGCGCGTAGCCGAACTCCAGTTTCGTGTCCGCGATGATGATCCCGCGCTCCAGCGCGAGCTCGTGCCCGCGCCGGTACACCTCGAGCGTGATCCGGCGCAGCTCCGCGGCCGTCTCGCGGCCGACGGACGCGGCCACGTCCTCGAAGGTCATGAACTCGTCGTGCCGCCCGGGCGGCGCCTTGCTCGTGGGGGTGAACACCGGCTCGGGCAGCCGGGATCCCTCGGCCAGGCCGGCCGGCAGCGACACGCCGCAGACCGATCCCGACTCCCGGTAGGACGCCAGGCCGAGCCCGGCCAGGTAGCCGCGGGCGATGCACTCCACCGGCAGCATCTGCAGCCGCTGGCACCGGATCGCCCGCCCGGCGAACTCGGCGGGCACCTGCGAGGCGGAGATCACGTGGTTGGGCGTAACGTCGGCCAGCCGGCCGAACCACGACAGCGACATCGCGGTGAGGATCCTGCCCTTCCCGGGGATGGGGGTGGGCAGCACCACGTCGTAGACCGACACCCGGTCGGAGGCCACCAGGATCACGTCGCCGCGGTCGGCGTAGACGTCCCTGACCTTCCCGGAATGCAGCAGTTCCATGCCCGTCCCGACTGGCCGGCCTAGAGCACGACCGGCGGCCACAGGTTGTGCTGGGCGGCCATCGGATCGCCGGGCCACTCGTGCATCGCGCCCAGGTTGTCCTGGGCCGGGTGCTTGGCCGCGGCAGGCCCCTCGGCGAAGCCGCGCAGCACGTTGAGGGTGACCCGCTTGGTGAAGCCGGCGGTGTTCCGGTTCAGGCCGAACGGCGGGTACGGCGCGCCGAACGAAGCCACCCAGCGCATCGTGCCGGTGTTGAACACGCCCGCGCCGCTGCGGTGCGTGTAGTAGGCCGAGTCGGAGTAGCTGTTGATGCCGCGGCAGGTCAGCGGCGAGTGCGACAGCACCTGGATCGGCCGTTCCACCGGCGCGCCCGGGTTGACCCGGTCGTACTCGATGCCGACCAGGCCGGTGAACCTGGTCCCCTTCTGCACGCCCGTCTTGGCGAACATCCAGGCATCCGGCGTGGCGACGACGTAGTCGGCGTCGGCCGGGTTCGACTCGTACAGCGTGCCGATCAGCGACGACTCGGGGTCCGGGTCCGGCGGCTCGCGCCAGTCGCTGGTGACCAGCGCGTTGTCCTTGCCGTACATCGGGTCCTGCGTGTAGCTGGTCTTGTAGCAGATGACCAGCCGCCGCTGGCCCAGCTTCGTGCTGTCCAGCCGGGTCCGCCGGAACATGCAGTTCGCCCCGAGGAAGGCCAGGTTCACCCCGGCGTTCCTGGCCGCCGTCACGTTGGCCCGCTCCGGCGGCGACCAGTACTCATCGTGGCCGAGCGAGAACAGCGCGCTGGCCCCGTCCAGCAGGTGCGGGTCCGCGGCGATGTCCATGCTGGTGACGTACGCGAGCGGCAGGCCGGCCCGCTCGGCCAGCTCGATGAACTTCCGCTCGTGGTAGAGGAACATGTACGCGCCGCTCGCGTCGTACGGCCGGTCCAGGCTGACCGCCAGCGCCCGGTTGCCGTAGTCGGCGATGCCGCCCGGCCCGTTGTACAGGTCGTAGCCGCCCCACGTGTTGTAAGCCTGCCAGGTCGCGACCGAGTTCTTGATCACCGTCTTCCCGGCGGTCCGGGCCGACCGCACGGTGACCGGCACGTACCGCTGCGGCCCGGCCTCCGAGTCGAGCCGGAGCACGTAGCTGCCCTCCGGCCAGTCGTCGGTGGGCACGGTGAGCGCGGGATCCCAGTCGGCCTCCACCGTATTAGTCGGGCTGACCAGGCCGGGGCTGGCCTGCCGGTGCCCCGGTACCGTCGCCGACTTCCAGACCAGCCGGGCCAGGTCGCCGTTGTACCAGCCCATCCGGAACGCGTGCACCTTGAACGAGCGGCCGGTGGTCGACGCGAACAGCGTGATCGCCTCGCCGGGCCGCACGCTGGCCTGGCCGGCGTACCCCAGCATCGCGTCCGGCGGGCCGAGGTGCCTGATCGGCCAGTTCGGGTCGCCGGCGAGCGAGTTCTCACTGACCGGACGGTGGCGGGGCGAGGCCTTGGGCGGCCGGACCCCCGCGTGCGCCGTTCCGCCCGACCCTGCCATCCTCGCGGCCACGGCGGCCGCTGCCGGTGCCACCGCGACCGCGGCGCCCAGGCCGAGAAAGGCCCGGCGCGAGCGGGCAGAACGCGAACTCATGGTAAACAGGATGGCACGGAACGCGGCATGACAATGGCAGCGGCGCCCGGTTTTACGCGGGCGCGCCATGACCTTGGACTTCGGTTTCCGCCCGTCAGGGATGCGCCGGGCCTGCGACCTGCTGCGGTGACCTGCCGCATAGTGGAATAATCTGCTTCCGATGCGACCGGGCAGGCGAAGATGGCGACTGACCCGTCGCCTGCTCTCCAGGGAGTCCTCCATGCTGTTCTGCGCGCCCCGGCGCCCGGCGCACCGCCGCTCGGCGCGATCCGCTGCTGACGCCTACGCACCGGCATCGGCTTGACCTCCTTCGACGACGCGACCGAGCCGCCTGTCGCCACGCGGGCCGGCGAGGGGTCCGCCTCGCGCGGGCGCGTGCCGCCGACCCGGCCGGGCCCGGCATCGGGCCGGCGGTGGCGGACCCGGCGCGCGCAGGCCGTCACGCTGCTCAGGCGGCACTGGCTGGTATCGGCGCTGCTCGCGGCCGGGCTCGTGCTGCGGGTGCTGGCCCAGGTCGGTTACCGGCCCGCGCTGCTCTACGTCGATACGCTCAAGTACCTGTACGGCGCGTCGCCCGGTTCCGACCCGCTCGGCTACCGGTTGGTGCTGAAGATCATCCTGCTGGCCGGCGACCTGGGCACCGTCGCCGCGATCCAGCATCTGCTCGGCCTGGCCATGGCCGTGGCCGTGTACGTCGTGCTGCTGCGGCGGGGGGTGCCGGCGTGGCTCTCGGCGGTGGCCGTCGCGCCGCTGCTGCTGGATGCCTACCAGCTGCAGATGGAACAGATGATCATGCCCGACGTCTGGTTCGAGGCGATGATCGTGGCCGGGCTGGCCGTGCTGCTCTGGCGGCCTGACGCCACCGTGCCCGTCGCGGTCGCCGCGGGATTGATCCTCGGATCCTCGGCGACGGTCAAGCAACTGGGCGAGTTCCTGGTGCTGCCCGCGGTGGTCTACCTGCTGGCGGCGGGCGGCGGCTGGCGCCGGATCCTGCGCATGTCCGTCGCGCTGATCGTCGCCTTCGCGCTGCCGATCCTCTTGTACAGCGGCCTGTCCTACGTCCGGAACGGGCATTTCTGGCTGGCGCGCGGGCAGAGCCTCACCGGGCGGCTGGCGGCCGCGGCCGACTGCGCGACGCTGAAGCTGCCCGCCCGGGTCCGGCCGCTGTGCCCGACGCCGGCCGAGCAGCAGTCGCTCGGCCCCGACGGGCTGGAGCATTCCGGCCAGTCACCGCTGTACACCGCGACCGCGACCGCGACGCCGCAGGAACGTAACGCGCTGATCGCCGAGCTGAGCGCCGCCGTCGAGCACCAGCAGCCGCAGCGGGTGGCGGTCTCGATCCTCGCCGACTCGCTCCGCCTGTTCGCGCTGACCCGGCAGCCGACCCGGTGGGTGACGCCCATCTCGCGCTGGCAGTTCCAGGCCGGCTACCCGACCTACCCGCCGTGGGTCAGCATCTGCCCGGCGGGGCAGCTCAGCGCGCAGGCCTGCCTGGTCGAGCAGCGAACGCTCCAGAAGAAGGTGGCCCCGGTCAGCGGCCTGCTGCTCCGCGACGGCGGCCGCATCGTCGTCGGCGTGCAGCGGCAGGCGTTCGGGTACTTTCACGGTCACCCGCTGAATCCGTCCTACGGCGGCACGGCGCGGGTCAGCCGGCCGCTGGCCGCGTTCCTGCGTTCCTACCAGCTGAACGGCGGCTACACCCCGGGCCCGCTGCTGGCCCTGGCCGCCCTGGCCGCCCTGGCCGGCTCGCTGCTGGCCCTGGCGCGCCGCGGCGGGGACGCCCGCAGCCGCCAGCTCGCGCTGGCCTGCCTGCTGTTTACCGGCACGGCCGCGGTGACGCTGCTGCTGCCGGACGTCTACGAGTTCTCCTGGCGCTACCAGCTACCCGCCGTGATCACCCTCGTGCCGGCCGGCGTGCTGGGCGGCTGCGCCGTCTTCTCGGCCCGGCACCGGCTGGCCGATCTCGGCCAGCACCTCCCCGGTGGGTCGCGGTCTGGTCCGCACCCCGGCGGCGACGCCGCTGACCAGTGACGACCAGAGCGTGCGCCGGTCGTGTGAGCTCGTGAACGTGCGGGCCCAGCGGCGCAGCGTCGACCCGCCGTACAGGACGCTTTCTACCGGGCCGAGGGACGAGCCGGACTTGAGCATCCAGATCTTGTTCCGCACCTCGTAGAAGAAGCGCGGGCCGGGGTCGATGTTGATCGAGCCGAACGTCTGCGTCTTGTGCACGACCACGCTCGCCGGGCACAGCCAGCCGGTGTTGCCGCGCAGCAGCCGGGTGGTGAACTCGAAGTCGTCGTTCCACAGGAAGTAGTCCGCCTGGGGCAGGCCGCGGCGGCGGCACTCATCGGCATCGACGAGGATCGACACGAACGACGCGGACCGGATCGGCAGGCACCCGGCGGCCGCGGCGGCGGCCCGCTCGGCCCTGGTGGCCAGCGGCTTGGTCCGCGGGGTGTTCATCGGGTGCCCGCGCCCGTCGGTCCACAGCACGCTGCTGGCGATCAGCGCGGGCGGCCGGGCCGGGCTGCAGTCCCGGGCGCGCAGCAGGGCCCGCAGCGCGTCCGGCTCGGGCACCGTGTCGTCGTCCATCAGCCAGATCAGATCCGCGGCGCCGGCCAGGGCCAGCGCCATCCCGTAGGCGAACCCGCCCGCGCCGCCGGTGTTGCGCGCCAGCTCGGCCAGCTGCACCGAGGGAAACTGCGCCCGCACCGCCGCGGCGGTCTGGTCGGTCGAGGCGTTATCGACCACGATCACGGCGTCCGGGGCGCGGCTCTGCGCGCGCACCGCGGCCAGCGCCTCCAGCAGCAGCTGCCGCCGGTTATAGGTGACCACGACGGCGATCACCCGGGACGGACGGGGCCGGGCCGCGGGCCGGCCGCCGGCTTCGGGCATGCTAGGCACGCCTCCTGGCCCGGGCCCGCTCGAGTTCCCGCCAGGCCAGCACGCGCAGCCCGCGCACGGCCGCAGACCTGCTGCTCAGCTCGCGGACCAGCCGCTTGAGCCGCGGCCGGGAGCCGAAACCCAGCTCCAGCCGGCCGACCAGCCCGCCCGGCTCCGCGCCGTCCGGCGGCTTGGCCTCGGGGAACTCCTCGTAGTACTGGCTGACCACCATCGCCGCCGCGCCCTGCACCGCGGCATCGAGCACGTCCTCGGCCCGCTGGCCGGCCGGATCCACGCCCGGCCCGCCGGCCGGCCGGGGCCGGAGCTCGTCGAGATCGCCGACGAGATCGTATCCGGAGTCGGCCAGCGCGGCGATGAGGGCCTCCGCCTGCTCCTTGGCCCAGGCATCCCGGTCGGCGGGCAGGACCAGCCGCCCGCCGGGCGGCGGCGCGGCCTCATCCCGGTGCGCGACCGCCTCCTTGACCCGCCACATGTAGAACCAGTCGGGCACCTCCCGGGGCAGCGCCAGGTTCAGCCGCCGCAGGAACTCGATCTCGGGCGTCGCGAGCGAGGCATTCGCCCGGGCGAGGGACAGGTCGGCGCGCGCGGGGTTGACGCCCAGCAGCGACGCGAATCGCTCCCACAGCAGCCCGCCGGACGATCCCCGCGGCGGGGTCGTGATCACGTGTACCCGCTCGGCCGGCACGTGCCGCGACCAGATGTCGAGGATGGCCAGCGTGTCGTGCACGCGCCAGAACCACCACCGGCGCCGGCCCGGGTCCGGCGACTCCCGGTCGATCACGTCGCCGAGCCAGTCTTCCCAGCCGCGGCCGCTGCGGTGCTTCACCGACTCCTGCCACTCGGCGGGCAATAGCGTGGCCATGTCCCGCACGGTGAGGATGACGTGCACGTCGGCCGGCTGCAGCGACCTGACGGCACGCTCGGCGTGCTCGGCGTCGGCGGCGCAGAACAGCTCGTGCGAGATGACGGCGGCCTTCGGCGCCTGCCTCGCCTGACGGGCGAGAATCTCCCACTCGCCGGCCCACGATCCCGCCGGGTCGGACGCCAGCATCTGCAGGCCGCGCAGGTCCTGGCTGGCCCGGTAGTGGTCCTGAGCGTGGTGGCCGGGCAGCGCGACGCCCTGCACCGCCAGCCCGGCGCGGTTGCCCCACATCACCTGCTGCAGGAACGTGGTGCCCGTCTTGGGCTCGCCGATGTGCAGGAACACCTTCGGCCGCGCCCGGTCGCCGGGCCGGCCTGCGGCGGGACCGGTCATGACGCCGGCCTCGGCGGCGGCGTACGTGCCATCCGGGGACTCCTCGCGGTCACGGGTGATCGTGCTCGGTGCCAGGGTAGACCAGCTGCGGGCGACGGCGTGCCGCAGACGGCAACGGCACGCAAAGCGCGTTCTAAGCTGTGTGGAGCAGCGCTTATCCAATAGTCTCTGTGTCGCCGCGCGCATCTTTGTCCCCGATGGAAGGCGGGTTCTGCATATGCATGAGCCCTTCAGCCTCCTGGTACCGGTGTACGACGGCGACCGGCCCGATTACCTGCGGCGGGCGTTCCGCAGCGCGGTTGACGAGCAGACCGTGCCGCCGGACCAGGTGGTGATCGTTCGCGACGGCCCGGTCCGGGACGAACTCGCCGGGTGCCTGGAGGAGCTCAAGGCCGCCAGCCGGGTGCCGGTGACGTTCGTCCTGCTGCCGCGCAATCGCGGCCTCGGGCCCGCGCTCGACCGCGGGATGGCAGCGAGCCGGTTCGACGTGATCGCGCGGATGGATGCCGACGACGTGGCCATGCCGCACCGCTTCGCGGTGCAGCTTCCGCTCATCCGCGACGCCGACATCGTCGGATCAGGGCTGCTCGAATTCGTGACCGACACCGATCATGTCGTCGGCCAGCGCGTCCCGCCCACCGGCTACCAGCAGATACAGCGCTACGCGCGGATGCACGACCCGTTCAACCACCCGACCGTGGTCTACCGGCGGAGCGCCGTTCTGGCCGCCGGCGGGTACGGCGACCTGCCGCTGATGGAGGATTACGCGCTCTTCGCCCGGATGCTGGCCAACGGCGCGCGCGCGGTCAACGTGCCCGAGCCGCTGGTCTTCTACCGGGTCGGCGCCACCTCCTTCAAGCGGCGGGGCGGCACCGGGCTGCTGCGCTCCGAGCTGCGGCTGCAGCGCGAGTTCCGGCGGCGCGGGTTCACTTCACGGGCTCAGTACGTGCGCAACGTGACAGTCCGCGGGGGCTACCGGCTGGTCCCCTGGTGGTGCCGCCGCGCGGTGTACCGCCCGGCCGTCGCGCGCTACACCGAGCACCTCGGGCCGGCCCCGGCGCCGCCGGGGCAGCCGGGGCAGCAGGCCGGCCCGCCGCGGGACGGCCAGGAACTGTCCGGGGCCGGATCCAGGCCGGAGCCGCCGTCGGCGGTGACCGAGTGAACATCGACCTCGCCATCGTCGGATCCGGTTTCTTCGGGCTGACCATAGCCGAGCGGTGCACCCGTGACCTGGGCCTGCGCGTGCTCGTCATCGACCGCCGCGAGCACATCGGCGGGAACGCCTACAGTGAGCCCGAGCCGGAGACGGGCATCGAGGTCCATCGCTACGGCGCGCACCTGTTCCACACCTCGAACGCTCGCGTCTGGGAGTACGCCGGCCGGTACACGGCCTTCACCGGCTACCAGCACCGGGTGTTCTCGGTCTACAAGGGCCGGGTGTACCCGCTGCCGATCAACCTGGCCACCATCTGCGAGTACTTCGGCACCGTGATGTCCCCGGACGAAGCGCGGGCGCTGGTGGCCGAGCAGGCCGCCGAGGTGCAGCCGGCGCGCGCGGTCAACCTCGAGCAGCGCGCCGTGTCGCTGGTCGGCCGGCCGCTCTACGAGGCGTTCATCCGCGGGTACACCTTCAAGCAATGGCAGACCGACCCGGCCGACCTCCCCGCGGAGATCATCACCCGGCTGCCGGTGCGCTACACCTTCGACAACCGCTATTTCAGCGACACCTACGAGGGGCTGCCGGTTGACGGCTACACCGCCTGGCTGGAGCGCATGATCGATCACCCGAACATCGAGGTGCGGCTGGGCACCGACTTCGCCAGCCTGCGGTCCGGCCTGCTGGGGAACGTGCCGGTCGTGTACACCGGCCCGCTCGACGCGTACTTCGGCTACTCCGCGGGCGACCTGGGCTGGCGCACTCTAGACTTCGACGTGGAGGTACTCGGCACCGGAGACTTCCAGGGGACTCCCGTCATGAACTACGCGGACGAGGATGTCCCGTTCACCCGTATCCATGAGTTCCGGCACTTCCATCCCGAGCGTGCCTGGTACCCGAAGGACAAGACAGTGATCATGCGGGAGTACTCGCGTTTTGCCGACCGCGGCGATGAGCCGTACTACCCGATCAACCGGGCCGAGGACCGGTCGCGGCTGCTGGCCTACCGGGAAATGGCGGACCGGGAGCCCGGCGTGCTGTTCGGCGGCCGCCTGGGCACCTACAAGTACCTCGACATGCACATGGCGATCGGATCGGCCCTGAGCATGTACGAGAACCGGCTGCGTCCCTTCTTCGCCGAGGGCGCGCCGCTGGCCGCCCGGGGCGGTGACCGTGACTAGCACCGTGACCAGCCCCGACGGCCTCGGCATGCGGGTCCTGCAGCGGGTCGTGTTCCCCGGCGAGGACCTCGACGTGGTCCCGCTCTACGTCGAGACCAATTCCGAACGCGGCGCCGCCGAGCTCGCCGCGGAACTGGCTACCGAGGCGCTGACCGGGAGCAAGGCGGCCGCTCCCAGCGTCCCGGTCGCTAATGCGGCGGTCGGTGAGGTGCAGTCGAGCATCCGCTTCGGCGCCGACATACCCGCTCAGCTGGCCGAGGAAGTCGGGCCGCGGCGCAGCGCGGTGATCAGCGAGGGGCGCCGGGTCTCGTTCGCCACTTACTTCAACGCGTTCCCGGCCAGCTACTGGCGCCGCTGGACCACGGTCACATCGGTGACGCTGCGGATTCGCCTGGCAGGCGAGTCGAAGGTCATCCTGTACCGCTCCACGGCCAAGGGCTTCAGCTATCCGGTCGAGACGATCAGCATCACGTCCGACGAGCCGGAGACGATCGAGCGCGCCCTGCCGCTGGCCCCGTTCATCGACGGCGGCTGGTACTGGTTCGATATCGTGGCCGGCCCGCGCGGGATGACGCTGATCGAGGCGGACTGGCTGGCGCCGGCCGCGGCAGCCCCGGCCGGCCGGGTCAGCATCGGCATCACCACGTTCAACCGGCCCGGCTACATGCTCGACAAGCTGCGCACCCTCAGTGAAGCGACCGAGGTGCATGAGCTGCTGGACAAGGTCTACGTCGTTGACCAGGGAACGGACCGGCTGACCGACCACCCGGACTTCGCCGACGCGGCCAAGAAGCTCGGTGACCACCTGCAGGTCATCGAGCAGGGGAATCTCGGCGGCTCCGGCGGCTTCGCGCGGTCCATGGATGAGACGGTGCGGGCCGGCCAGAGCGACTACGTCCTGCTGAGCGACGACGACGTCAAGATCGACCCCGAGAGCATCCTGCGCGCCGTGACCTTCGCCGATCTGGCGCGCCGGCCCACCATCGTCGGCGGCCACATGTTCAGCCTGTATGACCGGTCGCTGCTGCACGCGTTCGCCGAGAGCATCGAGCCCAGCACGTGGTGGTGGGGCGCGGCGCCGAACACGAAGGCCCGGCACGATTTCGGCCGCCGGAACCTGCGGAATACGCCGTGGCTGCACCGCCGCGCGGACTCCGATTACAACGGCTGGTGGCTGTGCCTGATCCCGACGCGGGTGATCGAGGAGGTAGGCCTCTCGCTGCCGGTCTTCATCAAGTGGGACGACGCGGAATACGGGGTGCGGACCCGCGATCAGGGGTACCCGACCGTGTCCCTGCCGGGGGTGGCCGCGTGGCAGGTGCCCTGGGACGACAAGGACGATGCCCGGGACTGGCAGGCGTACTTCCACCTGCGTAACCGGGTCGTCAGCGCGCTGCTGCACTCCACGCACTCCCGCGGCGGCGGCCTGGTCGGGGAGAGCCTGGAGCGGCAGCTGCAGAGCCTGCTGTCCATGCAGTACTCGACGGTCGCGCTGAGATTGCTGGCGCTCGAGGACGTGCTGTCCGGACCGGACCACCTGCACCGGGACATCGGGACCAAGCTGAGGCAGCTGCGGGAACTGCGCGCGCCCTATGTCGATGCGCGCGATGAGGCCGACCTGGAGAGCTTCCCCCCGGCGCGCAGGAGGGCCCCGGACGCGCTGAAGCATTCCACCACGCCGACCAACAAGTTCAACCTGCTGACCAAGGCCGCGGCCGGGACGGCGCATCAATTCCGGGCAACCCGCAAGGGCGCACGGCAGCGGCCGCAGATGGCCCTGCCGTACCAGGACGCATCGTGGTGGGTGCTGGCCAAGCTGGACAGCGCCCTGGTGTCGACGGCCGAGGGCACGGGCACCGCGTGGTACCAGCGTGATCCGAAGCTGTTCCGCTCGCTCGGGTCGCGCAGCGTGATCATGCACGCCCGGCTGCGCCGGCAGTGGTCGCGGCTGGCGGCGGAGTACCGCGCCGCCGCGGCCGAGTTCAACTCGCCGCAGAAGTGGCGGGAGACCTTCCGGGCGTCCCTCGACGACCAGCCAGGTGGGCCGTGAGCTCGACCCCGACGGGGCAGCACGACAAGACCTCCGGATCCTCCGGGCGGGAAGGCAAGCCCGTGGCCGCGGCCGGCGAAGCGGCCGCGGCGCCCCGCGGCGGAGCCCGGACCCGGGCCGCGGCCTGGTACGCGGCGGTCATCGCGGCGGCCGCGGCGATGACGATAGCCGGGCTGTGGGGGCTGGCCCGCGGCTCGGCCATGGGCAACGACGAGGTGGTGAGCCGCTGGGCCGCGCTGCTGAGCCTGCGCCAGCTCGCCCACCTGCTCCGTCACGTTGACGCCGTCCACGGGCTGTACTACCTGCTGCTGCACGGCTGGATGGCGGTGGGCACCAGCCCGGTGGTGATGCGCATCCCCTCGGTGATCGCCATGGCCGTTGCCGCGGCCCTGATAGTGATCATCGGCCGGCGGCTTACCGGATCCGGGTGGGCGGGACTGTTCGCCGGCCTGATCTTGGCGCTGACGCCGAGCATCACCTACTACGCGCAGACCGCGCGCTCGTATGCCCTGGTGTTCGCATGCGTTCTCGGCGCGACGCTGGCCCTGCTGCATGCCGTGGCGGCCGAGGCCGGCGGCTGGCCCCGCCGGCAGGTCACCCGCCGGTGGCTGGTCTACGCCGCGCTGCTGGTCCTGGGCGGCTACCTGAACGAGATGGCGCTGCTGGTGCTGGCCGCGCACGCGGTCACCGTGCTGCTCGCCCGGTACGGGCGCAAGACCGTCCGGCACTGGGCGGTCGCGTCGGCGGCGGCGGTGGTGCTGGCCGCGCCCCTCGTGGCGATCAGCATCCGGCAGCGCGGTGCCCTCGGGCCGATCTCGCGGCCCGGCGGCCAGGATTCTCTGGATCCTGTACCACGACTACTTCGGCGCGACGATCGTGGCTCCGCTGCTGCTCGCCGGATGCGCCGTCGTGGCCCTGCTGCCGCCTCGCGGCTGGCGGCGGCCCAGCCCGGCCGCCGAAGCGCACGCAGGCGCGAAGGCACGGCCGGCCGGGCAAGCACACCAGGCCGGGGAAGCACGTCAGGCCGGGGAAGCACGCCCGGCCGGGGAAGCACGCCCAGGCGGGGAAGCCGGCCCGGCGGCGGAAATACACCCGGAGCCCGGATCCCCCTGGTGGAGCAGCGGGGGCGTCTCGCTGCCCTCGGTCGCGCTGCCGCTGCTGCTGATCCCGGCCGCGCTGCTGCTCCTGGAGTCGGTCGTCGCCCCGCCGGTGTACGTGGATCGCTACGTCCTGTACGGCGAGGCGGGCGCGGCCCTGCTGGCCGGCGCCGGGATGTACCGGATCGGGCGGTGGCTGGCCGGCGCCGCCGGCCGGCGGGAGCTGATCTGGGTGCCGGGCGCGGTCGTGTGCATATGCGCGCTGCTGTTGCAGCTCGGGCCCCTGCAGCGGGTCCGCACGCCCGGGGTCCGGCTGTATAACTTCGGCGGGCCTGCCTTCTACCTGGCGGCGCACGCCCGGCAGGGCGACGGGGTGCTCTTCTTCAGCTCGTTCTACCGCAAGGCCAGACTCGGCTACCCGAGCCAGTTCGCCAAGACCAGTGACTTCGCGCTGGCCGTCTCGCCGGCGGTCGCGGAGCCGTTCCACGGTATCGACAAGCCCTTCGCCGCGGTCCGGCCGCTCATGCTCAGCCACCGGCGGATTCTGGGTCGTCGGCCTGCGCCCGTCGGCGAGCCTGCCCGCGGGCGCGATCCGCGAGGAGAGCATGGTGCTGCAGCGGGATTTCTCCCGGACCGCTGTCGAAGGCTGGCGCGGCGTATGGGTCACGCTGTGGCTGCGCCGCTAGTGGTCCGCGGAGCCGCCAGTGGTCTGCGGCGGTGTTCTCGCTGACTGCACGACCCCGTTCGCCCAGCGGACCCTACAGGGGGCGCTAAATAGGTAGGTTTCCGCGCTAGGCGATGAGTTTTCGGCGGCCCGACTGTCAGAACCACGGTGGAGGGTGGAGACAGTTAGCCAGTATCGGCGGAGCCGGTCCGCGGCCGGGCGCACAGAGCGGCCGAGCCCGCCCGGCGAGCCGGAAGGGAGCGCACAGGTGAGCGGCGTACGAGTACTGGTCGGCACGCGCAAGGGCGCGTTCGTGCTGAATTCGGATGGCCGGCGCGAGCGCTGGGAGGTCAGTGGGCCGCATTTCGCCGGCTGGGAGATCTACCACGTCAAGGGGTCGCCCGCGGACCCTGACCGGCTGTACGCGTCGCAGTCCAGCGGCTGGTCCGGCCAGGTCATCCAGCGCTCGGACGACGGCGGCGCGACCTGGGAGCCGGTGGGCAACGACTTCAGCTACCACGGCACCACCGGCACGCACCAGTGGTACGACGGCACGCCCCACCCGTGGGAGTTCGCGCGGGTCTGGCACCTCGAGCCGTCGCTGGACGACCCGGATACGGTCTACGCCGGAGTGGAGGACGCCGGCCTGTTCCGGTCCACCGACGGCGGCCGCCAGTGGCAGGAGCTGCCCGGGCTGCGCTGCCACGGCTCCGGCCCGTCCTGGCAGCCGGGGGCCGGCGGCATGTGCCTGCACACGATCATCCTGGATCCGGCCCGGCCCGGCCGCATGTTCACCGCGATCTCGGCCGCGGGCGCGTTCCGGTCCGACGACGCGGGCCAGACCTGGCGGCCGATCAACCACGGCCTGCAGTCCGAGGGCATCCCCGATCCGGACGCGGAAGTCGGGCACTGCGTGCACCGGCTCGCGATGCACCCGTCACGCCCGGCCGTGCTGTACATGCAGAAGCACTGGGACGTCATGCGGAGCGATGACGCCGGCGAGTCCTGGCGCGAGGTCAGCGGCAACCTGCCGACCGACTTCGGCTTCCCGATCGACGTGCACGCGCACGAGCCGGACACCATTTACGTGGTCCCGATCACCAGCGACGCCGAGCATTTCCCGCCGGAGGGAAAGCTGCGCGTCTACCGCAGCAAGACGGGCGGAGATGAGTGGGAACCGCTCACCGAGGGCCTGCCCCAGGAGCATTGCTACGTCAATGTGCTCCGCGACGCGATGGCCGTCGACTCCCTGGACTCCTGCGGCGTCTACTTCGGCACGACCGGCGGGCAGGTGTACGCGTCTGCTGACGCCGGGGGCAGCTGGGCGCCTATCGTCCGCGACCTTCCTGCCGTGCTGTCGGTCGAGGTCCAGACGCTGTCATGATCCGAGTGGTGCTCCCCGCGCATCTGCGGACGCTCGCGCGCGTTGACGGCGAGGTCGAACTGCGGGTCGATGGCCAGGTGACCCAGTGTTCGGTCCTGGACGCGCTGGAGGATCGGTACCCGATGCTGCGCGGCACCATCCGCGACCAGCACAACGGGCAGCGCCGGGCGTTCATCAGGTTCTTCGCCTGCGAACAGGACCTGTCCCACGAACGGCCGGGTGCCCTGCTGCCCGATGCGGTCGCCGCGGGCGCCGAGCCGTACCTGATCGTGGGGGCGATGGCAGGCGGCTAGCTCGTCCGATTCCGGCCTTCAGCTCCGTCCTTCGACCCGGTGACGGCCGCGGGTTATCAATAACGCTATGACATCGCCCGCGTGAGATCATTGCACCCGTGCGGCGGGGGGGTTAGCGTCGGCTGAGGATGGCGGTGCATTTGTGGCTGCCTGGAAACAATGTCGTTCCCCAGGGAGGTCGGCGTTGAAAGTCCCCTTTGTCCGAAGTCGTTTCGTGACGGTAGCCGCCGTGGCGGCGCTGGGAGTGGGCCTGGCGGCCGCCCCGGCGCTCAGCTCCGCCGGATCGGCCGTGGCCTCGACCGGCTCCAGCGTGGTCAAGGCCCAGGTGTTCACCCTTCCGCTGAAGACCGTTGGGCAGGTCAACCTCAGCGGGCTGGCCAAGAGCGAGCACCACACCCGGGTGGCGACCAGCCGCCAGGGCGCTGCCATCGCCAGGTCCGCGGTCCAGCGCTCCAGGTTCCGGGCGGTAGACAATGCGCTCCTCTCCCGCGTTCCCAAGGGCCCGGCGACGAGCCTCCCCAATCCGCCGACCGCCGGGCTGACCACGAAGAACGTGAGCGGTGAGCTTGGCTTTAGCGCTCTGAACGGGGTGGCGCAGGCCCAGCAGACCACCGGCGGGCTCGACCTCGAACCGCCCGACCAGGGCCTGTGCGCGGGCGGCGGCTATGTGATGGAGTTCATCAACAACGCGCTGGCCATCTACGACAAGAACGGGGACCAGCTGGTGGCCCCGATCGGGTCGCCCGCGGCGTTCAAGCAGCCCACCTCGGACTTCTTCTCCGACCCTCGCTGCTACTACGACGCGCCGACCAAGCGCTGGTTCTACCAGGAGTTCATCGTCGGGTCGTTCAATGCCGAGGGCAAGCTAGTCGTGCCGAGCACTCAGTTCGAGGCGGTGAGCAATACCCAGGACCCGACCGGCAGCTACACGATCTACTCATGGAACACCAGCGACACCAGCCAGCCCAATTGCCCGTGCTTCGGTGACTACGACAACCTGGGCGCCGACGCCAACGGCATCTACGTGGCCACCGACGAGTTCGGCATCCAGCACGGCTACAACGGCGTGGTCATCTACGGCATCGCCAAGTCAGAGCTGGAGACCATCGCCCAGACCGGCATCACCCCGCCGGTGGTCGGCTTCCGCATCCCGAAAGACCCATTCGGCGCCACCGAGATCATCGCGCCGACCAGCACACCGCCGGGCGGCAGGTACGCGCCGAGCACCGAATATTTCGTCGAGTCCAATCCCGACGCGTTCAGCGATCACCGTCTGATGGTCTACGCGATGAACGACACATCCGAGCTCACCCTGTTCACCAGCGGGCCGCCCACGGTGTACCGCACTTCGGTGAAGGTCCAGCCCTATGCCCAGCCGCCGGACGCCACCCAGAAGGCCGGCCCGCGTCCGCTCGGGGCGGCGCTCCAAGCCCCGGCCGGGGATATCCAGGCCGACTTCGACGCCGAGATGGAACCGACCTATACCAACGGCCACATCTACGCCCAGCTGGACACGGCCACCAAGAGCGGCAGCAACGCCGCCGAATGGTTCGTGATGAAACCCAAGCTGTCCGGCACGACGCTGTCGGCCAGCCTCACCCGGCAGGGCGCGGTGGCGGTGAAGGACGCCAGCCTGCTCTACCCCTACACCGCGGTGGACGCCAAGGGCATTGGGTACCTGCTGTTCTCGCTGAGCGGGCCGCACAACTTCCCCAGCCCGGCCTACATCAGGTACGGCCCCACCGGTCCCACCGGGCCGGTGATCCTGGCCACCTCCGGGTCCGCGCCTGAGGACGGCTTCACCTGCTACCACGCGTTCGTGGGCCCGGGCTATGGCGGCTGCCGCTGGGGTGACTACTCGATGGGCGCGTTCAGTAACGGGCGGGTGTTCATGGCCAGCGAGATGATCCCCCAGGGGATCCGCGACACGCTGACCAACTGGGGCACGTTCATCTACAGCGCCCCGCCGCCCTGACCGGTAACACCGTCGATCGTAACCAGGGGCGAAGGCCCGGCCGGGCGTGACCGGATCCGCGGATCCGGCCGCCACGGCCTGACAGTCCCGCCCCGCCAGCGGTTCATTGCAGCGGGGGTCCCGGCACCGCCGGGGCCCCTGCTCGCTTTCCGCCGAGCTGAGGCCGGGCCCTATCGGAATTTCCGTTCTGTCTCCGCCAAGGACGCGGCGGGAACGGTTCGGACTCTTCCCCGGTGAGCCTGACCTGGTTGCCGATGTGAAGCTTGACGACAGACCGGCCGCCCCCCGGCCTGCTGGCGGCCCCGCGGATGGCCTCGACGGCACCAGCTAACGCGCGTGCCGTCTCAACGATCACCCGGGAAACAGGGCTAGTGAAGGGCTAGCGGGGCAACTCCGCGACGCCCTGGGCCACCGCGCACGGGGCGCACAGGGGCACGTCCACCACGCCGTCCAGGCTCGTGTTAAGCCGACGGGTGATCACCGCGCGGTTGTCACATACGCCCATGTCGTCCGGGTGTGACCTGGCGCAGACGCAGTCGCAGTCACGCCGGGCCCAGACAGGCGAGGTGCGCCAGGTCGCCAGCACCGCGCGGACCGCCGGGTCGTTGGTGAGCTTGTGGAACGACTCGACGGTCACGGCCGTCGTCCGTTCCGCCCACTCGGCCACCACGGCCGCGGCCGCCTCCCAGGCAGCGGTGAACTGCCGTACCAGACTGTCCCCGTTGCTGCTCACAACTGCATCTTCTCACCTGAGACCGGCGGTGGCCAGCGTTGCGGAGTGCCTGCGACGCGAGGGCAGCGAACGTCCCTGAGGCGATCTGCCGCGGCCGCGGGTGCCCCAGCGCCGCCGACCGGGTCGCGACCAGTCAGTCACCGCCTGATCAAAACGTCGGACACGGTCACGGTCGGACGGCTCTCACCTGGATGGTGGCCACCGTTCGGCCTGCTCGCACGGGCGGGCCGGCCGGACCAGTCCGCCATACGGGACGAACCCGGCGGGCGGCGGGTGCCCGGGGTCGGCGTTAACGCGCTGATGGCCGCCCTGGCTCGCCGAGGCGGGCTCGCGGCCGAGGCGGCGGCGTTCGAAGCATGCGACCCGGCCGGGCATTCGACGCGGTCGTCTCCGGCCAGTCCTGGCGCTGAGTGGAGCCCATCGCGGCACCGGCCAAGGGCGGCGCAGGTGCTGCGGCCCAGTGGTCAGCTGGCAACGTTCTGGAACGTGTTCCGGCGCCAGGCCAGCACCCTGGGCAACCGGCGTGAACCCGGCCTGCTTGGGGTCTCGCGCTGCGGCGCGCTGGGGCGCGCTGGGGCGCTGCAGTGGTCTGCAAAACGCCACGGCGACAGTCAGCGCCGCGCCGTTAGTTCGGCGTGGCGTCAGCTGGCGGGGCGGTTCCGAACGCTTCCTGGATCGCGGTGGCTACTTTCTTTGCGATGCCGAATTCGTTGACCATCCGCGAGATGACCAAGCCGCCGCCGTGGACGTGAAACGTGGTCGCGTTTCCCTCCCGGTCCAGGTGCACGGTGGCGAAGGTAGCGGCTGACTGCCTGACTTTCACTGCCTCCTGCAGACCGCTTCCGTGCGTGGTTACCTCGTAGCGGCTCCCGAGTTTGTCTTGCAGTGCTTTGGCGGCCTCTCGCGGGGTCATGGAAACTTTGTATCGTCACGGTAGGCATGCCGACCCCTTTCAGCCGTACCGCCTCCCAGCGTCTCCTGAAGCGCCCCCCGGGCGCCGATCACCATCAAACTTCGACGGCCGCGCCGGCGTCATGTCCCGGCCGGCCGCCACGGAGTCCGGGCCTTCGTCAAGGTCGGCACGGACCCGGGCGGCGGCCGGTTCCTACCCCCACGGCTTGACGAGAACGCGTCGACACCCCGGCCAGCAGCCCTGGCTTGAACCCGTGGTGCCGGCTCGCCCGCCTCCTGCTCACAAAAGACAAATGCCAGATTGTCATCTGCTGATAAATGTCCGAGCCGCGCCCGCCCGCGGGCCTGGCCGCTGACGGAATCGCGACGGGATGGCCGTTTAAATCTTGACACCGGGGGACAAGAGAGTTCTACTTTTATGGTCGGTAACTTGAGGGGCGAATCGCGCAGGGTAAGGGCCTGACCTATGACCGTACCGCGGCTTAATATGTCACGCCCGGAGCCACTTAACCAAAGTTGATCTTGAAGTCAGGACCAGGTCGTGCCGCTGTGAGCGGCGGATACGTCGTGGCCTGCGTCGGGACCAAACCGTTCGTCAAAGCCGAATACGCAGGTTAGGACCTATCCCCGGATTGGCCATCTGAAATGGCCGTCGCGCGCATGCTCTGTGCCTCGCTGTCACCGATCCGCACAGCGGATGCGCGCGACGGCCTGCGAACAACAGGAAGGAATGCCGATGAAATGGTCCACATGGCGGAGCCGCCATCGGGTATTGCTGCTGACTGCGACGTCGTCCGCCGCGGTAGCGCTGATCGCCGTCGGAGTGCCCGCAGCAGCGCTGGCCACCCATCCCAGCTCGCACGCAGGCCCCAGCCAGGTCGGGCCGGGTTACCCGCCGCCGGGCGGCATCTACAAGCCGTTCACCAACTGCCCGTTGCTGAACCCTGTCATGCAGGAGTCACCCCCGGCGTCCGACCCGGCGTCCGGCGGTGTTTCCTACGCCGCGTGCGTGGCCGGGAACGCCGCCAGCGGCTCGATCACGATCGGTAACATCACGACGCCGGTCGTGCGTCCGGTGAACGTGCAGTTCGGCTTCTTCAATCCGCCGAACGCCTCGTTCGGCGGCGATAACACTGGCGGCCTTCCGCAGGCTGCCGGCGGAGTCCTGCCGCCGATCGCGGGCATCTCCGCGATGCTGGTCACCAAGCCGGACCTGATCCCGATGAGCCTGACCTCGGCGCTGGGCTGCTCCACCGCCACCAGCCCGGTCGTCAAGAGCATCTGCACCCAGGCGGAGAACTTCGGCGGGAAGTACCAGGACGTTTACGCGCTGGCCCAGTCCGCGGGGCAGCTCACCAACTTCGGGCTGGTCAACTGGACCCAGCGGATCAAGTTCAAGCTGATCAACCCGCTGCTGGGCAGCAACTGCTACATCGGGTCCGACAACAACCCGGTCGTGGTCAACCCGCAGCTCACCGTTGCCCCCGGCGGTTCGCTCACGGTGATACCCGACCCGAACCCGACCAAGCACCCGAACACCGAGGTCCTCGACATCACGGCAGCCATAGCCAGTGACACCACCTTCTCCGCGCCCGGCGTCATCGGCTGCGGCCCTGGTGGGGCGAAGAACATCCCGGTTGACGAGGCGCTCGACACCGGGCCGGCCTGCCCGCGGCCTCTGGAGTCAACAGCCTCACGCTCAACGGCAACTTCCAGGTCGCTGTCAGCGCCCCGGGTGAGCTCTCGTTGCCGCCCGCGCAGCAGAACAATGTCAAGACCCTGCTGTCGGCGTTCAAGGACAGCATCGGGACCGCCCGGCTCTCGGGCAGCCGTCCGCCGGCTCCCCGCCTCCGAGCTGCACAAGCTGCTCCGGCCGTTCGGTATCCGCTAACTGACAACCGCGATCATCGAGGGAGCGCCAGCCCCGCTGGTGCTCCCTCGAGCATGTCCGGCATCCGCGCCAGCCGCGCTGGTCAGACAGGTATTTTCCGGCCGCCCCGGTGCTCTGTCTCATTGACCTACCGTGACCGGACCCGACCACTGGCCTTACCCAGGAGACGTAGATGAGCCTGATCAGCCACGGGCGATGGCGGCTAATCGCGGGCGCGGCGGGCGCCGGCGCCATGATCCTCACACCCTCAACCGCCCTGGCCGCGGCGACCGCTGCTATCCCGGCCAGCGCCCAGGGCCTGGCCTGGTCTGTGGTACCAAGCCCCAACATCAAGCCCGCGGCCAACAACAACCAGCTCAGCGCGGTGTCTTGCGTCTCGGCGACCGACTGCCTCGCGGTCGGGGGACAAACTGGCGGCACGGCGAACGGGCCCGTGACAACGGCTTTGATCGAGTCGTGGAACGGAACTGCGTGGTCGGTCGCGGCCAGCCCCCGGCCAGGACACCGGTATCTGTACGGCGTGTCCTGCACCTCGGCGGCCAGATGCACCGCCGTCGGGGTCAACTACGTCAATACGGCCAACGCGACGACCCCGCTGGCGGAGTCCTGGAACGGCACCAGGTGGTCGGTCACGCCGAACCCCGGCCAGGTCGGCTCGGAACTCGTCGGCGTCTCCTGTCCGTCGCCCACCGCCTGCACCGCCGTGGGCGACCAGCTCAACGGCAAGGGCTACTACCAGACCCTTACCGAGTTCTGGAACGGCACCAAGTGGTCCATCGTGCCGAGTCCGGACATCGGGCACGGGACCAACGAGAACTTCCTCACCGGCGTGTCCTGCATCTCGCCCGCCGCGTGCACCGCGGTCGGCCAGTACGGCGTCGCCCACTCTGCCCCGCTCGTTGAGTCGTGGAATGGGACCCGCTGGACCATCGTGCCGAGCCCCAACCGGAACGACAGCGGCGTCCTGAACGGCGTCTCGTGCGCCTCGCTGACCTCCTGCGTGGCAGTCGGCACCTACTTCAGCGGCCCGTACGTCGTCAACAAGACCCTGACGGAATCCTGGAACGGCACCCGCTGGTCGGCCGGGCCGACCCCCAAGGGACAAAGCCAGCTCTTCGGTGCGTCCTGCGTCTCGGCGACCGACTGCTGGGCCGCAGGAAATTCGTGGGCCCAGGCCGGCAACACCAGGACCTTCATCGAGCACTGGAACGGCACCCGCTGGGCCGCCGTGCCTACGCCGAACGCGGGGCCGGCTTCCTACTACAACAACCCGGTTGCCATATCGTGCGCCTCGGAGCGCGCCTGCGCGGTGGTTGGCAACTACGGCAATTACGGCGACAACGGGCTCTCGAAAACACTCAGCATGATCGGGACTTCCGGAAGTAGCGGCACACCGGGCCGCTGAGCGGCTCCCGGGACGGGCGCAACGCCGGTCTGGTTCCCAGCCGCAGGAGACTGCGGTGAATGGCAAGTGCGTGGCATGACGGCGCGAAAACGCGCGCTGTCGACCGGGCGGGATCTGCAGCGGATTGACTGGGTTTCGCGCTGAGGCCGGGAAGGCGGCGGCGGGTCATGGGCAGTCATACGGCGATAGTGACGGGCGCCAATCATGGCATCGGCGCCGCGACCGCGGCAGCTCTGGCGCGCCGTGGCTGCGCGGTGCTGTGCACGTTCTTGCGGGTCGATGACCCGCCCGATGCCGGCACCCCGCAGGCCTACCGGGATCACCGCACACATGACGCCGGGCCGGTCGTGGCGGAGATACGGGCAGCTGGCGGCCGTGCGGCGGCGGCGGAAGCTGACCTGTCCGATCCGGCTACCCCAGCGATGCTGTTCGATGCCGCCGAGCAGCAACTCGGCCCGGTTGACATCCTGGTCAACAACGCCACCGGCTGGCTCGCCGATACCTTCGCGCCGTCCGGCACCGACCGGCTCGGCAGGTCACTCCAGCCGGTCACCGCCGCCAGCTGGGGCCAGCAGTTCACGGTGGACGCGATGGCCGCCGCGCTGATGATCGCGGAGTTCGCCCGGCGCCATATCGCCAGCGGCGCGGACTGGGGCCGGATCATCGGGCTCACCTCGGGCGGGGACCTGGGCTTTCCCGAGGAAGTCTCCTACGGCGCCGCCAAGGCCGCCCAGACGAACTACACCATGTCGGCCGCCCTGGAGCTGGCGCGGTTCGGGATCACCGCGAACATGGTGCATCCGCCTGTCACCGACACCGGCTGGGTCACCGATGCCGTCCGCCAGGCGGTCGCCGAGAGCCCGGCGCTGATCCACATCGCCAGCCCCGCCGAGGTCGCCGAGGTGATCGCCTACCTGGCTTCCGACGCCGCGGCCCTGATCACTGCCAACGTGGTCACCCTTCGGTGACTGCCTCTGGTAGCGACCCCGCCGAGCTGTGATTGCTGATGGCCGGTGAGACGGGGCTTGATCACTGCCCGACACCCGGGTTACGGGCCCAGCACCAGATCGATCAGGTCGCCGATACGGTGCGGGTCGAGCGGTTCGCTGGTCATGAGCCGCCGGTAGAAGATAGGGCCGAGAAGCGCCTGCGCCGCGAGCTCGGGATCCACCGCTGCGCGGAACTCTCCGTCCGCCACGCCCCGCGCGATAAGGCTGGTCAGAGACTGGCGGCGTAGCGCCGAGTAGCGGTGGCGGAACTCTCGCAGCCGCGGGTCACGCTCAGCACCCTCGATGAGGGCGGGGATGCACGACGAGAACACCGAGTCGACGACTACCTCGGCCACGTGGCACAGC
This sequence comes from uncultured Actinomycetes bacterium, assembly GCA_963762615.1. Classification (GTDB taxonomy): domain Bacteria; phylum Actinomycetota; class Actinomycetes; order Streptosporangiales; family Streptosporangiaceae; genus PALSA-505. The sequence goes on along the minus strand of CAVXLG010000012.1, from coordinate 14,158 downwards.
AGGCGCTGCAGGCTCTCGCGGGCCGTCAAGCCTTCCACGGACGGCACGGCATGCTCGTGCACGGCCTCGAACGCGTCTGCTATGAGGCTGATCTTGTCGGGCCAGTGCCGGTAGATGGTGGACTTGGCCACGCCCGCCCGGGCGGCCACCGACTCGATGGTGAAGGCGCCGTAACCAGCCTCGCCGAGCTCACCGAGCGCTGCGCGCAGGATGACCTGCCGGGAGCGCTCGACCCGGGGGTCAACGCCTCGTTCTGCACGCACTGCGTTCCGTCCGTGGTCATCGTTATGTGAGGCGCACAGCATACATCTATGCAACGTTGACGTATCGCTGTGAAACGGTTACGTTCTACAGATGCGGTGGGGAAGGAGCGATGATGCCAACGGTCAGCGTCCGCTACATCGTCGATGACGTCGACGCGGCGATCGCCTTCTACCGGGACAACCTGGGCTTCACCGAGGTGATGCACCCGGCCCCGGCGTTCGCCATGCTGTCGCGGGGCGACCTGCGCCTGCTGCTCAGCTCTCCGGGGAACGGGCCGGGCGGCGGCCAGGCGATGCCCGACGGCAGCCTCCCCGAGCCAGGCGGCTGGAACAGGTTCGCGATCGAGGTTCCCGACCTGGCAGGCACGGTCAGCGGACTGCGGGACAAGGGCGTGCGGTTCAGGAACCAGATCGTTACCGGCGTGGGCGGCAGGCAGATTCTGGCCGAGGATCCGTCAGGCAACCCGGTGGAGCTGTTCGAGCCGGTCCTGCCGCAAGCGCGCCTGTCGCAGCAGTCCTGAACGCCCCCTGGCCCGGCAATGACAAGCCCGCCGGCGAGCGGATCGCCGCGCGTTCAGCCAACCCGGCGAGAATAGGAGGTGAAGCCAATCGGCCGGGTCGAATCCCCGCTGGCCGATCCGGCGCAAGCACCCAACCAAGGCGGCGAAGGCGCGCCGCCAGCGTGGCTCGTCATCGAACCGCACCTGGCTGAAGGAAGCCGCGACCTGCGCGCCGGTGCGCGCATCATCGTCCTGACCTGGCTTGACCGCGCACGTCGCGACGAGCTGAGCACCGTGCCCGGAGACAACCCGGACAGCCCGCCGCTGGGCGTGTTCAGCACCCGCTCACCCAACCGGCCCAACCCGATCGGCCTGCACCGAGTCCAGATCATCGCCATCGACGGCCTGCGGCTCCTCGTCAGCGATCTCGAAGCGGTTGATCACACCCCGATTCTCGACATCAAACCGGTCCTCGGCCCGGTCGCCGAGCGATAGTACGCGAGACCGCGGACCGCCGTAAGTGCCGTTGCCGTATCAACCGTTGTGTGCCGTTGTTTTCCTGGCCGGATTACCAACTGTCCTTCCAGGTGGTAGTGAACGAGTTGCCGCCGGACAGCGCCGAGGCGGTGCCCAGGTTGTAGGCGCCGGTGGCGTCGATCATCGTGATGTTGTTCACCCTGCCGAGCGAGCTGATGGTGCCGGACTTGCCCGACTCGGTGGCGGTCCCGCCGGTCAGCTTCCAGGTGCCGTAGTCCGACAGCGGGGAGTAGCCGGAGCTGCCGAAGTAGTCCCGCTCGTTGATCCATTCCGCGCTGTCGTTCTGGCAGGTGGCGGCGCTGCAGGTGGCGGTCGCGGTGAAGGAATCCGCGGAGTGCGTAGAGTCGGTGACCGCCATGGTGTACTTCGTCCCGCTGCGGGTGACGGTCGCGCTCATCTTGTCGCCGGGCGAGATGGTGTGCTCGATCGTCACGACGCTCTGTGTCGGGTACATCTCGTACCAGTCGTAGTAGCTCGCCTTGCCCTCATAGCACAGGGAGATCGAGCCGTCCTGTTCGACAGTGGGATTGTTGAATCCGTCGAAGCCGACCCACTCGGAGACCGTCGTGTGCTCCCCCGTGCAGGTGCCCAGCTTGGAAACCGCCCAGGAACCGGCGACCTTGGTGAACGCACCCGCGGCCCCGGTATCGGCGTAGCCCGACCAGTTGTAGTAGAAAACGCCGGTAACGCCGTCAGGCCCCGCGATAGCGCGCCGGTGCGCCCGCACCCCGCGAGCGCGATTGCCCTGGAGCACGGCCATGACCGCCGCCCTGGCCGCGTCTGCCCGTGCCTGAATGCTGACTGCGGGTTCCTGGTGGCGGGTTAATGTCGCTGTGCCCGCGGCTCCGATTCCGACGCCCGCGAGCAGTGCCCCGGCGAGCGCCGAGGCGGCGGCAAGCTTGTGGTTCATCGACGTACCCCCTCTTTGGTCACTGCCCCTCTCACTGACACTGTGCCCTAAAAATCGGGGCGAACCAGTATCTATCGGATCAACGGGGTCGCGCCGAGTTGACGCGGGTTACGCAGGCTCGTGACGCCAGCGCCGTCCGCTGTTGATCCAGGCTTGCTGACGGCAGATGCGTGAGCAAGATCACGTCCCTCATCGTCCGCCATCCCGCGTAAATCCCGCGGGCGCTCGTCGTCGGGGTTAACGGCTCGGCGTTCCGGGTCGCTGATCTCTCCGGGCGTGGAATTCCTTCCATTCCCGGTCGCCGCCCGACGGCGCGCCCTTGAGGAACACGATGATCACAAGGGCGACCACAACTACCACGGCGGCCAGGACCTGGCCTGCCTGAGCCAGATATGCGGCAGCGACGATGGCCACCAGCCCCACCGAGTGGCCCTCGGGCGAGGCGGGAGAGTGGCGGTACCATCCGCTCGCCGGGCCGTACCATGATTTGCCGCCCAGCAAAGGCCTTGTCCGCGTGGTCGTCGGCCCCGGCGATCGCTTCGTCAGGCGTTGCGCGGCCAGGTAAACGAGGCCTCCGATGGGGCTGATACATACGATGAGAACGGCCCAGACGAGCTTGGGCACGAAATGGGCAGTATCGGCTGTCCCGAGGCGCAGCAGGCAGAAGACGTCGAAGACGACCACGAGCAGGACGCCGAGCAAGGTCGCAATCAGCACGACCGAGGCCAAAAGCCCTTGCATATCCCGAACGTTACACCGTAGCGATGTAGCGCCGAAGCAGGCAGCCTTTGCCTCGTCTCACGGACTGGTGATGGCCTGTTTCGGGGTCACGGTGTCGGTGGCGCTGAGCGTGGCTGGGTCGCGGTCGTTGACTATGCCGAGGCAGCCGTTGCTGACGTCGTAGTAATGCAGGTTGCTGCTGGTGGTCAGCAGCTTGAGCTGGCCGGTGCTGTCGGTGTACCGGAACACCACCCGGCCGTCGTCGGCGGTGGCGCTGGTGCCGTCGATCACGGTGGTGCAGCCGGAGCCCGACGTCGTGAGGCGGACATGGCCGATCGTTCCCCGCGCCACGCCTGTCGCCGCGTTGTAGGAGGAGAGGTTCACGTGCCAGGGCAGGCCACCGGGCTGCATAGTCATTGGCACGGGACCGGCGTTGCAGATAGGGAAGCTGACGGCGGACAGCGATCCGACATGGGAGCCGGGCAGCCCGCTGCCGCTTTTGACCTTGCCGCTGGCCGTCGATCGTACGCACGTGAGTAGGGTGCCGGTCGTGGTGTCGCTGATCTTGACCAGGCCGGACGTCGCCTGGACGCCGCCGCCGGGCTGGACGGTCCAGGTGCTCGCGGCCAGCGCCGCCGGGATGCCCAGCGCGGCCACTAGGACCGCGGCACCGCCTGCAGGCAGGATGCGGCCGTACCGGTTACTCATCGCCGTCTCCCTTGCGAGCGGAACCCGCCCCCCGCAAGCACCACCAGCGTGGCCCCGGCGCGGGAGCAGGTCAAGCAGCGTACGGCCGCCGCCCGCCAGCCGAACGTTGCCTGCTGCGGCAGTAGAGAGGATCTGCGGGAGGGGCCGAATGGTATGCGTATACGAACCGCCTGACCTCGCTCCCTCCTGGCTGCGGACGACATCCAGGATCACGACGGTACAGGAAGGCGCATAAGCCCAGCTCAGCGAGCATTGTGCGAGGTGAAGCGGAGGGCGTGGGATTCGAACCCACGAGGAAGCTCACGCCCCCTAGCGGTTTTCAAGAGAGCTGGCATCAGCTGCATTCTTATGGGCCCTGACCTGCAGCGAGACTGCTTCTCCCCGCTCCGGCCGTCTCGGTGTTTCGTCGTGGTTACGCGTCCGATGACCTATACATTACGAGCGTGTCACGTTTGTTGCTCGCGGGCCTCGAAGCCCCGCTAGCTTCAGGTTCACAGGTTGCTGTTGGTGGCGATCGTTGGCTGTTGATGGCAGTTTGGGGGCATCTCGGGGGCACGCCTCCCATGCCCCCGTCGTCGCTGGGTTATGAGCCGCACGACGCAAGTCTCCGGTCTCCCGCCCGTTCTCTGGCGCCCGGGCTGGCCTGGGCGGTTGCCCATGCTTGCATCGCTGAGATAAGGCTGCGTCTCGTGCGTTCCGCTCCATCCCAGGCGTCTCGTGCACAATTGCGTGCACACTCTGGCCAAGCCTTTCAGTGAGCGCCCGCGCTAACGAGCATGTAGCGAGCACGCGCAACCCCAAGGGCGTCATCCGGCAGGATCAAGATCGATGCGAATGGTCAGCGGTGCTGAGGCCATAGCTCGTCCGATCGCTGCGTCCCACTGATAGGGCAAAGTGCGGGAACGGGCGGCCGGATCGTCGTCCGGGAGCACGACAGCGGTTCCGTTACGCCATTGGCGTCCGATCTTCACTCGCACCCGCGGCTTCGCTTCCAGGTTCTGGACGTAGTCAGCTTGCAGACCGTGAGCTGCGACTAGCCAGAATGTGTCACGCACCAGGCCGTTCCCGACGGGTGTGTATCGCCGGGAACCGGTGCGACGGCCAGTGGTTTCCAAGAGCGCGAAGGCCCGCGGTGCGACACCGTGCATCAGCAGGAATCGCCACAACCGGTTGTTCGGCCGCTCGATCGTGGTGATCATCTGATACTTCCGGGATCGCATCCTCCTGTTCTACCGGCCCACCCTCCCCCGGCCGGGCCGCGAGGACACCATATGCCCTTCGTCCCGAGCCAGCGGCGGTCCTGGGCGGATGATTCTCGCCGCAGGTAGAAGCAGATGTGCAGGCCAGGGATTGACAGCGGCTGTAAGGGTGCGTTGCTGTACTTTTCCGCTGTACGCGGCTGGCGACCGCTCAATGCGCTCTGAAATGCCGCGCGCTATGAGCATGCAGGGTTTCCCGCCGGAGAAGCGGCGAATTTCCGTGCGGCTGTGAAACTGCCGTGCAGTCCCGTTCCGACGCTTATCCCCGATGACGGACCGCTGAGATAGAGCCAGTATTGATCGCTGAGGGATACTACCCGGGCCGGACCGCTGAGGTTGCCGGACCCATGTGCGCTGGTCACTCCGGTGGCCCAGGTTTGGTAGCCGGTGCTGCCGTTGCAGTCGAACCCGATCAGCGTGTAGTCAGCATCCGGCCTGGCACCGGTGATGTGAGCGTCCAACTCGATTTGGGCCTGCTGTCCGGAGCGCCAGGCGGCGATCACCGTCACCTCGCCATGCAGCGCGCCGGATGAGGGCAGCGAAGCCGTGGTGCTGGATAGCGCCAGCGGGAAGATCGCCGCCGGACGATGGGCGGGCCGAGAGCGCAGCTGCTGTCGCAGCGATGTCACCTCGCTGCGGTAGTGAACGGCAACCGTGATCGTCGCGGCCAGCGCTGCGACTAGCAGCGCAATGACCGCCATCATCCACCTCGGCGGCCAGGAGCTGGGCCGTGGCGCACTGGCAATCACGTCGCCCGGCTGAGGCTCCATGGTGCAATTAGAGACCGGGCGTGCTCCATGGTCAACAGGCCCGTCGCACGCGGGCACTCCTGTCGCAGGGCCAGGCAGGGTTCTCAACTGCGAGCGGTCGCCTCGATGACTTGCTGCTTCGCCATGGTTGCGCGGCCGTCCGCTTTCAGGTGTAGCGGATGGCCAGCTCAGCCCAGTTGAGCAGGAGTGTTCGACTGTCCGTGGCTGCGCCAGCGTGGCGTTGGCTGCGGACGTTGCCGTCACGGTTGCCGTCAATGACTCTCGGCCGGGGCGCCGGGCGGCTACTAGCTTCGCGCTCCCGTGCATGCAGGTGCAGAGTTGATGATCAACCCAGAGCCGGAGCCCCCCGACCAGAGGGAGCGGCTTACAGAGAGACGGCAGCTTCACCACCTGTATGGCTCTGAACTGGGCGGATAAGTTCTGAGCGGTGTTGCGGCTAGCTTGGTGTTTCGCCATGGTTGCGCAGCCGTCGGCGTCATGCTGAAGCGAAGCCCTTCTCTGCCGGTCGGTGACCTCTGGCGCCGGGGGTAGGGACGTAGGTCCGTGCGCTCATGCCGCTTCGCCCGGTTGACTGGCACGGTGTTTGTCGCGGATGAGACGCGCCTGGCGGTGAGCTTCCTGGTGGCCTGTGCCCGGCTGGTGAACCTGACCCGCGGCAGTTCGCTGGTCACTGCCGCCGAAGACGCTATCGGCGACGGATACACCGGCCTGGTCCGGGTCGGGCCGACGGGCACCGCCCCCGGCCTGTCCCGGCTGGTCACGGTGTCCTTCCTGGACCCGGTGCTGGCGGGCGAGACGGCAGTGCTGGGGCTGCGGTGGACCGCGACCGGACCCGGCGGCAGCCTGTTCCCGTCGCTGGATGCCAATATCACCCTGACCGCGGACGGGGAACAGGCGACCTGGCTGCGGCTGGCCGGAGCCTACCGGCCGCCATTGGGCGCGCTGGGCACCCGGCTGGATGCAGTGATCATGAACCGGGTGGCCGCATCGACGATGCGCAGCTTCGTCCGCCGGGTCGCCGAGGCCATCGTCCATCCTGCGGCCGTGGCCGAACCGGCCCACCAGGCTGAGGAACCCGAACCGTACTGGCCGCCGCCGCAGCCTGAAACGCCATAACCACGAGCCAGCTTCTGCGCCATCGATCTTGGTGTCGGTATGACCAGCTTGGAAGGCTGCGGCTAGTCCCTCCTGGATCAGCGTTCATGCAGGTCGCGGTCATGATGTTTGTCGCGTGAGTGACCGCGGTTACTCGCCTCGGACCGTCCTGTCGGGCACGCTTCGGAAACGGGCTACCGGCGGATGAGATGCTCGAACTTGTAGGTTGACAGGCAGGCTTCCAGGTCGGATTGATCTTCCCGCCATGCTGAAGAGGTCTCCAGGACAGTCCATATGGCGGCCCACCGTTGCGCGCGCTGTCGGCTCACACCCATTTGGGCGGCAATGGCGTCGGCTCGCTCCAGGATCGTGGTTGCGGGCGGATGGCCGGCGGCAAAGAAACCGGCATCTGCGCACGGGTCGCCGATGCAGGGGATCGGATCGATGGCCAGGTAGCGAGCGCCGTCCCACAACAGATTCTTGTCCAGGAAATCTCCGTGGAGCAGAACGGTCTGCCTGGTGGTTGCGCACAGTTCCCTGGCAGCCGCCCGGGCTGCATCCAGCCGCTGCACGCCCGCGGCACCGCGTGCCGGTTCCCCTCTGGTCCGCTGCTCGTATTCCGCGTCTGAGCGCGCCCGGTCCGCCATCCGGACGTAGATCTTTTCGAGAGCCGGGAAAGGGAACGTGCCGGGATTGACCCGGTGGAGGCTGCTCAGAAGGCCAGCGGCGACGTTGACGGTTGCCGGGTCGTTGCCGCCGGGCAAATGCGTCCCAGGCCGAATTCGCGCCAAGAGCAAAGCGCTGTGCTCGAAGTCCGCATCGATCAGGCGCGGAACGGCTCCAGTATGCGCCCAGGCGGTGAGGGCCGCCGCCTCGGCCCGGGCTTCCTCACCTGTGACCGTCAGCTTGACGACCACCTCTTCGCCGCTTGCGGTCGTGTATCCGAATACCTCGGAGCGAAAACCGCCTATGAGCCGATCCCCGGACTGGAGGTGCCAGCGGCGCATGCAGCCGCGCAGCCTGGCTGCGAGGTCCATGTCACCATGATCCATGAGTGACGTGGGTCCGTGCGTCAACGCTCCGGCGCCGCTAGCGGCGGTCCTTCCAGCGCGCTCAGCGGGAGGCCCAAGGCCGGTTCCTGGTCTGCCCCCGTCCTGGCCCGGCAGGCAGTCGAACCCGAGACCCGCTGTTTAGAAGGTCGCTGAAGATAGCGGGTCACCTGCTCTCCTGCACGTCAAAGGCCACCAGGACTTGGCCCTGAGTAACCGTGAGTACCTGTGGTTTGCCGATCGATCGGGCACGTAGCGGGCACGCCTGCGCGGCCTTCCCTCGAAAGCGGCGGAGCCGTGACACTCTACGAATGCAGCCCCGGCAGCTGAGGCACATCCCCGGGCCACCACGCCACCGGACACTGACTGACTTGGTTGTCGGGCTGCACTCTTGGCTGCACATCCCGGGGCGAAATGACCTCTTCCGTGTCAGGGATGCTCGGCCGTGTCCGCTCCCTGCTGCGACCCAGGTAGGCAGACCTGTCGGTCTGTCCGCGGGTGACCGTGACAGTCCCTGACTGACCGCCTGATCGGGCACGTGGCGGGCACGACCCCTGTCTGGGTCCGCGCAGCCGGTCGGGTGCGACGCGAGCGCAAGAGCACTCTGGGGGCGGTGGTTGCGAACGGGACAGCGGAGCGTCGGGGAAGTCGGCGCCGCCCTGCACTGGATGCGTGCCCGAGGAGCCGGGCGATCAGCGGCGCCTGAGCGGTGGGCGGGCGGACGGCCTGCGGCCCGGTCTGGCTGGTGGTGATTTGTCATCCAGCGTGTTCGTCATTCCGGGCGTCTAATGTTGAGGTGCGGGTCTATTGTCAGCGCGTCGGCCGGGCCCAGGGGTTCACCAGGGCGGGCCAGGCGGTCGCGCGCAGATGAGGGAGGCCATGATGCGGATGCCCAGGCAAGGGCGTGGATGTGGCCCGGGCGGGCGGCGGTGGCTTGTGGCCGTGGTCGCGGTGCTGGCCGCGGCGGGCGTCCTGGGGATGGTCCCGTCTGCTGTGCAGGCGAGCCCAGGCTCGGACCCGACGTGGGCGCAGCAGCACCCGGCGGTCCACCCGCCCGCCCGGTACGCCGCGGCGATGGCCTATGACGCGGCCACCGGCACCGCGGTGCTGTTCGGCGGCGACAACGACCACGGCGTCGTCTACGGTGACACGTGGACCTGGGACGGCACCACCTGGACCCAGCAGCACCCTGCGGCCAGCCCGCCCGCCCGGGGATATGCGGCGATGGCGTATGACGCCGCCACCGGCACCGCGGTGCTGTTCGGCGGCACCGCCAACGGCCGCCACGCGTTCGCTGACACGTGGACCTGGGACGGCACCACCTGGACCCAGCAGCACCCGGCGACCAGCCCGCCCGCCCGGACGGGTGCGGCGATGGCGTATGACCCGGGCACCGGCACCGTGGTGCTGTTCGGCGGCTACGGCATCGGCAGTGCGCGTTTCAAGGACACCTGGACCTGGGACGGCACCACCTGGACGAAGCAGGCCCCGGCGGTCCGCCCGTCCGCCCGGGGAGATGCGTCGATGGCCTACGACGCGGCCACCGGCACCGAGGTGCTGTTCGGCGGCGGGGGCCGCTACGGCTTCCCCGGTGATACCTGGACCTGGGACGGCACCACCTGGACCAAGCAGGCCCCGGCGGTCCACCCGACCGGCCGGGCTGCCGCGTCGATGGCCTACGACGCGGCCACCGGCACCGTGATGCTGTTCGGCGGCCTGACCCTGACCACCCACCCGAACGCGCAGACCTGGATTTGGGACGGCACCACCTGGACCAAGCAGGCCCCGGCGGTCCACCCGCGCGCCCGGCTCCTGGCGTCGATGGCTTACGACGCGGCCACCTGCACCGTGGTGCTGTTCGGCGGCGTTGACCTCGCCGGCGCGGCTGATCTCCCAGTCATGCTCGGTAGCACCTGGACCTGGAGATGACCCCGCCACCCGCGGCAGGCGCAAAACCCCGGCCGGACACCCCCCCGCGCCCGGATGCCAGCGGAACAGCACGCGTCCTTGCTCTGCTCCTTCATCACTCCTCTCCATCTTTCTCGTCGGCGCGAAAGTCCTTGAAAGAAGTCCGGGAGGCGGTGTCGGATCGGGGCAGAGCTGTTCGTAGCAGGGGTGAGCGGCCGCCCGCGAGGGGCGCCCCGAAGCACAGGAGATGATCGGAGATGCAGTATCTGGTTTCTGTGATCGACGACACGGCCGACCTGGCCAGATGGCGAGCGTCAGGGGCTAGCGCTCGCCCGGATGAGATGGCAGCGATCGACGCGTTCAACGACCGGCTCGCGGCAGAGGGCCACTGGGTTTTCGCCGGCGGCCTCGCGGCGCCCGGCACGGCGACCGTGATCGACAACCGGGGCGGGGAGGCGCTGTTCACCGACGGGCCCTTCGTGGAGTCGAAGGAGTATCTCGGCGGCCTGTGGATTATCGAGGCTGCCGACCTCGACGTGGTGCTCAAGCTCGCCGCCGAGGGGTCGAAGGCCTGCAACAGGAAGGTCGAGGTGCGGCCGTTCGCGCTCATGATCACAGAGACCGAGACGACCGCCCAGGAGCAGATCCGGACGCTGCTGAACGACCGCGCCGCCGCCATAACCGCCAAGGACGCCCGGCGCGCGGTGGCCCACCTCGCTCCCGAGGTCGTCAGCTTCGGCCTGGCCCCGCCGCTGCGTGACGCCGGGGATGAGGCTCGCGACCCGGCGGGGATCGAGGGCTGGTTCGGGACCTGGGACGGCCCGATCGGCTACGACATCGGCGACCCGGTCATCGAGGCGGGTGACGACGTCGCCTTCTGCCATGGCCTCACCCATATGACAGGCACGAAGACGGACGGGGAGCAGGTCGACTTGTGGTTCCGGTCCACCGTCGGGCTCCGCCGGACGGCCGCGGGCTGGCAGATCACCCACGAGCATGACTCCACGCCGTTCTACATGGACGGCTCGGGCCGGGCCGCCACCGACCTGAGGCCCTGACCCGCCGGGCGTTGCGGAACTGACTACTCCTCCCTTGCCTTCCCGATAGGCGCCGATCCCTTGCGAGCGGGTACCGTGTCTAGGCTCGGTGGAGCCGATCGCATGCGACGCGACCGCAGGGAGCGGCCTAGACACGGTGGTCGGGAGCGGGACAATCAAGCGCCGGGAAGGCGGCTGTGCAGCACTGAACTGCGTCCCGGGTGAGCCTTGCTGATCAGCGGGGCGGGTAGGTGTGGCCCGGCGTGCGCCAGGCGGGCCTCGTCAAGGCTGAGCCTGGCGCGGACGCCGGGCCCGGTGCCGCGCAGCGGTGCCGCCTTGATGATTGTTACGGCTAATTTCGGCAGTGCGCGGCCTCGACAGCAGGCCCGCGGCTGCTTCGGCGAGCGTGACCGGCGGCTCAGTGGTTCCCGGCGACCCGGCTTGTCGTCATATTTGCGGGGCTGGGGCCCCGTCGGCAGGTGCATGCGCGTTCGCTTGCCGGTCAGCCAGGAGCAGGAGCAGCGCCGCCATGGTCGAGGCGCTGACGATGTCGTGCTTGGCGATCAGGCTTGGGACATCGGTCAGCGGAATCCACTGAATCGCGGTGGACTCGAAGTCATCGGCGGGGGCGCCGACTTCGACTGCGTCCTCGCCGATATAGATGTGGTGCGCGGCGTCCATGATGCCTGCGGTTGGCTGAGCCAGCAGCAATGGCTGGAGTTTCCTGGGCCGCCAGCCGGTTTCCTCCTCCACCTCGCGGGCCGCAGCTTCGGCCGGAGCTTCCCCGGCGTCGATCATGCCCATGGGTATCTCCCAGCCCCACCGCCCGGTGATGAACCGGTGACGCCAGATCAACAGTGCCCGCTGCTGACCATCGACGAGGACCGCCCCGGCTGATGGCGCCATGCGGATGAACCGATGATCCAGGTGCCTGCCATCAGGCAGCTCTACATCGGCGGTACGCAGGTCAAGCCACTGATCGGCGTACAGTTCTCGCTCGGAGATGACTTTCCATTGCATGCTGCTAGCCCTGTCTGCGGTCGGCACCCGATGGTAGCGCGGCTACCTCTTCGCGCAGTCCCGTGAGGTCGGAAGCGCCAGGGAACCGTGCTTGAGCCAACCCGGCTGTCCGTCGCAGGCGGCTCATGACCCGTGCCGAGGTGACCGCCGCGGCCATGGTCATCGCCGTGACGGCCGCTTGGCCAGCGGCTTCGGGTTCACCGAGCAAGAGGTTGACCACGGCAAGGCTGTCCATATCCATGACCCGGCTTCGGAGGAAGTGACGCGGCCGCTGCTGGATTGCCTGCTCGATCCATGGACGGGCGTCAGCGGCGTGACCGGGTGCGTGGTCGGTGTCGGCCAGCGCCAAGTCGCGGAGCGTGACGCCGAGCAGGCCGTACAGCTCGCCTTCTTCGAAGAAGGCGCACCAGGCGGGGTCGGTGTGTTTGCCCGCCTGGGCGAAGGCGTCTTGGGCGGCGCCGAGAGCCCTGGAGCAGTCACGCGCCTGGCCCATGCCCGCATGCGCGCGTGCCTCGATGACATGCAGCAGCGCCATCGTCTTGGGCGTGGAGCTACGCCGGATGGCGTACATGCCGGTCTGCGTCAGGTCGAGGGCCTCCCGGTAGCGCTGCAGATCGATCATCTGCCGGGCCAGGCAGTACAGCATCCGTCCCACCTGGGGGCGATCGCCTGCATCCTTGGCCAGGTGCATGCCGAGCAGGAAATAGCGCTGCGCGGTCGCGTGCAGCTGCAAGTCATACGACATCCAGCCCGCCAGCTGGGCCAGGTCGGCGACCGCCGAGAACAGGCGGCGGGCAACGCGCTCCTCCTGGAATGGCCCTCTCAGCAGTTCCGCAGCATCGTTCAACTGACCCACGACGGCCTTGCGCCACATGCCGCTTCCGAACTCGTTATCCCACCGGCGGAACGCGTTCGTCGTCTGCTCGATCTGCGCGACATGCTGCGCGCCGAGGCGCGGCAGCGAGTAAAAGTCGGCCACCAGCGCCGGCTGGCCAAGCGCGATGTGCTCAACCGCATCCAGAAGAACGTCCCCCGACGCAATGTCCGCCGCTTCGGCCCGACAGTCCCGGCTGGTCACCACCAGGTCGGTCCGGGACTGCGAGCTTAGGGTCTCGGCCAGCCCCGGGATGACAGCCAGTTCGGCCGGATCGGACCGCCGTCGCGTCGCGCGGACCCGGAATCCGATGTCCTGGATGGTCAGCGGACGACGACACGCATCGGACAGAACGTCAGCGACGATCTGGGCCACCTCCGGCTCGGTCGGCTGCTGACCCGCCAGCCATCCGCGCACCCGGGACGCCGCCGTTGAAACGTGCCGCAATCCCTTGGCATGCGCACGTGCCTGCACCCGGCGGGCGAACTCTTTCTTGTTCAGCCCGCTGGCCTCAAGCCAGTGCGCGAATTCGCCGTTCACTCTGCCGACTGTAGGCGACCTGACCGACACCGGCCGGTTTAGGGGACGCGGAAATCCCCCCGCGTCCCCCTGTGATCTGTGGCATCCCCCCGGCCTCACCACCGACGCTGGGCACCACATGAGCAACCCAACCTTCCCAGGAGGTGGAGGCTATGGCCTTCAAGAACGGAACGCGGCTCCCGGTGACCATGCAGCAGGTGTTTCCGCAAGGTTGTCACCTGATGCCGGACTCGATCACCGAGGCGCAGGACTACGACGAGAAGACCAGGACCCGCACCCCGGCGGTCGACAAGCTGACCGGCAGGCGGGTGTTCCAGTGCCGGGTGGCCGACATGGATCCCGAGCTGGAAGGCCGGTCGAGGGAGACGGTGGTCAAGATACTGGCCGACCGCCCGCCGTCGCCGCCGACCGGGCAGCCGTTCGAGCTGGTCGAGTTCGACGGCCTGCAGGTCACGCCGTACGTGGACTCTGGTCGTTGCCAGGGTCAGGGCCGGTGCAACGCGCGGATGGCGTTCTCGCTGCGCGCCACCGGGATCAAGGCCGCGACCCGGCCCGCCAGCAAGGACGCCGCGTAATGCCCGCCCGCCGCGTCACGACGGTGACCATGCCGGTGGATGGCCGGTCCGGGGTGGCATTCGAGGCCTACCGGGAACGCACGCCCTTGCTAACCATCTGGGCCGCCCGGCCCGGGTTGCTGGTCACCCTCACCCTGCCCGAGCGCCTGAACGCAGGGCACGTCCGGTTCGCCCGCGACCTGGCCGCCACCGCGGCCCGGTACGCCACCGAAGTGGAACGCACCTGGCGCGGCCTGTCCGCCTCGACCCCGAAGCGGGTACCTGCGTGATCTCCCTTGTCCGTGGCCCCGGCCGGTGGGCGAACACCGGCCGGGGCCCTTTCCCTTTCGTCCCTGCCCGAGCACCACTCAGGAAGGACCCATCCATCATGACCGATCAGCCCGCCCGGATCAC
>CAVXLG010000011.1:0-84406 GCA_963762615.1 uncultured Actinomycetes bacterium | reverse complement strand
AGGCAGATCGCCAGCAACACAGGCCCGGCCAGGGACACGGGCCGTCCGGTGTCCTCGAGGGCGTCCCTGACCACGGTGAAATGCTCCAGTGCCCCGGCCGGATCGGCCGATTGGCTGGCGGCCTGGCCGAGGCACATGCGCGCGCCGCACCACTCGTCGCTGCCGACGTTGGCCCGCTCGGCGGCCGCGGCGAGCAGCGGCGCCTGAACCGTCAGGCGGCCCCGGAGCTGCCACCACGACGCCTGGGCGAGCGCGAGCCGCAGCGCAGTCGCGGCGTTGTGCTCCATCGCCCAGGCCAGCGCGTGGCTCAACGTGACGTCCTCGGCATCAAGATGCCGGATGCCATCGGCCTCCCGGGTGCGCGTCTGCAGCCTGACGGAGGCCTCCTCAGCCACCCGCACCGCGTACGAGGCCAGCGCTGCAGCGATCTCGCCGGACTCGCCGGACTCGGCCAGCAGCCCGGCTCCGTAGGCCCGCAGCGTCTCCAGCATCAGGTACCGGGACCGGCCATCGGGATCGACCCGCGGCGGGACCAGCAGCGAGCAGTCCACCAGCCGCAGCACCGCCCGCTCGGCACCGCGCCCCGCCACCGCCTCGGCGCCTTCCAGGGTGAACGGCCCGGGGAACGCCGACACGGCGCGGAACACCCGCCGCTCGGAGTCATCCAGCAGCTGATAGCTCCACTGCACCGCGGCGGCCAGCGACCGCTGCCGCGGCTCGGCCAGCCGGTCGCCGTCCGCCAGCAGCCCGAACCGGTCGTCGATCCGGTCCAGCAGCTGCGCCACGCCAACCGCGTCCACCCGCGCCGCCGCCAGCTCGATCGCGAGCGGCATCCCGTCCAGCCGGGCCACCAGGCGCGCCACCATTGCCCCGGTCTTCTCGTCGAGCGCGAAACCTGGATCCACTCGCCGAGCCCGGTCCGCGAACAGCGTCACCGCCTCGCATTCTCCCGCGGCGGCCAGGTCATCGGGATCGGGCAGCGTCAGCGGGCCCAGCCGGTACCGCGCCTCCCCGGCTATCCGCAGCGGCTCGCGGCTGGTGGCCAGCACCCGCACGTCGTCGGCGCCGAGCAGCAGCTTGCCGCACAGCTCCGCCGCCGCGCCGATCACGTGCTCGCAGTTATCGAGCACCAGCAGCAGCTGCCGCCGGGCCAGCGCGTGCGCCAGCGCGTCAGCCGCCGCCGCCGAGGGCAGGTCACGGATCCCCACCGCTGCCGCCACCGCCGCCGCCACTTGCGCCGGGTCTCGCACCGCCGCCAGCTCCGCCAGCCACACCCCGTCAGCGAACCGCCCGGCCACCTGCTTGGCTACCTCGCCAGCCAGCCTCGTCTTCCCGGCACCACCGGGTCCGGTCACCGTCACCAGGCGGCACTGGCCCAGCTGGCCAGCGATCTCGTCCACTACCCCGGCGCGGCCCACGAAACTGGTCAGCGCAGCCGGGAAGCCGTGCATGCTTCCCGCCGCGTCGACCACAGCAGACCGACCCACAGCGGCTACCATAACCGCGGCCTGATGCTGCGGTACAGCCAGGCCAACCGCGCGGCCAAGCCCGGAAGGCGCGCCCGGCCGCGAGGCTGGCCGAAGGCGGCAGCCTGACTAAGCGGAGTCAGCCGCTGCCAGGAACGCGCTGAGCGCGTCACCGAGGGGGACGCCGCGCGCGGCCGGGTTGCCCGGGGGGCACCTTGTCCCGGCGCTTCGGCAGCAGCTTGCGGTGCACGTCGGCCCCCGGCCGCGGGTCGCGACCCTCGACCGGGAGCCGGCCCGGCGGATGAGGCGGCGCAAAGCGCGCGGCCGGCAGGCGCTGCTGCCGGCTGGGCCTGCGGGCCGGGTTCGCCGGCCGTTTCCCTGGGCAGGGACTGCGGCACGAAGATCATTCGCTCCAGAACGGGCGCACCTCGATCGCGTGGCAGCGGGCGATCGGATGCGAGGCCGCGAGCTGGATCGCCTGCTGCCGATCAGCGCAGCTGACGACGTCGATGCCGGCGACGAAGTCCGTGGTCTCGATGCCCGGCCCGTCGCTGAGCAGTGTCTGACCGTCGCGGACGCGGACCGTCCTTGCCGTGTCCGGGCCCTGCAGCGCGTTCCCCAGGACATGCAGGCCGCGTGCCTGCAGGTCCTGCCGCCAGGCTTCGCCCTCGCGCATGGCCGCCTCGTCGTCCGGCGGCGCCGCCGGGGTCCCGCCCATCCACGTGATCAGCAGGTACGGGCTGGCGGCGCCGTCCTCGCCGCGCCCGAACGCGGACGCCCGCTCACCCAGCCGCAATCCGTCCGTGAACGGCCGGATCTCGAGCGTTTGGAACCAGGACACCGGGCACTTGGCCGCCACCTCGATCGCCTCGTCGAGGTCGGCGCATTCGAGCAGGTCAAAGCCCGCGATGAACTCCTTGGTCTCCGCGAACGGGCCGTCGGTCACCAGCGTCTCGCCGTCGCGCACGCGCACCGTCGCCGCCGTCTCCGGCAAATCCAGCTCCCGGCCGAACCGCCGAACGCCGCGGCGCTCCATCTCCTCGGCCCAACCGGGCAGCTCGCGCTGCATGACCGCCAGCTCCTCCGGTTCCGGCAGCCCGTCATCGCAGATGATGAAGACGATGTACTTCATCTCAGCCTCGCTTCCCGTAGCCGTAACGGTTGATCGCCTGTCCGCGCCGCCCGCGCGCCCGGCCGATCGGCCGGCGGGTGTGCTTCACGCGCTGGTCGATCTGCCGGTGCGTGTGCTCCGGGCACCGCCGTTCGGCCTGGATTCGGCGCTTACGGCGAGACGACGAACGGGGACCGCCCGGAAGGACACCTGCTGGCTTCAGGCGCCCGCCCGGGCCCGGGCCGACCGGCAGCTAGCGCGGTGATGATCACGTTGGCCCGCGGATCCGGCGGCGGGGATACCGCAGCGGGCCGCTCATCGGGTCGGGACCGCGGGGCGGGGTTTGCCGGGGGCCACGGTACGGGCCAGGATCCCGAGCGTGGCCCGCAGCGCGCTCTGCGGGATCACCGGGAAGATGGCGGCGTCCTTCCAGCTCTGCTCGGCCGCCGACCAGTCGTAGTAGGACGTGACGAGTGTCCCCTCCTCGATTGGCTCCAGCCGGTATCCGTACACGTGGCCAAGGTCCAGCTGGCCGTGCACGGTCCAGGCGATCTCCCGGTCCGGCTCGAACGTGACGATTTCCACCGTGACGTCGTAGAGGCCGAGGGGATAGTCGTTGAGCGCCTCCCGGTCCATGTGCACGACGAAGGTATCTGCCACCTTGGAGACAACGTCCCCGCTGGCTTCCATCAACATGCCGGAGCTGTCTATGGCCACGTGTCCCCGGGGATCGGTCAGCACGGCGAAGATCTCGCCCGCAGGCGCGGCCACGGCCCGCTGCACTTCGAGTCGTTCTGCCATCCGCCTATTGTCGCGCGTGAGCCACGGGGGCGCCGCGCAGATCGTGACCGGGATCAAGTTCCCGGGCGCCAGCTCGTCTTCATCCGCCGCTTCCCCCCTGCTTCGCCCGCCGCGGCCTCCCAGGTCTGCTCGGGTGCCGAAGCCGTTTCGCCGTAGTTTCGGGTAGCCTCTTCACCTGAAGTTCTACAGCCTTGTAGAATTCAGTGCGCGCCAGGCCGGTGCCGCTGACCTCACGCCGGCGCGCTGCCCGCGTCTTGTGCCCCGCCGGCGGCCCGGGACCTGGTGCCCGGACGGCAACTCCCGCGTGAAAGGCCCGGCATGACTCACCTGACCTACCTGGAGGCCGCCGTGGTCGGCCTGATCCAGGGCGTCACCGAACTGTTCCCGGTGTCCAGCCTCGGGCACAACGTGCTGCTCCCGGCCCTGGTCGGCGGCAGCTGGGCGAAGGATCTGAACGTGGCCGCGCAGGAGTCGCCGTACCTGGCGTTCATCGTCGGCCTGCACGTGGCCACTGCGATCGCGCTGCTGATTTACTTCTGGCGGGACTGGGTGCGGATCATCCGCGGGTTCTTCACCTCGCTCGGGCATTTGATCCGGCCGGGGGAGGGGACCGCGCGGTGGCAGGGGCTGTCGGTTAACGAGAAACTCGCCTGGATGATCATCTTGGCCACCATCCCGGTCGGCATCGCGGGCCTGGCCTTCGAGCACCTGTTCCGGGTGATCTTCGGCAAGCCGGTCTATGCCGCGGTGTTCTTGTGCGTGAACGGCCTGATCCTGTTCGCCGGGGAGCGGTTCCGGCGGTCTTCCCGCCGGGCTGACCAGCACGTCGCAGCCGAGCGTGAACTCGCGCTCAGCGCCGCCGCGCGTGCCGGGCCGGCCCGGCACGCCTCGGGCCACGCGGCGGTCCGGAATCAGGAAGTGGCCGACGCGGCGCAGGCCGACCGCCGGCTGTCGGAGATCGGTCCCGGCCAGGCCACCCTCATCGGCTCGGTGCAGATTCTCGCCCTGCTGGCGGGCATCAGCCGGGACGGGGTGACCATGGTGGCGGGCATGTTCCGCGGCCTGTCCCGCGAGGATGCCGCGAGGTTCGCGTTCCTGCTGGCCACACCGGTGATCCTGGCCGCCGGGGCGCTGAAGATTCCCGACCTGATGGGCCGGCTGGGCAACGGCATTCACGGCCAGGTCCTGGTGGGCAGCGTCCTGTCCGGCATCGGTGCTTACGTGTCGGTGCGGTTCCTGGTCCGCTATTTCCGCACCCGCACCCTTTACCCGTTCGCGGTCTACTGCCTGGTCGTCGGCCTCGGCAGCATCGTTTACCTGGAGCTGGTCAAGTGAGCAGGCTCTGGCCGATCGGGCACCTGACTGGGCGTCCTGCCGCCCGCGGGCGCGCCGCGGATCGCAGGCCGATCGCGGGCCTGGCGTCACATGCGGGCCGGGCCTCAGATGCTGGATTACCGTGTACGTGTAGCACCCGTTACAAGCCACGGCGTGGCCTGCTTCCTGGGCCGGTGAGGGGAATACATCCTGCAGGGCACCTGGGCTGTGCCGCAAGGCGAAGGGCCTGACACCGGGCCGGAGCGGTTCGCCGAGCAGGTCTGCCAGGCCCGCGAGTACGGCGGCGCGGAATGAGCATCAACCACCTGATCGCCAGCTACGGCTACTGGGCGCTGTTCGCGCTCGTCGCCGCCGAGAGCCTGGGCGTCCCGCTGCCAGGCGAGACCGCGCTGATCACCGCCAGCATCTACGCCGGGCACACGCACCGGCTGAACCCATGGCTGATCTTCCTGGTGGCGTCGGCGGCCGCGATCATCGGAGACAACATCGGCTTCTGGATCGGCGACAAGGGCGGCTACCGGCTGGCCCGCCGGTACGGTGCCAAGGTGCGGCTGGATGAGCGGAAGCTGAAGATCGCCCGTTACCTGTTCGACCGGCACGGCGCCAAGGTCGTGTTCTTCGGCCGGTTCGTGTCCGTGCTGCGCACCTACGCGGCATTCCTCGCCGGGACCAGCAAGATGCGCTGGCGGCGGTTCCTGCCCGCCAACGCCGCGGGCGGGATCGTATGGGCCGGGATATACACGCTGGCCGCCTACCTGGCGGGCAGTGCGCTGCAGCGGGCGTCTGGCACGATCAGCCTGATCCTCGGCGGCGCCGCCGTGCTGGCTATCGTGGCCGTGCTGGTGGTGATCCGCCGCCAGATCGGCAAGCTCGGCGATCGGGCCGAGGCGGCCTACCCGGGACCGCTCGAGTAACCGGCCGGTGCGGGCGTGCGAGTCTCAGTCATTCGGCATTGCATCAGCGGGATGACCAGCCAGCCCAAGGACACCCGCGACCGCGCGGGCTGCCAGCTGCTCGTCGTGCGGCGGTTGTCCGGCGAGCTCGATCACGGTGCCCTCGAGCGCACCCATCAACGCCAGGGCGACCGCCTTGGACGGCGGGCCGGCCGGGATCGTCCCGGCCCTGCGTCCCGCGTCGATCAGGCGGGCACAGCGCCTGACGAGCGTTCCTGCGATTTGCTTGATCGCCTGTCCGACCGGATGGTCCTGATTGCTGAACTCGATCCTCAGCGCCATCACGACGCGCGCGATGTCACGCCGGCAGAAGACGGCGTGGCCGCGCGCTAGGGCCAAGAGCTCGGCGGCCGGGTCGGCGTGCTGCGCGGCCACCTCGCCGACCTCGCGCATCCAGGTCTCGTAGACCCACCCGATCACTGCCAGGGCCAGATCTTCCTTGTCCTTGAACTGGTGGTAAAGCGCGCCCCGCGTGTAGCCAGCCTCGCGTGCCACCTCCTCCAGCACGAGGTTGCCGTAGCCATAGCGCGACAGACCCCTCGCGGCCGACTCGAGCAGCGCGCTGCGCGAGCGGGCGCTCCGCTCGGCCTGGGTGAAACGCCCGCGCGCTGGCGTCACCGTCACGAGGCCGACCCGAAAAGACATACGTACATGCACGTATGATAGCGTCGCTAACCGGTACGTGCCCGGACGGAGGACAGATGCGACTTCCGAATACGGCGCACACGTCGCGGCCCTGGCGGATCCACGAGATCGCCAGTGATTTCCGTCTCGAGGACGTGTGGCAGCTGCCGGGGCGAGGCGGCCCGGACGACTTCCCTCGGCTCGTGCGGCTCGTTGCATCCTTCGACCCGTCGCGGAGTTCCTCCAGCGTCTCCCGCGCGCTCTGGGCCGTCCGGTGGAAGGTCGGGGGGCTGCTCGGCTGGGATAGTCCCGGCGGCGGCCTGGGCTCCAGGGTCGCGACGCTGCACGAGCGGCTGCCTGCCGACCTGGTTCGCCGCGGACGCGGCCCCGACTTCACCGCGCTCCCGTTCACGCCGCTCTATCTGACTGACGACGAGTTCGCCGCAGAGATCGCGAACGAGACGATGCACGGGGTGCTCCACCTCGGCGCGGTCGAGGACGAGTCCGGTTCGCTGCGCGCCCAGATGGCGGTCCTGGTGAAGCCGAACGGGCGCTTCGGGAACGCCTACATGGCAGCGATCAGGCCGTTCCGGCACCTGATCATCTATCCGGCCGTGATGCGGCAGGGGCAGGAGCTATGGGAGCGCAGCGGCGACAGCGTGCCGCGGGACAGCGAGGGTTCGCATTGAGCCGGGCTACCTGCAGCCAGCAGAAGCCGGATCCCTGACCTCCTGGTCGCAAGGTACGGGCGGGTTCGGGCCTGGCCCGGTCCGGCCTCACCCGATTCGGGGCACCGGCCTGGTGCCGGCCGCCGACGCGCGGCACGCCGCGTCAGGTCATCGGCTGGAGTGTTCGCCGACGATGATGTCGAAGTCCGCTGACGGCGCTTGGGGCAGGCCGGCGAAAGCGGTGGTGAAGGTGTAGACGCCCTGGGGGACCTGCCTGACCGGGCCCCCGTCGGGGCCGGAGCGCTGGTCCCAGGTCGCCTGCTGCCGGTAGGTCTTGCCCGCCCGCAGGGTGTGGGCCTTGACAATCTCGAAACAGGCCGCAGGCTCGTCGTTCCTCCAGCAGCGATCCCACACGGTCTTCCCCTTGGCGTTGGTCACGTTGAAGACGGGCGAGAACCCGGGGTCCAATCCCAGGTAGATCACGCACGACGCCGCCGACTCGTTCGTAACGGCCGAGGTCATGACGACGTTTTCCCCGGGTGGGTACGACCGGTGGTTTGTCGACGCAGTGATCAGGACATCCTCCGGCGAACACGCCGCGGGAGCCTTGCGGGCCGGCGCGGCGCCGTCCCTCGGGCTGGCGCTCGCGACCGCCAGGCCCGATGTTCCGGCCAGTACTGCCATCGCCATGACGGCGGCCGCTATGAGTCTTCCGAACGTGCGCATGAGTATCACTCCCTCTGGGCTCGGTACTTGACAGGTACTAGCGATCATGCGCTCCGGCCGTGGCCCGACGAATCCGTGAAAACCGCAAGATCCGGGCTCAGCCGCAGGCAGCGTAGTTCGCCAGGGCGGTGATCAAGAAGTCGCGGCGCTGACCCGTGAGCCTTCCGTCGCATTCTTCCTTCTGAGAAGCAGAACATTGTCGTTGAGTGGCGCTGAGTGTCCATCGCGCCCACCGGCGCGGCGGGCGCGGACCTCGCATACCACGGCGTCCCACTCGTCATGATCGAGACGGAGACTCGAAAGCTCCTCGGCGGGGGTCGGGAAATGGGTGGTGTGCGCTTTCTCATCCGCCCCGGCTGGCGGTTCAGCGTGACCGACCACGAGAAGGTGGCCGCCTGGAACTACAGCGGAGGCCGCCGCTCGGAGGATCCGGTCACGGGGAAACTCCAGGGGGGACTGCAAGAAGCAAGCGGATACAAGGTCATACGGCCTCCCGACCTGGAAGGCACTGAGGTCTTCGATCAGCCAGGTAATCCGGTCCGGCGGCACCCCGCGGCGTATTGCCAACGCCCTGGCCCGACAGACCGCGGTTGGTGCAACGTCGACGGCGGTGACTTGCCAGCCCTGCTCGGCGAGCCAGATGCTGTCGCCGCCTTCGCCGCACCCGAGATCCAGCGCGGCCCCTGGCACGAGACCGGTGACGCTTTGAACCAAAGCTGCATTCGGTTCGCCAGACCATCTCTGTCCCCGCTCACGGTACAGGCGCTCCCAGAACTGCCTCGTCTGTACAACGGCCATCAGGCTCACCTCTACGCTTCGGGCTCATAGGTCAGGTCTGTTGCTTCGGAGCTGGTCGATCGTTCGGAGGAGACCAACCCCGCGCTGGGGTGCGCGGTGGGGCGACTGGTGATGAAGATGCCAGCCACGATGGCAGCGATTG
This sequence comes from uncultured Actinomycetes bacterium, assembly GCA_963762615.1. GTDB lineage: Bacteria > Actinomycetota > Actinomycetes > Streptosporangiales > Streptosporangiaceae > PALSA-505. Next base: position 75,782 of record CAVXLG010000011.1, on the reverse strand, counting down.
CGAGCACAGCGGCCACGCCGGCACTCCCGGCGCGGTAACCGTGGGCAGTGGCTTCGGCAATGCTGCCCTGCCCGTGGGTGGCGACGTAGGACGCAGTGGCACTGGCCGCGACGGTGTTGAACACCGCGGTGCCAATCGAGGCCCCGACCTGCTGGGCGGTGTTGGCCGCCGCGCCGGTGGCGCCTGCGTCCGCAGGATCGGCCTCCCGGGTCGCGGTGGCAAACAGCGGCATGACCGACAAACCGAGACCGACGCCGAGCAGTAGCTCGGCCGGCAGCACGAGTCCGCCGTAGCTGGACCCTGGCGTGAGCAGCGCCAGTACGGAGGCTCCGCCGGCCCCGAGGAGCAGGCCCGGCACGACGATGCCCCGTACCGGGATCCGGGTGAGGAGTCGGCTGGCGATCCGGGTCGAACGAGAAACCGTTGATCACCGCGAGAGGCAGGAACGCGAGCCCGGCGGTGACCGGGGAGAAGTGCTCGGCGCCCTGCAGGATGTAAGTGAGAAAGAGGAAGGCCCCGTAGAAGCCGAACATCGCCAGCGTGATCGACAGGTAGGACCCGCCTCGATTTCGGTTGGCCAGGATCCGCAGCGGCAGCAGGGGATTTCTCGTCCGCGCCTGCACCACTACGAAGGCAGAAAGGGCCCCGGCCGCGACCACCAGCGGGGTGACGACCGAGTCGCTCCCCCACGATGACGAGGCGGCGTTCCCCAGCCCGAAGACAAGGGCGGCGATGCCGCCGCAGCCGAGCAGCGTGCCGGGAACGTCCACCGCGACGCGGTCGGCGTGGCGACGAGAAGGCGCGGTTCCGGCGACGCCGAGAGCCACCACGACGCAGATGGGGACGTTGACGTATAGGCACCATCGCCAGCCGAGGTACTGCGTGAGCACGCCGCCGAGGATGAAGCCCAGGGCAGCGCCACCGGTGGCGATCGCTGCCCAGATGCCAAATGCGGTTCCCCTCTCGCGTTCGTCGGTGAACGTCGTCATCAAGAGGGCGAGCACGGCGGGCGCGGTCAAAGCGGCGAACCCGCCTTGAAGAGCACGCGCCGCCACGAGCACACCGAGATCCGGTGCGGCGCCGCCAGCCGCCGAGGCCAGGGCGAATCCGATGACGCCCGTGATCAGCGCGCGCCGGGCGCCGAAGAGGTCGCCCAGTCGCCCGCCGAGAAGGAGCAGGCCCCCGAATCCGAGGGTGTAAGCCGTGATCACCCACTGCCGGCCAGCGGTCGAGATCCCGAGTGCATGCTGCGCCGAAGGGAGCGCGATCAGCATGATCGTGGTGTCGAGGACGATCATCAGCTGGGCTCCGCCGATGAAAGCGAGGATCCACCACTTCAAGCCCGGGTCCGATCGTGAGGGCACCGGGATGGCGAGTTGCGACGTCACGGCTGTCCTCCCTGCTGCTGTTCCTGTTCTGCCGGGTGCGACAGCTCACAGAGTGCGGGGAAGTCAGCAAATGGGCAACGGTTCTTGCCGAAACGGCAAGGCTGATCGCTCGCGACGTTCGGCTACGAACCGCGCGGACGAGCCTTCAGGTGAACCTTCTCGCCCTGGGGTCCGAAGATGGTCAGGTACTGCGCTGGCCTCGGGCCGCCGTTGCCGAACCAGTGCGGTGTCCTGGTGTCGAACTCAGCCGCCTCGCCGGGTCGAAGGAGGAGCTCGGTCGTTCCGAGCATCAGGCGAACTCGACCCCTCAGGACATACGCCCATTCATATCCGTCGTGCGACTGCAGCCGCGGCTGGCGCGCGTCGCCCGCGGGAATGGTCTGGTGGAACACCTGTATCGCGCTGTCGGAACCCGACAGCGGCACGATCGTGACGCCATCTCTTACGATCGGCCGGCGGGTAACCCGATGGCCTGCTTTGTCGTCGCTGCCCGCCAGGTCGTCCAGGCTCGTTCCCAGGCTGCGAGCGATCGGGACCAGCAGCTTCACCGTGGCCTTCCGCTGACCGGACTCGAGCCTCGACAGGGTACTCAACGAGATGCCCGTCCTTTGCGACAGCTCGGTGAGAGTCATGCGGCGGGCAGCTCGCGCCGCTCGAAGTCTGGTGCCGATCTCGCCCTCGGGATCTGCAGGCGAAGTCATCACTCCATCTTGACACCGCCAGCCCGGGCGCGTCCCGTCGTGAGGTTGATCGCGGTGACGGGGCATCGGTGACCGATCGGCTCCGCTTGATCCTTCACTGGAGGCGAGCGTCTGCGCCGCGTGCGGCCCGACGGGGCTCGGTAGGTTCGTCGTGGCCGTCGACTGTCGGGAGGAAATGCCATGGTAGTACCGCTTGCTGTCCGCTCGGTGATCGCGATTGCCGGGGCCCTGCTCGTGCTTACCGCGTGGGTCAGCGTCATCGGAACGCTGATCGTGCCACGTCCGGCCGGCGGCTGGCTGACACGCTGGGTTGACCGGATCATCAACGCGGCGTTTCGCACGGTCACCAGCGGCATCGCCGACCATAAGCGGCGGGACCGGGTGCTCGCCGCGCAGGCGGCTGCCATCCTGCTCGCCCAGCTGGTGGCCTGGCTGGGGATCTTCTTCGTCGGCTATGCGCTGCTGCTGTGGCCGTTCGTCAACACCGGGCTGGGGTCGGCGTTCAGCATGGCCAGCCCCGGGGTATTCGGCCCGAACGCGGCCGTGGGCAACGCGGAGAAGGTGCTCGCCGATCTGGCGGCCTTCACGGCGCTGGTCGCCGTCACGCTGCAGATCGCCTACCTGCCGACCCTGTACGCGGAGTTCAACCGCAGGGAGAACGAGGTGTCACTGCTGAACGCCCGGGCCGGGGTCCCGTCGTGGGGGCCGGAGCTACTGGCACGCACCCACTACGCGCTGGGGTCGGGAGCGTCCACCATCGACACCCTGCCCGACCTTTACGCACAGTGGGAGCGCTGGGCCGCCGACGTGGCGGAAAGTCACACCACCTACCTGCCGCTGGTGCGGTTCCGCTCCCCCAAGCCGCTGTCGTCGTGGGTGATCTCGCTGCTGGCCGTGATGGACTCGGCCGCGCTCTACCTCGCGCTATCCCCGCGGTCGGCGCCGGTGGTACCCGCCCGGCTCTGCCTGCGCAGCGGTTTCGAGTGCCTCACCCAGGTCGCCCGGGCGATGGACATCGACGTCCCGGAGGTAGCCGACCCGGATGCGCGGATCAGCCTCAGCTACGACGAGTTCCTCGACGCGGTAGCCCGGATGCGCAAGGTCCACTTCCCGATCGAGCGCGAGCCCGCCGACGCCTGGCCGGACTTCGCCGGCTGGCGGGTCAACTACGAGCAGGCCGCCTACGCGGTGGCCGCCGCCGTCGATGCCGTCCCGGCGATGTGGTCGGGTCCGCGACGGCACCCGGTTGCTGCTATCGCCCCCATCCGCCCGCCGACCGGACGGCCGCCCAAGTGATCCACGCCAGGCTCCCCATCGAGCCCCGGAACCCGTCCCGATCGTTCCGGCGCATCTGGGATCGCAATAACATCAGGGCGGCCAGGGTCCACCACCTGCGGCGCACCACCGCGCCCGTGGGCCGGGCACTTGGCAGCCGGCCTGCCAGGATCGCTCTCAGCGGCTCGCGTGGTTTTCCGTTGCCTTGCGGCGTTGTAAGGCCGGAATCAGGCCATCTGAGCGCGGGCCGCCCTCGAGACCCCGCCGTTTTCCTGGCGTGTCGGCAGCACCCGAGCCGTGATCAGAGGGTCCTGACCGCGCAGTCCCCCAAGCGGGCGGAACGCGTCTGACTCTGCCGAAGGACTGGCGCCGATGCCCCGTAGGCTTACGGCATCGGGAAGGAAGGCACGCTATGGATTTGGGTCTGGCGGGGCGCAGTGCCGTCGTCACCGGCGGGAGCAGGGGCATCGGCCTGGCCGTAGTCCGCGGCCTAGCGGCCGCGGGTACGCAGGTCACCGTGGGCGCCAGGAAATCCTCCGCCGACCTCGACGAGCTGGCGCGAACCGGCCAGGTGCAGGTCGTACACGCGGATCTGGCTGACCCCGCAGGCCCGGCCGCCCTGATCGAGCAGGCCGGAGACCGGATCGATGTCCTGGTCAACAACGTCGGCAGCGCCCCCGCCCGGACCGGGGGGTTCCTGTCTATCACCGATGCGGACTGGCGCGCCACGATCGAACTGGACCTGATGGCGACCGTCCGCGCCACCCGCGCCGCTCTGCCGGGCATGCTCGCCGCGGGCACCGGCGCGATCGTCACCACCTGCTCAGTGAACGCCCGGCTGCCCGATCCGGCCGTAATGGACTACAGCGTCGCTAAAGCAGGGCTGGCCAGCTTCTGCAAGGCCCTGTCCAAGGAAGTCGGGTCCCGGGGCATTCGCGTCAATACCGTCAGCCCCGGCCCGGTGGCTACCGACCTGTGGCTCGGCCAGGGCGGAGTCGCCCAGACCGTGAGCGCAGCGAGCGGCGCCGCGCCGCAAGAGGTCGCCAGCCAGGCCGCCAGCCAGATGGTGACCGGTCGCTTCACCCGCCCCGACGAAGTAGCTGACCTGGTGCTCTTCCTAGCCAGCGACCGTGCCTCGAACATCACCGGCGCTGACTTCGTCATCGACGGCGGCCTGATCCAGACCCTGTAGCCGGGACCCCGCACGGATCTCCGGATGTGACCGATTACGCGCTGCGGCCGAGCCACGCGGGCAAGATCGTCATCGTCGCCCGCGAGGAGAACAGCTTCCGGCTGGTCGTCGACGGCGAGCCCCTCTTCGGCCGGGAACACGGATAGGTGGCCCTTCGATGATCATCGTCGTGGAGGGTCCCAGCGCGGCGGGCAAGACCACCTGGATCGCCGCACACCATCAGGGCGCAGCCGTGATCGGCGAGGCCCGGCCCGGCCAGGCACCTGACCGCCGCAGTGACCCCGCCGCCGCCGCCGCGCACTGGGCGAAGGTCAGCGCCGCCCGGTGGGCCGCGGCCTGCCAGGCAGAACAGCAGGCCCGAGTCGCGGTCTGCGACACCGACCCGTTCAAGCTGCACTACATCTGGTGTCTATGGCAGTCCGGCAACGCCACCGCCGGGCAGTGGCATGCCGAGATGAACGCGAGCCGCCAGCTGTTCGCCGCTCAGCGGCTCGGGATTGCCGACCTCATCCTGGCCAGCATCCCGGAACCGGCCGTCCTCGCGGCCCGCCGCCACGCCGACACCACCCGGCGGCGTGGCAACTTCGACCTCCACGTCCAGCTCGCCGACCCGCTGCGCGCCTGGTATCGCGCGGTCAGCGCGCTGGACCCGGACCGGGTCCGCTGGGAACTGCCAGCCACCGGCATCCCCGGTCTGACCACCCTCCAGCCCCGGGACCCGCGCACCGGGACAGTCATCTTCGATGCGCTGATAGACCAGCTTCCGGCCCGGTAACCCATCAAGCTCATGCACGTCCCTGCCACTCGTCAGCGCAGATCGGGCACACCTTCGGCGTGGCTCCGACTCCACGCCACAGGCAGTACAGATGGATTCCACCGCAGCGTCACGGCCGGCTCGCGCGGCCGCTGGCCGGGCAGGGCTTGTTGCGCGCGGGCCTGTCATGTACTTTCTCAGTGGAAAGTACATGACAGAGGAGCCTGAATGCGCGATGTGGCAGGAGACCCGGCAGCGCTGGAGCGGCTGCGGGTGCAGCGGACCCGGCTGGCCGACCGGATGCGGCCGCCGTCGTGGTACCTGCCCGGTGTCGCCCTCCTGTACGCACTGGTCTTCGCGGTCCCCTTCGGCCAGCGGTACCTTTCCCGGTTTAGCATCTGGCCCATCTTTGTCGCCGCATTGGCGGTGGCCTGCCTGCTGCAGTGGGGCATGACCCGGGCCACCGGCATCAAGGTGGGCTTCCGGAACCTCCGCTATCCCGCCTCGGGCCGTCCTACACGGATCGCGGTGGTCGCAGTGTGCATCGCCGCCATCGTGACCGAGCACTTCCTGATCGATCGCGGCCTGGCCGTGGCCGCGATCGTGGTCGCGGCCCTCGCGGTCGTGGCGGAGGTGGCCTTCCAGCAGGCCGCTCTGCGAGGGATCCGCCAGGAGCTGCGAGCGGGAGGGGCGGCGTGACCGCCAAGCCGGACCCGCTCATTCACCCGATCACCCGGTTGTCGATCTGCGGGCTGCTGGCGGCTGGCGCGGACTGGGTCGAGTTCGCCGCGCTGCGTGATGCGGCCGGGATCAGCGACTCGGTGCTGTCGAAACAGTCCCGCGTGCTCGAAGACGCCGGGTACGTGGAAGTCCGCAAGGGCGCGGTTGGCCGGCGGCCGCGCACGTGGTTCCGGCTCACCGCGGAAGGCCGCCAGGCGGTGGAGGGTCATCTGGCCTGGCTGGCCCAGTTGGAGGAGGCAGTCTCCGCCAGCACCCCGGATGTGCAGCAGGCGAGGCCCCTCCCTGGTGGTCGCGACCAACCGCGCCGCGTACTGCCGCCTCTGTTGGGCAGCAGCTGAGGTGGGTTCTGACCTGCACGGCCAGCCGGGCGTTTCAAGATCGAAACGTTACCTTCACGTCATTTGTGCCAGAGCCCAGCTCTCACGAACGAAATCCGGCTACCCGAGCCAGCTGCCGATAGCCAAAGAGAAGCTCACCTGGTCGTATATCGTTCCGTTGTCGTCGAGCCCGCCGGACAGCCGTCCGTGCTCGGTGAAGCCCAGCGCCTGGTAGACGTCCTCGGCGTGCGTGTCTGCACGGGCGTCGATCTCCAGGATCCGGCATCCCTGGCTCCTCGCCCAGGTGGCTGCGGCCACAGTCAGACGGCGCGCCAGGCCGTGGCCGCGGGCGCTGGGGTGGATGACGAAGTCGCTGAGTTCGGCCCGGTGCCGTTTAAGGCGATGCGGATTCCGGAACACCTGAATGCAGCCGACGACCTCCGTACCATCGATCGCCACGAGCACGGCCATCTCTCCCCGAGCGCTCTCCGCCGTGGCGCGTTCGATGCCGGCCCGGACTTGTTCCAGGGTGTTGCCGCTCAGGCAGTTCCGGTGAAGGGACTCGCAGTCGGCGAGCTCGACCTCTCGGATCGACACGAGGCTCTCCTCGAAGCGGATGGGGTGAGACGTCAGCGAACACCGCTGCTGGCCGGGCGCGGCTACGTCAGCGCGGGCGCTGTCCTGGGCAGCAACCTAGGACGGTCAGCGGGGGACCCTTTGGTGGCTGCGGGGTAGATCAGCTCGCAGCGTGGACTGCCACCGGCACATCGGAGCTGTTGAAGGTCCCGTCGCCGAGCTCGCCGTCGCTGCCATTACCCCAGCAGTCCACGCGACTGGTCGACAGCAGGGCACACTCGCCCCCGCCGTCGCTGACCAGCGCGGCGGCATTCGTGATCGTATGCACGGCGACCGGCACATCGGAGCTTGCCGTGGTCCCGTCGCCGAGCTCGCCGTCGCCGCCGTACCCCCAGCAGTCCAGGTGCTTGGTCGACAGCACGGCGCAGAAGCCGGAATTTGTTCCCCTGACGTCAGTGGCGGTGGTGACGTTCTTGACCGATACCGGCACCGAGAAGGTCGTCGTGGTCCCGTTGCCGAGCTGACCGGAGCCGTTGTAACCCCAGCACTTGAGGTGGCCCGTTGACAGCACGGCGCAGAAGCTGCCGCCGTCGTTAGCGCCGCCGACCGCCTTGGCATCGGTGATACCCATCGCCGTGACCGGCACATCGGAGTGCGTCATGGTCCCGTTGCCGAGCTGACCGGAGGCGTTGTACCCCCAGCACTTCACCTGACCTGTCGAGAGCAGGGCGCACGAACTCGAGCTCCCGGTACCACTGGCGACCGCCTTGGCATCGGTGATGCCAGCAACCGCGACCGGCACATCGGAGCTGTTGAAGCTCCCGTCGCCGAGTTCGCCGTCGCCGCCGTACCCCCAGCAGTCCACGTGGCTGGTCGACAGCAGCGCGCAGTAGCCCCCGTTGTAGCTGACCAGTGCGGCGGCATTCGTGATCTTATGCACGGCGACCGGCACATCGGAGCTTGCCGTGGTCCCGTTGCCCAGCTGGCCGCCACCGCCATACCCCCAGCAGTCCAGGTGCTCGGTCAACAGCACGGCGCAGAAGCCGTCCGCTCCCGGGAAGACTCCTCCGACGACTGCGGTGGCCGTGGTGATGTTCTTGACCGACACCGGCACATCGGAGGTCGTGGTGGTCCCGTTGCCCAGCTCGCCGTAGGAGTTGTCCCCCCAGCACTTCATGTGCCCCGTCGACAGCACCGCGCAGAAGCTGTTGCCGTGGACGTCGCTGGCGACCGCCTTCGCATCGCTGATGCCAAGAACCGCGACCGGCACATCCGAGCTCGTCGCGGTCCCGTTGCCGAGCTGACCGGAGCCGCCGTCCCCCCAGCAATCCACCTTGCCCGTAGACAGCAGACCGCAGTAACTCGAGCTGCCGCTATTGCCGGCCACCGATACTACGTTGGCGAGCGTGCCAGCATCCACGCTGGGCCTGCTGCTGGCCCCGGCGGGAGCAACTAAGCCGCTGAGACCCACCACCCCTGCAAGAAGGACAATGATCGACCGGGCAAGCCGCATCGTTCCGCGCTTTCGAGCTGCCACCATCACAGGCCCCCCTCTGGTGTCCCGCCCGATAGTTTCCGATATGACGCAGGATTGTCAATGATGGAGCGATCGGCACCCAGACGGTCGGCGAAGTCCTGCCTGAGGTGATCTGCATGTTTCCGGCATGCTCCCATGGTCGGAGTAACGGGGCCGGACATGGTCCCGGAAGTGATCATGGCGGCTTTCTGGACGACGCGCTCCGGCTGAACCCGGTAACTGGACTGGGCCGGTACTGACGGGTCGTGATGGATGTCGATGACGCAGCCAAGCTTGCTCGGACGATGCTGGCGGAGCCGCTGCCACGTCGCTGGCGGCATGTTCGGTCTGTGGCTGCAGGGCTAATGGTGGCTGATCATTATCACCAGGAGCACGACAACTAGTGCGGCCGCGATCAGGCCCATGACGATCACCGCGGCATCGGTCAAGCCGACCAGGTGCAGCCGGGCTATGCGCTTTTCCGCGCGCGCTTCAGCCAGCGCTTTCTGCTTGCGCTGGGCCTTGCTCAGCTTCCGCCGGTATCCCGGCGGCTTTGGCAGGAGCAGCCGCCGCTGCGGCTTGTACGCCGAGATTCTCGGATCGTTGAGGTCGTCCATCGGGACCCTCCAGCGGAAGCCTGCTCTGTTCGCATTATGACCGAGCCGGATGCCGGCTGGTCAACCCTCCACCCGGTCACCGACGAGCGGGCAGGAAGTCGCGGCCAGGGCGCCGGTGACCAAGGTCGCCGAGCGGTATTGGGTCAGTCGCGATGACGGCGGGCCCGCGACCCCCCGTGCTGGTCAGTTCGGGCCGCCCGCGACCCGAGCGGGTTGCTCTGCCCGGAGACCAGGCTGGTTGACTGGCATCCGTCCCGGCGAACCACCCGGAGGAGCACCACCGCACCCGCGGACGCGGCGTATCCGTGATCTCGACGGATCACGTTCTCCCTGGTGGAGCCGAGGGGAGCCGAACCCCTGACCTCCTGGTTGCAAAATACGGGCAGGTTGCGGCATACCGTGGCTGAGCTGGCAAGACCCGACTTGCGAAGTAGGGCCAGATGGCAGCTTGTCGGTGCTTGTTGTGATCAGGTTCGTGGTCAGCCGCTGAGACGGCCAACCGATTGCCTCAGGGGTAGCGGGCCCAGCGTTGTCACGAATCGTCTTCTGCCGCCGGCCAGGAACTCAGTCCATGAGGCGATGGAGGCATCTGATCGCTGGATGACTAGCGGTCTATGGTCGATGAGGAATTTGGCCCACCAGCAACGGCAGCTTGGGCGATATCGAGAACGTCGTACTCTGTGCCGCCGGACTGCGCGTAGAAGCGATGCGCCGCAGTGCCCGTCCCAGCGAAGACAGTCACGTCGTTCCGTGCGATGTCTGTTGACCTGTCGCCGGTCCGCGAGGTCGTGGGGCTGAGATGCTTCGAGCCGTTGGCTAGGTCGGCACACAGCCGCAGCATCGCGCTGCTATTGATCAGCGAGTCCCCGTCAGCCTTGGTTATCCCGCTCACTGGATCGTTCCCGAGCCAGTCCTTGAGGTGATGAACTGCTTCAAAGAACGGCAGGACGCATCGACCGCGTGAGCCCGGGCGGCTGCCGGTTGTCTCCGGCGCCCGGGTAGTCCGTGCCTTCTCGTCAGCTCTTCACCGGCTTCACCTCTACGTTGGTGATCTCGCCTGAGGTGTTCTTCACGTAGGTCACCTTGTAGTGGTCACGCCCGAACGAGAAATGGCTGAATGAGGTGCCGAGCCCGGCCGGGTCGGTGATGACCGCGGCTTCGGCCTCGCTGCCGACGGTGTGGACCGCCAGGGTGCCGGTGGCGGTGAAGCCAAAGCCGCTCGAGTCGTAGATCGTCCCATCGGGCTGGGCCACCTTACTGCCGACGGTGACCCCGATCGTGCCGGTGCTGCTGCTTTTCACGACGGAGTTGCCGCCGATGTCTAGGTAGCCGACGGCGGTCACCTGCCAGTTGCCGGCGTTCGTCAGCGTGTTGGCGTTGAACCCCGTTGCGGGGTTGGCGATGGTGAGCGTGCCCCCGGCTTTCACGTCAATGTTGGTGGAGAGGTTGGCGAAGACGTCGTGTGAGGGTATCCCGGGCCCGGTGGTCAACAACGTCCCGCCCGAGGCCACGATGATCCCCGGCCAGCTGTCGTTAGGGGTGCTGAAGGAGCAGATGGTGCTGCTCGTCGTCTGACAGGTCAAGGTGCCGTCGACGGTAACGCCCGCCGAAGCCGCGCCGATCGTGTCATTGGAGTTACCTGGGGAGGCGAGGTTTGTCACCGTTTGGCCCGCCGGGATGGTCCCCTCGATGGTGGCTTGGTACGCGATGAACGACCCGGTGCCGGCCGAATCGACGAAGGTGCCCGCGTGCTGGACCACCGGATTGCCGGTCTCGGTCCCGCCCGACTGGGTGAAGGTGTTCTCGCCGTCGAATGTCCCGTGCACGGTGAGCTTGCCGGCCGAGTGGGTGAAGTCGCTGCCCGATGAGGTAAACGTGGACCCGCTGGAGACGGTGAACGAGCCCTGGTCGGTGGTGGCGGCGAAGTCGTTGTTGCTGGCCGCGGCGAGGGTCACGGTGCCCTTATTGACCAGCAGCGGCGTCCCGATCTCGGCAGCCTGCGAGGTCCCGGCCGTGAACAGCGTGCCGCCAGCGGCGATCGTCAAGCTGACCGCAGTACCGGTGGCCGAAATCTCCGCGCCGCTCGACGAGGTGGGTGTCAGGCTGAGCACCCCGCCCTTGAGCACCTCGCTTGACTGAGTGATGGGAAAGTTCACCCCGTCGATCTTGAGTGTCTGGGTGCCTTTCGCCGCGCCGCCCACTACTACCGCTGCCGCGGCATCGCCGGGCGTGGTGGCCGAGACGGTGTAAGTGCCAGCCTTCTCGATGCAGGCGACGCTGCTTCCCTTCGGGACCCCAGCCGACCAGTCAGCGCTGGTGTTCCAGTTCGCCGCCCCCGACGTCGGGCCGGTCCACTTGTCGGTGCATGTGGCCGCGGCAGCCGGGCTCGCGGCCGCCGCAGAGAGGACACCGGCCGAGCCCAACAGCGCCACTGCTGTCCCGGCCGCTATCGCGGCACGCCTGATCAGACCACCCATCGCTACCCCCCACGTTCGCGCGGACGGACACTGCCAGCGCGGGTGACCGCAGATGAGCCGTGCCGCGGCAGCACGCCCGGAGAGCGTCGCGCGGAATCTGGTATCCCCCCCGCCGTTTTGCCCGGCGATTCTGGCACGGGCCTTTCACCAGCGTCAATGCGCGGCCGGATAAGTTTGCCCCCGCTTTGCCGCTTGTGCCCTGGCGCGCTCGGTGAAACACGGGCCGTTACCCGCCAGCCCACGCGGCCGCCCGCTTCCCACCCACCCCCCCCCGGCGACCCACTCCGCCGACATCCCACCCTGGCATCGAGGTGACTTGCCGCCCGTCCTTTCCCGCAGGCGCCCATTCCCGCGTGAGTGGCCGCCGGGCCGTCGACCGGGACGGCGAAACGCGCTGCCGGGTCGCCGACGGCACGGATCGCGCGGTCGCTGGCCTCGATTGCCGCCCGGTAATCGGCAAGCACGTCGGCCGCGGCCGGTTGGCGGGAACGGTCATGCCGTGTTCTCGATCGACGTCCCAGGCGGCCCCGACAAGATGGTGGCCGAACCAATACCGCTCCGCCTCGGCCAGGTGCTGGACCAGGCCAAGGACGGAGGTGCCGCTGTCGACCAGGACGCGGCGCAGTTGTTCATCAGACAGCCCGCCGACCTTCTTCAGCACGCAGTGCCGCGCGAACGACAAGAACGCCAGGGCCGTGTCGAGCTCACCCGAGTGAACGCGTGGCACCAGCTCCCGCTGGGTCTCCGCCATGCCGCCACGGTAACTCGGCGACCAGATCAAACAGGCGGACCGCCTCATCCAGGACGCGCAGCTCAGACCGCCTTAGCTTCCGTTTTCCAGCAGGATTTGCGGGTCCAGATGAGTCCATCGTGGGCCAGATGACCGGCCCGTACGAGGCGTTGGCTCTGCTGGAGTCCAGGAACGGCTCCACATTTCCAGGGCCGCTGATCGGTGATGTGCTTAGGGGCGCCCTGGGGTCGGTTGTCGTCGTCAGCTTGATCTGCTCGAACCTTGATCACTCAACAGCGTGCACCTGGGCTGCAGGAGTTGCATGTCGCGTGCTCACTGGACCGTCACGGTCGCGGTGAACCGCTGGTGAGGATCTCGACCGTGATGCTAGTGGCCTTGATTGTGCCGCTCGCGCGGTGGTCAACGTCGTGGCCAGGCCGCGAAGCGCGGCGAGCCGCCAGGAGCACGGTCGGGGCCCTATTGACGTTGGGCAATGCCTGGCTCGGTGCTTCCTGTCCCGGCGGCCCGCCGGAGGGATGCCCAGAATCTCGAGGACAGCCATTGTGGCGAGTACTGCCGTGGCCAGTATCCAGTAGGCAGACTCATTTACGCCACGGTCGTAGGCAACGAAGAGCTCGGCTGAGATGGCAAAGCCGAACCACAGCAGGCCGAGCAGTACGAGGCCGCGCCGGGCGCAGCCGAGCGCCGCCTCCCCGCCGCGCGCCCAGCGCAGCGCAGCCAGCCACAGAGACACCACTGCCGCCGCTTCCCAGACAATCACCAGCGCGAGCAGCGCCTGATTTGCCTGCTCGGTTTTGAAGTAGATACGGGTCGCTGTTGCGATGTAAGCCAGATTGCCGGAGCGGAAGGCCCAGTTCTCCCAGTGGAAGGACCAGAACAGGTCGCTGAGGTTCGACGCGGTGACCACCGTGATGTAAAGGGCCCAGCCGGCCAGGAGAAGAGAGCCGGCATGATTGGTTTTCTTCCACATGATGTGTATTCACCCGTTCCGTCTCGGCGGGGGCACCGAAGGTGTTTTTGGGCGCTGCTGGGCGTGTGGCCGTCGCCCTTGCTAGCTCACAGTGCCGGTGGCCGTGCTGGCCGCTGGAGGATGACGGAGGCTGATACGCCGTTGCACTGAGGTTAGCTACAGATGACGTATCCGTGATCTTGGGAGGTCATGTTCTCCTGGTGGAGCCGAGGAATTTGGACCCCTGACCTCCTGGTTGCAAACTCGGCTCACATCGGCCGATACGGGTCACTGCGGCTGGTCGCGGGACCGTAGCGGCCTTTCTGTGGCTATGTCGGGCATCGACGTTGCTGCATCGGTTGCTGCACTGTCATTCGGTTAGTCATTCAGCTTATCTGAGTCGTGAGTCCAGACCGGAGGGTCCAGTGCCGTCCCCGGCGTACCGGCAATGACCGCCAGCTGCGCTGGGTAGCTGCGTGCCAGGCGGCGTACAAGCGCGGATATCCCTGTGGGCCTCGCTGAACATAAGGTCATCGCAGGCCGCGGCGATAGTTACTCACTTGGGTACTCGGTTCGGGCTTACCCCAGAGCTGGCCCGGCAGCGTGACCTTCTGATCCGCAGAGATATGCCGATCGTGCTCACGATCTGCTGGTATGGCGCTGACGTGCTGGGATGTCCTGCAGTGTTGCGCAATGGGCCTGAGCGCTTGGCGTCACCGTGGGGCCAGAATCAGGCCAGTACAGAAGGCCAGAAAGCCCAATCCAATCATAATTCTAGAAATTCATTGATCCGCACTCACGGACCGTACACAGTGACACGTCATCCGATCTACACCGGCCTGCTCGGGATGCTGCTCGGCGCCACGCTGCTCGGCTGGATCGGTCAGTGGTCGTCCTCTTCCCGGTTGGCCTGATCCTGTTTGAAGTCAGAATCCGCACGGAGGAGCATCCGGTGCTGGCGACCTTCCCCGAGGAGTACCCCCGGTACCGCCGACAGGTGCCCCAGCTCGTTCCCGGCCTGTATACACTGCATCAATGCCATTGCCCGGGGTGAAGAACTGCTCGGGCCACTGGCCGGTGGACGGGGTGTCCCCAGAGACCGAGGACGGGGCGTTGCTGACGCTAGCTTTCGAGGTCAGCGGCTTGTTGACGTAGAACGTGTAGCTGAGCGATCCCGACATCGGGCCGGTGACCGCGACGCCGATGTTCGGCACGGAGCCGCCGTTCAGGCTGCCGTCGCCGGGCGCCGCGTTGCCCACCTGGGTGGTGAACGTGCCGTGGTCGGAGATGGTGCCGGTGACCTTGTGGCAGGCCCCGATGGTGATCCCGGGGCAAAACGCTGTTGGCGACGATCCCGTCGCCATGCAGGTTGGTCGTGGCGGTGAACGCGTCCAGCGCCCAGTTGCCGCCATTGGCCCCAGAGTCGTCGCGGTTGGTCACGGACTGGGTGGCCGTGAACCCTGTGGTTGTGGCGCCGGCCGAGGCGGCCGATACCGCCCCGAGCGAAACGGCAGCCGCTGCGGCCGGGATGGCCAGGACGGCTAAGGTCCGCCTATAGCGGCCCTTGTAGAGGTGAAACATTGATTCCTCCCTATTGTTTTCCGAGCAGTTTTCTGCCGGAAGCTTTGTGTTATGCCGGTTGTGTCGCATGATCCGCCGGCCGAGACGGCACAGCGCTGCCGCCCGGCGATTCGTGATCAGTCTCCTGGCCGTGCACCCACCGCGCCATCAGCGCAGGTCAACAGCCCATCCATGTGACACGTTTTCACCCGCCAGTGCCGGAGCCCAGAGGGCCCAACGTCCCGGGTGTAAGGTCTTTCGACCTCGAACGCCAGAAATATCCGAAAAGCCGGACACATCCTGTAAGCGGGGATTAATACTTACAGTAACACACCGCTGATCCCGATCAGTCACAAACGCACCGAAGCGGGACGGCCACGTCCAGACGCAATATCACTTAGCCAAGGTTAATCTTGGCGAGTTGAGGAGTCCTTCTCACACTCTGACCAGCACGGACGTCCGACCCCATGTCACCTGGTCAGATTGACCATGGCGAGCAAATCTGCAGGCTGCGAGGGTATTTTTGCCGAGGTCATGTCGGGTCGCTGAGGTGGTATCAGGCTGCTGCGGCGATGGTGTTTATAGAGACCGGGCCTAAAAGAGGTGTTAGCCTCGATCTTTCGTGATCTTGGGTCTATGGTTTGAGCCGCGGCTGACTGATTGTTTCAGCGGGCTGCCGTGGCTGTCTGCCCGGCTGTTGCGCCGGGTGGGCGGGGTTCCACTGGCCCGCGGGTGCTCCTTCCTGATCGCGGAGGGGCGTGGCCTGATCAGCCTGGTGCCAGGGTCTGCAGGCGGTGAATGGCGGCGGTGATAGTCGCTGCCAGCTATCGGGCTGCCAGGCGAAGGCGGAACCGGCGTCCGCCGCGGACGACCCGCCCGGCGGCGGAGAACAGCCGTAGCCGCAGCCGCTTGGGTTCCCACGGGCGCGCGGCGCCGGTGCGGGCGAACATCTGAGTCCAGGCGATCAGCTCACCGGCCAGGGCGACGATCTCGTACCAGATCTGGTTCTGTTCATAGCCATGCAGCAGCAGGTTGCGCAGCCCGGTGTCCCCTGACGGGTACGGATCGGGCGCGGCCGTCTGCCTGGAAAGCACGGCTGAAGAGCGTTTATCGGCCGAGGTGCCGTGTCCAGTCGAGGATGAAGCCTGTGAGGGCGCAGCGGTCGGTGATGAGCGCAGGCTGGCCGGTGTCCAGCTCGTGCAGGGGCAGCGAGGTGAATGCTGACCTCAGCGCGAGGGCGGTGAGGTAGCCGGTCTCGATGTCGCGGGCGCTGGCCGGCCGTGGGGTCTTGCGGGTCCCTGCCCCGAACGACGGCACGAGGCCAGCGTCGATGGACGGCAGTGCGGTCGCCGGGAGCTGTCCGGCGTGTGCCAGTCCGACCAGCAGCTGGGCTAGGTCGAATCCGATCGCATGGGGGGTCTGGAACGCTATGTCGATGGCCACGAACGTGTCCGGCTCGCCGCGTGGGATTAGGAGGTTCTGCGGGCTGGCGTCGCCGAGCAGCAGCGCTTGCGGTGCCGAGCAGGCCAGGTCCAGCAGCGCAGGTACCCGGTCAGCCAGGTCCAGCAGATCGGCTTGCAGGGCGGCGTGCGCGGCCAGGGCCGGATGGTGCCAGGTGGTGTCGTCGGCGACGATCCTTATCGCGTTGCGGGCGGGACCGTCTACGTAACGCTGCAAACCGTAGCTGGGCGGCCGCCCGGTTCCCGCCCATAGCGCCGGGTCGCTGCGGTTGCCAGCGAGCTCGCCGAGCAGTCCGGCGGCGCGGGCGAAGCGTGACGGTGACCAGGGGCTCGGGTCGGCATCGATGTCCTCCATCCAGACGGCGATCCGGTCGGCAATCGCCAGTCATCCGCGTCCGGGCTGCGGTACTTGCGTGCCAGGACCGTGACCGTGCCCAGGCCGACAACGGCCAGGATGAGCCAGACCGCGACTACAGCCACACGGGCAGGCACCGGTAGCCAGGCGTCAGCTAACCGCGCGGTAAGAGCAGCCGCGACCTTGCGGCGGGCGGCTGCGCGCAGGCGTCTTCGGCGTGGTTGTGGGAGGATATGGCCGGGATGCCGTCTCGTGCCGCGGGGAGTCCGTCATGAGAGATCGGTCCGTCGCTCGGAGCATCGCGGTAGCTGTCGCGATCATCGCGTTCGTGGGTGTCGGTAGTGGAGCAGCGCTCGCTCAGACACCCATCGGGCCACAGCAGCACTTCGTGGGCATGGTCAACGGCCAAGAGGGCAGCGCGGTGGTGTACACCGTCTGTCCCGGGCCGGTCACCGAGCATCGCACCGGTCCGGTGCGGGGAGGCCAGACCATGGCGGTGGCGGAGGCGGCGGACGGACACGGTGACACCGGCCTGTTCAGCCAGAATCTACTCATGGTTCCAGCCGGTGCCGACCGGAACCAGGCCCGTGACGCTGACCTTCAAGCAGTACGGCGAACGGCAGGGCATTCCCCGATCGGTGCGGGTGCCGTGCAGCGGGAAGGGGGAAGCGGTGTTCAGTTCGTGCCCGTACCTCGCGCCGTGTGCTGCCGGGTTCATCTGGGACACGCTGAAGGTGACGTTCGAGGATATCGCGGTCACGTCTTCCCGGGGCGGCATGGACCGGCGCCGCTGAGGGGTGGATTGAGAGGCGCCATCTCAACGGACAGTTCATATCGCTCCCAGTTGAGAAGCATCTCCAGCCATCTTTCGCCGCTCTCCAACACCGAGCGAACAGCCTGGTGCGCTGACTCACCCGCGGCGGTCACCCGCACTATCAGCTTGGGAATCCGACCGATTGGGGTCTGTGACCGCCCCGACCTGGGGATCCGATGCACCGCTAGTGACGCTCACTGGTGCGCATCGTTGACCTATATTGCGCGTCCTTGTCCTGCCAAAATCCGGCCAGGCGACTGCCGCCGCGCCGCCCGGCTGCTCGCGATCAATTGGGCGGGCCATGCCCGCGATCCGGCAGGTTCATCGTGGTCTACAGGACCGCGCGAAAGTGCATCTCCATACGATCTGCACACCATCTGCACACGGTCTCCATCTGGTCGCAGCGTGGTTGAGTGGATGCCCACCTGCCAGTCATCGGCATCTCAGGGCTAGGGGGAGGACCGTTCTTCAATGACGCATTCTATACATGACCCTGATCCCACGAGCGGGTTCCGCGAGGTACCCCCTGTACCCCCGGCCCGCCACAGGCAGCGAGTACCTCGCAGACATCGTCACGGCGGCCCAGACTGTGGGGCTGCCGAGCGTCACTCTGGCCAGTCTCCAACCCAGCGCCAGGCCACAAGGGGAAGGCATAAACTGGGCACCCGGGCTGTGCAGTTACTGCTGGGGACTCGATGGCCACGTTGTCAACGACACAGCCGGACACCCGTTCGGCATCCGCATCTACGTTCGAACTTGGTTCTCCGACCGAATCGCCAACCCGAGCGCTTCGCCGCCCGACTACCAACAGTTCGCCGGCCCCCACATCGACGCAACTCTGACGTTCACTCCAGCCGGTAGCAATGTCCACCTCAGAAATGGCAGCGGGTCGATCGCGGCGTGGGAGTCCGACAGCTTCCTGTTCGACGTGCCCACCCAACAGCTTCTGTTTCATGTTCCAGGGCTAGGTATTCCGCTGGGTATCATCATCGCCACGTTCCACGCGACCGGGGAGATCGGCTTCCTGTAGGCAGTCCTCGTCGGCCGGGACCGAGCGCGAGCTCGTAGCACCTGACGGCTCCGGCTGAGCCGAAGACCCGTCCGCCAACGAGCCGTATGACTGCTGTGTTGTCGGGGAAGATGGCGATAACGCGAGCGCGGCGTTTGATTTCCTTGTTGATCCGAAGACATCGACCGATGGCTTGCCGGGAAGTCCCAGATTCTGAGCACCCCATTTTGCAACGGCTGCACTCCTGCCCGAATCACGCGATGGCCAAACGTGGTAGCACTATGCGCCGTCCCTCAGGGTCAGCAGGGCTCTACTTCGAAGGCGCTGAACAGCTTGGCCGAATTGCAGAAGAGTTCAGGGAAAAAGGCTGTGAGAGGCGACTTGACACTTAAATTAAGCGTCAAACTACGTTAAGGGCCTGGCCGTCCGGTTGGCGTGTTGCCGGAAGCGCGCAGGCGGCGAGGCGGGCTGGTTCCTGGGATGACGTCGATGCTCAGTCTCTCCTTGATTAGGTGCTTGAGCTCACCTAGCTCGAACCGCCACCACTACCTGATGAGTCGGGCTCGCTATCCTGGGTGGCATTAATCCTAGTTGCTGTGCCAGGTTGACGAGATAGTGATTTACTTACGTGCGTCATGTATTCCCCATGCCGGTTTGGCTAGTACTGCAATTAGCAAGATGATCACAGAGGCAAATGCGACCTGTCGTTCAAGATGCGAATCTGATCTATAGTAGAGCGCCGATATTGCGCTCAATTCTCCAAAAAACGCCGCCGCCAGTATTGGATAAGCGGCAAGGCGCAACGGCAAGTATATAAGCTGCCGATTGGACAGCGCTTCATTCAGGTGTCGTATCAGCTCAGTGTAGAGCGGACCTTGAATAGCGAGCGCAAGATACAGAACAGGGATAACTGTCGCTGTTGTAACATAGAAATCTGCATTAAAAGAATGCTGCACATTTACCTCCCGGTTCCGGGGCATAGGGGACCTCGACTTGCCCCCGTCCGCCTCGACAGGTGCCGAGGTTATTGCCGTGGAAGATCAGAGGCAAGGGTGGCGCTTGCGCCATCGCGTGCGACGCGCCGCAGGCGCGCCCTTGCCTGTGATCTTTGCGCGGTGACAGGATGCTCGGCGCGAGGGACAGGCGGTCAGCTCTTGCAGGCGTGGTCACCCGCGCGACGGCGCGATACCCGGTCGCGGCGCGCGCTGGCAGACGGCCTCGGACGGCTGCCGCCGCGTCCGGAGGGCGGCCGTCCGGAAGGACGCGGCAACGCTGCCGCCCCCGTGACCGCAGGGTGCCAGCCCACCCGGGCCAGCGACGGTGGGTGCTGCGCCGGTTCGCGCGCCGGTTGCCCGCAGTCTGCGCACTGGAACGTACCCAGCCTTGCCCTGGCTGGCGCCGAAGGCGCCCTTGAATCCGTACTGATACTGCTCACCAGTTTCGGGTCAGGCATTCGGGTCAGGCATTGGGGCAGGGTTGATCTCCGTCTGGAGCCGCAGCTGATGGGCACGGTGTCGGATCCCCTAGGCACACCGGGCCTGCCCTTACACCGGGCCCGTCGCCCTTGGACCTAGGCATCTGGGACCTAGGCATCGATCAGTCGTTCGTGTCCTGTCCCGCTTGATGCTTGACCTTTGACGAATCGGTGGTCAATCCGTGGTGGATCAGTGGTGATCACGGATGCCGCCGGGCCGCGACGCCAGCAGGCTAGACGACAGCAGCCAGAACCAGCCAAGGAAGGAAATCTGAGATGAGCACTCGCCGTCGCCTCAGCGTGACCGCCGTCACCGTCTCCTGCGCAGCGCTCGCAGTGCTGGGCGTCGGCAGTGGCGCCCTGGCCAGCAACCTCACCACCTCGGGCCAGATCAAGGCCTGCTACAAGACCGGCGCCACGCTCCCCCCGCTAGATCACATCGCCACCACGGGCTCCTGCCCCACCGGCGATTCGAGCCTGATCTGGAACAAGGTCGGCCCCCAAGGTCCAGCTGGACCGCAGGGCCCGCAAGGCCCTGCCGGTCTGGCAGTGGGCACCTCTGGAACCAGCGGCACGTCGGTGTCGCTTAACCAGGCGCAGACCCTGACACCGGTGCTGTCCACCGCCGCGGCGCCGGCCAGTGGCACCTACTACGTCAACGCCAGCGTGATGCTGGTCGTCGCCCAGGGCGACACCGTAGCCTGCATCCTCGGCGACAACAATGGCCTGCAGGGCACCTTCGCCACGGTCGGCCCGGTCGCGAACCAGACATACGAGACCGTCCCGCTGGACCAGGCGATCTCCGTCAACGCCGGAGACTCCGTGAAGGTGGAATGCACCGACTACACCTCGAACAACAGCACCTCGTTCTACGACGGAGGCATCACCGGCACGCTGATCAACTCCGCGACCGGCAATGCGCCTAAGTCCAGCCCCATGCAGCGGTCGCTGCCGGGTCACCTATAGTCCTCTCAGTCCACTGGCGGACCCGCGTTCGCGGGTCCGCCAGTTCCATGTCGTCCCTGGACGATGCCGGACTCCCGTTGGCCTCTTCCAACGAGCAGCCCGCGGAGCGGCTATGCGTCAGGGCGCAAACCCTCTAGGGCGTGTCAACGATCAAGCGAGGCCAATCCGGGCAGGGATCAAGTGACGCTAGGCATTTGGGCTGGCCCGGGCCGACATTGGGGCCGGTTCGTGGCCGGTCCTGACAAGATCAGCCAGCGCCGTCGTGACGGTTCGGGATGCCGTGAGTGTCGGTCGCGTAGCTGCGGGCGGTGTTTTTGGCCAGCTTGTGTTCGACTTCCGCGCTGAGGTCGATGCCGGTCATCTGGGCGAGCCCGGCCAGGTAGATCAGGACGTCGGCTAGTTCCTCGCCGAAGTCGGGCAGGCGCCTTCGCCAGGCAGTGAAGGCTTCGCCGATCTCTGCTGTGAGCAGGCCGAACTCTAGCGGGACATCGGTCGTGTTGAATCCCTTGGCCTTCTTGTTGTCCCAGGCTCGCTCCTGGACGGATCGGATGTCCAAGACTCCTCCAGACGGCGTGAACCGGTCCGAAGGATATCGGCTGACCGCCGGGCTCGCTGCCTCGTGAATTGCCGATCCCCGGCCTGGCGCGAGAAGCCCTTCTCATCCGCCAGCAACAGCAACCCGCCGACCGGGAAGCGTTCGGCCGTGCCTGGCACGACACCGGGCTCGTGTTCACCACTCGCAGCGGGCTACCTATCGAGCCGCGGAACCTGGCCCGCTCGTTCCGGCGCATCTGCGACCACAACAACATCAGGGTGATCAAGGTCCACCACCTGCGGCACAGCACCGCGTCACTGCTCAAGAAGCTCCGCTTGGCGCCACGCGACGCGCAGATGATCCTAGGCCACGCGCACATCTCGACCACGATGCAGATCTACACCCACGTCGATCAGGAATCCCGCGACGACGCGCTAGCCAGTCTCAACAAGCTGCTCGGAGGCGGCCAGTGAGATGCGGACTGTGGTCAACTGTGGTGGTCAGCCCCCCGACTACAACGTCATGATGTACGCGTTTTGCCTGGTCAGGTCCTCACATTTGGCAGTGACCTGCGGTTGTGGGGGCCGATGGCGGGCGTCCCCACAGGTTAAGCGCGGCGCGTCCACGGTATTATGCGCGGGTTTGTGACTGCGGAGGGCTGGCCTGGATGGCCTGGAGGGTGTGCTCGTGGAGCTCGGCGACGAGCTCGCGGATCTTGCGGGCGTTGTCGAACAGGGGCTGCCAGGCTTGGAGTTCTTCGCTGGTGAGGCGGCGGGTGATGGTCTTGCCGGCGACTTTGCGGGTCCACTCGGCGTAGGGGCCGTGCAGGACCGGCGGGCTGGCGTGGCAGCGGCAGCGTGGCTTGCCGCAGGCGTAGGAGCGGACGGTCAGGGTGCCGGGCAGGGCGGCCCCGGCCGCGGCGGCGAGCTCGGCGGCGATGACCTCCAGGGTCCGGCCCGTGGCTGGTTCCATGCGACACACCGTCTCAGATCCGCGGTTTCCCGTCCTGTCCACAGTATTTTACTGTGGACAGGACGGAGGTCGGGGATGGGCGCTGCCGGGATCGCAGGCGCGGACGACATCACCGCGTGGCGGCCGTCGCCGTCGGTCCCGGCGGAGGCGGCGGCGTTCGCCCGGCAGGTCGTCGCGGCTGCCGGGCCGCATGGCCGGGGCCGGGCCAGGAACCTGCTGTGGGCGGCGGGCAAGCTCGCCACATGGGCGACCGGGCTGGGCCTGGACCCGGTCCCGAGGGTGCTGCTGCACCCGTCGGTGATCGAGCGGTTCGCCGCGCACGCGCCGGGCCTGTCCGGGCCGGCGCGGCGGACGCTGCGCACCAATCTGCGGTTCCTGGCCCGGCGCGTGGTGCCGCACCTTGCGCCCGCGGACGCTCCGCTGCCCCGCGAGCGCGCCAAGGCCCCGTACTCGGCCGCGGAGATCGCCGGGTTCCTGGCCCTGGCAGACGCCCAGCCCACGCCGGCGCGGCGGGCCCGGGCGGCCGGCCTGGTGTGCTTGGCCGCGGGTGCCGGGCTGATCCGCGCCGACCTGCGCGGCGTGCGCGGCATCGACGTCATCGCCCGGTCCGGCGGCGTGATCGCGACCGTCCGGGCCGGCCGGGCGCCGCGGGTCGTGCCGGTGCTGGCCCGCTACCACGGCCCGCTGCTGGCCGCGGCCGGCTTCGCCGGCGAGCAGCTGATCGCCGGCGGCACCGACCCGCAACGGCACAACATCGCTAACCCGCTGACCCGCTCCTTGGCCGGCGGCACCAGCCTGCCGGCGCTGGACACTTCCCGGCTGCGCGCGACCTGGCTCGCCGAGGCAGCGGCGCTGATCGGCCTGCCCGCGTTCCTGCGCGCCGCCGGGATCTCCTGCTGCCAGCGGCTCGGCGACATCGCCGCCGGACTGGACCCCGGGGACGAGGAACAGGCGGTCGCGCTACTCGGCGGTCAGGCCCGGTAACCGCGGTGAGCGTTCCGCTGGCGGCGGTCGAGGACATCATCGACGCTTCCGGCGCCGCGGACGCGATCGAGGGCCTGCTGCCCCGCGCTGTCCGCGACCGTCAGCTGACGGCCCGGACCTTACTGATCGGCATGCACCTCACGCTGGCTGACGGCCGGCCCGCGCACCTGACCCGGGTCCGCCAGGCACTGACCAGCCTCCCCGCCGCCGACCAGGAACGCCTCGGCGTGACCGTGACCTGGAAGACCGGCCCCCACCAGCTCACCTACCGGCAAGTCGAGCACACCGCCCGCCTCATCACCCGAGCGATCGGCAAGCCCGAGCCCGACGGCGCGCCGTCCGGCGCCCTCCAGTCAGCCTGCGACGTCCTGCTCGAGGCCAGCATCCCCGCCGCGCACAAGAACAGCAGCGCGGCGCTGGCCGGCGACTGGACAGACGCCGAAACCTGGTCCCGGCCGCCCCGGCACGGCGCCATCGAGTGCGCCGACCCCGAAGCCGCCTGGGGCCACCGCAACAGCAACCTCCCCGGACCGAAAGGCGAGATGTTCTTCGGCTACTACCTGTCCCTGGCGGTCATGACGCGCGAGGAAAACAGGCCGCCCGTGCCCGAGCTTGTCCGCCGCATGACGCTGGCCGGCTGCGACCACGACCCCGTCCGGCAGCTCGCCGCCGCGCTGCTGCGCATGGCCGGCGACGGCATACCCCTCGGCGACGTCATCGACGACTCCGGCTACGCTCACCGCGACGCTCAGACCTGGGCAGTGCCGCTCCGCAACGCCGGCGCCCAGCTCGTCCAGGACCTGCACCCGCACGACCGCGGCCCCAAGGGCACACACGACGGCGCCATCATCGCCAACGGCAACCTCTACTGCCCGCAAACACCCCGCACGCTGCTGGAACTCAGCCCGCTGCCGCCCGGGGCCGCCGGCGAGCAGGTCGCCGCGCACGACCAGCAGACCGCCGAGCTTGCCCGGCACAAGCTCGGCCGGCACGCCGCCGACGATGCCGATGGCTACCATCGCGTGATATGCCCGGCTGCAATGGGCAAGATCCGCTGCCCCCTCCGTCCCGCCTCGATGCTGCTCAGCCGGGACCGGCCCGAGATCCTCACCCCGCCGCAGCACCCGCCCGCCTGCTGCACCCAGCAGACCATCACCGTCCCCCCGGACGTCGCGGCCAAGACCCGGCAGAAACACGACTACCCCTCCGCCGACTGGCGGCGCTCCTACACCCGGCGCACCAGCGCCGAACGCGCTAACTCCACCATCAAGGACACCGCCACCAATAACATCGCCCGCGGCTGGTGCCGCCTGCTCGGCCTCACCCCGCTCACGCTCTGGCTCACCTGCGCCCTGGTCGTCCGCAACCAGCGCATCCTCACCGCCTGGGACACACGGCAAGCCGGCAACCAGCGCCGCGCCGCCGCCGGGCTCCCCCCGCGAACACGCAAGCGGCGGCGGACCACCCTCGCCCAGCTCGCCGCCCCGCCATAACCAGCCCGGCATCCCAGCCATCCCCAGCCAGCCGGAACCACCACGCCACGACGGACACCCCGGTGACGCGCCCTCACAACCCGGAAACAGCCCGCGGCGACAGCCCAACCGCACGCAAACCAGGAAACAACATCACCCCAGCGCGACAGCAAGAATGTCACTGCCAGATGTGAACATAGATGGTGGTGAGGTGTGAACACCTCCTGGTGGAGCCAAGGGGAGTCGAACCCCTGACCTCCTGGTTGCAAACCAGGCGCTCTGCCAGCTGAGCTATGGCCCCGCGGAACGCTGCTCTCAGGGTACCGGCCCAGGCTGGCCCCGGCGCAGGTTAGGCGGCGAGCGCGGGGCAGGCCTAACCGGCCGCGGCGACCAGTTCCGGCAGTTCGGCGATGCTCTCGATCAGGTGGGTGGCCCCGGCCCTGCGCATCCGGGCCGGGGTGTGCGGGCCGGTCAGGACCCCGGCGACGATCTGCGCCCCGGCCCTGCGGCCGGCGACGAGGCCATGCTCGGTCCCGCTGGCCACGGCCATCTCGCGCACGTCACCGCCGCCGAACCTGAGCAGGGCGGTGAGCACCAGGTCGGGCCAGGGAAATCCCCGCGGCACGTCGTCGGGGCACAGCACGGGGTAACCGGGTCCCCGCCAGCCGAGCGTGCCCAGGATGAGGGTGGCCACTTCCCTGGGCAGGCCCGTCACCAGGCACACCCGGACCCCGGATCCGGTGAGTTTGCCGATCGCGTCCTCCGCGCCAGGCAGGGCAGTCAGCCCGGTGCGGCCGACGGCCGCGCGGTAGGACCTTTCGAAAGCCATGCTCGCGGCCTGGGCACGGGCCTGGTTGTCCGGGAAGAGACTGCCGAAGACATCGACGGTCGAGCGTCCCCGGGCCCGGCTGACCTGAGCCATGCACCGCGCGAAGTCGCTGGTCCCCGCGACCACGCCCTGCGTCGCGATCGCCTCGGCGAACGCACGCTCAACCATGCTCTCCTGGCCTGCGCCGTCCCCGACCGTCGTTCCGACCAGTCCGCAGCACACCACCGAGATGTGCGGTGGTGCGCTGCTCACCTGATCACCCCCAGGTGCCGGCCCAGGCGCTCCGGTCAGGGCTCCGGGGCCCCGGCCGGACCTTCACTCATCGTCGGCTGTGGTGGCCTCCGTCCACAGGTCAAGCTCGGCGCGATCGGCCTGCACCTTCCGCCAGAGCACGAAAGCGCCCATGCCGACCAGGGCAATCAGGAGGAACTTCTTCACTGTCTGGACCCTTCAGGAGCTGACGGCCGGGAGAGCCCGGCCCGAGCAATGTCCCGACAGCCTAGCAAGCCCGCTCTATCTTGGCCTGACCGTCCGGCTCTCGTCCCAGACCGGGTCCGCAGCTTCGTACACGTCCCCGTCCGAGCCGAAGACGGCGAACCGGTCGAACGACCGGGCGAACCACCGGTCGTGGGTGACCGCGAGCACGACGCCTTCGTAGGATTCCAGGCCGCTCTGCAGCGCCTCGGCGCTGGCCAGGTCGAGGTTGTCGGTCGGCTCGTCCAGCAGCAGCAGGGTGGATCCCGCCAGCTCGAGCAGCAGGATCTGCACCCGCGCCTGCTGTCCGCCAGAGAGGGTCCCGAACGGCTGCGAGGCGCACAGCTGCAGCTCATAGCGAGCAAGCGCGGCCATGGCCTCGTTCCGGAGCAGTGCATGCTCGGACATGAGAACCTCGGCAGGCGTTCGTTCGGCAAGATCTGGCCGGTCATGGGTCTGCGCGAACAGCCCCGCGGAGATCCGGGCGCCGAGCCGCCACCGGCCGCTGTGCGCGACCGGCTCCCCGGCGAGCAGCCGGAGCAGCGCGGACTTGCCCGAGCCGTTGGAGCCGAGCACCGCGACCCGCTCGCCGAACCACACTTCCAGGCTGAACGGGTTCATCAGCCCGGTCAGCTCCAGGTCCTCGCAGATCACCGCGCGCTTGCCGGTGCGCGCGCCGCGCAGCCGCATCCGGATGTTCTGCTCGCGCGGCGCCAGCTCGGGCGGCCCGGCCTGCTCGAACTTCCGCAGCCTGGTCTCTGCGGCCTGCAGCCGGGAGGCCATGGCGTCGTTGTAGGAGGCCTTGTGCCGGTACATCCGGACCAGCGCCTTGAGCTTTTCGTGGTCTTCGTCCCACCGGCGGCGCAGCTCGTCCAGCCGGGAGATGCGGTCGCTGCGGGCCTGCGCGTAACTGGCGAACCCGCCGCCGTGCACCCAGGCCCGGCCGTCTTCAACGGTGATGATCCGCTGCGCGCAGTTGGCCAGCAGCTCCCGGTCGTGGCTGACCAGCAGGATGGTCTTGGCCGTCGCGGCGAGCTGCTGCTCCAGCCACTGCTTGGCAGGTACGTCGAGATAGTTGTCAGGCTCGTCGAGCAGCAGCACCTCGGCCGGGCCGCCCAGCAGCGCCTCCAGAACCAGGCGCTTGCGCTCGCCGCCGGACAGGGTATTGGTGTCCCGCCAGCGGCATTGCTCGTACGCAATGCCGAGCGCGGCGATCGTGCAGGCGTCCCATGCCACCTCGGCCTCGTAGCCGCCCGCGTCGCCCCAGTCGGCGAGGGCCGCCGCGTACCGCAGCTGTGACTGCTCGTCGTCGCGCTCCATCATCGCCAGCTCGGCCGCGTCCAGCCGTCCGGCGGCCGCGCGGATCCGCGGCGGCGAAACCGAGACCAGCAGGTCCCGGACCGATGGCTCGTCGCGGGGACCGCCGACGAACTGCCGCATCACGCCGAGCCCGCCGCTGCTCGTGACCGCTCCCGACTGGGGCTGCAGGTCGCCGGCGATCAGCCGCATCAGCGTGGTCTTGCCGGCGCCGTTCGGGCCGATCAGGGCGGCGGTCGTGCCCTCGCCCACCCGGAACGATACGTCGTCCAGCAGCAGCCGGCCGTCCGGCAGGGTGTGGCTGAGGTGCGCGGCTTCGACGTGCCCCACCTGCGCCCTCCCCTCGCTCTGGCCGACGGCGCCGCGGTCCTCGCGCGCCGCGGCCTGCCCTCGGTGCCCCGGGCTTTCGCGATAACCCGGCAGGGCCGACAATAGCCGGGTGCACCCCGAACCTTTCAACGCAAATTCCCGGCTGCGGGCCTCGGACGCCGACCGCGAGCAGGCTGCCGCCGTACTCAACGCCGCACTGGCCGAGGGCAGGCTGTCGGTAGCCGAACACTCCGACCGGCTGGACGCGGTCTACGAAGCCAAGACGCACGCCGAGATCGCGCCGCTCATCGACGACCTGCCGGCCAGGGCCACGAGCCAGCAGGTCGCGCCGCGCGCGGACCTGGCCCCGGCCACCGGACGCCGCCAGCGGATCATCGCGATATTCGGCGGGGCAGCACGGAAGGGGCAGTGGCAGGTCGAGCCGAAGATAACCGCGGTGACCGTCTTCGGCGGCGCGTCGCTCGACTTCCGCGACGTTCAGCTGCCGCAGCGCGAGATCACCCTGCACTGCACGGCGGTGTTCGGCGGGATGGAGATCATCGTGCCGCCGGAGATGCGCGTGATCGACTCCGGCATCGCCCTGTTCGGCGGGCGCGACGCCGGGTCGGGCAGCGCGGAGTCCAACGACCCGAACGCCCCGGTACTGCGCCTGACCGGCCTCACCATGTTCGGCGGGCTCGGCGTCAAGCACAAGCAGCGCAAGGCCAGGGACAAGGACAGCCCCCGCTGACCGAAGCGGTTGCCAGGTGAGCGCGCTGCCAGGCGGAGCCCGACCACGGCATCGACGCCGGTCCTGCCGTTCGGCGGGGCTGGCGCCTGGTCGCGGGCGGCGTTCAGCTCGCCCGCACGCCCCGGCTCATCCCGCGTCGTTCAGGCCGAGATCACGATCATGACGGTGTGCCCGATCTTGATCTTGTCGCCCTTCTTCAGCCGCTGCGGCCCGTGAATGCGACGCTTGTTGAGCCAGGTGCCGTTGGTTGACCCGACGTCTTCGACGTACCACAGGCCGTGGGCGACCTGGAAGCGGGCGTGGTGGTTCGAGGCGAATTCGTCGCTGATGGCGAGGGTGCCCTGGCGGCCGACGGTGAAGTCGGTTTGGAAGCTGTGCCGCTGGTCTCCGGCCTGGATGAGCAGCGACCGCACGGTGGGGACCGCCTCGACGAGGGTGCTGCCGGTTTGCGCGGCGACCGCGGCGACGGCGGCGCGCCAGGCCTGCTGCTCCTGCTCGGTGGTGTCTTCCCAGGACGGGAGAGACACGGGGTTGGCGCCGCGGTGCGCTTCATACGCGGTTCGCGCGAGGTGTTCGAGGCCGGAGCTGGTCACACACCGATGATGCCAGAGGCGGGGGTGGCGGCGGCCGGGAAACCTCGAGGCGGCGGCACGGCGCGCGGTCCGCGGGCAGCCGCCGGACGGCGCCTGAGCTGCCCCGGCGATCAGGCGCCGTCAGGCGCGCGGAGCGGGGCGGCAGCCGGCCAGGTCCCGGGTGATGGCCGCATGCCAGGATGGCTTTGCTGGTGTCGCCGGCGGTGGCCGAGGAGGACTTCGATGCCGGGTGAAGCGGCCGCGCCAGTCGCGGCAGCGCGGATGACCGAGGATTACGTCCGTTCGGTCGGCCGGATGGCTTACCTGTGGGGCTGGCCGCTGGTAAACATGCACAACCGGCTCTCGATCATGGAGAAGGTGCCGGCCCCGGGCCTGGTCGGCGGGGTGGTTCCGGCGGCCCCGCCGGGCAGTGCGGGGATGCTGCACGATTACGTCACGCCGGAGGAGCGACTGGTCGCCTGCCCGAACCAGGACGTGGTGTACGGATTCGGGATCATCGACGCGACGCGGGGCCCGTCGGTGGTGCAGGTGCCCGACTTCGGCGACCGGTTCTGGGTGTATCAGGCGGTGGACCAGCGCACCGACTCGTTCGTCCGGCTGGGCGCGATGCACCAGACCAAGCCGGGCGCGTACCTGCTGGCCCCGGTGTCGTGGGACGGTCCGGCGCCCGCCGGGATTGCCGGGGTGTTCCGGTTCGACACCCGGATCGCGGCGTGCATTCCCCGGGTGTTCATGGATGACACCGACGCCGACCGGGCCGCGATCCAGCCGGTCATCGACCAGGTGATGATGTACCCGCTGAGTCAGTACACCGGCGCGATGCGCAGCACCGACTGGACCGCCGCGCCCGTGTTCCCGGCCGGGGATGCCACCTCGGGCGAGCGGGAAACCCGGTGGGTTGACCCCGGGCGGTTCTTCGCCGCGCTGCCCCAGGTGATGGCCGAGGTCCCGGCCCGGCCCGGGGAGGAAGCCCTGTACGGATGGCTGGAGTCGCTGCTGCAGGCGGCGGCCGCCAGCCCCCGGGTAGCCGAACTGCTGCGCGCGGCGGCGGCGGACGCGGACGCGGGCCTGGTCGCCGACCTGTTCCAGTTCCGCAACATCGGGCTGCCGCTGGCCGGGCACTGGAGCACGCAGCGCAACGGCGCCCGGTTCGGCACCGACTACCTGTCACGGACCGCGATGGGCAAGGCCAACGTCTTCGTCAACACGCCCGAGGAAACCACCTACTTCTACCAGGACCTCGACTCGCGCGGCGAGCGTCTGCACGGGTCACGCTCCTACGCCGTGACCTTCCCTCCGCATCGGCTGCCGCCGGTCCGCGGCTTCTGGTCCCTCACGCTGTATAACGAGCACCACTTCTTCCATCCCAACCCGCTGAACCGCTACTCGCTGGGCACCAAGAACGCCGGCCTGCACCACGCGGCCGACGGGTCGCTAACCCTGACGGCCTCGGCCACGCCGCCGGACGACGACGAACTGCGGAGCAACTGGCTGCCCGCCCCCGCCGGGCCGTTCTCGCTGTACTTGCGCGCCTACTGGCCCGGGCGGCAAATCCTCGACGGCACCTGGCTGCCGCCTCCCGTCAACCGGTTTCACTGAGGCCACGCTGCGCCGGGCGCAGCGGCGGCTGGCCGCCGGAACGCTTCTGGTGCCGCGCCGGCATCGGCCCGCCGGAACGCTTCTGGTGCCGCGCGCCGGGCATCTGGCCGACGGTGACGCTAGCCTGCCTTCTCCCAGACCGAGATGTGCGTCGCGCTATCGCTGGTAAAGGGTTCTTCCCCCCAGCCGCTCCAGCGCTCGCGCAGGGTCATCCCGGCCAGCCGGGCCATGAGGTCAAGCTCGGACGGCCATACGTAGCGAAACGGCGAGGAGAAGATTTCGAGCTGATCCTCGACGACCCAGTAGTGATGCGAGACGAGGCCCTGCGCTGCGACGTCGTACTCGTCAAAGCCGAGGTGCTCCGGGGTCACGGTGAACGCCCGGATGGTCTCGCCGGGCGGGAGCCGCTGGAGCGCGGGAACCACGACCTCGATCACGAAGCACCCGCCGGGCTCCAGGTGCGCGGCGGCGTTGCGGAAGCACTCGACCTGCTCGTCCTGCGTGATCAGGTTCATGATCGTGTTGCGGACCAGGTAGACGAGCCGGAACGTCCCGGCCACCCGGGTGGTCGCGAAGTCGCCGACCGTCACGCCGATGTCATCCGCGCCTTGCCTGGCCCGCAGTTGCTCGACCATGGCCGGGGACAAGTCGATCCCGTGCACGCGGACGCCGCGCTGGCCGAGCGGGACCGCGATGCGGCCGGTGCCGACGCCGAATTCGAGGGCGCCGCCGTCGCCCGCCAGATCGGCCAGGAGGTTCACGACGGGGTCGATAGCCGCGGGCTCGAACAAGTCCGGCCAGTAGAGCTCGTACCGCTCCGCAATGCGTTCGTCGAAGTACACCTTGGGCACGGGCAAACAATGTCAGGCGTTTCGTGCGCGCCGCCATCCATTTTCGGCTGGCGGGTCACGGCGGTTCCCGCCGCCCGGCTGGCCGGCGGCGTTGTCCGGCCAGGGTCCGGCCGGCCCGCTGGCGAAGGGCACTGGCCACAGTTGCCGGCCTGATGGAATCATGAGGGAATGCACCCGGACCAGGGCTGCTATGAAGAACGCTACCGGCTGGCCCGCGGCACGATGCTGGCCCTGGCCGGCGGCCTGCTCGCCCTGGCTATCGGCTTCCTCCTCGCCGGGCCGCTCGCGGTAGGGCTGACCTTCCTCGGGATAGCCGCGATCACCGCCCTGCCCGCCGTGATCGGCCCCGCCACCCGCCGGATCGCGTTCCGCGCCGACCAGGCAGGCATCACGCTGGGTGCGGACTTGCGGGACAGCTGGCCATTCCGGCGCGACCGCGCCGTCTTCGTCCCCTGGGCCGATGTCGAGCAGGTCATCATCTACTCGCGGCCGGGATACCCGGCGGGCAGCCCGGCCCGGTGCATCGGCATCCAGCGCCGCCCGGACGCGCCAGACCTCGCCAAGTACGACGAGCCAGCTCCCGGCTGCCCGCTGCCCCGCGTCACCGCGGCGGCCACCCAGCCGGTCAGCGGCTGGCGGCTGGACCGCGACCGCCTGGCTGCCGTCACCACCGCGGTCGCGCCAGGCATCCCCGTCATCGACACCAGCACCGGCCCGATTCCGAGCCTTGGCGGGCCAGCATCAGGCTAGCCCGGTGACCGGCTTCCCGTCGCCGGCAGGCGGCTGGCCATGGCCGGCTTTATGCCTCGGTCTTATCGTCAAGTTCCGCGTCGGCAGCATTGCGCCTGACCGAATCAATGCCATTAAGCGCGGATTCCTTGCTTTCATAGTGCTCGCTGGTGGCGATGACCTGCCCGTTGGCCGCCTGCAGGTTGAAATGGTACTTTCCTGTGCTGCCCTTTTCCAGGACGAACTTCCCGCTCATGTTCCCCTCCGTGCTGGCCTTCTTGCCGCTCGGCGCCGTTTAGTGTAACGGGACAGGTTACGCCCGGCAAGCAGGCCGCGCGCCCGCGGAAACGCGGAACCTTCCTCACTGGCGAGCGCACGACGCTTCATGCGGGCGGCGCTTGCGCTGCCCTACTCCTCGCCCGAAAACCGCTCCCATGCCGACTGGCGAGTCATTCCGAGGGCCGCTCCGATCCGCGCCCAGGTCGCCCCAAGCGCACGGGCCCGGTGCACCCATCCCGCCAGATGCTGCTCCACCTGGGCGCCCGCAGCCGCTATCCGGGGCAGGCTCGCCAGCACCTCGTCGACGCTGACCGCGTGCTCCCAGGCCGCCAGGTGGGGTGCCGGGGCGGGCGGACCGTCAATCAGCTCCGCGCACAACGCCACGCAGCCATCACAGATGAACACCCCGGGCCCAGCCACCAGCCTTCTTACTTCGGTATTTGGCTTCAGGCAGAACGAGCACGCGGCGATTACCGGCTGCTCTGTCACAGCAGGCATCACAGCACCTCCCTGTCAGACTACGCCTGACAACGTAAGGCATAACCTGACAACGTTCAAGACCTGGGCCTGATCGCCGGGAGGCGCTGCCTGCCTGGGCCCGGGCAAGCCGGAGATTCCTCCCCGCACATGGCTGCTCTCGAGGACGCAGCAGCACACGGTCGTCCCCGGTGACGGGATCGGGCAGGATGGTCTGGTGACCGAGCATGCCGAGCGCCCGTGGGGTACCTACACGGTCATCGCCGAGACCGACGGTTTCAAGGTCAAGACGATCGAGGTCGGTCCCGGGCAGCGCCTGAGCTATCAGAGGCACTCGCGCCGCGCCGAGCACTGGTTCGTGGTCGCGGGACACGGACTCGTCACCCTCGATGACAACACCGTCGATGTGCGACAGGGAGATGCCGTCGACGTTCCCCGCGGCGCCGCGCACCGGATTCACAACACCGGTTCTGTTCCGCTGATCTTCATCGAGGTCCAGCACGGTGACTACTTCGGTGAGGATGACATCGTGCGCCTCGACGATGACTACGGGCGGCTGCGGGCGGACGGTCCGTCCGCCGATCACCCCGTCTAGCGGAGATCTGCCGCTGGTGCCCTAGCGTGGATCGGGCCGGTCCACGTTGAAGTGCCTGGTCGCCTGCGCGAGCCAATGCTCGTTCGCGTGACGCAGCGAGAACTGGGTGATGACCCGCTGCCCGCCCTCGAAGTCGCCGTAGAGCAGGCTGATCACCAGCGATCCGCCCGTTTTGATCGCCTCGGCCACCGCTAGGAAGATGTCGGCCGCCGGGTCGCGCAGGGCGCTCAGCCACAGCCCGTTGTCGCCCGGCGCCACGTAGATGTCCAGGTTCTGGGTGGTGAACTCCTCGAGCGGCGGATGGGCCCGCTCGGTCTGCAGGCCCACCAGCACATGCCAGCCGTGCAGGACAGCCAGGCCGCTTCCGACGTTCCGGATCGAGACCGCCAGGTACACCGCGTCGTCTCTGACCTCCAGCGCGGCCGAGCCGCCGTCAACTTCCAGCCATATTCCCTCGGGGTACTGGATCTTCTGCGTGGGATCCCCTTGTCGCGAGTTCATCAGCAGCGGGCGCTGGCCCGCGAGCAGCGACCGCTCGGCCGTGCGGGCGGAGCGCTCCGAGATCCGCGCCGAGCGGTTCGCCGAGCGGATGGAGGCGAAGGTGGCCACCGCGAGCACCAGCGTGCCGCCAGCGGTCGCGAGTGAGGCGATCGTCAACCAGTCGGTCACCCACCGCAGCTTAGATCAGTGCTGAACAGTGCTGTCGATGACGGGATCATCGCAGGAACCCGGCTGTACACCACCAGCCGCTGCCCCGCGCGCGTGCCCGCGTTCTGCCCGGCCATCATCGAGCAGTTCGCCGGTCACCGGGTGCCCGGCTTTGGTGTAGTACCCCTACGTAGCTCGGCGGCCCGCGCGCGGGCGGCCTGGCGGACCAGGTGGTCGCGCTCGGCGACGTTCGTGGCCCGGCGGGCGGCCGCGGCGTACGCCGCGGCGGCGGCGGGCAGGTCACCGCCCAGCTCGTGCAGATGGCCGCGGACAGCGTGCCAGCGGTGCCGCTCGCCGATCACGTCGCGCAGCCGGTCGGTCTCGCGCAGCCCGGCCGCGGCGCCGAGGACGTGGCCGACCGCGACCGCGCGGCCGAGCACGGCGGCGGGGTCCTGGCGCACCGGGTCGTCGGTGAGGGCGACGAGGTCGTCGTACCAGGCGAGGATCTGCGGCCAGTCGGTCTCCTCCGCGCTTGCCGCGTCGTCGTGCAGGGCGGCGATGGCGGCCTCGACCTGGTAGCGGCCGCGGCGCTGAACGGCCAGCGCCGACTGCAGCACGCGCACGCCCTCGGCGATCTCCCGGGTGTCCCACAGGCCGCGGTCCTGCCGGTCGAGCGTGACGATCCGGCCCGCTGAGTCGAGTCGCGCCGGGAGGCGGGCGTGGTTGAGGAGCATCACCGCGAGCAGCCCGCGCGCCTCCGGTTCCTCGGTGGCGAGGGTGAGTTGGCGGGCGAGCCGGATCGCCTCGCCGGCCAGATCCACCCGGCCCGCGTGGCCGGCCGTGTAGACGAGGTAGAGCACGCGCAGCACGACGGCGAGGTCGCCGGGCTGGTCCAGCCGGCGCCCTCGCAGGGCGCGCTTGGCCCGGCTGATCCGCTGCGCCATCGTCGCCTCCGGCACGTAGAAGGCGTCGGCGATCTCCCCGGTGGTGAGGCCACCGACAGCGCGCAGCGTCAGCGCCACCTGGGAGGCGGGCGCGAGGCCGGGGTGGCAGCAGCAGAAGAGCAGGAAGAGGGTGTCGTCGCCCTCCTCGGTCGCGGCGGGCCGCGGCTCGTCATACGTCACCTCCTCGCGGCGGCGGCGCGCGGCCTCGCTGCGGCGGGCGTCGACGAGCCGCCGGGTCGCGACCGTCGCCAGCCACGCGCGCGGGTCGCGCGGCGGGTGCTCGGGCCACACCCGCAGCGCCTCCAGCAGCGCCTCCTGCAGCGCGTCCTCGGCGGCATCGAAGTCCTCGCCCCGCCGGACCAGGCCCGCGAGCACCCGAGGGACGAGGGCGCGCAGCACGCCCTCGTCCAGCCGTCGGGCCGGCTCGTCGATCACGCCGGGTCAGTCGTCCGAGGGCTCCTCGGACATGACCTCCCGGACGTCGATCCACTCATACAGCGGCTCGCCCCCGGGGCCTGGCTCGGAGGAGACGTAGGCTGCGAGCTCGACCGCGCGCTCGTACGACTCGACGTCGATCATGTACCAGCCCGCCGCGAGATCGCTGGTCTCGGGCAGCGGGCCGTCGGTGGTGACTGGCGCGGCGTCCGGGCCGCCGTAGCGTACCCAGGTGCGCTCCGGCGTGAGCGCCTGCGCGTCGACGTACTCGCCGTTCTTCTCGAGCAGCTCGCTGACGTGCCTGAGGAAGGCCATGTGCGCATCCACGTCCTCGGGGGCCCACTGATCCATCGGGGGCACGGGACGGTGCGGCTGCGGGCCGCCGCGGTAGTGCTTGAGGAGCAGGTACTTCGGCATGGTGGTCTCCTGGCGTCGTGGGCCGCGCCTGTCGTGGCCCTTCACCTGGTGAGCGGAGCCGGTCAGAGCTTCTCGACATGAAATCACTCATCTTCCGAGACCGTCGCGTAGGGGGATCGCTCACTGGCATAAGTCGAGCTGAGGTCGGGTGTTGCCTTGGGATGGCTACTAAAGATCTTTTCGGAAATACAGTGAGTCGCTGCCGGGCTTTCGCCTGTTCAGGTAGGACAATGGTGGCGTGCCAGCAGCCACTGGATCAGGGACCCGGAACAAGCAGGCGCGCCGCGCCGGGCGTGCCCGGGCACGCCGTGATTTCGAGGGGCTGACGGCGCGGCGGATGCAGGCTGCGGACATGTTCGCCCGTGGCAGGCGCCAGGTGGACGTGGTCACCGAACTGGGGGTTTCGGCGCAGACCGCGTCGCGCTGGCACCGGGCCTGGCAGGAGCAGGGCCGCGGCGGGCTGGCGGGGGCGGGGCGGGCAGGGCGGCGGCGGAAACTGACCGATGAGCAGCTGGCCGGGGTGGAGGCGGCGCTGCTGGAGGGGCCGCGGGCGAACGGGTTCCCCACCGAGATGTGGACGCTGGCCCGGGTCGCCGAGGTGACCGAGCGGGTCACCGGGGTCCGCTACTCACAGGCTCAGACCTGGGCGGTCTTGCGGGAGCGGCTGGGCTGGAGCCGGCAGCGCCCGGCGCGCCGCGCCGTGGAGCGCAACGAAGAGGCGATCGCCACCTGGGTCAAGCAGGACTGGCCGCGGATAAAAAAAGCGCCCGGCGCCGCGGCGCCTGGATAGTCTTCCAAGACGAAAGCGGGTTCTCCCTGCTGCCGCCGGTGCGGGCCACCTGGGCGCCCCGGGGAAAGACCCCCGTCCTGCGGCACCGGTTCAGCTGGACCCGGCTGTCGATGTCCGGCGCACTCGCCTGCAAGAGCGATGGCAGCCAGGCGGCGCTGATGTTCCAGATCAAGAAGGACTCCTGCAACACCGAGTCGCTGATCGGCTTCCTGCACGACCTGCACCAGCACTTCGCCGGGGCGAACATCACGCTCATCTGGGACAACCTGCCCTCGCACAAGTCCACGGCCATGAAAGCCTGGCTCGCCACCCAGGCCAGCTGGCTGCAGGCGGAACGGCTGCCCGGCTACGCCCATGACCTCAACCCGATCGAGATGGCCTGGGGCAACGTCAAGGCCGTCGAGCTGGCCAGCCTGTGCCCGGACACCATCGACGAGGCACGCGACGCCGCCGAGGCCGGCCTGAAGCGGGTCAGCAGCAACTCCCAGCTGTGCTTCGCGTTCCTGGCCCACACGGGCCTTTCTCTATGAACCTGGTTCACTCAATTACCGAAAGGTCTTTAATTGGTCAAGGACTGCTGCGTTGATGCGGACGCTGAGATGTTTCCTCGCAGGAAAGCAATGAGCAGTGGGTTGACGACCTCGGGCAGTTCGAGTGGCAGGGCGTGCGTGCCGGGCAGCACGGCGAGCCTGGCATTACCGAGGGCGGCCGTCACCGCGGTGCCATGATCGAGGGTGACTTCGTCCCGGTCTCCTTGGAGCAGCAGGGCGGGCGCCAGCACGGTGCCAAGCGTGGCGAGGTCGAGTTCGGGTTCGGAGTCGATCATCGCCAAGGTCTTGGCGTACACAACGGGGAAATGCCCCGGCCCGTCGGGAGAGACCGGATCGTAGCCCTGGCGAAGGAAGCCCTTCGCCTCCTCGCTGCGCAGCCATCGGTCCAGGTCACTGCCGGGCACCCGGCCAGAGGAGTTGTAGTACTGGCCGATCAGCACCATGTTCCCGACCAGGTCGGGCCGCCGCTGCGCCACCAGTAGCGCCACCACCGCTCCATCGCTCCAACCGACCAGGTGGGCAGGCCCGCCCACCACGACCTCGAGGTAGGCAATGGTGTCCTCGGCCATGACGGCATAGGTCAAAGGCCCGTCCACGTCGGGGGTGTGGGCGTGCCCGCGCCGCTCAGGCACGTGTACCCGGAAACCCGCACCGGTTAGTGCCGGGGCCTGGGCTGACCATGCGGCAGCCCCGGAGAACCCCCCGTGCAGCAAAACGACGGCCGGTCCCTCGCCGCGTACCTCGTGCCAGGTGGGCAGGCCCGCAACCTCCACGTAGCCAGCCTGGAAGCCTTCGAGGGTCGCCGCTTCGCGCTCGGCCATGACTCCTTGCTACCAGATGAGGATCGTGAAGCGCTGCTGGGTCGGTCCGTGTACCTACGGATGCTTCCGGACGCTGACGCCTGCTCGGCCTTGTGGCCTGGTGTTTTACACCGCGGAGTCCCTATTGACTGCCCTGCACGGTGCTGCGTTTACCCATGTTGCCCTGAGTGCTCTAGGGCCACTGCAGGGCCGCACCTAGGGCCACGCTCTGGCGCCGGTCCCGGCGTACCGGCCGTGACCGCCGGGTGCGCCGGACAGCTTCATCCCGGGGCTCATGAGCGGAACGGATATCGCTGCGGGCTTCGCAGAGGATCAGATCGTTGCCGCGGCTGCCGTCCCGCTCACCCTCGACCGGCCGGCCCCGCCGGCCTGAACCCGGCGGCAGCTGCCCGCCGGAGCGCCTCCCATCCCGTGAGACAAGCATCCGGCCCGTGACACCCATCCAGGCCAGCAAAATGATGACCACGAGCAGCATGGACAATTTGGCCAACCGATGATCCTCGGTGAGGACGGCGGCCGCCAGCATGGCTGGAGGAACGATCACACTCGTGGCCGCCAGGACTACCTTGCCGATCGGCGGTCGGCCACGCGCCCGGACAGCCTTGCCCGGCGGCCGGGCCCCGGTCAGCCCGGCCGGAAGGTCGGCGATGACCGCGGCCAGGTCCGCATACGTGCGCGCGGCAAACGCCTGGCCCACCCGCAGGTCCAGTTCGTCCTTGGCTAGCCTGCCCTGCACGAACGCGACCTTCAGCGTATCGATCACCTGCTCGCGGTCAGCGTGAGACGCCCGGAGGCGCCCGCGGCCCGCGGCTGCTGACATTTCGTCCCCCCGCCCTGCTGCCATCACCGGCACCTCCCCGTCAGCACAAAGCAAGGACAGGGTAGCGCGGGTGCCCCGTGAGGCCATCCTCGCGGACGCCGTGATCTGGTGCCGTCCGGCCAGTCCGTGGGAAAGCTGTGAGAGATGCCTGCCTCTGTTCGGCCGGATGCGGGAGTTGGGTGCAGGCAACCTTGGACCTGAGGTCCTCGTATTTCCCTGATGACAGGACGGAGGCCACAGGTGCACTACGACGAGCAGAGGCGCACCCTGGAGCGGTTTGTCGCTGAGCGGGGTGATCGGCTGCTGCGTACGGCGGCGCTGCTGGCAGGGAGCCGGGCTGACGGGGAGGACCTGCTGCAATCGGCGCTGGAGCGGCTGTTGCGGCATTGGCGGCGGATCGATGGCGACCCGGAGAATTACGTGCGCCGCACCCTGTACAACCTGGCCGCCGATGGGTGGCGTCGTCAGCGGGTGTGGCAGCGGAAGGCAGTGCTGTTCGAGCCCGCCCCGCCGGTTGACCCGGCGACCGCGGTTGATCTTCGTGATGCCGTGGTCCGGGTGCTGGTACGGCTTCCGCCACGCCAGCGGGCTGTCTTGGTGTTGCGCTATTTCGAGCAGCTGAGCGAGGCGGAAACGGCGGCGGCTCTCGGCTGCTCGGTGGGCACGGTGAAGTCGGCGACCGCACGCGGGCTGGCCCGGCTACGGGAAATGACTGCTTCCGCGGATAGCGCGGAAGCGGCGGCGGCAAAGGAGCGATCATGAGTTCAGACCTGGAGGAACTGGTCAGTGAGGGAATGCGGCAGTTCACGGCGACGATGCAGGTTTCGCCGGACCTTGCCGCCCGAACATGCCAGCGGTACCGGCACCGGCAGCGGCGGCACACGCTGCACGCAGGCCTGGCTCTGGGCGCCGCCGGGGCGGTGACCGCGGCCGCGGTGATCGCGGCGGTAGCCCACGGACCTGCCACGGCCACGAACATCGCGGCACCGGTGCTGCGAGCCCGCCTGCTCGCGGCTCTCGATGACGCCAGCGGCGACATCCTGTACACGCCCGCACCGGGCGGCCCGCTGAGCGGGGGGCAGTACCCGGCGTATCCCCGGCCTGGCCAGGAGGTCCATGTCCGCGTCGGCCCGGCGGTCGGCTCGGACGGGAAGGTGTACAAGGACGGGGAGTACTCCTTCAAGATGCCCTCCGAGAGCGCCCTGCGCCACTACATCAGCCACTACACCGCCAACCTCGACCAGGGCGGGCTGCACCTGTCCGGGACGGTCCTGTGGGTCGATCACTTCAGGCACACCTGGGGTGAGCGACATTCGAAGTTCATCCTCGGGTTTGCCCTCGACGCGGCCGGCATCCGCGCCGAGCTCGCCAACGGCCAGTTCACGGTCATCGGGCGGACAGAACTGAACGGACAGCAGGCCATCGAGCTGAAGTTCAACGTGCCGCCAAGCAACGAAGCCCCGGCCCATGTAACAGCGGAGCGGATGTGGGTGAACGCCACCACCTACCTGCCGATGCGGGGGTACACGCACTGGTCTAACGGGCAGCAGAGCGTCTTCGATTACGTCTTCCTCCCGCCCACGCTCGAGAACCTGGCGAAACTGCGCCCGGCAATCCCGGCGGGCTACACCCGGTCCTCGGCCCGGGGCCCGAAACCGCACATCTGCAGTTCAACGTGCCCCCCGAAACCGAAGACGAAGAAGAACTAGCCAATTCCACGACAGCCAAGTGTCCGGTGGCCGGGCCGCTCAGGCGGCCCGGTCCCCGAGCGCGCCTGGCGGGATTCGCCCCCAGCCAGATCCGTAGCAAGATCAAGGCCGTCCAGGATGGTCCGGTCCCGCCAGACTTGGCTGCCAGACGGCCTTGCGGGAGCCGACGCATTCCAGTTCGGTCCGGGCTTGTCCAGACCCGGTGTTAGCAATGGTGTCAACAAAATCCTTGGCCTGAGACCGCTTCCTCATCAGACTTTCTCAGCTACAGGCATCACCTGGGGCGGGCGAAGTCAGCGGTGCCTGGCATATCCGCTGGTGACTGGTACTGACCCTGACTGACCTCTCGATCGGGCACGCGACGCGCACGAGCAGGCTTCGTCTGGGTCACACAAACTCGTTTGCGCCGCCTTCGGGGCTGGCCGACGATAGACACCGATGAACGCAGTGCTGATCACCGGTATGTCCGGCGCCGGGAAGTCCACGATCGCCGAGGTGCTTGCCCGCCGGGATCTGGCATCGATCGATGCCGACGCCGATCCTTGGCTCGCCCGGTCTGTTGACCTCGATGGCAACGTGGTGGAAGACCAGTCAGTCCCGGACCTTGCGTGGCTTGCCCGGCATAGCTGGGCATGGGATCCGGCCCGCCTGGACGAACTGATCCGGGCCGCAGGACCGGCGACGCTGTACGTCTGCGGCGGCGCGGAAAATGAGCTGGAGCTGGCCGATCGTTTCACCCAGGTGTTCCTGCTGGAGATGGACGAGCCCACGATGCTGGCACGGCTGGATGCGCCGAGCCGGGACAACGACTGGGGCCGTATCGGGGACACTCGCGAGTACCTGCGCCGCAGGCTGCCGGACATTCAGGGCCGCTTGCGCGCATTCGGGGCGATCTCCATCGACGCCCGGCAGCCCCTCGACCAAGTGGTGAACGCGATACTCTCCCACACGTTGGGTGACTCCGCCACGAGCCAAGCCAGCTAGCCGGGCGATCAGCCCGCCCGATGACCCGGCACCGGTTTCACGGAGATCCGGCCCGCTCCGAGCTTCGGTAGGTCCGGTAGGCCCGTCACGCGAGCATGATGCCACGACACAGCGGCTGGCGTTCCGCGACAAGGCTGGCCGTGACCACATGACCAAGACCGATGGCTTCGAAGCGAGCTACGACAACGTGGAAGATCTCTTGAGGCCACTGCTCGATCCAAAGGGAACAGCCTCTGCGTAGTTGGGGTTCGGGCCAGCGTCCTGCCAGGTGTCCGGAATAGACGCCATGGCCCGGCACCGTCCGGTCAGTCCGCGAGAAAGCTGTGAGAGACTCCTGCTCGCCCAGCCGGATGACCCGCCGAGCGCAAGTCCTCGGGCAGCGACACTCGTTTCAGAACGACAGCGTCCCGCTCTCCGCGAACTTGTCCACCTCGTGGCGCGGGAATTGCGTGAAGGAGCAGCTGCCGTCGGGGTTGCGGGCCAAAAGCGCCACGGCGCTGACCGTCCCGGTGAAACTGCCGGTCGCGTCGCCGACCTGCCCGGTGCCGCCGGTGACGTCCCAGGTAAGCTGCGACGTCCCGGTGAACAGGCAGCTGTGCGGGTTGACCGAGGATGACAACGGATTCCCGAGCGTGCTGACCACGTGCATGGTGCCGCTGCGGAAGACTAGGTCGTCCTGGCTGACACCAGCAGCATTGGGGGGCACGAGCTCGACGACCCGGCCGACGCCTTTGAACACCCCCCTGGCGAGGACCGCGCTGCCGATGACCGTCCGGGAGTTCGTACCCGGCACGGCCACAAACACGATGGTGCCGCTGAGCGTCTCGGTCCCGCTCGTCGCCGCGGCCGCAGACACGGCGGGCGCCGCGGAGATAGCCAGCGCAGTCCCAGCGGCCAGCAGCGCCCCTTTCACCAGTCGTTTCATGCTTCCCCTATTACCTGAATCCGCCCATGTATTCCTCTCATAACGCCAGTTGTGACACGGTACAGGGTGACCTCGGTGACCTCGGTGAACACGGGCAAGATTATCCACTCATCAATACGAGGCACCGGTTCACGTCGGCCGTCGCTGGGTTATGAGCCGTACGACGCACCTCTCCACCGTCTCGGACAATCTCCCGCAGGTGCGATGACCTCGGCAGACAGGACAGATCACGCTCTGCCTGGTCGGCTCCGTCTCCCCTGTCTCGTCCCACCTCGCAGCGTATGGCTTACAAGTCCGTTTACAGATCGGGTCATTGACTTGCGGGATCGCTTCAGAGCACCGGCGTCGTCTTGCTCGGTATGAGGAACGTCAGGGCGAGGCCTCGCCGGCCCCCACGCCGCCCGGCGGCCTGGACTAGCGGGGCGGCCTGAGCCGACGAAGCGCGAAATCAGGGTCGCATCAGGGTCTTCCCCGATAGCCCCGGCCCGGTCCGGAGCGGCACGCTGAAGTCATGACCAGGCCGACTCCGTCCAGCCAGTCCCGGACTCATGGACTTGTCGCGCGGTTCCGCCACGGCTACACCGACCAGCACATCCGCGTCTCAGACGCCGAACGTACCGAGATCGCCGACCGTCTGGCCGCCCACTTCGCTGAAGGCCGACTCGACCAGGCCGAGTTCGACGAACGCGTCGCGCAGGCGATGAACGCCAAGACCCGCGGGGACCTGAGCGGGCTGATCGATGACCTGCCGGAGCCGGGACCGGCGGGGACCCCCAGGACACCGGTACGCGGCCAGCACAGCCCCGCGTACCCTGTTCGCCGCTATGTCAACCCCTTCTTCCTCGTCCTTCTTGTCGTCGTGATCACGGCGGTCGGCACGGCCGGGGAGGCGGCCAGCAGGGAGGGCTGGTTGCCCGGGGTGAAGACCTGGCTGACGATCGGAGTCATCACCGCGATCGTCGTGTACGCGGCCGGGATGCTGAGTCGTTCCCGTGCTCCTCGCGACAAGTGACGCACAGCCCCGACAGGTACAGGAGGGTAACGGATGATTCGAGTCAGGCGCCGGATACCGGACATGGTCTCTGGCCTGGGCATTCGCATGACGGGCCTGCCTGGACTTGAACCAAGGACCTCTTCCTTATCAGGGAAGCTCGGCCGGGTCCGTCACCTGCTCAATCCCAGGTCCGTCGTCGATTTAT
Organism: uncultured Actinomycetes bacterium; assembly: GCA_963762615.1. Lineage (GTDB taxonomy): Bacteria > Actinomycetota > Actinomycetes > Streptosporangiales > Streptosporangiaceae > PALSA-505. The sequence goes on along the minus strand of CAVXLG010000011.1, from coordinate 31,881 downwards.
GTGTCCCTGATTGACCGTCATGCTCCGCGATTAGCCGTCCATTGCCGCACGTCAACGGCTGCCGGACATCCGGCAGCAAGTGTTCCGGGTCAGCTGGCGGCTCCAGCTCGGCCCGGTCAAGACGGCCGCTGGCCGCTGCGAGCTGCCGCTGCTCGGCATCGCCCGCGACGCGCTTACCCGTCAGGCTGACCTGCGCATGATCGGCGCGACATCGCAACAGTGGGCAGGCCGTGACCTGCTGTTCAGCACCCGTTGAGCCGATTTGCGGCACAACCGATCCGGGCTCCAAATCATCCCCCTGATCGGCCACCTGGCCGATGACTCCGCGCAGGCTGGCGCCGCAACATAGGTCAACAACTCCAGCCTGGAAGGTGGGCAGTCATGAGCAGTGACAATGAGCAGTTCGTGCAGGCGTGCTCGGGGCGTCGGGGCGTCGCGAGGCGCGGGCGCAGACGGCGATGGGTGCTCGGCGGCGGAGTCCTAGCAGCGCTCGCGCTCGTGGGCACGCTAGCGGGGACGCTGCTGACCGCCGGGTCGGCGAGCGCGGCCAGCCGCGGGTTCATCATCCGCAACGACAGCAACACCGCCATCACCGTGGTAGGTGCCAGGGCTATCCCCACCTACGCATGCTTCGACTTCAAGTGTGTCCCTACCTTCTACCCCATTGACTTTTCCGAGGGGCGTCCGCCAGACGGAGACGTGCTGACGCCCCGCAGCACGAATGCTTGGGAGCTCAAATACGGCTTCGACATTCGTGGCGGGGTCCAGTACGCGGCAAATGTGGTGTACAGGATCAACGGCACGGACGCTACCGTGGAATACACGATGTACGTCTTCTCCACGTCAAACGATTCCTTCTGCAAGGTCATCGGAACCACGAAATTCACTTGCACGGCCGAGGGGCGCGACCTCACGTTCAAGAATAGTTAGCCGGACAATATCCACCTAAAATCTCATATGAAGCGGCCGGCGGCCCACCGGAGCCGGCCGCTTCGTGCTGACTTTAATGCCCGGGGTTACAGGCCGCGGCCTGGAGCTTAAGCAGGTCGAGCATCTCCAGCTGGGCGTCACCCGGAGTCCACGGATGTCCACGGCCTTGGCAGCAGGTTTGGCAGCAGTCGTCGCCGCCTGAACACCTATCTGAACAACGAGGCTCTACCTGAACACCGCCGCCCGTCGGGTCACGTTCTGTGTTCAAGATCAGGGGCAAGAGAGCCGTGGCCAGTGGTGGCCGGGTCCGCACAGTTTGCGGGACCGCGGGCTGTGGTCCAGTCTTCCTGGCCGGGCAGCGCGGCTCAGCTGGCGGGGTGGCTTTCCCCGATCTGGGCGACAAAGGTCTTGACGGCGGGGAAGGTGAGGTCCGGGCGGTCGCGGAAGATGGTGTGACGCGCCCCGGGGAGTCGCACGAGGCGGGTGGTGCCGGCCGGCAGCTGGCTGGCTAGTTCCTCGACCACGGGCAGCGGGCAGACCGGATCGTCCTCGCCGGCGAGGACCAGGACGGGGCACCGGACGGCGCCGAGCAGGCTCCAGGGATCGAAGCTTGAGACCTCGTGGGTGTCGTAGTGCGCGGCGACGTCCGGGTTCCTGATCATCCGGGCCAGGAACCGGCGGGACTCCTCGGCCCAGCCCGGCGTGGCGCTGTAGAGCGGGTAGCAGACGCGGGTGAACTCAGCCTGGAGATCCTCGGCGTCCGCGGCGTAACCGCCCCGGCGGTATGCGCGGATGCGCTCGATGATGGCGGCCGCCTCGGGGCCGCCGACGCGGCCGAACGCCTCGATGACTCGCGGGTCGTCCCAGTGGCCACCAGTCGTGTTGGCCAGGATGACGCCGCCGGGGTGATCGGGGAACAGCGCCGCGTAGGTGAGCGCGACGTCCCCGCCGAAGCTGCTGCCGAGGATGACCGGCTTGCGCAGCCCGAGCGCGTCGCACAGCCGCCGCAGGTCATCGGCCCAGGTCCGCATGTTCCAGGACTCGGCGCTGCTGCGGTCGCTGCGGCCATGGCCGCGCAGGTCGAAGTACAGGACCTGGAAATCGGCGGCCAGCGGCTCCAGCGCGGACTTCACCGTCATGTGGTCCAGGCCGGGGCCGCCGTGGACGGCCACCAGGACCGGGCGCTCCACCGTCGTGTCCCCCTGCGGGATAACTGACGGACCGGAGACATCGAACCACAGGGACACGTCGCCAAGGCTGATACGCACGCGACCTCCAGGCCTCCTTGATGGTCGTTGGTCACTGGCCGTACGGTACCGCTGGCTCTTCACCTGCACCTGGCCATCCGCGGCGCCGTCCCGCGGGCCGTGGTCCGGCAGGTGATCGCCGCTACCTACCACCAGGCGTGGTGGCCGTCTACCGAGACCGTCCGCTTCGACGGGGACGCGCTGGCGGTGTGGGATGAGAACCTCGGCACATACCTCGACCCCGCGACCGGGGAATTGCTGGCTGCCTGGGACCAGGGCCCTCGACGCCATCGGCCCCGACGACGCACCGCTGCATGTGGCCCGGTTCGGGGCCAGGTTCGACGCCCAGGGCGTGCTGGCGGGGTCCAAGGACGCCGCCACGGCCTTCTTGGTGACACCTGGACCTGGGATGGCTCGACCTGGACGAAGCAGGCGCCCGCGACCAGCCCGCCCGGTCCGACGCGGTGATGGCCTACGACGCGGCCACCGGCACCATCGTCTTGTTCGGCGGTGACTGCAGCACCGGTGACCTCGGTGACACCTGGACCTGGAATGGCTCGACCTGGACGAAGCAGCACCCGGCGACTCATCCGGCTGTCCGGTTCGAGGCGGCGATGGCCTACGACGCGGCCGCCAGCAACGTCGTCTTGTTCAGCGGCATCGGCGGCGCCGGCCTCGACGGCATAGCCCCGCTCCGTAACACCTGGACCTGGGGCGGCTGACGCTAGCGCCGCCGGAACCCGTCCCGCGGCTCTGCCAAGCGGATGACCCGCTGATTAGAAGGTCGCTGAAGCTAGCGGGTTCACCTGCTCGATTGCACGTCAAAGGCCATCGGGGTTTGGCCCTGAGTAACCGTGAGTACCGGTGGTTTGCCGGTCGATCGGGCACGTAGCGCGCACGCGGGGTTAGGTGAGCGTGTTGTCCGTGGAGACGACAACGGCATCGACGCCGGGCCAGCTGTTCAGCGGCGGAGGTGCCTGGTCTCGGAGGATCCCGGCGGTGCCGCCGAAGGCGGTCAGGGTCTCGCCGAGCGTTGCCAGCAGCGCTGGCACCCAGGGCTTGGATTGCGCCGAAAACTCAATGGTTACGGTCTGGTCGATGACGAACGGGTCGATACCGGACATGACGGGGAAGTGGCATCCCATCGTCACCCATCCGTGAGTCGGCTCTTTGCGGGCGTGGTCGTCACCGACCCAGACCAATAGCGGCTCTTCGGGCGCGATGGCCAGCACCTGGCACAGGTTGCGGGCCTGCTCGCGGTCGCGCTGGTTGGCAAATGCAAGACGGGGCAGCTCCGCGGGATCGGTCTTCTTGATGGCCTCGTCGGCCTCATAAGCCCACAGGCTCCAGCCCAGCTCCAGCGCTGTTGTCATCAGCTTGCGCATGTCCGGCTGAGCCAGGTAACCACCCCAGCCGGGCGGGATCGACCACATCGGCCCCGGCGATCCGTTCGGCGGCTGCGGGAGTGCCTCCATCGCCAGCCGCCCCACCCCGGCTTGGTGAGCCGCCTGGATCATGCGGACACCGACCTCGCGGGTCCGCACAGAGCGCGCCAGGCCGTCGTGCGCCTCGTTGGCCATCACGATCTGACTGTGCGCGAATCCCCACCGAGTTAGCTGCTCTACTGAGCACCAGCCATCCACAGCTACCACCCATCCTCCAGCAGGTAGGGAGACATCCATCATTCAGTCTCGCTGCTGGCCGTGCGTCATGGCGCCGGACAGGTCATGGAGACTGGCGAGACCATCAAATCCGTAGCAATGAGCGACCTGTCTAAGGTTGTCCATCCCCGGCTGCGACCTCGGCTCTGACGCTTATTGATCCACTCTTGGTGGTGCTGGCATTCGTGAGGATGCTGGTGCGGGGCCGGTAGCCGCCGCGGTTAAGCCGGGGCGGCTACCTCGGCTACGCCATGTGGCGCAGGTACCTCAAGTTCGCCCAGGGCTACACGGCGGCTCATCCGGACGGCATCGTCAGCTATACCGCGCACGAGCTGCGGCACGTGTGCGCTTCCCTGCTCATCGCCTCGGGCGCATCGGACATCCAGGTAGCGCATCAGATGGGACACAGCAGGATCGAGACGACCAAGATCATTTACGGCCACCTATTCGTCCAGGACCGAACCTCCATCCTGGACGCCATGAACCAGGCCGTCAGTCGCCTGTATGCCTATGAGGGCCAGGAGCCGGGGGCAGACGGGGACGCAAATGCCGTCGCCTGATCACTCCCAAATCCAGGTCTGGCCCTACAGACTGTAGGGCTGCGGGCCTGGTGATTGCAGGGCTACAACGTCGTGACCTGGGTGGGCCTGCCTGGACTTGAACCAGGGACCTCTTCCTTATCAGTTCAAGGACAGCCCAAGGTCAGAGGCCTCGACCTCGCCATGGTCGGTGGTGGCGGTATGTCCGATGGGCTGGGTGTGTGATGCCGTTGCTGTCATCGCTGCTGTCAACGACCTTCTTATCCGTAGGCTCGGGCAACTTGTCCACGGTGGCCTGCTGGTGGCTGTCACTTCGGGCCGCATTCCATAACCGTCTCCTTCTGATTGCTACCGTCCGCCGCGTTGGCAGCAGTACGGCCCGCCCTGGCCCAGTCATCGCTCGTTGAGCACTTCCTCGAACTCGCTGGCTGACATGCAGGCGTCCAGGTCGGATTGATCATCGCGCCAGGCCTGGCAGGTCTGCAAGACGGCCCAGGCTGCTGCCCATTGCCGCGCACGGCGGCGGTCCAGGCGCATCAGCGCAGCGATGGCATCTGCCCGGTGAAGGATCCCTGTCGCGGGCGGGTGCCCGGCGGCGAAAAACCCAACGTCTGAACACGGGTCGCCGAGGCACGGGATCGGGTCGATGGCCAGGTAACTGCTGCCATCCGATAGGAGGTTCTTGTCGAGGAAGTCTCCGTGGAGCAGAACCGCCTGCCTTGTGCTGGCGCACAATCGTTCTGCTGCCGACCGTGCCTCGCTGAGGCGCGCGAGACCAGCTTCGCCTAGCGTGCTGTCGCCGCGTACGCGACGCTCGTAGGCGGCGTCCTCCCGGGATCGTTGCTCGGCGCGCATGTAGATCTGCTGAAGGTCTGGGAACGGAAAGCTCCCTGCCGGTGCCTGGTGCAGCCTGGTGAGAAGGTCGGCCGCGATCTCCGTTACGGCAGCATCGCGGTTGCCCGGCAGGTGCGTCCCGGGCTGGATCCCTTCCAGCAGCAGCGCACCCTGCGTGAAGTCTGTCTCGATGAGCTGCACTGCCGCTCTGGTGTGCTCCCACGCGGCGAGCGCGGCCGCTTCCGCCCTGGCTGCTCGCCCCGTGGCGGGAAGCTTGACCACCACCTCTTTACCGGCGGCGGTCGTGCAGGCGAAGACGGCGGAGGCAAAGCCGCCGCCCAGAGGTCGCTCACCGCACAGCTGCCACCTGTGCTTGCAGGCGTTGAGCCGGGATGCAACATCCACGTCCGGCATCCTCCCACTGTGCGTGCCGTCGTCCCCCGGCCCGGTGTGTCCGGCGACCATCGCGGTGCCCGTGGCGTCCCCGGCGCAAAGCCGGGGAAGGCCTCGGCGGCTCAGGCCGGATCGACCTCGGCCAGCCTGTGCGCTGCCTCGGACCGGGTATCAGGGTCAAACGCGTCGTCGGCGACGATGCTGCGCAACGACTCGGCGGCCAGAGCCGGATCGACTTCGGCCAGCCTGTGCGCCGCCTCGGACCGGGTATCAGGGTCAAACGCGTCGTCGGCGACGATGCTGCGCAACGACTCGGCGCCCAGAGCCGGATCGACTTCGGCCAGCCTGTGCGCCGCCTCGGACCGGGTATCAGGGTCAAACGCGTCGTCGGCGACGATGCTGCGCAACGCCTCGGCGCCCAGAGCCGGATCGACTTCGGCCAGTCTCAGCGCCGCCTCAAAGCGGTCGTCGGGGTCGTTCTCGTACATGGCTGTATCGGCTTTCTCTGCAAGATTTCTTCCGCTATCCGAGACGGATAGCCTGGCTGGTTCACGGCCAGCCCTAGCGGGCGAGCGGGGATGAGCGCCCGCGCGTTGGCGGGCCGCTTCATCGTGTTGTCCCAGCTGCATGAGTCCAGTCTGGCGGCACGAGCCAGCCTGCGGCCATCGGGGAAACCCCCGGTTTAACCCTGACGATAACCCCCCGCCGAACCCGCACTATCAGCTTGGGAATCTGAGCGAAACATGGCTTGACAGCCTCTGACCTGCCGTTTCGAGTGTCCGCAGGTGACCGCTGCGTACCGCCGAGCACCGGGGGTAATGGCACGTTAATGGCACGGTGATCTTCGTCGGCGTTGCCCGCGCGATCCGGCGCACGCCTGTCCTGCTGATCATCCCGGAGCGGGCGTGGCCACCCCACCGGACGGAGCGGTTTTACAGATGGGTGCCGCTGCCGTCTGGCCGTGTGCCCTGACCTGGGCAGCTCCTGGAGGCCGCCAGCAGCCGCGCCTGACCTATCCTACGTATGTCCCGCGGCCCGGGCGGCGGCGTTGATTCAGCCGCCCGGGCCGGAGCGTCTGCCGCCGAGCGGTTACGAGTGCTTGTAGTGCGTGAGGAACGCGGTGCCCGTCGAGGACAGCACCCCGGTGGTGATCTGGACGACGTTGCTGCTGTTCACGCGCTGGTACCTGGCCGGGTGCGCGCGGGCGAGGGCCTTCCCGTCGACGGACCAGCTGGTAAAGCTGAGGGTTCCGAAGCTGGGCACGCCGAGGATGGTTCCGTTGACGACCCAGTCGCTGTCGCCTACGTAGGCAACGCTGGGACTCGCGCCCGATCCGGTGAGTTTCTTCGTGACGCCTGTGGTCGCGTCGGTGACCGAGACCGTGGTGCCCTTGGTCGTCACCTTCGTGGAGACCTTGATGACGTTGCCCGCGTGGACGGTCGTGGTGGTGTAGTTGGTCTCGCTCCCGTTGATGACCAGCGCGGGGAAGTACACCGCCTTGCCGTTATGGCATCCGGTGAACACGAACGCCGATGAGTAGGTCGTGTTGCCGTTTACCCCCACTCCCGCGACGGGCGTGATGCCGCGATACGCGGATGTGCAGGAGAGCGCGGGCAGCTTGTACTGCGCCCCCGACGAGGTCGCGGATCCCGCGGCCACCGTGGCCTGATAGCCCGCGAACACCGTTGAGTTGATCGCAGATGGCGACCTGGCCGGCGCGCGGCCCGCTGCCTCCGTTCCCCCCTGCCGCCGCCTGCGCTGGTGCGGCGAGACCCAGCAGAGGTGCCACCACTGCAGTGGCCCCGATCGTGACCGCAAGCGCGGGCATGCGAAATCGTGCCAGCATCATCGAATCCCCCCCAAGTACCGCCGGGCGCGCGAGATGGCCCGTACGGATCGATCCAGGCACGCGCGACGGAGCTTGTCAAGGCTTGGATCGTCGGCGGTGGCTCGCATCCGTCGCCGTCACGGAGCAGACCCGTTCCGGTGACGAGGGGACAGCGGCATGACCAGCGGCACGGTTACAAACCGGCTGCTGGCGGTAATGACAAAGGCCCGGCGCGATATCTTCCGGGCCTCTGACGTGCTTCTTCCCTGGTACCGGGGCGGGGTTTGAACCGGCGACCTCTAGGTTATGGGCTGATCATTGAGGCTGCCCGACAACGGGTATGCATGCGGAACTGGCCACAAGGAGGACATGATGACCACGGATCAGGGTCCGTATCCAGCTCAGTATCCGGTTCAGTTCGCCGTCGAGTACCCGGACAGGCCGCTTAACCGGCTGACGTCATTCTTCCGTATCTTCGTGATCATCCCGATCTTGATCGTGCTCGGCGCCGTTTCTGGCGGAACCTGGCAGTCGACGGGAAGCCACTCCACCATGACCTACGGGAGCGCGGCCGCGGGCGGACTGCTGTTCTTCGGCCCGCTGCTGATGATCTTGTTCAGGCGGAAGTACCCCCGGTGGTGGTTCGACTGGAATCTCGAGCTGCAGCGGTTCGGCAACCGGGTCGGAACCTACCTGGCCCTGATGAATGACAGCTACCCGTCTACTGACGACCATCAGTGGGTCGAGCTGGACTACGCCTACCCGGACGCGGCCGCCGACCTCAACCGGTGGCTGCCGCTGGTCAAATGGCTGCTGGCCATCCCGCACTACATCGTGCTGTTCTTCCTGGACATCGCGGCGTTCTTCGCAGTGATCGTGACCTGGTTCGCCATCTTGTTCACCGGTCGTTATCCGCGTGGCATATTCAGCTTCGTCGAAGGCGTATTCCGCTGGCACAACCGCGTCGTCGCCTACGCGTTCACCCTGGTCACCGATCGGTACCCGCCGTTCAGCCTGGCGCCGTGACCCGGCACCGCAGGCAGCCAGGCTAGGCTGCGGCCGATCAGGCGCCATTCGACGCAGGTAGCAGGCCTGTCGGTCTGTCAGCGAGTGACCGTGACAGTCCCTGACCGCCTGCTCGGGCACGTGGCGGGCACCACCCTGTGATCCGTGGGCGGGCGACCGTCGCGGAGCGTCCAAGAATGACCCCCGCCTAGTTTGCCCTTGCATACCGCGTTGGCGGCACTATCTGAAGATCGCCTGTGTGATCTCGGCTCTGAAGAACTCGCCAGCGTCTTGTTGGCTGGTGCCCCACCACCATCCGGCGCGGAACCGTCGAGCGGGGGTAGCCAGCTGGTTGTCAAAGGTGGGCTCTTGCACCATCCGCCAGCTCATCTCGGGATCGGGCACGTCGGCCACGTGGGCGAGGCGGACCAGCCAGGCCAGAAGGCGGGAACGGCGGCCAATGTTGAGCAGGACCCGCTCGGGTCGTCCCAGCGGTTGCGAAACGGACTGGTGCGGGCACTCTACTTCATGCAGACACGGAACCGGTCTTGCAGCTCATCGAGCGTCGCAAGCCGTCCCTGCTCGAACGCTTGGTCCCAGAGCTGGCTAAGTACCTGCTGCGCCGCCGGGCTGCGTTCACCGAGCAGGTCAGCAACCTGAGCCAGCGCGTCTTGTTTCTGCTGCTCGCTCATCTCCGCCTCCCTGGCCAGTTCATCGTCGTAACTGCCTGGCGTCTGCGCGAGCGGCCTGGCACAATTCTCGCCAGAAGATCACGCTAACGCTCAGTAGGGGCTCCGGTGGCGTCACCGGCAGGCCCATCGGATTCAGAGTTACAAACCAATAATGCCGCCCGCGACGGGTGGTGATCGGCGGCTTGCGCCTCGTGTAGCGGTTACCGGATCCGGCGATCAGAAGCAGGCAGAGCATGATCGTTCAACTTTTCGGCCCCGTGTTCGACCTGGTCGGGGACGGTGGTTTCAAGGCCTTCACCTTCAGCTGGTTCACCCTCAAGTACGCCAATGTCATCGAGATGATCCTGGTGGTCCTGATCTTCGTCGTCGGGATGTTCATCAACCTGCCCGGCGGGAAGAGCGAGACAGCCAAGACGCCGGAGCGCCGGCGATGAGCGGCCGGGCCGTCTGCTCCTGTGCCCGGGCAGCGCGAGGCGTCCGGTGAGCGCCCAGGATGCGGCGGCGGTGCCGCAAGAGCCGGATCCGGTCACCGCCGCCACCGGGGACGAGCGGTTCTCGTGGACGCGGCCCAGTCCGTGGCTGCGGGGCTACCTGGTGCGCAATTACCCGTTGCGCAAGCTGCTGCCCGACCGTGAGCCAGCGTACGTCTCCTCGGTGCTGTACACGATGGGCGTGCTGACGCTCGCGGCGCTCATCGTCGCGATCATCAGCGGCGCGATCATCGCGCTCGGCGGGGTGTCGTTCTGGCACACGAACTCCTTCGGCGCGTTCATGAACAGCATCCATTTCTGGAGCGTGCAGGCCATGTTCTTGTTCATGGCCGTGCATTTCATCACGAACTTTTTCACCATGGGCTGGCGCCGCGGGCGCGGCTGGACCTGGATCACCGGCGTGCTGGCGTTCATCGTGACCATACTGACCGCCTTCACCGGCTTTCTGATGATGACCAACTGGGACGGCCAGTGGGTCGGCCAGCAGGCCAAGGACGCATTCAACGCGCTCGGCATCGGCGCGATCTGGAACATGATGAACGCGGGCCAGGCGTTCACCATGCATGTCGTCATCACGGTGGGCGTGCTGCTGTTCGTCGTGTCCGTGCACATCGGCCTGATCCGGCGCCGCGGCGTCGCCCCGCCGCCCGGGGCCGAGGAGCTGGAGATCCCCGACGGCGAGCCGGGCCACCCGGCAGGGGCGAGCTGAGGAGGCGCAGATGCCGGATACCAAGACGCGCGCCAGGCGGCACCCGCTGCGCACCTGGCAGGGTCCCGAACGCCAGTACGACCTCATCACCGAGGGAACGGTCGCGGTCATCATCGTCGCCGTGCTGTGCATCATCGCCGCGGTTTTGTGGGGCTCCCCGGACGGCGGCCTCACCTACCCGAAAGGGCCCCATTCCCCGGCCGGGCAGGCCTTCAGCGCCAGGTACTGGGATGCGAACGACCCGTCCGACCTGGCCCAGACGGCGGTGCAGGAGCTGGCTGGCGGGACCACCACCGCCGGGTACGGCCCGCCGTTCAACACCACCACCGGGGCATCACAGGAAATCATCGGGATCAAGCCGGCCGAGATCGCCAAGGCGATCTTCGGCCTGACCCTGCCGATCAACACCGCCAACGACTTCGTCCTGGCCCCGGTCTCCCAGCTCATCGCCCCCTACAACCCCATCGCCGCGGCGGCGGTCAGCCGGTACAAGGCCGCGGGCGGCGACCTGTCACCCGGTGCGCCCGCGCCCCAGGTCGCCTCGGCCCAGCAGGCCACCTGGCTCAACAACTACGCCAAAGCCCTGGCCAGGCCGACCGCGAAGTTCACCCCCACGTCGGTCACGGTGCCGCCGGGCAACTACGGGCCGGTGCCGGTGATCATCGAGGCCGAACTGCTCATCGCGCGCAACGGCAGCCTCGACGGCTACTTCCAGGGCAGCCAGCAGCAGCTCAGCACGAACACCACCATCGGGACCATGTTCTTCAGCGACGGCAGCCTGTGGGGCAACATCGCCGAAGCCCAGGGCGTCGGCGGCGACCAGTGGGGCGTCATGAACGAACTATGGAACTTCCCCGGCCAGGTCTGGCTATGGCTGTACTCGGGCATGTACCAGATCCCCGCGCTGAACCCCTCGAACAACGCCAACCTCGACCTAGACGTCGGACTGCTCATGATCCTGTTCGGTTTCCTGCTGCCGATGTTCGCGCCCTGGATCCCGGTCATCAACCGGATCCCGCGCTGGATCCCCCTCTACAAGATCATCTACCGGAAGTACTACCACCGCACCGGCGGCGGTCAACCGCCCGCGAGGGCACCAAGCGAGCCCGCCGTCCCGCCACCCTCATCCGAGTAGAGAACTATCGCCCGCCGTAGGCACTCTTGCCGTTCGTTCGGGAGGTTGCGGTGACTTCTCGTGCCCATTCTTCCTCGTAGCTGCCGAATCCCTGGGGAGCGGTCGCCGGGTCCGGGGTCGCGAAGCGATCGCGTGCGACGCCGTAGGCGCCCTTGACGCGGTGGCCGTGACCAGGACACTGGTACGCCGAGGAAGACGGCCGCTCGTGCGGCATCTAAGCGAGTAACGAACGAGCTTCATTTGATCATCTGTTGCTGACCAGCTGGGACGGCGCGGGCGCGCCGGGCGGGCCTCTCCAAGGCCAGAGCCCGGCGCGGGGAGCGCCGGACCCGGCGCCGCGCAGCGGCGCCGCCTTGATCTATATATGGGGCAATTCGGCAGTGCGCAGGACTGTGGTGCGCAGGACTGTGGTCGTGTCCTCCGTCGGGTGGTGCACTCGTCCGCCAACTGATCCGCGACAGTCCAAAGCGCGGATCGCGGCACTCATGAGTGCGCCAGCCGAGCGCGCTGTGCGATGGACTCAGAGCCGACGGCCGTGGATGCTGGCTCTTGTGGACAGGAGCCCCAGCGGTGACGGCGACGGTCCCCCCGCCGTTCCCGCTGTGTACCGTGGAACAGAGGGAAGGCCCGGGCCGGTGTTGTTCACCCTCGACGTCGATGGCGAACGGTTCGCCATTCGCCGAGCTGCGTGGGGACAAGGCGGCACCTACTGCGACTGGCTGAGCGGGCCTAACAAGGGCTACGGATTCGGGTCGAGCGGGACACCGAATCGGTCGGTGGAGGAGCACCGGGAGAGCATCCGCGCCTTCCTCGCCATGATCGATCCCAATACGGGCTACATCGGGGACGACTGAGGGCGCGTATAACCCGCCTGAGCTTTACCAGGCATAGACATCGTGCAGATCCGTGTGTTGCCGCCCGCCATGTGATCGGCAGGCTTCTAGACCCGTCGTACATCAGCTGGCGGACATGCGTCGCGGATCAGTTGGCGGATCACAGCAGGACTGTGGTCGGCGAAGCCAGGCGCGTCGTTGGCCCTCGTCTGAGTTGTGCAGCTAGAGCAGATGCGTGCCGTCGTGGTGGCGAACTGCTGGCGCGGCGTTCGGCTGGAGCGCGTCGAGGACGCGGATGGCGTAGGCCTCGGCGGCCAGCTCGCGGATGTCCCGCTCGCCTACCCAGCGGAAGCCGGTAGCTTCGTCGGTGGCTTCCAGCTCTCCCCCGGTGATCTTGCACCGGAAGACCAGGGCGACGATGCCGCGGGTCATGTTCTTGTAGGCACCGGTCAAAGCGACCGGCTCAATCTCAAGCCCGGTTTCCTCGCGGGCCTCGCGGCGCAGCCCGTCCTCGATCGACTCGCCGAGTTCGAGGACGCCGCCGGGCGGCTCCCACCGGCCGTTGTCGCCGCGCTGGATGAGCAGGGCGCGGCCGTGGTCGTCGGTGATGACGGCCGCCACGCTGACCGAATGCCGGGGGGTGTCCATGCTGATCACCTCTGCGGTAGCCTAACAGGCATAGACATGTGCACGAGTTGAGGAGTGCGGCAATGAGCACCACAAGCGTGCTCGCCGAGACCATCGACCCGTCAAGTGATCGTGCCGTCTACAAGCAGATAGCCGACCACCTGCGAGCGGCGATAGGCAAGGGGCGGCTGCGCGAGGGCGATCAGCTGCCCTCCGAGGCGCAGCTGATGACCCACTACGGCGTGGCCCGGATGACCGTGCGCAACGCGCTGCGCATCCTGCAGGACGAAGGGCTGATTACCGCCGAGCACGGCCGGGGCGTGTACGTGCGGGCCCGGCCCCCGGTCCGTCGCCTGGCTTCGGACCGGTTCGCGCAACGGCACCGCAAGGAGGGCAAGGCCGCGTTCGTGATCGAGTCCGAGCAGACCGGCGCCGCCGGGTCAGTGGACATGATCCAGGTCACCGAGGCCCCTCCGCCTACCGAGGTAGCCGACCGGCTGCGCCTGCCCGAGGGCGAGGAGACGGTCGTGCGGTCCCGCCGCTACCTGCTGGACGGGCGGCCGGTAGAGACCGCGGTCTCCTACATCCCGGCCGACCTGGCGGAGGGTACGCCGATCGCCGACCCGAACCCCGGCCCGGGCGGCATCTACGCCCGGCTAGAGGAGAACGGGCACGTCCTGGACAGGTTCACCGAAGACGTGTCGGCGCGGATGCCCACCCCCGAGGAAGCCCGGCTGCTGCAGCTGGGGCCGGGCGTGCCAGTGTTCCGGCTGGTGCGCACCGCCTACGACATCGACGGCCGGGCCGTTGAGGTGTGCGACACGATCATGGCCGCGGACGCCTACGTGCTGGCCTACGACCTGCCCGCGCACTAGCCCGGGTTGACACCCGAAACTGACTCCTCTATACATGTAACTACTCCTCTAGGCGACTAGACGTCTAGAGACCAATTTGCCAGCCTAGCTGGCAGGAGGAACCATGATCAAAAACGGCGTACGGCTTCCGCTGACCATGGCCCAGGTGTTCCCCCACGGCTGCCACCTGATGCCGGACTCGATCGCCGAGGCCCAGGACTACGACGAGAAGACCAAGACTCGCAGCCCGGCGATCGACAAGATCACAGGCAGGCGGGTCTTCCAGTGCCGGGTGGCCGACATGGATCCCGAGCTGGAGGGCCGGTCCCGCGAGACGGTGGTCAAGATCCTGGCCGACCGCCAGCCCGTCCCGCCCACCGGGCAGCCGTTCGAGCTGGTCGAGTTCGACAACCTCCAGGTCACGCCCTACGTCAACTCCGGCCGCTGCCAGGGCCAGGGCCGGTGCGCGGCGCGGATGGCGTTCTCGCTACGTGCCACCGGGATCAAGGCCGCCCGCCCGGTGGCCAGCAAGGATGCTGCCTGATGCCCGCCCGTCGCGTGACCACGGTGACCCTGCCGGTCAACGGCCGGTCCGGCGTGGCATTCGAGTCCTACCGAGACCGGACCCCGCTGCTGACCATCTGGGCCGCCCGTCCCGGCCTGCTGGTCACGCTCACTCTGCCCGAGCACCTCAACGCCGGGCACGTCCGGTTCGCCCGCGACCTCGCCTCCATGACGGCCCGGTACGCGGTCGAGGTGGAGCGCCGCTGGCGCGGCCTGCCCGCCCTGCCTCGGCAGGTGGTGCCCGCGTGATGTGCCCGATCCGAGTGGCCCCGGCCGGTGTTCGCCGCACCGGCCGGGGCCCTTTCCGTTTGTCCCTGCCCAAGCACCACTCAGGAAGGAACCCGTCTAGCATGACTGATCAGCCCGCCCGGGTCACCCCGGCCGAGATCAGCGCCCTGCTCGACCAGGCCCGCGGCCTCACCCGCGAGTCACCACTCGCCGACCAGATCACCTACCACGAGCGCAAGGCTCTCCTGCTCTCTCGGATCGCCGCCACCCTGGACACGCCTGAGGCGCACCGGGTGGCCGCCGACGCCTGGCAGTACGTCGGCCAGCTGGCCCGTCAGCGCGACCAGGAGGAGATGAGGCCGTGAAGACGACTTCGTACTCCGGGCGGCAGCTGGCCCAGGTCGAACAACCCGGACCCGTTCGCCCCGCCGGTCTGGCGCTCGCCCATCTACCACACGCCCGGCTGGGTGATCACGATCGCCCTGCTTCTCCGGGTGATCGTCGCCATACTGAAGTTCCTGGCCCGGCACCCGGTGCCCGACCTGGTGGCCGCCGTCCTGATCCTCGCCTGGCAGCTGGCCGGATGGCCCGGCCCGGTCATACTCGTTAGCACCGTGACCGTGCTGCTCACCGGCTGGCGGTTGCGCTGGCCTGCGTCGTTTTCCCGGTTCATCGGCTCCCCGACCCGCGGCCGGTGGCGGCGCTGGCACTACCAGCGGCACTGGCTGGCTGTGCTGACCATCGCCCGCCTGGTGCCGGTGTTCCGCGGCCGGGTCCTGGTCCCGGTGCTCGGCAAGGTCCGCTCCACCCGGTACACCGACCGGGTGCCCGTCCGGCTCGCCTCCGGCCAGGCCCCCGCCGACTTCGCCGCCCGGGCCGAGAACCTGGCCAATGGGTTCGGCGCAATCCTGTGCCGGGTCCGCTCGGCCCGGCCCGGCTTCCTGATCCTGGAGTTCGTCCGCCGCGACGCGCTGGCCGCGATCATCTCCGCCCTGGCCGTCCCGGAGCACCCGAACTTGAAAGCTTTGGCCATCGGCCGCCGTGAGGACGGGTCGCCGTGGCTGGTCCGGTTGCACGGCACGCATCTGCTGATCGCCGGGGCCACCGGCGCCGGGAAAGGCTCGGTGATCTGGTCGCTGATCCGGGCCATGCTCGGCCTGCTCCAGGCCGGGCTGGTCAAGATACTCGCCGCCGACCCGAAGGTGATGGAACTGGCTTACGGCCGGGCCATCTTCGACCGTTACGGGAAGTACGCCGCCGACCCCGCCGCGATCGTCGCCATGCTGGAGAGAGCGGTCACGGACATGCAAGGCCGGGCGGCGAAGCTGGCCGGGAAGCAGCGCGACCACACGCCTACGGCCGAGTTCCCGTTCGTGGTGATCCTGGTGGACGAGGTCGCGTTCCTGACTGCCTACCAGCCCGACCGGCAACTCCGCGAGCGCGTCAAGGCAGCGCTCGCCACTCTCACCACCCAAGGACGCGCGGTCGGCTACTGCGTGGTCGCCGCGCTGCAGGACCCACGCAAGGAAGTGATGTCCATCCGCAACCTGTTCCCGGACCGGATCGCCATGCGGCTTGACGAGCCCGAACAGGTGGACATGGTACTCGGCGACGGCGCCCGCGACCGCGGCGCCACCGCCGACCTCATCTCCACCGACCCCGCCGCCCGCCCCGGCCGGATGAGACCCAGGAGTACTGGCTGACCCTGCGCGCCGAGGCCCAGGTCCGCCGCGACCGCGCCGAAGCCCAGGGCGAAGATGTGACCGAGCTGGACGAGCTCATCAGCGAGCTTGATGTCGAGATCACCCAGGCCGGGATCCGCGGCACGGTGGCCACCAGCAGAGGCAGCGGGAAGGCGAGCGAGCGCCGCGTCCGGTCTACCCGGCGCCGTCAGGACGCGGCCCCACTGCCTCGCCGCAAGGTCTCCCCGCAGACAGTCGGCAAGGTGTTCACCGCGCTGGACGGCAAGTCCTACCGGCCGTCGATGTTCCTCACCCTCACCTGCGACAGCTACGGCAAGGTCAAAGATGACGGGACACCCGTCGATCCCAGCACCTACGACTACCGGCGGGCAGCCCGGGACGCGCTGCACTTCTCCGCGTTGGTGGATCGGTTCATCCAGAACCTTCGGCGCACCCTGGGCTATGACGCACAGTATTTCGGCGCGGTCGAGCCGCAGCGGCGGCTGGCCCCGCACCTGCATATGGCGGTCCGTGGCGCGGTGCCCCGGGCTGTCATCCGGCAGGTGATCGCGGCCACCTACCACCAGGTGTGGTGGCCCTCGACGGATGGCATCCGGTACGAGGATGACAACCTGCCGGTCTGGGACGAAGCCACGGCTAACTACCTGGATCCGGCCACCGGGGAAGTCCTGCCAACCTGGGACCAGGCCCTCGACGCGATCGGCCCCCAGGACGAGCCGTTGCATGTGACTCGGTTCGGCTCGGAGTTCCACGCCGAAGGCGTGCTGGCCGGGTCCAAAGACGCCGCTCGGTGCATCGGCTACCTGACGAAGTACCTCACCAAGCAGGTCGCCGACTGCCACCAGGCCGACACCGACGCGCAGCGTGCGCACATGGACCGGCTCGCCGAAGCGCTCAGGTTCGAGCCGTGCTCGTCGGCGTGCGCGAACTGGCTGCGGTACGGTATCCAGCCGAAGAACGCCAAGGCAGGCCTGCGCCCGGGCTTCTGCAAGGGCAAGGCGCACCGGCCCGAGCATCTGGGTTACGCCGGTCGGCGGGTGCTGACCTCGCGCAAGTGGTCGGGCAAGACTCTTGCCGACCATCGCGGTGACCGGAAGGCCTGGCTGATCGGGATGCTCGGCATGGAGCCGCCGGATCCGGCCCGGTACACCTGGTACGTTGTCACCCCGTCTGACCACGACTATCTGCCACCGGACAAGCGGCTGCTGCATGTGGTTGCCGACCGGCATCGCTGGAAACAAGCACTCGATGAGGCCCGGCGGAGAGCCCGTGACCACGAGGGCAATCTTTCGGCAACTGGACGGGTGGCATGACAGCCGGGTCGGCGCGGACCTCCGCCGAGGACTACCTGACCGTCGCGGAAGTCGCCGAACGGCTCAAGGTCAGCCGGTGGAAGGTGTACGAGCTGATCCGGTCGCGGGAACTGGCCTCGTTCCTGGTCGGCCGGTGCCGCCGGATACCGGCTAGCGCGGTCGCCGAGCTGGTGCACCGGCTGCTGGATGAGGTGGCCTGATGCCCGCCCGCCGCCGCGCCAACCGGGAGGGCAGCATCTGGCAGCGGCAAGACGGCCGGTGGACTGGCGCCGCCTACGTGCTGACCACGGCCGGGACGTTCCGCCGCGCCTACGTCTACGGCCGGACCCGCGATGAGGTGCATGCCCGGCTCGTCCAGTTGCAGGACCGGTCGGCCCGCGGCATCCCGCTGCCCGATCACGCCTGGACGGTGGGGGAGTACCTGGACTACTGGCTGGAAAACGTCGCGCGCACGGCGATCCGGCCGACCACCTATGCCAAGTATGAGGTGTTCATCCGGCTATACCTGCGGCCCGGCCTGGGACGGCACCGGCTGGACCGGTTGTCGGTGGCTACCGTGCAGTCCTGGCTGAACGGCCGCATCGCGGCCGGGGACTCGATCGCGAAGGTGCACGTCATGCGCCGGGTCCTGGCCGCCGCGCTGACCCGGGCCATGCGCGAGGAGCTGGTTTCCCGCAACGTGGCCCGGCTGGCCACGCTGCCATCCGAGAGTCCCGCCCGCCTCCAGCCATGGTCGGGTGCCGAGGCACGCGCATTCCTCCGCGCGGCGCGCAGGGACGCGCTGTATCCCGCGCTGGTCCTGCTGCTCGTCTACGGTTTGCGCCGGGGAGAAGTGCTGGGACTGGGCAGGACGTGGACCTGGAGCAGGGCGTCATCCGCATCCGCCAGCAGCTGTTCCGGGTCAGCGGACGGCTCCAGCTCGGCCCGGTCAAGACAAATGCTGGCCGCCGCGACCTGCCTTTGCTCGGCATCGCCCGCGACGCACTCACCCGGCAGGCCAGCCTCCGCATGATCGGCGCGAACTCGCACGAGTGGACCGCTCGTGACCTGGTCTTCACCACTCGCACCGGCCGCCCGATCGAGCCTCGGAATCTGGCCCGGTCCTTCCATCGCATCACCACTGCGGCCGGGCTCCGACCGATCCGGCTGCACGATCTGCGCCACACGACCGCCACATTGCTCAAGGATCTGGGGGTCGCGCCCCGAGACACGATGGAGATTCTCGGCCACTCCCGTATAGCGGTCACGATGGAGATTTACACGGCGGCGGATAACGTCAGCCGCCGCGAGGCGATCGGCAAGCTCAACGCCCTGTTCGGAACCGATTCAGAGTGACCGTTGCTGTCACTTCTGCTGTCACCCGGCCCAAAGCGATGGGGTTGTGAGGTAGGACATGGCTTGTGACCTGGGTGGGCCTGCCTGGACTTGAACCAGGGACCTCTTCCTTATCAGGGTGTCGGTTCCGCGGCTCTGATAGCGGGGTTTGGGCTTGTGACCTGGTGTTAGACCGTCAAGTGGCCCGGCCGACTACCCTGCACTGTCCTGCATTTACCCGCCTTGTCCCGAGTGCTGTAGGGCTGCCGTAGGGCCATCTCTAGGGGCGGCTCGCTTGTTGCCGCATCCCGCGACGTGCAGGAAGCTCCGGTGTCAACGGCCTTCTTGACACAAGCGGAAGCGTGAACCGGGCCGAAGCCCGTGAACGTGCGGTCCGCCTGCGCCCGCGTGGGTCAGAAACTCGTTGCGCCGCCTCCGGGGCTGGCCGATGATGGGCACCGATGAGCGCAGTACTGATCACCGGCTGTGCCGGGGCCGGGAAGTCCGCGGTCGCCGAGGTGCTTGCCCGGCGGGGCCTGGCCTGCATCGATGACGACGAAGACCCGTTCCTGGCGCGGTTCGTTGACTCTGCCGGTGCCGTCGTAGCAGAAGAGCCGGCACAGCCGGACTTTGCCTGGCTCTCCCGGCATAGCTGGGAATGGAATCCGGCTCGCCTCGACGACCTGATCCGCGCCGCAGCACCCGCCACGCTGTATCTGTGCGGCGGCGCGGACAATCAGCTGGAGCTGGCCGATCGCTTCACCCAGGTGTTCCTGCTGGAGATCGACGAGCCCACCATGCTGGCACGGCTGGATGCGCGCCAGGACAACGAGTGGGGCCGCGCCGGGGACTCTCGCGAGTACATACGCCGCCTCCTGCCCGAATACCAGGACCGGCTGCGCGCATCCGGGGCGATACCCATCGACGCCACCCAGCCCCTCGACCAGGCGGTGGACGCGATACTCTCCCGCACGCCGGGCAGCTCGGCCACCAGCCGAGCCGGCATGCCAGGCCCTCCTGTGAGGGGAGAGGCCTGTGACCTGGCGCGCTCGGAGGGATCCGAACCCCAGCCTTCTGATCCGTAGTTACCTGCATCGCGTTCAGCTGCGTCCAGATCAGTCCGCGACCTGGGAAGCTTGCCGGTCGCTTGTCCGCACTCGTTCGCCGGGCGTGAGAAGTCGTTCACCCGGGTGGCTCCCGAGTTGGCTCCCACTGACCGCTTCCTTATCAGGGATGCTCGCTGGTCGGCTTCACCTGTATAAATCCAGTTCTGAACGCGTGCCGGGCTGTCCGCGAGTGACCGTGAGAGTTCGTGACAGGCCGCCTGTTCGGGCACGTGGCGAGCACGACCCTGCCGATCCGCACGCATGGACGGGCTGTCCGGAATCGCGTCTGGCGCAGACGTGAGGCCGGACTCGCGCCGGGGCAGCGCCCGGCGATGAGTGGTAACGACGGGGCGCGGCTGCTTGGTGATTTGCCAACCTGCCGGGTGGGCCGGGCGTCTACTGATGAACGGGAAGGTCACCTGAAGGGGGCAGGCCATGATGAGAGTGATCGGGTCAGGACGGGTGCGCGATACTGGCGGGCGGCGGGCTGCGGTCGTGGTGGCCGTGCTGGCTGCCTGCGGGGTGGCCGGGGCGGTTCCGTCTGCTGCGCTGGCCGGTTCGTCCTCGGTTCCGGACTGGACCAAGCAGGCCCCGGCCACCAAGCCGCCTGGCCTGTTCGTCTCGGCGATGGCCTACGACGCGGCCACCGGTACGGCGGTGCTGTTCGGCGGCGAGAACACCGGCGACCACTCGTACGGTGGCACCTGGACCTGGGACGGCACCACCTGGACCCGGCAGCACCCGGCTGCCAGCCCGTCGGCCCGGGAGGGCGCGCCGATGGCCTACGACGCGGCCACCGGCACCGTGGTCCTGTTCGGCGGCGGTAACAACGCCGGCCCGGTCAATGACACCTGGACCTGGGACGGCACCACCTGGACCCAGCAGCACCCGGCCACCAGCCCGCCTGCCCAGGCCTACTCATCGATGGCCTACGACGCGGCCACCGGCACCGTGGTCCTGTTCGGCGGCAGCAACGACACCTGGACCTGGGACGGCACCACCTGGACCCAGCAGCACCCGGCCACCAGCCCGCCCCGGGCGGCCCGATGGCCTATGACGCGGCCACCAGCACCGTGGTCCTGTTCAGCGACACCAACCACCACGGCGTGCCAGGTGGCACCTGGACCTGGGACGGCACCACCTGGACCCAGCAGCACCCGGCTGCCAGCCCGTCTCCACGGAACGGCTCGGCGATGGCCTACGACGCGGCCACCAGCACCGTGGTCCTGTACGGCGGCATCAACTACAGGGGCTCCGGGGTGTTCAATGGCACTTTTACCTGGGACGGCACGACCTGGGCCAAGCAGGCCCCGGCGGCCAGCCCGCCTGCCCGGTGGGGAGCGGTGATGGCCTACGACGCGGCCACCGGCAGCGTGGTCCTGTTCGGTGGCGTCAACCCCGACGTCGTCATTAATGGGGTCGTGGATCGTGGCACCTGGACCTGGGGGTGACTGCAGGCCAACGGCCGGCCTTAGGCGGGTCGTACTGGACTTGAACCAGTTGCCTTATGCGTGCCACTTCGGGACAGTCCAAGGTTCCGGGCCCCGACCTCACCACACCGGACCGCGGTGTCGTTGCCGCCACCGCTGCTGTCAGCGGCCTTCTGTTCCGTAGACCAGTGCAACCTGTCCAGCCAGTGCCCCCCAATCCAGAAATCGCAGGTCAGCGGTCATCAACTGTCCGGGTCGTCCGTCTGGGTCCGGTACCGTCCCTCCAGTCCGTGAGACGGCTGTGAGAGGGTGACCGCTTCCTTATCAGTTCAAGGACAGCCCGCGGGGAGTAAGGCCCAGCCCTACCCGGCCTGGAGTTGCCCGGATCGTCGGCGGCTGCTGGCGCGGCTTGAGCTTGGTGATTTGTCAACCGGCCAGGCCGCCCGGGCGTCTAACGATGTACGGGACGGTCGTCTGGAGAGGGCAGGCCATGATGAGAGTGATCATGTTAAAGCGGGCGTGCTGCCCCGGGGGCGGCGGTGGCTCGCGGCCGTTGCCGCCGTGCTGGCCGCCTGCGGCGTTGCTGCCGCGGCCCCGTCTGCTGCGCTGGCGAGTTCGGCCCCGGCTCCGACCTGGACGAAGCAGGCGCCCACGGCCAGCCCGCCCGCCCGGGACGGCGCGTCGATGGCCTACGACGCGGCCACCGGGGACGTCGTCTTGTTCGGCGGCGCTGGCAGGCACGGCCGCCTCGGTGGCACCTGGACCTGGGATGGCTCGACCTGGACGAAACAGGCGCCCGCGACCAGCCCGCCCGCCCGGGACGGCGCGTCGATGGCCTACGACGCGGCCACCGGGACCGTCGTCTTGTTCGGCGGCAGGGCGGCAACGGCCGCTGCTCGGTGACACCTGGACCTGGGATGGCTCGACCTGGACCAAGCAGGCGCCCGCGACCAGCCCGCCCGCCCGGGTCGAGGCGTCGATGGCCTACGACGCGGCCACCGGCAGCGTCGTCTTGTTCGGCGGCTTCGGCGCGACCGTTCCGTATCGGTGACACCTGGACCTGGGATGGCTCGACCTGGACCAAGCAGGCGCCCGCGGCCAGCCCGCCCGCCCGGGCCGAGGCGTCGATGGCCTACGACGCGGCCACCGGCACCATCGTCTTGTTCGGCGGCTTCAGCGGCAAGCACGGCTTCCTCGGTGACACCTGGACCTGGGACGGCTCGACCTGGACCAAGCAGGCGCCCGCGACCAGCCCGCCCGCCCGGTACGCCGCGTCGATGGCCTACGACGCGGCCACCGGCACCGTCGTCTTGTTCGGCGGCGTCGGCAAGCACGGCAATCTTGGTGACACCTGGACCTGGGATGGCTCGACCTGGACCAAGCAGGCGCCCGCGACCAGCCCGCCTGCCCGGGCCTTCGCGTCGATGGCCTACGACGCGGCCGCCAGCGACATCGTCTTTTTCGGCGGCGTCGGCAAGCAGGGCTTCCTCGGTGACACCTGGACCTGGGGCGGCTGAGGCTAGCGGCACCGGAACCCGTGCCGCGGCTGTTCCGAGCGGATGACCAGCTGACCAGAAGATCATTTCCGGGCGGCACCGGGAGCTGCGCCTGCCCAGCTCGGACGGCAATCGGGGTTCCCCCTGGATATCGGCTGATGCCCGAGGTTTTCCGGTCGTTCCGGCACGTATGTGGCACGGCTGGCGGGCCGAGTGACCTCTTCCGTGTCAGGGATGCTCGCTGATCGGCTTCACCTCGTAAATCCAGGCCTGAACGGCTACCGGGCTGTCCGCGAGTGACCGTGAGAGTCCGTGACCGGCCGCCTGTTCGGGCACGTGGCGGGCACGACCTTGCCGGGCCGCAGGCATGGACGGGCTGTCCGGAATCGCGTCTGGCACAGACGTGAGGCCGGACCCGTGCCGGGCAGCGCCCGGTGATGAGCGGTAACGGCGCGGCCCGCCTGCTTGGCTATTTGTCAACCTGCTGGGTAGGGCGAGCGTCTAGTGATGTAACAGGGGGATCACTCTATGGCAAAGGGGCAGGCGATGATGAGCGTGAACAGGATAAAGCGAATGTGCTGGCCCGGCGGGCGGCGCTGGGTCGCGGTCGTGGCCGCTGCGCTAGCCGCCTGCGGCGTTGCTGCCGCGTGTCCATCCGTTGCGCTGGCGGGTTCCTCCTCGGCTCCGGACTGGACCAAGCAGGCCCCCGCGACCCATCCGCCTGCCCGGTGGTACGCGGCGATGGCATACGACGCGGCCACCGGCACCGTGGTCCTGTTCGGCGGCGCAACGTCCACGGCAACACGGTCAGCGGCACCTGGACCTGGGATGGCACCACCTGGACCCAGCAGCACCCGGCCACCAGCCCGCCTGCCCGGCACGCCGCGGCGATGGCATACGACGCGGCCACCGGCACCGTGGTCCTGTTCGGCGGTGGCGGCCGCCGCCCCGTCGGCGACACCTGGACCTGGGACGGGACGACCTGGACCCAGCAGCACCCGGCCACCAGCCCGCCTGTCCGGTGCGGCACGTCGATGGCCTACGACGCGGCCACCGGCACCGTGGTCCTGTTCGGCGGCGGCGACAGCGCACGGCTTGCTCAGTGACACCTGGACCTGGAACGGCACGACCTGGACCCAGCAGCACCCGGCCACCAGCCCGGCTGCCCGATCCGACGCGGCGATGGCCTACGACGCGGCCACCGGCAACGTGGTCCTGTTCGGCGGCATCACCACGCGCGGGGTCGGTGACACCTGGGTCTGGGACGGCTCGACCTGGACCCAGCAGCACCCGGCCACCAGCCCGTCTGCCCGGGGAGCCGCGGCGATGGCCTACGACGCGGCCACCGGCAACATAGTCCTGTTCGGCGGTGGCGCCTTCCTCCCCCGCGGCGGCGGCGACATCTTCACCGGCACCTGGACCTGGGACGGCTCGACCTGGACCAAGCAGCACCCCGCTGCCAGCCCGGCTGCCCGGAGCGAGCCGTCGATGGCCTATGACGCGGCCACCGGCAACGTGGTCCTGTTTGGCGGCGTCGGCCCGAACGGCATTTTCGGTGGCACCTGGACCTGGGGATGACCCGGGACGGGGCAGCACCGGCCGGCCTTAGGCGGGCCGTACTGGATTCGAACCAGTGGCCTGATGCGTATCAGTCCGGGACAGCCCAAGGTCCGAGGCGCCGTCCTCACCCCAGCGGGCAGTCACGGCGAGCCTCATGGGTGGCTGTGCGGTGCCGTTGCCGCCACCGCCGCTGTCAGCGACCTTCTGTTTCGTAGCAAGATTTCCGGCCGTCCAGATCGGTCCATAGGTGTCAGTTAGGCCTGCTCGTCGGGGTCGCGGACGGCGGCCGTAGGCCAGCTCCACCCAGGTTCGTCCACACCTGTTGTTAGCAAATACGTTAGCAAGATCAGGTCCGCTGACCCCTCGCTTGTAAGGAGGCGGATACAAGGCGATCATGGGGTCTGACCTGCCGGTCCGAGTGACCGCACGTGACCGCAGTTGACCGCTCATCGCCCCGGCGAATGGCACGTTAATGGCACGACGATCACTGCTGCGCCGAGGCGGCAGTTACCCGCTGTTCAAGAGCCCATGCAGGTTAGCTGAGTCTCTACCGTGCGGGCCGCAGTAGCCAGCCTCCGTAATAGCTGGCCGCACTGGCCGCGCTCGCGAACCGGCCGAGGGACATGAAGCCGTCCGGAGTCCAGTACGCGCCCCAGTACCTGACTACGTCGGCTTGCGAGTAAGGGGCAGTCGGACCTTTCAGCCAGCGTCGTGCGGCGGTGTCGTAGATCTGGCTGCCGCCCGGCGCTGGCAGGTATTTCGCAATCGTCGGCATCGCGGGCCCTTCCGGACAGGTCGCGACGATAGCCCGGCCTCCGGCGGCGAGCGGGCCGGGGCAGGACGAGGGCCCCGGGTTCGTCGGCAGCGGGATCACGTTGAGGGGAGCGCCTGGCTTCAGCAGCGTGATGACACGGCTGTCCTCCAGGCACGCGTTTTTGCTGGGGCAGGGCGATCCGGCGGCCAGCATGCCGCGGTCAACCCTCGTCAGCGTGAGCTCTGACTTGGGAACACCCGGGGCCAGCGGCACCGGTGCCCACGCCGAAGCGGTCAGGCGCAGCAATTTGACCGACCCCGCGGCGGGGAAGCCATCCCGGCCGGTCGCCGAGATATTGGCGAGCGCGTAGACGGTGCCGTTATCGGCGGCGGTCACGGCCTCGGCGATCCGTCCCTTGCCCGGTTGCGGCAGATCAGGCAGCGGCGTCCACCGGTCGCCAGTCACGGCGAACGCCCGGGCGGTCCCCTTGTTGCCGCCGGTCGCCGTGATAGTGATCGCCAGGAATGTGCGACCGGTCCAGCTGAGGGAGACAGCGCCCGTGGAAGGAAGCGTCCCGACCTGGTGCCAATGGCCGGTACCTGGGCTCCAGGTGACCGTGATGCCGGTCCTGGCCGAGACCAGCACGAGCCGACCGCCGCCCCAGGCGCCCACCGGTGCCGCGTTGAAGTAGCGGCTGGTGTCCACAGCCGCGGCGGCGCAGCCAAGACCGCCCAGCTGTTCGTCCTCGGGTTGTAGGCCGCCGCGCCCGGCCGGCAAGGTGGCCACCCAGGCTCCACCGTTACTAAATCCCGCCCGTCCCACACCGAGAGCGGGTCGCACAGCCGCACCGGCGCAGAAGGAATCTTGAGCCACCGGCCGTGAGCAAGCTGCTCAGCCGACGGACCCGCCACGGCGGTCACGGTGGACGAGGAGGAACACCCGGCCATCACCAGCATCACTGCGGCAACGATCACCCTCCGCATGACCATAAGACGCAGCGTAAGCCCGACCGGTTGCAATCGCTACAGCACGAAGATTCTGTCGGAGACCTCCGCTGCCCCGCTGCTAAGAAGATCGTTTCGGGCAGCGACGTTAGCTGTACTTGCGCAGCTCTGACTGCAAGCGGGTTCCCCGTGTGTGACCGCTGATGACCGAGGATTTCCGGCCGCCCCGGCACGAACGTGGCACGGCCAATTGCTCTATGCGATCGAACAGACGACCGCCACGTTCCGCGTGGTTCTGCCGGTTGTTACGTGGACAGGACGCTCCACGCTGCATCGCGCCTTGCCGCTGTCTATGAGTGGGCTGTAACCGATCAGTCGGTAAGTGCCAGCGGGCAGGGACAGGCTGAACCGGCCGTCGGCGCCGACGCCCACGGTAAGACGCGTGCCCGCCGAATCGACGGCCACCACCTGCCCAGGCAACGGGACCGGAGGAGGGGGCCGCCCTGTCGCCGTCACCGGGCCGCCTACCCTGATGAACTGGCCCGTCACAGTTCCAGGCGCTGTCGTGGATGTCGCCCCGGTGCCGCACCCGGCAAGCATCGACACCGCGGCGACCGATGTCATGATCGCTCCCAGCGTCCGCCTCATGGCCGATTGGACGTTCGGGCGGGCGAGCCGGTTGCGGCGGCCGGGCGAGTATTGGCCGAACAGGTAAAGCTCGGCGCATTTGTCTGTGACTGCACCATCCCGTCATCCTCGTAGGCGCCGAATCCCAGGTGAGTGGTCGCTGGGTCAATGCTCGGCGCAGCCGACCGCGTAAGCGGCGCCGCCAGGCGGCATTGAGGCAGCGATGGCGAACTGGACACTCGAAGCCGAGGAGGACGGCTTCCACGCGACGGGGCTGCGTGAGGAATGAACCAGCTGGATCAGTGGAAGCCGCTCGGTGGGACGGCGCGTGCGCGCCGGGCGGGGCCTCCCCAAGGCCAGAGCCCGGCGCGGGGAGCGCCGGACCCGGCGCCGCGCAGCGGCGCCGCCTTGATGATTATTACGGCTAATTTCGGCAGTGCGCGCGTGTGGGCGGCAGGGAGAGCCGCTAACCGCTCGTCAGGTCGCTAGTGCTGCCGACGTGACGCGCCGTCGTGGGCCGTGTCTGCAGCAGACTGCCTCTCGTCGGTGAGGAGCAGGAGCAGTGCCGCCATGGTGGAGGCGCTGAGGATGTCTTGTTTGGCGATCATGCCGGGCACATCGGCGAGTGGAACCCACTGGATGGCGCTGGACTCGAAGCGGTCGGCGGGAGCGCTGACCTCGACCGCGCCAGTGCCGACGAAGATGTGATGGGCGGCGTCCATGATGCCCGCGGTCGGCTGGGCGAGCAGCAGCGGCTGAAGCTGCCCGGGCCGCCAGCCGGTTTCCTCCTCGACCTCGCGGGCTGCGGCTTGCGCTGGGGTCTCCCCGGCGTCGATCATGCCCATGGGTATCTCCCAGCCCCACCGCCCGGTGATGAACCGGTGCCGCCAGATGAGCAGCACCCGCTGCTGATCATCGACCAGGACCGCCCCCGCCGAGGGTGCCATGCGGATGAACCGGTGATCGAGGTGCCTGCCGTCCGGCAATTCGACATCGGCCGTGCGCAGGTCAAGCCACTGGTCGGCGTACAGCTCTCGCTCGGAGATGATTTTCCATTGCATGCGGTTAGCCCTGTCGACGGTCGGCACCCGATGGTAGCGCGGCCACTTGCTCGGGCAGGCCGGTGATGCTGGATGCGCCCGGGAACCGTGCCTGAGCCAGCCAGGCGGTGCGTTGCAGTCGGCTCATCACCCGAGCGGAGGTGACGGCCGTGGCCATGGTCATCGCTGTGGCAGCTGCCTGGCCCGCGGCTTCGGGCTCGCCGAGCAAGACGTTGACGACGGCCAGGCCGTCCATGTCCATAACCCGGCTGCGGAGGAAGTGACGCGGCCGCTGCTGGATGGCCTGCTCTATCCACTGTCGGGCGTCCGCGGCGTGACCGGGTGCGTGGTCGGTGTCGGCCAGTGCGAGGTCGCGGAGCGTTACGCCGAGCAGCCCGTATAGCTCGCTTTCGTCGAAGAAGCCGCACCAGGCAGGGTCGGTGCGCTTGCCCGCCCGGGCGAAGGCGTCCTGGGCGGCGCCGAGCGCCCGGGTGCAGTCTCGCGTCTGGCCCATGCCCGCGTGAGCGCGTGCTTCGATGACGTGCAGCAGCGCCATCGTCTTGGGCGTAGAGCTGCGCCGGATGGCATACACGCCGGTCTGCGCCAGGTCGAGGGCCTCCTGGTAGCGTGCCAGGTCGATCATCTGCCGGGCCAGGCAGTACAGCATCCGTCCCACCTGGGGCCGGTCGCCCGCGTCCTTGGCCAGGTGCATGCCAAGCAGGAAATACCGCTGCGCGGTCGCATGCAGCTGCAGGTCATACGACATCCAGCCTGCCAGCTGGGCTAGGTCGGCGACCGCCGAGAACAGGCGGCGGGCCACGCGCTCCTCCTGGAATGGCCCTCTCAGCAATTCGGCGGCCTCATTCAGCTGTCCCACGACGGCCTTGCGGCGCATGCCGCTTCCGAACTCGTTATCCCACCGGCGGAACGCGTTCGTCGTCTGCTCGATCTGCGCGACATGCTGCGCGCCGAGGCGCGGCAGCGAGTAGAGGTCGGGTACCAGGGCCGGCTGGCCGAGCGCGATGTGCTCCACCGCATCGAGAAGAGCATCCCCTGACGCAATGTCCGCCGCTTCGGCATGGCGATCCCGGCTGGTGACGACCAGGTCGGTCCTGGACTGCGAGCTCAGGGTCTCGGCCAGCTGCGGGATGACAGCCAGTTCGGCCGGATCGGACCGCCGTCGCGTCGCGTGCACCCGGAATCCGATGTCCTGGGTGGTCAGCGGGCGTCGGCACGCATCGGAGAGAACGTCGGCGACGACCTGGGCAACCTCTGGCTCGGTCGGCTGCTGACCCGCCAGCCATCCCCGCACCCGAGACGCCGCCGTTGAAACGTGCCGCAATCCCTTGGCGTGCGCACGTGCCTGCACCCGACGGGCGAACTCCTTCTTGTTCAGCCCGCTGGCCTCAAGCCAGTGCGCGAATTCGCCGTTCACCCTGCCGACTCTAAGTGACCTGACCGACACCGGCCGGTATAGGGGACGCAGAAATCCCCCTGCGTCCCCCTGTGACCCGTGGCATCCCCACTGCCTCACC
This sequence comes from uncultured Actinomycetes bacterium, assembly GCA_963762615.1. GTDB lineage: Bacteria > Actinomycetota > Actinomycetes > Streptosporangiales > Streptosporangiaceae > PALSA-505. Next base: position 2,489 of record CAVXLG010000011.1, on the reverse strand, counting down.
ACTGACGCTGGGCACCAGATGAGCACCCCAACCTTCCCAGGAGGTGGAGGCTATGGCCTTCAAGAACGGAACGCGGCTCCCGGTGACCATGCAGCAGGTGTTTCCGCAAGGTTGTCACCTGATGCCGGACTCGATCACCGAGGCGCAGGACTACGACGAGAAGACCAGGATCCGCACCCCGGCGGTCGACAAGCTGACCGGAAAGCGGGTGTTCCAGTGCCGGGTCGCCGACATGGACCCGGAGCTGGAGGGCCGGTCCCGGGAGACGGTGGTCAAGATATTGGCCGACCGGCCGCCGTCCGCGCCGACGGGGCAGCCCTTCGAGCTGGTCGAGTTCGACAACCTTCAGGTCACGCCGTACGTGGACTCGGGCCGATGCCAGGGCCAGGGCCGGTGCAACGCGCGGATGGCGTTCTCGCTGCGCGCCACCGGCATCAAGGCCGCCCGCCCGGCAGCCAGCCGGGCGGCCTGATGCCCGCCCGCCGTGTCACCACGGTGACCATGCCGGTCGATGGCCGGTCCGGGGTCGCGTTCGAGTCCTACCGGGAACGCACCCCGCTGCTGACCATTTGGGCCGCCCGGCCCGGGCTGCTGGTCACCCTCACCCTGCCCGAGCACCTCAACGCGGGTCACGTCCGTTTCGCCCGTGACCTCGCCGCCACGGCGGCCCGGTATGCGGCCGAGGTGGAACGGGCCTGGCGCGGACTGCCCGCCTCGGCTCCGAAGCGGATTCCCGCGTGCTGTCCGTGATGTGCGTGGCCCCGGCCAGTGTTTGCCCACCGGCCGGGGCCCTTTCGCTTGCATCCCTGCCCGAGCACCACTCAGGAAGGAACCCGTCCATCATGACCGATCAGCCCGCCCAGGTCAGCCCGGGTGAGATCAGTGCCTTTCTCGATCACCTGCGTGCCATCACCCCGGACGCGCCGCTGGAGGAGCGCAGCCGGTTCTTCGAGCGCAAGGCCGACCTGCTGTCGCGGGTCGCCGCCGACCTGGACACCGCGGAGGCACACCAGGTAGCCGCCGACGCCTGGCACTATGCGGCGATGCTGGCCCGCCACCGTGACCAGCTGGAGGTGCCCCGGTGAAGATGTCCGCGTACTCCGGCCAGCAGCTGGCCCAGCTCGACAACCCCGACCCGTTCGCCCCGCCGGCCTGGCGCTCACCCGTCTATCACACCCCCGGCTGGGTGATCATCATCGTCCAGCTGGTCCGGGCGCTGATCGCCATCATCAAGTTCCTTGCCCGGCATCCCGTGCTGGACCTGGTGCTCGCCGTCGAGCTGCTGGCCTGGAGCATGGCCGGATGGCCCGCCCCGGTCTTCCTCACCTCAACGGTGACCGCCGTGCTTATCGTCTGGCGGCTGCGCTGGCCGGCCACGTTCTCCCGGTTCATCGGTAAGTCGGCCCGGGGGAAGTGGCGGCGGTGGCATTACCAGCGGCACTGGCTGGCCGTGCTGACCATTGCCCGCCTGGTTCCGGTGTACCGGGGCCAGGTGCTGGTCCCCCTGCTCGGCAAGGTGTCGTCCACCCGGTACACCGACCGTGTGCCGTCCGGCTCGTCTCCGGCCAGGCTGCCGCCGACTTCGCCAACCGGGCCGAGAACCTGGCGCACGGGTTCGGCGCGATCTTGTGCCGGGTCCGGTCGGCCCGGCCCGGTTTCCTGATTCTCGAATTCGTCCGCCGCGACGCCCTGGCCGCCATCATCACCGCTCTGGCCACCCCACAGCACGCGGACCTCAAAGCCCTGGCCGTAGGCCGCCGCGAGGACGGCTCACCGTGGCTGATCCGGCTGCACGGCACCCATCTGCTGATCGCCGGGGCCACCGGGGCCGGGAAAGGCTCGGTCATCTGGTCCCTGATCCGGGCCATGCTCGGCCTGCTGCAAGCCGGGCTGGTGAAGATACTGGCGGCCGACCCGAAGGTGATGGAACTGGCCTACGGCCGGGCCATCTTCGACACCTGCGGCCAGTACGCCGCCAGCCCCGACGCGATCGTGGTCATGCTCGAAGCCGCCGTCAGCGATATGCAGGCCCGGGCCGCGCAGCTGGCCGGGAAGCAACGCGACCACACCCCGACGGCCGAGTTCCCGTTCGTCATGGTGCTGGTCGATGAGGTCGCGTTCCTGACCGCCTACCAGCCCAGCAAGAGCCTGCGGGAGCGGGTCAAGGCTGCTCTGGCCACGCTGACGACTCAGGGCCGGGCGGTGGGCTACTGCGTGGTCGCCGCCTTGCAGGACCCGCGCAAGGAGGTCATGTCGATCCGGAACCTGTTCCCGGACCGGATCGCGATGCGGCTGGACGAGCCGGAGCAGGTGGACATGGTGCTCGGCGACGGCGCCCGAGACAGGGGAGCGACCTCTGATCTGATCTCCTCTGATCCGTCGACCGGAGCCGGGGTGGCGTTCGTCCGGCTGGAGGCCGACCCCGACCCGGTGCGGGTCCGCGCCGCCTGGGTCTGCGATGAGGACATCCGGGCTATGGCCGCGCAGTG
>CAVXLG010000010.1:0-151361 GCA_963762615.1 uncultured Actinomycetes bacterium | reverse complement strand
ATCCCCTGGACTTCGTAGTTCACGTCCCTCGTCATCAGCCGGCCTCCCCCTCGACCCCTCGCCGGGGCACGTACTCCATGACGATCTGCCGTTCGCCCGCCTCCCGCTCGCGCTCGCCCCGGGACACGCTCTCCATCACGTAATGCGGGCCGCCGTCTCCGCTGGCCATGTCAGCCCGCCTCAAGTTCGGGCTCGTGCTCGGCGCCGCGTGCCTGCAACTCGGGATCGGCTTCCGCGCGCTGCGCCTCCCGCAAGGTGGCGATCCGCTCGTCCACGACGGTGGCGTAGCCGCCCAGGAACTCCCGCTCGCCGTCGGTGCGGGCCGCCTCCGTCAAGGCTGCCTTGGCGGCGGCCTGGGTTTCCTGGATCCGGTCCAGGGGCACACCGCCGTCGATCTGCCGCATCACCGTCGCCTGGCCGAACGCGGCACCTTTCTGGTATTCGCTGGCCTGCCTGGGTACTGGGTCAAATGGCATGGTGCTTCCTTCCTCGGTATGCGAGGTCTTCTGCTTGGCGGCCAGCCGGATGAGGTCTGGCCGGGGAGTCTCCAGATCTGGTGCGGCGCCGGTGCCGGTGGCGGGCAGCCAGCCATGCTCGGCCTGGTAGCCGATGCAGTCGACGGATTCTTCGTCCAGGCCGAGGGGGGTGCACCAGTTACGCCGCCGGGCGACGCCGCGGGCCTTCGCGGCGTTTTCCCGCTCCCCGGGGATGCGCTGCGGCGGGGTTTTGTCCCACCACGCCTCCCACACTTCGCGGACGCGTTCGTGCAGTTGCGGTGTTACCTCAGCGGCCCGGCCCTGGACGGTCTTGCGGATAACCGAAACGCTGGCCCCGGCGGCGCGGGCTATGCGCGTGCGGTCGTGGCCCATGGCCATTTGTCCTGATCGCGCAAGGGGGCCACGTCAGCCTCCTGCTTCGGTTTGCTGATCGACTGCCTGGGCCTGGACCTCGCTGATGGCGAGGTTCACGCCGAGCGGCGTGAATCCGATGAGGTAAGCGAGCGCATCCCGGCACTGCGCTGGGGTCAGGGCGATCACGCGGGCGTAAATCTCGGATACGCCCGGATAGCAGTCCTGCTCACCGTCCATGTCAGCCCGCCTCCAGTTCGGCGTCGCTTCCGGCGGCGGCGGGACTGCTTTCAGCGGCGCGCTCCTGCCGTTCGGCGTCCCGTTCGGCGCGCTGCATATCGCGCAGGGTGGCGATCCGGGAGTCGACGACCTCGCAGTATCCCTGGCAGAACTCGCGCTCGCCGTCGGTGTGGGCCGCCGCCAGCAGGGTCTGCCTGGCGGCGTCCTGGGTCTGCTGGATCCGGTCGGCGGGCTGGCCGCCGTCGATCTGCCGCATCACGGTCGCGTGCCCGAACGCGGCGCCCTTCTGGTATTCGCTGGCGGTTCTGGGGACTGGGTCGAATGCCATGGTGGTTCCTTCCTCGCTGCGCGAGGGCTCGCGGGATTCCCGGGCGGTCCGGGGGGCGGGTAGGCCGGGCGCGGTGCCGGTGCCAGTGGCGGGCCGCCAGCCGTGTTCGGGCTGGTAGCCGACGCAGTCGATGACGTCTTCGTCTAGGGCCAGCGGAGTGCACCAGTCGTGCCGGCGGGCGGTGCGGCGGGCCGCGGTCGCGGCGGCCCGCTCGGCGGGGGTGCGCTGCGGCGGGGTCTTGTCCCACCAGGCCTCCCACACGTCGCGGACGCGTGCGTGCAGCTGGGGCGTGACCTCAGACGCGCGGCCCTGGACGATCTTGCGGATGACCGCGGGGCTGGCCCCGGCGCCCCGGGCTATCCGGGCGCAGTCGTGGCCCATGGCCATCAGCGATCGCAGTCGCAGCCGGCTGCCGCTGGCCGGGATTCCCGGCCGGGCCAGGTCATCGGCAGTGAGGCTGAGAAGAGCACCGGCAACCGCCGCCGTGATGCGTCCCTTGCCGACCTGTATGTCGTGGACGGTCGAGGCTGACACCCCCGCGGCCCGGCCGATGGCCGCATACGACCCGCCCTGATGCCGCAGGTGGTGAACATGCGCCCGGACCGGTCCGGCGTTAACCCATGGCTGCCACCGGCCATAGGCGATAGCCCGGCTCCGGCGGCGCTTGTACCGCGTGCTGACGCTCATCCGCCTGCCTCCATCTCGGCGTCCCGTGCAAGGTGACGGCCTCGGCGTCGCGCGGGCGGACGGGACCGGGAGGAGGCCGGCCGATTATCGCCGCAGCAGGGGCCGAAGACGATCACCTGCCCCGCCGGATCAGGGCGGGTCGGCTCGCGTCGGCGGCTGGTCAGGCCGGAGGCTCCGGCGAGGCGAGCGAACCGGTGCAGCATGCGATGCCAGCGAAGGTGGTGGTCTTGCCTGGCTTGGGATGGCGAGATATAGCGGGTCATAGGGCCGCCTCCGCCGCTGGTTCGGGGGCGCGTGAGGGCATGGAGCGCCCGGCGGTACGGTCCGCTGTCGCCCGGGCGGCGGCGGGCTGCGGCTCGCGCTGGCGGTGGACGTCGGCTTCTTTTTCGGCGTGCTGTAGGCCGCGGTCAGCTGTCCGGAATACGGATGTGAGCCCGGCGGTCTGGTCGCTGGCCGCGGCCTGAATGTCTCGCCCCGCCTGGCCGATGCGGGAGACTGTGGCGTGCTTGTGCAACTCGCGGGCGGTTGCCTGCGCCTGGGTGGGGTTGCCGTCGTCCAGGTCGGCTTGCACGCCGCGGCGGCTGGCCTCGTGGCTGGCTGTGACTGGATCGATTGGCTTGCCGGCGGCGCGCATGTCACGCAGGACGGCGTAGGTTTCGCCCTGGCCGGCGGTGGCAAAGTGATCTGGCCGCAGCCAGGGGCGCACGTCGTCGATCGCCTCGGGGTGTGCGGTCAGGTCCTTGAGGCACTGACGGGATGCCTGCTGGCCCGCGGGGGTGGCGGGGCGGGCTTCCCAGGCCGCCTGGCGGGCGGCCTGGCGTTCGCGCCGGTCAGCTTGCGCGGCGGCGACCTCGGCCAGCTGGCGGGCGATGCCGGACAGGCGTTCTTCGATGCCTGCCTGGGATTGGGCCCACAGGTTTTCCCGCAGGTCTCCGATGTCGTCGTGGATCGCCTTGGCCTGGCGGGCGATGGCTGCGGCGTCCAATTCATCGCGGTTTGGGCCGGGGATCTCCTTGCGGGCCTCGGGTGGCAGGGCTTGCCACCGGAGGCGGGACTTCTCTAGGTCGGCGCGGGCCCGGGCGGTCACGTGCAGCGCGGATTCCAGCTTCCCGGCGCCTCCGGCGGCCGCCTGTTCCATGCGCGCGGCGGCCTGGCCGAGCACCCGGCGGATGCCGGATTCGGCGACCATGCCCGCATACGCCGGGGCGTGCGCGGGCCTGGGACACTCGTGCATTAGGTCGGCGAGCAGCCACGCCTGGCCGTGGACGTGCTCGGGCACGTCGGGGTCGTTGCGCAGTTCGGCCCGCACCTGGTGCGGGCCGGGCAGCTCGCCGCGGGCCCGGATGCGCTGCATGGCCGCGTGGACTTGCGCGTGCCAGGGCCGCTGGAAGTCGGCGGCAGTTACATGGTCGAGCATCTGGGCGTGGGTGGCGGGGTCATGCAGCACCCCGCCCAGCAGGGCCCGCTCGGCCCGGAGGATGTCGTCGCCGCGGTCCCTGGGGCCAGCGGCGGGCGTGTCCGCCGGGCTGCTGAAGATCACCGAGTGTGTCATCGCGGGCCGCCGGTGCGCGCTCCGTTGTGCATGGCGGGCTGCTTGCTGTGGTCGCAGTTGCTGGTTTCTGTGCGCAACTGCTCGGCGGCCGCGGGAAGGATCCTGGTGGAGAATTCGGCCTGCGCGTCCAGCACCCGGTCCGTGCGCGGCTTGCTGAGATAGAGGACGCTCCACAGCTCGCTGAGCCAGTCGATCAGCAGCAGGCAGAGGAGATGCTGGTCCCAGCAGGGTCCGAGGTGTGCGGCCAGGTGGCCGTAATGCGGCCGGTAGATCTGGGCGACCCAGTTCCGCAGCCGCGCGATCGGTTCTGTTCTCGCGCTGTCCTGCAGGCGCCACCAGCGCACGGTGTCGGCTGGCTGGTATCGGTCGGCGGCGGGCGTGGCGGGGGGCAGCAGCGGGGTGATTTGCTCGGTCAGCCTTGCTAGTGCGTCGTCGAGTCCGTTCAGGCTGCCGAGGATCTCTGCCTGGTCGGCGATGGTTCCCTCGACGCCCGTGACCGTGGTGCGGAGTGTGTGCAGGGCGCTGGTCACGTTGCGGAAGTGCTCGGCCTCTCGCTCGTCAAGAACGCCGATCCGCTCGCCGTACTCGGTGAGCTTCAGCAGCGCGGCGGCTATCCCGTCTTCTGCAGGTGCGCTCACTGCGGGCTCCACGGATAGTCACCGGGCGGGACCGCTTCTTCGGTGTCGCGGCCGTCGGGGACCTGCGTGCCCGGGGCGTCGGTGACGAGCCGGAGGTGAGGGCGCGTGCTGCGGGTCGCCGCGGCGGCCCCTGCAAGATCGGGCTGTGGCGTCCGAGGCGCCGGGGTGGTGACCGCCGAGGGGGCGGGGGCGAGCTGGGCTATGGCCAGCCCGCGGCGGCGGGCCTGCCGGTAGGGCCGGGACTTCCACGCCCGGGGCAGCCGGGCCACCGTCGGCGCCAGGCCGCCCCGGATCACCAGGGCCCGCCCTTCCGGCAGCTGGCGGATCATCTCCGGCGACATGAGGTCGACCCGGGACACGCGTTCTTCTCCCCGGTCGCGGAACAGGCCCCGGCGGGGGGGGTGCTCGTACAGGGCGGCCTGCCCGCACAGCTTGCTGGCCTTGTCCAGCGTGTCGGTGTCGGTGATGCCGGGCAGCCAGATCTGGGTGCCGCAGGTGTCGAGTATGACCTGCGCGCCGTTGTGCTGCCAGCGGGACCGCAGCTGGCCGGTGCCGTGGGTGACGGTGAGGATCTGGATGCCCTTGCCGCCGGCGTCCGACAGCCACGACGGAAGCGGCACCGGGCAGGTCTGCACGATCTCGTCCAGCGCCATCAGCAGCGGCGGGTCAAGCCGGCCGCCGGGCATCGTGCTGCCGATCAGCTCGGCGGTGAACCGGACCTCGTTGGCCAGGCAGGCGAACAGGGCGGCAACGGGAGAGGAGTCGGAGTCCCGGGCTTCAGCGATCATGTACAAGGTGCCGGACCGGGCCAGGAACTGGGGGATGTCCAGCCCGGCGCCGGGCGCGGGCAGCACCGCCTGGGCGAGCTGCGGGTCGTGCATGAACGACAGCGCCCGCGACATGGTCATCCGGACCGTGTGCGCGGTCTTGTGGGCCTCGCCGCGCAGTTCGGCGATCTGGGCGGCCCAGTCGTCGAGCCCGTGCTCAACCAGGATGTGCTCGGCCTCCTCGGGCTGGTCGGTCAGCACCCACCTGGCGACCAGCCGCATGTCGCCGCCGGCCAGCGCGGCGGCGTGGAAGAAAGCCCGCAGGTAGTCCGAGGCCTTCGCCGTCCAGAACGACGCATCGTCGACCCCGCCCATCGCGATCGCCTGGGAGAACGCGTCGGCGCGGCGGATCGCGACCTGCGGGTCTTCGGCGCCGGCGATCGGGTTCCACCGGAACGTGGAGGGGAAACCCCCGATGCCCTGCGGGTTGAACATGTGCACCGGGCCGAGGGCGGCGCGCAGGCCGGAGGTCAGCGTGAACACGTCGGCCTTGGTCGAGCTGGACAGCACCGGCCCCGGGTAGCGCATGATGATGGCGGCCAGGACGCCGGTCTTGCCGCCGCGGGGCGGGCCGAGGAACAGTACGTGTTCCTCCAGCGGGACGCGCAGCCCGTGCCGGTAGTGCGCCCGGCCGATGAAGATCGACCACGCGTAGCAGCCGGTCAGGATGCGCTGCCACCAGGTCAGGCTCATCCGGGACCGTTTGCCGCGCCGGAAGGCGGCGAACCGGGACCAGCGCAGCCACAGCTCGAACACGGTGGCGTGCCCGCGGCCGGGGTACAGCCGCAGCCGCAGCCGCAGCCGCAGGTACCGGATCCGGTACCGGGGCACCCGGCCGTGTGGCCCCCAGCACCACCAGGCTAGGCGCAGCACAAGCAGCACCGCGATGGCGAGGATCACCAAGTGCAGGAGCGTGTTCATGCGGACCCTCCGGTGATCTCGGTACCGGGCCGTGCCTCAAGGACGCGTGACCGCAGGACCGCCCGGGCCGAGCCCACATTCAGGTCGGCCTCGGGGGCGAGCGCGGCGGCGATCCGGGATACGTCGCTGAGCGGCACCTCGGCCAGCGGGCCGTGGCGGTCGATCACCAGGGCCAGGAAACGGGCAGTCTTGGTACCGCCGCTCCTACGCGCCGCCCTCGGCCGGGACTGAACCACCGGACTCGCGGCGGCAGGGCCCGCGGTGACCGCCGCGGCGGCGGGCCTGCTCGCGGAGTCCCCCCGGCAGCCAGGCGCGACCGGGCATTCCTCGACGACCCAGCTGCGGAATCCGGCGAGCGTGCTGTTGGGCGCGACACACAGGCGCACAAGCCACAGCAAGAGACCGCCGAGCGTGGCGATCGGCGTCGCCTCGTCATCGGCCAGGGCCTCGCTCAGCTCGCGGTGCCGGGCGATGCTCCACGCCCGGACGACGCCGATCAGGGTGTCTGAGGCCAGGGCGTAGATCGCCGGCGCCATAACCCAGACCGCCAGCGACCGCCAGCCGCCGTGCACCACAGCCAGGGCGTTCATGGCCACGCTGATGCCGACGCAGGCCAGGTTGAGCACCCGGGTCCGGATGGCCCGCTTGCCTTGCAGCGCCAAGGCGATGCCCAGGCACGCGAACACCGCCGCCCCGGCATCGGGAATCGCGGCCTGTATCGCCGCAGCCCACTGATCATGCTTGAGAGCCGCGACCAGCTGATACTGGGCCTGATAGGAGACCGCCGCCGCAGCGGCCGCGAGCACGGCCAGCGCGATCATCGCGTTTCGCAGCCAAACAGATGCCCGATCCTTGTCTCCGCCCTTGTCCCCACCCGTCAGGGCCGGGACCACAATCTGCGGGAATGGCTGGCGCGCGGCACCGTTCCCCACCTCGCGACCCGGGCGGAAAGGCGAGCCCCAGAAGGCATCAAACCCCGGCATCATGACCGCCGCCTCTGGTCGCTGCGGGCGATCACCTCGGCCGCCGCGGCCGGCCACTGCAGCGCAACCGGCGGTGCGGCGGCCCGGATCGCGCGAACGTTCGATGGGTACAGCTCCGGCCTGGACTCCTGAGCAGTCGGGCGCTCGATCGACACCGCGCAGGACGGGCGGGCGAGCATCCAGCGCCGGATGCGGATGCCAGCCACCACCAGGCCGCAGACCACGGCCAGGCCCACGGCTGAGACGACTACCAGGGCCGCGATCTCGGCCACCTCCACGACCACATGCAAGGCCGAATCGGCCGCGCGCTTGATCGGCCGTGCGAGCACGGCGGCGATGAGGATCAGTGCCAAGAACAGGAGCGCGCCGGCACCAGGACCGCTGCCGCCGCCGTGCCGGCAACCGAGGCAGTGCAGCCCTTTGCACCTGGGCATCACGCACCCCCCCTAGCCGTGACCGTGCCGAGGTGGGTGATCTGGACGCCATTGCAGGGAGCCTTGCCGTGTGCCACGAGGTCGCTAGCGGCCTTCTGCCAGGCGACGATCCATCTGACAAGACGTCGCCAGGGGGCATCGCGGACGCCGCGGCGGTACGGCCACGCGGTCTCCCGCGTGGCCGCCTGGCGGCCGGTCACCGTCCGGCTCACCTTCCGGGGGCCGATCCAGTCCTCGGCCGTCCCCGACACCCGGTACCGGTCCCTGCTGTCCCTCGTGACCCGCCAGCGCACGTCCGCCTACCCTCCGGCATCTGCAATCCGCCGGTGCCAGGCAGGTTCATCCATGGCCTGCCGGGCACCCCTCTGGCGTCTCAGATTGGAGGGCTCGCCGCGGTGCCAACAGAGTCAGCGTGGGTACCTACCGCGCGTAGAGTGGCTATCAACGGTAGGTAAACCCTGGAGTAGGTTCCGTCTACGGAACGGCTGGCCATGGCTCGCTATCGACCGCCCGACCATCTCCCCGGCTCGGTACTGGAGCGGCAGGACTTCCAGGCCGCGTGCGCCAACCAGGACCTCGGGCAGATCCTGGCGATCGCCAGCAAGTGGGGCGGGCCGGGCTTCACCCCAAGCCACATCGCGCGCCGCTGCGAGATGACTGTCAGCCAGGTGCAGGCCTACATCAACGGCGCAAGGCAGGCCCAGCACGTCAATATCTTTGAGCGAGTCGCTGAGGGTCTGCATATCCCGGGCCATATGCTCGGCGTGAGCAGGCGCTCGTGGGAAGGTGAGCCTAGCACCGCGCAGCCGGACATGGGCCACGCTGACAGCCGGTTGGCTGCTGCCAGCGTCGGCGCGATCTCAAGCGGACAGCCAGCGTCCTGGCTCCCCGCGGAGGAGCCTGAGAGCTTTCAGCCCGGCGAGGACGTGGCTGTCATGGCCATGATCCAGGAGATGGACAGGACCGATATCGGCGCGGGCACGATCGAAGGTCTGTACACGCTTTTCGACAAACTGTGCCGTGACTACCCGAGTGCCGACGCGGTAGAACTCCGGCAAAGGCTCAAACGGCTGTTCGCCAAGATCGTCCAGCTACGGCGAGGGCGGATGAACCTCGCCCAGTACAAGGAACTTGTCGCTCTCTCAGGCTGGGTGACAGCGCTCCTGGGCTGTGTCGAATGGGACATGAACCAGCGGGAAGCAGCCGAGGCCGCCCGATCGGCCATCGCGCGTTTCGCCGGGGAGATCGGGCACGCCGAACTCACCGCATGGTCGTACGAGATGCAGGCCTGGTTCGCGCTCACCGAAGGCCGCTACAGCGACGTCACCAGGATCGCCGAGGCCGGACAGGCCATCGGCGGAGAGAACTCCGCGATCGTCCAGCTCCTCATGCAGGAGGCCCGCGGCTGGGCCCGGCTCGGAAACCGGCATGCTGCCGAGTCGGCAATGGACCGCGGGTACGCCATCCTCCAGAAGCTGCCAGCGATCAACTACCCCCGCCACTTCATCTACGACACCACGAAGTTCCCCTTCTACGTGGCGTCTTGCTACCAGTGGCTCGGTGACGACGCAAAGGCGGAGGAGGCCGCTCACCAGGTGTTCCGGGAGTGCGAGGCGAACGCGACGACCGAGCGCAGCCCGATGCGGCTTGCGGAAGTCCACCTCACGCTGGGACTCGTTCACGCGCAGCGCGGCGACCTGGACGCGGCGGCCAGCCATGGCACGCAAGCGTTCTCGTACAAGCGGAAATCCGGACCGGCTCTCCTCACCCAGGCATCCGCACTGAACAAGATGCTCATGCAACGATTCCCCGGCTCTCGCCAGACCGCCGAGTTCGAGGAGCAGCTAAGAGCCTTCTGCGACCAGTTCAGGTTCCAGCCGGAGCCGCACTAATTACTTCGACCTGAAAAAGTCCTCGCGCTGAGGATGGTGATATTGGTCGGCAGTCCCGACCGTATGGGTTACCTGGCCAGACCCGCGATCTTGATCAGGTTGTGGGCGAAGACGCCGTGCCCGCACCAGATGGCGGCTCCGTGCCGGCCGTCCAGGCGGGTGCGGTCCCAGCCGTAACTGCGCTTGAGGTAGCTGATCCGTCCCTCGCAGCCGGTGCGCCATTTGACTAGCCGGTGGAAGGATCGGCTGTGCTCGATGGCCTTGCGGGCGGCTGAGGTTGCGGCCTGGCGGGGGATCGCCACCGTCGGCACGCCGAGTGTGTGCAGGTCGCGTTCGACGGCGGGCTGGCCATAGCCGCGGTCGGCGGTGACCGCGCGGGGCACCCGCCCGGTGCGGCGGCAGATACGTTCGATCGCGGGCTTGAGCTGTGGCCCGTCGGGGGCGGCCCCCTATTCGACGCGGTAGTCCAGGATGATGCCGTCGTCGTTGTCGGTGACCTGGGCCTTGCAGCCGAACTCGACCGGGCGGTCGATGCGGCCCTTGCGGATCGGCCAGGCGTCTGGGTCGTGCAGGCTGACCAGCCGGGTCGCGCTGACCGGGGTCTGCCCGGCCAGCCGGGTACGGGCCTGAGCAACCACCTGTGCGGTGCGCTCGATCGTGACCGCCAGCTCATCCAGCGCTCGCACCAGCCTGCCGCGCACCCGGCCGCTGAGCGCCTTGGGTACCGCCCGGCGGCCGGTGCGCAATACCGCAGCCGCCTGCGCCGCGGTCTTCTCCGCCAGGCGGGCCAGTTCCCGGGTCGCCCGGGCGATCACCCGGGGGCTCTCCTCCCGGGCCAGCTTGCCCCGGGTACGCAGCTTGCTCGCGATCTCTCGCATCCGCCGCCCCGCGGCCCGCCGCCGGTCGGTCAGGATGGTGCCCGGAGCCCCGCCTGCGGCTTGGACTCGCCGTGCCGTGCGCACCAGCCTGCCCACCGCCTTGGCCAGCAGCCCGGTGTCGGTCGGGTAGGCCACATTCGCGCAGATCACCGTGGTGTCGGCCCGCACCCGGGCGGTGCGCAGCAGCCTGGCCCCGGCCGCCTTGGCCCACAGCGCCTCATTCAGCCCGGCCACCGCATCCTCGCCGCACCGCGTGGTCAGCTTCATCAGCGTCGTCGGATGCGGCACCCGCCCATCGAGCGGGATCCGGCAAAACCGCCGCCAGGAGATCGAGTCCGCCACCTCGGCGCACAGGCTCTCAAACCCCAGCCGGTAGCGGAACTTCAAGAACATCAGCCGCAGGTAGCACTCCACCGGCGTGCATGGCCGGCCCAGCACCGGGTGAAAGTACCGCGCGAACGGAGCGAAGAACGCCGGGTCATCCAGCAGCGCATCCACCCGCGCCAGCTCCTCCGGCAGCCGCAGCACCTCCGGCGGAAGCAGGGACTCCCACAACGACGGCCGATCGCCTACCGTACAGAACATGATGACCTCGATCCCTTCTAGCCCAAGGGGTCGAGGTCATCCTTCCCGCCACGCATGATCAGCCACCATGACCGGGGTTCTTCAGGTCGAAGTAATTAGCCTCCGGCGAAGGCTGGAAGTACCTCCACCACGCAGCCGTCACCGAGCAGGACAGCGTCCGCCGCGCGACGACCGGCCTGCGTGCCATCGACAAGAAACGATGAACGGGCCAGCACGGCGGCAAATCTCGGGTTGTCGTCATGTAGGTTGCGCGCGATGTCGAGAGCCTCGGCGAGGGTCGCCGCGCTGACGGGTTCCTCGGCCAGCCCCGCTGCCTCTTTGGCTGCCGCCCAATAGCGGATGCGTACGTTCGCCATGGCAGGTCAGCCTTTAGCCCCGACCCACTCCGTGCCGCCGTCAGCGAACCTCTCGTGCTTCCAGATCGGCACGGTCTCCTTGATCTCATCGATGATCTGGCGGCAGGCATCGAACGCCTCGCCGCGCTTGGGGCAGGCAACCGCCACAATCACTGCGATGTCGCCGATCTTGAGGTCGCCGATACGGTGAACAGCAGAAACCGCCTTGATTGGGTATTGTGCGACGGCTTTCTCGACAACCTCACGGAGACGATCTTCCACGCTTGGATGAGCGGAGTAGCCGAGTTCCGTCACCGTCCTGCCTTCGTCGTTGTTGCGGACCACACCCGAGAACAAGGCAATCCCGCCCGCTGACGGTACGTCGGCGACAGACTCGTATACCTCAGCGACGGAGAGCGGGGCTTCGCCAACTGTGAGCAACTTGATGGAGTCCATGCCGGACAGCGTAACCGCAAGCGTCGGTCGCGGACGGGTCGGCCGAGCCGCAGCGATCGAGCGTGCCTTGACGCTGGAGAGGCGCACGCAGGGAGTAACCAGGGTGTGCGCTCCGGGCCGAGGTGGGCTGTTCTGGACCGTCCGCCCTGCTGTCGGCGACCAAGGACGCCAGCGTGATCACCGACCCCACTCCTGGCGGGCCGCTGACCGCACCGGCACCAGGTGCGTCACCGTGGCGTCGCCGTTGAGGTGGTGCAGCAGGAATGCGGCTGGTTCGTCGGCGAAGGCACCGGGCTGACGGGGCCGCAGGTCGAGGAAGATCTGCCGGTAGGTGCTCGGCGCAGAGATCAGCAGGCTGCCCGCGAACATGGTGGTCACCGGCCGGTGCAGGTGCCCGCACAGGATGCGGGCCGGCGCCCGGTGGGATCGCAGCACCCCGGCAAGGTCAGCGCTGTCGGCCAGCATCATGCCGTCTATGGCGACGATCCCGCTGGGCACCGGATGATGGTGCAAGGCCACGACAGTGGGGACATCGGGATCACGGCCCAACTCGGAGTCCAGCCAGGCCAGCTGCGCGGGACCCAGTTGCCCGCCGTCGCGGCCGGGGACGCTGGAGTCGCAGCACAGCAGCCGCAGCCCCGGATAGTTCACCCGGTAGTAGCAACGGCCGTCTTCCGCAGCCGCCCGCACGTAGCGCGTGTCGGCGAGGGCTTGGAGCATCACCCCCGCGTTGTCGTGGTTGCCAGGAATGACGTGCACCGGGATGTCCAGGCCGGCGAGCAGCTCGCGAGCGGCCTCATACTCAGCGGGTTCGCCGTGGTCGGCGAGGTCGCCGGTGATCAGCACGCAGTCCGGCCTGGACTTCAGGGCCTGGATGCGGGCGAGTGCCTGGGAGCAGCGTCGGTTTGGCTCGTCGGCATGCGGCCCGGTTGTGACGTGGGTATCCGACAGATGAGCCAGTAGCACCCGTACCTCCATAAGCCCTCAGCACAAGCTCGCGCGACTGCCAGCCGCGGAGCGCCGTTCCCTCATCGGCAATCTCATTGTCAACCACGGCGGCAGCGGCGCCGGCGCCGCCGGGTGCCCGAAGCCCAAGCCGTGCCGACCGCACACGCAATCGTGCCGCCGAACTGCTCACAAACCTCAGGCCGACGCCGGGACCCTGACCTGCTAGGCGACGTACGCGACGGCCTCCGAGCGGGCCGCCGGGAACCGCCGTGCCAGGTGTAGAACTTCAAAATCAAGGCGGAGCTGAGTCTCGTGGGCCCGCGCTTGTCCGCGACCAGGTCGCACCCATCGTCCAGCAGCACCCAGTGCTCGACCAGCCCGCCCCAGGTCAGCCTGCACCACCACGCTCTCCCGGGATCTGCGGCTGCCGAAAGCGAGGTGTGCAGGCAAAGTTCCTGGAATGGCCGGACGCGGCACTTTCTGGACCTGCCGCGCGCGCTGCCGGAGGTGGCTGCCTGCAGCGCCGGCTGTCACAACCTGTGAGCGCCGACCGCAGAAGTCAAAACGGAGCTTCGCCGAGAGGGAGCCCTCACAGAAATGTCTGTTGCGGAGGGTGAACACCACCTAGCGGGCGCTCCGGATATTCGGCGCATATCGCCGAATCGGAGCGGCTGGGAGGCGTGCCAACCGGGCGGCTCGCAGCACCCAAATCATTCGTTCTGGAGGTCTTTCGCCACGAGATCGAAACCACTCTGCGTGGGCCATATGTTGGCAGCCGTGCTGCGGCTGCTGGCGTAGCAGCGGTCGCGAGCGCCGCCTCCGGCACGAAGGACCGGTGCTCGCGGCCACCGGCTCTCATCCAGCACCGTTTCGCGGTCGGGCGGCCCCTCATGCCACCCGCGCAGCGATACCGGCGTCGGCCCCTGGCCGGTGAGCGCCCATCGCCAGGCCAGGGCCGCCGGGCCGCTCGTACCGTAGGTCTCCAGGTCCTCGGCCCGGCAGAACGCCGCGACCTCCCGGCTGACCGTTATCGCGGGCGGTAGCGTCGCGGGAATCCGCAGCAAATCCATTGCCGCCACCTCTACACCCATGATGCGCCATGCCGTCGCTTAAATCGCGGATTCAAGGCCTCCCAGTGCCTGGCTCAACCGGGCGTCGCACATTACTCTGTGATCCAGCACGTAACGGCAGTCCGCAACGCCGGTCATCTTGTGGCACCGCTCAAACCGGAACGACCGCGGGTCGCCGTGGGGGGAACCATGGTTTCTCATGGCACTCGTGCAGCTAGCAGCTGCGGGGCAGGGCTATGACCAGCCATGCTGGCTCAGCAGCTGGGGGCGCGGCCGGTGCGTTCGTCACGTGGCTAACGCACGCCGCCTTGAGCACCGCCGTGGCCCCCGCAGTCGTCGCGCTGCCCGTGAACCTGGCGGCAGACAAGCTCGCTGGCGCGGCGGTGCGCTGGTTCAAGCGGTTCAAGAAAACCGATGACCTGAGCCGCCTGCTAAAGACCGCGGCCGGCACTTCGGTTGATCTCAGCAATGACGAGTTCAAAGCCCTGCGGAAGCTGCTGGAGGATGAGGAGACCTGGCGCCTGCTCGCCGGGGACGAGCTGAAGGTGCAGGAGCTGACCAGCAAGATCGCTGCCTGCTTGCCAGCGCGGGATGGCCGGACCGCGGAAGACTCGCTTGAGGCGGCTGGGACCATCGCCCGTGGCCTGATGGGATTCGCAGTACTCGATCTTGAACAAGGTGTCTTCCAGCGGGTGGTGCTGGTTCATCTGCACCAGGCCCGCGCGCGAGATGACGCCCTGTCCGGCATGCTCAAGGATCTGTATGGCCTTGCCGATGACCGGCTGCCGCCGGGACCCGCCGGCCCTGGCGAGATCAAGATCTACCTGCAAACGCTGATCGATTGGCTGAACACCGATACGTGGCCGACGGGCCAGCAGTTCCGCAAAGGCTTGCTCACCCCGGCCACGGTCGAGTGCAAACTGCGGGTCAGCGCCACCGACTCAGAACGCGAGCAGGACGCCGACGCTGACGATCTGGCGCGGCAGTGCACTCGGCTGGTGATACTGGGCGAGCCGGGCTCGGGTAAGACCTGGCTGGCCAAGCGCACCGCCCGGATCTGCGCCGAGAAAGCCCTGAAGGCCCTGGACGATGATGTGGCCCTCGACGAGGTCGGGCTGCCGCTGTACACCACCTGCTCGGACTTGTTCAACAAGAAGGATGGCGGAGATCCGCACGGCCGCCGCATCCAGTGCGCTCGACGACGGGGGCGACTTCGGCAGCTCGCGGATCAGGGACGCTCTGCTCCGGTTCTTCACCGAAGGGGAAAGGGACGAGCAGATCCTGCTGGTTCTCGACTCCCTGGACGAAGCCCCCAGTGACACCAAGCGGCTCCAACAGGCCGATAAGCTCCCCTGGCGGATCATGCTCACCAGCAGGCCAAGCTCATGGAACTACCAGCTCAACATCGATATGAAGGACAACCCGGCCCACCTGATTGGTGTACTCCAGCCGTTCCGCTACCCCCGCGATGTCGAAGCCGTCATCAACCAATGGTTCGCTGACCAGCCAGAACGCGGCCAGGTACTTGCCGCGCAGCTCGCCAGCCGTCCCAGCCTGCAGCAGGCCGCGACCGTGCCGCTGATCCTGGCCTTCTACTGCATCCTCGGCGACCAGCAGCTGCCAGATTTCAGGTTCGAGCTCTACCGCGACGTTCTTGACCATCTGCTCACAGCCCCTTGGCATGGCCTCACCGGCAACCCACCGGAACCGGACGTGCGATTCTGCCAGGACACGCTCCGCTCCTGGGCCTGGTCCGGGGCAACCAGCAACTCGGCCTCCGGTATCCAGGAGTGGGATGACGACATCTCGGTCGAGAGCGTTCCCCGGGGGGTCGAGAGAGACGCGCTGGACCACGTCGCTCCGCCTCGCCGCTTCCGTGACGCCCGCACCGGCATGACCTCACGCCGCTTCATCCACCGGTCGATCCGTGAGCACGTAGTTGCCGAGCACGTCGCGACACTTCCGGTTGATGAGGCAGTGGCGGCCCTGCTCCCGCACCTGTGGTACGACCCCAACTGGGAGTACACCGCACCCGCGGCGATCGCCATGCACCCTCAGCGCGACGATGTCTTGCGGGACGTGATCTGCAGGGCCGCTGACTCAAACGAGATCCCTGAGGACTTGTCTGTTATCGATGGCCGGTGGGAATTCCGGCGATTGCTCGCCCGTGTAGCTGGCGAGTCCAGCGAGGCCGACTGGCCCGAGGTTGCGGGGATAATCGGCCGAGCCCGTGTAAAGCTCGCAGTGTCCTGGCAAACCGCTGGACTCGGCGGGGCCGCATCCTGGGTGACCTCGAACCGCCAGGCCCGCGAGGCGCTGCTTGAGATGGCGGCATGGTTGGTGCACGTGGTGGTCCAGTCAGAACCGACGGCCGAAGACAAGCGCCATGCCCGCGACGCGCTGCTCAGGTTGCTGGCCGACCCGAATCGCGGATGGATGGCGGCAGAGCTGATGAACGGGGTGATCTTGTTTGCTCCAGCAACCGAGGACAAGCGCGAGGCCCGCGACGCGCTAATGGCGCTACTCAGTCCACTAGCCGGCCCGACCACTGGCTGGGTGGTCGAGCTGCCGGTGGCCGACGGGGTGGTCCAACTGGCCCCGACGGGCGGCCGGTTGGCCGAATATTTGGTGAGCGGACTGGTCCAACTCGCGCAGACCGCAGAAGACAAACGCGACTCCCGCAGAGCCCTGCTCAGATTGCTAGGCGGCCCGACCGACGGCTGGGTGGCTGAACAGCTGGTGAATGGGGTGGTCCAGCTAGCGCAGACGGCCGAAGATAAGCGCCAGGCCCGCGGGGGGCTGCTCAGGTTGCTGGTCGGCCATGCGGACGGTAGCACTGCCGCTGTGTTGTTGGGCGGCGTAATCCAGCTCGCCCCAGCGGCAAGGGACAAGCGCGAGGCCCGCGATGCGCTGTTCAGGTTGCTAGGCGGTCCGACAGAGGACTGGGTGGCCGAGAAGTTGGTGGACGGGGTGGTCCAGCTAGCGCAGACGGCAGAAGACAAGCGCCACGCCCGCGATGCACTGCTCGGTTTGCTGACCAGCCAGACCAACGCCAGCACAGCCGCGAGGCTGGCGGACGGGGTCGTCCAGCTCATCGAGACGGAGGCGGACAAGCGCCAGGCCCGCGACGCGCTGCTCAGGTGGCTGACCGACCAGACCGACGGTTGGCTAGCTACGCCGTCGGCCGTTGCCCCGTTGGCGGGCGCTCTGCTTCAGCTCGATCCAACAGGGGATTACAAGCAGGCATACGAAAAGACCGGATTTCCGACTTACCTGGGCGACAGCAGCATGTTTGGTGCGTTGATGGGCAAGGAGCTCCAACTTGACTCTGCGGCGGAGGACGAAAGGGCAAACGACCCGCTGCTTGAGTTGTTGGCTGGCCCGGCCGACGGTTGGCACGCTGCATGGTTGGCGCGTCAGGTGGTCCAGCTAGCGCAGACGGCAGAAGATAGGCGCCAGGCCCGCGACGCACTGTTGGGGTTGTTGGCCAACCCAACGGAGGACTGGGTGGCCGAGAAGTTGGTGGACGGGGTGGTCCAGCTAGCGCAGACGGCAGAAGACAAGCGCCACGCCCGCGAGGCGCTGCTCGGGTTGCTGGCCAGCCAGACCGACGTCGGCACAGCTGCGAGGCTGGTGGGCGGGCTAGTCCAGCTGGCTCAGACGGAGGCGGACAAGCGCCACGCCCGCGAGGCGCTGCTCGGGTTGCTGGCCAGCCAGACCGACGTCGGCACAGCTGCGAGGCTGGTGGGCGGGCTAGTCCAGCTCGAGCCGACAGTCCACGATCTAAATACCTGGCCCTCCTGGGCGGTCTCGCCGACCGGCGAACTGCTCGCTGCAGTCCGCCGGAACTCGACACTTGCCACCTGGCTCGCAGTCCTCCCGTCCCTGAGCTCGCTTTCTGGTTCCCTTTCGAGGGATCGCCCCAGTCAAGCGGGTCAGGCACGGGCTAATGCCGACACCATCGCACGTTCCACATCGCGTTGGATGGGTCGAGAGTCCGATGTCAGCTGGCTCGGGCTTTCGTTCGCGGACAGGCTCAAACTCGGCTGAACGCTGGCTGGGGCAAGAGCCGCGCTGGAAATCTGGCTGCTTCCTGGCGCCAGATCCACCTGATCGGCGCCGGCAGGATTAGAGATCGTCAAAAGGTCACCGACGCTCCGAACGGCGGCTACTTGCGCGCCGCATGTCGGCCCCGCCGCCACCGTCCGTGACGGCAGCCAGAGTGCCGCCACTGTCGGACGGAGCCGCCACGGTGAGCATCCCGGCGCCAGGGTGAGCATCCCGGCGCCAGGGTGAGCATGGCGGCGACGCTCAGGATCCTGCACCAATCCGTGCGATCGCGGATCAGCCGGGCCCGAAGCAGGCTCAGACGGGCACTCGGCCACGCGGATCCGTCGGCGCTACGCGAGGAGTCCCAGTCATGAATGAGATGGACCTGCTGACCAGGCTGCGCGAGGAGGTCCCGGCCACCGCCGCATCAGGACCGCTGGGAACGGCACTCACAGTTCCGTAGGTACCCGAGAGGTCGTCCAGCCTCGTCCAGATCGGTCCGTGACCTCGGCCGCGTCCGGCTGTGGCGTTCATCCCCGTTCAGAAGTCCTGGCTAGTTGTCCGTCCGGTTGGCTCCCCGCTTGGCTCCCAGCAGTGATCATTTGGCCGCGTCTTTGTCGGGGTGTCGGCTGGGCGGCCAAAGTAGCGGTTTTGGGGCAGCCTTCGGGTAGGTCATCAAGATCGCTGGGTGATCGGCCGGACGGCTCAGCTGCCGGTGCACTGCGGGCTGGCCCGCACCAGGCCGGCCCCGATTGCTATGACCGGGCCGGGCGCGTGGCCGAAGCCAGCGGCCAGCTGGACACCGCCGCCGTCTGGAAGGGCCGAGGGGTGGATCACGATGACGTCGGCGGGTGCTCCCGGAATCCGGCGGGAAGACCTTGTTGAACAAGGCGTTGCCTGCGGGGGTGCTCATTCCGTGTAGAGCGGCGCCCGGCCATGGGTGACACGCCGGGTTTTGCTGGCCGAGGAAAGTGACGGTGGCCGGTACCCCGTCGGCGCGGAGCCTGTGTTGCAGTCCGGCCGGATCGTGCAGCTCGCGGATGGTGACTGAGACATTGCCGCCGGGCTGCTTGACTATGGTCCAGGCCGCCAGCTGAACCTGGGGATGGTGGCTGGCTGGGGCCAGCGTGGTCAGGGCGAGGGCCGTCCCGGCCGCCAGTGCCAGCACTCCGGCCGTGCTGGGGATGAGGCGGCGGCGTACGCGGCGCCTGCGGGCTCGGGCGATAATCTCGCTGGCCGGGATGCTCGGCTGCGCCGCCCCCAGGGAGTCGCGCACCTCGGTGAGACGGTCTTTGATTGCGGTGAGGGTGTGGTCGCCGTTCACTGTGTCAGCTCCTGATCGTCGCGGGCGGGGATGTCGCGGCGCAATGCGCCGATGGCCCGGTGAAGGTGGGTGGTGACGGTGCTGGCAGACATGCCGAGCATCCCGGCGGTGGTGCTGGTGTCCAGGTCGAGCAGTAGCCGCAGCGCGATCACCTCGCGCTGCCGGGCCGGCAGCCGCCGCACCGCGGCCACCAGGGAGCTATCCAGGGCCAGGTCCTGACTGGCAGCCGCGATGGTGTCGTGGCTGCCCAGCGTGACCTCCCGGCGGTGCCGCCGCCACCAGGACACCCGCGCGTTCATCGCGGTGCGGATGATCCACGCCCGTGGCTCGGCCAGCCTGCGTACTTTCTGCCATGACGCCCAGGCCCTGGTGAAGGCCTCCGCCACCAGGTCTTCGGCCAGCGGCCGGTCGGCCACGCTGACCATGACGATCCGCAGGCAGTCACCCCAGGCCGCGGCGTAGAACTCCGCGAACTCGCGCTCGTCGTCTTCCACGCTTTATACACGCATGAGGGCCCGCATTCGTCCACCTCACCAGGCCCTGACTCTCGCACCCAAGGATCACGGGTGAGCAGGGCCGGCCCTGTCCACCGAACCCCGGTGAGCCCGACGCACCCGGATACCCCGTAGCGGTTCACGGCGGAGCAGGAGCATGCCAGATGGCAGCGCGTCCGCGCGATCATGAACGAGATCTTGCAGCGCAAAGGGCTCGCCGGGTCGCCGGGGACAAGGTCTTGGTGGCCGCGGAATCAAAGGACGGCTGGTGGCGGGCTGGCAGCACAGGGTGGAAACCTTCGCCGCCCGCATCCCTATCCAGGGCTGATAACAAGCCTGAATGCGCAGCCCGGACGTGCCCTGCCGTGTGCTGGCTGGCATCGAGGTGACGTCCGCCCCGATCAGGCAGTTGCGGCTGGCTCGCTGCCAAGCCCACCACCGAGCGTGAGATGCAGCCGCACGACCTTCCACCTTTTCAGCGCCCGGATCGATTCTGCGCGCCTGGCGGCCGCGCCATTGGCGCATAGAGCCGTGCGCAGATCATCTGGTTCTGCGCGTTGTACCCATCTGCAGGTTGGTGGCAACGGTGTCCGTCAGTTCTGGGGACTAGACAAACGCGTCGTGCTCGGCCTGGCCGTCCGCCCGCCGCGTCTCACCAGGCCAGTGGCGGCCTCCACCATTCCCGCGCGGCGACGTACTTCTTCAGGCCTGCCATGCCGTAGTAGTCCACGAGCCCCGCATAGCGCATGCCCGCCTTCTCCATGACCCGCCACGAGCCGACGTTCTCCGGCACCACGACCGCCATGATGGCCTCAAGGCCGGCCCCAGACCGTGGGCGAGCACGGCGATCGCCGCCTCGGTGCCGTATCCCTTGTTCCAGGAGGCCCTGGTGTAGTGGTAGGCGAGGTCGATTTCTGGCCCTGCTCCCTGATCGACCGGCCGGAGGCCGCATTGCCCTGCGAACGTGCCCGTCGTCTTGTCCTCGACGGCCCACATCGCATGGCCCAGCTCGCGTTCCATCGCCTGGCGCTCGCCGATGACGCGCCGGGCCAGTTCCGTCGTCGGAGCCGGTCCCGGCGGGAGGAACCGGCGGACCTCGGGGTCGGTGACCATCGCGAGCCACGGGCCGGCGTCGCGGGCCTCGAAGGTGCGGATGACCAGGCGTGCTGTCTCCAGCCGGGTGCTCACGGTCGCGCCACCGGTCACCCGGTCAGGAGTAGCAGTAGGAGTCGCTGGAGGCGTCGCCGCCCTCGAGCCGGACCTGGTGGGTTCGGCGGCCGCGGAAGGCGTCGCCTTCGAGGAAGAACCGCTGGTCGAAGCCGATCCCGCCGCCGTCGGCCACGTCGAGCTTGGTCATCCAGGCGCCGACGCCGTCGGGGTAGAACTGCTCGTCGAGGACGCCATACAGCGAGTTGGTGAAGTAGACGCGCTTGCCGTCCCGGCTGACCTCGACCATCTGCGGTCCCCCGGCCAGCGGCTGGCCCGGCCGGGCGGGGTGGGGGGCGCGGCCCACGATGCCGCCGATCCGCACCGAGCCGGCCTCGCGCGGGTGGAAGGGGTCGGTGACGTCGTACTGCTTCATTTCGCCGGTCCCCCAGCAGGACACATACAGGACCCGGTCGTCCACGGACAGCCCGATGTCGGTGACCAGCGGGGGAACCGCGCCGAATCCTTGCAGCAGCGGCGGGAGCTGCTCGGCGGGCGCGGGCTCGGCGGGGATGGAGATCACCTTGTCCGCTGCCCATCGCCCGTCTTGCTCATGCCAGAGCCAGACCGAGGCGGACAGGTCCTCGACGCTGATGACCACCCCGACGAAGCCGTACTTCTTGGCCGGGTCGTGGGCTGGCCGCAGCTCCAGCGCCATCTGGTGCTGATCACCGAGGTCGACGGTCTGCACGTGCCGGCGGGCCTCCATGTCCCAGAAATGCAGCCGGTGGCCGTACTTGCGGCCCAGCAGCAGCTCCGGCACGATCCCGTCCTCGATCATGGACGGGGTGCCCCATTCGGAGGTGACCAGCACGTTGTGGTTGATGTGCCACCACACGTCGTAGGCCAGGTACTGGCCGCCGCGGCCGGCCGTCTCGAACGGGCCGAGCACCTCGAAGGAGGAGTGATCCAGCAGCGCCACCCCGCCGGGGCCATCGTTGCCGTTGCCCCCGCCCAGGCAGGACACGTACAGATAGCCCGGGCCGCAGTGCACCGTGTGCGGGCGCGAGTAGCCGGCCCGCTTGGCCAGTTCCTCCGGGCCGAGCACCTTGACTACCTGCGGTGCGGCCGGGTCGGGCTGGGTGTCCAGGATCGAGATCCGCGACGAGCGGATCCCCGGCACCACCAGGTAGCGCCGGTCGCCATGGGTGTGCGACCCGGTCGGGCAGAGCGCGGACGAGCAGGCGTTCCAGCCGAAATGGTGCAGCTCATCGCCGGTGTGAGGCAGCTCGGTGAATCCCACCACCGAGGCATAGCTCGCCGACGCCGGGTCGGTGTCCACGACCGCGATCGCATCCGGCTGATCGGCGGGCTTGGAGAACGTCGCCACATAGGCGAGCTTTTCCGCCGGCCCGGCCGCGGCATCGCGCGGGGAGCGGTAGAAGGTGGGGTCGTGATGGTGGCTCTCATCCGCCATGGGGAGTCCCTTCACAAGGGTCCTGCAGCGACGGGATATCTGGACGGCACCAGCGGCCGCAGCATAGGCCGCCGTCGAGGCGATGGAGCGGCCCGGCAGTGCCACCGAGCCGTGGGCTCCCCCCTCCGGCTCTGTCGTCCTTTGCGTGTGGGCTTGACTGAACCGGCTGATAAGGGGGACGTCCATACGCATATTACGCGGGCGCGCTGGCCGGGGCACGGCCGCGTACGTCTCGCTGGAAACCCCTGCGACGGGCGGTCCTGCTGGTGGACAGCCCCGCCGAACTCGACGCCCGCCACGACCAGCTAGCCGGCATCGAACCCCGTCACAACCTCGATGGTACCGAAAGCGCCGACCTCACGAATTACTTGCCTGCGGCTGAGAACAACACCATTGCCCCCGTCCGCACTGGTTGAAAGTCAACAGGCATGGCGGTCGACTTCAGACAGCCCGCGCGGGAACGCTGCGGGACCTGGCTATTCGTCTTCAGCTCACTACCGACACGACAGAACATCCGCATCTGGATGGCCAGCGTCCTGATCAGAATCGAGCCGACGCCCGCCCCGAACGGCGGCGATGTGCGCGCCTTCGCATTCCTGGGCTGATCACGCTTCGTAAAGGGTGGGGGCACGCCGGCCCGGAGGTTTCCGGGCGCCGGCTCGGCGCTTTGACTGCCGTCCAGTCCTGGTCGCTGTCGCAGAGCAGGTCCTCCATGGCCGCCGGGCCGGCATAGCCGGCTGTTTGAATGGGCGCATGACAACTGCGCAGGAGCAGCCGCGCGTGGTCAGCGCGAGCCGCGAGATCGCGGCAGGGCCTGGGCGGATCTTCGAGCTGATCGCGGATCCGGCTCAGCAGCCTCGCTGGGACGGCAACGACAATCTGGCCGAAGCGCCCGCTGGGCAGCGCGTGCGCCGCGCGGGTGAGGTGTTCACGATGACGCTGACCCACGATGGCGCCATCCGGGAGAACCATGTGGTCGAGTTCGAAGAAGGCCGCCGGATTGCCTGGCGGCCCGCCGAATCGGGCAAGCGGCCGCCGGGGCACCTGTGGCGATGGGAACTCGAGCCTGCCGGCGCATCATGCACCCGGGTTACCTGTACCTACGACTGGACTCAGCTGACCGACCCCAAGCGCTTCCGGCGCGCCCGGGCGACCACCGCTGGCAAGCTCCGGGCGTCGCTTGACCGGCTCGCGGCCCTCGCCGAAGCACCCTGACCGCCCGCCGCCACCCGGCGGCCCGGGGCAAGACAGCATGCCCATCCTGCTTCACTTGAACCCTGTCCGGCGGGCTCGCCGGGTAGGCAGCAGGGCCAGATCGATCCTCTGGCGCGGCCATGGCACTCAGCACGCTGACCGAACAGCGAGCGTCACGGCGGTTGTCGGCGCACGTGGCCCGGGCAGGTCTAATCACAGAAAGTGATTGGAGCCCGACTGCTGTGCCACCGGATCACCGGTGTTTCGTAAGCGCGGCACGGCACCAGCCACCCTGGTTTTCATGGCTGGGGAACCTTAGCACGGCAGCGGCCATTGGGCTTGTGACCTGCGATGGAGGATGACAAAGCCGTTACCGCGCCGAGGGTCCAGGCGGCTTGAGATGCCGTCCCTGCCCGGGCACCGGCTCGACGGTGCGCAGTGCCACCCATCCCTGCCGGCCGGCGGCGTTGCGGACCCATGCCCAGCCGCTCGGGTCGTCTTGGTTGATCAGGGTCAGTTCTTCCCCGGCGGTGGTGGCGAGCCCGGTGGTGTCATAGGCGATGGTCACGACGGCGGGAGCGGAGGAGGTGTCGAGGTGGCGCCGGGGGACCCACCCGGCGCCGTCGCTGGTGGTAATGAACACGAAGGCGGGCCAGCCGGTGTCTTGCTGCCCGGCCTGTACCTGCTGGCCGGGCGTTACTTGGGTGGGCGGCCGTTGCGGGATCGTGTGGGCCGCCGTGGCGCGCAGCCTGGTCATGCTGTCATTCTCGCGCGCCGGCGCCTGGCTCATCCGGCCCGGCTGCGGGCACTCACCCCCGCGATCATGCGTTTGTGCGTACGACAGGATCGGAGGCGGCCGGCCTCCGCCGGCCGGTGCGGTGCGGCCGGGCGGGAGGCCGTACAAGGTGGCCGTCTCTTACCGGGCGGCGCCAGCAAGGTAGGCGGCGACGATGTAGGTCGCGTGCCGGTCCAGGCTGGCACGCGCACGTCATACCTCATCGTCGTGCGAGGGTCGGCGTGCGAGGCGGCTTCCTGGACGTCGCGGAGCGGGACCCCGGCGTCGAGGGCGGCGGTGATGAACGCGTGCCGCAGCGTGTGCGGCCCGGCCGGCTTGGTGATTCCGGCGCGGATGGCTACCCGCCGGACGATCCGGGCGGCACCGTGCCGGTCCAGCCGCTGTCGGTTGCGGGCGGGGAAGATCGCCCCGTCCACCCGCTCACCGACGGCCAGGTCGATCGCCCGCGCCGTCCGCGGCGCCAGCGGAATAGTGACCACCTTGCCGCCCTTACGCGTGACGACCAGCGTCCGGTGCCCCCGCCCGACACCCAAGTTCTCGATGCTGGCGCCGGTGGCTTCGGAAACCCGCAGCCCGTTCAGCGCCAGCAAGGAAACCAGTGCGTGCTCGCCCGGCGGGCCCAGCCCGGCGGCAACCAAGAGCGCACCGAGTTCGTTGCGGTCCAGTCCGGTGGCGTGCGACTCGTAATCCAGCCGGGGACGGCGGACGTGACCGGCGGGTGAGTGCTCGAGCAGGTCTTCCTCTACCGCGTACCGGTAGAACCCGGCGATGGTGCACAGCCGGCGGGTGACGGTGGCCCGGGCCCGGCCGCGGGTCTCCAGGTCGCGGGCGAAGCATTCGATGTCGGCGCGGTGGGCCTGGAACAGGCGCAGGTGGTGCTGGTGGCACCAGGTGGCGTACTGGCGCAGGTCCAGCTCGTACGCTTGGCGGGTCAGGCCGCTGTAGCCGGCCAGGAATCCCGCGAGCGCCAGCCGCTCGGTGTTGGTGAACACCGGCGCAACCGGGACAAGGGCAGCAGGTGAGGTCGTAGTGGTCATCGGGCACCTCCCAGGTCGGGCTGAGACCAGGAGGCTGGGCCAGCCAGGCCCCCAGCGACGATGATTCACCTCACCGTCAGCCCAGGCGTGTGATCACGCAACGTCAGGAGCATCTCCCCAAATCCGCACACCACACTGGCCTCGGAAGCACGCCGGATCGATGCTCTTATGCCGCGTCAAGGGTTCGGCTGACTTTTCTTGGTTCTTTTGGGTGGTCCGGCGGGGGCTGCTGGGTTGCGGACAAGACAGGGACGGGCCGCTCGGGTGGAGGGCAAGCTCTTATTAGGTCACGTCTGTTCAGCAGGCAGGCTGGGCCGGGGCGGCCGGCGAATCGTTCGAAGGCCAGCACGGATGCGGCAGCCGAATATCGGGTCAGGCCGTCCCCGGGGCATGTGGGTTAGTCGGAGGGCCCGCGGAGGCGGGGGTAGACCTCGCGGGCGACGTAACGCTTGAGGCAGCGGGTGATTTCCGCTTTCGACTTTCCTTCTTGGGTGCGGCGTTCGACGTAGGCGCGGGTCGGCGGGTGCGAGCCCATGCGGGTGAATACGATCCGCCATAGCGCGTGGTTGGCCTGCCGGTCACCGCCGGGGTTGAGCCGGTGCCGGATGGTCTTGCCCGAGGAGGCCGGGATAGGCGCGGTACCGCACAGGTGCGCCCAGGCGGCCTCCGAGCGCAGCCGTCCGGGATGATCGCCGGCCGCGATGAGCAGCAGTGCCGCAGTGCTGGGGCCGATCCCGTAGATGGCGAGCAGGCCGGACGCGCGGGCGGTCACCAGCGGGGCGATGAGCTCGTCGAGGCGCTCGAGCTGGCCGTCGAGGAACTGCGCGCGGCGACCCAGCTCGCGCAGCGCGACCCGGGTGGCGTAGCCGACCACGTCGCCGGGCCGGGGCCGCAGCGACGCCAGGCCGGCCACCAGCGCCGCGGTGCCGTGCCGGGCGAACCGGGCGCGGATGTCATCGGGCCCGGTCAGGACCAGTGCCCTGGCCTGGTTGATGGTCTGAGTGCGTTCGCCGGTGGCGCTGCGCTTGGCTACCATCAGCGCGCGGATCGCCTCGACCGCACCGTCCCGGCCCTTGGGCGCGCCGTCGGCCCGGCCGGACTGCGCGGCCCGCGCGGCGCTGACCGCGTCCAGCGGATCGGACTTGCCCTGCCGGCGGCGGTCTTGGCGGTCGGATCGGTCCACCTCGACGACCCGGATGCCGGCGGCGGTGATGTGGCGAGCCAGGCCGGCGCCGTAACTGCCGGTGCCCTCGATGCCGACCAGGCACACCGTCCCGAACCCGGCCAGCCAGCCCAGCAGCCGGGCATAGCCCGCCGGGCTGACAGGGAACTCCTGGACGCCGAGTAACCCTCCGATGGGATCGAGCGCGGCGGCGACGTGCACGTCGGCATGGGTATCCACGCCGCCGGTGATGGCACAGGTCTCTACGATGGTCACAGCCATCCCTTTCTGAGGTTGAGGGATGGCACGCACCCGCTGGCCGTCGGAATCTGTGGACCCTGGCCTCTTGCACAGGTCAGGCAGATCAGGCCGGCAGCGCCGGTGGGTGCCAGAAACTGGGGCCCGGCCGACAGGTCGTTTCGAAGGACAGCGCGTCGGCGTCAGCCGGTTAGGGCTCGCAGAGGATTAACACGCTGTTTTGATCTTTTGTGCCGGGGTTGCGGCCTTGGCGGCGGCGTAGGCGCGCAGGTCTGCCAGGGTGTGGATGCGGGCGGTCGCCGGCTCCGGGATGGCAGATGCGTGCTGGTCCAGCAGTGGCAGGATGTCGCGGATCGCCCGGCTGATCGTGGTGCGGTTGACGCCAAGCAGCTGGGCCAGCAGCGGGCAGGACAGAGACAGGTGCAGGTGAAGGAGAACGGCCAGGACCCGGTCGGCGAGGGTCAGTCTGGGAGGGGGGCCGGCTCCGGGTGCCCGTTGCCGGTCGCTGCCCCGCCGCTGGTGCCGGTCCTGCTCCCGCTGCGCGCGCCATGGGGCTGCCAGCGCGGCGACCAGATCGTCTAGATCCTTGCGGGGCAGCCCGGTCAGGGCGGGGTGGGCCAGTGTGGTGCGGTCCCATCCGCTGGGGGCTTGCGGCCCCGGTTCCGCGGGCCCGCGGGCCTGGCCGGTGTGCGGGTGCAGGGTGTAGTTCCAGTCGCCGTGGAAGTGGTGGCGGGTGATAGGCAGGGCGGCCATCTCCTGGTCGCTGACCTTGACACCGGTCGGGTATAAGCCTCAATCCACCGCCCGAATTTAGGTGATGGCGTTCTGCTGACGGATCCAGCTGACGTGATCTTGATGGTGGCGGCGGGCGTGGCTTTCCTGCCGCTTGCTGTTCTGCGGCTTGTCCACAGGTCGTTGCCGGGGATGCTGGCTGGCCGATTGCCGGGTGGCCGCTGGGGCTGCGGAGCGCGTGACCGGGTCTGGGCGGGTCAGGCCGCGGCGGCGGGCGGGCCGCAGGCGGCCTCGAAGAGCTTCATCCATCCGGTCTCGCGGTGCCAGCCTTCGGGCAGGTGCAGGGTGAGGTGGCCGCGGCCGTGGCGGGCGGTGCGGGCGGCGACGTCGATGAGGTCGCGGCGCAGCGTGGCCCCTCTGGCCTTGGCGCAGGCGAGGCTGGTCAGGGCACCGGCGGCGCGCAGCAGGTTGTGGCTGATGGCGGCGAGGGCAAGCCAGGCTGCATTCGCGGGAAACGAGCCGGAGGGCAGATGAGCGAGAGGACCGTCGGTCCAGTCCGCGAAGACCTGCCCGGCCACGGCATGGTCCCTGTGATCGCCTTCGGCCTGAAGCATCACGAACGGGGTGTCGGTGAACACGGCGTGGTAGCGCCAGAGGGGGAATAGTTCGTCCTGGCCTGCGGCGGCCTTACGATTCTGGTCGCGGACCCGGCGGACGATCAGCCGGGCGGTGATGGCCTTGTTCTTCTTCGAGGTGAATGCGGTGTAGGGGATTTCGGCGACCTGGGCGTCGGAGACCCAGCAGCGCAGCTGGTCATCCCAGATGGCCCGGGGGTAGTTGACGGGGGTCCAGGCATCCTCGCCGATGGCGGCGATCGCCGCCTGGACGTGCGGGTTCATCTGCACGGTGACCGAGAAGAACGCCCCGGCCGCGCGCACGGCGCCGGTGAACGCCGCGGAGTAGAACGCCGAGTCGGCCCGCACCACCAGCGTCCCGGTGCACCCGGTGGCGCGGGCGGCGGCGACCGCTTCGGCAGCAAGGGACGCGGCGCCGCGGGCGGAGTTCGCGTTGCCGCCGCGCAGCCGGGTGGCGGCGATCACCGGGGCGGCAAGCGGCGTGCTGATGGTGGCGGCTAGCGCGTTCAGCCCGCGGACCAGCAGGCTCTTGCCCTGGATCTTGGTATGGCCGAACGCCGCGCCCTGCTTCTTGTGCCCGTAGATCCGCTTTTGCATCGAGTCAATGCCGGTGAATGCAAGCACGTCCGCCCCGGGCAGCAGCGGTGTGCGGCGGGCCAGCTCGGCCAGCAGCAGCCGGCTCACCTTCCCCAGCTGGAGCACGTTCCCCCAGGTGAACGAGCGCAGGAACGAGCCCAGCGTGGACGGCGCCCGGACCCCGCCGAACAGCGCCGGCATCGCCCCGTGCCGCAGCAGGTCCAGGTCATCGATGCTGTCCGCCCCCGCGATCATGCCGGCCACCAGGCAGGGCACCTTCAGGTGCGGGTTCACCCCGCACCCGTCAGCGATGGCCACGTGCTCACCGGCCAGCGCGGCCAGGCCCGCTCGCTGGGCCAGCGCCATCACCGGCACCAGGCCCGCCCGCGACACGAGATTCGGGTCATCAAACGACGCATGGATCTTGGCCAGCTCATGCAACAATCGCACTTGACAGGTGCTCCTTCGGACCAGGTGATGGAAGCTTTAGCAACTCCCATCGTCCCTGGTCAAGGGGCACCTTTCGCGTCGAACGCGCCGCACTCGGCCGCTATTTACGCGGTGGATTGAGGATAAGCCGGTGTCCAGCTGCGCGCGCACGGTCAGCCCGGTAATGGTGGAGGTGGCCGCGATAGTCTCGACGATGGCTTCGTGGCTGGTCAGCGGCCTGCCCCGCCAGTTCATCGAGATCGCGGAGAACAGCCGGTGCTCGATCCTGTTCCACTTGGAGGTGCCGGGCGGGAAATGGCACACCGTGATGTCCAGCCCGGTCCCGGCAGCCAGCGCCGCAAGCTCGGCCTTCCAGGCGCGAGTGCGGTAACCGTTGGATTCCCCGGCATCGGCGGTGATCAGCAGGCGGGTGGCGTCTGGGTAGCCGGGCTGGCCGACCGCCTGCCACCAGCGGCGGATCGACTCGGCCGCGAACGCCGCGGTGTCGCCGTCGGTGCCCACGTTCACCCAGCCGGCGTTGGCCGCCACGTCATAGACCCCGTACGGGACCGCCTTGCCGAGTTCCTCATCGGGGAAGTCATGGTCGCGCACCTGGACCGGACGGCCCTCTGGCTCCCACTCCGCCCCGTTACTGGCGAAGTTGCCGACTTTCTCCTTCTTCTTGGTATCGACGCTGATCACCGGCTGCCCGTCGGCCAGGTGGCCGGCCACCTGGCCGCTGATGTAACGGAACTGGGCATCCCGGTCGGGATGCTGGCGGCCCTCGATGGTCTTGGCGTTGCCCTGCAGGCTGAAGCCCTCCTGGCGCAGCACGCCGGCGACGGTATCGGCCGATATCCGGTGCCCCTGCCGGGTCAGCTCGGCGGCCAGATTCCGGGTCGACTTCGTCGTCCACCGCAGCGGTGACATCGGATCACCCCGCACATCAGGCTCGACCAGGGCCAGCAGCGCCGGCCGTAAGCCAGGATCGACATCGGCCACCCGCTTGCGGCCCCCGCCTGGCCGGCGTGCCCGGCCCAGCGGCTCCGCGCCGGAGTCCAGCTCGGCCACGCCCTGCGCCACCGTCGCCTCCCGGACTCCGGCGGCCCGGGCCACCAGCCGGATCCCGCCATGACCCAGCGCCCGCGCCTCGGCTCCCATCAGCAGACGCCGCTGACGCTCGTCCAGGTGCGGGAACAGCACCTGGAACTTGGCCGCCAGCGACTCCTCAAACCCCTCCACCACTCGCATACCACAACAATGACAGCCAGAACGCGAAGCAACGGGTTAATCCTCTGCGAGCCCTTAGCAGGTCAGGCCGGGACCCAGGCCCCTGACGCTACGCCCTCGCCAGGTCCCTACGGGGGAAGCCACGCCAGAAGCACAATCCACAGTCTCCCTGCCGAATATTTGTCAGCGACGCTCGTGTAGGTCCTTCAGTTATTGCGGCCTTGTCGTGGCGGTGCCGGAGAGCCGGTGGGTGCGCTATGAGCTGGCTGAGCGTCAGCGGGCCCATGCTCTGGGCGGCCTGCTGGGGGTCGTGCTGGCGATCGACCCGGGTGCCTGCCCGGCCATCGGCGGGCAGGGGTCCTGCTGATGGCGGCCGGGGTTGCCGTCCCGCTGTCCGCGGCCCGCCGCGGCATCCTGGCCCGGCCGTCCGCCGCCTGGTGATGGCGACCATCTGCTGTAACGCGGTGGAGGCTGTCGTCGCGCCGTCCGCCGGGGCGGGGGCATCGTCGGCGGCGCTGGCCGGCTTCGGTCTCAGGTCGCTGATCGAGGTGTCCTCGGCGGTCGCGGTGGGCTGGCAGTTTTCTGCCCGTGACCCGGCGGTCCGCCAGGCGTGCGAGCACGCCGCGCTGCAGGTCACGGCGGTGTCGTTTTCGCCCTGGCCGCGTTCGTGGCCGCGGCTCGGCCCGGTCCCTGCTCGGCGGCGGCAGCGCCCGCCCGTCCCGGGCGGGGATCGTGCTGGCCGTCGCGTCGCTGGTGGTGATGCCCTGCCTGTCGCTGGCGCAGCGCCGGGCGGGCTGCGAGCCCGGCTGCGCGTGCTGCCGCTGATGGTGCTCAGCGTCGCGCACGCCAGCAGTCCGGCTTGAGCCGCCTTTGGGTGCCCGGAATATATCGCCGGCGGCAGGCGTGCCTGACGCGCGTAGCTTCAGGAACTGGCGGTGGCATGCCGGCGCGCTGTCATCGTGACCGGGATGATCGCCCGGCGAACGGGTCGGCGTTCCCTCCTTTCGTTGCGGACGTTCAGTCCGGAGAGCGCACCGGCCCGGCCGGCCGCGTGGCGGCGCGGGGTGTGCAGGCCGGGCGCGGCCAGCACGTCCGCAGTGGCGTGCGGGCCGTGGTGCCGGGTCTGTGCTGGCCTGGGCTGCGTGCGTGCCGGTAGCGCAGGCAGGGGAGCCTGGGGTGTGGTCTGGGCTGGCTGGTGCTGGCCGGATGCGGTCAGAGCAGGCCGGCGAGGGTGCCGCAGAGCAGGTACAGGTTCAGGCCGGTGATGATCACCGTGGTCAGGAGCATCAGGGTGCTGGTCAGGCGCCGGTTGGGCATGTCGGTCATGACAGCGGGGTCGCGGGTGATCAGCAGCAGGGGGATGAGGGCGAAGGGGATGCCGAAGGACAGCACGATCTGGGAGAAGACCAGCGCCTGGGTGGTGTTGACGGCCAGCGCGAGGATGATCAGGGACGGGGCCATGGTCAGGGCGCGGCGGACTGGCAGCGGGATGCGCCAGTTCATGAACCCGGCCATGACGACCTGGCCGGCGTAGGTGCCGACGCTGGAGGACGACAGCCCGGAGGCCATCAGGGCCACGCCGAACGCGAGCGCGGCGCCGCCGCCGGCCAGGGTGGCCAGGTGGGCGTGGACCGGCCCGAGATCGCTGATGGCGGTCAGGCCGGGCTGGTGGAACACGGCGGCGGCGATGCACAGCATGGACAGGTTGACCACCCCGGCCAGGCCCAGGCCGGTGATGCAGTCCCACTTGTTGCAGGCCAGCAGGGTGCGGCGCTCACGCGGCCCGGACGCGTGGATCCGGCCGGTCTGCAGCGCGGAGTGCAGGTAGACCACGTGCGGCATGACGGTCGCGCCGATGATCCCGACGGCCAGGCTGAGGGTGGCGCCGCCGCTGAGATGGGGCAGCAGGCCGGCGGCGAGCTGGCCATAGTGCTGGCCGCCTGCGGCGAGGAACAGGTACCCGAATCCGAGTCCGACCAGGCCTAGCAGCGCGATGATGGCCAGCTCGAAGCGCCGGTAGCCGCGCTGTTCCAGGCCCAGGATGACGAAGGCGACCACCGCGGTGATCAGGCCCGCCGGGAACAACGGAACGCCGAACAGCAGGTTGATCCCGACCGCGGCGCCGACGAACTCGGCGAGGTCGGTGGCGATCGCGATGACCTCCGCCTGCAGCCAGAGCACCACGTTGGCCCGGCGGCCGTACCGCTCCCGGCACAGCTCGGGCAGGCTGCGGCCGGTGGCCAGCCCGGCCTTGGAGGTCAGGTACTGCACCAAGATGGCCATCAGGTTGGCCATCACGATCACCCAGGCCAGCTCGTAGCCATACCCGGCGCCGGCGGCGAAATTGGTGGCGAAGTTCCCCGGGTCAACGTAGGCGACCGACGCGACGAACGCCGGGCCCAGCAGCCCGGCCACCGCGCGCAGCCGCCCCCGAGCCAGCAGCTGGCCCAGCGTGACCTGGCCGGGGGCCGCGGCCTCGGCGGCGGTCACGGCTGGATCACGCCGTGCACGAGGCAGGCCAGCGGCATCCCGATGGCCCGCCGCTGCCCGCCGGCCTCGACCCACAGCGGCCCGCCGAACGGCTCGCGCGCCGCCACCCGCACCACCACGCCGGGCCGGATCCCCAGCCCGGCCAGGTACTGCAGCGCACCGCTGTCCTCATCGCTGACCCGGTCCACCGCCAGGCAGGCACCCACGGCAGCATCGGCCAGGGCCGGGGACCAGTCCTCGACATGCTCACCCGACGGCGGCGGGATCGGGTCACCATGCGGATCCCGGCGCGGATATCCCAGCGCCGCGTCGATCCGCTCGATCAGCAGGCCGCTGACCGCGTGCTGCAGCGCCTCGGCCTCATCATGCACCTCGTCCCAGCTCATCCCGGCCGCCTGCACCAGGAACGTCTCGATCAGCCGGTGACGGCGGACCATCTCCCGGGCATGATCCCGGCCATGCCCGCTCAGCGTGATCCCGCCGCTGCCCGACCCGGCCAGCAAGCCCGCCGCAGCAAGCCGGCGCAGCATCGCCGACACCGACGGCGGCGCCACCCCCAGCCTGGCCGCCACATCACCAGTCAGCACCGGCGGCGCCTTGAAACTCAGCAGGTAGATGACCCGCAGGTACTTCCCCATCGCGTCCGAGCGCGCCGCATCACAGCACACCCCACCCCGCCCCGCCACCGCCACCATCATGCGGCTCATCAAAGCAGACCCCGAAGACATCTCTAATCTCACAATTAGACGCGGCTAACTTCCTCCTCCCGGCGGCAACGGCCGCGCCGCGGGGCGGGCCGCCAGTCCTAGCCGACCGCATCCGCCAGCAGGCCCGCGCAGCCCCGTTCTGCGCGCCTGAGCTGGTAGTCGCGAAGACAGCAGAGATCCCGCCGAACGGCGGCTCGGCGAGCGTTCCTCCTGAGCATCCCGCCCGGTCCTGGAGCCTCGCGATCGCCTCCATAACAAGCATGAAGCGGACACGCAGGTTGCACGCCGGCCTGGGCGCCGGTGAAGGCGCGCAGGCGCACGCTGAGGTTGTCCCAGATCAGCACGATGGCCCGCCGGGCAGCTGGCGGTGGGCGGCGAGGAGCAGGTCCCGGTATTCGGTCCAGGTGAACGCCTTCGTCTCGCCCTTGCACCCGCGGCAGCGGCTCAGCCGGCTCCGGTGGCCGGGGCGGCAGCAGGCCAGCCCGGCGACCGAGACGTGCCCGGTGCCGCCGCGGTCCTTTTATCTCGGGCAGGTGTCCTTCTTCCACACCCCGGCCGCGCCGTCGTCGCGCTCGATGGCCCGCCGCGCGCCGATCTGGCAGGCCCAGCCCGCGGCGGCGCAGCAGGTACCAGATCCCCGGGACGGTGTACTGCACCCCGAACCTCCTGGCGACCAGGTCCCGGATGCGGGCCAGCGTCCGCCGCTGGTCCTTCCCGGCCGGCGGCCAGCGGCCCGGCATCCAGCGCCGCGTCCAGCGCGGCCAGCTGCCCCCTTCCAGCCGGCACCGCGCCGCCTGCCCGCGGGACCCCACCCCAGCCGGCCAGCCAGGCCCGCCCGGGAGATCCGGCCCGCTGGCCGCGGCGCGCGGGTGCGCCCGGTGGCCGGGGCGTGTGAGGCGCTGGCCGGCTTCAGCTGGATGAGCCGAACTGGATCGGGACGGTGATGGCCTGCGTGGTGTGCCATGCGGCGGAGCCGGGTGCGAGGTGCCAGATGTCCAGCTTCGTGTTGTGCACGGCCAGGGCGTCGAGTCGGCCGCCGGTGGCGGGGGCCAGGGTGGCGGTGCCGGGGGGCAGCGGGGGCAGTGACCGCCAGGCTGCGCCGGGGCCGGTGATGGTCTCGCCGCGGTTTCGGTTCAGGATCATCGCGGCTGTGCCGCCGGGCCCGAACGACGTCGAGGTCAGCCGCGCGCCGTTCAGCCTGACTGGGGGGGACAGGGCCCAGTGGCTGGCGTTGCCGGCCAGCCAGGCGGCGAGCACGCTGGTGGCCGGCCCGGTGCCGGCGGCCAGCAGCGCCGCGGTGCCGGTGGCAGTCCTGGTCAGCCGGAGCACCGTGATGTGCTGGCGGGCCAGGCCGGCGGGCAGCCGGGGTCCGGCCGGCTGCCAGGTGCCGTCCCTGAGGGCGAAGATGCCCGCGGTTCCGGGGCGGCCG
Organism: uncultured Actinomycetes bacterium; assembly: GCA_963762615.1. Lineage (GTDB taxonomy): Bacteria > Actinomycetota > Actinomycetes > Streptosporangiales > Streptosporangiaceae > PALSA-505. The sequence goes on along the minus strand of CAVXLG010000010.1, from coordinate 116,573 downwards.
CACGCGCCGGCCAGCAGGGCCGTCCCCGACGGGGTGAACGCGGCCGCGGTGAGGTTCTGCAGCCCGCAGTGGCGGCCGGCCGGGGTGCTGGCGAGGGCCCGCCGGCTGGTAAGGGTGGTCCAGCTGGTGTAGCCGGGTGCGGCCAGCCTGGCGGTGCCGCCGGTGAGCAGCGCGAGCAGGTTCCCGCTGCCGGGGGCCGCGGCCAGGGCGTCGGGCAGGTTGGCCAGGGCGGCGTCGAGCGGGCTGGCCGATGACCATGCCCGGCCGCTGTTGCTGGTTTCGGTGAGCGGGGTGTAGGTGAGGTCCTGGCTGGGCCGGAACCCGGTGATCAGGGAGTTCCCGCCTGCTGGGGCCAGGACCAGGCCGCCGTTGTCGGCGGTCCCGGGCGGGGTGACCAGCGTCCACCGGGTGCTGCCGGCCGGGCGGGCGAACAGCTGCCAGAAGTTGTTGTGCTGGGCCGCGGAGCCGCCCATCACCGCGACCGCCCAGGTGCCGGCCGCGGTGACTAGGGACGTGTCCAGCGACGGCGGCCCGGGCGCCGCGGCCGGGGCCGCCGGCCCTGGCGTGCCCGGTGCCGCGGTGCCGCAGCCGACGGCGAGCACCAGGCCGGCCAGGGCCAGGCCGGCGGCGGCCAGCCGCGGTGGCCTGGTCATGACTGTCCCAGCAGCTGCCGGGCCGCGTCGGTGAGCGCGGCGGCCAGCCGCGGTGGCCTGGTCATGACTGTCCCAGCAGCTGCCGGGCCGCGTCGGTGAGCTCGGCGGCGAACGAGGACTTCGTGGCCGCGGTGCCCGGGCCCGGGTCGAAGCCCAGTTCCTGCCGCACGTGGCCTGCCTGGTCGATGACGAAGGCTTCCTCGCTGTGCCCGATCATCGACCCGGCCGGCTCGGTCTGCACCGCGATGCCGTAATTCAGCCATGCCTGCTGGAGCTGGGGCAGGGTGCCGCTCAGGTACAGCCAGTTCGGCACGCCGGCCAGGTGGTCCTGGCGGTCGTATGCCCGGGTGTAGCCCAGCTGCGTGTCGACCGGGTTGGCGACGATCCCCACCAGCTCGACGCGGCGGGAGTCCGCGCCCAGGAGCTGGCCGGCCTGGCGGAATTCCTGTCCGATGATCGGGCAGGTGCTGGTGCAGACCGGGTCGATGAAGGTCAGCAGCACCACCTTGCCGCGCAGCCCCGCCAGCGTGACGGTCCTGCCGTGCTGGTCGGTGAGGGTGAAGGGGCGAGCGGGGTAGTTGACTGGGGTGCTGTTTCCGTCGATGGACTGGGCCAGGATGGTGTCGGCGACCGGGCTGGCCTGGGCGACCGCCATCGGGGCCGCGCCCAGGATGATCACGCCGATTGCGCCCACCGCGGCCACCGACTGGATGGGGGCGCCGGTGATCGACCGGCGCACGGCCTCTGGCCGGATCCGGTCGCGGGCCAGCCGGGCCCGGTCCCGCCAGCTCGCCCCCGGCACGCCGGCGGCGGCTGGTTCGGCCGCGGCGGCCGGCGCGCGGGCGAGGGCGAGGTACCCGGCGACGGCCAGCAGCACCATCGGGAGCATGCTGTTCGGGTCGGTGCCCAGCCCGCCGAAGAAGCCGAAGTCCTCGACCAGCACCCAGTCGGCCAGGCACAGCACGGTGAAGCCGATGAGCACCGGGCGGATCAGCCGCGGCCGCCCGGTGAGGAAGGCGGCGCCGGTCACCGCGAGCGCGGCCACCACGAACAGGTTGACCGCGAACCCGTGCGCCTCGTCGAACGTGGTGAAGGCGTTGATCCAGGCGGACAGGACATGCGGCTGCGGCGTGCCGGCCATCGAGGCGGTCATGCCGGCCAGGGTGCCCGGCTGGCCGTTCGCGGTGCCCTGCCAGAACCCCCGGCCCGGCCAGGCCTGCAGCACCGCCATCCCGACCAGGAACAGGCCGGTGCCGGCCAGGGTCAGCCGGCCCAGCCGCCGGGTCCGCCAGGCCCGCTCGGGCAGCGCGATCAGCGCGCCGGCCACCGCGTAGATGAGCACCGCGCCGGGGGCGCCGAACAGCCAGGTCAGGCCGGGGGCGAAAATGCTGCCGAAGGCCTCGCCGAAGACCCAGACCACCAGCCCCCAGCCGACGCTGGCCAGCCCGGCCAGCCGGGACAGCGGGCCCCGCGCCGCTGCCAGCATCCAGACGCCGATGCCGACCTGGATCCACACCGCCGACGCGCCGGCCTGCATCGGGTGATACGACCAGGTGGTGCCGCCCAGGTTCACCACGTGCTGCACCCACCGCGGCGAGGCCGCCGCGAGGGGCTCGATGACCCCCGACGGGAGCCCGATCGCCATCTTCGGCTGGGCCTGCAAGATCCCGTCGAAGACCCACAGCAGGCCGAAGCCGATCCGCAGCACCTGCCGCCAGGCCGGGCTCGGCCAGGGCGGGCCCGGGTGGGCCCGCCGCCGCGCCGTCGCCGTCCCGGGCGGGCACGGGCAGCCAGGCCCGCACGGTCAGCCAGGCCAGGCCGAGCACCGCGAAGATCAGCAGCGCGATCAGCCCCTGGCGCAGCAGCGCGGACTTGAACGCCGCGACCACCGCAGGGTCGTTGACATTGATCCCGGAGTTCATCCCCGGCATGACGCCACCTGCTCCCCTGCTTCAGCCCGTTCGGCAGCGCCAGCAGGAACCCTGTCTCCCCCCGGCCCGGCGCGGCGGGGCCGCGGCCACCCGCGGCGGGCCGCGGGCGGGGTCCCGAAGCGCCGCAGCCGCACGCTGTTGGCCACGACGAACGCGGACGAGGCGGCCATCGCCGCGCCGGCGATCAGCGGGTTGAGGAACCCGGCCGCGGCCAGCGGGATCGCCACCATGTTGTAGCCGAACGCCCAGGCCAGATTGCCGCGGATCGTGGCCAGCGTGCCGCGGGCCAGCGCGATCGCGTCCGGCACGGCGCCCAGATGGTCGCGCAGCACGATCAGGTCCGCGGCGCTGATCGCCACGTCGGTGCCGGTGCCCAGCGCCAGGCCCAGGTCGGCCGCGGCCAGGGCAGGCCCGTCGTTGACCCCGTCGCCGACCATCGCCACCTGGTGACCCTGCGCCTGCAGGTTCCTGAGCACGGCAACCTTGCGGCCGGGCAGCGCCCCGGCGATCACCTCGTCGGCGCCGGCCGCGGCCGCCACCGCCTGGGCGGTGGCGTGGCTGTCCCCGGTCAGCAGCACGGTCCGCAATCCCAGCCGCCGCAGCCCGGCGACCGCGGCGGCGGCAGACGGCTTGACCGTGTCGGCGACCGCGACCGCCCCGCGCACCCGGCCGTCCCACCCGGCCAGCACCGTCGTGCAGCCCGCCTGCTCCCACCGCCGGCACTGATCGGCCAGCGCTGCCGGGATGGTCATCCCCAGCTGGCCAAACAGGCCCTCGCGGCCGACCACCACGTCATGGCCATCCACCGACCCGCGCGCCCCCAGCCCCGCCATGGCCGCGAACCCGGCCGCCAGCGGCAGCGGACCCAGTTCCGCGGCCGCAGCCTCGCTGATCGCCGCGGCCACCGGATGCTCCGACGCCTGCTCCACCGCGCCGGCGTACTGCAGCAGGACCTCCCGGCCGGCGCCGTCTGCGGGCTGGACTGCGGTCACCGTCATCACCCCGGTGGTGACCGTTCCGGTCTTGTCCAGCAGCACGGTGTCCACCGCGCGGGAGGACTCCAGCGCCTCATACCGCTTGATGAAGATGCCCAACTGCGCGCCGCGGCCGCAGGCCACCATCAGCGCCGCCGGTGTCGCCAGCCCCAGCGCGCACGGGCACGCGATGATCAGCACCGCCAGGGCAGCGCTGAACGCCGTCTCCGCCGGGTAGCCCGCGGCCAGCCAGCCGGCCAGCGTCAGGACCGAAGCCACCAGCACCGCGGGAACGAACACCCCGCAGATGCGGTCCGCGAGCCGCTGGATGGCCGCCTTCTGCGACTGCGCCTGCTCCACCAGCGCGACCAGGTGCGCGAGCTGGGTATCGCCGCCCACCTTGACCGCGCGCACCACCAGCCGGCCCGCCGCCACCACCGTGCCCCCGGTAACACGGTCGCCCTCGGCCACCTCGGCCGGCACCGACTCCCCGGTCATCATGCTGGTGTCCACCGCCGACCGGCCGAACTCCACCTGGCCGTCGGCGGCGATCCGCTCCCCGGGCCGCACCACGAACCGCTGGCCCGCGCGCAGGCCCGCGACCGGGACCCGCCGCTCGGTGCCGTCGGCCTCCAGCACGCACGCGTCCCGCGCGCCCGCCGCGGCCAGCTCCCGCATCGCGTCCCCGGCGTCCCGCCGCGCCTTGGCCTCATACAGCCGGCCCGCGAGCAAGAACGTCGTCACCGACGCGGCCACCTCCAGGTAGATGCCGCCGCCGGAGGCGTGCCGCAGCAGATACCCGGCGCTCACCCGCGCCTGGCCACGGTCCAGCACGAACATCGCATACACCGACCAGCCGCACGCCGCGGTGATGCCCAGCGACACCAGCGTGTCCATCGAAGCCGAGCCGTGCCGGGCGTTTTTCAGCGCCACCTGATGGAACGGCCACGCCGCCCACCCCGCCACCGGCGCCGCCAGCGCCACCAGCACCCACTGCCAGCCCGGGAACCGGAACGACGGGAACAACGACAGCAGAACAGAAAGGTCACTCAGCGGGACGAAGAACACCACCGCCACGATCAGCCTCTTCTTCAGGTAGCTGACGCGGTCCGCATCCGGCCCGGCCCCCCGGGCCGCGGCCGGGGCGGCTACCTCGGCGCCGTAACCGGCCTGCTCAATCTGCTCGATCAGCCGCTGCACCGGAACCGACGCCGGCGCCCTGATGGTGGCCTTCTCCGTCGCGAAATTCACCGCGGCCGCGACGCCGTCCATCGCGTTCAGAATCCTCTCAATCCTGACCGCGCACGCAGCGCACGTCATCCCCCCGATCGACAGCTCAACCTCGCTAAGCCGAGATGACGCCCCGCCAGTCAGTGCAGCCGATGCCATCTCACCTCCACCCGCCAGCCAAACCGGCCGGCCAGGACGCCGGGTCACCGCGAGCCCGGCTCCGGCCAGGGCGGGACCCACCTGCGGATTCAGCGCGCACCTGCCGATGCAGCCGTACCGGAAATCTACACCGCGAAGGGCCCGGGCAACACAGCTCACCCAACAAGCCGAGGGCCATTTGCCGGAATCAATACCCCGCCCGGGTTCCCGGAATACCCGTGGAGGGTTCCGGCAATACCCCCGGTGGGTTACCGGAATACTCTCCCCGGGTAACCGCAATACTCTCCGGGGGTTATGCGGGCCAGGTTATTTTAAGTCCGGGCGTGCCCATTCCGCCGATTCACCGTTGCGCGGGCCGCGGCTGGCCTATTACGCTTTTACCGTCGTTGGTGAGCGGCTGCAATCCGGCCGGCGGCAGGGCAGCGCCGGGCAGTATCCACCCGGGCTGCCCTGCCGGGGTCGGCCCGGCCCGCCGGGCGCATCCTCGCGGGCGGTGACGGGGCACCGCCCGCGAGGCGCCCAGGGCGCGGCCGGTTGCCACTGCACGCCAGGCCGCCGCCGCGGCAGGCCGGGGCTTGCCGCCGAACCGGGCGCCTCCGGCACCGGCCGCCGGAAGGAGGCTGACGTGGCAGGGCCCTCCTGGCTTACCGGCGCCTTCGCGGCTGTCATGATCGCGATCGCCCTCTACAGCGCGGGCCGGCTGGCCGCCTCGCGCCTGCGGCGGCGGGAAACCGAGTTCGACGCCGATGCGGTGCACGTGGTCATGGGCGTGGCCATGGCCGGAATGCTCGTGCCACGGCTGAGCCCGCTGCCCGACAGCACCTGGCAGGCGGTGTTCGGGACCGCGGCAGCCTGGTTCGCGTGGCAGGCGATCCGCACCCGCCGCCGCACCGCCCGCGCCGCCTGGCGGTGCGGCCACCCCGTGCCGCACCTGGTCGAGTGCGTCGCCATGATCTACATGCTGCTGCCGACGGCCGGATCCCCGCCCCCCGGCCGGGGAGCCGGGATGCCGATGGCCGGCATGGGCGGGTCCCCCGGCGCCGCGGGAACCTTCCCGGCCCTCGCGGCCGTGCTGGCCCTGTTCATGGTCGGCTACGTCGTGTGGGCCGCCGACCAGCTCACCGCCCCGGCACAGCGCCGCGCCGCGGTGGCCGCCCGAACCGGCACCGGTTACCCCGCCGGCCCTCCGGCCGCCCCCGGCGCCCTGACGGCCGCAAGCGCACAGGACGCCGCGCACGCCCCTGGCAGCCCCGGCGCCGCGGGCACCGGGCCCGGCGGGCCGATACTCGCCCCGCGGCTCGCCGCGTGCGCCAAGATCGCAATGAGCATCACCATGGGCTACATGCTGATCCTGATGCTCTGACGCAGCATGAACCGGCCGCACAACTAACATCCCCCCGGATAAGCCCCTCCCCGAGCCGCCCCCGCCCGGCCCGGCACTCGCCAATCCTGGCTGACCAGCAGGCCGGGCTCAGGACCTGACCAGGCGCGAGACGGCCTCCGCGGCTTCCCTTACCTTCTGCCTGGCCTCCGGCCCGCCGTGCTCGACCGCCCGGGTGACGCAATGGCCGAGATGATCTTCGAGCAGTCCCAGGGCGACCGCCTGCAGCGCCCGCGTCACCGCGGAGACCTGGGTCAGGACGTCAATGCAGTACACGTCCTCGTCCACCATCCGCTGCAGGCCCCGCACCTGGCCCTCGATCCGGCGCAGCCGCTTGAGATAAGCGTCCTTGTCCTGGGTATACCCGCGCACGGGCCCGAGATTACACCGTCGCAGGTATCGACCGGCGCCCCGGGCTTCGGCCGGCCCGCACACCTGCCGGATCGCAGCGGACGGGGCAGGTACGCGGAAAGCCGACGACACGCAGGCGGGCCAGAATCCGCCGAGCCAACCGCACCACTCGCCCGGTCCTCGCGAAGCGAGACTCCCGCGAGGCTCACTCATCCGACCACGGACGCGACACGTGTCGGCGCCCGCCGGCGCCATGGCCGGCGGAAACGCTGACCAACCCCAGGACGGCGCATGGCGCGCGCTCCGGGCAATGACCCTCCGCCAGCCGCGGCAGCGGCGCCCGGACTCCAGTACCCGGGCAGGGCGCCCAGGGCGGCGACGATGGCAACCGGATCCGCTGCGGGAGCGGCCGGCACACGGGATCTAACGCATGCTGCCGGCCCGGGACCTGACGGCCCGGGCCGGCATAGAGCCCGGGCTGGCGGCCAGGGCGCGCCGGCTGGTGACCATCACATGGCTGGGGGACTCGGGCACGCCAACCGCACGGCCATCGTGGCGCGCTGGGCCGCTCACAGCGCCGCTTCGCGAACGGCTCCTGCCCGGGCCTGGGCCATGATCGTTCCCTGGCTCCGAGCCTGGCGCAGCGTGCCCGGAGCCGCCGTCTAGGCTCGGTACGAGCGCCCCGGCACCGTATGACTGCGTCCGGATCGCAGGGGCGCCGGATCCCGGTCACGATCGCGGGCGCGGTGCGGAGCAGGTGACGAAGTCAGGCCAGGCGGGCACGGCGCGGGCACGAGTCCGCGCCTGGCCGACAGCCGCCCGCGCCGCTCGCGCCGGCACCTGGCCGGCTCGCCTGCCGCGCCCGGCCGCGCTCGCCGTAGTCGCCTGCGTGACCTGCGCCCTCGCCGTGACCTCGTGCGGCACTGCCTCGCCCGCCGCCGGCCTGCCCGGATACGAAGTGCGCGTCACCACCATCTCAGGGCTCGGCAAGATACTTGCCGACGGGGCGGGCTTCACCCTCTACATGTACGTGCCGGACCATCGAGGGCCATCGACGTGCGCCGGTCAATGCGCACGTGCGTGGCCGCCTCTCCTGCTGCCCAGGAGCGTCACCCGGCCGAGGGCAGGCCGCGGGATCAGCGCAGCACTGCTGGGCACAACCAGGCGCGCCGGCGGCGCGCTGCAGGTGACCTACGGCAAATGGCCGCTGTACCTCTGGCAGGGCGACAGCGCGCCAGGTCAGGCAACCGGGCAGGCCGACGACATGGGCCTGTGGTACGTGGTCTCGGTGACCGGATCCATCGACCGCGGCAGCCCTCCATAGACCCGCGCCTCACGTGACGCCAAGCCCGGACTAATCACAGCCGCGTCCAGCCGCGCAGGAACGCCAGCCGCAGAACACACCGGGCGAAACGGTCCTCTACAGCGGGCCTCTCATCGACGCTTGCGCGCGCCAGCACGGCCAGAGCAGCCGCGCGTCTCAGCTCGAACCGGACGTCCGCCACGACCGCCATCATCCGGTGCAGGCCGCCCCGAACTTCCCGTTCGGGGCGGCGACGGCCATCAGTGGATCGCAGCCTCGGAGAATACAGATCGGCGGGTCGGCGCGCGATCTGCCACCGGCGGGTCAACCACGCTCCGCGATCGGCGGCGGGTGTGGGTGTGCCACATTATCGCGGCGTTTTCCGGCGGGCAGGTGCCGCCGGGGACGCTGGGTATGACGGGGGCCGGGGCGTGATGCCCCGGCCCCGGGTTGGGCTGGTGGGGGCTAGATGACCTATGCCAAGGGATGAGCTGCGGGGATGAGACGAGGGCGTCCACGATCATTGTGTGACGAACGACGTAGACACCCTCGCGACCGCACTCTATGTGAGAATCGATGACCTGCTGAAGCAGTACCCGGACCTGGCGCCGCGGCGGCCGGCGATCGGCCTGCAGCCCCGGCTGAGTGACGCGGAACTGGTGACCCTGGCGGTCATGCAGGCCCTGCTGGGATACGCCTCCGAGTCGCGCTGGATACGCCACGCCCAGGCTCACCTGGGGCACCTCTTCCGGTACCTGCCTGGCCAGCCCGGCTATAACCGGCGCCTGCGCGCCGCCGCCGGGCTGATCGCCACCTTGATCCGAATACTCGCGGCCGATACCAGCCTGTGGGCCGATGACGTGTGGGTGGCCGATTCCACCCCGGTGGAATGCGGCCGGTCCCGGGACACGGCCAGGCGCTCTGACCTGGCCGGATGGGCCGAGTACGGGTACTGCGCCTCCCATTCACGCTACTTCTGGGGCCTGCGCCTGCATCTGCTGTGCACCCTGCACGGGCTGCCCGTGGGGTTCGCGCTCACCGGCGCCAAGGCCGACGAGCGCCAGGTGCTGCTGGACATCCTGGCCGACCCGGTCCTGACCGCCGGCCGGGACGGCCAGATCATCATCGCGGACAAGAACTACTACGGGCACGACTTCGAAGCCGCGCTGGCCGATGGCCGCATCTGCCTGCTCCGCCCAGCCCGCAAGGGCGAGCCGGAACGGGCGGGCGCCCGGTTCTTCAAGCCGCTGCGCCAGGTCATCGAATCCATCAACGACACGTTCAAAGGCCAGCTCGACCTCGAACGCCACGGCGGCCACACCCCAGCGGGCGTCATGGTCAGAGTCCTGCAGCGCATCCTCGCCCTGACCGCCGCGATCTGGCACAACGACCGCGCCGGCCAGCCCGTCAAGCGCTCACTCGTGGCGTATGACCACTGAACCCTTCGCATAGGTCATCTAGGTGACGACGACGCCGGCCGGGGTGGCGCCGGCGGGCAGCGAGGTGGGGGAGCTGGCCAGCTCGGTCAGGTTGCCGCCGTTGACGGCGAACGCGCCGACAGCGCCGATCCTGCTCTCGTCGATGTACAGGGTGCGGCCGTCGGGGCTGAGGCGGGCGTCGACGGCGCCGACGCCGCCGGTGGCGCCGACTGGCGTGCTGCCGAGCAGCGTCAGCGCGCCGCCGGGGGCGATGGAGTAGCGGGAGATTTCGCCTGATCCGGTGTTCACGGTGAACAGGAACTGGCCGTCATGGCTGATCTCCACCCAGCACGGAGCCGTCTGGTTATCTGCGAACGGAGAGGATCCGATCGACGTCAGCGTCCCGTCGGCGGCGTCGGCGAACGCGGACACGGTGCCGGTGCCGGCGTTGTGGGCGTTGGAGACGAACAGCTGGCTTGGGTTGGTGGGGCGGAACTGGCTGCCGAACGGGCCGAGGCCCTGGGCGGGGAAGGGTGATCCCGGGGCAGCGGTCAGGAGCCCGCCGGAGCCGACGGTGAAGCTGTCGATCTGCGAGGTCCCGACGCGGGTCCCGGCGAGCTTGGTGCCATCGCCGTTGAACAGCACGTCGCCCGGCTGCGAGCCGTCGGGCAGGCCGACGGTCGAGCCGGCGACCGGCTGCAGGCGGCCGTTGGGCCGGAGCTGGAAGCCGGTGTAGTTGCTGCCGCCGTTCCCGGAGTTGGCCACGTAGACCAGGTCGCCGTGGATCGCCACGCTGACCGGCAGCACGCCGCCGGAGGAGACGACGCCATCGTGCACGAGCTTGAGCGAGCCGTCCCCGTGGATCCGCAGCACCGAGATCTGGTTGCTGCCCGCGTCGGCGGCGATCAGGAACCGGCCGTCCGGCGAGATCTGCAGCGCGCCCTGCGATGCCAGCCCGGCCCCGGTGCCGGCGCCGCCGGCGGCGAACGGTGATCCGGCTTCGGGGGTCAGCGTCCCGTCCGCGTGACGGTTAAACGCCCCGATCGTGTTCGCGCCCGCGGTGTTGTCATCGACATAGACGTGCCCGATCACCGGCGACGCCTGAGCCGAAGCAGAGGCGGCCGCGGGGACGGCCACCGCGGCCATCGTGGCCGCCGCCGCCAGGCCGAGCACCGCCGGGCCCAGCCTCCTGCGTGTCACAAAGCGCATTGCTTCTCCTTCTGCATCTTCGGCGCCTACAGGGCCGCCTGGGCCAGTGTTCCTGCCGGGTCGCATGAGCCCTCCTTACCTGCGGGCCAGCGGGATCGGGCGCAGGGCCCGGCGTGGCCGGCGCAACGACTACCCGGCGGCCAGCCCGGCCGGCCGAACTCAGTCCCGGGAGGTATTCGTCGCCGGCACCATTGCGTATTGGCCCCGCCAGACGGAATCTGCCGGCCAGCCCGACCGGCCGTTCGACGTGGCACCCGCGGCACGCGCCTGCTCGCCAGTGGCGCATCCCCGCTCGGTCACCAGCCTCTGGGCTCGCTCCACGACGGAACGCCGAAGAGTGCCCATTGCCAACGAGAATCGCCTTGTCGTATCTGACACTTTAGGTACGACGATCAAGCTCACAAGCTCAGCTTTCTGGCGGCCCCGCTCGCTTGGCACCAATGAACTACAGCCAGTGGGGCAGTGCCGTCACCTATATAGGGGCCGGCCGTCGTGACGTGCCTCGAGATCCGCCGGCCCCCGGGCTTCTGGTTTAGCGGACCGGCTCCTTCTCACTACAACCAGCCGAGGGCCGGGCGGTCGGCTACGGAATGTGAGCACGGCCGGGATCTCCCAGCGCCCGCAGGAACGCCGAACGCCGACTCGGCGCGGGTGACCAACCTGCGCTGTGCTTGCGGTACAAGCGGCCAGATCCGCTGGTTCTGCGTCTCCTCAGCCTCGGCCGTGCAGGCCGCCGGTCCTGCGCAGGGTGGTGGCTGCGCCGCTCGCGACGAGCACGCCCCCGGGGCCTGCCGATGCTGCGAGCGGGGTGATGCCAAGAAATGGCAAACACATTACTCGTCATTAGATGGTAATCGCGTTACCGTCATTTGGGACAACCCAGAGGGTCGCGATGAGCACGAGCGAGGACCGCGGCAGCCAGTTAGGCCGGTCGGCGGTACAGCAGGCGCCGATGCGCGATGGTCAGGACGGTACCGCTTGTGAAGGGGATCCTCGGGATCTCAGCTTCCACCCGTCGCCCCGGAAGGCCCTGGCTCCGTCTAGAAGAGTCAGCTGTCTGTCGACCACCAGTTCGAACCAAGGAGACCCACATGTCTTCGAATGACAGCATTCGCCCCTTCCAGATCGACATACCGGAGGAGTCGCTCCAAGAGCTCCGCCGCCGTGTGGCGGTGCCCCGCTGGCCTGACCGTGAGACCGTCAGCGATCGCAGCCAGGGCGTGCAGCTGGCAAAGGTACAGGAGCTCGTCGACTATTGGGCCACTGATTATGACTGGCGCAAGCTCGAGGCCGAGTTGAATGCGCTTCCCCAGTTCATCACGGAGATCGACGGGCTCGATATCCATTTCTTCCACGTCCGCTCGCCGCATGCGAACGCGCTGCCGCTGATCATGACCCACGGCTGGCCGGGCTCGTTCCTCGAGTTCGTGAAGGTGATCGGGCCGCTGAGCGATCCCGAGTCCCATGGAGCTCGCGCGGAGGACGCGTTCGATCTCGTCGTGCCCTCGATGCCCGGTTTCGGCTTCTCAGCCAGGCCGCAGGCGACAGGCTGGAATCCCGATCGCATCGCCGGCGCTTGGGTTGAGCTGATGAGGCGAGTGGGCTACGGGCGTTACGTCTCCCAGGGTGGCGACTGGGGTGCGGTCGTCGCGGACGTGATGGGCCGCCAGGCACCGGGGGGTCTCGTGGGTATCCACGTCACCACGTTGCTCGGCGCGATCGAACGGCCACCGACGCCGGACATGCAAACGGCCGTGCCTCCCGAGGTCGCGAACGCGCTCAAGTACGGTGAACCGGCGCCGGCGGGCCTCTCGGCCGAGGAAACGGTCGCCTATGAAGGATTCAAAAACTTTGCTACGCGCGGCTCGGGCTTTCGGGCGATGAATAGCACGCGCCCGCAAACGATCGGCTACTCGCTCGCGGACTCGCCGGTCGGCTTGGCCGCTTGGTTTTACGAGAAGTTCGCGGAATGGACCGACACGGACGGCGAACCCGAGCGCGCCCTCACGAAGGATGAGATGCTCGACGACATCACGCTTTACTGGCTCACGAACACTGCGGCGTCCTCGGCCCGCCTGTACTGGGAGGACAGCGCCCACAAAACCAAGGTCGGCGGCGAAGTCTCGATCCCTGCGGCCGTGAGTAGGTTCCCGCGAGAGATAATCCCCGTACCGCGCAGCTGGGCCGAGCGCGCCTACCCCAACCTCGTGTACTTCAACAAACTCGACAAGGGCGGTCACTTCGCCGCCTGGGAACAACCGGAACTCTTTGCGGGCGAGATGCGAGCGGCATTCAGGTCGCTGCGCTGATCGGTGCACATCGGCGTCAGTCAGGTCGCATCGAAGAGTCAAACAACCACCGCAGTGCATCAAGGAGACCACAAATGTCTTTCACGCCAAAAAGCGCCGGAGGACCTCCCAGGGTGAGCTGGTGGCCTAAATGGTGCTGCCTAGCGGTAGTTTGTTAACTCAGGATATAGAGGTGCAGGCCGCAGCCTGCCGCGACCGAGTTGATCAGGGCTTGCAGCTGCCGGGGCGGGGGCGCCTTGGACCATGCCTGCCACCAGCGCTGCAGCGCGATCCAGGGGGAAAGCCAGGCGCGTATCGCGCGCAGTGCCTGCGGCCAGGACGGTGCTGGCGGCGGGACGGCGGCGTGCGGCCCCCCTCTCTCCGCGGCCGGGTCCGGGCCGCGGTGCCGCAGTCTGGGGCGATGCGGGGTCGTCGTGAAACCAGGCGTGCCAGCAGAAGCAGAAGGCGCAGTTGACCAGGGCCTGGTGGCGGCGGATCGCGGTGTCGGAGCGGACCTGGAAGTCGGCCCAGCCCAGCTCGTCCTTGACCTGCTTGTAGCTCTGCCCGGTCCAGTGCCGGATCCCGTAGATCCGCACGATCTCGGCCAGGCTCGCGGCCGGGTGCGGGCTGTCTGCCTCGCGCGGGCCGCCGGGCCGGGGCAGGTTGGTGACCAGGTACCAGGTGGCCTTGGGCGGCAGGGTGGCCGGGTCGGCGGTGGCGGCCACTAGGCGCCTGGCGCCGTCCGGGCCCCACCAGCCCAGCGTCGCGTCGGCGGCGAACCAGCGCTCGGCGTGCCCGTCGCGGAAGATCCTGGTCACCGGCCGCCAGTCGCCGGGATCATCCGGGCCGTGCCAGGCCAGCTCACGGGCCGCATCGACCGGCGTGTGCGCATCGGCGCCGTAGGCCCAGGTCCCGCGGCGCGGCTTGAGGGCCATCACGAACGGCAGCCCGGCCTCGCTCAGCTCGCTGCGGAACCCGTCCTGGTCCCCGTAGGCGCTGTCCGCGGCCACCGCCCGGAACGCGAACCCCGCCGCCCGGGCACGCATCGCCAGGTCCGCGCCGATCGCCAGCTTGGTCCGGAACTCCGGGTCGCTCTTTCCCCTGGCGAAGTGCCGGGCCGGGGTGTAGGGCACCGCATGCACCGGGTAATAGAGCCGTTCATCGGCCCATACCGTGGTGACGGTGACCACCCCGTTGTCGGTCTTGCCGTACCGGCCCAGCCACTGATGACCCACGTGCGCGGTCTTCGTGCCGTCCTTGCGGTCCCCCGAATCATCGATCACCAGCACCCCGCCGCCGTGCGGGGCGGTCGCCGGATCCGCGAGCAGCAACTCCAGCCGCCGGGCATTGACCCGCTCGGCATCCCACCGGGACTCGGACAGGAAGAACTGCAGCCGCTGCACCGCCGGATGCTGCGCCCCGGTCACCGGCTCCGCCCCGGCCAGCGCGGTCAGCGTCTTGTTCCGGTCCCGCGGCGCCAGCAGCCCCGCCAGGTACTCCCGGAACCCCCGCCGCTGCGCCACACGCGTAAACAGATCATCGAACCGGGCCGCATACTGCTCCAGCGGGCCCGGCGCCGCAGGACAGAGCCGGCGTCGTGTCATCACACACCCCTGGGCACCTCACGCCACTACTCCCGGTCATACCGCCAACCCGCTCTAGAGTCAACAAACTACCGCTAGATGTGGAGGGCTATCGCAAATGCCGGGTATGCGACTGGCGCACTTGCGCCCCCGATGGCTTGACCAGCGCGATCGCGGATTCACCGCACTGCGCCGTGCAACCCGGACGGCGATCATCATGCCGGCCATGTTCGCCTTGAGCGACAAGGTCATCGGCAACCCCCAGGTGGCGACGTTCGCGGCGTTCGGGTCTTTCGTGATGCTGCTCCTGGTCAACTTCGGCGGCCCCATGGCCGAGCGGCTCCAGGCGTGGCCGGCGGGGTGTTCGTCTGCATTGCCACACTGGCCTCGCAGACCGCGTGGCTCGCGGCGCGGCGCGCGCCCTGATAATGGGGGCCGCGATCACGCAGCGTGAGGGCGAGGTGCGGGCTTCCCGGCTGCAGGCCGCCGATCCTGTCCGTGACCGAAGGGATTGTCGAGTCTTGTTTGTGGCTGTCGCTGCTAGCGTCAGTTCATGACGTCGCTGCCTGAGACTGCCAGAGCTTTGCTGGAGTCCCCGGCCCTGGCGCACCTGGTGACCTTGAACCCAGACGGCAGCCCCCAGGTGAGCATCGTCTGGGTGGGTCTGGACGGCGATGAGATCGTGGCGGCGCATCTTCCCGAGCACCGCAAGGTACGCAACATCCGCAACGACCCCCGGGTCGCGCTGTCCATCGAAACCGGCACGCGCAACGCCATGGGCTTGAATGAATACCTGGTCATCCACGGCACTGCCCGCATCACTGAGGGAGGAGCCGCTGAGCTTCTCCAGAAACTCGCTCATACCTACCTCGGTCCCGGTGTCCGCTTCCCGCCCATGGACAACCCGCCGCCGGGGTTCATCACCCACATCCGGGTGGATCGCATCTCCGGCGTGGGCCCCTGGACAGCGCAGCATTAAGCATCACGGGTGGCAGATTGCCTAGATCGGCGCCCATCGCGGGCGAGCCTTGCGCCCCAGCCGGACGCGCCCATCGGCGGTTGGCGCACGCTGTTTGTGGTCACCTGGGTGATGTGCCGGAGCCCGCTGCTCACGGCTGTACGGGCCTCCGCCTAGCCGGTGCGGCCCGGCCAGGCGGAGGCGGCTGCTGGGCAGCCAGTTCTTACCGGGATGCACCCGCGACGTAGGCGGCAACGATATAGGTGGCGTGCCGGTCGAGACTCCCGCGGGCACGGTCGTAGCGGATCGTGGTCCTTGGGTCAGCGTGGGAGGCGGCTTCTTGGACATCTCGCAGGGGGACGCCGGCATCGAGGGCTGCGGTGATGAATGCGTGGCGCAGCGTGTGCGGCCCGACGGGCTTGGTGATACCGGCGCGGCGGGCTGCCCGGCGGACAATCCGGGCGGCGCCGTGCCGGTCCAGCCGTCGGCCATCGGCAGCCAGGAACAGCGGCCCGTCGCTGCGCTCGCCGACGGTCAGGTCGATCGCCCGCGCCGTGCGCGGCGCCAGCGGGATGGTGACGACCTTGCCGCCCTTGCGGGTGATGGTCAGCGTCCGGTGGCCACGCTCGGTGCCGAGCGCCTCGATGCTGGCGCCAGTGGCCTCAGAAACCCGCAGCCCGTTCAAGGCGAGCAGGGAGATGAGAGCGTGCTCTGCGGCCGCGCCGAGCCCGGCGGCAACCAGGATTGCGCCGAGCTCGTTGCGGTCCAGCCTGGTGGCATGCGACTCATAATCCAGGCGGGGCCGGCGGACATGGGCGGCCGGTGAATGTTCGAGGAGTTCTTCTTCGACGGCGTACCGGTAGAAGCCGGCGATGGTGCACAGCCGCCGGGTGATGGTGGCCCGGGCCCGGCCGCGGGTTTCCAGGTCGCGGGCGAAGCACTCGATGTCAGCGCGGCGCGCTTGGAACAGGCGCAGGTGGCGGAGTTGGCACCAGCTGGCGTACTGCCGCAGGTCCAGGGCGTAGGCCTCACGGGTCAGGCCGGTATAACCGGCCAGGAACCCGGCCAGCGCCAGCCGCTCTTGGGGGCTGAATACCGGCTCGGCGACGGCGACCGCGGTGGACCTGGACGAGGTGGTGGTGGTCATCGGGTACCTCCCGGGTTCGGGCTGAGACCCCGGAGGCTGGGCCAGCCAAGGCCCCAGCAACGAAGATTGAGCTCACCGTCAACCCACCCCAGTGATCACGCAAGGTCACTGCGGCGTTCCTGACCGTCTCCCCATAGCGCCGAATCCGTACTCAGATGGTCATGCGGGCTCGGAAGGCCGACCGGGCACAGAATTCCCTTTCTGTGTCCCTCCCACCCCGGGATCGGATCCTGCCGATGTCCGCACGGCTGCGATCAGGGGAATGATCGGTCTGTGGTCGTAACCCGGCATCCATCGGGCGAGACGTGCATCCGGTCTGCCAGGCGGCACCCGGACAATCACAGCGGACAGCTTGGGGCCCTTGGCGGCGAGCAGGTTCGTGAGGGCGGGAGACGGTGTCAGCCAGCGCAGCCGGGGAGTCAGCGTGCCCGCATGCCAGGCCTTTGCCCTGCTGGGTGGCTGGCGCGTGGTACGCCATGATGAGCGTGGCGTTACTCGCCACGTTCGCGTGCCTGATAAGTGTCAGATCCGCGTGCTGGGGGGTCGCCGGCCTTGGGGGTGGCGGTGGCTTCGGGCGCCGGGGTGCCGTTCGGGCTGGGCGGGTGGCCGGCCAGCACGGCGATCGAGGCGAACAGGCCCGTGTTCCTGTCGCCGACGAGCTCCCACGCCCGCGCGATGCCGACGATCGTTGAGGTGACCAGGGCGTAGCTGATCACTTGCACCGGCGTGCTGCGATGTGGGTCGGCGAGGACAACAATGCCGGCGGCCAGCTCGGTGCCGAAGATGGCCAGCAGCAGGGTAACTAGCCCGAGCTGCCCCAGGTTCTGGCTACGGGTGGGCTGGCTGGACAGGATGGATCGCATCCCGGCGGCGGTGAAGAAGAGCCCGATGACACCCAGCGACACGGCCGGGTACCCGACGTTGGTGCCGGGCACGAGGCCGAACAGCGAGACTGCCAGCGCATTGGTGAACGCCAGTAGGGCGGCCGCCGCCCGGACCTCCCGGATGACGGCGGGGGCAGAGCCCGGTCCCCGGCGGGGCGCCACCGACAGCGCGACAAACAGCAAGCCCGTGAGCGCGCCGCTGGAGCCGGCCATCGCCGCGAAGAGCTCCCGGTAGCTCCCGAAGATCATTGCTCAACATACCTCCGAATCCGCGAGGCGTTCAGCGGTGTACATGCCTGAGCGTATTAGTATCCGCTGGTCTGCCAGATTCGCGGCCCGTGCGGTAACGAGCGCAGCCGTCCGGGCTAGTGGGTGCCTTCAAGGCGTTGTCCCAGAACTTCTGGATGGGCGGGAAGATCAGCTCGTGATCGCGTGACAGTTCTGCCTTGACGGTCCGGGTCCGCTCGTCGGCGAGCACCTCGACCTGGCCGGCCTCAACGGCGTCGAGGGCCTGCTGGGCGGCCGATTCGGGGCTGTCCTTGGGCGCGTCGGTCAGGGCCGCCATGTCGGTGTGATGAAGCTGGCGTGCACGGCTACCACGAGGGTGCCCTGGTGATGCAGCTCGAGGCGGACGCCATTGGCCAGCGGCCAGGCCGCTGCCTTGGAGGCGCCGTAGGAGGCGTCGAACGGATTGGTGTAGAAGCTGGTGACCGAGAGTATGTTGACGATCGCGCCGCCGCCGTTGGCCGCCAGCACGGGCGCGAACGCGCGGCAGATGCTCACCGTCCCGAAGTAGCTGGTCTCCATCTCCAGCCGCGCCGCGTCCAGGTTAGGCGCACCGGTGAAGGTGCTGTACTTCAGCACCCCGGCGTTGGTTCACCAGCAGGGTCACGTCCGTGCGCCGCGCGGCGGCCTGGGCGACGCGGCCGGGTCGGTGCTGTCGAGCGCAATGGGCGTGACGCCGGGCTCGGTGACGGCAGCGGGATACGCGCGGCGCCGCAGACCTTGCCCGCACCCCGGCCGACTAGCTCCCGCGCGTACACCTGGCCGAGGCGCGGTTGGCGCCGGTGACCAGGGCAACCGATCCGTCGATCTTCATGGCTCTCCTCGTGATCGGGACCGGCCGGCGCCTGCCCCCGGAGCGCGGCCATGGCCCGTCGGGGCGCGGGAACGGCCGGGATCTACTGGTCGGGGATCCAGCTGCCGTGGAAGCCCAGCGGGATCCGGGCGGGCAGGTGCACGCGGGCGACCGGGTCGGCGGTGAAGTCTTGGGCGGCGAGGATGACCAGGTCGGCGGCGCCGCGGTCGGGGTTGTGGACGAACGCCATGACATACCCGTCGTCTTCGTCGGCATCGGGGGCGGAGGGCGCGAACACGGCCTCGCCGGCGGTGGCGTCGCGGCCGAACTCGTGTGCCTGCACGGTGCCGGTCTTCAGGTCATGCCGCAGGATGGCGTTGGTGAACGCATCGTCGCCGAAGTCGCCGGCCACCGTGATGGCGCGGGTGACCTCGCCGATGACCGCGCTGTAGCCGTACCGGTGGGGGCGGGAGATGATCCGGTCGTCGACGCGGGGGAACTCTTGTCCGCGGTCGTCGAGGCGCTGCTGGGCAATCTTGCCGGCGGCGGGGTCGATGGTCCACCGGTCCAGGGTCACCGGGCCATGCGCGGCCCACAGGGTGGAGACGTCGAAGGACTCGTTGTACTGGCACAGGTCGAGCACGACTCGGCCCTGGTCGTCGTCGTAGGCGTTGAGGCAGTGGAACACCCAGCACGGGTCGATGCCGATCCACTGGACGCTCGTGTTGCCGTCGCGGGGCAGCAGGCCAACCCGGGCCTGGTGGCCTGGGTTCCACACATACGGCAGTTCCTTGCCCTGGGAGACCGCGTTGAGGCTGAAGGTGACCGGCAGGTCCAGCAGGACCACGTACCGGTGAGTGAGCGCGAAGTCGTGCATCATCGGGCCGTCGCGGACCGGGATGTCGGTGGTGGCGGTGACCTTTCCGGCCGGGCCGACGACGACGTGCTGGACGTGGTCCCAGGCCCAGAAGTAGGCGATGGCGTGCAGCTCGCCGGTGGCGTGGTCGAGCTTGGTGTGCGCGGCGAAGCCGCCGGGCAGGGTCCCGCCGAAATCACACGGGCCGAGGGTGTCCAGTTCCGCGGACAGCTCATAGGGCAGCGGCCCGGCCTCGACAGTGGCCAGGGTACGGCCGGCGTGGGCGATGATGTGGGTGTTGGCGGCGAAGTCCATGTTCTCGTGCACCGGGCCGCCCGGCCACTGTTCATCGTGCTGTGCCGCGACGGCCTTGGAGCGGACCCACCGGTTGCGGTACCACTCGGCCTTGCCGTCGCGCAGCCGCACCCCGTGGACCATGCCCGCGCCCAGGAACCAGTGGTAGTTCGGGTCGTCCAGGCCCAGCGGGTTGGGCCCGTTGCGCAGGTAGCGGCCGTTCAGCCCGGCGGGCAGGCGGCCGGTGACCGGCAGGCCGAACGCGGTGATCTCTTCGGTCACCGGCGCGAACGGCCCCTCCAGGAAACGACTGTTAGCAGGCATAGACACTGTGCCCATCCTTCCGAGTTAGCAGGGCGCTCACAATGCTTCGGCGCCAGCCCGGAAACGCTGCCAGGTGGCGGTGAAGAACATCGCGATGATGCCGATCCACAGCATGCATCCACAGGCTGCCCGGGTAGCTGGCCAGCCGCTCAGCGGCCGGCCGCCCACGCCCAGCCCAGGCAGGCTGACCAGCCGGCGAACTCCCCCGCCGGCGGACAACATCGCAGATACCTTCCGCGCCAGGGCCCCACCCTCATTTGCAGCCATCTTGCCGTTCCTTTCACTCGACGGCACTGCGTCGGCATTAACCGCACAGCTAAGCGTCATCGGGTACCTCCGCGAGGCCCGGTGGAGCCTGTGCCCGTCACCGATGCTGTGAGCCTGACACCGTGCCGGCGGCCGAACAAGAGGCAGCTTGCGAACACACTGTTCGGCCGCCGAACAATCGCACAGCCAACGGAGTTTCCTCTGATCGGCCGCCAGCCTGTGCGGGTACCGTCAGGATCTGGAACTGCGTCAGCTCGAAGCGTTCGTGGCAGTAGCCACCGAATTGCACTTCCGGCGGGCCGGCCGACCGGCCGCGCATCGCCGCGCCGACGCTCAGCGAACTGATCCGCCGCCTCGAACGCGAACTGAGCACACCTCTACTCACCCGCACCACCCGCCAGGTCGTCCTCACCAGCGCTGGCGCCGAACTCCTCAGCCGCTCGAAAAGTCACCCTCGACGAGGCCGCCGCCAAGGCCCCAGTACGCCGAGTCGCCGAACCCATCACCGCCGACTGACCTGATTCTGGTGGTTCAAGGCAGCCGAGGTTCGAGTTCTAACGCCCGACCTGCCGCGTGCCGATCACCAATTCGGGCGTAGCGGAGGCAGCGATGCTGACAACCAGGTCGCGTCCCATATCGGCGGATCAGGCGCGCGTTCTCGCTGACGTTACCCGTCACTCAGCGTGATGCTGTTCATCGGCTCGGCCGATGCGGTGCGTCGAACTGATTGCCGCATGAGTGCCTTGATCGCCGCCACCGAGCCGACGTGCGGCCGATGGCGCCGGATGCCCGAATCGCTCGGCCTGGCACGCGCGGTATGCGGCATAGAAAGACGTTCTGCGTGTCGGTGCGTGACGTGGGAACGTCCCCTTGATGCGCTTCGGGCTTGGTGTCCCGCGCAGCAGGAGGACGTTCATGGGTAACGGTAGTGGCGTGTCCCGAGGTGACCGCAACCGCAACGCTCGGCTGGAGCGGCTGCGGGCCCTGGTGCCGGTGGCGAACGCGATCGCCGGGATCGACCTGGCAGGCAAGAAGCAGATGGTCGTGGTGACCGATCACGACTCGAGGGTCATCGCGCGGCGGACGTTCCGGTGCCGGGCCTGGGATCTTGGCGCGGCGCTGGACTGGGCCGCGAGCCGCGCCGCGGCGGCGGGCTGGGCGGGGGTGACGGTGTCGTGCGAGCCGACTGGGCACCGGTGGCGGGTGCTGGGGCAGCTGGCCGCGGACCGGTCGATGCCGTTTGTGTGCGTGCAGCCGCTGGTTACGTCGTGGTCGCGGCGGACCGAGGACCTGACCTGCGATAAGACTGATGAGAAGGATGCGGTGCTGATCGCCCGGCTGACCGCGCAGCTGCGCTGCTATGTGCCCGAGCCCGTCGATGAGACGTGGGGCCGGCTGCGGCATCTGGGTACCCGCCGGGAGCAGCTGGTCACCGGGGCCGGCAGCCAGATCCAGCAGATGCGGGACCTGCTGGAGTGCGCGTGGCCGGCGGCTCTGGATGAGGCCAGGCAGCCGTTTCGCTCTGGCACCTGGATCGCGGCGTTGTCGGTGATCGCCGGCCGGGACGGCGGCGACTTCGCTCGCACCCAGCGGCTCGGGGCAGGCCGGCTCCGGGCAGGCGGTGCGGCGCGAGATCATCCGCCGCGGCGGGCAGAAGCCCTGCCTGCGGATCGTGCGCGGGCTGTTCGCCGCGCTCGGCGATCCGGCCGGGGTGATCGCGCACCGGCCCGGCGCGCTGGAGCGGGTGCAGCTGCTGCTAGAAGACTGGCAGCACGCCAGGGACCGGCTGGCCGACACTGAGCGGCGGATGACGGCGGTCCTGGGCGAGCTCGGGCTGACCGGGCTGGTCACCTCGATGACCGGCCTGGCCGCCATCGGCGCGGCGGCGATCTTGGCCGAGACCGGTGACCCGAGGCGGTTCGCCACCGCTCGCGCGGTGGTCAAGCATGCCGGCCTGGCCCCGCGGGAGAAGCTATCCGGCACGTTCACCGGCCGGACCCGGCTAACCGGACAGGGACGACCCGGGCTGCGGCTGGCAGCCTGGCGCGCGGTCTGGGGAGCCCAGCGCGCCAATCCGGTCTACCGGGCTCGCTACCAGCACCTGACCGGCAGGGAGCAGAACAAGCTCACGACTGCCCAGGCGCAGACCGTCATCGCGGCCGCGATCTTGCGGCAGCTGCACGCCATCATCACCACCGGACAGGCCTGGGATCCGGTCACCGCGGCCCACGGCACCCGGCGGGATAGCAGGGCAATCGCCGCCTGACCCTGTCAGCGGCACATCAAGCTGGCGGCCGGGGCGAGCCCTCCGCGGCATTGAGGAACACGTTAACCTCGCCGGTCATCATGGGCGGCCCTGTCCGTCGTCTCCTCAACCCGATCACGCGCTGCCGGGACCAGCCCCGTAACCGCTATGCAGGGACAGACGACGGACGAGGCACCGGCCAAAACTTGACGCAAACCGACTCACGCTGATGAACGGTCGATGCCGGGGCGGCACCAGCGGGACAGTAGGGCAGCGCGCGCGGATGGACGATCGAGTTCCCGGCAGGCCGTACCCAGCGATGACTGCGCACGTTTGCAGGCCGAATAAGGGCCGACACGCAAAGGCCCGTTAGGCGGCTCGACTCATGCACAACGGAGCGGGCGGGCGCGCATTCGCCGCAATTTGGGACTTACGCCCTATGGGCTGCCGGGCTGCTGGCCGTTCGGCCCGTTCCGTCATGCGTACTCACCCTAACACGCGGTGTAAGGGATCAAACACCCAGCGACGTGTATTTAGGTCATGGGGCTTGTAGATCCCTCCGGTCGGTGACGACGTTGGGCCTGATCATCAGTACACGGCCGGGTTGGAGATGCTTGGAATCCTTTCCACCGCCCGCCGACACGATCAGCGGCGGAGCGTGTTATATCCATGAGCTGGGGGCGCCGCTATCTTGACTCGGGTGCCGGGAATCTGGCAGGACCTGGAGTTGGGGGCACCGAAGATTGCGCGGCTGGGCATGGAGCGCATCAGCACTGCCCGCGTCGCGCTGCTGGGCACATTGCGCGCTGATGGATCTCCTCGCATCAGCCCAGTCGAGCCGTACTTCGTGCAGGGTCAGCTGCTCGTGGGCGCCATGACCTGGTCGAGGAAGGTAGCCGACCTGCTCAGGGACCCGCGATATGTGCTGCACAGCGCCGTGACCGGGCCGGACTCCGGTGAGGGGGAACTCAAGCTGCATGGACCGGCCGTTGAGGGTGGCCAGGACCTGCGCGGCGCAGCGGCCGGCGCGTGGTGGTCGGCCTGGCCTGCTGACAAGGCCATCGTGTTCTCGCTGCGCATCGAGCAGGCAGCGTTCATCGAATGGGACACGGGGCAGGGCGTGATGACGGTCCATCGGTGGTCTCCGGGAAGTGGGTACAGCCATACCAGCCGCACCTACCCCTAAACACAGCCAGACCCATCGCGAAGGTCGAGAACAAGCGCGCTGTCGTGCATGACCGGTCGTCTCCCCCGATGCTCGCAGCATGAACCGCCCGGCCAGTCCGGCGACCCATCCCGCCCGCAGCGGCGCCGAAGTGTGCCCATTGCCAACGAGGATCGCCTTGTCCTACCTGATGCTTTAGGTACGACGATCAAGCTCAGCTTCCTGGAGGGCCCGCTCGCTTGGCGCCAACGGACTACAGCCAGCGGAGCAGGTGCTATGACCTATATATAGGGCCGACCGTCGTGACGTGCCTCGAGATCCGCTGGCCCTCGGGCTTCTGGTTTAGCGGACCGGCTCCCTCTCGTTACAGCCAGCCGAGGGCCGGGCGCTCGGCTACGGAGTGTGAGCACGGCCGGGGCCTCTCAGCGCTCGCAGGAACGCCGAACGCCGATTACGCGCTGCGATGAATCGACCGGCGTTCCTGGACGGCGGCAATGCAAATCTGCCATTTATGCGCGGCTTCTCTTCAGTACTGCCGTGCCCTCGCCTAGGCCATGGCCTTGGTGACCTGCCCCAGTGCTGGAACCGGCAGCCCCGAGGACACGACCGAGACGGCAAGCACCTGACGGCTTGGGCGGCCGGGTCAGCCCGGTGCCATCACCTCCACCGGGGCGGCCTGTCTTCGGCGCCAGCCGCTTGCCGCTGGCCGGGTGGCCCAGCGAGACTGGGCCACGTAAGAGGCCATCCCTGCCGCCGTGGCCGCCGGGCCGGAGGGTGCGCACGATGACGTCGCCGTTGAAGATGACCGCCTACCGGCCAGCGGGCCGGCTCGGTTTGTATGTGCGCGCGTTCCAAGTGTTTTCAACGACCGATCCGCCGGCCGCAGTGTCGGTGCTGGATTTCGGCGGCGGCGACGTCTCGGTGCCGGTCTGCTTCGGTGACCCGGTGCTGGTCGAGGACTGGGGAGGTGCGGAGGTGCCGTCCGCGGCCGTGGTCGGGCCGCGCAGGCAAGCCGTGTGGCTGCGGTTCCAGGGCAGGGTCGATCAGGTGAACGTCTCGGTTTTTCCCGGTGCAGCAGGAGCGTTCGTCGGCTTGCCGATGCCGGAGCTTGTCAACCGGATGGCATCGCCCGACGACGTGTGGCCTCACGACTTCCGGGAAGCCGTGGCGGCGCTGCAGCCACTGCCCATCGAACAACGGATCTCCGGGCTCGCTGACTTGCTGCTGGCCAGGCTGGAGCCGCGCCGAGAACCGCCCCGGCAGATTCTCGAGGCTGTCCAGCTGATCCGGGCACGCTGCGGCCGCGTGACGGTGCAATGGCTGGCCAGCCACGTGAACCTCAGCATCAGCCAGCTTGAGCGCGGGTTCACCAGGCATGTCGGCGTCGGGCCGAAACTGCTGGCCCGCCAGACTCGTGTCTGCGCACTTGCCGCCGAGGCGACGACGCTGGCGAACCCGGGCTGGGCGTTGCTCGCCGTCAAGTACGGCTACGCCGATCAGGCGCACCTGGCACGCGAGTTCCGCGGACTGACCGGGCTCACACCCTCCAGCCTCGCCCGCGTCGGCTCGGATGCCGATTTTCTTCAAGACGCCCTGGCCTGCCGCCTGGGAGTCTCTAAGCCTCCGGCTGCAAAAGAGCCGGAGGCGGTCAGTGCCCGAACCAGCCGATCTTGATGCCCGGCATCTGCTTGGCGGCCATCTTGCCGGTGTCCTGCGCCGGCTGATGGCCCCACTGTCAGCCAAAACCAGTTCACGGGCCTGCGCTGTCACCAAACCACCGCTTTATGCGGCGGCCGGTGATCGCAGCAATGATGTCTCCTCCCGGTCGGCACCCGGGCCTGGGGTAGCGCCGCCACGCTGGGAGACGCGGGCCCACGGCGAATCCGGGACGACCAGCACTCCACAACGCGAAATATCCAGCGCCAGCAGCCAAAATCACCTCGTCAAGGGAGAACGCGAATGCCAAGCCAGCACGAATCACCGGCTCTCGGGGTTGCCCGCGCCCATGTGGAGGCGTGGAGCAAAAAGGACTGGGACACGGCACGCAGCCTGCTCGCCCCCGACGTCCACGTCACCGCCACGCACACCGGACCCTACCCGCCACCCACCGACCTGACCGGCGCGGACGACTACATGAAGGGCCTGACCGCGTTCGCTGAGCCCATCGTGGCGGGCAGCGTGCGCGAGCTGGCCGGCGTAGGTGATGACCGCAACGCGCTGCTCGCCTTGGACCTGCAGGCGGCGTTCGATCCGTCTGGCCCGGCGGTGCCGGCTCCGTGTGCCCGGCTGTACCTGGTCGAGGACGGCAAGATCAAGACCGAGCAGGTCGTGTTCTACGTCGGCTAAGGGTTCGAACAGGTGGTGATCAATGCGTCCACAACACCTGGCATCCTTCCCGGCCGGTGAGTATCCATAGCGCCAGCGCCGGATGTGTAACCAAGGAGCCCCGCCACTGCGCTCTGGTCACGCGGTCGCCTTGGCCTGCGGCATGCCTACCGGCCGCTAACCGCCAGCCGCGACGGCGCCCCTGCCAGGTGCTGGTGGCCAGCTAAGCTGCTGTACGCCGGATTGCGCCGGCAGCGCCGAACGGTCATTCCGGCGCTCTCTCGGCAGCAAACGACCACAGCCCGCCAGCCACGCAGATCGGCGGCTCGGCGCGCGGTTATTAAGAGCTCTTCGCATGGCTGGCAATCCCGATCAAGGCCGCGCAGACAGCGGCGAGATCGTATTTTTATGCATCGTCGGCGCTCGGCATGAACTTCCGCTTCTGCCGCGATGAGTACCTCGAGGTCTTGGCCGGTAAGCCCGATCCGGCGGGTAGGAGTCCTCAATGAGAACACGCATGAGCTGTCCGCCGCGCGTCGCGACCGGGTGCAGGATTCTCCGCGTCACACGTGGGGATGTTTGTCAGGTGGCGCGCCCACCGCTTCCCGGGACTGGATCAGCACCGTTAGCTCATCGGGCGAAGGTGCCTCAAAGCCGCGCGCTCGCCGAGGCGCCGGCGGTTGCCCTGCAGATCTCAAGGGACGAGCTGGGGGCGCCACGCCCGCAAGCTGCACTGACGTCCGCAGATGACCAAGCTCGCTGCCGAGGCCGGTGCCGCCACAGGCAGCGGCAAGGACCTCTTCTGGTGGGTGGCCTGCCCGGCGCGTTTGCAATGATGCGCAGATGGGTGATTCGACTTCCTGCCGCATCTGCGGGCTGTCCCGGGAGATGCTGTGGGATCACCCCGAACTGCAAGGCCGGTTCGTCCAGGTGCGGTACGCCGATCCGCCCGGGCCGCCGCAGCAGGCGTGGTTCTGCCACGCGCACGCGGGCCTGGGCCTGAAGTATGCCGGGATGCCCGCGTGGCTGGCCTGGCAGGCCATCCTCACCACCACCGGTGTACTGCGCAAGCGCTGGCCACGAGACCACGTCAACCCGCCAGGCCAGCCGCCCGGTGGTCGTCCCGGGGCTGGCCTTGGTTAGCCTGGCCCGCGGCGGGCGGCCGCGTACACGCCCTGTGCTCTGTGCAGGCAGCAATAAAGGCCTTACTTCGAATCTCGGAAACTCCACTCCCCCGCCGTCGTTCACGAGTCTTCGCGTAGATGCTCGTCTACTCGAGTGACTCGCCGTCTGGGCATCACGTGGGTAGCCAGGTCAGCAGTTCCACCGGGTCCGCAGCCCGCCGGAACGCCTTGCGGAGGGTCTTGATCGCCGATCGCGGCTGCGGAGGACCAGTGGATAGCGCGGAGCGAGAGCAGAACCGGATGCCCCCCGCCCAGACGGCGGTGCGGACGCTCGCTCAAGTAGCCGATGAGAGGATGCGAAATCGAACCGGTGAATAGCGAAAGTGTCAGGCTCCGAGCACGCGCTGGGCACATCGCGTGGCGGCAGGCCATATCTGAATGATCAGCTGTTCTTGGCGGGGGCGTGAGTTGCAGCCTCGTTTTGACGCTGGCCGACTGCCACGACCCACCATTCGGGCTCGTACCGGTACTCGATGAGGCCCGAGGGATTGCCTTGGTACGTGGTGCCTGCTGACAGTTGCGTCTGCAGGCTTGCGCCGAGGGTCAGGAGATCTCCGCTGGCGAGCGCCGTGCTGATGCCGTAGATGAAGCCGATTGCGGGCGTCTGCCCGGCCTGGACCTGGATCGAGCCCGAGATTGGGGTTAGCACGCCCTCGACGTCAATGACGGGGAGGTCGGTAGGCAGCGTGACCCAGTACGGCCAGTCAACCGTCAGTGTGGCGGCTGGGCCGAACAGGCTGCCGGTGCCCACGTCGGAGATCGTGCTGACGTTGGTGTAGAGGATCACCGCGCCCGCTTGCGCGGTCGGGGCGAAGAGCCCGAAGCTCGTCTGTGTCGTGAAGCGGTAGTAGAGCCAGCTGTTTTGTGACGCCTGCGGAAAGACATACGAGCCGATCCAGCTGTGGCTCCACCACTTCTCGGTATCGGGCTGCACGGTTCCCATGTCCCGCGGCTCGCCTTCAAACTCGACGCCGCCCGGAAGCAGAGCGTCAGTGGTGTAATCGCCGCTGGTTCCGGCCACGCCCGGCGTGTCATCAACGCCCTCTGCGAACGGCGGCAGGTTAACGGCGATCCACGGCGAGAAGAACGGGCCCACGCCGGTGATAACCGAGTCAGCCGACTGCGACCGGCGCGTCCTGCTCGCCGCGGCTGGCCTGTCCCGCTTCAGGAGTTCCGCCCGCCGCTTGACCAGGCCGTCGATGTAGTCGCTGACCTTGGCGCTCGGGTCCAGCCTGAGTTCTGGCACGTCCTTGAGCAGGTTCGTCACCAGCGCGAGTTCAGCTTCGGCCCGTCGGTCTTCGGAGATGCGCCGGACAACTGAGGCAGGGATCAGATCGGCACCGGCAGCCCGCCGTGAATCGCTCTTGTGCTCACTCAATGACTGACCCCCTGTAGCCGCGCAATCCCCCTGAGCCCCATGTTCGCCCGTCTGCGCTGTCCGCGCAATGGCCGGCGACGTCAGACGATCAACTGCACAGCCGGGTGATACCGTGCCATCCCGGGTGTCAGGGCGGTCGTGGTCACCGCCGAGGACGGCCAGAACAGTGCGGGCGCCCACAGCATCGTCATGCACAACGCCCTGATCCGCAGCCGCGCGGCACCCACGGGTCACCGGCGACGATGTCCTGATCGGGCCGTACGCCCACCTCAACGGCGCACGGGTGGGCGACAGCTCTCCTGGCACCAGGGTTGCCCTGTTCCCCGGGTACGTCGCGGCGCGGGCAGCGAGGGTGCGGACCCACAGGGCAGTCCACGACCGGCAGCGGCCGCGTTGCCAGTCGGCCAGGCCGGACCTGCCGGGTGCCGCCCTGATCGTTGCGGCCGCGGCGCGGCAGTGACGGCCTCCGCGATGAAGACCCTCGGGCCGGTCGGCTGACCAATCAACCAATCCCGAGACGGCGCACTCATCCGTATAGAGCGCGTGCCAGGCCGGGGGGCAGGAGCGGCAGCGTCCTGGCCGTCCGCACCGTGGTCGCACAGCCGTGGCGCCCCGCCAGTGCCGGCCTGCCGGGCGCGAGCCTGGCATGCTGATCGCATCGCGGCCAGACCAAGGGGTTGACGACGGCCCGTCTCAGCCCGGGCGACGCGCAGCCGGCCGGGCTGGCCCCTGCACTCGAGGCAGCGAGCAATTCAATAGCGCTTTACTTCAAATCTCGGGAACTCCACTCCGCGACGCCGTTCACGACTTTCCGTGTCTGCTCATCTGCTGGCGGGAATGGAATGATCAAGAGAGTGGACCTGGCGAGCGCGACGGGCGGCGGCGAGCTGGCCGCCTGCGGGTGCCGGCTGGCCCTGGCAGGATGCACGGCATGAGGCCACCGGACTGCTATGTCGGTCACCGGACGCTGAACGGCTTCCCGGCGAAGGCGCCAGCCGGGACTACTTCACCCTGATCTGCTTCGGGGAACCGAGCGGGAGAAGTCCGGCTCCGCCCGGCCAGAAGGCTGGCCGGCCACCGCGGCAATGCGGTGTGGTTCTGCCACGACCACGTGGCGATCGCCCGCGAGCACGAGAACCGGCACTGCTGCGCCGCCCTCGACGCGCAGCTCAAGGCGAGCGGGGAAGACCGGCCGGAGCCGTCCTAACCCGGGGGCCGCCGCGGAGATGGCCGCGCGGTTCAGCGCGACATGAGGGGTTCAGCTGATAAGCCAAGAGCCGCCGACCTGCTCATCCCTGCGTCACAACGCCCGCTTGTAGCCGAATAGCGGACGTTGCTTGAGGGCATACCGATGCCCGGTTATGCATACCCATGCATCATGATCACGATCAAATGGCTGCTGGCTTCCTGAACCGTATTCCTTCTTAGCGCTCGCGCGTAACGGCTCCTCTCTGTCAAGTCGTGTGGCCGAATCGCTGTTGTGCTGCCTGCCGGGTGGTGCCGAGGCTTGCTCCGATGGCGGTCCACGATTGGCCGGCCTGGCGGGCCCGGATGACCGTGGCGGCGAGTTCGGCTTGGGCGGCGCGTAGCTGGGCTTGCGCCTGGGTGACCCAGTGCAGCGGGTCGATGGGAGGAGCGGCGGGCAGCTGGGCGGCGGCCTGGCCTTTGCCGAGCGTGGACCGCAGGGCGTCGCAGCTGGCGCATAGGGCCACGCGGCCGCGGCGTACGACCGCTGTTACCTGGCAGTCGGGGCGGGCGTCTGGCTCGGTGGCGTAGCGGCAGCGCGGGGCGGGGATGTCAACCATCGGCTGGCGTCCGGTGCTGGGCGGTGCGGCGCGGGCGGGCGTGCGGGCCGGGCCCCGGATCAGCCGAGGATCTCGGCTTGTTCGAGGAGGTCATGGTGGAGCCGGGTGCTGGCGTCGAGGATTTCGATGCCGGCGAGCCGGCCGTCTTTCCAGTCCAGCGCGACGAACCCGCCGGTGCCGGATGGCATGCTGGCCTGGATTGTGGTGCGGCCCGGTGCGAGCGGCTGGCCGGTGAGGTGGATGCAGGCCGCGTCGGCCGCGGGGTCGTAGGTGATCCGCGCTCTTCGATTGTGCCGTGCCGGTCGGCGAGCAGCTGGCGGCAGGCCAGGTCGGACAGCCGCCGGTTGAGGCACCGCAGCGCTTCTTTCGGGGTCTTGCTCTCGCGGCGTTTCTGCTCGTAATACAGGCGGCCGGGGGTGGTTGGGTAGCGGATTTGGGTGACCGCCATCAGGTGCAGCGCGTGGTTGATCCGCCGGTTCCCGGCGCGGGACAGGCGGTGGCGGATCTGGTCGCCGGAGGAGGCGTCGATCGGCGCGGTGCCGTGGTAGCTGGCGAAGGTGTCCTTGGTGGCGAACCGGGCCACGTCACCCACTTCGGCCAAGATCCGCCCGGCGATCACCGGGCCGACGCCGGACAGGCTGGTCAGGCCGGTACCGGACGCGGTGACCAGGGCGGCGATCTGCGTGCCGATGTACTTGATCCTCGCGTCCAGAGCGCGGATGCCGGCAAGGTGGTCGCGGGCGATATGCACCCGGACGCGGACTGCGTCATCGGCCGGGCGGATGAGGGCGAGCAGCGCCTGGGCCTTGTTCGCCGGCAGTTCGCGGCGCATCCCGCCGGGAGTCAGCTCGGCCAGCAGCCGGTGCAGGCGGCACACCGCCTGGGTGCGCTGCGCGGTGAGTTCCTCGCGCCGATCGCACAGCAGCCGCAGGCTCACCAGCGCGCCGTCGCAGGCCACGGGAGCACGCCGGTGCCATCCAGGGCTGCCAGGCCGACCGAGACCGCGTCGTCCTTATCGGTCTTGCGGCCGTGTCGCCTATATCCTGCCCCTTTTCGTGCTGCCCGGCGGCGTCGGGGCCGGGCTGGCCTCAGCGGCGCTCACCATTCCGGTCTGCGTGCTGGTCGGAGAGGGGATCGCGTGGGGGGTGGGAAGGCTGGAGCAGATCGAGCTGGCCCTGGCGCGGGAACAAGACCGGACCGAGCAGCTGCGCGAGCTGGATGAGATGAAGGACAGGTTCCTGTCCGCGGTCTCGCACGAGCTGCGGACCCCCATCACGATCTGCCGGGGCCATCTGGAGGTGCTGCAAGAGGGAGCCGATGAGCAGGAGGTGCGGGCCGTCAAGGCCATGCTCGTGGACGAACTGGCCCTCATGGGCCGGCTGGTGGAAGACCTGACCACCCTGGCCCGGGCGGACGACCGGGCCTTGCTCAAACTGGAATCGCTGCCCCTGGGCAGTTTCCTGCGCAGCATGGCGGCAAAAGCGCAAGCCATCCTCGGGGACCGGGCCCGGGTAGAGTCCGGCCACGGTGACGCGACGCTCCTGGCGGATCCCCAGCGGCTGGCCCAGGCCCTGGTGAACCTGCTGCAGAACACCGCCGGCCATGCCAACGGCGACGGGCCGGTGTACCTTCGCGCGCGGGCCGGGCCGTCAAGCTGGCGTTTCGAGGTGGCCGACGACGGAGCGGGACTGCCCGCAGGCGACGAGCAAGTGGCCTTCGAGCCGTTCAGCACCGGATCAGCACCAGGAGGTACGGGACTGGGGCTGTCCATCGTCCGGGGAATCGCCAGAGCCCACGGCGGAGAGGCCGGCGTCGTTAACCGGCCCGGGCACGGTGCCACGTTCTGGATCAGGGTCCCGCGGTGAGGCTTCTGGTCGTCGAGGACGAACAGCGCGTCGCGTCGTTCCTCGGAAAAGGGCTCCGCGCGCATGGCTACACCGTCGAGTGGGTGCAGACCGGCCAGGATGCGCTCCACCGTCTCGCCCGCCCCGGCATCTCGCTCGTGATCTTGGATCTCGGGCTGCCCGACCTGGACGGCCTTCAGGTCCTCGAAGGCTTGCGCGAGCGGGGATCCACGGTGCCGGTCCTCGTGCTCAGCGCCAGGGGGCGCCTAGACGACCGGGTCAAAGGGCTCAATCTCGGCGCGGGTGACCACCTGGGCAAGCCGTTCGCCTTCGAGGAACTCCTAGCCCGCGTACGGGCCAATCTCCGTCCCCGCACCGCCATCTCCCCCGGCGTGCTGCACGCCGGCGGCATCTGCATCGACCCGCTGCGCCGTAAGGTGACCGCCGGCGGACGAACGGTAAGCCTGTCCGCCCGGGAGTTTTACCTGCTGAAAGCCTTCGCCGACCACCCCGGCCAGGTCCTCTCCCGGCAAGAGCTATTGTCCATGGCCTGGGGCATGAACTTCGACCCCCAGACCAACCTCGTCGACGTGTACGTCGGCTACCTGCGCCGCAAACTCGGCGAGCCCACCATCGAGACTGTCCGCGGGGCAGGGTACTGCCTCCAGGTCGACGGCCGGGCACCGGCTCACAGTGAGCCGCTAACCGAGCCGACGTGACCGCATAACCTCATGCAGCACCCCGGGTCGCTGCGATCTTCCGCTGCAGCCACCAGGAAAACCATCCCCGGTAGCGCTCCTGCAAGCCGGCGCGCATCCAGTCCGTCCCCCTCACCACGGCCCGGCAGGCCGCGATGCCGCACCGGCATTCCATGGCGAAGCCAAGATCCCCAGGAACAGGGCATAGTCGATGCTGAGCTCCTCGTCCGCCGCGACATCCCGCATGCTCACCAGGAGAACGTTGCCACCGATGCCCACCGTGATATGTCTTCGGCCGGTCGCCTGGCCAGTGGCCAGTTCCTCGTCGGCGCCGAATCCCGGCACGAACGGCAGCGACTACACCACCGTGATCCCCCGTCCAGCTCGCCGGGCCCCGCTTGCTGATGATCTACGCATTACGAGGGTGTTCTCGTGCGTTGCTCGCGGGTTCAAAGCCCGCGCTAGCTTCGGGTTTACAGGTTGCTGCTGGCGGCGTTCGTTGGCTGTTGATGGCGGTTCGGGGGACATCTCGGGGACATGCGCCCGTAGTGCGTAGGCCAGGTCTCCCCCCCGGTTCGTCGTAGATGAGCATCCGGTCGCTGCACTGGGTCGCGCGGTGTGTATCCATCTCTCGGCATGGCAGCTCGCGGGTGGCGTCCGCGCCGGGGGTTTTACGATTTCCACGCCCTCGGCAGCGAAAGATGCCGTCGAAGGCGCTGGCGAACGTGGCGTCGCGGTCCCGGATGAAAAAGCGGAAGGATCCGATCCGGTCTGCGAGGTCCGTGAGCAGGTTGCGGGCCTGCTGGGCGGTCCGCGAGCCGGCCGGGTTGGCAGTGACGCCCAGGATGTGCACGTGGCGGGTCGCCACCTCCAGCACGAACAGCACGTGCAAACGTCTCGGGAAGACCGTGTCCACGTGGAAGAAGCCGCAGGCCAGCAGCCCGTGCGCCGGAGCACGCAGGACCGGCCTCCACGAGGCGGCCGGATTCCGCGGGGCCGGCCTGCATCGGCGGCCGCGCCAGAATCCGCCGCACGGTCGCCTCGCTGACACGGCGACCGAGCCGGGTCAGCTCGCCGCGCACCCTGCGGTATCCCCAGCCCGGGGCTCTCCCGCGCCAGCCGCAGCGCCAGGTCGCGGATCTGCTGGCTGGTCCCCGGCCGGCCGGGCAGGGTCGGATACGTCCAGTTGCGTTTGATCAGGCGGCGATGCCCGGCCAGTAGCGTGCCTGGCGTGACGAGCCGATGGGCGCGCAAAGACCGCTGGCAGCACCCGGGCGAGCGCCGCCAGGACCGCCCGGTCGGCCCAGTCCGGCTTCGGCCGGGCGACCTGACGACGTAGGACCGTGACTTCATGACGGAGCACCATGATCTCCACGTCCTTGGACGCCTGGCTGCGGCCAGGCAGTAACAGCCAGCCAAAGACCTGGATCATGATCAGATACAGGAGGCGAACAGACACAAACAGCGATCCTGCCCCAACCCCCATGTGCGGCCAAACCGCAGATCACAGCCCCTGTGTCGAGTTCTGAAGCGGTACAGGCTTCCGTCCCGGCCGAGGATTTCGGCTTCCTGGGGGCGATCCTCGCGGTCAACCAGCCGCATCCAGCAAGCTGACCCGCGACCTGCTCGGGTGGCGGCCGGTCCAGCCAGGGCTCATCGAGGACCTGGACAAGGGCCTCTACTTCAGCTGAGCGCCCAGCGCCTCGCCGCCGGCGGCGAAGCCGGCGTCCGGCCCGTCCGGCGGATGCCTGCGATGTCACCGGACCGAACGGGCGACGACTCCGCGCCCGGGGTGCCAGCCGAGACCCGGGTGATCTTCGAGCTGCCGGGTAGCAGATGCTGCAGCCGCTCGAGAGTCAGCGAGAGATCCTCCGGCACCGAAGCGGAGGGAACCGGCCCAAGTGAGGCCTCGTGACCGGCGGCATCCAGGATCTGGCGGACCTAGGCAATGGTCCTGTTCGGCGGTGGGGGCAACCGCCGCCTCCGCCTGTTCGGTGACACCTGGACCTGGGACGGCACGACCTGGACGCAGCAGGCCCCGGCGGCCAGCCCGTCCGCCCGGGATCAGGCGGCGATGGCCTACGACGCGGCCACCGGCACCGCGGTCCTGTTCGGCGGTGTGGACCCCATCGGCGATCACCTCGCTGACACCTGGACCTGGGACGGCACGACCTGGACGCAGCAGGCCCCGGCGGCCAGCCCGCACGGCCGGGACGCCGCGGCGATGGCCTACGACGCGGCCACCGGCACCGCGGTCCTGTTCGGCGGTAGGGGTCCCGCCACCTACTACCGCGCTGATACCTGGACCTGGGGATGACCCCAGCCCTGCCGGGACCCGGCTGAGGAATGTCCGGCCATGTCCGGAGTGTGGCTACCGTGCCGTTCATGCACACCAGAAGAGGTGAGATGCCCGGACCGGTGAGCGATCCTCGCCCGGGCACACCGGGCACTGCCCACCTGGGCCGCAAGCCGCTCGGCCAGGGCGATCGGGCCGCCGCGGCAGGCACATCTGGCCACAGGCACGCCAGACCGCCCATAATGTGCCAGCAATATTGGGGGCCCCGCGGTAAGGATCGGCTCGCCGATGCTCACCACAATCCTGATCATCGCCGCGGTCATCATCTGCCTAGACCTATGGCTGCGGCGCAGGTAAGGGAGGTCGCAAGGTCTCACCCTGGACGTGGGAGCCCGGCGCAGGGTCAGCCACGCCACGCGTGTGCTTGCTGCGCGCATCTGGTGGGCGGATGCCAGCGGGCAACGGAACGGCTTACAGGCTGGGACCGCCTGGCAGCGCCGGGCTCCTGCGCCGGGGCTTCCCCCGGCGGCCGGTCATTTATTCACCGGGTACGCATCAACTTAGTAACAGCATCCTGAATCGTTGCCCGGATCCGGCCGGTAGTTTGTCCCGCCTCGCCGGCCGGAATCGGCAGCTGCATCCTGGTCGCGGATGGCCCGCAGGCCTGCCGGCCGAGTGAGGCGGAGCCCGGTGCCGGGGCGGCCACGCCCCGCGTAGCCTGCTGCGCGCATCCCCGTAGCCGGATGCTGCGGCAAGGGCCCTGCAGGCTGCGGCCGCCCGGCGGCGCCGCGCTCCTGCCCCTGCTACTACCTGCTAGGCACCGGTTCATCCGGGAACTGCCCGGGAAGCCGGCCAGCGGAGCCCGGCGCCCGGCGGTCACACCCGCATAGACTGCGCGCGCATCCACGGGGAGGAGGATGCCTCGCGGCCGGGGGGCCTGCAGCTGAGGCCGCCAGGGGCCGGGGCGCCGGGCTCCTGCCGGCGTTGCTACCGCCCCGGGAGGCGGTTCATCCGGGAACCGGCCGGATTTTGACCGATTCCTTGCCATCAGGGGAACCACAGCCTGACCTGCGGCCGGCGCCGATCGCAGGCAGGCCGGCGACGGCCAGTTTTGGTGGGTATCAGGCACCCTGCTGGCCCCTCTGCCTAGTGGGTGTCCCGCGTCGGGGCGCCCGGCTGTGCCTGCCGCCGGGAGGGGTCATCATGGGGACGTGGTTCTGGCTGAACATCCCGCTCGCGCTGTTGTTCATCTGCTGCTGGGCGGGTATCCCGCTGCGGCTCACGCTCACCCGCTGGAACGCCGGACTCCGCGCACGGCGCGCCGAGGTCGCGGCCACGGCCGCCCGCGTGTCGGTGTTCGCGCCGCCGGTTCCGGAAGCCGGCAGCGAGACGGGCCGCCCGGCCTATGCGGTGGTCGCCGGCCGCTAGGCCGCTGACTACCGGCGCAAGGCCGCCGTGGGCGCGGCTGGTCTTGCTGCCGCGAGGAGCGCATTCCCCGGCCCCGGGCTGGCGATCACTACCGGTCAGGACCCTCAGGCGCGGCCCGGACGGGAAATGGCACCGGCGGCTGGAGCCCGCGCAGCACCGCCTCCAGGTCGGCGCAGACCACGCCGGGCCGTCCGTGGAGGTGAAAGTCTCGCCCCAGCGGGCCGAAATCGAGGCCGGGCCGGGCTAGCACGCAAGCGGGCCGCCGCCGTGCGGCTGCTGCGGCGGCGGCCCCGGATCACCACCGATCAGACCGGAGGCAACCCGAATGGAATCATCCATGAATCCCCAAGACCCCGCCGCCCCGATTGCGGAATTGGGTAGCGGGTCAGTTTGGGCAAGTTGATCTTGCTAGCGGGCGTAGCGTGGTCTCCCATGACCCCCGGGCGGGGTTCCTCTCCGCGCTGGACCTGGCGGGGGTCTTGAGGCGCATAGCTTGATCGGCTAAGTGCGCGTAGCGTGGATCTTGCCCTCCAGACCCCGGGGCTGGAGCCGGGCGGCTGCCACTCGCGGCCCGGCCCGGGTGACTGTCCGGCCAAGCCAACCCCCGGGCCGGGTCCATGTCCCCCGGTGGGCCCGGCCCTGCGGGGGCCCCGGGTCGGCCGGAATGGGGGGAAACGCCCGGCCCGGGGCTACTGGGGGAGGGTTCTGTACTACCCTCCGCGCACGCCGGGGGGGAAGACCGCCCCGGCGATGGCCGCGGGCGTCGCCGATCACGTCTGGACGCTGACCGAGGTCGTTGATCTTCTAGGGTCAATCTGACCCCCCTACCCGGAATTGCGTGCCGACCTGGACGGGCTCCAGCATCAGGTCGCCGGGCGGCCAACACGGGCGACGAGCTCGCCGGCCACCTCGGGTCGCGCGTGACCGCGCTGGAGCAGGTTGCCGCGGCGCGCTGGCTGCCCCGAAGTCGCTGCCCGGGGCGAGCCGCCGCCGGCGGGGCCGGGGGTGTTACGGCCGACCCGCGCTTTCTTGATCGTTACCCGGACGCGGCGTTTGCTGCCCGCAGGCCGAGGACCTGGCGGCCCGCCGTTCGGCGGGGCCCCGGGAGCCGCCGCCTGGCGTGCAGCGCGGGGCGGGGCTTCCTTATCGTCTCAATGTGTGTGGTTCTCCACGTTTACCACCCGGCTGGCCTGCCCTAGTGTCGTAATCGCCGTGCCGGCTGTTCACCAGCGCAGCCGCTAAGGGGGTTCTGGCGGCACGGGACGGGTGCGGGCCGGGCCAGGCACGGCCGCCTTCCCCGCTCGCTGGCCGGGAGGCGCCAGCAGGAATCAGATCAGGGAGGACCTCATGTCCGGCACACAACAGCACCAGGACGGCGGAAGCATCAGGCTGCGCGCCGCAAGCGGGTGTTTGCGCATCCCCGCACCCCCCGCCCGGGCGCGGCACTTCGGGAAGATTGTCCTGCGGCGTCGGGCCGGGCGAGCCGCGGTGCTGGCGGGCTTGCCGATCCTGATCCTCGGCCTGGCGGCCGGGACCGCGGCTGCCTCGGGGGCCGGCAAGGTGAAAAGCTACACCGGCAAGGGCATCAGCGCGCCGTCCGGGATCGCGGCCGGCCCGGACGGGGCGCTGTGGTTCACCAACCAGGCCGGCGGCCCGGCCGGCACCGGCTCGATCGGGCGGATCACCACCCTCGGGAAGGTCACCAACTACACCAGCAGCAGCAGCATCTACTTCCCGGCGGGGATCACGGCCGGCCCGGACGGGGCGCTGTGGTTCGCCAACTCCGGCGTCGGTAACGGCGACGACAGCTGGATCGGGCGGATCACCACCACGGGGAAGATCACCCACTACACCGGCGCCGGCATCGACGTCCCGGAGGGGATCACGGCGGGCCCGGACGGGGCGCTGTGGTTCACCAACTTGCTCGGCGGCCCGGACGGCGCTGGCTCGATCGGGCGGATCACCACCGCCGGGAAGGTGAAAATCTACACCAGCAACGACACCAACATCGACGGCCCGTCCTCTATCACGGCCGGGCCGGACGGGGCGCTGTGGTTCACCAACCCCGGGGACGACACGATCGGCCGGATCACCACCACCGGGAAGGTCAGCAGCTACCCCGGCGCCGGCGGAGGGTCCGGGATCGCGGCCGGCCCGGACGGGGCGCTGTGGTTCACCAACAACGCCGGTGGCCCGTACGGCACCGGCTCGATCGGGCGGATCACCACCAAAGGAAAGGTCAGCAACTACACCGGCACCAGCACCAGCATCGTCAATCCGGCGGGGATCGCGGCCGGCCCGGACAAGGCGCTGTGGTTCACCAACAACGGCAACACCAGCGGCACCTCGATCGGCCGGATCACCACCGCCGGGAAGGTCACCAGCTACCCCAGCAGCCGCATCAGCGGCCCGGCGGGGATCGCGGCCGGCTCGGACGGGGCGCTGTGGTTCACCAACTTCGGCGACACCAACGGCACCTCGATCGGCCGGATCACCACCACCGTGACCCCGGGAATCAGCAGCTTCACCCCCGCCTCGGGCGCGGCCGGGACCACGGTGACCATCACCGGCCAGAACCTCTCCGGCGCCACCAAGGTGACATTCAACCAGACCACGGCCACCATCGTGTCGGACACCGCCACCAAGATCGTCACCAAGGTACCGGGCGGCGCCACGACCGGCCACATCACCGTCACCACGCCCGCAGGCACGGCAACCAGCAGCGCCACCTTCACCGTGACCTAGCCAGCGCCGGACGGCCCCGCCGGGACCACTCCGGGCACGTGCAGGCAGGACTTCCAGAGCCCAGCCCCGCGGTCGAGGTCCCGGACGGGTCCCCGCCGCGTAGCCAGGGCGGCCCGTCCACCGGGTTCTGCCAACCCTCGCCAACGACCTCTAGCAGGCTGCCCCGCAAGAGTGAAGGCTGGCTGCTGGGGGCCTGCCTAGACTAGGGCAGGTTGGCCGCCGCGGATGAGCCCCGGCCAGCAGTACAGCACGCACCCCGGCGAATTGAAATCCGGTGTCATCGTCCTTCCCTCGATGACCGGCACCCGGGTCAGAAGGGCAAATTGAGAGGGATCTTTAATGTGCTCGGCCAGGTAGTTCTCGTTCGAGTTCCGCAGCCGGGCGTCGGTGAGGCTGCGCGCCGCGCCCAGGACGCCGCGGCCGTGCACCCCGTTGCATATGGTGAGAGTGCGGTTCGAGTTCAGCGGGTTCGGAGCACGCGCCAGCAGGCCGATGTCCTCCTTGAGACAGGTACGGGCGCTGTCCCGCCACTTCGGCAGGAAACTGCGTTCTTCCCCGCCGATGCTTACGACGAATATCTCCCCGGGATCCAGGGCCGGGTCGCTGACCTGGCGGATCGGCATCATGGTCATCTCGGACAGGATCTCGGTTATCTCGTTCCAGGCGATCCGGCCGAGCAGGACCACATGGCCTGACAGGTCGTCCGGTACCACTCTCGTCGAGGCCCGGAAGAAAACATCCGTGGCCGGGTTCTCGGCGCGCAGATGACCGTACAGTTCGATCAGGGCGTCCAGGTCGGCAAAGGACTGCAGGTCGGTGAAGTCAGGCAGAACGGGGTCGGCCAGCGAGCCGGCTTGCTCCGCGGGAAGCTGCGCGCACACGATGGTCACCGGCCCGGGATCGGAAAAGTGCCACGACCTCCGCACCCTCGCTTCCGCCCGGAACCCGGGTTTCCCGGCCTTCTCCCGCAGTGCCAGGAGTTCTTCCTCCAGTACCTTGCAGGCAGCCAGTTCCTCATCACTGAAACTGTCGGCCGGCAGCAAGCGCGGAACTTCGTCCTGGATCGACCTGCGGGTGGCGAAGAAGCGCGCATAGGCCCGCAGCCGCTCGGGCGGCGGCATCTTGGGCGCGACCTGGCTTTCCCAGGTGGATACCGTGGCCGGGGCCAGAGGCTCATTCTGCCCCAGGGCCCGGGCCAGCGTGGCCTGCGTCAACCGCAGATCAGGCCAGCGCTGCTCCCGCAGCTCGCGCAGCCGCCCGGCCAGCTGCAGCAGCTCAGGCGAGTCGCAGACCATGGCTGTTCCCCCCTGCCGGTCACCTCAGCGTTACCACGGTGGAGACTTTCCAGATCCGATGTGCCCCACATGAAGTGCCGGGGAACATGAGAGTTCTCTTAGCTAGCGCAACCTTCTGCCTGCCTGCCGCGTCATTACGTCAGCTCACGGCTGACGGGAGGCTGTTACCCGTCCCGCCCGGCCGCGAGCCGTCTGCGCAACCTGGTGCCGCATCCCATGGCGCCCGATCACCAGCGCAAGGGGAATTGTGAGCATGCCGCAGGAATCTTGGCTGGCCAGCCATTCACCCGGATCCAGCGCCTAGTAACGAGCTCAAAAAGGGGCATCATGATTGAAACTCCTATTCAGCCCAGAAGCCGCCAACCAAATCGCACGGCGTGGCTTGCGGCTGGCCTCGCCCTAGCGGGTGCTGCGCTGTTCGCCGTCGGCATCGTGCTCGGGGCAGCCCTTAACTCGCACCATGCGCAGATCGCCGCGCAGCAGGCCCAACTCCGCACCGTGCAGCAGAAGCTCGCGAAGGCGGACGGGCAGGCTGCTTTCTATCAATCGCAGGCGGCCACGGCGCGCACGCAGGCCAGCCAGGCGGCGGCGGTCGCCAACGCGAAGGCGCAGGCCCAGTACGCCGCCCGCGAGGCGGCCGTCCGCAAGCTCCAGCGCAAGCTCCAGAGCGAGCAGGGCATCGTGCAGGCGTCCACGATCAGCTCGGATGGCGTGTACGTGGCCGGCAAGGACATCCCTGCGGGCACCTATCACACATCCGGCGGGAGCCAGTGCTACTACGCAACCCTCGGGAGCACAGACACCAGCAACATCCTCGACAATAACAACTTCACCGGTCCCGAGACCGTTGATGTGTCCGGGGCCTACGCATTCCAGATCAGCGGCGGCTGCACCTGGACGAAGGAAGGCTGACCCATGATGCGAATCAAGATGTCCATGTCTTTTTCGACTGGGCGGCCTTCATAAGACATGCACTTCAGAGCTTTACCCCTAGCGAAGGGCTGGAGCAAGAGGATCACCATTGCCGTGGTTCCGGTGGCCTAGTGCTGCTCGCCGGATGCGGCGGCAGCACCCATAGTCAGGCCTCTAGCTCACGTACGCCCGAGGATGCTTCTACGAGCACGGTGAGGACTGCCCCAGGTGCGGCCGGCGGCTGACATGGTGCCCCACGTGCGTGGTCTGGTGGCGGAGATATACCTGCTCCCCGAGAAATTGAGTGTAAATCCACGCTGACCGAATTGGACCTAACTATAGGAACGGGATAAAACAAATGCGGAAAGTTATTGAAACCATAAGCGTCGTTTTCGCCGCCGGGGTAATCCTGGCAGGATGCGGTTCCGCTCACCCGACACCCACCGCGCACGCTTCACCGGCGCACACCCGGACGCCACAGGAATCCCCAGCGGAGCAGGCGGCAGCGCACGCGGAATGCGGGACCGCGCGGAAGGTGTTCTACCGGATCGGCAATGCGGGCACGGTGGGCGATGTGCTACAGAGCGCGGCGAACTGGGAAAGCGAGCTGGCCGGTTCCGATAACACTTCAGCCCAGGCCATCCCGAAGGGGCACAACCTGGCGAATGAGGTCGGCGTGAACCTGGCGGCTGCGAACCTGGCAATCGTCACTGCCGTCCAGGGCGGCGACATCTTCACCCTGAAGGTTCATCTGCTGAAGCAGGACATCGCGCAGGCGAACAAGCAGCTCAATGACGCGGTGAATGCCTGCGCCGGCCAGCCGTGGAAGGTGGAGCCCTGATGGCCGATCAACCTTCCCGGTAGCGCGCCACCTGCCGCCGGAGCTTGCCATGACTTCCGGTCGGCCAGCACCGCTCTGGGCAAGGCGGCAGCAACTTGAAGGCGATCAAGGCTTACGGGGATGCCGCCCTCAAGGCAGCCAGGCCGCTGAATGAGGCAAAGCCGGACCCTGATCCTGCGGCGGTGTGCGCATCCGGCCGCCGGCTGGCCCTTGGGGCGCCGTCGAGCACGGTGATGCCAAGGCGCGTCGCGGTACCGTACAGCCGGGCCAGGGGGCCGGGGAACCCGGGTGCGGTCGTCGAGCCAGATCCCATCCTGGCCGCCGGAAGGCGCCGCGGCCCGCGCTGGTGGCGCTTCAGGCCGGCTGGTTAGCGGCCCAGCAGAGCGGCAGTTCCCGCGTAGGCCGGGCTGCTGGTCTCGTGCGCGACCGCCGGGTCCGGCGGGGCGAGGACCGGCGCGGGGGCGGCTTGTGCCGCGATCCCGGCGTGCCTGGCGCTGGTTTCGGCGTTCCAGCGGGTGAGCGTGAACCACAGTGGGATCCCCGCCCAGCAGCCGACGAACAACAGCGCCAGCGGGATGTTCAGCCAGAACCAGATAGCGGATCCGCGTCCGCGCGCGGGCCCTGCGAGAGCAGATCCAGGCCGGCCAGCACGCCGGCCGAAACCGCGGCGGTCCCGGCCGCCAGCTGCTGCACCAAGCCGTACGGCAGGAACGCCTCAGTCTCCTCGCCGCCAACGGTAACCGCCGGCACGCCCCGGTGGCCGCCGAGAAACTCCGAGATGAGCGACGATTTGCCGATCCCCGCCTCTCCCTGGATCAGCACGACTTGCGGCTCACCCGCGCGCGCCGCAGCCAGCCCGTCACCCAGCGCGGCCAGCTCGGCCAAGCGGCCGGCGAACACCCGCGCCGGGCACGGGTACGCCCGGTCACCGTCCATACGGGCCCCCCGCCCCGACCGGACCAAACGCGCATCCGGTTACGCGCGCCCGCGATCCACCGTATGACGATCTCTGCGCCGTTCCTGTCTGCGCAGCCTCGCCGGTCCCCGTACAGGATACCCGCGCTTGCACCTTCGCGAGCCCTCGGCGCCGTCCGGGCCCTTGCCGCCAACCGGCTTCACGTCGGGCCGCTATACAGTCGAGCCGGCGCAGAATGACCCGATCTGGATCGCATGCGCAGGCCCCAACAAGATCGGTGAAGCCGAGCAGAACGGCGGCAGTGTGCGCCTCGCGCAAGCCGAAGGGTGATCACGCAGGGTGAGACAAGGCGGTTGGTCCGCAGGCCCTATCGCCGATTCGGCGCTTTAACGGAAACGCTGGCAGAGGTACCGGCGAACGCGCAGATTATCTGTTCTGGCGCACTGGGTCGTTCTTGCCTGACTTTGACGGCCCCGCGTTCGCGGGGCGCAGCCTACGTGGCAGGCAGGGGCGTCCCGGTTTCAAGGAGGGTCTTCAGGCTCGACAGCACGGCGGGCCAGCCCTCCGAGATGGCCTGCAGGACGCGGCTGCCGGGTGTAAAGCCGTCGTGGGTGACGGTCAGCTTGACCATGCCCCGCCCGACGTCCTGCATGTCGAAAGTGACCTTCGAGCGTGGCTCGGCCCGCCAGGCCTCAGCGGTTGCTTCGTCCATGCCGACCTCGGCGGCCCACCCGGGTGTGAACGAGTGCCAGGTGTAGGACAGCCGGCGGTAGGGGTCGGACTCGAGGATCACCTGTTCGCGGTCGGCCACGACGAGCCCGACATCTTTGTGTTCCAAGTCCCAGGTCGAGCCCTTCGTCCAGTCCGAATGGAAGGTCTTCGGGCCGGCCTTCTGGTGCCGCCAGTAGCGCTTGGTCATGGCCGCGTCGGTGAGGCCCCGCCAGATCTGTTCGGGCCCGGCGTGGATGTAGGTCGTGTAGGTAAAGGTCGTCATCTGGTCAGTGCGTACGGCCATTGCGGTGTCTCCTGCCCTGGAGTTGCGAGGATGAGAGTGATGCCAATCCTTGATCGGAGGCTTCATCTCCCGGCCGGCTGGTAGGTGAGGTAGGCCAGGTCGCCCGCGACGGTCGTGTTGCCGATAAGGCGCAGGGGTTTCTTGTCGCTGGTCTCGCCGAACAGGCGCGCGCCGGCCCCGAGCACGACCGGGTAGATCATCAGCCGCAGCTCATCGACCAGGTCGTGCTCCAGCAGCGTGTGCACGAGCTGGAAGCTGCCGGCGACGACGATGTCCCCAGCTAGCTGCTGCTTCAGCGCCGACACCTCGTCCACTACCTCGCCCCTCAGCACAGTCGTGTTGGTCCAGGCGGGATCGTGCAGGGTCGAGG
Organism: uncultured Actinomycetes bacterium; assembly: GCA_963762615.1. Taxonomy (GTDB): domain Bacteria; phylum Actinomycetota; class Actinomycetes; order Streptosporangiales; family Streptosporangiaceae; genus PALSA-505. The sequence goes on along the minus strand of CAVXLG010000010.1, from coordinate 71,823 downwards.
ACACGACGTACTTGGCCTTGCTGTTCATCCGGTCCGCGAACTCGCCGGTCCGCGATGGCCACCGCGCGGCGAGGAACTCATAGCTGCGCCGGCCCAGCAGCATGGCCTCGGTGCCCAGCGCCTCCTCCAGCGCGACCCTGGCCGCCTCGTCGCGGCCCCGGTCGCCAATACGGCCGACCCAGCCGCCGTGCCGGAAGCCCTCGTCACCGGCCGGGTCCTGGACGACGCCGTCGAGGGAGACGTTCTCGCTAATGATGATCTTTCCCACGTCGGTTCCTCCTTAATGGCGTTGCCAGCTGCCGCTGATGCAGGCACCGCGGCGCCGTGAAGCGGGCGGCTGTTGCCGCGGCTCAGTCCTGGCGGGTCAGCAGGAACACCGGAAACTGCCGCGTGGTCTTGGCCTGGTGTTCGCCAACAGTGGGGTACTCCGCGACCAGCTTCGGCCACAGCTCGGCGCGGGCGGCGCCGGCCAGCTCGCCTGCCAGGACAGTAAACCTCTGGGCACCCACCTCGACGGTGATCTTCGGGTGGGCCTTGAGGTTGTAGTACCAGTTCGGGTGGCTGGGTGATCCGCCGCTGGAGGCGACGATCACGAAACGGCCGCCTGGCTGGGAGAAGCAGCCCAGCGGCGTGACGCGCTCGGCCCGGGACCTGGCGCCGATGTGGTGGATGAGGATCAGCGTGGTGCCCGCCCAGGGCCCGCCGACGCGTCCGCCGTTTGCCCGGAACTCGTTAATGATCTGGGTGTTGTAGTCGCTGCCCTCGCCGGCAGCCGGGTTGGTCATGATCTGCTCCGCCAGGTGTCACTGGTTGTGGTATTCGTCGTGGCGGCGGATCCACAGCTGGAACCCGTCGCCCTCGTCGCGGCCGTTGGGTGCCCGGTCGAGGATCGGGTAGTAGCCCATCAGGAACTCGACCCCGCGGGACCCGGCCGAGTAGGTCTGGTAGACGGCCGCGTCGTCCAGGACGAAGACGCTGAAACCGAAGTTCTCGGTCAGGTACCCGACGATGTCGGTGCCGGTTTCCCTGGCGTTGCGGGCGGCGATCGGCGGCAGCTGGTCAAGCATCGGCGCGGCCCACTCGCGCGTCTGCTCCTGGCTGCTGGAGAAGCCGAGGTCGGTGTTGAATTCACTGTTGGCCGACGACACCCAGGGGAAGCTCCAGCCCATCCGCCGCTTGAACGCCTGCAACGTCTCCAGCGGGGCTTGTGAGACGAACAGCATGGTCACGTCGCGGGCGTTCAGGTGCGGGAGGACGGCGTTGACGCTGTCGGCGATCGAGGAGCAGGTCGGACAGCCGGCCGCATAGCTCGGGCCGAACATGAAGTGGTAGACGAGCAGCTGGCCGCGGCCATCGAACACTTCCGCCAGCGTGCGCGTGCCGTCGTCGGTGTCGAAGCGGTATTCCTTCTCCACCCGGGCCCAGGGCAGCTCGCGCCGCTGCCGCGCGAGCTCGTCGCCCAGCCGGGTGTGCTCCTTCTCGCGGGCGAGCAGCTCCTCGCGGGCAGCTGCCCACTGTTCCCGTGTCACAATCTTGTGACTGGTCATTGCCTGGTTCTCCTTGTCCCGTGGTCACAGGTGCCGGGCGGGTGTGCCGGGCCATATTTTGGAGGCGGAGTGAGCCGGCCCTACGGCCGGTCGCCGGCGGATCAACCGTGCTGGTGGGCCTGGATGAGGGGACTCCTGTCCCAAAGTCACGATTCTGGTGTGCTGTTGGTGCTCTGGCCGGCCCGGGTACCGGCGCGGGAGCGGATGTGGGCAGGGACGGCGATGCCGGGCGGCAGGGCCGGATCGGGGAAGGGTTGCTGCCAGGTGGTGGCCAGCGGCAGTTCCCCGGCCCACAGTCCCAGCGCGGCATCCGGGCTGTCGCCGTCGCTGGGCGGCCCGGTGCGGATCTTCACCGAGGCCTCCTCCAGCGGCAGCGCCAGCAGCCGCACGGCGGCGAGTTCCTTGCGGCTGGGCCGGCGGGCGTAGTCCCACTGGCCGGGCGCGACGTGCTCGGCGATGGTTCGCAGCCCAGCGAGCCGTTCAGCGGGGTCGGTGACCTGCCGGGGCTGCCCGTAGATCATGGCGCTGCGGTAGTTGATGGTGTGCTCGAACACCGACCGGGCCAGCACCAGCCCGTCGGTGAGAGTGAGGTGACGCACACCGGGGTGCCGGCGGTGTTCAGGCTCTGGCTGGCGACCGAACCGTGCAGGTACAAGGTGTCCGCGGTGAACCCGTACATGGTGGGGACCACCATCGGCCACCCGCCGGTGATCACTCCGAGGTGGGCGACCAGCCCGGCGTCGAGCACCGCATACAGGGACTCCCGGTCGGCCCGCCCCAGGTGCCGGTACCTGCGATGCCGGGTCCGCTCGGTCGCCGACAGCGGCAGCCTCCCGCCGGCGGGACTATTGGCCGCGGGCCCGGCCGGGGGCGGACTGGCGGTCAGGGCATCGCGCCTGCCCGGCACCGCCTCAGCCGTGCCGGGCAGGTCCGGGGATCGTGCGCTCATCGCTGCCTCCTGGTTGGGCTGAGCATCAGTCCACGTTGTTGACGAGGGTGTCTCCCCCGGTGATCTCGAGGATCGTCCCGGTCACCTGTGGATTGGTCATGAGGAAGATCGCGCCCAGGGCAACATCCTCCGGCGCGCCCGCGCGCCGGACCGGCGCTGTCTCCGCGACGCGCCGCCGAAAGTCCTCCCGCTCCTGATCGGAGAGGAAGCTCCAAAACTCGGTGTCTGTATAGGAGGGCCGAATCGCGTTCACCCGGAGCGGTCCGAGCTCGACGGCGAGCGCACGCGTCAACCCTTCGACGGCAGCAAATGCCGCCGTGATCATCGACGCGCCGGCGCGAGGGCGGACCACAGAACCGCCGGTGACGAAAGTGATGGACCCGCGAGATCGGAAGCGAGGGGCGGCATAGCGGGCACACGTCCAGCTTCCGAAGAACTTGCCATCCATGAAGCTCCGCGCCTGCGCGAGGTCCTGGTCCAGGAGCCTGCCGGACTGTCCGGGCGATGCGGTGACGAGCAGATGATCCAGTTCGCCGGCCGACTCGAAGAGGGCACGCACGGACTGTTCGTCGGTGGTGTCGACGACCACCTCGCGCACCCCGTCGGCGGGCTTGCGCTCGGACACAGAACGCCGGCCTGCAGAGACGACATTGGCGCCCAGGTCTCGTGCCGCTCGGACCGTCGCCGCGCCCATCCCGCTGGTGCCGCCGACCACGACGACGCGCTGGCCGGCCAGGTTCAGCCGGGCCGCCAGCGACTCTTCGCGTGTTCCGGTCCTGTGATCGGTCATGGTTTGCTTCCCTTCCTGGCTTGACGCTGGTTGGTGCGGCTGCCGTCGTGGCCGTCCTGGCGCCTGTCATGGCACGGAGCGGGGAGTCGGCGCCGCGCGGCAATGGAGGCCCGCGACCGTTGCTCACCGATCTGTGAGGTTGTAGTACCAGTTCGGGTGGGTGGGCGATCCGCCGTTGGCGGCCCAGATCGCGAACCGTCCGCCTGGCTGAGGGGAACAGGCCACCGGGGTGACCCGCTTGACCCCGGACCGGGCGCCGAAGTGGTGGATGAGGATCAGTGTGGTGCCCGTCCACATCCCGCCAACGCGTCCGCCGTTCGCCCGGAACTCCTTGATGATCTGGGTGTTGTACTCGCTGGATTCGTCCGCAGCCGAGTTCGCCATGATCGCCTCCGGCACGTGTCACTGGGTGGGGTATTCGTCGCGGCGGCGCAGCCAGCTCATGGGCTGATCGCCTTCGTCGCGGCCCTTGGGCGCGCGGTCAAGGATCCCGTAGTAGCCCATCAGGAACTCGGTGCCGCGGGCGTAGCTGGAGTAGCAGTGGTAGACAGTGCCGCCCTCGCGGGCGAACGTGCTGAGGCCGTGTCCCTCGGAGAAATAACCCTCCAGGTCGGTCCCGGTCGCGCTCGCGTCCTGCGCCGTGACGAGCGGCAGGTTCTCACGCACGGACGGCTGGTCTTGCAGCAGCTTCAACAGCGCGAGCTCGAACGATTCGGGCCGCCGCGCGGCAGGGCTGCCCGTCACCGCCTCCCCGGCCGAGACGCCGAAGTCGACGTTGAAGTCGCTGTCGTGACTGGTGGCCCAGGTGAAGCTCCAGCCCATGCGCGCCCGGTAGGCCAGCAGCTTATCCAGCGGGGCGCGCGAGACGCAGATCATCGTCACGCCGCGGGCCTGCAGGTGGGCCAGGATGCCGTTGAAGCCGTCAGCGGTCGACGAAGAGGCCGGGCACCCGGCGGTGTAGCCGGGGCCGAACATGAAGTGGTAGACCACCAGCTGCGAGCGGCCGTCAACAGCTCCGCCAGCGTCCTGGCCCCCTCTGCGGTCTGCAGCGGGTACTGCTTGTCGACCGGCACCCAGGGCAGCTCCCGCCGCTGCCGGGCGAGCTCATCGCCCATCCGGGTGAGCTGTTTCTCCCGCGCCAGCAGCTCGGCGCTGGCCGCGAGCCACTCCTGACGCGTTCCGATCCGGTGACTGGTCATGGTGCTGTCTCCTTTCTGTTTCCCGCATAGTCCGGGATGGGCGCAGCCGCCAAGGTGGACCTCACATCGGCGGCGTCAGCCCGGGCACCAGCGAGGGGTCCACGATGATCACAACGCCCAATGCGACGATCGCGAGGGCGAGCGGCACATCGAGGGCGGCCCTGGGCGGCAGGAGCTTCTGGGCGGTCACCGGGACGGCGATCACGGCCATCCAGGTCACGCTCATCACGCCCAGCACCACCAGCATCGCCATCAGCCCGGCGCTGGAGCCCACGCAGCACAGCCCGAACCCCAAACCCGACCCGGCGCTCTCGCGGCAGCGGTGGCGGAAGTGCCGCTTGAGCGGTGTGAACTCACAAGCCCCGGCGGCCATCGTCACCATGCCGGCCGCGGCCGTCCCGTGAGGCCGGTAGGCCGCAAACACCACCGCACCCGCCAGGGCCCAGACCGCCAGGTACGACCCGGTGAACAGCGGCACCGCGCGTACACCGCCGGCGCGGGCGGCTCGGGCCACGGCCGGGGCCGCGCCCGGCAGCATCATCGCCGCCATCATCGCCACCCACACCGCGGCGAAGAACGCGAACGAGCCCAGCCGGGTCGCCACCCCCATGTCCATCCCGGTCATCTGCCAGGCCGCGACCACCCAGCACGCGGCGGCCAGCCCAAGCGTCGCCGTCAGCGCGGCCGTGACCGTCCTAACGGCCGTCATGACCGGTGCCGAGGTCGTCAGAGCGCCCGGCTGCCAGTCGCGGCCAATGGGCGATGGGGCGTCCGCCCGGCCACACGGGCACTGGTGGCCAGGCGGGCGAGCCGCCGTCGGTCCGCGTGTTGGTGCACTGCTGTGGCCAGCCGGGCGGCGAATCCTCCCACGCCTCCTGGCGTCCGTACACGGTGAGGTCCATCAGCGCGTAGCTGTAGTCCATCGCCTCTGCGCCGCGGCGCTTGGTCCAGTAGGTTTCGAAGACGCGGTCGCCGTCGCGCACGTAGCACACCAGGTGGAACAAGCCGATTTGCCGCCCGGCCAGGAGCGCGGCGAGGGAGTCCTGGGCGGAGTACCACGGCATGTCCCAGCCCATGAAGTCGCGGTAGCGGCCGCTTTCGCCGTAGGGTCCCTGGCAGAAAACCGCGTAGGTGATGCCGCGGGAATGCAGGTAGGACAGCTCGGTGACCTGGGTGGTGACCCACGTGCAGCCTTCGCACTGCTCGGCCGCGGGGTGGCCGTTCCACCACATGAAGTAGTAGGCGATCAGCTGTCGGCGCCCCTCGAACGCCTCCAGCAGGGTGAGCGGCCCGTTGGGCCCGGTCAGCGCGAGGCTGGCGTCTACCTCGGTCATGGGCAGCCGCCGCCGGGCCGCGGCGATCGCGTCGCTTTCGCGGGTGTGCGCCTTCTCCCGGACCCGCAGCTTGTCCAGTTCGGCCTGGAAGCTGGACCGGTCGACGGCCGCGGGCAGGCCCGGGGCGCTGGCGGCGCCGGCCATCGGCCCACCAAGGGTTGCTGACTCATGCTCCATGGAGGTCTCCTCTCTTGGCTTCTGCGTGCGCGGTTTCGGTGAGCTGTGTTGATGCCGCTGAGCCACGTGGGCGGCGGAATTCAGCAAGCCAGTGCAGGTCTGCTGGCCCACCCGGGCCGACGGCGAACTCAACGCCAGCAGGGAGTAGGCCATCTGTCCCAAAGGCGTCTATGTCAGCCCGGCTCAGTGGCCACAGCCCCAGCTCGGGAGGACGCTCATGTTCCTCACGGACCGCCTCGACGGCAAGCCGGTCCTCCAGTTCGGCCGCGCTGCCGGAGGTGTGCTGCTCGCTTCCCATCACACCCCCCGTGGTCAGTGCCGCCGTTGTCATGGTCCTCCCTTCACGCCGCGGCGGGATGCGGCGGTACGAAGGCCGCGTTCTGTCGCTCCATCGCCTTGGCCGGGCCGCCGCGCCAGCCATCAGCCACCGACGCCGACATGGGGTCGGGGAAGATATCCTCCTCGCCGTTGTCCACGCCGTCGAAGATGGCCCGCGCTACCGATTGCGGGGAAGCCTTGGGGATCTCGAAGCCCGCGGTCATGTCGGTGTCGGTGGGGCCGGTCAGCACGGCGTGCACCCGCACCCCCGCCCGGCCAGCAGGGCACGCAGCGACTGGGTCATGCTGAACGCGGCCGACTTGGAGATCGCGTAGGACGGGGTAAGCGGCAGCGGGGCCAGCGCCATCAGCGAGGTGTTGTTGACGATGACGCCGCCGGAGCGGGTCAGCTGCGGCAGGAATGCCTGGGTCACGGCGTAGGGGCCGAACAGGTTGACCGCCAGGCTGTGCTCGAGCACGGAGCGGTCGGTCAGGTCGTCATATGGCGCGACGCTCGCGTTGTTGATCAAGATGTCCAGGGATCGGCGACCACGGGGTCGGCCGCATCGGCGGACACCGCGGTAAACGATCCGGCGAGTTCCGCGGCCAGTTCTGCCAGCGCGGCGCGGTCGCGGGCTACCCCGACCACCTGCGCGCCCGCCCCGCTCAGGGCGGTGGCGATGCCCCGGCCAAATCCCCGGCTGGCCCCGGTGACCAGCGCCGTCGCGCCTACAATTTCCCTGTCAGACAAAACGATCCTCTCGATTCTTGCGGCTGCCGCGCCGCCCGCAGCCCAAGCCGGGCGCAGTCAGCGCCTCGGCTGGCCCCGCTCACCGTCGCGCCTGCTAGCCCCTCAGGCAAAAACGAACCTCCCTGGTCCACCGGGTTCCGCCCGCTTGCTAGTTGGGCATGCCGAAGGCCGACGCGGCCCGGCTGTGGCTGGGCCTAGGCCAGACACCCGGTTCAGGGCCGGTCTGGGTGATCCCTGGGAGTCGGGCTGATTTATACGGGCAAGCGCCGCCCTTAAGGGCTCCGGCGACATTCGCGCATGCGCCCGGCCAGTGCGGCACGCCGGGGTTCCTGAGATGATCACGCGCGCCAGTATTGCGTGCGCCAGTAGCTGACCGGTAACGCGTTGGTAGCCCGTGTGTATGATCACTGCTGTTGCCGCAGCGCCGCTGGCGAAGTGGGGTCCACCCGATGCAGGAGCTGGAGTTCTGCCTGCTCGGGCCGCTGCTTGTCCGGTCCGGAGGCGTGACCGTCCCGGTGACCCAGGCCAGGCCGCGAGCGGTGCTCGCGGCGCTGCTGCTGAACGCGGGCCGCCCGGTATCGGTGGATGATCTGACCGAGACGCTGTGGGGACCCGAGCCGCCGCCGTCGGCGCCGGTCTCGCTCCGGAACTACGTCATGCGGCTGCGGCGTTCGCTGGGCCAGGCCGGGGCGAGCCGCATCCGCGCGCAGCCGCCTGGATACCTGATCACCATCGGGCCCGGTGAGCTTGACCTGGCCCGGTTCGAGGAGCTGCTGGAATCGGCGCGCACCGCGGCACGGTCTGGCTGCTGGGAGGCGGCGGCCGGCCACGCGGGTACGGCGCTGGAGATTCTGGCGCGGCGAGCCGCTCGCGGACGTGGACTCCGATGCGCTGGCGACGCGGGAGGTTCCGCGGCTCACCGAGCTGCGGCTGCAGGCGGTCGAGATATCGGCCGACGCGCTTTTGCGGCTGGGCCGTTACGCCGAGGTGGTGGGGGAGCTTGAGCGGGTAGCCGCCGCGCATCCGCTGCGTGAGCGGCTGAGCGGGCTGCTCATGCGCGGCCTCAGCGGGGATGGCCGGCGCGCCGACGCGCTGGCGGTCTACCACGAGGTCCGCCGTGTCCTTGTCAGCGAGCTTGGCCTGGAGCCAGGTGCCGAGCTGCGCGAACTGCAGCAGCGCATCCTCACCGCGGACGCGGCGAACGGGGACGCGCTTGAGGTCACCAGCGGGGCGCCCGCCGTGGTCGCGGCCAACGACCATGCGCGAATCGTGCCGCGCGAGTTGCCCGGCGTGGGGCGCGACTTTGTGGGGCGCGAGCGCGAGCTGAACGTGCTGTCGGCGCTGCTGGAGCAGGCGGTCGGCGCGGTGCCGGGCACAGTGGTGATCTCGGCGATCAGCGGGATGGCCGGGGTGGGCAAGACCGCGCTGGCGTTGCACTGGGCGCACCGGGTCGCCGAGCGATTCCCTGACGGTCAGCTGTACGCGGACTTGCGTGGGTTCGGTCCGGGCGCAGACTCAGTTCCTTCCGGACAGGTGATGCGCCGGTTTCTGGGTGCGCTGGGAGTCGCGCCGCAGTCTGTCCCGGCCGATGCTGACGCCGAGGCCAGTATGTACCGCAGCATGCTGGCGAGCAGGCGGGTGCTGGTGGTGCTCGACAACGCGCGCGATGCGGCCCAGGTGCGGCCGCTGTTGCCGGGTTCGGCTGGCTGCCTGGTGGTGATCACCAGCCGTAGCCAGCTCACCGGGCTGGCCGCTGTTGCCGGGGCCCGGCTGCTGGCACTGGGCCTGCTCACCGGGCAGGAGGCTCGCGAGCTGCTGGCCGGGCGGCTGGGCCGCGAGCGGGTTGCAGCGGAGCCGGACGCCGTGGATGAGCTCGCCGGGCTGTGCGCCCGGCTTCCGCTGGCGCTAGCGATTACCGCCGCCCGGGCCGCCGCCCGGCCTGCGCACCCGCTTGAGGCCTTGGCTGCCGAGTTGCGCGCAGTGAGCGGCCCGCTGGCCACCTTGGACGCGCTGAATGCCGACGAGCCGGCGGCCAGCGTCCGTGCAGTGTTCTCCTGGTCGTATGAGCAGCTCAGCCCGGAGGCGGCGCGGATGTTCCGGCTGCTGGGCCTCCACCCCGGCCCCGACATGTCGGCGTCGGCTGCCGCCAGCCTGGCCGCGGTCGCGCCGGCGCGGGCCCGCCGGCTGCTGGCAGAACTGACCGGCGCTCACCTGTGCGCCGAGCAAACTCCCGGCCGATATGCCTTCCATGACCTGCTGCACGCCTACGCCGCCGAGCAAGCCCGGGCCCTCGACAGCGACTCCGCGCTGCGCGCAGCCACCGCCCGGATGCTGGATCACTACCTGCACACCGCGTATGCCGCCGCCATCCTGCGCAACCCGGCGCATAAGTCGCTCAGCATCCCCCCGCCGCAGCCGGGCGTCACGAGCGAGCACCCAGCCGACCACCGGCAGGCCCTCGCCTGGTTCGAGAACGAACATCACGTGCTGCTCGCCACCGCCACCCTGGCCGCCGAGACCGGGTTCGACCGGCACGCCTGGCAGCTCCCCTGGACGATCCGGGATTATCTGGATAACAAGGGGCACTGGCAAGAGCTGACCACCATGCAGCACAGTGCTCTGGACGCCGCAACACGCCTCGGCGACACCGGCGGACAGGCCGCCACCCACCGCAATCTGGCAGCGGCTTATGCGCAGCACGCCACATACCACCTGGCCCGTGATCATCTGGCGACCAGCATCGAGCTGTACCAGCGGCTCGGCGACCGGGTCGGGCAGGCCCGTGCCCAGCTGACCTTGGGCTGGGTATTCGGGTGCGAAGAACGCTACGCCGAAGCGCTCGGCTGGTCCGAGCAGGCCCGGGACCTGTTCGACGCGATCGGTGACCAGGTCGGGCACGCACGAGCTCTCCACCAGAGCGGCTTGTACTGCGCCCACCTCGGGCGCCACCTGCAAAGCCGGACCTTCTGCCAGCAGGCCCTGGCCCTGCTGCAGCAGCTTGGCCATCGTTCATATGAGGCGGAGAGCTGGCAGAACCTGGGCTACGCCGAGCAGCAGTCCGGCGATCATCGCGCAGCCGCGTCCTGTTACCAGCGTGCGCTCGGCCTGTTCCGGGAACTCGGCGACCGCTACTCCCAGGCAACCGTCCTGACCCACCTCGGCGATGCACAGCACGCGGCCGGGCAAACCCAGGCAGCCCGCACGGCCTGGCACGAGGCTGTCACCATCCTCGACGCCCTCCACCACACCGACGCCAGCAAGGTCGGCGCGCAACTCCGCCGGGCGCGCCTGGAACAGGCCGGGCCCGCCAGCCCCCAACACACAGCGTAGCCCGGCAGGCTGGGTGTGCAGGAAGGGCGAGGCGCACAGTCGCCCTGCCGCGGCGGGCGATGCCGCGCGGACGCGGCGTCCCAGCGGGAGTTCAGGTGCGCGCCGGCGGCGATGTGATCCGCGGCGGACAGGCGCCGGTACAGCGGGATCTCCTGGGCCAGGAAGCCGATGCCGGCGAGAAAGGCCGGGTCGGTGTGCTGCCGAGCACCGCGACCTCGCCGCCGCTCGGGCGGGCCAGCCCGGCGAGCACTCGCAGCAGCGTTGTCTTGCCCGCGCCGTTCGGGCCGATCAGCGCGGATATCCGGCCCTCGGGAACGGTGATAGTGCAATCGGTCAGGGCGGTGACCTTGCGGTAGCGCTTCGACAGCCCGCGGGTCTGGATCACGGCAGGGTCACTGCTGGCCATCAGGCGGACACTCCTCCTCAGCCGCCGCTCGCAGCGTGATCCGGAGCAGCGATTCGATCGACTCGTCATCCAGCCCGGCCTCCCGGGGCACCAGTTCCTAATCGGCTTGCCCCGATAACGAAATAACGCAGTCGAGTCGCGATCATCGCGGCCATCAAGCTTCAATGGAATATGCCAAACAGAACAGCACAGCGCTCACCATCGATCGCAGCGCCAGCAGAATGGCAAACGGTCGGTCGTTCGCTGTAACACAGCGTAGGCAATCGCTGATCGCAATTGCGCCGAACGCCGAATAGGAATTGCTACTGAAGCAGTAGAAGACAAGAGCCTAGTGCGCGCAGATTGTCCGTTCGGGTGCGGGCTGCATGACGGGTAGCTGACCAGCCGATGAGCTCGCAGGATGTCGCTGGCGGAGGCTGCTGCGGCTGTCGTATCGACTTCCAGATTGGGCGATGCTGGCGCGCTGCCAAAGGGCTGCGCTTACTCTCCGGGTGCTGGGCTGGCAAGGACTTAGAAGGGCGTTGTCGGCAGCGCATATCGACCATAGGCCGGTCAGCACCATGCTCCGCTCCGGCCTGCCCGGGCCACCCGCTCGGGCACGATCTTGAACTGACTGATCTCCCGGTCGCCGTCCGCCAGCTCAGGAGGCCCCGGCCAGCGCCCAGAGCGTACGGATTGCGCGCTTGTCCGTAAGCGAAGACCTGTGAAATGCAGGCTGTAGCTATCCGTAGCGGAAAGCGCGGAACACCCGTTCCGGTGATTACCAGCAAACCCTTACAGTTCACGGGCCGCCAGACGGCGTTGGCCGTCAGCGACAGCGGGGGGCAAAGCACCTATCTCGGTTTAGGGCAAGCGGCCGTCATCCTTAAGACGGCGGATGGCGTGCGGATCGACGTGAACCGGGCATTGGCAATGAGGGGGGTGGCTCGCATACGGGTCGAGGCTCTGGTCCCAAACTATGCGAGGCGGCGGAGCAGGCCTGGGATGGTCCCGGAATGCATCGATGAGCCCAGGATATCCGGCCTCCCTTTCCTTCCGCTCTCTTTCTCGGCGCCCGAGGTCACATTCGAGACCGTAGTAGCGCGTGGGCATCGCATCGTAATGTAAGGCGAAGTCTTCGAGATTACTGAACACACGGTGACAGAGCATGCACTTTCGACGTTTCTGCTCATGCTGGCTTCTGAGCCATCGCCTGCCGACACGGCTAATGCGGTACCGGCCCCGAGCCTCGCGGATCAGGTCCATCTGCTGAAGGCGCGACAAGGTGTCCTCCGACGGCCCGAACCAGTCGGGGCGGAGAACCGAATTGTTCCGGAGCATGTAAAGGACCCAGGTGGCCTTATCCGGCTCTTCCGGTGTCGTCACCGCAGCTCCCACCCACCCGCGACCCCCGAGCAGGTCCGCTCACCCTCTAACAACAGCGGGTAGCCGCCAAGGTGGCCGAAATCGTCTAGGCCGAAGTACGCCGTGCTGCCCGCGGGCTCCTCCGCTAGGGAGCGGATCAGATGCGCATCAGCTAAGCGCAAAATCGTCATCCCGGACCGGACTTCCGAACCCTTGACGGTGTAGGAGCGCTCCCTGGGTCTCATCCCCATGCCTCTAGAGTCTGGCATGCCGGGCCTCGGCGAGCACACACTTCGGTGGAGGCGCTCATGTGAGCCTGAAACCCAGGCCGAAGGATGGGCACAGCCCACCGACACCCGCGCCGGGCACACCAGCTACAGCGAAGACACCGCTACAGATAACGTGTCCCCGCCGAAGCCCAGAACCCGCGGCGACTACAGCGAAGACACCCAAATCCAGGCTTGAGATAACGGCGGCTATTTGTGCGCCGGCCGCCGACCAACCCCAATCACTCAGCGACCCCCAGTCTCGGGCCGACGCCGAAGACCTCGGTGACGGTGGTGCCCGATGCCTGGACCGCCGCGGTCAGTCTCTTCTTGGTGTCGCGCAGCTGGGCGTCGATGCGGCGCAGGTCATCGGGGAACTCCGCGGCGAGCTCGCAGCGGGCCACGGCAACAGCCCCGGACGGCTTGATCGCTTCCAGGACATGAGCTGCCTGAGCTGCGACTATCTCCTTGGCGATGCCGCCAGGGATCAGCTCGCAGAGCACGGCGTGCAGCCGGCAGGCGACCTGGGTGCGGGTCCGGCCCAGGTCGCGGTGGCGGTTGGACCATACCTTGAGCACTGCCGCGTGGTTCTCGGCTGCCACCTGCCGCGGGGCCGCCGAGCGCAGCGCCGCGATGGCCACCGACCGGGCGTCGGTGGGGTCGTTCTTGCTCGTCGCCCCGGTCGCCAGCAGCCGGACCCGGACGCCCAGCTTGGGCTGCACATCGAGCACCCGCTCGCCCGCGGCCACCAGCTGCTGGGCGAGCAGGTAGCCCAGGCCCCCGGCGCCCTCGACCGCCCAGGTCCGTTCCGGCCAGGACGTTGCCCACGCCACCAGCCGCCCGGCCTGGGCCGCTGAGGCGCGCACCCGCACCTCGCCCAGCGGCGCCTCCTTTTCATCGATCGCCACCGCGGTATGCGAGGCCTTGTGCGGGTCGATGCCGATCATCACTGCTGCCATCAACGGCTCCTGGCCATCGTCGGGATAGGGACCGTGGCGGCATGCCTGATTTCATTTCTGACCGCTCGCGCCTCTTTCGAGCCAGCCACGGCGAGACCCCGCGGAGCTGGCACGTCGTTCGTAAGCCAGACCGTCACCGGCCGGCAGGCGGATATTGAGCGAGCTCCGCGGGGCCTCTCGACGCTACGACCAAACCGCAACGCCTACATGGATTCTTCAATCAGGCGGATATCGCGTGTCGCGCGACCGCGGAGCTGTCACCGCCGGTAACCAAGCGCCTGTCGGCAAGACGGGGGCCACCGGGTCAATCCGGCTACTCCCGCCTGGTCCTCGTAGGCGCCTTGCAACTCTACGATGTCACCAGCGGCACGCCTCCGAAGCCGCCTGCTCGTGCTCGTTTGGGGCCGGCGATACGTTTCCCAGAGGCCAGTTCCCGCTGCGTGCCATCGACTCTGGGCCGTCAAGATCAGGTGCGGGAAGACGGCCGGGCGAATCGTCTGGGCAGTCCGGCGGTCAGCGTAGCTAGCGTGGCCTGATTCATCATCACGCCTTGGATTCTCGGCAGTGGCCGCCAAGCCCGCCTGGATGGCGTGCTCAGTGTGTGTCAAGTTCGCCGGAAGCCCGCGGCTACGGCACGCGCTGCGCAATCCATCGCGGGTCGTCCGCGGTCCACACCCACCGGCATTTGAGGCAAACCAGCACATGCTGCGGTGGGCAGCCGAGCCCTCGGCCGGGCGGGATCACGGCTTTGTGGTCCAGGCAGGTGATGATCGGCTCGGCGCATTGCACGCAGCTGCGGTAGACGCGCTGGCCGGTAAAGTCGCACTGGGCGCAGCCTTGCTCGAGGCAAGCAGAGCACGGGGCGATCGTTGCCTTGCCGGGCGGGTCGATGGTGCCGAGTAGGCGGCGCAGGTCGGTTCTCATCGCTTCCAGGAGCATGAGAGTTTGGTAGATCGAGGCAGCCTCGGTGCTGAGGATACCGCCGCAGCGGGCACACCGCTGGCTGAAGATGACGTTCTCGACGTCTACGACCTTGTCCTTGTCCTCGGGGCAGGCGCACGACGTGACGTAGGTGGCGGTTTCCGCGCTCATCGCGGTGAGTCCTTCCATGCCGCTTACATCTAATGATGCGCCAGGATCGCCCTATTCGCCCGCTTCGCGCCCGGCGTCTCGCTCACGCGCCCTCTCGACCACGCGTGGCGAGGCAGGGATTTCCGGGAGCGGTGGTTGCAAGATGGCGTCGCGTTCGTGAGGTCGCAACGTCGGCCACGCCTCGCCTTCGTCTTGCATCTCGTGGTCGTCGGCGGGAACTCGGACCGCTTTGCGCTCGTCGAGTTTTTCCTGTAGCGCGTCGCGTGCGGCGGCGAGCCTGGTGACCCATTCCGGGGGTTCGGCCGGGCGGGCGAGGGCCTCGTCTGGTGGGCTGATCAACTGCTCGTGTTCCTGTTCAGTGACGGGATCCGGTTCGGCTGACTTCAGGGGTGCGATCGTCAGGTGCGGGTGGCGGCGGTGTAGCTCAGCGTCAGCTGCGACCGCAATCCTCCGGGGTCCTTCGGTGACGTGGTCCCATGCCTGGTATTGGGCGTCTTGCTGTTCCAGCTCGGGGAGCCGGTGCTCGTAGAAGGCCTGCAGGGCGCGGGCAGATCGAGCGTGCGTACGGTGCAGGCCGGCGAGGTTGTCGTCTCCGCGCTGGCCCGCAATTTCTGCTTCCGCGTCGGCGCGCGCCGACGCGAGCTGTGCATCCTGGGCGCCGAGGCGGACTTGCCGCAACTCGTCGGTGACGTACTTGGGCGCGAGAGCGGTCTCGGTCTCGTAGGTGTCCCGCATGAGCCACAGCGAGCCGTCGGGCATGCCGCGGACGTCGGGGCCGTCGACCGCGCCGAGTGCTTGCATGCCGGCGTGCCAGGCGGCGCGCTTTTCCGGGCTGTCACACGATGGTTCTGGCCCGATCGGGTCGGTTGGGTGGTCGTACCCGTACATTTCCCGGTAGGCGGCCACCCGTGAGGCGCGGCGTTCCCATTCTGCGTGCTGGTGAGGGTCCGGCGGGACTTCGCCGAGCGCCTGGATGGCCCATTCGGGCCGCTGCTCGGCGGTGAACTTGCCGAGGCGCTCAGTGCGCTCGTCCATCACCGTCGCCAGTCGGCGGAACTTGTCTTGCGTCTTCGGGTCGGCGAGGTCGGGTATCTGCTCTGCCCAGGTGTTTTGGGCGCGAGGGATTAGTGAACCGGCCTGCTCGCGGATCCGGGCGTCCACCACGCTGGCGACGTCGCGGGACCCGGCCAGCGGCCGGGAATGTATAGCGTCCTTGACCACCTGGCGGACGTCTAGGCCGGCGGCCTCGGCGCTGCGCAGCGTGCGCCACAGCCATGTCGCCTGAGGTGAGGATCCCGCCGACGCCGAGTATTCCGGCGGCAGGGTCTCCCGCAGGATTTGCTGGTAGCGGTCGGTGCGTGGCCCGGCGATCTCGCCTTGCCAGATGGCGTTCAGTACGGCTAGGTGGTCGGCGTTGCTGAGGTTCTGCCGCCATATCTCGGAGGCGGACTTTTCCGCGCCGTCGCGGCGCAGGACGTCAGCCAGCACCGCGGCCGGGTCACGCCGATGCGCGGCGAGATCCCACCGGGTGAGAGTCTTCATCCGGACTTCGGGCGCGTACCAGCGCTTTGCCTCGTAATCCCACCGGGCGCCTGCCTGGGCGGCTTCGTCCTTTTCAGCGAATGGCACGTCGAGCCAGATGCGGGTCTCTGCTGGCAGGCCGTCGCGCAGCCGCTGCTGCCGGTCATACCGCGCCAGTTCGGGTGCCGGTGCCGCCCCCGGCGTCGGGTCGGCTTTCCGCGGCGTCTGGGACATGACGTAGACGTAGTTGCGGGCGGCCCCGCGGGACATGGCGGTGTACAGCCATTGCCGGTCCTCGTTGCCGGTGATCACCGGGATGCCTGCGGTGACGGTGCGGCCCATGCTGGAGTGGCCGGTGATGCAGTAGCCGAGGTCGTAGGCAGCAAAGTCGGATCGACCGTACGTGATGTGACGTTCGTCTAGTTTCATCGTTCCGGTGGCGGCGTCGCGGTCCATCGCTTTGCGCAGGGTCACGGTGTCGTCGCCGACCTGCTCGATGAGGAGAACGTCGCCGTTGGCGATGCCGTGGCGATGGTCATTTGTCCGGGCGATGACAAGATCGCCGCGGCTGGCCTCGGCGCCCTCGGCGAGCCGTACGGCCGGGCCGTCCTCGACCAGGCCGAGGTGGATCAGGTCGTCGCGGACCCGGCGGGCCAGTTCGCGGCAGCGTTCCCGGTCGGCGGCGACCAGGAGGACGTCCTGCCCGGCGAGCCGCTCGGCCACTGCAGCGCGGACCGCGTCGTCCATGACCTGTTCCGGGTCGCCGCCGCGGATCCGGCCGCGCGCGTCGTACTCGCCGAGCACCGAGGCGTCCCCGGCGCGCAGCCGCAGGCTGGCCGACCGCTCCCACTCGTGCTCGAACCGGACCGGCTCGGCCAGCTGGATGTAGCCGTTCTCCCGGGCGAGCAGGCGCATCCCGCCGCCGCCCTCGACGGCCGCGAGCTGCTCCTGGTCCCCGGCGACCAGCACCTTGCACTCCAGGTCGTCAGCCAGGCCGATGATCCGGGCCAGGTGACCGACCGGCATCATGGACGCCTCGTCGATGATGATCAACGACCCGGCGGCGATGTGTAGCTGGTGCGCGCCCTTCGCATCCAGGCCGGCGAACAGCTTCGCCGAGTTGTAGGCGCGGATCGACAGCCCGTCCCGGCCGGCGGCCTCGGCCAGGACGTTGCGGGCCCCCTGGGCACATGTGACGCCCCACACTTCGGGGGTTCCGGCCTTCTTGGCGGCCAGCCCGGCAGCGACCAGGGTGTAAGTCTTGCCGGATCCGGCGGGCCCGGTCACTGCGGTGGCCAGCCGCCCGTCGGTGAACGCCTGGTACAGAGCCGCGGCCTGGTCGAGCCGTAGCCCGGTGGTAGTCGTGGTCTCGCTGCCCGCTTCGGCGCGCAGCAGCAGTTGCGCGTCGAGGGTGGCTGCGTCCGCGCCGAGCAGTTGCGCGATGCGCTCGCGCGATGCGAAAGGCGCAAGCGCGCGCCGCGCGCGCGTGACCATCCGCTCCTCAGCGGTCAGCTGCACCTGCGTCGCGTACAGCGTGCCGGTGTGACGCTGGTAGACGCTGCGCCCGTCTGCGCGCGTGAGCGACGCGGGCAGGCGCACCGCGTCCGGCGCGTCGAGGCAGCGCACATCACCGTAGCGGCTGGCCAGCGTGTCATCGGCCAGCTTGTGCAGCAGGCGCACGGCATCGCCGGGAGCCAAGCGCCGGGCATCGGCGGGCAGCATCCAGCCCAGGTGCTTGAGCAGGTCATAGCGGGTCCACGCGGACTTGTGCGCCTGGACGGAGACCAGCGCTTTCTGCGCCGCCCGGGTGAGGGCTTCCGGCGCGGGCCCCGGGCTGCCGCCCGGCGCGTGCGTCCCCGGGCCGCTTGCCTGGCCCCAGGTTCCAGGCGCGATGTTGCGCAACTCGGCGCCGACTTCGCGGCGCACCTTGTCGGCCCACGTCTCGTGCAGCGCGTCCAGATGCAGCGCGCCCTCGGCCTTGCCGGCGCGCAGGTCGAGCGTGACCAGCTGCGCGATCTTCGCTAGCTCGCGCTGCGTGGGCGCGCGCCCCTCAGCGCGCTCGAACGCGGCCGCCCGGGCGCGCACTTGCGCGCTGATGGACGCACGGCGAGTGCTCAGGCAGTCCATCACCTCTTGCGGGACGCCGGCAGCCTCATGCCCGTAACCGTCTGCGCGCGGCACCCACTCCACCCCGAACCGCGCGGTGAGCGCGGATTCGAGGTGCAGCGCCACGATCGGCGCTACCCCGTTGTGCACGGGGTTGTAGGCGTAGGAGTCCGGTGCCCGCCATTTACCGTCCTTGCCGGTCTTCGCAGTGTGCGGGATCACGTTGTGGACGTGCAACTGGACGTCATCAGCTCGGCTGGTGTGCTGGAGGAAGCTGGCGAAGGCCAGCTCGGCCTCGTGCCACTGGCCTGTCTCGTGGCCGTCGACCCGGCCGCCGTGATACCCGGTGCGGACGTACCCGGCTTCCTGCTCGAAGTACTCCAGCCCGGCCTGGTTGGCCGCGTGGATCATCTCGTCCACCTCGGCGATCAGCCCGGCCCAGTACTCCGCGCCTTCCTGGTCGCCGGCCAGCTTGGCTTGGCGCAGGTTCTCGCCCAGGGACGCGTAGAAGACCGAGATGCTTTTCGACAAGCTGACCGTGAGGTCGAAGTACAGCGGTCCCTGCCGCGCGGCCTTCTGCGCCTCGGCGCGAAGGGCCCGCCGCCGTCCCTGGGTCGCTTCCGGCTCGGCGGCCAGCAGCTTCTCGTAGACGTCGTTGGCCCGCTCGATGCCCTTCTGCGGCGACCGGCCGAGTCTGCCGACCCCGTCCCGCGGGTCAACCCGCTGGTCAACCAGCAGGTCATAGGCCTGGCGTTCCACCAGCGAGCCCGGCTCCAGGCCGAGTGCGGCGGCGCCCTTTCCCCACCAGCGGCCGGGCGGCTCCCCGCCCCCCTCGCCCGGTGCCATGTAGTAACCAGCCGATGACTTGCCACCCTCGGCGGCGCCGATGATCTGCCACGGGTAGGCGGCGTCATAGCCGGGCGCGATGGTGACCCTGACGCCCATCGGGCACCTCCCCTCGGGCGCTGGTTCGATCTTGGTCTCGACTCGGTTTTGATCTTGGTCTTTTCCAAGATCACTTGTAGTGCATGGGTGTGATGGTCGTGGCGCTGCGTGATCAACAGTGACAGGCGGGGGTGAGAGGACACGCGGGGAGAGCGTGTCGAGGGCGAGCGTGAGGCGTGCGGTGAGTGGCCGGGAGGGGTGTGCGCGGGCTGGCGGTCCGCGCAGCCGGATGCGGCGAGGCGGCCCGTCGGTCAGGTGGTTTTCTTCGCGCGGCGGCGGGCCAGTCGAACAGGCGCGCTTGGCCGCCGGGCACGCCGGCGGCGCTGGCCGACCAGATCGCCTCCTCGATCCGCGCCGGGCTGTCATCTCGGTCCAGGCCGGCGAGGATCGCGCCCCGGATCGCGATCGCGCGCTCGGCCGCGCCCCTGCGGTCTGTCAGCGGAGATCCCGGCACCTTGCCGCGCGCGGTGAAGTCCGCCACTCATCGGCCGTCGACCCGGTTACCCAGTGCGAGGGGCGGTGGGCAGCTCGCCTCGTCGCACCGGTGCCGGATCACGGGCAGCAGCCCGGTGGCCGGGTCGGGCCGGAGCAGCCCGCGGGAGAACTGGAAGCCGTAGACGTAGGAGGTCACCACCCGCGTGGCGGGTCGCTCCGGCTCGAGACGGCCCATTCACCGCCCGGAGGCTGGTCACGGCGGGCCAGGAGGGCCGACCTTCAGGGTAGAGAGGGCGGCCGGGTCGATGCCGGCCCGCTGCACGGACCTGGTCCCGCTACGCCCGGCAGGCCGACATCGAATCGGATGCCCCTTCCGCCTGAGTGCTGGCCCTGCCCGGCCCGGCGTGACCAGCCTGCGGGCGGCCAAGGGGGCCGTCCGGCCCACACCCGGCGCGCTCAATGGGGCCGCCCGGCCCCTGCCGCCGGGCTCCGGCCGGGCTCACGCTGGGTCTACTGCTCCGCTGCCTAGATGACCTATGCGAAGGGTTCAGTGGTCATACGCCACGAGTGAGCGCTTGACGGGCTGGCCGGCGCGGTCGTTGTGCCAGATCGCGGCGGTCAGGGCGAGGATGCGCTGCAGGACTCTGACCATGACGCCCGCTGGGGTGTGGCCGCCGTGGCGTTCGAGGTCGAGCTGGCCTTTGAACGTGTCGTTGATGGATTCGATGACCTGGCGCAGCGGCTTGAAGAACCGGGCGCCCGCCCGTTCCGGCTCGCCCTTGCGGGCTGGGCGGAGCAGGCAGATGCGGCCATCGGCCAGCGCGGCTTCGAAGTCGTGCCCGTAGTAGTTCTTGTCCGCGATGATGATCTGGCCGTCCCGGCCGGCGGTCAGGACCGGGTCGGCCAGGATGTCCAGCAGCACCTGGCGCTCGTCGGCCTTGGCGCCGGTGAGCGCGAACCCCACGGGCAGCCCGTGCAGGGTGCACAGCAGATGCAGGCGCAGGCCCCAGAAGTAGCGTGAATGGGAGGCGCAGTACCCGTACTCGGCCCATCCGGCCAGGTCAGAGCGCCTGGCCGTGTCCCGGGACCGGCCGCATTCCACCGGGGTGGAATCGGCCACCCACACGTCATCGGCCCACAGGCTGGTATCGGCCGCGAGTATTCGGATCAAGGTGGCGATCAGCCCGGCGGCGGCGCGCAGGCGCCGGTTATAGCCGGGCTGGCCAGGCAGGTACCGGAAGAGGTGCCCCAGGTGAGCCTGGGCGTGGCGTATCCAGCGCGACTCGGAGGCGTATCCCAGCAGGGCCTGCATGACCGCCAGGGTCACCAGTTCCGCGTCACTCAGCCGGGGCTGCAGGCCGATCGCCGGCCGCCGCGGCGCCAGGTCCGGGTACTGCTTCAGCAGGTCATCGATTCTCACATAGAGTGCGGTCGCGAGGGTGTCTACGTCGTTCGTCACACAATGATCGTGGACGCCCTCGTCTCATCCCCGCAGCTCATCCCTTGGCATAGGTCATCTAGGCGGCCCGTCCCGCCCCGGCGAAAGGCGACCGCAATGAAGATCAAGTTTACGAGAGCGCCGACCATCACGAAGGCAGCCACCGCTACGATCCTGTTCACGATTTTGCGGGGAGTGACGGATGTCAACCTCCCCTCGTGCAGTGACCCTGGCGCGGTACTCAACTCGGGCGGGTGCCTGGTCCATCAGTCCTACCTGCACATCGCCTGCGGCTGGCTGGCGCTGGCTAGCCTCATAACCGGCGTGGTGCTGTTCATCCTCAAGCAGCGCAAGGCTTCCTCCCAGGACCAGCAGGCTCCGCCGCGCCCGGCGCGGTCCGGCGTACCCGGGCCGGGCGAGGCACCCGGACCTGCCGAGACGACAGGGCCTGAAGAGAGGACTCACGGCGACGGCACCGGGCCGGTCACCGCCTTGGCCGGCCCGAGCGGATTCTCACGGTCCCGAGCGGGCTTCGAACTTCTGTACCCGGTGCGGCACGCGCGCCGCCGCGGGAGACAACTTCTGCCAGCAGCGCGGGACTCCCGTGAAAACGGAACCGCAAGCTACCCGCGGAACAGCGTCACCGCCCGCGGGAAACAACCTAGGCATCATGTCCGCGAGGGGCGTGCTGGCCAAACTCGCCGCCCCTGGCCGCCAAGCTGCTTTCCGACGCGATGAGCGACCATGCGGCTGCTGGCAACTCGTGCTCGGCGGACGGGAACACAATCCAGGCGCACCCGCCGGCGGAACAGGCCGGCGCAGAGTTCACCGGCTGGAGCAAGGCCACTCGCCCAGAATGCAGGGAATTTCCCTCCTAGACTCGGCAGGCCGGCCCGGTACAAAGGGGGGCGGGCCGGCCTGCCGACCAAGGGCGACGCTGCCTGGGCGTCTGTGGCTCTTCATACCCGAGATCACGCTCAAGGGATATGAAGAACAAGAACTTCTCGCCAGCCCGCCGCAGCGGCCGAGAGCGAACGGGATCTGCGAACGGATCAACGGCACCCCGCGCCGGGAACTCTCCGGCCGGCTGCTGATCCTCCATGAGCACCATCTGCGCCGGGTGCTAACCGAGTACTTGCTGCACCACAACCAACCCAGGCCGCACCGTTCCCCCGGCCAGCTCGCACCGGCTCAAGCTCCCACCCGGCCACCGCAGACCAACCTCGCCGAGCACCCGATCCGCCGCAAGCAAGTCCTCGGCGAACTCACACGCGAATACCAGATCGCGATGACCATCAGCGGCAGCCGGATCAACGGCAACACCGCGTCCAGCGACACCAACGGCAACATGGGCCTGGGCGGCGGCATCGCCAACGTCAACGCCGGGCCCTCATTAGGGTTCTGGCGTGCTGACCGTCAAGGGCAGCGTGCTGATGGACAACTCGGCCGCCGAGGCGGGCGGTGCGGTGGCCAACGGGCCGAAGCCGACGGCCACCATCAAGGGCACCACGATCTCCCACAACTCCACCGCAGCCGGTGGCGGCCTGGCCAGCCAGGGTGACCTGACCCTGCATGGCAGCCTGGTGACCGCGAACACTGCCTCGGCCGGAGGCGGCGTCTTCGAACTCGGCGGAAAGGTCACCCTGCAGACCACGGTGGTCACCCGGAACGTGCCCGATAACTGCGAACCGCTGAGCACCATCCCCGGGACTGTAATCTCAACGGTGTAACTCCAGAGACGGAGGAGACACCAGTGACTGACGTTACGACTAGCCGGGCCCAGGTCCAGGTCGAAGCCGGACGGGCAAGGGCCTGGCTGCAGACGGTCCAGAACATGTACCCATGGCAATCGGACGCGCGCATCCGCGCGGCGTTCACGGCCTGGGAAGCACGCAGCCAGATCGCGTGGACGCTAGACCTCACCAACGCAGGAATCACCGTGCACCAACCCGAGCCCGCGCCCGCCCCCACATGGCCGCCCCGGATCCCCGACCGCCGGACAACGGCGGCAGGTTCTCCGCCATGATCACACAGATGCGGCACGCTCTACCTGATCGCTGAGTCTCAACGCAAGGATTCGCCGCTGGTACCGCTGTCCGCCACGCTCGCCTGCGAATTTCATCGCTTCGGGGCAAGCGCCGCAATGGAGCCCGCCGGTGATCGGCGGGATGACCTCGCCCTCGACGGCAAACGCGACCGGGCCGGTGGCGCACACCGGTGCCGCGCCCTCGGGTTTGGGATCGCGGGGGCCGGTCGCGGATGATGGCGCTGTCTCCTGGCCGTGCGAGCGTGTCGCAAACCATCCAGATCACCCTCAGGGTGGACTTCACCGACCGCCTGAGCACCGCGCCGCTCCATCATTGACAATCCCGGCCATGTCCGGAACTATCGGGCAGGGCACCGAGGGGGGGCCAGTGATGGGGGCAGCTCGAAAGCGTGGAACGATCCGGCTTGCGCGGTCGATCCTTATCCTTCTAGCGGGGGTGGTGGGCGTCTGCGGCCTGGCTGGTCCTGCCGGGGCCAGCAGCAGGCCCAGCGTGGATGCTGGCACGCTCGCCAACGTGGTATCGGTGGCCAGCAATAGCGGCAGCTCGAGTTACTGCGGTCTGCTGTCTACCGGCAAGGTGGATTGCTGGGGGGCCAACGGCTCCGGTCAGCTCGGCAACGGGACCGCGACGGACTCCGATGTGCCGGTCCCGGTCTTGGGTATCAGCGATGCCAAGGCGGTCGCCAGCGATGTTGACGGCAATAGCTTCTGCGCCGTGCTGTCGACAGGCCACCTGAAGTGCTGGGGGTATAACGACGACGGCGAGCTCGGCAACGGGACCACCACGACCTCCGAGATACCGGTGTCGGTCAAGAACATCACCACGGCCACCGCAGTCGTCGGCGGACGTTACGGCTTCTGCGCCCTGCTGTTGACCAAGCACCTGGACTGCTGGGGGTACAACGCCTACGGCGAGCTCGGCAACGGGACCAGCACAAGCTCCGATGTGCCGGTCGCCGTGCGCAAGATCACGAACGCCGCCGCGCTGGTCACCGGCTACTACGGCTACTGCGCGCTGCTGTTGACCAGCTACGTGGACTGCTGGGGGTACGGCAGCGACGGCGAGCTCGGCAACAGGACCACCACAGGCTCCGACGTGCCGGTCGCGGTCGCTGGTATCAGCGATGCCAAGGCGGTCACCAGCGACAGCAACGGCGGGAGTTCCTGCGCCCTGCTGTTGACGGGCCAGGAGAAGTGCTGGGGATACAACGGCAACGGCCAGCTCGGCAACGGGACCACGACGAGCTCCGACGTGCCAGTATCACCTGTCGGTATCAGCAAAGCCAAGGCGATCGCCAACGACAGCAACGGCCAAAGCTCCTGCGCCGTGCTCTCGACGGGCCAGGTGAAGTGCTGGGGGTACAACGGCTACGGCGAGCTCGGCAACGGCACCACCACGACCTTCTCCGTGCCGGTGTCGGTCAAGAACATCACCACGGCCACCACTCTCAGCGGAGCATCTAACGGCTTCTGCACCCTGCTATCGACCGAGCACCTCGACTGCTGGGGGAACAACGGCAACGGCCAGCTCGGCAACGGCACCTTCACGAGCTCCGACGTGCCGGTCGCCGTACGCAAGATCACCAACACCGCCACCCTGACCGGCAGCTCCGACGGCTACTGCACCCTCCTGTTGACCAGCCACGTGGACTGCTGGGGGTACGGCGGCTACGGCGAACTCGGCAACGGCACCTTCAGCAGCTCCGATGTACCGGTAGCAGTCCTCGCTGCAAGCTGACCTACCCCCGGCGGCCCTCAAATCCCGGTGCGCCGCCTCGTGCTCCCTGCTCCGGTGTCGGTCGGTCAGCGTCGGATAAACGAAACGCCATGACAGACGAGGCCCTCAGTGCGGCTGCGCGGCTAGCCGGTCTCTGCCGGCCTGCCTCTGCCTCTCCCGGCCTCGATCCCCCATCGACAGTTGTGATCCGATCCCCAGTTCTGCCTGCCTGCCTCGATCCGATCCCCAGTTGTGATTCGACGACTGATGGGCACGGGCTGGCAGCGTTCGACATGGACGTGTTGGCAGTTTGGGTGATGACGCTGCGTCGGCTGTGCCCGGCGGGCTGCGGGGTTGGGCGGCCTGTGGGACTGCCTGGTTCAGATCCGGGTTTGCTGGACTGCCCGGGCGCCGGCGAGCAGGCCGGCGAGCGCTGCGATCGTTTCTTGCAGCAGCACGTCGATGCGGGCTTGCCGGTGAGGCGCCCCGGGTTTCGTGGAGGCTCGTGGCGTGACGGGCGCGGAGCTCGGCGACGGCGCGGTGGTGCTCGGCCTGCGCGGTCAGCTGACGCACTCTGGCCGCGGATGCCGGTCAGCCGGGATCCGATTCCGCACGGCCCTTTCTGTGCGGCTATGGCAGGCCTATGGCAAACGCCCGCCCGGGCGTGCCGGGACGCGCAGCGCACGCGCCGGCCGGGACCAGCGATGAGCGGTCGGGCGGGCCATCGATCAGCAAGAGGTGGCCGTAACCGGAGAGGTGTGGCTCCGTAGTGTCCCCTGGGCAGCGGTCATCGTCGCCTTGGCCTGGTAGCTATCGCCGGCCACGCACTTAGCAGTCACCGACACGCTTGCACTGTTTGCCGAGGGGTCGGGGACGGTCTTCTTCGCGACCTGCTTGCCGTCGCGGTAAAGACGGACGGTCAGTGAGACGTCTGTGACCTTGCAGTCCTGGTTGAGCCAGCCGGCCGAGCCGGTGACCGGCTGGGCGATCGCCAGCCCGGCACGCAGGCTGCAGCCGTGCCGTATGCCCCGGACTGACGCCTGCGCCGGGACCGTCAGCGACGGGATGCTGAGCGCGGCGGCTGCCGCCGCGACCATGCGGATCCTGCGAGAGCGTGAATTCGCGAGTGTGATGTCGCAAGACATCGAGGACACCTCGAACCCGCAATTAGGGTTCGGGGTTTCTGCGTTTGCGGGGTGTTCCGCGGGCGGGGCCGGGTGGTCTGCCGGCGGGCTGGTAGTTCCTGGTTGGGTCGAGGGTGAGTTCGCGGAGGAGTTCGCCGGTGGCGGCGTTGATGACGCGGATGTTGAGGTCGTGCACGAGCATGAGGACGCGGGTTCGGGTGTGGGTTCGTCCGATGCCGATGTGGTAGAGCTTGCCGGCGTGGCGGAGGGTGAGGACGCCGGAGTCGTCGATGCGGTCGGCGCGGACGCGGTCGTGGGTGTCGGTGTCGCGGTTGCCGGGGGTGGCTTTGGGCCGGGCGGCATATGCGGTGGCGGGCGGGCTGCGGTGGGCTAGCGAGCGGTGGGGCCGCTGGGTGTTGTAGTAGCTGGTGAAGGTGTCCAGCTGGGCCTGGAGTTCGGGGAGGGTGGTGGCGGGGGTCTGGGCGCGCAGCCATTTCTGCAGGGTCTGCTGGAACCGTTCGACTTTGCCCTGGGTCTGGGGTTAACCGGCTAATCGAAGATCATCTTGTGGATAACCTAGGGTCCCGCGGGCTTACTTGCCGGGCTGGCGGCGGGCGCGTTCGAGGCGGCGGAGCTGTTCTTCGTGGCGGCGGACCTTGGCGGCGACGGCTTCGAGGCTGCGGCGCAACTGGTCGATCTGGACGGCGAGGCCGGTCAGGGTGCTGGCATCCCGGCCGTCAGCGCGGTGCTCCTCGACGACGGCGCGCAGGTCGGCCCGACGGTAAAGCGTGGTCCGGCTGATCTGCGCGAGAGCGGCTACTTCCCTGAACGTGACGGGCTGCCCGGCGGCGGCCAGCTCGGCGCAGGCGGCCTCGACCCGGGTCAGCTGGCCGGGGTCAGCCGGCATTGGCCTGGCTGATGAGCAGGTCGAGCCGTTCGATGAGGCGGCGGTGGCGGGCGGCCTCGTCGCCCCAGCCGCGGGCGGCGGCGTCGGCGGCGAGCGTTTCGGCGTCGGCCCGCTGCAGCTGCAGCACGGGCAGGAAGCCGGCGTCGGAGCGGAAGTTCGGGCAGTGCTCGCAGATGTTGGCGTAGGCGCACGGGCCCTGGGCGGCGGTGCGCAGGCAGTAGCCGCCGGCCAGGCGTGATTTGATCAGCGGCGTGTCCCGCCAGTTCCCGCTGGTGATGGCGGCGAGGGGCAGCTGGGTTCGCCCGCCGGGCAGCACCGGGGCGAGCTGGGCCTTGGCCAGGTCCAGCGCTCGTTCGTATTCTGCACGGACGGTGGTGTCGAACAGCCGGCCGTAGCGCAGGCTCATCTCCGCGGAGACGTGGCCGAGCAGCGCCATCAGCGCCTGCAGCGAGCAGCCCGAGTTGACCAGGGCGGTGGCATATGTGTGCCTGAGCTGGTGCGGCGTGGCGGCGGGGATCCCGGCCCTGGCGGCGGCCCGGTGCAGCTCGCCGCGCAGGGTGTCTGCGGAGACCCGGCGGCCTTGGTGGGTGAGCAGGAAGTCGGCGGGCTTGCCGGTGCGGGGGTGTGGCAGCGGGCGCCCGGGTGAGCGGTGCTCGGTGATCTCGTTGACCAGGGCGAGGATCTCGTCGTCGATGGGGACCATCCGTTCGGTGTCCAGCTTGCCGAGGGGGACCTTCAGCCAGGCGCCGGCGCCGGGCACCTCGTGCACGCAGTCGAGTTCGATGTCGAGCAGCTCCCCGATGCGCATCCCGGTGGCCCGCAGGAGCAGCAGCGCGGCGGCGGGCAGCCGGCTGGGTGAGGAGCGCAGCGCGGCGGCCAGGGCCCGGTCGGCGTCGGCGGGCAGGTAGCGGGGCAGCGCCCGGGGCAGCCGGGGAACGTCGCGGGCGAAGATCAGCCGCCGGGCCGGGGCTTCCTGCCAGCCCCACTCGATGATGTCATCGATCATCCGCCCGACGGTCAGGACCCGGCTGCGCCGCTCGGAGGCCGACAGCACCGTGCCGGTGCGCGGGTTGCGCGCGGCTGCGACAGCGGCCAGGTAGGGCTCGATGTGCCGTTGCCGGTCCAGCCCGGCCAGCGAATCCAGTGCCGGGTCGCAGCCTGCCAGGAACCGGGCGAAGTGGCCGAGCCGTCCGGCCATTCCCAGCACGGTGGTCCTGACCCGGGTGCCTGAGGCGCATTCCAGGTAGGCTGTCAGCGACCGCCCATTCCCGGTGCGGCGCCGTCGAAGTGGCGGGCCCAGGGCCAGCGCAGGTGCCCGGTGTTCTTCCTGGTGACCGGGCGCACCGGGGCGCCCAAGTGGTAGATGACGGTGCGGGAGGTGTAAAGCGCGTCGCGGTAGTGCTTCAGCGGCCTGCCGCATGCTTGTTCCCGGGCGGTGATCGCCGTGTCGAAGGCGGCGACGCCGGCGTCGGTGAGCGCGGTCAGCGGCGGGCCGGCCTGGATGAGCAGCCGCATCGCGATCTAGCTGCATAACCCGGCGGCGACCCGCGGCCGCCAGCCCAGCTCGGCTGCGGCTGCCAGGAACCGGACCCGGTCCTCACCCAGCGGGCCGTCCGGGGCTTCGCGCAGCACGGCGGGCAGCTTGCGTGCCAGCAGGTAGTCATAGCCCGGGTGCAGCTGCCCGGACAGCATCAGGTAGTTCAGGAACGGCCGCGCCGACGGGCTGGCCGACAGCCGCACCGGCAGCGGCTCGGCGGCCCAGGCCTGCGGGTCTGGCCAGCGGGCCAGGAAGGACCGGGCCGCGGACAGGAACGGCTTGTTGCCGGCGCCGCGGGCGGCCAGCGCCGCCTGGTAGCCGCCGAGCAGGTCGCTCGGCACCAGGCGGCGGCCCGGGTTACTGGGCGCGCTGGCGCTGGCGGGCGGCATCGTAGGCGGCGCGGACGTGCGCCGGGGCGAGGTGGATGTAGGCGGCGGAGGAGTCCACGTGGTCATGACCCATCAGCGCCTGCAGCACGGCCAGGTCCACCCCGGCCTCGGCCAGGGCGGTGCCGAAGGAGTGCCGCAGCGCGTGCGGGTGCCCGGCCGGCACCCCGGCCTTGCCCCGGTGGTAGCGGAAGACCGTGCGCAGCCCGGCCGGGGTCAGCGGCTGCCCGCGGTGCGGGCCCTTCGCCACCACGAACAGCGCCCGGCTCGTTGTCTCGGGGCGCCCGGCGAGCAGGTAGGCCTGGATCAGCCCGGCCACGTCCGGGTCCAGCGGCACCCGGCGTTCCTTACCGCCCTTGCCCATCACCCGGGCCCAGCCGCGCGGGATGTCCACGTCGGCGACGGCCAGGCCGAGCACCTCGGCCGAGCGCAGGCCCGAGAACAGCATCAGCCCGGCGATCGCCCGGTCCCGGTCGGTGCGGAAACTGGCCAGCAGGCCCGTGGTCTCGGCCCGGTCCAGCCCCCGCGGCAGCTGCCGCGGCTCGCGGACCCGCAGCTGTGACCGCCGCCTTGGCTTGCCCAGGTGGGCCAGCAGCCCGCCGCGCTCACCGGCGGCCGCCCGCCGGGCCGCCGCGCCGCGCGGCAGCGGGTTCGGCGCGGCCGGGTCCCGCATCCCCCAGTAGCCGAACAGGCCCGCGACCGCGGCCAGCCGCCGGTTGATGGTGGCCCGCGCGTAACCGGCGTTGCGGCCATCGCGGATCGAGTACACGTTCCCGCCCGGGCGGCCCGGCAGCGGCGCCGTCCGGCACCAGGTCAGGAACCGCAGCATCACATCCGTGGTGACCTCCCCGGCGGTGATGCCCTCGGCGGCCAGCCAGCGGGCGAACGCCAGCAGGTCGAACGCGTAGGCCCGCACCGTCTGCGCCGAGAACCCGCGGTCGGCCAGGTAACCCAGATAGCCGTTGATCAGCTCGCCGTCGACCGCCCCGGCCAGACGCCAGCGGCCATCATCACGCAGTTCTGCCCGGAGCCCGGGCTCCTCTCCTGTCATGGGACACGGTTATGGCACGTGTCCCACTATGCAGGCAAATACCCCCGTAACGCGGTGTGTCGCGCCCCCCAGGGAAACCGATTTGCCGGTTCAGGGGGTGGCTGGGCCGGCCGTTTTTCTGGGTGATGCCCAGGCGGCGCAATTCGTTCTCCAGGCCGTTGCGGCCGCCGCGCCCGCCGGACAGCCGGGTGGTGTACACCATGCCGTTGTCGGTCAGTGTGGAGGCTGGGACGCCGTAGGCCCTGGTGGTGGCGCGGAAGGTGGCTAGGGTGACCTGGCCGGTGGTGACCGGGCAGGCGGTCACCGGCAGCGCGTACCGGCAGTGGTCATCGAGCCAGGAGATGATCTCCGCTTCGGTGCCGCCGGCCAGGTGCCAGTGGATGAAATCGGATTGCCAGCGTTCGTTGGGCAGGTCGGCCACGAACCGGATGTACGACGATCTCGGCCGTTTCTTCGGCTCGGGGGTGACTAATCCGGCCCGGGTCAGGTACCGGCTGATGGTGGCCGGTGAGACCCGCAGCTGGTGGTGGTGCTCCAGGTGCCAGGCGATCGTCTGCGGCCCGGCGTCCAGCCCCTGCCCGGCCAGTTCCTTGCGCAGGCTGATGATCAGCTCCGCAGTGGCCTCGGGGATCGCGGTGGGTGAGGTCTTGGGCCGCCGTGACCGCGGCTCGAACGCTGTTTCCCCTTCGGCGCGGTAGCGGGCCAGCAGCGCGTAGACCCACGACCGTGCCACCCCGCAGGTGCGGGCTACCTCGCTGACTGGCCGGTTCTCAACGGTGACAGCGGTGATGACAAGCCGGGCTTTCGACATCCCGGCAGGCTGCGGCCAGGCTGTCCTGCATGCTCTGCGACACGCCGCCAGCACCTGGTCTCAGCTGCCGGCCGGACTGTCCACGATGACTTGAGACACCTGTCCTGGATGCCCTGAAACTGGACACCATCGCTCACCCCACGTGAAAACCCCCGCTCAGCGGGGTTTTCTTATCTGAGCAATGGTGGTTTCTCCCTAGCCATGAATGCCTGCAGTCCGCGCGCAGCCACCGGTCCTGCCGCCAGCTCGGCGGCCAGCGAGCGGACCGCGTCGCAGTAGATCGCCGCGGCATCGAGGAACCAGCCCTGCTGCTGCTGACTGGACTGCATCTTCTCAAGCTGTTCCAGGTGAGCGCGCACCTGGCGCATCCGGTCGGCGAACCGTCCGGCCGCGTCGAACAGGCCAGGATCTTCCAGATCCCGGAACACCTGCTGCCGGTACCGCAGCGTGCTCATGTCCCGGACCTGCCGGTAGAGCACGCCGGTTATCAGCTCGCGTTCTCCCCGGTCCCCGGCGACCGACGCGACGATCTGGTCGAGATTGAGGTCGGACGAAACGCGCGGCCTGCCGTGTCCTGGCCGGGCCGGGCAGCATTCGCCTGCTCAGACAGGAGGCTGACGAACAGGCGCGCCGGGTCCGCCGACCCCGAGTCCGGCGGCATAGCGGTAACCGTTTCCTCCTGGTTCACCTGCGGAGGCTCAGCACCGGTGCTCGCTGGAGGACCTGGGTTCCGTTCTACTCGACCCATCGCCATGATCTGCTCCTGTCCGTGAGGGAACTCAACAGGAGC
Organism: uncultured Actinomycetes bacterium; assembly: GCA_963762615.1. Classification (GTDB taxonomy): domain Bacteria; phylum Actinomycetota; class Actinomycetes; order Streptosporangiales; family Streptosporangiaceae; genus PALSA-505. Next base: position 40,547 of record CAVXLG010000010.1, on the reverse strand, counting down.
TATCAGCCATCTCGGACGGTGTCGTCGGCGAGCCCCATCGCCAGTACCCACACTACGATCAGGCGCCCGCGTCCGGGAAACCCGCCGGGGTTCACCCGAACCGCTCTGCTCCGCAGACGCGATGACCAGCCGCGGCAGTAAGCACAAAAATGACGACGGGCCTGTCACGGGCATGGCTGCCCGGAACGCTCACCTGAGCTAACGGCTCCTGGCAGGTACAGGAGTCGCTGGCAGGGGAAAGTGATCGCCGTGAGCCGCAGGGCCAACCCTGAGCGTTTCCGCGCGAGGTTTCCTCGGGCCGCCGCGGAGGCGAGACCGTGACGGCAGCCTGGGCCCGGGTGAGCTGTCCTGGGTCAGCTCGATCCCGCGGGTGCGAGCCTGCCGATGACGCCCTCAAGCGTGGACGAGCAGGACCAGTTGGGCGCATCACTCCAAGCGGTTCACGCTCGGCGAACTGCGGTACCTGGCCACACCGGAACGCCTGATCAAGCTGCGCCTGGTCCTGTCACAGGGCGCCAAGCAGGTAGGCCAGGAGTATTACCACGAATACGTAGAAGAGATACAGGTTGACATCCCCGGATTGCAGCGGCCGAACGGCATCGGCGAGCCATTCCACCGCTCGGATCACCGGCTGGTACAAGTACCTCTGGAAGAGGGGGGTGACCTCGGTCTCGTAGTGCACTGGCCCTGACCGGCCCGCCGGGTCGTCAGAGGCCCGGTGCAGGGACACCGACGGGCGGTACAGCGCATCGAAGGTGACCCGGGTGGGCGCGGAAAACGTCATGGCCGAGTACTGCATCCGGGGCTTGAACGAGACCATCCCGCCGTCCCAGACCGGCACCGTGACGCTGTCGGCGCGCGGCCGGCCGGCGAGGTAGATGAGCAGCGGGACCACGGTCACCGCGGTCAGGAATACGGCGAGGTAGGTCGGGGAGAACGCCGAGAAATCGGTGTGGGCGGGGATAATGGTGAGCTTTCCGGGCAGCAGCACCGGCCGCAGTGCCACGCCGGTGACGGTGCGGGCCGCGCGCGACAAGGCGAGCAGCACCAGTGGCGCGCCGACAGCCAGGGCCACGCAGGCGGCTGCGAGCAGGCCGGGCCCGGCGACCGGCTGGCCGTGCTCGCTGGCTGCGGCGGCCCGGCGGGTGCGGGGCATGCCGAGGAACGGGATCCCGTACCCGCGGACGAACGCGTAGATAGCAAGCCCGCCGGTGAGCCCCAGGGTGGCGGCGGCGAGAACGATGAGGATGCCGATCAGGTGGCTGCCGGTCCGGAACCCTTGGAACAGGCCCTGGAAGATGAGCCATTCGCTGACGAACCCGTTCAGCGGGGGCAGGGCGGCGATGCCGAGCGTGCCGACCAGGGTGATGACTGCGCTGCGCGGCAGGCGGTGGATCAGCCCGCCGAGCCGGTCCATGTCCCTGGTGCCCGCTGTGTGCTCGACCACCCCGGCCTCCAGGAACAGCAGGGTCTTGTAGGTTCCGTGGTTGGCGACGTGGTAGAGCCCGGCCACCAGCAAGAACGCCCACAGCGTCTCGCTGGCCGTAGGCGCCGAACACCATCGCGGCACCGAACGCAATGACGATGATCCCGGTGTTCTCGATGGTGGAGAACGCGAGGAACCGCTTGATGTCGCGCTCATTCAGGGCGTAAAGGATGCCGATGGCGGCGGTGACGGCCCCGGCGGCCATGGTGAGCAGCCCCACCCAGGCCGGGCTGGAGGGGCAGCAACCGGAATGCGAACAGCGCGATGCCGTAGACGCCGAGCTTGACCACCAGCCCGGACAGGAAGGCGGACCCGTCGGCGGGGGCCACTGGGTGCGCTTCGGGCAGCCATACATGAAGGGGAACCAAGCCCGCCTTGAATCCGAACCCGGTCAGCGCGAGCAGGTACGCGCATGTCCCGCCATCCGGGGTCACCAGGTGGGCGCGGGCGGCGATCACGTCTAGCTGCATCGAGTGCGTCTTGGTGGCGAGGATGACAAAGGCGGCGATGATCAGCACGAAGCCGGCCTCGGACAGGGCGAGGAACCAGAATGCCCCGGCGGCGACCTCCCTGCGCCGGGGGTGGCGCAGGATCAGCAGGTAGCACAGCAGCGCCACCGATTCCCATGCCACCAGGAACGTGACCACGTTCGCGGCGGCGAACACCGCGAGCGCGGCGAGCAGCGCGAGGTTGTAGACGGCAAGGTACAGCGCGGACCCGGCGCTCGCCTGATGATAGCGGGGAGCATAGGCGGCGATGGCGACCGCGACGAGCCCGAGCAGTGCCGTGAAGACCCCGGCCAGGCTGCTTGCCTGCAGTTGCAGGGTTCCCACGACCACGGTGCCGCCCAGCGACGCAACCCGCGAGTTGCCCCAGATCAGCGAGGAGACCCCGCTTGCCATGGCCGCGGCCCCGCCGAGCGCCGACAACGTGCAGCATGCCCGGAGGGCGGCGCGGCTTCTGCCCCCGACAAGCGCCAGCGCAGCAGCAAGGGCCCACCCGGCGGCTGCGGCATACAGCCAGGTCAGGGAGCTCACCCGGGCACCTCCCCGGCCGTGGCGCCGGTGATGAAATTCAGGTCCGCTGCTTTCTCTGCGAGCCGGTTCACGGCCACCAGCAGGCCGTGCAGCAGCGCCAGCGGGCTCGGTGGGCAGCCGGGAATCCACACGTCCACCGGCAGGATCCCGCCGACCGATCCGTGCACGAAGGCGTCGGCCGGGTAGACACCGCCGAGGGCGCACGCGCCCGTGGCGATGACGATCTTCGGGCCGGGCATTGCCTCGTAGGTCTTGCGGGCGGCGATGTCGAACGCTCGGATCATCGGCCCGGTCACCATGAGCAGGTCCGCGTGCCGTGGGGCGGGGGTGAAGAAGAAGCCGAGCCGGTGCAGGTCGTAGTGCGGGGCGGCGAGCAGCCGGATCTCCTGCTCGCACACTGCGCATGACCCGGTGTCGAGGGTGCGGATGTGCAGGCTTCGGCCGAACTGGCTGGCGACCCGGTCACGCAGCTGATCCGCGGCCGCCCGCTCCGCCGCGCCGTCAGGCGTGCCCGCTGGTGGGCCAGGCACCGGGACCGTTTCCTGCCCCGCCTGAGAGGATGGGGCGCGGTCTTGGGTCATGGGCGTGCCTTCCAGAGCAGCGGGATGCGCTTGACCAGGTGGCTGCGGTCGGTGGCAGCGAGCTCGAACTGCACCGCTGGGGGTAATCGCCTCGGGAGCAAGTCTCCTGGCACCGGCCGCAGGCGGTGCAGGCGCCCACGTCGAAGATCAGCACGTCGTCCTCCCGCCGCAGCGCCCGGCTGGGGCACACCTCGCACAGCCGGTCCGCGAGCTCCGCTGTCCAGGCTGTTGCGCCCGGAACGCGGGCGGGGTCGGCAGGCCGGCGGCCGACAGGTCGGGCCGGGCGGGGTAGCGGGTAGTGACTACGCCGCGGCGCAAGCCCCGCAGGAACCACATCGGCATTGGGTGTTCACCTCGTCTCAGCGCGCTATGCCGGCCACGGTCAGCCAGAAGCTGGCCTCGATGATGGGGATATCGGTGAAGACGTTCTGCGACCGGCATGCGTCGTCGAACCCGCGCCAGTTGCGGACCGAGGCCGGGCGCAGCCGGGCCCGGGTGATCCGCCCTGAGCCGTCGAGCATGACCCAGGCCAGCGCCTCGCCGCGGGGCGACTCAGCCCACCCAAGCCCGGTTCCGCTGGCCGCGGGCACGGCCGCGGCCCCTGACCCGGTCCCGGCATCGAGGAGGTTCGCCGATGAGCCGCACCGAGTCAGCTGCCTCGTCCAGCATGACCTGGAACCGGCCCAGCACGTCGCCGCTGTCGCGGACCGCCATGACCGGCCGGTGCTCGAAATAGGGGGCGGCGGGCTGATCCGCTCGGGTGTCGATGGCGACTCCGGCCGCCCGCGCGACCGGGCCGACCAGGCCGAGGCGGCGGGCCTGCTCGCCGGTGAGGATGCCGGTCGCTTCCAGCCGGTCCATGAAGGAGTTCGTCGACAGCAGCGCGTCGGCAGCGCGGCGGAACTCGCCGTAAGCGCCGGGCAACCCGGCACGCAGGGCCACCGAATCGGGGGCACGCCGGACTCCGCCCACCTCCATGACACCGAACAGGTACCGGTGGCCGAACACTGCGGCGTTGAGGCGCAGCAACTGCTCGAGCGCGATCTCGGCGGCAGACTGGCCCACGGACAGGCCGGTTGACTGGCACAGGGCAGCGGTCGCGGCGGCGTGGTTGTACAGCCGTTCCAGCTCCAGTGCCACTGCCACGGGTTCGTTGCGCGTGCGGTTCCGGGGCTACGTCGAGCGCGGCCTCCACGGCCGCGGCGAACGACCAGCTCACGGCGATGGCGCTGAGCCCTTCGGTGCGCTCGACGTAGAACAGGGCCTCAGCCGGGGGTGCGGCCACGCAGCCGCCACTCCAGCCCTCGGTGCTTGTGCCAGGTGAACAGGTACAGGTCGACGACCTCCTCGCCGCTGGTCACCAGCCCGTAGTAGAGGGACTCCACGCCGACCTGGCGGACCGGGCCGAACGGGAACTCGAACGCGTGCCCGCCGACCGTGTGCGGCGCGTGCACGTCGGCCGGTTCCTGGGGTGGCTGGTGGCCGAGCCGCGGGAAATCCGGTCCCGCGTGGGGCGGCAGGGCGACCCGGTTGAGTGGCTTGCCGCTGGCGGGCCGGATGCCGAACTGCTCGTAGATCTCGCATTCCTCGTAGAACGCCGCGGGCGCGATGTCGGACAGCGGCGGGTACTCGCCGCTGCTGACTTCGGATTCGGTGATGAGGTACTGGCGTTCGGCGTCCAGCGCCCACACCAGGCGCAAGGTCACCTGTTCCCCGCCGGCGGCGAACAGGTCGGCCAGCCGGGCGCCGCCGGCTGGCCAGGTGATGCACCGCGGCCTCCAGCTGGCCGGCCGGCACCTCCACGGTGACTGCGTTGCCGCCGTCCCGGATCCGGGCTGCACCGAGGGTGCCGAGGAGCCCGGCGAGGGTGGCGGGTGTGCCGGGCTGGACGGTGGTCACCGGATCACCGCTATCGAGTGCAGGATCGCGGTGTTCAGACCCGCCGGGATCCACAGGCCCAGGACCAGGAGTGTCGCCAGCCCGGCCGCGAGCGGCAGCGCCCCGGCCCAGCGGGCTGCTCGCCCGCGGTACGGATCGGGCGGGGTGGCTGACTGTCCGGTCACCATGCCCGTAGTGGTCCGGGCAAACGCGATGAACGCCACCGCGAGCAGAGCCAGCAGCAGCAAGGGAAGGACGGGGCTGGCCCGGGCGAACCCGGCCCGGACGATCGTGAGCTCGGACAGGAACAGGCCGAACGGGGGCGAGCCGAGCACCGCCAGCGAGCCGAGCAGCAGCGCCCCGCCGGTAACCGGGACCGCGGTCAGCAGCCCGCGGACATTCGCCGCCTCGCGGGTCCGGTACCGGAGCGCAATGTCGCCGCTGTCGAGGAACAGCACCGCCTTGGCGATGGCGTGGTTGAGGACCTGCAGCAGCGCGCCGTACAGCCCGAGAACCCCGCCGAACCCAAGCGCCACCGCGATGATGCCCATGTGCTCGACGGAGGAGTAGGCGAACAGTCGTTTGAAGTTCCCTTGCCGGACCATGAATAGCACGCCGATTACGATGGAGGCGAACCCGAACGAGAGCAGCACCGCGTGGGGGTAGGTGCTGCCCAGCCGGGCCTGGGTGATCGCCAGGAACCGGATGATCGCGTACATGCCGGTGTTGAGCAGGGCCGCCGATAGCATCGCGCTGGCTGGGCTCGGCGCCTCGGCGTGCGCGTCCGGCAGCCAGGTGTGCATCGGCGCCAGGCCCACCTTGGTGCCGTAGCCCACCACCGCCAGCAAGAACGCTAGCCGGAGCGGGCCGGGGGCCAGCGCCGCGGCGTGGGCGAACAGGTAGGGCCAGGTCAGCCCCAAGTTCGAGGTCAGGTGCAGCGCACTGGCCGCGTAGAACAGGAACAACGTGCCAGCGAGCGCGATGGTGACGCCCAGAGAGCTGATGATCACGTACTTCCAGGCGGCCTCAAGCGAGCGGGCCTTGCCTTCCAGGCCGACCAGCGCGGCGCTGGCCAGAGTGCTGGCCTCCACCAGGACGAACAGCAGGCCCAGGTTGCCGGTTTCGAGCGAGGCGAGCATCAGCGAGGCGAACAGCCCGAAGAAGACGAAATACAGCCGGACCTGGAAGGCGCTCAGCGTGCCGGCGTCTTCCTCAGCGGACAGATAGGCGACCGAGCCCAGGGCGGCGAGCAGCGTCACCCCGGTGACCGTGACCAGGAAGAAGCCGCTAAGCGCGTCCACGTACAGGAACCCCGCCCAGCCGGTGAGCGGAGCCCGGTGTAGCTGCGCGGCCAGCAGCGCGATGGCAGCGGCCAGCGACACCAGCGCTCCTGCTGCACTGGCTGCCCCGGCGGCGCGCGCCCGCGCCCGCAATGCCGCTGCGGCCGGCCCGGCGAGAGGGCCGGCCACGATGAGGATCGCCAGCGCCGTCATCCGCGGAGCTCCCGCAGTTCGGGCGCGCTCGCCTCGGCGAGCTCACGGGTGATCCCGGACACGAACACGAGCATGATCAGCACTCCTGCCGCGATGTCGAGGAAGATGCCCGCCTCGACGATGAACGGGAACGTGGCCACCAGAGTGATCGCGCCCAGGAAGACGCCGTTCTCGACGATCAGCCAGCCGATGAGCTGCGCGACGGTATGCCGCCGGACCACCATGGCCAGTGCGCCAAGCAGGATCACCGCGGTGGACAGCGGCACGACCGCCTCCGCCACCACGCTGTGGGGGAGCAACTGGGGCCTGGTGACCAGGTAGGCGAACGCGGTCAGGGCGCCCGCCCGCGATGAGCGTCGTGGACAGGCCCGTCGAGATGGCCGTGTCACGGGCCAGCGGGAGGCGGCGCAGCAGCAGCCGACGGGCGGCCAGCGGGATCCCGATGCCCTTGACCGCGAGGGTGAGCACGGCGAGGATCCACAGTTCCACGCTGTGGAATGTCCAGGCGGCCACGCCGGCGGCGAACGACAGCACCACTGACTGGGCGCCGTAGTAGGCGACGTACCGGTTGAACAGCTTGGACCCCAGGCAGGCGAACGCCAGCAGCAGGATCACCACCCCGGACAGGTCCAGCAGGACCCCGGCGGTGCTGGTCGCGGCCAGCTTCTCCACCACTGCGCTCACACTCCGATCACGTAAGAGGTGGCGATGCCGACCAGCGCCAGCAGGAAGGCGGCGCCGAGGAACTCGGCGATGCGGAAGAACCGCAGCTTGGCGAACGAGGTGTCCACCACCACGATGGCCAGGCCGCACAGCGCCAGCTTGCCGAGCAGCACCGGGATGGCCAGCAGCGCGCTGGGCAGGTCGGTGGATGTCCCCAGGCCCCAGGGGATCACGAAGACGTTCATGAAGATCGAGGACAGCAGGAAGAACTTCATCCAGCTGCCCCACTTGACCAGGGCGTACTCCCGGCCGGAGTACTCCAGCACCCGGCCTTCCTCGATCATCGAGATCTCCGTGCTCACACCGGGGTTCTCGATGGGTATCCGGCCGTTCTCCACCAGCACGATCATGAAGAACGCCACCATCCCCAGCAGGTGGGTCGGCAGCACCAGCGCGTACGGGGAACCGGCGATCGCGTGGTTCATCAGGTACGGGTTGTCGGAGGCTGACACCACGCCCACGGTGAAGAACACCAGGATCAGCGCTGGCTCGGCCATGCTGCCGATCCAGCTTGCCCGGCTCGCGCCCAGGCCGCCGTACGGGCTGGCGGTGTCCAGCCCGGCCAGCGAGATCACGAAGCTGGCCAGCGCGAGCACGAACGCGCCGCCGATCAGGTCGCCGAGGAAGGCCAGCGGCAGCGGATCGCTGGTGATGACCGGGACGATCACCGATACGGTCAGGTAGCAGGCGAACGCCACGAACGGGGCACCGCGGAACACCCAGGATGCCTGGTCGCTGTACGCGCTGCCCTTGCGCAGCAGCTTGGCCAGGTCCCGGTACGGCTGCAGCACGGTCGGGCCCCGCCTGGAGCCGACAATCGCCTCGGCCCGCGTGATCATCCCCGCGTACAGGGGTGCCAGAGTGAGGACGACCAGGCTCTGCAGCACCTGGATGAGGTAGGGCAAGCCGGCCTCCGCCTGTTCAATCCGGCCATGCCGGGTCTGGCAACAGGTAGAGGCCATCAGCTGGGGTCCTGGGCGGACTCAGCGGTACGCGAGCCTCATCGCGTGATCGGCTTCACCGTACACCGCGGCTGCCGCGGGCACCACTGGTCAGGCGCCTGCCGTCCGCCAGGTGTGGTGATGCTGCTACCGGTGCTGACCAAAGCCAGCGGGCGCACTGACCAGCAGCACGGGAACCGCGCTCGTTCGGGCCGCCCCGTGGGCTACGTGGCCGAGCTTGGGATGAAGAAATCCCTCGTAACCATGCCGGCCCAGCACCAGCAGGTCGAAGGCATGCTCATACGCGTAACCGCAGAGCAAGCGGGCAACATGACCGCCCTCTTCGGCATGCAGGCTGATCTCGGCCCCGGAGGCCGCCTGAACGGCTGACCGCGTGGATTCAAATACCGCATACACGTGACGGGTATGTGCGCTGACCTCGCCCTGATGCTCAACGCCCGGCGGACTGGACAAGACGGTCATCGCGACTACTACCCCTTGCGCGCTGCCCGCGAGGGCGGCTGCCGCCTTCAGGGCGGTCACCGAGTCCGGTGAGGCATCCCAGCCGACCAGGACCCGGCGATATGGCGCGGGGGGCCTATCGTGGTTGCCGCTGGGAGCAGGAATCACTGCGAGCCCTCCTCTCCTCATAGTCGGCAGTCACGAAAAGGTGCGCTGCCCCGGGCCAGGCAGACGCATTGTGATACGCGCAGCGCCCGCGGGCAAGCACTCTCGGTGAAGACCACCGCCTCGGTGCTGCTTGACCGCCCTCGGGGGTGGTGACCAGACTTGGGCCAGGCGATGGGGCTCGCCCGAAAACGCGGCTGTGCCGCTGACGGTCCCTGAATCAGCGCAACCTGCCGAGGGAGCCCTGTAGCGCCCGCGTGAGCGAGGACGAGGTCCTGCTGCTGTGGCGAGCCCTCATGGTGCTGCGGTCCGGCGCCGGCCGGCCTGCGGTGCACGAGGCATCCCGCCGCGCAGCCCCTGCCCGCTGCACGCGGCCTGCCCGCGCTGGGCCGGGCCCGATGACTTCCTGGCCAGCATGGAAGAGACCCTCGAGGACACGCAGCGGCGGCGGGCGGCCTGGCCGTGCAGCAGGCTCGCCGATCTCCTTGCTCCCGAGGTGGACCACATCGGCCCCGGGTAACGGGACCCGCGCGGTGGCCGCCCTCGACCGCGGTGCGGTCACGACCCCGGAGGGCGGCGCCGCAGCACTACCATGCGGATGACGTCCTCTGCCCTTGCATGCGTCCACGTGTCCACCCAGATCCGGAATGCTGATGCGGGGGCCCTGCGTCCGAGCCGGTCTATGCGGGCGGCATATGCAGCGATGTCCGCCGCCCTGAGCTCGTCCAGCAGCAAGATCAGCTGGCTGGCGTCGGCATCGACGAGGACAACCCAGGTCTTGGCGTCCAGCCCGTTTCCGATCCCGGCTGGCGGCAGCCAGTACGCCCGGTCCTCCCACTGGTACCGGTGACTGCTGGAAGAGTACGGCGCGGTCACGGCCCGCGCCGTTCCGCGTGCCGCAGCCAGAGGTGACGAGAGTATCCGTGCACGCCTGCCTCCGCGACCTCGTGTCCGCAGAGGCCATCAGCACGTACGTGCGGTTCCGGCGGGCCTCATCGCCTTCTCGAACTGTACCCAGCATCCGAGCTCTCCGCCCACGCAACTAGGCAGACGGCCAGGCCGGGCCCTGCCGAGGCGATACGATCGGTCCAGCGGTGTATGCCGCCCGGCGGTGGATCCCGCCGACGTCTCGCGTTCCCCGGGGCGTGAGCCGCTTGCCGGATGGCCAATGGGTCCTGATCTTCGACAATGTCGGAAGGCAGGACGATGGCGCCAATCGAGCGCGGTGCTCGTGCCGCAGCCAAGATCCAGGTCGGTCGAAGAGCAAGCCCAGCCGATGACGGCACGGGGCTGCGCGCCCGCCGGGCGGCAGCCGTGTTCCTGACTCTCGCCCTGGTCACCAGGCAATCAGTGAGCGGAGAGCTCACACGCCGCGACCATATGGTCGCGGACGCGCTGCGGGAACACCCCCATCTGATAACGGCTGCGGCCACCGCCCGGATGAGGAGCGAACTATCCGCGCCCCCGCCCGTCTTGTTCGTCGGCGCGAGGCCAGTAACAGCCGTTACTACCCTTCTCGCCAAACTCTGGCGGCACGCCAGCGGCTTTGCTCAGCGTGGAGCTTCCGTGACGGATCCCGGACGGAGAACCTGACCAGCCGGTGAGGAGAGTTCAGAGATGACCCAGGAATACCTCATCGGGGAAGTGTCGGTTCGCCTTGAGCAACTGCAGTCCGTCGCCGCCCCGGGTGCGGCGCGGGATGTGGCCCGCCTGCGTCACCGGGTGGAGACGGAGCCGCTGACATCGCTGGCCACGACGGTGGCACGGGCGCTGGCACTGGCGGATGGGCTGTGCTGGGACTCGCTTTCCCACGGGAACATGGCGGTGTTCGACCGGCAGGCGGCGATCTCAGCAGACCTGCGCCTGTTCGGCTTCTGCGCTCGCCTGCTCGCCGACAGCTAGCGGCTGCCGGGAGCTCGCGGCGCACCGCCCGGACCATCCGCGAGCCGGGCGAGGATGCGCCGGAGCGCGTTCTGGCGGACCGCAAGCATGTGCTGGCGTTCCTTCTCCTGTTCGTCCGTCCGGTCTCTGTCGGCCCACGCGGAATCGATGGCAGATATGAGCCGGCCGACCGAATCGGCATAGCGTTCATCGGACCTGTGGACGAGCAGCCTGACGCTCTCGGCCAGCCGCGACTGCAGGTCGCCGCGCACCCGGCCGATGAGCATCGGCACCAGGTCGCTGGCCTGCGCCAGGAGGTGCGCGCGCGCCCGTCGCCGGCCGAGCTCTCCCGGCAGGCGGCGCCTGATCGCGCCGGCCAGCAGCTCGGTCTGGCCGGCGGGTTCGGTGGACGGGTAGAAGAAGTTCCTGCCCGGCACCAGCCGCTCGGCCGTATCGGGCATCGCCAGGTCCAGGTCGAGCAGTTCCCGGGCAGCATCTCGCACCTCGGCCAGCTCGGCGCGAAGCGCGCGGATCAGGCGGGCGTCCTGCTCGGCCAGGCCCGCCTCCAACAGCTTGCGCTGCTCGTCTCGCCAGGCCTCGGCGGCGTCGCGGGCACGCGCGGCCAGCCAGTCGGCGCCGCGGCGTTCGATGTCCGTGGCGGTCGCGCCGGCCAGCGCATCGTCAAGGAATGCCGTGAGGCTGCCGGCTATCTCGGCGGCCAGGCGGCGCCCGGCCTGCTGCGCCGCCTCATTCAGTGCGGAAAGCAATCGCTTCTGCTGGGCCCAGGTCAGGTCGGCGGCATCACCGCGACGCGCTGCTACCGCCGCGAGCTTGCCGCGGAATCTCTCGACCCGGCCGGCCGCCTCGCCGACGCGCAGTTGCGACGCCCGCTGGGCGAGTCGCACTTCGTCGAGTAGCCGCTGGGCAATGCGCCGGGTGTGGCCGGTGACCGACTGCTCCAGGTCTTCGGCCCGGCGGTCCCGCAGGTAGTCGCGGAAGCCGGCGGCGAACCCGGCGAAGCCGTCGTCGTGTCGCCCGGCCAGCGCGGCCCGGGCGGAGACGGCGTGGACGGGTACGCCCGCTCCCGCCGCCTGGCTCACGATGCCCGCGGTGAAGGCCAGCGCCTCGGCCCGTTCGGCACAATCAAGCCTGTCCGCCTTGTTCAGCAGCACGAACGTCGCCACCGACCGCTCGGCGATCTTGTGCAGCAGGTCACGCTCCGCCGCCGACGGCGGCGGATCGGCGGTGAGCACCATCACCGCGGCGTCAAGGGTCTCGAGCGCGCGCTGCGCCTCTTGCGTGTTGTGCTCGTACACCGAGCCGGTTCCCGGCGTGTCGACCAGCTCAACGCCCTCAGCCAGCAGCGGCGCGTCCAGGTAGACGGTCACGTCCGTGAGGCCGAGCCTGTTACCCGGATTCCCGTGCTCGGTGACCAGGGCGGGAAGGTCGCTGAGCGGTCGCCGCTGCGTCGTGCCCGCGGTGAACGTGACCGTGACGTGCTCATCGCTGCCGTGCACCAGCGTGGTGGCGATCGCGGTGAGCGGGGTAATGCCGGACGGAAGCACGTCGCGGCCGATCAGGGCGTTGGCGACGGTGCTCTTGCCGCGCTTGGCCTCGCCGGCGATCAGCACGCGCAGCCGGCCATCGCGCAGCCGGGCGGCCAGCGCGGCCAGGCGGCCGGCATCGGTATCGGGGGCGAGCGCGGACACCTCGTCGAGGGCCCGCTCAAGTGCTGCCCGGCGTTCAGGTGCTGTCATGCGGTCTCCTACCTTCTCAGGCAGGGACCGTTGGCGGCTGGCCGGGGGGTTGCCGTGCCGCGTTTGCGGGCAGGCCCCTCCGCCGCACTGGCCTGCAGGCTACCGCCCTGCCCGCGAAGGGGCAGCGACCCGGATCCAGTTCGCCATCGCCGGATAAATGGCGACCGGCCGCCCGGATGACGGACGCCGATTCCGGCGCGGCTCATAAAACCCCGGACGGTCTGCGCAGGGTTGCCTGGCAAAGTCGAGCAACCGGGCGGCCGATTTCGCCAGCCCTCCAGCCGGCTACATATTCAGCTGCGGCATGGGGCATGACTGCGTTCTATGGCGAGCGTCTCTCTATACCTATTCAGGGATTGTCTGGGCTGACCGCGACATGCGTTCTAGCATCGAGCGTGATCTGCTGGGCAGGAAAGCTGTGGCTGTGATGCACCGCAGTGGGCCGGCGTTCACCGTCCCACGGCCCACCGCCTACATTCGAAGGGGCAAAGCGCTATGAGCAATCCAGCAAAGGTCGTCAAGCTTAGAGCGCGGCCGGCACGAGCTGCCGACCTGTCCTTCGCGGTGGATGGAATCGTCGGAGAGTCGCCCTTGCAGTTGGGGGCTTCTGTAGCTGCTTTCGACTTCGCGAGCTTCTATGGGATTCTCGGTCAACCAGCCCCTCCCAATGCAGGGTTCGTTGTTGCGGGTATCTACGACCCAGCCGCTCGTTTGAAGTTCGACTCAACCGCAATTCATCACCATCAGCCCGTTGCTGACTCGAAGCTACTCTCCTTGCGAGCGGAGGCATTGACGGCCGCGCTCGACACAGCCATCAATGCTCGGGAGAACGCATACTATTCGAAATATATGCATCGAGACGAAATACTGAGCGAGGTATTCAAGTTCTATTCGACCGCGGTCAATGGTTCGAAACCAAAGCTATTGGCCGAACTCAGCAGACTGTCGAGTATTCAAGCTAGTATGCTTGCTACCGAATACCAGCACGACGGGATTACAGGCGTTGTGAAGTCAACCACGAGCACATTGAATTCGACCACGTCGAGCAAAGGGACATCGGATGTGCAAAGTCATTCGAAGTCTGACAGTAGTTTTCAAACGATTATCCGGCCTATGAGCCAAGATTCTCATAACACTGTAGAGGATGAGAACGAGGGGGGGGACAGCGACGGTAGCGGGTACACCGACGCGAGTGAAACTTCAAAACAAGATGAAACGATCACTAATATGACCTATGAGTATCGCGTCCCGAGCGTGGAAAGTGCTGCACAGAACGCACGCGCACAGATCAGCTTGATGGATGAGCAATTCGATACATTTATGACCAGTCTATCGTTGGGCCCTCTGGCTACGATACTTACCAACGAACTCGCGAACATGGACCTTGGCGTGAAAGGGCTCCAGGTTTCCTATCTTAGTACACTCCTGCTATCTCCGATCTCCGGCGTCGTCACCGGTCTTTACAAGAACCTCGGCGAGAGCGTCGTGGCAGGTGAGGTGGTCGCTCGTGTCGAGAATAACGACACGGTTCTCCTGGAAGGAACACTCATCTATCGGGGAATGATCCGTATTGGTGACACGGTGACGGTCCAAACCACGTTGTTCAGCGAGCCAGCTAACTCGACCGATGTCACGGGCACCGTTGTTGCTGCGCGCGGCCATGAATCGGAGGACGATCGGTGGAACATAGTGGCGAGCTGTGACAATCGCGATGCCAACGGGAACCTAATTTTCCCGTTGTATTACAGTTTCGGCTTTGACGATACTTCAGCCACTATCTCCTGAGCCTTCCAGCGGTCAAATTGAGACTTGGAGATTCTCGTGCCCAACGGCGATGACGATCCGAACCAGGGCGAGGGCCAGGGCGAGGGCCAGGGCGAGGGCCAGGGCCAGGGCCAGGGCCAGGGCGACGGCCAGGGCGAGGGCGAGGGCGAACCGGGCCAAGGCGCCGAGTTCGGCATCAGCAGCGTATCCGTTGGCGCTACGACGGACGACGACATAAGCGGTTTCGGCTCGGCATTTGGGCTTATTTACGTATTCGACGCAGGTCAACCGCACGATCAACTCGAGCGACACAGCGTTTCGTGGGAGCCCGCTCCCGATGGCGGATTCGCAGCCTTCACGGGGCGCGCGAAGCCTAATGAACCACAGTCGAACGTGAACGCCGCCTTCACGGGTCACCAGGAAGACAACTCATTCCAGCTCTCCAGCGCCAACCCTCTAGCGCCTCTCAGCGTCGACCCGTTTACCGGCCGCCAGCCCGCCAATCCATTCACGGACCGCCAGCCCATGGACCTGTTTACGACCGATCAGAACCCTGACCTGAGCGGCCGCCAGTCCGGCAGTGGGTTTCTCGACGCGGGACGGTACGCGGGGGTGTTTCTCAACGACCTCTATGCCGCGCCGGAGACCATGGCGCAGGAAACGACAGCAGCTACGCAGCCATCCGCAGCCCGAAGCGATCCTGCGGAAGGACCTCAACTACGGGCTAATGATTGGTGGATTGGGGCGGTAGAAGCCGCGAGCAGTGTCTTCGCGTCGCCTAAGCAGGAAGAGATCTTCCGTGGGACGATTAGGGGTCCCGTACTGGGAGCCGCTGCACCAGGCGTCGCTACGGTGATGGGGGCTGCCGCCATCACCGACGGCACGGTGAGCCTCGCGGCAGGCAACTATCAGGAAGCAAGGTCGGCCTTCGCCACAGCACTAGAGGTCTTGCCGACTGTCTCACCAGAGTATCTGCTAACGGCCAACCAGCGAATGACGATGGCGATCCGGGAGTCACAGGCAGTGCTGGAAAGCGAGTGGTTGCAGGCCTCGCTGAGGGAGCAACACGCCGCACATACGATTCAAACCAGCGCGGCATCTCTTCCTGAGGTCTCGCTCAAGAAGCCATGGAGCACGCCCTCGATTCGTAGCATTACGATTCCCGAAGATCCCCTAGCTGGTTTCACGATTTATGGCACCACCTTTTACGGCCATTTTATCGAACCGGAAACGTAGTGGGGCTTATGAAGGAGTCCGGTGAGTGGTGGGGGCGTGGACAGGGGAATACCGGTTCTGGGTTTGGTATGCCCTCGGCGCTCGCGTATACCAGGAGGCTTATGCAAAACTCGTCATTTCGCCCGTTAGCTAGAGTTACGCAGTCATAATTATGCGCTCGTTGACACGCCGGGCCAGATCAAGGCAAACGACCCCTCCTTCCAGTAGAACGGTGAATGCGAAGTCCCATTCACCGGAAGGAGAGGCCGTTGCGGTTCGATCGTATGTCAGGACTGGACGCTGAGCAACTCGGCGAGCTCGAGGAACTGGTCACCGAACTATTGCAGGAGCCGTGGGACAAGGGGACGGGCCGCATACGGGAGCTCACCTTGCGCGAGGCGCTGATTGTCACATGCGGATACGCCCGCAATAACATCACCGAGGAGATCTGGGCGGAGATTTTCGACGTGGACCAGTCCACCATCTCGCGGTACATCACTTTCCTGACACCATTGACCGAGACGGCCACGGCGGAGTTCCGGCCTTCAGCGGAGGATGCAGCGGAGGCGACCAGGGGCGCGATTGCCCTGGTCGATGGCACCTTGTGGCCGTGCTGGTCCTGGGCGGGCGAGCGCGAGCTATGGGCCGGGAAATACAAGACCACGGGCCACGGATCACTGATCATCACGAATCTCGCGGGCCGTATCACGTTCGCATCTGAGCCGGTTCCCGGCAACCAGCATGACATGGCCAAGCTGAAAGGCTCAGAATGCGAGATGATTCTCAGGCGGGCCGGTGGCGTGATCGGCGACAAGGGATTCATCGGGACCGATTACATCACTACCCCGGTCCGCAAACCGGAAGACCGGGAGTTGTATATCCGCGAGCACGACTACAATAACCAGATCAGCTCCCTGCGCGCACCAGTAGAGCGAGCCGTCGCCACCTTGAAGACCTGGCGGATTCTCTTTACTGATTACAGAAGGCCGCTGAAGACATTCCTGTCCTCATTCCGGGCCGCCATCGGCCTGCACTTCTTCAAAGAGAGTTTTGCATAATCCTCCAGGAGAGCTGGCCCAATTTACGGAAGTGAATCGACGGCATTCTTTACAACGGTCCGACCTAGGCCAGGCGGCCGACTAACCGTTGTTGATTGGCCAACTTATACAAGATTCGGAACCGAATTCCCCTGGGAGCCGTATCCAGGCGTGAGAGAATTCGAAATGGGTGGCGACGATTGGGCGGCAGTCAAAGTGTTCTTCCCGAGATTGGTAAAGCTGCCTTAGGGCCGCAGCGAGGGCAATACCACCGCGGCATCTTGCCCGCTCGCTGAGCTGAAGGAATGGGTCCGAGCAGAAAGGAAGCGAAGCGATCAGCCACACGACCACGGTAGCGTCCACCGAGACGAATCGCGCTGCTGTTTGGGCCTGTACCTAATAATGCGCGTAACCAGCCGCAGGCTGAGTCAGGTATCTCCCCGTTGAATTCGCCCGACGAGATCAAGGAGTTTGATGCCATGTTCAGTACGTTGCCATCGAGCATTCCCGTGGCGGAGGGTCGCTGCGACTATGGCGTGAGGGTTCGCGGAACCGTGTACTTGTGGGGGTCGGGCGGTGTGACCCAAGACGTGACTTTCCCGAACCCGGTGCTCCTGCATATCAGCAACGACACCTTCGGGGAGCCCGTCACCCTTAGCACTGAGACGACTGGCGGTGCTCACACGACCATCGGGACTCTTCAGGCCGGCGAGCACTTCACGATCCCGATCCAAGGGCTCTCTGGCGTGGTAGCAACATGCTCGCCTCATTCGACCGTCATGTGCAGCCTCAGAAGGGCCTGATTAAGGCAGTGTCCGAAGCAACAGAGCCGCCTGGCGTCAAACTCCAAGCGCTTTGTCTCGGGCTAGCCCTTCCACTCGTCCCAGTCGGCGTGAGCGCCGATCGGACGGCCGTTGGCCTGGCACCAGACGTAGTCGCCATCGGCCCACCCGGACCCGGCGATCATGCGCTCCTTCAGCTGTTCGGCTCGGTGCGCTCTCAGCGCCGAGACCAATGGAGCGGGTAGCGCGATCATGCGCCTGCTCTTGTCCGATTTCAGCTCGGCGAGCTGGACGCCGCCGCCCCTCCGCTTCGGGCACGTACGGGCGTGGCCGGTGCAGCCGGGCGGGCAGTTATTGGTATGTCGATCCTTGGCACACGCGGCCGGGTCATCGCAGCCGTGGCGCCAGCGCTGGCGCTGAAGCTGCCACCGGATCGCGATCGTGCCAGCGTCGAGGTCGACGTATTGCCAGCGCAGCCCGAGCGCCTCGCCCTGGCGCAACCCAAGGGCCAGGGCCACGCTCCACCGGCTGCCGTTCCGGCGGGTCATGGCCAGCGCGACGAGCCGCTGGGTCTCCGCCGGGGTCAGCGGCTCGATCTCGCGGGGGCTTGCAGAAGGCGCGTTCAACACGAGTCGCCACGTTCTGGGCGACGTACCCGCGCTGCATCGCCACCTTGAGTGCGCGGGACAGGATGCGGTGGATCTGGAGCACAGTGGCCGGAGCCAGGCCCTCGGCGTCCAGCTGGGTATAGAAGCGCTCGATGTGCTCGGGTGTCAGCCGGTCGAGCCGGTGCTTCCCCAGGCCGGGGATGATCCGGTTACGGACCTTCGGCGTGTACGTGCTCTCCAGGGTGGAACGGCGGATCCGCCGCGGCGCGATCGTGGTCAGCCAGATCTCCATCCACTGCCCGACAGTCAGCCCCTTGCCCAGGCTGGCCAGACGGCCGGTGTCCCGGGCTCTCTCCAGGTCGCGGACCTTCCGGGTGACCTCCGCCTCGGTCCTGCCCATCCGGTGCCTGCGATCCGGTGACCCGTCATCCCTGATGCCGAGCGTGACCCAGCCGTGCCACCACCCGTCCTGACCTCGGTAGATCGAGGACCGCTGGTTGGGTCTCCGGTCGGGCATCAGGCCACCTCCGCGTCTGACTGGCTGGCCGTCTCGTGCTCGAGCTCGCGGACGAAAGCACGCAGCGCCTCAGCGGTGATGTACCGGGCACCACCGAGCTTGACTGAGCGCAGCCGACCCGACTTGACCAACGCGAACATCGACGTACGGCCCATGCCGAGCACCCGCGCTGCCTCGGCCGGGCGGTACATCAACTGTTCCACCATCGTTTCCTCCTCTCCAGGGCTCACGACTCCTCGCAACTGATCCGCCGTAATCGCGGGCGCGGAAGACAGGCAACGTTGCGTGTTGCCGCTGGTGGCGCTCACCGCGACGGCTGCTGTGAAGGTGCCCGTGGAGCTGAGGGACACTGGGGCTGACTATTGCGCCGCTGGCGCTGTCAGCTGGCGATGGGTGACGGTCTCCTGGCCTCGCGCAGTGGTGCGGTTACTGCCTCCGCCCTTCGGGCGCTGGCCCGGGCGCCCTGGCAGACGACGCCGGAGACGTCATTCAGGATGGCCGAGACTGGCCATATGCCGGGAATGCCCGGCGAACCTGATCGGGAACCTGCCCGACGTTCAGGAGGTTTCAACAGGTCAACGATTCGGTTCGCGGCGCGGTTCCCCACGGTATCGACTGCTCAGGTGAGCCAGCCCTTCGCTGGGATCAGCTTGGTTCCTTCAAGTCGGTAGGACCTGGCCCCGCGCCTTCTTCAGCCGCCACGATACGTGCGACGGCCATGCGGTAGATCGCATGCTCGTCCCGGACGCCGATCGCCAGGATCGCCCGAGTATCAGCCCGGATATCGGCATACAGCAGACGGAACCGCTGCGCACCGGCACCGGGAACATCGAACTTGACGCGGGCGAGGCCGGTCAGGTCCCCGCTCACCCGCCGAGAGCCGAGCGCCTTGCCGGTCACTCGCCCGTAGGCCAGGTCATCGAGCGCCGCGCGAGCTGCGGCAACCGCCTCGGGGCCATAGGCGGCCAGCGTCGCGATGTCGTCCGCGACAGCCGGATGGAAGACCAGCCGGTAGCGCGGCCCCTTCCCGGCGCGGCTCACGCACGCTTGCGCTCCGTCGTCCCCTCGGCTGCGCGGAGCGCTGCGTCGATCTGACCCTCGCTCAGCCATGGCCGGTGATCAGTCAGCCGTCGCTGGACAAGCTCCATGTCGAGGGCATCCTCAGCATGCTCCAGGAGCTTCTCCCATATCGCAATGGGCACGAGGACCGCCTGCGCACGGCGGTGCGAGCCAAAGAACACCGGCTCGATGTCACCCTCATCGAAGCGCTTAGTGATCTGGCTAAGCGCCGCCCGGACCTCGCTCGTCGTCACCACCGGCGTTGCCATAGTCATAGTATACAGGAAGTCGTACAAGTTCCTGTACTCAACTAGCCACCATGGGTCGCCCGTAGGAGCCTGCGAAAAGCATCAGCTGGGACCTGTAAACACCTGTTGCCGACTTCTGCGAGTTGCAGCCACATCTCGGCAGTGCTCTGACCAGAGGGAATCAGGCTGCCGAAGCGCACAAATGATCTTGATCGACGATCTTGTTCGATGTGGTGATAATTATCCTTACATCTTCAAGGGCGCCTACGGCGCCAGCCAGGACGGCCTGGGTCCGCTCTGGTGCGCGGGCTGGTGGCACCCCGGCGCGCCGGATCGGCGCGGCATCCCACCGCCACCGGCCGGGGTGGCGGGCACTCCGCGGTCACCGGGCGGCAGCGTTGCCGCGCCCTTTCGGGCGGGAGCCCTGCGGGCGCGGCGGCTGCCGCACGCCGCTGGCCCGCACCCTGCCGTGACCGGTGCCCCCGCCATCGGCCGGTGGCCGCACCTGCAAGAGCGGACCGGCCGTCCCCCTCGCGCCGGGGATCCTGTCACCGAGCAAAGATCACCGTCAAGGGGCGCGCCTGCGGCGCGGCGCTGCGCGCTGGCGCAAGCGCCACCCCTTGAGCAGTGATCTTCCTCGGCGAACCTCGGCGCCTATCGAGGCGGCCGGGGGAGAGTCGAGGTGGACAGGGCAGCGTGCAGCCTGCGGATTAGGCGCTTATCCTCCGGTCGCTTTTCTGCCTGTCTGGGGCCCAGCAGCCCTGGCCGGTCCTGCGGCGAGGGCCAGGATTTCGCTGGTGGCTGGTTCGTGATGGGGAGTGGAAGGCGCAGTTTACTGGAAGAATATTGCTAGTTTTAGATTTCGAATGTAGGCTGCGAGTAGACACCAGGGATCAGCCGCCGACTGCGGCCGGTGCCGCGGGGTCACGGAAGGGAGCAGGCCATGAGCTTCATCGGCCTGATTATCATCATCGCTGCCGTGTTCGCGATGCTCATGCTGCGGCGCAATCGGAAGCTCTAGCCGGGGCGGTGACGCCCCGATGAAGACCCAAGATTCCGGCAACCTCAGTTCTGCGGACCTTCTCACCCTGGCCCGGCTGGACGATGACGGCGCGCCAGGCCTGCCTGCCTGGCCCAGCGCGCCCGCGACCGGCGGATGCTCGTTGTCAGCGAGCGCTTCTGCCGGGTGCTGGCGGTGATCATGCGTTGGTGGGGCGAAGCAGGTCCGGGTGCGTTCTGGCCAGGGCGGATGTTTGGTGCTGACCTCAGCGGGCAGCTAGGCGGGCACCAAACGGAAGGGTTCATCATGGGCGCTGAGAATAAGGCAGCCAACAAGGTGACCGAGGTCAAGGGCAAGATCAAGAAGAAGGCTGGCCAGGCCACCGACGACGCCGGCCTGGAGGCTGAAGGCCGGGCTGAGGAGTCGAAGGGCGACCTCAAGCAGGCTGGCGAGAAAGTCAAGGACGCTTTCAAGAAGTGATTAGTTCGTCCCCGGTAGCGCATCACTGATCGTCGCCGGGGGACGCCGAACGCGCACGAGCCATCCCGCCATCAGGAGTGGCGCCGTGGGAAGAAGCCAGCATGTTCGAGGCTGCCGACATCCGGGAGTGGCGCGGCCACGACGTGGTTGACGCCCAGGGCCCGCAAGATCGGTGAGCTGGAGGCCGTCTACGTTGACACCGGCACCGACCTGCCGTCGTTCGGCACGGTCAAGGTCGGAATGATGGGCCGGCACCGGCTCGTGTTCGTGCCCCTTGACCAGGCGACCGTGGGTCCGGGCTACCTCAAGGTCTCCTACGATAAGAAGCAGGCGAAGGACGCCCCCTCGATCGGGACCGATGGCGAACTGCCGGCAGGCGACGAGGAGGCGATCTTTAAGCACTACGACTTCACCTACCAGCCGGGGTGCTGGCGGTGAGCGGCAGCTGGGCCGCCGCTGAGCAGCCGAACGGAGCGGAGGACCGGATGATTGCTTTCTTTCTGCTGCTGGTGATCGCGGCGATCGCGCTGGGCATCGTAGGCGTCGTCGCAAAGGGATTGCTGTACCTGCTGTTCATCGGCATCGTCGTGCTTCTCGCTGCCCTCATCTTCGCCGCCCTGCGCATGCGGCGGCGGCCCGGGAGGCGCACGGCCCGCTAATTCCCCGGTCACACTTGGTGCGTGACTTTTCTGGCTTCGGCCGGGCTGACATCTGGCTTGCTCGCGAGCTGGCAGGCCCGGCCGCCGACATTCTCGGCGATCACCTGCCTGCGCAGGCCAGCCGCAGTTCACGAGGATCGGCGGCTGGCTGCGCAGATACTCCCTGGACGAACTGCCCAGCTCATAACGTGCTGCGAGGGACATGTCCCCGGTCGGCCCCGGTGCTATGCACCCTGCGCAGGCCAGGATGTCCCGGCAGAGGCAGAAAGCCAGGCCTGACGGGTCTGCAGAATTGTGCTCTATACGTGGCCAGCCGTCATCTAGCTGCCAGGTTTTCGCAGCTCACAGAGCCAAACGCCTACCGCCTCCGGAGCCGTAGCCCTCTTGACACGTAAGTGTCAAACATCACGCTGATCGTGCGGTAGCGCCCGGCCCGACGAGGCGGCGCTGGGCGGGCCAGGCCGGGAGGAACGTGGGGGTGCCTCGACCGGCCCGACCCTATCCCGGCGCTACGGGGGGATAACACCGGGATACTGCTACGCTACCCGTTGTCATGGCGGCCAGGATGGCAATCAATACTGCGCAGACGCCGTTGCAGCATCAAGCGTCAAGCCAGACGTACCGCGCTCCTGCTGGATACCACTCTCCTGGTTCGTGCGAGCGCGCTAGCGCGGATCACCCAGTGCCAGCACGGCAGTGACCAGGTCCAGCAGCGGCCCGGCGAGATCATGCTCAGCAATCATGACAACATGGTGCCCCACCCGGACGTGGTAGACCGCCATGCCGGGGACCGGCCGGTACGCTACAGCGACGGCCAGAGCGCGGGTGGTCAGTTCCTCCCATTCCCGGCGGTCGCTTTGCCAGGCGGTGTCCACCATGCGACGCTGCACGGTGCCGTCGTGCTCGATTCGGGTCACCACGACCCTCATTCAGCCCATTGTGTCCCGGTGCGCTACAGCCTGCTTGCTGCTGTGTGACCGGCACAGTTGGTGACCGGCCAGGTTTCGGGGCCTGCCGCGATCCTAGGGGAGACCGGGTGGCAGCACCATCGGGGCAGGCAGGAACACCGCGAGCGCCCGCGCCGTACGCGGTGCGGTTCCGCATTGATGACCTGCGCCAGGTGCGCCAGGCGGTGGCCGGATGGGCAGCGCAGGCGGGCCTGGCGGACCTGCGGGCTGCCGATTTCATGATCGCGGTCAACGAGATCGCGACGAACGCGGTCCGGTACGGGTCGCCGGTGGCCCGGCTGGAACTGAAGATCGCCGGGGCCGCGGCGCAGGCCGAGGTCTGTGACAGCGGGCACTGGCCATCGGAGCCTGCCGGGACACCGGATCCCGATCGGGGCGGCATGGGCCTGCGGCTGGCCCGCCGGGTCTGTGATGACGTCGCGGTCTGCCGCCGCCCGAGCGGCAGTACGGTCATCTTGCGGATGAACCTGCCCGGATAAGGCTGCCCGGTCCCCGGGTTGACCCCTTGTATGAACGAGCCGGACGCGGCCAAGGTGGTTTAGGGCACCGTGCGCAGGACAGACGTAGTATCCGTCCAGCGCACGGGGACCCCCGGACCAGGTCTTCCCCCGAGGCCTCGCCCGGGGGGTTGGACGATCGGCACAACCGCGATAAAGGCCACCCAATGCTGGGTGAACGAGCGTAGTATGACCGCACCCCAGCCCCCGGGTCAGGCTCCTCCAGTTCTCAGCCTGCCCGGGGGCCTTTGGCTGACCGCCCCGCAGTTACGAGTTTGCTGCACCCCCGGGCGATGGAACCATTGTGAAGGCTCCGCAGCCGCGCTGAGTGACTAACTGCGTGACAACCGGGGCGCGCACGCCAGCGGACACCTGCGGACAGCGCAGGACGATTCTCTCAGGTGAGAGAGCCTGCACCACCTTGTGACGGCCAGGCCGAATTGCTTTGGGTGCAAGAGGCCGTCCGAACTGCCGAGTTGTGCCATGACTGTATGTCAAGACGGCGCGCTGTGCGCGCCGCGGGCCAGGCACCAGCGTCGGCCTCTGGCCTTGGGCAGGCCCCGGCCTTTCGCGCGTCGGCCCCACGCTCGTGTCGTCGCAGATCACAATGGTTACCCAGCGCGCAACGCGGGCGCACGACGGTGTCGTCTTCCTCGCCGGTTTATTGTCCCGCTCCCGGCCGCCGCGTCGAGGTCGCTCCCTGCGGTCGCGTCGCATGCGATCGGCTTCGCCGAACCTCGACCCAGCAGCCACTCGCCAGGAATCGGCGCCTGTCGAGGATGACGGAGCAGAGCAGGAACTGCCTACCGGGTCACGTCCTGGACCTGGCAGCCCGCAGTGCATCAGCCTTTGAGACGACGAGCGCTCTGATCACTCGTCTGGCTTGGCGCCGTCGGTGGCGAAGACGATGAGCTTCTTCCCCCAATGGCGCTGCAGCTTGTGAATCGGATCCAGCTGCAGGGTGCGCGCCAGCCAGCTGCCCTCCTGGCTGCCGGTCATCAAGATGATTTCGTCGTAATCGTGGCCGCGGGTCTCGGCATCCACCGCCTGCACCAGGCCCTCGTCACTGATCAGCCCGCTGGCCTGGCAGCCGATCGTCGTCAGGTGCCGCACGGTCAGCTTCATCCGGTGCTCGGCGGCGGCACTGACATCATGTCCAGGCCTAGGCGCCGCCGGGAACTTCGCCGGGGCGAAGATGCCGCTGCTGGCACCACCAAGAACGAGCTCCAGCGAGGACAGCTTGGTCTGGCCGGTGTCCACCAAGGACAGCACCACCACCTCACACGGCTCTTGTTCCTGCCGCTCGACCAGATAGTTGATCGGCTCCAGGCCGAGCTTCTCGTCCAGGGCCAGCAGGTCCGCGTCCAGCACGAGCAGGTACCGCTGCATGTCCCACCACGTCCTCACAGCGCCGAAGGCAATCCAGTCCCCAATTACCCGTCAACGCCGTTCCGAAGCCCGCCGCGCTTGACGGCTTGCTTGTGCAGCCACAGGTGCAGCCAGGACCAGGCGGTCATAGGGCACGGCGACTGCTGTACAGCCCGGCACGCGTTCAGAGCTGGATTCATGCAGGTGAAGCCGATCAGTGAGCATCCCTGATAACTAAGAGATCATCGAGCGGGTGAGTAACCAACTGAGTAACAATCGCGGTGAACACCGAGACACGCCAGCGGACGTGGATGGACAGCACGAGCAGGCCGCCTGGGTCCTTGCCCCACGGTGACGGCCCCACGACTTGGCTTCGGGACGAAGAGGCCGCCAGCACTGCCGAATCTGCCGGTAGTTATGTGTAAAGGCGGCGCCTACGGCGCCGTTGGCCCGGCGTCAGCGCCGGGGTCAGCCTTCGGAGGCCCGCCCGCCGCACGCCGGGCCATACCACTAGGGCGTGCAGATCAGGGCAGCTCACAAGTACACGCTGCGCCGGTACAGCGCACAGCCGTTTTCCTCGCCCCCAGATTGTCCAGCTCGCGGCCACTGCGATCGAGTAGGGGGCGGGGTCGCCCCGCCCCCTCTCACACCACCGGACATGCGGGCCCGCATCCGGCGGTTCATCAAGCCGTTGGGTTGAGACGCTGCCTGGTAGCTGTCAGGGTTTTCAGGCCGAGGTGTTCCAGTAGGCGTTGGGCAGGGCCACGCCGAGGACTTGGGAGCCCGCAATCCGCCAGTACCCTTTGCTGCTGCCGCCCCATTTGCGGACGTTGCGCTCGGGGATACCTCGTATCCGCAGATTGTGCCGCCTGGCAGCGGTGGTCTTCCATTCCTTCCAGCGGACCTGCCGCAAGCGGCGGCGCAGCCACCTATCCGTCTCGCGGACCAGGTTCCCGGTATCCGCGAGCCGGAAGTAGGCCATCCAGCCGGTGGTGAACCGGTTGAGCCTGCTGATGCGGTAGTCCATCGACACCCGCCAGTTCCGCTTGGTCAGGATCGCAGCCGGTCTTTCAGCCGCTTGACCGCCTTGGGGGCGACCAGGATCTTGACCTGCGGGCCGCGCAGGGAGAACCCAAATCCCAGCAGCGTCGCCTCGGCGGCGTGCCGGATCGAGGACTTCTCCCGGTTCACCTTCAGCTTCAGCCGCCGTTCGATCACGCCGCAGGCGCTTTCGAACACCTCTGGGCGGCCCGTTCGCTGCGCATGAAGACCCGAAGGTCATCGGCGTAGCGGACGAACCTATGACCGCGCTCCCCCAGCTCCCGGTCCAGATCATCCAGCATGACGTTCGACAAGACCGGCGACAGCGGCGAACCCTGCGGGGTCCCCTCCACCGTCGCTTGCTTGATCCCGCCGACCATCACCCCGGCCTCCAGATAGCTCCGGATAAGCCGCAGGACCCTGCGGTCGTCCACCTTGCGCGCCACCCGCGCCATCAGCACATCGAACTGAACCCGGTCAAAGAACCGGTCCAGGTCGATGTCTGCGACCCATTCCAGGCCGTCCTGGATGCACGCCCGGGCAGCCTGTACCGCCTGGTGGGCGGACCGGCCGGGGCGGAACCCGAACGACGACCCGGAGAAACCCGGATCGAAGATGGGCGTGAGCGCCTGCGCGATGGCCTGCTGGATCAGCCGGTCCAGGCAGGTAGGAACCCCCAGCAAACGCTCGCCGCCCCCGGGCTTGGGGATCACCACCCGGCGGGCCGGCGACGGCCGGTACGTACCCGCGTCCAGCGCCTGACGAACCGCCGCCCAGTGCTCCCGCAGCCACGGGGCAAGCTCCTCCGTGGTCATGCCGTCCACACCGGGCGCGCCCCGATTGGCCCTGACACGCCTCAACGCCCGGCCCAGATTCTCCGGCGAGAGCATCTGCTCCCACAAGCTCACCTCCAGGCCGGGGATGACAGCATCCTCGGAGCGCGCCGGCCGGCCGCTACGCTCAACTGCGGTGCTCAACGGAACTCACCGTCTCCTCCCGGCAGCTGGCCCGCGTCCGCGGGATGGCTGCGATCACCGCGACCAGCACGAGCAGCACCGATTCCTCCGTCCCACTTGACGTTCGGTCCTTCCCGGCCCATCCGATCCCGGCCGGTACTACGACCTCTGCTGACTTCTGCCTGGTCAGCTCCCGCCTCTCAGCGGAAGCCGTCGGCGCGGCGACAACGACAGCACAACCGACACCCAGGCAGACCTCCCCGGATAAGAACGATCAATTTCCCCCTACGCCCGCCGCGTCTACGCAACGACCCTGTTGATGGTGACGGGCTTCACCTTCTTGAGCAGGCTCACCCAGATCGCCCCGCCTTCTACGCGGTTCGTGTTCCTCGGTGCAGGGATACGCCTCGGGCTTCCTTCCCACCCCGCCTCACGACGACGCAGTTGCCTCCGGCTCGGAGTTAGCACCACCTCTTCCTCCAGGGGACTTTCACCCCCAATCGATCGCCCATGCCGGGCGTACTCAAGACGGCGCCTGCGGGCCGTCGCTTCGCGCGGACCCTTGACCCTGTGACCACTCACAAGGACTTCGCGACTGCGAGGAAACGGACCAGACTAGGGAGACGTGGAAGCTGCGAGCGCGTGGAGACACAAAGATGCCCACTTACGTGTATGAGTGCCGCCCTTGCAACACTGTTTTCACACAAGTACGGCCTATCGAAGACAGAGACCTGCCTGCGACCTGTCAGAAGTGCGCTGCTAGCAGCACCAAACGGCTCTTTGCCCAACCATTCGCAATACAGGCAACCGACCGAACTGCCTCTCCTCCAGCCGCTGGCTTCCCAACCACACAAGGCACAAGGCAAGCCGTAGACACACCGTTCCAGGTAGAGAACGTTGAGATAAGAAATTTTAGGAGCGGCACTGGCATGAGAGTACGCGGCAGCGCATGGGTCGCAGCAAGAAACCTGCGGTTCTCCGAGAACGAGACTTCTGTAGAAGTCCGCGACGACGCACGACTAGACGACTACGGGACCGTAATCGAGTAGACCTAGGAAATATCAGCTCCGCCTTCATCCAAGTCGGCATCGTCTCCGACATCGAAAGCGACATCCTGATTGCGGATACGCGCATTCCGGCTCTTGACCTGTCCGCGACCATGTATTTTGTAGCCTATTCTTTGACTACTTCCAGTACCCTCTGCAGAATCACCGGAGGACCGAGGCGTCGGTTTCTCACCTCTGTCACGAATGAAGAATCCAACGATAAGCAGGAGGAAACCAAGAGCAGTTACAGCAAGAGCTAGAATACCCAACAGCGAAAAAAATCCAGTACGCTTGTCCGCCGCCATTGATGCAAGCTGGACACATACCAGTGCCACGCCGCAGAGAGCTACAGTGCTGCCGAAAACGAGCCAGCGATCATGCGTGGGAAATCACATTTCTCTCACCTTTACAGAGCACCAGTGCATCCATGGCTAACGCGCTTTGAACGTACGCCAGCGCGAGCCCATTGCACGACTGTAACAGCCAGATTGACGGCCTGCGCTTCATCAAGGCGGCGACGACTACGCGGCACCACTGTCCCGGCGTCAGCGCCGGGCTCAGCCTTGGGGAGGGCCGCCTCACATACGCCGACCTGTGGGCTCGAACCGCCGTGTTGATCAGGACTGCTATCGCAACTGGCCGCAGCTCGCGAAAATTCGCGTGGATGTCCCATGCGAGCATCACAGCCAATACACGTGGCCGAAATCATGCCAACTGCCGCCAGGAATCCCTCGTTACCTCAAACCGTGTTGCTACCTGGGCCGCACCTTGCTGCACGGCAAACCCGGGAATCTGTTGCTGAGGCGCGATCAACTGAGAAATTGACCCCTCAGTCGTGTAGGCGTCGCAAGTTTGAGGCGTCTCCAGATATCCACGTTCGAGCGTAACCGGGACTGTCAATGGAGCGGCCGGTTGTTGGGTGACAGGGGGCTGTGGAGGCAGAGTGGTACCTGGTGGTGCTGCACTCGGCTGGGCTGGGGCAATCGCACCAGCTGCTGCGGCTGCTGCGGCTGCTGCCGTCTGATAAACCAGGAATGGATCCCACTTGTTGCGCAGATCGAGATTCTGCGCAAAGACGCCCATAGTATTCCAAGAGCAGCTTCTCAAGCTTGTTGAACAGAGGACACGATAGGCAGACCCATCTCGGACGCTTCGCGTCGATTCACCAGATGTTGGTGCGAATAGAACTCGGTAGTCAATGCATTAACCAACGTATCTATTTTTACATCGGCCGGAAGCTCATGCAATGCAAGCATCTTGCGGGCGAGCTGCCTGATCTGATTTATGCTGCGCTGCACATTACCCAAAGCAAGCGGATGCACAGAATCTGCTAGCTTCCTGAATGCATCGTCGGACAGCTGATGATCGTCCGTGCGATCCTTCGCGAGTTGAAGAAACGCCATGACATCTTCGACTGCGATTGGCAGACGATTGCCAGGAACAGCAGGGTCCTGCGGATTGAAAGCGTTCGCCACTGTGGGGTCGATGGGGCTGAGTGTGGCGTAACGCGTCATGACAATTTCGTCCGCGCCGAGCGAGAGAAGCGTCCCAGCGCTGTGTGCATAGAACGGCACCAGCACTCGTAGCTTCTTGCAGTGCTCCCGCAAGAAGCTCATGATCGGCCACGCGGCGGTCGTCTCCCCGCCGCGCGTGTACAGGACTAGATTCAGCTCATCATGAGCGGGGAGCGACACAAGGTGCCGCGGGAACAGCACAAGTTGATCATTTGCGATCTGGGTCGCGAGGCCCTCACGATCTCCCGTAACGTAGGCGAGCACCGGAGACTGCAACTCGGTCTGCAGTTGGTCAAGGACCTGAGCACGAGTCTGAAGACTCATGTATACATCGCTCCTACCAAGTAGTAATCTTATCGCCAAATGCCTTGTTACCCCGCGACTGGAGGACCCGTGCCTGACGCCCTCCCCAGCCTTGCTCAACCCGAAGTGACGGCTGCACCCGTGGTGACAGTTCCGAGCAACTACCTGCTGGTCAAGCACACAACAGTACCCACGCGAGTCGTCGGCGGCGGAACATCATCCGTCATGCCTGCGGGGGCCGTCGGCATCAGCTTGCCCGAAGGAGCAGTCCTAGTGACGTCCTTCGAGCGCAGCACCGGCTGCGCTGGCTAAGACTGTCTGCACGGGCCTCCTAGTTGATCACGTGGCTTCCGTTGGCTGCCACTTTACCGCTCTTGCCATGCCTTCGCCCACTGCGACGGCAGAAGATCGAAAAGACCGGCGACCTTGACCCGCGGTAGACCGAGCACCAATCGCTCGTAGTCGATCTATCCCCGAGCTGAGTGAGCAGTGTCAAATCCTCCTCGCTGCACGATCCCTCCTCGCCCTCCTCGCTGCACGATGAGCGGAGAGCAGCAATGACAGCAACAAGTCCCATCCCAACCCTCCGCCAGCACACTCGCGCAACAGCCGATCCAGGCTTGAAGGCCCTACCTCTACGTACTACCGCTCTGAACTGCGCTGCGATCGCACATGCTGAGACGACTGGGCTTAGGCAAGCTCCTAATCCGCAGCTTCCGGCCAGACCCCTGACGCGCTCAGGCCAGACGTCGTGTGAGGTCTGACTCGGGGCGCCCTGCTGGTATTTCGACCGGTGGGTTTCCCCGAGCCCGCCTCCCGAACCCGGCGTGCCAGTCGTCCCGGCACCGGGCTCTCCGCAAGTCCCGTTGAAGGCTGCCGTGGTGGTTCATCCCCTGGCTGGCCCCATGGTGCCGGGATGGCTGCTCCCCGGTAGCGGTAGCGCGTGGTGCCTACCTTGGCCGGGTTAAACAGCGCGATCCGGCGGTGACCGGCCACCATCCGCCGTTGCAGTAGCGGCGGCGGATGGTCTTCACAGTGATCCGGCGGTGTTTGCGCCATGCCCATCGCAGGAACCGGCCCAGGATGTAGCGGGCCAGGTCAGCGAAGGCGGCGGCGGACACGCCGGGCCGGAAGTAGGCGCACCAGCCCCGCAGCGCCGGGTTGAGCTGGCGGATGAGCGTCTGGAGCGGCTGGTTGATGTTGCGCCGGAAGATCGCCTTCACCTTGGCCCGCACTGCCTTAACGGCCTTGCGGGACGGATAGGTGTAGACGTAGTACCGGCTGGTGCCCCGCTTGCGGTGGCGCTGGATGCGCCAGCCGAGGAAATCGAGGCCCTCGTCGATGTGGGTGACCTTCGTCTTGTCCGCCGACAGGCGCAGGCCCATCGGGGCCAGCGCCGCTGCCCCCGCGTGCTCGCGCATCTGCTGCGCGTGCTCGCGAGTGCGTGCCCGAGACCATGAGCAGCCAGTCGTCCGCGTAGCGGATCAGCCGGCAGTTGCCCTGGCCCCGGTGGCGGCGGACGGCCCGCTGACCTTGCGTACTCCCAGGGCCGCCGGGGATCTGGGCGATGTGCTCGTCCAGCACCGACAGGGCCAGGTTAGCCAGCACGGGGGACAGAATGCCGCCCTGCGGCACCCCGGTGTTACTGTCGCGCAGCGTCCCGTCCTGGCCGAGGATTCCGGCCTTCAGGAACGCCTTGACCAGGGCCAGGACGCGCTTGTCGGCGATTCTGCTGCGCAGCCGGCCCATCAGCGCCGGATGGAGAGATCTCCGTCGAAACATGCCGTGATGTCACCCTCGACGATCCACTCATACGAGCGGGCCGCCAGATACCGGGCCTCGGCAATCGCGTCATGAGCCCGCCGCCCGGGACGGAAGCCCGTAGCTGCACGGCAGGAAATCCGCCTCCAGGATCGGCTCCAGCACCAAGGTCAGCGACGCCTGGACCACCCGGTCGGTGACGGTCGCGATCCCCAGGCGGCGCTGCTTGCTCCACCTGGCTTCGGGGGATCATCCGCTCCCGCACCGGCACCGGGCAGAAACTGCGGTCCTTCAAACTGGCCCGCAGCCGGCCGAGGAACTCCCCGGTCCCCACGACCGCCTGCACGTAGTAGGCACTCTGCCCGTCCACGCCAGCGGTCTTGGCGCCCCTGTTGTGCCGCACCCGATCCCAGGCCACAAGCAGAAAGGCGGGATCGGCGACAAGGTTGAACAAATCATCAAACCGGCGATGAGGATCATCCCGGGCCCAACGGTGCAGCTTCGCCTGGATCTCCCTTTCCAGTACCCGGCGGCGCGCCATATCAGTGGCGGCCTCCAGCTCGTCAGTGTTCACCAACGCCCTCCCGGCATTCCAGCATCTCCGCTACGGACTTACTGGCTCCCTTCGCCATGTACGTGCCTCTCGCACGCCCGGACTACTACGGAGCCTCCGCCCCACCCGGCGGCCAGCAGCCGGCAACGGGCCTGCCCACCACCAGACCGGCTGCCTGGCGGCCAGGGCGGCCGCGGATGGTTCCCACGTTCACCAGATCATCGATCGGCCAGACCGGCGCTCAGCTATACCCCGGCAGCATCGCCACGCCTACGCCGCAGACCTTCAACGTGGCCTCCCCGCCGTCTGCTGCTCACGGCTTCGGAGTTGACCCCGGCAAGCAGGGTCACGCACTGCACCCCCGGCCCCTATCCACCAGATTTGAGCCGGGCACTCATTACGAGGCTTCAGCCACTGATTCACTCGCGTTACGCACACTGGCCTTGCTAGCCCGGACCCGCACCGTCTGGCAGTACCAGCACGTCCCGGCATTGTCGGGGCTGCTTCCCGCCCTCACCCGGCGTTCCCCGGATCAGGCTGCCCCCAGCTTCAATCAGGCCGCTACGACGGCCCGAAAGGAAAGGCCTTTCACCCCTCTCGACATTCCGGCGCCTCGTGGCGCACACAGCACACGAGTACAGCAACGTCATCGGCTGTGAGCGACTTCGTCCGACTGCGACCGATCGCTGACCTGCTCCAGCGACCGCGAACGACCTCGCTGCCGAGAGTTCGCATCGAGGGGGTCAGAGTGGGTACGAGGCCCAAACTCGAGTGCCACACTGCCAGATCTGGCCATAGATATGAACCAAGCGGCACCGCTGCGCGGCGCCGGTCCGGCGCTCCCCGCGCCGGGCTCTGGCCTCGGAGGCCCCGCCCGGCGCGCCCGCGCCGTCCCGTCCAGGCAGCAGTCCGCAGATGAAACAGGCTCAGCCGTCGCAACGGCTAGCTGCGGTATCTTCCCGCGCCCGATTGTCCCGCTCGCGGTCGCCGGGTCTAGGCCGCCTTCGGCGTCGCACGCGATGGCTTTGCCAGCCTAGACCCGGCGACCATTCGCAGGATTCGGCGCCTGCGGGAACGACGGTCCAGCATGGTCTACAGAGCTGTCGGGGTCCAAGGGCGCAAAGGTCCCCCGAGCTTGGGCCCTTCCGCCTGACCGTGGCGAACCGCTCACCACGCCCAAGTTCTGCGAAAGGAGGGCATCCTCAGGCGGACCTGCGCGGGTTGTCGAAATGCCGAGGGAGCGCCAGCGTGGCTGGCGCTCCCTCGGTTACTGCGGTTGGGTTACTGCGGTTGCGGCTAGCGGATACCTACACTCCGGAGCAGACTGCGCAGGTGGGCCGCGGAGAGCCCGTGCGGGAATGTCCGGTGCATGGGAGACGCCGTGGTGCCGATGCTGTCTTTGAACGCGGACAGCAGGATCTTTGACTGGAACGCCGAGGCGTAGCAGTCGGCGATGGCGAAGGTGCCGTTGAGCGTGAGGCTGTTGACCCCGGACGCCGCGGGCAGGCCGGTGCCGGCGTCGAGCGCCTCGTCGATCGAGATGTTCTTCGCGCCACCTGGGCCGCAGCCGGTCACGCCGGGCGCGGAGAAGGTGGTGTCGGTGGCGATCGCCTTCGTGATCTCGAGCACCACGGTGTTCGGGTGCTTGGTCGGGTTCGGGTCGGGTAGCCCTATGAATTGACCGCCGGGGGCCAGGGAGATGTTCGGGTTGATCACGACCGGGTTGTTGGCGTTCCCGACGGTGCAGTTGTTGCCCAGCAGCGGGTTGATGAGCTTGAAGTCGATCCGCTGGGTCCACGTGGTCAGCCCGAAGTTCGTGAGCTGCCCCACGTTCTGGGCCAGCGCGAACACGTCGAGGTACTTCCCGCCGAAGTTCTCCGCCTGGGTGCAGACGTTCTTGACGACCGGGTCGGTGGTGGTGGAGCAGCCCAGCGCCGTGGTCAGGCTCACCGGGATCAGGTCCGGCTTGGTCTTCAGCATCGCGCCCAGACCCGCGGGCGGCGGCAGGATCCCGCCGGCGAACTGCGAGCTCCCGCCGGTCCAATCGCCACCGAGCGAGGCATTCGGCGGATCCCAGCCGCCGAACTGCACGTTCACCGGCCGGACGACCGGCGTCACGACGCTACCGAGCGTGACCGAGCCGTTGGCGACGTTCCCGGCGCTGCAGACGACCGCGTCGCCGCTCACGGACTCTGCCATGAGGGGGTTGAGTATCGGGCAGTCTGTGAACGGCTTGTAGATCCCGCCTGGCGGCGGGTAGCCCGGTCCGATCGCGCTGGGATGCGCGTTCGAGGCCGGGTGGGTGGCCAGCGCGGACGCCGGTACTCCGATGGCGATCAGCGCCACCGCGGCGGCTGACGTCGCAGTCCCTACCAGGATCCGGTGGCGGCTCCGCCATGTGGACCATTTCATCGGCATTCCTTCCTTTTGCTTTCAGGTTGCTTTCAGGCCTTCGCGTGCCTCCTCTGCGCGCGGATCGGTGACAACGAGGCACAGAGCAGGCACGCGAAGGCTATTTCAGATGGCCGATCCGCGGGTACGTTCCAACCTGGGTGTTCGTCTTTGGCGAACGGTTTGGTCCTAGCGCAGGCCACGGCGTATCCGCCGGTCACAGCGACACGGCCTAGTCCCCGCTCCAAGATCAACTTAGGCTAAGCGGCTCCGGGGCATGACATATAAAACCGCGATACAGTCATAGGTCAGGCCCTTACCTGCACGATTCGCCGCCGGGTTACCGGCAAGTAAAATTAGAGCGCTCTTGACCCCCAGTGTCAAGATTCAACGACCATCTTGTCCTAGCTCCGTCAGCAGCCAGACCCGCAGCGAGCGCGAACCCAGCCATTTATCAGCAGATGACAAATCCGGTCTTCGTTTCTTGTCAGCAGGAGACAGCCAGTCGGCAACAGAGTTCAAGACCGGGCGCTACTGGTGGGGGAGAGTGAGTCCGAGGTCGCGACGCTCGCCGACTTCTACGACGCGATCTACCGACCCGGCCCGCATCCCGGCCGCCGCGGCGGCTACGCTGAAAGGCCTGCCGCCGCGGCCAGCCGGTGAGCAGTACAGCCGGACGCGCCAGGGTCTGCCAGTAACCCACTGCTGGCCGCATTCCTCACACTGCCACCCAGCACATATCGTACGTCCTACAGCCCGCGACTCCCACACGTCGTGACGAGCCAGCCCCGCCAGACAACCCATAGCCGCCACCGTCAGAGTCAAGCCGACAGGACGCGCCGCGCTGCCCACGCCACGGCGCGCTGTAGTTCGTCCGGCGCAACGTCCATGAAGTCCACCACCATCTGACCGACATCGACCCGTATCGCGAGCTATAGTCCCTGCTGCGCCAGCTTCCCCGGCCTCCGGATGCGTGCACGGAATTGTGCACGAGACGCCTCGGAACAGGCCGCAGAACCCGAGACGACCCGCAGCATCCGACACGTCGGCAGAGCCATCTGCCTAGGCTGGTAACACCCCCGGAGACTGCGCGAGACGCCGAAGACTTGCCCCGGCGGCGGATAACCCAGAGGCGGCAAGCGTGCTCGCTATGTACCCGACCGGCCGGCAAACCACCGGCACTCACGGTAACTCACGGCCAAGTCCCAACGGCGTGTGAGCTGCGACGGTGCAGTTGACCCGCTATCTTCAGCGACCTTCTAAGCGGCGGGTCGCGCGTCCGAATCGCGCGCAGCGAGCCTCCGCGACACCGTTCCGGTCGTAGACCGTCCAATGTTTGAGATGTATCGTCATGCCGCGGATCAGGTGACCCGGAATGACATCGCTGCGGCAGCAGCAGTGCATCAGGAACTTGGCCGCGACTATGACGACGCGGTCGCAGAAAGCTTGGTCGATCGGATCGGCGCGGAGATCGACAAGCGGGTAGAGGCCAGGCTACCCACTGGCTCATCAGCTTCTTGCTCACCGGCGGAGTCCTCGCGGTCGGGTAAGGGCCAGGCAATGTTTCTCGGTGTAGGGATCGGCGCTGGGATTACCGGCATCGTGGCCATGATCGCTAGCGACAGCCAGAGCCCCGTCCGGGCCGCATGCTTGCCGAGCGGGGTGTGCTCCCGGGTCTCGAGCTTCCCCGTTATGAGCTGGGTAATCGCGGTCTGGGTCGTCCTGGCGGTCGCCCGTCTGGGCACAGCCCTGGTGCGTATGTACCGCGGCCGAGAGCGCTGATGAATGCAGGCGGCCTGCACTCCCTGAGCTACGGCGGCCATGGGAGCCGTGAGCGTGCCACAGACGTGCCATGTACCAGGAGCTTTCACGGTCAATGGCGGTAACTCACGGGGACAAGACCCCTGCAGCCAGCGCGAACGTCAACCCTGCTCACGCCTGGTCCGGGTGACCGACCTTCCAAGCTGGGGCTGTCGTCCTCTTCGCTCCCGCGACAGGGGAGCCAACGACGGGAGCCAATGCCCGCAGACTCCCCCGGACTTCCCTCGATAGCGCACAAAGGTTGCCGCTGGTGACAGCCTCCTTGACAGACTTCCCAAGACCTGTCCAGACCCCTTGACCGTGCCTGGGGGTCAAGGGGGCTCAGTGCTGCTGACACCCACAAGTGACACCAACGAGCTGGGACAGCATGGGTCGAACCTGGACGCACTCCTCGCTGTCAGCCCAGGTAACAGACTCCCCTGGACACCTGTGCGACATCCTCTAAGCTTGCCGTTTAACCTGGGCGTTCGCGCCTGGCTTTGAGGGTTAGGTCCCTTCTGGTGGTTTTTCCCACGTCGTGGCGGGGGGCGGGGCGGCGGTTCTTCGAGCCTGGCGGGCGTCCGGGGCCGGGCTTGCCGGGTTTCGGCGCACCGGCCGGGCAAGGCACTGTCGCGCGGATGTTCCTGAACCCGCGGCGGACCCGGGCTGGGGTGAGCCGGCCGGGCGGGGCGGGCCGTTCCCAGGGCAGGCGCAGGTCGTCGGCGAGCGGCCGGGCCAGCCGCAGCTGCGCGTGGCAGGTGATGATGATCCAGGTCCACCGGTCCGCTGCGGCGGGGTCGCGGATTTCGGGGTAGTCCAGCCGAGGACCTGCTTGAACAGCCGGAAGGTGTGCTCAAGGAGCAAGCCGTACTGCATACATAGGTGAGCCTGGGGCGGGGAAGTTCCCGGTTATTGGGGTGGAGGGCCTGCTGGCGCTGGCCGGTGCTGTCCGGCGGTTGCGGGAGCCGGGGACTGGCGGGGGTGAGGGAGGTGGGCCGCGGTGTCAGCTGATGCAGCGGTGTCCCCCAGGTAGCGGCCCCGCTGGGCGGGGTTCCGCGCTGGGAGGCGTTTCCGGAGGTGAACCGGGTGCTGGTGCAGTGTCTGCTGGGCGTGCTGGTCGAGCGGATGATGACGCCGGTGGCTGGGGTGGGCGGGGGTGATCGGGATGAGCGCGCCGGGCAGGCTGTGGGATCGGCTGGAGGGTAAGGTCCAGCCGCGGCATCGTGATCGCCTCGCGGTTGTGTATGTGCGTCAGTCCACGGCGCAGCAGGTTCATGACCATCAGGAGTCCACGCGGCTGCAGTATGGGCTGGTGGAGCGGGCGGTTGCGCTGGGGTGGGCGCGGCCACGGGTGCTGGTGATCGATGATGACCTGGGGCATTCGGCGTCGGGGGTGGATGCCCGGCCGGGCTTCCAGCGCCTGGTTTCCGAGGTGGGGCTGGACCATGTGGGCATCGTGCTGGGTATCGAGATGTCCCGGCTGGCGCGCAGTGGCCGGGAATGGCATCAGCTTCTTGAGCTGTGTGCGTTGTCGGGGACCCTGCTGGGAGATCCGGATGGGGTTTATGACCCAGTTGATCACAACGACCGGCTGCTGCTGGGGCTGAAGGGCACTATCAGCGAGGCTGAGCTGTATCTGATCAAGCAGCGGATGTGGTCAGGGCGGCTGGCCAAGGCCCGCCGGGGGGAGCTGGCCGTGCCGCTGCCCACAGGGTTCGTGCGGCGGCCCTCGGCGGAGGTGGCCCTGGATCCCGATGAGCAGGTCCAGGCCGTGGTCCGGCTGGTCTTTGACCTGTTTGAGCGGCTGGGCACGGTGAATGCGGTGCTGTGCTTTTTGGCGGACAACCACATCCAGCTGGGGGTGCGGCTGCGGGAGGGGCCTGAGCGCGGTGAACTGCAGTGGCGCCGGCCGAGCCGGACCGGGCTGCAGAACATGCTGCGCAATCCGGCCTACGCTGGAATCTACGCCTATGGCCGCAGCAGTGTGGATCCCCGGCGGCGGCAGGCTGGGCGACCATTCACCGGGCGGGTGCGGACCGCCCGCGAGGACTGGATCGTCTTCCTGCCCGGGCTGCTGCCCGCCTATATCAGCATCGAGCAGTACGAGAAGAACAGGCAGCGGATGGAGGCCAACCGGTCCCGGTCCCAGAGCGTGGGCGCGGTGCGTACCGGCCCGGCCCTGCTGGCCGGGCTGGTGGCCTGCGGGCGCTGTGGCAGCAGGATGACGGTCGGCTACCAGCGCGGAGCGGGCGGCAAGCTGCAGCCGGTCTACGTGTGCGCCCGGGAGAAGACCGACCACGGGGGCAGGCAGTGCCAGCAGCTGGCCGGCGCATGCGTGGACGAGCACGTTACCGGGCTGCTGCTGGACGCGCTGGCCCCGGCCGCGCTGGAGGTCTCGCTCGCCGCGGCCGGGCAGGCCGGGGCCCGGCGCGCCCAGGTGGACAGGATCTGGCGGCAGCGGCTGGAACGCGCCGACTTCGCCGCGGCCCGGGCCCGGCGCCAATACCAGCTCACCGAACCCGAAAACCGCCTGGTGGCCCGGCAACTGGAGAAAGACTGGGAGGCCGCGCTGGCCGAGCGTGCGCGCCTGGGTGAGGAGTATGACCGGTTCACCGCCAGCCGCCCGCGCACTCTCACCCCCGCCGAGCTCAGCCAGATCCGCGCCCTGGCCGCCGATATTCCCGCCATCTGGCATGCGCCCACCACTACCGACGCCGACCGCAAGCAGCTGATCCGGCATCTGGTCGAGCAAGTCCGCATCGCCTTGATCGGCACCAGCGAGAAAGTGGACATCCAGGTGGTATGGGCGGGCGGGCACCGCACTACCGCGCAGATCAGCCGCCCGGTAGCCTGCCTGACCCAGCTCAGCTACTATCCCCAGCTCGCCGAGCGGGCCCGCGAACTGGCCGATGCTGGGCTGGCCCTCGCGCAGATCGCCTACCAGCTCAACACCGAGGGCTTCCGCCCACCCAAGCGCTGCCAGGCCTTCACCGCCAGCGCCGTCAGCGACCTGCTGCGCGTGGTGGGCATCCAGCGCTCTCACATCCCCGCCCGCGCTCACCGCCCGCCGCTGGCCCAAAACGAATGGTGGCTGCGCGATCTGGCCAGCCACCTCGGCATGTCCGCCATCACCCTCGACTCCTGGGTCCGCCGCGGCTGGGCCACCGGGTACCTGCATCCAGTCGCCAGGCTGATCGTCGTGCGGGCCGGCCCCGCCGAGGTCGAACGCCTGCGGGTGCTGCACCAGGTGCCACGCGGACACCACAACCGCCGCCCCTGGCTGAAGAATCAAGAAGCAAGCATCAATACCGAGGAAGGAGCCGACGAACATGCCGACAAGCCGCGGATATGACAGCACTGCGGCTTGCTTGTCTCGAGGTCGAAGCGGCGCAAGAACGCCTGCCAGCACCGGTCCACGTCCGCAGGCGCGGCGGCTGGGTGTGACCACCACAGCCACACCGGCCTGGGATCGCGGTCGCCGGGCAGGTGGTCGACTTGCAGCCGGATCAGGGTTCCCTCGATGACCGGCAGCGGGCCGTCGTGATCGAGCCAGGCGGAGCGGTGGGTCAGCCGCGGGTGCACCCGGCCCCAGGCGGCCGCAACAGCGATCCCGTACCGGGTGGTCTCGGTACTGGTGGTGACCTGCGGCGCCGGCCAGGTCGCCGGGTCAGCCAGGGCCAGCTCGCGGCCGTGCCGGCGCGGCCGGCCCATGGTGCCGGGCGGCCGCGGCGGCGCCGGCAGCTGCATCACCCGGTCGCTGCGCAGCCGGCCCAGCAGCTCGACGGGCAGGTCCGCCAGCAGCCAGGCCAGCCGGGTCACGTCATAACCGGCGTCGAAGACGACCAGGACGGCAGGGTCGCCCTCAGCCCACTGCCTGGCGGCGATCAGCCGGGTGATCACGTCGCGGACCTGCGCGGCGGTCACCTCGGTCTCATCGTCATCGGGGCCCAGCCGCACCGCGTCCAGCACCGCGGTCCAGGAGGTACGGCCCGGTTCCAGCGCCGCGATCACCGAGTACGGCCAGCCCGGGATCATCTGCGCCTGCCCCTTGCCACGGCCGTAGACATGGCAGAACAGCCGGCCCGGGCTGGTCGGCGCGCCCGGCCGCAGCCAGTTACTCACATCGGCCGCCAGCACCAGCCGGCCATCCGCGGCCCGCGGCAACGGCAGCCCGGCCAGCGACCGCCGCAGCCGCCCGATGTCGATCCGGCCGTGGTTCACCGCGTCATACAAGGCACCATGGCCGCGCCGGTGCTCAGCGGCCAGCGACAGCCCGGCCAGCGTCCGCACCGGCCCGCCCGCGCACAGCACCGCATCGGCCAGCTCGCACAGCTCATCACGCCGGGCGGTCAGGCACGCATGAAAGTCCAGCCGGAACCGCGACAGCACGGCCAGGGGCTCGACACCGGCGGCATGCTCTAGCAAGCTGTCCATCACGGCCTCCGTGGTGATCATCGGGTCCTTCGGCGAGAACCCATGATCACGCGGAGGCCGTGCTCACACGCAGCGACACGCCGGACACACCTGCGCAAGACCAGGCAAAATACCCGGCACTCAGCCGGTCAGGTTAAAGAAC
>CAVXLG010000009.1:0-26866 GCA_963762615.1 uncultured Actinomycetes bacterium | reverse complement strand
TGTAATCATAATTACATGACTACAGATCAAGGAAAAAAGGGCCCGGGCCGGGACACCGAGTCCGAGGAGAAGCTGCGCGGCTGGTTCACCGGCCGAGCTGCCCGGGGAACTGGTTCACGGCCCCGGCGGACATCACCCTGGACCGCGAGGAGATCACGGTCATCGGCCCGCTGCAGGACCCCGAGACCAGGGCTGAGGCCACCGAGGCCGAGCGGAGCGAGGCCGCGGACGGCCGGATCCGCCGGTTCCGGGAGGACACCCGGGATCACCGGATCCAGATCGCCAGGGAAGCCGAGCACAAGTTCGGCCGCAAGGTGTCCTGGGGAGCGACCTGCGGGCCCCGCAGCGTGATGTTCACCACGCTGTCGGTGCCCGTGATGACCCGGCTCCGCCAGCCTCAGCGGCTGGTGCTTGACACCCTGGTGGACGCGGGTGTCGCCCGGAGCAGGAGCGAGGCTCTCGCCTGGTGCGTCAGGCTGGTGGGCGAGCATGAGGATTCGTGGCTGGCGGACCTGCGCGAGGCGCTACGCGCACGTGCAGCAGGTTCGGTCCGAAGGGCCGGGCGCCCGGGAGGCGTAGCGAACCCCGGGGGCGAGAGCGCGGGCGTCGTCCGGGTCAATTCCGGCGGCGAAGCCTTCCCTGGCTGACTGGGCCTTCCCTGGCTGACCGGCCGGGTTCAGGTCGCAGCCGCCTCGTAGCGGTCAACGAGTTGGCGGGCGGGCGCCGGGATGAGGTCGCGGCAGGCGGCGTCGCATTCCGGACGTTCGTGACACCCGCGTCCGGGAGATCGCGAAGTCATCCAGCAGCCCCCGTCGCGGGCTACAGCCTGGGCCCGGACCGGCTGGTCGCCTGCCGGGTCGATGGGCATGAACTCGATCACCGGCAGGTACCGCGCGCAGGCGCGGACGGAGGCCCGGCGGCGCGCCGCCGCTGCAGCTCGCTGAGCCCGGTGCGCCAGAACCTCTTCGGCGACCACCAGGTGCCCGGCCAGCCCAGCGTGCAGGGCCAGGTCCTGCGGACGGGAGCGAGCGCACCGGTGGCGTCCCGGCGCCGACCAGCATGGCGGTCGGCCCGAGCATGACCTGCCCATCGATGTGCCTGGTCAGGTGGACGCCGAGGAACGGCAGCTCGGTGGGGAACCGGGTACATCTGCCGCGCACCACGGGCGGCTCGGTGCCGGCCGCCGCAGGTCGGATCCGCGGAACGGGGGGATGCGCGGATCCTCGGCGCCCCGGCGGTACAGCCAGGCGGTCCGACCACAGCCCGGCGCACACGATGGACCCGGCCGCGGGTGGGTACCCGCGGATGCGCGATTACGGCCTGCCCGCGCTCGCGCCGGACCGCGGTGATGGGCGGCCGAGCGTGAACGTCACGCCCGGCCGCGCAGCTCGCCTTCATCGCCCGGGCCACCGCGCCGAAGTGGAGGTTCCCGGTGCCCGGCGAGTGCAGGGCGGCGAGGCCCGGCATTAGAGCGGATCTCGGTGATCCCGCCGGGCCGCTACCAGCGCATCCAGGCAAACGTCGGCGTGGCCGCGCGCCTCCAGCTCCGCGAGTCGCGGCAGCGCATCCTGTCGGACGGCGACGATCAGCTTTCCGCATCGCTGGTGCGGGATGGCGTACGCGTCGCAGTACTTATACATCAGCCGGGCGCCCTTCAGCGCAAAGCCGGGCCTTGAGCGAGCCCGGCGTGTAAAAAACGCCGGCATAGATCCAGCCGGAGTTGTGGCTGGTCTGGTGATACCCAACGGTGTCCTGCTTGTCGATGACGATCAGGCTGGCGTCCCGGACGGCGGCGCAGGAACTCGCGCGCCACCGCGAGCCCGACGATCCCCGCTCCCACCACGGCCAGGTCATACCGGCCGGAATCCGAGCCGCCATCGCCGGGCGATCGCCAAGAATTGCCGGTCACGCCAGCACGATAGCCGGGCCCGCTGGCGAGCACGAGCGTCGCCGGTGTCGCGCGGTCGCGCCTGGGCCCGGCGTACAGCCGGCCTGCGGGCCAGGCCCGCAGGCCCGCAGGCCCGGTGGGCCCGGCGGGCGGCCTGTGACATATGTCACACCTCGGCGGGATTGAGGGCCATTCCTTGATCTGCGCTCCGGCGCAATTGATCCGCGCAATTGGTCTAAACCAGGCAAGTATTTCCCTGGCAGCTGGCATCTGGCCGGCGATAAACCCTGCCGTTGCTTCGGCGACTCGTTGCTGCCCCGCCTCCCCCCGGCCTACCTGGGCTACGTCCCGCCACGGGCTACCAGTAATTGATACCGCGCAGCCGGGGTACACTCCCGAAATCCCGTATGGCGGACGTCGGCCGCACGCTTCCGGCGTCGAACGGGAGGCGCGCCGACAAGGGAGGAGCACTAGTGGCGTACGAGGTGAACGCGACGGCGGTGGAGTGGAATCCGAGCACGGAACGGTTGCGCGAACTGACCGAGAAAATGCCGAACTGCCAGAAGACAGAGTTCGGCAACGTCGTGGTGAAGGCGCGCGTGGACTCGCGCAGCACGCGTTCTACCTTCATCGTCGATGACTCCACAACGCTGTCAAGCAGACGATCACCCGTGCGGAGTACGACCGTGTCGCGGCGATGCAGGACGCCTACATCGCCGGGAATCACATGGTTGTCGTTGATGGCTATATCGGATCGGATCCGCATTTCCACCCGGGCAAGGCTGATCAT
This sequence comes from uncultured Actinomycetes bacterium, assembly GCA_963762615.1. GTDB lineage: Bacteria > Actinomycetota > Actinomycetes > Streptosporangiales > Streptosporangiaceae > PALSA-505. The sequence continues at coordinate 24,188 of CAVXLG010000009.1, read as the reverse complement.
CGAAGCGGCCAATGCCAATGTGGCCGGAATGCAGAAGCAGCTCTACTACCCGGTCGGCGAGGGCTACGACCCTGCCTCGTGGGAACCCGACACCACGGTGATCTACACGCCCAACCTGGCCGCGCCCGGCTACCCCGACGACCGCCTCATCGCGGTCGACCTGAACGACAACGTCACCCGCGTGCTCAACTCGGACTACTTCGGCGAGTCCAAGAAGGGCGGGCTGCGGATGTGGAACAACATCGTCTACAACCGCGGCGGCCTGGCGCTGCACGCCGGCTGCAAGGTCATCCCGGTGGACGGGCAGCCCAAGACCGTCCTCATCGTCGGCCTGTCCGGGACCGGGAAGACCACCACGACGTTCACCAGCCAGCTGGAGCAAGCCTGCCAGGACGACTTCGTCGCGCTGATGCCGGGCGGCCAGGTCTACACCACCGAGAACGGCTGCTTCGCCAAGACATTCGGCCTGAACCCTGAGTTCGAGCCAGCGATCTACAATGCCACCACCAAGCCGGACGCCTACCTGGAGAACGTCTCCTAGACGAGCACGGCAAGGTGGACTTCTTCGACACCTCGTACACCAAGAACGGGCGCACCACCTGGCCGTTCTCCTATGTCAACCCGTGGCCGCCGAACGAGGTCGGCGCGGCAAGTTCCTGCTCATCCTGAACCGGAACGAGAACATCGTGCCCGGCGTGGCCCGGCTCGACCGGGACCAGGCCGCGGCCTACTTCATGCTCGGCGAGACCACCGGGACCTCGGCAGGCGGCAAGGACGAGGAAGGCAAGTTCCTTCGGGTGCCCGGCACCAATCCGTTCTTCCCCCGGGACATGGCCGACATGGGCAACCGCATGCTCGGCCTGCTGGACAGCCACGAGCTCGATGTCTTCCTGCTCAACACCGGGCGGGTGGGCGGCGGCGATGACCACCCGGGCTCGAAGAAGGTCGAGATCCCGCACTCGTCGGCGCTCGTCCAGGCGATCGTGCAGGGCACCATCCAGTGGACCACCGACCCCGATTTCGGCTACGAGATCGCGGCATCGGTGCCGGGCCTGGACGACCCGGAAATCCTGCAGCCGCGGCGCTTGTATGAGCGCCAGGGCCGGATGGACGAGTACGACGCCATGGTCAGCCGGCTCAAGCGGGAGCGCCGGGAGTACCTGGCCTCGTTCGCCGGGCTGGACGAGGCCGTCGTCAAGTCGATCGGCTGACCGGCCGGACCCGGTACGCCGCCACTTCCCAGCCCGCCCCGGCAAGGGAGAATTTTTACCTACCGCATCGCCGCCCGCCAGGCGAAATCAACCGCACTGGTCTGATTCTTGGATACGGTGACAGTAGCAGGGGGCAGTGGCGCTGGTCGGAGCGCCGGTAGTCGGTCTGAGCCGAAATGCGGCTAGCGGCGGAAGCGGTGAAAGGGCGACGGATGAGAATTCGGGACGTCGCTTACCGGCTCTACGCCAGCAGGCTCGAAGCATCGCTATCGCCCCAGGCAATACCCCGGCATGTCGGGGTGATGTGCGACGGCAACCGGCGGTGGGCGCGCTCGGCGGGCCTGGCCGATGTCAGCGGCGGCCACCAGGCCGGCGCCGACAAGATATTCGAGCTGCTCGGCTGGTGCCGCGAGGTGGGCGTCGAGGTCGTGACGCTGTGGCTGCTGTCCACCGACAACCTCTCGCGCCCGGGCGACGAGCTCGGGCCGCTGCTGCGCATCATCGAGGACACCGTCAGGGAACTGGTTGAGCAGCGCTGGCACGTACACCCGGTGGGCGCGCTTGACCTGCTGCCCGGCGAGACCAGCCAGGTGCTGAAGGACGCCGCGGAGGCGACGGCCGACTGCCCGGGCCTGCTGGTCAACGTCGGGGTCTGCTACGGCGGCCGCAGGGAGATCGCGGACGCGGTGCGCTCCCTGCTGCAGGACCACGCGACCCGCGGGACCACCATCGAGGAGCTCGCCGAAATCCTGGACGTCGAGCAGATCGCCGGGCATCTGTACACGGCGGGCCAGCCCGACCCGGATCTGGTGATCCGGACCTCGGGCGAGCAGCGCCTGGGCGGGTTCCTGCTCTGGCAGAGCGTGCACTCGGAATTTTACTTCTGCGACGCCTACTGGCCTGCTTTCCGCAAGGTCGATTTTCTCCGGGCACTGCGGTCATATGCTGCCCGGCACCGACGGTTCGGCTCCTGATCTGGACTTGGCGGCCCGGTACTTCCTTGTGACGCCCATTCGCGGGTACCGTCAAGGTAACGGGCGGCAAGTCGCCGCCCCCCGGGAAAGGCCCTGTAATCCTCGAGCTTCGCGTCACGGCACGCAGGCGAGATGAACGGAGGGCCGGCGTGCGGTCCTTCGCGGGCTGCCCGGTCCGGCCGACACGTCTGTGTCCGAGCGGTCGCCATCCTGGCGTCCAGAGGAGAACGCGTGCCCAATCCCACCAGTCAGCGCCGCGCACCCGCGCCGGCCTTCGTACCTATGTGGTTGACACCAGCGTGCTGCTCGCCGATCCGGCTGCCTTCACCCGGTTCGACGAGCACCGCATCGTGCTCCCGATCGTGGTCATCACCGAACTGGAGGCCAAGCGCAACCACCCGGAGCTCGGTTTCTTCGCCCGCCAGGCGCTCCGCTACCTGGACGAGCTCCGGATCAAGCACGGCAGGCTGGACACCGACCTGCCCGTCGGCGACCAGGGCGGCACGGTCCGGGTCGAGCTGAATCATGCTGACCCGCAGGTCCTTCCCGCGGGATTCCGGCTCGGTGACAACGACACGCGGATCCTGTCGGTCGCACGCAGCCTGGCCGCCGAGGGCGAAGACGTGGTGCTCGTCAGCAAGGATTTGCCGCTGCGGGTGAAGGCCGCGTCCATCGGGCTGACCGCCCAGGAATACCGCGCCGAGCTCCCGGCCGAATCAGGCTGGACCGGCATGCACGAGCTCAGCGTTGACGCCGGCCAGATCAAGGAGCTGTACGACACGGGCAGGCTGGACTGCGATCAGGCCGCCGACCTGCCCTGCCACACCGGGCTGGTGCTGTCGGCCCCGGGCGGCAGCGCGCTCGGCCGGGTGTTCCCGGACAAGTCGGTGCGGCTGGTCAGGGGGGACAGGGAGGCATTCGGGCTGCACGGCAGGAGCGCCGAACAGCGCGTGGCCCTGGACCTGCTGCTCGACCCGGACGTGGGGATCGTCTCACTCGGCGGCCGGGCGGGCACGGGCAAGTCGGCGCTCGCGCTCTGCGCTGGCCTGGAAGCCGTGATGGAGCGCCGCCGGCACCGCAAGGTGCTCGTGTTCCGCCCGCTGTACGCCGTCGGCGGCCAGGAGCTCGGTTACCTGCCCGGGTCCGAGGCGGACAAGATGAACCCGTGGGCGCAGGCCGTGTTCGACACGCTCTCGGCGGTCACCACCCAGGATGTCATCGACGAGGTGCTGCACCGCGACCTGTTCGAGGTGCTGCCGCTGACCTACATCCGCGGCCGCTCGCTGCACGACGCGTTCGTGATCGTCGACGAGGCCCAGTCGCTGGAACGCGGCGTACTGCTCACCGTCCTGTCCAGGATCGGCGCCGGGTCCAAGGTCGTGCTCACCCACGACGTAGCGCAGCGCGACAACCTCCGGGTAGGCCGGCATGACGGCGTGGTCGCGGTGATCGAGAAGCTCAAGGGGCACCCGCTGTTCGCGCACGTGACGCTGGTCCGCTCCGAGCGCTCGCCGATCGCGGCGCTGGTTACCGAAATGCTGGAGGATTCCGGGCTCTGACTGGCGGCCGCGAGCCGGGGGGCGCCCGTATGCTGGCCGGGTAATTCGCGCGCCTCAGGCCGCCGAGCCAGGAGACTACCGACTATGGACTTTGATCTGCCCGCCCTGCTGGCGCAGCGCGCCGGCCAGGGCTATGAGCTGCAGGACCAGTACCTCAAGCCGCACCTGTCCCGCATGCTGCACGTGATCGGGTTCGACCAGGTCTACGAGAAAGCCGAGGGCACCTACCTCTACGACACCGACGGCAACCGGTACGCCGACTTCCTGACCGGCTTCGGGGTGTTCGGGATGGGGCGCAACCACCCGGTCATCCGCAAGGCGCTGCACGACCTGCTGGACAGCGAGGTGGCCGACCTGGTCCAGTTCGACTGCGCGCTGCTGCCCGGCCTGCTCGCCGAGCGGCTGCTGGCCAGGGCCCCGGGCCTGGACCGCGCGTACTTCTGCAACAGCGGCAGCGAGGCGGTCGAGACAGCGCTGAAGTTCGCCAGGTACGCGACCGGCAAGCCCCGGGTCCTGTACTGCGACCATGCCTACCACGGCCTGACCCTCGGCTCGCTCTCGGTCAACGGCTCGGACGATTTCCGCCGCGGCTTCGGCCCGCTGCTGCCGGACGGCCGCATCCCGCTGGGCGATCTCGACGCGCTGGGCGCCGAGCTGCGCCGGGGAGACGTAGCGGCCCTGCTGGTCGAGCCGGTCCAGGGCAAGGGCGTGCACGTATCGCCGCCGGGCTTCCTGGCGGCGGCCGCCGAGCTGCTGCACGAGTACGGTGCCGTGCTCATCTGCGACGAGGTGCAGACCGGGCTCGGCCGGACCGGGCGGTTCTTCGCCTACCAGCACGAGGACGTGCAGCCGGACATCGTCGTGGTCGCCAAGGCGCTGTCCGGTGGGTTCATACCGGTCGCCGGCACGCTGGCCAAGGACTGGATCTTCCAGAAGGTCTACTCCTCGATGGACCGGACGTTCGTGCACGACTCGACGTTCGGCCACAACGCGGCGGCCATGACCGCCGGGCTCGCCACGCTCGCCGTCATCGAGGACGAGCACCTGACCGAGAACGCCGAGCGGACCGGCGCGGCCCTGATGGCCGCGCTGTCCGAGATGACCGGCAGCTACGAGATGCTCGGCGAGGTCCGCGGCCGCGGTCTGATGATCGGCCTGGAGTTCTGCAAGCCCCGGTCGCTCAAGCTGCGGGCCGGCTGGAACATGCTCCAGGCCGCCCGGCACGGGCTGTTCGCCCAGATGATCGTGGTCTTCCTGTTCCAGCGGCACCGCATTCTCACCCAGGTGGCGGCCGATCACGAGGAGGTGATCAAGCTGCTGCCGGCGCTGAACATCGGCGAGACCGAGGTGAAGCTGTTCTGCGACGCGTTTGCCGACGTGATGGATGACGCCAGCCGCGGCAGCGGCCTGATGTGGGACTTCGGCCGGACCCTGGTCAAGCAGACCGTCAGTCGCTGAGCCGGGCAAGCAGCGTCTCGGCGATGCCGATGTCGGCCGGGCGGGTGATCGCGAAGTTCCGCTCGCTGCCCGGCACCAGCCGGACCGTAACTTCCGGCAGGTAGCGGAGCACGATGCCGCAGGGGTCAGCGGGCGCGAAGTCGGGGTCGGCGAGCGCGAGTTCGTAACCACGGCGGATGACGGCCAGCCGGAATCCCTGCGGGGTCTGGCGGCGCCGCAGCCTGTCTCGTGGCGGCCGTTCGGTAATGAGATTCTTCTCCACCCTCACCATGGTGTCGGCGGCCGGGACGACGGCGCAGACCGCGTGATGCGTGCCGAGCGCGGCGGCGCAGTCGTCGATGACCCGCTGGCTGACCAGCGGCCGGGCCGCGTCGTGCAGCAGCAGGCAGGCATCGGCGTCGCCCACCGCCCCGATCGCCCGCCACGCCGACTCGGCCCCGGTCGCGGCGCCCTCGATCACTCGCGACACCTTGCGGTAACCCTCCTCGGCGAGCAGCTGCCCTACCCGCGCGGTCAGCGCCGGCGGGGCGACCACGACAATCTCGTCCACCCGGGGGGCCGCGTCGAAGGCGGCGACCGAGTGCTCGATGACGGGCCGCCCGGCCAGCGGGGCGAGCAGCATCGGGACGGCCGTGCCGGGTAGCTCGCCGGCCGGTGCGGCGAGGACTGCGGCGATCGTGCGCACAGCGTTCTCCCAAGTCAGGCTGGCGACGCCAGCAATTTCGCGGCGACGTTGACGTCGTGCGGGTAGGTGATCTTGATATTGCGCTCGTCGCCCGGGATGCACCGCACCGCGATGCCGGAGTACCGCGTCACGCAGGCTGCGGTGTCGGTGCCGGAGAATCCGTCCGCGGCCGCCTGCTCGTAGGCGGCCAGCAGCGGCGCGGCCCGAAATCCCTGCGGCGTCTGCATGGCCATCATGGTGCCCAGGTCGGCCTCGGCCACGCTGCCGTCCTCGCTGGCCATCGTCAGGCCGTCCCGGGCCACCCCGGGCACCGCCCCGCCCGCCTGCCTGGCCGCCGCGAGCACCGCCGCGACAAGTCCCGGGGTGACCAGCGGCCGGGCCGCGTCGTGCATCAGCACGACGTCGATCCGCCCGGAGGTTATCCGCGCTGCGAGCCGGCGCAGCCCCATGAGCTCGGACTCCTGGCGGACCGCCCCGCCGTGCACCACCTCCACGGCGCGGCCGGCGCACTCGGCAGTCAGCACGCGGCGGGCCAGCCTCTCGTCCTGCGGCCGCACGACGAGCACCAGCGTGCCGATCCCGGTCACCTCCGCGAAGGCCCGCAGCGACCAGGCCAGCACGCTACGGCCGCCCAGCGGCAGGTACACCTTGTTCCGGTCGCCGCCCACCCGGACTCCAGAACCGCTGGCCAAGACCACGGCCGCCGCTCTGGCAGGACGCCCGGCGTCACCTTCGCGCACCGCCGCATGCTAGCCCAGTCTCCGGGCAGCCCGCCGGTACGCTGGACCGGAGCATGCGAGCCACGAGCGGGACGCCGTGCGGAGCGCGGGCCGGCGGCTCACCCGGGTTGGAGGCCACCATGACCGTGGCGCTGCTGCTGGCGGCGGCGCCCGACAGGCTGTCCGCGATGACCCACCCGTACCGCCAGCCGGGCGACCGGACGGCAGGCGGCTCGGCGGGGATAGACGGGGTGAGCGGCCGCCTGATGAACGCCGGCGTGCGGCGGGTCGAGGTGGCCATGTGCGCCGATGCCGAGGACGGGCTGCGAGCCGTCGCCGCCACCGCACGCGGGACCGGCGAGCCGGTCCTCGTCTGCACCGTCACCCGGGCCCTGGCGACCCCCGGCGCGGCCCTGGCCGCGCTGCTGTCCGGGACCGGCTCGGCGGCCGTGACCGCCAGCGGGACGCTCCTGGTCGCCGGGCAGGACCTGGCCGCGGTGGCCGACGCCGCCGAAGCGCTGGCCGCGCGCATCGGCTCCGGGGCGGGCCTGGAGGGCACCCGCTCCCCGCATCACCTTTCCGTCCGCCGCATCAACCGCAAGGCGCGGGTGAGCGGCGAGCTGAACAACGCCGTCCTGTCGCTCATCGGCGGCGTCGCCGGCAACGGAGTCCGGCTGACCCTGCTGAGCGTCAGGGACGCGGCCAGCATCGACCGCGCGACCGGTCAGGCGGCCGGGCGGGCCACCCGCCCGTTGCGGCGTGCTCCCCCCGAAACCGGGCTGGTGGCCGCGCTGGCCGTGGCCCCGGCGGCCGCCAGGGTCGCCCGCTGGGCGGCGGCCCGCGGGCTGGCGCCGAACGCGCTCACCACCGCCGCGCTGGCGCTCACCCTGTGCGCCGCGGCCTGGTTCGCGGCCGGCAGCAGGCCCGGGCTGATTGCCGGCGCGGTGCTGCTGTGCGCCGCGCTTCCGGTCCGCCAGGCACGTCGCCTGCTGCCCGCCGGCGGTGTCGCCGCGGCGGCGTTCGGCGGCTGGCTGGATGCGATGTCCGGCGCGGCGGGCGAGTACGGGGTCTACGCCGGCCTCGCCGTCGGCTGGACCGCGGCCCGGCCGCGCCAGGCGTGGGAGTTCGCGACCGCGGCGATGATCTTGCTGGCGGTGCGGCAGATGGCCGACGCCTGCTACCAGGCGGTGGCGCAGCCCAGGCCGGAGCCGGTCGGCCCGGGTCACCGGCTGCTGCGCCTGGCCGGGCAGAGCATCGCCCTGCCGGCCGGCGAGAGAACGGTGCTGATCGCCGTCACCGCGGCCGTCTGGGGCCCGCGGATAGCCCTGACCGCGCTGATCGGCTGGGGTGCGGTCGCCTTCGGCTATTCGGTAGCCGAACGGGCCGTGGCCGGCCGTGTGCCCGCCCCGGTCAGCGGCCAGGGGGACGGCAGCCGGGCCGCCCGCAGCGGTGCGCGATGACCGCGCCGGGTGACGCCCTGGGCCGCCAGCGGGCCGGGAGTCCCGCCCGCGGCGGCCCGACCGCGGGCGACCTGGTCGCGTCGCGCGACGATGGCCCGCTGGCCCAGCGGATCGGACGGGTGGTGCAAGGCCAGCTGCCGCCGCTGCTGCCCGCGGTGGCCGGCGTCACGGTCACCGCCGTGCTGGCCGCGCTCGGCGTGCGCAACCTGCCGGGCGTGCTGCTGCTCACCCCGGCCGTGGCCATGCTGCTGGCCGCTCTCGGCGCCGATCATCCGCACGACGGGCGGGGCGACTGGCTGGTCCCGCCGCTGCTGCAGGCGGGCCAGTACATCTACCTGGCCGCGCTGGCGTTCGCGCTCGGCGTGCCCCCGCCCGCCGCGTTCGCGCTGATCGCCGTCATCGCGCTGCACCACCTGGATTTGCTGCGCCGGCACCAGTACGGGATATCGCCCGGGCCCAGGGTGACCGCGGCGGGCCTCGGCTGGGAGGGACGGATGCTGGCGGCGGGGGTCGGCGGGATGCTGGGCGTCGAGACGTTCGCCTACATAGCGCTGGCAGGCTACCTGGCCGCGCTGTTCGGCTGGGACAGCCTGACCCGCTGGCTGGCGGTCCGAGAAGGGGAGGGCCCTCGATGACGCCACGGCACCGGGCAGCCCCGGCTCGCGCCGCCGCGGGCTCAGGCCGCTCTCAGGCAGTCGCGGTCCGCGCCGCCGCGGGCTCAGGCCGCTCTCAGGCCGCGGTAGCTAGGATTTATGCCGTGGAAGGGCCAGCATGTCTGTGCTCGCGTTGAGGCCGGGGGCCTCGGGCAGCCGCAAGCCCGGCCCAGGCGTGCAGTGGCAGTCGCTGCGGACGATCCCGCGCCGCTGGGTGGCGGCGGCCTTTGCCGTGTGCGCCCTCTACGCGGGCGGGGTCGCCCTGTTCAGCACCAATGACCTGCACCGCATCTGGGGGACGGCCGCGGCGGTCGGCTACCTGCTGGCGGCGATAGCCGCGCTGGCCTGGCGGGAGCGGGGAGTTGACCTCGCGCTGGCGCTTGGCCTGTGCGGCGCGCTGCTCGTCCCGCTCGGCTGGCTGGCCGCCCAGGGCAGGCAGCAGCCCGAAGTCAGCGTGATCGTCCGGTCCGCCGAGCTGCTCATCCACCACGGAACGCCCTACCAGAGCACGGCCGCGCTCGCGGCTAGCCACGACCCGAACTCCTACAACCCGTACCTGCCGGTGATGACGCTGTTCGGGCTGCCGCGGGCGCTGGCTGGCACGGGCGTGCTGACCGATCCGCGGATCTGGTTCGGCCTGGCCTTCCTGGTCGCCTTCGGGCTCGCGCTGGCGGTCGCCGGGGCGCAGGACTGGGTCCGGTGGACGGTGCTCGTCGCGGCCAGCCCGGTAATCGCCTTCGAGCTGGCCGTCGGCGGCACGGACGTGCCCGTGCTGGCCCTGATGTGCCTGGGTCTCGCCCTGCTCTGGCGAACCTCCCGGCACGAGCCGCACCCGGTCCTCGCGGGGCTCGTGCTCGGCATAGCCGCCGCCATGAAGGCGACCGCCTGGCCGGCGCTGCTCATCGGCATCGTGCTGCTGTGGGTCAGGGACAGCAGGCGGACGGCGGCCGTCTTCACGATCACCGCCGCGGCCGCGTGCGCGGTCCTGGTCGGCCCGGTCGCCGCGCTGTGGCCCGGCGCCCTGGTGGTGAACACGATCACGTTCCCGCTCGGGCTGGCGAAGATCAAGTCGATGGCGGCCAGCCCGCTGCCCGGCCACCTGCTGGAGCAGACGGGGCACACCGGCCACCTCATCGCCGTCGGGTTGCTCGTACTGGCCGTCCTGGGCATCGTCGTGTGGCTTGTGGTGGCGCCGCCGAAGGACGTTCCCGCCGCTACCTGGCGGCTCGTCATCGGCCTGACGCTGATGTTCACGCTGGCCCCGGCCACCAGGTTCGGCTATTACATCTATCCTGCGGGACTTTTGGCCTGGCTGCTGATCGCCAGCGCCGGCCGGCGTCGTGACTTGCCCCGGGCCGCCCGGCCAGCGGCGGCGATAGACACTTCCTGAGGCCCGTCGGTCCTCGGCCGGCCTGCCGTCAGGTGCCGTTCGCCGGGTTGTCCGGGCCGACGAAGGCGGTGCGGTCCTTGCAGATGTTGGTGTTCGCCTTGAGGCCGCCGTAGGACTTGGCCAGGTTCCCGGCCTTGGACGACGACGAGGACGAGCCGGACGACGAAGACGAGCCCGGCGAGGGTGAGGCCCTCAGCCCGGTGAATCGCGATCCGACGATCAGGTCGATGGTGCCCGGCGCGAGGCTGGGCACCTGCTGCACCTGCACCGAGTTGAGCTGCGCCTTGAGCGTGTTCACCATGGACATGTCGGTCGAGGAGGAGTACTCGATGACGCTGTCGGTGTAGCTGGAATTGCTCGCATTGCTGGCCCCGACCACGCGGAAGCCCTTGCTGGTCAGGTCGCCGGCCGCCTGGCCGGCCGCGCCGGGGACGCCGTTGCCGTTGAGCACCTCGACCTGGACATTGCCCGGGCTGGTGGTGGCCACCGTGGACGGCGTGCTGGTCGATGCCGGCGTCGGCTTCGTCTTGGGTATCGCTTCGTCGTGCGCGATCGCGCGGAACAGCCGCTTCGCCTGGGGCTGCAGCCAGAGCACGCGGTCCTGGTTAGTCGGGTCCGGGTAGTTGGGGACTGTGACGAACTGCACCGACTTGGTGGAAAGCGAGCGCAGATCCCCGGCGAGCGACACCATGTCGCTGAGCGAGAGGCCCTGGTCTACGGTGAGGGCCTTGGCGGCGTCGCGTATCACCCCGTAGAGCTTGGGATAGTCGCTGAGCAGGCCGCCCGTCTTCAGTTCCTGCACGAGCCCGGCCATCAGGTACTGCTGGCGCTGGATCCGCTGCAGGTCGGAGCCCTCGCCGACGTAGCGCTCGCGCCAGAAGGCCAGCGCCTGCACCCCGAGAACGTGATGCTTGCCCGCGGACAGGTCGAGCCCGGACTTCGGATCGTGGATGGCCTCGGGCAGGCAGACGTTCACCCCGCCGATATCGTTGATGATCTTCTCGAACCCGGTGAAGGTCAGCCCGACGTAATGGTCGATCCGGATCCCCGCGAGGTTCTCGACCGTCTTCCACAGGCACACCGGCCCGCCGAAGGCGAAGGTGGCGTTGAGCATCTCAGTCTGGCCGGGTGCCGCCTGCTGGCCGGGGTCGCCGAGCCCGTCGGGCTTGCAGGCCATGATCGGGACCTCGCTGTCGCGGGGCAGGCTGATCACGACGGCGCCTTTGTGACCGGGCCTGATGTGCAAGATCAGCATCGTGTCCGAGCGCTGGCCCTGGACGTAGTTGGCACCGAAGCGCTTGTTCGCGCCGCCCCGGCTGTCCGAGCCGACGAGGAGAATATTCTCCGCCGCGTTGTATACGCGCGGCCGGTGGGTACCGAGACTGGCGGTGCTGAACGTCTCGATGCTGTGCAGCGTGCCCAGGTAGGAGGCGTAGGCCACGAGTGACGTGGCGGTCACCAGGACCGTGGTGAGGACCGCGATCCAGCCGATGATCCGCCGCCGCCGCGAGCCGCGTCGTCGCCGTCCGCGCGGCTCATGCCCGGCCGTGTCGTCGTCATCGTCGTAGCGGCTCATTGCTCTCCAGCGCCTCACTAGCGGGCATCCGGCGCGCAAGTTCGGGGACTTCGTGCACGTTATCGTATGCGGTCTTGGTCGAGGCGGGGTTTGACGGGGTTTGACCGGGCTGGCGCCGCGGGATGGCCCCGCTGCAGGTCCGGTGACCTCTGTCATGTCGTACGACGATCACAACCCCTCCGTGGTTCCCCTTATGGTGGGGTACGTGCGTCCTGGACTCCGCCGATCCCGTCGGCCTGCAGGTTCGGCGCCTCCGCGTGAGGAGCCTGGCCAGGCGGCCGATATGGCCCCGCCGACCGATGGCGGGCCGCCACGCGCAGATGACCTGGCCGCCAGCGACAGTACCAGGCCGGCGACGACCGACCAGCCGGGCGGGCCGGAGCCTGCGGCGGACGGCCAGCCGGCTGGGTCCTTTGAACCGGCCGAGGCCGAGGCTGAGACGGGGGAGTCTGCGGCGGACGGCCAGCCTGGTGGGTTCGCTGATCCGGGCGTGGCCGAGGCTGAGACGGGGGCGGCTGCGGCGGATGGCCAGCCTGGTGGGTTCGCTGAGCCGGGCGTGGCCGAGGCTGAGACGGGGGAGTCCGCGCCGGATGGACAGCCCGGTGGGTCCGCTGATCCGGCCGAGGCCGAGGCTGAGATCGGGGAGTCTGCGGCGGATGGCCAGCTAGCTGGGTCCGCTGAGCCGGCCGTGGCCGAGGCTGAGATCGGAGGAGTCTGCGGCGGATGGCCAGCTAGCTGGGTCCGCTGAGCCGGGCGTGGCCGAGCCGGAGACCGGGGAGCCTGCGGCGGATGACCAGCCGGGGGAGACGGGACCGCAGAAGGCCGCCGAGCCGGGTGCCGCGGGCAAGCCCGCTTCGGTCATCTCGAGGCTGACCCGGCTTCCGCTCGTTACGGCCGCCCTACAGCTGGCTCGCCGCTCGCGAGCGACCGCTGGTCGCCTCAGCGCGCGGGCCGAGGCGACGGGCTGGGAGTTCTCCCGGCTCACCCTGCTTCCCGTCCTGCTGGTCATGGCGTGGCTCATCCCTGCCGTACCGCTGCTGCTCGCGGGGAGCTTCGCGCTGGCCCCTATGCTCTTGATCTCTATACCCCTTGCGCTGGTCCTCATCATCATCGGTCTGCGGCGGGTGCCAACCCGCTGGCCGGCCAGCGCGCAGGCCCGGCCACGCCTGGGCGACCGCGCGCCGTGGTGGTCGGCGCTCGGCACGGTCGCGATAGCAGCGGGTTTCGCCGCCTGGCAGATCGTGGAGAACTCGCAGCAGCTCGCGGTGGCCGGCGATCAGGGTACGTCGCTGCAGTTCGGCTACTGGATCGCCCAGCACGGGTCGGCCTCCATTCCGGTATCGGCCGCGGCATTCGGCGGCGTCCACCCTGGTCTCAGCTTTGCCAGCGCCGGCTTCGTCCAGCAGGGCGGATCACTGATCCCGCAGTTCCTGGCCGGGCTGCCGAGCGTGATCGCCGCCGCCTTCTGGGCGGGCGGGATTCACGCCGCGCTGCTGGTGCCGCCGGTACTCGGCGGGCTGGCCGTGCTTACCTTCGGCGGGCTGGCAGGCCGGCTCGCCGGGCCGCGGTGGGCACCCGCGGCCGCGGCCGTGCTGGCCGTCGCCCTGCCCGAGCAGTACACCAGCCGTTCCACGTTCGGTGAGCCGCTGGTCCAGATCCTGCTCTTCGGCGGGCTCTGCCTGTTCACCGATTCGCTGGGTGCTCCCCGGTTGCCGGGCGGCACCGCGCGATGGTGGCGAACCGGCCCGAGCCCGGGTATCGTGCTGGCCGCCCTCGGCGGGCTGGCTCTCGGCCTCGCCGCGACGGTCCAGGTGGCCGCGCTGACCGCGCTGCTGCCCGCGATCCCGGTCATCGGGATCATGTTCGCCGCCAGGAAGCCGCAGTGGCTCCCGTTGAGCATCGGGCTGGTCGTGGGGGCAGGATACGGGCTCGCCGACGGCTATCTGCTGGCGCGGCCGTCCCTCGATCCGCTGTCGTCCTGGATGCGTACGTTCGGAATAATCGCCGTCAGCCTAACGGTGGTCACCGTGGTCGGGGTGCTGCTGGCGCGCTTCGGGGGAAAGCTGCGGCCCAGAGTGCGGCGCGTGCAGGCGGCGCGGCCGCCGCGCGTGCAGGCGGCGCGGCCGTCGGGCTGGCTGGCCCGGCCGCGGCGGTGGCTGGCGCGGTCGCTGGGCTGGCTGGCGGGGTCGCTGGGCTGGCTGGCGCGGTCATTGCGCGGGCTGGCGGCGCGGTCATTGCGCTGGCTGCCGGACGCCGCCGCGGCGCTGATCGTGCTGGCCGCGATCGGCTTCGCGATCCGGCCCTACGTGCAGACCGTGCGGGGGAATTCCAGCAAGTCCGTGATCGCCTATGTCGGGTACCTGCAGCGAGTCGCCGGCCTGCCGCTCGACCCAAGGCGGCTGTATGCCGAGGACACGCTCTACTGGGTGATCTGGTACATCGGGCTGCCGGCCCTGCTGCTCGGCGTGTTCGGGCTCGCGCTGCTCGCCCGGCGGCTGGTGCGCGGGCTTGTCACCTGGAGCGATCCGTTCAGCGCGGCGCTGGTCTGGGCGCTGCCGCTGCTGGTGATCGGCTGGGCGACGGTCAGTGTCCTGTGGCGGCCTGATACCACTCCCGACCAGCCCTGGGCCAGTCGCCGGCTGGTACCTATCGTGCTGCCCGGCTTGATCCTGGCCGCGGTGTGGGCGGCCGCCTGGCTGACCAGCCAGGCGGGCAAGCGCGGCGCGGGAAAGGGGGCATCGTCCGCGGTGGCCGTGTTCTGTGTGGCCGCCTTGCTGCTTCCCACGATCCTGACCACTCTCGGCATCGGAGTCGCGCCCACGGGACGGCATGAGCCCGCCCCGACGGCTACCGGGCTGGCCTTCCAGCGGACAGGCCAGGGTGAGCTCACCGCGGTTGACGGACTGTGCACCGCGATCGGCAGCGGCGCGTCGGTGGTCATCGTGGATCCGGGGATCGCCAACGGCTTCACGCAGCTCATCCGGGGCGCGTGCAATACGCCCACGGCACGGATGAACAGGCCGACACCGCTGTCCGTTCAGCAGGTGGCAGCCGGGATTCAGCAGGCGGGCAGGCATCCCGTGCTGCTCGGGGGTAGCCATGCTCAGCTGGCCCAATTCGGCGGGCAGCCGCGCGAGATAGTCAACCTGACCACCACACAGGACGCGCATGAGCTGACCCGGCCGCCCACCACGACCTGGCCGATCCATTACATGATCTGGATGACCCAGCTGGGCTAGCCCGCCGCCAGTTATCAATAGGCAGCGGTCCACGGTCAATAGGCAGCGGTCAATAGGCTACGGGTGTGCGATTCCGCGACTTCAGGCTGGAACGGTACTTCGCCGAGTGGGAATTCAGCGCCAAGATCCTGCTCGGCAGCAGCGACCCCGAGTCGATGCGCCTGGCCGAGCTGCTCGCGCTGGCCGACGACGACGGCCGCGCCCGCTGGGACGAGCTGTGGCTCGGTTACACCGAGTCGGCGGGCCTGCCCGCGCTGCGGGAGGCGATAGCGGCCCAGTTCACCAGCTGCGGGCCTGCGGATGTGCTGGTTTTCAGCGCCCCGGAAGAGGTGATCTTCCACGTGGCCGCCGCCGTGCTCGAGCCGGGCGACCACATGGTCGGCATCAGGCCGGCCTACCAGTCGTCGTATGAGATCCCGCGTTCGGTGGGCGCGGAGATCACGCTGGTGCCGCTGCGCGAGGAGCACGGCTGGGCGCTGGACATCGATGAGCTCGCGTCCGCGGTGACCAGACGGACCAGGCTGATCTACGTCAACTTTCCGCACAACCCGACGGGCGCAGTGCTGACCGCCGCCGGCCAGCGGCGCCTCGTCGAACTCGCCGACGCGTGCGGTGCCTACCTGCTGAGCGACGAGGTTTACCGCGGGCTTGAGTTCGATCCCGCCGACCGGCTGCCTGCCGCCGCCGACCTGCACCCGCGGGCGATCAGCCTGGGCGGCCTGTCCAAAGCCTACGGCCTGCCGGGGGTACGGCTGGGCTGGGCGGTATGCCGTGACGCCGGGCTGAGCCGGCGGATGCAGGCGGCGAAGGACTTCACCACGATCTGCGCCTCGGCGCCGAGCGAGGTGCTAGCCCTGATCGCGGTCCGGGCCGCGGAACGTCTCATCGGCCGGGCCCTGGCCGGCATCACGCGGAATCTCGGCCTGGTCGACGAGTTCATCGGCGGCCGGAAGGATGCGGTGCGGTGGGTGCGCCCGCGCGGCGGCAGCGTCGGCTTTCCCGAGCTTCTCCTCGGCATGCCGGTGGCGGAGTTCTGCCGGCGGCTGGTGGCCGAACGAGGCGTACTGCTGGTGCCCGGGAACATGTTCGAGGTCGGGACCGACCACTTCAGGATCGGGCTGGGAAGGGCCAGCCTGCCCGCGGGTCTCGCTGCGCTGGGAGAATTCATGGACGGGCTGGGCACGCGGGGGTAAACGTCGGGTGCCCGGCCTGCGCTCGCCCGACCGTGCGTCGTACCGATGCGTTGCGGCCTGCGGATGTGCTCGCGGTACCGGCTGATTTGCCCGCGGCGCCGCCACGAACTAAAGTGACTACGCACTCGACGCGGGGTGGAGCAGTTCGGTAGCTCGCTGGGCTCATAACCCAGAGGTCGCAGGTTCAAATCCTGCCCCCGCTACTAAGAACCGGCAGACCAGAGCCTCGGAGCAGTTGCTCCGAGGCTCGTTTGCTCCCGGGTGTGCACGGATTTGTGTACGAGACCTTGATTCAGACTGTCGCATCAGGGCCGTCACCTCTCACCACGGGGGACTCCAGGAAGGGCACGACGCCGCCAACAATCAGCTCGGCGAGGGTGGTTGCGACCTGGCGGTGCGCCTCCAGGTCGGCCTGCACGTACTGCCGCATCGTGAAGGCTACGTCCGAGTGGCCGATCCGCTCGCTGAGCGTCTTCCAGTCGATCTTCGCGTCCCGCCCCGCACTCGCGTAGCTGTGCCGCACATCGTGAAGATTGATCTTCGGCAGACCGGCTGACTCCACGATCTTGCCGAATCGGCTGGTGATGGTATCCGGGTCAAGGCGGCGCCTGCGGCGCCGCTGGCCCGGCGTCAGCGCCGGGCTCTGCCGTTGAGCGGCCCGCCCGGCGCACACCGGGCCGCACCTCCAAGGCCGCGATAGATCAGCATGGCTCATCCAGGTCAGGTCATCCCCAGGTCCAGGTGTCGAGCCGGACGTTTATCTTCCCGCCGTCGCCGCCGAACAGGACCGCGTTGCCGGTGGCCGCGTCGTAGGCCATTGACGCGCTCCACCTGGGCGGCGGGCTGGTGGCCGGGTGCTGCTGGGTCCAGGTTGTCCCGTCCCAGGTCCAGGTGTCATTGAACACCTGGGTGACGTTGCTGTTGACGCCGCTGAACAGGACCGCGTTGCTGGTGGCCGCGTCGTAGGCCATCACCGCGGAGCCCCGGGCCGGCGGGCTGGTGGCCGGGTGCTGCTGGGTCCAGGTTGTCCCGTCCCAGGTCCAGGTGTCATTGAGTGCGTGGGTGTTGAAGTTGCTGTCGTTGCCGCCGAACAGGACCACGTTGCTGGTGGCCGCGTCGTAGGCCATCACCGCGAACTCCCGGGCGACCGGGCTGGTGGCCGGGTGCTGCTGGGTCCAGGTTGTCCCGTCCCAGGTCCAGGTGTCACCGAGCACGTTGCGGCTGCTGTCACAGCAGCCGCCGAACAGGACCGCGTTGCCGGTGGCGGCGTCGTAGGCCATCACCGCATTCTGCCGTGCGGGCGGACTGGTGGCCGGGTGCTGGTGGGTCCAGGTTGTCCCGTCCCAGGTCCAGGTGTCACCGCGCGAGATGCCGCTGCTGAGGGTGCCGCCGCCGAACAGGACCATGTTGCCGGTGGCCGCGTCGTAGGCCATCGATGGTTCCGTCAGGGCTGGCGGGTGGGTGGCCGGGTGCTGCTGCGTCCAGGTCGTGCCGTCCCAGGTCCAGGTGCCTCCGTACTTGCGGTTGCCGCCGAACAGGACCACGGTGCCGGTGGCCGCGTCGTAGGCCATCGCCGCGCTGTCCCGGGCAAGCGGGACGGTGGCCGGGGCCTGCTTCGTCCAGGTCGGGACCGAGGCCGAACTCGCCTGTGCGGCGGCCGGGACCATCCCCAGCACGCCGCACGCGGTCAGGGCCGCCGCGCCGCCGGTCATGATCCTTCTTACCGTCATGCTGGCCTCCTTCGATCGCAGCCGACCGATCGCGCCGGGCCGGCCGGGGGCTCACCCGGGCTGGCTGGCCCCAGGATGACCCGGGAAAGCAGACAGCGGGTAAACGTTCCACCTCATACGTTGACGCGCAGGGCGGCCCGAAGGTGCACACGGCAAGCCCGCGCATGGTCCCCGCGGGAACCTCACCCGCTTTGGATCGTGCCCGCGGGTGGCGGGCCGGTCAACCCGGCATGATCCTTCGCCCGGCCCCTCCACACGGGCAGGCCCGGCCCGCGCGGAGCCTCTGCCAGCCAAAGCATCATGCCGCCGCTGCGCGGTCCGGCTGACAGTCCCGCCACCCTCCGGGGTCTTTGGCAGCTATCGGAGGAGGCACCCATCCGCCTCGCCTCTGCCAGCCCAGGAGGAACGATGGCCACCCAGCTCGATCACCGGGGATGGACCGCAGCCCAGCACCTCGCACCCTGCGTCATCTGCCACACACCCGCCATCCTGCGACCACCACGCGGCAGGCCCCGTCACTGGACCTGCGCCCTGGCGTGGGCCAGCGAGCACCAGGACCACGCCCACAAAAGCCAAATGGCGCCTCGAGCCCGCGGACCAGATTTACCGATGCCCCTGGCTCCTGCGGACGACCGCGACCGCCAGCTGTTCGCCCTCTCATCGTAGGAGCTGATGATGCAAGACGTGCAAGACGAGCCGCTGTTCGCCGAGCGGGTCGCCGGCCTGGACATCGCCAAGGCCGCGGTCGAGGTCACCATCCGGGTGCCCAGCGACACCACTCCTGGCCGCCGCCAGCAGGAGACCCGGACGTTCGCCACCACCCGCGGCGAACTGGAGTCTCTAGCGGACTGGCTGCGCTGCTGGGGCGTCACCAAAGCCGGCATGGAGGCCACTGGCGATTACTGGAAGCCGGTGTTCTTCCTGCTGGAATCTCGCGAGTTCGACTGTCAGCTGTACAACGCCGCGCAGGTCAAGGCGCTGCCCGGCAGGCCCAAGACCGACCGGGCCGACTCGATCTGGCTGGCCAGGATCACCGAGCGGGGCACGATCGCCTCCAGCTTCGTGCCGCCCGAGCCGATCCGCCGCCTGCGCACCCACACCCGCTACCGCCGGCACCTCACCCAGGCGCGCACCGCTGAAAAGCAGCGGGTGGAGAAACTGCTGGAAGACGGTCACCTGAAACTGTCGTCGGTGATCTCCGACATCCACGGTGTCTCCGGCCGGGACATGCTCAACGCGATCGCCGCCGGGCAGCGCGACCCGAAGGCCCTGGCCCAGCTGGCCCGCGGCACCATGCGCGGCAAGATCGCCGGCTGGAAGAGGCACTGGACTGCTCCTTCTTCACCGGCGAGCACGCCGCCGTGCTGGCCATGATGCTGGTCACCATCGACCACTACACCGCCCAGATCGAGGCGCTCACCGCCCGGATCGAGACACTGATCGAGCCTTACCTGCACCAGGTCGAACAGCTCGACGCCGTGCCCGGCATCGGCCCGGTCTGCGCCCAGGACATCATCGCCGAGACCGGCGCTGACATGACCGTGTTCCCCACCGCCTCCCACCTGGTCTCCTGGGCGCAGTCGGCATGACCGCCTCAGCCGCTCCCGGTCACCCCGGAAATCGACTTCCCCGGTAGGGTTCGCGTGCGAGGATCCCTCGTAGACACTGTCCGGCGAACCCGCGTGAGCGGCACGGGAGCATGTGATGAAGTCCATCCCAGGGCTGGCCGCTGTGGCTGCGGCCATTCTGGTCGCCGGGTTCGCGCCCGCCGTGCCCGCCGCAGCCTCCACCGCCCCGCAGTGGCAGAAGACCTTTTCCGCCGCGGGCTATCAGGTGTACGGCCAAGCCACCGCGGTGAGCCCAGACGGCAGCACAGTGTTCGTCACCGGCACCGCCGCCAACGCCGTGGCGGGTGCTGACACCGGCGCCGGTGAGACCATCGCCTATAACGCGGCCACCGGAGCAGTCATCTGGAAGGCCCAATTCAACCCCAAGCCCGGGGTGGACGACAGCGGCTTTTCGTCTATCGCGGTGAGCCCCAACGGCTCGACTGTGTTCGTCACTGGTCACTCCGGCGACGCGAATGCGGGCATCGGCCTCGTCGAGGCAATAGTGGCGTACAACGCGGCCACCGGGGCGAAGATGTGGCAAGTGATCGGGACGACTCACGACAGCAATGGCGTGCACCCGCTGGCGGTGTCTCCCGGCAGTTCCAAAGTGTTCGTCACCAGTGCCGGTGGGAGCGCTACCGGCCAGACCTCTGCCTACAACGCCGCTACCGGCACGCGGCTGTGGACAGCGTCGGTCGGCGGGGATGCCATCGCCCTGTCCGTCACGGCCTTGACGCTGTACGTCACTGGCGAGCCGATCGGCTCGGTTTACGGGCCGACCACCGAGGCGTTCAACGCCACCACCGGGACCACGATCTGGCAGGTCACCGAGAGCGGGGACGCACTCACGGCCGCGGTGCTCAGCCCGGACGGCAGCGTGCTGTTCGCCTCCGGCAGTGGTAAGAACTTCACCAACAGCACCACGGTGGCGTACTCCGCGTCCTCAGGGACCCGGCTGTGGTCCGTGACCACCGGCGGTTCCGGCAGCACAGTGAAGGGCGTGGCCGCGACCCCCGACGGCTCCAAGGTCATAGTGAGTGAATACACCAATGTCCCGCCAACCACTTACTGGACGACGCTGGCCCTGAACCCGGCGACTGGGGCGAAGATGTGGAAAAAGACCACGTACTTCACCAGCAACGGCCCATCCGCTTCCGCCTTCGCGCTGAGCCCGGACGGCTCGACCGCCTACGTCACCGGCTATTCAGACGTATGGGTCACGATCGGCTACAGCACCGCCGACGGCACACAGGTGTTCAGCGCCCGCTACCACGGGCAGAGTCGCAATTATGCCTACGCCAACGCGGTCAGCCCCAACGGCTCTCAGCTCTTCGTCACCGGGACAAGCAACTCGGGCCCCAGCAGTGCCGACATCATGGCCACCGTGGCCTACCCCACCAGCTGATCCACCGCCTGATCAACCGCCAACTGGAACCGCTAGAAGGCCCGTGCCGGGTCGGCCGTGCCCGCTGCGTGCCCGATCGAGCAGCAAGCCATCGACAATCAAGGTCATTCACGGCCAAGTCCCAACAGCTCGTGACCTGGGGCGGGGCAGATGACCCGCTATCCGTCAAAGACCTTCTGATACGAGACTGACCTTAGCTGGACGCGCGGCAGCACCCGGCTCGGGTAACGCCTTCGCGTCCAGTCGAACGGCAGCGGGGCCTCGGGACCGACAGCCACGGTCCGAGGGATGGCAACTGCCAGAAGGACGGGACAGGAACAGGCAACCACGCCTGCGAGCAGCAAACCGAGCAGCAACGCCGTTGTACTGCCTCGGAAGACATCACACGAGCATACGTAATCGCCGCAGGTCGGCAGACAGGCGGGACGGATTCGGACGGTTCAACCGTGACCGGGCCTGTCTCTTAATTCGCGGGTCGGTCGTGCCCGCTGCGTGCCCGATCGAGCGGTCAGCCGCGGGCACTCACAGCCACTCATGTGACCAGCCCTAGGCTGACGACCTGCACGAGCGCTGGTCCGGCGAGGTGCAGTTGCAGCCTTCCAAGCTGGGGCTACGTACGGTGCCGAGCGCTAGCCTCGGCGATGTCGTCAGCGACCGCGACATATCTTGGTACCGCCGGGTGAGGCTGAGATGGGCGGCGCGGGATGTTCGAGAGATTTACTGACCGGGCGCGGCGGGTTGTGGTGCTGGCGCAAGAAGAGGCCAGGATGCTCAACCACAACTACATCGGCACCGAGCACATCCTGCTGGGCCTGATCCATGAGGGCGAGGGCGTGGCAGCCAAGGCGCTGGAGTCGCTGGGGATCAGCCTGGAGACGGTGCGCCAGCAGGTCGAGGAGATCATCGGCCAGGGCCAGCAGGCCCCGTCCGGGCACATCCCGTTCACTCCGCGAGTGAAGAAGGTGCTCGAGCTTGCGTTGCGCGAGGCCCAGCAGCTGGGGCATAACTACATCGGCACCGAGCACATCCTGCTCGGCCTCATCCGCGAGGGCGACGGTGTCGCGGCCCAGGTGCTGGTCAAGCTGGGTGCGGACCTGAGCCGGGTCCGCCAGCAGGTGATCCAGCTGCTGCAGGGCTACCAGGGCGAGGAGCGCGCGGCAGCAAGCAGGCAGCCTCCTGGCCGGGCTGGCCGCGAGGATCGCAAGCTGCTGTCGCAGCTAGTCGACCAGGTGACCGCGATGGAGTCGCGGCTAGCGGCCATCGAACATCGCGTGGGAACCGGGCCGGAGGTGGGCGAACTCGACCAGCAGATCGATCAGGCCCGCCGCGACAGAGAAGCCGCCGTTGACGCTCAAGACTACGAGAATGCGGCGGCGCTACGGGACCGGGAACGGCAGCTGGCCGACGAGAAGACCTCCCGTCAGCAAGAATGGGCAGCCGCGCACTTGGACCTTCCCGGTCTGGCCGAGGAGGTTCATCGGCTCAGCGGTGAAATCGAAAGTCTTCGTGGCCTTCGCCGCCAGCAGGACACCGGACCGCAGGACGGCGCAGCATAGCCAACCCCCGGAGACACAATTCACCCTCCGCGCTCCTGCAGGATTAGGCTGAACTGGGGTCATCCCCACGTCCAGGTATCAGCGAAGTTGCCGCCGGGCCGGAAACCGCCGAACAGCACGGCGGTGCTGGTGGCCGCGTCGTAGGTCATCGCCGCGCCTTCTCGGGGGCGCGGGCTGACCGCCGGGGCCTGCTTCGTCCAGTCCGAGCCGTCCCAGGTCCAGGTGCCATCGACCAGCTGGCCTGTGCTGTCCTGACCGCCGAACAGCACCGCGGTGCTGGTGGCCGCGTCGTAGGCCATCGCCGCGGAGGCCCGGGCGGACGGGCTGGTCGCCGGGTTCTGCTGGGTCCAGGTGATGCCGTCCCAGGTCCAGGTGTCGCCGAATACTTGGCCGACGGTGCTGCCGCCGAACAGCACGGCGGTGCTGGTGGCCGCGTCGTAGGCCATCGCCGCGGAGGTCCGGGCGGGCGGGTGTACCGCCGGGTTCTGCTTGGTCCAGGTCGAGCCGTCCCAGGTCCAGGTGTCACCGAGCGCGCTCCCATCGGCCTTGCAGCAGCCACCGAACAGCACCACGGTGTTGGTAGCCGCGTCGTAGACCATCGCCGCGAAGAACCGGGCGGGCGGGTGGACCGACGGGTGCTGCTGGGTCCAGGTGGTGCCGTCCCAGGTCCAGGTCTGAGCGAGCAGGCCGCGGTGGCCCGCGCCGCCGAACAGCACGGCGGTGCCGGTGGCCGCGTCGTAGGCCATCGACGCGTTGGCCCGGGCGGGCGGGCTGACCGCCGGGTGCTGCTTGGTCCAGGTGGTGCCGTCCCAGGTCCAGGTGTCAGCGAACAGGTCTCCGTGGGCGTTGCCGCCGCCGAACAGCACCGCGGTGCCGGTGGCCGCGTCATAGGCCATCGGCGCCGCGCTCCGGGGGGCCGGGTGGACCGGTGGGGCCTGCTTGGTCCAGGCCGGGTCCGAGGCAGAACTTGCCTGCACGGCAGCCGGTGCCATCCCCAGCGCGCCGCATGCGGCCAGGACCGCCGCCGCAGCGATCACGATCCTCCTCGTCGTCATGCGGGCCTCCGTTCTGATCGCGGGCAGTCGGCCGCGCCGGACCGGCGACCCTTTCCCCCTGAGCGTGCTAGGTCGAGGGTAACGGGGCAAAACAAACGGCGCGTAAATAATCGACAGACCGTATGCCGTCGATGGCTGGGCCCGCAGGAAGGTGCGCACCTCAGGGAAACGAACGCCGCCCGGTGGCCTCGCATCCCCGCGGCGGCCCCGGTACGCTCCGGACGAGCGCGGAACCCTGGATCCGGGTCGTTGTATCGGCCCAGGCCATTGGCTGGGCGCACGACACAGCGGTCACGATCTGCAACAACCGGCAGGTTCACCGCGGGGCGCTGCCCCGCACCCGGCCCTCCCTCGCAGATGGGCAGCCAGAACGGGAGCTCATCTCCTCGCCCGGACAGACAAGCCCTACCCCGGAACCTCCGGGGCGGCAAGGGCTCACTACGATCGGCCCGCGGGCAGACCCTTGCCGCCCCGGAGAACCCGGGGTAGACCTAAGGATGCCCGACCGAGGAGATGAGCTGACGTCGTCAGTGTGCACGGAATGGTGCACGAGACTCCTGCGAGCGGGCCGGAAAGCATGAGACGAGATGAAACATCAGACGCCGGACGCCGGACGTTTACGCAGGCTGACGCAGCCTCCAGAGACAAGGCGACATACCAGAAACGTATGCCGCTCTTCTCATAACCCAGAGGTCGCAGGTTCAAATCCTGCCCC
>CAVXLG010000008.1:0-67230 GCA_963762615.1 uncultured Actinomycetes bacterium | reverse complement strand
CTGCCTGACCGCTGCCCGGGTGGTGCTACTCGCCGTTGGCCAGGCGCCCGTCGGTCCCGCCGACGGCCGCCTTGCTGGCGATCTCGGCGGGCGGCGTGTCGGGCACCTCGCCGGGCCTGGGCACGCCCTGGAACGTGAGCTGCGCGTCCGGCCCGGTGCCCGCCGCATCGACTATCACGATCTGGCCGGCCTTCAGCTCACCGAACAGGATCTTCTCCGAGAGATGGTCCTCGATCTCCCGCTGGATCGTCCGGCGCAGCGGCCGGGCGCCGAAAACCGGGTCGTAGCCCCGCTCGGACAGCAGGATCTTGGCGGCGGGCCGCAGCTCGATCCCCATGTCACGGTCCTTGAGCCGCTCATCCACCTTGGCGATCATCAGGTCCACGATCCTGACGATCTCCTCCCGGCTGAGCTGGTGGAACACGATAGCGTCGTCCACCCGGTTGAGGAACTCGGGCCGGAAATGCTGCTTCAGCTCCTCGGTCACCTTGGCCTTCATCCGGTCATACGAGCCCTTTGACTCATGCGCCGGACCGAAACCAATGGAGACTCCCTTGGAGATGTCCCGGGTGCCCAGGTTGGTGGTCATGATGATCACGGTGTTCTTGAAGTCCACCACCCGGCCCTGCGCGTCGGTGAGGCGCCCGTCCTCGAGAATCTGCAGCAGCGAGTTGAAGATGTCCGGGTGCGCCTTCTCGATCTCATCGAACAAGACCACCGAGAACGGCCTGCGGCGGACCTTCTCGGTCAGCTGGCCGCCCTCCTCGTAACCGACGTAGCCGGGCGGCGAGCCGAACAGCCGCGACACCGTGTGCTTGTCCATGTACTCGCTCATGTCCAGCTGGATCAGCGCGTCCTCCTCGCCGAACAGGAAGTCCGCCAGCGTCTTGGACAGCTCGGTCTTGCCGACCCCGGACGGGCCGGCGAAGATGAACGACCCGCCCGGCCGCTTGGGGTCCTTCAGCCCGGCCCTGGTCCGCCTGATCGCCTGCGACAGAGCCTTGATCGCGTCGTCCTGGCCGATGACCCGCTTGTGCAGCTCGTCCTCCATCCGCAGCAGCCGCTGCGACTCCTCCTCGGTCAGCTTGAACACCGGGATGCCGGTGGCGATGGCGAGGACCTCCGCGATCAGCTCCTCGTTCACCTCGGCGACGACATCCATGTCGCCGGCCTTCCACTCCTTCTCCCGGGCATCCTTCTTCACGATCAGCTGCTTCTCGTCGTCGCGCAGCGCCGCGGCCGTCTCGAAATCCTGGGAGTCGGTGGCCGACTCCTTCTCCCGCCGCACCCGGGCGATCTTCTCGTCGAACTCGCGCAGGTCCGGCGGCGCGGTCATCCGCCGGATCCGCATCCGGGATCCGGCCTCGTCGATCAGGTCGATCGCCTTGTCCGGCAGGAACCGGTCGCTGATGTAGCGGTCGGCCAGCTGCGCGGCGGCGACAATGGCACCGTCGGTGATCGACACCCGGTGATGCGCCTCGTAGCGGTCCCGCAGGCCCTTGAGGATCTCGATGGTCTGCGCGATGGTCGGCTCGGCCACCTGGATCGGCTGGAACCTGCCGCTCCAGCGCCGCGTCCTTCTCCAGGTGCTTGCGGTACTCATCCAGCGTCGTCGCGCCGATCGTCTGCAGCTCGCCGCGGGCCAGCATCGGCTTGAGGATCGACGCGGCGTCGATCGCGCCCTCCGCCGCGCCCGCGCCGACCAGGGTGTGCAGCTCGTCGAGGAACAAGATGATGTCCCCGCGGGTCCGGATCTCCTTGAGGACCTTCTTCAGCCGCTCCTCGAAATCGCCCCGGTACCTGGAGCCCGCCACCAGCGCGCCCAGGTCCAGGGTGTAGAGCTGCTTGTCCTTCAGGGTCTCCGGGACATCGCCCTTGACGATCTTCTGCGCCAGCCCCTCGACCACGGCGGTCTTGCCGACGCCGGGCTCGCCGACCAGGGCGGGGTTGTTCTTGGTCCGCCGGGACAGCACCTGCATCACCCGCTCGATTTCCTTCTCCCGGCCGATCACCGGGTCGAGCTTGCCCTCGCGCGCGCCCTGGGTCAGGTTGCGGCCGAACTGGTCGAGCACCAGCGAGGTGGACGGCGCCGTCTCGGACGGCGCGACCGCGGCGGCCGGCTCCTGGCCCTGGTCGCCGTGCAGCAGCTGGATCACCTGCTGGCGGACCCTGCTCAGGTCCGCGCCCAGCTTGACCAGCACCTGCGCGGCGACGCCCTCACCCTCGCGGATCAGGCCGAGCAGGATGTGCTCGGTGCCGATGTAGTTGTGACCCAGCTGCAGCGCCTCGCGCAGTGAGAGCTCCAGCACCCTCTTGGCACGCGGAGTGAAGGAGATGTGCCCGGACGGCGCCTGCTGGCCCCGGCCGATGATCTCCTCCACCTGCCGGCGCACCGCCTGCTGGCTGATGCCGAGCGACTCCAGGGCCTTGGCGGCGACGCCCTCGCCCTCATGGATCAGGCCGAGCAGGATGTGCTCGGTGCCGATGTAGTTGTGGTTCAGCGTCCTGGCCTCTTCCTGGGCCAGCACCACAACCCGCCGCGCCCGGTCGGTAAACCTCTCGAACATCTCGTCGCTTCCTCACCGAGCGGCCAGGGAGGCAGTGACGATGGTGCCCCGTCCCTTCCGCGTGTTAGCCCGCGCGCCGGGCGACGTTCGCGCATGCGAATCTCGCACAACTAAAACGTAGGTCGTTCACCCCAACGGGGCAGCGTTCCCAGCTACGCCCGGAGCGAACGCGCACGGCGGCGCACAGCGCGCAGATCAGCCAGCGGCGCGCCGTCATGCTCGCGGGCCGTCCAGCCTGTCGCTTCGATCTGCTCCCGCCCTCCACACCGATCACCGCCGGCAAAGGACACGTCGCGCGTGCGCGACATCGCGGCCAGCCTGGGCATCACCGAGCGCAGCGCCTACGGCATCGTCGCCGGCCTGGCCGAGGCCGGCTACATCGTCAAGCAGAAAGACGGCCGCCGCCGCCGCCACCGCTGCCAGAACCCGCCCGGCGGGACACCACCGTCGGGGAAATCCTGGCCCTCCTGGCCGGAACCGGCGCCGGGCCGTGGCCGACGCCGGGCGGACGCACCTGGAGCCGCCACCGGCCGATGCCACCGCAAGCCGGCCGCCTGGTAGAGCGCCGGCGGGCAGCGCCGGAACCTTGACTGGATGCCGGCTACCCGGTTCAGCCGAACCTGGGCAACTGCGACGGCGCGGCTGACCGCGGGACCTGCCCGGGCCTCCGGGGCGATGGCGGCGATCATGAAGACGTCGCCGGCTGACCGGTGCAGCGCCCGCCACGGCTGCGGCCGCTGGGCCGCGGCCCCCGAGCTTGTCCGCTCCGCGGACGTCGCACGCACGGATTCGCTGCGCCAGCCAGTGATCAGGTCGCAGAAGTCATCCGCGCGACGTCAGGTTCGGTGTACAAGCGGCGCGGATGCCGGAACCACGCCTTCGCGCTTGCCCTCGTTCGATGCCGGCCCGGGCCATCCAGTTCCGCAGCCACGACCCGGCGATCCCCGGGCCCCTTCGCGCCCTGGGCGATCGGCTTCTCCCGCAGCCGGGCCGGCTCAACGGCACGGCGGCGGAACTCCGCCGGCCTGACTCATTTCCGGGAGCGGTCCGCCAGGGCGCCGGAGTTACCCGGACGGACCGATGCGCCTGCCCCATGAGCACCCGCGCACGGCCCCGGAACTCGTACCCGATGCCGCGCCGAAGTCACCCGAGCCCCGCAGTCTGACTCCGGCCAGGTCGCCGTCAGCCAGCCCGGGGCCCGGGGGTACCGTCTGGGCTAGCGGTGCATTCGACCTGGCCGCTGTCTGGCAACCGCCGCCCAGGACCCCGCCGGCACACCACCAGCCCGGTCGCGATGTGCCTCCAGGAGTTCCCGGTGCGATCTTCTGACACAGCATCTGCCGTGCCCCGGCAGATCCAGCTGGCCCCTGCATCGCCTGCGCCGCGGCGCGGCAGCCAGTACGCGGAGCTGTCCCGGCAGGTCAAAGAGGCCGGGCTGCTGGAGCGGCGGCCCGGCTACTACTCCTGGAAGATCACGGTCACCATCGGGCTGCTGGCTGCCGGATGGACAGCTTTCGTTCTTCTGGGCGACTCGTGGTCGCAGATCGCGGTCGCCGCGTTCCTGGCGGTGATATTCACCCAGATCGGGTTCCTGGGCCACGACGCCGGGCACCGGCAGGTCTTCGGCACCCGGCGGGCCAGCTACGTCGCCGGCGTCCTGCTCGGCAACCTGGGCATCGGGCTGAGCTACGGCTGGTGGACCGACAAGCACAACCGCCACCACGCGCACCCCAACACCGAGGACGCTGATCCCGACATCGCGGTCGGCGCGTTTGCCTTCACCGCCGGGCAGGCCCGCGCCAGCCGCGGCCTGGCCCGCCTGGTGTTCCGCTACCAGGCGTACCTGTTCTTCCCGCTGCTGCTGCTGGAAGCGGTCAACCTGCATGTCGCGAGCGTCCGGGCGCTGAGCCGCCGGGCGGCCCGCCACCGGTTCTGGGAGAAGGCGCTGATTACCGCGCACGCGGTCGGCTACCTCACGGCGGTGTTCCTGGTGCTCTCACCCGTCAAGGCCGTGGCGTTCATCATCGTGCAGCAGGGGCTGTTCGGCCTGTACCTGGGATGCTCCTTCGCCCCCAACCACAAGGGCATGCCCATCCTGGACGCCGCCGATCAGAGTGACTTTCTGCGCCGCCAGGCGCTCACCTCCCGCAATGTGCGCGGCGGCCGGCTGACCGACTTCGCCCTGGGCGGCCTGAACTACCAGATCGAGCACCACCTGTTCCCGTCCATGCCCCGGCCTAATCTGCGCCGCTCGCAGGCCCTGATCGAAGCGTTCTGCCGG
This sequence comes from uncultured Actinomycetes bacterium, assembly GCA_963762615.1. GTDB lineage: Bacteria > Actinomycetota > Actinomycetes > Streptosporangiales > Streptosporangiaceae > PALSA-505. Next base: position 62,382 of record CAVXLG010000008.1, on the reverse strand, counting down.
CAGCGAGGGGTGCCGTACTGCGAGAGCAGCCTGGCTGGCTCCTACGCCCAGGCCCTGCGCCACCTCAACACCGTCGGCAGGCCGGCCCGGCCAGCAGCGGCGACCTGAGCGCCGGCCCGCGGGCCGGCGGGCAGCCTGCCGTACGCGCCGCCGGCTGCAGGCGGCGATTGCCTGGCGGAATCCACAGCCGCCGGCGGCGTGCTGGGTGTATCCGCCCGCGGGCCAGGTTTGCCCGGTGCGGGCAAGCCCGTGCCTGCGGCAGCGCGCGCTCCGCCGGAAGGCCTGCGCCGGCCACCCGCCAGGCCGGTGATAGCGGCCTGGACAACGCGCCGGTCTCTTTGGCCAGGGCAACGAGCCGACAGCGAAGCTCCTGACGCCATTCCCGCTGCAGCACGCAAGACGCCGGACACCGCGTAACGGGGGAGCGACCCCCCCGTGCTACCTGTGCGCAGTATCCGGGCCCCCAGCCTTAGCGAGCTACCCTGTGGCACAGGAGGAGGACTCATGAGCGACCTAGACGACGACATGAGCGGACCGGGCGACATGGGCGTGCTGGACCAGGAAAAGATAAACGAGTTCCGTACCCTAGTACGGGATACCCGCGATGCATGGCAGGAAGCCACCGAGCGGACAGAGGCAGCATTCCACGCGAATTACAACGAGCCGAGCACGGCCGAGGAACGGCTAACCGAAGCGAAAGAGGCCGCATATCAGGCGATGGACAAAGCGTGGGCTGCGTACAGCTTCGGCTCACGACAGAGATTCTAAGATCAGTGCCCGCAGGATGAACTGATTCTGGGACAGGCAAGATCAGCTCAACCAGAGTGTCCGCTCTTTCAGCCGAACCCCGCCGTGGTGGATCGTGAACGGAGGCTGGCGGGGCTGCGTGGAGTCAACCTCACGTGCCGCGGCTGGGGCAGGCACGTGTCCGGCAGGTGACCGTTGTGTGGTGGGCTCAGGCTGGCGTGTCAGTTGCGGCTGACGAGCTTGTCGCCGGGTGGCCCGCTGTCCCCGGTGGCGGAGTCTGGCGCGGCTGGCGAGCAGGTGGCGGTAGGCGCCGGCGTACGCGACGGCCGCGGCGCTGGGGGGGAACTGCCGGGCGTACGCCCGGGCCTGGGCCGGGGCCGGGCGCGCGCCGCCCAGGACGCGCGACAGCGCCGCTGCGGGGGCGTGCGGGCCGGGCGTGACGAGGACGCGGGCTACCTGCAGCGCGAGTGCAGCCCTCTCGGGTCCCCCGGCGGGAAGCGGGGATACCCGGTCGGGTGACGAGACATCCGGCGCGGACTAGTGCTTGCCGTCGGTGCGGAGCTGGCCGCCGGTGCGCCGCCGCGATGCCTCTGGGGAGCCTCACCAGCGTGCCCGGCGCTGATCTGGAGGGCCTGATCCTTGATCACCTGGCTCGCCCGGCTGCCCGGACCGTCAGGTTCCACCTGGTTGCGGCGGGTCCCGCCGACGACGACCAGCAGGTGCTCGTCAACCCAGCAGACTTCGGGGCTGGGCAGGCGGGCCAGGAACGCCGCGATGGACGCGCGCAACTCTGTTGACGGTCAGGAAGCGAGCCAGGTCGAAGTGGTGAACGCAGTTGAACGCGGTGACCAGGTCGAGGCTGGCGGTCCGCAACGGCAGCTCTTCGGCGGCTGCCACCAGCGGGACCACCCCCAGGGCGTGGCCGTGGTTGGCGGCCTTGAGCTGTGCCAGCATGGCCGCCGAGACGTCGCCCGCGATCAGCAGCGAGCCGTCCGGCAGCAGGGCGCGCAGCAGCCGCGAGTACCGTCCGGTCCCGCAGCCGGTATCCAGGCCGGTCACGGGGCGGTCAGGCAGCAGCTGGCGGATCCTGCGCACCGGCGCCTCGTCGGTGGTGCGCAGCGATTCGTAGACGGCGGCTACCCGCTCGAAATGCTCGCCCGCAGTCACCTCCGGCACCTCCCTGCGCTGGGCCTGCTGCGACCATCATGCGTCACCTTGCTCAGTTCACGCACCGTTCACCCGCAAGACAGGCCAGGAGCGCGGGCACGGCCCGCGTTCCGGAGCCCACCGCCGCCCACCGCATTGCACGGCACTAGCATCAGGCGCTGCGGTGCCGTAGCCAGCGCAGTTGGCTCGCCTGGGCCAGGATGAACCGCCTCGCCACCCAGTGGCTGCCCCCAACCCGCACCCTGCACCCATTCCCGGAGGTGCGCTTCGCCGCCACACACCCAAGGCAGGAGCCCAGTGCGGTAGTCCCGCACGCTGGGATCTGTGCGGGGGGCCGCTCGTAAGGGCGGTCCCTACCGCGACTCGGGTCCGTGCCGTGATCTTGGAGGGAAGGGGCGAGCACGAGCTCCCATCATGACCAGCGGGAGCGAGGGTGCGTGCGGGCATACCCTGAGGCCATGAGCGAACTGGCGCTCGATGACGGCGGGCCGGACATCAGCGCCGCGGCGCATGACGCCGCGCAGGGGCATGTCGTCTACCTCACCGAGCACGGGGAGCGGCTGGCCGCGATCGTCCCGGCCGGGTTCGCCGCGGCGCTGGAGGGCATGACCCCCGATCAGGCACAGGAACTGCTGGAAGATCTCGCCGATGGCGCCGCCGCCCGGCAGGCGCTGGACGAGCCCGGCGAGGACATCCCCGCCGGGCAGTTCTGGACCGAGCTTGGCCTGATGTGACCGGCCCGGCCGACAGGTACAGACCGGCGTTCCGGCCTGCCGCGCTGCGGGCACTCCGCAAGCTGGACCGGCAGGCCGCCCAGCGGATCAAGGCCGCCACCGAAGCGCTGCGGTATGACCCGCGCCCGGCGCGAGGATGCTCACCGGGTCACACGCATCGCGCCTCGCCGCCGACTGTTTGATGCGCAGTCGCTCTGCGTCACCGTTTCCGGCTGGGATGCACCATCCAGGGCGCGTGCGAGGGATCATTCGTGGGACGACTCGTCCCACGAACAGCAAAGTTAGCGAACGACGTTTCAGCAGGTGAGCGGGTGCGCCGCCAGGGACTCGAACCCCGAACCCGCGGATTAAGAGTGGACTGCTACGGGGCTCCGGGCGTTCTGCCTGCACAAATAACGTGACCGCATGCCCAGAATGCACACATTGAACCCAGATGCGGCCGGCGCCCGCCCCATGAAGCGTCCCACGGCTGACGCGGCGCCCCGAACCGCATCCGTTACCGAGCGTAGCCGAGCCGCTGGCATACTGGCCCAGCGGAGGCAGCAGGCCCACGTGTCTGACCGCGGCCGGACCGCAGGATCGGCGCCGGATAGCCGGGCCAGCCCCGCCAGCCCGCCGCGGCTCTTGAACCAGCGCCCGGCCCGGCCGCTGCCCCGCGACCATGGCTGGACTGAGGAGCGCGGCGGTCAGCACGTGGTGACGATGACCCAGGCCGGCGGCGCCCGATCACCGTGCCGCATCACGGCGGCGGTGATCATTCGGGTGACCTGACCTCCGCGATCGTGCGCCAGGCCGGGCTGACGGGGGAGGGCGGCCAGTGACCGGCTCCGGCGCCGGAACCATTCATACGGCGCGGATCCATCACGAGCCCGGGCAGTAGTACCCGCCGTGGGTCGGGGTGGCGGAGCTGCCCTGCTGCTTCGCCCCCGGGCCGCGACATGGACCAGCTGCGACAAGCCCGGTCCGAGACGGTCACCGCCTCCTTGTCCGAGCCGGGCAACCAGGTCCACGTGGACCTGGAAGTCACCGGACAGCGGATGCTCGCCACGACCGCCTGAAACCCCCGATACGGTCGCAGCAGGCAGCTTGCACCGCGCTCATCTGCGGTCACTGAGGTACTGCCTGGAAGAGACCAGCCGCCGCAGAACGTGACCGGCGCCCGGGACAGCAGGCGCGCGAATACCCGCCGGTCTGGGCGGTCGCGAGATTGAGGTGAGGCGCGCCGGTGACCGTCCAGATCGGGGTGTTCTGCGCTGGTCAGTGCTTAGCCCGGGAGCGCGGGTTGACGTCAGGACTTAGATGCCTGTTTATCTGCGAAAGTCCCTCTACACGGCCGAAGCGGTCGTGGAGAGCGGAGGGGAAGGCCACGGCTGGTCCAGGGACAGGCGGCTTGACGTCGCCCTCTCGGTCCCTGAAGAGACTGGCGGCTGCGGCGGACCTGGCACCAACCCGGAGCAGCCGTTCGCCCTGGGATACGCGGCTAGCGTCAACGCTGATCTCGATCGCGCGGTCAGCGCTGTTCTCGATCGCGACCGGCCGGCCACCGGACGTGTCCGAGTCACGGATCACCTCCCGGGTCGGTATCGCCACACTGGGCACGGCGGCTCCGGCCGGCCGTCTCCCGCCGATCCGTCTGCGTGCCACCGCGCCAGGACGCTCGGTTGCCCGCTGGCGGTCACCGACGCGCCAGGAAGGCGAAGTTCCGCAAGGGGCAGGCGGGCCAGGCAAGCTTGAGGTCGTCGGCGTGGGGAGCCTCGGCGATCACGTCATTGACCATCACCAGTGCCTGAGCAGACGCGCCTGCCTGCAGCGCCGTCGGTGATCTGAACGTGGTGGCGGCGGCGTATCCACCGCATAGCGCGGAGCGGACGCCTTCGCGGGCACCCGGCCAGCCATTTGGATTTCCAGGTTGCTCTGATGGTCGTGTCCCGCTCGAAAATAGGATTCGGCTGATGACCTGCGCTTGCTCAGGGCGTCAGGCGGCTCGGATGTATTCGTTGATCAGGCCGTTCAGGACAGGTTTTCGGTGGATCCTTGCGCTGTCGGATGCGGCGATTGGCCGAGGGTCGTGTTCGGCGTGGGGGATGCGCTGGGCGATGCCTTGGTGCGGCCGGGCCGTGTTGTAGTGCGCCTGGTATGTAGTGCGCCTGGTATTGGGTCAGGACGGCGCGCAGGTGTGCCTCGCCGAGGATCAGGACACGGTCGAGGACTTCGCGGCGCGGGGTGCCGTCGAGGCGTTCGCAGGTCGCGTTCATGCGCGGCGCTTGGACGGCGTGCGCAGGATCGTGGTGCCGATTGGCCGCGGCCAGGGATCCGCGCGCCTTTTGACGGCGACACCGCATCCGCGTCATCCTCGACGAAAAGGACCTCGCCCACGTGATCGTCCTCGAGCGGTGGGAGACCGAGTCGGACGACGCGGCCTACCATGCCTGGCGAGCCGGACCCGGCCCAGGCCCAGCGCACGTGGGTCATCCTCACCGAAGCCGCTGAAGGCGGCTGGAGCATCAACGGCACCGGCCTGCGGCGCCGGCAATTCACCGCGCTGCCCCGCAGGCCGCGCGGCGCTAGCTGCCGTCACATCATTACCACGATCAGCGTCCCGCCCAGTCCGACAGCCCCCGCCCCGGACATGGATCAGCATCTCCGCGCATGGCCGGCCTGGCCCCGCCACATCATCTATTCGCCGCCGCCCGGCTCACCTGTTGGCCATCTATGCCCGCGGCTGACAGCGGCGGCGGGAAATTGTCGCGGCGCGGGGCAATACGGCGCGGGCTGGGTGCCGAATACCTGACGTGAGTACCCACCCGGGCCGGCGGCGGGCCAGGCATGGGCAGCTTGCCCGGCATGAGCATGGACCCGGTCGCCGGCGCCGCCCGCGACCCCGCTGCTGTCGGACCTGTCCTAGGCCGTTAAGGAGGCCGGCCTGCGCGCCGGGCTCGACTCGGCGCATGCCCGCACGGTCTTCGCGCCGGCCGGCACCGCGTTCAGCAAAGCTGCCCGCCCCGGCGATGACCATGATGCACAGCAGGACCGGGCTGGCCAAGATCCTGAAGTACCACGTCGTTCATGGCCGCATCGCCGCCGGGCTGGCCAGCGGAAGACGCTGGAGGGCAGCTCGCTGATGCCATCGAAGATGGGCGCCGTCTGCGAGGTGAACACCTCTGACGTGATCTGCGGCAACATCCAGACCGCCAACGCGACCGTCTCCATCGTCAGCAAGGTCCTGATCCCATGCACTGACTCGGCGCGCCGGGGACGCCGGCCCCGTTCCGGCCTGACGGGATGTCCTCGGCCACCGGCATGTTCACCGACCGAGGCTGCCTTGCAGGACCGCAGCAGAAAGGCAGGACCGACGATTGGCAGGCCGGCCAGCCGGTTCGCGGCTGGTGACAGCATTCTTGCCAACCCCGAAAGGCACGAGGAGACGACATGCGTTATCTGACATCCAGGTCCGGCCCGTTACTGCTCAGCCTCGCGGCGGCGGCCACGGTCGCGGCGGTGGCCGTGCCCGCGTCCGCCTCTGCTTCGACCCAGGCATCGCCGGTGGTCGGGCACGTCTACGTCAACGACAACACCGCCGGAACCAACACGATCGGGGCGTTTGACCGGCACGCGGACGGGACGCTGACCCCAGAACCGGGGTCCCCGTTCGCGGCCGGCGGCGCCGGCACCGGGGCGGGGCTGGCCTCCCAGGGCGCGCTGCAGATCTCACCCGGCGGCCGGTTCCTGATCGCCGCCGACGCCGGCAGCAACCAGATCTCGGTGCTGCAGATCAGGGGGAACGGCTCGGTCAGGCTCGTGCCCGGCGGCGTCGTCTCCTCCGACGGCGTCCTGCCGGTCAGCATCGCGATCCACCAGGACCTGGTCTACGTGGCCAACGCAGGAACCGGCGGCAGCAACTACACCGGCTTCCGGCTCGGCCGCTACGGCCACCTGCATCCGATCGCCGGCTCGGCCGTCGCGCTGCCCGACGGCTCCCAGCCCGGCGACGTACTGTTCAACGGCACCGGCACCAAGCTGGCCGGCACCCGGGTCGGCACCTCCCAGATCGACAGCTTCACCGTCGGCCGCGGCGGCCGCCTGACCGCCGCCCCCGGCTCCCCCTTCTCCGCGCAGGGCCTGGGCCCGTTCGGCAGCGAGTTCCGGCCCACCAATCCGAACCAGCTATTCGTGTCCAACGCCCACAACGCCGACACCGGCACCATCTCGGCATTCCGCGACTCCGCCAACGGGAGGCTGTCGCCGATCGGATCCTCCCCGTTCGCCGACCTGCAGACCGCCCCGTGCTGGGTGGAAATCAGCCATGACGGCCGGTTCCTGTTCACCGTCAACACCGGATCCGGCACCATCTCCCGCTACTCGATCACCCCCCGCGGCACGCTGAGACTGCTCGGCAGCACGCCAATCCGCGGCACCGGCGCCGGCGCGGTCGACGCCCGGCTCAGCCCCGGCGGCCGCACCCTGTTCCTCGACCAGAGCGCGGCCGGCGCCGTGGCCGCGTTCGCCGTCCACGGCGGGACCCTGACCGAGCTGACCAGCTCCCCCACCTCGCTGCCCGCCGGCGCCACCCCGGCCGGCATCGTCGTCACCTAGCCCGTTCACCAGCGCACGACCGGAGCCGGGGCATCACGCCCCGGCTCCGGTCATCCGCGGCGAGGTTCTCCCGCCAGCGCCGGCGGCACTGGGCGCGTAGTTCCCGATCCCGGGCATCCATTCCACAGCGTCAACCGTATAGGCGCTGGAGCCCGGATCATGCCTCCGGGAGTCCGCATGCCCTGACTGCGGCGCTGCGGAGCACATACTGCAGGCAGTGCAATGATTTCATTCTTGATTCGGATAACCATCTGGCCCGGAGAGGCGGAGCTATGGCTTTGATCTGGCCCACTGAACAGGAAGGCTCAACGGGCGAAAACGTCCGCAGCATGCAGTACCTGCTTCGTGCTCACGGGTCCGGCCTCGCCGTTGACGGCGACTTCGGCCCGAAGACCAGCGCCGCGGTCCGCGCCTTCCAGGCCGAGCATGGCCTCGCCGTGGACGGCATCGTCGGTAACCAGACATGGCCGGTGTTAATTATCGAGGTGTCGGCAGCAAGCACCGGAGATGCCGTCAGGGCCGTGCAAAGTCGAATCCACTCTCGCAGCGGCTGGCTGTCGGTCGACGGGATCGTCGGCCCGGAAACCGAAAGCGCCGTGCGCTTCTTCCAGGAAGACACCGGGCTCGCCGTGGACGGGATCGCCGGCCCGTACACGTGGAACACTCTGATGTCGGCATACCTTCGCGCCGACGGCGGGCCCGCCGCCGCCGACATTGTGTACCAAGCGTGGACGGGCAATGACCGCGCGGGCGCTCCGGGAGCCGCTGCCAAGGTCATGTCGCCAGCGTGGCAGAAGGCAACAAGATGCTCGCCAACGGGTACGCCGAAGCCGTAGCGTCGGAGAGCCTTATTTCGAACCGGGAGACGCGATGCATATTCGCCGAGTTGTTGATCTGTCGCTGGCCATCGACGCGGACACGCAGGTGTACCCGGGAGATCCGCATGTTCGCTTCGCCCCTACCGCGACCATCGACAAAGATGGCTTCAACTTGCTCAGCGTGGAGATGGGTTCACAGAGCGGCACCAATTGTGACGCGCCGTACCACTTCCTAGACAGCGGCGCCAGGATCGACGAGCTTGATCTGAGCCTCTTCGCAGGGCGTGGCGTAATAATCGACGTCCGCGGGAAGCTACCCCGCACCTCGATCCAAGCTGCGGACGTTCAGCCCTACCTCGACGAGGTCGGGCCCGGCACGATCGTTGTATTTCACACTGGCTGGCCCGCGTACTACGGCACGACGGAGTACTTCGACCACCCCTTCGTTGGTGTCGATGCCTGTCGTGCGTTGCTCGAGCGCGGCGTCAAGACGTTCTGCCTCGACACCCTCAACATCGACGAGACACCCGACAACGAGCATCCCGGCGTCGGCTTACCGGTCCACCGTTTCATCGCGCAAGTCGGAGGCGTCGTGGTCGAGAACCTGACAGCGCTCGAACAAGTCGACTTCACCGAGCCGCTCATCACCGTGTTCCCTCTGCGGCTGACCGGAGCCGATGGAGCACCCACTCGCGCAGTCGCTATGGATCTCACATGTTGACGGTCAGGGGTACCGACTGCCCCCACGCCCCACCTCAACCAAGGAGACCAGCCAACCTCTCTCTGCCGTCTGGCTTCCCGCCACATCGCTTGTGCTTGTGCCGGCGGTCGATCCCCTTGCCAGACTGCCGCTTCGGGTCCGGGCAGACACCCGTATCCGGCCGGTTATACGAGACGGACGGCGGAGCGGCGCGGGCGGCTCGAACGGGAGGTCGCCGACGGCGCGGACCTGCTCATCCTCGCCCGCGACGGTGACCGCACCCGCCTGGGACCCAAGAGCCTCGGCCCGGCCAGCCGGTTCGTCGTCGATCACGCCCCCTGCCCCGTTCTGCTTGTCTGGCCGCAACCCGGTCCCGGCCTCGCCAGCATCCCGCCCCCGCCACCCCGGACGCCGCGTCACCGGTGACCGCGCGGCGCTATCGTGCTGCATGGAGCCCTCGCCCCGGGCCGGCGCCTCGGGGCGCCGGGTCTCGGGCGGAATGACTGCACTCGCAGGCTGGTGGTGGCGATGTACTACCGCGCTGAAGTGCGGCTGACTGCGGCCGACGTGGGCAAGCGGATCGTGCTTCGCTGGCGTCGTCCCGGGTCAGGCGGCCGCGACGAGGTGGCCGATGTGCTGGGGATGCTGGAGGCAGCCGACGGTGCTTCTTTCACCGTCCGCAAGGCGTCCGGCGAGCTCGTGGTCATCCCCATTGAGCGGGCACTGGCCGGCAAGGTGGTGCCGCCCGCGCCCCGCCGCTAGCTCGGGCCGGGCGACCCGGGTTCGCTGTCCATCGTCTCCAGCATGGTGCTGTAGCCGTGTGAGGGCGGCGATCACGGCACGGTCGGCCCAGTCCGGCTTCGGGCGGGCGACCTGACGGCGCAGCATCGTGACCTCGTGCCGCAACACCAAGATCTCTACGTCTTTCCAGGTGTCGCTCCGGGCGAGGAGCGCCAGCCAGCCGGACAACCGGACCATGAGCAGATACACGAGGCGAGACAGCACGAGTGCCGAGACTAGAAGCCCAGGTCATGTGCTCTGCACGAGTTCTGGCACCGCACAGGGTGCCGGTCTCGATAACGAAGAACACGTACAGGCGGCGCAAGGTGACAGCGCAATCCACAGGGAAGAAGTCGCATCCAAGCAGGGCCGAGGCTTGGGTGCGGAGGAACTGCCGCCAAGCCGGCCTGCTCCGCTGCGGCGCGGGCGGAGCACCAACAGCTCGGCGTCCTTCGACGCCGCCGAGCGCGCCAGCAGCACCATCCAGCCGGCCAGGCGGACGAATATCAGGTAGAGCATCCGTACGGTCACAAGCCCGCGATGCTGCCAGCCACACGACCACTGCCGCAGGCAAACCAGCAGGCCAGCCACCTAGGCCTCGTTTTGGAACCCCACAGGCTGCGGAGGAGCTCGCCGGCCTCGAGCGCCTGGACGTCAAGCTGAAGGCGATGAAAGCCGAGCTCAAGACCGCGGTCGCGGCCACCGGCTCGCACCTGATGGACCTGCACGGGATCGGGCCCGCCGGCGCCGCGCGCATCCTGGCCGACGTCGGGGACGTGACCCGCTTCCCGAACCGGAACCACTTCGCTTCCTGGACCGGCACCGCCCCGGTTGAGGCCTCCAGCGGCGAGCACGTCCGCCACCGGCTGTCGCGCGCTGGCAACCGGCGCCTAAACCATGTCCTGTACATGGCCGGGATCGTCCAGCTCCGCAACGACACTCCCGGCCGCGCCTACTACCGGCGCAAGCTGGCCGCCGGGAAACATCGATGGAAGCGATGCGCTGCCTGCGGCGCCGGCGTTCACTCGACAGCGCCGGGCCGCCCTCTTGACAACCAGCGTCATAGAAGGGAGCTATGACAGTGCGTCCGATGCGGGGGAGAAGTCCAGGAACTGCTGTTGCGTGTCACGATGGGAACATGGAAGCGGTGAACGTGGACGAGATGCTGGCACGCTTTGCGGATCACTGGTCGCCTAAGAAGATCGCCCAGGTCAACGACTATGACGTCAGAATCGTGAAGGTCCAGGGCGAGTTCACTTGGCATAAGCATACCGACACCGACGAGCTCTTCCTGGTCCTCGGCGGACAGCTCACCGTCCAGATGCGAGATCGCAATGTCGTGCTGGGGCCGCGCGAGCTTTTCGTCGTGCCCCGTGGCGTCGAGCACTGCCCGCGCGCCGATACCGAAACCGCAGTGCTCCTGCTCGAGCCTGGTTCGGTCGTCAACACTGGCGATGCTGGCGGGGAACTGACCGCCGAGGTGGAGGAACTCGCCTGACTCCCTGCCCACCTATCCGTGACCCGACCCGCGGCAGATGCGGACGTTCACCCCCAGGGCGCCACTTGCATAAACATACGGGCCGGCTACTCGCACGTTGGACCGTAACCGGGGCGGCCAACTACGCGAAGCCCGGTCCATAACCGCGCGCCGACCCGCCGATATGCGCGGCAGTGACTGTTAGCTCGCTCGCCGTCGAAGATGCACCCGAACGAACATTCGGTGTGCTGGGGGACGGCCGCAGGCACCCTCGGACCGTCAATCTGGGCGCGCCAGGCGCCGTGACGTTGGCTGTGTCTATGCCAAGTACCCCCGGCCGCGGTCGGGCCGCGGAGGCATGACGCTGGACCCGGTCGGCGAGGAGGACGAAGGCTGCGAGGGCGGCCACCGGAGGCTCTGGAAGGCCCGGGCTACTTGGTCCCGGGCCCGACCCGGGAACCGGACCAGCCGGCGGTGTCGGCATCGGCGTACTCCAGCTCGCGGCGATGCTGGGTTACTCGGTGGCCATGAGTACTGCTCGGTGGTCGTGCTTCGGCTGGGCTTCCGGGCGGTAGGAGCGAAGTCCGGGCGAGGGCGCCGCCTTCGTCGGCTTGCCTGGCCTGGCTCTGTTCGAGCGCTGATCGCAGCACTGCGCGGACCAGTCTGTCGAGGGTTGGCTCGTATGGCTGACTGTTGCCTATGGCGTGAAGGAGTGCGTCCAGTGACGGGTCGCTGCCCGTGGCGGCGGCCCTTCGGACGGCCCGGACTATGCCGCTGATGGCGCGGTTCAGCGATGGGGATGGTTCGGGGATCCGGAGCTCGGCTCGCCAGGGAGCGCCTGCTTGCGCGGCGGCTGGCACCGCCTCAATGCGCTGGGGGGCGAACACCAGCGCATCAGCCACTGCCTCCGCCCAGGACGTCAGGATCGTGAGTTCATCGGCTTCCAGCACGGGCCGGGAGGGCGCGCCAGGCGGTGCATCCGGTGGTCCCGAGCCGGTTCTTGAGGCCCGGACCTGGCGGACGCTCACGCTGGAGAATTCGCTGCCGTTCTGGAGGGGCCGGCGGCCGTCGAAGCTGCGCTTGGCGGCACGGGCGGCGCTCGCCGACAGCAGGATGCCCTGGGCGCCGCGCTCGAGCGGGATCTCGCGCGTCTCCTGGCCGGGGCCCTTCCACAGCGCGACCACGGGCGAACGGCCGAAGCCGGACGGCCGGGAGCGCTGCGCCATGCCGAAGGACGTCAGCGTCAGGACGGCCGAGCCGGGGTCGCCGGCCAGGACGCCGGCATACCGCGCGGCCCAGCGTGAGCCGAGCTGGGGTCCGTCAAGCAGGGGAGTCACCACGATCATCGGGCCGACGGAACGGATGACGTCGGCTACGTCATCGGTCTGGGCGAGGTCCTCGCACACCAGTGAGGCGAGCGTGACTCCGTCGCCGAGTTCGACGAACTGGACCGACCGGCGGGGAACCTCCACCGCCTCCCACCAGCGGATGTGCGGATGCAGCGCGCCGCTCAGGTGGTACTGGCAGATCTGTCCGTCGTCAAGCGACCAGCGGTGGTGCTTGGCCTGGCTGATATGCACCCACTGCCCGCCGACCGACACGCCGATATGCACCCAGTTGCGCGGGAACTGCCCGGGCTGCTCCGGGGGCTCGCGGACCCCGGTGATCAGTCCGGTCACGCCGTGCCGGCCCAGGACTGCCTCCAGGTCATCGATCTCGTCGCGGTCTACCGCGCTTTCCGGCAGGACGACGACATCGACGGTCTCGGCCTCGTCCACGACGGCGACGAGCATCCGGTCCACGAGGTCCAGGTCGAGCCGTTCGGCCGGCGCGAACTCGAAGAAGCCGAAGGGGTCGCCCGGCCAGCTCGTGCAGCGGCCCCGCCACCGGGTGGAAGTCTGACTCTCGTACTCGCAGCGGCCAGGGCAGCAGCAGGAAGTTGACCCCCTTGTCGTGAGGGTTGATGCCCGGCCTTCGGGCCGGCGCCTTGTGCCACCGGGCCGCTACATCGGGCACGGTCACAGCGGCGTACCGGGATAGCGCGCGTACCGAACTGCCGTTCGGGGGCGTACGGACCCTGGGCAGCACCCTGATCAGGTGGGCCGGGATGCGAGCCAACGATCCCGTCCTGGCCAGCAGCTCCCGGCCACGGGCTCGATACACGACACCATCGGCACCGGATGCATCGAGGGCGACGCCCAGCCCGGCGCAGGCCTCATCCGCGATTGCGTGCAGGGTCAGCAGCGCCGCGCAAACTCGCCAGTCACGTGCCTCCGCAAGCTGGCTGAGCGGGATCTCAGCCCGCGCGCGGAGGATCCCCCACTCCTGGGCCAAAAGGCGCGGGATCGCCCCGTTCCTGTCCTCGGCCCAGGCGCTCCACCGCCGGGCGGCCTCGGTGACCGCATCGGGCCAGTCCGGAACGCCGGCCGGTGGCCAGTTCGAACCGGCTGGCGGGGAAAGGGCGAAGCGGTACGCTTCCGAGCGCTGCAGGATCACCTCGGTCAGCGCGAACAAGTCGGGCGGCCATTCGAGCAGCTCGTCGCCGATCGTGGTGCCCGCTACCGCCTGCCATACCGACGCCAGCGTCGGCTCCTGACGGGCGTCATGCCAGCTGGGGTCGTCGGGGGTGACGATGGTGGCCGGGGGTGCCAGGACAGCGGGCATGGTTGCTCCGGTGAGCGAGGCCGGTGAATCCAGGGTTCCGGCAGATTCCGCGATGCCGCGCGGGCCGGTCAGGCGGCGGCGTAGTTTTGCTGCCTTCATGTCGTTGACGCTAGGGGCGGGAAGATCGCAGCCAATGCGATCGCGATTTTCGCGGTGCCCGCGGCGAAGCCGGTCACCAGTCTTCTCGCGGCTCACCGTCATGACAGCCGACCCCTGGCGAGCAGCCACCGCCGGCCTGGCGCTGCCCTGAGGGACTTCAGCGCTCGCCTCCTCGGCCGCGAGGCTGTCTGGCTTTCAGCCCACAGCCCGACCGCGAGCACGACGGTCAGGGCCGGGACCAGGTAGACGGGCTCGACGATCGCGCCCATGAAGACCAGTCCCAGCGCGGCGAGGGCGGTTGCCAGCCGGGCGGCTCGGGCCGATCGGGTCATCTTCCTGGATGGCAGGAGAGCGGTGGCCAGCAGGTAGATGCTGACCCCGCCGTAGAGCGCCGTCCTGGGCCCGGCCGTGATGGTGCCCGCTCCGTCTGCGGCGAGGATGGCGATGTGCAGGCCGGCGCTCGCTGCGGCGATGCCCGCCACCACCGGCAGGTTGAGTGCGGTGAAGCCGGCGATCGCTGGGTGGCTGTCCAGCGCATGCCGGTCGGCGGCGGTGAGCCAGGCCCACCACAGGGCGGCCAGCGTGATCAGCGCGGCCGCCAGCACGACCGCGAGTGGCAGGCTCCAAGGCCGCATGGCCGCGGCGTTGATGAGCCGCGCCACCGATTCGCCGAGCACGATCAGGACGAAGATCTGGAACCGGTCGGCCAGGTGCGCGGGGTTCAGCGGAACCCGCCGCCGGGGCACCAGCATCGCCATGGCTCCGATGGCGTCGGCCAGCAGCGCCGCGGCCCAGAACGCGTAGCGGGCGGGGCTGGCCACCGCCAGGGAGGACAGCCAGAGCGCGCCGCCTGCCCCGAAGCAGATTAGGTAGCAGGTGTACAGCGGCCGGGTGGCCGGCAGGTGGTGGCGGGCCCGCGCGTACAGCAGCAGCTGCAGGCCGCGCAGGCAGGCAAAGGCGATGACGAAGCCGGCTGTATCGCCGGACAGGGCCCGCGGGGCGCTGGCGGCAAGGCCGACGCACAACAGGATCGCCGCCAGGAAGGAGATCCGGTGTACCGCATCTTCGGACTCGTGCCGGTCGGCGTAGAACGACAGCTGCACCCACAGCCACCAGATGGGGATGAACAGGATGACGAAGCGGGCCAGGTTGCCCAGGCCCGGGTGCTCCTGGAACGCACCGGCGAGCTGGCCGACCGCCCCGGCGAACGCCAGGTCGAAGAACAGCTCGACCCAGCTGGCGCGCCGCTCCTCCCGGTAGTGTCCGCCGGCAGTGCGCAGCGGCGGCGGGCTCAGCCGTACCGGGTGCAGCGGAACCCTGGCCATCCGGGTGCGGCGGGGCGGGGATACAGTCACGGATCTAGTCGTGTGCTGGCCGGAGCGGACGGTGGCGGCAGGCATGAGACGTTACTTCTCTTTCTCTTTCTTAGTTGCTGTGGCTGTTCTGGCGGGGCCGGGGCCCGGGTAGGTTCGCGCGGGCCGATCGTGCTGCTCCCAGCGCGTGCCGCAGGGCGCGTACCGTCGAGGGAGCGGTCCCGCGCCCAGGCCTGATCGAATGTCGCGTGGCCATCTCCGCGCTGGCCCAGCCCATGCTTGCCGCATCAGCGGACGGCCACGGGTTGCGGGTCAGCGGGCTCGGCCTGGTGGCTGCGGGCCGGGCCTCTTACTGCATGCGGCTGGCAGCCGCCTGCCGCCTGCGGCCGGGCATCCTGATCGGGGTGCTTCAGGACCAGCCACAAAGGTACCCCCACCCAGACTGCGACAAAGGGTGCCGCCAGTAGCAGGTTGACCAATAGCCAAATCATCTTTCTGTCCTCCTTGTGAGTCGATGTGCGCGTTGTTTCGCAAATCGGTAGATATCTTCAACGAGTTCCAGGGTGGCTGTCGGATCGAGATCGGCCCGAGGGCAACGACCATCCCTTCCCCGTCGCCGAATTGCTTCCACGATTGCGCTACGGGCCGCGCGGCGCATCGGCCGACTGCCGTAATGCGGCCGCGGCGGGCCCTCAGATCTGCGCGGGACCCCCTTAGCCGGCCCGCTCACCGCCGATCGGGGACCTTAGCCCGAAGTTCCCCCCAGGCCGATGAGCCCGCCCTCTTTGACCAGGTAGGAGCGCTGCAGTCGCGGAAGTTACATGACTACCGTAGTCATGGCCGATGTACGTTATCCCTGGTCAACGCCCATTCAGTTTCGTGGTGGGGGGGAGCTACGGCTTAGCGTTCCCGGCAGCACCCTGAGAGCAGCAACAGAACCGGCTGCGGGCGGCTGCGGTCAGGCAGGAGACTGCTGCCCGGCGCCGAGGCGGTGCGCTACCGCGGCGGCTTCCACCCGGCCCCGGACACCGAGCTTGGCCAGGATGTTGGATACGTGCACGCTGGCGGTCTTGGCACTGATGAACAGGGCCTGCGCGATCTCCGGGTTGGACCGGCCCGCGGCCACCAGCAGCAGCACTTCGCGCTCGCGCTCGGTCAGCCCGAACCGCGCCAGCTCGTCCACCGGCTCCTCCTCTGCCCGAGGCGCCGGCTCCTCTCGCGGCGCTGTCGCCGGATCCAGGCTGAGCCGGGTGCGGCGGGCCAGGGCGGCGGCCTCAGCGGCGATCGGTGCGGCCCCGATCCGCACCGCGATGGCATGCGCCTGCTGGACCGGCCCGGCAGCGGGCTGCCGCTCGCCGGCGGCGCAGCGCGCTTCGGCCAGCCGCAGCAGCGCGTACGCCAGCGGGTAGGGCTCGTCCGCGTCCTGCCAGGCAGCGGCGGCCTGCGACCAGGCGGCCGCCTCGCCTGTCCCGGCCGCCCGCGCGTGCTCGGCGGACACCAGCGCCTGGTACCCGCGCCACGGCGGCGCCGGGGTCGCGAGCTGCGCCGCGGTCTGGGCCAGCTCCGCGCAGCGGCGCGCGGTTTGCGCCGGGACTTCCTCGCGCCGGTCGCGGCACCGGGTCGCCTCATCGGCTTCAGCACGCATCCCCAGCCAGACCAGCGGCCAGGCATAACGCACTGCCCGCAGCGTTCCGCCGGCCAGCCCGGCGGCAACGGCGTCCCGGGCGGCAGGCAGGTCCCCCCGGCCGAGCGCGATCATGGCCTCGACGTACCGGACGGGCTGGGTGAACTGAACGTCGGTGGTGTCGCCCATGGCGCGGCGGCCCGCTCGCAGTTCACCGGCAGCATCGTCGTAGCGGCCGCGCATGGCCGCCAGCTCAGCCCGCAACTTGAACAGCGCGGTGCCATACAGGCCTTCCGGCTGGGCGCTCAGCGCCTGGGCGGTCAGCCGGTCCGCCTCAGCGCACTGACCCAGGCGCAGCAGCGATTCGGCCTGGTTGGCGATCAGGAAGGAGAAACTCGTGCGGGTCAGCCCGGCCCGCACCGCCAGGTCCAGCCCTTCGCTCGCGGCCTGCGCGGCTTCCCGGTGGCGTCCCAGCAGTCCTAGCACGTCCGAGAGGTTGATGTAGCCGCGCAGCGCAGTCACCGGGATATCGAGGTCGAGCGCCAGCCGCACGCCCGAACGGAGCGGGCCCAGGCCAGCTTCGGCCGAGCCGAGGTAGGAAGTCGCGTAGCCGAGGGTAATGGCGACCTGCGCCTCCAGATCCTGGGCGCCGGCCGCGCGGGCGGCGGCCACCGCCCGCCTGGCCGCTTCCGCGCACGCTTCCAGCTCCGTGTCGACCTTCAGCGAACTGGCCAGCGCCGCCAGCGCCGCCAGCACCACCGCGTGCACGCGGGTCGGCTGGCCCGCGGGAAGCAGGGCCAGCGCCTGCTCCAGCGACGCGGCCGCCTCGGGACCCCGGCCCGCGTACCGCTGCGCCTGCGCGTACCGCTCCAGCAGCAGCGCCTTGCGGACCGGGTCGAAGCCAGGGGGCAGTCCGGCCAGGGCATCGGCGAGCAGGGACTGCGACCGGTCTATCGCGCCAGAACGGTACGCCGCCTGGGCCGCGAGCCGGCTCACCTCCGCCCGGTCCAGGCCAGTGCGCTGCCCGGCGTCCTTCACCCGGGGCCAGATCTCCAGTGCCCGTTCCAGATGGCGCAGCGCCTCAGCCGGGGCATAGCAGGCCATCGCGTGGTTGGCGGCATCGATCGCGGCCGGCAGCGCCCGGGGCAGGTCCAGCGCGGCATACCAGTGGTGGGCCAGCGCGGCAGGCAGCGCGGCCTGGTCACCGGCCAGCCCGCCATCGCGGGCCAGCGCCGCCCCGTAGGCTCCGTGCAGCCGGACCCGCTCGCCCGGCAGCATGTCCTCATACACCGCGTCCCGGGTCAGCGCGTGCCGGAACACATAACCGCGACCGCCGGGGTCCACCAGGAGCAGGTGGTTGTCGACGGCCTCCCGCAGCGCCGCGAAAAGCTCGGTCTCCCCGAACCCGGCGACCTCCGCCAGCAGCCGGTCGGGCACGGTCCCCCCGGCCGCCGACGCGGTGCGCAGCAGCCGGTGCGCATCCCCGCTCAGCGCGTCCACCCGGCTCAGCAGCACGTCCCGCAAAGACGGCGGCAGATCCGCCAGCTCACCATCGCCGCGCACCGCGGCGAGTTCCTCCACCAGGTAGGCGTTGCCGCCAGAACGGTCGAACACGACGTCGGCGACCCCCGGCGCCGGGTCATCACCAAGGATGGCGGCGAGCTGGGCGGTAACCTCACCGCGATCGAACCTGCGCAGTTCAACGCGCTCAGCCGACCGGGCCCGTTTCCAGCCGGCCAGCAGCGGCCGCAGCGGGTGACGCCGGTGCAGCTCATCAGACCGGTAGGTAGCCACCAGCAGCACCCCGGCGCCGCGCAGCGACCTGACCAGGAAGGCGGTCAGATCCAGCGTGGACTGGTCGGCCCAGTGCAGATCCTCGATCACGAACATGACCGGCTGGGTCGCGCTCAGCCGGACCAGCAGGCCCAGGACCAGTTCCAGCAACTGCGCCGTCCGGATGTCCTCGCCCGGCGGGCGGCCCGCGGCGCCTGCCCTGGTCATGGCTGTCGCCCGGTCCCCGGTCAGCCGGCGTCCCACCTCCTCGGTGACGGTGGCGAACGAGGTCTCGGCCGGCACCGCGAGCAGGGTGATGCCGTGCCGCCCGCACGCCTGGATCAGCTCGGGCCGCACCTCGCCGAGAGCCTCTCCGGCACCGAGCACTCCCGCGCCCGCCTTGGCCAGAGCCCTGACGAACCGGTCGGCATCGCCCGGTTCCCGGCACCAGATCATGCCGGTCAGCACCAGGTCCCCCGGCGTCAGGTAGCGACCGGGATCAGGCAGGTCGGTGGTGTATACGTGCCCGATCACACAGTCCACGCCGGAGACGTCCGTCAGCAGCCTGAGCCCGAGTCCAGGCATGTCGAGCAAGTCTCGTACGCGCAAGGGATCACCTGCTGGCGACGGCAGCAGCCGGGCAAGGCCTGGCCCGGCCGGCCCGAGCACCTCGGCCAGCGCCTCCGGGCGCATAGTGCGGGCCAGTGCACGCAACGCGTCCACCAGCGGGGCCAGCGGCAAACCCTCAGCCCCCAGTTCAACGCACTGGCCCGTGAGCACCAAGAACCCGGCGCCCGACGCCCGCGCCGCCAGCTCGCTGACCAGGCGCGTCTTACCGACACCAGCTTCACCGCCGACCAGCACGAACGCCGGCTCGCCGGCCTGGGCCCGGCCCATCAGCGCGGTCAGCGACGCGATCTCCTCGCGGCGGCCGATGAACACCGGGCTCACCACGCTGACGCTCATGGCCAAAACGGTGCCACAGATACGCTTTCACCGCATTACCCAGCCGTGCCAGCCGCCGGGCAACCGGCGCAGGCACCAGAGCCGGTAACGCGCCTGCCGCGGCGGCCGCCGAGGTCCGGTTGCCCGCCCCGGCGCGCACGTCGGGTTCCTTGCGCAGAGCATCGGCGAATCCGTGAGCCAGATCCACAGTTGACCCGGCCCGCCTTCAGCGGGTGCCCCGCAGGCGAAGAGCGAGACGCGTCGTGGAACGATGAGACCCTGCTCAGTGACATCTCGGTACCGCGCACCCTGGGGAAATCAGCCGAACCAACCCGGGGACCGATCACCGTCAGGAGCAGCCTGGCGCGTCGGACACGATCCCAGACACGGTGAATGCCAGATACTCCTGAAGCGGCAGCACGGCCCTAGGTACGGGCGCCGCCCAGGCTGAGTTCGTACTCCACGGTGCCGGACTCGCGACCGGTAAGCTCGGCGTTCAGCTTTCGCAGCAGTCCGGCCACCACCGCATTGTCGGCCGCGACCAGCGCGGTGAAGCAGCGGGTACCCTCCTTGCGGGCCCGGTCAGACAGCCGGGCCAGCAACTAGGTGCCCAGGCCCCGGTCCTGCCAGTCGTTGACGATCGTGACGGCAATGTCGGCGCCCTGCGGGTCCTGGGCATACCGCGGATGTAGCGAGCGACCCCCACGCCCCGCCCGTCGTGGCTCAGCGCGCCGAGCGCCTCGTGGTCGTGGTGGTCGACGTCGGTGACAGCTCATTCCTCGCCGTCAGGAACCGCATCCAGCGGGATTTGGCGCCCAGCCAGGCGAAGCCGTCCGCCAGGAGCGGGGCGTCGGCGCCACGGACCGGCCGGATGAGCACCGCTGACACGTCGGGGAGCACGACCCGGCTGGTCCCGGCCACGGAGGCTGATCACAGCGTGCCGCGTCGATCTTCAGGTGGCTTCTGCGGCAGGGGCAGCTGAACCTTGTCCCGCTGAGGCCACCCATGCTGCCAACCGAGGACCTGTTCGCCTGCGTCTATGCCATGGTCGATGAGGAAATCATGGCCGGGGCCACCGCCCATCCCCGCGCGGCCCGGCACGGCATCGGGTTGCTCCGATACCGAACTGGATGATCTGTATGCGTCCGTCTGCGCGGACGAGGCATGTATCAGTCGCGCCGAGTCGGCGATCCGCGCGGCGCCGGGCTCGGAATCGGGGTCACTGTTCGTAACGACGCTGGTCGGCGCCAGCGCGCAAATAGCCGCCGCTATGCGCGCCGGCCTTTGTCCGACGGCACTTTGTCGGCGCCGCGCCGAACAGGTCGATCTGGTGCGTCACGATCCCGCGGGTGCTGCTCGGTGACTACCGGGCATGCAAGCGATGAGGTACGTCCGGCCCGTCGGGCGTCTGCAGCGGGGGGCTCGGGTGGGGCTTACCCTGATCTGGCCCCGCGGGCCATCAGGGAAAGCGGGGGTTTTCCCGATTGTGTGAGCGAGCTCGCGACACCATGCTGGAGCATGAACGCCGCACCAGCCGGCCTCTGCTGGCGCTTGCCTTCACCACGCTGCTGGTGAGCGGCAGCGCTGATCCCGCGCTACGGCGCTCGGGGCGCTGCTATCCCGTCGGCTTGGAGGTCCTGGATGTCTCGCCTGATTCGAGTTTCGTCGGTAGTCCTGGTGACGGCTCTCGCCGCGATCACGATGGCGGGTGCCGCGCGCCCTGCAGCCCCGGCTGGCCGCAGCGCCGGTTTGGTGTTCCCCCGGTTGCAGTCGCGGTACGTGCGGATGCCGGACGGCGTGCGCCTGGCCGTTGACGTGTGGCTGCCGCCTGGCACTACTGCCGGGGCGCGGCTGCCGACGGTGCTGGAGACCGATCGGTACTGGCGTGCGAGGGCGTATTCCGGCGGGTTCAAGAACAATCCCAACTACTTCATCGCGGCACCCTGGAACGCGCGCGGCTACGCGTACGTGTTCGCTGACCTGCGCGGCACGGGGGCCTCGTTTGGCACGCTCACGGCCGAGCTGGGCAGGGCGATGATCGCCGATGCCGGCTCGCTGGCCGACTGGATCGCCGCCCAGCCATGGTCGTGCGGCCGTGTCGGGGTGACCGGTGTGTCCTACTCAGCCGACGCTGCGATGCTCTCGCTGGCGCTGCGCAACCCGCACATCACCGCCGCAGCGCCGGTCTCCTACGACTTCGACCCTTACGAGGACCTGGTGCGCCCGGGCGGGATACTCATCGAGCCGCTGATTGCCCCCTACGGGCTGCTGCTGCGGATCTCTGGACAAGGCCGGCGGCACGACCTGTGCCACGAGCGCCCAGACGCGGCAAGCCTGCAAGCAGTCCGGGCTGACCGGCGCCTTGCCGGAGCCGGTTGACGGGCCGCACGGCAAGGCGCTGCGGGCCGCCGCGCGGGCTCAGCACTTCCGCAACGCCAACCTGGTCGACTTCGCCCGCACCGGGGTGTACCGCGACTACGTCCACGGCCCGCAGAGCTGGACGGTGGCCAGCGTCGGCAGCAAGACCTCTGCTATCAGCGCGGGGGACGTCCCGATCCTCACCTTCGCCGGATGGCTCGATGCCGGCACCGCCAACGGCGTCCTGTCGCAGTTCACCAGCCTGCCCAACACCCAACAGGACTGGATCGGGCCCTGGAGCCACGGCCAGGGATACATCGCCAACCCATTCCAGCCCAGCCGGCCGCTCACCGCCGCCGAGCACCAGCAACTCAACGACCGGCTGTATGCGTTCTTCGACCGCTACGTGAAGAATGACGACCGCCCCGACAGCAGGCGCCTGCTGCACTACTACACCCTGAACGCGGGCACATGGCACACGACCACGCGCTTTCCGGTCGCCGGGACCCACCCGCGCCGGCTCAACCTCGCCGCCGGGCACGCGCTCACCTGGCAGCAGCCCAGCGCCACGCCGGCTTCTGACCTGCTGAAGCTCAACCCGACAGCAGGCTCGGGCCAGCTGAACCGCTGGAACACCAACCTCACCGGCGACCCGGTCGTTTACCCCAACCGCGCTGCCGTGGACCGCAAGCTGCTCAGCTACACCACCGCGCCGCTGCACCAGGCAACCCAGGTGACCGGCCTTGGCCGGGTAACCCTCACCGTGACCGGCGTCCGCGGCGCGAGCCACGGCGCGCTGTACGCCTACCTGGAGGACGTGGAGCCCAGCGGCCGCGTCATCTACGTCACCGAAGGCGAACTGGCGCTCACCGACCGCGCGCTCGCACCCAGGCGGGACAACCCCGCATGGCGCAAGCTACGCACCTCCCGCACCTACGACCAGACCGACGCCTCACCGTTCCCCCTGCGCCAGCCCCAGCAAGTGACGTTCGATCTGCTGCCCACCTCCGTGCTCTTCCGGGCCGGGGACAGGATCCGGATCACGATCGCGGCCGCCGACCCCGACGCGTTCCAGCTGCTGCCCGCAGACGGCAAAGCCACCTACAGAATCAGCCACAGTGCGGCGAGCCCTTCGTACGTGGAACTGCCCGTGATCAAGTGAGCGCCGCCGAACCCCTCCGGACCAGCCACAACGAAAGAGCAGGCGCCAAAAGCTTCCTACCACGAACCCACGCTGATCGCGGTGGCCAAATCCAGGACGACCGTGAGTTCCTGATGCCGACCCTTCAGTCAGGCTGAACTCACGGCACAGTAAGCACTCGTAGCAGCTAAGGGCTGTCAGGCAGCGATCTGGCACTCGTGCGTGAATCCGCTGAGGACTTGTTTTCAGCGGATCCGGTGCTTGGTGAGGTTGATCTCCGGTGGCCGGGTATGACGCTTGAGCCGGCGACCCGTGGCGGCGGCGCTCATGCCAGGCCAGGACCGCAGGCAAATGCGACCCTGTGAGGAGGAAGCTGGCGTGTTCGAGGCGGCCGACATCCGGGAATGGCGCGGCCACCACGTGGTCGACGCCGCCGGTCGCAAGATCGGCGAGCTGGAGGCCGTCTACGTCGACACCGGCACCGACCTGCCGTCATTCGGCACGGTCAAGGTCGGAATGCCGACCCGGCACCGGCTCGCGTTCGTGCCCCTTAGCCAGGCAACGGTGGGTCCGGGGCATCTCAAGGTCTCCTGCGACAGGAAACAAGTCAAGGATGCCCCGTCGATCGGCACCGACGGCTGCCCGCGGACGACGAAGAGGCGATCTTCAAGCACTACGGCCTGGCCTATGAGCCAGGCGGCGGTGGTGAGCGGCGGCTGGCCCGCCGCTGAGCCGCCCGACTGAGCGGAGGACCGGATGCTTGCCCTGTTTCTGCTGCTGGTGATCGCGGCGATCGCGCTGGGCATCGTGGGCGTGGTCGCGAAGGGCCTGCTGTACCTGCTGTTCATCGGCATCGTGGTGTTCCTGGGCGCCCTTGTGCTGGCCGCCCCGCGGATGCGGCGGCGGCCCGGCAGGCACCCGGCCCGGCAGGCACCCGGCCCGGTAATCCATACCAGCCGCCCTTGATGCGTGGCCATTCTCGCTTCGGCCCGGCGACGGCCATGTCCCGGGGCAAGGTGTTCACGGTTGACGCGTGATCCTTCTGGGGTCAGGCGCTGAGCGCCGGCAGGCCGCTGCCTTGGTCGCGCACCTGGATCGCTGGATGCTCGGTGAGCACCTCGGCATTGCCGATCTGACTGCGCCGGCGGTTGAGCGGTATCGCCGGCGCGAAGGTCAAAGGCAGGGCGGTCGAGGCTGGAGCTGTTCGACCAGATCAGGCGGGACAGACGGCCGCGGGCTGTCGATCCGGCAGCTGACTGGGAGGCATCGCGTGGCAGCGCGCCTGCCCCTGGCTGGTGGTAGCGGAGGGCGGCGGGATCTGGCGGGCTGACCGGCAGCCCGGGCTGGGGGAGCGGCGGATTCTCGGAGCAGGCTGCGACGGCAGGGCTGATAGGTGGGTTCATGGCAGCTGCGCCGCTGGCCGTGCCCCGCTGATGCCAGGTTTCGCGGCTGTGCCGAAGGTGTCAGGTAAGACAAGGCTTGCTGGCTGGGTTGACCCTGTGCGGATGGGCTGGTCAGGGCCGGGCCGAACCGCCGGCCTTCACCTTTCGGGCGGTTTGACAGGTCCAGGCCGGTCGGCCTCGGGCTCTGTGACCGGGCCCGTCAGGGGCCAGGTGATGGTGTGTGCGGTAGCTCAGCTGGCAATGTGTGCTCGATCGACGGGCACCTCTCCCGACGGCGGCCTCTAGGCCGGTCACGCCGCACCAAGTTCACGGCCGGCACCGGGCCACCTCGATAGGCGGCATCACGCTGAGTAACGGGGAAGGTCAGGGAGAACGCGCGTAGAACCGCCGATCTGGCGTGGCGGCCGGTCAGGGCATCATTTGGTAGTAGCCACGCATAACCGGCAGTTCTGGGCATAATCTGAATGTCCAGCAGGAAAAAGTGGAATCGCTATGCATGCGCAAGCACGGCGCGCCGGAGATGCTCGACCCGAGCGCGCAGGGCGCGATAATCTTTCCGCCCGACGTCAGCCCAAGCTCGTCGCAATTCCAGGCAGCTCAGAAGCGTTGTGCGTACCTCAATCCCCTGACCGGGTAACGTCGGCTTGCCTGGGTGTCACCGACGCGAGGATGCGGGACCTGATAACCTCACGGGCCGATGAATTTTGTATGATGCCATCTGCGGGCGTTTCACTGCCTGAATTTTCGGCTACGAGATCGCCGAGTTGAAGCTCGGGCCGGGTGACATTTCCAGGGCCTTGCGGATACGTGCCTGCAATCTGGGTGAATGAACCGTGGGCGCGCGAGGGCTCGCCAGGCCCTCGCCTGATGACGGCAGCGGGCCGGCCAACCCCGGCCCTCGCGGCGCCGCGAGGGGAGTGCGGGTGCCCTGGCGGTCACGGCGTCGGTGCCGGTTCAGCCGCTGCGGGGGATCTGGGCGGCGCGCCCGGCACCACCAGGCCTTCAGCCTTCCGGGCTGCACCGGGCGGGCGCCGCTACAACGAGCTCCGCCGCTGCGATACAGGCGACCACCCCGCGCTGCGCCAGCCGGCCAGCCGGCTCATCAGCATCGGCATCTGCATCTGCCCGGCTGCCTCGAATCCAGCGCCCCAGCAACGAGGACCACCTGCGTACGCCACAACCAAGATCAACAAAACTCGTACTTGACAACTGAGAGTCACCGGAGTGTCTTACTCAGTAGTGACCGATTTGCCGGGCAGGCTTTCGGCCCCAGCTGGATGCCCGCCGGGCCCGGCTGAGACCGGCCGTCGGCCGTTCGGCTCAGAAGGGAGGCAGAGCAGGTACCAGGCGTCACGATCTTGAGGTGGAAGCGGAGGATTTACGATGAGAGTTCGACGCAACTTAATTGCCCCGCTCGCGGTGACTGCCGCCGCGGCGAGTGTGCTCGCCGTGGCCGTGAGCACGGGACCGGCCCTGGCCGGGCCGTCGGCCGCCGG
Source organism: uncultured Actinomycetes bacterium (assembly GCA_963762615.1). Taxonomy (GTDB): domain Bacteria; phylum Actinomycetota; class Actinomycetes; order Streptosporangiales; family Streptosporangiaceae; genus PALSA-505. Next base: position 36,550 of record CAVXLG010000008.1, on the reverse strand, counting down.
TCGCTATCACCATCGCGCGTGTGCCGCCAGCCAGCTGAGCATGACCGTGCCCAAGGCCATAGCCGGGGATCCCATCGAGGGGATGGGCGAGCTGGCCTGGAACATCCTGCTTCGCAATATCAGCAACGCGGGTTGCTCGCTCGCTGGCTGGCCGAGCCTGAGCGTCACAGCCGCCAAGACGCCGGCCGCTATCACCAGCCAGGACGTGTCGTTCAGCAACCTGGCCCAGGTCCGAGCGCAGCGCATCGTGCTGGCGGCTGGCCAGCAGGCCGTCGTCACGGTGCAGGCGAGCGACAACACCGCTGGCTGCCAGGCGCGGTGGCGGCTGACGCTCCGGCTGCCTGGCGGCGCCGGGTCGCTCACCACCTCGCAGCTGGCCGAGTCCTTCGGTCCGTGCGGGGGCGGCCTGCTCCGGCTGTCCCCGTTCTACCCGCGCAGCTCGCTTGCCAGGGCCATCAGGCAACTGCACGTGGCGCAGAGCCCGCCGCCCTACCGGACCACAAGGGCCCGGACGCCGGCCCCGTGCACCGCCCAGCGGATGCGGGTGGCGGCGAGCTACGGCCTGGCCGGCCACCATGCCTCGGTACAGGTCCTTCGCCTGGTCAGCCGCGGCCCTGGTGCCTGCGTCCTGGCGGGAGAGTGGCCGACCATCACGCTGCGCAGTGCGGGCGGTGCCAGCCAGATCGCGAAGGCCCTGGCCGTGCTGCCCCGCGGGGTTACCCGGAGCCCGCTGGTCGGCTACCAGCAGGCGCACTCGGTCAAGACGGACCTTACGCTGAGCCGCGGCAGGTCAGCCTCGATCGCGCTGGAGACCCAGACCACCGGGCGGGCGGCCTGCCACCTGGCCGCGACGGCCCGGATCTACCCGGGGCTGACCGCCCTCGGCACCAGCCTGGCCGTCGGCCTGGCCCGGCCGTTGACGTTCTGCGGCCTGCCGCGGGTGCTGCCCTTCCTGGCTGGCCGGCCGTCAGCCGGCGCGCTGATGGCGGAGGCACAGGCGCTGGGCGGCGGCATGATCCCGGACGGTGACAGCCCGGCCGGGTTCTGGTACGGCTCGGACAGCAACTCGCCGGTCCCGACCAGTTCCAGCGGCGGCGTATGGCTCATGCCGCACAGCCCGACCGGCGGCGACTACGGCGGCTATGTGGGCGAGCTCGGCGACTACGAGGTGTGGCAGGGCTGCGGCGGCAGCATCAACTGGAACCAGACCGGTTACAACGACGCGGAGGGCAACCTGCGCAACCACAGCGTGGGCGTCGGCGTGGCCGGCTACTGGATGATGGCAGGCCCGGGCCGTGAGCCGGGCGGCTACAGTTCCTCCGGGACCACCGCGACCAACTGGGGCACGTCCCAGGCGGAGCGTGCCGTCTCCGATGTCAGCCAGACGCTCGGGTTCCCGTACATCTTCATGGACATCGAGGCTGCGGATCCGCACGGCTGGAACGAGGGCTTCAACGGCGTGTGCAGCGGCACCGAGACGGCCGGATCGATCCCGGTCACTCTCGACCGGGACACGTTCAACGGGTTCTGGAACTACGTCAATAACAGCAGCGCCTTCTTCCCCTCGGTATATGAGGCAGGCGGCAGCGGCGGCAGTTCCTGGGACGGCATCTTCGGCAGCGGCCAGACGCTGGGCAACACGCTGGAGTGGACCTACGTGAACGAGACCCCGTCAGTGTCCACCTTCCCCGCCGGCTGGTCGGTGAGCGGGACCGTCCCGGTCTGGTACGCCTCGGCGCCCAGCCAGTGCCAGATGATGTGGCAGTGGTCCGGCGGCGATGGCGTGCTCAATCAATACCGCGGTGACTTCGACCAGATCGACGGGAACCGTCTTTTCTCCTGCGCATAGGGCAAAGCCAGTCAAGGCGACCACCGTACTGGTGCCATGAGACCGCGGCGGGCCGGGAAGTCCATACCGGCCCGCCGCAGGCACGACAGCATGACCCGGACCCCGGGGGGAAACTCCGACGTGCATGCGAGACCGCCCAAGACCAGGTTAGGAAAGCATTACCTTAACAAAGCACCGGAGCCACTCATGCTTGACGTTCGGAGCGGCTGAAATCACTGACAGCTTGCCTCCGAATAACCGGCAATCAGATGAGACGGCTGGTGCGCAGAATTGAATAATATGCATTCATCGCGCGAGCGCAAACGTCGCGGCTGAAGCTACAAATATTCGGCAGGGAGATTGTGGATAGTGCTTCTGGCGCGGCTTCCCTGATCTTGACTGAACAGGGGCGTAGCGTCGGGAGCCTGGGTCCCGGCCTGACCTCCGATTCGGCTGATGCCGTCCGGGCTGTCCTGCGAGACGATCTGTCGGCCGGGGCCCAGGTTTTATGGCACCTGCCAGCGGTGCCGGCCTGATCTGCCCGGCCTGGACTAGAGGCCAGGGTTTACAGGTCCGGCGGGCCAGCGGGTGCGTGCCACCCCTCAACCTGAGAAAGGGATGGCTGTGACCATCGTAGAAGAAGCACGCCCCATTACCTGTCGCACCGCAATTACCGGCGGCGTGGACACCCACGCAGATACCCATGTCGCCGCCGCGCTGGATCCCATCGGCGGGCTGCTCGGCGTCCGGGAGTTCCCGGCCACCCAAGCTGGCTATGCCGGCCTGCTGGGCTGGCTGGGCGGGTTCGGGACCGTCGCCCTGGTCGGCATCGAAGGGACTGGCAGTTACGGCGCCGGACTGGCTCGCCATGTCGCCGCAGCTGGCATCCGGGTGGTCGAGGTGGACCGCTCGGACCGGCAGGACCGGCGGCGGCAGGGTAAATCCGATCCGCTGGACGCGGTCAGCGCTGCGCGGGCGGCGCAGTCCGGCCGGGCCGACGGCGCGCCGAAAGGCCGGGATGGTGCCGTGGAAGCGATCCGGGCGCTGATGGTTGCCCGGCGCAGTGCCGCCGGAGAGCGCACCCGGACGATCAACCAGGCCAGGGCTCTGCTCCTGACCGGCCCCGATGACCTGCGAGCCCGGTTCACCCGGCACACCCCGGCCGCCCTGGTAACCGGGCTCGCCTCGCTGCGGCCCCGGCCCGGCGACGTCGCCGGCTACGCCGTCCGCGTCGCGCTGCGGGAACTGGGGCGGCGCGCGCGGTTCCTGGACGGCCAGCTCGGCCGCCTGGACGAGCTCATCGTCCCGCTAGTGACTGCCCGCGCCCCGGGCCTGCTCGCCGCCTACGGGCTCGGGCCCGCGCACTGCGGCGCTGCTGCTCATCACGGCCGGGGATCACCCCGGACGGATCCGCTCCGAGGCGGCCTGGGCGCACCTGTGCGGCGTCGCCCCGATCCCCGCGTCATCGGGGAAAGTCACCCGCCACCGGCTCAACCCCGGCGGTGACCGTCAGGCCAACCATGCCCTGTGGCGGATCGTGTTCACCCGGCTGGGCTCTGACCCGGCCACCTGCGCCTACGCCGAGCGCCGCACGGCCGAAGGAAAGTCCAAGGCGGAGATCATCCGCTGCCTGAAGCGTTACGTCGCCCGCGAGGTCTACCCCTGCCTCCGCCCGGCCGCCGGCTAACGCCCGAAAGCTCCGGGGACGGCCTGACCCGATATTCGGCTGCCGCGAACCTGCTGGCCTTCGAACGATTCGCCGGCCGTCCCCGGCCTCACCTGACCTGCTGGGCGTGACCTGATAAGAGCTTGCGCGCTCCACCTGGAGCGGCCCCTCCCTAATGAGAGCTAGCGGGTCGGCCGTCCGGCAGACTCGGGTCTGGTAGCCGCCGGCAGGTGAGCACTGTCCCTCCCCGGGCGCCCTTCGGGAGCCCTGAAGACAGATCGTGCCCCTGCCGGTGGCCGGGAGAGTTGATCGCTGCTGGGATGTCGTGCCCGCCGGGGTGTGGCGTGAGCACTGCTTCATTAGGTCGCTGATGGTTCTCCCGCAGGCTGCTGACCGGGACCGCTCACAAGGACGGGAGACACCTGGCGGCTTTTCGCAGGGGATGACTGGGCCGAGGACCATCACGACGTCGAGCTGATGGACGCCGGCGGGCGGCGGCTGGCGAAGGCCCGGCTGCGCGAGGGCGTGGCGGGCATCGCCCGGTTGCACGCGATGATCGGCGAGCAGCTCGGCGAGGACGCGGACGAGGACGACGCCGGGCAGGTCGCGATCGGGATCGAGACCGACGCGGCCCGTGGGTGGCCGCGCTGATCGCGGCCGGGTACACGGTGTTCGCGATCAACCCGCTGCAGGCGTCCCGGTACCGGGAACGCCACGGCGTGTCTGGCGCCAAGAGCGACGCGGCCGACGCGCACGTCCTGGCCGATATGGTGCGCACCGACTCCCACCAGTTGCGGCCGGTGGCCGGGGACACCGCGCAGGCCGCGGCGGTCAAGGTGGTGACGCGCACGCACAAGACGCTGATCTGGGAACGGACCCGGTGCACGCAGCGGCTGCGGCACGCGCTGCGCGACTACTTCCCCGCCGCGCTGGAGGCCTTCGAGGACCTGGACGCCACCGACACCCTGGAGCTGCTGGCCCGCGCTCCTGAGCCGGCGGCGGCGGCGAAGCTGACCACCGCGCAGATCAGCGCGGCCCTCAAGCGTGCCCGCCGCCGCGGCATCGCGGCGAAGGCGGAGCGGATCCAGGCTGTGCTGCGCGCCGCCCACCTGGGCCAGCCTGATGTTGTGGCCGCTGCCTACGCCGTCTCGGTGCGTGCCTTGATCGCGGTCCTGGTCACCCTGAACGAGCAGGTTAAAACCCTGCAAGGGCAGGTGGAAGCCTATTTTGGGCAGCACCCGGACGCTGAGATCATCGCCTCCCAGCCCGGCCTGGGAGGAGTCCTCGGCGCCCGGGTGCTCGCAGAATCCGGCGACGACCCCGCCCGGTATGCCAGCGCCAAGGCCCGCAAGAACTACGCCGGCACCAGCCCCATCACCCGGGCCTCCGGCAAGAAGAAAACCGTGCTGGCCCGGCATGTGCACAACGACCGGCTCATCGACGCCCTCATGAGCCAGGCCTTCACCGCCCTCCGCGTCTCCCCGGGAGCACGCGCCTACTACGACCTCCAGCGCGCCCGCGGCGCCGAGCACAACCCCGCCCTGCGCCAGCTCGCCAACCGGCTCACCGGCATCCTGCACGGCTGCCTCAAGACCCGCACCCTCTACCACGAGGCGACCGCCTGGCCGCAGCACGCAGCGAAGACGGAGAAGACTGCGGCTTGACATTTAAGCTCCTGGGATGTCTGTCTTGTCCGCAAACCAGCAATAACCCGGTCCGAACACCCACTCCGCAACCCCAGAACGGCGGCCACCAAATGTCATCCGATCCCCTTGACAAACATAAGAGCATCGATCTGATTTCACTTCGGAGGGTAGAACTAGAACGCGGGGGCCGTTGCAGGAACATGGCGGCGTTGCGTGAGTCCCGAGTGACCATGCCACTCGGCGCATAAGCATGCGTCGGCGCAACGTCCGCTATTCTGCATGACTGCGTGTTGGCGGCTGTGTCGATCAGCCGGATCCGCGCGGCGAGGCTTCTATCCTCACGCTACGGTCGGCCCGCAAAGCGGACGTGGCACCCGCCGCGGGGCGTTCCGGGCGGGCGCGGTCCGAGCGGACCCGCTCACCACTCAGCCGCCCCCGGGCAGTGCTCGGACAGGCAGGCACTCCGGCCGGCGGGTGTCTGCGTTGACGTGGAGACTCGTGAACGGCGGCGGGGGAGTGGCGTTCCCGTCGGCCGCCAGCAGCACCATCCGGGCCCGTTTCGCCAGCCCCGACGGCACGCGCGGCAACCTCGCCAGTTCCGCCAGTCGCTGCTGGTCACCCTCGCGCAGGATCAGTACAGGAGCAAAGGACATGCCCCATTGTCCCGCTCATCACACCGTAAACAACTTTCAACACGCGACACTATGGGCCCCGTGATTCGTCCAGTCAGTCTGCGGGTCATACCGCCGGTCACTTCGCATTGAGGTTAACTTCGCACAATGTTAGGTTGACTGTACGGGCAAAGAAAGGTGGCAGCGGTGAGAAAACTGAGAATATCGAAGCGGCTGCTCGTCGGCGCAGCTGTCATAGCACTATTGGCCGGGTCGGCGACCATCTTGCTGCCGGCCGCCGCCCGTGCTAGGCCGGCCGTGCCGTGGGGTGCCAAGATCATAGCGGGTGCCCCGGTCGTGGGCTCGTTCGTCGTGGACGGCAAGCGCTATCCGGTCTACCGGCCACGCGTTTCACGGCGTGATGCCGCGGAGCTCCTGGCCGCCCTGGGCGCGCGAGGCGCCACCCGCCGGCAGAGCGGCTCGATCACGTCCGCGGCCTCCCGCACCGATGAGATCACGAACGAGAACAGCGGCAAGTGCCTGGAGGTCTATAACTGGGGCACGGCCAACGGCGACCAGGTGGACCAGTGGACCTGCGGCAATCACCAGGCCAATCAGACCTGGGAATGGGAACTCGAGGGGTCTGTCAGTATCCCCGGCGGCAGCGGCGATTGCTGTGACATCTTCGAGCTGGTTAACCAGCACAGCGGGAAGTGTCTCGAGGCCTACAACTGGGGCACGTCCAACGGGGCCAAGATCGACCAATGGACGTGCTATAACGACGGGAATCAGGACTGGCTTGAAGATCCCGGCGTATCCTGCAGTTACCAGGGTGTGAGCTTCGAGGACTACGACACCTATCTTCTGGGGGATCCTAAAATGGTCTTCGAGGTCTACCAGCAAAGCAAGAGCAACGGCGCGAAGGTGGACCTGTACCAGTGGAACGGAGGCGCGAACCAGCTCTGGTACTGCTGAAACGCCTGCTTCGCTGCTCCGGCTCTCGGTGATCGCCGGAGCGACGTTCCCGGATGCTGCGGCAGGGAGCGGCTATCCCGGCCGAAATCGCAACCGGGGCCGCACCAGTTACGTGCAGAACTTATGGATAGGCGCTCAGCCAACAGCCACCGAACTGTTACAAGATTCTGATTCCCGCCTGCGGCCATTCGGCATCCGAACGGCCAGTGGCCGGTAACCCAGCGATTCTCAGCCCGCTGACGCCACTGGCCGTCCCGTTGTTGCTCAAGCCCCGACACCCCCGGCACCTGACCGCGGCGTGCGCGATCAGGTGCCGGAGGTTTGGGCCCTTCCAGGGCGCTGACCGCCTCGCCAGCCGCGCGACGCGAGCCAGGGATCTCCTCAAGGAAGCGCCCAGCCACTTTCATTGCTCGCGGGCATTACCCTCCGAATGTATCTCAGACAGGCACAGCACCGGGTCAAAGCCCGCGTGCATCACTAATTAGTAAAACCACCACGCATCATTGAAAGCGTTGCTTTGCCCGTACAGGACGATGTTGCCGCTGGTATCGCCTCCGCCCTGAATATTCCAGGTTAGGCTCCAGTTCTGTGACGGGACGATGAAATAGGCACACGGGGGGGACCCACAATCCCCGGAGAAATGATTGTCTGGTGTATTTTCTGGCCGCCGCCATTGCTCGGATGGCGGAATCGACCCGCTATCGCAGTTCGACCCGCTGAGGTGCGTACCCGACGCGGCGTTATCACCGTTGACCATGGCGCAGACGAGATGCCCGCTGTAGTAGGCGGCGATTTCGTCGTAGCCGTTACTAAGCTCCGAGAAGTCCCAGACCTCGTTGGCCCCCCCGTCGCACGTGGAGTTCTGATAAGCGAGAATTAGATTCGCCGGTATGGTGCAACCGCTTGCATGCACTGTGTACGGTCCGGCATAGCAATCGTTCCCGCAGACGTAGTGGGCCGAATTGGTTATGGAATCAGGATTTGAAACTGAGCCGCGGGGGGATCCTGGCGATCGAGGACAGGCATTCACGACGTCACGAATGTCGCGCAGGACGACGTGCTCCTGAACGGCGTGACTTAGGCAACGGGCTAGCGGGTTGGGCTGCGGCGCCGCCGGTGCCCCGGTTGTGATGCGGGGCGAATGCGGCGGAGCCGGTCCGCCGGCTGCGGCGGCTGGACCAGCCCCGAGCATCGTGCCTGCGACAAGGCCTGCGCAACACACGACAGAGCGTGCGCGCGACCTGAACCTGCGGGAGCGTTGCGGCTGTTTCTTCACGGGTGATCTCCTCACAACAGAGCACGGTAGGTTTTCGTCGCGGAGGCAGGTCAGCACCCGGCCCCGTATGGACGCGTTTCTTGCGACGGTGGTGAGACCCTCAGCCTGCTGGATTTCCGGCCACAGCCTCCTTTCTCCGGGCGTTGACGAACCGGCGCCTCAGCCTGTGCAAGCAGCGGCCCCGCGTCGGCCATCGAACCGGGATTTGCCTACGAGTAGAACCATCCGTAGTAGTAACCAGTGCAGTTGCACGGGCCGGACTTCTCGATGAGACCGTCACCGGTGATATCCCTGCTCAGGTAGCCGGTATCCGCGGTGCAGCGGTCGGAGCCGCAGCTTCCGTGCTTGGACAGGCCGTCACCAGCAACGCTGACGAAGATGTAGTCCGACCCGTGGCCAATCGCCCGGCGGATGTTCGACCCGGTGGTGCTCCAGCGCGTATTGCCTCGCCGAGAAGAACCCCGTGGCAGAATTCGCCGGTGTATGCAGGTGCTGGTGACGGGCTCACGGCGGCGAGGCTGATGACGCCGGCGACGGCCGCGCAGCCTGACGCCGATGACGGCGCCGCCGGTGTTTCATGTTCGTATTGCTGCCGGGTCGCTGTGGACGGTCCCGGCAGCCGTTGTCCAGCCGCAGGGACCGGGGTATCCAGCCGCCGGTGTTGAGGGCGAAGCCGTTGCCCGTCACCGGGGGAACCGCCGTGCTGCCGTTGGTGTAGGAGACCGTCACCGAGAAAACGCCGTCTGGTATGAGGCCCGCAAGAATCTGGGTGGTCGTGCCGGTCCCCGTGCCAGCAGCAAGAACCAGCAACTGACCGGGCTGGTGAGCCGGGCTGCTGCACGCTGCCGGGCCCCCGGCTGCGGGCCCGGAACGCGCGTCCACCGTGACGCACAGCTGGCTGCCGCGGAGAACTCCCCAGGCCGAGAAGGGCCGCGTGCTGCCTGCGATGCGCCGGGCGGTGCCGCCGCCGGTGTAGGCCGAATCGGCGGGCAGCGCGTCACCTGCCGCAGCAGGCTCGGCGAAGACCGAGAATTCGGCGGCAGCCTGCGCGGGCGCCGGGGAATGTCCGCGGTCCGGGATGCCCGGAGAAATCCTGGCCCAGGTAATCGCGGCAGCCGGCTGGGTACACGGGGCGGCCAGAGCCACGACCGGGGTCGCCAGGGTCAGGCAGCCCGCTGGGGCGAAGACCTTAACTCGCCGGGAGGCCAGGCCATGCATCGCAGAATCCCTTCCAGCCTGAGTCCGGGCATCCAGGTGTGCCTGCGGGTCAAGGGCAGCTATGTGCGCAGGGATGACCTGCTGGTAGTTGACAACGTGCTCGGAGTAACTGTCAAGGTCTGCGGATCAAGATCTCAAGGCGGCCAGGGCAATGCCCCTTCCCGACGGTGTGCGTGCCGAGAATCGCATCCACAGCTCTGACCGGCAGAGTTGCTCGGCTGACGCTCCGCCCGTGATGATCACCGATCATGTGCCTGCGGTTCGTCTTCCTCCTGATCACGCGACTAGCCGCATGGCTGCGGCTGTCTCGGCGCGCGGAGTCATGGAAGACCGCAGAGATCTTGATCCTGCGCCACCAGCTCGCCATCCTGCAGCGGCGGCAGCCACGCCGCCCGAACCTGAACTGGGCGGACCGGGGCCTCCTCGCGACCCTGCTCAGCGTGATACCCACAGCGCGCCGCCAGGGACTGCGGCTGCTGGTCACCCCGGACACGATCCTGCGCTGGCACCGCAACATCGTCCGCCGCCGCTGGGCGGTGCGGCCCACGCACCACAAGACCGGCCGCCCGGCCACCCGCCAGAACATCAAGGCCCTGGTCCTCCGGCTAGCCCGGCAGAACCCCGAATGGGGCTACCGCAGGATCCACGGGGAACTGGTCGGTCTGGGAGTGCGAGTCTCGGCATCGACGGTGTGGGAGATTCTGAAGAAGACCGGAATCTACCCCGCACCGCGGCGGACCGCGCCGGCCTGGTCGCAGTTCCTGCACTCCCAGGCTGACGCGATCCTGGCGAGCGACTTCTTCACAGTCGACCTGCTCGACGGCACCCAGGCTCGTGTCCTGGCCGTAATAGAACACGCAACCCGGCGCATCCGCATCCTCGGCGTCACGCAGCATCCAACCGGGGAGTGGACCACCCGGTAGGCACGCAACCTCCTCATGGACCTCGGCGAGCAAACGCACCGAGTCAAGTTCATGATCCGCGACCGCGGCTCGAACTTCACCGCCGCGTTCGGCGCGGTCCTCACCGACGCCGGGATCCGGACCGTACTCTGCAACGTGCGGACGCCCCGCATGAACGCGATCACCGAACGCTGGATCGGGGGATGCCGCCGCGAGCTCCTGGACCGTACCCTCATCTGGAACCAGAACCATCTGCGGCGGATCCTGCGCCAGTACGAGACCCACCACAACCAGCACCGGCCGCACCGCTCCCTGCACGGCGCAGCGCCGCTGAAACCGCTACCCGAACCGGCCGACCTCGACCAGTACCGCGTCCGGAAACAGGGTCGCGTCGGTGACCTGATCAACGAATATCGACTGGTCGCATGACGTGGACGAGGTTTTCGGCACGCACAGGTGCGGTGGGGTGATCAGCGGGAGCACCGGGCTGTCATCCCGGCGCAGTACTGCAGCCACCAGTGCTCTGCGAGGCCTCCCATCACCACGACCACGCGCAGCTCGCTCAGGCGTCTGACGAACCGGTGCAGGTACTTCCGTTTCCAAGGATGCGGATGGCGGCCAGACGATCACCATCCCGGAGACCGTGATCGGGGGAGCGCCCGAATCGCGCTTGGCTTCTGGACCGCGGGGTAACTGCAGGCAGGGCGCGGCGACGCGAGGTCACCGCCGATATCCGCACAGGGCTCATGCCAGGAGGCATCCCCGATGAGCACAGCTGAAGCCCCCGGACGGCTGCACCTCGGCTACCGTCTGGACGCGGGCGTTGCCGTGGTTACGGTGACCGGTGAGGTTGACGTCGCGACCAGCAATCTGTTCCGCGACGGCCTCCTCCGGGTCGTCACCGACGAGAATGATCACGGCCTGGTAGTGAATCTGGCCGGCGTGAATTTCATGGACTCCACCGGCCTCGGTGTCCTTGTCGGCGCCTGGCACCGGCTCGGTGCCAGGCGCGGCAGCCTGGCGCTGGCCGCGCCGTCCCGCCAACTCCAGCGTATCCTGGCTACCACGGGTCTGACCAAGGTGCTCGCGGTCTACGACCTGGAGGCAGACGCCGTGCAAGCCTGCCAACAGCCGGTCGGCGGATAGTCACGCGCGAAAGCTGGTCCTGCCTCCGGCCGCCGCCGTGGATCCAATCGTCCACTGAGCTGACCGGAAGCCCGGGCCGGGGGAGCGGCGGATCTCGCAGCAGGCTGCGACGGCAATGGGCACACTTCAGTACCGCTGGGGCGGGATGGGCCTGCGGGCCCGCCGGGCGATTCATGTCGCGGGCATGGGGGAAGACGACCGGTCATAGCCGATGACAGCATGGTGCCCTGAAGGTGGGTAGCAGGCGGTCAGCTGGTGCGCTGGCCCCAGGCGGTGACGATGGGCGCGCCGATAATGGTTCGGGTTGGTCGTCCAAGGCTGCCAGCGCATCGTCGAGATCGGCCTGGCTGGCTCCTGATGCTGGATGTGCTCGCGCATCCGTTCTATGCCCAGCCGCGCAACCAGCCAGGCCTCACCGCCTGGCTGGTAACTGCGGTGTACGCGGCCAGCCACCTGGCCGACGGTGGTACTGCGGCTGGCCCGTGATAATGAGCCGCGGGGCTGCCGCCGCGGCCTGGCTGATCGGATCAAGCTGGCGCTCCACTGCTGCCAGGCGCTCATCCTCCTGGCCCCACGGCCTGTCGAACGCGTACCTGCTCATGCCCCGATACTGCCCCGGGTCAGCTGCGGAAACGTGCAACCATCTGCCGCGCAGGCAAGCCGCTCCGTCCTCGCCGGTCAGCAGCGTTCTGCCTCTGCCGGCCGTCCCGCGGCCAGCGCCCCGCCGCCCGGGAACGCAGACACTTTAGATCGCTGGTTCTCCTTCGCTTGCTGCCCGGCCAATGCGGCGTCACCGTGACGCATGGTTCGCCCGCCGCGGGGCAGCGGTAGGGGGTTGCGGAGGTATGTCTTATGCGCACGTCGCTACCGGGGCTGTCGGTGGTTTATGTCCGGCGCCGCGGCAGCGCCCTCGCCCTGCTCATCGCCGTTGCCGTCCTGCTGGAGCTGGCCGCCGGAACCGGCCTGTCGTACCTGGCCGGTTTTGACAAGGTGCGTGCGGTGGCGGGCCGCTTCGACGGGTTCTGGCTGCTGATGCTCGTGAGCGCCCTGCTGATCTCCTTCGTCGGCTACTACCTCGCCTACCAGGGCATCTTCCGGGTGGAAGGCGGCCCAACGCTGCCCCGCCCGCAGATGCGCGCCGTGGTGGCGGCGGGCTTCGGCGGATTCCTCGCCCACGGCGGAGGCGCCCTCGACCAGTACGCGCTGGAGGCCGCGGGGGCGGAGGAGGCCGACGCCAAGGCGCGCGTCGCCGCGCTGGGCGGGATGGAGCACGGCGTGCTCGCGATCGGCGGCTGCGCGGCGGCGATCATCCTGCTCGCGACCGGGCGCGGCCAGCCGCCGCTCGACTTCACCCTGCCCTGGGCGGTCCTGCCAGTTCCCGGATTCCTGATCGGCTTCTGGGCCGCTGACCGGTACCGCGACCGGTTCCGCGGCCAGGCAGGCTGGCGGGCCAAGGTCGGTACCTTCCTCGACTCGATACACCTCATCCGGGTGCTGTTCGCCCACCCCCTGCGCTGGGGGGCGGCGCTGTGGGGCATGGCGCTGTTCTGGGCCACGGACGCGCTCGCCTGCTGGGCCGGGCTCGCCACGTTTGGGTTCCAGATGAACATGGCCGCGCTGTTCGTCGGCTTCGCCACCGGGATGCTGTTCACCCGCCGCACCGGGCCGCTGGCCGGCGCCGGCGTCCTGGCCCTCGTGCTGCCGCTGACCATCTGGGTCAGCGGGGCGCCGCTCGCGGTCGCGGTTGTCGGCGTGTTCGTCTACCGGATACTGGCCCTGCTGCTGCCAATGCCGATCTCGCTCGCCGCGCTGCCGACCCTGCGAAAGCTGGCCGAGGGCCAGGAAAAGCCAACCGGGGCGCCGGACGAGCCCGCGCTGCGCTCCGGGAGCAGCTAGCGATCCTTCGGTCGCTAGTGCGCTGACACAAACGTTCACCGGGTCTACTGACACGGCGCGGCGCTTGCCCGCACACTCGATGTTGTGATGGGCCAGGTGGCTGGAGGCGCGATGGCTGAGCCGGTGCAGGCGCGGTCGCTGGCAGGCGGGGGAGGCGCAGCGGTCGGCGGGCCCATCCGGGCAGGAGTGATGCTGCTGCGGCTGCCAGCACGGTGTAGGGCGCCCGGGCGATCGCCGGGAGCGGCGGGGTCAGGAGCAGGAACCGGGCGGCCTCGCGGGCCTGGGGGGTGGCGGCCAGCTCAGCCCGGTACTCAGCGATGCGGGCGGCCAGCCCGGCCTCGGTAGCGGCGGGTCGGGCACGCCGAGCGCGGCGCCGATCCGGGCCATGTCAGCGACGTAACCGTCGCGTCCCGCCTGGTCCAGGGGCTCGGCGCCGAAGCGGATGTGGGCGCGCAGGAAACTGTCCGCCTCGGTGATGTGGACCCAGGTCGTCAGCAGGTGTGGGTCCGACGCCGCATACAACCGGCCGTCCGGCGAGGTCTCGGTGACCCGCTCGTGGCTCGCCCGAACCCGCGCGATTGTCCCCGCGAGTGGACCGCTACAGCCAGGTCACGGTGCGCTGCTGCCGGTATTCGGTCCCGGTGCGGCTGGGCGGCCGCCAGGTGCGGGTGGTGCTGCGCTCGACCGAGCTGATCATCTATGATCGGCACGCCGAGGTCGCCCGCCACCAGCGGCTGACCGTGAAGGGCGCCGAGACGCTCGAGCTGGATCACTAGCTGGAGGCGCTGCTGCGCAAGCCAGGCGCGCTGCCCGGATCCACCGCGCTGGAACAGGCCCCCGGGGCCGGTACGTTCACCGGCGCCCACGAGGCGCTGTGGGCAGCGGGCCGCCGAGCGGCCGGCGAGCCCGCCGCCGCCCGTGTCTTGATCGAGGTCCTGCTGCTGCACCGGCACATGGACGCCGCTGACGTGACCGCGGGGATCACTGCCGCGCTGTCGGTGGGCGCGCACACCGCCGACATCGTGGCGGTCGAGGCCCGCAAGGCCGCGGAGGCCCGCGGCGGCAAGACGGTTCCCGGGCCGGTTCCCGGCCCGGTTCCCGGTGCGGCGGGCACCGCCCCGGGCGCGCAGTCACCAGCCTGACCCTGCGCCGGCTTGCCGCGCTGCCACCCGACACTCGTCCGCTGCCCACCGTGGACGCCTATGACCAGCTGCTTCGCCATCCCCGGCCAAAGGAAGGACACCCATGACCCGCACCCGCGGTGTCACTGAGCAAGCCGCCGACGCCGCGATCGACACCGCCTGCCGCATGCTGCGGCTGCCCACTGCGGTTACGTCCAAGCCCCGGCTACGTCCAGGCCCGGCGCGCGCGGGGGTGCGTGTCCGCGTTGATGCATAAGCCACGCGTGACGGGCAGTGGGAACGTGGGGGCAGCACGGGAAGTTGGCGTCTGACGTGGAGGGATCATGGCCAAGGCGGGCACGACGGCAGGCACCGGGCAGTCTGGGCCTGGGCTGCTGGGCATCTATCTCAATGATCATCTTGCGGGTGCGACCGGCGGAGCCGAGCTGGCGCGGCGGATGGCGGGGTCACCGGGCCGCGGGCAGCCCGGGGGTGCGGTGCCGCGTTTCGCCGCCGAGGTCACGCAGGATCGCGACGCGCTGCTGGAGGTCATGGCCGCGCTCGGCATCCCCGTCCGTGGCTACAAGGTCTGCGCCGCGTGGATCGGCGAGAAAGCCGCGCGGCTGAAGCCCAACGGCCGCCTTCTGGCCCGGTCGCCCCTCAGCAGCCTGGAAGAACTCGAGATGATGCTGCTGGGGGTGGAGGGCAAGGCCGCGGGCTGGCGCACGCTGCGGGCCCTGGCGGAGACCGACACCCGGCTCGACCCCGGCCGGCTGGACGAGCTGATCTGCCGGGCCCGGCGCCAGGCGGATCTTCTGGAAGAGCTCCGGGTGAGCGCCGCAGACCAGGTCATCGGCCGGGAACCAGGCAGCCGGTGACCGCTGGCCAGCCTGGCCGCGGCGGGGTGATCTTCGACGCGGACGGCACGCTGCTCGACACCAATTACCTGCACGTCGCCGCCTGGTGGGAGGCGTTCCGGGAGCGCGGCCACGACATCCGCTGCGCCGACGTCCACCAGGCGCTGGGGATGGGCTCCGATGAGCTGGTGGAACGGGTGCTGGGCCGACCCGACCGTTCGGTCATCGACGCGCACAGCCGATACTTCGCGCCGTACCTGGGCCGGATGCGGCCGCTGCCCGGGGCGCCGGAGCTGCTCGGGGCGAGCGCCCGCCTCGGGCTGCACGTGGTGGTGGCCACCAGCGCCAAGGACGACGAGGTGGAACTGATGCTGGACGCGCTCGGCGCGCGCGACGCGATCGGCACGGTGGTCAGCTCCGGCGCTGTCGAGCGAGCCAAGCCCGACCCGGACATCGTGGAAAGGGCGCTGAGCGAGTCCGGCACGGAGCGCGCGCGTGCCGTCATGGTCGGGGACGCGGTCTGGGACGTGATCGCAGCCCGGCGGGCAGGCATTCCCTGCATCGGGCTGCTGTCCGGCGGAATCGCCGAAGGACAGCTGCGGGACGCGGGAGCTATCGAGGTGTACCCCGACGCCTCCGCGCTGCTCGGCAATCTGCGCACCAGCGCCATCGGTCGGCTGGGCGGCGGGCCGCCCGTCGTGTTAGGCCCGCGGGCGGACGGGTAGAGGCACGCATTCATCCAGGCGATGGGGGACATGGTGGAACACACAGCCGACGTGGAGCAGTCCCCGGAAGAGACCCGCTCTGCAGGTGAACTTGTCAAGCAGCTATCCGAGCAAGTCACCGTGCTCATCCGCGACGAGCTGAAGCTGGCCCAGCTGGAGATGACCCGCAAGGGCAAGCAGGCCGGAGTTGGCGCCGGGCTGCTGGGTGGCAGCGGGCTGGTGGCCCTGTACGGCGTGGGCTGCCTCATCGCGTGCGCGGTCATCGCGATCAGCGGGGTGGTAGCGGCGTGGCTGGCGGCGCTGATCGTGGGCGCCGCCCTGCTGGCCGCCGCCGCGGTAGCGACCCTGATGGGCAGGGGCCGCCTGCAGAAGACTGTCCCTCCGGTGCCTGAGGAGGCCGTCGGCAGCGTCAAAGCCGACGTGGAGGAGATCAAGGAAAGGACACGGCGATGACCACCAGTGGACCGGCAGGTAAGCCCGCGGGACGGCGCTCCGCCGGTCCGCGGACGGGCCGGGGCGCCGGCCAGGCCGCCGGGCGCCCGCCGGGTAACGGGACGCCGCAGACCACCGCGCCTGACCCCGCGGGGAGCCCGCCGCCTGATGACGTCCGGGAACTCCAGCAGGAGATCGGGCAGACCCGTGAGCAGCTGGGTGACACGGTCGAGCAGCTGGTCGCCAGCGCCGACGTGAAGGCAAGGGCCCGCGGCAAGGCAGCCGAGCTGGCCGGGCGGGTGAAAGGTGAGGCCGGCCAGGCCCGGGCGCAGGCTGCAGCCCGCGCCGGGAGCGTGCGCGATCAACTGACCCGTAATGCCACGGCTGCGGGCCAGAGGGGGGCGTACCTGGGCGCCGCGGCCAAGGGTCAGGTACTGGCGGCGGCCGGATCCGCATGGGACGCCACCCCTGAACGGGCCCGGCAGGCCGTCGCGAAAGGGGCGGGGACCGCCAAGCGGCATCGCGTGCCGCTGGCGGTGGCTGTCGGAGTGCTCATGGCCGGCTTTGCGGCTGTCAGATGGCGGAGAAGGCGATGATCAAGCTGCTGTACAAGCCGGTGAGCATGCTGGCCAGCGTGCTGGGCGGGATACTCGCCGGCGCCATCTTCAAGAGGGCCTGGAAGATCATCGGGCGGGAAGATGATATGCCAAAGTCCGCCGACGCCAGGCGGAGCTGGCGACAGGTCATGCTAGCCGCCGCGCTGCAGGGCGCGATCTTCGCGGTCGTCAAGGCCGCCGTCGACCGCGGCGCCGCCGCGGGCACGCGCAAGCTGACCGGCGTCTGGCCAGGGGACGAAAGCCAGACGTCCGGCAAGAAGGCATGACCAGGGCCGAGCCGACCACAAGCACAGCACTGACTTCTCTGGAATGGCAGGCGCTGGGCGCCGAAGGTGCAATCACCTTGCTGCAGGCCGCCATCATCACCTACGGGATCTCGTCCCTTTCCAGCCGCTGGTGAGATGGTCGTTGAGATAGATCTCGAGCAGGTCTTGCCTCGTGCGCTGTGCGGTTAAGTCCCCGCGATCCACGCCAAGATCATCTCAGCACTGCATCCCCACAAAGATCGAATTCTGAAACACGCCCTAGCTCGGATCCGGCGGTAGCGCCCGCTCGCCGTGATGGCGGGGTAGATGCCGGGGCGTACCAGGACGATCAGCTGACCGGTCCTGCGATCTTCCTGGTGACTGGTTGGCCGCGTCCTGACGTCGCCGGTACCCGCCCAGCACGATGATTGCGATTTGCGCCTGCGCGGCGGCTGAGGCAGCTCGCGAAGGTACCCGGCGGCGGTCACCCAGGCCATGCTCGTAGCAGCGAGTTCAGGAGTGATGATCACGGCTGGCGCCGCTAGGTTAGGTCGCTGGCTGGAATCCTCGCTCCTAGAACCGCTACTGTATTCGACCGTTCGAACATTAGCTGTGCTAATTAGATTCCGGGGAGCCAGTTGGGGAGCCAACGACGGCAGGCATCGGGCCACGCCAGGCCACATCCAGCTACTATCGCTGCAGCTAGACGGCACGTCAGGCCTGTGGCGTGCCATAACTGGTGCATAGCATCTGACCTGGGCTTCTATCCTCGGCGGTCGTGCTCATTCGCCTCGTCTATCTGTTCATGGTCCGGTTGTTCGGCTGGCTGGCGCTGCTCGCCCGCAGCGACACCCCCGAGGACGTGGAGATCCTGGTCTTGCGGCATGAGGTCGCGGCCCTGCGCCGTCAGGTCGCCCGCCCGAAGCCGGACTGGGCCGACCGGGCCGTCATCGCCGCCCTGGCGCGACTGCTGCCCACACGCGATGGGCTCTGTGCCCGTGATTTGCTGCCCGACCGGGCAGTGACCAGCGGTGAGCCACGGTCGCTCACGGACACGCCACGTGGGCGCTCACCTGCGATGGGCAGGTCAGGCTGCCCGGCTTGCAATCTTCGCAGGCAGGGGTCCGGCAGCCGCTGTACAGCACGGAGCTACAGCAACGACCCCGTACCGTCGCCAGCATGCACTGGCACCAACGCCTGATCCAGCCCGCGCCGACAGTCACGGTCGCTCGCCGTATAGGCCAAAGTGCACCTGGCCTGAGCAGCCGCAGGTCAAGCGGGCACGGCGACTACCTTGCGATCGCCTGAGGTAAGGCCGCCGCTGTTTAGGCGCGCCATCATCGGGCAGCTTAGGGGCCGCTCCCGGGATAGGCGCGAGATCGGCAAGATCGGCAAGATCGGCAAGATATGAGGAGGAAGCGATGCCTGATGTGTTCGAGGTGCTCGGGGCTGCTCACGGCGAGGTGGAGCAGATGCTCAACCGGATGCAAGCCATGATGAGCGTACCGGCGGAGCTGCATGAGCAGGGCGGAGCGCTCGCCGATACGCTGATCAGCGCCGTCTCGCAGCACGAGGCCGCCGAGGAAGAGTACTTCTGGCCGACGGTCAAGGAGAAAGTCGCCGATGGGGACTCGCTCGCCGCGGGCGGTATCAGGCAGGAGACCGAAGGCAAGAAGGTGCTCGCCGAGCTGGACGGGATGGCCCCCGACGACCAGCAGTTCGCTCCGCTGATGACCAAGTTCGCTCACGCTGCCCGCGCTCACATCAACTACGAAGAGCAGCAGGTCTGGCCCGGCCTCAGGACCGCGCTTTCGGCAGATCAGGCCACCGCACTCGGCGAGAAACTCGCTAGGGCGGCGAATACTGGGCCCACCCGGCCGCATCCGCACACGCCGCCCAGCCCGGCGGTGCTGAAGGCCGCGGGGCCGGCCGTAGCGGCCGCTGACAAGCTTCGCGACGCGGCATCAGGCCGCGACAACTAGACCGAGCACGGCGCGGCGAAGCGCGCCGTATAGAGGATCAAGGTCACATGGCGCAAAAGAAGGCTAGTGTCGCGTGGCGTTAGTGCTTTGACGGTCTGATTTTGGCGAGCAGCAGTTCGTCAGCGTCTTTGGTCCAGGCGAACGGCTGCAGCAGACCCGCTGGCACGCTTATCTTCGGCACGACGGCGGTCTCCCGCGGTGCGACTGGCGGGACCATCGGCGACTCTCTCTCTGGCTGAGCCGAGGCGCAGCCGCAGCTGACCTCGCCCGCCGGTGCGCCCGCGGGCGGGCGCGGTGACAGGACCGCTGCTGCACTGTCGGCAGGCGGGTGCCGCCGGTTATCTCGTGCGTGAACCCGCCGGCTGGCTTCGGACATAGACAGGCTGGGAGACGCGCAATCAGGAGGTGCCCTTGACGTCAGGCCGGCTGGACGGCGAGCTGATCGCGTGCTCGCGATCGGATCCGGCGGCGTTCGCCGGCATCTTCGACCGCCACCATGCTCAGCTATACCGCTACCTTCGCCGACGGGTAGGTGCCGGATTGGCCGCCGACCTGGCCGCGGAGACCTTTGTCACCGCCTTCGCCCGGCGCAGTGCCTACCGCCCAGACACCCAGGACGCCCGCCCGTGGCTGTACGGCATCGCGCACAACCTGCTTCGCAGTCACCTGCGTGATGAGCGTCGGCAGCTCGCCGCCTATGCGCGGCGCGGCGCCGACCCGCTCGCCGACCCGGGCGCCCTTGCCGCGTTTTCGATGGCCGATGCCCGCGCCGACTCCGCGGCTGTCAGCGCAGAGCTGGCTCAGATCCTGGCCCGGATGCCAGGGCGCGACCGTGATGTGCTGCTGCTATTCGCGTGGGCTGACATGTCGTATGCCGAGATCGCCCAATCCCTGAACATCCCGGTTGGCACCGTCCGCTCCCGCCTGAACCGGGCCCGGCGGCGAGTGCGGGTGCTGGTCGAGAGCAAATCACTGAACCACCTCGGGAGAGAACCATGGATGAACTGACCTTGCTTCGCGAGTTCCGATCAGATGCGCCCGGGCCCTCAACCGCAGAGACCACCGCGGCCAGGGACAGACTGCTGGCCGTGATGGATGATGTGCAATCCGGCTCCGGGCGGGCGAGTGCAGCGCCGCGCCGTGCCATTCCCGCAGGTCGCGCTGGCCGGCGATTCTGGATCCCGGTGGCTGCGGCGGCTGCCGCCACAGCGGTCGGGATCGCCGCGGTCTCGATCGCGGTATCTGGCCCGTGGAGAACGCAGCCGGGATCTAAGCCTGCGGCCCTCACCGCCGCGATCGTGCTGCGCCAGGCTGCGTCGGCAGCCGCGGGCCGGCCCGCCGGGCACGGGCGCTTTTTCGTCTCCGAATCGGAGTACATAACCCCGGCCGATGGCCAGGACGATCCGGCATTGCGCACAATCTGGATCGGAAACGGCGTCGCGGGACGGCTAGTCCAGGGGGGACACGGCTCGGCTGTTGTTACTCCCGGCATATCGTTCGGCCGCCGCACGCTCACCTGGGCGCAACTGCAACGCTTGCCGATGGCGCCGGGCCCGCTCCTGGCTGACATCGCCAGGGTGTCAGGGAACATGGGACAGCCGCTGGTGAACGCCGAGTTTAATAACGTAGTGGGTCTGCTGTTCGAGTCTCCCTCCCCGCCTGCGCTGCGTTCCGCGCTCTACGACGTCGCGGCCCGGCTGCCGGGAGTGACGCTGGTCTCAAACTCTCGCGACCTGATCGGGCGCACCGCCGCCGAGGTGTACCTGCCGCCGGGATTTCCCGGCAACGGCGGGGAGGCCCTGTTCTTTGACCCGTCGAGCAGCGCGGTCCTTGGCGTGGCTTCTCTCGACGGTTCTCGGCTGCAATGCCCGCCTATCTGGGAGGATGCCGTCCTGGCTTCGGGCTATGTGAGCTCGAACCATCAGCTGCCGCCAGGTGCGCCGCGAAGCCCCAGGCCGGTCACCCGGGCCATCCGCGTCCCTGGCTGCCCGAAGCCGTCAAGTGCGCAGCCCACGGCGAGTCCCGCGCCCGTCCGGCCGACACCCGCGACCAGCGCGACATCCAGTCAGCAGGCTCCTGGCTCAGCAAACGGCTGATCGCGCCGCTGCCAACGATGCTGCGGAACTCGGTATGTTGCCCGAGCTTGGCAGGCTCATCGGAAGATCACGGAGGAATGCAACGAGCGTAACCTTGCGGGTATCCACGCCCGGGATGCGCGCCGAGGCAATTGCAACGTGTTGCATGGTGACCTTGGTTAGGCACCTTGGATCAGTGTCGCCGTGGGGTCAGTTCTTTGACGGCCTGACTTTGGCGAGTAATTTGTCGGCGTCCTTGGTCCAGGAGAACGGCTGGCAGCGGTTGTTGTAGGCGTCGATGAAGGCGCCGATGGCGGCGGTGAGGTCCCTGACGGAGCGGAAGGTGCCGCGGCGGATGGCCTGGCGGGTGATGATGCCGAAGAAGATCTCCACCATGTTCAGCCAGGAGCAGCTGGTCGGAGTGAAGTGCAGGGTGATCCGCTGGTTCTCTGGCCTGGCGAGCCATCTGCGGACTTCGGGGTGCTTGTGCGTGCCGTAGTTATCGAGGACGACGTGCAAGTCCACCCCGGGGTGGGCAGCGGCGACCTGCTTGAGGAACTTCAGGAATTCCTGGTGGCGGTGCCGCGGGTAGCAGGCATCGGCGGTGATCTTCCCGGTGGCCACCTCCAGCGCTGCTGCCCATCCGCGAGCGGGTGTCCGGCGCCGAGCACCCCGGCACCCTGGCCGCCCGCGCCAACCTCGCCAACTGGACCGGGGCGGCGGGGGACCCGGCCGCCGCCCGCGACCAGTACGCCGCGCTGCTGCCCATCCGTGAGCGGGTGTCCGGCGCCGAGCACCCCGACACCCTGGCCGCCCGCGCCAACCTCGCCGAGTGGACCGGGGTGGCCGGGGACCCGGCCGCCGCCCGCGACCAGTTCGCCGCGCTGCTGCCCATCAGCGAACGGGTGTCCGGCGCCGAGCACCCCGACACCCTGACCGCCCGCGCCAACCTCGCCTCCTGGACCGGGCAAGCGGGGGACCCGGCCGCCGCCCGCGACCAGTACGCCGCGCTGCTGCCCATCCGCGAGCGGGTGCTCGGCGCCGAGCACCCCGGCACCCTGGCCGCCCGCGCCAACCTCGCCAACTGGACCGGGGTGGCCGGGGACCCGGCCGCCGCCCGCGACCAGTACGCCGCGCTGCTGCCCATCCGCGAGCGGGTGTCCGGCGCCGAGCACCCCGACACCCTGACCGACCACGGCAACCTCGCCAACTGGACCGGGGTGGCCGGGGACCCGGCCGCCGCTCGCGACCAGTACGCCGCGCTGCTGCCCATCCGCGAACGGGTGTCCGGCGCCGAGCACCCCGACACCCTGACCGCCCGCGGCAACCTCGCCAACTGGACCCGGGAGGCAGACGACCGTACCGGTGATTGAGATCCACTGACCTGCATTGCAAAGATGCCATGTGAGGGGGGACCTCCCCGGCGTCAGTCGTAGCAGCATCTACGACATGCGGGCTTAGGGAACAGGTCCCTTGTCCCAGTTCTTTGCAGGAGCTCGAGGAGGTCCCTCATGACCATCGTAGGCGCGTTCGACGTGCACCGCCGGCAGCTGACCTTCGATTACCTGGACACTGTGACCGGTGAGCTGAAGCGGGGCCGGGTGGTCCCGGCCGACCGGGAGCATCTGCGGGAGTGGCTGGCCCGGTTCGCCGGCCAGGAGGACGCTCATTTCGCCCTGGAGGGCTGTACCGGATGGCGGTATGTGGCCGGGGAGCTGGCCGCGGCCGGGATAACCCCGCACCTGGCCGAGCCGGCCGACACGGCCGCGCTGCGCGGCCGCAAGCGGCACGCCAAGACCGACAAGACCGACGCGCGGCACCTGCGGGTGCACCTGGCCGCCGGGGACCTGCCCGAATGCTGGATCCCGCCGGAGCACGTGCTGGAGGCGCGCGCCGTGGTCCGGCTGTATAAGGATCTGCTGGATGAGCGCGGCGGCTGGCACCAGCGGATCGCCGCCACCTTGTTCCACCAGGGCGCGCCGGCTTCCGGCTCGGCCGCCACGCCCGAAGGCCGGGCCGCGCTGGCCCTGGCGGGCCTGTCCCCGGCCGGGCGGCAGGCCGCCGACGCCGCGCTGCGGCAGATCGACCGGCTGTCCGGCGAGCTGGATCCGCTGCGCCGCCAGCTGGACATGATGTCCCGCCGCCAGGGGGGCTGCCGGGCGCTGCGCGCGACCCAGTTCGGCATCGGCCCGGTCATCTCGGTCGCGATCTGGGCCGAGCTGGGCGACGTGCGCCGGTTCGGCAACTCCGACGATGTGGTCCGGCACACCGGGCTGGACATCACCGTCTACTCCTCCGACAGCAAGCGCTCAGCCGGGCACCTGTCCCGGCAGGGACCCCCGCTGCTGCGCTGGGCGCTGTATGAGGCGGCCAAGTGCGCGGCCCGCCCGGCCGCACCGGACTACGGCTACTACACCGCGACCCGGGACCGGCGCGGCGGCGGGCTGGCCACCTTGTCGGTCGCCCGCAAGCTCGCCCGCCGCTGCTACCACACCCTGCGCGAACTCGGCGAGGAGGCGCTGGCACCCGCCGCGTGAACAACCGGGCCCCGCCCGCCGCCGCGCCCGAACACCGATGAGCTGCGGCCAGCTCCCGCAATGATCCTGCTGCCAGGACACGTTCTGGGCAGCCTCCAAAGAATGAGCGGCCGCACCCCCCAGCCGGGGCACCCCATCACGCATCATGTCGCCGGAGCAAGGCGCGACACCCGCTCCGCGCACCGAGATAAGGCTGGGCGCCCGGCGCGGCGGGACCCCGCCGAACGCGGCCATCTGCCAACTACCCGAGGGAGGTCACCGCGATGATCTGACCACACCGCACACACGCTTCCTCGCCGCACATGATCGAGGCCGGACAGCCCGGCGTCAAGGTCGTTCGTCCGCGGGGCGCTCCACCTTGACCCCGCGCCGCCCGGCCCCGCAACCGGCAGCTATGAGGAAGCAAGGGGACAACCAGTCACCCCGCGAATCCGATGAGCGCTCGGTCTTGACCGTGCACGGCTCTCACAGATAAGGATCGTCTGCGTTACACGCTTCGAATCTCAGCTGTTTCCGCAGGACAACTCTGTAACGCAACCCGTGTCCGAGGCTACGTCACGCTGTCGGGGGTTACCGGTACAGTCGCCGGGCATGCGGATCGGCTACGGGCGGGTCTCTACCCGCGACCAGAACCCCGACGCCCAGCACGACGCCCTCAGCGCGGCCGGGTGCGATCGGGTGTTCATCGACAAGGCCTCCGGCAAGCTGGCCCGCCGCCCCGAGCTGGACAAGGCGCTGCTGTCGGCCAACCGGGCCGGGGACCAGCTCGTGGTGACCAAGCTCGACCGGCTCGGCCGCTCCCTGGACCACCTCATCGAGCTGTCTAAGGATCTCCAGGCCTGCGGTGTCGACCTGGTGGTGCTCGACCAGGGCATCGACACCTCCACCGCCATCGGGCGCATGTTCTTCCAAATCCTCGGCGCGATCGCCGAGTTCGAGCACGCGCTGATGTCCGAGCGGACCATGGACGGCCTGGCGGCCGCCCGGGCCCGCGGCCGCACCGGCGGGCAGAAGCCCAAGCTCACCCCACGCCAGGCCCGGATCGCCCAGCAGATGTACGACGAGACCGGTCCCGACGGCAAGCGCCGCTACACGGTGTCGCAGATCGCCGCCGAGTTCGGCGTCACCCGGCCCACCATCTACCGGCACCTCGAATGCCTGGCGTCATAGGTCACCGGCGCTGCGCA
Organism: uncultured Actinomycetes bacterium; assembly: GCA_963762615.1. Lineage (GTDB taxonomy): Bacteria > Actinomycetota > Actinomycetes > Streptosporangiales > Streptosporangiaceae > PALSA-505. Next base: position 11,608 of record CAVXLG010000008.1, on the reverse strand, counting down.
GATGACCTGCGACCGACCTACGGGGTGGCGACATGTCTGACACGGTGCTCTTGACCGGCCGTTGTGAGCGGCGCCGACACATCATGTTCCGTGTGCTTGACAGCGACGGCGGGCTGGTGGTCGAGGCGCCGCTATACTGCGTTGGCCGCGAACGGGAGACATGGACGCCGATGCGCAGGCCACTTGAGGCCAGCCGGGCATCGCGGTATGGATGTCCGTGCCGGGCGACGGTACTCGCCGCCGATCAGCAGATGACAGACCGGATTCAGCGTGGCGTCGGGGAATGGGTCGTAGTCGCTACTAACATATCTTTCAGGTGAACGCCGGTCCTATAGGGCGAACAGGCGTCCGGGTAGGCGCCGGGCGATGACTCTGAGGAGTTGTCGTCAGGGCCGCCCATTCCCTGGCGAGCTCGCCTATCCGCATCGGTATGAAGCGCGCGCCCGGAAGGCTGTTGACACCCACATCGCCCTCGACGCCCACATCCGGGCAATCGAGGCCGCCGCTGGCAAACTGACACCGGAGCAACCCGAGAGGCTGCGCTCCCTGCTCCCAGCGCCCGCTGACGAGGTCACGCGAACCAGTGACCTGCACGTGGTTATCACCCGGCGTGCTGGTGACCCTGGCCGTGATCGGGCTGGCCGGGTTCATGGTGGTTCGCCTCAGCGGAACCACTCCAGCGGTTATCGCCGCGGTGTTTACGACGTTTGCCGCAGTCTTGGCGGCAATACCGTCGATCATCAAAGCGCTGCGGGGCTCCTGAGCCGTGCGCTGCGGCCTGAACGCATATGGGCACGTCTGACGAACAGGACCAGCTTCTCGCCCGCCTGCCCGCACGGAACCTTTGGGGGTCCCGGTAGTACTGGCGGAAAAACCAACGGATATACCTCTGACCTGCGGAGGCTCGGCGGGTTCTTGGCCCCGGCGCCGAGTGCGGCCGTCCGGATAGCCCCCGCTCAGTGAGACGTTCACCGGACAGGTCATATGAGACGGCGCCTTCGCAGGTCGCTGTGGCCGCGCGGCCGACTGTCCGGGTGTCCGGTTGGGGATACCCCTAACGGACCCGACTGGGATCACGTATTACTAAGCCCGGCCACGTCAGTCCAAATCTTCCCATCCCCATGGCTCAGCTGGGCTGCCGTCAGCCTCCCGGCCAAACCGGAACCGATCCCGGCGGCTCTTTTGCTCGCGGAAGAGCTCGAACAGGCCTGCCCCCGGCAGCCGATCGGCCAGCGCGGTGACCTGCTCCTCGGCGCCCGCCTCCCGCAGGCTGTCCAGCAGCTTGGCCACGGCGTACGGGTGGTCGAGGAAGGCGTGCGCGGCGGCGCGGTCGGCCAGCGCGGTGACCTGCTCCTCGGCGCCCGCCTCCCGCAGGCTGTCCAGCAGCTTGGCCACGGCGTACGGGTGGTCGAGGAAGGCGTGCGCGGCGGCGCGGTCGGCCAGCGCGGTGACCTGCTGCTCCGCGCCCGCCATTCGCAGGCCGTCCAGCAGGTCGGCCACGCCGCCCGGGTGGTCGAGGAAGGCGTGCGCGGCGGGATCACGGCGCAGCAGCGCGGTGACCTGCTGCTCCGCGCCCGCCATTCGCAGGCCGTCCAGCAGGACGGCCCGCCGCCGGTTCGTCGAGGAAGGCGTGCGCGGCGGGATCACGGCGCAGCAGCGCGGTGACCTGCTCCGCCTCCCGCAGGCTGTCCAGCAGCCTGGCCACGGCGTACGGGTCGTCGAGCGGGACGTGCGCGGCGGCGCGGTCGGCCAGCGCGGTGACCTGCCGCTCCGCGCCCGCCTCCTGCAGGCTGTCCAGCAGCCTGGCCACGGCGCCCGGGTCGTCGAGGGGGACGTGCGCGGCGGCGCGATCGGCCAGCGCGGTGACCTGCCGCTCCGCGCCCGCCTCCCGCAGGATGCCCAGCAGCCTGGCCACGGCGCCCGGATCGTCGAGGGGGACGTGCGCGGCGGGATCACGGCGCAGCAGCGCGGTGGTGACCTGCTGCTCCGTGCCCGCCCCCCACAGGCTGCCCAGCAGCGTGGCCAGAGCGCCTGCCCTTCGCAGGCTGTCCAGCAGGTCGGCCACGGCGCCCGGGTCGTCAGGGGGACGTGCGCGGCGGCGCGATCGGCCAGCGCCGTGGCCTGCTCCTCGGCGCCCGCCATTCGCAGGCTGTCCAGCAGGTCGGCCACGACGTACGGGCTGTCGAGGGAGGCGTGCGCGGCCGGATCACGGCGCAGCAGCGCGGCGGCCTGCTGCTCCGCATCCGCCCCCCGCAATCTGCCCCTCAGCGTGTTCAGCAGCGTGGCCACGCCGCCCGGGTCGTCGAGAGAGACGTGCGCGGCCGGATCACGGCGCAGCAGCGCGGTGACCTGCTGCTCCGCACCCGCTTCCCGCAGGATGCCCAGCAGGAAGGCGACACCGCCCGGGCTGTCGAGGGGGACGTGCGCGGCCGGATCACGGCGCAGCAGCGCGGCGGCCTGCCCCGCCGCGCCCGCCATTCGCAGGCTGTCCAGCAGCCCGGCCACGGCGTACGGGTCGTCGAGAGACGTGCGCGGCGGCCCAGCGCACGGGGCGGACATCAGTGCAGAGGTTGTGCGGAGGGTCGCTGAGGTAGAGAACAGCGCGGAGGTTGCCGCAGGCGGCAGCGTTTTTGTGGAGCTGGGCGGCGTCACGGTACAGGCCGCGGGCGCCTGCGGCATCACCGAGCGTGGCCTGGTCCCGGGGGAAGGCGTGACCGGCCGCTGCGGCCCAGAAGCCTGCCGGGGGGAACTGGCCCTCGCGGTGGTGTCGGCCGTGCTGATCCAGGTAATCCGCGAGCCGGTACAGCGGCACGCCCGCGATGCTGGCCGGGCCGCCAGCCAGCTGCTCATCGCTGTCCCGGGAGCCGGGCCCGGGTGCGCGGGATCTGGCCGGGCGAGGACGGATGCGGGCCAGCGGCCCACGGACGCCTTTGCAGGGGACGCCCAAATTGGCCAGGTTTGTCCAGCCGGTCCCCGCCCAGGGCGTCCCATTCGGTGTCGGTCAGGTACCCGGGCGCGGCCCGGTCGCCGCTGCTTTCAGGAAGGCCTGCGGCAAGCCGATCCCCATACCCAGGCGGCGGGCATCCATCGCTGCGTTGATCAGCGCCGCGGCCGCAGGCGTCGCGTTTCGGTACTGGGCCAGTAGCTCGGGCGCTCCGGCCAGGAACTGGATGACCTGCCCGTCCTGCGCCCCGGCGGCGGCCTGGGCCAGCCGCGGGTCCCCCATCTCGACCAGCCGCCGCAGCTCCGCTGGGGTCGATGCTTAGGCACGGTGATGTCGTGGCCGTCCAGCAGTTCTCGCGCCTGGGCATGCGCGTCGGCGACGCCCGCCCGGCGCGCAGTCAGACCGTCCCAGAATTCAAGCCACAGCGTGGCCAGCACCAGCACCGGGGCCCGGGCCGAGTCCCGCAGCAGCTCCCGCAGCCCGGCGGCGACCCTCTCGCCCAGCCCGCCGTCAGCAACGTCGAGGTAGAACTGAGCCTCATTCAGCCACACCACCGTCCGCGGCCCGATGGTCGGCAGCTCTCGCAGCGCAGCATCGGGGCGGGCCGGGTCGATCGGATGCCACAGCCGCCACTTTTCGGGCCGGTCCCGCAGCGGCTGCAGTGCTTCCCAGCAGGCCCGGGTCTTGCCCGTCGAGGACCCGCCGACCAGCACCGCGATCCCGCTTCTGCCCTCCGCCGCCGCTCGCACCACCAGCCCCAGCTTCGTGTCATGTTCGCGCTGAATGTACGGCGGCAATTCTTCCAGCCCGGGCGGCGGGTCTTCGGGCTGCATGGCCCGGTGCACCTCGAGGCGAACGGGTCCTCCACCTCAGCTAGCGGCCGCCCCGCCGCCGCCATCGCCGGCTCCGGCCGCTTCTCCGTGCCGGGGACAGTCTGCGCAGCCACATGGATGTTTACCGTGCGACCTCTGATCTTGCCGAACCAGACCGCCGGACCACCTGGCTGCTCACCACTGCCCGGCGAGTGTGCCTGAATCACGGCTACCGCGACGGCAGCCAGCACAGACCCGCGGCAACGCCCGACAGCAGCCACCAGTCATGCGCCCATTTCCATCTCGGCGGCACGGCATTCACCGCCAGGCCGGACACTACCGCCAGCAGGGCCAAGAGCAGGGAACCCAGCCCTGCCCACACCGCCGCAAACTCCTTCCGGCGCATGCAGCCCACCCCCTATGGCAGACATTCAGCATGCCGTACAGCGGCAGGCGGGACGAATCGGAACAGCGCCCGCCGCTGAGGGAAATACGGTCAGCGGCGCGCCGGACGGCCGCGAGCTTTCGAACTCTCGCGCCTGACCCGCAGGTAACCGGCCGGCCCGGCTGACTATCTGATCGCGGCGGCCAGCTCCCGGACAGCCGCGGGTTCGCGGTGCGGAACTTTCAGTCAGGCTGAACTCACGGCGGAGCGGGTGATGGCCCGGGTGTGCGCCAATTTTGTAGATAGCAAGATCAGCTTGCCTGCCTGAGTGGGTGGGGGGCTGGTGTCTGGTTGTGGGGGCGCTTCCAGATTTCTCCCAGCGGTTGCTGGCTTGCTGGCAGCGCAGGGTGGCGATGCTGGTGGCGCCGGGGATGTTCCAGCGCATGCCCGATAGTTTCAGTCGCTGGCCGATGACGGCTTTGCAGCCGGCTTCGACGGCGCCGGAGCCGACGAACATGCCGAGCTTGCGGAAATGCTGGTAGCGCATGCGGTGGGCGTTGGCTTGAAGTAGCCCAGGGCCTTGTCGCGTTCGCGGGCCAGGGAGCCGGTGAAGCTCAGGTCCCGGCCGGCGGCGATGACGGCGTCGATGTCACCGGTGTCGAGTTCGGCGATGCGGGCGGCGAGCCAGTCTTCGCGGTGCCCGCGAGCAGCCGGGCGGCGAGGTTGGCGAGTTCGTGGACGTGCTCGCGGGCGTGGTAGAGGTCGACGATCTGGGTGGCGGCGGGAAAGCAGCTCATCGGCGAGGTTCCAGATCCACGCTGCGCCGTCGCCGAGCACGACGAGCTGGCGGATGTGCTCGCTGCCGCGGCGGCGGGCCTCGGCGTCCACGAGCTGGCCGAACCGCTCGGCGGGCTCGAAGGTGGCCAGGTAGGTGGAGGAGCCCGGGTCGCGGACGGGGAGGCCGTCATCGTCGGTGCTGGTCTGGGTGAACAGGCAGGCCACCTTTGCCTCGCGGGTGCGGGCCCGCCGTCTCTGGCCTTTCCGGCCCGGCCCCGGTAGCGGGCACCATGGCACGCCGGTGCCGTCGACGGCGATGTAGAGCATGTCCGGCACCGGGGCCGCGGCGGCACCGGGACCACCTGGCGGGAGCAGATCGCGTCGGCCTCGGCGCTGATGGCGGCCGGCCGCGGCGCCGGCCGCTTCGGCGGACCGCTCGACCCGCTTGACCGCCAGGCCGACGCCGGCCAGTTCCGCGAGCAGGCCGGCGGCCTTGGCGAACGGCACCGCGGCCGCGGCCCGGGCGGTCATCCTGGCCAGGCCGGGCGACAGCGAGCCCTTCTCGATGCCAAGCTCGGCGTCCCGGGGCGCCAGGCCGTGCCCGCAGGCAGCGCAGTGGTACCAGGCCCGGCGGAGCTGAACGGGCCCAGTACGGTGTCGATGGTCTTTCCGCGGTAAGAGACGAATTCCGCCTGGTGACCGGCTCCGCAGTCCACCCGCGGGCCGCGGTGACCGGCATCCAGGCCCAGCAGGCCTTCCAGCAGGCAGCCGCCCAGCCGGGTCATCGCGGTGCGGATCGCCAGCTCCACCGCATCCAGCCCGTTGCCGGCGTCCAGCGAACGGCCGCGCCAGCCGCCAGGCGCGCTACCTCGGCGGTGATCTCCGCCTGGACGCGGCGCTGACCCCCCTTTCCCCGGCCGGCCCGGCCGGGGACTCGCCGGCGGCGGGCAGGACCGGCCTGGCCTCGCAGATCGCCTCGTTCACCTCCACGATCTGCTCCGACAGCGCGGCGAACTCCTGTAGCCGCCAGCTCCGCGCGGACCTTGTCCAGCTCGGCGGCCGACAGCTGGCGGCTGCGCGTCCTGCCGCCCGCCGACCGGGTCCACAGCCACCGCGGCCCGTGGCCAGGATGACCAGGCCGCGCGCACGCGCAGTTCGGCTTGCCGCACCTGCGGTAGGTGGCGTTAACGCTGCCACGCCGGAAGTCCCCGGTCGCGGCCAGCCGCGCAACAGCCGCGCCCGCTGCTGCTCCAGTTCCGGCAAGGACGCCTCAGTCACAGTCCTCCGTCTGGAAGTCTAAACACTTCCAGACTAGCGGCACACGCTGTTCCTTCTCCCCTTCCCTACTCTCACGTCGCACACCCTGATAACCCGCTATCACCCGGTTCTGTCGGTGCCCGCCGTTACCATCCGCGGCATGGGAGGTGCCCAGGAAATGGTGACCGCAGCGGCGGCCGTGGCGGCGGGCGGCGAGCTGGTGCCCGGCGGGTGCCCGCCCGCTGAGGCCGTGGCGATCGCCGCCGAGCTGCTCGCGCGCACGCGCGCCGAGCTGCCGGTGATGGCCGGGCTGCGCGAGCGGGAGGAGCTGCTGGCTGCGGCCTGGCTGATGAGCCTGCGCTCGGCCCGGACCCGCCGCGCCTACGCCGGTGACCTGCGGGCCTGGCTGGCCTGGCTGGCCGAGCGCGGCGTGGACGTGCTCGAGGCGGGCCGGGTGCACGTGGACATGTGGGCGGCCGGGCAGCAGGACGCCGGGCGCGGAGTCCGCCAGCGTCCGGCGGCGGCTGTCGGCGCTGTCCAGCTTCTACCGGTACTGCGCCGCCCACGACCTGGTCGACCGGATCCCGACTGCGGGGGTGGCGCGGCCGGTGGTGGACCCGGACTACACCGCCACCATCGGCCTGGACCGCGAGCAGGCCCGCGCCCTGGTCGCGGCCGCCGACGCCGACCGCGGGCCGCAGGCGCTGCGCACCGCGGCGGTGATCCGGCTGCTGCTGCACAATGCCCTGCGGGTCGATGAGGCCTGCGCCGCCGACGTCGCCGACCTGGGCGCCGACACCGGCCACCGGGTGCTGCGGGTGACCCGCAAGGGCGCCCGCAGGGCCAAGGTGCCGCTGACCCCGGCCACCGCGGCCGCGCTGGATGCCTACCTCGCCGACCGGGCCCGCCGCGCCGGGCTGGCCGGCCCGCGGCAGCTGGCCGGGCCGCTGCTGGCCACCGCCACCGGCGGCCGGCTGCGCCAGGGCCACCTGTGGGAACTGGTCCGCCGCCTCGCCCGCGCCGCAGGCATCGAGGCCTGGGACCGGCTGTCGCCGCACTGCCTGCGGCACTCGGCGATCACCTTGGCCCTCGACGCCGGCGCGAGCCTCCGCGACGTGCAGGACTACGCCGGGCACAAGGACCCCCGGACCACCCGCCGCTACGACCACGCCCGGGACAGCCTGGACCGCAACGCCGCCTACGCGGTCGCGGCCTATCTCGCCTGACCGGACACACTCCCGGCGGCCCTCCGTGGCCCGGCCGCTACGTTTACGGCCTGGAGCCGATCCGTCACGGGCGTCGCGGCCGGAGCTGGCGCGGCCTCAGCGCTTCCGCCTAGCAGGCTTTAGCAGATCTATCCGGCCCATCAGACCTCGTAGGCCTGGGCGCAACAGCGCGGGTTCGACGTCATCGAGCACTCGGCAGCTCGGCGGCGATCGCTGCATCCGGGCCCGGGAATGGTAAACGACGGGCACCGAGGAGACCGGGTGATAAAGCGGAGCATCACCCAGTTTTTTTCGGCCGTGGGTTCAGCCTGACTGAAGGTTTCGTCCCCGGGGACCGCGGTGTGCTATCACTCAGCATCTGGAAGGTCAGGGCGGTAGCCTGGCAGCATGAGCGCCCAGCCGGTAGCCGAATCTGACCCGGACGACCCGGTCGAGATCATGCGGGTGCTGCCGGAGCGGTTCCATGAGCAGTTCCGTGCCGAGTACATCGCGGCCGCCGCGGAGGCCGCCGCCACGTGGAGGTACCGGGCGCTGAATACCTGCTGCGGCTGTGGCGGCTCACTGCGGCCGCGTATACGGCGCCCGGGTTTGAGGCCCGGCTCGCCGGCGTGCGCGAGGTGGTCCGGGCTGGGAGCCTGGCGGGTCGGTGCCGATCGAGGAGATCGTGCCGTACTGCCGGCCCGCCTGCACCGGCGGTGACCTACCAGGTCCGGTTCGAGGGCTAGGCCCTCGCCCAGCTCCATGGCTTGCCCGCGGCCGCCTTCGACGCCTTGGTCGAGCGGGTCGCGGACCTGGTAGCAACCCTGGACGCGGCCGTGATGCCGCCCGGCGACGATCCCGCCTACCGGCGCACCACCTTCGGCGCCGGGTGGGGCCTGCTACCTTCCACGTTGACTACACCGCCGAGCTGATCCGGATCTTCGACCTCCTCTGGATCGGCTAGCCCAACGGGGCTCGATCCTGGTCCCGCGTCAGGCGCTCTCATCCGGCTGCGCCTCGGTGCGTGTTCGCCGGCCGACGGGGGTGTCCAAGCGGGAACGGTTCGCCGCCGCCGACCTCGACGTCTTGGATGCGGAGGGCCGGCCCCGAGCGCTTGGCCGCGCGCAGCGCGTCCAAGCCTTTGCCGATCTCGGCGTTGACCTGCTCTTCCCGGCCCCCTCCTGGTCGGTCTCGACCCGTGCCTGGATGACCGCCTCTTCCGGCGGGGTGCTGAGCCACGAGGTGTGCAGTTCGCTCACAGTGAGGCCGTCGTCGTGGGCCTCGCGGGCTGCGACCACCAGCTCGAACTGCGCCTCGATGTAGGCAGCCGCCGCCTGTTTCACCGCCTCGTAGGCGGCGCGTAAGCTTTCCGGTTTGCCTGCCGCAGCGTGGCGTTATGCCGAGCGACGCCGGGTCGTAGGTCAGGCTGATGACGGACAGGACATCGAGGGAGTCGGCCAGGGCGACCAGTTCGCTCGCCCGACGGGCCGCTGCCCGCTTTCGATCTTCCAGATCGTCGCCTGGCTGAACCCGAACCCGCGGTCGCTCATCCGCTGGGCGAGCTCTCCTGGCTGATGTTGCCTGCCTCACGGTAGGTGCGCAGGTTCGCCGCAATGTTCTGGTCGATGCCGGTGAACTTGTCTTCGTGAGCCGGCCATCGCTCCGAATCCAAAACGTAGTTGATAACTAGTCTGACCCGTAGTGTACTCTATGCAAGAGTGGTTGTTAACCCCGATCTGGAGTCAGAGTATGCCCGAGCCGATGGACGCCCAGGACTTCGCAGGACCGCACCCGACCTGCCGCGACTTCGTGGCGCAGCTGGCCGTGTGGGGGTTCACGCAGCGCGGGGAAGATCACCTGCACACTGTCTTCCGCGGACCGCGAGGCGGGACAGTGCGCGTGATCCGCTCCCAGCTAGGCCGCGCTGACCCGGCCCTGGTGGACAAGGCCGCCCGGCTGGTCGGCGTCACGCCCGCGCAGTTCTGGTCCGGCCCGCAGCGCGAGGACACCCCCGCGCCCCCCAGGGCACCGCCCGGCCCGGCCGGTCCTCCCGGCGCAAGCGCCGCGGCCCACGACAGCGTTATCTCCCTCGTCCTGGCGATACACGCCGAAGCGGACCGGCCGCTCGGCTTCGACCAGGTTGTTGAGCTGTCCGGGAACCGGGTGACCCGCGCCCAGGTGAGCGCGGCCAGCTCCGCGCTCTGCCGCGACGGCCAGCTCGACCGGATCAGGTCCGGGGTGTACCAGTGGTCAGCAGGCCAGCGCGCCGCCGCCAGGCAGATCCCCCCAGCCCGCCGCGCCGCCGGGACCCTCCCCCAGCAGGCTCGCTGCCCCGGAGCCGCCGGGCCCTCACCCGCCAGCCCGGCGCATGTCCGCAGCCGAGCTGTTCAGCCAGCTTTTCCCGGCCGGCGTCCAGATGACCGGCGAGCTTCTCGCCGACCTGGAACAGTGGTCGCGCCTGACCAGCAAGCTCGCTGCTGAGAGCAGCACAGCACAGTAGGGCCCTAGGCCCTGGTGGCGTCCGGGACGGTGGTGGCGCTCCAGGCGTTAGCGCGCGGAGAAAGGCCGGGCGGGGAACCCGCATCAGTGCCCGGAGGTTCCAGGAGTTGGGGGGCGACCTGCAATGGAACGGAAACGCACGCTAAGCCGGTTGGGGGCAGGTCAAGAGGGGGAGCCCCGCCGGACGCGGCCCGCCGAGTGGGGTCAAGTCAGCCATCAGTTCCGCCAGAAGGGCGAGCGGAGCCCGGTGTGCTCGCCGTCCACGGGCCGCCGGGGCCCGGCGGCATCAGCCTCGGTCAGGCGGTGATCGCCGGCGCGGCGGATATCCGCAACCGGGCACCGCGCGTCTAACTGGTGAGCGCGGCCGGCACGCCAGGCAAGACCGCGGTCGAGGGAGTGTGCCGTGAACGTCATCAGAGGCGCGCAGGGGACCACGGTAAGGCGCAGGCTGTCCGCGGTGTCCGCGGTGGCCGCGCTGGGCCGGGCGCTCGCGGCGGCGTCGGCCGGGAGCCGGCGGGCCGGCCGTGGCGGGGGCCGGGCTGATATCGACGGTGGCAGGCGGCATGGGCGGCCCGGCGGAGAACGCGGGGCTGTGACGACTCCCTGCGGGGCGTCGTTCGGCGACGGCAACCTGTACATCGCCGACTGGGCTGTGGTGCGGAAGATCAAGCCAGCGACCGACTGGCTGACCACACCCGCAGGCTCGTACAACGCGCCGCTGGGCGACGACGGCGGGCTGGCGGTCAACGCGGGCATGCAGACGTGCAGGGTAGCGGCAGACCAGCATGGCAACCTGGTCATCGGCGACAGCGGGAACGACCGGGTCCGGGTGGCAGCGGCCAGTACCGGCACCTTCTACGGCCAGGCCATGACCGCCGACCACATCTACACGGTCGCCGGGAACGGTAAGGCGGGCTTCTCCGGAGACGGCGGACCGGCCACCGCGGCCGAACTGAGGGGCGCGTCTGTCGCGGTGGATCACCATGGCAACCTGGTCATCGACGACGGCGGCAACAACCGGATCCGGGTCGTGGCCGCCAGCACCGGCACCTTCTACGGCCAGGCCATGACCGCCGACACATCTACACGGTCGCCGGGAACGGTAAGGCGGGCTTCTCCGGAGACGGCGGACCGGCCACCGCGGCCGGGCTCAGCCCGTCCGCCGTCACGGTGGATCACCATGGCAACCTGGTCATCGACGACAGCGGCAACAACCGGATCCGGGTCGTGGCCGCCAGCACCGGCACCTTCTACGGCCAGGCCATGACCGCCGACCAGATCTACACGGTCGCCGGGAACGGTAAGGCGGGCTTCTCCGGAGACGGCGGACCGGCCACCGCGGCCGAACTGAGCTCCTTCACGGTCGCCGTCGCGGTGGATGGCGCGGGCAACCTGGCGATTTACGACGCCAACAACTACCGGATCCGGATGGTGGCGGCCAAGTCGGGCACGTTCTACCGCAAGCGGATGACCGCCGGAAACATTACACCGTCGCGGGCAACGGCACCCCGGGCTCCTCAAGGGACGGGGACCGGCCACCGTGGCCCAGATCGGCATCGACCTAGGCGGCGTGACGTTCGACGGCGACGGAAACCTGGTGATCGCCGACTTTGCCGCCAACCGGGTCCGGGTGGTCGCGGCCAAATCCGGCACGTTCTACCGCAAGCCGATGACCGACGGCGACATCTACACCGTGGCCGGTAACGGCGGGCCTTTCAGGCAGGAAGGC
>CAVXLG010000007.1:0-90190 GCA_963762615.1 uncultured Actinomycetes bacterium | reverse complement strand
CGCGGGCATGGCCCTTGTGGTGATCATGGCGATTGCTCACATTTGCCGGATCACCGCCGAGGGACCATGTCCGCCTCATCATCATCACCGACTGCCCCTGTCCTTGGCCACCTTGCTGACCTCGCCAAGATACTGAGGAAGGCGCGCCGGGGTTGCTGGCCCTGCTGGCCAAGGTCACCGATCCCCGGTACCGGCGGGGTATCCGCTACCGGCTGGTGATCGTTGGGGCTGGCGGTGTGCGCGGTGCTGGCCGGGGCGCGCTCGTTCACCGCGATCGCTGAGTGGGCCGCCGACGCCGATGAGGAGACCCTGGCGAGGCTGGGGGTGAGTGGGCCGGTGCCCTCGGAGTCGACGTTCCGGCGGACCTTGCAGCAGCTGGACGCGGACGTCTTCGATGAGCTGGCTGGCCGATGGGCGGCCCAGCGGACAGCACCCGGGCCGGGAGCGCGGCGGGTGATCGCGGTGGATGGCAAGACCTTACGCGGCTCCGGGCACGGCGGCCACGACAGCCGACACCTGCTCGCCGCGCTCGACCATGCCCATGGGGTGGTGCTGGGGCAGGTCGAGGTGGGCGCCACGACCAACGAAATTCCGCTGTTCACCTCGCTGCTGGACCGGATCGAGATCACTGATGCGGTCATTACCGCGGACGCGATGCACGCCCAGCATGCCCACGCCGATACCTGGACTGGCGCGGCGCGCACTACCTGCTGATCGTCGAGCATGGTGCACACTGCTCCTGTCTTTCAGCTGGGTGTGTCAAACAGTCCAGGCTGGCCGTGTTCTGCCTGGATGCGCAGGCCTTGCCGGCGGCCCTGGGTGACCTGGACGGCGTTGAGCTCGCCGCGCTGGACCTTGTGCAACACGGTCTGGCGGGCGATCCCGAGAATCTTGGCGGCGGCGGCGAGGGTGACCCAGCCGGCCGGGGCCTGGGCGGTGATCCGGTCGCGGAGCTGCTGGTCGATGCGGATGCGCCACGGCGCGCCGGGGGTGAGCTGTTCTCCGATCAGGAAGCCTTCCCGCAGCCACCGGTAAAGGGTCGCGGTGGACACGCCGAGCTCGTGTCCCGCCTGGGCGATGGTGACCACGAGTGCATCATCTCGGCCTGGTGTGACAGTGGGGGCTGCGGGCTGGTATCCGGGGATGCGGTGGTAGGCGCGGAGCTGGCTGATGTGGGTTTTTGTCCAGGTCAGCCCGGTGGCGGTGCGCGGCCTTGCTGCCCGAGGATCTGGGCGATGGTGGCATCGTTGTAGTGCACCGCGAGCCGGCGCACCAGGTCCAGGGTGTCCTCGCCGGTCACCCGGCTGTGCTGCCCGGTCCTGGCCAGCGGCACGGTCAGTTCGGTACTCGCGCCGCCCTGCCAGATGATCCGCAGCTCCGCGGTCCGTTTCCGCTGCCGCCGGCCGGGCTGACGGTGATGACGATCTCGGCGATGACCGCGCGGAGCAGTTGCTTACGCTGCACGTTGGTGGTGGTCGGCGCGTGGAATACCGCCTGCAGGTCGGCGCCGGCGGCGGTGATCCAGGCGGCCTCCTGCTCGGTCAGGGTGACGGGGCAGCGGGCCTGCTGGGCGGCCAGCTCGTTGCCGGCGATCCGGGCGGCGGTGAGCCGGGCCTCCAGGGCGGCCTCCAGGGTCCGGGCGACCAGCCGGTTCTCTGGCTCCACGTTGTCGTACTGGCGTCGCGCCCGGTCGGCTTCGAAGCGGGCGCGCTCGGCGGCGCGCTCAAAGACCGCCAGGTGCTGGCGGTAATGGGCCCGGGCGTCCTGGAGTGCCTGGACGGTGGCCGCCAGGGCGGCGGGCTCGAGCGCGGCGAAGACCGCCTGCAGCACGGGCTCCTCCAGCCGGCGGCCCGCGACCTGCTGGCAGGTCTTCGCGCCGTACATCTGCTGGGCCCGCCCGCATCGGTAAGCCGGGACGCCGTGGCGGTAGTTGACCTGCATGAGCCGCCCGCACCGGCCGCACCGCATCAGGCCCTGAAACCAGGCCCGGCCCTCCCGCGCGGCGCCGCCGCCGTCACCGGCCGGGACCGGCTTGTTCGCGGCCAGGGCGGCGATGTTGGCCTCGAAGGTCTCCATCGAGATGTAACCAGGATGATGATCCGGGATCATCACCCGCCACTCCTGCCGGGGCAGCCGGCGCTGCCGGGAAGCGACCTTCCCGTCGGTCCCCAGGTACTTCTCGGTCCTGGTGCGGCCGTAGCTGAAATCCCCGCATAGCCGGGATGGGTCAAGATGTCGTGCACCGCCGGGTACCCCGCCTCCGCCCAAGTGATCTTCCCGGTGCGCAGGTTCCGGCGGGGAAGCAGCAGCTCATCGGCGCGGAGGCTGACCACGACCTGCCGGGCCGACCCGAGTTCGCCGAACCGGCGGAACACCGTGGTGATCGCTTCGGCGACCGCCTGATCCGGCGTGATGATCACCTGATCGTTGTCGTCGTAGTCCAGCCCGGCGGGCAGGTTCAGCCGCAGCTCCCCGCGGGCGGCCTTGCTGCGCAGCCCTTCGGTCAGCCGCGAGCGCAGCAGGTGCAGCTCAGCTTCGGACATGGTGCCCTTCAAGCCGAGCAGCAGCCGGTCGTTGACCGCGGCAGGATGGTAGACGCCATCGGCGTCGGCGATGAGCGTGTCGGTCAGGGCACACAGATCCAGCAGCTGGTACCAGTCGGTGTTGTTCCTGGCCAGCCGGGAGACCTCCAGGCTCAAGATGATCCCGGCCCGGCCCAGGCCGACATCGGCGACCAGCTCAGCGAACCCGCGCCGGCCCGCCGCCGAGGAACCCGAGCGGCCCAGATCATCATCGATCACCACGATCTGATTCCCGGCCCAGCCCAGCGCCTTGGCCCGGTCAGGCAGGTCGTACTGCCGGTGCAGGCTCTCGGTATTGTGGGTCATCTGCGCCAGCGTCGATTGCCGGACATAGATATAGGCATCCGCCGCAGGTGCACGGCTGACGGCTCGGCCATCTCATTCACCCGCCCCGGCGGCCGGATCTGCGGCCGCCACCGATGCGGCACCGCCCTCGACCAGCACACCGGCGGCGATCATCGCCGCTAGCAGGCCCATCACCTGGACCTGGGCCGTCTCCGGCAGCCGCGTCCACAGATCCGCCGCCGCTGGCCCGTCACTGCATCGAACGCGAGCTGGCACGCAGGCACTACCCTCATGGCACGCACGCAGGTTCACCTCTTCCAAGTCATGACCGTGATCAGGAACTGGGGCGAACCTACGTGCGTGCCTGCCGCCCCGGCCAGGATCCCGGCGTCCCGGCACGCTCCGCCGCAGGCACCGGCCGGATCAACAGAACCCAAGCCGCGGCAGGCAGCCCAGCCAACGGTGCTCACCAGGCGTCCTTGGACAGTGCGCCCGATCCGGCCCCGCCATCGCGCAGCCGAAGGACCAGGACCCGCAGCTCCCGCAGGCCTGCCACGTCCAGCACCAGGCCCGGGCGCGCCTCGCCGTCACCATGCACATCCGTCGCATCGGCGCGGACCAGGCCAGGCCGCCCCTCCGGCAGCCTCACCTTCAGGTGAAGCACCCCGCCGACATGCCGGAACGCATACGCGGTCAGACGGCTCCCGAACAACGGATGCACGGCTGCCGTGACCAGCACCTCACACGGCAACACCGCACGAACATGCCGTAGTCTGTCGCCTTCTTGGTCAAGCGCAACCAGCCCAGCCTGCATGCCCAGCTTGCCGCCCTGCCCTGGCGCGACGTACCGGTGGCCTATACCAAGCGGGAACGCGGGCATGGCCGCACCGAGCGGCGCACCCTCAAGGTCACCGCGGTGGCCAGGGGTCTGGCTTTCCCACAGCGGCCCGGGCCATCCAGATCACCCGCCGCCGCAAAGTCAAGGGGAAATGGTCCCGGGAGACCTGCTACGCGATCACCTCGCTGACCGTCACTCAGGCCAGTCCCGCCCAGCTAGCCGCGATCATCCGCGGCCACGGGGGCATCGAGGACCGGCTGCACTGGGTGCGCGACCTGGACTTTGACGAGGACCGTTCCCAAGTGCGCACCGCCAGCGGACCGCAGATCATGGCAAGCCTGCGCAACCTGGTGGTCACCATCTTGAGGCTCACCGGCGCTGGCTGCATCGCCAGCGCCCTGCGCTACCACGCCCGCAGGTCCAGCCGCCCTCTTCGGACGATCATGAAGTGCTAACCCGAAGTTACGTGAACCAGCGGATGCGAATACAAACGGTGACCTGGGCAAACGATGGATGAGGCAAGTCGGCGTTCTGGCTACATGCCGGTATCCGGCGCGGCATTCGGCCGTCCGTTGATGATCAACTTGGTATCACGCCGTGGGCATCGCCAGATTCTTCTGGCTACATCTTCGTGCCTCAAACGCAGCGTTTCCGCAGCTCATATCCGCTTCTCAAGCGACACGCCGGCGTAACTTGGGGCTAACCGGCTCTGCCGGGGCCCTGGGTGGAAAGGCGCCGTCAGCCGGTGCTTCGCTGCAGTTGCCACGCTGCCTCGAGTGCGTCCTCGATGGCACCAGCATCGCCTCTGGTGAGATCAGCGACGACCATCATGTGCTTGATGTACCGGGCCGGGACGCTGAAGGTCTCGGGGAACTGCCGCAGCAGCCAGGCGCGGTAGTCGAAATCGGCGCGAATCACCAAATGCGCGTCGCCAAGCTGACGCGCTACCAGCCTGCCGTGGTACCGCCACTCAGCCAGCCCCCCTGACGCGGTGAGGCGGACACCCGCCAAGGCCTCGGCCAAGCGTGCTACGTCACCGATCTCCACGAACGCGGGGCCTTCCTGCTTCTCTCTGTGATCATGATCCGGGAGCATCGTGCCCGGCCCGGGCCCCAGCTTCGGGCTGGCGGCGCCGGCTGGCACGCCGGTCATTCTCCCGTCGTGCCGTCTATCAGTTCCCGTGCCACGTCCAGGTGCCCGGCATGGCGGGCATACTCCTGCAGCACGTACATGAGGATCCACGCCAGCGTCGGCAGGGGCCGGGGGTCGCTATCGCTGAACCGGCCGCCAGGGGTGCTGGTGTCGGTCAGGTCGGCTGCGCATGCAATGGCCCGCGTTTGCTCGCCCGCGGCGCGGAGTGCGCCGATGACGCTGGCGGCGGTGTCGCCTGGCCCGGCGTGCCAGCGCCCAGTCTGGTCTTCGTCGCCGTGCGGATCGGGGAGCTGCTCGGCGCAAAATCCCCAGCACAGCCACCGCCGCTCCATGTAGGCCAGGTGCTTGAGCAGCTCCAGCGGAGTCCAGCCGGACGGCAGGCGGCTCGCCCGCAGTTCCGCATCGGTCAGGCCGTTGACCTTGCGGATGATGACCGACCGGTAATAGTCCAGGAAGCCCAGCAGCAGCTCTTTTGGGTCGTCGAGCTCGCGCCCGGGCTTATGCGCGACGGTGCTCACGCCAGTTCGCTGCGGGTCATTCGCGGTGCCTGAATCAGCGGAACCGGTCAATACCCTCGCCGTCCTCCCGTTCCCAGCCATAGGCCGCCAGGTAGCCCCAGCAGTCCGGCTTGCTGCCGTCGGTATCGGTGACACCGTAGGCATCGGTGAGCTGGCGGGAGCTGACGATCGTGCCAGCCCAGCGGTCAGCATCGCCCGCCGTTGCCAGCGCGGCAATGCCCCGGGCGACGTAAGCCGGCGACTCGGAGATCGCGAAACCTGGAGTTCTCACGCAGGCATCACGCCAGTTGGCCTCGGTGACACCGAAGTTCTCCAGCATCTTCTCCGAGCGCAGCCAGCCCGGGGTCACGCCGACTGCCGTCACCGGCAGGTTCTCAAGCTCGGCGGCCAGCCCTGTCACGATCCGCCCGACGCTGGCTTTCACCAGGTCGTAGTAGAAACCGACATTGCGGCGGAACTCGGCGTTGGCCCGCGAGGTCCCGTCGGTCATCTCAACCACCAGGCCGCGAGTGCCATGCGAAGCGGCGGTACGCAGCATCACCGGGATGGCCGCCCGGCAGGTGATCAAATGGGTATGCACGCCCATTTGCAGCATCCGCAGCCCGCCCGGCCAGTCGTGCTCCCACAGCGGCTTGTCCCACTGCATGTACCGGTCACCCCCGAACATGTCGTTAACCAGCACATCAAGGCGGCCGCGCTCGGCATCGATGGCTGCCACCAGGGCGGCCACCTGGCCGGGATCCTCATGATCAATCACTCGTGCGGCGCCCGCCCCGCCAGCCGCGCGGATCAGATCACCAGTCTCCTCGATCGTCTCCGGCCTGCCGAGCTCGGAAGGGCCGGTGGCCCGACTGCTGCGGCCTGTCGCATAGACGAAGAACCCAGCCCGCGCCAACTCGACGGCAATCGCCCGGCCCGCCCCCCGGGTGGCGCCAGCCACCAAGGCGACCAGACTCCGTTCGGCCCCATCAGCCACCAGATCAGTAAACACCCCAACGGGGCCGGCAACATCTTCCGATGGCGGGCCAATAGCTTCCCCGGGCCCGGCACGTGGCAAGGGCAGCGCGCGCATCGCTCCTTGCGGTGATCACAGCGGTTCAACTCGTGAGGGACGTGCCCGCCTGACCACCATCCGCCGATCGACCCGGCCACTTGGCTGACCTCGACTTTGCCGAGGCCCTGCCCCCATTACGGGTTTGACTCGTTCTTCTGCATTCCGGGGAAGGCCGCCGCGCATGAGAAGGGCGGGGTAGAGGGCGAGATCGGCCGGTTCCGCCGCCGTCATCTGGTTCCCGTTCCGGCCGTCACGTCTGTGGCGGCGCTGACTGATTACAAGTTTTACTTGCTCTTTACTTTAACTGTGCACTTTGGCGATGCGCTGATCGTTTACCTGCCAAGACACCCTTGAACGACGATCATGGGGAGAATTCGATGCGTACCCCGGGGTTGAGCCATGCCTGAAACAAGCCGTGAATCCGGTGCTCTGACGCCTGCTCTCTTCATGCCCGGCGATTTCGAATTCGGTGAGGTGCCAAGCACCGAAGGCAGCACACAGGCGCCCCCTCCTCCGCATCATGTGCCCAGCTTAGGGCCACTGTCCGCGTTCACTGGCACGTTCCACGGCCATGGATTCAACCAAATCTTCCGGCCCGACAGCGGTTCGCCGACCAAGCTGCCCATCCCCGTCCGGCGGTCGGACAACCTCCTGGAGCTGAACCTCGTCAGCCAGACGCTATCCTTCTCGCGGCCAATAGGAACGGTGCCCAACCGCGGCGAGGTAACACCGGACATCTTCCTCAACGGCGTCGGTTACCTGCTGACCGTCAGCGACATCACCAACCCGGCGAAGCCCATCGGCATCCATTTCGAGCCCGGAGTGTGGATGCACGTCCCCGCGACCAAGGACCCCGCCGAGGGGGCGACCCTGGTGCGGATGGCCTCGATCCCGCACGGCACCACGATCTGCGCCCAGGGGACGTTCCGGACATTCAGCGGCCCGCCCTCGATCCCCCCGGTCAGCATCACCTCCAATATCGGGTCGTTCCCCAGCCAGACTGCCAGCGACTCGCGTACCGCGCGGATCCCGCAGGACCTGACCCGGTTCATCAAGAACGGATCCATCACCCAGGACATCCTGGACGACCCGAACACCGTCCTGCGCAACGCCACCGCCCACCAGACCATCCTGTTCACCACCGCCCTGGGCGTCGCCACCAACGTCAGCAGCCCACTGTTTGGCGGCGGCACTGACAACATCGCCTTCCTCCTCGGCAACGAGAACGTGACCGAGCCGAACGCGCAGATCCCGCAGATGGCCTCCTTCTTCTGGATCGAGACCGTCCAGAGCGAGATCACCGTGCCAGCGTGGACCCCCGGCCAGCCGCCGCTCGCTATCCGCGCCGAGACCACCGGCGACGGGCCTGCGCCGGTGTTCTTGGTGACGCCACCCACCGCGGTCACCCAACCGCGCCAGCTCAAAGTCACCTCGCCCCAGATCCAGTACTCCCAGAAGGTGATCCTGAACTTCAACGGCATACTCTGGCCGCACGTCTCCGTGGCCACACTCGTACCTGACTCCCTCATCCCCGTCTCCCTATCACAGTGGGCTTAGCTACAGCCGCTGACGCGGCGGATGCGGCTTGCAGGGCGACAACCGGGTCGAGATGGTCATGCTGCCGATCGGCGACGGCGTGACCCTGGCCCCCAAGAAGTAATCCCTAGCCGAGCAACGCGGCGAGCTGGGCCAGGTCGGCACGGGTGTTCGGCACGGTCATCCCGCGTACTGTGCCCTCGGCGTCCACGGCGATCGCGAACGGAGTCCCGAGCAGGGTCAGGGCCTCGCTGACCTGGTGGTTGTCCTCGATCAGCGTGGGCACATCCCGCGGCAGGCCGAGAGCGGCGGGCTCGCCCTCCGCCGTGACGACGAGCAGCCGCCCGGTCAGATCGCCGGTCCCTTCGGCCGCGAGCTGGCCGGCGATTTGCTGGCACGGCCGGCATCCGGCGCTCAGGAACGCCAGGATGACCGATCGTCCGCGCAGGTTGTCGTTGGTGACCTTGCCCTGCGCGTCCCGCGCGGTGAAGGGCGGCAGCGCATTGCCCACGGTCAGTCCGGGCAGTCTCATCCTGGACTGATGCCCCGGGGATGCCCCGAGCTGTGCGCTCACCGCTTCGAGTTGCGCGCTCACCGCCTCCAGCAGCGGCGCGACCTGCCGCAGCACGCCCAGCATCAGCACCGCGAGCACGAGCAGGGCCACCGCGATGACCACGACGGCGAGAGCCCATCCAACGGGCATTGGCTACCTCCCTGGAATCCCCGGCCGTCTCGCCGTGTCGGTAGCAGAGGTCATCAGGCCCCTGACGAAAGCTGTCTGGCGGGTTACCAGCGTGGTCATCAGCACGACGAGCACGGCGATCACCGTCGGCGTGATGCCGCCGGCTGGTACCTTCCACGGATCCACCCTGAGCGGACCCGGCCAGACCGACAGCGCGACCGGGCCGTACCCGGCGATGAGCGCCGCGCCCGCGGCCAGCACCAGGTCGAGCGCGACGTGACGCCAGCCGATCCGGCTCGGCGTTGCTGTGCCGGAGCAACCACAGTCGAAGCTGCGGCCTTGGGCGAGAGCCAGCGCGATCGCGCTGGCGAAAGCAGCCAGCAGTAAGCCGAGCGCTATCGCCGCGGGGGCGGTGAGAATCCCAGCGGCGAGCAGCACAGCTCCAGCGATCTCGGCGACCGGCAGTACGGCGGCAACCGGCGCGACGAGCGTGGGCGGCAGCAGTTGGTAGTTCGCTACGGCGGCCCGGAAGCCGGCCCGGTCGCCGAGCTTGACCACACCGGCCCGCAGGAAGATACCAGCGATGATCCAGCGGACCATTAGGATGAGCAGTGCTCCCATCGCACCTCCTCGCGGCAAGGCACGGCACTGATGAATCTAATGGATACACGTATGTCCCGACAGAACCACCACCCGTCACACCTTGCGCACCTGGAGTACAATATAGTCACACGAGCGTTTCGGCATCTCTGGAACAATCATCTGCTTCTGATTCGTTACCCAGGAGAGTCGTCGCTGGTGTGGGCAGCTTTGAGTACCGCTTCTACGCTGAAAACGGTGATTATAACGCGAGGAAGCCGCGCGTTCGAAAGGCATGGGCGGCGATTGGCGACAGGGAGCGTGTATGAAGCATTTGAGACACCAAGCCGAACCCGGGACCGAACGCAGGCAGCAGCCGAGCGGTTCCGGGCGCCGCGGCTTCCTGCGGCAGGCAGGACTGGCCGCCATCGTGGTCGGCGGGCTCGAAACACTGGGAATTTCCCAGGCAACGGCCGGGACCACCGGAAAGCGTTCCATCGTCCCCCCGAGCAAGAACGTCGGGGCTGTCTACCCGCGCGCGGGCAAACCCGGACCGGAGACCAAGACCATCGTGGTCAAGCCGGACTGCTCGTGCGACATCACGTGGTACTGCTCTCCTGGCAACTGCGGCTCGGGATGCCCGAATCCGGAGTGGTGCTATTTCTGGTACGACTCATGCAATGGCCAATATGGTGGCCCGACGTGCGCATGGAGTAATTGCGCAACTCACGTGCAGTGCATTTAAGCCCTGCAGCGTTCATGCATTGACAAGCGCCTGGGTCAGGTTCTGACCCTGTAGGGTTTCAAAACCCTTGTCGTTGTCTCTGAGCTGCGACGTTATGGCTTGGACTGGTAATCTTCATGCGGCCTGTTCGTACTTCGGATCACCTACGGCGCCAGAGGCGGATCGTCGTGACCGGGCCCGCTCGCACCGTTCGCCGATGGCCTGCGCCAGGACCTGGCGGTCCGGGGGTATGCGCTGGACACGGTCACCGAACATGTGCACCTGCTGGCGGATTCTGAGCGGCTGGCTGGCCAGTGCTGGCCTGACTGCCGCGGATCTGACCGGCGAGGCGGCGGCGGAGTTTCTGGGTGCGCGCCGGGCGGCCGGGCACCGCACCGGGCTCAGTGCCCGGGCGCTTGCCCCGGTGCTGGGGTATTTGCGCAGCGTGCAGGCGGCTCCGCCGCGGGGACGGCCGGTCCCGGCCACGCCGGTGGAGGCGCTGCTGGCGGCATAGCAGCAGTACCTGGAGGGCGAGCGGG
Source organism: uncultured Actinomycetes bacterium (assembly GCA_963762615.1). GTDB lineage: Bacteria > Actinomycetota > Actinomycetes > Streptosporangiales > Streptosporangiaceae > PALSA-505. The sequence goes on along the minus strand of CAVXLG010000007.1, from coordinate 79,701 downwards.
GCGTGTCGGCTGGCACGGTCACGCATTACCTGCGATACGCGCAGGCGTTCCTGGCCGGGTTCCCCGGCGCGCTCACCGAGACCCTGGCGGGGCTGTCAGCGGGGCAGGTCACCGGCTATGTCCTGGAGCTGGCCAGGCGCCGGCGCGGCAGGCCACCGGACATGGTGGTGCTGCCCGCGCTGCGGTCCCTGCTGCGCTACCTGCACGCGGCCAGGCACATCCGGCTTCCGCTGGCCGCAGCGGTCCCGGCCGGGCGGGCCTGGAGGCAGGGCCTGCCACGCGCCGCCTCACCAGATCATCTGCGCGCGGTCTTGGCCAGCTGCGACCGCGACAGCGCTGGCGGCCGGCGTGACTACGCGATCGTGCTGGTGATCACGCGGCTGGCGCTGCGCGGCGGGGAGGTCGCCGGACTGGACCTCGCCGACGTCGGCTGGCGCACGGGCGAGCTGGCCATCCATGGCAAGGGTGGCCGGATGGACACCTTGCCGTTGCCTGTTGATGTGGGCGAGGCGATGGCGGACTACCTGCTGCATGCGCGGCCCGCCAGCACATCACCGCGCCTGTTCGTGGCCATGAAGGCCCCGTTCCCCGGCCTTGCGGTGTCCTCGGTGACCCAGGTGGTGGCCCGGGCCTGCGAGCGGGCCGGGGTGCCCCGGTTCGGGCCGCACCGGATCCGCCATGCAGCGGCTTGCGGCCTGCTGTCGGCCGGTGCGTCGATGGAGGAGATCGGTCAGTTGCTGCGCCATGCCCAGCAGCGCACCACGGCGATCTACGCCAGGGTCGATCAGGCCGGCTGGCCGAGCTGGCCATGCCCTGCCCGCAGGGAGCCCCGCGATGAGCATGGAAGCCCGCGCCGGGGACTACCTGGCGATGCGCCGGTCGCTCGGTTTCAAGCTGCGCGGCGAGGGCCGGATGCTGGCCGACTTCGCTCGCCGGCTCGATGAGGCTGGCCAGGCCACTCAAAGAAAAGGCCATCGCCCGCATCACCCCGCCCGCCACCCAGGCCGGGCGCTACCAGCCGCCCGACGAACTGCTGGCATTCCTCAGCCAACTCTGACCACCGGAAACCCGATGCGTTATGCCGCACCCAGCCGGGGGACGGGTCCAGCACCCTCCATCACCGGCCAGGGTGCGGCATAACCGCAGGCTCGTCATAAGGCACCTAATGCCGACGTCGGCATTAGGTGCCCTTCTTCAGGAACCCCGTCTCATCGACGGCCAGCACGCCATCAGCAGAGCCCAGGTGCCCGGTCACGTAGGCGCGCACATCATCCCGGACCCCGTCCGCGTCCCAGGCCGCCCGGTTGAGCAGCCGCTGCATCCCATCCGGCGTCGCATCACCGGCCGCCTCGGCCAGAGTCCACCCGTTCTTGCTAGCCAGCGGCGCTAACAAGCCACGCACGTACGCGGGCGTCCGCCGTCCGGGTTGCCTCTATTGCTGGCGACATCCGCCGATGCCAGCGATCCGGCGATGATTAGTTCGGTGAGGCTGTTGCCACCTTGCGGTCCGCATCCAGGTTCGACCTGGACGGGTCCTGTTGCCCCAAAGGTGAGCATGGCGGGGCTGATGCTCCGATGTTCGTGGTCAAGGCACTCAATACAGTGGCCCGGGTACCCGCTGGGCGGCCAGGTAGGCGAACCAGTGCCGGACCAGGTAGCCATCCCCCTGGGGTTCGAAGCTGACCGAGTAGAACCCGTGCCGCGAACCGTTCAGCGACCCAGGTGTCAGTGTCCAGGCCAGCATCCCGATCCCCATCCGCTTCAAGTAGTGCACGTAACGCACTACCAGGGGCCGAGCGATCTGGTCCTTGACCGACGGGTTACCCCAGTAGTAGCTGCCGGTGTAATTGGCAAATTCGCCGTCTATCACCGGGATGCCCCTGGCCGCGAGATAGCCGAACGCGGCATCCCAGGTCGTTTCGTTGATCGGGGCGTTATATCCCCACGGCGCGCCGGCGTGATGGAAGTCGTAGACGATATTGCTGCCCTGGAGCAGCGGCACGTCTTCCAGGGTGCTGCCCCAGCGGATGCCCTCCACCCAGAGCTGGTTGTAGGCGCCGTAACGGCGGATGTAGTTCACCAGCGGCTGGAAGTCGTTGTGCCACTGCTGCCAGGAGCAGCGCCGCGGCTCGTTGAACAGGTCGAAGGTAACGCCCGGCTTGCTGCCGTAGTAGTACATCATGTGCCGCCAGAACGCGAACGTGGCCAGTGTCGGCAGCGGCTCGTTCTGCGCGTAGCCGGTGGACAACTCGGTCTGGTCGCTGATAACCACGACCAGGTGCTGGGCTAGCGCGTACTGCACCAGTTCGCGCACGTCATGCATGTAATAGGCGCGGAAGACGTTGCCATTGACGCCGACCAGCCGGTCCTGCGTGACCTGCAACCCGACCGTGTTCCCGTACCAGTAGTGCTTGATCGCGTATATCTGGTGTTCCATCCGGCTGATCAGCGCCGGGGACATGACGTAGCTTTGCAGCCCAGACAGCACGATGCCGCGCGGTGCACCGTGTGGCCACCGGTACGGGTGCACCGACGTGATGGCAGGCGGGGCGCTGCCTGGCTGGGCAATCTCGTAGACACCGCCTGCGGCCACCGCAGCAGCGGAGGCCGCGATGAGCAACGGGCGGCCGAAACGGGGCTTGAGAGTCCGACGGTGGCGGTGTCGCAGGGGCCGCCCGCACTCAGGGCAGGTGCGGCCCGTCTTCCGGGCGCGGGCTGTGGTGAACAGAACGCCTAGACGTCCTGGCTGCTTAACCCGGATCATCAAGCATGGCCTTAGCGAACTTCACGTCCCTGGGGCGCCCCGGCGGGCCTGAACCGACCGCGATGAGGCAGGCGGCCCCGGCCAGCATGATGCGTGATTCCATCCCGGTTCCCTCCCCGCCCGGGCGCGTGGGCTCATCACGGGCAAAGGGAAATGGTACGTCCCGGCAACGCTGACTCGTGGCCAAACCTTTCGCTACGGGGTTGACGGCCGACAACGCGGCGGACTACACCACTCGCGGGCGTGTACCGGGATCGCCCCTGACCGACCGTAGGGGCCCAGCGGGACGCGCGATCGTGATCCAGGGTGCCATCATCGCGGGCCTTGACCGTGGTGACAGCCCCGCGAAAGTTGAGGCGGGCCATCTGGTCGCCAGCGCGGCCAGGTGCTCGGCGGGCAAGCGCGCCTGTTCTGACCAGCCCGCCGCGCCGAGGGTCGAAACTCGGCTCACACCCTGTGCGTGCCGAGAATCCCGTCCACGGCTCTGACCAGCAGAGTTGCTCTCCGGCCGTCCGGCCGTGATGATCACCGATCATGTGCCTGCGGTTCGTGTTCCTCTTGATCACGCGGGTCGCCGCGTGGCTGCGGCTGACCCGGCGTGAGGAGACGTGGAAGACCACGGAGATCTTGATCCTGCGCCACCAGCTCGCCGCACTGCAGCGGCGGCAGCCGCGCCGCCCGAAGCTGGACTGGGCGGACCGGGCCCTGCTCGCGACCCTGCTCAGCATGATACCGAGAGCGCGGCGGCAGGGGCTGCGCCTGCTGGCTGCCCGGACACGATCCTGCGCTGGCACCGCGACATCGTCCGCCGCCGCTGGGCCGCCAGGCCCATACGCGGCAAGACCGGCCTGCCGCCCGCCGGAACATCAGGGCCCTGGTCCGCCGGCTGGCCCGGGAAATCCCGGATGGGGCTACCGCAGGATCCACGGCGAGCTGGCCGGCCTGGGAGTGAAGGTCGCAGCGTCGACCGTATGGCAGATCCTCAAGGCCAGCGGCATCGACCCCGCCCGGCGGCGGACCCGGCCGACCTGGTCGCAATTCTTGCGCTCCCAGGGCGAGGTGATCCTGGCGTGCGACTTCTTCACCGCCGGCCTGCTCGACGGCACCCAGGCCTGCGTCCTGGCCGTGATAGAGCACGCCAGCAGGCGCATCCGCATCCTCGGGGTCACTCCCCATCCCACCGGGGGAGTGAACAGCCCGGCAGGCCCGCAACCTCCTCATGGACCCCGGCGAACAGGCACACCGGGTCAAGTTCATGATCGGCGACCGCGGCCCGGACTTCACCCCCCGAGTTCGACCCGGTCCTGGCCAGCGCCGGCATCCGGACCGTGCTCTGCAACGTGGCGACGTCCCGCATGAACGCTATCGCCGAACGCTGGATCGGCGGATGCCGACGCGAGCTCCTGACCGCACCCTCATCTGGAACCAGGCCCACCTGCGGCGAATCCTGCACGCGTATGAGACCCGCCACAGCCAGCATCGACCTCACCGCTCGCTGCACGCAGCGGCGCCGCTGAAACCGCTACCCGAACCGGTCGATCTTGAGCGGTACCGCGGCCGAAGACAGACCCGCGCCGGCGCCCTGATCAACGAATATCGCCTGGTCGCCTGACGTGCACGAGGTTTTCGGTACGCACAGGAGATTCCCAAGCCGCCGGGCGTGCTGATCTGCTTCAGCGACTTCAGGTGCGCCATGTATGCCTTGCCGTAGGCGGTAGGCGTGCCGGCGTAGCTGGTGATCAGGCCGGGGCCGCCTGCGCAGGAGAAGTCGGCGTTCCAGGCCCAGGCCAGGTAGCCGGCGGACCGGGCGTCGAGCCACTTCATCAGCGGCCCGACATAGGTGCCGGCGCAGTTGTTCTCGCCTATCTCGGTCGCGAGGACCGGCACTTTCGCGATCACCGGGGCGATCTGGCTTTGCCAGCACGACGGCGAGGCGCAGCGGTTGAAGTTGTAGGAGTGCCAGGCGGCCGCCAGGTTGTGATCGGGGTCGGCCGGCTCGTAGCGCAGCCACCCGGTGAGGTCGTCGGCCCACTGGGTCCCGGCGACCAGGATGACGTTCCGGGCCCCGGTTGACCGGATGACGTTCACCAGCGATTGCATGCCGGCTACCCGGTAGGAGATCCCCGGACAGGCGCTGCCGCCGTGCAGCCAGCACCGCCACCCCGCGGCCTCGCTGCCCGTGGCGAGCTGCGGGTAGGGCTCGTTGAACACGTCAAAGATGACCGCGTCATGGCCCCTGAAGGTCCGGGCCACCGAGCCCCAGAACGGTATCGACTGCGCGGCGTCCGGCATCGGCTTCTCGCACAGTGCCCGCCCCGACGGGCAGGAGGACGCGGGCCCGGTGTAGGTGCCGTCGGTCCAGTGCAGATCGAGGATCGCCACCATGCCGTTGCGGTTCAGCAGCCGCACGTAGGCCTCGACCGCCCGCCGGTAGGCCACGCCGCGATACCTGGGCCCGACGTACCGCTCGCCGTTCCAGCAGGCCTCGTTCAGCGGCACGCGCACGGCATTCACCTGCCATCGCCTCATCGCGCTGACCGACGCCTGGTTCATCGGGCCGTCCCAGATGCCGGTACCGTGCACGCAGCTGTACTCCCCGCCCGAGCGGTTCACGCCGTGCAGCACCACCCGCTGGCCGGCCGCGCTGACCAGCCGGTTCCCTGACACGTGCAGCTGCGGGGCAGCCTGGTGCGCGTCCCGCCCGGCCGTCGCCGCCAGGGCGGCTGCCGCGGCTAGCGCGCCGGCGCATACAACCACGACGGCCAGCCATGCCCGCCGCCTGCCGAGCATCCGGAACTTCCGCAGATCGGCCCTCCGGCCCGGGTCCCCGGACACGCTCACAGCAACGAGTGTGCCCCAGCCCCGGCTCGCCGGGCGTCGTGTTGAAGGACATCAGGTACGCCCCCGACGCGCCGGCTTTTACCGGTCATGAGCTTTCCGGATGATCCAGCCGTCCATGCCCATCCAGGCGCCGGAAAAGTCAAACCGGCTGCCGAGTTGATCGTCCGGGGTGCTGGTCAGCCTGCACCGGCAACGCCCACGATCCGGAGGGCCGGCGCACCCGGTGCCATGGGTGCGGCGGGCTGGTGATCGAGCGCGACTGGTACCGCTTCGGCACCTGCCGGCTTACCGGCGACGGCCGGTGCGCGAGCTGCGGCACATCTGTGCCGGGGTGTTCGACGGCCCCTGGGAACCTGGGGCCCAGCCGGCTGCCGGTGCGGCTGGCCTCTCCCCGCCGGTCGCGGCCCGGACTGAGCGCCGGGCTGCCGCGTGAGCCTTGCCGCCGGCCCCGCGTGCAGGCCAGGCGCCGGGTCAGACGTATTCTCGGCGGCGCATCCAGGCGAGGATGAACCAGCCCAGAGCCGCAGGCAGATAGGTCACGGTGACCGCGGCCCGGCGGTTAGGGCCGTCGGAGCCAGCTCTGATCGACCAGGATCCCCAGACCGGGTTGTACTCGTAGTTGCGCAGGCCGCCGGCCTCAGCCCGGTGCTGGTCAGCGGGGAGCGCCCAGATTCTGATATGGGCGGTTCCAGTTCCAGGGTCGTTGACGGCAGTCGTAACGCTTGTGGCAGGGATGGCCGGCAGGCTCGGGGACAGAGCCATCCAGCAGCCTGCGCGGCCCACATGGGGCGTGCCGGGGGGCCTGCTCTTTGGTGGATGCGTGCCGGCGGCCTCGGTCCCGCACCAGGTCACGCGGCTGGCGTTCGACGCGGGCCGGGCGTATGAGAAGCTCCGCCCGGTCCGAAGCCGCAGCACCCGGGCTGGACCCGAAGCGCCTGGCAGCGTTTACCGGGCGCCGCGCCGGATGGCAGGAGGTCGTCGCGGACGCGGATGCGTCTGGCCCGCACGGCTTCCTCATCTGCTGGTGTTCCGGCATGACGCCGGTGAGGGGCCAGGCCTGGCCGGCGACACCTGGCCGTGCACCTGGTGACCTGATGGGCAACCACACCATCGCCGAGCAGGTGTACCAAGCTCGCGGACCTGCTCGAATCGCTCGACGTTCCCGCCCGCCAGGTGCTCACGCGGACATCCTCGATCCGCCCGCGGTGACGCGGTGACCGGGCAGCCTCTCCCGGCTGAGGGTGGGCCAAGAGCCGCCGGGCCGGCTCGAGGCCGAGCTTGCCGGGCTTCTCGCCACCAACCTCCGCGTCCGGCCCGGCATCGCCGTCCTAGGTCAGACCCGGCCAGTAAGCAGGCGCCGGGGGGTCCGGCCGAGGCAAACGGGGGTGATGATGGGAGCGAAGGTTTGCTGTGCCCGGGCCGGTGCGGCATGCAGTTCTTGACGGCGGTGGAGGTGCGGGGTGAGCGTCGGCGGGGACCTGGCGGCGGCGCGCCGCCGGGCTGGTCTTACCGTGCGGGAGGTCAGCCGGAGGACCTGCATCAGGCCAGCAATCATCGACAGCATCGAGCGTGAGGACTATTCCGCGTGTGGCGGTGATTTCTACACCCGGGGGCACATCCGTGCCATCGCCAGCGCCGTGGGCGCCGATCCCGGCCCGCTGATCGCGAAGTACGAAACGGCGCACCCTGGGCAGGCGGGGATGACGGCGGGCCTTCGGCCCGGGCCGGGCAGGATGCGGCGCCACCGGCCGAGCTGGCCTGCCGCCCGGCGGCTCCCGCTGCGGCTGACCATCGTGGTCGTGACCGGGGCGCTGGTCCTGGTGGGCCTGGTCGTGGCGGGGGTGACCGGATTCGGCGCGGCGGCGGCGCCGGCCCGGCCCGGCGTGGCGTGGACCTTTTCCGCGGACTCCAACACCGTGGCCATACGGCTGACATCCCCGCGCGGGCCGTCTGGCCCGCGGATCCTGGCCCGTAGCCGTCTCGTGGTGTCGGAGGACCAGGACGGCGGGCTGACCAGACAGTCTCCCGACGGCGGGACCGTCGATGTTCGCGTACCGCCCGGCAGCCGGACCCGCCTGGTGGTCCGGGTGGAGGGCCCGCAGCCGTCCAGCCGGACGCTGACCGTCACCACCCCGCCGGCGCTGCGGGTCGTCGCGTCCCGCCGTCACCGAGACGGGCTGGTCCTCTCCGTGTCTGGCCCGCTGCAGTCCCCGGCGCGCCGGGTGTTGTGCGGCAAGGACCGGGTCAGCCTGCCCGCATCGCAGAAGGTGGCCGTGGCCAGTAGCCCGGAAGCCTGCCGGGCCAGGCTGAGGCTGACCGACCGGGACGGTGAGCAGGCCGTGGTGCGGGTAGCCGTCCCGGCGCTGCCCGAGGTCCCGCTCTACTCCTTCGCCAACCCAGCCGGGCGCGCCATCTACATCACCGTGGACGACGGCTGGACGCCGAGCCCGCGGGTGCTTGCGATCATGCGCACAACCCATCTGCCGGTCACCGCCTTCCTCATCGAGCAGGCCGCCCAGCGGGACCTGCCCTACTGGCGGGCCTTTGTCAAAGCCGGCGGGACGGTCGGGGACCACACGGTCTCCCACCCCAACCTCACCACGCTGACCCTGGGCCAGGGCACGACCCAGTGGGGGCAGGCTCGCCGGGTGCTCGGGCGGTGGCTCGGCCAGGTCCCCGTCCTGGGCCGGCCGCCCTACGGGGCCTTCGACCCCGCCGTGCAGGCGGCCGCCTACCGGGCCGGACTGAAGAAGCTGGTGGGCTGGAGTGCCGTCATGACCGGCGACGACATCGACACCTGGGATCGCGGAGCGCTGCAGCCCGGCGAGATCGTGCTCCTGCACTGGGTCCCCGGCCTGGGCAGCCAGCTGGCCAGGCTGCTCACCGTGATCCACGCCAGGCACCTGAATCCCAGGCCACTGACCCAGGCCAGCTTCGCCGGCATCACCCCCCAGCGGCGTTCACTCGACGGCGACTAACAAAGTGCCCGGCCCTCCGGCCCAATCAACCAGGTCCAGCCGCTCCATGTGCGCACCGGCGATGCCCAGGTTGATGCCGGCCGGCCGCTGGTGGTTCGTCCCGCCTCCCTCGCGTCGCGTACCGGTTGACACTGCCTCCCCCGCAGGGAGGCGCACCCTCAGGCCACGGTTCCAGGCAGCCGCGGCCAGCAGCGGCTCCCGCTCGCGTGCTGCAGCCGACCCGGCCTCGATGCGGAGTCGATCAGGGTTTGGCAGTGACGGCAGGTTGACCGCTCGATCGGTGCTGACGAACGGCAGAAGCAACAGGACATGGGAGCAACCTCCGAGGTCAGGGCCCTTCTCGTGGACCGGGTATGGAGGTCGCTAGATCGGCGTGGACGCCTGGGGTCACTAATCCGGCCGTGCCGTAGGTCGGCGAAGCCGAACCGGATTTGGCCGTCACGGCGGCCGCAGGTCAATGTGGTCGAAGCATACGGCGCCGGGAAGGGCCCGGCGGCGGTGGGCGATCGTTGCTAGTGGAGCGACGGGCTGCAACTCGCCGAGGTATCGCCTCGCCTGGCGAAACGCGGCAAGCACCCGCATGGCCAAGCGGGTGAGCGTAGTGTCGGTTCCGTGCCCTGTCGGCCCCCCGGGCTGGTCTTGCCCCGTACCCGGTCCCGGGGTTTAAGTATGCCAGGCCCCTCAGGGGAGAGGGAGGCCGTCGGCCCTGGGTGGCCCCGGTGTGGCAGTGGCGACGTTCGGCATGTTCATCGCCTGAGCAGATGTTGCCCTGATCGCACAGGAAGAAGGTGGTGCGGATGGGGCAGGCAAAACAACCCGAGTTCAAGATCCTCAAAGACCGCCACGGCAGGTATTACTGGTGCCTGCATGGTGCCAGCAGCAGGGTTTTCGGTTCGTCGGGCCAGACCTACGAAAGCAAGTACTCGTGCGAGCAGGACCTGAACTGGCTCCGGGGAAACGCGAACCTGATCATGGTTTACGACTACACCGGAGAGTCGCCGAGCAGGCTGCCAGTCTGACCATAAGGTCTTGATTGGCGAAACTCGCCATGATCGTTAGGCCACACGGTCCTAGTCTTCAGAACCAGCTCGTCCCGCAGTTCCTGGCCGACCCATGGTGAATTTCCGCCCCCGGCGGCCTCACCACGACGACTGAGACAGGACAGTGACCGTCGGCCAAGTATCGGGCTGTGACCTGCGCTTTTCTGGGTAAGCGGCAGCGGAAATCAGCAGGTCGAATGGAACCACCCGGCGGCCAGGCCGCGCCCGGCCAGCCCGTTGTAGATCTTCACTGCCTCGCGGGTCTCGGCGACATGCACCGTGACGCCACGCTGGTGCAGGTAGTCGCGGGTGGCCGGGTGAACCTGCAATTGCCTGGCCATGCCGAATATCCGCGTGACGCTTGCTGACGGGGTCGAGTGGTGGAGGCAAGCAGATTGTCGGTTGTGCGCCCAGGGGCGTAATGGGGGTGGCTGCCGGCCGGAACAAATCCTCAGCGGGCTCACATACGAATACCAGATCGCCGCCTGACAGCCTCGCGCTGCTACAAGATGAAGCAGGTCACCGCCACGATCGTGTATTCGAGCCCAACAGGTTCCCGGCGAGTACGCCGATCACTACAACACGCACCGGCCGCACCGGACACTGCAGCAGAAACCGCCCGCAGGGCACCGGCATCCACGTGCAGCAGGCACACGTATCCAGGTGCTGCGGCGGGACCGGCCCGGCGGCTTGATCCATGAATATGACCAGGTCGCATGAAGTGACACAGTTTCCGGCACCCACAGGCACCGCCAGGTTCAGCATCACGCAGGTGCTCGCCTTGGTGCTCGTCTGGCTCCTGGCGATCGGTGCACCCATTATCCAGCAGGCGCTGCCGCCAGAAGCTCAGACGCTGCTCTGGCACGAATACGGGACAATCGGCATCGGCATCGCCATCGCGTTGGTGATCTTTAGCCGCAAGCAATAAGCCGAACGCCGCTGCGGGGCCAACATCAAGATCAAAAGCAACGCCGGATCCCGAGCGGCGGACGACGAACGGCATCCCTGTACCGCGCAGGGCGAAGTCCGTCAAAGCTCAGGCTCATGCCACAGCCGTAGGATAAGAAAGGACAGTGTTGGACTGGCTGAGCCGCGCGGGCAGGAGGCTGCTCTACGGGCCGCAGCGAGCCACGGCGCCGCCACCAGGAAACATCGCTAAGCCCGCCCAGGTACCGGCTGCGATCGACCTGGTCTACGACGTCGCGCGTACCAAGCTCACCGAGCAGCTCGCCGCAATCGATCAGCTTGACAACAAGGCAGGCGTTCTCATAGCCGCGCTGGTGGCCGCAACAGGCGTATTCCTAGCCACCAGTCACCTCGCCCCGTGGGCGAGAGCTACCTTCGCCTCAATCCTGATCTTGTCGATAGTGATTGCCCTGGTCGTCTTCGTAGTCCGCAGGTACGAGGACGCGCCCAATCCCGAGAGCTTCGCTGGTTACGCCAGTCTGGAACCAGGAGAAGCAAAAACGTTGACGCTGAGCGACGTGACGCTGGCGTGGACGGTCAATGAGCGAAAGCTGGTGCTCAAGGGGCGATTGTTCAATCTGAGTCTCCTCCTGGCAGGCGCGGGCGTCGTTATCGCCCTCATTGCCCGCGCCACATGAATGCCCGTGCGACTATGCTAATTACGTGACTGACGAAGCCCAGACCGCGACGGACACCTCGCCGCCTGCTCCAAGCGGCCAGTCCGCCAACGGTGGTGACGAGCAGACAGTCCCGCGTTTCACACCTCCTGAACCACCCATCCCCACTCGGTACTACGTAGGTCGAAGTGGCACCCTTGAGCCACCACCAGCCGCCGAGAGCGATGCAGAGCGACGCGCTGGCGCGCAGGTAGGAACAGGTAACGACGGCTAAGGCGCGCAGCGTAGCGTCGGGGTTCTGCGCGGGCGGCTTGATCAGGAACTGGTGACGAAGATCCCCTTGCCGACCACGGACACAATCAGGCCGCGCTCGCGTAGCTCGCGCATGGCCCGCCGGACAGTCTGGTAGGCCACACCAGTCACGGGTGCTTGTGGGGTTCCAAAACGGGGGATAGTTAGCTGGCCTGCGAGTATGCCAGCGGTGATGGGCGCTGGGGCTGGCAGGGTCGCGGGCTTGTGATGGTCCGGATGCTGTATCTGATGTTCGTCCGCCTGACTGGCTGGATGGTGCTGCTGGCGGGTTCGCCGGCGTCGAAAGATGCGAGCTGCTGGTGCTGCGCCAGGAGGTCTGGGTGCTGCGGCGCCAGTACTCCAGGCCGAGGCTGGACTGGGCGGGCCGGGCGGTGCTCGCCGCCTTGGCCCGGCTGCTCCCGAGACCGCTGCGGATGAGCCGGCTGGTGCAGGCGGATACGCTGCTGGGCTGGCACCGGCGGCTGGTTCGCTGGCGGTGGGCCTATCCCCAAAGGGCGGCAGGCCGCCGGTCGATGTCAGGCTCGTGGCACGTGCTGAGGTTCCGGTGGCCGCGACTCTTACCCATCCTCCTGTCCTGGCGCCGCCGCTCGTCGCGCGCACCGCGCCAGCCCGCCTGCCCGATGGCGGCGCGAAAGCCCCGGGCAGGGCCCGTCGCGGCCGGCGCGAGGACGAGCCCGTCCGGCGATGCCCGCGGGCCTGGGAGCGGCCCTCGCCCGGCAACCATCGTGATCCATGCCCTCGCCGGATGCCACCGCGAACCGCTGCCCGCTCAGCCCAGCCACGCCGGCCCGGCTGGTGACGATCCGCGCTGGCCGGGCGGGCGCCGGGGCGGTACCCCGGCAATCGCGGGCCGGCCCCGCTGTGGCCGGCGCCGCGTGCTCGGCGGCCAAAGACCATGGCCGTCAGCGCACCAGGAGACGTCGCGCCACCGTGACGCCGGGCGGGTCCGGTCACGGCAGGATTGCCCGGATGCCGGCCGCGGTGGGACGATCAGGATGCGATGCCCACGGACCTGACAGTTATTCTCGAGCACCGGCCGGGTGAGCTGGCCCGGCTGGGGGAGGTTGCGGGCGAGGCCGGGGTCAGTATCCGCGGCCTCGCGGCCTTCACCGGTGAGGGCAGGGGCGTCGTGCACGTGCTCCTGGACGACCAGGCCGTGACCCGATGCCGGGCCGCGCTCCAGCGCGCCGGAATAGGCATCGCCGACCAGCGCGAGGTCCTGGTGGTCGAGATCGAGGACCGGCCCATGGCCCTCGGCGAGCTGACCCGGCGGCTCGCCGGCGCCAACGTCAACGTCGAGCTTGCCTACACCACGTTCGGGGGGTGAAGATCGTGATTGCCACCGATGATCTGGAAAGCGCCCGCGCCGCGCTCCAGTAGACGCAGGCTCATGCAGGGCAGGGACTCGCCGCCACCAGCGCGCTTGCCAGCAGGCCCGATCACCAGTCCGCCGCCCGCTATTGCCGTTTCGGTGTGCCTGAATCAGGAGCGGGACGCCAGCCTCAGGCAGCCGGGCGAACCAGCTCGCCCCGCTTATCGGGCGCTCGGCAGGAAAGCGCGGCTGGGTATGCGTGAATTCGGGCAGCTCCACCTGTCGCCGGCGCGGGCAGCGTGTGAAGCCGCGCAGCTCGTGTCGCGCTCGCAAACCCTGCGTGTCTGCGGCCGCACAAACGTAGGGGACAGGCGCCTCAGGACGCGGGCGCCCGTCCCGGAGTTCGTCACCCGGCTACCTCATCGCAGCAGATACCAGCACACTGACGGCCCGGATAGGCTGGCCTTCACCCGCCTCAGGAGCAGAGCATCCCGATCCCCGGGCGGAACGCTATATACGGCCGGGCCAGCATCCGCATTGCTCACCAGTGCGCTGAGCGCGACGGCTGGACACCGGGTGTAGGGTTCCAAAACGGGGCATAGGCGGCTGACCTGCGGGTTCGTCTGCGGCGATGGTTGTGGGGCTGGCAGGATCACTGGTTCGTGACTGCCCGGATGCTCTACCTGATCTTCGTCCGCATGACCGGCTGGATAGCTTTGCTCGCGCGCTCTGCGGCCGCCAAGGATGCTGAGCTGCTCATCTTGCGCCATGAGGTGGCGGTGCTGCGGCGGCAGAACCCCAGACCGAAGCTGGACTGGGCCGACCGGGCAGTGCTTGCCGCCCTGGCCAGGCTGCTCCCCAGATCGTTGCGGATGAGCCGCCTGGTCACGCCCGCTACGCTCCTGTGCTGGCACCGGCGGCTGGTCCGGTGGCGATGGACGTATCCCCGCCGAGGCGGCAGGCCGGCCGTGGATCCCCAGATTGCGGCGCTGATCGAGCGGATGGCACGGGAGAACCCGGGCTGGGGCTACCGGCGGATCCTGGGCGAGCTGCTCGGCCTCGGCATCAGGGTCGGCGCCTCCACCGTGCGGCGGGTGCTGAAGCGGCCGCGGATCCCGCCCGCACCGCGGCGCAGCCGGTTCGACCTGGAGGCAGTTCCTGCGCACGCAAGCCACCACGATGCTGGCGTGCGATTTCTTTCATGTGGACTGCGCGGTTACCTTGCGCCGTGTCTACGTGTTCTTCGTGATCGAGTTGGGCACCCGTTACGTCCACGTCCTCGGCGTCACCGCGCACCCGGACGGCGCGTGGACCGTGCAGCAGGCACCGAACCTGCTCATGGACCTGGGGGAGCGCGCCGCCCGGTTCCGGTTCCTGGTCCGGGACCGGGCCGGCCAGTTCACCGAGGCATTCGACGCGGTGCTGTCCGGTGCCGGGACCGAGGTGGTGAAGATCCCGCCGCGCAGCCCGAGGGCGAACGCTTATGCTGAGCGCTGGGTGCGCACGGTCCGGGCGGAGGTGACCGACCGGATGCTCATCACCGGTCCACGGCACTTGTCCGCGGTTCTTGGTGAGTACGCCGCGCACTACAACCAGCACCGGCCGCATCGGGGTTTGAACTTGCGGCCGCCGGGCGCTGGCGGGAGCGCTCCGGCCGCCATCACCGATCTTGCGACGGCGAAGATACGGCGCCGTAGGGTTCTTGGAGGGCTGATCAGCGAGTACGAGCGGGCGGCATGAAGATCACCGGCTAATCCACGACGCCGCAGGTCAGGAGCCGTCACACAGTTTTGGAACCCTACAGGCAGCACATCACTGATCATCGCCGGCCCAGCGCATAAATCACGCCCATCAAGCAGAGTCCGACAGGTCCCGGCGGTGACCAGCGCCGCTGCAGTAGGTCCTGCTATCCGAGCTGACGCCATTCGCTCTGATTTGTCCGTTCTGCCCGCTTGTCGGCTTTCTGCTCGACGCTCATTGATCCACTATCGATGGTGCCGGTGTCCGTGAGGATGCTGGTGCGTGGCCGGTAGCCGCCGGGTCACTGCTACTGATGCCCGTGTCAGCGCATCCTGCCCAGGCCCCGATTAATCAGACGCTCACTCAGTATCGCCCGGCTGTGCAGTTGATCGTCTGACGTCGCCGGCCATTGCGCGGACAGCGCAGACGGGCGAACATGGGGCTCACGGGGATTGCGCGTCTATGGGGGGCAGCCAGTGAGTGAGCATAAGAGCGATTCGCAGCGGGCTGTCGGTGCCGATCTGATCCCTGCGTCGGTTGTCCGGCGCATCTGCGAAGACCGTCGGGCCGAAGCTGAACTCGCTCTGGTGACGAACCTGCTCAAAGGCGTGCCAGAACTCAGGATGGACCCGGGCGCCAAGGTCAGCGACTACATCGACGGCCTGGTCAAGCGGCGGGCGGAACTGCTGAAGCGGGACAGGCCAGCATCGGCGAGCAGGACGCGCCGGTCGCAGTCGGCTGACTTGGTTATCACGGGCGTGGGCCCGTTCTTCTCGCCATGGATCGCCGTTAACCTGGCGCCGTTCACCGAGGGCGTTGACGACACGCCGGGCGTGGCCGGAACCAGCGGCGATTACACTACCGACGCTCTGCTTGCGGGCGGCGTCGAGTTCGAAGGCGAGCCGCGGGACATGGGAACCGTGCAGCCCTACACCGAGAAGTGGTGGAGCCACAGCTGGATCGGCTCGTATGTCTTTCCGCAGGCCTCACAAGACAGCTGGCTCTACTACCGGTTCACGACGCAGACGAGCTTCGGGTTCATCTTCCCGACCGCGCTCAGGGCCGCGATCATGGTGTTCACCAACGTCAGCACGATCTCCGACGTGGGCACCGGCAGCCTGTTCGGCCCAGCCGCCACACTGACGGTTGACTGGCCGCTGTGGATCACGCTGCCTCCGGATCTCCCCGTCAACGACAACGGCGTGCTCACCCCGATCTCGGGCTCGATCCAGGTCCAGGCCGGGCAGACTCCCGCAATCGGCTTCATCTACGGCATCAGCACGGCGCTCGCCAGCGGAGACCTCCTGACCGAGGACGCATGCCTGCAGACGCAACTGTCAGCAGGCACCACGTACCAAGGCAATCCCTCGGGCCTCATCGAGTACCGGTACGAGCCCGAATGGTGGGTCGTGGCGGTCGGCCAGCGTCAAAACGAGGCAGCAACTCACGCCCCCGCCAAGAGCAGCTGATCATTCAGATATGGCCTGCCGCCACGCGATGTGCCCAGCGCGCGCTCGAAGCCTGATATTTCCGCTCTTCGCCGGCTCGATTTCGCATCCTCACGATCACCTCCATATCAAGCAAAAGAGGATGTTTCACGCCAAGGGCCAGATGCATAAACATACGGTCTGAACCAGCTGTAGTCGGGATTGCCAACGGTACAGCGAGTTCTTGATAATCGCGCGCCTACCCGCCTTAGGTGCGCCTGCCGGCGCCGTACAGTGCGTCCGATAGTGACGACAGAACGGGTGATCGGCTCGCGTGCGCGTCGGGTAACCAAGCCTCCTCCTTATTTGCAGCTGGCCCTTGAGCGTGTGGCGTGTCACACTCAAGCTGCGAGCGGTGTCCCCGTCCCCACTTGCGGCTGTTCCGCCGATGCCAGCGGGCCGCTCGTCCTGATCATGGGACCGGCTGAGCCTGCAGGCCTATAGGGGGGAGGTGGCAGCCGGTGCGTACGCCCGTGCTCGCCACACGTTCGGTCAGGGTTCTCGCCGTCCCGCTACTTGCGGCGGGGGTGGCTGCGGGGGCCGCACCCGCAGCCCCTGCTGTGGCCCGGACCAGATCCCGAGGATGTGCCGGCATCGGTCGCCTTCACCGGCCAGTTCACCGGCGTGGCCGCCGTCTCTGCCAGCAACGCGTGGGCCGTCGGCGCCGTGATCGTGCACTGGAACGGCGCTGTGTGGAAGCGGGCGCCCAGCCCGGTCGGCGCTTCCAGCGTGGCTGCCGTCTCTGCCAGTGACGCCTGGGCGGTCGGCGGGGCCGTGATCCTGCACTGGAACGGGACTGTGTGGAAGCGGGTGCCCAGCCCGGCTGCCGCAGGCAGCAGCCTCGCCAGCGTGGCTGCCACCTCCGCCAGTAACGCCTGGGCGGTCGGCTCCACTAGCGCCGGGCAGAGCGCGATTCTGCACTGGAACGGCACCTCGTGGAAGCGGGTACCCAGCCCGAGCTCCGCAGGTCACCACCTCCTTACCGGGGTGGCCGCGACTTCTGCCGGTAATGCCTGGGCGGTCGGCATCACCATCACCAATGCCGGCGTGTACAAGGGGCTGATCTTGCGGTGGGACGGCAAGACCTGGACGCAGGTGCCCAGCCCCAACCCCGCAGGCGGCGCCCCGCTCCACGGGGTGGCCGCGACCTCTGCCAGCAGCGCCTGGGCGGTCGGCCAGACCGGCTGCGGTTGCGGCCCCGGCAATACAGTGATCCTGCGGTGGAACGGCAAAGCGTGGAAGCAGGTGCCCAGCCCCACCCCCGCGGACGGCGCTTTCCTCAACGGCGTGGCGGCCGTCTCGGCCAGCAGCGCCTGGGCGGTCGGCCAGAGCGGCGGCGACACCAACCCCACGAAGACCCTGATCCTCCGTTGGAACGGCAAGAGCTGGACGCAGGCGCCCAGCCCGAGCCCGGGGGCTGACAGCAGCCTGTCCGGCGTGGCCGCCACGTCCGCCAGCAACGCCTGGGCGGTCGGCACGACCAGCAGCTCCGCCACCAAGACCCTGATCTTGCGCTGGAACGGCAAGACCTGGAAGTGACCAGTTCCAGCTGTGCGTGCCGAGAATCGCATCCACGGCTCTGACCGGCAGAGTTGCTCGGCTGACGCTCCGCCGTGATGATCACCGATCATGTGCCTGCGGTTCGTGTTCCTGCTGACCACGCGACTAGCCGCGTGGCTGAGGCTGTCCCAGCGCGAGGAGACATGGCAGACCGCAGAGATCTTGATCCTGCGCCACCAGCTCGCCGTCCTGCAGCGGCGGCAGCCGCGCCGCGCGAAGCTGAACTGGGCGGACCGGGCACTACTCGCGGCGCTGCCCGGCGTGATACCGAAAGCCCGCCGCCACGGATTGCGGCTGCTGGTCACCCCGGACACGATCCTGCGCTGGCACCGCGACATCGTCCGGCGCCGCCGGGCGGCGCGGTCCGTGCGCGGCAAGACCGGCCGCCCGGCGACCCGCCGGAACATCAAGGCCCTGGTCCGCCGGCTGGCCCGGGAGAACCCAGGCTGGGGCTACCGCCGGATCCACGGCGAGATGGCCGGCCTGGGAGTCAAGGTCGCGGCGTTGACGGTATGGGAGATCCTCAAGACCAGCGGCATCGGCCCCGCCCGGCGACGGACCGGGCTGGCCTGGTCACAGTTCCTGCGTTCTCAGGCCGAGGCGATCCTGGCATGCGACTTCTTCACCGTTGACTTGCCCGACGGCAGCCAGGCCTACGTCCTGGCCGTGATCGAGCACGCGGCCCGGCGCGTCCGCATCCTCGGCGTCACCCTGCACCCGACCGGGGAATGGACCACGCAGCAAGCCCGCAACTTGCTGATGGACCTCAGCGAGCAGACGCACCAGGTCAAGTTCATGATCCGCGATCGGGGTTCGAACTTCACCGCCGCGTTCGACGCAGTCCTCACCGGCGCCGGGATCCGGACCGTACGCTGCAACGTGCGGACGCCCCGCATGAACGCGATCGCCAAACGCTGGATCGGGGGATGCAGCCGCGAGCTCCTGGACCGTACCCTCATCTGGAGCCAGGCCCATCTGCGGCGGATCCTGCGCCAGTACGAGACCCACCACAACCAGCACCGGCCGCACCGCTCCCTGCACGGCGCCGCGCCGCTGAAACCGCTGCCCGAACCGGCCGACCTCGACCAGTACCGCGTCCGGAAACAGGGTCGCGTCGGTGGCCTGATCAACGAATATCGCCTGGTCGCATGACGTGGACGAGATTTTCGGCACGCACAATGCGTACGCCCCATATGGTGCGCCACTCAGCCCGGAAGTACAGAGATCCGCGAGAGTGAGAATTGCACGGCCGCAGACGGCGGCCTAAGAGTGAAAACGGGTGTCGCGAACGTGGGAGGTAGTCGAGTGTCCGGACCCCGTTTGCCCGTCTCAGCGATCAGCCGAGCTCGGCCTGGGCCGCGGGCCGCGCGCGCTCACGCATGCACATGAGCGTGGGGTGGTCAGGGTGGTCCTGTTACAAGTGGAGGCTGGGCCTGGCAGGCTGGCGCGCACCTTGTGAGCTCGCAGGCACGCGCGCTTGGCCTCGAGGCTCGCGCTGCCCTGTCCTGGTGCCTGTCCCTCCCTGGCTGGCTGCCAGCGCGCCTGGGAGTGTCCCATCTGACGAATGTCGCCAGCCCCACGAAGGCCAGGGTGGGCAGGAGAATGAGCCCGAACGCGTAGAACGCCACGCCGGCCTTGGCGGCGGTGACGACGAGCCCGAGGGCGATCAGGCCGCCGGATACCGCGCCAAGGAACACGCTCGCCCGGCCGGTCGACTCCGAGATCGTCGACGAGCGGGCACCCTGCAGCGTGAAGTGCTCCGTGGTCACAAACGTGACCGCCGCCGGGCGCGGGTCGCCATCAGCATGGTCAGGCTTGTTGCCTCGGTCGGTGTTGTCCACGAACTTCCGCCTCCGATCCGGCACGCAGGCCGCCCGGGCTGTGGTCGATGATCCCCACGCCTCGCGGAGCATGCAAGGACCGCGGCTAATGGCCTGGCCGCATCTTGAAGTAGACGCTCGACTCGGCGACCGGCAGCAGCGTCGGAGGCCGGTGCTGGGCTGTCCTTACTCGCGGGCGCCGCCTGATGGACAAGCCTGATGCTAGCCCCACGCCGAGCCCGCCCGGCCGACAGCCGGCGACATCAGCCGGGCGGGGGCCGGCCCGCAGCGGCTAGTTCACCGGCCGATCAGCTGGAGCACTGCTGAGAAGGCACGCTCCCAGTCGGCCGCCGCCCGCGCCGGGCCGGCAGGCGGCGGTTTGAGCCGATTTAGCGCGGCGAGCGCGCTGCGGACGACGTCGGCTGCCCGCGGCGAGGTGACGTCGGCGCCGCCGATCTCAAGCTCGTGCTGCAGATTGTCACGGCCGTGCCCCTGGACCACGTCAAGCAGCAGCAGCGGCCTGCCGACCGTCCGTGCCTCGCTGCAGGTATCGCCCGAGCTGGTAATGACCAGATCGGCGGCGGCCATTAGCTCGGGAATGCGATCGGTGAAGCCAAACGGGCGCACTTTGGGCTGGCGTTCAGCGACAGCCCGGAGCATCTGCTCGAGCTTCGCGTTACGGCCGGCGACCGCCAGCACATGAACGCCGGCCGCGCCGAGCGCCTCGGCGGCCTTCGCGACCGGTCCCAGGCCCCACGCTCCGGACATCAGCAGCACGGACCGTTCCTGCGCGGGAACGCCCAGGCTCGCGCGCGCCTGCGGCTGAGTGGGCGGATGATAGAAGGCGGCTCGCACGGGGGCCTGAACTACCAGCACGCGCGCATCCGGCTGGAAGCGCAGTACGGCACGCTCCGCGACCGTAGCGGTGACCAGATACGCGTCAACGTTGCGGTGCACCCAGAGCCGGTGTGGCGTCACGTCAGAGCAGAAAACGATGTGGCTCATGCCGGGATAGCGCTCAGCCAGCCAGCTGGCCGCCGAGGCCCCGGTCGCGAAGACGGAGATGACCAGATCCGCCGGGTTGGCGTCCAGGTAGTCGCGCAGCCGCGGGACGAGCTGGCGGCGGGCCGCGGCATCCGCGAGCAGCGCCAGGCGGCTCCCGGTCCGCAGCGCGGCGAAATGGAACGCGTCAAAGAGGCCGGGCACCGCGAGCATGCTGCGGAAGACGGCCTCGCCCGCTGATCCGCCGCCGCGCCCCAGCAGCCGCATGGCGTCGAGCGTCCGCGTCGACCAGCCGCGCGCCTGCAGGGACGCCGCGCACGCCGCCGCGAGCACGTCGTGTCCCATGCCCAGGGAACCTGACAGCAGCAGGGCCCGCGGACCTGGGGCGCTCACCTCAGCGTTGAGCGCGGCGTTCAGCGGGGCGTTCCGTGCGGCGCTCGGGCTGCTGCCGTCGCGCCGGTACAAGTTCTCATCGGGCTCAGTTGTCATAACGGCAACCGTGTCACCGGGCGTCGCGCTCAGTCAGCCAGCCGACGTAATTGCGGACCCCGTTCTCGAATGACGTGACCGGAGACCAGCCGAGCAGCTCTTTGGCCAGCCGATTGGAGATACTCACGCCCTGGTAGTCGGCCGCCCGGGCGGGAACGTGCTTGACCGGGACCGGCTGGACCAGCCCCCGCACCACGTCCGCGATCTCCCGCACCGATACCGGGGTGCTCCCTTCCAGTGCCACTGTCTGGTCGGCCGCCGCTGGTGAGAGGGCACGCACGTGCGCGTCAGCCAGATCCTCGACGTAGACGTAATTGCGCTGCTGATCGCCGGTACCGGCGATCGTGATGGGCTGTCCGTCCAGGGCCGCGCGGACAAACCTGGCGACCACCAGCGCGTCGCGCATCCGCGGCCCGTATGGAATGCCGTACCGCAGAATCGTGAACTGCTGCCCGAACATGTCGCGGTAGCTGTGCACAAGCAGTTCGGCGGCCAGCCTCGTCGAGATGTACACATGCCCGGCGCTGCGCAGGTCGATCGGCGCGTCCTCGGTCCGCTCGCCAGCGCCGATCGTCGCCGCGTACACCCAGACAGTGCTGGCCAGCAGCACCCGGCCGACACCGTGTTGCCTGGCCGCCTCGAGCACCCTGGCGGTGCCCTCGACGTTCAGCCGCACCGCCTGCACCGGATTCGCCGCGACATCGTTGACATCAGACGCCCCTGCCAGGTGAAGAATCGCCTGGCAGCCGTCTATCGCAGCATCAAGCGCCGCGGTGTCGAGGACATCGGCATGGCGATAGTCGGCAGCGGGATTGCGCCACTGATCGGAGAGGTCGATCACGACCACATCGTGACCGGCCAGCACGAGGTGATCGACCACGTGCGAACCGATGAAGCCGCAGCCCCCGGTCACCGCAACCCGCATGCTCGCTCCCTTGCTGGAGTTCCTGCCAGCGCCGGCGATCAGGCCGGCTCGCCAGCCGGCTCGTCAGACGCCGGCCAGCGCGCCATAGACGGCAGTGACGGCGGTGATGACCTGGTCGATCTCGTCGTCTCGCATGTCCGAGTGCACCGGCAGGCAGATCTGCCTGGCGCACAAGTCCTCGGCCACCGGAAACGCCGGGCCGGCGAACTCGGCCAGCACGGGCTGGCGATGCAGCGGGACGTCATAGACCTCACCGGCCAGCCGCACCTCGTGCTGCTGCGCCAGTTCCTGCTTGAACTGCGCCCGGTCCGCTCCGGCCGGGAGCATAGCGATGTACTTGTAGAAGTTGCTGCGGCAGCCGTTCGGCTCGCGCAGCGGCTGCAGCCCGTCCAGGCCGGCCAGCGCCTGGTCATAGCGCTCGGCGACCGTCCGCCGCCGCTCGATGAACTCGGCCATCCGGCGCAGATGGACGAGCCCGGTCACCGCGTTCAGCTCGCTCATCCGCCACGCGTAGCCGTGCCGGACATGGTGGTTGGCGCCGAAGCTGCCTTTGCCCTGGTCCCGGTAAATCCGCGCCTCATCAGCGAGCTGCGCCGACCCGGTGAGGATCATCCCCCCTTCGCCGCACGTCACCACCTTGGTCGGGTAGAAGGAGAAGGCCGCCGCGGCGCTAAAGGAACCAGCGAACCGGCCGTTATATGTCGATCCATGGGCATGCGCGGCATCCTCGACCAGCGCGATGCCGCGCTCCTGGCACGCGATCCTGAGCTGGTCGGCGTGCGGCGAGATCAGCCCGCCGACATGCACCAGCACGACGGCAACCGTGTCTGCCGTCAGCGCTGCGAGCGTCGAGTCCGGGCTCAGGGCCAAGGTCGCCGCGTCAATATCGGCGAAGACCGGCCTGCCGCCGGCTCGCAGCACCGCGGCGGCGGTCGCATAGAAGGTGTTCGCCGGAAGGATGACATCCCGGCCGGCCACCCCGACGGCACGCAGCGCTATCTCCAGGGCCGACGTACCGCTGGCAGTCGCGATTGCGTGCTGCTGCTGATCGCCCGGCGAGCCGCCCGCCGGATGAGCCGCCGCGAATGCCGCTTCGAACTGCCGGGTGTAAGGGCCGAGGGTCAGCATTCCGCTGCTGAGGATATCGGTCACCGCCTTGGCGATCTCCTCGCGGTCAGCGACCGGAAAGACGACGCGCGCTGCGTGCACTCCCAAACCCGGCGCCCCTTACACCTCGGATCGACCGACCGGCCTACCTTTGTGCTAAGCCCCTTCTACGCCCACGTTACCGGCATAGCTGACGGCCGAATCGGCTGGGACTGCGGCCATCCGGCCTCGGCCATGAAATGATCCCAGGAATGGACGGTGCCGCAAACCCCAGTGCGGCAAACCCCAGTGCGGCGGCGCGCCGCCTGCTGATGGCGGCAGCCGGACTGGCGATGCTTCAGGCAGGCCCCGGCATCACCGCGCTTGGCCCGGTCCGCCGCACGCTGTCGGCCAGGCTCAGCGGCCGCGGCGCAGCCGATCACGTCGCCCTGACCTTCGACGACGGGCCCGATCCGGCGCTGACGCCGCAGTTCCTCGAGCTGCTCGACACCCGGCAGGTGCGGGCTACCTTCTTCCTGCTCGGCTCCATGACGGCACGGGCACCGGAACTGGCCGCACAAATCGCTGCCACCGGCCACGAGATCGGGGTGCACGGCTGGGATCACCGCTACCTGCCGCTGCGGGGACCGCGCGCGACGTATGACGACATACGGCGGGCCAGGGACACGATCGCAAGCGTCACCGGAGCCACCCCGCGATTCTTCCGGCCGCCCTACGGCGTGCTGAGCAGCTCAGGGCTGGCAGCCGCACGGCGGCTCGGCCTGACGCCGGTGCTGTGGACCTGCTGGGGGAAGGAGTGGCGGCCAGGATCAACGCCCGAATCGGTATACGCGTCGCTCGCGAGCGGGCTGGCCGGCGGAGCCACGGTGCTACTGCATGACTCGGACTGCACGTCACCGGCCGGCTCGGCGCTGGCGGCCCTGGACGCGGCGGCAATGCTGCTCGATGACTGCCGTCAGCGGGGACTGCGGGTCGGCCCGCTCGGTGCGCACTCCATCGGGAAACCATCCCGTGGAAAACATGGGTGAACCGCCGTGCCAGAGCCTGGTGAATACGCTGCCGAATAACCCGCCGTCGGGCGCCACCGACAGCGCGAATACCACGATCGCGCAGGCGACGCCTGGTGCCACCGCATGTCGCCACGGGTGTCGCAGCGCCCACCGCATCGCGCGGCCGTGATCGGTGCGGGTCTGTTCGCGCTCCCCGTACCCGGCCAGCGGTTCATATCAGGTCGTTATGTGATGCCGGCGATCGGGTGATCTGCGGGCTGGGGGTGCGGTCCGGGTTGCTGCGCGCGAAGCCTGGCTGGGTGGGCCGCCGGGGACCGGTTCGGCGTGTGCTGGGGCCGGTCCCCTCTGGGCGGGCTAGGCCAGCGCTTGCTCCGGGCCCCCGGTGACGGTGTGGTGGGGGCCGCGGACGTCCAGCCCGGTGAGCCAGCGTCCGGTGCGGGTCAGGGGGTCGGGGGCCGCATGGGCGAGGGTCAGGTTGTGTTCCTCGCGGCGGATAGCGAGAGCCACTACGGCGAGGATTCCCGTGGCGAGCCCGGCGGCGAACAGGCAGATGGACACGAGGGCGATCAGAGCGGTCATGGCGGGTCCCTTAACGTCGGTGGCTGCGGGCAGCTGCGGTGCGGTTCATGAGGGGAGCAGGACGGGGCGGATGCGCCTGAGCACGCGGGTTACCGGCCGGCCAGCTCGTTGTGCGTGCCGGGAGGAGCGGGCGAGGTGGCGGAGTTGGCGCACCAGGCGCTGCTGGCTGGCCTGCGCGAGCATGTCGCGCTGGCGTTCGCGGGCGAGCTGGCTGGCGATGTAGGGGTGGGTGAACATGGCCGTCTCCTGTCTGCTGCGGGCCGGAGCGGGACGCTCGGGCCTCTGGTTGACACGCTGCCTGGCGGCCCGGGTGATCACCACACAGGTGCGGCCACAGGAGACTCACAGGATGGAGCGCCTGGGCGCTGTGGCCGGCCGAAGGCTGCTTGCTGCCCCGGGTGGTTGTGCCAGCCACCCAGATCCCGGCTGGATGCGGAGCCGGCCACGGCCGTGGTGACTGCGCCGGGGTGCCGTGAGCTGCGTCAGACTGGCCGCTAGGCCTGCTGGCAGCGCGCTTGTAGGCTTGCAGGCGGCCGTGTGCCCGCGGCAGGTGCTGGCCGGTCTGGTGCCGGGCGCGGCGGCAGGCCGGGGGCTGGTGAAGGGGACGACGGCCGATGGCGGAGCAGGCTGCACCGGGATTCGGCGGGCTGCTGCGGCAGCTGCGGGCCGACGCCGGGCTGACTCAGGAGGAGCTGGCCGAGGCAGCCAGCCTTTCCCCGCGGTCGGTCAGTGATCTGGAGCGGGGGATTAACCTGACCGCCCGCAAGGACACCGCCCGGCTGCTGGCCGATGCGCTGGGCCTGGCCGGGCCGCAGCGGGCGCTGTTCGAGGCGGCGGCGCGCGGCCGGGCCCCGGCGGCGGGCGTGCTGGCGGCCGCGCACGGCCTGCTGACCATCATGCCGGGCAACTTGCCTGCCCAGCTGTCGGCGTTCATCGGCCGGGACCGAGAGCTGGCCGCGGTCCGGGCGCTGGTGGAGTCCTCGCGGCTGGTGACCTTGACCGGGGCCGGGGGTGCGGGCAAGACCCGGCTGGGGCTGCAGGTGGCCGCCGGGCTGCTGGACCGCTCGGGGGACGGGGTGTGGCTGGTGGAGCTGGCCGCGGTCACCGACGAGAACGCGGTAGCGCCGGCCATCTCCGCGGCGCTGCAGCTTGCCGCCCAGCCGGGCCGGCCCGCCCTGCAGGCCCTGCTGGATGCCCTCGCGCCGCAGGACATGCTGATCGTGCTGGACAACTGCGAGCACCTGATCGGCGGCTGCGCCAAGGCCGCGGAGGCGGTCGTCCGACATTGCCCGCGGGTGCGCCTGCTGGCTGCCAGCCGAGAACCGCTGGGCATCGGCGGCGAGGTCATTTACCGGGTGCCGTCGCTGTCACTGCCCAGGCCCGGCGAGTCCGGTCTTTCGGCGCTCAGGTCGTCCGATGCGGTCGCGTTGCTCGCCGACCGGGCCCAGGCGCACGGGATCGCCCTGTCGCTTGATGAGCAGACGGCGCCGCTGGCGGTGTCGGTGTGTCGGCGGCTGGACGGGATGCCTGTACCGCCTCAGAAACTCGGCATGGGCTTTGAGCTGCGGTTGGTGTCGGTGGGGGAGTTGAGGCATGATCGCGGCCTGTGTCTTTCCGTCTGCTGTACTTGATCATGGTCAGGGTGTCCGGCTGGCTGGTCTTGCTGGGCCGCAGCCAGGCGTCCAAGGACGCGGAGATCATGGTGCTGCGGCACGAGGTGATGGTGCTGCGCCGTCAGGTCGCCCGGCCCAGGCCGGACTGGGCCGACCGCGCGATCCTGGCGGCCCTGGCCCGGCTGCTGCCAGCCGCGCTGCGGGGCAGCCGGCTGGTCACGCCGGGAACCCTGCTGGCCTGGCACCGCCGTCTGATCACCCGCAAGTGGACCTACCCGAACCGGCCAGGGCGCCTGCGGACGAGCCAGGAGGTCCGCGACCTGGTGCTGCGGCTGGCGGGGGAGAACCCGGCCTGGGGATACCGCCGGGTGCACGGCGAGCTGACCCGCCTCGGACACCACATCAGTGCGGCGACCGTCCGCCGGATCCTCCGCGCCCGCGGCTGCCGGCCTGCTCCGCGTGGTGTGGATACCTCCTGGCGGAGGTTCCTGCGCACCCAGGCGGAGGGCCTGCTGGCGTGCGATTTCTTCGCCGTCGACACGGTCTGCCTCAAGCGCCTGTATGTGTTGTTCGTCATGGAGGTAGCGACCCGGCGGGTGCATATTCTCGGGGTGACCCGGTATCCGGACGGTGCATGGACCGCTCAGCAGGCCCGCAACCTGGTCATGGACCTCGCCGACCGGATCGGCTCTTTCCGGTTCCTCATCCGGGACCGCGACGCCAAGTTCACCGGCGTGTTCGATGCTGTCTTCGCCAGCGAGGGCGTGCGGATCGTGAGGATTCCTCCTCGGGCGCCCCGGGCGAACTGTTATGCCGAACGCTGGGTACGGACGGTACGGGCTGAGTGCACGGACCGGATGCTGATCTACGGCGAAGCCCATCTGCGGGCAGTGCTTCGGGCCTACGCCGGGCACTATAACGCTCATCGGCCGCATCAGTCCCGGCAGCAGCGGCCACCCGATCATGACGAATCGGTCGTCATACCGCTGGACGCGCCGGTGCAGCGCCGGAAAGTACTCGGGGGCGTCATCAACGAGTACCGCCGTGCCGCCTGAGTGACTCCGTGAACTCGCAGGTCAGACCGGTCGCGATGGTTTGGAGCGGTACAGGGCAGCTGGCTGGCGCGCACCCTGCAGCTGGACCCGATTCACAAGCTGCAGCGCCATTGGGGGAAGAAGCTCATGGTCTTCGCCACGGACGGCACCAAGCCAGAGGACTGACGAGAGCGCTCGTCGTCTCAAAGGCTGATGCACTGCGGGCTGCCAGGTCCGGGACGTGACCCTGCAGGCAGTTCCTGCTCTGCTCCGTCATCCTCGACAGGCGCCGATTCCTGGCGAGTGGCTGCTGGGTCGAGGTTCGGCGAAGCCGATCGCATTGCGACGCGACCGCAGGGAGCGACCTCGACGCGGCGGCCGGGAGCGGGACAATAAACCGGCGAGGAAGACGGTACTGTCCTGCACCCGTGTTGCGTGCCGGGTAACCATTGTGATCTGCGACGCCGCGAGTGTGGGGGCGGGTGCGCGACGGCCGGGGCCTGCCAAGGCCGGAGGCCGGCGCTGGTGTCGGCCCGCGGCGTGCGCAGCGCGCCGCCTTGATCATTATTACGGCGGTATGCCGCCGGTCCGGCTGCACGACCTGAGGCATACCGCGGCGAGCCTGCTGCTGGCGCAGAACGTTCCGGCCCGGGTGGTGATGGAGATTCTCGGTCATAGCCAGATCGCGCTGACCATGAACACCTACAGCCACGTCGCCCCGGAGGTCTCCCGCGAGGCGGCGGATCGGATGGCCCGGATGCTCTGGCAGGGTGCCGAGGATGACGCGGCGGAAGTCCTAGAAGATGCTGAATGAGCGGCGTTGCTGCTCGCGTTACTGCTCAGGCCGTCAGGCCATGCGCCCGGACGCGCTGATAGCGGGTGTGAGCAGGGATTTTACGGGTGCGCCGCCAGGGACTCGAACCCCGAACCCGCGGATTAAGAGGTTGAGCGTAGCGGGTTCAGGGGCGTTCAGGCGCGTTCGCGTCGCAGGTCAATCCACATAGGTGTACCCAGGTGAACGGGGCTGGACTGGGATGAACTGCAACCCAAACTGCAACCCTTTGGATGGCGATCCGCTGGTCGGCAGGTTCTCTGCGTGGTCACACCAGGATGAGCAAACGCGACCACAGGAGATGCGCCATACTCGGACCATGATCGAGCTTGCCGCCGTTCAGCGATCTATCGCTGAGGCGGTGGAGCAGACTGAAGAGCGGGCAGCTGAGGCGGATCGGCTTCGTGAGCGCGTGCTACAGCACCTCCGGGACCAGGGATTCAGGGTGCGGGATGGGGCCGTGGTCGCGCCAGTGGACTCTGATAAGGAGCGTCTGAGGAGCCTGCATGGCCACGCGGTCGAGGTTCAGCGTGAACGAGCTCGGGGTGCGCTACAACGGCACGAAGAGGCCTTCGTCCAGCGGCTTCTTCGAGGAGATGCGCTTGATCCGGCACAGATCCGGCCGAAGCTCCTTCTCGTGGAGAATCGGCGAAGCTTGGACGGATTGCTATGGCGGTGGTCAGCGCTGCATTGGTCGATTCCGGTGTCGAGTGGCTACGGGCGTAGATTGCGCTTCCTGGTGGTGGACGAAGGCCACAACGACAGTGTGATCGGGCTGATAGGCCTTGCCGATCCGGTGTTTGCTTTGGGTTGCCGCGATCAGGCAATCGGCTGGACAGCTGAGCAACGGCGGACACGCCTTGCCTGCGTAATGGATGCATTCGTACTTGGGGCTTTGCCGCCTTATCGTGACCTCTGTGGTGGCAAGTTGGTGGCATTGCTTGCCATGAGCACTGAAGTTCGGGATGTATTTGCAGCTAAATACGGCCATCGCACGACATTGATCGCCGATCGTGATCCTAATGCCCAGCTCGCTATGATCACTACTACCTCGGCGCTGGGACGCTCATCAGTCTATAACCGCTTGGTATATCCGGATGGCGGGTTGGCTTTCCAGCCAGTCGGCTACACACGGGGCAGCGGGGACTTCCAGGACCGGGTCACCGCGATGTCCCAGTCCTAAATCAAGATCCACTACGCGACGCGAAAGACCATTCCAGGCTGGCGGACCGATCACCGCGAATCATCATGGCTGGGTTCGGTGACCACCTGGGTCCAGGCCGTGCCATGTCGGCACTTTCACCGTTCTTTGCCCGGGCGTGCCGCCGAGAATGATCTTGCGCAGAGAAATGTCGTTGCTGATTGTGGTCTCGTGCAAAAGCTTCTCGGGATTGGCTTGGACCTCGATGTAGTAGGTGCCGTTTGGGACATTGGTAATGTTGAATGAGTTTCCGGGCACAGTCTGGATGTAGGTATCGCCCCAGCCGACTGGCAGCATTTCTTGAACCCACAGGGCAGTAGAAGCACCGCAACTAAAGACGCCGATACCGTTCAATTTCGGCTGCCATACCGCGTGTGGCAGCAACAAGTTTACCGGATCGGTCGCGGTAATGCAGAAGCCAACTTTTCGGCTTCGCACCGCTACGGATTTATTCGAGGCGAGCAGGGCATACCGAGCGAATTGCTGGAAGTGCCACTCGTTGTACCCCGCAAATCCCATTGTACCAACGCTTGCCCGGCCGACGATATGCCCGTGACGCCAGAAATACTGATAGGCTTTCATTGTCCGCGAATCTGGTATACGGAAACCCTCCACATCTAGCGGCCCGTGGCCACCAACCCAAACCGTTGCCGCGAAATCGAGGAAGTCACCTGTGCCGTGGCGGCTGATACCAATTTGCCAAGCTGGCAGCGCCACGAGGTCGGGCAACGCTGAGCGTGGTGCATGCGCCAGCGTAGGTACTCTCGCCTCTGACGGTAGCTGTCCGGCCGGTTGGCTCTGGCGGTATGATGGCTGCCGGCCGACGCTGGAGCTACTCCGAACCACCCGGACAGTCACCGTTGTCGTGGCGGCCCGCGCACTAATGTGGAACAACTGCCGGTACTCGCGCGTAATTGATTCGGACACCTTATAGGTCCCGGGCTTCAGCGCTACCGGAGGGCCTCCGCCACTGGGTCCTCCCAGCCCTTCGAGTGGGTCGACAGCCCAGCCCTTCGCGATGCCCCATACGGTGCCCAGCGTGAAGGGCAGGTGGTTGAGAGAAGCGCACTGGAACGGGTATGGCGTAGTCGGCGGGCTGTCCGGGCTAGCACGTTGTGGATCGTAGCCGTCAGGGCAGAACAGCATGAGACGCGTATATACCGTCTTCTCCTGAGCGTTTACCACACGCAACCGGAAAAAACTCCGCAGCCCGTAGAATCCCGACAGTACCGTTCTCGGGAGCTGCCTGAACCTGGTGCCACCGCCTGCTGTGCGGAGGACCTGCCTTATCATGATCGGCCTCGTGTAGCTGGCCCTTCCCACATCCAGTTGCAACGCCGATCCCATAGAAGCGACGTAGATGCCTGGATCAAGCAACACGACTTTGCCAGACATCGGTAGCGTGATATGGCCCTGCGCCGCGATCATTCGCACTTCAGGTTCGGTGGCGTGTACCTGCGTCCTGGCTGTCGCCGCGCCTAAAGTCGCGGCGACAGCCAGGCTGAAAGCGGCCCCGGTGCGCCAGAACTTCAATCCGCGAAGCCTCAACGTGTTCATGCTCTCACGCCAGCCTTTCGCCGTGCACCACTGAGCCGCCACAGAACCTTCCTTGCTTCGATGTTGCTGGCCGCACCAGGAACTCACAAGCCAGCAGATCGACGATCA
The DNA here is from genome assembly GCA_963762615.1 of uncultured Actinomycetes bacterium. GTDB lineage: Bacteria > Actinomycetota > Actinomycetes > Streptosporangiales > Streptosporangiaceae > PALSA-505. The sequence continues at coordinate 48,807 of CAVXLG010000007.1, read as the reverse complement.
GGCATTCTTAGCCAGATAACTTACCCCCGGCAGTCGAGCTACGCGAATGCTCTTATATTTCACCCAGAGACAGTATTTACCATGTGTCGGATCGCCGTATTCGCAGGAATAAGTGATGTAATCGTAATGGTCAACGTAGTATCGGCCTTCCGACTCACACTGTGCGCCAGTGGCGAAGGCATGGACGAAGTGCCATAGCGAGGCACAGCACCGCTTGTGGCCAGGTGCCTGCGGGTGCGCGGTTGCCGTTTGCACCGATACGGTTGCGTGCGCTGGCTGAGCAGCAGCGGAAGCGGAGCTGGCTGATACTACCGGGCTGAGGAAAAATGCGACTGTCCCCAGAACTGCGATTAAGACTGACTTGGAAAGCAAACGTGACATGCTAAAACCTTTCTGCTAGCCGGACTGGCATATCTACCGAATGACTCCCACTACGTCAACTACATCCGCGACGTCGGCCACATCAGGGACGTCGCTCACGTCCGCGGCGGCATTGGCGACCTGCACTTGGTCAATCATGAAAACGCCTTCCGCAAATAGGTCGAGGTTAAAGAGAATAACTAGCAGATCCGGCCCAGCGCCTCGAGCGAAAACTGTCCGATTGCGCGAATACCGCTGCGATGAGTACTAAGCTGCCAGGCCGCCGTCCCGCGGTCGCTGCGATGCGTTGGATGGACGATTTCTTAGGCGATGGCTTGTTTGTCGCATTCATTGCTCGCTCACCACCGCACTCGCATTCACCGTTACACCAGGCTATAATTTTTGGGCCGAGACAACTCCGCTATGCCGATTTCCACCGTTATGGCCAGTGGACATCGCACAGTGGACAGGCACCAGTCTAGGCCATTCGTGAGATAGCCAATCGCGCAGGCGTGAAAGTTTCGCCCGGCACCATCGCGACGTACAGCAAAGTAAGCCCGTGTCATCGCCCCTCCGACCAACGAATGGGCAACTGTTTCACCACCAATGTGCACCCAGGGTCAGTTCAAGTCAATGCCACTTAGCTAAGTTGATCTTCGAGGATGGTCTGGCCTTCGTTGCAATCCCTGACCAGAGCAGATACGTTCCGGTCTACGAACATGCAGGTCAGAGCCGTGATCGACCGACAGGCTAAGTGGCGTTAGATTCAAGAACGGCGTGAAAGCTTTACCATTTTTTGGTTGTCCCTTGACCTGGCAGAACATGGCTGCCGCTTGCGGCCGGGTTTCACCTGCAGCCGGTGCCGACGGCAGCCCCGTTTCGCGGGACCGGCGCGACTTGGTCCGCCCGTCGTTCTCCGCAGCTGCCCATCCCGTAGGAGTGGCCGCCCATTCGATCAGCGGCCGCGGAAGGATGGCAGGCGCGCGATCCCGGCTACCAGCTGATCTTGGTAGGTCACTTCTTAACGGTGGATCGCAGGCGGGAACGGTCACGATTCGGCTGCGACTTCTGTGTCGCACGGTCATGATCCGGACCTAGCCATCCTCCCGAGATAGGCGCCAAGATTTGGCCTGGCAAGATCACCGGCAAGGGTGGCCGGAGGTCATCACGTGTGACGTGCAACGCCCTCGCCGGTGATCTTGCCAGGCTTTAGGATCGTGGCGCCCGGGTGGATGGCTGCTCCTCGCCGCAGCTCGCCGGGCGGACGTGGCCGTGGGGAACTGGCGCTGGCCGTTGCCGGAAGCTGCCGCAGGAGGCCGCCCGCCGTGCGCCGAAGGTGCTAAGGCGGAGGGGCCGCACCCACGCGGCCGATTTCTTGCGCGCGCATTGCACCGCAACATGAGCGCGCGCGTCACCCGGCACCTTATCGGTATGCGCTCTAGCGCGGAGAGGGTCGCGCCATCGGCGCGCGGCGCGCTTCGCGCGCCTTTAAAGCCGTTGGTGAGGAAAGTTGTCACAGATCGCGGCGGCAGGCGCGCCCGGCCGAGCTGGCGTGAAGTCTCGGTCAGTCCAAGGCGTCGTGCCGCTGCTGCGCGATCCGGTTGACAGTCCGCCGCCTCGCGGGCTGTGGCAGCGATCGGCTGAGGCACCCATCCGCCTCTGCTAGCCAGCCCGGGAGCCGGGTCATGGGCTGGCCGGGTGCTGCCTGCGGCCCGCAGGTTATCCCCAGGTCCAGGTGTCACCGAGGACGGTGCGCTGTTTGTCGAAGCCGCCGAACAAGACGATGGTGCCGGTGGCCGCGTCGTAGGCCATCGCCGCGCAGCACCGGGAGGGCGGGCTGGTCGCGGGGGCCTGCTTCGCCCAGGTCGAGCCATCCCAGGTCCAGGTACCACCAAGAACACCGTGCTCGAAGCCGCCGAACAAGACGATGTCGCTGGCGGCCGCGTCGTAGGCCATCGACGCCTCCTCCCGGACGGCCGGGCTGGTCGCGGGCGCCTGCTTGGCCCAGGTCGTGCCGTCCCAGGTCCAAGTGTCACCGAGGCGGCCTTGCCTGGCGCCGCCGCCGAACAAGACGATGGTGCCGGTGGCCGCGTCGTAGGCCATCGATGCGTCTTCCCGGACGGCCGGGCTGGTCGCGGGCGCCTGCTTCGTCCAGGTCGTGCCGTCCCAGGTCCAAGTGTCACCGAGAAGACCGTGCTTGCCGGAGCCGCCGAACAAGACGATGGTGCCGGTGGCCGCGTCGTAGGCCATCGACGCGTCCCGCCGGGCGGGCGGGCTGGTCGTGGGCGCCTGCTTCGCCCAGGTCGTGCCGTCCCAGGTCCACGTGCCCAGGAAGCCGTGATTGCCGATGCCGCCGAACAAGACGATGGTGCCGGTGGCCGCGTCGTAGGCCATCGCCGCGCCCCCCCCGGCGGACGGGCTGGTCGTGGGCGCCTGCTTCGCCCAGGTCGTGCCGTCCCAGGTCCAGGTGCCGTCGAAGAGGCGGCCGTGCTGGGCGCCGCCGCCGAACAGGACGATGGTGCCGGTGGCCGCGTCGTAGGCCATCGATGCGCCGTCCCGGGCAGGCGGGCTGGTCGCAGGCGCCTGCTTAGTCCAGTCCGGAACCGGCGAACTCGCCAGCGCAGCGGACGGAACCGCGCCAGCAACACCACAGGCGGCCAGCACAGCGGCAACGACGGCGAGCCACCGTCGCCCGCCGGGGCAGTACACCCGCTTTAACGTGATCATTCTCATCGTCGCCTGCCTGTCGGAGTGACCCCTCTGTGACATCACTAAGACGTCCGGCTCGGTCCGCGGGTTGACAGACCCGAAGGATCAGCACAATTCAGAGCGTCAATGTCCGCCGTGGCCGAGGGGATCGCCCCGGCAGTCAAGTGCCCGACCTTGCTAGCTGGTCGTTAGCGTCGCTGCTTGACGGGTGGCCCGACCTGGCCCATGTGGGGACATCGCGGTCATCTGGCGTGCGGCTGAAGTAAAGCCCGGTCGCGCGGGTTGTCACAGATCGCCGCGGAGGGCGCGTCCGGCTCTGCTGGCGTGAAGTCTCGGTCAGTCCAGAGCATCGTGCCGCGGCTGCGCGGTCCCGTTGACAGTCCCGCCGCCTCGCGGGGCTGTGGCAGCTGTCGGCTGAGGCACCCATCGGCCTCTGCTAGCCAGCCCGGGAGCCGGATCACAGGCTGACGGGCCTGGGCGACGGACCGAGGTCACCCCCAGGTCCAGGTGCCATCGAAATCGAGGAAGTGACCGTTGCCGCCGAACAAGACGACCTGGCCGGTGGCCGCGTCATAGGCCATCGACGCCTGCTCCCGGGCAGAGGGGTGGGTCGCGGGCGCCTGCTGGGTCCAGGTCGTGCCATCCCAGGTCCAGGTGTCGCGGAGGTAGCCGCTCCTGTAGGGGCTGACCGCGCCGGCGCCGCCGAACAAGACGATGTCGCTGGCGGCCGCGTCGTAGGCCATCGACGCGCCGGCCCGGGCAGAGGGGCTGGTTGAACGGTGCCTGCTGGGTCCAGGTCGTGCCATCCCAGGTCCAGGTGTCACTGAGCTCTTCGAGGTTACTGCCAACGCCGCCGAACAAGACAACCTGGCCGGTGGCCGCGTCATAAGCCATCGACGCGCCGTACCGGGCAGGGGGGCTGGTCGCGGGTGCCTGCTGGGTCCAGGTCGTGCCATCCCAGGTCCAGGTGCCACCGAGGGCGTGGTTGACGGAGTTGAAGCCGCCGAACAAGACGACCTGGCCGGTAGCCGCGTCATAAGCCATCGCCGGCCCGGCCCGGGCAGAGGGGTGGGTCGCAAGCGCTTGCTTAGTCCAGGTCGTGCCATCCCAGGTCCAGGTGCCATGGAGGTCGCGGCCGCTGTTGCCGCCGCCGCCGAACAAGACGACCTGGCCGCTGGCCGCGTCATAAGCCATCGACGCATCGCTCAGGGCAAAGGGGTGGGTCGCGGGCGCCTGCTGGGTCCAGGTCGTGCCGTCCCAGGTCCAGGTGTCATCGAGGGCGCGGAACCTGCTGCCGCCGCCGAACAAGACGACCTGGCCGGTGGCCGCGTCGTAGGCCATCGACGCCTGGATCCGGGCAGGCGGGCTGGTCGCCGGCGCCTGCTGAGTCCAGTCCGGAGCCGAGGACGAACTCGCCAGCGCAGCGGACGGGACCGCGGCAGCAACACCGCAGGCGGCCAGCGCGGCGGCAACGACCGCGAGCCACCGCCGCCCGCCCGGGGAGCACACCCGTTTTATGATCATTCTCATCATCGCCTGCCTGTCGGACTGAGCCTGCTGGGACATCACTAAGACGCCCGGCCCGGTCCGCGGGTTGACAGACCCGAAGGACCAGCACACCGCGGAGCCTCAACGCCTGCCGTGGTCGAGGGGATCGCCTGCAAGCAGCTGCCCGGCCTTGCTAGCTGGTGGTTAGCCTCACCTTCGGCCAGCTCCGCCGGGCCCGCGCCGAGCACCGCAAAGCGGAGCGCCATCCATACGGTGAGCGCGACCCGTGGGGCTGCCCCCTGGACGAGACGGTCGTGCTGATCCTCAAGACCTGGACCTGCGAGGGCACCGGCTACACCGCCGCCGGGGCTGAGCTCGCGCTCGCGAGCGCCGCGCTTGCCCGCGACCACGATCAGGCCGCCTGCGCCGCCTGACTCACCAGACTCCCGGAGGAATGATCATCATGGATCAGCTGATGTACCGCCCGGCCGAGGCGGCCCGTGTCCTGGGCATCGGCCGTACCGCGCTGTTCGGGCTCATCAAGTCGGGACAGCTGCGGTCGATCAAGCTCGGCGGGTGCCGGTTCGTGACCGCCGACGCCCTGCGCGCGTTCGTCCGCGAACTCGAGAACGAGTCCGCCGTGCCCGGTGATGTCAGGGTGGCGTGATGCCTGCCGCAGGCCCAACCGCCGATCCTCGGTCTACCTCGGCGCCGATGGCTGGTGGCACGGCTGGGTCACGGTCGGCACCAAGGACGACGGCTCGCCCGACCGGCGCCACCGCAAGGGCCGCAGCGAGGCCGAGGTCACCCGCAAGGTCCAGGAGCTGGAGCGCCAGCGCGACACCAGCCGCATCACTAAGCCCGGCAGCAGCCTGACCGTGGACCAGTGGATGGAAACCTGGCTGACCACCGTCGCATCCCGGCGAGTCCGCCGGTCCACCCTAGACAGCACCTACCGACCGAAGGTCCGCAACAGGATCATCCCCGGCATCGGCCGCCACCGCCTCGACCGGCTGACCCCCGAGCACCTAGAGCGGTTCTACACCAGGCTCGACGCCGAGGGCCTGGCCCCCGCCACCGTCCTGCAGATTCACCGGATCCTGTCCCGCGCGCTCAAGGTCGCCGTCCAGCGCGGCTACGTCTCCCGCAACGTCGCCACCCTGGTCAACGCCCCGTCCGCGCAGCCGGGGGAAGTCCAGCCGCTGACCCTGGACGAAGCCCAGAAGATCACAGCCCTGGCCGCAGGCCGGCGCAATGGCACCCGGTGGAGCGTCGCCCTCGCGCTCGGGCTGCGCCAGGGCGAAGCGCTCGGCCTGTGCTGGCGGTACATCGACCTGGACGCCGCGACCCTGACCGTGCGGTGGCAGCTCCAGCGGCAGCGCTGGCAGCACGGCTGCGCCGACCCGCACCTGTGCGGCAAGGACCGCCACCGGTCGAGCTGCCCCCGCGGCTGCACGGCCCACGCTCGCTCCTGCCCGCAGCGGACCGGCGGCGGCCTGATCCTGGCCGAGCTGAAATCGGCCAAGTCCCGCCGGGTCATCGCTCTTCCGGCCGCGCTCGTCTCCGCGCTCAAAGCCCACCGGGTGGCCCAGCTCGCCGAGCGGATCGCCGCCGGATCGCGGTGGCACGACGGTGATTTCGTCTGGTGCCAGGCCAACGGCAGGCCGATCGGCGCGCATGCCGACTGGAAGGCGCTCCTCAAAACCGCTGGCATCCGCGACGCCCGGCTGCACGACGCCCGGCACACCGCGGCAACCCTGCTGCTCGCTCAAGGCGTCGATCAGCGCGTGGTGATGGAGATTCTCGGTCATTCGCAGATCAGCATGACCACCCGCTACACGCACGTGCTGCCCCAGGTGATGACCGACGCCGCCGACCGCATCGGCCAGGCGCTCTGGGGCTCACCCTGAAGCCAACTGCAACCCGGACTGCAACCCGCTCGCGATGAAGCAGACGAGTCGGGGAGTAAGGGCAGGTCAACGGGTGCGCCGCCAGGGACTCGAACCCCGAACCCGCGGATTAAGAGTCCGCTGCTCTGCCAGTTGAGCTAGCGGCGCTTGGGACGCTGTGATGCTAGCAGCATCCAGGAAGTCGTGCGAATTTCCCTGCCCCGCGCCGTCCGTCCCGCCGGCCGCACCGGCGCCGCTGCGCGCTCGGTCTGGCCGTCCTGTTGGCGGGTATGCGTGGCCTACTATCTCGTGGAGGTGCCACTGCGACGGGATGACGACATGACAACGCTGCCCCCGGCCTGGCCAGACACGCTGCCGCCGCCGCGCGACCCGGGCGGCCCGTACCGGATCCTCCTGGTCTGCCTGGGCAACATCTGCCGCTCCCCGATGGCCGAGGCCGTGCTGCAGGCCGAGCTCGACCGGGCCGGGCTGGGGGGCGCCGTCACCGTGGACAGCGCGGGCACCGGGGACTGGCACGTCGGCGGCCGGATGGACTCGCGCGCCCGAGACGAGCTCGGCCGCCGCGGCTATGACGGCGCCCGGCACCGGGCCCGGCAGATCCGGCGCTCCTGGCTGGCGCAGCGTGACCTGGTGCTGGCCATGGACGAGAGCAACCTCACGGACCTGCGCCGGATGGCCGGCGCCCGGCCTGCCGAACGCGACCGGATCCGGCTGCTGCGCTCGTTCGACCCGCGGTCAGGTCCGGACGCGGAAGTCCCGGATCCCTACGACGGCACGAGCGCGTCGTTCGGAGCGGTTCTCGACTTTATCGAGGCCGCCGCGGGCGGGCTCGCCGAGCTGCTCGGCGCGGCCCTGGCCGGTGACCGCCCCGCCCGTCCCGGCGGGCGCTGAGCCCGCGGATGGACCCGGCTGGCCGGATTGCGCAGCTCACAGGAACGGCCGTGACCGAGGTGCAGGCGACCGGCGGCCAGCATCTGTGGCGGCACTACCGCGGGCAGCTGGCCGATGGGCGCACGATCTTTGCCAAGATTTCCGAACGGCGCCTGGGCGCACTCTTGCGCTCGGAAGCCAGCGGGCTGCGGTGGATAGCGGCCGCGGCCGCGGTGCCGGTGCCCGAGGTGCTCGGCTGCGACGAGAGCGCCCTCGTCCTGTCCTGGGTGCCGGCCGGCGGCCGGGCCGGCCGCGGCGGAGCGGTTCGGCCGGGATCTTGCCCGCCTGCACGGGGCCGGAGCGGAAGCCTTCGGCGCCCCGTGGCCGGGGTTCATCGCCAGCCTGCCGCTCGACAACGCGCCCGCGCGCGGGCCGGAAGCCTGGCCGCAGTGGTACGCGAACCGCCGGCTGCTTCCGTTCTTGCGCCGCGCCGCCGACGCGGGCACGCTGGCCCCGGCCGACGTCAGGCTGGTGGAGTCGGTGGCCGACCGGATCGGCGACCTGGCCGGGCCCGCCGAGCCGCCCAGCCGCGTCCACGGCGACTGCTGGTCAGGCAATGTGCTGTGGTCGGCCGGCCGCGGCTGGCTGATCGACCCGGCGGCTCACGGCGGGCACCGGGAAACCGACCTGGCCATGCTCGCCCTGTTCGGCGCGCCGGGGCTGGACCGCATCCTCGCGGCCTACGCCGAGGCGTCACCGCTGGCCGGCGGCTGGCGGTCCCGGGTGGCGCTGCACCAGCTGCATCCGCTGCTCGTGCACGCCTGCCTGTTCGGCTCGGGATACGCCGGCGCGGTCCACGACGCGGCCCGCACGGCGCTGCGCGGCTGACCCACGGTCGGCAGACAGCTACCTGTCGGCCGGGCAGAGGGCTGGCCTGCCGGTCGGGCAGGTGGCTGGCTTGCCGGTCGGGCAGGTGGCTGGCCTCCCGGTCAGGAGAACGGCCGCCAGGAATTGTGTTCCACGATGTCGGGGGAGTGGCCGGACCCGTCCGGCGGGCCAGCCTGCCGGTACCGGGAAGCCGTCTCGTCGGGCCCCGGTGTGCTCTGCTCCCCGGGGACCGGCAAATCCCGCTCCTCGGGGGACGGTGGGCCCTGTGCCTCGGGGGCCAGCGGCAGGGCGACGCGGAACGTGGCTCCCCGGCCGGGCTCGGTGTCCACCGACACGGTGCCGCCGTGCGCGTTGACCAGCGCGGACACGATGGCCAGGCCGAGCCCCGTGCCGCCGGTCTGCCGCGTCCTTGCCTGGTCAGCGCGATAGAACCGCTCGAATACCCGCTGCGCCTGCTCGCTGGACATCCCCGGCCCGTGATCGACCACCTCGAGGACGACGGCGGGAACCGGCTGAGCCGGGACGCCCGGCGCGGCAGGGCCCGGGGCGGCGCCGAGCAGCCCGGCGCGGACGTGCATCTCTACCGGCGTCCCGCCCGGGGTATGAGTCAGCGCGTTGGTCATGAGGTTGCCGACGACCTGGCGCAGCCGCGCCTCGTCGCCGGTGACGATGAAGGCGGTATCGTGCCCGACGGTGAGCCGCACCTCCCGTTCCGGCGCGATCATGCGGGCGTCCTGGACGGCGTCGGCGGCCAGGGCCAGCACGTCAACCGGGCGCTGCTCGAGCGGGCGCTGCTGGTCGATCCGGGCCAGCAGCAGCAGGTCCTCCACGAGCACCCCCATCCGGGTGGCCTCGTCCTCGACCCGGTTCATGATCCGGTCTACGTCCTCGCGGCTGAGCTCGCCGCTGCCGTTCTCCGTCACGCCGCCGCGCTGACGGTAGTACTCGGCGAAGCCCTTGATCGCGGTCAGCGGCGTGCGCAGCTCGTGGCTGGCATCGGCCGCGAACTGCCGCATCCGGCTCTCGGACTGGCGGGCGGCCGCCTCGGATCGGGTCTGGGCGCGGAACGCGGCCTCGATGTGAGCGAGCATGGCGTTGAGCGACCGGCCGAGGCTGCCGACCTCGGTGCGCGGGTCGCGGTCGGGGACGCGGCGGCTCAGAATCCCCGGCGGCGATCTCTCCGGCCGTCCGCTCGATCTCGGCCAGCGGCCGCAGGCTGGTGCGGACCACGGCGACGCCGACGATGGCCAGGCCGAGCACGACGATCGCGCCGACGATCAGGTCGATGCTGACCAGCCTCCCGATGGTCTGGTTGATGCTGCCCAGGTTCTCGCCGACGACCAGCGTGCCAGTGACGACGCTCCCCGGGATCGGGCCGGGGTACTGCACGGCCCCGGTCAGTACCCGCCAGGCGCTGCCGCCTGCCAGCGCAGGCACCGTCACCAGCCGCCCCGAGTTGGCCTTGAGCCACGCGGCGCTGGACGGGATGTCCGGCAGCTGATTGGCCGCTGCGAACTGGCTTGCCCTCAGCTGCTCGCCGGTCGGCACAAATGCCTCTATGTACTGTCCGGCCGTGATGACCAGGGGCTGGGCCGTCCCGACTCCGTCCGGCGACTGCTGAAGTGTGGCGTTGGCGGTTTCGAACTGGCTGATCAGCTCCCGGTCGGTCCGGCCGAGCAGGTAGCTGCGGAACTCGAAGATCCCGGCGACGCTGATGCACGCCAGCGCGGCGATCACCAGCGCCAGCAGCGCCGCGATCAGCTTGATCCGCAGCGGGGTCCGGGCGGAAAGCCGGCTGACGGCCTGCCACGGGCCGCTGCCAGGCCCGGCTGGGCGGTGCTGTCGCGGTCGTGGCGGAGTCGGTCATGAGATGCCTAGGAGGAGGGGAGCCTGAGCACGTACCCGACCCCGCGCAGGGTGTGGATCAGGCGCGGCTCGACTGTGTCAACCTTACGCCGCAGTACCGAGACGTAGGACTCGACGATCCCGGTGTCGCCGCGGAAGTCGTAGTCCCAGACGTGGTCCAGGATCTGCATCTTGGACAGCACCCGGTTGGCGTTGCTCATGAAGTACCTGAGCAGCTTGAACTCGGTAGGGGACAGCTGGATCTGGCTGCCGTTCCGCCACACCTCGTGGCTGTCCTCGTCGAGCTCGAGGTCGGAGAACTTCAGCCGCGGCGTGGGCTCGGAGCCGTCGCCGCGGGTCCGGCGCAGCACCGCCCGGATCCGCGCGATGACCTCTTCCAGGCTGAAGGGCTTGGTCACGTAGTCGTCACCGCCGAGGGTGAGCCCGCGGATCTTGTCCTCAGTCGCGTCCCGCGCGGTCAGGAAGACCACCGGGATGCGCGCACCGCCGCCGCGAAGCCGCCTGACCACGTCGAAGCCGTCCATGTCTGGCAGCATCACGTCGAGCACGATGAGGTCGGGCCGGTGCCGCTGCGCGGCCTGTACGGCCTCGCTGCCGGCCGCGGCGGTGACCACGTCGAAGCCCGCGTAACGCAGGCTCGCGGACAGCAGTTCCAGGATATTCGGCTCGTCCTCGACCACCAGCAGCCGGGCATCCGGCTGCCGCTGCCCGTCGGTAACAGCTGTAGTCATGGTCACCATTGTGACCCATGACCCTGGGTGTTTCCTGAAAGCGCGCTGAAAAAAAAGCGCGCGATCCCTCCGGCCGGGCGGGCAGGCCGGGGCGTCGTAGGCCAAGGACGGCGCAGGTGGGGGAGGGGGTCACAGGACGGGGCGCGGTCCAGGCCGGAGGGGTCTCAGGCCGGGGCGCGGTCCAGGCCTGGGGCGGCGCAGGACGGGGGCGCCGCAGGACGGGGCGCGGCGCAAGCCGGGGGCGCCGCAGGCCGGGGGCGGGCGCGCCGGGCCGGGCATCAGCCGGGCGTGCCGTTGCCCGAGTTCAGGCCGTTTCCTAGCCAGCAGGCGATCGCGGCCCGACGGGAGCCGACCCCGAGTTTCGCGTAGATCCGGTTGACGTGATTCTTCACCGTCTTCTCGGCGACGGTCAGCGCGGTCGCAATCTGGCCGTTGGAGTGCCCCTCGGCGATGAGCGTCATGATTTCCGCCTCCCGTGAGGAGAGGCCGAGAGCGGACGAGGTTCCGGGGATGCTGTCGGTGCTCATGTGACCTCCGGGCTGCGCCCCGTAACGGATTGTGACGGTACGCATGATACCGAACCAGCCCGGATTAACCTATGAGCACAAAATGAGCAAGGGGAGGTTCCCGGCCTGCCGTAAGAGGGTCAGTCTGGGAGGGGCCGGCTCCGGGTGCCCGTTGCCGGTCGCTGCCCCGCCGCTGGTGCCGGTCCTGCTCCCGCTGCGCGCGCCATGGGGCTGCCAGCGCGGCGACCAGATCGCCTGGATGCTTGCGGGGCAGCCCGGTCAGGGCGGGGTGGGCCAGTGTGGTGCGGTCCCATCCGCTGGGGGCTTGCGGCCCCGGTTCCGCGGGCCCGCGGGCCTGGCCGGTGTGCGGGTGCAGGGTGTAGTTCCAGTCGCCGTGGAAGTGGTGGCGGGTGATAGGCAGGGCGGCCATCTCCTGGTCGCTGACCTTGACACCGGTCGGGTATAAGCCGGTGTCCAGCTGCGCGCGCACGGTCAGCCCGGTAATGGTGGAGGTGGCCGCGATAGTCTCGACGATGGCTTCGTGGCTGGTCAGCGGCCTGCCCCGCCAGTTCATCGAGATCGCGGAGAACAGCCGGTGCTCGATCCTGTTCCACTTGGAGGTGCCGGGCGGGAAAACCGCCCCGGGCCCTATCCCCCCATCCCGGACAGGGAGGACCCGGTGAGCAGGTGCTTCGGCACCGCGCGGTCGGCGCCGAGGTCACGGAAAAGCTGACGGGCCAGCGCCGGGTTCAGCTGCACGGCGTCGCCGGCGTTGCTGGTGGGGTAGTTGGCATTGGCGATCGGCACGGTCGTGGTCTGCGGGTTGCGCAGCGCGAACGCGGCCTGGACGAGCTGGTACAGATGGGTACCCGAGTCCACGGTGAGGGCTCCAGCGGTGCCGAATGCGGCGGGTACCGAGGCGAACGGGTTGAGCATGGTTCCCGGGCTGGTGAGCTTGGTCAGCAGCGACTTGACGAACTGCCGTTGGTCCTGGATCCGCTGCAGATCCTGGTTGGCGAAGTCGTGCCGGTCGCGCACGTAGCTGAGCGCCTCGCCGCCGCTGAGCGTCTGGCAGCCCGCCTTGAGATTCAGGCCTGAAGCCTTGTCCCTGAGCGGCCCCGGCAGGCACATGCGCACGCCGCCGACCGCGTCCACCACGCCGACGAAGCCGCCGAAGCCGATCCCCATGTAGTGGTCGATGCGCAGGCCGGTGAGGTTCTGCACGGTCTCGGCGAGCAGCTTGGGGCCGCCGAACGAGTACGCGGCGTTGATCTTGTTGTAACCGTGTCCAGGGATCGGTACGTACGAGTCGCGCGGCAGGCTGACCAGCACCGCGCGCGTTCCGTTGGACGGGATGTGCAGCACCATGATCGTGTCGGACCGGTGGCCGCCGATGTCGCGGCCGGTGGAGTACTGACGCTCCTGCGCGCGGGTCAGGCCCTGCCGGCTGTCCGAGCCGGTGATGAGCCAGTTGGATTCCGGCCGAGGCGGCCGGCCGGTTCGGATAGTTGATGAGCACGTTCTCCCGGTGGAGGTGGGAGTCGAGGTAGAAGTACAGGCCCGCCGACACGAGCAGGATCAGCACGACGAGACCTGCGATGATCTTGATCCACCGGCCAGGCCTGCGCCACCCGCTCCGGCCGCTTCCGGCGGCGGGCCTGCCCGTCTGGGCCGGCGGCTGCTCCGGCCAGCCGCCCGGCGGGGCTTCGGCGCTGCGGTAGCCAGGGCCGGCGTTGCGGTAGCCGGTACCGGCCTGGCCGCCCGGGCCGGCATCCGGCAGGCCGGCGCCAGGCTGGCCGGTGCCCGTCCGGCTCCCGCCGGCCGACAGGCGCACCGTAGGAATCTCCCGGCCCTGCCTGGTGCGGGTCGCCGCCCCCGGACGGTGCGCGCGACGGGCCGTCGCGGTACCAGCCCTCAGGCCACTCGCTCATGCGGTTCCTTCCGCCCGGTGATCAGATCGCAGCGGGGCGGCCGGCGGCACCCCAGCCGCGGCAGCCCGGGCCGCGGCGGTCACTGCCGCTTGCATGCCCGCCAGCCCCGCGGCTCCATTGTGCTACCCGCGGCGGACTGGCCCTACCATGCCGCGCCGAGATCCAGGAACCTGGAAGTCCGCCCCGGGACCGCCCCGCTGCTAGCCCGCCGCCTGCGCGCCCGGGTACTGCTCGTCCCGAGCCCGCTGACGGCGGAAGCCGGGCAGCAGCCGGGCCAGGATGAGAGCGCCGGCGATGCACGCCAGTCCGCCGGAGACCACCGACGTCGTATCGCCGAAGGCGGCGGCCACCGCCCCGGCCTCGAAGTCTCCCACCCGGGGGCCCCCGGCGACCACCGCCATCTGCAGGCCCGACAGGCGGCCCCGCAGCGCGTCCGGCGCCGCGAGCTGGATGATGGTGTTGCGGAACACGGCCGAGATGACATCGGCCCAGCCGGCCACCGCCAGCAGCAACAGCGCCGCCGGCAGCCACGACACCAGGCCGAAGCCGGCGATGGCCAGGCCCCATACGATGACCGCGATGATCACGGCCAGGCCCTGCCGCCGGATCCGGCCGACCCAGCCGGTTGTCAGCGCGCCGACCAGGGCTCCGGCGCCGGGAGCGGCGTAGAGGAAGCCGACCGTGGCCGCGCCGCCGCCGAACACGGTGCTGGCCAGCGCCGGGAACAGCGCGCGCGGCATGCCGAACACCATCGCGTTGATGTCGATCAGGTAGGCGCCCTGGATGGCCTGCCGCCCGCGGACGAAGCCGAAGCCCTCGATGATCGAGCGCAGCCCGGGGCGCCGCGCCCCGCCGGCCGGCCGCTGCGCCGAAATCAGGAACACAGCCAGCAGCGACGCGCCGAAGGTGGCCACGTCCACCCAGTACACGAACCGGATCCCGGCCCCGGCCAGCAGCAGCCCGGCGGCGGCCGGCCCCGCGACCGCGCCGAACTGGAACAGCGCCTGGAACATCGCGTTGGCGGTGGACACCTCCGACCGCTGGACCATGTTCGGGACCATGGCGTTGCGCGCCGCGCTGTCGAAGCCGCTCAGCCCGGCGGCCACGGCCGGCAGGACGAACAGCGGCCACAGCGCCGGGGTCAGGTCCGTGTTGATCGCCAGGCCGGCGCTGCAGCAGGCCGCGAGCGACTCGATCACCAGCAGCAACCGGCGGCGGTCCACGGCATCGACCACCGACCCGCCGACCAGCGATCCGATGATCAGCGGGACGAGCTGGATGAGCGAGACCAGCCCCACGTCGAGGGAGGAGCGGGTCAGCTCGTACACCTGGTAGGGCACCGCGACCGCGGTCAGCTGGGTGCCCAGCACCGATACCAGCTGCCCGCTGACCAGGGCCCGGAAATCGCGGGACCGCCGCAGCGGCGTGACGTCGATGAGCAGGCGCCGGGCCGGGCTCCTGCTCCGTCCCTTCACGGGGCCGTTCCTCTCCGGGCGCTCGCAGTCTTGTCCGGCCCCCGCGATCTTCTCCGGGCGCCCGCAGTCTTTCAGGGCGCCCGGGGTGCGGACTGGGCGCTTTGCGGCGGGGCGGGCTCGGCCTGGCCGGGATCCGGCGCAGAGGCCACGAAGTCCCTGGTTCGGATGAGGGCCAGCGCGCACACCGCGCCCGCCAGGGCCAGGCCCCCGGTGACGATGAACAAGTCGTTCACGCTGCTGGCGAAGCTTGAGTGGATGACGCTGATCAGCCGGCTCCGGGCGGCGGCCGGCGCGGCGGCGATCACCCGGCCCGGGTCGCCCTGCTGCAGGGCGGCTGCGACCTGCGGCCCGCGCCCGGCGAGGGCGGGGATGGATGACAGGCCCTGGCCGATCTGGTGCCGCAGCGAGGCGGTGAAGATGGACCCCAGCGTGGCGATGCTGGTGGCGATGCCGACCTGCCGGAAGGTCGTGTTCACGCCGGACGCCATGCCGGCCCGCTGCGGCTCGACCACCCCGACCGCGGTGGACGCCAGCGGGGGATTGACCAGGCCGCTGCCCACGCCCGCCACGAGGAAGCCCGGGGCGAGATGAGCCCACCCGCTCGTCCCGGTCAGGCCCGACATGAGCAGCAGCCCGATGCCCACCAGGACGAGGCCGGGCCCGATCAGCCACCGGACCGGCACGCGACTACTCAGCCGGCCGGAGATCACCGAGGCGACCATGCCCGCCCCGCTGATCAGCAGCAGCCGCTCGCCGGTGGCCAGGGCTGAGTAGCCGAGGTCGTCCTGCAGGTAGAGCACGAGGTAGACGAGCACCGCGTACAGCGAGCCGTTCATGGTGAACGCGGCGATCGACCCGCCCACGAACGTGGGCGTGCGGAACAGCGACAGGTCGAACATGGGATGATCCGCCCGGCGCTCGACCAGGACGAACACGGCTAGCAGGACGGCGCCGAGGCTGAGGAAGATGATCACCCCCGGATCACCCCAGCGGATCTCGCCCGCCCGGATCAGCCCGTAGACCAGGCTCACCAGGCCCGCGGTCAGCGAGGCGAAGCCCGCCCAGTCCGGCCGGGACGCGCGCGGCTGCCGGGACTCCTGCACCCGCCACGCCGTGATGGCGATGGCCGCGATCCCGATCGGCAGGTTGACCAGGAAGATCCCCCGCCAGCTGATGCCGCTGGTGATCACCCCGCCGAGGATCGGGCCCAGCGACGTGGCGATGCCGGTGATCGCTCCCCACGCCCCGAAGGCGATGCCCCGCTCCTTGCCGTGGAAGCTCTGCGCCAGCAGCGCCAGCGACGTCGCGAACAAGATGGCCCCGCCGACCCCCTGGGCGGCCCGGGAAAGGGTCAGCATGAGCGGGGACTGAGCCAGCCCGCACAGCAGCGAGCCGAGCGTGAAGACGACCAGGCCGATCAGGAACAGCCGCCGCCGCCCGTACCGGTCGGCCAGCGAGCCCGAGGTCAGCAGCAGCGAGGCGAGGGCGAGCGCGTAGGCGTCGAGCACCCACTGCACGTCGGCGAAGGTCGCGTGCAGGCCGTGCTGGATCTCGGGCAGCGCGACGACCACGATCGTGACGTCCAGCAGGAGCATGAAGGTCGCCGCGCAGACGACCAGCAGCGTCCACCACTTGCGGTCCACCGCGACTTCTGGCCTCCTCCCGGCCCGGCACCCTGGGCCGCCCCGCTGCCTCCTCGGCGCTGGTGACCGACCCGCGTCGAGCGGCCTGTCCTTGCGGTGGCGCGGCTAGACGTCGGCCTCGTCCTGAATGTGGACCGCGGCTTCCTCGGCCCCGGCGGCGCCGCCGTCGATCCCCATGTCGCGGGCGACCAGGTCCGGCTCGGTGTCCGGGTGCGCTCCCTCGTCCTCGGCGACGAGCCGGCCCGGGGCTCCGGGTAATCGCTGGCCAGCGGGGCGTCCTGGGGAAGATCGCCCTCCGCGTACGGGTCGGGCTCCGGCTCTTCCTCGGCAAGCAGCTGATCGAGTGACTCGCCGGCCCGTTCCTCCGACAGCGTCGTGCCGAAGCGCTCGCCGGCCGACCACCGGTCCGGCGGTTCTATGCCCGCGTCCAGGGGGTCGTCGCCGGGGTCGCCGTCGAGGGTGTCCGACGCGTCCAGCGTGCCGTCGTCCTCGAGGTCATTCTCCTCGAGCTCGAACGACGGATCGGTTGTCTCGTCGGGCATGACGTATGCACCCTCCTCGGCCGGCTGAACCGGACCTTCACCTCAACGCACCATATCCGTATCCCGCGCGGCGAGCCGCCACGCCCGCCGGCCGTCCCGGGCCTGACCGGGAAGAGATGCCCGGGGGCCGGCGTTGCCGGTCGGAGGAGCGTGGCGCGAAGGAGAGCTCGTGGCCGGAGCGGTCATTGTCGGAGCGGGTCCGGGCCTCGGCACGTCGATCGCGCGCAGGCTCGGGGCCGAAGGCCTGCCGGTCGGGCTGATCGCGCGCTCTCAGCACAGCATCGACGCCACCCGGTCGGCGCTGGCGGCCGCCGGCCTGGACGCGGTCGGCGTGACCGCCGACGCCGCGCAGCAGGACCGGCTGACGGCCGCCCTCGACGCGCTCGCGCGGCGGCTGGGCGTGCCGGAGATCCTGGTGTACAACGCCGGGCTGATCAGGCGCGACCGGCCCGGTGAGCTCAGCCGCCAGCAGTACCTGGACGCGTACGCGGTCAACGTCCTGGGCGCGCTGACCGCTGCCGTCCACCTGGCGCCGGCGATGGCCGGCGCGGGCGGCGGCACGATCGTGATCACCGGCGGGCTGCCCGAGCCCGATCCCGCCGCCACCAGCCTGTCACTGGGCAAGGCGGGCGTGCGCGCGCTCACCACGCTGCTGGCCCGCCAGTACGGGCCCGCGGGAATCCACGTGGCGACGGTCACCATCGACGGTGCCGTCGCCCCGGGCACCCCGTTCGATCCTGATCGCATCGCCGAGCACTACTGGCGGCTGCACGCCCAGCCCCCCGGTGCCTGGGAGCGCGAGGTGCGCTTCGCCGGCGAGCCTGCCGCCTAGCTGAGCTGGTGGTCTCACCCGCACTGTCACGGTGGCCGCGGGCCGGTTCGCGCCCGGTCACCTGGGCGAGCTGACCCAGCTTGTGCCGTTCGAGATGGTCGATGAGGCATTAGCGCAGACCAGGAAGGTGCAGTCAAGGGTCAGGGACCTGCCGTCGCGGGTGGTGGTCTATCTGCTGCTGGCGGCCTGCCTGTTCCCTGAACTGGGTTACCCGGGGGTGTGGCGCAAGCTGACCGCGGGCCTGGAGGGCCTGCCGGTGGCGGCGCCGACGCCGGGCGCGCTGGCGCAGGCGCGCCGCCGGGCCGGGGCCGCGCCGCTGCGGTGGCTGTTTGATCTGCTACGCGGCCCGGCCGCTGCTCCGCGGTGCCGGGGCACGTGGTGGCGCGGGCTGCTGGTGTGCGCGATCGACGGGACCACCGTGACCGTGCCGGACAGCGCGGCGAACCTGACCCGGTTTCCCCGGCACGGCGGTAACCACGGCGGGGCCGGCTATCCCCAGGTCCGCCTGCTGGCCCTGGTCGCGTGCGGGACCCGCACCCTCATCGACGCGGTATTCGGCCCCGCGGCCAGCGGGGAGACCACGTATGCTCCGGGCCTGCTGCGCAGCCTGCGGGCCAGCATGATCGTGCTGGCCGACCGCAACTTCGCCGCCGCGGCCCTGATCGCCGCGATCACCCGCACCCAGGCTGATGTCCTGGTCCGGGTCAAAAACGGCCGCAAACTGCCGGTGCTGCGCCGCTACCACGACGGCTCTGCCCTGTCGCTGCTGGGCGCCACCCAGGTCCGCGTCATCGAGGCCCAGATCACCATCGCCACCAGCGCCGGATGCCGCACCGGGATCTACCGGCTGGCCACCACCCTGCTCGACCCCGGCCGCTACCCTGCAGCCGAACTGATCAGGCTCTACCACGAACGGTGGGGTGCGACGTGAGGTCGCACGACGTGAGTGGTCATGTTGTTTGGAGGTTCAAATGTTGAGGACATGACCCGGTCCAGTGTCCGCGGGACCGTCCCCGCCCTGGCGTGCGTCGCGGGTAACCGCGGGGTGCGAAGCCCGGGGTAAAAGCCGAAGCGGTTGCCGTTCCATCCGGCGACGGCGGGCGAGGGGAAGACCGGACGGGTGAATGCAGGTGAATCTCCGCATGCTTCGTAATCGTGACTTCCGCCGGTGGATTGGGTGAGGCGGATGACAGGGCTGGCCGCTGTGAAGCGGCAGGTGCCGATCAGGGACCCATCGCTGGCCGGGAGGACACCACCGCCCCGGAGTATAGGAGGCACCCACCCCGGTCGTATCTCACGCGTGCGGAACACGGGAACCCCGGCAGGGTCCGGGTCGCCTGGGGGCGGTCTGGTAGGCCGGCCGAAAGGAACGCGGAATTCTCTGCCGGGAACAGGATGCCCAGAAAGCGAATGCCGGCGGTGCCGGAGACGGCACTCTCGGCGCCGGGTGGAAACAAGGCGCCGAGGGACGAAAGTCAACAGGAAACCGGGACGTCAGCGCGGCACCTCCAAGCCGTCGCTCCTGGATAACTGGCCGGATACCGGGACTAGTGCCCGGGCCCTGAAAGGGGCGCTGACATGGGCAGGTAAGCCTTTGAAGACAAGCACCCGGAAGCGTCGGAACCGAAGGGCAAGTTAGACACCGATGGTGAACGGACCCGAGGACGTGACCCTCGACTGGGATGGCATTGACTGGCGTCTGCACGAGGAGAACGTACGGCGGCTGCGGCAGCGGATCTTCAAGGCGGCGCAGGAGGGGGCCCTGGCCACGGTCAGGAACCTGCAGGAACTCATGCTGCGCAGCTGGAGCAACACGCTGGTCAGCGTGCGCCAGGCAACGCAGCTGAACGCTGGACGCAAGACCGCCGGGGTCGACGGGGAGATAGCACTGACTCCCCGGGCCAGGATGGAGCTGGCGGTGCGGGTGCACCGCGACGCCTCAACATGGCATCCCCGCCCGGTCAAGCGGGTTTACATACCCAAGGCGGGAAATCGTGCAAGGCTGAGGCCGCTCGGAATTCCAGTTATCGCGGACCGCTGCCACCAGGGCAGGGTCCGTAACGCGCTGGAACCCGAGTGGGAATCCCGGTTCGAGCCTAAATCCTATGGGTTCCGGCCGGGCCGAGGCTGCCATGACGCGATCGCAGCGATCTTCCAGACTTGCTGTTCATCAAACGTTAAGCGGGTCTGGGCGCTGGACGCGGACCTGGCAGCGGCATTCGACAGGATCGATCACGGCAAACTGGTCGAAGCACTCGGGTCGTTTCCCGCCAGGGACCTGATCCGTGACTGGCTGAAAGCCGGAGTGATCGAGACAGGAAAAGGATTCACGCCGACCGAAGAGGGAACTCCTCAAGGCGGCGTGATCAGCCCGCTCCTACTGAATGTCGCGCTGCACGGGCTGGAGGCAGCCGCTGGAGTCCAGTACTACCCGGCCGGCACGAGCAAGGCCGGGAATGTCCAACAGGGCTCACCTATGGTTATCCGGTACGCAGACGACCTGGTCGCAATCTGCCGCAGCCAGCGGCAGGCGCAGGACGTCAAGGCCAGAATCGCCGAATGGCTGGCACCCAGGGGTCTCACCTTCAATGAGGGAAAGACCAAAATCGTGCACATCGATGGTGGGTACGACTTCCTGGGTTTCAGCATCAGGCGGTACCACGGCAAGCTACTGATCAAGCCATCGAAGGCGGCCATCCAGCGAGTCCGGGAACGGCTCCGCGCCGAGTTCCGCGCCCTGCGCGGAGCTAACGCGGCGGCGGTCATCGCCAAGATCAACCCCATCATCAGGGGCTGGTCGGCCTACTACCGGGGCGTGGTCTCATCCAGGACGTTCGCCAGCCTGGACAGTTATCTGTGGGTGCTCTGCTACAAGTGGGCGACCTTCAGGCACGCCAGCAAGCCGAAGAAGTGGATCGTGGCCCGCTACTTCGGCAACTACAACAAGTTCAGGAACGACCACTGGGTGTTCGGTGACGCCGCCAGCGGCGCCCACCTGGTGAAGTTCGCCTGGACGGGCATCGTCCGGCACACCATGGTCAAAGGCGCGGCATCCCCAGATGACCCCGCCCTGGCCAAGTACTGGGCCACCCGGCGACGGCGCGACGCACCCCCGCTGGACAGCTACACACTGCGCCTGCTCGCCAGGCAGGACGGCCGCTGCCCGATCTGCCGGGGACCCATGCTGACCGCCGACCAGCCGCAATCCCCCCACGAGTGGGAACGATGGTGGCTGCACATCGCCCGCAGGGCGATCAACGCCGGCTACCTCGTCCACCACGGACGGCCCAGCTCACCAGACGATGACCAAACCCGCCTCGTCCACGCGGCATGCCAGCGCGAACTCCTCGCTCGCCAGCGCAGCCGCACAGCCTGCAATCCCGCGCCGCCCTCGCGGCCTGCTTGCGCTGACTCGCGGTGAAAGCCGCACGGGCAGTGCTGAGGGGAGGCCGGCGGGGCAACCCGCCGGCCTTACCCGACAAAGCGAGACCGCCTACCTGGAGATCAAATCCACCATCCTGGGCGGCCGGGTGCTGCGCGCCCGCACCCCCGCCGGCATCGACCAGGAAATCTACGCCCTGCTGGTCGCCTACCAGCTCCTGCGCACCGCCATGGCCGATGCCACCAGCGCCCTGCCCGGCACCGACCCCGACCGGGCCAGCTTCACCATCGCCCTGCACGCAGCCCGCGACCAGCTCACCCAGGCGGCCGGCGTCATCGCCGGCAGCACCATCGACCTGACCGGCACCATCGGCCTGGCACGTCCTGGCCCGCCTCATGCCCGCCCGCCGTCCCCGGGTCAGTCCCCGCATCGTCAAACGCGCCATCTCCAAATACCAGGCCCGCGGCCCCAACATCGACCGGACCAGCTACCAGGCCACCATCAGCATCAACATCCTGGCGCCACCGCAGGCATTGACAACCCCCGCCAGCGCCTAACTACATGACCTTGGGCCTAGCAGGGCGTGCGGCCGCCCCGGCGGCGGCCGCGGCCGGGGCGCAGGCGCGCCTGCTCCCCGGGCCGCGGCCGGTGACTCACCCGGCGGGGTTGAGGACGCCCACCACGCCGTTCGCGTAGGCGTTCGGGCCGGCGCTGAATATCAGCGACGACGATCCGCCGAACGTGGAATTACCCACCCGGAGCCCCCACAGGCCGTTGATCGCGATCGGGTAACCGCTGGGGCCGTCGAGCGCGCCGAGGTGCTTGCCGGTTGTCGGGTTGAACACGTTGATCCAGCCGTTCCCCAGGTTGCCCACGAGCAGGTCGCCGGCGAAGGGGCCGAACCCCTTCGGCGCGATGGCCAGCCCCCACGGCTCGTTCAGCGGGCTGGCCGGGCCGTTGGAGACGAGGTGGTGCAGGAGCATGCCGTTGACGCTGTACACGTTGACGACGCCGAGGCCGGTGCCGGGGACCACGTCAGTCTTCGACGCGTTCTGCTTCCCGTAGCTGACGTAGATCTTCCCGCCCAGGTTCTGGATTCCGAACGGGGCGTAGCCCGCCGGGAGCTTCGGGTCCTTGAACTCGGTCGGGGTGGCAACCGGGGCGAAGTTCTTGTTGAAGACATCGACCGTGGCGTTGGCCACGTCCGCGGCGAACAGTTCGGGGCCTGCCTTGGTGGTGGTGGCCTGGGCCAGTCCCTTGAACACCGCCCCCGATGGCGTCTTGCCGCCCGGGCCGCCGGTGGGGCTGTCCTCCACGACGAACTTGGCGCCGCCGTTCCAGGCCGCGATCTCGCCTGGCGACTGCTTCGAGCCGATCGAGTCCGTGTCCACGATGAAGAGCGCCGGGCTCCCCTTCGAGCCTCCTACCGGGAAGGCCTTCGTGGCGGAGTTAAAGACTTGCCCGGTGGGGTTGTCGCCCGGTACCGGCACAGTGAGGGCCAGCTTCACGGCGCTGCCCTTGATCCCGCCGGTGTACAGGGTGGCCTTGCCCGAGTTGTTGTCCGACACCCAGATCGGCGTGGTGGGGCCGGACGCGAGCCCCCAGGCGTTTTTCAGGTTCGGGTCCACGAGCTTAGCGCCGAACGAGGCCTTGTTGGCGACCAGGTTGGTCTGCTTGAAGTCGTTCGCGGGGGCCGTCGCGGCCTGCGAGGGTGCCGCGGCGGCTACCAGCCCGCCCGCCGCCACGAACGCCATGGCGGCGGCAGGCCACCTTCTCCGCCGGGGCGGGCTCTGCGTACCGTTCCGGTGCCTGAGCAGGGATAGTGGGGCGTGTGGCATGAAGGCTCCCCTTCGTCGTCGGTTACGCCGGCCAGTGCCCGCCCTTCACGGTGCACGGGTCATGGTGCGCTGGCGGTCCTGGTCACCAGGTACTACGGACGGAACGGGTGCCGGGTTCAACGCGACCCACCAGGAAGAGGGCGATATGACCGCGATGTCCCCAGCTCAGCTGACCAGGAACGTGCTCGCCGCTTACTCCGGTACGCCGGACCCGCGGCTGCGCGAGCTGCTCGCCGCCCTCATCGGCCACCTGCACGAATTCGCCGTCCAGACCCGGCTGACGCCAGCCGAATGGCTGGCGGCCGTCACGTTCCTGACCGCTGCCGGCCAGAAATGCGACGCCGAGCGGCAGGAATTCATCCTGCTGTCCGATGTTCTCGGCTTGTCGTCGCTGGTTGACCTGGTCAACGCCACGGCGGGCGCCACCGAGTCCACCGTGCTCGGTCCGTTCTACGTTCCGGGGGCGCCGCGGCGCGCGACAGGCGAGCATATCGGCCGGCCCGAAGACGGCCGCCCCGCACTGGTCCGCGGCCTGGTGACCGATCTGGCCGGCCACCCGCTGGCCGGCGCCACCCTGGACGTCTGGCAGTGCAGCAGCAACGGGCTCTACGACATCCAGGACCCTGGCCAGCCGCCGTTCAACCTGCGCGGCGTCTTCGTCACCGGACCGGACGGCGGCTATGAATTCCGGGCGGTGCGACCGGTCAGCTATCCCATCCCCGCCGACGGGCCCGTCGGCGACCTGCTGCGCGCGGCCGGGCGGGGTCACTGGCGCGCCGCGCACATCCATGTGATCGTCTCCGCGGCGGGTCATCGCGGCGTGACCACGCACGTCTTCGACGCCGACAACCCGCATCTGGGCGACGATGCGGTCTTCGGCGTCAAGGACTCCCTGGTCAGGTACTTCCGGCCGGCCGGATCAGGCGATTCCGCGGACGTCTGTTATGTGGTCGACATGGACTTCGCGCTGGCGCCCGCGGAGCCGGCCGCCGCCATCCGGCCCGGCCGCGCGGCGGGCCATGCGGTAGACAGGTCTTCGTGAAGATAGGCGTGGTGTTCCCGCAGACCGAGATCGGCGCCGACGCCGGCGCCGTCCGCGCGTATGCCCAGCGGGTGACCGAGCTCGGGTTTACCCACGTGCTGGCCTACGACCATGTCGTCGGCGCCGATCCGGCTGTGCACGAGGGGTGGGACGGCCCGTACGACGTGCGTACCACCTTCCAGGAGCCGCTGGTGCTGTTCGGCTACCTGGCCGCGCTGACCCCCCTGGAGCTGGTGACCGGCATCATCATCCTGCCGCAGCGGCAGACCGTCCTGGTGGCCAAGCAGGCCGCCGAGGTGGACCTGCTCACCGGCGGCCGGTTCCGGCTGGGCATCGGGCTGGGATGGAACGCGGTGGAGTACGAGGCGCTCGGCAAGAACTTCACCGACCGCGGCCGCCGGATGGCCGAACAGGTCGCGCTGCTGCGCCGGCTGTGGACCGAGCCCTCGGTCACCTTCGCGGGCGGCTACGAGCAGGTCACCGGCGCGGGCCTCGCGCCGCTGCCCGTTCAGCGCCCGATCCCGCTGTGGTTCGGCGGCTCTTCCCGCCCGGCTTATGTGCGGGCCGGCCAGCTCGGCGACGGGTGGTTCCCGCAGGTGCCCCCCGGGCCGCGCCTGGACGAGGCGCGGTCGGTGGTCGACCGGGCCGCCGCCGAGGCCGGCCGTGACCCGGCCGGGCTCGGCATGGAGGGGCGGGTCAGCTGGGGCGAGGGCGGGGCAGGCCGTCTGACCGAGCACGTGCGCCGGTGGCGCGACTCCGGAGCGACGCACGTGTCGGTCAACACGATGGGCGCCGGGCTCGCCTCGGTTGACGACCACCTGGCGGCCCTGACCGTCGCTGCCGATGCGCTCGGCCTCGGCCCGGCCTGATCGGCCCTGATCTGGGTTGACGGCCCTGGCCGCGCCGATCGGCCCTGGCCCGGCTGCGGCCACCCTGACCATCGGCAGGGCGGCCATCGTCGCCGGGATGCGGCCGGCCGAGCCCGGCCGCCCGCTCAGCCCGGTTCTGCGGTCGAGATGTCGCTGGCCGGGCCGAGCTTGCCGGCCAGGGCTTGCGGGGCACGCATCCGCCACGCGTCGGTCACCAGCTCAGCCAGCCGCCCGGCGTCCACGGCCGCCAGCCGCAGCATCACCAGCGGCCAGCCGTCGTAGCCGGGCGTGGTGAAGAAGAGCCCCGGCTCGCCGAGCAGAAGAGCCTGCTTCTCGGCCTCGTCGCCGACGTAGAGCACCGCGATGTCGGTGCGGATGAGCCGCGGCCGGCCCGGTCTGCGCTCGGGGTAGGACCAGACGAACCCCCGGTCGGCCACCCGGAAGTCGAATCCGTCGCTGTCGATCTCCACCACGTCGGGCAGGGCCAGCGCGAGACGGCGCACGTCGTCGGCGTCAGCCATCGGCGTCTGTCCCGGATCGCGCTATCGGCATAAGAACAGGCTAGACGCGGGCCACGACGCCGGGCTACCGGCTGGCCGAGGAGACGGCGGCGTGCGGGTCCGGGTCGGCGCTGACCGGACCGCCGCGGGCATAGCGCTGGACGAACCGGCGCAGGATGGCCGGCGGATAGGTGACGTTGCTGCGGCGGGCCAGCGCCTTGAGCTCGCCGGCCTGGTCCGGCTCGAAGTAGCCGGCGTGCTTGTAGACGTCGATCCGGGTGCACAAGCCGTCCGCGTCCAGTTCGGGATGGAACTGGGTGGCATAGACGTTCGAGCCGATCCGGAACGCCTGCACCGGGCAGGCCGCGGAGCTGGCGAGCCGGACGGCGTGCCGGGGCAGCCGGCTGACCGCCTCCTTGTGCCCGCCGAAGGCGTCGAACGTACCGGGCAGCCCGCGCAGCAGCGGGTCTGCCCGGCCCTGCGGGGTGAGGGTGACGGCGACGCACCCGACCGGCTCGGCGTACTGACGGTCAACCGCCGCCCCCTGATGGCTGCCGAGCACCCCGATGCCGTAGCAGGCGCCCAGGAACGGGAAGTCCGCGCTGACCACCTGGTCGAGCAGCCCGTGCAGGTCAGCCTCGACCCTCCGCTGCAGCGGCGACTTCAGCTCGTCGGCGTCGCTGTAGTTGAACGGGCCGCCGCCGAGCATGATCCCGGACCAGTCCGCGCAGATCGACCTGGCCCAGGGCTCGCTGCTCCAGCCGCACCCGGCGCAGGTCGCCTTCGCCCAGCCCGGCGAAGGACAGGAACGACGCGTACTCATTGTCGGCCGCGGCATCATCGGCCCGGGTGGCCAGCAGCAGGAATGGTTTCACCTGATCACTTTAGTAAGCCCAGGTCCCTGCTGCATCCAGGTTCGGCCTGGACGTGCTCAGAAGCGGATCCGGTCCCAGCCTTCGTGACCCGGCAGATCCAGCCCGAAGCTGTCCGGGTTGACGCCGAGCGTCTCGGCCGCCTCCAGCGCTATCCGCTGCACGGCCACGGTCAGCGGGAAGATCGACAGCAGCTCGCCCAGCCCCTCGTGCGCCACCCGGGTGACCGGGACCCCGGCCTCTTCGGCGGCGTAGGCCACCTCGGCGATCCGCGCCGACCAGCCCCCGCCGCCATCGAGGCAGACCAGCCGGTCATCGGCGCCGAGGGCGACCGAGGGCCCGTGCAGGAACTGCTCCACCCCCAGCCCCTCGCTGGCCACGTAGGCCGTCTCGCGGATCTTCAGCGCTCCCTCGGCAGCGGTCGGCTGGTTGATGCCGCCGCCGATGAACTCGATCAACCGGGCGGGCGGGGCCGGACGGTCGTCCCACGGCGCGCGGTAGGCGTCCTCGACGGCCGATGGCACCTCGCCCACCCCGCGGATATCCGCGCCCAGCGCTATAGCCAGCTGCGTCGCCCGCAGCACGGCCCCGAGGTGGCTGGCCGTGTAGGCCGACGAGCGTTCCTGCTGCACCGTCGTCAGGTCCGCGCCCTCGGCACCCAGCCCGGAGATCTGGACGATCTGCGCCCCTCGCCTGCGGGCGAACTGGATGGCCCGCGCGGTGTACCCCGTGGTGCCGGTGTGGGCGAAGGCCAGCAGCGCGCCGTCCTGGCCAGGCAGCGGCCCGTCTACCACGGCGTCGGCCGACTGCGCGGCGGAGGCGTCCAGCCCAGCCGCGCGCAGCAGCGCGGCTGCCTGGCTGGCCGCGTGCCAGCTGGTTCCGGTGCCGATCGCGAGCACCCGGCGGGCGCGCAGCCGTTCGGCCACCCCGAAGGCGGGCTCCGGATCATGCAGGATCCGCGCCAGCGCCTCGGCCTGGCCGTCCATCGTCTGCCGCATCGCGCTGGCCGCGGGCCCGGTGACCGACATGACATCCCTTCCTTACCCCGGCTTGGCGCGCGAGATTTCGAGTCTTCCGGTGCTCAGTCGAAACGGCGGGCGCTCGGGTAGCGCTGGCCGCCGTCGACGACGAGGTTCGCGCCCGTGATCCACGATGCCCGCTGCGACAGCAGGAAGGCGACCGCGTCGGCGACCTCCTGCGGGCGGCCGAGGCGGCCGAACGGGAACTGGGTGCCCAGGAAGGCGGCGAAGTCCGCGGGCTGCTCGCGGGCGAAGGCTTCCCACGACCCGCCGGGAAACAAGATGGATCCGGGGCTGACCGCATTCACCCGGATACCGGCCGGCGCCAGTTCCTGGGCGGCGGTCGCCGCTAGCTGGATCTCTGCCGCCTTGGCGGCGGCATAGGCGGTACGCGGAGCCGGGCGCATGCCGGTGATCGAGGAGATGATCACGACCGCGCCGCCGCCGGCTGCGCGCAGGTGACTCAGCCCGGCCCGGATCAGCTCCGCGGCATGGCCTGCGTTGAGCGCGAACGTCGCGGTGAAGTCGCCGGGACCGGAATTGGTGAGGTTGCCGCCGCCGGCCGTCCCGCCCGCGTTGGCCACCAGATGGTCAAGGCCACCCAGCGCGGCCGCGATGTCATCGACCGCGCGGTTCAGCTCGGCCGCGCTGGTGACGTCGGCCACCGCGGTGGCGACGGGCGTCCCCCTGTCGGCGAGCCGCCCGGCGGCGGCGGCCAGGCCATCCGCATGACGGGCCACGAGCCCGACTGCCGCCCCCTCGGCGGCCAGCGCCTCGGCGATGGCGAAGCCGATGCCCCGGCTTCCTCCGGTGATCAGCGCGCGGCTGCCGTGCAGGCCGAGGTCCATCGGCGGCTCCTATCCCGGGACGCCAGGGCGTGCGGGCCCGCCGCTGGCGGCGGCCCGCCGGACGTGGGCCCTTCGAACCCTAGCGGCCAGGGCTCCGCGCCGGGTTCGCGATGCCGACCCTGACGCTGGCAGGCCGGTACGATGCGTCCGCCAGCCCGAACCGGTGACCGGGGCCACGACGCATTCCGGCCGCCGGGCGCGCCAGGCTGCCGGGTTGCCGGGCACTGCGGTTCGCTCGCCGCGCCGGGTTGCCGGGCACTGCGGCCGCGGGACACGCCGGGCCGCCGGGAACTCCGGCCCCGCGGTCACGCCAGGATCGCGATGACAGGAGAGGATGCCGTGAACGCTACCGTCGTGGCTTGCTGCCAGCTCGCTCCGGTGCTGGGTGACCCTGCGGCCAACCGCGAGCTGGCAGCCGATGCCGTGGCGGGCGCCGCCGCGCAGGGCGCCGCCGTGATCGTGCTGCCCGAACTGGTCTCCAGCGGCTATGTCTTCGAGAGCCAGCCGGAAGCCAGAGCCTGCGCGGAACCCGCCGACGGCGAGACGGTGGCGCTGTGGCGACGGCTGGCTGCCGAGCATGAGGTCGTCATCGTCGGCGGGTTCTGCGAGACGGCGGGCGGCGCCCTATACAACAGTGCCGCGCTGGTGGACGAGGGCAGGCTCCGCTGCGTGTACCGCAAGGCGCACCTGTGGGACCGGGAGCGGCTCTGGTTCACCCCCGGCAGCGCCGCTCCGCCGGTGGTCGCGACCCGGTTCGGCCGGATCGCGGTGATGATCTGCTACGACCTCGAGTTCCCCGAATGGGTGCGGCTGTCCGCGCTGGACGGGGCGCAGCTGCTGTGCGCTCCGGTCAACTGGCCGGCGGCGCCGCGCCCGGACGGCGAACGGCCGGCCGAGGTGGTGCGGGTCCAGGCCGATGCGGGCCTCAACCGGATGTTCATCGCGGCATGCGACCGGACCGGGCAGGAGCGTGGCGTCGCCTGGGTTTCCGGCTCGGTCATCGTCGACGCCGACGGATGGCCGCTGGCCGGCCCGGCCGCGGCCGGTCCCGTGACCATCACCGCCGAGTGCAGGCTCGAGGACGCCCTCGACAAGGGCGTCAGCCCGCTGAGCAACGTTCACCGCGACCGCCGGCCCGAGCTGTATCACCGCGTCACCGGACAGACCGCGCGGGCCGCGCCGGGATCCGGTGCCTGACCCCACCCGTCACTGCGGAGTAACGGCGCACCGAGAGCCCCCACATCGATAACAATTTGTGATGATTCTCGCCCCGGGTTGCTACCCGACTGCCCCTATGCTCGCGCAAACCCGCAGCCAGGGGCTACGCTCCGCTGCGAGTCCCTGCAAGGAAACCGGTCACGAAGAAAGGCGACCGCGATGACTCGACGGCGCGCAGCCCAGGCACGAAAGCAGGAGTCCGGCACGCGAACCAGCCGGCCGGCGGTACGACCGCGATCCCGGCCGATGACCATCTCGCGCCGATCCACCGCGCTGGCGGCGTGCGCCGTGGCCGGGGCCCTGGCCGTGGCCGGCTGCTCCAAGAGCAATTCGGGCGGCTCGGTCGCCAGCACGACCGGCGCCTTCGGTGCGGTGCCAGCGGCCAGCGGCACTCCGCACGCCGGCACGCTTACCTGGGCAGAGTCACCCGGCTCCGCACCCACCTGGATCTTCCCGGTGACGCCCGGCGCCAACTTCACAGTGACCACGACCGACAGCTTCCAGTACGAGATGTGGCGGCCGCTGTACTGGTACGGCAACGGAGTCAGGCCGACGCTGGTGCCGTCCATGAGCCTGGCTTACGCGCCGGTCTACTCCAACGGCGACAAGACCGTGACGGTCCGGCTGAAGACCAGCTACCGGTGGTCGGACGGCCAGCCGGTGACCGCCAAGGACGCGCTGTTCTTCATCGACATGGTGCGGGCCGCCGTGCGGGAGAGCGGGTCGAACTGGGGCCTCTACACCCCGCACATCGGGCTGCCCGACCAGGTGGCCAGCGCCAGCACCCCGAACGCGACGACCTTGGTGCTGCACCTGAACAAGCCGGTCAACCCAGCCTGGTTCACCGCCGACGGGCTGTACTACATCCAGCCGATACCGGTGCACGCCTGGGCCAAGGCCTCGCCGAACGGCCCGATCCTGGACTTCACCAACCCGGCGAACGCGAAGAAGATCTACGACTTCCTGGCCAAGGCATCCGGCTCCACCGGCACCTACGCGACGAACCCGCTGTGGCAGGTCGTGGACGGCCCGTACCGGCTGACCGCGTTCAACAACACCACCGGGGCTTACACGATGGCACCCAACCCCAGCTACGGCGGGCCGAAATCGGCCAAGGTGCCGACCCTGTCGGCGGTCCCGTACACCTCCGACACCGCCGAGTTCAACGCGGTCCTGTCCAAGAGCATCGACGTCGGCTACATGCCGCTGACCGACGTGCCGCAGCTAAGTGCGGTCAAGGCGGCGGGGTACCACGTCTTCGGTTACCCCGGCTGGGGATTCGCTTATGCGAACTACAATTTCGCCGACAAGACCGGCGACTTCAACAACATCATCAACCAGCTCTACGTCCGGCAGGCCCTCGCGCACCTGGAGAACGAGGAGGGCTACATCAAGGCCTTCTTCCACGGCGCCGGCGGCCTCGCGTACGGGCCGATCCCCTCGGTGCCCACGTCGCCGTACACCCCCGCGAACGCGCTGAATAACCCGTACCCGTACAGCGACAGCGCGGCGGCCAGCCTGCTGAAGTCGCACGGCTGGACCGTGGTGCCCGGCGGCAACAGCACCTGCGCGAAGCCGGGTACCGGGGCCGGCGAGTGCGGCAGCGGGATCCCGGCCGGCACCAAGCTGGCGTTCAACGTGCTCTACGCCAGCGATCCGGCCATCTTCGGCCAGCAGCTGACCGCCTGGGCGTCGGACGCGAAGAAGGTCGGCATCAACATCACGCTGCAGAGCGGCACGTCCAACCACGTCATCACCGTCGCCGACGATCCCGGCTCGCCGAAGACCATCAACCAGTGGGCGGTGGCCGTGTACGGCGGCTTCACCGACGCGTACTACCCGACCACCATGGGCATCTTCAACACCGGCGGCTCGTTCAACGGCGGGTTCTACCGCAACCCCCAGGCGGACAAGCTGATCACCGAGTTCGACCACCAGCAACGACACCAGCGCGGTGAAGGCGGAGGCGTCTTACCTCACCCAGCAGCAGCCCAGCCTGTTCCAGCCCAACTACGACTTCATCACTGTGTGGAAGAACAACGTGTCCGGCCAGCCGGCCGCGATCGAGGCGACGACCCAGTACTTCCTCAACACGGAGCTGATGTACCTGACCAACTAGCCGGGCGCGTGACGCACGGGTGCGTCACCTGAGCAGAGGCATACGGTGTGACGGCTTACCTCATCCGCCGCGCGGCGACGGCGATCGTGGTGCTCCTCGGCGTCTCGATCTTCATCTTCTTCATGCTGCACGTGATCTACCCCACGCCGGCCATCGACGTGCTGGGCCCGCACGCGAACAAGCTCTCCGTCGCGCAGTGGAACCAGCAGCACGGCTTCGACGACCCGTGGATCGTGCAGTACCTGCGCTACCTCAACCAGCTGCTGCACGGGAACCTCGGCTACTCCTACAAGCTGAACCAGAGCGTGGCCGCGCTGTTCCAGGAGCGCTGGCTGCGCAGCGCCTACCTGTCCGGCGTCACGCTGTTCCTGTCCGTGGTGATCGCGATCCCGCTCGGCATCTACCAGGCGGTCCGGCGGAACACGGTCGGCGACGCCGTGGTGACGACCGGGGCATTCGTGACCTACGCGATGCCGGACTTCTTCCTCTACCTGATCGCGATCCAGGTGTTCGCGATCACCTTCCCGATCTTCAGCTATGAGGGCCCGCAGACCACCTCCATGATCTCGATCATCACCGACTGGCGCGCCATGACCCTGCCGATCGTCTGCCTGACCCTGCTCGAGCTGGCCGGGTACTCCCGGTACATGCGGTCGGCGGCGATCGACACGCTGGCCCAGGACTACATCAAGGCGGCCCGGGCCAAGGGCCTGCCGGAGCGGCTGGTGCTGTGGCGGCACCTGCTCCGCAACGCGTTCCTGCCGATGATCACCCTGATCGGCCTGTCGATCCCCGCCCTGCTGGCAGGGAACCTGGTCTGCGAGGCGGTCTTCAACTTCCCCGGTCTCGGGCTGCTGTTCTACGACAGCCTGGGCACCGCCGACTACCCGGTCCTGCTCGCCTACACGCTGGTCGGCGCGGCCCTGACCATCGCGGGGAACTTCATCGCCGATATCGCCCTGACCGTCGCCGACCCGCGGATCCGGCTGGTCTGACCGCTTGCTTTCGCCAGGAGATGACGCGTGACGAACATAGCCCCGGAACTTCCGCCGCCTGGGCTAGCACCCGAGCCCGAGGGCGGCGCGGTCGGCCCGGTGCAGAGCGGCTGGCGGCTAGCTGCGCGGGAGTTCGCCCAGAACAAGCTGGCGGTGCTGGGGCTCGCCGCGCTGGTCTTCTTCGTGCTGTTCTGCTATCTCGGGCCGCTGGTCTACCACGGCGGGCTGACCTCCGACCTCGTCGCCACCAACCAGCCGCCCGCTGCCGGGCATCCGCTGGGCACCGACGACCAGGGCTTCGACGTGCTCGAGGAGCTGATGATCGGCGGGCGCGCCGCGCTGGAGATCGGCTTCCTCTCCGCGTTCATCGGGATGGTCTGGGGCGCGATCTGGGGAGCAGTGTCCGGCCTGGCCGGGGGGCTGCTCGACGGGGTGCTGATGCGGATCGTGGACGTCCTGCTGTCGATCCCGTTCCTGTTCGTCGTGCTGATCGTGGCGGTTCGCTACGGTGCGACCGTTCTCGGGCTCAGCCTGATTATCGGGATCTTCACGTGGCAGGTCCCGGCGCGGCTTGTCCGGGGCGAAGTGCTCACGCTGCGCGTGCGGGACTTCGTCTCCGCGGCCCGCGCGGCGGGAGCCGGGAGCATCCGGCTCATCAACCGGCACCTGCTGCCCAACGCGCTCGGAGTGATCATCGTGACCGCCACGTTCAGCGTGGCGGACGCGATCCTGGCCGTCGCCACGCTCGGCTTCCTCGGCTTCGGCCTGCAGTACCCCACCTTCGACTGGGGCGACATGCTCAACAAGGGGATCACCTACCTGCAAGACGGTTACTGGTGGCAGGTCTACCCGGTCGGGATCTGCATCATCGTGGTG
Organism: uncultured Actinomycetes bacterium; assembly: GCA_963762615.1. Classification (GTDB taxonomy): domain Bacteria; phylum Actinomycetota; class Actinomycetes; order Streptosporangiales; family Streptosporangiaceae; genus PALSA-505. The sequence goes on along the minus strand of CAVXLG010000007.1, from coordinate 15,478 downwards.
GTGATGGCCTGCAACCTGCTGGGCGATGCGCTGCGGGACGCGCTAGACGTCAGGCTGCGCCGCCGGTGAGCACGGTCCCGTCTCGGCCTGCCCGGTACCAGCCGCCGACCCAGGAGTAGCCCGGATGCCCCCCGTCCTGCAGATCACCGATCTGTCGACGCACATTCAGCTGACCAAGTCGGTCGTCCAGGCTGTCGGCAACGTCGATCTCACCATCGAGCCGGGCGAGGCGCTCGGACTGGTCGGCGAGTCGGGGTGCGGGAAGTCGATGACCGGCCTGTCCATCATGGGGCTGCTGCCACCGGGCGGGGCGATCGTCGGCGGCTCGATCAAGCTGGACGGCAGGGAACTGGTCGGCCTGAGTGACCAGGAGATGCGGACGATCCGCGGCAACGACGTCGCCATGATCTTCCAGGACCCGCTCACCTCGCTGGATCCCACCAAGACGGTCGGCTACCAGGTGGCCGAGCCGGTCCGGCTGCACACGGCGGCGAGCAAGGCCGCGGCCACGGCCCGGGCGATCGAGGTGCTCGGCCTGGTCGGCCTGCCCAGGCCGGCCGAGCGGCTGGGCGACTACCCGCATCAGCTGTCCGGCGGGCTGCGCCAGCGCGTGATGATCGCGATGGCGTTGAGCTGCGAGCCGAGGCTGCTGATCGCCGACGAGCCGACCACCGCCCTGGACGTCACCATCCAGGCGCAGATCCTCGCCCTGCTGCACGACCTCAAGGACCGCCTGGGCATGGCGATGCTGCTGATCACGCACGACATGGGGGTGATCGCCGGGCACGCGGACCGGGTCCAGGTGATGTACGCCGGCCGGATGGTCGAGGTCGCCGAGACCGCGACCCTGTTCCGGCGCATGCGTCACCCGTATACCCATGCCCTGCTCGCGTCCATTCCCCGGCTGAACGCCAGCAGCGCGCAGCGGCTGCTCAGCATCGGCGGGCTCCCGCCGGATTTGGCGCGCCCGCCGGACGGCTGCCGGTTCGCGCCGAGGTGCAGCCGCGCCACCGACAAGTGCCGCAGCCAGGAGCCGCCGCTGGTCGGCGAGACCCCGGAGCACCTGTTCTCCTGCTGGCATCCGGTTCGACGGGCCGGCGCGGGGGCGGCGGACGACACGAATGCTCGCGCGCAGGCGGTCACCGCCCGCCCGGCCGGACCTGACCGCGAAGACGCGGCACCGGCGGGCACGTCCCTGCTCGAGGTGCGCGATCTGGTCAAGGAGTTCCCGGTGACCGCCGGGCTGATCTTGCAGCGCAAGGTCGCGAGCGTGCACGCGGTGTCCGATGTCTCGTTCAGCGTCCGGGCAGGAGAGACGTTCGGCCTGGTCGGCGAGTCGGGCTGCGGGAAGACCACCATCGGGCGGGTGGTGACGGCGCTCGAGCGCCCGAACTCGGGCGCCGTGCTGCTGGGCGGCCAGGACATTTCCGCCCTCAGCGGAGGTGAGCTGCGCAGGAAGCGCCGCGATCTGCAGCTGATGTTCCAGGACCCTTACTCCTCCCTCGACCCGAGGATGCGGGTCGGATCGATCATCCGCGAGCCGCTCACCATCCAGCACGTCGGGACCCGCCAGCAGCAGGACCGGCGCGTCTTCGAACTGCTCGACGAGGTCGGGCTGCCGCGGCATGCGGTCGAGCGCTACCCGCACGAGTTCTCGGGCGGACAGCGGCAGCGGATCGGCCTGGCCCGGGCGCTCACCCTGAGCCCGAAGGTCATCGTCGCCGACGAGCCGGTCAGCGCGCTTGACGTCTCCATCCGGGCCCAGGTGCTCAACCTGATGAAGCGGCTGCAGGCCGACCACGGCCTGACCTACATCGTCATCTCCCACGACCTCGGGGTCGTCAAGTACATGGCCGACCGGATCGGTGTCATGTACCTGGGCAAGCTGGTCGAGATGGGCTCGGCCGACGACATCTACCAGCGCGCGGCGCACCCGTACACGGCCGGGCTGATCGAGGCGATTCCGATCCCGGACCCCGCGCTGGCCAAGGCCAGGAAGGGGGCGGGAATCAAGGGCGAGCTGCCCAGTCCGGTCCACCCGCCGTCCGGCTGCCGGTTCCGGACCCGGTGCCCGTTCGCGCAGGATCTCTGCACCGAGCAGGAGCCGCAGCTGCGCTCGTTCGGGCCCGGGCATGTCGCGGCTTGTCATTTCCCCCTGCAGGGTTAGCTTGAGATTTAAGGATCTTGCTTGACTGGGGCGCGGGCGGTGGTGTGCTTGGTGTCCGTTTTGCGGTAGACCGGCGGCCGGGGCTTGGGCCGGTTCCTGGATCCTGCGGGGCGGCCGGGACCAGGCCGGGTGGGTTTCGCCGCCCTGGCCGGGGTGCCCAGGTGGGTGCGGAGACGGCGGAATCCGAGCCGGACCCGGTAGGGGCTGAGTACCTGCCCCGGTGCGGGCTTGTTGTGCCAGGGCCGGCGCAAGTCATCGACGAGGGCTGAGGCCAGCCGCAGCTGGGTATAGGCGGCGATGATCAGGGCGGTCCACCTGCCGGTGGCCGCGGCCGAGGCCAGGCGGGCGGCGGCCAGGCCCAGGTATACCTTGCCGAACCGGTGGAAATGCTCTTGATCGAACCGGCGGAGGTAGGCCTTCCACAGCAGGTCCGTCAGGCCTGCGTCGGCTTCGGCCGGCCCGTGGTGCCATAGCCACAGGTCTTTGTGCGGCGCGCGGCCGCCGGGCAGGCGTTCCACGCTGACCTGGATGACCGTGCCGGGCACGACCGGCAGTTCCTGGCACTGGGGGAAGCCGGACCACCGGCCGCTGCGCTCCAGGGCCTGGTGCAGGCCCTTCCAGGCCCGCACCCGCACCTTCCCGTACCGCCGCGACTGGCCGGCCAGCTCGATATCGGGGGCGTGATGGGTGCCCGCCTCAGCCAGCGCGAACCGCTGCCCGTGCCGGCGGGGCCGGCCCGGCTTCCCGTCCGCGCGCCGGCCGCCGGGAGCGTAGAACACCCGGTCGGACCGCAGCCGCACCAGCAGCTGAACCGGCAGGCCGGCCAGGGCATGCGACAGGTCCGTGGCCGGGTACCCGGCATCCAGCATCACCAGCGGCGGCGGGTCAGCCGGCCGCCGCCGGCCGGTGGCGGCCAGGTCGCCGAGCAGATCGGTAACCTGCGCGACGGTGGCATCGACATGGTCCTCTCCCGGGCGCAGCCGCCTGGCCTCGATCGCATCCACCCACGAGGAGGACCCCCACCCCACGCCCACCAGCACGCTCAGCGGCCAGCCCGGCAGGTACCGGTCCCCGCCAGCACCCCGCACCTGCACCATCACCAGCTCATCGGCGAACACCGCGTCCGGGCGGGCCAGCGGCGTCACGTCGATCCCGAACATCAGCGGATCACCCTCAGCCGCCGGCGTCATCGCTGCCACCTGCAGCCGCCGCAGCCTCCCGGCATCTATCTGGCCCCCTGCCAGGGCGTCATACACCGATCCGTGCCCGCGGCGGAACTCCGGCTCCAGCGACAGCTCCGCCGCCGAGCGCACCGGCCCCTGCGCGCACAGCACCGCGTCGCACAGCTCGAACAGCGCGTCCGCCCGCGCGGTGAAGCACTCATGCAGCTCACGGCGGAACCCCGCCAGGCGGGCAAGCTGCTCGACGCGACCAGGATCCTGCGGCAGACTGTCCATCACGGCCTTTGCTGTCGATCATGTTTCTCTGGCGAGACCACATGATCAGGCAAAGGCCGTATCCACGTCCGGCGACACGCCGGGCATACCACCGCAAGAACCGGCAATCCGTGTCATGGCACGTCAGGCACCTTAAATCTCAAGGTTAGAGCGCCCGGTAATAGGACTGCCGGGCTCGCGGCGCCCAGGCTGCCCCTGGCGGCGTTCTCGTCGGTCGCCAGCCAAATCCAGGCTGACTCCCTCCTCGGCCTTGCCAGGGATTGCCTCGACGCCGCTCCCTGATCCAACGCCCTATTGCCGGGCGCTCTCAGCTTGAGATTTAAGGATCTTGCTTGACTGGGGCGCGGGCGGTGGTGTGCTTGGTGTCCGTTTTGCGGTAGACCGGCGGCCGGGGCTTGGGCCGGTTCCTGGATCCTGCGGGGCGGCCGGGACCAGGCCGGGTGGGTTTCGCCGCCCTGGCCGGGGTGCCCAGGTGGGTGCGGAGACGGCGGAATCCGAGCCGGACCCGGTAGGGGCTGAGTACCTGCCCCGGTGCGGGCTTGTTGTGCCAGGGCCGGCGCAAGTCATCGACGAGGGCTGAGGCCAGCCGCAGCTGGGTATAGGCGGCGATGATCAGGGCGGTCCACCTGCCGGTGGCCGCGGCCGAGGCCAGGCGGGCGGCGGCCAGGCCCAGGTATACCTTGCCGAACCGGTGGAAATGCTCTTGATCGAACCGGCGGAGGTAGGCCTTCCACAGCAGGTCCGTCAGGCCTGCGTCGGCTTCGGCCGGCCCGTGGTGCCATAGCCACAGGTCTTTGTGCGGCGCGCGGCCGCCGGGCAGGCGTTCCACGCTGACCTGGATGACCGTGCCGGGCACGACCGGCAGTTCCTGGCACTGGGGGAAGCCGGACCACCGGCCGCTGCGCTCCAGGGCCTGGTGCAGGCCCTTCCAGGCCCGCACCCGCACCTTCCCGTACCGCCGCGACTGGCCGGCCAGCTCGATATCGGGGGCGTGATGGGTGCCCGCCTCAGCCAGCGCGAACCGCTGCCCGTGCCGGCGGGGCCGGCCCGGCTTCCCGTCCGCGCGCCGGCCGCCGGGAGCGTAGAACACCCGGTCGGACCGCAGCCGCACCAGCAGCTGAACCGGCAGGCCGGCCAGGGCATGCGACAGGTCCGTGGCCGGGTACCCGGCATCCAGCATCACCAGCGGCGGCGGGTCAGCCGGCCGCCGCCGGCCGGTGGCGGCCAGGTCGCCGAGCAGATCGGTAACCTGCGCGACGGTGGCATCGACATGGTCCTCTCCCGGGCGCAGCCGCCTGGCCTCGATCGCATCCACCCACGAGGAGGACCCCCACCCCACGCCCACCAGCACGCTCAGCGGCCAGCCCGGCAGGTACCGGTCCCCGCCAGCACCCCGCACCTGCACCATCACCAGCTCATCGGCGAACACCGCGTCCGGGCGGGCCAGCGGCGTCACGTCGATCCCGAACATCAGCGGATCACCCTCAGCCGCCGGCGTCATCGCTGCCACCTGCAGCCGCCGCAGCCTCCCGGCATCTATCTGGCCCCCTGCCAGGGCGTCATACACCGATCCGTGCCCGCGGCGGAACTCCGGCTCCAGCGACAGCTCCGCCGCCGAGCGCACCGGCCCCTGCGCGCACAGCACCGCGTCGCACAGCTCGAACAGCGCGTCCGCCCGCGCGGTGAAGCACTCATGCAGCTCACGGCGGAACCCCGCCAGGCGGGCAAGCTGCTCGACGCGACCAGGATCCTGCGGCAGACTGTCCATCACGGCCTTTGCTGTCGATCATGTTTCTCTGGCGAGACCACATGATCAGGCAAAGGCCGTATCCACGTCCGGCGACACGCCGGGCATACCACCGCAAGAACCGGCAATCCGTGTCATGGCACGTCAGGCACCTTAAATCTCAAGCTCAGGCCCGGCAGCTCCGGCTATCCGCGCGCGCCCGCGGCGGCTCCCTCGAGCGTCGCGACGGCCAGGGCGCCCAGCGACCGAAGGTCATATCCGCCCTCCTGGACCAGGACGGTCGGCGCCAGGGCGGCGATCCGGCGGCCCGCCGCGCGGTAGCCGGCCTCGGACACCAGCAGCGGGCTCTCCGGGTCGGCGGCCGCCGCGTCCAGCCCGAGCGACACCACGACGGCATCGGCGCCCGCGGCGTGCGCCTCCGCGCACAGGATGTCCAGCGCGGCGAGCCACCCTTCGTCCGCGGTGCCGGGCGCCAGCGGCAGGTTGCGGTTGCTGCCCTGGCCCGCGCCCCGGCCGCGTTCGCTGGCGTAGCCGGCGTAGTGCGGGAACCAGCCCGCGCCTGGGTTGACGTGCAGCGAGCCGTACCAGACGTCGGCCCGGTCGTAGAAGATCATCTGGGTGCCGTTGCCGTGGTGCGCGTCGATGTCGATCACCGCGACCTGCCGGGCCCCGGCGGCGCGCAGCGCCTCGGCGGCGACCGCGGCGTTGTTGAGGTAGCAGGAACCGCCGTAGGCGCCGGCGGTGGCGTGGTGCCCGGGAGGCCGGCACAGCGCGTAAGCGAGGGGCGCACCCGAGCTGACCAGATCGGCGGCGGTCAGCGCGGCGTCGACGGCTCCCCTGATCGCCTCCCAGCTGCCCGGGCCGACCAGCGTCATCGTGTCGTAGCAGAACCGGCCGGCCCGCCCGTGCACGGCGGCAGGCGAGCGCATCGGCAGGCCGGCCAGCATGCCTGGCGTGGGGAACAGGTAGGGAACGACACGGTCCCGGCCGTACCGCCCGGGCAGCCCGGCCGCCTCCCAGTCCCGCCAGATCCCGGCCAGGTGATCAAGCAGCAGCGGATCGTGCACGGCCCGCAGCGCCGCATCGTCATGCCGCCGCGCAGCCAGCACCGGAGCGCCCGCCGCGGCCAGCGCATCCCGCAGCGCCAGCGCCCGGGCCGGCACCTCGGTGCCCGGCTCCCGCAGGCCCAGCCACACCTCGCCGGCCTCGTGCCGCAGGCACTCCTCGCTCCACACCACCGGCACCGGCAGGCTCACGGGCTCCCCCCTGATCGGTCCGCGGCTACCATCGCAGCATGCCGCGCGACACCGATCTTGGCACAGCCCCGGAAGCTCCCGCGTTCCTGGCCGCTGCCGGGCAGGCCGGCCCGGGCAACGACGATCCGTACGCGTGGATGCGCGACCATGACCTGCCCGCCATGCGCGCATACCTGGCGGCCGAGCGCGCCTACTACGACCGGTGGCAGGAATCGGTGCGGGGGCTGCGGGAAGAGCTCGCGGGCGAGCTGACCGCGCGGGTGATCCCGGCCGAGGAGTCGGTCAGCTGGCGCCGCGGCGGACACTCCTACTTCACCAGGACCGTGCCCGGTCGCGAATTCGGGCAGTTCTGCCGGGCCGGCGACGGCGGAACTCCGGCCCGGGTGCTGCTCGACGAGAACCTCCTGCTGGAGGACCCGGCCTGCGCGGGCGGCTACGTCGCCCTCGGCGTCCGCGAGGTCAGCCCGGACGGGCGGCTGCTCGCCTACTCCGTCGACTTCGACGGAGACGAGCTCTACCAGCTGCGCATCCGCGATCTGGCCAGCGGCGCGGATCTGGAAGAGCGGATCGAGAGCACCTATTACGGGCTGGCCTGGGCGGCCGACTCACGGTCACTGCTCTACGTCGTCACCGATGCCCAGTACCGCCCGCACGAGGTGCGCCGGCACCTGCTGGGTACCGACCCCGGCCAGGACGCCCTGGTGTTCGGTGAGGACGACCGGCGCTTCGAGCTCACCGTGCGGGCGACCCGCAGCGGCGCGTACCTGCTGATCGAGACGGCATCGAGGGACAGCACCGAGACCCTGGTGATCCCGGCCGGCGCGACCGGCCGGCCGCCAGCCGTTCTGGAGCAGAGAAGGCCCGGCATCGAGTACCGGGCCGACCACGCGGACGGCCCGGACGGCGGGGAATTCTTCCTCGTCACCAACGCGGGGGCGACGGAGTTCCGGCTGGTCCGGGCGGCTGCCCGCGCGCCGGGCCAGGCAGGCTGGGTCGAGGTCATCGGGCCGTCGCCCGGGACCCGGCTGGTCTCGTGCGACGTGTTCGGGCAGTACCTGGTGGTGGAGCAGCGGAGCGGGGCCGCGACCCAGCTGCGCATCGTGGACCGTCAGTCCGGGGACCAGCGGCTGATCGAGGCCGGCGGCCCGCACGCGTCGCTCGCGCTGGCGGTGAACGAGGACTACCGGGCGCCCGCCGTGACCGTGCGCGCCGAGTCGCTCATCGACCCGCCGTCCTGGCACGACGTGGACCTGGCCACCGGCCGCTGGCTGCTGCGCAAGCGGCAGCAGGTACCCGGTTACGACCCGGCGCAGTACGCCACCGAGCGCGTCACCGCGCCCGCCGCCGACGGGACTGCCGTCCCGGTGACCATCGCCTACCGCAAGGGACTGCGGCCCGACGGCACCCCGCCCTGCCTGCTCTACGGCTACGGCGCGTACGAATCGTGCGAATGGCCCGCGTTCAGCGTCGTGACCCCCAGCCTGCTGGACCGGGGCCTGGTCTACGCGGTGGCGCACGTGCGGGGCGGCGGCGAGGGCGGCCGGGGCTGGTGGCTGGACGGGCGGCTGGACCGCAAGCGCAATACCTTCACCGACTTCATCGGCGTCGCGGACACGCTGGCGGACGCCGGCTGGGCCGCGCCCGGCCGGATCGTCGCGCGCGGCCTGTCGGCAGGCGGGCTGCTGGCCGGCGCTGTCTTCTCGATGCAGCCGCGACGGTGGCGGGCGGTAGTAGCTGAGGTGCCCTTCGTGGACTGCGTGACCAGCATGCTGGACCCCGCCATCCCGCTCACCATCAACGAGTGGGACGAGTGGGGCGATCCCCGCGATCCCGGCGCCCGCGCCTACCTGGCGTCCTACAGCCCGTACGACAACGTCCCGGCCGGCCCGCGGCCCGACCTGCTGGTCACCGGGAGCCTGCACGATCCGCGGGTGCTGGTGCACGAGCCGGCCAAGTGGGCGGCCCGGCTCCGGGCCACCGACACCGCAGGCATGCGGCTGCTGTTCCGGGCCGAGCTGGGCGCCGGGGCGCACACCGGCCCGGCGGGCCGCTACGACAGCCTGCGCTATGAGGCCGAGGTGCTCGCCTTCATCGTGGACGCGGTGAGCTGAGCCGCCCGGGCCGGACAGCGCGTCCGCGCGGTCCGGTCTTGACAGCGGGCCGCAACAGCCCGACCATGAAGCGCCATGCCGGTATCGCGACGCCTGCCCTGGATGCGGGGGACCGTGGCCGTGGCCGCCGCCGTCCTGCCGCTGGCCGCGGCCGTCCTGCCGCTGGCCGCGGCCGGCCAGGCCCAGGCCGGCCAGGTCCTGGCCGCCGGCCCGGCCCGGCCGGCGACGGTGACGGTCAAGCGCCATCCGATCCGGGTCGGCTCGGTCACCATCCCGCCGTGCGCCTCGTCCCCGCTGGCCTGGTGCACCCGGATCAACGTGCCCTACCAGTACGTAGGGCGCGACCCCGGCGCGGCCGGCACGATCAAGCTGGGCTTCCAGTGGTACCCGGCGACCAGCGGCCGGGCGGCCGGGACGATCCTCGCCGTGCAGGGCGGTCCCGGCTACGCGACCACCGACTACGCCGGCCAGTACCGGACGCTGTTCCGCCCGCTGCTCGGCCGGCGCAACCTGCTGCTGGTCAACCTGCGCGGCACCGGGAATTCCTCCTCGTTCACCTGCCGGGCCCTGCAGGGCTGGACGCAGGCCGACAGCATCGCGGCCTACACCGCCGACACCGGCAAGTGCGGCAGGCAGCTCAACCACACCCGCCGGCTGAAGGGCGGCGGCGGGTACGTTCAGGCGAGCGACCTGTACACGACGGCCGATGCCGCGCGGGACGTCGCGCTGCTGCTGCGCAGGCTGCAGACGGGCCGGATTGACCTGTACGGCGACTCCTACGGCACGTACTTCAGCCAGGTCTTCACCGCCCGCTACGCCAGGATGCTGCGGTCGGTCACGCTGGATTCGGCTTACCCGGTGACCCAGCACGACCCGTGGTACCGGAGCACGATCAGGACCGCCCGGCGCGCCTTCCCGCTCGCCTGCCTGCGCAGCGTCGCCTGCCACGCCGCGGCGCCCGGCTCGTCCTGGGCGCGGATCGTCCGGCTGGCCGGCTTCCTGCGAGCTCATCCGGTCACCGGCCGGACCAGGACTGCCTACGGCCGGGTCGTCACCGAGCGGGTCGGCGTCGACCAGCTGATCGAGCTGGTCAACAACGCCGGCACGGACAACATCGTGTACCGCGAGCTCGATCCCGCGGCCCGGGCGCTGCTCGGCGCGGATGACCCCGTTCCGCTGCTGCGGCTGGCGGCCACCGACATCTACACCGGCAACTCGGGTCCGGCCGACCAGTTCAACGACGGCTCCTACCAGGCGACCACGTGCCTGGATTACCCGCAGCCGTTCAGCTACCGGGCCAGCCCGCGGCAGCGGAAGGCGGCCTACGCCGCGGCGCTATCGGCCCTGCCGAAGCGGCTGTTCGCCCCGTTCACCGTGCGGCAATGGGTGACCGAGCCGGACGAGGAGTTCGACGCCTGCCTGGACTGGCCGGCGCCGCAGTACCGCGACCCGCCGGTGACCACCGCGCCGCCGTACGCGCCCAGGCGGCTGCCCGTGCTCGTCCTGTCCGGCGACCTGGACTCGCTGACCACGCCCGCCCAGGGCCGGCGCGCGGCCCGCGACATGGGCCGGTCGGCGCGGTGGATCCTGATCCGCAACGACACGCACGTCAACGCGCTCGACGACACCTTCGGCTGCGCCCAGGGCCTGGTGCGGTCGTTCGTCGCCGCGCCCGCCCGGCTGTGGCATCTCAACGCGTCGTGCGCGAAGCGGACCCCGGAGATCCGCGTGGTCGGCAGCTTCCCCGGCCGGCTGGCGGGTGTGACCCCCGCCGCGGCGGCCGCGGGCAACCAGGCCGGGCGGCTCGCGCGCCAGCTCGCTGCCGCCGGGGCGGCCGCGGTCGGCGACGCGGAGTGGCGCTGGTACTACGGCAACGGGACCGAGGGCTGGGGGCTGCGCGGTGGCACCTACCGGTATTCCGGCGCACCGAGCTCGACCATGATCACGCTCCGCGGGGTCAGATGGACCGCCGACACGACGGTCACCGGCCGCGTGAGCTGGGACCGGGTGACCGGGCAGCTGCGCGCCCGGCTGACCGTCGGCGGGCCCGGCGGAGCCTCGGCCGCGGTTCGCCTGCACTACCTCGACTACGTACCGCGGTCCGTCGCCGAGATCTCCGGCAGCTTCCGAGGCCGGGCGATCGTGGCCCGGATGCCGGCGCCCTGACCGGCCCGGGTTTACTGGGTCGCATGCAGCAGGTCTGGTTCGTCACAGGGTCCTCGCGCGGCTTCGGCTGCGCGCTTGTCCGCGCCGCACTGGAGGCCGGCGACCTCGTAGCCGCCACCGCCCGCCGGCCGGAGCAACTCACCGGCCTGGTTGCCGAGCACGGTGATCGCATCCGCCCGATCGCCCTCGACGTCACCGATGCGGCGGCCGCTCGCTCGGCGATCGCCGAGGCCCGCGATCACTTCGGCAGGCTCGACGTGATCGTCAACAACGCCGGCTACGCGAACGTGTCACCGATCGAGACCACCGAGGACCAAGACTTCCGCGCACAGTTCGAGACCAACTTCTGGGGGGTCTACAACGTCTCGAAGGCGGCGATTCCGGTGCTCCGCGAGCAGGCGGGCGGACTTGTCATGCAGTTCTCGTCAACCGGCGGACGCGTCGGCGGATCGCCCGGCATCGCCTCGTACCAGGCTGCCAAGTTCGCCATCGATGGCTTCAGCCGCGTGCTCCAGGCCGAGACCGCGCCGTTCGGCGTCAAGGTGATCGTCGTCGAGCCGAGCGGCTTCAAAACGGACTGGGCCGGATCTTCTATGATCGTCCGCGACATCCCCGAGGCGTACGCCGCAACGGTCGGCGCCATGAACACGCGCGTGCGGCACAATCCCGACGGTCCGGCAGGCGATCCCGTTCGGGCGGCCGAGATCCTCGTCAGGGTCGCGAAGCGCCGCGACATCCCCTACCACCTGCCGCTCGGCGTGCTCGCGGCCGAGGCCTCGATCCGGCTCGACGAGCGACTCCTCGGCGAGGACCGCAAATGGCGGGACGTCAGCGGCTCCGCCGACTCCGGCCAGCCGTACCCGGTGGAGTTCCCGCCCGACACAGCGAGCTGACCCGTATCACCCGACTTGCAGCTCGTTCGGCGGCGCATCGTGGCCGCACAGGCGAGCGCCGCTCCGTGTCCGGGGCCGGTGACGCGCGGCGTCCTGTCGATCGGGCTCGCGGCCGTTCGTGTAGCGGGTAGACGGCCGCGCAGACCGCGCGGCCGCAGACAGGAGGAGCGTCATGCCTGAATGGGCGGTTCTGCTCGGCGGCCTGGGGATCCCTGAGTCGCCACGGTGGCACCAGGGGCGGCTGTGGTTCTGCAACTGGATTGACCGGCAGGTCATGGCGGTTGACATGGACGGCACGGCTGAGGTCATGCTCACCCGCGACCCGGCCAGTCACTCGATGGGGTACTCCATTGACTGGCTGCCCGACGGCAGGCTACTGACCACGGGCGACCAGGTCCGGCGCCAGGAGCCTGACGGGTCGATGGCCGTCCACGCCGGGCAGCGGGCGAACGAGATCGTCGTGGACGCGCGCGGCAACGCCTACGTCAACGGCGCGGACTTCGACTTCGCCGCCGGCGCGCCGCCCAAGCCTGGCTACATCAAGCTCGTCACGCCGGACGGGCGGCTGCGCCAGGTCGCCGGCGACATCCAGTTCCCCAACGGCATGGTCATCGCCCCGGACGGCCGGACGCTGATCATCGCTGAGTCGTTCGCGGGCCGGCTCACCGCGTTCGGCATCGACGGCGATGGCGGGCTGTCGGGGCGGCGGGTGTTCGCCGACGGGCTGGGGCCGGACGGCATCTGCATGGACGCCGAAGGCGCGGTGTGGGTGTCCACGGGCGGGTTCTCCGTCGCCCGCGTCGCCGAGGGGGGCAAGGTCCTGCAACGCGTCGAGCTGGCGGAGAACCGGGCGCCGTTCGCGCTGATGCTCGGCGGCCCGGGCCGGCGGACCCTGTTTATCTGCACCGCCGAGTGGCACAAGGCCGACGGCGCCCCCGCCAACCTCGAACGCCTGGCCACCGGGCCGCGCACCGGGGAGATCCTTGCCCTGCCGGTCGAGGTGCCCGGCGCCGGCCGGCCGTGACGGCAAGCCGGGCCGCGGCGGCGTTACCGCAAGCCCTGCCGTTCGCGCATGGAGACCGGGCCGCGGCGGCGTTACCGCAAGCCCTGCCGTTCGCGCATGCAGACCGGGCCGCGGCGAACTTACAGGGCTGCTATGTGCAGGACTTGCGCCATGTAACGGCCCGCAGCCTGCGACGCATCGTCCGGCGTGCTCCCGCGCTCGCGCGCGTCCAGGTAAGCGGCATACCAGTCCCACCAGTTATGCGGGGCGTGGGTCTTCTCGTAAGGGTCGTGATGCTCGGCTGTTTCCTGGAGCAGGCCGGCCAGGGAGGCGATGTCCATCGTCAGTCCTTCCACTCCCGGCCCGGAAGCCGCGTCTTGATCTCCTGGAGGAGCCACCCGTTGCCATCGGGATCGCTGAACGAGGCATACGTCTGGTAGGAGCGACCTTGCGGGTCCGGGCCCGGAACACGCCCCCCGTCCAGGTGGAACACCTCGCTGACCTCGACGCCGCGACTGATTAGGTCCGCGCGCGCCGCGTCGAACGTCGTCGACGGCCAGCAGCAACCGCTGAACGGACCCAGGCTCGCCTGTGGTGAGGCCCGTCCCGAATGAGATGGAGCACGCCGAGTGGACGGGGGTGAGCTGGACCACCCGGAAGGCGTCGCCGCGGACGATGTCAGCGTCCAGCCGCCATCCGAGGCTCTGATAAAAGCGTTTTGCCCGATCGACATCGGAGACGGGCAACGTCACGACCTCGAGCTTCATGTCGATGGTCCCCACTTCGGGCATTTGTGTCGAGGTACTGCCGCCTACGTCCGCGCTGGGCATGCTGACCTCCGTGAGGCGATTGGCATTGACATCAGCCTGTCAGGTCGAACCGAGCCGTCGCGCCCGCGGAGTCCCTCGTCATTGCCCCCGGCAGGCCTCGTCCCGGAATTACCCTTCCCCGCTCGACGAGATCAACACGCAGGAAACCAGCAGTCAGGAGCCGAGCCGGTCGGGGTCCTCGCCGGGAGGCAGTTCGTGCTGCTCGATGACGGTGGCGGCGAAGCCGCGGAGCAGGTCCACGAACCCGGCCTGGAAGGCGGCGATGCTTTCCTTGACCGGGCCGGGGCGGGTGCCCATCTCCAGCCCCGCGCCACGGCGGCGGCTGCACTAGTCTGCGCACAGCGAGGGGAGCGACAGTGGACCAGCAAGAACGTCGCGAGTTCGTCCGCAGCCACCGGACCTGCGTGTTCGGTTACAACCGCGGGGTGGATGGCCCAGCGATGACCGTCGTCTACTACGTGATGAATGGCGATGACGAGCTGCTGATCTCCACCATGGCCGCGCGGTCCAAGGCGAGGGTGGTGGGAGGTGGCCGGAAGGTCAGCGTCTGCGTGCTCGACGAGAAATGGCCGGTCGGCTATGTCCAGGTGTACGGCGACGCGGTGGTGGACCGGGACGCGGAACTAGCTGCCGGCGTGCTGAACCAGGTGCTCGGCCTGATGGCCGGCGAGCCGGTGCCGCCGGAACGGTGGCCGCAGGTCAAGGAGATGGCGCAGCGGGAGCACCGGGTGGTGATCCGCGTGCGGCCGTACGCGACGTTCGCGACCCCGCCCCGGCACGTATACCAGATGAGCGACATCGACGCACTCACGCACTGGACGAGCAATTCGATGCCGTGGTAATCACCGCGGACAGCGCACGCACCTGGACGCTGGCTGGCAGAGGCCTGGATGCCGCGCTTGAGTTCGCCGCCCGCGGCGGCCTCGACGGAGCGTGACAGACTCACAACGATGAACGCGGAACATCGCACTTTCCCCGACCCCATCCGCCGCTTCCTTGCCCAGCTGGGGGAGCTGCGTTCCGGCGGCGCCCCTCATATGAACGCCGTGGGACGGGCCCTGGCGGAATTGGCCGCCGAGGAGGAGTATTTCGCTCCGCTAATAGCACAGAATCCCCGCTGACTCACCCGGGGTGCACTGGTTGGTCAGGCCCGAACGGGGCCCACGCCTGGTGCTCGTACACCGGCCAGAGGGCGTGATGGCCTACACCCACTCCCACCGTTGCTGGGTCGGCATCGCCCCGGTCCGCGGCGTGGAGACCCATCAGCATTGGGACGTGGTCCGCCATGAAGGCGGGCGGGCCGAGCTGACCCTTCGAGACGAGCGCGCCCTTCACCACGGTGATGTGGCGACCCTGGTCCCGCCCGACGACGTGCACAACCATGGTCATGTCCTCGGCACCGGCCTTAGCCCCTACTCACTGATTCTGCTGGGCGACGACATGCTCCTGTTCGAACGAGAGGAATACGACCCCCAGCAAGGGACGTGGCACAAGCTCGCACCCGGTGACCCAGGTCGGTCGAACCGCTGACCCGTCCGGGGTTGACCTGGAAAGGCAGATGAGAGCAGCCATCCATCGGCAAGCGCTTGCAGCAGCTCCGGCGCCGGGCCTGACAGGTGCAAGAGCTCCGGGAGGCCGCACTTCGTGAACGGGCACGGCTCAGCCTCACTCGGCCGTGGCCCTCCTGGACGCGTTGCTCGCTGCCGACCGGACCCCCAGACCTCCCTCTGGCCCCACTCAGCGCCTGACGACAGGTCCAGCCCCAGAGCCCGGGCGACAAAACCGCTGGTCAATGGGGGTTTCACGTGGGGTGAGCGATGGGATTCGAACCCACGACATCCAGGACCA
>CAVXLG010000006.1:0-304091 GCA_963762615.1 uncultured Actinomycetes bacterium | reverse complement strand
CAACCTGGCGCTCTAACCAACTGAGCTACGCCCACCAAGGTCACCGTCGGGGAGGTGACAAGTACGCCCATGAAGCATAGCGGGACTCGCTCACCGGTCCGAACAGGAATCGCCAGGCTACGGGGCGGCGTCGCGGTCCGGTGCGGCGGCGCCCGTATCCGGTACGGCAGGGTCTGTGTCCGGCGCGGCGGCGTCGCTGGCCGGGCCGCCTGGCGGCGACGACGTGCCCGCGTATCGGGCCCCGATTGCCCGCGCCGTCGCCGAATCCAGCCCCGGCTTCGGCACGAAGATCGTCTCCCGGTAGTACTGCAATTCGCGCACGGACTCCTTGATGTCGGCCAGCGCCCGGTGCCCGCCGGTCTTGTGCGGGCTGGCGAAGTACGTCCGCGGGTACCAGCGGCGCGCCAGTTCCTTGATGCTGGACACGTCCACCATCCGGTAGTACAGGAACGCGTCCAGCTCTGGCATGTCGCGGGCGAGGAAGGCCCGGTCGGTGGCGATGGAGTTGCCGCACAGCGGCACCTTGCGCGGCAACGCCACGTGCCCGCGCACGTAGTCGAGCACCCGCTCCTGGGCCTCGGCCAGCGTGATCCCCGCCTCCAGCACGTCCAGCAGCCCGGAGGTGGTGTGCATGTCGCGGACGACATCGGCCATCTGGTCGAGCGCCTCGGGCGGCGGCTTGATGATCTCATCGACGCCGTCGTCGAGCAGGTTGAGCTCACCGTCGGTCACCAGGCAGGCGATCTCGATCAGGGCGTCATGCCCCAGGTCGAGACCGGTCATCTCGCAGTCGATCCAGACGAGCCGGTCGGTCATCTGCCCAGCTTAGGGCCTCACCGGCGATACCGAGGAATAGGGAATACCGAACGGTTACCGGTCGGCCAGCCGGCCGCTGCGCTCGAGTATGTGCTCCGGGACCCCGATTCCGGCCAGCAGCCGCGGATCGGGCTCGGGAGATCCGAACTCCACCCGCGCGGGCACCACGCCGGCCCATATGCCCAGGTCGTAGTCCTCCGGGTCGTCGGCGGGGGGACCAGTGCGGATCTTGACCGAAGCCTCCTCCAGCGGCATCGCCAGCACCGCGGTGGCCGCCAGCTCCTTGCGGGTGGGAGCCCGCGACCCGTCCCACCGGCCCGGGATCATGCTCTCCACGATGACCCGCAGGGCCGCCAGACGTTCGGGCTCATCCGTAACGATCCTGGCCGTGCCGTACACCATCGCGCTGCGGTAGTTCATCGAGTGGTGGAAGACCGCGCGCGCGCAGACCAGCCCGTCCAGGTGCGTGACGGTCACGCAGGCCGGCTGCCCGTCCGCGGCGAGCAGGGTCCGGTTGGCGGTCGAGCCGTGCAGGTAGAGGGTGTCGTCGATCCGGCCGTAGGCGGTGGGCAGTACGCGCGGCTCGCCGTCGCAGATGATGCCGAGGTGGCAGATGAACCCGGCGTCGAGCACGCGGTACAGGTCCGCCCGTTCGGTCCGGCCGCGCTCGGCCAGGCGGCGGAGCTCGGTCCGCGGGGTGGCTGATAGCGGAATCTGAATGCTCATGATCCTCGACGGTAGGGTGTAAGTGGACTGACTGCAAGAACCACTTCAAGCTGGAAATGGGTGACCACTTTGCCGCGGATGACCGTGGAGCCGCCGCTCGTCCTCGACCGCGGCGGAATCCGTTCCGATGGTCGCCCAGATTACCGGGCAGCTGCGCGCGGCCGTCGCGGGCAGTCGGCTGCGGGCAGGCGAGCGGCTGCCGTCCTCCCGGGCGCTGGCCGCCTCGCTGGGCGTCAGCCGCACCGTGGTGACCAACGCCTACCTGCAGCTCTTCGCCGAGGGCTGGCTGGAGGGGCGGCACGGCTCGGGCACGTACGTCGCGCAAGGCGCAGCCGGCCAGCCGGCGGCGCTCGCCCGGGAGGGGCCCTTTGCGACGCTGAGCCAGCCGGCGCCGTCGGGGCCGCCGGCCCATCCAGGGCGGTCAGCAGCGCTGACCGGGCCGGGCCGGTCAGCACCGCCGGCCGGGGCGGGGCGTTCAGCGGCGCCGGCCGGGGCGGGGCAGTCAGCAGCGCCGGCCCGCGCGGGGCAGTCAGCGGCGCCGACTGGCGCGGGGGGGTCAGCAGACCCGGCCGGGGCGGGATGGTCAGCGGCGCTGAACCGGGCGGGCCGGTCAGCAGAGCCGGCTGGGGCGGGATGGTCAGCGGCGCTGAACCGGGCGGAGCGGTCAGCGCTCCCGGACGAGGCCGGATCGGATGACCGCAGCGAGGCGCCCGCGCTGATCGACATGCGGCCCGGGATCCCCTGGGTGGACGGCATAGACCAGGCCGCTTGGCGGCGGGCCTGGCGGCGCGCGGGCGACGTGCCGCCGTCCCGGTGGCCGGACCCGCGCGGCCTGCGGTCGCTGCGCGAGGCGCTCTGTGGGTACCTGCGCCGGACGCGCGGGCTCGGCTGCACGCCCGATCACATCCTCATCACCCGCGGCGTGGCCGGCGGCTTGTCGCTGCTTGCCGCGGCGCTGCTGCGGCCCGGCGAGCGGGCCGGGCTGGAAGAACCGGGGTATCCGGTGGGACGAGCCATCCTCGCGGCACGAGGCGCGCGGGTGGTGCCCTGCCCGGTGGACTCCGACGGCCTGGTCGTCGACCGCCTGCCCGGCGACCTGCGCCTGGTGTACACGACGCCCGCTCACCAGTACCCGCTCGGCGGGCGGCTGCCGGTGCCGCGCCGGCAGGCACTCGCGGGCTGGGCGCGCGCCGCCGGGGCGCTGGTGGTCGAGGACGACTACGACAGCGAGTTCCGCTACGACGTGGCGCCGCTGCCCGCGCTGTACGGCCTGGACCCAGACGTGGTGGCTTACCTCGGCACGACGGCGAAGCTGCTGACCCCCGCGCTCGGGGTGGGCTGGCTGGTGGCCAGGCCCGACCTGATCACCCGGCTGGCGGGCACCCGGGAGAACCTGGGGGACCGGACCGGCGAGGCGGCCCAGCTCGCCCTGCTCGCGATGATCGAGAGCGGCGACCTGGACCGGCATGTCAGGCGGATGCGCCGGGAGTATGCGCGGCGCCGGGACGCGATCGTGTCCGCGCTGGGTGATCCCGCCGTGCCGGCCACGCTCCGCGGCGACACGGCGGGCCTGCACGTGGTGCTGGAACTGCGCGGCGGCCGCGAGGACGCCGTGACGGCGGCCACCCGCGAGCGCGGTGTGGTGGTACATACGCTGCGGCGCTACTTCGCCGGCCCGCCGACCGCGCAGGGCCTGGTACTCGGCTACGGCGGGCTGTCCCTCGGCCAGGTGGCGGCGGCCGCCGCGGTACTGCGCGACGTCCTGACCGAACGTCCCGCGTGCTGATCGCCAGCGGCGTCAGCCCACGCTGGCCAGGGCGCCGGCCGGCTCGTCCTCCGCGTGTGCGCCCCTGTTGCGCAGCGTGGCTGGCAGCGGCAGCGGGACGTCGGCGGCCGGCCGCGCGGGCACGCCGGTCAACCGCTCCACGTCAATGGCGCCGGGCCCCGCGGCCAGGCAGCACGGCACCTGGGAGGCGCCGAAGTGGCCGCCGCGTGCCCATAGCCTGCGGCTGCGCACGGTGGTGTGCGCGTAGCTGAACGGTACGGGACATCCGGCGGGCCAGCGCCGCGGGATCTGCCACGAGTCGAGCCACTCCAGGATCGCGCTGGCGCCCGCCATCGGGCCCGCGGTGAACGGCTGCCAGCCGAAGCCGACCACGCCCACCTGGACGCACAGCCGTCCCTCGGTGTGGACGTCGGCTGCGCCGTCGTTCGGCTGCGCGGCCAGCGGGCCGGTCGGGTACGCGTCGGCCGCCCCCGCCGCGGCTCCCTCATGGTCGATATCGTCGGCCACGCCGAGCGCGAGGCCGGCCCGGACGATGGGGATCGCCTGCACGGTATGCCCGGTCAGCGGGTTCCAGACGAGATGGCACGGACGGCCGAGCTGGATGAGGCGCTCGGCCGCCGAGCGCGCCGAGATGAGCTGCGGATCCGTGCCTAAGGTCAGCCAGACCGCCCGGGGAGCACCGCCCTTCATCTGACCGCCGTCAGCCCCCGCCCGTACGTAACTCGCACCCCGCATCCAAGCGTCTGCCACAGCACTCCCTCGCAGCGGTCTAGACCTTAGACCCGCAATCCCTCCCACTCTGCCTACGTCAGGGCAGCGCATTAGTCCATAGCCCCGGTCCGAGTTATTGCCGGGAAACTGGTATTCATGGTTGGTTGAGTGACGCAGCCCCGGCCAGTGGCATGTGCAGGCCAGGGCGGGGTCACCTGCGGGTAACGCGAGGAGAGCCATGACGGCTGACGGCACGGTCCCAGGAATCGAGAGCGTTGCCCGGCTCGCCCGGTGGCTGGCCGGCAACGGCGTTCCCGCGGCCGCCCGCCCGCCGTCGGTGCACCTGATCGCGGGCGGCCGGTCCAACCTGACTTACCGACTGGAGTTCCCGGCTCCCTCCGGCCCGGCCCGGCTCGTGCTGCGCCGTCCTCCGCTCGGTCACGTGCTGCCCACCGCCCACGACATGACCAGGGAGTACCGGCTGATCTCCGCGCTGCACGGCACGACCATCCCGGTGGCCAGGCCGGTCGCGTTCTGCTCCGACGCCGAGATCATCGGCGCGCCGTTCTACGTGATGGAGTACGTGGACGGCGCGGTGGTGCGGACCATGGAGCAGGCGGCCGCGATCAGCCCCGACCGGGCCTGGCTGATATCGGAGCGGCTGGCCGAGATGCTGGCCGCGATCCACCAGGTGGACGTGGCGGCGGTGGGTCTCGGTGATTTCGGCCGGCCCGACGGGTACCTGCGGCGACAGCTCACCCGCTGGCAGCGGCAGTGGGAGCTGTCGGTGTCCCGCGAGGTGCCCGGCTACGAGCAACTGGTAGCCAGGCTCGAAGCCGGGCTGCCGGACGGCGGCGAGGGAACGCTGGTGCACGGCGACTTCCGGCTGGACAACGTGCTGCTTGCCGCGGATCCGGAGCCGCGGATCGCCGCCGTGGTCGACTGGGAGATGGCGACACTGGGCGATCCGCTCGCCGATCTCGCCCTGACACTGGTCTACTGGGCGGACCCGGAAGACACTGAATGGGCTGACGTCCAGGTGGGCGCGACCGCCACCTCCGGCCCCGGCTTCATGACCAGGGCGGAGTTCGCGGCCCGCTACGCGGCGCTGACCGGGCGCGACCTGTCCGGGATCGGGTACTACATGGCCTTCGGCTGCTTCAAGCTGGCGGTCGTGCTCGAGGGGATCAACGCCAGGTTCCTGCAGAACAAGACGGTAGGAGAAGGATTCGACCGGGACGGAAAGGCGGTCCCGGTACTGATCCAGCGCGCGCACCGGCTGCTCGACTCGGCACCGCTGTGATCTTCACCGCGCGCGGATCGCTTCACGCGAATCCGCTTGACGCGGACCGGCCGGATCAGCACAGTACTCGTGAGGCCCGGCGCCCCGCTCGCCGGGCCTCACTGTGCCCCCGCTGGCTGTGCGTGGAGCCCGGCGCCCCGCTCTCGCCAGGCCCCACGTCTATCCCCCGACCACACTTGTCATGAGGCCCGGCGCCCCGCTGTCGCCAGGCCTCACGTCTATCCCCCGACCACACTTGTCATGAGGCCCGGCGCCCCGCTGTCGCCAGGCCTCACGTCTATCCCCCGACCACACTTGTCATGAGGCCCGGCGCCCCGCTGTCGCCAGGCCTCACGTCTTTCCCCCGCATCTGTTGTCATGAGGCCCGGCGCCCCGCTCTCGCCGGACCTCACGTTTGTCCCCCGACACGCTGGTCATGAGGCCCGGCGCCCCGCTCTCGCCGGGCCTCACATGTTGAGGACGCCTGGCAAACCCGGGCGGTTCACATGGATGCGGATGTTTTTCTGGGCGATTTTTTCGGGCTCCGGGAGCGCGATCTTCCCGCGGGTGGCCCCGAATCGGGTTGCCGGACCAGCATTCGGCGCGCTTTCCTGGGCTGGTGCCCGCGCGATTCCCCGGCGACGTGCCGGTCTTGTCCGACGGTACGGTGACGCTGCGCCCGCACCGCGCGCAGGACGCCGCCGGCATCATCGAGCAGTGCACGGATCCGGTGAGCCTGCGGTTCACAACCGTGCCCCGGCCCTACGGGCCGCGGCAGGCGCAGGACTTCCTGGAACTCATCCGCCGGGAGTGGGACGAGTCGTCGCCGACCTCGGCACGATCCTGGGCGATCGGCCTGGGCGAGGCTCCGGGGCCCTTCGCGGGCTCCATCTACTACCGCCCGGCCGGCGCGGGTACGGCCGAGGTGGGGTACGGCCTGCATCCGGCGGCACGCGGACGCGGCCTCATGGCGCGGGCGCTGAATCTCGTCCTCGACCACGCCTTCGCCGAGGACGGTATCGAGGTCATGCACTGGCGCGCAGTCGTCGCCAACTGGCCCTCCCGCCGGGTGGCATGGCGCTGTGGCTTCCGGGTCGAGGGCACGGTGCGACGGATCTGCCCGATGCCCGGGGGCGCGCAGGACGGATGGATCGGGTCCCTGCTCCGCGACGACCCCCGCCGCCCCTGCGAGCCGTGGCCGTCCGGCTGCTGCTGCTGAGCTGACATCCGGTCGGCCAGGCCCGTGCGCCGATACGGGACACTGGGCGCGTGGCAACCATCGTCGGGGTGCGCGACGCCGAGGATCCGCGGCTGGCCGACTACGTCCGCCTCACCGACGTCAGGCTGCGCAAGAGCATCGAATGCGCGCACGGACTGTTCATCGCGGAGGGTGAGAAGGTCATCCGCCGCGCGCTCGCCGCGGGCTATCCGCCAAGATCACTGCTGATCACCGAACGCCGCCTGGCCGGCCTGGCTGACCTGCTCGGCGCCTGTGCATCCCCCGCCTACGTCGTTCCGGCCCCGGTGGCCGAGCAGCTGACCGGGTTCGACGTGCACCGCGGCGTGCTGGCTTCGATGGCCAGGCTCCCGTCCTGCGGGGTCAGCGACGTGCTGGCGGGCGCCCGCCGCATCGTGGTGCTCGAGGACATCGTCAACCACACGAACGTGGGCGCCATCTTCCGGTGCGCGGCCGCGTTCGGCATGGATGGCGTCGTCCTCGCGCCTCGGTGCGCCGACCCGCTCTACCGGCGGGCGGTCAGGGTGTCCATGGGCGCCGTGTTCGCTGTCCCGTACGCCCGGATGACCGACTGGTTCGGCGGCCTGGCGGAGCTGCGCGAGGCCGGTTTCCGGTTGCTCGCCCTGACACCGGATCAGTCCGCCGTGCCGATCGGCAGGGTAGCGGCGGGGGAGCGGGTCGCGCTGATGCTCGGCACCGAGGGCGACGGCCTGTCTGCCCGCTGGCGGCATGAAGCCGACGAGGCCGTGTGCGTTCCCATGGCCGCCGCGGCCGCGGCTGCGGGCGTCGATTCGCTCAATGTGGTCGCCGCCGCGGCGGTCGCGTGTCACTGTCTGGCCAGCGCCGGCCCAGCCGGACCGTAGCGACCGCTCGAGCCGGAGCCTGGCGACAGCTTCAGCCCAGCCGGCGACCAGTCCGGCCGGCGACCGGTCCAGCCGGAGCCTGGCGACAGCTTCAGCCCAGCCGGCGACCGCTCCAGCCGGAGCCTGGCGACAGCATCAGCCCAGCCTGGCCGCTCCAGCCGGAGCCTGGCGGCAGCTTCGGCTCAGCCTGGCGACCGCGCCGTTCGCGCGGCACCTGGCCATCACTACTGGCTGGGAGCCAGGAGTGACTCCGGGCCCGGTGGCGGCGAGGTCTGGTCGGCCACCCGGCCGTCCCGCAGGAAGATCACTCGGTCGGCCCACGAGGCCAGCTGCGCATCGTGAGTCACCATGACCCCGGTCACGCCCCGCGCGCACGCGGCGCGCACCAGGCGCATTACCTCTTCCGCGCTGATCGAATCGAGCGAGCCGGAGGGCTCGTCGGCCAGCAGCAGCCGGCGCTCCCCGACCACGGCCCGGGCGATCGCCACCCGCTGCCGCTCACCGCCGGACAGCTCGCCGGGGAACCGCGATGCCCGGTCGGCCAGGCCGAGCCGGCCGAGCGCCTCCAGGCCGGCCGCCTGCGCGGTCCTGGCGCCCATGCCGTCCAGCTCCAGCGGCAGGGCGACATTCTCGGCCGCGGTCAGCCCGGGCAGCAAGTTGAAGTCCTGGAACACATAGCCGATCGACCGGCGGCGCAGCCGCGCCTTCGCGTTGCGGGACATCTTCGACAGCGGCTGCCCGCCGACCAGCACCTCGCCGCTGGTTGGCTGTTCCAGGCTGCCGGCGATGGTCAGCAGCGTGCTCTTGCCCGACCCGCTCGGCCCCATCACCGCCACCAGCGCACCGGGCTCCACCGACAGGCTGACCTCGCGCAGCGCGTGCACCTCGGCGGCGCCGTCGCCATAGACCTTCGACACGGCCCGCAGCTCGAGTGCGGTCATCACCGCACTCCTACCTCGCGCCGCAAGCTCGGCAGCGCCGCTGAGACGGGAGCCGGAACATCGGCGGCGACCGCCGGGCCGCCGCCGATTGCGTCGGCGGCGGCCCGCTCGAGGCGGCCGTCCGCATCGTCCAGCCACTGGACCACCGAGTCCAGCCGGAGCAACTCGGCGTCAACGGCCAGCGCCAGGTTCAGGTCGTCCTTGGCCGCGTCATCCTTTATCCGCGTCCACTGCTGCATCAGCTCCACCACGTACCGTCGGTGTACCTGGATCACTTCATGCACGTCGGCGCCAGGTATCCGCAGCGCCATCAGTACCTTGATCACCAGCTCATCGCGGGGCGGTGAGCTCAGGTCCGGCGGCGTGCGCAGCCATCCGGCGAGCTCCTCCTGGCCCTCGGCCGTGATCTGGAAGCGCTTCTGCGGGCCGTCCTGCCCGATGTCGTCGGACTCGACCAGCCTGTCGCGCTCCAGCCGTTGCAGCGTCGTGTACACCTGGCCCACGTTCAGCGGCCATACCTCGCCCGTCCGCGCCTCGAACTCCTGACGCAGCTGCAGGCCGTACTTAGGGCCCTCGCTCAACAGCGCCAGCAAGGCATGCGGGACGCTCACAGCTGAGTCCGATTCCGTATCATACTGAGTATCATACGAGGCTCGACAGGATGCCGCAAGCGGGATCGCGGCTGCTCCGGACGGGTCTGAGACTCGTCCGTGCCGCCAGGCGCGTCGTGCCCTTGAGCGCGGGCTGACCCTCGCGCACCACAGCGGATTGGTAACACGGCGGATTGGTAACACGGGCGGATTGGTAACACGGCGAATTCATCGCGTCGGCGTGTCGCGTCGGCCGATCAACAGTTCTCTCCGATATAGTATTCGAATAAGGTCGAGCACTCTGGAATCACAGCATCACACTTGGTCGGATGGAGGTGGCCTCGGTGCGCGGTCAGGACCAGTCCCAGGAGCAGATCAGGGACTCTGTGCTGGCCGAGTTGGCCGACGACCGCATACTGCCCGACGACATACCGCCCGATGATGAGATCTACGGCTGGCCGGACCCGGACTGCGGGCCGCCCGCCGAGCTGGAGGCCCTGACCGATGCGGAGTTCGAGGAACTGCTGGCAGCCGCTCCAGTCCGCCCATCCCGGTACGTAGAGCCCTCATGGCCGGTGCCCGGCACTTTCGGCCAGCCCGGCCGATCAGACCGCGGCCGCGGGCCGGGTCAGCCTGACGGGCCTTTTGAGCCGAGCGGCTGGGCCGACACGTACCCGGCCGGATGGCTGCCGCGGGATGCCTCGGGTGGCGGGTGCGGGTTCGCCGACGGCGGGGCGCTTGATGTGCTGGCCGCGGGACTGCCGCTGGCCGGGTTCGCCGAGGACGCCCACGACGCGCTGACCCAGATCACCGACGACGAGCTGATCGGGCTGATCGCCGCCTGGCGGCGGCTGTCGTCGTGGGCGTCGGCGCGGGAGCTGGCCGCTGTGGCCGAGCTGGCTCGCCGCCGCCCGGAAGACGGCACACCGCCCGCCGCGCCCGGCGGCCTCCCGTACCAGTTGAGTGAGTTCATTCCCGATGAGGTCGCCGCCGCGCTGACCCTGACCCGGGTCGCCGCCCAGGCCGAGACCGGGCTGGCGCTGGAATTGGCCGGAGTGCTGCGGGCGACCGGAGCCGCGCTGGAATCCGGTCGGATCGACCTGCCTAAGGCAAAGATCCTCTCCGACGGGACCGGCGGCCTGCCCGCCGCGCATGCCGCCGCGGTCGAGGCGGCGGTGCTGCCGGACGCACCCGGGATGACTACCGCCCAGCTGCGGCGCGCGGTGGCCGCCGCGATCCTGGCCGTCGACCCCGACGCCGCACGTCAGCAGCGCGAAGAAGCCGTCAGGCACGCGCGGGTGGACTGCTGGCCTGACCCGGTCGGCACCGCCACGCTGGCCGGCTATAACCTGCCCGCAGCCGAGGCGCTGGCCGCCGACAGGCGGCTCTGCCTGATCGCCAGGGCGTGGAAGAAGATGGGCGCGGCCGGCGGAATGGATCTGCTGCGCGCCTGGGCCTATCTCACCCTGCTGCTCGGCCGTAGCGCCGATACTCCACCCGCCCACCTGCTCCCCGACGGCACTGCCGCCCCGGACAGTACGCCCCGTGGAGTCCCCGGCAGTACTGCCGGCCCGGGCCGCGCGCCCGGCGGAGTTCTCAGCGGCACTGCCGGCCCGGGCCGCGCGCCCGGCGGAGTTCTCAGCGGCACTGCCGGCCCGGACCGCGCGCCCGGCGGAGCTCTCGGCGGCACTGCCGGCCCGGACCGCGCGCCCGGCGGAGCTCTCGGCGGCACTGCCGGCCCGGACTGCGCGCCCGGCGGAGTCCCCGGCGGCACTGTCGGCCCGGAAGACATGGGCTTGGCAGGCCCGCGGGTGCCACCCGGGCTGTGCCACCCCCGCAGCCCGGACCTGCTGCCGCCGCTAGCAGGTTCGGTGAACCTGACCATCCCGCTGACAACGCTGATGGGCCTGTCGGATGCGCCCGGCGCGGCGGCCGGGTTCGGCCCACTGGACCCGGATACTGCCCGCGCGCTCGCCTGCGCGGCAGCCGACTATCGGACCACCCACTGGCACATCACCGTCGTCGGCCCGGCCGGCCGGGCCCTCGGGAGCGGAAGCGCCCGCGGCACCCGCCCGTCCGGCTACGACGGCGCCCCCGGCAGCTGCGCCCTAGTCCCGGACGGTCCAGGCAGCCGGTGGACGGTCAGCGTGACCGCCGAGCCGATCGCCGCGGGCGACTGCGATCACCGCAACCGCGAGCCCCAGTACCGGCCCAGCCCAGCCCTCCAGCGCCTGATCCGGGACCGCAGCACCACCTGCGCCTACTACGGTTGCGGACGCCCTGCTGAGCAATGCGACCTGGACCACACCATCCCGTACGACAAAGAAGGGCTGACCTGCGAATGTAACCTGGCCCCGGTGTGTCGCGCGCACCATCGGATGAAGCAAACCGAGGGCTGGACCCTTGAGCAGATCAGTCCCGGCGTAATGGCCTGGCTGACTCCGGCCGGACGAAGATACATCACCCTTCCCAGCCAGCACCCCACTTAGGCTTGCCCTTCCCAGCCAGCACCCACCTAGACTTCCGGTCTCAGACCACATCAGCCCGGCAGATCGGGACGCCAGGGGCGGAGCTTCCCGGTCTGCGCCTTTCTGGTCTGCGGGCTTTGCGCCTGCGGGCTTTTCGCAGCTTGCCCGCTAGCTGTTTTGCTCGTCTCGCCACGCGATCCAGTCGCGCAGCTCAGCGAGGTCGTAATCCGGGCCTCGGGCGCC
Source organism: uncultured Actinomycetes bacterium (assembly GCA_963762615.1). Taxonomy (GTDB): domain Bacteria; phylum Actinomycetota; class Actinomycetes; order Streptosporangiales; family Streptosporangiaceae; genus PALSA-505. The sequence continues at coordinate 292,428 of CAVXLG010000006.1, read as the reverse complement.
AACGGTGAACAGCGTGACTCCAAGATCGCGCAATCCGGGGCCGACGTCCTCCGGATTGCCGCCGACCAGGACCGAATGCTCGATCTCCGCCGGGTTCCGGCCGACCTCGGCGCAGTGCTCGATGAGGATCTGCGACTTGCGGGCGAGGGCATCCCCCTCGGCGAAGGTGTGCCAGATGTCGGCGTGCCTGGCCACGAGCCTGAGGGTTTTCTTCTCCCCGCCCCCACCGATCAGTACCGGGATCTTGCGGGTCGGCGGCGGATTCAGCCGCGCCAGCCGCCTTTCGATCCTGGACAGGGCCTGGGCCAGATCGGCCAGTCGGCTGCCTGCCGTGCCGAACTCATAGCCGTACTCGGTGTACTCCCGCTCCCTGAATCCCGCCCCGATGCCCAGGATGAGCCGGCCGCCGCTGATGTGGTCGACCGTGCGCGCCATGTCCGCCAGCAGTTCAGGATTGCGGTAGCTGTTGCAGCTGACCAGGGCGCCGATCTCCGCCCGGGACGTCGATTCGGCCCAGGCGCCGAGCATGGTCCAGCACTCGAAGTGCTTGCCGTCGCGATCTCCGCTGAGCGGGAAGAAATGATCCCAGTTGAACAGCATGTCCACGCCGAGGTCCTCGGCTTGCGCCGCGGCGCGGCGGATAGCCGCGTAGTCGCCGTGCTGGGGGGCCAGCTGCAGGCCTATCCGCACCGGCCGGTCCATGGCTGAGGTCATGATCGCCAGCCTATGAGACGGTGCGTTCGGGTGGCTTCGGCGCGTCGCAGGGCCGGTGGCACAACTACAGCGCCCTCACCGCGGGCGTCGAAGCGGGGACTTCGATCATCTCCCCGGGTAGCAGCTGACCCATTGGCCCTCGGCGGCGCCGCCTGCTGGCGGCGGCAGCGTCCGGGCTGTCGGCCGCACCGTCCGGCAGCGGTTAGAGTCCGAAGGTGGTGATCGAGCAGAAGGAAGCCGCGCCGCGCGCCCTGACGCCGAGGATGATCCGCTGGGAGATCTTCGTCGTCTTCGCGGTCTCGCTCGGCGCGAGCGGCCTGTACGCGTTCATCTCGCTGATCGGCTCGCTCACCGCGCCGAAGGCACTGGGCCAGCAGCAGGCGGTGCTCAACGGCTCGCTCGCCCCCGGCCGCCCGACCCTCGACCTGTTCCTGCAGCTCGCTAGCATCATCCTCGGCCTGGCCCCGGTGGCGCTTGTCTTCTACCTGCTGGCCCGGTCCGGCGAAGGGCCCTCCGACCTGGGCCTGGATGCCAGCCAGCCGGGGCGGGACCTGCTCAAAGGGGCCGTCCTGGCGGCGCTCATCGGCGGCAGCGGACTGGCCCTCTACCTGGCCGCCTTCCACCTCGGGTTCGCGCTGAACGTCGTGGCCGAGAGCCTGCCCGCGGTCTGGTGGCGGATCCCGGTGCTCGTCCTGTCCGCCGCGCACAACGGCATCCTGGAGGAGGTCGTCGTCCTCGGCTACCTGCTGAACCGGCTGGACCAGCTCGGCATGCGGCCGTCCCGGGCGATCGCGCTGAGCGCGGTGCTGCGCGGCTCCTATCACCTGTACCAGGGCTTCGGCGGGTTCATCGGCAACGCGGTGCTGGGCGTGATCTTCGGCGTCCTGTACAAGCGCTGGGGGCGGGTGACTCCGATGATCATCGCCCACACGTTGATCGACACCGGCGCATTCGTCGGCTACGCCGCGCTGCACGGCCATGTGTCGTGGCTGCCGTGACCGGTTGAGAGTCCGGCGCAGCGCCGTTCGGGATGATAAAGATCGTTAGCGGCCCAGCCCGTCCAGGACCTCGGCCCCCGGCAGCCCCGCCAGCACCGCTCCGGGCAGGGTGAGCTTGGACCGCCGCACCCCGCTGCCGATCACGACCCGGGGCGCGGCGGCCACGGCCGCGTCGATGAGGACCGGCCAGCCGGACGGCAGGCCGATGGGCGTGATGCCGCCGTACTCCATGCCGGTTTCGTCCACCGCGAGCTCGGTCGCGGCGAACGAGGCCTTCCTGACATCCAGCCGGCGGCGGGCCAGGCCGTTCACGTCCGCCCGCGACGTGGCCAGCACCACGCAGGCGGCGAACCGGGGCTGGCCGTCGCGCCGCCCGGTGACGACCACGCAATTGGCCGACTCCGCGGGGGAGACCTGGTACCGCTCGCAGAACGCCGCCGTGTCGGCCAGCTCCGGGTCGATCTCCGCGACCCCCACGCCGTCCTGGCCGCCCAGCCCGCCGAGCGCCGCCGCGACCGGCGGGGCGAGCAGGTCAGGGCGTTCTGCGGCGGGTACGGCGTGCAGCACTCCCATGCTCATCTCCATCCCGCGCAGTCTACGAGGCAGCCTGGTCCGCCCCGCCGCGCCCCGGCCCGGCGCGTCCCGGTCCGGCCTGCCACGTCCCGCCCCGCCGCCGTGGCGGCCCGCTATCCTGCGGGCATGCAGGAGCCCTCCGGCGTACCGCAGGTCATCCCGGGAACGAATATCACGGCCGCCGCCACGCCGGTCAGCGCGCTGCAGCAGGCGCTGGCCTCGGGCGCCCTCACCTCGGCCGGGCTCACCGATTTCTACCTCGAGCGGATCCGCCGGATCGACCCGGAACTGCACGCGGTCATCGCGGTCAGCCCGGCGGCGGCCGCCGAGGCCCGCGCCAGCGACTCGGCCCGGGCCGGGGGAGCGGCCCGCGGGCCGCTCGAGGGGATCCCGGTGCTGGTCAAGGACAACATCCAGGTGGCCGGGCTGCCGGTCACGGCCGGCTCGCCCGCGCTGCTGGACACCGAACCCGCTGACGCGTTCCTGGTCACCAGGCTGCGCGGGGCGGGTGCCGTGATCATCGGCAAGGCGAACCTGTCGGAGTGGGCCAACTTCCGCTCCACCCACTCGACGAGCGGCTGGAGCACGGTCGGCGGCCAGGCCGTCAACCCGCGCGGGCCGGGCCGCAACCCGTCCGGATCGAGTTCAGGCTCGGCGGTGGCGGTCGCGGCCGGCCTGGCCCCGCTGGCCATCGGGACCGAGACCGACGGATCGATCGTCTGCCCGTCGAGCGCTTGCGGGATCGTGGGCATCAAGCCGACGACCGGGCTGGTCAGCCGGACCGGCATCGTGCCCATCTCGCTGGCCCAGGACACCGCGGGGCCGATGGCCGCCTCCGTCGCCGATGCCGCGGCGCTGCTCTCGGTGCTGGCCGCGGTCGACTCCGATGACCCTGCGGGCCGCGACCGCAATGACCCAGCCGAACGGCGCGGCGGCATGAACTACGCGGATTACCTGGACCCGTCCGCACTGGCCGGGGCGCGGCTGGGCGTCTGGCGGGCCGGTTCGGAAGCCGCCGGGCCGGCCACCGCGGCCGTGCTGGACGCCGCCGTGGCGCGGCTGCGCGGCTGCGGTGCCACCGTCGTGGATCCGGTCGAGCTGCCTGGCACGGACAAGGTCGAGGAGCCGGAGTTCACCGCCCTGCTGCCCGAGTTCAAACGCGACCTGAACGGCTACCTGAGCCGGCTGCCGGGCAGCCACCCCGCGAGCCTGGCCGAGCTGATCGCGTTCAACGAGCGCAACGCGAGCCGCGTCCTGGCGCGCTTCGGCCAGGAGATGTTCGAGCGGGCGCAGGCGTGCCGCGACGATGCCGCCGGTCCCAAGGCCACGGCGGCCCGCGCCGAGGCCACCCGGCTGGCCCGGACCGCCCTGGACGAGCCGATCGCCGCGAGCCGGCTGGACGCGGTCATCGCGCTGACGGCGAACCCCGCCTGGCTGACCGACTACGTGCTCGGCGACCACGACGTCTTCCACACCTCGACGCCTGCCGCGGTGGCCGGCTACCCGTCGGTGACCGTTCCGGCGGGCGAGGTGGCCGGGCTCCCGGTCGGGGTGTCGTTCACCGGGCCGCGCTGGAGCGAGCCGAGGCTGATCGCCCTCGCGCACGCTTTCGAGCAGGCCTGATCAGCCCGGCGCTACCTGGCCGCCGAAGAACACGTGGGTCTCGGCCAGCTGGCCGTCGCGGACCGTGCTGAACTCGGCGTTGCGGTAGCGGCCGCCGGCCTTCAGCTCGTACTCGTAGAGGATGAAGACGCCGTCTGCACCCGCGTTCACGAGTTCCAGGATCTGCTGGGAAGCGAGCCGCTCCGCCGTGGGAAAGCAGCGCTCCAGGAACGCCGCCTTGCCGATGTGGTCGTCCTGCGGGCTGGTGAAGGTGAAGTCCTCGGCCAGCAGCCGTTCGACTGCGTCCCGGTCCTGGGCGAGGTAGGCATCTGACGCCGCGCGCACGGTATCCGTACCGGACATGAGCTTGCTCCCGAGCCTCGAATAATAGTTAAGCATCTACTTGAGTGTAGTCGTCCGGCGGGAGAATGGTCAAGTGGCTGCTTAACCTTGCGGGGGAGCGCCGCCGGGCCGATCGAGCGCGGGACGGGCAGCGGCGGCAAGATAGCCTGGCGCACATGGACTCCTGGCGCGGCGTGACCGTCCCCGAGCTACCCGGGACCGGACCGGAGCCGCGGATCAGGGACACGCCGACGGGCGAACTGGTCGTCGCCGCCGACGGCCGCGCGGCGACGATGTACGCGTGCGGCATCACCCCCTACGACTCCACCCACATCGGGCACGCGGCCACCTTCACCGCCTGGGATCTGCTGCTGCGGGCCTGGCTGGACGCGGGTCACGAGGTGACCTACGTGCAGAACGTCACGGACGTGGACGACCCGCTGCTCGAGCGGGCCGCGCGGGACGGCGAGGACTGGCGGCAGCTCGCCGACCGCGAGATCGTCAGGTATCGCCGCGACATGGAGGCGCTGCGGATCCTCCCGCCGTCGCACCTGGTCGGGGCGGTCGAGGCGATGCCGCTGATCGAGTGGTTCAACGCGCGGCTGGCCGACCGCGGCGCCCTCTACGAGCTGGAGGCGGACCAGTACTTCGCCCGGTCGGCCGACGCCTCGTTCGGCTCCCTGTCGGGGCTTGACATCCAGGACATGGTTGAGCTGTCGGCCGAGCGCGGCGGCGACCCGGGGCGGCCGGGAAAGAAGGACCCGCTGGACGTCCTGGTCTGGCGGGCCGCGCGTGCGGGCGAGCCGTCCTGGGCGTCCGCGTTCGGCCGCGGCAGGCCCGGCTGGCACGTGGAGTGCGCGGCGATCGCCACCGAGTACCTGGGCCCGCAGTTCGACCTGCAGGTAGGCGGCTCCGACCTGATCTTCCCGCATCACGAGATGAGCGCTTCGCACGCGCGGGTGGCGGCATCCGGCGGCCTGGGCGCTGCCGCATTCGCCCGCCGGTATGCGCACGCCGGGATGGTCGCGTCCGACGGCGAGAAGATGTCCAAGTCGCTGGGAAACCTGGTATTCGTCTCCGACCTCGTGGCCGACGGCGCAGAGCCCGCAGCCATCCGGCTGGCGCTGCTCGCCCACCACTACCGCGACGACTGGGAGTGGACCGCCACCGGGCTGGCGGCCGCACGGCAGCGGCTGGCCACGTGGCGATCGGCCGTGTCGGCGGCAGGCCGCAGTGCAGACCCTGGTCGCGGCACGGGGAGCGGCGAGTCGCTTGCCGCGGACCTGCGTTCTTCACCGGCGGGCCGGGTCCTTACTGAGATCCGGGAGCGGCTGGCCGACGACCTCGATGCCCCGGGCGCGCTCGCCGTGCTGGATCGGTGGGGCGCCGAGGTGCTCGCCGGGCCGGCCGCAGCCGGAGGCCCGCTTGTCCGCGATGCGGTGGACGCACTGCTCGGCGTCGAGCTGGAGCGGCGCCGTCCGTAGTCCAGGCAGCACGGCCAGTCAAGGCCCTTTCCGCCCGCTGTGCACGGGCACGGGCTCGCCAGCCCGGGTTATCCCCAGCACGCGATGTACCGCTCGCCCCGGTTCAGGCGGCCGAGCACGCTGGCCGCATGGAAGAGAACCTGCCCACGCCCGCCGCATCCGCGCCGGATGCCGCTTTCCGCCGTTGCCCGCCCCGCCAGGGGGGCGAAGCCGCCCGGCGCCGCCCGGCCCACTTCGCTGGTCCGGGTCGGCTCGCCCGACAGCATGCTCGCCGTCATCCCCGGCCTGCTCGGGTTTCATCCGGCCAGGAGCCTGGTCGTCGTGGGGGCGGGCCCGCCGCGCGGCCGGATCCAGGTGGCCTTCCGCTACGACCTGCCCGAGCCGCCGGCCGTCCCCGCCGTGGCGAAGATCGCGTCGCACGCCGCCGCGATCCTGGCCAGGCATCAGCTCACGCTGGCCGTCGCGGTCGGCTACGGGCCGGCGCCGATGGTGACGCCGGTCGCGGACGCGCTGGCCTGCGAACTGCGCCGGGCCGACATCGAGCTGCACGATGTGCTGCGCGTAGAGAACGGAAGGTACTGGTCCTACACCTGCCAGGATCCGCAATGCTGCCCGGCTGACGGCGTCCCGTTCGACGCTGCCGCTCATCCCGCCACCGCCATGATGTCCGCGGCCGGCGGCAAGACATTGCGCGACCGGGCAGCCCTGGCCGCCACGATCGCGCCGCTGGGCGGGCTGACCGAGGAGTCGATGCGCCAGGCCACCCGCCGAGCCGAGCGACGCGCCGCCGGCCTGGCCAGGAAGGGCGCAGTCTCGGGCCGCGGCAGCGGCGGTCTGGACCTGGTGGCCGGCGAAGGCCTGACCGCGGTGAGCGAGGCCATCGGGGTCTACCAGCGCGGTAGCCGGGTCACCAGCCATGACCGGATTGCCTGGCTGGGCGTGGCGCTGACCGACCTGCGGGTCCGCGACGACGCCTGGGCCCGGATGCTGCCCGGTCAGGTCCAGGCACACCTGCGGCTGTGGACCGACGTGGTGCGGCACGTCCCCGCCCGGTACGTTCCCGCGCCTGCCTCGCTGCTGGCCTTCACCGCCTGGCAGGCCGGAAACGGCGCGCTGGCCAACGTGGCGGCGCAGCGGGCGCTGGCCGCCGATCCCGGGTACTCGATGGCGCTGCTGCTGCTGGAAGCGATCGGGGCGGGCATGCCGCCGTCTGCGGCCCGGCTGCCGATGACTCCGGAGGAGGTCGCGGCAAGCTATGCCCGCGCCGGAGCCTGCCCGCCTCGCGGGCCCCGGCCGCCCGCTCGGGCATCCGGACCGACTCCGCAGTGACTGGCTGGTCTTCTGGTGGGCTGTCAGCGTTGTGGGCGGCGAGATTCTGCGGTCCGGGCGCTCGCCGCGACGGTACTGGGCGGCGGCTGGAGGTATCGTCTTGACTGGAGATCAGCGGCTGTTGGCGGTGGGTTGGTGCCTGACATCCTTAGCCAGGGCGGGGACCGTGAACCCAGGCGGTGGCCGCGCCGGGTAGCAGCGGTAGCTGCGCTCGTGCTGGTGACTGTCGTGATCGTCCAGCACCTGCCGGGCCGACGGCATGGCACCGCGCGGCCTGGCCGGGCAGCTATCACCGGGACTGCGGTGCCGCGGGCCGTCTCCGGCGCTGGCGGGTCCGGACTCAGCCTGGCGGGTCAGCCTGTCGGCATTACCGGGCCGCTCTTGCCGTGGCCGGGCAGCCTCCGGCTGCCGGTCATGGGCGAACGGCCCGCTTGGTGGTGGCCGGCCACCGGTCGCAGGCAGCCGATCGGCGGCCTGCCACCGGCAAGGTCCGGCTACGTGTTCACCCGCGTCGGCGGCGGCTGGGCGGTGCAGCCCGCTTCTGCCCCCCGGCCGGGCTGCGGCAGTTGCGCGAACATGCCCGTGCCGGTCTACTTTCTCGGCGACCGCGGCCAGTCGGTGACCCGGGTGGGGACGGCGAACCAGGTGGCGCCGGCCGCCGCCGCTGGTGGTGTGTGGCTCACCAGCTACCCGCCGGGAGCCGACATGACCACGGCAGCTGGCACGGCGCGGGAAGTCAGCGTCAGCGGCGCGCCGCCCGGGCCGTTGCTCAGGCTGCCGGCCGGGTACCTGATCTACCAGGCGACCAGCCGGGGACTGCTGCTGGCCCCGGTGATCGGGCGACCGGGAGCGACCGCCGACCGGCTGTGGGACCCGGGCGCCCCGCAGGCCAGCCGAACATTTGACCGGGTGATCGCGGCGACCGCGAGCAAGATCGCCTGGACGACGCGGTGTGCCCCGCTGTGCCAGGTGCACGTGCTGGACCTGGCGACAGGCCGGCACACCCTGGTCCAGCTACCCGGAGCGAGCTCAGCGGCCAGCGCCGCGTTCAGCCCCGACGAGAGCTCTCTCGCGCTCGAAGTCAGCTTCATCAACACCGGAGACGACGGCGCGCTGGCGACGCAACTCGACGTGGCGTCGATGGCCAGCGGCCGCCTGACGGCCGTGCCGCATACCTGGGCCAGCAGCGATGCCCTGATCGGCTTCGGCTGGCCCGCGGGAACCAGCACCCTCGTCGCCGAGCTGAGCTTCACAACCAAGCTGGAGGTCACGTCGTGGCGCCCCGGTGCCGCCCGGCCGGCCGTGGCGATCGTCCGGCCGGGGCAGGATCCGGCCAGCCTGATCGTCGGATAGCACTTCCAGTCACCTCAGCAACGCCGCTCGGCGAGCGGTCAAGTTCAACGTCAGGCGGGGCGGGAGACCTGATGCCGGGTGGCGTCCTGCAGCAGGGATAGCGCGGTCAGCAGCCGGCCTTCCTGATAGCGGAGGGCTGCCCGGGGAAGCCGGCCGGGACGCCCGCTGAGCAGCACCCGCAGCTCGCCGACGCTCAGCCGGGACGGCGCCCCCGCATCGCCCCCGCGCCGCAGCGCCTGGGCGGCCACCGCCTGCGCCGACCCGAACGCGGCAGCCTCCGGCAGCGCCGCCTGGATCCGGTCCGCGACCAGCTCGTACTCGGTGCAGCCGAGCACGACGGCGCGGGTGCCGGGCGGCGTTCGGGCCGCTGCGCCGGCCACCGCGTCATCAATGCAGGACTCGTCGCCCGCGTCCACCGCGTCAGCCAGCCCCGGGCAGGCCACCTCGGCAACCGGCACCCCCGCCGCGAATTCCGCGATCAGCCCGCGCTGGTAGACACTGCCGGTGGTGGCAGCGGTAGCCCAGATGGCGACCGGCTGCCCGGCCGCCGCGGCCGGCTTGATCGCCGGCACCGTACCGACCACCGGCAGCCCGGGCTCGAACTCCTTGCGCAGCACGTCCAGCGCGTGCACCGAGCCGGTGTTGCAGGCGAACACCAGAACGTCCGGCTGGTAGGCAGCAGCGGCCCGGGCGCAGGCGAGCGAGCGTTCGGCGATGTCGTCCGGCGGGCGCGGTCCCCAGGGCATCCCGTCGGGGTCCATCGCCAGCACGAGATCGGCATCCAGGCGCGTCCGCCGCAGCGCGGCCGCCGCGGCGAGCAGGCCGAGACCGGAATTGATCAGCGCGACGCGCATGACGCCCCACTGTAGCCGCGCGGCAGCCCGGCTGGCCCGGGTAATCCGGGCATGCTGCCCGAGCGTCATAACTATGAGATCCACTGTGCTGCCGGACAGTAACTGGCGAGCACCATGCGGCCGCCGGCCAGCACAGGGCGGGAGGTTCAGATGAGCAAGGCGACACTCAGCGCGGGACGGGCCGGGCCGGTGCTCGGCGGCATTACCGTGCTCGCGCTCGCGGCGGCCCTCGGCACCGCCGGGGGAGTAGCCCGGGCGAGCGGCGCCGCTCGCCCCGCCGTCACCCAGTCGTGGCCGGTGGCAGGGCAGAACCTTTCCGACACCCACGATCAGGCAGCCGAGACCGCCATCTCCGCCGGCAACGTCAGCACGCTGGTGCCGAAGTGGACGCTCAGCACCGCCGGGGACGTCACCGCGACCCCGACCGTGCAAGACGGCACGGTCTACGTCCCCGACATGGGCGGCATGCTGTGGGCGGTGAACGCGACCACCGGCGCGGTGGTCTGGTCCGACAAGGTCTCGGGCTACACCGGGATCGCCGGCGACGTCTCCCGGACCAGCCCGGCCATCACCGGCAGCGAGCTCATCACCGGGGACGGCTGGGCCAGCAACACGCTGACCGCCGGCGCGCACGTGTTCGCGGTCAACCGCGCCACCGGCGCGAAGCTGTGGTCGGTCAGCGTGGACAGCAACCCCGCGTCCATCATCACCGGCTCGCCGGTCGTCTCCAACGGCGTCGCCTACGTGGGCGTCTCCTCCAAGGAGGAGTCGCTCGCCACGCACTCCACCTACAAGTGCTGCACGTTCCGCGGCAAGATCGTCGCCCTGAACGTCGCCACCGGCAAGATCCTGTGGAAGGCCTACATGGTCCCGTCCAACAACGGCGGCGGCGACTCCAACGTCCCCGGCTACTACACCGGCAATGCGGTCTGGGGCTCCTCTCCCGTGGTAGACCCGGCCACCGGCCTGCTCTACGTCGGCACCGGCAACAACTACAGCGTCCCGAAGGGTGTCTGCTTCCAGCCCGGCCAGAAGATGTGCAAGAAGCCGATTGCGACCGACTACTTCGACTCCATCCTGGCGCTGAAGCTCAGCACCGGCGCCGTCGCCTGGGACGACCGCACGATCGAGGGCGACGTCTCCGTCAACAAGTGCAAGATTCTGCGGCCCGGACTACGACTTCGGCTCGTCGCCCAACCTGTTCACGGTGACCAACCCGGCCACGCACGCGTCCAGCCAGCTGCTCGGCATCGGCCAGAAGAGCGGCATCTACTGGGCCGTCAACCCGTCGAACGGCGCAGTCGCGTGGCACACCCAGGTGGGGCCGGGCGGCGGTGACGGCGGGATCGAGTGGGGGTCAGCCGCCGACGGCAGCCACGTCTACTCCGCCGAGGCTAATTCCGACAAGGTGACCTACACGCTGGGCGGATCGGGCCCGTTCTCGGGGCAGAAGACCACGGCCGGCTCGTGGGCGGCGCTGAACGCCGCCACCGGCAAGATGCTGTGGCAGACCCCCGACCCGCAGGGCCAGGAGGACCCCGGCTACGTGACCACGGCCAACGGAGTCGTCTACGCCGGCTCCAACGCCCCCACGGGCAACAACATGTACGCCCTGAGTGCCAGCACGGGAGCGGTCCTGTGGTCGTTCGCGAGCGGCGGCTCGGTCCGCTCCGGCGCCGCGGTCGTCGGCAGCCAGGTCTACTGGGGCTCCGGTTACGGCAGCGGCCCGAACGACAAGCTGTACGCGTTCGGCCTGTCCTGAGCGACTGGCCTGTCCTGAGCGACTGGCCTGTCCCGAGCGATCGCGCTGAGCCCCGGTCGGCGCTGGCCGGCTCCGGCCAGGCTCAGCCGAGCGCGGGCAGGCCGTCGATGCTGACCGCGTTGCGCTCGGCCCGGTACTGCGCGAGCTGCTGCGGGGTCTTGCGCTCGGTCCACTGGGTGAGCAGGTCCCGCTCCTCGCGCAGCTCCATCACCGGCACCGCGTGTCCGCAGGAGTCGGCGATCCGGTCCAGCTCGGCCACGATGATGGCCCGGTGCCCGCTCCGGCCGGTGTCCCAGCCCGGGGCCAGCGGGAAGTGACCGGCCAGCGCGCTCCAGTCCGGCTCGCCGGGCAGCACCACCCGTCCGGAGCCCTGCAGCCGCAGGATCTTCGGCGTCTCGGTGAACGAGCAGAACATGATCGTGATCCGGCCGTTCTGCCGCAGGTGCGCGATGGTCTCCGCGCCGCTGCCGGTCAGATCCAGGTAGGCCACGGTGCCCGGGCCGAGGACGGCGAAGGTGTCGCGGTATCCCTTGGGCGAGACGTTGACGTGGCCGTCGCCGCCCGACGGGGCCGTGGCCACGAAGAACACGTGCTGGGCCGAGATAAACTGCCTCAGTCGATCATCCAGGCCGGCGTAGACCTTGCCCATGACACCTCCGGGACGGATTGTCTCAGGCAGGCTCGAGCCGCGGGACTGCGGGCCGGGCCCGCGCCGTCGAAGGAGGGGCCACGTGACCGCGGCAGCTGACCAGGCGACGATGCGCGCACACCTGACCGCGGTCGATGATCTGCGCCGCGACTATGCCGCTATACCGCCGGACATGCCGGTCCGGCTGGCCAAGCGCACCTCCAACCTGTTCAGGTTCCGCGACCCCGCGGGGCCGGGCCCGGCCAGCCGGGCGCGCCGGGGCCGCCTGACGCGGCAGCCGGCTGCCGGCGGGCTGGATGTGTCACCGTTCGGGACGGTGCTGCACGTCGATCCGCAGGCCCGCACGGCGGTAGCCGGGGGGATGACCACCTACGAGGACCTCGCGGACGCGACGCTCCGGCACGGCCTGATGCCGCTGGTGGTCCCCGAGCTGAAGACGATCACGCTGGGCGGCGCGGTCACCGGGCTCGGCGTCGAGTCCACCTCGCTGCGCAACGGGCTGCCGCACGAGTCCGTCACCGCGATGGAGATCATCACCGGTGACGGCCGGGTGATCACCGCCACCGAGGACAACGAGCACCGCGCGCTGTTCCGCGGCTTCCCGAACTCCTACGGGACCCTGGGCTATGCCCTGTCGCTCAGCATTGAGCTGGAGCCGGTCAAGCCGTTCGTTCACCTGCGGCACTTCCGGTTCGGCGGCGCGCAGCCGTGCATGGAAGCGATCAGCGAGCTGGCCGCTACCGGCGGCTACCGCGGGCACCGCGCCGATTTCGCCGACGGCACGGTGTTCGGCGCCGGCGAGATCTACCTGACCGTCGGCGCGTTCAGCGACGCCGGGCCGTGGCTGAGCGACTACACCGGCCAGCAGGTGTACTACCAGTCGATCCGGGGGCCGCGGGAGGACTTCCTGACCATCCGCGACTACCTGTGGCGGTGGGACACCGACTGGTTCTGGTGCTCGCGGGCGTTCGGCGTGCAGCATCCCGCGGTCCGCCGGCTGTGGCCGAGGCGGTACCGGCGCTCGGACGTATACCGCAAGCTGGTGGCGTTCGACCAGGCTCGTGGCCTGACCCGGGCGCTGGACGCCCGGCGCGGGCAGCCGCCACGGGAGAAGGTCATCCAGGACGTCGAGATTCCGCTGGACGCTGCGGCGGAGTTCCTCGCCTTCTTCGCGCAGCGGGTGGGCATGAGCCCGGTCTGGCTGTGCCCGCTGCGGCTGCGCAGCCCGCAGCCGTGGCCGCTGTACCCGCTGCAGCCCGGACAGGTCTACGTGAACATCGGATTCTGGGGGACGGTGCCGCTGCCGGACGGGCGCGACGACGGATACCACAACCGGCTGATCGAGGAGAAGGTGGCCGAGCTCGGCGGGCACAAGGGCCTGTACTCGACGTCCTTTTACTCCGAGGATGAATTCTGGCAGCGCTACAACGGGCCGGCCTACCGCGAGCTGAAGCGCGAGTACGACGGCGACGGCCGGCTGGCCAGCCTGTACGACAAGTGCGTCCGCGGACGCTAAGGCGCGATGGGAGGCGAGGCGGGCATGGCGCTTGCCGACGTATTCGAGGCGATCGCGGGACCCGACGCCCCGGTGGAGTTCCGGGCCTACGACGCAAGCAGCGCGGGGACGCCGGGCGCCCCGGCGCGGATCACGGTCCGCTCGCCGGTCGCGGTGTCCTACCTGGCGCAGGCGCCAGGCGCGCTGGGCCTGGCGCGTGCCTACGTCTCCGGGCACCTCGACGTGGACGGGGACATGTATACCGCCCTGGCCCGGATGACCAGCGCGCAGAGCACATCGATGGATATTCCCGAACGGCTGCGCCTGCTGGCCGCGCTCGGCGGACCGGGGGTGCTGTGGCCCCGGATCCCGCCGCCGCCGCAGGAAGTGCGGGTGAACCGCCGGTGGCTGGGCGGGCGGCTGCACACCAAGGACCGTGACGCCAGCGCGATCTCACACCACTACGACGTGTCCAACCGCTTCTACGAGTGGGTGCTCGGGCCGTCGATGGCTTACACCTGCGCCTGCTACCCGCGGCCGGACGCCTCGCTCGAAGAGGCGCAGGCGTACAAGTTCGACCTGGTCGCGCGCAAGCTCGGCCTGCGCGAGGGGATGCGGCTGCTGGACGTCGGCTGCGGCTGGGGCGGCATGGTCATGCACGCGGCCAGGCAGTACGGGGTCAAGGCGCTGGGGGTGACCCTGTCGGCGCAGCAGGCGTCGTGGGCGCAGCAGGCGATCGCCGAGGCCGGCCTGGCCGGGCTCGCCGAGGTCCGTCACCTCGACTACCGCGACGTGCCCGAGACCGGGTTCGACGCGGTCAGCTCGATCGGCCTGACCGAGCACATCGGCAAGGCAGGCCTGCCGGGTTACTTCGCCTTCCTGTACCGGAAGCTGAAGCCGGGCGGCCGGCTGCTCAACCACTGCATCACCCGGCCGGATGACACCGAGCCGGCCCGCCGCCGCGGCGGCTTCATCAACCGGTACGTCTTCCCCGACGGCGAGCTGGAGGGACCCGGATACCTGATCTCGCGCATGCACGACACCGGCTTCGAGGTGCGGCACGAGGAGAACCTGCGCGAGCACTACGCGAAGACGCTTGCCGCCTGGTGCGCGAACCTGGACGCCCGCTACGCCGAGGCGGTAGCCGAAGTCGGGCCGGGTACTGCCCGGGTCTGGCGGCTGTACATGGCCGGATCCCGGCTCGGCTTCGAGCGCAACCAGATCCAGCTGCACCAGGTGCTCTGCGTCCGGCTGGCGGCCGGCGGTGCCTCCGGCATGCCGCTGCGCCCGGACTGGGAGCCGCGGGAGGTCCCGGTGACCGCTTGAGCCGGCCACGGCCCCAAAGCCAGCCGCTGGCCCGGCCGGGACAATCGGGTATGAGGCGGAGTGCGGCTAGGCACCTTCTTTCCGGGACCGTGCGGGCGGTTACCCCCTCGCCCGCGTATCCGGGACAATGGGCAGATGGACGCTGCGCAAGCCGGCAGGCGCGAGATCGTCATCCTTGGCTCGACCGGATCCATCGGCACCCAGGCGGCCGATGTCATCAGGCGGAATCCGGACCGGTTCCGGGTGGCCGGCCTGGCGGCCGGCGGCGGGAACCCGGATCTGCTCGCGGCCCAGGCCGTCGAGTTCGGGGCCGATGTCGTCGCGGTCGCGGACGAGCGCGCCGCGGGCAACGTCGGACTCGCCTTGCGCGCGGCGGCCGAGCGGGCGGACCCGGCCGCCGAGGAAGCCGGCCCGGCCGCCGGGGAAGCGATCCCGGCCGCCGGACCGGCGGGCGCGACCGCGCGACGAGGGGACGCCGGGACCGCCGGGTCAGGCGCAGGTCACGCGCGCCGGCTGCCCAAGGTGCTCGCCGGGCCCGACGCGATGACCGAGATCGCGGCCTGGCCGTGTGACACCGTGCTCAACGCGGTGACCGGCGCGGCCGGCCTGTCGGCCACGCTGGCCTCGCTCGACGCCGGGCGCACGCTCGCCCTGGCGAACAAGGAGTCGCTGATCATCGGCGGGCCTTTGGTGGCCGGCCGGGCGGCGCCCGGGCAGATCGTCCCGGTCGACTCCGAGCACTCGGCGATCGCTCAGTGCCTGCGCGGCGGCCGCGAGGCCGAGGTGCGGCAGCTGGTGCTGACCGCGAGCGGCGGCCCGTTCCGCGGCCGCCGCCGCGACGAGCTCACCGGCGTCACCCCCGAGCAGGCGCTGGCCCACCCGACCTGGCGGATGGGCCCGGTGATCACCGTCAACTGCGCCACGCTGGTCAACAAGGGACTCGAGCTGATCGAGGCGCACCTGCTGTTCGGCGTGCCGTTCGACCGCATCGGGGTGGTCGTGCACCCGCAGTCGGTCATTCACTCCATGGTCGAGTTCACCGACGGATCCACGCTGGCCCAGGCCAGCCCGCCGGACATGCGGATACCGATCGCGCTCGCGCTGGCCTGGCCGGACCGGGTGGCCGGCGCGGCGCCGGCCGTGGACTGGACGACGGCGCACACCTGGACGTTCGAGCCGCTCGACGAGGAGGCGTTCCCCGCGGTCGCGCTGGCCCGGGAGGCCGGCCGCGAGGGCGGGACCTGCCCGGCGGCGTACAACGCAGCCAACGAGGAGTGCGTGGCCGCCTTCCTGGCCGGCACCCTCTCCTTCACCGGAATCGTCGACACGGTGACGCGGGTAATCTCGGAGCATGACGGCGCCGGGCGCGGGGCAGTTAGCCTGGAAGACGTGCTCGACGCCGACCGCTGGGCGCGAGCACGGGCGCGCGAGCTGACGAGGTAACGCGCGAGCTGACCAGGTAACGGTCGCGGGGAGGAGAGTCCGCCGGATGGGCATACTGCTCGGCTGGATCATCTTCATTGTCGCGCTGTCGGTCTCGGTGATGCTGCACGAGTTCGGGCACTTCGCGACGGCCAAGAAGTTCGGCATGAAGGCAACCCAGTTCTTCCTGGGCTTCGGGCCGACGCTGTGGTCGCGGCAGAAGGGCGAGACCGAGTACGGGGTCAAGGCCATCCCGGCGGGCGGCTTCGTGAAGATCGTCGGCATGACGTCGCTGGACGAGGTGGATCCCGAAGACGAGCCCCGGTCCTTCCGCGAGCAGCCGGCCTGGGAGCGGCTGATCGTCCTGGTCGCCGGCTCGTTCATGCACTTCCTGCTCGCCCTGATCCTGCTGCTCGCGCTCCCGCTGGCCATCGGCATCGAGAACGACAACACCACCACGATCGGCACCGTCGTCACGTGCGTCCCGGCGTCGGACACCGCGGCATGCGCCAAGGGCGAGCCGGCGTCGCCCGCCACCCGGCTGGGCCTGCGCCCGGGTGACAAGATCATCGCCTTCGCCGGCGTCCCGGTGCACACCTGGAGCCAGTTCGAGTCGGCGATCCACAGCCACCGCCCCGGCAGCACGGTGACGGTGACCATCCGGCGGGGGAGCGGCCAGTTCGTCAAGACCGTCACGCTGGCGAAGACCGAGATCAACGGCAAGGCAGGTCCTTTCCTCGGCGTCGCCCAGGCGGCCGTCTTCCAGCGCACCGGCCCGCTGCGGGCAGTCACGTACGCGGGTGCCATGTTCAGCCAGGCCGTGACCGGCACCGTGCACGTCGTCACCACCTTGCCCAGCGCGTTCTCGCACCTGTTCGCCAAGAACCGCGCGAACACCGCGGGCGGGCAGGTCACCAGCGTCGTCGGCGTCGGCGAGATCACCGGCCAGGTGGTGGCCGCGAAGATCGGGTGGCAGGCCAAGGCGGCCCTCGTCCTGCTGATCATCATCTCGGTGAACATCTTCATCGGGCTGCTCAACCTGCTGCCGCTGCTGCCGCTGGACGGCGGTCATATCGCGGTCATCCTGTACGAGCGGGTACGGGCCTGGCTGGCCCGGCTGCGGGGGAAGCCGGATCCCGGCCTGGTGGACATGACTAAGCTGATCCCCGTGAGCCTCAGCGTGTTCGTCGTGCTCATCGGCTTCTCGCTGCTCCTGATCCTCGCAGACCTCGTTAACCCGATAACGCTTCAGTAAGGCGAGCGGCATCATGACCGTTGATCTTGGCTTGCCCCAGCCTCCGCCGGTGCCGGTCGCGGCGCGCAGGAAGTCCCGCCAGGTCATGGTGGGCCACGGCTCGCACGCCGTTCCGGTGGGCGGCGGCGCGCCGGTCTCCGTGCAGTCGATGACCACCACGCTGACCGCCGACGTCAACGCCACCCTGCAGCAGATCGCGGAGCTCACCGCCACCGGCTGCCAGATCGTCCGGGTCGCGGTCCCGTCCCAGGACGACGCCGACGCGCTGCCGGACATCGCCCGCAAGTCGCAGATCCCGGTGATCGCCGACATTCACTTCCAGCCGAAGTACGTGTTCGCCGCCATCGACGCCGGGTGCGCCGCGGTGCGGGTGAACCCGGGCAACATCAAGGCCTTCGACGACAAGGTCGCGCAGATCGCCAAGGCCGCCTCGGCCGCGGGCGTGCCGATCCGGATCGGCGTGAACGCCGGCTCGCTGGACAAGCGGCTGCTGGCCAAGTACGGCAAGGCCACCGCCGGGGCGCTGGTCGAGTCGGCGCTGTGGGAGTGCTCGCTGTTCGAGGAGCACGGCTTCACCGACATCAAGATCTCGGTCAAGCACCACGACCCGGTGGTGATGATCAACGCCTACCGTGAGCTGGCCGAACGGTGCGACTATCCGCTGCATCTGGGGGTCACCGAAGCCGGCCCCACGTTCCAGGGGACGATCAAGTCCTCGGTCGCGTTCGGCGCGCTGCTGGCCGAGGGGATCGGCGACACGATCCGGGTGTCGCTGTCGGCGCCGCCGGTCGAGGAGGTCAAGGTCGGCATCGCGATCCTGGAGTCGCTCGGCCTGCGTGACCGGGGGCTGGAGATCGTCTCCTGCCCGTCCTGCGGCCGCGCCCAGGTCGATGTGTACACCCTCGCCGACCGGGTGACCGCGGGCCTGGAGGGGATGGACGTCCCGCTCCGGGTCGCGGTGATGGGCTGCGTCGTCAACGGTCCCGGCGAGGCCCGCGAGGCTGATCTCGGGGTGGCCTCGGGCAACGGCAAGGGCCAGATCTTCGTCAAGGGCGAGGTGATCAAGACGGTGCCCGAGTCGCAGATCGTGGAGACCCTCATCGAAGAGGCCATGAAGCTCGCCGAGCTGGCGGACAACGCGGCGGCGGCGCCAGGCTCGCCCGAGGTCACGGTTTCCTGACCTGGCGGGTTCATCAGCCGCGGCCGCGGGTCACAATATGAGCATGACCGAGGCCGCCGAGCAGTACCGCGCCGCGGGATCGCCGCAGCTGTCGGTGTCCCGTCTGGTGGCGCGGTTCGGCTCGCTGACGGCGCTTGACGGCGTCAACCTCGATGTGCGGGCGGGCGAGGTGCTGGCGCTGGCGGGCGAGAACGGCGCTGGCAAGACCACGCTGATCCGCTGCATCGCCGGCGACATCGCCCCCGCTTCCGGCACGATCAGGCTGGATGGCCAGCCCATGCCGCCCGACCCCATTGCCGCCAAGCGCCGGGGCGTTCGTGTCGTCTGGCAGGACCTGGCGCTGTGTGACAACCTCGACATCGCGTCCAACGTGCTGCTCGGCCGCGAGCACAGAAGACAGCTGTTGTCCCGGACCCGCATGCACCGCGACGCAGCCGAGCTCTTCGAGGCGCTGGGTATCTCGATGCCGGACACCACCCGGTCGATCAGGTCCCTGTCCGGCGGGCAGCGCCAGCTGGTCGCGGTGGCCAGGGCGGTGGCCGGCAGCCCGCAGCTACTGCTGCTCGATGAGCCCACCGCGTCGCTCGGCGTCCACGTCTCCTCCCAGGTCGAGCAGCTGATCATGCGGCTGCGGGAGCAGGGCACGACGATCGTGCTCGCATGCCACGACGTCGGCCAGATGTTCCGGCTGGCCGACCGGATAGCCGTGCTCCGGCAAGGCCGGCTGATCGCCGAGGTGGCGCCGAGCGAGGTACACCCCGACGACGTGGTGGCGCTGGTGTCCGGGCAGGAGGTCGAACTCCACGGCCCGCCGCCAGCTGGTCCGGCTGCACGGGCTCACCGACCGGCTCGTGTCCTCGGACCCGTCCTCCAGCCTGGCGCTGATCCTCTCGGCCCTGGGCGCGGCCCTGCGCACCGAGCGGCTGTGCATCCACCTGCCCCAGGATGACTCGCTGGTCTGCGCGGCGTCGCTGGGGCTGGCGCCTTCCCTGCTGGCGGCGTGGTCCCGGCTGCCCCCCGGGCCGGCCGGGGGCCCGGTGGGCCTGGTCGCGGAATCCGGGCTGCCCGTCGTCGAAGAGAACGTGCAGGCCGGACAGGCCTGGGCACGGTTCAGCGACGTCGCCAGGTCGGCCAAGGTGGCCAGCTCCTGGTCGGTGCCGGTGCTCGGCCCGGGCGGGCTGCTGGGCGTCATCACCGTATTCCGGGCCATGACCGGCAAGCCGCGACGGGATGATCTCGATCTCGCCACCCTGTACGCCGGCTACGCGGCCAGCGCGATCGACCGCGACCGCCTGCTCGACGAGGTCACTGCACGCAACCGCTCGCTGGAGACGATGCGGGAGATGCTCGAGACCCTGGCCGGCCCGGTCCCGGTCGCCGACGGCCTCGGCATCGCGCTGGCCTCGCTCCGGCGCGGCGTGCAGGCCGATGAGGTCGCGCTGGTCGTGCAGCAGACGGATGGCTCTGCTGTCGGCCGCGCCTGCTCGGGATTGGCCGACGGGGGTAACAACGCGCTGGTGACGCAGGCCGCGCTCGAGGCCGCCGCGTCCGCCTTCAGCATCAACGGCCGTGACGGCGCCGCGCTGGAGGGGTCAGCCGCGCCCGGCGAGCATCACCTCTCGGTGACGTTCGCCGCCCCGGCTGGGCCGACCGCGCTGGTGGCCCGCTGGGAGCGCGCGACGTCCCCGGCCGACGTGAGCGCCCTGCTGGAGGACGCCGCCCATTCCCTCCGGCTCGCGCTGGAGCGCGAGGAGGCCGGGCTGGCCCACCAGGAAACCCTCACCCTGCGGCATTCTCAGGAGCTGCAGCGTGGCTTCCTCGGCCGCCTCAGTCACGAGCTTCGCACGCCGCTCACGGCGATCAGGGGCTATGCGTCCAGCCTGCTGCAGCCTGACGTGACCTGGGACGCCGAATCACAGCAGCGGTTCCTGGCCCGGATCGCGGCCGAATCATCACGGCTCGGCCGCCTGGTCGAAGATCTTCTTGACTTCTCCGCGATCGAGTCCGGGATTCTCCGGCTGCAAAGCGACTGGTGCGATATTCCGCTGGTGCTTGACGCCGCCGTGGCCTGCCTTCCGCCGGCGAGAGCCCCGCAGATCGCGGTGAACTGCGCGCCCGGGCTGCCGGTGGTCTGGGCCGACCATGATCGACTCGAGCAGGTATTCGTCAACCTGCTGACCAATGCCCTCGGTCACAACCCGCCGGGCACCAGGGTCCTGGTGACCGCCATCGCCGACGGGCCGGGCACCGTGACGGTGCGGGTCGCCGACGATGGCGACGGGATGGCCGCCGAGCTCATGCTCGCGCCTTTCGAGCCGAGGCCGCGGCACCGGACCCGCCGTCCCGGCGCCGGGCTGGGCCTGTCCATAGCCAAGGGGATCGTTGCCGCTCACGGCGGCCGGATCGAGCTGGAGCGAACGTCCCCGGGAACCTGCTTCCGCATCCAGCTGCCGGTGGAGAAGCCGGCGGATCCGGAAGCCGTGATCAGGCCAGCCGCGGCCCGGCCAGCCGACGGCGGTAGCGTGCGGATCGGGCGGTGATGCGGCCGATCCGGGCAGGTGGCCTGATGACGGCGGTAGCGTGCGGATCGGGCGGTGCTGCGGCCGGCCCGGGCAGGTGGCCCCGGCGCGGGCGGTCCGATGACGGCGGTAGCGTGCGGATCGGGCGGTGCTGCGGCCGGCTCGGCGCGCGGGTGGCCTGATGACGAGGATGGTGCGTACCCAGGTGTTTGACCAGGCGGTGAAGACGCGGGCGCTGGTGGTCGAGGACGACCCGAACATCGTGGATCTGATCCGGTCTAACCTGGCTGTCCGCGGTTTCGACACCGTGGTGTCCACGGACGGGATGCGGGCGCTCGTGCTGCTGGAGACCGAGGAGCCCGACATCGTCCTGCTGGACCTGATGCTGCCCGAGATAGACGGATTCGAGCTGTGCCGGCTCATCCGCGAGCGGTCATCGGTGGCCATCATCGTGGTGTCCGCGCGCGGCGGGGAACGGGACAAGGTAACCGCGCTCAACATGGGCGCGGACGACTACATGACCAAGCCGTTCAGCATCGAGGAACTGCTGGCCCGGATCACCGCAACCCTGCGCCGCACCCGGCCCGCCGAATCGGCCCCCGAGACCATGCCGTCCGTCATCGTGATCGGCGACATCGAGGTGGATCTGGCCGGCCAGCAGGTGCGCCGGGGCGGCAGGCCGGTCCATCTCACCCCGACCGAGTTCGCCCTGCTGCGCGAGCTGGCGGTGAACCGGGGCAAGCTGCTCAGCGGTACCCACCTGCTGCGCCGGGTGTGGGGGCGCGGCTATGAGACCGAGACGGAGTACGTGCGGGTCTATGTCCGGCGGCTGCGGGCCAAGCTCGAGTCGGACGGCGGAGCGCCGCTGATCATCACCCAGCCCCGGGCAGGCTACCGGATCGCGGCAGAATGAGTCGCCGCGGTCGGCAGGGCCGGCCCGTTCGGCAGCCGCGCAATCGCAGCCCGCTCGTGTCTAGGATGTTTACACTTTATTTACGCGGCGGCCCCGATGTTAACGCCGCTGTTCATTTATCTCGGCCTAATGTTTGCCTCGACAAGTGTCAGCCCGCGGCGGACGCCATGCGGACCTGATCTCAGATATGTGCGGACACGTCCCGCCCACGAACGAGGTGGTTTTCGTTGTTTTCAGTGACAAAGCGTGTGGGGCTGACGGCGGTGGCCGCGAGCGCGGCCCTCGTGGTCGCTGCCTGCGGCAGCAGCACCAGTTCGCCTTCCGGCAGCAGTTCCTCAGGTAGCTCCAGCGGGTCCGTCCCGCAGCTGAGCCTCGGCCAGATCAACAACTCCTTTAGCGCGATGGCGACGCTCAAGCCGCTGGCGGCCAAGGGCAAGGGCAACGTGGCCGTGATCCTGCCCGACACCGTTTCCTCCACCCGCTACGTAGAGTTCGACGCGCCCTACCTGAAGGAGTCCTTCACCAAGGCCGGACTCAAGTCTTCGCAGTTCACCATCCAGAACGCGCTGGGCAGCGACGCGACTCAGTTCAGCGACGCGCAGACGGCCATCACCAAGGGCGCCAGCGTCCTGCTCGTCGACCCGCTCGACTCCGGCGTGGGCGCGCACATCGAGTCCTACGCGAAGTCGCACGGCGTGGTCGTGATCGACTATGACCGGCTCACCCTCGGCGGCACCCGCAAGTACTACGTGAGCTTCAACAACGTGGTGGTCGGCCAGATGATGGGGCAGGGCCTGGTCGCCTGCACATCGGCCTGGAAGGTCAAGAAGCCGCAGGTCATCGTCATGAAGGGCGCTCCCACCGACAACAACGCGACGCTGTTCGCGCAGGGCTACGACGCGGTGCTCAAGCCGCACTTCAGCTCCGGGCTCTGGAAGGACGTGAGCAATCCGCCGGGGACCTGGGACCCGCCGACCGCGCTGAGTGAGTTCCAGCAGCAGTTCACCGCGCACCCGAACATCAACGCCGCGCTGATCCCTAACGACGAGAACGGCGCGCCGATCATCCACTACCTGCAGAACAAGGGCGTCAAGGCCAAGACGTTCCCGACCACCGGCCAGGACGCCACGCTGACCGGGCTGCAGAACATCCTGGCCGGCTTCCAGTGCGGCACCGTGTACAAGCCGATCTACCTGGAGGCCCAGGCGGCCGCCGCGCTGGCCATGTACGTGCGGGCCGGGGTTGCGGCACCGAAGAGCCTGCTGAACGAAGCGACCGTGGATCCGCAGACCAAGACCAGCGTGCCCTCGGTGCTGCTGACCCCCAAGTGGGTGACCACCGCGAACATGAACAGCACCGTGATCGCGGACAACTTCGTGCCCGCCTCGCAACTGTGCTCGGGCAAGTACTCCGCGGAGTGCAAGGCCGCGGGCATCTCAGGGTGAGGAATGCAGGTCACGTGAGCAGCCGGGATATCGGCCGTGACCAGTAGCTCGCCCGAGGGGGCCGGGCCCGCGCCAGCGGGCCCGGCCCCCTCGGGCCAAGGCGACCGGGCCGTCCAGGCAAACGGGCAGCTGCTGGAGCTTCGCGGCATCGGCAAGAGCTTCGGCCCGGTCCAGGCGCTGACCGGCATCGACCTCGACGTCCCGCCGGGCCAGGTGACCGCCCTGGTCGGCGACAACGGAGCCGGGAAGTTGACCCTGATCAAGACGGTCTCGGGGATCTGGGAACCGTCCGCGGGCCACATGGCCTGGCAGGGCAAACGGGTGAACTTCCGCTCGCCGAGGGATGCCACCGACGCCGGGATCGCTACCGTCTATCAAGACCTCGCGCTGTGTGACAACCTGGACATCGTGGAGAACATGCTCCTCGGCCACGAGGCGCGGCGGCACCTGCTGCTGGATGAGGTGGCCATGGAGAAAACCGCTAAGCAGACGCTCAGCGACCTGCGGGTCACCACGGTCCGCAACATCCGCCAGCCGGTGGGCTCGCTGTCCGGCGGCCAGCGCCAGGCGGTCGCGGTGGCCAAGGCGGTGATACTGGACGCGAGGCTCGTGATCATGGACGAGCCGACGGCGGCGCTGGGCGTGTCCCAGACGGCGCTGGTGCTGGACCTCATCGGCCGCCTCGCCCGGCGCGGCATCGCCGTGCTCCTCGTCTCACATAACCTCGTCAACGTGTTCCAGGTCGCCGACCGGATCGCCGTCCTGTACCTGGGACGCCTGGTCTCGGTCGGACCGGCGGCAGACTACAACACGGCGTCGGTGGTCAACCTGATGACCACGGGCGCCTCGCAGCGGACGCAAGTCGCGGACGGTCCCGGCCGCGACCCGGAGGGCTGACCATTGGCATCCACGAACCCAGGGCCCGAGGAGCGGGGCGTCGCCACCACCGAGGCAACCCCCGAGATCCAGGCCGAGGAGGCCGCCATCGCCCCTGGCGCCTCGCCCGAACTGCTCGCCGGGTCGGTGGGCGAGTACGCGCGGATCTGGTTCCAGCGGATGCGCAGCGGCGAGAGCGGGGCCGTACCGGTCATCCTCGGCCTGATCGTCGTCATCCTGTTCTTCCAGATCAAGAACTCGCTGTTCCTGTCCGCGGGCAACCTGGTCAACCTGCTGACCCAGGCCGCGTTCATCATCACCCTGGCCATGGCCGAGGTGTTCGTTCTGCTGCTCGGCGAGATCGACCTGGCGGCGGGGTTCACCGCGGCCTGCGGCGCGGTCATCGCGCTGTGGCTGCTTGCGCTGAACTGGCCCTGGCCGGCAGCGGTGCTGGTGGCCCTCGCGGCGACCGCCGCCTACGGGGCGCTGCAGGGATTCATCATCACCTGGCTGCGATTGCCCTCGTTCGTGGTCACACTGGCCGGGTTCCTCGGCCTGTCCGGCGTGCTGCTCTTCCTGATCGACGCGACCGGGAAGATCGGCGTAGGCGGCGTGATCCGGCTGCAGAGCAACGTCATCAACGACATCGAGAACGGCGCGCTCAGCCCGGCGGCCAGCTGGATCGTGATGATCGCGGTCGTCGCGGTGGCCGGCTCGATCATGTTCCTGGGGGACCGCCGCCGGCGCGTCAACGGGCTGGTCGCCCCGCCGGTCAGCATCACGCTGCTGAAGATCGCGGTGATCGCGGTGGCGGGCGTCGCAGTCGTCCTGGTGGGCAACATCAACCGCGGCAGCGTCCTGCTCGCCGTGAGCGGGCTGCCCTGGGTGGTTCTCGTCGTGCTGGCGGTCCTGGTCGTCTACACGGTGCTGCTCGGCCGCACCCGGCTCGGCCGGTATGTCTACGCGATCGGCGGCAACGCGGAAGCGGCCAGGCGCGCGGGGGTCAACACCAACCGGATTCGCGTGGTGGCCTTCGCGCTGTGCGGGCTCACCGCCGGCATCACCGGGATCATCTACTCCTCCTACCTCGGCTCCATCTCCAGTGGCGTCAACGGCGGCCAGAACGTGCTGTACGCCGTGGCCGCCGCGGTGATCGGCGGCACCAGCCTGTTCGGCGGTCGCGGCAAGATGCTGGACGCGGTGCTCGGCGGCCTGGTTGTCGGCGTGATCGCCAACGGCCTGCAGCTGATCGGCCTGACCGCGGCCGCTCAGCTGATTTGGACGGCGCTGGTCCTGCTGGCCGCGGTGGCCGTGGACTCCCTCACCCGGCGCGGGCAGCGCAGCAGATGACATCCGGGTAAACGGCGCCCGCCGGGCGGGTGTCAGCGCTCACAAGGAGATGAAGGCCGATGAGCGCGACAGCTTCCGATGCTCAGTTCCAGCACCGGACGACCCAGCTATCCAACCTTGACCGGTGCAACCAGTGCGGTTTCCCGCGGTCGGCCCACGGGCTCGACTGGAGCTGTCCCGCGGGACTTCCGGGCGGCCCGCGCACGTTCCTGCTCACGGTCGGCGCGCTGCTCGCCGTGGCGGGCGGAGTGCTGTGGGGTCTGTCCGGCTCGGCCCCGTCGGCGCTGAACACCCTGGCGGCGTTCGCGTTCCCCGGCGGGCTGATCCTGATCATCAGCACCCTGGTGAGGACCGGCCCGCCGCGGCGACCAGCGGATCGGGAGGAAGGCACGGCGACAGATCAGTCATGGGCCGATTTCCTCCGTGATCACGATATCGAATAGGCGGGCCGGCGATCTGGTGACGAGCCGGCGGCCGGTCCGTTCAGGCCGGCCGATCGGGCAAGATGGCTGGCATGCCGCTGCGCCTGCCACGTAAGCACCCGATCTGGGAGAGCCAGCCCCCGGGCCGTCACGGGCGTCAACCCCGGTCACGCAGGTTCACCCTGGCCGCCGCGGGCGGCTGCGCCGCGATCGCGCTCACCGCGGCGGCCTGCACCTCCGCCGGATCGCCAGGCGGTTCGCTGGCTGCCGGGGCTGCGCCGACGGGAGCCGCCGCGGCCCCGCAGACGGCGCCGGGGACCGGCAGCGTCCTGAGCTGGCATTCCTGCAGCGAGCAGGGGACCATGATGCAATGCGCCAGCCTGCGGGTGCCGCTGGATTACCGTCGCCCGGACGGCCGGAAGATCACGCTCGCGCTGTCCCGCGTCCCGGCTACCGCCCCGCCCGGCCAGCGCCAGGGCGTGCTGCTGGTCAATCCCGGCGGGCCCGGCGCCAGCGGGCTCGGCCTGGCCGCCCAGGTGGCGAGGGGGCTGGAATCCCACGGTGGCCGCCGAGTACGACATCGTCGGCTTCGACCCGCGCGGCGTCGGGTCGAGCACGCCCGCGCTGCACTGCGAGCCCGGTTTCTTCTCCGGGGTGCAGCCCGACTACATCCCGGCCAGCCACGCCGCCGAGCAGGCGATGGAGACCCGCGCGAAGACCTACGCCGCGGACTGCGAGAAGCGGTTCGGCTGGCTGCTGCCGTACATGACCACCGAGGACGTGGCCAGGGACATGGACGCGATCCGGGCTGCCCTGGGCCAGCAGAAGATCAACTATTTCGCGTACTCGTATGGCACCTACCTGGGCCAGGTCTACGCCACGCTGTTCCCTGACCGGATCCGGCGCATGGTCCTGGACAGCACGGTGGACCCGGACGGGGCCTGGTACACCGACAACATCGACCAGGACTACGCCTTCCAGGGCCGGATGAACGCGTTCTTCGCCTGGGTGGCCAGCCACGAGAGCGCCTATCAGCTCGGCCTGACCGGGCCGGAGGTACGGCAGGCCTGGTACCGGGTGCGCGCCCGGCTCGAGACCCACCCGATCGACGGCCCGTCCGGCCCGATCATCGGGCCGAACGAGTACGACAACACGTTCCTGCAGGGCGGATACGACGACACGCTATGGCCGGCCCTGGCCGCCGCCCTGGCCGCCTACTACCACACCGGGTCGGTCCGGCAGGTCATCAGCCTGTACGACCTCTACGGGGCACAGGGCGAGAACGAGTTCGCCGTCTACAACGCAGTGGAGTGCAGCGACGTGAACTGGCCGCGAAACTGGGCGAAGTGGAACCGCGACACCCGGCAGGTGTACCGCACCGCGCCCTTCGAGGCCTGGGACAACGCCTGGTTCAACGCTGCGTGCGCGTTCTGGCCGGTCAAGGGCCCGGCTCGCCCGCTGCGCATCAACGGCGCCGGGCTGCCCGGCATCCTCATGCTGCAGGGCACGCTGGACGCGGCCACGCCGTACCCGGGGGCGATGGTCGCGCACCGGCTGCTGCCAAGCTCGCGGATCGTGGTGGTCCAGGGCGGCGGCAACCACGGGCAGTCGCTGTCAATCCCGGCCAATGGCTGCGTGAACGGCTACCTGAACCGCTACCTGGCCACCGGGGCGCTGCCGGAGTCCGGGGGCGCGGGCGCGGTCAACGCCAGCTGCGCGCCGCTGCCCGATCCCGCGCCCGGCGGCTGAGATTCCGCGGCCGGGGCGGCCCGCGCGGCGGGTCGATCCTGCGTGCGGCTGCTGATTGCGGCCTGGCGGCCCGCCGGGCCGGCGGCTTGGCCGGCGCCGCAGGACCAGCCCTCCGGTACCGCTAGGCTGGAAGCGTGCTGCGGGTCAAGGCGCCGTGGACCACGCCGTTGCGGCTGCTCGGCGACCGCGATCGTGACGAGGTGCTGGCCATCTGCGATCGCGATCCCGTGCTGAACGTCTTCGTCGCCTCGCGGGTGCGGGCCGGCGGGGTCGACCCGGCCAGGCTCGGCGCGCAGGTCTGGGGACATCACGCCGACGGGCGGCTGGCCTCGGTCTGCTACGCCGGAGCGAACCTGGTGCCGGTGGAAGCCAGCTCAGCGGCAATCGCGGCGTTCGCCGCCCGGGCCCGCGCGCAGGGCAGGCGCTGCTCCTCGCTGGTGGGCCCGGCGGATGCCGTCGGGGAGCTATGGGACCTGCTGCGCCCGCACTGGGGCCGGCCGCGCGAGGTCCGGCGCGCGCAGCCGGTCATGGTGATCTCCGGCCCGCCGCTCGTACCGCCCGACCCGCTCGTCCGCCTGGTCAGGCCGGCGCAGCTGGACGTGCTGTTCCCGGCCAGCGTGGCCATGTTCACCGAGGAGGTCGGCGTATCCCCCCTGGGCGTCGACGGGGGGGCGGCCTACCGTGCCCGGGTGGGCGAACTGATCGGCGCGGGCCGCGCGTTTGCCCGGATCGAGGACGGCCGGGTGGTCTTCAAGGCGGAGATAGGCGCGGTCACTCCGCAGGCCTGTCAGGTGCAGGGCGTGTGGGTCCGGCCCGACTCGCGCGGCCGTGGCCTCGCCGCCGCGGGCGTCGCCGCGGTGGTCACCGAGGCTCTGCGCAGCATCGCGCCGGTGGTCTCGCTCTACGTCAACGACTTCAACGCGCCGGCCAGGGCGGCCTACCGCCGGGCCGGCTTCACCGAGGTGGCCACCTTCATGTCCGTGCTCTTCTAGGCACGGCCCAGCCTCACCCGGTGCCCCCGCTCCCCGGCAGGAACCGGTCATGCCCTCGTTCAGCCGGCCGCCGCCCGGCAGGCGTGCAGGGCACGGAGCGCCTGCTCCTCGTGATCTGGCTGCTGCAGCTCACGGAATGCCGGCAGGCACTCGTCCAGGTACCTGATGGCCCGCTCGCCCTGGCCCAGGGCCAGGTGGCTTTGCGCGATCTTGAACAGGCACACCGCGTGCGCGTGCTGGGCGCCGTGCTGCGCGAACGCCCCGGCCGCCTCGGACAGCGCCGCGATGGCCTCGTCGTGACGGCCGAGCCCGTTATAGGCGTCACCGAGCAGGTCAAGGAAATACGCCCGGCCGAGCACCTGAGCAGTCGCGCCGGCCTGATCGTCGGTAGCCACGTCGCCCCCTTCCCGCCCCGGGAGTCCTCCCCAATACCGAAACTTGACGCCGTAGCATAGTGAAGGTATGTCGCATTAAAGTCGCAAGGCGGGCGCCGGAACCGTGACCCATATACATGATGCCTACCGCCAGGCGGCCGCCGCGTACCTGCGTGAGCTGCTGCTGCGCCCGGGCCGCTACCGCCGGCGGTGGGAGCAGTATGCCGAGCGGAGCAGGCCTGGTCAGGTCAATCAGCTGGCCGTGGCGGAGGTGCTCGCGAGGTACCGGTGGAGCCACCCGCGCACCCAGGGCGACAATGACGTGCTGCCCCGCCAGCTGAAGGACACCGTGCTGCGGGCGCTGTCCGGCAAGATGCTGAGCAGGGCGACGCTGGCCCTGTTCATCGGGGCGTTCGGCTTCACCGATGCCGAGGCGGACCGGTTGCGGCGGCTGGCGGCCGGATCCAGCCGGATCAGCGTCCTGGCGGGCCCGCGGGCCATGCGTCCCGATCTCATCGCCGAAGTGGCCGACATCTTCGGCCCGCCCAACTACCAGACCGTGTCGCTGGCCGATCATGTGAGCGTAGGCGCGGAAGGCCTCGTCACCCGGGCCAGGACGCTGAAGGTCATCGAGGCGACCGCCGACGGGGTAGACCGCATCCCGTTCATCCACGACACCGATGCCGTCACGCTCGAGGTAGGGCAGGGATGTCAGGGCATATCGGGGAAACCGCGCCAGCTCAGGAAGCATGTCTTCGCCACCGACATCCTGCTGGCGAAGGAGCTCTCGCTCGGCGAAACGCTGACCCTCGAGTACTGGAATTCCTTTCACTACCTCGACGAGCGGATGGACGCGCGCAAGCGCGAGTACCGCCGGGCCGCGATGAGGCGCGCGGAGAATTTCGACATCCGGGTGGAGTTCCACCCCGAACGCCTTCCGCGGCAGGTCTGGTGGGCGGTGTGGGACGGCGTGGACGGTGACGTCATCGACGAGGAAGCCGTCGGGCTGGACAGCCAGCATTCGGTGCACAGGTACATGAGGTCGCTCGAGCGCACGGTGGTCGGCTTCCACTGGGACTGGTGAGACCGCCGCTGCCCCCAGACATCGCCTAACCTCGTCTGCATGGTCGATCACGATGCCCGGCAGGCGGTTATCTCCTGCGGCGAGGCGGCCCGCCGCGGTGCAGCCGGCCTGGCCGAGGCTCCCGATGCCGTCATCGACGGGGCGCTGCGCCAGATGGCCGCGCTGCTGCGGACCCAGCTCCCGGCCATCCTCGAGGCGAACGCGGCCGACATGGCCCGCGGGGCCGAGCAGGGCCTCGGCCGTGGCCTCATGGACCGGCTGCGGCTCGATGAGCAGCGGCTCGCAGCCACCGCCAGCCAGATCGAGCTGCTGGCCGGGGTTCGGTTCCCGCCGGCCGCGACGCCGCTGGACCAGCTACCGGGCGGTCTGCGGCTGGAGGAACGGCGCATTCCCATCGGCGTGGTGGGGGCGAACTTCGAGGCGCGTCCCGCTGTCACGGTGGACATCGCCTCGCAGCTGCTCAAGTCGCGCAACGCCGGCGTGCTGCGCACCGGCGGCGCGGCGCTCGCCTCGGCCGCGGCCCTGTTCGACCAGGCGATCACGCCGGCCCTGGAGCATGCCGGGCTGAGCCCGCAAGCGCTGCGGCTGGTCCGCACGGCTGACCACGCCGCGGCCGCCGAGCTGGTCAGCCAGCCGGGCCTGATACCCCTGGTGATCCTGCGCGGCAGCGGCCAGACCACCCGGGCGCTGGCCGCCGAGGCCGCGCGCCGCGGGGTCCGCACCCTGGCGCACGCCGACGGCGGTGGCGTCCTCTACCTCGACCGCGCCGCCGAGCCCGCCGAGGCCACCCGCCTGATCACCGAGAGCCTGGACCGGCTGGGCGTCTGCAACCGGCTGAACCTGCTGCTCATCTGCTCCGGCCGCTGGGATGAGCTGCTGCCCGTCGCCCTCGCGGCGCTGGCCAAGATGGACGTGGCCGCGTCGCTGCCGCCGCACGATCACCCGCTGGGGCATGAGTGGGCGCTCGACCCCGGCCGCGAGGCCACCGTGACCGTCGCGCCGGCCCCCGACGCCGCCGCTGCCGCGCGCACCGCGAACGAGGAGACTTCCGGGCTGGCGGCAGGCATCGTCACCGCGGATCCGGCGGCGGCGCGCCGGTTCCTCGAGGCCTACCGGGGGACCGGCGCCTTCTGGAACGCGAGCACGAGGCTGCTGGACGGCTTCAAGCTCCGCGGCGTACCGGAGACCGGCATCAACGTGGACCACGTGCCGGGCCCGCGCGGCCCGGTCACCTTCGCCGACCTCTGCCTGCGCCAGTACGTGATCACCCCCGGCTGACCCGGCCCGCGGGACGCGCCCGGCGGCACCGAGGCACGCGCTAAACCAGGTGACCTCCCGGGGGCCTCTTGCTAAGCTGCTGGACCTTGTGCTATAAGCCCCGACGCCATCGAGGAGACGAGCATGCCCGCTGCCAGCCGCCTAGACAAGGAGCCCGCCGAAACCGACCCCGACCCCGATCCGGCCCGCGGTTCCGCCCGGCTCGGCAGCCCGCAAGCAGCCCCGCCGCCAGCCCCGCCGGCCGGGCCGCGGACCGGGCCGCCGCCCGCCGACCCGGTGATCGCCGCCGAGCGCGCCCACCTGCTCCGGTCGCGTACCTTCCTGCGGCTGATGCGCGAGGACGTGCTCTCGCTCCGCGCGCTGGGCGGGGACCGCGTATCGCAGGAATACCTCAAGGCCGAGCTGTACCGGCGGGCCGAGGCGCTGCATGACCTGCCCGACACGCCGCTGTTCTTCGGCAGGCTGGACTACCACCGGTCGCCCTGGGACGAACCGGCCGCCGCGGCCGCGGGCACCGGCCCGGAGAAGTTCTACATAGGACGGCGGCACGTGCACGACCCCGGCGGTCACCCGGTGGTGATCGACTGGCGTGCCCCGGTGTCCAGGCCGTTCTACCGGGCCAGCCAGGCCGAGCCGATGGGACTGGACATGCGGCGGCGGTTCGGCTTCTCCGGCGGCGAGCTCACCGCCTACGAGGACGAGGACTTCGCCGGGCCGG
The DNA here is from genome assembly GCA_963762615.1 of uncultured Actinomycetes bacterium. GTDB lineage: Bacteria > Actinomycetota > Actinomycetes > Streptosporangiales > Streptosporangiaceae > PALSA-505. Next base: position 260,370 of record CAVXLG010000006.1, on the reverse strand, counting down.
GCGCCGCCGGGACGCCCGCCGCGCCCGGCGTCAGCCGCATCATGCTGGAGGAGATTGAGCGGCCCAGGTCGGGGCCGATGCGTGACATCGTCGCCACCATCCAGCCCGACCAGGACGAGATCGTCCGGGCCGGCCCGGATCAGACCATCTGCGTGCAGGGCGCGCCGGGGACCGGCAAGACCGCCGTCGGGCTGCACCGCGTCGCCTACCTGCTGTATGCGCACCGGGAGCAGATGGGGCGCCGCGGGGTGCTGGTGATCGGGCCCAACCGCGCCTTCCTCTCCTACATCCGCGACGTGCTGCCCGCGCTCGGCGAGATGGAGGTCACCCAGCTCACCATGACCGACCTCGTCGCGACGCGGCCCGGCCTGCGGGCCGGTGCCCAAGACGACGAGCGCGCCGCCCGGGTCAAGGGCGACCCGCGGATGGCGGAGGTGCTGCGCAGGGCGCTGTGGGCGCGCCTGGCCGAGCCGGCCGGGGAGATCATGCTGCCCCGCGGATCGCGGCGCTGGCGGGTGGGCGCGGCCGAGCTGTCCCGGCTCGTGGCCGAGCTGCGCGACCGGGGGGTCCGGTACGGCACCGGCCGCGACATGCTGGCCCACCGGATCGCGCACGTGATCCTGACCAGGATGGAGGCGGCCGGGGAAAGCTGCGATGACCGGACCCACGACGCGGTGCGCCGGACCAGGCAGGTGCGGGCGGCGGTGGACGCCATCTGGCCCAAGGCGGACCCCGTCCGGCTGGTGCATACCCTGCTGTCCGACCGGGGCGAGCTGGCCCGGGCCGCCGATGGCCTGCTCGACGAGGCGGAGCAGCGCGCGGTGAGCTGGGACGCGGGGCCGCCCGGCCGGGCCGGCCGCGGCCCGGGCTCGGCCCGCTGGTCGGCGGCCGACCTGGTGCTGATCGACGAGGCCGTCGACCTGATGGAGCGGACCGCCAGCGTGGCCCACGTGGTGGTGGACGAGGCGCAGGATCTCTCGCCGATGGAATGCCGCGCCATCGGCCGCAGGTGCGAGACCGGCTCGGCGACCGTGCTGGGCGACCTGGCCCAGGGCACGAGCCCCTGCGCCACCGCCAGCTGGCCGGAGATGCTCGGCCACCTCGGCAAGGGCGACGCCCAGCTGCGGGTCCTCGAGACCGGCTACCGGGTGCCGCGGCAGATCCTCGACTTCGCGAACCGGCTGCTCGACCAGATAGCGCCCGCCCTGACCAGGCCAGCGTCGCTGCGGCATGATCCCGGCGCGCTGGACATCGTCGCCGTCGCGCCCGGCCGGCTCGCCAGCTCGCTGCGCGCCGCCTGCACCGGGGCGAGCGCGCGGCCGGGCTCGATCGCGGTCATCGCCGCGGATGAGCAGGTGGCCGCCCTGTCCCGGATGCTGCACGCGGCGGGCATCGGGCACGCCGTGCTGGACGGGGCCAGCGCCGAGGCCCGGCTCACCATCGTCCCCGTCACCCTGGCCAAGGGCCTGGAATTCGACCAGGTCATCGTCGTGGAGCCGGCCAGGATCACCGCTGCGGGCAGCCGCGGCCCGCACCGGCTGTACGTCGCGCTGACCCGCGCGGTGTCCCGGCTGACCGTCCTGCACGCCGAGCCGCTTCCCGCCCTGCTGAGCTGACCGGCGGGCCGGCGCACGCGCCTGGCGGCAGCCCGTTCGGGCGGCCCGGGTGCAGCCGCGCCCGGCCGGGCCGGGGGACCCGTCCTTCAGCGCCGCGCGGGCCGGGTCAGCGGCGGGTTCAGCTGCCCGGCGGTGACCCCGGGGAACGCCACGGTCGATCCCCGCCAGAAGGCGGCCCGGATGGCCGCGGCCTGCATCGCCCGCGCGCCGAACACGCGCAGCGCAGGGTCGCCGGCCCCGACCAGGCCGAGATAGGCGGCGGTGACCCCGTCCTCCAGGACGACCGCCAGCGAGACCGCACCGGCCGCGTCGTGCACGCCGAACGGCAGCTTGTACGCGGCGTCGGCGGCGGCCGGCTGCTGCCCCCGCGCGCGCAGCACGGCGGCCAGCGTGTCCCGGGCCTGGCGGTGATCGTTCCAGAACGCCGTCGCGGCGGCCCGCCGCGGCGCCGGTCAGGTGGGCGCCGGCCACGCCATAGCCGAAGATGGCCGCGTTCTCGGCGGCCAGCGCGTCCTGCAGGGCCGCGGTCGCAGCGTCGTTCCGCGGCCGCCGGTGCCGGTCCGGGCCGGTCACCGGGACGGTCTCGCCGGACGCAGCAGGGCCGCGTGGGTGGCTTCGCTGGCCCCGATGCTCGCGAACAGCTGGGCCAGCGCCGGCGACGCCAGCGTCGCGAGCTCGCGGACCAGGAAGGCGGCCTGATCGCTCTCGGCAGCGCGCAGGTAATCCAGGGCGGCGGCCCGGCCGGCCGGGACCTGCGCCGGGCGGCGGCGCGCGGCCGGCGGCGAGGCTGACGCGGCGGCCCCCGCGGGCACCAGCAGCCGCTCCCGCAGCTGGGCCAGGTGCTCCTCATGCTGGCGCAGCAGCGGCGCGAGCATCCCGGCGAGCGGCGGCCGGGCCGAGAGCACCGCGGTGTACCGGGAGACCATCGCCTTCTCGGCGGCGATCACGTTCCGCAGCACGCCGACGTCCCGCGACGGGTGCGGCGGCGTGGCCCACGGCCAGGGCTGCCCCGGCGCGCAGCCCGCCGCGCCTGCCGCGGCCAGCACGGCCAGCGCGGACGCGGTCAGCACCCGGCGCCGCGTCGGGTCTGCCGCCACCGAACCTCCCCGCCGAAGGGCCTGGGTCATTACCGCCGAGCGTAGGCAATGACGTGCAGGGGACGCGCCGCTGCCGGGGACGCGCCGGTCCGCCGCTGACGGTCAGCCTCCCGCCGTGCCGCGGATAGGCTAACAGGGCAGGACAACAGCACAGTTGGCGGGCGAGGAGGTCGTGATGAGCGGTGGCTCCCGTCACGCTGCGGCACTTCCGGAGCGTCTGGCTGACTTGCTCGAGCCAGTGATCAGCGCGGCCGGGCTCGAGCTGGAGTCCGTCCGGGTCGGCCGGGCGGGCCGCCGGAGCCTGCTGCGCATCGTGGTGGACGCCGAACGGGGCGTGAGCCTGGACGACATCGCGCTGGCGAGCCGCGCAGTGGCGGCCGAAGTTGACGCCAGCGACGCGATGGGACCCGGGTCCTACACGCTCGAGGTGTCCTCACCCGGGGTGGACCGCCCGCTCACCGAGCCGCGGCACTGGCGCCGCGCGTCCGGCCGCCTCGTCAGGGTTTCCGTCAAGGCCGCATCCGGGACGGCTGACGCCGGTCAGTCACGGACCGTCGAGGGCAGGGTGGTCGCGGCCGGGCCCGCCGGGGTGGCTCTCGAGCTCGACGGCACACGCCACGAGTTCGGCTACGCCGAGCTGGGGCCAGGACAGGTTCAGGTGGAGTTCAGGGACCTGGCGGAGGGGGTGCAGCCCGATGGACATTGACCTGAGTGTCCTGCGCAGCCTGGAGAGCGAGAAGGACATCTCGATGGAGCTCGCCATCAAGGCGATCGAGGACGCGCTGCTGGTGGCGTATCACCGCACCGAGGGTGCCGCGCCGACGGCGCGCGTGCAAGTAGACAGGGGCAGCGGGCACGTGACCGTCTGGGCAGCCACCACCGGCGAGGACGGCGAGGTGACGGGCGAGTACGACGACACGCCGGACGGGTTCGGCCGGATCGCCGCGACCACCGCCCGTCAGGTGATCCTGCAGCGACTGCGGGACGCGGAGGACGAGCTGACCTTCGGCGAGTACGCAGGCCGTGAGGGCGACGTGGTGGCCGGGGTCATCCAGCAGGGCAAGGATCCGCGGTCCGTGCTGGTCGACCTCGGAAAGATCGAGGCGATCCTGCCGGCCGCCGAGCAGGTCCCGGGCGAGCGCTACGCGCACGGCGAGCGGCTGCGCTGCTTCGTCCTGCACGTGCGCAAGGGTCACCGGGGCCCCTCGGTGACGCTGTCGCGCACCCACCCGAGCCTGGTCAAGAAGCTCTTCACGCTCGAGGTCCCCGAGATGTCCAGCGGCGCGGTGGAGATCGCCGCGATCGCCCGCGAGGCCGGCCACCGCACCAAGATCGCGGTGAGGTCTCACCAGCCGGGCGTGAACGCGAAGGGCGCCTGCATCGGCCCGATGGGCAGCCGGGTCCGCAATGTCATGACCGAGCTGCACGGCGAGAAGATCGACATTGTGGACTACGCGGAAGACCCGGCCCAGTTCGTCGCCAACGCGCTGTCGCCGGCCCGGGTCTCCCGGGTCGACATCGTGGACCCGGCGGCCAGGATCGCCCGGGTGATCGTGCCCGACTACCAGCTCTCGCTGGCGATCGGCAAAGAGGGCCAGAACGCCCGGCTGGCCGCCCGGCTGACCGGCTGGAAGATCGACATCGTGTCGGACACCGCGCCGGCCGCGGCCGCCGACCCCGCGACCGGCACCCAAGGCACCGTCGCAGGCGCCGCCGACTCTCCGACACGGTAGACTTGTCCGGACATGGCCGAGCGGCCCCTGTGACGCATGTCCGTACTCCGGTACGTACCTGCGTAGGATGCCGGGAGCGCGCGGCCAAGTCCGAGTTGCTTCGCACAGTGGCGGCCGGGAACGAGGTTGTTCCCGACCCGCTAGCGCGGCTGGCTGGCCGGGGCGCGTACCTGCACCCCAGCCAGAGGTGCTTGGAGCTGGCACAGCATCGCCGGGCGTTCCCGCGCGCGCTACGCGTGCCGGGGCCGCTCGGCACGCAGCCGGTCGCCGGGTATCTTCAGCCAGGCGGATCGACAGAGGATGCACGGAAACGTCTTCGGGAAAGCGGGTCAAGACAGCGATGAGCGCCCGATGAGCACAAGGCGATGAGCACAGCAGGCTGACGCCGGCCCTGGGCAACCACTGCTCCGGACCGGCAGGTGGTCCGGGAAGCTGGTCCGGGTGAAACCGGGCCGAGGCAGGAGCGCAGTGGCGAAGGTCCGGGTTTACGAACTCGCAAAAGAACTTGGTGTAGAGAGCAAGGCCGTCATGGCCCAGCTCCAGGAAATGGGCGAGTTTGTGCGCTCGGCGTCCTCGACGATCGAGGCGCCGGTCGTGCGCAGGCTCAGGGAGTCCATCGGGTCACAGGACGCGAAGCCCGCGGCCTCGGCACCGGGCGGGCCGCGGCCAGATGGCCGGGCCGGCCGGGCAGCCGCTGCGGGGCCGGCCGCCCCGGCTGCGGCCGATGCCCCCGCGGCAGCCGCCGCTGCGCCGCCCGCCGTCGCCGACCGCATCCCGGCCGGGCCGGCCGCGGCCGAGGTGGCCGCGCCAGCAGCCAGCGCCGCCCCGGCCGCCGCACCCGAGCGCGCCGAGCCTGGCCAGGGTCCCGGCACGGCCCGGTCCGCGCCCGGCCGCGCGGCCCCGGCACCGTCGGGAACGCCGCGGTCGCCGACCCCGCGCTCCATCCCCCGGCCCGGGCCCCGGCCGGGCAACAACCCGTTCAGCTCGACAGCGACCGGCATGGGCGCGGGCCCGCAGGCCCGCCCGGGGCAGCCGGGGGCCGCGGGCCCGGCCGGCCCGGGCCAGCCGGGCGGCAGGCCGGGACAGCCCTCGGGCGGGACGCGCCCTGGCGGTTCCGGCCCCGGCCGGCCCAGCCCCGCCGACATGCCGCGGCCCGGCGGACCGCGGCCGAGCCCGATGAACATGCGGCCCCAACGGGCGAGCGGTCCCGGCGGCGGCCGCGGGCCAGGCGGTCCCGGTGGCGGTGGCGGCGGTACCGGCCGCGGCGGCCCGGGCGGCGGTCCCGGCTCGCGCCCCGGCGGCCGCGGCCCCGGCGCCGGCGTCGGCACATCGCCCGGCGGCGGCGGCCGTGGCGGCATCGGCGGCGGTGGTCCGCGCCCCGGTGGCGGCGGAGCGCGCCCGGGCGGCGGCGGCCGTGGCCGCAGCGGCACCCAGGGAGCATTCGGCCGCCCCGGCGGGCGCCCGGCCCGCGGCCGGAAGTCGAAGAAGCAGCGGCGCCAGGAGTTCGACAACCTCCAGGCGCCGGCCATCGGCGGCGTCTCGATCTCGCGCGGCAACGGGCAGGTCATCCGGCTGTCCCGCGGCGCGTCGCTGAGCGACTTCGCTGACAAGATCAACGCCAACCCGGCCTCGCTGGTCCAGGTGCTCTTCCACCTGGGCGAGCTGGTGACCGCCACCCAGTCGGTCAACGACGAGACGCTGCAGCTGCTCGGCGCCGAGCTCAACTACAGCGTGCAGGTCGTGTCCCCCGAGGAGGAGGACAAGGAGCTGCTGGAATCGTTCGACATCGACTTCGGCGAGGACTCAGGCGACGAGGGCGATCTCGCGCCGCGTCCTCCCGTGGTCACCGTGATGGGTCACGTCGATCACGGCAAGACCAAGCTGCTGGATGCCATCCGGGACACCAACGTGGTGGCCCGGGAGGCGGGCGGCATAACCCAGCACATCGGGGCCTACCAGGTCACCACCGAGGTGGACGGCCAGGAGCGCAAGATCACGTTCATCGACACACCGGGCCACGAGGCGTTCACCGCGATGCGAGCCCGCGGCGCGGAGACCACCGACCTGGTCGTGCTCGTGGTCGCCGCCGACGACGGGGTGAAGCCGCAGACCACCGAGGCGCTCAATCACGCCCAGGCGGCCAGCGTGCCGATCGTCGTGGCGGTCAACAAGATCGACAAGGAAGGGGCTGACCCGCAGCGAGTGCGTGCCCAGCTCACCGAGTACGGCCTGGTGGCCGAGGAATTCGGCGGCCAGACGCTGTTCGTCGACGTGTCGGCCCGCGAGCGCATAGGGCTGGACGCCCTGCTCGAGGCGATCGTGCTGACCGCGGACGCCGAGCTCGACCTGCGGGCCAATCCCGGTCAGGATGGCCAGGGCGTGGCGATCGAGGCGCACCTGGACCGCGGCCGCGGGCCGGTGGCCACGGTGCTGGTGCAGCGCGGCACGCTGCACGTCGGTGACTCGATCGTCGCCGGCGAGGCGTTCGGCCGGGTGCGCGCCATGCTGAACGAGAACGGCGACCCGGTCTCGGAGGCGCCGCCGTCGCGGCCGGTGCAGGTGCTCGGCCTCACCGCCGTGCCCGGTGCCGGGGACAGCTTCATCGTGGTCTCCGACGACAGGATGGCCCGGCAGATCGCCGAACGGCGCGAGGCCAGGGAGCGCAGCGCGCAGTTCGCCCGGCGCAGCCGCCGGGTCACGCTGGAGGATCTGGAGACCGCGCTCAAGGCCGGCGAGAAGGAGGAGCTGCTGCTCATCGTCAAGGGCGACGTCTCCGGATCGGTCGAGGCGCTCGAGGATGCCCTGGTGAAGATCGACGTGGGCGAGGACGTGGGCCTGCGGGTGATCGGCCGCGGTGTCGGCGCGATCACCCAGGACGACGTGAACCTGGCCATCGCGTCTGACGCCGTGATCATCGGCTTCAATGTCCGCCCCGCCGGGCGGGCCGGCGAGCTGGCCCAGCGCGAGGGCGTGGACATCCGGTACTACTCGGTGATCTACCAGGCGATCGAGGAGGTCGAGGCCGCGCTGCAGGGCATGCTCAAGCCGGAGTTCGAAGAGGTCCAGCTTGGCACGGCCGAGGTCAGGGAGGTCTTCCGGGTGCCGAGGATCGGCAACGTGGCCGGCTGTATCGTGCGCGCGGGGACGATCAACCGGGGCAGCAAGGCGCGCCTCGTCCGCGACGGCGTGGTCGTCTCGGACAACCTGACGGTGGACTCGCTGCGCCGCTTCAAGGAGGACGTAACCGAGGTCCGCGAGGGCTACGAGTGCGGTATCGGCATCGGTTACAACGACATCAAGGTCGAGGACGTGATCGAGACCTTCGAGATGCGGGAGAAGCCACGCGCGCGGTGAGAGCCCGCCCGGCCGCCGGCCAGGCCAGGCCGGCGGCCGCGGGGTAACCGTGTATGTGGGCACGCTCGCCCTGGACGTGCTGCTCGGCGACGTACGCTCGCTGAAGCAGAAACGGTCGGTGGTCCGGCCGCTGATCACGGATCTGCGGCGGGGCTTCCCCGGCGCCGCGGTGGCCGAGACGGGCCACCTGGATGCCCGCCGGCGAACCGAGATCGGGGTCGCCGTGGTGGCCTCGACCGCGGGACACTGCACCGAGGTGCTGACGGCGTGCGAGCGCCTGGTCGCCGCGCGCCCGGAAGTCGAGCTGCTGTCGGCACGGCAGCGGCTACGGCGTGAGGAGGACTGACAGGTCATGGACGCCGCCAGGGCTCGCAAGCTGGGTGACCGGATCGCCCAGATCGTGGCCGAGATGCTGGAGCGGCGGATCAAGGATCCGCGGCTCGGCTTCGTCACGGTCACCGAGGCCAGGCTGACCAACGACCTGCGGGAGGCGACGGTCTTCTACACCGTCTACGGATCGGCGCAGGAGCGCGCCGATACCGCCGCGGCGCTGGCCAGTGCCACCGGTCTCATCCGGTCCGAGGTTGGCCGCCAGACCGGGCTGAGGCACACGCCGTCGCTGGCGTTCGTGCCGGACACGCTGCCGGAGAACGTCCAGCACATCGAGGATCTGGTCGTCCGCGCTCGTGCGGCGGACGCGGCGGTCGCGGCCACCCGCGAGGGGGCCGAGCCGGCCGGCGACCCCGACCCCTATAAGCCGGTTCCTGACGCGGAGCAGGACGCGGACCCGGGCGCATGACCGGCGCGGCTGCGGCCAGCCCGCTTCGGGGCAGCGGAGTCATCCGGGAACAGGACTGGGCCCGCGCGGTGAGCGCGCTGGACCGGGCAGGCGAGATCTGCCTCGCCTGCCATGTCCGGCCGGACGGCGACGCGCTCGGTTCCATGCTCGCGGTCGCGCACGCGCTGGCCGCGCGGGCCGGCCGGCGGGTGATCGCCTCGTTCGGCGACCAGCCCTTCGAGGTTCCCGCGATACTGCGCTTCCTGCCCGGGCTTGAGCTGCTCAGCCCGCCGGAGGCCTACCCGGAGCGGCCCCGGCTGATGATCACCTTCGACGTCGCGAGCGTGGACAGGCTGGGCCTGCTGGCCGGGCCGGCAGCTCGGGCGGCCGAGCTGCTCGCCATCGACCACCATGCGTCCAATCCGGGCTTCGGCACGATCAACCTGATCGATCCCGCGGCGGCCGCCACGGCCGTGCTGGCCGGGAAGCTGATCGACATGATGGGCGTGCAGCTCACCGTCCCCATCGCGGCCGGGCTCTACACCGGCCTGGTGACCGACACCGGATCGTTCCGGTTCTCGAGCACGCCGCAAGTGCACCGGATGGCGGCCCGGCTGATCGAGGTCGGCCTGGATCCCGAGGTCTTCGCGCGCGAGCTGCTGGACCGGGCACCCTTCGGCTACCTGCACATGCTGTCCGCGGCGCTGGGCCGGGCCGTGCTGGAGCCCAGCCAGGCCCGCGGCTACGGCCTGGTGTGGACGACGGTCACCCGGGCGGACCGGGCGGCCGACCAGCTGCCGTACGAGGTCGCGGAGTCGGTGATCGACGTGGTGCGCCGCACCGAGGAGGCCGAGGTCGCCGTGGTCTTCAAGGAGGCCGATGACGGCAGATGGCACGTGTCGGCCAGGTCGAAGGGACGAGTGGACGTGGCGCGGGCCTGCATCGCGCTCGGCGGCGGCGGACACAGCCAGGCGGCCGGGTTCACCACCAGCCAGACCGTCCCGGATGCCCTGGCCCGGCTGCGTGCCCTGCTCGGGGCTCCGGCCGGGCCCGGCCTGGTCACCTCGGCGGCGGCTGGCGCCGGCGAGGACGGCGGCCGGTGACCGCGCCGGGCGGGCTCATCATCGTCGACAAGCCATCGGGGATGACCTCGCATGATGTCGTGGCGCGGATCCGCAGGCTGGCAGGCACCCGCCGGGTCGGTCACGCCGGCACGCTGGATCCGATGGCCACCGGGGTGCTGGTGGTCGGCGTGCAGAAGGCCACCCGGCTGCTGGGCCATCTCACCCGGACCGAGAAGGAATACTCGGCCACGATCCGGCTCGGCCAGGCCACCGACTCCGACGACGCGGACGGCGCGATCGTCTCCGGGGCCCCCGCGGGCGCGGTGTCCGAGCAGAGCCTGGCCGCGGCCGTCGCCGCGCTGCGCGGCGAGATCCGCCAGATCCCCCCGGCGGTCAGCGCGGTCAAGGTCGGCGGCAAGCGGGCCTACCGGCTCACCCGGGAAGGGGCGCCGCCCCGGCTCGAGCCGCGCACCGTGACCGTGCGCGAGTTCGCGGTGCGAGCCGTGCACCACCGGGGGGACCTGCTCGACGCGGATGTGTCCGTGACCTGCTCGAGCGGTACGTACGTCCGTGCCCTCGCCCGCGACCTCGGTGTCGCGCTCGGCGTGGGCGGGCACCTGACCTTCCTGCGCCGCACCCGGGTCGGCCCGTACCGCGAGCAGGACGCGAGCACGCTCGACGAGCTGGCCGCCGGGCTCACGGTGCTGCCGCTGGCCGAGGCGGCCGCGGCCGCCTTCCCGCGGCTGGACCTCACCGCCGAGCAGGCCGCCCTGCTGGCTCACGGCGGGCGGCTGCCGGGATGCGGGCTGCCGGCCGGGCCCGCCGCCGCGTTCGCGCCGGACGGCTCTCTGATCGCCCTCGTCACCGGGGAGGCGGACGCGTGCCGGCCGCTGGCGGTCTTCGTGCCCTGATGACCCGAACGGTCGGCTCCGCCGCGATCGCGTGGCAGGCTTAGGGCACGGGATGCCTGTCACGGGCGCTCCCGGCACCCGGATGGGAGGTGGCGCGTGCGGCGCTGGCACGGGCTGGACGACGTGCCCGGGGACTGGACTGCCTGCGTGGCCACCGTGGGCGTCTTCGACGGCGTGCACCGCGGCCATCAGCGCATCGTGGGATACGCCCTGGACGCCGCGCGCGGGCTGCAGCTGCCGGTCGTGGTGATCACCTTCGACCCGCATCCCGACGAGGTGGTGCGGCCCGGCACGCACCCGCCGTTCCTGTGCACGGCGCGGCGCCGGGCCGAGCTGCTGGCCGGGCTCGGCGTCGACGCGGTGTGCGTCCTGCCGTTCACCCAGGAATTCTCCCGGCTCGAGCCGGACGAGTTCGTGCGCACGGTGCTGGCCGACCGGCTGCACGCGGCCCGGGTGGTGGTGGGCGAGAACTTCCGGTTCGGCCACAAGGCAGCCGGCGACGTGGCGCTGCTGCGGCAGCTGGGCTGCAAGTACGACTTCACCGCGGTCGGCGTCCCGCTCCTGGTGTCCGGCGGCGTGACGATCTCGTCCAGTTACATCAGGGACCGGCTGGCGGCCGGCGACGTCACCTCAGCGGCCGAGGCGCTCGGCCGCCCGCACCGGGTGGAGGGCGTCGTGGTGCGCGGGCAGCAGCGGGGACGCGCGCTCGGCTTCCCGACCGCGAACCTGCAGACCCCGCCGCATACCGCGATCCCGGCCGACGGCGTCTACGCGGGCTGGCTGTCCAGCCTGGCCCTCGACGGGACAACGGACCAGCGCTGGCCCGCCGCGATCTCGATCGGCAGCAATCCCACCTTCCCCGGCGGCGAGCGAACCGTGGAGGCGCACGCCCTCGACCGCGACGACCTGGACCTGTACGGGGCGCACGTGGCCGTGGACTTCGCGGTCAGGCTGCGCGCCACGGTCAAGTTCGCCTCGGTCGAGGACCTGGTGGTGCAGATGCGCGCCGATGTCGACGAGGCCAGGGCGCTCACGGCAGGCCGCCTTCGGTAGCCCGGACGGCACGGCGCACCGCGCCGTTCCGGGACGCCCTGACGTGGACCGAGGAGCGTGCGGGCCGTGATACCGTGAGTTGCGGCCGGTGGTGGTCCGCCGTATCGTGCTGCGCCCTCATGCAGCAGATGACGGCCCCTCGCTGTTCCCAGTAACCCACCGAGCCCGGGCTGCCGCTGTACCGACCGGCAGCACCACGACGATTCGCACGAAGGAGCCACGTGCCGCTGGATAGCACCGTGAAAACGGAGATCATCGGCCAGCACGCGACCAGTGAGGGTGACACCGGTTCGCCGGAAGTCCAAGTCGCGCTGCTCACCCGACGGATTAGCGACCTGACCGAGCACCTCAAGGTGCACAAGCACGACCACCACAGCCGCCGCGGGCTGCTGTTGCTGGTCGGCCGGCGCAGGCGACTGCTGAAGTACCTCGCCAAGACCGACATCACCCGCTACCGTGCGCTCATCGAGCGCCTGGGCCTGCGCAGGTAAGCATCCTGCCCGGACCAGACGGAAGCCAGGCGGCGATCTCGCACGCCGCCACAACTGAATACCACCAAGGATCGATGTCCCGCAGCCCGGTCCCGGAGCGAATGCAAGGCACCAAGGGCCGGTCCTCGGTAGTGGTCCCCGGATTCCGCCGGATACGACGAGACGCGAGAACCGCGTCGCCGGCGGGCACCCGAGGGCTTCGATCGAAGACCGGCCGGCCGCCGCTGCAGCCGCACGGCCGCAGCCGCACGCCCCGGGCGGGCAGGCGCGGGACCCAGGTGCGGTATGAAACCGCACGTACCCGCAAGGAGGTCTCACCCGTGGAGGGTGTGCACAGCGCCGAGGCCGTTATCGACAACGGCCAGTTCGGCACTCATACGATCAGATTTGAAACCGGGCGCCTGGCCCGCCAGGCCAACGGATCAGCCGTCGTCACCCTCGACGAGGAGACGGTGGTGCTGTCCGCGACGACAGCGTCCAAGCATCCCCGGGACAACCTCGACTTCTTCCCGCTCACCGTGGACGTGGAGGAGCGGATGTACGCGGCGGGCCGGATTCCCGGCTCGTTTTTCCGCCGGGAGGGCCGTCCGTCCGAGGACGCGATCCTCACCTGCCGGCTGATCGACCGGCCGCTGCGGCCGTCGTTCGTCAAGGGCCTGCGCAATGAGATCCAGATCGTCGAGACGATCCTGGCTCTGCATCCCGAGCACCTGTACGACGTCGTCGCCATCAACGCCGCCTCGCTGTCTACCCAGCTCGCCGGCCTGCCGTTCTCCGGCCCGATCGGCGGCGTCCGGGTCGCGCTGATCAAGGGTCAGTGGGTGGGTTTCCCCACGCACTCGCAGCTGGAGGACGCGACCTTCGACATGGTCGTGGCCGGCCGCGTGCTCGACGACGGTGACGTCGCGATCATGATGGTCGAGGCCGAGTCCACGCCGCGGACGCTGCGCCTGCTGGCCGACCAGTCCTCGGCGGCGGTCGCGCCGACCGAGCAGACCGTGGCCGAGGGCCTGGAGGCGGCCAAGCCGTTCATCAAGCTGCTCTGCCAGGCGCAGCTCCGGGTGGCGCAGGAGGCCGCCAAGCAGACGGCCGAATACCCGGTCTTCGTCGACTACCAGCAGGATGTCTACGACGCCGTGGCCGAGGCGGTCTCCGACGAGCTCGCCCAGGCGCTCACGATCGCGGGCAAGCAGCAGCGCGAGGCCGAAACCGACCGGATCAAGGCGCTGGCCGCGGAGAAGCTGTCCAGCCAGTTCGAGGACCGGGAGAAGGAGATCAGCGCCGCCTTCCGCGCGCTGACCAAGAAGCTGGTCCGGGAGCGGATCATCCGCGACGGGATCCGCATCGACGGCCGCGGCCTGGCCGACATCCGTCAGCTGTCCGCCGAGGTACACGTCCTGCCCCGGGTGCACGGCTCGGCGCTCTTCGAGCGCGGCGAGACCCAGATCCTTGGCGTCACCACGCTGAACATGCTGCGCATGGAGCAGATGATCGACACGCTCAACCCGGAGCGGACCAAGCGCTACATGCACAACTACAACATGCCGCCGTACTCGACCGGGGAGACCGGCCGGGTCGGCTCGCCCAAGCGCCGCGAGATCGGCCACGGGGCGCTCGCCGAGCGAGCGCTCATCCCCGTGCTGCCCACCCGCGAGGAATTCCCCTACGCCATCCGCCAGGTGTCGGAGGCGATCGGCTCCAACGGATCCACCTCGATGGGCTCGGTCTGCGCGTCCACCATGTCTTTGCTGGACGCCGGAGTCCCGCTCAAGGACATGGTGGCGGGGATCGCCATGGGCCTCATCAACGAGGGCGGGCAGTACGTCACGCTCACCGACATCCTCGGTGCCGAGGACGCGTTCGGCGACATGGACTTCAAGGTCGCCGGCACCGGGGACGTGATCACCGCCCTGCAGCTCGACACCAAGCTGGACGGCATTCCCGCGTCGGTGCTCGCCAGCGCGCTCACCCAGGCGCGCGCGGCGAGGCTGACCATCCTCGAGGTCATGCGCGAGGCCATCTCGTCGCCGGGCGAGATGAGCCCGAACGCGCCGCGGATCATCACGGTCAAGGTGCCAGTCGACAAGATCGGGGAGGTCATCGGCCCGAAGGGCAAGATGATCAACTCGATCCAGGAGGATACCGGCGCCGAGATCACCATCGAGGACGACGGCACCATCTACATCGGTGCCACCGACGGGCCGTCGGCCGAGGCCGCGCGGTCCGCGATCAACGCGATCGCCAACCCGCACATACCCGAGGTCGGCGAGCGCTTCCTCGGGACCGTGGTGAAGACCACGACGTTCGGGGCGTTCGTCTCGCTGCTTCCGGGCAAGGACGGCCTGCTGCACATCACCCAGATTCGCAAGCTGCACGGCGGCGCGCGGATCGACAACGTGGATGACGTGATCAAGGTCGGCGACAAGATCCAGGTCGAGATCCGCGAGGTTGACGACCGCGGCAAGCTCTCTCTCGTTCCGGTCGAAGTAGTCGAGCGGGAGGCGGCCGACGGTCCCGGGGACGGCCAGCCGGGCCGCGATGCGCCCGGCTCAGCGAGCCAGGAACAACGCGAAGCCAGCCGCGGGCGCAGCGGTGACGGCAACCGCGAGGGGCACCACCGGACGAGGCACCGCCAGCGGGGGCCGCGCGAGTCGTGAGCAGCCACCGGGGGGCCGGCCCGGCCGGCCCCGACAGTCACCGGCGGCCCGGGGCGATGGCGCCCCGGCTCTCGCCCGCTGACAGCGCCGTCGCCCGCACCGTGCTGCCCGGCGGCCTGAGGGTGATCACCGAGGCGCTGCCGGCCGTGCGGTCGGCGGCGATCGGCATCTGGGTGGGCGTCGGCTCCCGCGACGAGGACCTCGCGCACGCCGGCGCTACCCACTACCTGGAGCACCTGCTGTTCAAGGGCACCACCCGGCGTACCGCGCTGGACATCTCCGCGACCATGGACGCGGTCGGCGGCGAGCTGAACGCCTTTACCGGCAAGGAGTTCACCTGCTATTACGCGCGGGTGCTCGACTCTGACCTGCCGCTGGCGATCGACGTGCTCTGCGACATGGTGACCGGCTCGCTGATCACCCCCCGGGATGTGGACGCCGAGCGGGGCGTGGTGCTCGAAGAGATCGCGATGAACGACGACGATCCCACCGACACCGCCCACGAGGCCTTCGCCGCCGCGCTGTTCGGTGACAGCCCGCTGGGCCGCCCGATCCTGGGCACGGTGGGCTCGATCAACGCGATCAGCCGTGACCAGATCACCGAGCACTACCAGGCCAGGTACACCCCGCCGCAGGTGGTGGTCGCCGCCGCCGGGAATCTCCGGCACGAGGCGGTGGTGGAGCTGGTCCGGCAGGGTTTCGCCGCGGCCACCAGCGACGCGGCGGTCCTCGGCGAGCCCGCACCGCCGCGGGTGGGCGGAACCTACCCCGCGGCCCGCGACCCTGGTGCCCCGCCCGCGCTGGCGTCGGGCGGCGTCCGGCTGGTATCCCGCGGCATTGAGCAGGCCAACCTCGTGCTCGGCTGCGACGGCCTGTCCCGCACTGACGACCGCAGGTTCGCGCTCGGCGTGCTGAACGCGGCCCTCGGCGGCGGCATGTCGTCGCGGCTGTTCCAGGAGGTACGGGAGAAGCGCGGCCTGGCCTACTCGGTTTACAGCTTCAACTCCCAGCTGGCCGACATCGGCGTCTGGGGGGTCTACGTGGGCTGCCTGCCCGCCAAGGCCGACGAGGTGCTGGCGATCTGCCGGGACGAGATCGCCAAGGTGATCGAGGGCGGTCTCACCGACGCCGAGCTCGTCCGCGGCAAGGGACAGCTGCGCGGCTCGATCGTGCTCGGGCTGGAAGACCCGTCGTCGCGGATGAGCAGGCTGGGCAAGGCCGAGCTCGTCTACCCCCGGCTGGAGCCGGTCGATGAGATCCTGGCCTCGATCGAGGCGGTGACGCACGACGAGGTCGTCGCGGCGGCCGCCGAGGTGCTGTCCCGGCCCAAGGTGCTGGCCGTCGTCGGCCCCTTCGACGACGCGGACGCCTTCGCTTCGGCTCTCGCCTGACAGGACCCACGGAGGGCACGATGATCAGTGTCGGCGTGCTCGGCAGCAAGGGCCGGATGGGATCAGAGGTCAGCCGCGCGATCAGCGCGGCCGACGACATGACCGTGTCGGCCGCGGTGGATGCCGGCGACGACCGGCAAGCACTGGCCGGCTGTGACGTGGTCGTGGATTTCACGCACCCGTCGGCCGTCATGGACAACCTGCGGTGGTGCATCGACCGCGGGCTGAACTGCGTGGTGGGCACGTCCGGCTTCGAC
This sequence comes from uncultured Actinomycetes bacterium, assembly GCA_963762615.1. GTDB lineage: Bacteria > Actinomycetota > Actinomycetes > Streptosporangiales > Streptosporangiaceae > PALSA-505. The sequence goes on along the minus strand of CAVXLG010000006.1, from coordinate 243,968 downwards.
GAGGCCCGGCTCAGCCAGGTCAGGCAGTGGCTTGACGGCGGGCCGGACGCCCGGGTCCTCATCGCCCCGAATTTCTCCGTCGGTGCCGTCCTGATGATGGCCTTCGCCGAGCAGGCCGCGCGGTTCTTCGAGTCGGCCGAGGTCGTGGAGCTGCACCACGCGGGCAAGGCCGACGCCCCGTCGGGAACCGCGCTGCGCACCGCCTCGCTGATCGGCGCGGCCAGAGCCTCGGCCGGCCTGGGTGCGCCGCCGGATTCCACGGTGACCGAGGTGGCCGGCGCGCGCGGCGCGGTGGTCGGCGACGTGCACGTGCACGCGGTCCGGCTGGCCGGCCTGGTGGCTCACCAGGAGGTGCTGCTCGGCGGGCACGGCGAGATCCTGACCATCAGGCACGACTCGCTCGACCGCGCGTCATTCATGCCCGGGGTGCTGCTCGGCGTGCGCCGTGTCGCCTCGCTGCCGCCCGGGCTCACGGTCGGCATCGAGTCCCTGCTCGGCCTCGCCTGAGCCCGGTCGCGGCCCGCGGCCAGCACGCCGGGGGTGGTCACGATCTTCGCGAGGACCGCCGGGTACCGGACTGAGCCGTAGCCGCCCGGCGCCGGCCGTGGCAAGCTCGTAGCCATGACCGATCAGCACGCTGACCCCCAGTGCGAGGTCGCGCACGGCCGCGCGCCCGCGTCGCCCGGCGCCCGCACGCTCGTCGCCGTGTTCGCCTCCCCGGTCGCCGACTACCTGCTCCGGTACGGCAGCGACGTGGGATACCGCCCGGTGCTGCTCGAGCCCGACGCCGACCGTGCTTCGGCCGGCTCCCCGGCCGGCGTGAAGCTGGCGGCCAGCTTCGCCGAGTGCTCCGACCCCGCCGCCGACGTGGTCGTCACCGACCACCACCGGCCCGAACTCGGCGTCATGCTGCGCGACGTCCTGGCCGGCGAGGTGAACTGGGTCGGGGTCATGGGCAGCCCCCGCCACCCTGCCCCGCACATACCGGCGCTGACCGCGCTGGGCGTTCCCGCCGCCGACATCGCCCGCGTGCACCGGCCGATCGGCCTGAACATCGGATCCAGGGCGCCGGCCGAGATCGCGATCGCCACGGTTGCCGGGCTCATCGCCGAGCGCAACGGCTGCCCGGGCGGATTCTCCTTTTCCGGCTGACCGCGGGTGTCCCGGCCGCCGCCGGGCGCCGGCTGGAGAGGCTGGGTAGGGTGAGCCCGTGGATACCTGGGATGCGATCACCGTGCGGCGCGACGTCCGGGCGTACGCCGGCCTGCCGATCGCCGCCGGGCACCTTGACCAGCTCCTCGAAGCCGGCCGCCGCTCCCCGTCATCGCAGAACTCGCAGCCGTGGGACTTCATCACGGTCACCGAGCGCGAGCGGCTGGCCCAGCTGTCCGGGGTCTGGCGCGGCGCCGGGCACGTGGCCGGGTCGGCGGCCACCATCGCGCTGGTCTCCCCGCAGCCGGAAGACGACCGGCATCGCGCCCGGCTGAACTACGACCTCGGCCAGGCCACGATGAGCATCATGATCGCGGCCGCCGACCTCGGCATCGGCAGCTGCCACTCCTCCGTGGGAGACCAGGACCTCGCGCGCCGGATCCTCGGATTTCCGGCCGGCAAGCAGTGCGGCTACCTCATCTCGCTCGGCTACCCCGCAGCCCGCCCCCTCGCCCCGATCAAGCAGCCCGACCGCCGGCCCTTCGAAGAAGTGGTCCACCGGGAACACTGGTAGGTCACGGTCGGTTCCACGCCGACTGCCAGCTGGCGAGCGGACGTCCCCGGCGCGCCGCTGCGGCCTATCCTGCTGGCTGGGACGGCAGGTAGACGGCGGCGCCGGTGGCGCGGGCCTGCAGCGCGGCCGAGTACCGCGCCTCCAGCAGGGGCGGAACGTAGCTACTGAGCTCGTCGGCGCCGGCGAACCGGTAGTCGTCCAGTTCCTCTGCCTGCAGCCGGATGCTGGTGTCCGGCCCGACCTCGCCCCCGTCGAACATGAAGTACACGAACGGCCTGGGACGCTCGCGGTCCGGCGGCAGCCAGTCCACGACGAGCAGCCGCACGGGCGTGATCTTCAGGCCGGTTTCCTCCTCGACCTCGCGGGCGCAGCCGGCATGCGGCGGCTCACCGTGCTCGAGGACGCCGCCGGGCACCGACCAGTGGTCCCGGTAGTTGGGCTTGACCAGCAGCATCCCGCCCGACGGGCCGGTGATCAGCGCGCCAGCGGCCCCGTACATGGTGGCCAGCCCGGCGTACCAGGTCTGCGTATCGGTGAACGTGACCGACGCCATCTACCCTCCAGCGGCTCGCGGCGACTGTCCAAGGTAGCAGGATGCCGGCAGCGGCGGGCGCCAGGGTTGTGCATAGGTATTTAGCAATATAGCTTTTGCTCTATGCGACAGTACGTGATCGTGGACGTCTTCACCGGCACCCCGCTCGAGGGCAACCCGCTGGCCGTCCTCACCGGCGCGGAAGGGCTCGCGCCTGGCCGGATGCAGCAGGTGGCCCGCGAGATGAACCTGTCCGAGACGGTGTTCGTGCTGCCACCCGAGGAAGGCGGTGACGCGCGAATCCGGATCTTCACCCCGTCGGCCGAGCTTCCGTTCGCCGGCCACCCGACGCTCGGGACCGCTTTCGTGCTCTGCGGGCAGCGCGGCCTGGACGTGATCGAACTGGAGACCGGTGCGGGCGTCATCAGGGTGCAGTTCGCCGCCGGGGACGGCCAGGCTCCGCCGCAATCGCCTGGCCTGGGCCGGGTGCCCGGCCTGGGCCGGGTGCCCGGCCTGCCGGGCTGGATGCGGCAGCCGGTGCCAGCCTGGGAACCGTACGACCGGGCGGCCGAGCTTCTCGCCGCCATCGGGGTGCAGTCCTCGCAGCTGCCGGTCGAGGCGTACCGCAACGGGCCGCGGCACGTCTACGTGGCGCTCGACAGCGAGGAAGCGGTCAGCCGCCTGCGGCCTGACGTCACCGCGCTCGGCCAGCTGCCGGGCATCGGAGTCAGCTGCTTCGCCGGCTCGGGTACGCGGTGGAAGACACGGTACTTCGTGCCCGCGCTCGGCGTCGCCGAGGATCCGGCGACCGGTTCGGCGGCCGGCCCGCTGGCCGTGCACCTGGCCCGGCACGACCAGATCGCCTTCGGCCAGCAGATCGAGATCCGCCAGGGAGAGGAGATCGGCCGGCCGTCCACGCTGCTCGCCCGGGCGCAGGCAGAAGGTGGCCGGGTCACCATGGTGGAGGTGGGCGGCTCGGCGGTCATCGTCGCGCACGGGGAACTCCTTGCTTGACAGCGCCGTTCTTGCCGCCGTGGCCAGCCAGCGACGGCTCCAGGTGCTGCACTGGCTGAAGGATCCCCGGGCGCACTTCCCGCCGCAGCGCGACGGCGACCTGATCGAGGACGGCGTGTGCGTGGTGTTCATCGCCCGTAAGCTCGGCGTAGCCCAGCCGACGGCGACCGCGCACCTGCAGGCGCTGGCGCGGGCCGGCCTGGTCACCGCCAAGCGCATCGGCCAGTGGACCTTCTACAAGCGCGACGAGGTCGCTCTCGCGGATCTCAAGCACAAGATCGCAGAGGAGCTGTGATGGACAGGACCCTCATCACGTCGCAGTCGGCGCCGCCGGGCGGCCCGTACTCGCCGGGTCTCGCCGTGGGCGACTGGGTGTTCCTGGCGGGCCAGACCGGCGAGGGCGAGACGATCGAGGATCAGGTCCGCAACGCGCTGCGCAAGGCCGCGACCTTGCTCGGCGAGGCGGGCTGCACGCTCGACGACGTCATATCGTGCCTGGTCCATCTCTCGGATGTCTCCGCGTTCCAGCGCTTCAACGCCGTGTACGAGCAGCACTTCCGCGAGCCCCGGCCGGTCCGGACCACCGTCGGCGCGGCGCTGCTCGCGGGCGCCCTCGTCGAGATCACGGTGACGGCGCGGCGTCCGGCAGCGCGCTAGCCCGGTCCTGGCCCGGCAGCGCGTCCCGCGAGCTGCCGGCGAGCAGGACATCGGCCACCAGCGCCGGGTCGTCGGTCATCGGCACGTGCCCGCAGCCGGGCAGCAGCACGAACCTGGCCTGCGGCAGGCGATCCCGCGCGACCAGCGCCTGGCGCCGCGGCAGCAGCCGGTCATGGCGGCCCCACGCGATGGTGACGGGCACGCCGTCGGGGATCTGCCCTTCGAAGGGAGTGGCTTCGGCCAGGATGGCGTTCAGCGCCGGGCCGGCCGCCATGAACGCCGCCATGTCGCCGGTGGCCTGTTCCCGGCTCATCCGGGACGGCCGGCGCACGACGGTGGAGTACAGGACGGCGCGGCCGGCCGTGCTGCTGGCCAGCCTGGGCGCCGCCGGCTCGAGCCGCGCGCCCAGGATCTCCATGGCCCGGAAGACGCTCTTGGCGTAGCCGAGCTCGCGGTTACTGCGCCAGAACCCCGCCGGGGACAGGGCCGTGACGCTGGCCGCACGGCCGGCCGCGCCGGCCTCCAGCGCCAGCCGGCCGCCCAGCGAGTTCCCCGCCACGTGCGGGCGGTCAAGCCCGAGCTGATCAAGAAATCCCATCAGGTCGCCGGCGAGCGCCTCGATCGCCGGCCGGCCGGCGGTGTCCAGCGGCGGCGACTCGCCGTGGCCGGGCAGGTCGACGGCGATCACGTCGCGGTACGGCGTCAGCCGGTCCAGCACCGCGTCCCAGGCCTGGCGCCGGTGCCCGACGCCGTGCATCAGCAGCAGCGGCGGGCCCGATCCCGCGCGGGTGTAGGCCAGCATCACGGCGTCCTCCCTACCAGTGGGTAACCCAGATGTTACACGCCCAGCCAGGAGCTTCACCGCGCGCAACCCCGAGGGGCCGGCCTGGCCCGCGCTGGCGGCGGGACCACGCCGCCGGTCCCGGGGTTACGGATCTGGGGGCCCGCCTGCCAGCCAGGCAGGTCCCGTCATCGTGGTGGGCTGGCCCCGCGGCGTGCCAGGCAGCAGATCCGGATGCCCTCGCCGGCACGCCGGGCCAGCGGATCAGGACGGCGGATCGGCCGCCTTCAGCCGTTCGGGGTGGCCGTTCCCCGGCTGGCCCCGCACGTCATCCGCGGTCAGCAGCTCCGGCACCGACTCGCCGTCCGGATGGACATGAGCACGGCTCATCCGCGACGGCCACCAGTTCCACCGGCCGAGCAGCACCACGGTGGACGGCACCAGCAGCGTCCTGACCAGGAAGGTGTCCATCAGGATGCCGAGGCCGAGGCCGACGCCGATGTCGCGGACGTAGCTGGCCCCCGGCCCGCTTCCCGCGACCACGACGAGCACCCCGAACGTCCCCGCGAGCACCAGCCCGGCCGAGGTGACCGTGGTGCCGGTGGCCCCCACCGCCCGGACGACGGCCTCGCGCAGCCGGTATTGCCTGGCCTCCTCCCGGATCCGCGTCATGACCAGGATGTTGTAATCCTCGCCCAGCGCGAGCAGGAAGATGAACATCAGGAACGGCAGGAAGAACGTCAGGCCGCCCTCGCCGCCGATCTCGATGAAGAGCAGGACGGACAGGCCGAGCGCCGCCAGGTAGGAGATCGCCACCGAGGCGATCAGGTACAGCGGCGCCACCAGGCTGCGCAGCACCACGGCCAGCAGCACGCCGATGACCACGATGGCGATCGGGATCACCCGGACCAGGTCGCTGTTGGAGATGCTGCTGATGTCATAGAAGGCGGGCGCCTCGCCGCCCACCCCGGAATCGGTGGCGCCGATCGACCGGGCCACCGCCGTGGTGGCGCTGCGCAGCGACGGGACCGCGTTCATGGCCCGCGTGCCGCCCGGGTCGCCGGCCTTCAGGCCGGTCTGGTACTGCACCGTCGTCCCGTCCGGGCTGATGTAGTTCGCGGTGGCCCGGTAGATCTGGTAGCCGATCGCCGGGATCTTCAGCCCCGGCGGAGGCGTCGGCGGCAACGCGTTGGCCGGGCCGAGTGCCGCGTGCAGCTCGGCGAACTGGGTCGGCGTGAGCGCCGTGCCCGTCGGGTTCAGCGGGCCGGTGACCTGGGTGAACAGGCCGGTGGCCTGGAGCTTGCTGGCCGCGGTCGCGAGCACCGCCGGGTCCTGCCAGGCGGGCCGGGGCAGCTTGAAGATGATGTTGGTCGGGTTCGCCGACGACTGGGGGAAGTACTTGGCCAGCAGGGCGGTGCCCTTGGCCGAGTCACTGCCCGACGGCGCGGTGGTCGTCCCGCCGAACCCGCTGGCCTTGTAGCCGGTGGAGGCGAACGCCAGCAGGCCGAAGAACACGAGCCCGATCGCCAGCGTCGGCACCGGGTGCCGGACGATGCGCCCGGCCACCCGGCCCCAGACGCCGGGTCCGCCGGAGGACTGGATGCTCCACGGGATCAGCTTCTCCCGCCCGAAGATCCGCGCGAACACGCGCTTCTTGCGCTCGATGAAGGCCAGCCGGAACGACAGCAGCGCGGGCAGCAGGGTCAGCGCCGCGATCAGCATGACGCCGATCCCTATCGCCAGCGGGATGCCCAGCTGGGAGTAGAACGGGAAGGTGGCGGCGAGCAGCGTGAGCAGCGCGGCGATCACCGTCGCGGCCGAGAACGTGATCGACTCGCCGACCCTGGTCAGCGCCCTGACGATGGCATCGTGCCGGGGCAGCCCGCGGCGCAGTTCCTCGCGCACCCGGAACACCAGGAACAGCCCGTAGTCGGTCCCGGCCCCGAGGACCAGCACGATCAGCAGGAACTGCGCGATGGGGGAGACCTTGAGGCCGTGCTCGCCGGCCAGCGCGACCAGCGGGCCGGCGATCGAGAACGCCAGGACCGCCGGCAGCAGCGTGATCAGCGCCAGCGACAGCGACCGGAAGATCAGCACCAGCAGCACGATGATGAACAGGGCGGACAGGCTTTCCAGCTGGTTGCCGGTGTTGCCGGACGCCTTCTGCTGGTCCACCTGGACGGCGAGGTCGCCGGCCAGGTGCGCCTGCAGCCCGGGCGGCAGGTGCGCCTGGGTGATCTTGGATCGCAGCGCGTTCACCAGGTCGGTGCTGTGGTTCGGGTTGCCGCTGAACTTGGCCAGCACCACCAGCTGCTCGGCGTGGCCGTCCGGCGAGCGGCCGAGGTCCTTCACCTCGGTGACCGTGGGAACGCGCCGGAACTGGGACGACAGGCCGGTGATCGCGGTCACGTCCGTGGCGGTCAGCGGGCCGCCGGAGCGGGCGGCCACCACCGGGACCGGCTGCAGGTTGCTGGTGCCGAACGGCGCGGCCAGCGTCGCGGCATGCATGCTCGGCGCGTTGGCCGGCAGGAACTTGGTGTTGTCACCCTGCGTGACACTTGACAGCGACGGCAGTAGCGCGGTCGCGGCGAACGTGGCGATCAGCCAGGCCGGGATGACGATCCACCAGAACCGGGCGCAAAAGCGCCCGACGGCACCGAAGATAGGGTTGACATGCATGTGAGGCGATGGTACGTGATTCAGGTTACGGGGCTCTAACGACTCTCAGCGGACTCTCAGCGGGCTCGCGCGCTCCCCGCCGCAGGCTCGGCACCGGCAGCTGCCCGGGCCCTGCGCCGCGGTCACGAGACGAACTCGATGCCGCCGGTATCTGCCTCGCTGCCGTCCGCGCGGATCAGGTAGCCCTCGTAACCGTCGAGCGCGCCCACCGTCGCCAGCGCCTCGTCACCTCCGACAGCCAGCGCGGTGGCCAGCGCATCGGCGGTCGCCAGGCTGGGACCGGTGACGGTGGCCGAGGCGACGCCGGTCGCCGGCCGCCCGGTGGCGGGGTCGAGCAGGTGCGCCCCGCGCTCGTAGCTCGCCGAGGTGGCTATCGCGGCCCGCACCTGCACGATGCAGGCCAGCGCGCCGGCCCGCCACGGGTGCCGGATGCCCGCCCGCCAGCTCTGCCCGGGGCTGGGCGACCCGAACGCGGCCAGGTCGCCGCCGCCGTTGACCAGCGCCGCGACGGCTCCGGCCCGGCGGAGGCCGTCGGCGGCCCGTTCCACCGCCCACCCCTTCACCAGGCCGGTGGGGTTGACCCCGCCGGGCATCGCCCACGGGTCGAACCAGCCTCCCGAGGCCGTCCTGGCCGCCTGGCACAGGGCGAGTACCTCGGCCACCTCCGCGGGCATCATGTCCAGCGTGGCCTCGCCGCGGCGCAGCCGGCTGACCGGGCTCGCCGGGTTCCAGGTGCTGAAGACCTCATCGGCTCGGTGCAGCGTCCGGCAGGCGGCTCCGATCGCGGCTCGCGCCGCCGCGGCCGGCAGATCCCCGGGCACGACGGTGAGGGAGACGACCGTGCCCATCACCGGTTCGGCATGCGTGACGGCCGGCCCGGCGGTGCTCATCCGGCGTGCAGGGTGTCCAAGGCGGCCTGCAGCGACCGGGCGTAGCCCGCGCTGGTGTAGGACGCGCCGCTCACCCCGTGAATGGAGATGCCCTGGGCCGCCAGCACTTCGGATCGCAGTACCGGTATGGCCTGGTCGCTGATCTGCTGTGAGGCCGGTTCGATGGCGTGCAGTGCGGCGACCGAGACCGCGGTGATCCGGTTCCCGCTGACCTTGACCCGGACGGCGATCGTCCCGAAGCCGAAGTTCACCAGGGGCCCGGTGGCGGTGCGCGCGGTGCTGCCCGCAGGGGCGTTCTTCCGGCTCCTGCCCTGCCGGGCCGCGTGTCCGTGGTGGCTGTGCCGGCCGCCCGGCGCGGACTGCCTGGCCGGCCCGGCGGCGATGGCCAGCGGTGCCGGGGCCCCGAGGCTGTGGTAGCCGATGAGGCCGGCGAACCCGACGGCGGCCCCGGCGGCGAACAGCGGCGCCCGCTTCATGGTCATAGCGCGAAGGCCTCATGGTGGATGGCCTCGTCCGGGACGTGCAGGGACCTGACCAGGTCGACGACGCTGGCCACGAATCCCTCGGGGCCGCAGACGTAAACGTCGCGCCGGTGCAGGTCGGGGACAAGCTCGCGCAGTGCCCGGCCGGTCACCGACGCCTGCTCGCGCGGCCCGACGAACTCATAGAGCCAGCCCTGCTTGCGCTGGACCAGGTCGCGGATCTCGTCGCCGAGCACGAGATCCTCCGGCCGGGTGGCCCGCACGATGACGATCGGCCGGGAGGGCGTCGGCAGATCCTCTAGCAGCGCGCGCAGCGCGGTGACCCCGATGCCCGCGGCGATCAGCAGGACGCGCTGCCGCCGCCGGGCGTGCCGGGTGAAGGTCCCGTAGGGCCCTTCCACCACGACCTTGGTCCCCGGGCGCAGCCGGGCCAGCGAGGCCGAGTAGTCGCCCAGGGCCTTGGCCGTCAGCCGGAGGTAGGGCGGCCGGGGCATGGCCGACAGCGAGAACGGGTGAGCCTGCCACCACATGCCCCCGGCCAGGAAGCGCCAGCAGAAGAACTGCCCGCCCGATACGGCCAGCCGGTCGAGACGGCGGCCCGAGCAGATGACCGACACCACGCCGGGACCCTCGCGCCGTACTTCGACCACTCGCAGGCCATGGCGCAGGCTGCGGACCGCCGGCAGCCCCACCCGGTAAGCCAGGACCAGGCCGGCGGTGGCCAGCCACGCCACCGACCACACCGCCTGGGTGAGCGGGTGGCCGACGAACGCCGGCCCGAGCGCGAGGACGTGGGCGAACGACAGGGCCAGGGCCAGGTACATGCCCAGGTGCACCGCCCACCAGGTCTCACGGCGTACCCGGCGGCGGATGGCCCGGATCGAGACGGCCCCGGCCAGGCACATCAGGGCCAGCCCCGCCGAGGCGGTCAGCATGTCGGGGTACCGGGTGAGCAGCGTGCCGACCTGGTGCCACAGGCCCGTCCTGGCCGCCTGCGCGTAGCCGACCGTGATGAATACCGCGTGGCCGACCAGCAGGCTGATCGGCCACGGGGCCAGCCGGCGGTGCCAGCGCAGCAGGCCGTCCTGGCCCAGCACGTGCTCGACGAACGGAATCCGGCTGACCAGCAGCACCATCATCAGGGCCAGGTAGGTTCCGACCAGGCCGGTGAGGCTTCCCGCGAACGTGGCCGCCCGCCGGGGGCGGAGAACTCACTGCCCGTCTCGGTGGTGATGGCCAGGGCCGTCGTGATGCCCAGGCCGGTGCCGGCCGCCGTCAGCGCCGCCGCGACCAGCGCGGGCCGCGGCAGCGGCGCCGGCCTGCTCCCGGCCGGCCGGGGGTAGCCCGGCCGGCGGCGGGGCGGCCTGCCAGGGCAGCCGGCTCGCGGGCGCCGAACGGCGCCGACGGTGAGCTCATGGCGACCCACCCTGCCAGCCGGAGCTAACGACTTGATGAAGCGCGGCGCCGGGCCGCCGCGGGGCAGCGCCGCGTCGCAGATCCGGGGGCCGGGCCGGCTGGGGGACAGGCGTCACGCCGTCGGCGTGCCGATCGTCTCCAGGCCGAGTTCGGCGGTGGACACCTCCCGCATCCTGTACTTCTGCACCTTGCCGGTGACGGTCATCGGGAAATCGTCGGTGAACCGGACGTACCTCGGCACCTTGAAGTGCGCGATCTTGCCGGCGCAGTAGTCCTTGAGGTCTGCCTCGGTCAGCTCCTGGCCGCGGCGCACCCGTACCCAGGCGCACAGCTCCTCGCCGTACCGGGCATCCGGCACCCCGATCACCTGGACGTCCTCGATGGCGGGGTGGCCGTACAGGAATTCCTCGACCTCGCGCGGGTAGACGTTCTCGCCGCCGCGGATGATCATGTCCTTGCTCCGGCCGACGATGTTGACGTACCCGGCCTCGTCCATGGTGGCCAGGTCGCCGGTGTGCATCCACCGCGCTGCGTCGATCACCTGCGCCGTCTTGGCGGGCTCGTCCCAGTAGCCGAGCATGACCGAGTAGCCGCGGGTGCACAGCTCACCGGGGACGCCGCTTGGCACGGGCACGCCCGCCTCCGGGTTGACGATCTTGACCTCGAGGTGCGGGTGCACCCGGCCCACCGTGGACACCCGGCGGTCCATGTCATCTTCCGCGGTGGTCTGGGTGGAGACCGGCGACGTCTCGGTCATCCCGTAGCAGATCGTCACCTCGGTCATGTGCATCTCGCTGACCACGCGCTTCATCACCTCGATCGGGCAGGGTGAGCCCGCCATGATCCCGGTGCGCAGCGAGGACAGGTCGTAGCGGCCGAAGTCGGCCAGCCCGAGCTCGGCGATGAACATGGTCGGCACCCCGTACAGCGAGGTGCACCGTTCGGCCTGCACGGCGTGCAGCGTCGCGGCCGGGTCGAACCCGGGCGCGGGGATGACCATGCAGGCACCGTGCGTGGTGCAGCCGAGGTTGCCCATCACCATGCCGAAGCAGTGGTAGAAGGGCACCGGGATGCAGACCCGGTCCCGCTCGGTGTACCGGCACAGCTCGCCGGTGAAGTAGCCGTTGTTGAGGATGTTGTGGTGGGACAGGGTGGCGCCCTTGGGGAAGCCCGTCGTGCCGCTGGTGTACTGGATGTTGATCGGGTCATCGAAGGAGAGCGACGCGGCCCGGCGGTCCAGCGCGGCCCGCTGCCCGGCCGGCGGGCCCTGCCCGGCCGCTGGGCCCTGGCCAGCCGCCAGCCGGGCCCAGTCGTCGGTGCCCAGGTAGACCACCTGGCGCAGGCCCGGCAGATCGCCGCGGACCTCGTCGATCATCGCCCGGTAATCGCTGGTCTTGAACCGCTGCGCGCTGACCAGCACGCCGACGCCGGACTGGCGGAGCACGAACGACAGCTCGTGGCTGCGGTAGGCCGGGTTGATATTGACCAGGATCGCGCCGATCTTCGCGGTGGCATACTGCACCAGCACCCATTCCGGGCAGTTCGGCGCCCAGATTCCCACCCGGTCCCCGGCCGCTATCCCTGCTGCGGTCAGGCCGCTGGCCACCGCGTCGACGTCGGCGTTCAGCTGCGCGTACGTCCAGCGCCTGCCGCTCGGCACATCCACCAGCGCCTCCCGGCCACCGAAGGCGGCCACGGTGCGCTCCAGGTTGGCGCCGATCGTCTCGCCGATCAGCGGCTGATCCGACGGGCCGTTGCTGTAGGACAGCCGGCTCGCATCGTCCATGGCGACCTCCCGCGTTGCTGGCACCATCCTCGCCCGCCGGCCGGCTCCCCGTGAAGTACCCGGGCGCGTCACCGGCCGGTGACGATTGCCCGCGGCCGGGCGCCACGCGGTGCAAGAACATACTCTGCAGGGTTACTGTCGAAGGAGAGCGTGCGGATCGGCCGCACCGGCGCCCCGCTCGTCCGGAGCTGTCATGGGCTGGATCATCTGGCTGATCGTGGCCGCGGTGCTCGGCGTGGCCGAGCTCCTCACGGTGACGCTGGCTCTCGGCCTGCTCGCCGTCGCGGCGCTCGCGGCCGGCCTGGTCGGTGTGGCGGGTCTCGGTGTGCCCGTCCAGCTCGCCGCGTTCGCCGCGGTCGCCGCGGCCGGCCTGGGCGTGGTCCGGCCGATCGCGATCCGTCACATCAAGCATCCGCCGCCGCTGCGCACCGGGACAGCCGCCCTGGTCGGGCAGACCGCCATCGTCATCGAGGAGGTCACCGGCCACGCCGGGCGGGTCCGCATCGGCGGCGAGGTATGGACGTCCCGCGCCTATGACGACTCTCTCGTCATCCCGGTGGGCGCCAAGGTAGATGTTCTGCAGATCCAGGGCGTCACCGCCCTGGTGTACCCACGGGAGTAATCATGGAGCTGACCGGGGCCGTCATCGCGTTTGTCGTCGTCCTGCTGGCCGTCATCACGGTGCTGCGCTCGGTCCGCATCGTGCCGCAGGCACGGGCGCGCAACATCGAGCGGCTGGGCCGGTATCACAAGACCCTGGAACCCGGGATGAACTTCATCATCCCGTTCATCGACCGGGTGAAGCCGCTGATCGACCTGCGCGAGCAGGTGGTCTCGTTCAAGAGCCAGCCGGTCATCACCGAGGACAACCTGGTGGTGCTCATCGACACCGTGCTGTTCTTCCAGGTCACCGACCCGCGTGCGGCCGACTACGAGATCGTTGACTATCTCCAGGCGATCGAGCAGATCTCCGCGACCATGCTGCGCAGCGTGATCGGCTCCATGGACCTCGAGCAGACCCTGACCTCGCGCGACAAGATCAACAACATGCTGCGCGGCGTGCTCGACGAGGCCTCGGGCAAGTGGGGCATCCGGGTCACCCGGGTAGAGATCAAGGCCATCGACCCGCCGAAGAGCGTGGTGGACGCGATGGAGAAGCAGATGCGCGCCGAGCGCGAGAAGCGCGCCGCCATCCTCACCGCCGAGGGGCTGCGGCAGTCGAAGATCCTCACCGCCGAGGGCGAGAAGCAGAGCGCGATCCTGAACGCCGAGGGCGACAGGCAGAGCGCGATCCTGCGGGCCGAAGGTCAGGCCCAGGCGATCGGCACGGTCTTCAAGTCGATCCACGACGGCAACCCCGACCCGAAGGTGCTCGCTTACCAGTACCTGCAGACGCTGCCGCAGCTCGCCCAGGGTCAGGGGAACACCTTCTGGGTCATCCCCAGCGAGGTGACCTCGGCGCTGAAGAGCCTGGCCAGCGCGTTCGACCCCGACTCAGAGCCCGGCGCCGGCTCAGGCCAGGGCATTGCCTCCGCCGTCGCCGGCATCGCGGGTGCAGCACGGATCCCCGGCATCGCGGCCGGGCCTTCGGTTCAGCCGAACGGCGCGCAGGGAAACGATCAGACGGCGGCAACCGGGGCAGCGGCGGACGCCGCGCCCGCCGGCGATCAGCAGTCGCTGAGGGGGGAGCGGCCAGATTCCGCGCTCGGCGACGATCAGCAGCCGCCGGCGGATGACACGACGGAATCCGTGCCGCTGAGCGGCCAGCCGCCTGCGACGCGCCCGCCGGCGGACCCTGCCCTTCCCAGCAGCCAGCCGTCGGCATCCGACCCTGCGCTCCTCGGCGACCAGCCGCCGCCGTCGCTACGGCCGAACGGCGAGTCCGATGGCCAGCAGCGCACCGAAGGCGAGCTGTACCCGCCCGGTCTGCCCGAGAGCAGTGACCAGCATGCGCCCGGACGCGCCTGACGAGACCAGCCGGACCGGCGCCAGCGCCAGTGGCACCGCAGCCAGCGTGAGCAGGGCGAGCGGCCGGGCCGGCGCGATGGCGATCGCCGCGCAGAACGGCAGCAGGACGCACGCGCCGTACAGCAGCCGGGATCGGTGGTCGCCGAGCATGACCGCGAGCGTGCGCTTGCCCGCCGTCGTGTCGGTCCCGATGTCGCGCAGGTTGTTGACCACGAGCAGCGCGCAGGCGAGCAGGCCGACCGGGACGGCCGCCGCGAGCGCCAGCCAGGAGAACGAGCGCATCTGCACGTAGGCAGTGCCGGTCACGGCCAGCACACCGAAGAAGGCGAATACCGACAGCTCGCCGAAGCCGCGGTACCCGTAAGGCCGGCTGCCGCCGGTGTAGAACCAGGCGGCGGCCACGGCTGCCGCCCCCGGTATGAGCAGCCACCAGCCGGTCACCGCGGCCAGTACCAGGCCCGCCACGCAGGCGACGGCCAGACAGCCGGCCGCCGCGGCCAGCACCTGCCGCGGCGGGGCGAGCCCGCCGGCCACCAGCCGGACCGGCCCGGTGCGATGCTCGTCGGTACCCCGCACGCCGTCGCTGTAGTCGTTGGCGTAGTTGACCCCGATCTGGAGGGCCAGCGCGACGAGCAGCGCGAGCCCGGCCCGCCACGCGGAAAACTCCCCGTAGCCGACCGCCACGGCCGAGCCCACCAGCACCGGGACGATCGCCGCCGCGAGGGTTCTCGGCCGGGCGCCGGCCAGCCAATCACGCCCCGTTGCCACCGCTCGGCCGCGTCCCTTCGCTCGCACTGATTCGTACCGGGCAAGGCTACCAACGCCTCTGGCGGCCCTCCCGATCACGCCCTGGGCTGGCGAGCCGGGCCGTCCGGAGGTGGTTGACGTACCATCGCCGCCCAGCGACGGTGGCGAGGACGGCGAAGATGGCGAGGGCGGCGGTGGCGAGGGCGGCGAGTGGGGCTGTCTGGGGGTGGTCGATGTGCCATTGCCGTCGCTATGGGGTGGTCGATGTGCCATCGCCGCCCCGGCGAGGACGGCGAGGACGGCGGTGACGAGGGCGGTGAGCTGGGCTGTCTGGGGGTGGTCGATGTGCCATTGCCGTCGCTATGGGGTGGTCGATGTGCCATCGCCGCCCCGGCGAGGACGGCGATGGGGGCGAGGGCGAGGCATGGGGAGCGGGCTGATCTTCGCTGGCTCAGTGCGGGATCGCGACGTGCAGCCGGACCATGGCGACGCTGGCGCCCATGTCCAGGGCCTTGCGTGCACCGTCGGGCGCCCAGCCGGCCGACTCCAGGAACCGCCGGGCGGCGGTGTCCTGTTCCAGGATCCAGGCGCAGACGGTGCCGAAGCCGTCGTCAGCCATCGTCGCCACGGCCGCGTTGAGCAGCCTGCTGCCGTGCCCGCGCCCGGACTGGTCGCGGGCCACGCACAGCTCGTAGAGCTCGGCGTCGGTGGCGGGCCAGCGGTCCGGATCGGTGCCGGGCCCGAACGACGCGAACCCCGCGACCGGTCGCGCACCGCCATCCCCGGCGGTCACCGCCACGAGCACCTGGTGCCTGCCGGTCGGCGGGCTGGCCAGTGAGGCCGCCCAGTGCTCCCGCCAGCGCCGTTCTGCCTCCGCGCTGGTCAGCTCAGCCAGCACAGCCGCTGGAACGAGCCCCGGGTAGCCCGTACGCCACCGGTTGACCTGGATGCGCGCGATGTCATCGGCATCCGGCGGCCGCGCGCCCCGGACGAAGTTCTCCGCGCTAACCGGCGGGTGTGCGCTCATCCGGCGCGATGGCTGCGCGGGCGGGCGTCCGGCTCTGCCGACAGCCGGCCGGAGCAGGGGTTGCGCCGCATGACAGCCTCACGATCCGAGCGGCGCGACATCCCCCGCCGCGCCGAGCAGCGTGATGTCCCGGGCCGCGCCTGTCGAAGCCGACGTGGCCATCGCGGCGTAGACCTGCAGCGCGGTGCTGACCGGCCGGCGACGGTCACGGGGGCGGAACGAGCCGAGCCCCGCCTTGATCCGCTCCGCCCGGGCCCGCAGCTCCGCCTCGGGCACCGCCAGCGTGAGCTCCCGCCGCGGGATGTCGATCTCGATCTGGTCACCGTCTTCGGCCAGCGCGATCGCGCCCCCGGACGCCGCCTCGGGTGCGACATGGCAGATCGACAGCCCGGAGGTGCCGCCGGAGAAACGCCCGTCGGTGATCAGCGCGCAGGCGCGGCCGAGACCCCGGCCCTTCAGGTAGCTGGTCGGGTACAGCATCTCCTGCATGCCGGGTCCGCCGCGCGGGCCCTCGTACCGGATGACCACGACGTCGCCCGCGCTGACCGCGTCGCCGAGGATCCCCTCGACCGCGTCCTCCTGGCTCTCGAAGACCCTGGCCCGCCCGGTGAACCGGTGCAGATCCTCGGGCACTCCCGCGGTCTTCACGATGGCACCGTGCGGTGCGAGGTTCCCGTGCAGTACGGCCAGGCCGCCGTCGGCGGAGTAGGCGTGCGCGGCGTCCCTGACGCACCCCGCCGCGACGTCCTCGTCCAGGCTCTCCCATCGTGCGTTCTGCGAGTACGGCCGCGTAGTCCGCACGCCGCCTGGCGCAGCGTGGAACAGTTCTACCGCCTCGCCGCTGGCCTGCTCGCGGCGGATGTCCCACCGGTCAAGGAACTCGCCGAGTGACCGGCTGTGCACGGTGTGCACGCCGCGATTGAGCAGCCCGGCGCGGTCGAGCTCGCCCAGGATGGCCGGGATGCCGCCCGCCCGGTGCACGTCCTCCACGTGGTAGTCGCTGCTCGGGGCCACCTTGCACAGGCACGGCACGCGCCGGGACAGCTCGTCGATGTCCTTCAGCCCGAAGCTCACGCCCGCTTCGTGAGCCGCGGCGAGCAGGTGCAGGATCGTGTTGGTCGAGCCGCCCATGGCCACGTCGAGCGCCATCGCGTTCTCGAAGGCGTCGCGGCAGGCGACCGCGCGCGGCAGCACGGAATCGTCGCCGTCGGCGTAGTAGCGCCGGGTGATCTCGGCTACCACCCGGCCAGCCTGCTCGAAGAGCTCCCGCCGCGCAACGTGCGTGGCCAGCGTGGTGCCGTTGCCCGGCAGCGCCAGCCCGATCGCCTCGGTCAGGCAGTTCATCGAGTTCGCGGTGAACATGCCGGAACAGGAGCCGCAGGTAGGACATGCCGCTTCCTCGATCCGGGCCAGCGTCTCATCGGACACCGACGGGTCGGCGGAGGCCACCATCGAATCGATCAGGTCGAGCTTGCGCCCGCCGGCCGGCGCCCCCGGCGCGGTGCTCACCGGCGGGCCCGCTTCCATCGGCCCGCCGGACACGAAGACCGTGGGGATGTTGAGCCGCATGGTGGCGATGAGCATACCCGGCGTGATCTTGTCACAGTTGGAGACGCAGATCATCGCGTCCGCGCAGTGCGCGTTGACCATGTACTCGACCGAGTCGGCGATCAGCTCCCGGCTGGGCAGCGAGTAGAGCATGCCGCCGTGCCCCATCGCGATGCCGTCATCCACCGCGATCGTGTTGAACTCGCGCGGCACCGCGCCCGCTGCCCGGATCGCTGCCGCGATGACCTGGCCGACCTCGCGCAGGTGCACGTGCCCGGGGACAAATTCGGTGAAGCTGTTGGCCACCGCGATGATCGGCTTGCCGATGTCCTCGCGGGCGACCCCGGTGGCCCGCAGCAGGGCCCGGGCTCCTGCCATGTTCCTGCCGTGCGTAACGGTCCGGGATCGGAGCGGCGGCATGGTGAAACTCCCCTCACGGCAGTGGAATCCCCAGCGTAGCCGCCCTGCAGTGATCGGGAAGACCTAACCGGGAGCCGCACCGGATCAAGGCAGCCCGGATCCGCCGCGATCGGCTCGTGATTCGCCGCTGCGGCGCGGCTGGATCATGAACGGAGCGGTGCCACGGCAGCGCGCCGGCGGCCGCGGTCAGCGCTTGGGCCGGAGCACCCGGTCCGCGGCGGTATAGATGCGCTCGACCTCGGACGCGGTCAGCCGTGGCCCCCGGGCTCCCGCCGAGTGCTTGCGCAGGTACTTGCGCAGCCGGTCGCCGCTGAACACGTCCACGTCCCTGATCGTGGCGACCCCCCACGGGATCGCGGGCCCGTAAACCGCCATCGCCGCGCGCACGGTGATCGGCTCGCCGAGCGCGTTGCTGAGCAGCTGACTGGCCTGCGTCGCCTCCCACCGGGCGTGCTCGAGCCGGTCCTTCTGGCTGAACGGCCCGTGCCACAGCTGCCTGGCGTTCCTGGTCCGCACCGGCAGCCGCTTGTCCCACTGCTCTGAGTCGATCGCGTACACCCCGGTCGGCCCGATCAGGAGATGATCGATGACCTCGTCGCTGTCCGGGATGGCGCGGATGTGCAGCGCCCGGTACCCGGAGCGCTCCAGCTTCGCCAGCTCCCTCTTGGTCCGCCGCTGCGCGCTCGTGGTCAGGCCCTCGGCGCTGCTGGCCGCGGAGGACCGGGACCGGATGACGGCGTTGACGATCGCCGCGACGACCGCCAGGGTCAGCCCGATCCGCCAGTTGGTCAGGATCGTGACCGCGATGCCGACGGCGAGCGCGATGAGCAGCCTGCGCCGCCACACTGGCATCCGCGAGTCACGGGCCAGGTGCCTGATCTTCCTCCGCGGCACCGGGACGCTCGCGCCTGACTCCGGGTCAGGCGTGCGGCTGGCGTCGGTCCCGCCCGGCGTCTGCGGGGTCCCGGCGCGCTGGGACACCTCGGTGTGCCGCGGCGCCCCGGCGTGCTCGGAGGCGCCAGCCTCGTCGGGCCGCGCGACATCGCCGCGGGTGTCCTGCTCCCGGCCGTCGTGCCGTGCCCACATAGCCCGACGTGACTCGAGCGACATGCCCGTCCCTCGCGGCGAGGCAGGCGAACCGGAGCCAGCCGTCTCCTGCCCGCTCACCTGGTCAGCGCGACGCCCAGTGATCGGGTCCACAACCTCAGCCTAACTGATCTAGGAACCGGTGCAAGTAGCTGGTTCTTTAGCTGGTTCTTTACCCAATTGCCGCGATGCTACCCGGCTTGGCGACATTGCGGGCCGGCTAAGAGGCACGTCATGCCGGGCCCAGGTTTCCTGGGTCTACCATTCAGTAACATGACCCAGATTCATGAGCTTTCCGCTGCCGAGCTTGCGGCGGCCATCCGGTCCCGTGAGCTGTCGCCGGTCACCGTCACCGATCACTACCTGAACCGGATCGAAGACAAGAACGCGGCGGTAGGGGCGTTTTTCACGGTTACCGTGGATCTCGCGCGCGATCAGGCGCGGGCCGCGGAGAAGGCGGTCGCCGACGCGGCGGATCCGGCCCTGCTGCCGCCGCTCACCGGTGTTCCGATCCCGATCAAGGACCTGAACATGGTGGCCGGGGTGCGCCAGACCTTCGGCTCGGTGGTGTTCAGCGACAACGTCGCCCCGCAGGACGACTACGTGACCAGCTCGATCAGGGCGGCCGGCGCCGTCATCATCGGCAAGACGGCCACACCGGAATTCGGGCTGCCCTGCTACACCGAGACCGAGATCGGCCCGCCGGCCCGGACTCCCTGGGATCTGAGCAAGTCAGCGGGAGGATCCAGCGGCGGCGCGGCGGCGGCGGTGGCCGCCGGCCTGGCTCCCGCGGCGCACGGCAACGACGGCGGCGGGTCCATCCGCATCCCGGCCAGCGTCTGCGGCCTATTCGGGATCAAGCCGACCCGGGGCCGGATTTCCAACGCGCCGCTGGTGCCTGACCTATTCGGGCTGACCACTGAGGGCCCGCTGACCCGCACGGTCGCCGACGCGGCACTCCTGCTCGACGTCATGACGGGAAACCAGCCGGGCGACATGTACACCCAGCCGGCGCTGCCGGACGGCGAGAACTTCGCCGGCTACGTCGGCCGCGACCCGGGACGGCTGCGGATCGGCCGGACGCTGGCGCACCCGGTGGGCGACGGGACCGTGCACCCGGACTGCGTCGAGGCCTACGAGGAGGCGAGCAGCCTGCTCGCCGGTCTCGGGCACGTGGTGGAGGACGTCACGCCGCCGTTCGGCGCGGAGGTGGTGCCGGCCTTCGAGACCCTGTGGTACGCCATGTCCACCCTCGTCCCGGTGGACCCGGCAGACGAGCCGAGGCTGCGGCCGCTGACCCGGTACCTGCGCGAACGGGGCAGGGCCGTGCCCGTCCCTGATCTGCTGTTTTCCCAGGCCTACCTGCAGATCCTCATCCGGACGGCGCTACCTGTGCTGAACGCCTACGACGCCATCCTCACCCCGACGCTGGCCGCACCGCCGGCCGACGTCGGGTACTTCGACCAGGCCGCGCCCGCCGAGAACTTCGAGCGGCAGGAGCGGTTCACTCCGTATGCGGCGCTATACAACGTGTCCGGGCAGCCGGCGGTGAACGTACCGCTGCACTGGACCGCGGGCGGGCTGCCGATCGGCGTGATGCTGGCCGGCCGGATGGGCGGCGAGGGCACGCTGATCTCGCTGTCCGCACAGCTGGAGGCGGCCCGGCCGTGGCAGCACCGGCACCCGCCGCTGTGGTGAGAATCTCCCGGGCGCGCTGAGGCCGCGCAACCGCGGGCGGGGGAACGGCGTCCTACGAGGTTGAGCCGATAGCTGTCGCCCGGGCGGGAGCATGCTGGTGAATCCTGATTCAAGGCTCACCGTGATGGCCGTCGCCGCCGGCGGCGCGTTCGTCACCGCGCTGGTCGCAGCCTGCGGCTCGCAGGTCCCGCCCGGGTCCGCGGCATCGGGCGGGACCACGTCCGCGGCCCCGGCCGGCACCACGTCGCCGGCGTCATCCGGCCCGGCCACCCGGCCGTCCAGCTCGCCCGCCGTCCAGTCGGCTCCGCGGATGCCCGCGACGCAGTGCCCGACGTCCGCGCTGCGGGTCACGGCGAAAACGGTCCGGGGCGGCGCGGCTGCGGGCACCAGCTACGTACCGCTTGACTTCACCAACATCTCCGGTCACGGCTGCGACATGTACGGCTTCCCTGGCGTGTCGTTCGTGACCGGCCAAGCGGGCGGCCAGATCGGCGACGCGGCCTCTCGGTCAACGACGTTCGGGTCGCAGACCGTCACGCTGCCCCGCGGCGGCACCGCGCACGCCTGGCTGGGGATCGCGGACGCCGGCAATTTCCCGCGGTCGAGCTGTCACCAGGTCACCGCGCACTGGCTGAAGATCTACCCGCCCGACCAGTACACCGCGCTGTACGCCGGCTTCACCACGCAGGTCTGCTCGAAGCAGATCACCAACGGCAGCATCCCGCTGACGATCCTGCCCATCCGGCCAGGCCCGGGAGTCCCCGGCAGCGTCCCGTAAATGCCGGGCGCGCCATCGGCGGTGAGCGGCCTGCCGGTCTCCACCGTCTCCGGCCGGGGTGCGTCGAGACCAGCCCCCGATCTTGGAGAACGTCCGCACCCGGCCGGACACCTCCCCGAAGGGCGGCATTTCCGTCACCGGGAACCAGCAGGCCCCCGCGGACCGGGCCGGCCCGAAGGAGGCAGGCGGCCGACTCCGGGGGTACGAAGCGGCCGACTCCGGGGTACGAAAGAGAGGGCCGCCACCGCCGCCCGGGGTGGCGGCGCGGTATGGCATGGTGGAATGCCGTGGCGACCGCTCAGGGCCCGTGGACCGACCCGCGCTGCGGCGGCCCGTGGCCGCCCGCGATCCCGGCGGCGCGGGCCGAGTTGCGCGGCTACCTGAGCGCGGCGACCAGCCCGGCGGTGGCGTCGGAGCAGAGCCTGTGCCCGGCCTGGACCGTAAGCCAGGTGACCGCGCACCTGGCGGCGACCTTCGCCCGGTTCGCCGATCAGCTGGCCAAAAGCCGCGGCGGCGACCTCAGCCCGCCGTTCCCGCCCGACGGGCTGACCGCGGAGAACCTGCGGGCGGTCGCCGCTTTCTCCGGTGACCCGGTGCGGACGCTGCAGGCCGAGGCGGATCGTTTCCTCGGCATGGTCGCCGACCCCGCCGAGCCGATGGCGCACCAGCGCGGGCCGGTACCGGCGGGGCTGCAGGTGCTGTTCGGCCTGTCCGAACTGGCCGTGCACCACTACGACGTGACCGCGCCGTTCGGCCCGGGCTACCGCCCGCCGGATCCCGTACTCGACCTGCTGCTGGACATGCACGGCCGGCTCGCCACGCTGCCCGACGGTACCGACCCATGGGACCGGATCCTGCGGCTGACCGGCCGGAACTAGCGACATGCGGCGAGCGGATCTGGCCAGCGCGGCGCAGGCGCGCGGCGTGGCCGTCTCTTACCGGGATTGGCTCGGCCGCAGGGTCGAGGTCGGCCAGGACACGCTGGCCGCGATCCTGGCCGCGCTCGGCGGCGAGGCGCCGGGAGCCCCGCCGCACGCGGGCCCGGGTCGAGGCTCCGGTCCTGGCCCGCCGCAGGCGGTTCCGGGCTCCGGCCATGGCGCGGGCGCCGGCCCGCCGAAGGCGCGTTCGGGACCGGGCCGGAGCGCGGAACCGCGGCGATCCCGCCGTCGGCGCCGCGGCCGCGCCGCCGGTCCTGGGGCTTCACCGTGCAGCTCTACGCGCTCCGCTCGCGGGATTCGTGGGGCCACGGCGACCTGCGGGATCTGGCCGGCCTGGCCGCCTGGAGCGGCCTCGATCTCGGGGCCGGCTTCGTGCTGTGCAGCCCGCTGCACGCGGCCGAGCCGCTGCCGCCGGTCAGCGCGTCGCCGTACCTGCCGATGAGCAGGCGGTTCACCAGCCCGCTCTACCTGCGGATCGAGGACGTTCCCGAATACCAGCGGCTCGGCGCAGCGGAGAAGGAACGGATCGCCGCCCTGGCCGGGCCGCTGCGCGCGCGCAACGCGACCGCGGACCTGATCGACCGGGACGCGGTGTGGGCGGCCAAGCGCGCGGCGTGCGAGATCCTCCGGGCCGCCCCCGAAGACCCGCGCCGCCGGGCCGGGTTCGAGCGGTTCCGCGTCCGGCACGGCCGCGCGCTCGACGACTGGGCGGCCTGGTGCGCGCTGGCCGAGGTGCACGGCCCGGACTGGCGGGAATGGCCGGCCAGGCTGCGCGATCCGCGGTCCGGCGCGGTCGCCGCGGAGCGGGCCAGGCTGGCCGGGCCGGCCGGCTTCCACGCCTGGCTGCAGTGGCTGGCCGACGAGCAGCGGGCCGCGGCCCAGCGGGCCGCCCGCGCCGCGGGCATGGACATCGGGATCATCCACGACCTGGCGGTCGGCGCGCACCCGGGCGGCGCGGATGCCTGGGCCGGCCGGGACGTGATCGCCCGGGGGGTCAGCGTGGGCGCGCCGCCGGACGAGTTCAACCAGCGCGGCCAGGACTGGGCGCTGCCGCCCTGGCACCCGCAGCAGCTGGCCGCGCACGGCTACCGGCCGTTGGCCGGCCTCGTCGACGCGAGTCTCGGGCACGCCGGCGGGATCCGGGTCGATCACGTCATGGGATTGTTCCGGCTGTGGTGGGTGCCGGCCGGGATGGCCCCGGACCGCGGCACCTACGTGCGGTACGACCACGGGGCGATGGTCGGCGTGCTGGCCGCCCGGGCGGCGCGGGCCGGCGCGGTCGCGGTCGGCGAGGATCTCG
Organism: uncultured Actinomycetes bacterium; assembly: GCA_963762615.1. Lineage (GTDB taxonomy): Bacteria > Actinomycetota > Actinomycetes > Streptosporangiales > Streptosporangiaceae > PALSA-505. The sequence goes on along the minus strand of CAVXLG010000006.1, from coordinate 220,495 downwards.
GCACGGTCGAGCCGTGGATCCGCCGTTACCTGGCCGAGCGCGGCGTGCTGGGCACCTCGATGCTCTGGTTCGAGCGCGCCGCCGACGGCACCCCGCTGCCGCCGGCCGCCTGGCGCCGCGGCTGCCTGGCCACCGTCGGCACCCACGACGTGCCGCCCGCGGCGGCCTTCGTCACCGGCGAGCACGTGGCGCTGCGTGCCCGACTCGGGCTGCTGGCCAGGGCCGAGGATGCCGAACGCGCTGACGCGGCCGCCGCGGTCGCCGCCTGGCGGGCCGCCCTGGCGGGGCAGGGCCTGCTCCCGGCCGGCTCGGCCGCGACGCCGGAGGAGTTCACCGCCGGCCTGTACGGCTACCTGGCCCGCACCCCGGCGGTGCTGATCGGCGTCTCGCTGGCCGAGGCGGTAGGGCAGCGCACGCCGCAGAACCTGCCGGGCACCGACACCGAGTACCCGAACTGGCGGATCCCGCTGGCCGGCCCCGACGGCCGGGCCGTGCTGGCCGAGCAGCTCGCCGCCGACCCGCTGGTAGCAGCGGTGGTCCGCGCGGTCAGGAACCGGCCTGGCGGTCTCGCGCGCGGCAGCGCAGCGCCCGCGCGACGTCGTCCCGGTTCTCGCTGAGCAAGCGGCGCAGCGGCGCCGGCAGGCTGGTCCGGGCCAGGTAGTCGTCGGTGGCCTGCACCGTCTGCGGGCTGATCGCGGTCGCCGGGTAGGCGTTGCTGGCGAACCCCTGGGCCATGACCGGCTTCCAGTCCCGCCACACCTGCGCGACCACGTCGAAATAGCGCCGGCCATACGGCTCGAGCAGGACGTCCTGGTCGGGACTCATGAAGCCGGCCAGCACGGCCCGGAACGTCGCGTTCGGCAGCTTGCCGCCGATGATCTCGTCCCAGGCCGCCTGCTTGGCCTCCGCCGTGGGGATGGCCGCGCGGCAGGACGCAGCGCGCCGCTCGCCCTCGTCGGTGGCGTCGGCGGCCAGCTCCGCGTCGATCTCCCGCGGGCCTGCCAGGCCGAGGGTCACCAGCCGCATCAGTAGCGCCCACCGCAGGTCGGTGTCAACGGCCAGGCCGTCGGGCACGGCCGAGCCGTCCAGCAGCCCGCGCAGCAGGCCGGTGTGCCGGGGCGCGACGGCTACCCGGATGAACGCCTGTACGTAGGCAAGCTGGGTGTCCGAGCCGGGCCCGGCCCGGTCCAGCAGGCCGCGGAGCGCGTCGGCCAGCAGGTTCAGGCCGGCCTCCTGCCAGGCCGGATCGGCGAACCTGCGCACCGCCGCCGTCGCCTGCCGCAACAGGGTCTGCACCACGGAGATGTCCCGCACGGACTCGATGCCGGAAAGCACCAGCCGCACGTAGTCGCGGGCGGCCATCTCGGCGTCCCGGCACATGTCCCAGGCGGCCGCCCAGCACAGCGCGGCGGGCAGCGAGTCGGCGAAGTCACCGATGCCGTCGATGAGGGTGCGCAGCGAGTGGTCGTCCAGCCGGATCTTGGCGTAGGTCAGGTCGTCGTCGTTGACCAGCACCAGATCCGGGCGGCGCTCGCCGGCCAGGGCCGGCACCTCGGTCAGCTCGCCGGCCACGTCGGTCTCCACCCGGCGGCGCAGCACGAGCGAGCCGGGGCCGGTTCCGGCGCGGTCGTACAGCCCGACCGCGATCCGGTGCGCGCGCAGCACGGGGTGGCTGGCCGGCGCCTCCTGCCGGACGGCGAAGCCGGTGATCGTGCCGTCCGGGCCGGTCTGGTAGTCGGGGCGCAGCGTGTTGACGCCGGCGGTCTCCAGCCAGTCCTTCGACCACGCGGACAGATCCCGGCCGGAGGTTTCCTCGAGCGCCCCGAGCAGGTCGGCCAGCGTCGCGTTGCCCCACTCGTGCGCGCCGAAGTAGCGGCGCACCCCGGCCAGGAAGTTGTCCCGGCCGACGTAGGCGACCAGCTGCTTGAGCACCGACGCGCCCTTGGCGTAGGTGATGCCGTCGAAGTTCACCTCGACCGCGTCGATGTCCGGGATGTCGGCCGCGATCGGGTGCGTGGACGGCAGCTGGTCCTGCCGGTAGGCCCACCCCTTGTACAGCTGGGCGAACGTGGTCCAGGCCGACGGCCAGCGGGTGGCCTCGGCCTGGGCCAGCGTGCCCGCCCAGGTGGCGAACGACTCGTTCAGCCACAAGTCGTCCCACCAGCGCATGGTGACCAGGTCGCCGAACCACATGTGGGCCATCTCGTGCAAGATGGTCTCGGCCCGGGCCTCGCGGGCGAAGTCGGTGACCCGGGAGCGGAAGATGTAATCCTCCAGGATCGTCACGCAGCCCGCGTTCTCCATCGCGCCTTCCTTGAATTCCGGCACGAAGAGCTGGTCGTACTTGCCGAACGGGTACCGCCTGCTGAACGCCTCCTGGAAAAAGCCGAACCCCTGCCGGGTTACCTCGAAGATCTCGTCCGGATCCAGGTACCCGGCCAGCGACGCCCGGCAGTAGATGCCGAGCGGGATGCCGTTGTACTCGCTGCGGACCACGTGGTACGGGCCGGCCGCCACCGCGGTGATGTAGGTGGGCACCGGTGGCGTCGGCGGGAAGTGCCAGTACCCGTCCCGCTGCCCGGCCGCCGGGCCGTCGCCGTCCTGCGGCGTGACGTCCGGGGCCGTGTTCGAGACGACCTGCCACGCCGCCGGAGCCCGGACGGCCAGCTCGAAGGTGGCCTTGAGATCGGGCTGGTCGAAGCAGGCGTAGACCTGATGCGCATCGAAGGTCTCCAGGTCCGAGTACAGGTAGACGCCGCCGTCGGCGGGGTCGGCGAACCGGTGCAGCCCCTCGCCGTGACGTGAGTAGGCGCACTCGGCGGCCACCCGCAGCTCGTTCACCGCGGCCAGGCCGTCCAGCCGGATCCGGGCGCCGTCGTGCGCGCCGGGGTCCAGCGGGACCCCGTTCAGGACGATCTCGCTGACGGCCGGGGCGATCAGGTCGACGAAGGTGCCGCCGCCTGGGCTCGAGCAGCGGAACTTGATCACGGTGACCGAGCCGAAGCTGAGCTCGCCGCCCGACAGGCCCGTGACGTCCAGTTCGACCGAGTACGAGTCGACGTCGAGCAGTTCTGCCCGCTGACGCGCCTCGTCGCGCGTGAGGTTTCCTGCCACCTGACCTTCCCTCCGTATGCTCCGAGCCCTCCGTATGCTCCGGGCCCTCGGTATGCTCCGGGCCTCGGGCCCGGCCCGCTGGCATCGCGCTCCGGTCGCCCCGGCATCGTGTCACGCTCGGGCGCGGAATGCCTTCCCGGGGTAGCCGGTTATCGGCTGTATATCCCATGTGAAGGAGTGCGCATGACCGAGCAGGAGCTCACGGTCGTCGATTTCTGGTTCGATCCGGTCTGCCCGTGGGCGTGGATCGCCTCGCGGTGGATACACGAGGTCGAGAAGGTCCGGCCGGTCCAGGTCCGCTGGCACGTGATGAGCCTGTCGGTACTCAACGAGGACAAGGAAGACCTGCCCGAGCGCTACAAGGAGCTGCTGAGCCAGGGCTGGGGCCCGGTCCGGGTGTGCGTCGCCGCTGAGGCCAAGTACGGCGCCGACGTGCTCGGCCCGCTGTACACCGCCCTCGGCACGCGCTTCCACAACGAGCAGCAGCCCAGGGACCGGGCCACGATCGAGGCGGCGCTGGAGGAGACCGGGCTGCCGGCCGAGCTGGCCGACGCCATGGACTCCACCGAGTACGACGAGGCGGTCCGCGCGTCGCACGCCGACGGCATCGACCGGGTCGGCTACGAGGTCGGCACGCCGGTGATCTCGGTAAACGGAACCTCGGTCTTCGGTCCCGTGATGTCCCCGATCCCGCGCGGCGCGGCCGCGGCCAGGCTCTGGGACGGCGTGCTGGCGATCGCGCAGACCGACGGCTTCTTCGAGCTGAAGCGCAGCCGCACCCGCGATCCCATCTTCGACTGACGCCGCCGGGATTCGCCGTCAGCGCCGGCATGGGCGAGGATTGCGACATGCGCGACAACTATGTCGGCGGGGCCTGGACCCCGTCAGCGGGCGTCATCGCCATCGACGTCGTCAATCCGGCCACCGAGGAGATCATCGACCAGGTTCCCGCGGGTGACCCCGCCGATGTGGACGCCGCGGTGGCCGCGGCCAGGCAGGCGTTTCCCGGCTGGGCCGCGACGCCCGCCGCCGAGCGCGCCGGGCTGCTCGACGCCGCGCACGCGCTGCTGGCCGGCCGCGCCGACGACATCGCCGCGATCATCGCGGCCGACATGGGCTCGCCGCTCGCCTTCGCCCGCAAGGTGCAGGTTGACCTGCCGCTCGCGGTGCTTGCCAGCTACGTGGAGCTGCTCGGCTACTACGACTTCGGCGGCGAGCGCACCGGCAACTCGCTGATCGTGCGGGAGCCGGCCGGCGTGGCCGGGATGATCACTCCGTGGAACTACCCGCTGCACCAGATCGTCGCCAAGGTCGCCGCGGCGCTCGCGGCGGGCTGCACGGCGGTGCTCAAGCCCAGCGAGGTCGCGCCGCTTGCCGCCTACGAGCTGGCCGCGGTGTTCCACGAGGCCGGGCTGCCGCCGGGGGTGTTCAACCTGGTGAGCGGCACCGGCCCGGTGACCGGCGAGGCGATCGCCCGGCACCCGGGCATCGACGTGGTGTCGTTCACCGGCTCGGCCCGGGCCGGCACGCGGGTGGCCGAGGTTGCGTCGCGGACCGTCAAGCGGGTGACCCTCGAGCTCGGCGGCAAGTCCGCCAACGTGATCCTGCCCGACGCCGACCTGGGCACCGCGGTCAAGGTCGGCGTGGCGAAGGCGTTCATCAACTCCGGCCAGACCTGCACCGCGCTCACCCGCATGCTGGTGTCCCGCGACGTCTACGACGAGGCCGTCGAGCTTGCCGTAAAGGCCGCCGCGCGGTACACCGTCGGCGATCCGCTCGCCGAGAGCACCCGGCTCGGCCCGCTCGTGTCGGCGACCCAGCGGGACCGGGTCCGCGGGTTCATCGAGCGCGGCGTGGCCGAGGGCGCCACCCTGGCCACTGGCGGCGCAGAGCCGCCGGCGGGCATGACGGCCGGCTTCTTCGTGCAGCCCACGGTGTTCGGCGGGGTCAGTCCGGACATGACCATCGCCCAGGAGGAGATCTTCGGCCCGGTGCTGTCCGTCCTCGGCTACCAGGGCGAGGACGAGGCGGTCGAGATCGCCAACGGCACCCGGTACGGCCTGGCGGCGGCGGTCTGGTCCGCCGACCCCGACCGGGCCGCGGCGGTGGGCCGGCGGCTGCGGGCCGGGCAGGTCGAGATCAACGGCGGCGCGTTCAACCCGGTGGCCCCGTTCGGCGGATTCGGCCAGTCCGGGTACGGCCGCGAGCTCGGCGTGCACGGGATGGAGGAGTTCCTCGAGATCAAGTCCCTGCAGTTCTGACAGACTGTCAGCCGTGCGCGTTTACCTGGGATTCCGACCACGCGGGATACGAGCTCAAGACGGCCCTGATCGAATGGCTTGCCAGTGCCGGGCACGAGCCGGTCGACTGCGGCCCCGAGTCCTACCACCCCGATGACGACTACCCGCCCTACGTGATGCGGGCCGCCCAGGGGGCGATATCCGATCCGGGCAGCCTGGGCATCGTCATCGGCGGGTCAGGCAACGGCGAGCAGATGGCCGCCAACAAGATTCCGGGCGTGCGGGCCGCGCTGGCCTGGAGCGAAGAGACCGCGCGGCTGGCCAGGCAGCACAACGACGCCAACGTGCTCAGCCTGGGCGCCCGGGAGTACCCGGTGGCCGACGCGATCAGGTTCGCCAAGGTCTTCGTGCAGACGCCGTTCTCCGGCGAGCCCCGGCACGTCCGGCGGATCGGGCAGATCTCGGCCTACGAGAAGTCCGGCGAGCTGCCGGCGCTTCCCGGCTGACGCCCCCGGGCCGGCCGATGCTGACGATGGGCGTGGTCGTGCTGGGCGTCACCGACGTGGCGCGGGCCGCGGAGTTCTGGTGCGCGGCCCTGGGCTACGAGCGGCGCGAGGACGGTTTCGGCGGCTGGGCGATGGTGCTCGTCCCGCCGGGCGGATCCGGGACCATGATCGCGCTGCAGCGCAGCGGGACGCCTGCGGAAGAGCACCCGCGGCTGCACCTTGACCTGCACGTGGCGGACGCGTCAGAGCAGGCGTCCGAGGCGGCCCGCCTGGTGGCGCTGGGCGCCCGGCGGGTGGACTGGGACAGCTACCCGGACGACCCGGACTTTGTCGTGCTGGCCGATCCCGACGGCAACCGCTTCTGCATCGTCGATCTCGGCCACGGCCACGGTTAGCCGGTCAGCGAAGCACCACACGCTCGCCGCCGACGTCCGCGATGACTTCCAGCCGGCCGCCGAGCGCCTCGACGTACCCGGCCAGGGTACGGACCTCAGTGGCGCCGCGCTCGGCGCGCTCGATGGCCGCCACCCGGGCCGGCCGGACGCCCATCCGCTCGGCCAGCTCGACCTGGCTGAGCCCGAGCCGGTCCCGCAGCTCGGCCAGCTTCCGGGCGCGGTTCCTGGCGGTGAGCTCGGCCGCGCCGGCCTCGACCTCGATGGCCTCGCCGGCGAAGAACCCGTCGAGAAACGACGGCACGTCGTCATAGGCGTGCGCTACCGCCTCCGGAGCCTGGCCGTCCCGGACATGACGCAGCACCTCCGATGACAGCGAGACCGCCTCGTCATAGTGATCTCGCTGCGCGTCCCGGCCGTCGAGCAGGGCGAGTAGCAGCACGCTGCCCGGCGGCTCGACAGCGAAGATGATGCGGAGGTCTTCGGTGTCCGGCGCGCCCGGCTGCAGTCCCATCAGGCCGGGCTGGGGGCGCAGGTCTCCGTGGCCCTCCGCCCAGGGAGCGGCCTGCAGTTCCCGCTCGATTTCCTGCTCGATGTCCCGGAGCTTGCTTGCTGCCGCGTCGCGTTCCTGCTGGAGCGACCCGGTCTCGTTGCCGTCCGGGCCTGCGTCGGCGAGGGCGTCGGGGACGGCCACCTCGGCCTGCGCCGCGGCGTAGGTCGCGTTCAGGATGTCCTTCCTCGTCCTGAACGCCTCCAGTTTCCGCTGCCGCCGCTGGCTCTCCTCGATCAGCTTCTTCTCGGTCTTGGTCACCTCATCGAGCCGCCGCCGCCGTCCGGCGAGCTGGTCCGCGGCCTCTGCTTGTTCGCCCGCCGGCAGCGATTCCAGCGCGGCGATCTGCCCTCGGAGGCGCTGCGCAACCGCCGCCGCCTGCGCCACCTGGATGCGGCCGGCCTGGGTCCATTGCAGGCCGCGCTGATACGCCTGGCCGAGCGCCTCGGCGAGATGCCGCGGCCAGGCGGTGTACGCCAGCGGGATGACCAGCGGAGGCCCGAGCGCGGTGCCGTCGCTCATCAGCGCCGTCAGCGCCTGTCCCACCAGCATGGCCCTCGCGGGGTCACTGTCGCGCAGGTCGGCCAGCCAGTCGTGCATCTCGTCGGACATCCGCAGTGAGTAACTCATGGCCGCACTCTTATTCGGTCCGGGTGGCGATGGACGGTTCTGTCCGGGTGGCGACGGACGGGCTGAGCCCGGTGCAGCTGATCCGGCCGCCCCGGGACCTGATCACACCGAACCGGCCGTTCGCGACGTGTTCGATGGTCAGTTCGCGGTGCGCTGAGCCAGTCACCATGCCCCCACCCTGCCAGACCGGGGAACCGGCCCCGGGCGTCCGGGCCAGCGCAGCCATCCTGCGGAGCCCGGCCCGTCATGGCCTGAGGTCGGTGACCACGGCGAAGTGATCCGACGGCCAGACGCCGTCCACCGCGGCGGTGCCGGCCAGCCGCACCGACTGCACCCGGCCCCGGCCGTGTCGGGGCAGGCCGACCAGGACGTAGTCGATGCGCGAGTCGGGGATCATGCTGTCGGCCTGGTAGCCGTTGCGGTGATCCCAGGTGAATCCCGGGTCGGCCGGGCCGGCGTACCGCCAGGCGTCGATGAGCACCAGGCCGGGCACTGCTGGCGGGGTGAGCAGGCCGCCGAGAAGCCGCAGCTCGTCGGAGCAGGGCTCGGCGTTGAGGTCGCCGGTGACCACGGGCGGGTAAGCGCAGTCGGTGAGGTGGTCGGCGGCGAACTCGGCGAGCCGGCGCACCTGCTCGGTGCGCACCTGGGAGGCACCGGGCCGATAGCTCAGGTGGGTGGTGAACATCGGCAGCGCACCGCCCGGGGCGGCGATGCGCGCGTGCAGCGCCACCCGGCGCGCGGAGATGTCGCCGGTGGGCAGGCGCAGCTCGGCCTGCGCGGTGATCGGCCAGCGGCTGAGCACGGCGTTGCCGATGACGGCCTCACCGCCTCGGCTGTCCCGGCCCTCACCCGCCGCCGCCCAGCACCAGTGCATTCCGAGTCGCCCGGCCAGCTCGGCGGCCAGGTTGCTCCCGTCGTCCTCCCACACTTCCTGCAGCCCGCACAGGTCAGGGGCGACCTCGGCCAGCGTCGCCGCGATCGCCTCGCGGCGGCGCTGCCACGGCCCGTGGCGCCACCACAGATTCCACGTCAGGACCCGCATCACTCGTTCCCGTCTGTTCATCAGGAGCCGCCGTCGCCACGATCATGCCAGGGTTCTCTGCAGGCCAGTCCCGGGCAGGCCGGCCTTGGCGGCGATGATGGAGCCATGAAACCGCGGCCTGCCGGCCACCTGCGTATCGCGCGCCCCAGTCACGACCTGCGCGCGTCCGAACGGTTCTGGGTCCACGGCCTCGGGCTCGAGGTCCTGTTCCGGGTGGCCGAGCCGGCCGGGGACGGGCACGCGCTGCTCATGGTCGGGTGGCCGGGCGCCGCCTGGCATCTCGAGCTGGTGGGTGACCCCGATGATGCGACCCCGGCCGCGCCGACCGAAGAGGACCTGCTGGTCCTCTACCTCGACGGCGCGGTCGACGACGACGTGATCGCGCGCCTGATCGACGCGGGCGGCACCCGGGTCGCTGCCCGAAACCCGTACTGGGACCAGTGGGGAGTCACGATCGCGGATCCGGATGGCTACCGGCTCGTCCTGTCCAGCCGGTCCTGGCCCTGACCGGCGGCGCGCCGCCGGGTGTCAGTGTTCGATCCGCCGCACGGCGGGTCATCTGCCTGCCGCGGGTAGCCAGCCGGCTGAGCAGGTAGCTGGAGAAGTACGAGCCGTACCTGCGCTGCAGTTCGGGACGGCGCCAGTCCTGGCCGTTGATCACGCGGCGGCAGCGGGGCGCGCCGCAGCCGCACCGCATCGACTCGAGGTTGTCGTCGAACAGCGCGTAGTCGGTGGTCAGTTCCTCACCGGGCTCGATGTCGCGCATCGCGACCAGGACGATGTTCCCGGCGAAGCCGACGTTCGGCTCGCACGAGTGGTTGATGAAGAGCATCACCGGCTCGTATTCGGCTTCTTCCAGCGCGACGATGTGGAAGCCGTCACTGATCTGGACTTCGGAATTCTGCAGCTGCTCAGACAGTCCGTGCAATGTCGCGGTGTCCACGATGTGCCCGCCCTTGACGGCGACCAGCTCGTCCCGGCTGATCGGCTGAAGGGCCACCAGGCCGCGTCCGGCAATGCCGCTCGGCCGGCCCTTCGCTGCCTTCGGCGAGATGTAACTGGATACGATCATCGGCTCTGTCCCCGCCTGGTCCGGGATCTCCTCCGGCCGCTCCGGCTCCTGCGGCCGCGGCTGTCACGGCCCTGCTCCGTTCGGCTGTTCTGGCCTGTTCGGCTGTCCCGGTTCGGTCGGCTGTCCTGGTCTGCTCGGCTGTCCCGGTTCGGTCGGCTGTCCTGGTCTGCTCGGCTGTCCCGGTTCGGTCGGCTGTCCCGGTTCGGTCGGCTGTCCCGGTTCGGTCGGCTGTCCTGGTCTGCTCGGCTGTCCCGGTCTGTTCGGCTGTCCCGGGCGGCGCTGCCGTGCCGGCCTGTTCCGCGCGCCCCGCGGCCCCGGTCGCCGCCGGCTCCGTCGTTCCGCCGGGCGTCGGCTCCGTCGCCCCGCCGGGCGCCCGCTTGGCCCGGTGCGCTCGGCGCGCCTGCCGTGCCCGGTGCGCGGCGTCCCGGCCCGCCGCCCGGGGGCTGCGGCGGAACCTGGGCCGCGGCGGCCTCAGCCTGGGCCGCGTGCGCGGGCTGCGGCCGTGATACGTCCCTGGCCCGCATCGCCGCGCTGAGCGTGATCTTCATGCCGGGCATGAACCTCAGTCTCTCACCCTCCGGATGGCCGGTCCGCGGCTGCTGCTCACGCCGCGCCGCCGGGCTCGGCGGCCAGCAGCTGCGCCAGCCGGGTCCTGAGTTCGGCGACCGGCACCGCCACCTGATCGCCGCTCGTCATGTCCCGGACCGTGACGCGGTCCTCGGCCTGCTCAGCCTGCCCATAGATCAGGCAGAACCTGGCCCCTGCGTCGCTGGCCCATTTGAGCTGCCTGCCGAGCTTCCTGGACGATCCTAGGTACATGCTGGCCCGCGCTCCGGCAGAGCGCGCGACGGCAGCCAAGCCGAAGCTTGCCGCGGCCAGCTCGTCGCCCATCACCGTCACGGCCACGTCCAGGCGGCCCCGCGCACCCCGGGCGCCGCCCGAACGCAGCGCGAGAATCCGCTCCACGCCCAGCGAGCCTCCGGTCGCCGGGACGTCGGGCCCGCCCAGCGATTCGATCAGGTGGTCGTAGCGCCCCCCGCCGGCGATCGATCCCGGAACCCCCGGCGCGGTCACCTCCCAGATCGCGCCGGTGTAGTAAGACAGGCCGCGCACCATCCGCGGCATGAACACGATCCGCTCGGCAGGGACCTGGCTGCGCACCAGCGAGATCACGGTGTCGATCTCCTCGAGTCCCGAGGCGCCCTCGTCGTTGGACTCGATGGCGGCCCGTACCTGCTTGGTGGCGTCCGGCGCAGTCAGCGTGCCCACCAGCGATTCCGCCTTGTCCGGGGCGAGCCCGCGGCCGGCCAGTTCCGAGATCACCTCGGCCGGTGTGAGCTTGTCCAGCTTGTCCAGGACGATGAGCACGTCGCCGCCGATCTCCTGCGGCACGCCGAACGCACGCAGCAGCCCGGACAGTGCCAGCCTCGAGTTCAGCAGCATGGTGAACGACGGCACGCCGAGTTCGGCCAGGGTCTCGCAGACGGCGCACGCCACTTCGGCGTCGGCGAGCAGCGAGGAGGAGCCAAGCGTGTCCAGGTCGCACTGCGTGAACTCGCGGTAACGGTCCTTGCCTGGCCGGTCGGCGCGCCACACCGAGCCGATCGTGTACCGCTTGTAGGGCGTCGGCAGCTGACTGCCGTAGGCGGCGGCGACCCGGGCCAGCGGCACCGTCATGTCATAGCGGAGCGCCAGGTCCGCTTCGCCGGACGCCTCGTGCTCGCCGCGCCGCAGGATCTTGAAGATGAGCTTGTCGCTCTCGTCCCCGTACTTGCCCATCAGCACGTCGAGACGCTCGAACGCAGGAGTCTGCAGCGGCTCGAACGCGTAGCGGGCGAAGACCTCCCTGATTATCCCGAACGCCGCTTCGCGGGCCTCGAGCTCGGCAGCAAGGAAGTCACGTGTCCCCGACGGGGGATCAAACCGCACTGGCATGCGCCTATGCTGCCCGACAGCGGGGAGGACGTCACATCGGTTTCACCCGGCCGGGCGAAGTCGGCCGATCGCACTACATTGGAACCGGTGACGCGATGAGGAGGACTGCCGTGGCCGGCGAGCTTCGCACTGGCGCCGAGCGCCGCGCCGCGGGCACGCCGCCGGCCGGCGTGCCAGGTGCCGTCCAGCCCGGTGCTCGGCGAGCCCGGTGCTGGCGAGCCCGGTGCTGGCGAGCCTGGAGCCGTCCAGCCCGGTACTGGCCAGCCTGGTGCCGTCCAGCCCGGTACTGGCCAGCAGTGGGGACGCCAGCAGAATCCGGGCTCCCGGGTGCTCTGGGAGACGCTGCGTGACGTGGTGTCCGCGCGGGCCGGGCAGGCCGGGCGGCCCCGGCTGGACGTGCTGGACGTCGGTGGCGGCACCGGCGGTTTCGCTGTCCCGCTCGCGCGCCTCGGGCACAGCGTGACCCTGATCGATCCGAGCCCCGACTCGCTGGCCGCCGCGCAGCGGCGGGCAGCCGAGGCGGGAGTGCCGCTGCGCGCCGTGCAGGGTGACGTTTCCGACCTCCCGGCCGCCGCCGGCCGGGAAGGGGCCGACGTGGTCCTGTGCCACAGCGTGCTCGAGTATGTCGATTCTCCCGAGGCGGCGATGGCCGCGATCGCCGCCATCCTCCGGCCCGGCGGCGTGGTCAGCGTGCTCGCCGCCAGCGCGGTCGCGGCCGTGATCCACCGGGTCCTGGCCGGCCGCTTCGACGAGGCCAGGAAGGTGATCGCGGCGATGCCGGCGCCGCCCGGCGAGGCCAGCCCGGGCGGTGCCGCCGGGGACGGTTCCGCCCGGGACGGTCCCGCCCGGGACGGTTCCGCCGGGCACGGTGATCAGGGCGCCGCCGGCGCCCGCGCCGCGGGCCAGGACGGGATTCCGCGCCGGTTCACCCTGCCGGCGGTCGTCGGGCTGATCGAGCGGGCCGGGCTTCGTCCCGGGCCCGGGCACGGCGTCCGGGTGTTCACCGACCTGGTGCCCAGCATGTTCACCGACACCGACCCGGACGCGGCCGGCGCGCTGCTCGCCCTGGAAGAGACTGCCGCTGCCCACCCGGCGTTCCGCGGCATGGCCACCCAGTTGCACGTGCTCGGATTCCGGTAGCCGATGTCCGCCGACGTCGCGGATGACGCGGACTGCCACATTCTCCACGTCGATATGGACGCGTTCTACGCGAGCGTGGAGATCCGCGACCGTCCCGAGCTGGCCGGCGCGCCGGTAGTGGTCGGGGCGGTCGGCGGGCGGGGCGTCGTGCTGTCCGCCACCTACCCCGCCCGGGTGTTCGGCGTCCGCTCGGCCATGCCGGTCACGCGGGCCCGGCGGCTCTGCCCGCAGGCGGTGTTCCTGCCGCCCCGGCATAACCTCTACGCCGCCGTGTCGAAGGAGGTTATGGCGATCTTCCGCTCGGTCACCCCGCAGGTGGAACCGCTCGCCCTCGACGAGGCGTTCCTCGACGTCTCCGGGGCGCTGCGGCGGGTCGGCCCGCCCGCCATGATCGCCAGCATGATCAGGGGACAGGTGGCCGAGCAGCAGGGCATCACTTGCTCGGTCGGCGTGGCCACCACGAAGTTCGTCGCCAAGATGGCCTCGGTGCACTGTAAGCCGGACGGGCTGCTGGTCGTTCCGGCCGACGGAGTGCTCGCCTTCTTGCACCCGCTGCCGGTATCCGCGCTCTGGGGGGTGGGCGAGCGGACCGGTCAGCAGCTGGCCCGGCTCGGCCTGCGCACGATCGGCGACGTCGCGAACACGCCGCTCGCCGCGCTGCAGCGCGAGCTGGGCGCGGCGCACGGCTCGCACCTGGCCGCCTTGGCCCGGGGGCGGGACGAGCGCACCGTGGTCCCGCGCGTGCCGGAGAAGAGCATAGGCGCGGAGGAGACGTTCGCCAGCGATATCGATGACCCCGAGCTGATCCGCAGGGAACTGCTCAGGCTGTCCGAGCGCACCGCCCGCGGGCTGCGCTCGTCCGGGTGCGTGGCCCGCACGGTGGTGGTCAAGCTGCGGCTGGCCAACTTCACCACGATGACCAGGTCGCGCACGCTGGCCGAGCCGACGGACGTGGCCCGGGCGATTCACGAGATCGCGTGTGCCCTGTACGAGGCGGCCGGGCTGGACCGCGCCCGGCTGCGCCTGGTCGGAGTGCGGGCTACCGGTCTCGTCCCGGCCTCCGCCGCCACCACCCAGCTGGCGCTCGGCGAGCGGCCGGCCTCCTGGCGTGACGCCGAGCGTGCCGTGGACAAGATCGCCAGGAAGTTCGGAACGGACGCGGTGCAGCCTGCCGCGCTGGTACCCGGCGAGCATGATCGGCTGCGCGGGCAGGCACCGCCGGGCGGCAGCGGCGGCGGCTAGCAGCCCGTGGGCCGGGTGGCCGGCTGCGAGGGTGCCCGCTGCCCGGGCGGGCCCGCAGGGTTCCCGGCTCCGACGAAGGAGCCGGGACCCAGGTCAGCAGCCCACGACCACATCCCTGGCCGTTGACGAGATGAGCGACGCCCCGGACGCGACCAGGGCGGGTATGAACACTGTCCCGGTACTGCCGTCCCCAGCCTGGCCGTAGTCACTTTCTCCCCACGCGTAGACATCACCGGATGTCGTGATCGCGTAGGAAGTCCCCCCGCCGCTGGCCAGGAGCGCATACGTTGTCCCCGCCGGCGCCCGGAACTGTACCGGGGCCAGCTGCGCGGCCGGGCCCACGGGGTCGATCTGATCGTAGCTGTTGTCTCCCCACGCATACAGCGACCCGTCGGCCAGCCTGACCAGCGTCTGCCCGTTATAGGGCTCCGATCCCCCCTCGGCGACCTGGATGACGCCAGCATGATCAGGCAGGCTCGCCGGGACCGGCACCGAGGACGATGTAGTGGTGCCGTCGCCCAGCTGGCCCGCCGAGTTGAGGCCCCAGTCGTAGTACTGGCCGTCGCTCAGCAGCGCGCCAGCGTTCTCGAAGGAAGAGACCAGCGTGGTCACCCGGCTCCCGTCCAGGCTGCTCACCCGGACCGGCCTGAGCGCCGTCGCCCTGTACTGCGGGCCTGCGCCGAGGACCCCCTGGCGATTCGCGCCGCACGAGTAGACCACGGCGCCGGAATCGTAGACGGCGTGGCCGGACGCTCCGGCTAGCGCGGTCACGTCGGTGAGCGGGAGCCTCACCGGCAGATCGTGTGCCATGGTGTTCCCCAGGCACAGTTCGCCGTTCCCGTTGAGCCCCCATCCCCACGCGTTACCCTGAGTGTCCACGGCGAGCGCGGTGTTGAAGGGCATCGAGTTCACCGGGATGTACGCGATGGAGACACCGGGCGGAAACCGGACGTGCACCGGGGTGCTGAGCGAGTTGTGGCGGCTGCCGTTCCCCAGCTGCCCGTTCTCTCCCTGCCCCCACGCCCAGAGCGTTCCGTTGGCCAGCAGCGCGTACTGCGTGGAGTTGGAGCTTCCCACCTGGACCACCGGAGAACGCGTGTGGAAGGCCATCTCCGCCGGGGACAGGAGGATGTCCTGGGCCGAGGTCGAACCGCCAGAGAAGGATCCCCAGTGCTGCACGGCACAACCCGGGGTCAGGTCGGCATTGGCGGCCGGCGCCGCCGCCATCACGGCCACGCAGATGACGGTGCAGCAGGCGAGGCGCCTTGTTCTCCTGGGCATGTAGTGGGTCCTCTCCGTCAGGGACTAGGTCCGCGAACGCGCCGGGGACGCTGAGCTCGGCGCGCCCGGCGCCAGATAACGAGCGGGCGGTGGCCCGCGGCTGGCCGCTGCCGCCGGTTATGATTTTCGTCTCGGCCGGGCCCTCGCCATGGCCTGAACATGGAATCCAGGCCACCGGGCGCCGTCCTGGTAGCTCCCGGGGGCCGCGCCCCATCCGGCCCGCTACCGGGTTGCCCCCCGCCTGACCTGCGCCGCCCCCGGCCGGACGCGCGTCGGACGGCCCGTCACCCGTGTTGCGCTCGCCCTGCACCCGGTTGCGCTCGCCGCGGACCCGTGTTACGCCAGTGACGCGTGTGACTCCAGTCCAGGTGTTTCTCGCGACCGCGCGGACCGGTGCGGGTACGGGCTTCCACGCAGGCCGCCGGCCCTCGTATCCTGGGCATAGATCCCACGTATGTGAGGTGAAGGTGATCGCAGCACGACCCGGCTCACCCGAGAGATCGCATGGGAGGCACCATGCCGCTCTCTGAGCATGAGCAGCGCATGCTTGAACAGATCGAAAAGGCGCTGTATGCCGAGGATCCGAAGTTCGCGCAGAGCGTCCGCGCACGTGATCCCAGGGTCCACTACCGGCGCAGGGTGATTCTGGCTGCCGTCGGGTTCCTGCTGGGTGTCGGCCTGCTGGTCGCCGGTGTTGTCATCAAGTACATCCCGATGGGCGTCGCGGGATTCCTGGTCATGCTCACCTGCGCCATGTGGGCGCTTACCAGCTGGCGGCACATGAACGGGGCCGCGCCACGACGCGGCCCGGCACCCGCGCGCAACAAGCACCGCAGCCCGGAAACCGGCCAGGGATTCATGGAGCGGCTCGAGGAGCGCTGGCGGCGCCGCCAGGAAGGCGACCGGTAGCAACGGCCGCCACGCCGCGCCGCGCTGCGGCCTGACCGGTCAGCCCCAGGCGGCCGGGGCGCGCCCGGAGCAGCTGCGCCGTATCCTCGCTGTGGCCACCTCCAGCCAGCCGAACGCGTCGAAGGCGTATGGGGCCAGCGGCCTGACCGGGTCAGCCCAAGGAGGCGGGACGCTCCCGGAGCAGCCTGCGCCACCTCCAGCCAGCCGAACCGCGTCGAGCGTGTGTAAGGCCAGCTCCCTGACCGGGTCAGCCCCAGTCGGCAGGGCGCTCCCGGAGCAGCCTGTGGCGTATCCGCGCCGTGGCCACCTCCAGCCAGCCGAACACGTCGAGCGCGTGGGACAGGGACAGCCGCGTCCGGTCCACCGCCGAGGCGGGCAGCAGCCGTGCCCGCCAGCGGGCGGACTTGGTCACCGAGCCGGAGATCGCACTGCGCACCGTGACCACGTCGGCGCGCAGCGCACCGGAGGGTGACGGCTGCCTCGCGTAGCTGGCTTGTTCCTCGGCCTGAGTGATGCGAAGCAGCGCCTGGCGGCCGGGTTCGGGCAGCCTGAGCAGGGCGGTCACGCTCTTCGCCACGGCACGCGGCGTCTGCCCAGGACGGCGCCGGATGCCGTAGTCGGCCAGGTCGTCCAGCAGCTCGGACCACGCCGCGTGCGCGAGGGCCGCGTCGCTGTGCGCGGTCAGCCAGCGCCGCCGCCTGATCAGGGACCTGGCTGCCCGCGGCGTAATCAGCGCGACCGCGAGCAGCGCGGCCAGGGCGATGAGCAGAGCAGAAGCTCCGCCCGCTCCGTGCCCCCGCCCCGTTGCGGCCCCGCCCGTCCCGACGGGGTCGCCCCCCTTACGACCGAATCCGCCGGGCGCAGGGCGCAGCCGACGCCCTGGCCCCGCGAGGCCTGCGTGGGTCGGCGGGCCGGCGCTTCCGGCGCCGGGGTGGCCGGCGAAACTGGGCGGCAGGCTGTAGGCGGGGGCGAACGCCGTGCCCTGGCCGGGCGCGCGGCCGGCCGGCGTCGGCTCCATCCGCAGCCAGCCGAAGCCGCGGAAGTAGAGCTCGGGCCAGGCGTGCGCGTCGCTGGTCTCGACCGTGTAGGTCCCGTTGCCCGTCCCCGTCCCTGCCGTGTAGCCCACCACGACCCGGGCCGGGATGCCGAGCAGCCGGGCGAGTACCGCCATCGCGAAGGCGAACTGCTGGCAGTATCCGGTCCGGCTTTTCTCCAGGAAGTACTTGACCCCGGCCGCGCCGCCGGGCCCGCCCGGGTTCAGGCTGTACTTGAAGCGGCCGGAGATGAAGTAGCTCTCCAGGGCAGCCGCCTCAGCCCCGGGCCCGGCCGCGTTCTTGACGATCTGCCTGGCCTGCCGGGTGAGCGACTTATAGGCCGGCGGGACGGCAAGATACTGGCGCATGGCCCCGGGCGCGAGCGGCTTGTTGAGCTCGTCGGTGGCGGACGGGTCGACGTCGAGGCTGGTCACCGTGTATTTCAGCCCGGACATCGACTGGGAGGAATCGGTGTACAGCATGAGCGTGCCCGGGTCGGCCAGCCAGGCGCCGGGGGAATCCAGGTCTCGCGGCGCATAGGGCACCGGCAGGAAGGCATCGCCGGACAGCGCACCCGGATGGATCTGGATCGTGGTGTGCGCGGCGGGCCACCTCCCGCCGGGGTTTCCGGGGATCGGCGGCAGCGCCCCCGCCGAGCCGGCCGGCAGGGCGCCCTTGCCGGCCAGCGACATGGTCCAGCCGGTGTTGGTCAGGTTGCCGAGCACGAACATCTGCAGGTACTGCGGATTCTGGTCGGTGGTGTGGTAGGTGAGCACCACGGTCGGCCTGCTCTGCAGCAGCTGGCGATTCATCAGGACCAGGGGATCCGGGCCGCCTCTGCCGTGCCCCGGCCCGGTACCGGTGCCGGGCACCGTATGATTGCTGGGAAAGATCTTGTGAGCGTGCAGGCTGGGGATCAGCAGCGGGACGAACAGGGCCGCGACGACTGCGGCAAGGCCGATGCGCCGCCCGGAGGCGGCCAGGGCCCGGGTGCTCGGGCCGCTGCCCAGTTCCTCGGCGGGCTCGCCCGGGCGGGTATTCCACGGGGTGACCAGCCGCCCCCACAGCCGGAGGCGCTCCTGCCCGTCCGCGCTGAGCAGCGCGAGGTAGCCGGCCATGCCGAGGCAGAAGACGATCGCGTCGCCCAGCACGTCGTTGCCCGCTCCGGTGGCGACCGGAACGCTGAACAGGACGAGCAGCGGCAGGCCCGCCAGCGCGCACCGGCGGAGCCGCACGGCGATCAGGTCGGTCAGCGCGGCGACCAGGCCGATTCCGGCCGTCGCGATCAGTTCAATCCCGCGCAGCGCGGGCACGGGCGAGGCCAGCCGCTGCGTGTCGTCCAGCCCCTGGACCGTCAACCGCCACAGCTGGGCGAGCGAGGCACCGGTGGGGAGCAAGTGGCCGAACGAGGATTTCGCCGAGTAGAGCACGTTCAGGTAGAGCAGCAGGCCGGCCAGCGCGGCGAGCAGGCAGACGGCGGCTGGCAGGGCGCGCGCGGCGGGCAGCCGGGTCGCGGTGCCGATGGCAGCCATCAGGATGATCGCCCCGAGCCCGCCCCAGAACCACTTGCCTCCGACGATCAGCGGGAACAGCCCGGTGGAAGCCGCGGCGGACGCGAGCGCGGCGGTGACCGTCAGGCGGCGGTTCACAGCACCACCTCCGGCGCGAGGCGGGCGCTGTCGGCCTGCCTGATCACCGGAAGCTGATGCAGCCGCTCCCACGCCGCCGCCAGCGGGGTATCCGCGCGCACCGTCGTCACCCGCCAGCCGGCCGCGGTGAGCACGGAGCTGGCATCTTCCGTGCCGTCCGGGCCGTCGGCCTGCTGCCGCCCCGCCTCCCAGGTCGAGACGGCCAGGAGCAGGGCGAGCGCCAGCGTGCCGGCCCGGTGGCCGGCCACCAGGCTCTTGGCCTGAGCGGCCGAGCAGGCCGGCCACCACGACGAACAGCCCGCTCGCCTGCGGCGTGACGGTGGCCAGGCCGGGCCCGAGGTCGGTTCCGCCCGACGGCTTGACCACGGCCAGGCTGTCGAGCAGCACATCCTCGAAGCTGCCGCCCCCGGTGACCGCGCCGGTATCGGTGACGAGCTGGCCCGCGAACCCCTGCATGGCCAAGTGCACGCCGATCGACGCGGCGGCGCTGACCGCGAACTCGAAGGACGAAGACATCCCGCTGCCCGTGTGCGCGCCGCGCCTGGTGTCGAGCAGCAGCACGGCGTGATTGCGCCATTGCTGCTCCTCGCGGCGTACCATCAGCTCGCCGTAACGCGCGGTGGAGCGCCAGTGCACCCGGCGCAGCTCGTCTCCGTCGCGGTAGGGGCGGGGAGCGGGGTCGTCCTCCCCGGCCGCGGCGGCGACTCTCGCCCGGCCCTCGCCGTCGCCGTGCCAGCTGCCCGGCACCGCGGTTACCGGCAGCGGTACCACCTTCGGCGAGACCACGAGCGTACTGCGGGTGTTGAACGAGCGGCCGAGTTCCACCAGCCCGAACGCGTCCGCGACCCGGAGCCTGAGCGGCCCCACCGTGAACTTGCCGCGTACGTCCGAGCGGAGCGGGTAGTCGAATTCCCGCACGCCGCCCCCCTCGATTCGCTCGAGGACGAAACGGGGGCGGCCGCCCAGCGAGTACGGCACGTCATCCTCGGCCAGCAGCAGGCCGGTAGGCAGCTTCGAGACGTTCTCGATCCGCAGGTTCACGTGTACCGCCTGGCCCGCGGGCACCCGGCCGGGGGTGAGCTGGCGCAGGCAGCCAAGCCGGTAACGGGTCCGCCCGGCGCCGAGCGCGGACAGCAGGGGCAGCAGGAAGATCAGGGCACCGACGCGCACCAGGTCGCGCTCGCCGAGCGCCAGGCCGCAGATCGCCGCCGCCGCGCCGGCCGCCAGGAATGATCTCCCCCGGGTAGTGAATCCTGCTAGCAGCGACCGCATGACTGCCTTTCTCCGGTGCCGGGCTCAGCTTCGCTGCGGCAGCGGCAGCCGCTCGATGAGCCTGGTGAGCACCCGTTCAGGCAGCTTGCGCTCGATGATCGCGTCTGCGGTGGGCAGCAGCCGGTGGGCCAGGACGGGTACCGCGAGCGTCTGGATATCGTCGGGGATGACGAAGTCGCGGCCCTCGAGTGCCGCGTAGGCGCGGGAGGCGCGGAGCAGATGGAGAGTGGCCCGCGGTGATGCGCCGAGCCGCAGTTCCTGGCTTGACCGGGTCGCGTTCACCAGGCTGATCACGTAGTGCCTGATCGAGTCCGCCACGTGCACGCCCCGGACGCTGGCGATGAGCTCGCGCATGTCGTTGCCGGTTGCCACCGGCTCGAGCTGGTCGAGCGGCGAGAACAGCCCGTGCGTATCGATCATCTCGAGTTCTGCCTCGGGAGAGGGGTAGCCGACCGAAATGCGCGCGGTGAACCGGTCCAGCTGGGCCTCGGGAAGGGGATAGGTCCCCTCCATCTCGATCGGGTTCTGGGTGGCGATCACCATGAACGGCGACTCGAGCTTGTAGGTAGTGGCGTCCACCGTGACCTGGCGCTCTTCCATGCACTCGAGCAGCGCGGACTGGGTCTTCGGGGATGCCCGGTTGATTTCGTCGCCGACGAGGATGTTGGCGAAGACCGGCCCGGGCTTGAACTCGAATTCCCCGCATTCCTGGTTGAACGCGTTCACCCCGGTGATATCGCTGGGCAGCAGGTCCGGCGTGAACTGGACGCGCCGCACCGTGCAGTCGATCGACCTGGCGAGCGCCTTGGCCAGCATGGTCTTTCCGACGCCGGGCACGTCCTCGATCAGCATGTGCCCCTCGGCCAGCAGTACCGTGAGAGCCAGCCGGATGGTCCCGGCCTTACCGTCGATGACCGACTCGATGGCCTTGCCCGCCAGGTGGGCCGCCTCCGTCTGTTCCGCGAGCGGGCGCGTGGCACCCTGTCCCGTGTCGACCGCCACTTGGCCTCCTCGCGTTCTCAGGCACAGGCTACCCAGCACAAGCTTCGGCACGGAACAAACCATCCGTGAGAGCTGCGTCTTCGACAGTACGTCGTGCAGTGGTATACGCGCGAGATCGAGTCCTGGTTCGACGCCGAGCCGTGAAGGTTCTGTGCTCTTCGCGCAAGGTAGCTGCACGATTCATCCCGGCTACCCGCACGATGCCGCAATATTCCCGCTGCGGTGAGCCGGGCCGCCCGGCCCGGGTCCGGCTGATTCCCCACCTTGCCCCACTGGGTGTCTAGCTGCAGCTTCGCGAGCTCAGCGCGGGTCTGGGCGGGCCAGTCGCGATTGACCGTGGGGAAATGTGGAGTACAGTGGGGGGCCATGGAGTAAGTCTCCCGGCTGTGGTGGTCCGGAGAGGGGGTGAGCGCCGGTGTTCCTCGGCACTCACACCCCGCGCCTCGACGACAAGGGGCGGCTCTTCCTGCCCGCCAAGTACCGGGACGAGCTCGCCGGAGGACTGGTGATCACCAAAGGCCAGGAGAGATGCCTCTACGTCTTTCCGGTGGCCGAGTTCACCCGGATCACCGAGGTGCTGCGCACCGCTCCGGTGACGGGCAAGACGGTCAGGGATTACAGCCGGGTCTTCTTCGCCAGCGCGTCCGACGAGTCACCTGACAAGCAGGGGCGGATCACCATTCCGCCCGCGCTGCGCGAGTACGCCGGTCTGCAGCGTGACTGCGCCGTGGTGGGCGCGAACACCCGCCTGGAGATCTGGGACGCCGGCGCCTGGCGGAGCTACCTGGACCAGCAGGAGGATGCGTTCTCTGCTGCCTCGGAGGAGGTGCTGCCGGGGATTCTCTGAATCCATGTGCCCGGCGAGGTCTTCGCCCGCGTGCGGGCGGTCAGGCCGGCTGGCGTCCCTTCCCCGGCGCCAGGCGGCGCGACGACCGGCGCTCGCGCGGACGGAGACCTGGCCGGGCACACCGGCAGCAGGCAAGACGGCGGATACGGGAGGGAGTCTTCCGGCAGTGGCTTCAGCCGCCCATCTCCCGGTCATGGCGCCGCAGGTCGCGGCCCTCCTCGCGCCCGCGCTCGAGGCCGATGGCGCCGTGCTGGTGGACGCGACGCTCGGCCGGGCGGGGCACGCGCGGGTCCTGCTGGACGCCCACCCCGGGCTCGCGCTGATCGGCATCGACATGGACCCGGCCGCGATCGAGGAATCTCGCCGTCTGCTCGGCCGCTACGCCGCCCGGGTCACGCTTGTGCACGCCCGGTACGACGAGATGACCGAGATACTGGCCGGCCGGGATCAGCCGTGGGTCCAGGGCGTCCTGTTCGATCTGGGCGTCTCCTCGCCGCAACTCGACGATCCGCAGCGCGGCTTCGCCTATTCCTATGACGCGCCCCTGGACATGCGCATGGACAGCACGCGCGAGCTGACCGCGGCGCAGGTCGTGAACACCTACCCGGCCGAGCGGCTGGCGGCCGTGCTGCGCGAGTTCGGTGAGGAGAGATTCGCGAGCCGGATCGCCCACGCTCTGGTCCGCGAACGCGCCCGCGCCCCGCTGACCAGCACGGGCCGGCTGGCCGACATCATCCGCGCGTCGATCCCCGCTGCCGCCCGGCGGACCGGAGGCAACCCGGCCAAGCGCACCTTCCAGGCTCTCCGCATCGAGGTGAACGGGGAACTGGAAGCGCTCGCGCGGGCCCTGCCCGCCGCCATGGAATCGCTGGCACCCGGCGGGCGGATCGTCGTGCTGGCTTACCACTCACTGGAGGACCGGATGGTCAAGCGCGCGTTCACCGAGCGAACCACCGATACGACCCCGCGCGAGCTGCCCCAGCCGCTGCCGTCTCACCGCCCGCGGTTCAGGCTGCTCACCCGCGGCGCGGTGCGGCCGTCGGCCGAAGAGACGGCCTCAAATCCCCGGGCCGCATCGGCCCGGCTGCGGGCGGCGGAACGGATCAACCACGCGGCCTGAAAGGTCGCGGGCGCTGACATCGAGGGGTGAAGAGATGGCAACCGGATTGATCGGCGAGAAGGCAGGATCGCAGGCACTCGATCCCCGCCAGCCGCAGCGTTCCCGGCCGCGTCAGCTGCAGCGCCCGCGACCGGGTCAGCGGCCGGGCAGGCCGGGTGAGCCGCAGCGCCAGCGGCCTGCTGGCCGCCCGGGACCAGCCGGCGGGCGCGCGACCGCCCCCGAGGCCCGGACGCCCCCGACCGAGCACCGGGTGACCGGGGCGCGGCCGCGGGCGCGCTCCCGTACCCCGTTCGTCTTGCTGCTCGTCGGGCTGCTCGGCGGCGGCCTGGTCTGCCTGCTGCTGATCAACACCACCCTCGCCGAAGGCTCCTTCCAGATCACGGCCACGCAGCAGAAGAACGCCGCTCTCACCCAGCAGGAGCAGGCGCTGCAGCAGGAGACGGCGCAGCTGGCGGCGCCGGCGTCGATCGCCGCGCGCGCCCGGCAGCTCGGCATGCAGCCGGTCGGCAGGCTCAGGTTCATCAACCTGAAGGACGGGCGCATCTACAACCAGCCAGCCCGCATACCGGGCGTGGTGGCTGTCCCCGGGTACAGCCCGTGAGAGATGACGGCGCCGAGGGCGCGGACCGGCCGCGGCCTCCGCGGAGCGTGCGCCGCCCGCCCGGGCCGGACCGGCGGGGGACGGCCCCGGGGGGGCGAGGCGGGCCCGACCGCCGGAGCACCCAGGGCCGGCGCCCGCGCGGCCCCGGCGGCCCGCGCGATCCGGCCGAGCGCCCGCAGGCCCGGCCGTCCCGCGGCGATGAGCCACCGTCCGCAGGCCCGCGCGGCGCGCGGCGGGATGGCGCAGCGCCGCGCGGTGACCAGGGGCTCGGCGCAGCCCCGCGCGGCGGCCGGCGGGACGGCGCAGCGCCACGCGGTGATCGGGCGGATGGCGGCTATTCGCGCGGTGACCAGGGGCCTGGCGCAGCCCCGCGCGGCGGGCGGCGGGATGGCGCACGGCCGCGCGGTGACCAGGCGGATGGCGGCTACTCGCGCGGCCGCCGGCCGGACGTCGCAGCCGCGCGCAGTGGCGGGCGGGATGGCGCAGCGCCGCGTGGCGACCGGGCGGATGGCGGTTACCTGCGCGGTGACCAGCAGAACGGCGCACGCCGCACGGGCGGCCGGCGGGGTGGCCGGGGCGGCGGCCCGCCGGACAGCGCGAGCCCGCGTGACGGCGGGCGGCGTGGCGCGCGCCGTCGCGGCGAGCCGCGAGAAGGCAAGGCCTCACGCGGCGGGCGCGATGCCCCGCACCCGGACGGCGACGAGCGTCGTCGCGGGCCCCGGGCCGGCGGCCGGCGCGATGGAGCTGGCCGGCCGCGCGACGGGCTGCGGCGCGAGGTGGTGCTGCCCGCGGGCCGCGCCAGGCCGCGCGGGCAGGGGCAGGAGTCAGCCGGCTCTTCCCGGCCGTCCCGTGGGCGGCCGGGCCCGCGCCGGCGCCCCCGGTCCAAGCGCCGGGTCGCGCTGAATCGCGGCGACCCGGCACGCCGCCTGCGGGCCAGCCTGCTATGCGTGGCGTTCGCGCTCTCGCTGTTCGCCGGCCGGCTCGTGCAGCTGCAGGGATTGGACGGATCCAGGTACCGGGCGCTGGCCGACCAGCAGCGGGTGCAAACCGTCCAGCTTCCCGCGGTGCGCGGCGACATCACGGCCGCGGACGGCACCGTCCTGGCCGAGACCGTGCCGACGGACCAGGTGTTCGCCGACCCCGAGCTGATGACCGCGGCGCAGGAGCCGCAGATCGCCGCCGCGCTCGCCGGGCCGCTCGGCATGACGCAGGCGGCCATACTCAACCTCATCGGGCACCCGAGCTCACCGCAGTACCAGGTGCTCAAGCCGTCGGTTTCCGCGCAGACGGGGAACCAGAATCTCCGCCCTGAGCCTGCCGGGAAGCAGCCTCGGCCACCTGCCCGGCATCGGGCTCAAGCAGGCCTACAGCACCGACTACCCCGACGGGGAGCTGGCGGCCGGCCTGATCGGCTTCACCGACACCGACCAGGCGGGCAACCTGCGGGGCGAGTCCGGCGTCGAAGAAGAGTACAACGCGCTACTCGCCGGGCACGCCGGCACGGAGGAGATCCAAACGGCCGCAAACGGCCAGCCGATACCGCTGGGGACCGACACGCAGTCGGCGACTGTGCCCGGCCGCAGCGTCCGGCTCACTATCTTGCCCCAGCTCCAGTACACCGCGGAGCAGGCCTGCAAGCAGCGGATCCTGCTCACCCGCGCGGCCTACTGCACCGCGGTGGTCATGCAGCCGCACACCGGGCAGATCCTCGCGTTCGCCCAGTACCCGACGTTCAACCCGGCCCACCCGGCCAGCGTGGCCGCCACCACCGATGACCCGGTGGGCAACGTGTTCCAGCCGGGCAGCACGGGCAAGGTGATCACGGTCGCCGCGGCGCTGGAGCGCGGCGGGCAGACGCTGATGAGCCCCTACACGGTGCCCTACCAGATCACCGTGCACGGATTCCCCTTCCACGACGCCGAGTCGCACCCCACCGAGCGCCTCACGGTGGCCGGCATCCTCGCCAACTCCAGCAACGTGGGCATGGTCCAGGTGGTCCAGCACGTCCGCCCCAAAGTGCAGTACGGCTACCTGCGGGCTTTCGGCCTCGGGCAGCCGACCGGGCTCAACCTGCCCGGCGCCTCGGACGGGATCCTGCCCAAGCCCTCCCAGTGGTGGGGAGACACGCGCTACACGCTCGCGTTCGGCCAGGGGGTCGCGGCGAACGCCGTGCAGATGGCCGGCGTCTACGCCACCATCGCCAACCACGGAGTCCGGGTGCAGCCGTCCGTTGTGGCCGGCACCAGCAGCGCGAGCGGGACGTTCGTGCCGTCGGCCAGCCCGCAAAAACACCGGGTGATCAAGGCGAAGACCGCGCGCGAGCTGATCCGCGTGCTGCAGCAAGTGCCGGTGGTAGACGCCCAGGCGGGGGTGTACTGGGGTGAGATCGCCGGCTATCCGATCGCCGCGAAGACCGGCACCGCGCAGGAATGGAACCCGGCCAGGCGTTGCCTGTGCAGCTACGGTTCCAGCTACATCGGCATGGCCCCGGCGAACAACCCGCAGGTGGTGGTGGCGATCAACGTCCAGGACCCGAAATCCGCGGCCTACTTCGGCGACGAGGTAGCCGGGCCGGTCTTCTACCAGGTGATGAGGGCCGCGCTGCAGACGCTGAAAATACCGCCGAATTACATGAAGCGTCCCGACGTCCGGCTCACGGCGCCGTGATCGGAGGTAACCTCTGCGCGTGCCACCCGCCACGCCTCCCGCCAGCGGGCCGCCGGCTGAGCGCCCGGCCGGTGCGAGCCTCCCCTCGCGGCCGGCCCGGGTACCGCCGCGCCCGCTGACCGGGCTCGCCAGCCTGCTCGGCGTGAAGATGACCAGCCCGGCGGAGCGGGATCCGTTCCCCGGGCCCCCCGGGGCTGCCCAGCTCACCGGGGTGACGCACGACTCGCGGCAGGTGCGGCCCGGCGACCTGTACGCCGCGCTGCCGGGCAGCCGCCAGCACGGGGCGCGGTTCTGCCGGGAGGCGGCCCGGGCCGGCGCCGTCGCCGTGCTCACCGACCCCGGCGGCCGCGACCTGGCAATGGCCTGCGCGCTGCCGGTGTTCGTGCTGGCCGACGTTCGGGCCAGGCTCGGCGAGGTGGCGGCCTGGATCTACGGCCGGCCCTCCGAGCGGCTGCTGCTGATCGGCGTGACCGGGACCAGCGGCAAGACGACCACCAGCTACCTGCTCGAGTCCGGGCTGCGGATGTCCGGCTACCCGACCGGCCTGATCGGCGGGGTCGAGACCAGGGCCGGCTGGCCAGCGCGCCGAGCGAGCTCACCACGCCCGAGGCCACCGACCTGCAGGCCCTGTTCGCGGTGATGGCCGAGCAGCAGGTCACCGCGGCGGCGATGGAGGTGTCCAGCCACGCGCTCGCGCTCGGCCGGGTCGAGGGCACGGCCTTCGACGTCGCGATCTTCACCAACCTGTCGCAGGATCACCTCGATTTCCATGCGAGCCTGGACGACTACTTCGCCGCCAAGGCCGCGCTGTTCACCCCGCGCTACTCCCGGGCGGGCGTGGTGAACATCGACGACGCGCGGGGCCGCGAACTGGCCGGCCGCGCCCGGATACCCGTGGCCACCTTCTCCGCGGCCGGCCGCCCGGCGGCCGACTGGCGTGCCGCCGATGTCCGCTGCGGCGCCGACGGCAGCGCCTTCCGGGTGCTCGGCCCCGGCGGGATCGAGGCCGACGCGAGGATCGCGCTGCCCGGCCAGTTCAACGTCGCGAACGCGCTGGGGGCTGTGGTGGCTCTGGTGGAGGCGGGCGTCGGGCTGCAGCACGCGGTGGCGGGCATCGCCGCCTGCCCGGGCGTGCCAGGCCGGCTCGAACGGGTGGACGCGGGCGACGGACAGGACTTCACGATCCTGGTGGACTACTCGCACAAGCCGGCGGCGGTGGAGGCGGCGCTGCGGGCGCTGCGTCCGGTCACCCAGGGCCGGCTCGCCATCGTGCTCGGCTGCGGCGGAGACCGCGACCGGGCCAAGCGGCCGCTGATGGGCGCGGCCGCGGCCAGCCTGGCCGACGTGGCCATCTTGACCAGCGACAACCCGCGGTCAGAGGATCCGCTCGCCATCCTGTCCGAGATGCTGCAGGGAGCGGCCGGCGTGGACCGTGACCGGCGCGCGCACGTGATCGTGGAGCCGGACCGGGCGGCCGCGATCGCCCTGGCCGTCCGCGGCGCGGACAAGGGGGACGTCGTGCTGGTAGCCGGCAAGGGACACGAGCGCGGGCAGTACTGCGGCGGGACGGTGATCCCGTTCGACGACCGCACGGTGGCGGCCGAGGCGGCGGCCCGGGCCGCGGCCGAGCGCCGCGCGGGCAGGGACGGGTGGTGCGCATGATCCCGCTGTCGCTGGCGCAGATCGCGGGCATCACCGGCGCCACGCTCGACCGGGTGCCCGATCCGCGGGCCCTGGTCCGCGGGCCGGTCGTCATCGACTCCCGCGAGGCCGCGCCCGGCGGGTTGTTCGCCGCCCTGCCGGGCGAGCGGGCGGACGGGCACGACTTCGCCGCTGCCGCGGTGGCCGCCGGGGCGGTCGCGGTGCTGGCCAGCCAGGCCGGGGTGCCCGCGCTCATCGTCCCCGACGTTCAGGCTGCGCTGGCGCCGCTGGCGCGCGCGGTGGTGGACCGCCTGCCCGGGCTCACGATCGCCGGGATCACCGGCTCGTCGGGCAAGACGACCACCAAGGATCTGCTGGCCCAGCTGGCCGGGCGGCTGGGGCCCACGGTGGCGCCGCAGGCTCGTTCAACAACGAGCTCGGCCACCCGCTTACCGTGCTGCGCGCCGGCGAGCGGACCCGGTACCTGGTCCTGGAGCTCGGCGCCCGCGGCCGCGGGCAGATCGCCCGGCTCTGCGCGATCGCGCCACCACGGCTCGGCGCCGTGCTGAACGTGGGCCGCGCCCACGTCGGCGGTTACTTCGCCGACGTGGGCGAGGTGGCGCAGGCCAAGGGCGAGCTGGTCGAGGCGCTGCCCGCCGACGGCTTCGCCGTGCTCAACGCCGACGACCCGGCGGTGGCCGAGATGGCCTCCCGAACGGCTGCGCAGGTGATCACCTTCGGCCGGGCAGGCCACGCGGATGTCCGCGCCGCCGGCGTGACCGTGGACGCCGACGGCCGGTCCTCCTTCACGCTGATCACGCCGGGCGGACACGCACAGGTCCGGCTGAACCTGCGCGGCGAGCACAACGTGTCCAACGCGCTGGCCGCGGCCGCGCTGGCCGGAGCGCTCGGGATGGCCCCGGCCGCGCTGGCCGAGGCGCTCGGCGCCGCGGTAGCTCGCAGCAGGCGACGGATGGAGGTAAACCGCCGTCCCGACGGGGTAACGGTGATCAACGACGCGTACAACGCGAACCCGGATTCGGTGCGGGCCGCGCTCAACGCGCTGACCTCGATGGCGGGCCGCGGCCGCACGGTCGCCGTGCTCGGTCACATGGCGGAGCTGGGCGGCAACTCGACGGCATGGCACGAGGAGGTCGGCGCGTACGCGGCGCTGACCGGCGTCAGCGCGCTCATCGTCGTCGGGGCGGCCACCCCGATGCTGGCCGGGGCGAAGTCGCAGCCGGGCTGGCCGGGCGAGCTGCTGCACGTGCCGGACGGGCCCGCCGCGGTGGCGGCGGTCAGCGACCGGGTCGGCCCCGGGGACACCGTGCTGGTCAAGGCGTCCCGCTCCGAGGGGCTGTGGAGCGTTGCGGACGCGCTGCTCGCCGGGGCCGCCTCATGAGGACGATCCTTGTCGCGGCCGGCGTCTCCACGCTGCTGGCGCTGCTCGGCACGCCGCTGGCGATCCGGATCTTCAGGGCCCGCGGCTACGGGCAGGAGATCAGGGAGGAGGGCCCGGCCGCGCACGCTACCAAGCGGGGCACGCCGACGATGGGCGGCACGGTCATCATCATCGCCGCGCTGATCGGGTACTTCGTCGGCCATCTCAGCACGAACGACCCGCCGGAGGTATCCGGGCTGCTGGTGCTGATGCTCATGACCGGCCTGGGCGTGGTCGGGTTCATGGATGACTTCATCAAGATCTACAAACAGCGCAGCCTCGGCCTGCGCAGCAGCGCCAAGCTGGCCGGCCAGGCCGTGATCGGCGCGCTGTTCGCCCTGCTCGTCCTGCGTTTCCGCGACGGCTACGACCTGACTCCCGCCGACGCGCACTTCTCCTTCCTGCGGGATTTCGGCCCCTCGATCGGCCCGGTCTTCTTCGGCCTCTGGATCGTCTTCATGATCGCCGGCATGTCCAACGGCGTGAACCTCACCGACGGCCTTGACGGCCTCGCCACCGGCGCCGCCGCGCTGGTGCTCGCCGCGTACGTGATCATCGGGATCTGGCAGGACCGCAACGACTGCACGAACTTCCTCGCGCCGCAGTGCTATGACGTCCGGGACCCGCTTGACCTGGCGATCGTGGCCGCGTCCGTGCTCGGCGCCTGTATCGGGTTCCTGTGGTGGAACGCGCCGCCGGCCAGGATCTTCATGGGCGACACCGGATCGCTGGCGCTCGGCGGGGTGCTGGCCGGGCTTGCCGTGACGACCAGGACCCAGCTGCTGCTGGTCATACTCGGCGGCTTGTTCGTGATCATCACGCTGTCGGTCGTCATCCAGGTCGGCTCGTACAAGCTCACCGGCCACCGGGTGTTCAGGATGGCTCCGCTGCAGCACCACTTCGAGTTGCTCGGCTGGGCCGAGACCACCATCGTCATCAGGTTCTGGCTGATCTCCGGGCTGTTCATCGGCCTCGGCCTGGTGATCTTCTACGTCCAGTGGATGAGCCCGGGATGACCGGCGGTCCTCCCGGCTCACCGCCGGGCGGCGCATCCTGGGACCGGCGGCTGGTCTGCGTGGCCGGCCTCGGCGTCTCCGGGCCGCCGGCTGCCCGGGCCCTCGCCGCCCGCGGCGCGCAGGTCACCGTGCTGGACTCCGGCGACGACGAGATACGCCGCCGGCGCGCGGCCGAGCTCGGCCGGCTGGGGATCAGGGTGCTGCTCGGCCGCGCGGCCGGTGAAGCCGGCGTCCCGCCGGGCACCGAGCTCGTGGTCACCTCGCCGGGCTGGCGGCCGGATGCCCCGCTGCTCGCCGCGGCCGGCCACGCCGGTATCCCGGTCATCGGCGACGTCGAGCTGGCCTGGCGGCTGCGCCCGGTGTTCCCCGACGGCACCGCGCAGGCGTGGCTGGGCGTCACCGGCACCAACGGCAAGACGACGACGGTGAAAATGCTCGCCGCGATGCTCGCCGCGGCCGGGCTGCGGGCAGCCGCGGCCGGGAACGTCGGCACCTCGGCGGTCGAGGCGGTCACCGAGGCCGGGCCTTACCGGGTGCTTGCGGTCGAGCTGTCCAGCTTCCAGCTGCACTGGAGCTGCTCGCTGCGGCCGCTGGCCGCGACCGTGCTCAACCTGGCCGCCGATCACATCGACTGGCACGGCGACATGGAATCGTACGCGCGGGACAAGGCGCGGATCTTCGCGCCGGGGACGATCGCCGTCTGCAACGCCGATGACCCGTGGTCGCGCCGGCTGGCCGCCGGCGCGGCCGCGCTATCCCGGGTCATCCCCTTCCGGCTCGGGCCGCCGGCACCCGGCGAGTTCGGCGTGTCGGGCGGCGCCCTCGTCAACCGCGCGTTCGGCGCGAACGTCGAGCTGGCCCCGGTCAGCGACGTCCGGCCGGCCGCGCCGCACAACGTGGCCAACGCGCTGGCCGCGGCGGCCCTGGCCCGGGCCTACGGGGTAGAGGCGGCCGCGGTCGGTGCCGGGCTGCGCGCATTCGAGCCCGAACCACACCGGATCACCCGGGTGGCCGACCTCGACGGCGTGTGCTACGTGGACGACTCCAAGGCGACCAATCCGCACGCCGCGGCCGCCTCGCTGGCCGCCTACCCGTCGGTGGTCTGGGTGGCAGGCGGGATGCTGCGCGGCGAGGCCGCCGATATCGACGACCTGGTCCACGGGGTGGCCAGCCGGCTGCGGGCGGCGGTGCTGCTCGGCCGGGACCGGGGCGTCCTGCGGCAGGCTCTCGCGCGACACGCGCCCGATGTCCCGGTCGTCGAGCTGGCCGGCACCGACACTAGGATCATGGAGCGCGTTGTGACCGAGGCTGCCGCCCTTGCCGCACCGGGCGACACCGTCCTGCTCGCGCCGGCCGCCGCCTCGCTCGACATGTTCAGGAACTACGGGGCGCGCGGGGACGCATTTGCCGCGGCGGTGCGGGCGCTGGCCGGAGCGTCATGAGCGCCACTACCGTCGGCGGCGCCGGGAGCGGATTCTGGGATCCGCGCGGCGGCGGCGCGGACGGCAGCGGCACGGACGGTGACGGCAGCGGTGACGGTGACGGCGGGCCCGGTCCTGCGCGAGGCGGCCGCCTGATCCCGCGCGAGCCGCTGGCCGCATGGTCCGCCCTGCTCAGCCGGCCCTTGCTGTCGTACTACATGATCGCCGGGATCTCCCTGCTGCTGCTCGCGCTCGGGCTGGTCATGGTGCTGTCCACCTCGTCGGCCTCCGCGCTGGTGAGCGGCGAGCCGCCGTACCGGGATTTCCAGAAGCAGCTGCTGGGCGTGGCGCTCGGCCTGCCGCTCATGTGGATCGCGGCGCGGTCGTCACCGCGGCTGTTCCGGGCCGCCGCCTATCCGCTGCTGGCCATCTCGGTGCTCGGCCTGCTGCTCACCCTCATCCCGGGCGTAGGGGTGGTGTCCGGCGGCGCGTCCCGCTGGATCCAGCTCGGGCCGTTCCAGCTGCAGCCGTCCGAGCTGGCCAAGTTCGCCTTCGTGCTATGGGGAGCGGACCTGCTGGCGCGCAAGGAGAAGCTCGGCCAGCTCACCGAGTGGCGGCACCTGCTGATGCCGCTGCTGCCCGGCGCGGGCCTCATCTGCCTGCTCGTGATGCTCGGCGACGATCTCGGCACCACGTTCGTGCTGCTGACCATCTTCCTCATGCTGCTATGGGTGATCGGCACGCCGGGCCGGCTGTTCGCGGGGATACTCGGCCTGATGGGCCTGGTCATGCTCATGCTGATCATCGTCGCGCCGTACCGGCTGGAGCGCCTCACCAGCTTCATGAACCCCCAGGCCAACCCGGTGGGGGTCAACATGCAGAGCATCCAGGGCAAGTACGCGATCGGCTCGGGCGGCTGGTTCGGCGTGGGCCTGGGCGCGAGCAGGGAGAAATGGGGCTGGGTACCGAATGCCACGACCGACTACATCTTCGCCATCATCGGCGAGGAGCTGGGCCTGGTCGGCACGCTGTGCGTGTCGGCGCTGTACGGCGGCCTCGCCTACGCCGGGATGCGCATCGCGCGGCGGGTCGATGACACGTTCATGCGGCTCGCCGCGGCGGCCGCCACCGCATGGATCGTGGTCCAGGCGGTGGTGAACATCGGCGCGGTGATCGGCGTGTTCCCGATCACCGGGGTACCGCTCCCGCTGGTCTCGGAGGGGGTGTCCTCGCTGCTGGTCACCATGACGGCACTCGGCATGCTGATGTCGTTCGCAAGGCGGGAGCCAGGGGCGCGAGAAGCCTTGGCTGCTCGGGGCGAGAGCGGCCCGCGCCGGGTTCTAAGCTGGCTTGGCCTGTCTTCGAGGGCGGGTCCGTAGTTCCGGGCGGCGCACGAGGCAGTCAGGCGGCGTCCGGTGACGCGGAGGAGCGGAGGAGGAGTCGATGGTGGAGCTGCCGGCGGCGACGGCAGCGCGGCCGGTCGCCTGGGCGCCGGCCCGCGCCGCAGAAGATCTGCCGGCGCGCCCAGGCCGGGCCTGACCGTACTCGCCGGTCCGGCGGGCGGCGGCGGGCCGCGTCCGGACCGGGATCGACGTGAGGAGAGCAGTTGGCGATGAGAGTCGTCCTGGCCGGCGGCGGGTCGGCCGGCCACATCTCACCCGCGCTCGCCCTGGCGGACGCGCTCCGGCGGGCCGACCCGTCGATCGGGCTGACCTTCCTCGGCACCAAGCGGGGCCTGGAGACCAGGCTCGTGCCGCAGCACGGCTACGAACTCGCGGTCATCCCCCCGGTGCCGCTGCCGCGCTCGGTCACCCCCCAGCTGCTGACCGTTCCCGGCAGGCTGGCCGCGGCGATCAGCGCGGCGGCCGGAGTGCTCGACGTCACCGAGGCAGACGCCCTGGTCGGGTTCGGCGGGTACGTCTCGACGC
Source organism: uncultured Actinomycetes bacterium (assembly GCA_963762615.1). Classification (GTDB taxonomy): domain Bacteria; phylum Actinomycetota; class Actinomycetes; order Streptosporangiales; family Streptosporangiaceae; genus PALSA-505. The sequence goes on along the minus strand of CAVXLG010000006.1, from coordinate 186,803 downwards.
CCGGCTACCTGGCCGCCAGGCGCCGCCGGGTACCGATCGTGGTGCACGAGGCCAACCCGCGTCCGGGCCTGGCCAACCGGCTGGGCGCCCGGCTGACCCGGAACGTGTTCACCGGCAGCCCCGGCGCGTCGCTGCCGCACGCCCGCTACCTGGGCATCCCGCTGCGGCGCCAGATCAGCGAGCTGGACCGGCTCGACCAGGCCGACAAGGCGCGGGCGCATTTCGGGTTCCGGCCCGACCTGCCGGTGCTGCTCGTGACCGGCGGATCGCAGGGTGCGCGGTCGCTGAACCAGGCGGTTCTCGGCGCGGCCGGGTGGATACGGCAGGCCGGCGTGCAGCTGCTGCTCATCTCCGGGCCGCGCTCCGCCGTGACGGCGCCTTCCCGGGATGCGCTGCCGCCCGAGCCGGGCCCAGCGCAGCTGATCGTGCCGTACATGGACCGGATGGATCTCGCCTATGCGGCCGCCGACCTGGTGCTGTGCCGGGCCGGGGCGAACACCTGCGCGGAGGTGACAGCGGTCGGCCTGCCGGCCGCGTACGTCCCGCTGCCGCACGGCAACGGCGAGCAGATGCTGAACGCCGAGCCCATCGTCCGGGCCGGCGGCGGGCTGGTCGTCGAGGACGCCAGGCTGACCCCGGAGTGGATCCGGGACACGCTGCTGCCCGTCCTGGCCGACCCCGGCCGGGTGGCGGGGATGTCTTGCGCGGCCGCCGCGTTGGGCGTGCGGGACGCGGACATCAAGCTGGCGGCCGCGGTGATCGGCGTGATCAGGGACGGCCGGTGAGCGGGCCGCAGGCCGCCGCGCCGCCCGGCGCCGCGGGACTGACGCCAGGCACCGCGCTCCCGGTGCCGGTGAGCCAGCTCGGCCGGGTGCACTTCACCGGTATCGGCGGCGCCGGCATGTCCGGGATCGCGAGGATCATGCTGGCCAGGGGGGTCGTGGTGTCGGGCACTGACTCGCGGCCCTCCGCCACGCTCGCGGCGCTGGCCGCTCTCGGCGCTGACGTGCACGTGGGCCACGACCCGGCCCGCCTCGACGGTGCGGACACGCTCGTGGTCACCACGGCGATCCGCCCGGACAACCCGGAGCTGGCCGAGGCGCGCAACCGCGGTCTCAGGATCCTGCACCGGGCATCCGCGCTGGCCTCGGTGATGCTCGGCAAGCGGACGGTAGCGGTGGCGGGCACGCACGGCAAGACCACGACGAGCGCCATGCTCACCACCATCCTGGTGTCGTCCGGCTTCGATCCCGGGTACGTGATCGGCGGGGTGCTGACCGCGACCGGGGTGGGAGCCGTCTGGGCGGACGGCGAGATATTCGTCGCCGAAGCCGACGAGAGCGACCGTTCGTTCCTGCTCCTGTCGCCGGACGCCGTGATCGTGACCAACATCGAGGCCGACCATCTCGACAACTACGCCAGCCTCCGGGAGATCGAGGACACCTTCGCAGCGTTCGGCCGCCGTATCACGCCGGGCGGCCTGCTGGTGCTCTGTGCCGACCACCCGGGCACCAGGGCACTGGCCGCGGCCGTGGCGGATCTGCCGCTCCGGGTACGCAGCTACGGTGCCTCGCCCGGCGCGGACTACCTGGTCACCGACGTGGCGCTGCGCGGGATGGGAGTCAGCCTGACGGTCTCGGCAGGGCGCCGGCTGCCGCCGGCCACGGCGAGCAGCGGATCGAGCTCGCGGTGCCAGGCCGGCACAACGCGCTCAACGCGGCCGCCGCGTTCGCCGCTGCCGTCGAGCTCGGGGCCGGCTGGCCGCAGGCGGCCGCCGGCCTCGCCGCCTACCGCGGCGCGCAGCGCAGGCTGGAGCCCAGGGGCGAGGCCGCCGGGGTCCGGGTGCTTGACAGCTACGCGCACCACCCGACCGAGCTGACGGCCGACCTGCACGCGGCACGCGAGATCGCCGGCGGCGGGCGGGTGATCGCGGTCTTCCAGCCGCACCTGTACAGCCGGACGCGCATCTTCGCTGCCGAGTTCGGCGCGGCGCTCGGCCTGGCCGACCAGGCGTTCGTGCTCGACGTCTACGCGGCCCGGGAAGACCCGGAGCCGGGGGTGACCGGGCAGCTGATCGCGGACGCCGTGCCGCGGGACCGGGCTCGCTACCTGCCGCGGGCCGAGGCGGTGCCCCGGGCCGTGGTCGATGCCGCCCGGCCGGGCGACATCGTCCTCACGATGGGCGCGGGCGACGTGACGGATCTCGGGCCGCTGCTGGTCAGCGCGCTCCGCGCGGGGTCGGACTCGTGACCCGCGGGCGGGCCGGCCGGGACGGCGCGACCGTCCGGTCTGCGGGTGGTGCCGGGCCTGGGTCTGCGGGTGGTGCCGGGCCCGCATCGGTGGCTGAGGCTGGGCCGCAGCCCGCGGTTCCCCGCGATCGCCGCGCGGCCGATGCCACCCGCCGGCAGGCCAAGACCTCAGGCGGACAGCCCGCCGAAGTTCCGGCCGGCCGCGGTCGCAGCCGCTACCAGGTGGCGTTCTTCCTGCTCGCGGCGCTGGGAATCATCGGGGCCGCAGCCTGGGCGCTGCTCGGCCCGCAACTCCTGGTCGTCCGGTCGATCGAGGTCGCCGGCACGCACCTGGTACCGAAATCCGAGGTGCTGGCCGCCGCCGGCATCCCGCCGGGACTGCCGCTCATCCGGGTGAGCACGGGTGCCGTGGCCACCCGGGTCGAGCGCATCGCCCAGGTGCAGTCGGCCCAGGTGACCAGGAGCTGGCCCGACGGGGTGCTGATCTCCGTCCAGGAGAGAACCCCGGCCCTGGCGGTCCCGGTGGCGGGCGGGTTCGATCTCGTCAACCCCTCGGGCGTGGTGGTACAGCAGGTGAAAACCCGGCCACGGGGGATGCCGCGGTTCACCCCGGCCGGCCCTCTGCCCGGTAACCCCGGGGTGCGGGCCGCGGCGGCGGTCCTGCGCCAGCTGCCACCCGGGATCGCCCGCCGGGTCAAGGCCGTGACCGTCCCCACGCTGGATGCCGTCACGCTGGAGCTGTCCGGCAGGGTGACGGTCAACTGGGGCAGCAGCGGCCAGTCGGCGCAGAAGGCGCGGGTGCTGGCCATCCTGATGCACACGCACGCCCGCTCCTATGACGTCAGCGCGCCCGGCACCGCCGCCACAGGCTAAGCCCTCAGCGGTCAGCCTCTGCCAGCACTTCGCGACACGCCGAGCCGGTTCAGGCCCGGTTGTTGACCCCGCTGGCAGGCGACCTTACTGTCCATACCAATCGCCAGGTTGACATAAGTCTAAATCTCAACTTGAGGGTAAGAGTTTATCCCGCGTAAACCGCGGTGCGTGACCGGCCGATGTCACTGGCAGCGCATTTGAAAACCGGTCGCTAACGTCCCGGTTTCCCGAGATGAGCAGCACGGAGACCCGCAGGAACGCGGGAAGAAATGCGATACGGGCATACGAGCGAAAGGGTCCTTCCTCGTGGCAGCACCGCAGAATTACCTGGCGGTCATCAAGGTCGCCGGAATCGGTGGGGGCGGCGTCAACGCCGTAAACCGGATGATCGAAGAAGGACTTAAGGGCGTCGAGTTCATAGCGATTAATACCGACGCGCAAGCGCTGCTGATGAGCGACGCGGACGTCAAGCTCGACGTCGGGCGCGAGCTCACCAGGGGGCTGGGAGCGGGCGCGAACCCCGACGTCGGCTGCAAGGCCGCTGAAGATCATCGTGAGGAGATCGAGGAGGTTCTCAAGGGAGCCGACATGGTCTTCGTCACCGCAGGCGAGGGCGGCGGGACCGGCACCGGCGGGGCGCCGGTGGTGGCCAACGTGGCGCGCTCGCTCGGCGCGCTCACCATCGGCGTCGTGACCCGCCCGTTCGGCTTCGAGGGCAAGCGCCGCGGCACCCAGGCCGAGGTCGGCATCGAGCGGCTCCGCGAGGAGGTGGACACGCTGATCGTGATACCGAACGACCGGCTGCTGTCCATCTCCGACCGGCAGGTCAGCGTCCTGGACGCATTCAAGGCCGCCGACCAGGTGCTGCTCTCCGGCGTTCAGGGAATCACCGACCTGATCACCACGCCCGGCCTGATCAACCTGGACTTCGCCGACGTGAAGTCCGTCATGTCGGGGGCCGGCTCGGCGCTGATGGGCATCGGCTCGGCCCGGGGCGACGATCGCTCGGTCGCGGCCGCCGAGACGGCGATCTCCAGCCCGCTGCTCGAGGCCAGCATCGATGGCGCGCACGGAGTGCTGCTGTCCATCCAGGGCGGTTCCGACCTCGGCCTCTTCGAGATCAACGAGGCGGCCCAGCTGGTCTCCAATTCCGCTGCCCCGGACGCCAACTTCATCTTCGGCGCGGTCATCGACGACGCGCTCGGCGACGAGGTACGGGTCACCGTGATCGCGGCGGGCCTGGGTGACAACAGGAGCCGCGCAGCGATGCCGGAGACCGCGCGGGTCCTGTCCGGACGCCGCGAGACGAACGGCCGCCCAGCGATCAGCCTCGGCGGCCACGGCGCTTCCTCCGGCGCACCCAGGCACCAGGCCGCGCCCGGCTACGAGACTGCGCCCGGCTACGGGACCCCGCCCGACCATGAGACCGCGCCCGGCTACGAGACTGCGCCCGGCTATGAGACCGCCGCAGCGCAGGCCGGGCCCGCGCCCGGCGCGGGCCCGGGGCAGCCGTCCGACGCGGGCCATGGTCAGCGGTCCGATCCGGCCGGCCCGGTCCCTTCGCCCGGCGAGCGCAACGGCCATGCGCCCGCGTCGGCTCGGCCGCCCGGCCTCGACACTGCAGGCGCGGAAGCTGGTCAGCCCGAGAGCACGCCTGCCACGGGCCTGCCCGCGACCGGCGACGCAGCCGATCAGCCGGCTGCCCCGGCCGCCGGGCGCGCGCACCAGCACGCGCCGGGCAGGCTCGACCCCGTCGCGGCCGGACGCGTCTTCGACGCCGCCAGCACCCGGCGCCGGCCGGTGGTCTTCGAGGAGGACGACGAGCTCGACGTGCCCGACTTCCTCAAGTGAGCCGAGGGCCAGCCGAGCCTGCAGGCCCCCCCGGCGCGGCCGGCCCGGCCGCGCGCCGCCCGGTCGTCCGCATGTCTCTTGCGCCGGCAGGCCCGGATGACCCGGCCGTCCGGCTGTTCACGCTGGCCCCGGGGGTGCGCGCCGCGTTCACCGGCCGCCGCGGCGGGGTCAGCCAGCCGCCCTATGATTCGCTCAACCTGAGCACGGGCTCAGGCGACAGCGAGGACGCCGTCGCCCGCAACCGCCGGCTCGTGGCCGCGGCCTGCGGCCTTGACCCGGCCCGGATGACGTGGATGCGACAGGTGCACGGCGCCGATGTCGGCCGGGTGCGGAGCCGGCCGGCCGGCCCCGGCGGCGGTGCGGTCGCCGAAGCCGTCCCCGGCGGCTGGGCGGGCGCCGAGCCCGCCCCGGCCCGTGACGCGAGCTTCACCTCGGTACCCGGGCTGTCGCTGAGTGTCCTGTCCGCCGACTGCCCGGGCGTCCTGCTGGCCGATCCGGAGGCGAGGATCATCGGAGCCGCGCACTCGGGACGCCTGGGGACGACCCGCGGCGTCGTCCCGGCGCTCGTTCGCGCCATGGCCCGGGCGGGCGCCGATCCGGCCCGGATGCACGCGATCATCGGTCCCGCCATCTGCGGCGGGTGCTACGAGGTACCCGAGGACATGCGGGACGCCGTGGCGGCGGCTGTTCCGGGATCCGGCTGCGTCACCCGGGCCGGCACGCCGGGCCTCGACATCCGCTCCGGGGTGGCCGCGCAGCTGGCCACGGCCGGGGTGCGCCAGGTGCAGGCCGACGGCAGGTGCACCGCCGAGGATCCTGACCTTTACTCCTACCGGCGCGATGGTCGCACCGGGCGGTTCGCCGGCCTCGTCTGGCTCGCGCCATGATGGACAGGTGACCCAGCCGCCGGCGCTGGCCAGCGCGGACGCACGCCGTGACGAGATCGCAGCGCGGCTCGCGGAGGTGCGCGCCCGGATCGCCGCTTCCTGCGCGGACGCGGGCCGGAAGGTGAGCGAGATCACGCTGATCGCGATCACCAAGACCCGGCCGCCGTCCGACATCCGCCTGCTCAGTGAGCTCGGCGTGACGGACGTGGGGGAGAACAGGGACCAGGAGGCCGCACCCAAGGCCGCGGCCTGCGCCCGCCTCGGAGTGACTGGCCTCACCTGGCATTTCGTCGGCCAGCTGCAGACGAACAAGGCCGCGAGCGTGGTGCGCTACGCCGATGTGGTGCACTCGGTCGACCGCATCCGGCTGGTCCGGGCCCTGGGCAGGCACGCCAGGCAGGCCGGACGGACGGTTACCTGCCTGGTGCAGGTGAGCTTGGACGCCGACCCGTCCCGGGGCGGGGCCCAGCCCGATCAGGTGGCCGGGCTGGCCGATGCGCTGGCCGGGGAGGGCGGCCTGGCGCTCGGCGGTGTAATGGCCGTGGCGCCGCTGGGCGGGCCGGCGGATGCCGCGTTCGGGAAACTCGGCGCTATCGCGGCCGAAGTCCGCCGCGCGCACCCGGCCGCGACCATGATCTCGGCGGGGATGAGCGCCGACCTGGAAGCGGCGATCAAATTCGGCGCGACACACCTGCGTGTCGGTACGGCGTTGCTCGGCGGCAGAAGGCCCTTCGTCCGGTAAGGTCCGACGTGCGAGCCCGGTACCGGGCCTCAGCGTCGCAGCACTTACCCGGTCTGCGGCGCCCGGTCGATCAGCGGGGCGGCACGACAGGCACGACGGAGGACGCACGGATGGCCAGCGCGATGCGCAAGATGGCGGTCTACCTCGGCCTCGTTGAGGACGACCACCGCTACCAGGAGCAGTACGACTCCTATGAGGAGTACGACGAATACAGCGATCATGGCGACAGCCTGGAGTCAGCAGACGGGCCCGAGGTCCGTGAGCCTGACCCCCAGGTAGGGCAGGAGATGGCCCCGTCCGGGGGGGACCGGCGCGCTGCCACCCTCACCCAGACCTCCGACCTGGCCAGGATCACGACACTGCATCCGCGCACGTACAATGAGGCTCGTACTATCGGAGAGCACTTCCGCGAGGGCACTCCGGTGATCATGAACCTGACCGAGATGGTCGACGGTGACGCCAAGCGCCTCGTCGACTTCGCGGCCGGACTGATCTTCGGGCTTCGCGGGAGCATCGACCGGGTGACCAACCGGGTGTTCCTGCTGTCGCCGATGAACGTCGAGGTGACAGACGAGGACAAGGCCCGTATCGCGGAGCGAGGGTTCTTCAACCAGAGCTAAGCGCGCGGGCCGGCTGGCTGGCAGGACACGGCAGATCGCCGTGCTCGTCCCGGCGTGAGCTGTGCAGACAGGGTAGTGATGTGGGCATCCTGAAGATCGTTCTGTTCTACCTTCTGTGGCTCTACCTGCTGCTTCTCATCGGCCGGATGATCTTCACGTGGGTGCAGACGTTCTCCCGGACGTGGGCACCGCACGGCATCCTGCTGGTGATCGCCGAGGGGATCTTCACAGTCACCGATCCTCCACTGAGATTCCTAAGAAGGTACATCCCGCCCCTTCGGCTCGGTAGTGTGGCCTTGGACCTTAGCTTCATGGTGCTGTTCTTCGTGGTTCTGATCCTAGTGAATGTGGTCGTTCCGCTAATCTGAACGGTGCTGTAGGCAGGACACTCCAAGCGCGCCAAGGAGACGAGATGCCGCTGACGCCCGCGGATGTGCGGAACAAGCAGTTCAGTACCACCCGGCTCCGGCCCGGCTACGACGAGGAAGAGGTCGACGCCTTCCTCGACGAAGTCGAGGCCGAGCTCGACCGGCTGCTCCAGGAGAACGAGGAGCTGCGGGCGAAGCTCGCCGAGTTCATGCGCGGCGGCAAGACGCCGGCCCCGGCGCTCAGCTCGCCGCTGCCGGAAGCGCAGCCTGAGCTGATCAGTCCCGAGCCGCCGCGGCCCGAGCCCGAGCGCAGGCCCGAGCCGGTGATGATGGGCGTAGCCCCGGCCGAGGACAACATGGACACCGCGGCGCGGGTCCTCGCGCTCGCCCAGCAGACTGCCGACCAGGCGATCGCCGACGCGAGGCGTGAGGCCGACGAGACCCTCGGCCGGGCCCGCCGTGAAGCCGATGACATCCTCGGCAAGGCGCGTCGTCAGGCCGAGCAGATCACCGGAGACGCCCGGGCGCGCGCCGAGAGCCTGGAACGCGACGCCCAGGAGCGGCACCGCCAGGCCATGGGCTCCCTCGTGCAGCAGCGTGAGGAGCTGGAACGGCGAGTGGACGACCTGCGCGCCTTCGAGCGTGAGTACCGCAGCAGGTTCAAGGCCTACCTGGAAGGCCTGCTGCGCGATCTGGAGGCCGGAGCATCCGACACCGGCGGGTTCCGCGCCATGGGCACCGGCCCGCAGTCCGTACCCGCCACGATGTCGCGCGCTGACGTGCGCAACGGTCAGCCGGGAGGGGCTCCTGCCTACGCAGGTCAGCCCGAGCCTGCCGCGCACGCAGGCGGATTCCGCCCGTCCGACGGTTCACCGCACGAGCGCCGCTGATCAGGGCGCCCGGCGCCCATCCGGGGAAGAACTTCCGTGATCCGGTTTAGCGCCGCGCTCGTCGTGGCGGGGCTGGCGCTGCTGTTGGCCGGTGCGATCACCGGTCAGCTGTCGCTGATCTATGCCGCGATCGCCGTCGGCGTGTGCGCAGCAGTCGTGCTCGTGGCAGGCCTGATAGCGGGCCGCGATGAGTTCTTCGGCAGGAGCGCGGCCGACGCCGCAGGTGGGCGAGGGGCCGATCGTGGCGCCACCGCTGATCCCGGGACGCTGGCGAGCCCCGATTATGCCGCGAGCGCGGGCGCGCTCTGGGACCGGACAGCGGTGGCGAGTGCGCCGCTGGTTCCTGCGGGCCCGGCCGAGGCGAGCCGGGCGGGGCTCGGCTGGCCATCGGCGGGATCGCCGGCCGATGACCTGTGGGCGCGGGTGGACGCCGAGCTTGCCGCGGCCGGTACCGCGACCCGCGCGCCGAAGCTGACCAAGGATTCGGCCACCGAGGAGGTCTGGGGGCGCGTTGAGCAGGAGCTCGTCAGCCCTGCGCAGTGGAACTCCAGGCTCGTCATCCCGGCAGCCAGCGGCGAGCCCGCGGCTGAGGTGGCCGGCCCCGCTGAGCCTGGCCTGGCCGACTGGGGTGAGAACGGCAGCTGGTCCAGCGCCACCTGGCCGGAGGGAATCACCTGGTCGCAGGGCAGCGACTTGCCGCAGCGCATCCCCCTCGCGGGGAATAGCGGCTCGGCCACGCCCGCCGTGATCAGCGGGCAGGTAGCGGCGGACACGGACGACGCCGCGGCCAACGGCGCGACGGCCGGGGAAACGGCGAACGGGGGAACGGCCGGGCAGGCACGCGGGGGCAACGAGGCCGACCGTGATCCGGAGGCCGGCGGGGTGGCGGCGCCCGCCGAGGGCGCGAGGGCCGAAGACACGGCGGTTGATGAGGATTGGGCGCGCGATGAGGCGGGTGCGACGGACGACGCGTATCCGGCGCGGGCCGAAAGCATCGCGGTCGGCGAGGCGGCAGCCGTCGAGGCGGACACGCCGGGCAAATCCGGCGCGCCGGACGGGGACCCGGTCACCGGCGGGATGAGCACGTCTGGCGGGGACCTGGTCACCGGCGGGATCGGCACGTCTGGCGGGGAGCAGCCGGACGCCGCGGGCACCTCTGCGGCGAACGTCACGCCGGCTGCTGACCGCGCCGACGCCGGGCCCGAGACCGCCGCCGCGGAACCGGCCGGCCCGTCCGGCACGCCTGCGCTGCAGACGCCGGCCCGCCCGGATGCGTCGCCAGCCCTGGACATGCCTTCGGCCCCCGGCACGCCCTCCGCCTCGGACCCACAGTCAGGCTCGGACCCGCAGTCAGGCTCGGGTACAGCGTCAGCCCCCGGCACGCCACCGGCTTCGGGCACGCCATCAGATCCGGACGGCTCAGGTGCGCCGTCAGATCCGGACGGCTCGGGCACGCCGTCAGAATCCGGACGGCTCAGGTGCGCCGTCAGAATCCGGACGGCTCGGATACGTCGTCAGATCCGAACGGGACGCCCGGCTCGTACATGCCGGCCCCTCCCGTCGTTACCGCACTCCCGGGCGCGGGGGATCCCCGAACGCAGGCCTTCACGCCTGTCTCCGCCGGGCCAGCGTCGGCCGGCCCGCTCCCGGTCCGCCCGCCAGCAGCTGGATCACCGCGGACCGAACAGCCCGGGCCGGGAACCGTTCAAATGGTCGTGGTCCCGGGGGTCCCGCGCTACCACCTTCCTGAGTGCATTCTCATCCGGTTCCTGGGTGCGGACGACATACAGAGGGTGAGCCAGGTCGCGGCGGAGGCAGCGGGCTGCGTGCCGTGCCGCGCGTGCCAGCCGGACAAGCCGCTGGGCGGAGCCGGGGGATACGCCGAGGGCTGACCCTCCGCCGGGCCCCGCGCGGACCGGAGGGAGCCAGCCTCCGGGGCGAACCGCCAAATACAGGCAGATCAGGCGCGTCTCAGCCAGAAGGTCAGCCCGAGTCCGGCGTTGGCGTGCTCCCGGGTCACCGCGGCGCCGTCTCCTCGCCCGGCCGTGCCGTCTCCTCGTCCAGCCGTGCCGTCTTCCGGCCCGGCCGAGCCGTCTTCCGGCCCGGCCGCGCCGTCCTCCGGGCGGCCCTGGGCGTTGTTCACCGCCAGCACCTCGCCGGCGATCATCGGGCCGTACTCGGAGAGCGCCTCGGCGAGCTCCGCGTCGGCGGTCTCCCACCACAGCGATATCCGGTCGCTGACGTCCAGGCCCGCGTTCTTGCGCTCGTCCTGGACCAGCCGGACGAACTCGCGGGCCAGGCCCTCGCGCCGCAACTCCGGCGTTATGGTCACCTCGAGCGCGACGGTCTCCCCGGCGTCGCTGGCGACCGCCCATCCCGACCTGGGGGTCTGCGTGACGATCACGTCGTCCGGCTGCAGCACCACCGTCTCGCCGTCCACGGTAACCGGAGCCGTTCCGGCCGAAGTCATCTCCTCGGCCAGCCACGCCGGATCGGCCGCGGTGATCGCGGCCGCGACGGCGGGCGTGGACTTTCCGAACCGCTTCCCGAGCGCGCGGAAGTTCGGCTTCACCGTGTGATCGACAAGATCGCCGGCGTCGGCGGCGAGCGTGTCCATCGCCCGCACGTTCAGCTCCTCCGTGACCAGGTCGATCAGCTCGGCGGGCAGCCCGGCGAAGCCCGGCGCGCTGACCAGCCCGCGGCCCAGCGGCTGGCGGGTCCGCACTGACGCCGCCGCCCGCGCCGAGCGGCCCAGCTCCACGAGCCGGCGCACCAGCGCCATGTCCGCGGACAGCTGCCCGTCCACCAGCGACGGGTCGGCGGCCGGCCAGCCGGCCAGGTGCACCGAGTCCGGGTCGTCGGGCCCGCTCAGCACTCCCCACACGTAGTCGGTGAGGAACGGAATGAACGGGGCCAGCAGCCGGACCAGCGTCCGCAGGCAGTCAAACAGCGTGGCGAACGCCGCCGCGCCCCCGGGTGTGCCCGGTCCCTCCCAGAACCGGCGGCGCGACCGGCGCACGTACCAGTTGGACAGGTCATCGATGAAGGCGGCGAGCCTGCGCCCCGCGTCGGCGGTGTCGAACCCCTCCAGTGCGCTGGTCACGTCCGCGGTCAGCGCGTGCAGCTCGCTCAGGATCCACCGGTCCAGCAGCGGCCGGGCGCGCGGCGGCGGGGCCGCGCTCAGCCAGTCCGCGCCGCCTTGCGCTCCGGTCGCGTTCGCGTAGAGCACGAAGAACGACACCGTGTTCCACACGGTGAGCAGCAGCTTCCTGACGATCTCCTCGAGGATCCCGTGCCCGAGCCTGCGCGCCGACCACGGCGACCCGGCCGAGGTGAAGAACCAGCGCAGCGCGTCGGCCCCGTGCTCGTCCATCAGCGGGATCGGCTCGATCACGTTGCCCAGGTGCTTACTCATCTTCACGCCGTCGCTGTCCAGGATCAGCCCGAGGCAGACCACGTTCTCGTACGCGGACCGGCCGAAGACCAGCGTGCCGATCGCCATCAGCGAGTAGAACCAGCCCCGGGTCTGGTCGATCGCCTCGCAGATGAACTGCGCCGGGTAAGAGCTCTCGAACTCCGCCTCGTTCCGCAGCGGCGCGCCGTGCTGGGCGAACGGCATCGAGCCCGAGTCGTACCAGGCGTCGATCACGTCCGGTACCCGGCGCGCGGGCTGGCCGCAGTCCGGGCAGCGGATCGTCACCTCGTCCACCTGCGGCCGGTGCGGGTCGAGGGCGGACAGGTCGCGGCCGGCCAGCTTGGACAGCTCGGCCAGCGAGCCGACGCAGGTGACATGATCGTCGGCGCACGTCCACAGCGGCAGCGGGGTCCCCCAGTACCTGGTCCGGGACAGCGCCCAGTCCACGTTGTTGCGCAGCCACTCGCCGTAACGGCCGTGCTTGATCGTGGGCGGCTGCCAGTTGGTCCGCTCGTTCTCCGCGAGCAGGGCGTCCTTGACCTGCGTAGTGCGGATGTACCAGGACGGCACCGCGTAGTAGATCAGCGGCGTCCCGCAGCGCCAGCAGTGCGGGTAGCTGTGCTGGTGAGTCTCGGAACTGAACAGCACCCCCCGCTCGGCCAGGTCGGTCACCAGCAGCGGGTCCGCGTCCTTGAAGAACAGCCCGCCCACCAGCGGGACCGATGCGTCGAAGTGCCCGTCCGGCCGGATCGGGTTGACCACGGGCAGGCCGTGCCTGCGGCCGGTCTCCATGTCGTCCGGCCCGAATGCCGGCGCCAAGTGCACCAGGCCGGTCCCGTCTTCGGTAGTCACGAAGTCCCCGGTGACCACGATGTGCGCGTCAGGAATGTCGATGAACCCGAACGGCGGCCGGTAGGTAGCACCGGCCAGGCTCGCTCCCGGGAACCGGGCGACCACGTCCCATCCGTCGCCGAGCACGCGCGGCACCAGCTGCTCGGCGACCACCACCCGGTTGCCGTCGCTGGCCCGGCGGGCCACCACGTAAGGCTCGTCCGGGTGCACGGCCACCGCCGTGTTGGACACCAGCGTCCACGGCGTGGTGGTCCATACCAGGAGATCCGCGCCCGCCAGCGCCGGGTCAGCGCCCTCGGGCAGCGTCAGCAGCGGGAACCTGACCGTCACCGAAGGGTCGCCCACGCTCTGGTACACGTCCGGCTGGCCCAGCTCGTGGTCGGACAGCGGCGTGCCGCAGCGCGGGCAGTACGGGCTGATCCGGTAGTCCTGCACCAGCAGGCCCTCGTCGAAGATGACCTTGAGCGACCACCAGACCGACTCGATGTAGCTGGGATCCATCGTCCAGTACGCCCTGGACATGTCGATCCAATAGCCCATCCGCTCGGTCAGTTCCTCGAACGCGCCCACGTACCGCTGCACCGACTCGCGGCAGCGCGCGTTGAACTCGGGGATCCCGTAGGCCTCGATGTCCTGCTTGCCGGAGATCCCGAGTTCCTTCTCCACGGCGACCTCGACCGGCAGGCCGTGGCAGTCCCAGCCGGCCCGCCGCGGGACGCGGAACCCCTGCATGGTCTTGAACCGGAGGAAGACATCCTTGAACACCCGGGCCTCGACGTGGTGCACGCCCGGCGTGCCGTTCGCGGTCGGCGGCCCCTCGTAGAACGTCCACTGCGGGCCGCCGGACGTTTGCTCGAGCGAGCGCTCGAAGGCCTTGCCCTCCCGCCAGCGCGCCAGCATCTCGTGCTCGAGGGCGGGCAGGTCCGGCCGGGCGGGCAGCGCGGGGAAGTGCCGCCCGCCCGCGGCGTCGTCTGGGTGCTGCATGATGAGAGTGGCCTTCCGCAAGTCGCCTGCCGCGAAGGGACGAGGCGAGCCTGCGGCCGCCCCGCGGTACCACCCTCCTTGACCGCACACCCGGCCCGCCGTTGCGGCGGGCGCGGCTGCCCGGACCTCTCCGTTTGGTGCTGCGGCCGGTTCTACTTGGCGGCGTGCCCGCTGGCCGGGGTGCCAGCTAGCACGGGCCAGCCCCGCCGGGCGGGTGCCGGCCGGCCGTTCTTCCGGCGGCTCCGGGGTGATCTGGTCGCTGGGCCTGCCCCCGGGCTCGCACCCTCCCCGGGTCGCTCCTGGCCGCGGTCAGCGGCAGCTGTCCCCATCTGTGCCGTGCAGACTGCCACGATAGCCGATCGCCGGGCAGGCTCTGAACGGATTCCTGTCCATCATCACCCGGAGCCGCTGGCCAGCGGGGGCTTGACGTCCGCAATGCCCCGCTTTACGCTCACTTGACCAACGGACGGCCGGAAGCGGGGGGACCAGCGATGCGGCGATCTTGGCGTGTGCCCGTCATGGTGTTGTCGGCGGTCTCGACCGCCGTGCTGGCCTGGCCCGGGGCCGTGTCCGCGGCCACCGCGGCGCCCGCGAACATCATCAAGAACCCCGGCGCGGAAGCCGGGCCTGGCTCGGCCGACGGCAGTACCGTGCCGGTGCCGCACTGGACGGTCCCGGCCGGCGGCACGTTCACCGCGGTCCAGTACGGCGCCGGCGGCGGCTTTCCGGCCGCAACCGATCCCGGTCCGCCGAACCGGGGTGCCAACTTCTTCGCCGGCGGCCCGGCCAGCAGCGCGGCGTCCGCCACCCAGACCGACAGTCTCTCCGCTTACACGGGGATCATCGCGTCGGGCGCGACCTTCACGCTGAAGGGGTGGCTTGGCGGCTTCGAGAACGAGAGTGATCACGCCACGGTGACGGTCGTCTGGAAGAGTTCCACCGGAGCCAAGCTAGGCAGCGTCGTCATCGGGCCGGTCACCCCGGCCCAGCGCAAGGACGCCACCGGGCTGCTGCAGCGGGTGACGACCGGAGCGGTGCCGGCCGGCTCGGTCAAGGCGGTGGTGACCATGAAGATGACCCGCAAGCAAGGCACCTACAACGACGGCTATGCCGACAACCTCTCGCTGACCATCGCGGCGAGTTAGCGGCCCGGCCGGCCCGCCCGGCCGGTCCGGCAGTTAGTTCGGCCTGCCAGTCCAGGCCGCGGCCGGCGCCGGGCTGAGCGGTCGGTGCTATCCGCGTTTGCGGATGGTCGCCATCGCGACTTATCCTCCGGTGACTGGTCAGTTTCAAGATCACCAGAATTCCGGCGCCGAGGGAGGTCTGAGATGGCCGCAGCCACCCGTTCCGGCGCCGCCGCACTCCCGGTCCGGTCTGGCGAGAAGCGCTGGACCGAGACCGAGCTCAACGAGCTCCGGCAGGAACTCGAGTCCGAGATCATCGAGCTGCGCGCGGAGATCTCCAAGGCAGAATCCGAGATCGCCGACCGGATGGGTGATGCGGTCGCCGACGCCGGCGACGACCCG
Source organism: uncultured Actinomycetes bacterium (assembly GCA_963762615.1). Classification (GTDB taxonomy): domain Bacteria; phylum Actinomycetota; class Actinomycetes; order Streptosporangiales; family Streptosporangiaceae; genus PALSA-505. The sequence goes on along the minus strand of CAVXLG010000006.1, from coordinate 171,546 downwards.
GCCGACGCGGGGGCGAAGACGTACCAGCGCGAGCACGAGCTGGCCCTCACTCACAACTCCCGTGAGCTTCTCGCGCAGAACGAGCGCGCGCTGGCCAGGATCCTGTCCGGCACGTACGGAATCTGCGAGTCATGCGGCGAAGCCATCGGGAAGGCGCGCCTGCAGGCATTCCCTCGCGCCACCCTCTGCGTGGCGTGCAAGCAGCGCGAAGAGCGGCGCTGACCTGCCGATGACAGACGCTGACCCGCGGCAGGAAGGCCCGGCGGCAGAGCCGGCCGGCGAAGCGGCTTCCCGGGCGCCGCGGTCCAGCCGGTTTCAGGTCGCGGTCCTGATCGGCGTCGCCCTGTTCGTGCTGGCCGCCGACGTGATCAGCAAGGCCGTCGTTGTCGCCCGGCTGTCACACCACCCGCCGATCCGGCTACTCGGCGGGCTGCTCACGCTCCGGCTGATCCGCAACAGCGGGGCGGCGTTCAGCATCGGGACCTCGCTGACGGTGGTGTTCACCGCCATCGCGGTCGGCGTGATCATCTTCATCCTGCGCACCGCGCGGCGGCTGCGCAGCACGCCCTGGGCGATCACTCTCGGCCTGCTCCTCGGCGGCGCCACCGGCAACCTCGCAGACCGGATCTTCCGCGCGCCGGGGCCGATGCGCGGCGACGTGGTGGACTGGATACAGCTGCCGCACTGGCCGGTGTTCAACCTGGCAGACTCCGCGATCGTCTGCGGCGGGGTGCTCGCGGTCCTGCTGGCCGTCCTCGGCCTGCGGATGGACGGCACCGTGGACCGGAGCGGCCGGGCAACGCCGCCTGACCAGTCCGGCTCACCCGACCACGCCGGCCGGGCCAGCCGGCCGCACCGGGCAGACTAGGCAGGCTGCCGGGGACGGCAGCCCGGTATCGGCGTCAAGGGCCGGGGCGGACGACGCAGGCTGCGCGGGAGACGGCAGTTCGGTATCGGCGTCATGGGCCGGGCCAGCCGGCCGCACCGGGCAGACTAGGCAGGGTGACAGCAGCTGAGGATCAGCGGCACGTGCCCGTCCCCGACGGCCTGGACGGCGAGCGGCTTGACGCGGCGCTGGCCCGCATGTTCGGGCTGTCCCGGGCGAAGGCCGCGGATCTGGTCGCGGCCGGCCAGGTGCTCGTCAGCGGGCAGCCCGCCGCTAAGTCGCATCGCGTGGAGGCGGGTGCGTGGCTGGACGTGACGCTGCCCGCACCGCCGACCGCCGGCGCGCCGGGCAGCGCCGGGCAGGCGGCCGCGGTCCCCGGCCTCACGGTGGTCTATGAGGACGCCGACATCCTCGTCGTGGACAAGCCGGCCGGAGTGGCCGCGCATCCGACGCCCGGCTGGACTGGGCCGACCGTCCTCGGCGGCCTGCTCGCCACCGGCCACACGGTCGCCACCAGCGGTGCCGCCGAACGCCAGGGCATCGTGCACCGGCTGGACGCGAACACCACCGGGCTGATGGTCGTGGCCAAGAGCGAGCGCGCTTACAGCACGCTGAAGCGCGCGTTCCGGGAGCGTGCGGTGGACAAGCGCTATCACGCCCTGGTGCAGGGGCACCCCGACCCGCTGCGCGGCACGGTGGACGCGCCGATCGGCCGGCATCCCTCCGGTGACGGCAGGTTCGCCGTGCTGGCCGACGGCAGGCCGAGCGTCACGCACTACGACACGATCGAGGCCTTCCGCGGCGCCAGCCTGACCGGGATCGTCTTGGAGACCGGGCGCACGCACCAGATCCGGGTCCACATGGCGGCGATCAGGCACCCGTGCGCGGGAGATCTGCTCTACGGAGCCGACCCGGTGCTGGCCGCGCGGCTCGGCCTGACCAGGCAGTGGCTGCACGCGGTCAGCCTGGCCTTCGCGCACCCCGGCGACGGCAGCAGGGCCGAGTTCCATAGTGGGTACCCGGCTGACCTGGAACACGCGCTCGACGTGCTGCGCCGGGAATAGTGCCCCGGGATCGGCTGCTGATTGGCGCGTGTCCCGCGTGCCGTGCCGCCCCGGCTCGAATAGGCTAGAACAACCTTGAAGAGCCGGACCGGTGCTGCCGCTCGCGGAGGACTGACCTGCGGGCCTTCCTCGCGACGGGTGGCACTGGCCTCTTCCCTCCGGTTCCGTTCGTGAACGCCCGCCAGGGTGTTGTTACGCATGCCTGAAGGAGGCGGTGTCTTTCATGACGGCAGCCGCGGCGGGGCGCGGTAGCGCTGGCAACCAGGCCTCGTTCGCCCACCTGCATGTGCATACCGAGTACTCGATGCTGGACGGCGCCGCGCGGCTGAAGGACCTGTTCGGCCAGTGTGAGCAGGCAGGCATGCCGGCCATCGCGATGACCGACCACGGCAACGTCTACGGTGCCTACGACTTCTGGACGAAGGCCACGGCCGCGGGCATCAAGCCGGTGATCGGGATCGAGGCTTACGTCGCTCCCGAGCACCGCAAGCACCGCCAGCCCGTGCGCTGGGGCAGCCCGTCCCAATCCGGCGACGACATCTCGGGCGCGGGCGCATACACCCACATGACGCTGTGGGCCGAGACCACCGAGGGCATGCACAACCTGTTCCGGCTGTCCTCCCTCGCCTCCCTGGAGGGCTTCTTCCGCAAGCCCCGGATGGACCGCGAGCTGCTCGCCGCGCACTCGAAGGGAATCATCGCGACCACCGGCTGCCCGTCCGGCGAGGTGCAGACCAGGCTCAGGCTCGGCCAGTACCGGCAGGCTATCGACGCGGCCGCCGCCTACCGGGACATCTTCGGCCCGGATAACTTCTTCGTCGAGATCATGGACCACGGCCTGGACATTGAGCGCCGGGTCCGTGACGGGCTGCGCACCATCGCGGCCGAGCTCGCGCTGCCGTTCGTCGTCACCAACGACTCGCACTACACCCGCCCCGACGACGCGCAGGCGCATGAGGTGCTGCTCTGCGTGCAGACCGGGTCCAACCTGGCCGACCCCGGCCGATTCAAGTTCGAGGGCAGCGGCTACTACGTGAAGTCCCCGGAGCAGATGCGCGCGGTCGCCCCGGATACCGAGTGGCAGGCCGGCTGCGACACGACCCTGCTCATCGCCGAGCGGTGCGAGGTGGCCTTCGCCAAGCAGAACCTCATGCCCCGGTTCCCGATACCCGACGGCGAGACGGAGGAGAGCTGGCTGCGCAGCCAGTTCTGGCGCGGCATGGACCGCCGCTTCCCCGGCGGCTACGACGAGGAGCGCAGGAGCCGCGCCGAGTACGAGATCGGCGTGATCACGCAGATGGGGTTCTGCTCGTACTTCCTGGTCGTGGCCGACTTCATCAACTGGGCCAAGCAAGCGGGCATCCGGGTCGGTCCCGGCCGCGGCTCCGCCGCCGGGTCCATGGTGGCCTACGCGCTCGGCATCACGGACCTGGATCCGATCACGCACGGGCTGATGTTCGAGCGGTTCCTCAATCCCGAGCGCATCTCGATGCCCGACATCGACATCGACTTCGACGAGCGCAGGCGCGGTGACGTGATCCGCTACGTCACCGAGAAGTACGGGGACGACCGGGTCGCGCAGATCATCACCTACGGCACGATCAAGGCCAAGGCGGCGGTGAAGGACGCCACCCGGGTGCTCGGCTTTCCCTACGCGCTCGGCGACCGGATCACCAAGGCCCTCCCGCCCGCGGTGATGGGCAAGGACATCCCGCTTTCCGGCGTCTTCGACCCGACGCACTCAAGGTACGGCGAAGCCGGCGAGATCCGCGCCCTGTATGAAGCCGAGGCCGAGATCCGCCAGGTGCTCGACACCGCGCGGGGCCTGGAAGGGCTGATCCGGCAGGCCGGCGTGCACGCGGCAGGCGTGATCATGAGCAGCGAGCCGATCATCGACCACATACCGGTGTGGAAGCGCGAGGCAGACGGCGCGGTCATCACGCAGTTCGACTACCCGGCCTGCGAGGACCTCGGGCTGCTCAAGATGGACTTCCTCGGCCTGCGCAACCTGACCGTGCTCGACGATGCTGTCAGCGGCATCAAGGACAACCGCGGCCAGGACATCGTGCTGGAAACGCTGCCGCTCGATGACAAGGCGACCTACGAGCTGCTAGCCCGCGGCGACACGCTGGGCGTCTTCCAGCTCGACGGCGGGCCGATGCGGGCGCTGCTGCGCTCCATGCACGCGGACCGGTTCGAGGACATCGTGGCGGTCAACGCGCTGTACCGGCCGGGCCCGATGGGCGCCAACGCGCACAACGAGTACGCCGACCGCAAGGTCGGCCGCAAGCCGATCACGCCGATCCACCCCGAGCTGGCCGAGCCGCTGGCCGAGATCCTCGGCGACACCTACGGCCTGATCGTCTACCAGGAGCAGGTGCTGTCGACGGCGCAGAAGCTGGCCGGCTACACGCCCGGCAAGGCCGACCTGCTGCGCAAGGCCATGGGCAAGAAGAAGAAGGAGATCCTCGACAAGGAGTTCGAGCCGTTCGCGGCCGGGATGCGGGCGAACGGGTACACCGACTCCGCGATCAGGGCCATCTGGGACATCCTGGTCCCGTTCTCCGACTACGCGTTCAACCGGGCGCACGCGGCCTGCTACGCGATGGTCGGGTACTGGACCGCCTACCTGAAGGCCAACTACCCGGCGGAGTACATGGCCGCCGTGCTGACCTCGATCGCGGGTGACAAGGACAAGTCCGCGCAGTACCTGAACGAATGCCGCCGGATGGGCATCAAGGTGCTGCCGCCGGACGTGAACGCGTCTGCGGCGATGTTCACCCCGGTCGGCGAGGACATCAGGTTCGGCCTGGCCGCGGTGCGCAACGTCGGCGTCAACGTGGTGGAGGCGATCGGCGCGGCCCGCCGGTCCAAGGGCGCGTTCACCAGCTTCGCCGATTTCCTGCGCAAGGTCCCGGTCACGGTGTGCAACAAGCGCGTCATCGAGTCGCTGGTCAAGGCGGGCGCGTTCGACTCGCTCGGCCACCCGCGCAAGGGACTGGTGCTCATCCACGAGCAGGCCGTGGACCAGGTGATCGACGTCAAGCGCAACGAGGCCAACAACCAGTTCTCGCTGTTCGAGGGGGATACGGAGACCGAGACGATGTTCGACGTCCCGGTCCCCGGCGGTGAGTGGGAGAAATCAGTGTTGCTCGGCTTCGAGCGGGAGATGCTCGGCCTGTACGTCTCCGACCACCCGCTGCTCGGCCTCGAGCACGTGCTTGCCGTCGGCACCGACTGCTCCATCGCCCAGCTGATCGGTTCTGCCGAGTCCGCGGCCGCCGGACTCCTCGAAGCCGAACGCGGGCAGCGGGGCGAGCGCCCAGAGGGCCAGGTGGTCTCGGTGGGCGGGATCCTGTCCGGCCTGCAGCGCAAGGTCACCAGGCAAGGCGCCGCCTGGGCGGCGGCCACCCTCGAGGATCTCGAAGGCGCGGTCGAGGTGCTGTTCTTCCCCGCCACCTATCAGGTCTGCGGCAGCTATCTGGCCGAGGACGCCATCCTCGTGGTCAAGGGCAGGCTGGACCGGCGGGATGAGGCGCCCAAGCTCATCGCGATGGACGTGAAGGTGCCGGATGTCACGCCGGATGATGCCGGCCCTTTCGTCGTGGAGATGCCGGTTGACCGCTGCGTGGGCCCGGTCGTCGAACGGCTGAGGGACGTCCTGCGGACGCATCCGGGAGTAACGGAAGTTCACCTGCGCCTGTGCGGTAAGCAGCAGACGACGGTCGTTCGCCTGGACGACAAGCTGCGGGTGTCGCCTTCCTCCGCCTTGCTTGGCGACCTGAAGCAGTTGCTCGGGCCGGCCTGCGCGGGATAGCCGGCCGGCAACGCGGTCGATGCGACATCGCGGTGCGGACGGCAGCGATGTCCATCGTCCGGTCAGGTTGATCAGGCGGTGGTCACGAGGATCGCCACGAAGGCCAGGTAGGCGGCTATCACCAGGGCGCCGGTGAGGCGGGACAGGCCGCGGTGCAGGAAGGCCAGGACAAGGACAGCCAGGGTCAGCGCGCCATACCAGGAGGCGACCAGGGTGGCGCTGCCGCCGACTGCCAGGCCGGTGATGGCGGCTGGCAGGAACAGGCCGAAGGCCACGTTGAGGGTGTTGCTGTTCATGGCCTCGCTCAGGGTGGCGGCGCCCCGGCCGCGGCGGGCCAGGTAGACCGCGGTGACGGCGTTCGGCAGGCTGGTGATCGCGGCGAGCACGATGCCGCCGGTCACGATGGGCGGGATGGCCAGCCGGGCGCCGACCGAGGTAGCGGCTTGCTCCATGGCCAGGCTGGCGATCACGACGATCACCAGGGCGGCGGCGCCGGTGACCGCGCTGACGGCGTCGCTCGGCCGGCCGGGGGCCGGGTGCAGAGCGGGGCCTTCCTCCTGCTCCTCCTCGCTGAGCGCCTCGGCGAGGAAGCCGCGCACCCGCGGGGGCAGCCGGACGCGGGTGCGGTGCGGGGCACGCAGCGCGGACAGCCACGCGTAGGGGAGCAGCACCAGCAGGACGAGAACCAGGCCGGCGCGGGGGGGATCAGGCCGGCCAGGGCGCAGATGCTGACCGCGGCCATCCACAGCCCCACCGCGCCTTCAAGCGCGACGACGCGGCGGTGCAGGGCGATCCGCCCGGCGACGACGGCGCCCAGGCCGAGCAGCGCCGCCAGGTTGAATACGTTCGAGCCGAGCACGACGCCCACGCCGACAGCGTGCTGGCCGCGGGCGAGGGCGGCCGCCGCGGACGTGATCTCCGGGGCATCGGCGGCCAGCGCGGCGACCAGGCCGAGGATGGCCTCGGTGAGCCCGAACCGCTCGCCGAGACGCTCGATCCGGATGACCAGGACCGCGCTGGCCGCCAGGCTGATCGCCGCGCCGACGGCCAGCGTCAGGAGGGCGGCCGTCACCGGTTCCTGGTCAGGCGTCGCGGCGCACGAGCAGGAATCCCGCGGCGGCCAGCAGCACCGCCGTCCAGAGGCAGAACACGCCGAAACCCTGCCAGGCCGAGAGCACCTGGCCGGACGCAGGCGCGGTCTGGATGATCAGCCGTCCGGCGGCGGTCGGCAGGTAATCGTGGATGTGGTCGCCCCAGGTGCCGGGGATCAGCGCGGACAGCGGCTCGAGCACGATGACGAAGGCGATCACGCCGGTGAGCGCGCCCGCGGTATGCCGGACCAGCGCGCCGATCGACATCGCGAACAGGCCCAGCACGGCCAGGTACAGGCCGCCGCCGACGACCGCGCGGGCGACGTTGGGGGTGCTGAGCGACACCGGGATATGACTGTGCAGGATCGCCGCGCCGATGAAGAACGAGAGGAACATGAGGATTTCGCCGAGGACCAGCACGATCGCGGCGAATACGATCCCCTTGGCGGCGAGCATGCGCAGTCGGCGCGGCACGGCCAGCAGCGAGGCCCGGATGGCGCCGGTGGAGTACTCGCTCGTGATCACCAGCACCCCGAGCACGATGACGGTGAGCTGGCCGAACTGGAGGCCGATGCCGAGGATCGCGCTGGTCGGGTCGTGCGCCAGCTGCTGCTGCGAACTCACGCCGATCTTGCTCCACTGCGCCGCGGTGATCGCGGTGATCAGGACCGTGAGGCCAATCGTGAGCACGACCAGCAGGATCAGCGACCAGACGGTGGAGCGAACCGAGCGGATCTTCGTCCACTCGCTGAGCAGCACGTTCCCGAATCCGGGCCGGCGTGCGGCGGCCGCCGTCACCGGGGCCTGCGTGGCCGGCGCGGCCGGCGTCACTGGCCCTGCCCTCCGGGACCCGGGCTGGCCGCCGGCCCGGTGACCACTGGCCCGGTGACCGCTGGCCCGGTGACCGCTGGCCCGGTGACCGCTGGCCCGGTGACCGCTGGCCCGGTGACCGCTGGCCCGGTGACCGCTGGCCCGGTGACCGCTGGCCCGGTGACCGCTGACCCGGTGACCGGCTGGCCCGTTGCCGGCCGGCCGGCCGGGCTGGCCGTACTCAAGGCTGTCCGCGGTCAGCTCCATGAACGCCTCCTCGAGGGATCCTGCCCGCGGGGTCAGCTCGTGCAGCACCACCGACGCGGCCGCGGCGATCTCCCCGATCCGGGCGGCGGGCATCCCGGTCACGGTGAGCGCGGCTGCTCCGCCGTCCGGCTGCTCGGCCGCGTCCGTCACGCTTCCGCCCGCCGCGGTGATCGCCTGGGCCAGCCGGCCCGGATCGGGCGTGCGCACGAGCACGGACTGCACCGTGCTCCTGGCGACGAACTCCTGCGTGCTGCAGGCCGCGATGAGCTTGCCGCGGCCGATCACGATCAGGTGATCGGCGGTCACGGCCATCTCGTTCATCAGGTGACTGGAAACGAAAACCGTCCGGCCCTCGGCGGCCAGGGCCTTCATCAGGTTGCGGATCCACAGGATCCCCTCGGGATCGAGCCCGTTCACCGGCTCGTCAAGCACCAGCACCTGCGGGTCGCCGAGCAGCGCGGCGGCGATGCCGAGCCGCTGGCTCATCCCCAGGGAGAACCCGCCCGACCGCTTCCCCGCGACCTCGCCCAGCCCGACCAGGTCGATCACTTCCTGCACGCGCCGGCGCGGCAGGCCCTGAGTCTGGGCGAGGAAGAGCAGGTGGTTGAAGGCAGAGCGGCCGGTGTGCACGGCCCGCGCCTCGAGCAGCGCGCCGACCGTGCGCAGCGGGCTGGGCAGGTCACGGTACCGCTTGCCGCCGATCGTCGCGGTTCCGCTGTTCGCCAGGTCAAGGCCCAGTACCAGCCGCATGGTGGTCGACTTGCCCGCCCCGTTAGGCCCGAGGAACCCGGTTACCCGGCCCGGCTCGACCGTGAACGACAGGTGGTCCACCGCCACCTTCGGACCGAACCGCTTGGTCAGGTCGCGAGCCTCGATCATCCTTCTCCCAGCTAGACGGTTAACCAACTTCCCATCCCAGGCAGGCAATGTAAAGCATCGGGTGCATCGCGCGGGCGGGATCGGCGTCACGTACGCTGCTGCGCAGAATGACGCAACCCGGCCAGTACCCCGATGCGCCGCGCCGCGGTCCTGGGCCTCTCGGTGTGCCAGGATCGGACAGCGCTACCGGACCCGGACGCACACTGGCCAGACTACGCCCGGCGTTCCTCGCGCTGATCGCCGCCGTGGCGGCGAGCGCGGTGCTCGGCCTGCTCGTGGGGCTCATCTGGTCCGCCGTGACTCCACGGGCGCTGCTGGTCGTGCAGAGCCGGGGTGTCGCCTACGTGGTGAACTCCGAGACGAGCGCGTTCATCGAGGCCGACGCCTGGTTCTGCCTGCTGACCGCGGTCGGCGGCGTGATCTGCGGGACGGTCGGCTACCTGCCCGCGGTACGCAGGTACGGAGCAACGGCCCTGGCCGGGCTCGTGCTCGGCGGCGTAGCCGCGTCCGTGCTCGCCATGTGGGTCGGGCAGCAGCAGGGGCTCGCCAGCTTCCGGGTCCGGCTGGCCGTGAGCCCGCCGGGTACCCGGCTGCGCGAGCCGCTGGCGCTGGGCGGGCACGGCGCGCTCGCGTTCTGGCCGTTGTTCGTGGGTCTGGTCGTCGGTTCTATCGAGGTGGTCAGCCAGTCGATCGAGCACAGGCGCAAGGAGGCCGCGGTCGCGCAGCCGCCCCCGGCCCGGGCCGAGGGCGGCGGGGTCAGCGGGATCGACCCGGTGGGCTGAACCCGCTCCGCACCTCCCTCGGCCCCGGTCCGGTCAGCCCCGGACCGGTCAGCCCAGGACCGGTCAGCCCCGGACCAGGGCGCGCAGGTGACGGACCGGCGGCGAGCCGTGGGCCAGCATGCTGTCGTGCAGCTCTCGCTCGGACTGCTGCGGCCGCGCCGCCTTGAGCTCGGCGGCCAGGCCGGCGACCTCGGTGTACCCGACGTAGTAGGTGGACAGCTGGGCCGAGGTGAGCAGGGCCCGCCGCCATTTGCCCGCCGCCTCGCCCTCTTCCTGGTAGCCGCGGCCGGTCATCAGGCCCATCGCCTCGTCCTCGGTCATCCCGTGACCGTGCACCCGGGCGTCGAGTATGGCATTGATGATCATGCGAAGCTGCATCTTCAGCTGCTGCATGCGCACCTGGCGGGGATCGCCCTCCCCCGGGTAGCGGTGGTCGGCCATCAGCTGCTCGGCGTAGACAGCCCAGCCCTCGACGAAGAATCCGGACCGCAGGGCCGCGCGCAGGGCGGTCGCCGAGCCAGTGAACCGCCGGGAGTGCTGTCCCTGGAGGAAATGGCCTGGCATCGCCTCATGCACCATCAGGTTGTGCACCATGTGCCGGTTGTACTCGCGGTAGAACGAGACGACCCGCCGGGCCGGCCAGTCGGCCGGCGTAGGGGAGACCGCGACGAAGGTGGGCAGCGGCGCGGTTTCCAGCGGTCCCGGCGAGTCGCAGTACGCCACCGCTACCCCGCGCGAGATCTCCGGCATCTCGATCACCTCGACCGGATCATCGTGGGTGCTGACCAGCTGGCATTCATTGACGAAGCGGGTCTGCCCGGCGAGCGCGCGACGGCAGAAATCCAGGATGGTGGCATCACCGGCCGCGTCGTCCGCCAGCCGGCTGAGCACCTGCCGAACCAGCGCACGGCTGGTGGCTGCCTGGCTGCTGACCGTCTGGCTGCTGACCGCCTGGCCGCCGCCGAGTTCGGCGGCGAGGCGGGCGATCTCCTCGCTCACCCGGTCAAGATCGGCCTGCGCCCGGGCCAGGATGGCGTCGGCATCGGCCTCGGCGTCCAGGGTGAGCGAGAGCTTGCGGGCGAACCGCTCCGGGCCGATCCGCGGATCGGCGAATTCCTCGCTGGGCTGCTCCAGCTTCGCCAGCAGCCAGCCCCGGTGCTCGGCCAGCGCCCTCAGCGCGGCGGGCCGCACGGGCTCGATCTGCCCGGCGCAGCCGGGCTCGGCCTTGAGCGCGGCGTCTATCTCGCTGGTAACCAGGCTGATCGTGCCGGAGAACTGCCCGACGGCCGTCTCCACGTGGACCTTCGGCATCCGGCCCAGCCGGCCGCGGGCATCGGCGAGGACCGCCGGGACCTCCGCGAGCCGCCCGGCCACCGATGCGAGCCGCTCGGGCAGCGGAGCGAAGTCCCTGAGCAGCAGCATGTGGATGGCCCGGCCGGGATTGGCGAGCTGCGGGTTCCAGCTGCGCTCGCGCAGCTCGTCGAGTTCGAAGATCCGCTGGGCCACCGAGTTGGCCAGCATGCGCGCGTCCACCTGGTGCTCGGCCGGCAGCGCGTCCGTGTCGATCGCCGCGAGCCTGGCGGCGAAGCCGTCCAGGGCCTGGCGCTCGGCCGCGCTCGCGGCCGCGGAGAAATCGGGCAGCCGCGCGTCGTGCCGGTGGTCGCCGAGATCGGTGGCCAGCTGAGGGTAACGCTCGGCCCGGTCATCGAGATAATCGCTGGCCAGGGCCGTGAAGGCGAGGTCCGCCTGGCTCGGCGGGCCGGGCTGCATGATCACTGGCAATTCTCCCCACATGGATCGGTGCGCTGCGTCCCCAGCCTGCCACGCGGCCCTGCCGCCCCGCGCCGCCTCCGGACCGCCGGTGATCTGGAGCGAGCCGGCCGTGTCGCCGGACGGCCCGATAAGCTGAGCGGATGCTTCCCCGGATCGACCTGCGGGGCCGGGCGCCGCAGGCGCTGACCCGGGCCAGCCTGCGTGGCGTGCTGCCCCGGGCCGTCCTCGACGTGGCAGCGGCGGCCGAACAGGTGCGGCCGGTATGCGAGGACGTGCGGCACCGCGGCGCGGCCGCGGTGCGCGAGTACACCCGGACGTTCGACGGGGTGGAGCTGGCCGCCACCCCGGTACCCCGGCAGGCGCTGGACGACGCGCTCGGCAAGCTCGACGGGGAGGTGCGGGCGGCTCTGCTTGAGGCGGCCCGCCGGGCTACGGTGGTCCACCGCGCGCAGCTGCGCGCCGACACCACGGTCACGGTGGCCGACGGACTGACCGTGACCGGGCGGCTCGTCCCGGTGAGCCGGGCCGGCGTGTACGTGCCGGGCGGCCTGACCGCCTACCCCTCTTCGGTGATCATGAACGTCGTGCCCGCGCAGGTAGCCGGGGTGGCAGAGATCGCCGTCGCTTCGCCGCCGCAGGCCGCCTACGGCGGGCTGCCGCACCCGGCCGTGCTCGCCGCCTGCGCGCTGCTCGGGGTGACCGAGGTGCACGCGGCCGGCGGCGCCCAGGCCCTCGCCATGCTCGCCTACGGGACGTCGCAGTGCGCGCCCGTCAACGTCGTCACCGGCCCGGGAAACGTCTACGTGGCCGCGGCCAAGCGGGTGCTGCGCGGCGTGGTCGGCACCGACGGGGAGAACGGGCCCACCGAGATAGCCATCGTTGCCGACGCCACCGCCAGCCCGGGCCACCTGGCCGCCGACCTCGTCGCGCAGGCCGAGCACGACCCGCTCGCCGCCTGCTTGCTCATCACCCCCGACGCCGGCCTGGCCGACCGGGTCGCCAGCGAGCTCGCCGTGGCCGTCGGCCGGGCCGTGCACCGCGACCGGATCGAGCGGGCGCTGGCGGGCCAGTCCGCGCAGGTGATCACCGACAGCATCGACGCGGCCCTCGCCGTCGCAGACGCATGGGCCCCCGAGCATCTGGAAATCCAGGCCGGGCGGGCAGCTGAGCTCGCCCGCCGGGTGCGGAACGCGGGAGCGGTCTTCGCCGGCCCGTACGCGCCGGTCTCGCTCGGCGACTACCTGGCGGGCTCGAATCACGTGCTGCCCACCGGCGGGTCCGCGCGGCACACCGCCGGGCTGTCCGTGCTGCCGTTCCTGCGGCTGGTCAACGTGGTCGAGTGCACGCCGGACGCGCTCGCTGCCGCGCTGCCGCACGTGGCTGCACTCGGCGGGGCCGAGGATTTGCCGGCCCACGTGGCCGCGGTCCGCGCCCGCTTCCCCGGGGCGTCCTGGGAGTCGTCCCCGGACGTACTGCCCGGAGGGCGGGCCCGCGGGGACGCCGCCGCGAGCGGCGCGCCATGACCGCGGACCAGACCCTGGCCGAGTCACTACCGCTGCGGCCGGACCTGGCCGGGGTTGAGCCGTATGGCGCACCGCAGCTGGACGTGCCCGTCCGGCTGAACACCAACGAAAACCCCTATCCGCCGTCCCCGTCCCTGGTCCGGGCGATCGCGCAGGCCGCGGCCGCAGCGGCGGCGAGCCTGAACCGCTACCCGGACCGGGACGCGGAGGAGCTGCGGGCCGGCCTCGCCGCCTACCTCGGGCACGGGCTGACCATGCATCACGTCTGGGCTGCCAACGGATCCAACGAGATCCTGCAGCAGCTGCTGCAGGCATTCGGCGGCCACGGCCGCACGGCGCTCGGGTTCGAGCCGTCCTACTCCATGCACCCGATCATCGCCGGGACCACCGGCACGCAATGGCTCGCCGAGCGGCGCGGCGATGATTTCCGGCTCGACGCCGATGCCGCCGCGGGCCGGGTCCGCGCTGCGGCGCCCGATCTCGTCTTCCTCGCCTCGCCGAACAACCCGACCGGCACCGCGCTGCCGCTCGAGGTGATCGAGGCGGTCTGCGCGGCCGCCCCGGGCATGGTCGTCGTGGACGAGGCCTACGCCGAGTTCGCCCGGGACGGCACCCGCAGCGCGCTCGCGCTGCTGCCCGGCCGCCCGCGGCTGGTGGTGACCCGCACCATGTCCAAGGCGTTCGCGCTGGCCGGCGCCAGGGTGGGCTACCTGGCCGCTGACCCGGCGGTGATCGACGGGCTGCTGCTCGTCCGGCTGCCCTACCACCTGTCCGCGCTGACCCAGGCGGCCGCGGTGGCCGCGCTCGGCCACGCGGCCGAGCTGCTGGGCCAGGTAGCGGAGCTGCGCGCCGAGCGTGACCGGACCGCAGACTGGCTCCGCAGCCGCGGCCTCGACGTCGCGGAATCCGATGCTAACTTCGTGCTGTTCGGCGGGCTGCGGGACCGGCGGGCCGTCTGGCAGGGGCTGCTCGACGCCGGCGTGCTGGTGCGCGAGGTCGGCCCGCCCGGGTGGCTGCGGGTGACCATCGGGACGCCGGCCGAGATGGCCGCGTTCCGGGCTGCCCTCACCGGCGTGCTCGCCGCCGGGGGCGGCCGATGAACCGGGTGGCGCGAGTGGAGCGCCTCACCAGCGAGACGGAGATCCTGGTGGAACTGGACCTGGACGGGATCGGGGTGGTGGACGTGGCCACCCGGGTGCCGTTCTTCGACCACATGCTCGCCCAGCTCGGCAAGCACGGCAGCCTCGACCTGAGCGTGCGGGCGAGCGGTGACATCGAGGTGGACTCGCATCACACAGTGGAGGACACCGCGATCGTGCTCGGCGAGGCGATCCGGCAGGCCCTGGGCGACAAGTCCGGGATCTGCAGGTTCGGGCACGCGCTCGTGCCGCTGGATGAGGCGCTGGTACAGGCGGCGGTGGACCTGTCCGGGCGGCCATACGTGGTGCACCGCGAGCCGGACCGGATGCCGCCGCTGATCGGGACCTATGACACCACGCTCACCGGCCACTTCTTCGAGACGCTCGCCGCGGCGGCCGGGATCTGCCTGCACGTCCTCGTGCTGTCCGGCCGCAACCCGCACCACATCGTGGAGGCGCAGTTCAAGGCGGTGGCGCGCGCACTTCGCTCCGCGGTCGCCCCGGATCCCCGGGCGGGCGGGGTGCCGAGCACGAAGGGTGCCCTGTGAGGCCTGGCGGGCCCCGTGTCGTCGTCCTCGATTACGGCTCGGGCAACGTGCGGTCCGTCCAGCGGGCGCTGGACCGGGCGGGTGCCCAGGCCAAGGTGACCGCGGATTTCGCCGCCGCGCTGGGCTGCGACGGGCTCGTCGTGCCGGGAGTCGGCGCGTTCGCCGCCTGCATGGCGGGCCTGCGCGCGGCACGTGGTGATGTGATCATCGACCGCCGGCTGGCCGGAGGGCGGCCGGTGCTCGGCATCTGCGTCGGCATGCAGGTGCTGTTCGAGACCGGCGACGAGCACGGCGTGCGCACCGCGGGGTGCGGCCAGTGGCCGGGCACGGTCGGCCGGCTGAACGCGCCGGTACTGCCGCACACGGGCTGGAACACCGTGCGCGCGGTCGAGGGCTCGGTGCTGTTCGCCGGCCTGGACCCGGCGGCCCGGTTCTACTTCGTGCACTCCTACGCGGCCACCTCGTGCCCCTGGCGGCCCAGCGGCAGGCTGGCGGCACCGCTGCTGACCTGGGCCGAGCATGGCGAGCCGTTCGTCGCCGCGGCCGAGCACGGGCCGCTGTCCGCGACCCAGTTCCACCCGGAGAAGTCGGGCGACGCGGGCGCCGCGCTGCTGGCGAACTGGCTGGAGACGCTGTGATGACCGTGCCGCCCGGATCCTTCACCCTGCTGCCCGCGGTGGACGTGGCGGCAGGCCAGGCGGTGCGCCTGGTCCGCGGCGAGGCGGGCTCGCAGACGCTCTACGGGGACCCGGTGCAGGCCGCGCTGGCCTGGCAGCGGGCGGGCGCGGGCTGGATTCACCTGGTGGATCTGGATGCCGCGTTCGGCCGCGGCTCTAACGCCGGACTGATCGCCGAGGTGGTACGCCGGCTCGACACCGCGGTCGAGCTGTCCGGCGGCATCCGCGACGACGACTCGCTGGCCGCTGCCCTGGCCACCGGCTGCGCGCGGGTGAACATCGGCACCGCGGCGCTGGAGCGCCCGGACTGGGTCCGCTCGGTCATCGCCGCTCACGGGGAGCGGATCGCCGTGGGCCTGGACGTGCGCGGGACGCGGCTGGCGGCCCGGGGCTGGACGGCCGACGGCGGCGAGCTGACCGACGTGCTCGACCGGCTCGAGGCCGACGGCTGCCGCCGCTACGTGGTTACGGACGTGACCAGGGACGGCACGCTGACCGGGTGCAACCTCGACCTGCTGCGCCTGGTGTGCGCGCGGACCGGGCGGCCGGTCATCGCCAGCGGCGGGGTGTCCAGCCTGGCGGACCTGCGCGCGATCGCCGCGCTGGCACCGCTGGGCGTGGAGGGCGCGATCGTCGGGAAGGCGCTGTACGCGGGGAAGTTCACCCTGGAGCAGGCCCTCGAGGCGGTGGCGGCGTGCGGCTGACCCGGGTGGCCGGCCGGTGACCCTCGCGGTGCGGGTGATCCCCTGCCTGGACGTGGACGGCGGCCGCGTGGTCAAGGGCGTGAACTTCCGCGATCTACGGGACGCGGGCGATCCGGTGGAGCTGGCCGCCGCCTACGACGCGGAGGGTGCGGACGAGCTCACGTTCCTGGACATCACCGCGTCCAGCGCCGACCGGCAGACCCGGTACGAGGTGGTCAGGCGGACGGCGGAACAGGTGTTCATCCCGCTCACCGTGGGCGGCGGCGTGCGCAGCGTGGACGATGTGGACCGGCTGCTGCGGGCCGGCGCGGACAAGGTGTCACTGAACACGGCCGCGGTGGCCAGGCCGGAGCTGCTGGCCGAGGCGGCCGGCCGGTTCGGCTCGCAGTGCATCGTCTTGTCGGTGGACGCCCGCCGTGCGCCGGGTGCTGACTGCGCGTCCGGGTTCGAGGTGACCACGCACGGCGGGCACCGCGGCACCGGCATCGACGCGGTGGGCTGGGCTCGCCGCGGGGTACGGGCCGGAGCCGGCGAGATCCTGCTGAACTCGATGGACGCCGACGGCACCGGGGCCGGTTTCGACACCGAGCTCATCGCGGCCGTCCGGGCCGCCGTCCACGTCCCGCTGATCGCCAGCGGCGGCGCCGGAAGGGCCGCCGACTTCGGGCCGGCCGTCAACGCGGGTGCCGACGCGGTGCTGGCCGCGACCGTATTCCACTTCGGCGCGCTGCGCATCGGCGAGGTGAAGGAGGCGCTGCGAGCCGCCGGTCGCACCGTCCGCTGACCTCGCAGCGTTCAGGCGGTCGCTGTCTGGCTTCGTGCGCCGCGCTCGTGCCCCGGCGGCTCAGGTTCTGCGTGCATGGCCGCGCCCACGATCCCGGCGTCGTTCAACAGGGTTGCTGGGACGACGCGCGCGCGGATCCCGGTCAGCCGCGGGACGAACTTGTCCGACTTCCTGCTGATGCCGCCGCCGATGATGAACAAGGCAGGAGAGACCAGGGCTTCCACGTGCCTGAGGTACTCATCGACGCGGCCGGCCCATTTCCCCCAGCTCAGGTCGCGCAGCTCCCGGACGATTTCGGCCGCGCGCTTCTCCGCGTCCTTGCCCCGGATCTCGATGTGCCCGAACTCGGTGTTCGGCACCAGCGCGCCGTCGATGAACAGCGCGCTGCCGATCCCGGTGCCGAACACCAGCATCAAGACGGTGCCGGCCTCGCCCTTGCCGGCGCCGAAGGTCATCTCGGCGATCCCGGCCGCGTCCGCGTCGTTGACCACGCTGACCTCGAGGCCGGTCGCCTCGGCCAGCAGCCCCTTCGCGTCCAGCCCGATCCAGGCCTGATCGACGTTGGCCGCGGTCCAGGTCGTGCCGTCCACCACCACGCCGGGAAAGGTGATGCCCACCCGGCCCGACCAGCTGAACGACTTGGTGAGCCCGGCCACCACCTCCGCGACCGCCGCCGGCGTGGCCGGATGCGGGGTGCTGATCTTCTGCCGTTCGGCCAGCAGCTTGCCCGCCGCCACGTCCACCGGCGCGGCCTTGATCCCGGTGCCGCCGATGTCAACGCCGAGTACATGCATGAAGCTCTCCTCCGGTGGCTGCCACTGCGATGATGCTCGGCCCAGCCTAGGCCAGCGGTCCGCGGCACCACCCAGACGAGCTGGGTATCCTGACGGTAACGCGCTGACGGAGACGAGTAGCGCAGGGTCATAGCGAGCCGGAGAGAGCCGCCGGGAGCTGCGAAGGCGGACTCGCGCCCTGCGGCGAAGACCCTCCCGAGTGCGGGGAGGAACGGCCGCCGCGGCCAGCGGCCCGGCCCCATGCCCCGCCGGCCCGCCCCCGTGACCGGGCTCGCAAGGCCGCCGGCTGTCCGGCAGGCGGTGAAGGTGCGGTGGCACCGCGAGTTTCCCTTCTCGCCCGCACTCCCAGGGGATCGGACATCTCTGAACGGAGTGCGATGATCTCTCGTGTACTCGCCGCGGACCTCCCGTCGCATGTCGGCGCGCAGGTGCGGGTGGCCGGCTGGCTGCACCGCAAGCGGCAGCTGAAATCCCTGACGTTCCTGGTCATCCGGGACCGTTCCGGCCTGGCCCAGGTGGTGCTGGCCAGCCCTGAGGAAGTCGGGGCGGCGGCGGCGCTGCCCGAGGAGACCGTGGTCGCGGTCACCGGCACGGTGGCCACGAGCGACCAGGCGCCGGACGGAGCGGAGATCGTGCGGCCGGTGATCACCCCGCTGTCCGGCCCGGCACAGCCGCCGCCCTTTGACCTGTACCGGCCGGCTGTCACCGCGACGCTGCCTACCATCCTGGACCACTCGCCGGCCAGCCTGCGGCACCCGCGGCTGCGCGCGCCGTTCGAGATCAGCGCGGCCGCCGTGGCCGGGTTCCGGGCCGCCCTGGACGGGCTGGGCTTTGTCGAGATCAGCACGCCCAAGATCGTCGAGTCGGCCACCGAGTCGGGCGCGAACGTGTTCGGCATCGACTACTTCGGCCAGGCCGCTTACCTGGCCCAGTCGCCGCAGTTCTTCAAGCAGGCCATGGTCGGCGTGTTCGAGCGCGTGTACGAGACCGCCCCCGCGTTCCGCGCCGAGCCGCACGACACCGCCCGCCACCTGGCTGAGTACCTGAGCCTGGACGCGGAGCTGGGCTTCATCTGCGACCATCACGACGTCATGGCGGTGCTCCGGCAGGTCACGGCCGGCATGGTGTCCGCGATCGCCGAGCGGGCCGGCGCCGCCGTGGAGTTGCTGGGCGTCACGCTGCCCGAGGTGCCGGCCCAGATCCCCAGATCCACATCGCTGAGGCGCAGGAGCTTCTGGCCCGGCACACCCACGAGGACCCGCGCGGTGAGCCCGACCTGGCCCCGGCCCACGAGCGCTGGCTGTCGGACTGGGCGGCCGGCGAGCATGGCTCGGAGTTCCTCTACGTCACCGGGTATCCGCTGGCCAAGCGGCCGTTCTACACCCATCCGGAACCGGGACGGCCGGGCTACTCCAACAGCTTCGACCTGCTCTTCCGCGGGCTGGAGATCGTCACCGGCGGCCAGCGCCTGCACCGGCACGCCGACTACCTGGCGGCACTCGCCGAGCGCGGCGAGGACCCCCGGTCATACGCGTCCTACCTGGCTGTTTTCGCGGCTGGCATGCCCCCGCACGGCGGCTTCGCGATGGGGCTGGAGCGCTGGACCGCGCGGCTCACCGGCGCGGATAACGTCCGCCGCGTCACCCTCTTCCCCCGCGACCTGCACCGCCTGACGCCCTGACGGCCCCGAAGCCCCGGAAGCCCGAAGCCCCGAAGCCCGAAGCCCCGAAGCCCGAAGCCCGGAAGCCCGGAAGCCCGGAAGCCCCGAACGTCACCGCTGCCGCGCCGTTCAGCCAGCCGGGGCGGCCGCCATCCCTTCGATGTCGATCACGAGATAGCCCGCCAGCCGCCAGCCTTCGGTGTCACAGCCGCCGGTGTGCGGTGTCACAGCCCCCAGCGTGTCTCGGTGAGCGTCCTGACCGGTGTCTCCGCACCCTCCAGCCGCACCTGCGCGGCCGTGGTCCGGCCGAGCGCCCACAAGGTCAGCTCGGCCGGGCTGCCGACGACGGTGACGACCGGCGTTCCGTTCCTGATGGTGATCCGCAGCTGCCGCCTAGGGCCGCCGGCCGGGGCGTCACGGCCCGCACCGTCGCTGCCCACATCGTCCCGGGCAAGCTCGACACCGACTGGCACCTTCCGCAGGATGAGCCGGGTGATGCGCAATCGCAGCCGCTGCCAGAGCTGCTCGGTAAGGCCCGGATCGAGATCGCGCGGCTGCCAGCCTGGCGCCGCCCGCCGGACATCCTCATGGTGCACGAAGTACTCCACCAGGTTGGTCCGCTCGTCCATGCCCGGGATGCCGAACACGGAAAACCTCGGCGGCCCGTCGCGGACGATCTGGACCAGGCGGGGATAAGGCGTGCGCCCGGCGATCCTGCTCTGCACGTGCGCGCTGTACCGCGCTAGCGGCCCGCCGAGCATGCCCGCTCCGGCGTCCGGGCGGTGCTCGCGCAGCACCAGGTGAGCGGCCAGGTCGAGCGTGGTCCAGCCTTCGCAGAGGGTTGGCGCCGCCGGACCTGTCTCGTCCAGCAGGGCGCAGAGCGCGCGGCGCTCATCCCGCGAGTAACTCATTGGATGAGACTAGGGGTCGCAGCCGCGCGAGGGAATGGCGGCAGGGCGACGATCCGGCGCGGCCTAAGCTGGCCGCAGCCGGACACGGCCGGCATTGCGGTCCGCCCGGGGCGGCGGCGCGGTCCCGGCGCCAGAAACGTCGAGGAGTGAGAACAGGTGACCAGCGTCATTCGCCCGTCGCGGCTAAATCCCGAGATCGCCGCGCGGCTCAAGCGGGATGCGGCAGGCCTGTTCCCGGCCATCGCGCAGCAGTACGACACCGGCGAGGTGCTGATGCTCGGCTGGATGGACGATGAAGCGCTGCACCGGACCCTGACCACCGGGCGGTGCACCTACTGGTCCCGGAGCCGCCAGGAATACTGGGTCAAGGGCGCCACCTCCGGTCACGAGCAGCGGGTGAAGTCCGTGGCGCTCGACTGCGACGGGGACACCGTGCTCGTGCGGGTTGACCAGGTGGGCGGGGCCTGCCACACGGGCGACCGGACCTGCTTCGACGCCGCGGTGCTGGAGGTGGCCGGGCTGCGGGCGGCCGGGGCGCAGGCGGCTGGGCCGCGTCCGGACCGAGCCCAGCCGCGTGCTGCAGCGGGGTCGTAGGCTGGACCCCACGCAGCGATCAAGGACGGAAGCGATCAAGGACGGAGCCGACGTGACGGCGCGCAGGGAGTTCGGTGCCGCCATAGCGGCGTGCGCCGCCGGGGTGGGCCTCGTGCTGCTCGCCCTGCGGCAAGGCTGGGCCCGCGTAGAGTATGCCGCGCCCAAGCCGTTGCCGTCCGGGTCGATCTCGGTGTCCGGGCAGGATCTGCTGCCGGCCGTCGGCGCGCTCGCGCTGGCGTCGCTGGCCTGCATGGCAGCGATCATCGCGACCCGCGGCGTCGCCCGCCGGGTGGCCGGACTGGCCCTGGCCGGGCTGGGCGTCTGGATCGCTGCTGTCGTGAGCCAGCCGGTGCACGCCGCGATGGTGATAGCTGCCGCTTCCGGGCAGGCCGCCGGCGGCTCGCTGGCCGGCTCGCTGCCCGGCGGGAACTCTGCGATCAGCGGAAGCTCGCCGGCCAGCGGCAGCCTGCCGGAGATCGGCGCGGCCAGCAGGGTCGTGCTGGCCAGCGTTCCGTGGCGCCCGGCAGCGGTGGTCGGCGCGCTGGCTGTGATCGCGGCGGGCCTGCTCGCGGCCTGGCGCGGGCCGCGCTGGGCGGTGATGTCTGCCAGGTTCGACCGGTCGGCCCCGGCAGCCCCCGGCAGCCCCCCGGCGGGTGGAGTATCCGCGCTGGTCGCGGCGGGTCCGGGAACGGCCCGGTCGGTCGCCGAGGCCGGCCCGACGACCCCCCGGGGCCTGACCGAGAACCCCGGTGGGGCGGCCGGCCCTGGTCCGGCGGGTGGTCCTGGCCCTGGTCCGGCGGGTGGTCCTGGCCCTGGTCCGGCGGGTGGTCCTGGCCCTGGTCCGGCGGGTGGTCCTGGCCCTGGTCCGGCGGGTGGCCACGGCCCGGCGGCGGCTCCCGGCCTGGCCGGCAGCCCCGACGTGGCCGGCAGCCCCGACGTGGCCGGCAGCCCCGGCCCGGCCGCCGGGACTGGCCCGGCGGCCGCCCGCGGCCGGTCCGCCGGGATGCGTTCGGCGGGCCGGGCGGAACCGGGTCGGCCAGAAACGGCCCGCGACGCGCCGCACCCCGACGGCGACGCGGCCGCGCTCTGGGAAGCGCTCGACCGCGGCGTGGATTCTCACCGACACTCCCGAAGCCGGCGCAGAGCCGGTCGCCGCACCAGCCCACGGCGAGGAGCAGCAGTAATGCGCCCTCCGATGACACTGGGTGAGCACGTCGCTAGCTGACCCCGAACCCCGCGCGGTCGGCGAGATCCTGGTCGCCGAGCACGAGCCTGCCGTGGCTGAGCTCATCCGCCGGTACCTGGCCAAGGAGGGCCTGCGGGTGCGGTGCGCGCGCACGCCCGAGGACACCGAGGCCGCGCTGGCCGGGCTGACCGGCGTGGCGGCAGTGGTCCTCGACCTGACCATGCCGGGGCTCGACGCCCGGGCGATCCGCAAGCTGATCCGCGGCGGGCAGCCCGCCTCGCGCCGCGGCCGGCCGCAGCCTGCCCTGGCCGGCGCGGCTCCCGGGGCCCCGGTCATCTGCCTGACCGCCGGCGGGGCGGCCCACGCGGTACAGGGCCTGCGTCCCCGGGACATCGGGGTCGGCCGTGATTCCTGCGTGACCCGCCCGTTCGGCCCGCGGACGCTGGTCTCCCTGGTGCGGGCCGCCACCCGCACCGTGCGCGAGCCCGCTGACGCCGCCCACGCGGCCGGGGGGCTGCGGCTGGATCCGGGCCGCCGCCGGGCGAAGCTGAACGGTACCGAGGTCACGCTCACCGGCACCGAGTTCGACGTGCTCAGCTGCCTGGTGCGCAGTGCGGGCCGGACCGTTCCCCGGCACCGGCTGCGGCAGGCAGTGTGGGGCGAGAGCGGCGGATCGAGGGGGCGGACAGTGGACGTCTACGTCGCGCAGCTGCGCGCCAAGCTCGGCCCCGGCCACGGGATCCGCACGGTCCGGGGGATCGGCTACGTGATGGATCCTGGCCCGTGACTCCGGGCCCGGCCGGCCCTCGGAACGGCCTCCAACCCGGGGGGCGGCCCGGCCGCCGGAGGGCTCCCGCTACGATCGGGGTCGCAGGGCATCCGATACGAGGAGACAGCTGAACCGCGTGGGCGTGCTCGATGAGATCCTGGAAGGGGTACGTGCCGATCTCGAGCAGCGGCAGCGGGAAGTCCCGCTTGACCAGCTGAAAGAGATGGCACGGCAGGCACCGTCCTGCCGGGATGCGCTGGCCGCGCTCGGCGGCGACGACGTGACCGTCATCGCCGAGGTGAAGCGGGGGAGTCCGTCCCGGGGCCCGATGGCCGCGATTGACGACCCGGCCGCGCTCGCGACCGACTACGAAGCCGGCGGCGCGCGGGTGATCAGCGTGCTGACCGAGGCCCGCTGGTTCGGCGGCAGCCTGGCCGACCTCGCCGCGGTACGCAGCGCGGTACAGGTTCCCGTGCTGCGCAAGGACTTCATCGTCGGTTCCTACCAGCTCTGGGAGGCGCGGGCACACGGCGCCGATATAGCCCTGCTCATCGTGGCGGCCCTGGAGCAGAACGCGCTCATCTCGCTGGTTGAGCGCGCGCTGTCCATCGGCCTGCTGCCGGTCGTCGAGGTGCATACCGAGGACGAGCTGATGCGCGCGCTCGACGCCGGCGCCCGGGTGATCGGGGTCAACGCGCGGAACCTGATCACGCTCGAGGTGGACCGCGCGGTGTTCGCCCGGCTGGCGCCGCTCATCCCCGGCGGCATCATCAAGATCGCCGAATCGGGCGTGCGCGGCCCGCACGACCTGCTCGCCTACGCCGCGGCCGGCGCGGATGCGGTGCTGGTCGGCGAGAGCCTGGTGACGGACAAGGATCCGCGCGCCGCCGTCGCCGACCTGGTCACCGCGGGCTCGCATCCGGCGCTCCGCGGTGACCGGAAATGACCCTTCCGAACGGACGGGCGCCGGCCCATCCCGCACAGGAAGGCCAGCCCGACAGCACCGGCCATTTCGGCCCGTTCGGCGGCAGGTTCGCGCCCGAGGCGCTGATGTCCGCGCTGGACGAGCTCGCCCGGGCCTATGCCGCCGCGAAGGCCGATCCTCGGTTCCAGGACGAGCTCGACGGGCTGCTTGCCAGCTATGCCGGGCGGCCCACGCCGCTGACGGAGGCCCGGCGGTTCGGCGCCGAGGCAGGCGGCTGCCGGGTGCTGCTGAAGCGCGAGGACCTCGCGCACACCGGATTCCACAAGATCAATAATGTGCTCGGCCAGGCCCTGCTCACAAGGCGGATGGGCAAGTCCCGGATGATCGCCGAGACCGGGGCGGGACAGCACGGCGTGGCCACTGCCACCGCCTGCGCGCTGCTCGGCCTGGACTGCGTGGTGTACATGGGGGAGGAGGACACCAGGCGGCAGGCGCTCAACGTAGCCCGGATGCAGATGCTCGGCGCGCGGGTGGTGCCGGTCACCATCGGCAGCCGCACGCTCAAGGACGCGATCAACGAGACATTCCGGGACTGGGTCACGTCGATCGAGACGACGCACTACTGCATCGGCTCGGTCATGGGCCCGCATCCGTTCCCGATGATGGTGCGCGACTTCCAGCGGGTGATCGGGGTGGAGGCGCGCGAGCAGGTGCTCGGCCTGGCCGGCCTGCTGCCGGACGCGGTCATTGCTTGCGTGGGCGGCGGCTCCAACGCCATCGGGGTGTTCCACGCGTTCATCCCCGATGCGGGGGTGCGCCTGATCGGCTGCGAAGCAGGCGGCGAAGGATTGTCGACCGGCCGGCATTCCGCCACGCTGGTGGCCGGGTCGGCCGGGGTGATCCACGGCATGCGCACGTACCTGCTGCAGGACGACGAGGGGCAGACTCTGGCGACCCACTCGATCTCGGCCGGGCTCGACTACCCGGGGGTGGGGCCGGAGCATTCCTGGCTGCACGACACCGGCCGGGCCAGCTACCGCGCCGTGGACGACCGGCAGGCGATGGACGCGTTCTCGCTGCTGTGCCGGACTGAGGGAATCATCCCGGCGATCGAGTCGGCGCACGCGCTGGCCGGCGCGCTGGCCGTGGGCCGCGAGCTCGGCCCTGATGCGCTGCTGCTGGTCAACCTGTCCGGCCGGGGGGACAAGGATATGGACACCGCGGCCCGGTGGTTCGGCCTGATGGCCGGCGCCGCGGCGGGTGGTACCGCCGGGGCGGCTTCTCCCGCGGCGGGCGGTGCCGCAGGGGCGGCTTCTCCCGCGGCGGACCTGGCGGCTGGAGGCAGTGCTGGTCCGACGGCTGGCGACAGTGTCAGCGTGGTCGCGGACGGCAGTGCGGACTTGGCCGCGGGTAGCGTCGCCGGGCCGGGTGACGCCGGGTGAGCACGGTCGCGGGCGCGTTCGGCCAGGCTGCGGCTGAAGGCCGGGCCGCGGTCATCGGCTACCTGCCGGCCGGCTTCCCCACGGTGGACACGGCGATCGAGGCTGCGCTGGCGATGGCCCGCTCGGGCGCGGACGTGGTGGAGATCGGCCTGCCGTATTCCGACCCGCTGATGGACGGCCCGGTCATCCAGGAGGCAGTGCACCGCGCGCTGACCGGCGGGGTGCGGGTCCGGGATGTGCTGCGCACGGTCGAGGCGGTCGCCGGCGCAGGGGTGCCCGCCCTGGTCATGACGTACTGGAACCCGGTGGACCGGTACGGCGTGCAGGCCTTCGCCGCCGACCTCGCCGCCGCCGGGGGAGCGGGCCTGATAACCCCCGACCTGACGCCGGAAGAGGCGGAATCCGTGGCTGGCGGCCGCGGCCGCGTACGAACTCGACGCGGTCTTCCTCGCCGCGGTCAGCTCGACCGACGAGCGGATCGCCCGAGTCGCCGCGGCGTCCCGCGGCTTCGTCTACGCCGCCTCGCTGATGGGGGTGACCGGGGTGCGGGACTCGGTCGGCGGCGGTGCCGAGGAACTGGTCGGCCGGATCAGGAAGCAAACCAGCCTCCCGGTCGCCGTGGGGCTGGGCGTGCGCGACGGCGCACAGGCGGCGCAGGTGGCCCGGTTCGCGGACGGCGTGATCGTCGGCTCGGCGTTCGTCCGCCGGCTGCGGGACGCGAGCCAGGCCCAGGATGGCATCGCCGCCGTAGCCGGCCTGGCCGCCGAGCTCGCCGCGGGCGTCCGCTCCCGGGCCGCCCGGGCTGGCTAACTGCCGCACCGGAGCGGGTGAGGCCGTGATCAGCGCTTGCCCTTCGGGCGAAGGCCGGTAAGGTCGGCGCTCGGTCCCGGCCGGGCAGGCGACGGTGTCCGGCCGGCGACGGCAGGCCAGCGGGGCGAGTCCAGCACCCAGAACCAGTGCCGGCCCGCTCGCCGGAACGGCTCTCCTAGCTGTCGGCCGCCCTTCGTAGGCTGGCAGGAACCGAGATTGGACACCGGCAGGGAGGAACCGCCGTGGACACCGCCGCCGAGATACTGGACGAGGCGTACGACCGGCTGCGCGGCACCGGGCCGGAGTGGGACGGCAACCTGTCCAATCACGGGCCGATGGCGGCCGAGGTGCTGGCCCGGCGAGGCCGGGCCGACCTGATACCAGGCTGGATCGACGCCTACGTCCGGCGCCTGGACGCGATGCCCGCCCCGAGCGACCCGGTGACCGACGGCAACTGGCGCGACGCGCTCGGCGACCGAGTGGCCGACTGGACCGTCTACCTGACCCGCCAGGCCTCGGAGCAGCCCTGGCGGGAGGTGCTGTCCGCCTGGTGGCCGCGGCTGCTGCCCGGCATCGCCGCCGGGGCCACGCACGGCGTGATCAGGACCGGCCATGCTGTCCGCACCCTGCTGGCCGGCGACGAGAGCCCGGCGGCGCGCACGGAGCTGGCCCACGGGCTGGCCTACTGGGCGGCCCGGTCCCGGACCGTGCCGGGGGTGACCGCCCCGGTCGGGCCGCTGGCGCCCGGGCCCGCGCTCGACGCCGTCCCCCGGCTGGCCGAGCAGGAGGGACCGATCCGGTCCCGGATCACCCGGCTGGCTGACCTTGAGGGCTGGACCCCGTCGGTCACCGCGCTGCGGCCCGCCGACGGGCCTGATGAGGTGCCCGGGCGGCTGGCCGAGGTCGTGACCGCGGCGACGCTGAGATACCTCAGCCACGGGTACGCCAGCCCGGTACTGCTCGTGCACACCGCCACCGCGCCGAACGCGGTACTGCACGCCCTGCCCGCCCTGCCGCAAGACTTGTGGATCCCCAGCCTGACCGCGGCGTGGGCAGCCAGCGCGGCGCTCACCGCCATGTACGCTCCGGCCTCCGCACGGCCGAGAGCCGAGCTGCCCGCCGCCCCGCAGGCCGGCGATCCCGTCGCCGAGGTCATCGACCGCGCCTGCGCCCACGGCGACGAGCACGTCATCAAGTTCACCGACACCGCGGCCTGGGTCTACCAGCAGACCGCCAACCCCGACTCCCTCGCCGCCGCCGTCCAGGCCACCCGCCTGCTCACCCCGCCCAGCTCCTAAGCAAAGAGCCAGGGCGCCCGCCATCAAGCAGAACACCCTGGCTAGCAGCACAAGCCTGCACTCCGGCCGTGAACACCCGCTCGCTCGGCCGGCTGTCGGCGGAGCCGAACGCCGGCTCCGCGAGTGGCTGCCTACGCCTCCCTGAGGGCAACCGGCCGCCCAAAGATCCTAAGCGTGGTTCTGACACGCGCGAAGACCCGGGGGAGCGGGTGCCCGGGCCGGCGACGTTCGGCTATGCCGACAGTCGCCGGCCCGGGTGCGTGCTCCCCCGGGCCGGCCAAAGGGGCTTAGTCGCGGCGGACGGCCTCGCCCTCGATCTCGATCTTCACGGTCTTGCCGACCAGGACGCCCCCGCTCTCGAGCGCGACGTTCCAGGTCATGCCGAAGTCTTCACGGTTGATCTCGGTGGACAGGGTGAAGCCCATCACCTGCTTGCCCCACGGGCTATTCCCGACGCCCTCAAGGTCGAGTGTCAGCTCGACCTCCCGGGTGGTGTCCTTGATCGTGAGATCGCCGAGGACGGTGAAGACGTGCCCCTGGCGGCCGGTCACCCGGGTCGTCCGGAAGGTGATCTCAGGGAAGTCGTCCACGTTCAGGAAGTCGCCGCCGGTCAGGTGCGCATCCCGGTCAGCTGAGCCGGTGTCGATGCTCGCGGTTTTGATGACCGCCTCCGCGGTGGACTGGAACAGGTCGTCGGCGACCGTGATCGAGCCGGCGAACTCGCCGAACCGCCCGCGTACCTTGCTGACCATCATGTGCCGAGCGGAGAACCCGATCCGGGTATGAGCCGGGTCCAGGTCGAAGGTGCCGGGCGCCGGTACGGTCACGCCCTCGAACTCCCGCACGTCGGCGGCGCGGGTCGTAGCTTCGGTCATCGTCTGTCTCTCTTTCGGTGCGTGCCGCCGGTTCTGGGAAGCACTTGCGGCGAGGATGGTTGCGGCAACAATCATTGTTCTCGGATGTATTCCGCAAGTCAAGTACAGTAGGATGTAACCGTGGTCACGGATGCGGAGGTCTTCGACGATCCCAGGCTGACCGCCATGGGACTGCTGGCCGAGACGTTTGCCGGCCTGCAGGCCAAGATCATGCCCACGCTGGCCGGCGCAGGCCTGTCCGTTACCGACTTCGACGTGCTGCTGCGGCTGGCCCGCTCGCCCGGACGGCGGCTGCGGATGACCGACCTCGCCACCCAGGCTTCCCTGTCAACCAGCGGCATCACCCGGATGGTGGACCGGCTGGAGAACCGGGGGCTGGCCGTCCGGGAGACCTGCCCGTCCGACCGGCGGGGGTCGTTCGCCGTGCTCACTGGTGAGGGAGGGCGGCTGCTGGCCGGGGTGGTGCAGGCGCACGTGCGCGACATTGACCGCTGGTTCACCGGGCTGCTCGACCAGCGCCAGCTCGATGCCCTGCTCGGCGCGCTCCGGATCCTGCGGGACGCGGTCCGGCCTGGTGCCACCGCCGGTATTTGTTAACCCGGCGGCCACGGGGAACAATGACCCGGTGAGGTAACCTCGCTGTAACGTCCGGGCGCTAGCCCGGACCACTGCCGGACCCGCCCCGTGCGCGGCCGGCGGCAGGGCCAATGTCGTCCCGAATGCACTGCTGACGCATACGAGACGACAGGAGCTTAGATGGCCTCTGCCGACGCTTTCGGCTACCCCTCATTCCTGGACCCCGGCCAGCCGAGCCGGGGCTTGTACGACAGCCAGTTCGAGCATGACGCGTGCGGCGTCGGCTTCGTGGCCGACCTGCCCGGGCGGCGCAGCCACGACATCGTGGCCAAGGGCCTGACCATCCTGCGCAACCTTGACCACCGGGGTGCGAAGGGCAGCGACCCGGACACCGGCGACGGGGCAGGCATCCTGACCCAGGTTCCCGACGGCCTCTACCGGGCGGCGTGCGGCTTTACGTTGCCCGCACCGGGAGCGTACGCGGCCGGCATCGCCTTCCTGGCTCCGGACCAGGTCGATGCCGCGGCCGAGGCAGTGGAGCGGATTTCCGCCGAGGAAGGGCTGCGCGTGCTCGGCTGGCGGGAGGTCCCGCACGACCCTGCGGCGTGCGGGCGGGGGGCGCGGGCGCTGCTGCCCCGGCTGCGCCAGCTGTTCGTGGCGGGCCGCCGCGGCGAGCTGGGCATCGAGCTCGACCGGCGCGCGTTCTGCCTGCGCAAGCGCGCCGAGCACGAGGCGGGGCTCTACTTCGCCAGCCTGTCGTGCCGGACCGTCGTGTACAAGGGGATGCTGACCGCCACCCAGATCGGGGCGTTCTACCCGGACCTGTCGGATCCCCGCTACATCTCCGCCCTGGCTCTCGTGCATTCCAGGTTCTCGACGAACACGTTCCCGTCCTGGCCTCTCGCGCACCCGTACCGGTTCGTGGCGCACAACGGCGAGATCAACACGATCAGGGGCAACCGCAACTGGATGCGCGCCCGCGAGTCCATGCTGGCGAGCAGGCTGATCCCGCCCGCCGCCGACGGGCGGGGGCTTGACCGGCTGTTCCCCGTGCTGTCCGAGCAGGAGAGCGACTCGGCCAGCTTCGACGCGTGCCTGGAGCTGCTGCACCTGGCCGGCCGGTCGCTGCCCGAGGCCGTCCTCATGATGATCCCGGAACCGTGGGAGAACCACGCGGAGATGGACCCCCGGCTGCGTGCGTTCTACCGGTTCCACGCCGCGCTGATGGAGCCGTGGGACGGGCCGGCCTGCGTGGCGTTCACCGACGGCACCGTGATCGGCGCCGTCCTGGACCGCAACGGGCTGCGCCCGGGCCGGTACTGGGTGACCGACGACGGGCTCGTCGTGCTGGCCAGCGAAGTCGGCGTGCTGGAGATCGACCAGGCGTCCGTCGTTCGGAAGGGAAGACTGCAGCCGG
Organism: uncultured Actinomycetes bacterium; assembly: GCA_963762615.1. Lineage (GTDB taxonomy): Bacteria > Actinomycetota > Actinomycetes > Streptosporangiales > Streptosporangiaceae > PALSA-505. The sequence continues at coordinate 141,545 of CAVXLG010000006.1, read as the reverse complement.
GGCGGATCTTCCTGGCCGACACCGGCCAGGGCAGGATCATCGAGGACGCTGAGGTCAAGTCTGCGCTGGCCGCCCGGCATCCGTACCCGGAATGGCTGCATGCCGGGCTGCTGCACCTGGACGACCTGCCCGGCGCCGCCGCGCCGGTCCCGCCCGGGCCTGACGAGCCTGACCTGAGCACCCAGCAGCGGATGTTCGGCTACACGGAGGAGGAGCTGCGGGTCCTGCTGGCCCCGATGGCGCGTACCGGCGCCGAGCCGGTCGGTTCGATGGGCACCGACACCCCGGTGGCGGCGCTGTCGTCCCGGCCACGGCTGATCTTCGACTACTTCACCCAGCTCTTCGCCCAGGTGACCAACCCGCCGCTGGACGCGATCCGGGAAGAACTCGTAACCTCGCTGGCGTCGGCCACCGGTCCCGAGCAGAACCTGCTCGAGCCGGGACCCGCCTCGTGCCGGCAGATCGTGATGCCTTACCCGGTGATCGGCGACGATGACCTCGCCAAGATCATCGACATCAACGCGCGCGGTGACCTGCCGGGATTCGCCGCCTACGTGGTGGATGCCCGGTACCCCGTGGCCGCGGGCGGCGACGGGCTGCGGCACCGGCTGGGCGAGGTGTGCGCCGAAGTGTCCGCCGCGATCTCCCATGGCGCCCGGGTCATCGTGCTGTCCGACCGGGCGGACCGGCTGAGCACCGGCCAGCAGCAGGCCGCGCCTGCCGAGCCAGAATCCCGCTCACCCCGGGTCCTGGGCCCCCATCCCGTCCCTGCTGCTCACCGGGGCCGTGCATCATCACCTGATCAGGCAGCGGACCCGGACCAGGGCAGGGCTCATCGTGGACGCCGGCGACGTGCGCGAGTGCCATCATGTCGCCCTGCTCATCGGCTACGGGGCGGCCGCGGTCAGCCCCTACCTGGCGATCGGCTCGGTCGGCGACCTGGCCCGCCGCGGCCAGCTGGACGGGGTCGGCGAGCACCAGGCCGCAGCCAACCTGATCAAGGCGCTCGGCAAGGGCGTGCTGAAGATCATGTCCAAGATGGGCGTGTCCACCGTCGCTTCCTACACCGGGGCGCAGATCTTCGAGGCGATCGGGCTCGGCGACGAGGTGATCGCGACATGCTTCACGGGCACCACGTCCCGGCTGGGCGGGGTCGGCTTCGACGTGCTGGCCGCCGAGGCAGCGCACCGGCACGCCCAGGCGTTCCCGCCGCGCGGCAGCGGGCCGGCGCACCGGCGGCTGGAGACCGGCGGTGAGTACCAGTGGCGGCGCGAGGGAGAGCCGCACCTGTTCAACCCGGAGACGGTGTTCAAGCTGCAGCACGCCACGCGCGAGCGCCGGTACGAGATCTTCAAGGAGTACACCCGGCTGGTGGACGACCAGTCGGCCCGGCTGATGACACTGCGCGGACTGCTCCGTATCCGCGGCGTCGACCCGCCCGGGCGCGCCGCCCCGGCCGGAGGGCCCGGCCCGGGCGACGGCAGGCCGATCCCGGTCGAGGAGGTCGAGCCGGCCGCCAGCATCGTGCGCAGGTTCGCCACCGGCGCCATGTCCTACGGCTCGATCTCCGCGGAGGCGCACCAGACGCTGGCCGTCGCGATGAACCGGCTCGGCGGCAAGTCGAACACCGGTGAGGGCGGCGAGGACCCGGACAGGTTCCGGCCGGACGCCAACGGCGACCTGCGCCGCTCGGCCGTCAAGCAGGTCGCCAGCGGCCGGTTCGGCGTGACCAGCGAGTACCTGGTCAACGCGGACGACCTGCAGATCAAGATGGCGCAGGGAGCCAAGCCGGGCGAGGGCGGCCAGCTGCCCGGGCACAAGGTGTACCCGTGGATCGCCAAGACCAGGTACTCCACCCCCGGCGTGGGCCTGATCTCGCCGCCGCCGCACCACGACATCTACTCGATCGAAGACCTGGCCCAGCTCATCCACGACCTGAAGAACGCCAACCCCGCGGCGCGGGTGCACGTGAAGCTGGTCGCTGAGGTCGGGGTGGGCACGGTCGCCGCCGGGGTGTCCAAGGCGCACGCCGACGTCGTGCTGATCTCCGGGCATGACGGCGGCACCGGCGCGGCGCCGCTGACCAGCATCAAGCACGCCGGAGCGCCCTGGGAGCTCGGCCTGGCCGAGACCCAGCAGACGCTGCTGCTCAACGGCCTGCGGGACCGGATCGTCGTGCAGGCGGACGGGCAGCTGAAGACCGGCCGCGACGTGGTCATCGCGGCGCTGCTCGGGGCGGAGGAGTTCGGCTTCGCCAGCGCCCCGCTGGTGGTGGCCGGCTGCGTGATGATGCGGGTCTGCCACCTGGACACCTGCCCGGTAGGGGTGGCCACGCAGAACCCGGAGCTGCGCAAGCGCTTCACCGGCAGGCCGGAGTTCGTGGTCAATTTCTTCGAGTTCATCGCCGAGGAGGTCCGCGAGTACCTGGCGCTGCTCGGATTCCGGACCCTGGCGGAGGCAGTCGGGCACGCCGAGCTGCTGGACACCGCGGCCGCGGTTGAGCACTGGAAGGCGAGCGGGCTCGACCTCGCGCCGGTGCTGCACGTGCCGCAGCTGCCGCCCGGCGCCGCCCGGTACCGTACCCGGTCGCAGGAGCACGGCCTCGGGCTGGCGCTGGACAACACGCTCATCCAGCTCGCCGAGGGAGCGCTGGCCGACGGGACGCCGGTGCGCCTGCAGCTTCCGGTCCGCAACGTCAATCGCACGGTCGGCACCATGCTCGGCTACGAGGTGACCAGGCGCTGGGGCGGCGTAGGGCTGCCGGACAACACCATCGACGTGTCACTGACCGGATCGGCCGGGCAGTCGTTCGGCGCCTTCCTGCCGCGCGGCGTCACGCTGCGGCTGTCCGGGGACGCCAACGACTACCTCGGCAAGGGACTGTCCGGGGGACGGATCATCGCGATGCCGGATCCGGCGGCCAGGTTCGCCGCGCAGGACCAGATCATCGCGGGCAACGTGATCGGCTACGGCGCGACCGGCGGCGAGATCTTCCTGCGCGGCATCGTGGGCGAGCGGTTCTGCGTCCGCAACTCGGGTGCGATCGCCGTGGCCGAGGGCACCGGGGACCACGGCTGCGAGTACATGACCGGGGGCCGGGTGGCCGTGCTAGGCCCGGTCGGGCGCAACTTCGCGGCCGGCATGTCCGGCGGCATCGGCTACCTCCTCGACCCCGACCCCCGGCTGGTGAACACCGAGCTCGCCGACCTGGAGGAGCTCGGCCCCGACGACGCCGAGTTCCTGCGCGGCCTGCTCGCCCGGCACCTGGCGGAGACCGGCTCCGCGGTCGCGGCCGGGCTGCTGGCCGACTGGGACGTCGCGGCGGGCCGGTTCGGCCGGGTGATGCCGAAGGACTACAAGCGCGTCCTCGCCGCGGCCAGCCGGGCCGAGCAGGAGGGGCGCGACGTGAATCAGGCCGTCATGGCCGCGGCGCACGGCTGAGCGGGGGCAGACAGCATGGCGGACCCGAAGGGATTCCTCTCCACCCCGCGCGAGACACCGCAGCGGCGGCCTGTTGACGTGCGGATCCAGGACTGGCGGGAGGTCTACACGGAGTTCGGCCGCGACCGGCTGGAGCGGCAGGCCGGGCGGTGCATGGACTGCGGCATCCCGTTCTGCCACCAGGGCTGCCCGCTGGGCAACCTGATCCCGGAGTGGAACGACCTGGTCTGGCGGCGGGACTGGCAGGAGGCGGCGGAGCGGCTGCACGCGACCAACAACTTCCCCGAGTTCACCGGCAGGCTCTGCCCGGCACCGTGCGAGTCGGCCTGCGTGCTCGGCATCGCAGCGCCGAATAGCACGGGCGACCCGGTGACGATCAAGCAGGTCGAGGTGGAGATCATCGACCGGGCCTGGGCAGAGCACTGGGTCCGGCCGCAGCCGCCGGCCGCTGCCGCGCGCGCGGCGGGCAAACGAGTCGCGGTGATCGGCTCCGGGCCGGCCTGGCCGCCGCGCAGCAGCTCACCCGGGCCGGCCATGCGGTCACCGTGTACGAGCGGGCCGACTGCCCAGGCGGCCTGCTCCGCTACGGCATTCCCGAGTTCAAGCTGGAGAAGCGGCACCTGGACCGGCGGCTGGCCCAGATGCTGGCCGAGGGGACCGAGTTCCGCTGCGGCGTCCGGGCCGGCCTGGACGTGACCGTGGATGAGCTGCGGGCCACCGCGGACGCGATCGTGCTGGCCGGCGGCGCCACCGTGCCGCGCGACCTGCCGGTGCCCGGCCGGGAGCTGGCCGGGATCCACCAGGCGATGGAGTACCTGCCGCTGGCCAACCGCGCCGTCTCCGGCGCTCAGGTCCGCGCGGCGGAAAACGGGTCAGCCGCCGCGGCCCGCGCGGCGAGCGGATCCGGCGAGGCCGCGGCCGAGCCCGCGATCACCGCCCGGGGCAAGGACGTGGTGATCATCGGAGGCGGCGACACCGGAGCCGATTGCCTCGGCACCGCGCACCGGCAGGGCGCGGCGTCGGTCACCCAGCTCGAGATCCTGCCCCGGCCCCCGGCCGAACGGCCCGGCCGCCAGCCGTGGCCCACCTACCCGGCGATCTACCGGGTGACCAGCGCGCACGAGGAGGGCGGCGAGCGGGTGTATGCGGTTTCCACCCGGGAATTCTGCGGCGACGGATCGGGCCGGATGCGCGCGCTGCGGCTGGTCGAGGTGGAGTTCGCCGACGGCCGGTTCGAGCCGCTGCCGGGTACCGAGCGGGAGCTGCCTTGCCAGCTCGTGCTGCTCGCCCTCGGCTTCACCGGGGCCGAGCGGGGGCCGCTGCTGGACGGCCTGGGCGTGGACTTCGACGCCCGGGGGAACGTCGCGCGGGACGGGTCGTACGCCACCTCGGTGCCCGGCGTATTCGCGGCCGGGGACATGGGCCGCGGCCAGTCGCTGATCGTTTGGGCGATCGCCGAGGGCCGGTCCGCCGCGGCCGCGGCAGACCGGCACCTGACCGGGAACAGCGTGCTGCCGGCGGCGATCTCGCCGACCGCCCGGCCGCTCGGCTAGCGCGAGCCGGCCAGACCGGCCGCCCCTGTGCCTGCCCGGCGGGCCGGAGCTGGCCTGGCGGCCTCGAGGCCGGCCCGGCGGCGCGGTAGGGTGAAGAACCCGCCGGAGGGTAGCCGGGTTCTCCCGCCTCCTCGTTGGAGATTTCATGACCGAGCAGACTCCCGACCAGCCAGACGAGCAGTTCCGTCGTGACCGCCATGAGCACGGCGGCGCTCCGGACTACCTCGATGACGACAAACTGGCCCGGCTGACCGAGGAGGAACGGGTAGAAGCCGGGGTCGACGACTTCGACCCGGACGAGGTGCCCCCGGCCACCGACGCCCCGCCCGTCCAGGACATCACCGAGTCAGACGAGTTCCAGGAGGCCCAGGCCGAAATCCGCCGGGAGGAGGACGAGGGCGAGCTGCGTCCCGTCACTGAGCGGCATCCCTTCCCGCCCACCCGGTACGACCGGTCCTGACTCGTATCCTCTCCCCGGGTGCAGGCCAGCCCAAGTCTTCGGCTCGCCCAGGCTGGGGTCAGTTCCAGGCTCGGGTCAGTTCCAGGCTCGGGTCAGTTCCAGGCTGGGGTCAGTTCCAGGCTGGGGTCAGTTTCAGGCCCGGGTCAGTTTCAGGCCCGGGTCAGCACTGCTTTCACTCGGGCATCCGCTCCCCTGACAGCTGGTGACGCCCGGCCGGACCCGGTCCGCCCGCTGCCCCCCCGGCGCGGGCGCCGCTGCTAGCGAGCCGGTGCCGGGTGGCGGGGCGGGACGGGGACGCGGTCCAGGTCGCGGGCCAGCACCACCTGGCCGCCGAAGGCATTCCCGGCCTCGTCGGCCAGGCGCTGGTCGTCGTCGGGGTGGTAACGCTGCGAGAAATGGGTCAGCACCAGCAGCCGGGCCCCGGACTCGGCCGCGATGCGTCCGGCCTGCCCGGCGGTGAGGTGCCCGTACTCGCGAGCCAGCGCGGCCTCAGCCTGGGCGAAGGTGGATTCGCAGACCAGCATGTCGGCCTGGTCCGCGAGCGCGAACACGCCCTCGCACAGCCGGGTGTCCATGACGAACGCGAACCGTTGCCCCGGCCTGGGCTCGCTGACCTCCTCCAGGGTGACCAGCCGGCCGCCCGGCACCGCCAGGCGGCCCTCGCGCTGGAGCCGTCCGACGTCGGGGCCGGTGATGCCCAGGGCGGCCAGCCGGTCCGGCAGCATCCGCCGCCCGTCCGGCTCCGCCAGCCGGTAGCCGATCGTCGGCACACTGTGTGACAGCCGCCGGGCTTCCAGCCGGAACGAGGACGCCTCGGCTATCGCGCCCTCGCCCGTCACCGGCCGTTCGCGCAGGTTCAGCACGTCACGGAACAGGGCCGCGTGCCGCAGCCGCCAGAAGATCTGCTGGCTCTCGGCCGGGTAGCAGGCCTCCACCACGTGCGGCACCTCGTCCAGGGACATCCGCTGCAGCACGCCGGGCAGGCCCAGGCAGTGATCCCCGTGGAAGTGGGTGATGCAGATCCGGTTGAGCTGGGTCGCGGTAACCCCGGCGAACAGCATCTGCCGCTGGGTTCCCTCGCCTGGATCGAACAGCAGTCCCGCACCGTCCCAGCGCAGCACATACCCGTTGTGGTTACGGCTGCGGGTGGGCGCCTGGCTCGCCGTGCCGAGGATCACCAGCTCGCGGTCGGACACGACACCCGACCCTACGCCGCCCGGGTGGCGCGCTCCCGCATCTGCGCCGGCCGCGAGGCGCGGCTGCGCTCTGTGGTGCTACGTTGCGCGGTGGGAAGACTACGCCTGGCGAGGCTGGAGGGCTCCGATGCACGCTGCTCCGGGACGGATCCTGACCACCCACTCCGGCAGCCTGCCGCGGCCGGCCGAGTTCCTGCCCCTGGTGCTGGCCCAGGAGGCGGGCCAGCCGGCGGACGCCGGGCGGTTCCAGGCCGAGGTCCGGGCGGCAGTGCGGGAAACCGTGCAGCGGCAGGCGGACGCGGGCGTCAACGTGCTGAACGACGGCGAGATGAGCAAGCCCAGCTACGCGACCTACGTCAAGGACCGGCTGACCGGCCTCGGCGGGGAGGGCTCGATCGAGGAGGTCGCGACGGCGGTGATGGGCCTGGAGGACTTCCCGGACTTCGCCGAGAAGCTGGCCGGGACCATGGCCTCCGTGGCGAAGATCAAGTTCACCTCGTGCGACGGCCCGGTGGCCTACACGGGGCAGGATGCCGTGCAGACCGACATCGATAACCTCAAGGCGGCCCTGGCGGGCGTCCAGCCGGCCGGCACGTTCATGAGTTCCGCCTCGCCGGGCGTGATCGCCGTCTTCTCGCCGAACCGGTACTACGCCAGCCAGGAGGAGTACCTGGGCGCGCTGGCCGAGGCGATGCGGGAGGAGTACGAGGCGATCCACCGCGCGGGGTTCGTGCTGCAGCTTGACTGCCCCGACCTGGCCATGACCGCGCCGGGCGCCGGCTCGCTGGAGAACTTCCGCCGGCAGATGGAGATGAACGTGGCAGCGCTCAACCACGCGCTCGCGAACATCCCGGCGGAGTCCGCGCGCATCCACATCTGCTGGGGCAACGGCGAGATGCCGCGGACCACGGACGTCGAACTCAAAGACATCATCGACATCGTGCTGAAGGCCAAGCCGGCGGGCATGATGCTGATGTCCGCCAACGGCCGCCACGCGCACGAGTGGAAGGTCTTCCAGGAGACCAGGCTGCCGGACGGCAAGTACGTGATACCGGGCGTTCTCGACTCGACCACGAACGTGGTCGAGCATCCCGAGGTGGTAGCGGACCGGCTGATCCGCTACGCCGGGGTGGTGGGCCGGGAGAACGTGATGGCCGGCACCGACTGCGGCTTCGGGACAATCGCCGGGATGGACGTGGTGGTCCCCACCGTCACCTGGGCGAAGTTCCGCGCGCAGGCCGAGGGCGCCCGGATCGCCTCCGCGCAGCTGTGGGGCGGATCGGCCTGACCGGAGTTCAGGTCAGCGGCCGCAGCGCCTCGGCGAGCTCGCCGAGCATGCGCGGCTCGGGCCGGTACGGCAGGTTCATGATGACGAGGTCCGCGCCAGCCTCCTGATAGCCGGCCGCCTGGTCCGCCGCCGCCTGGACGCCCTCGTCAGGGTCCACGTGGACGTTGGTGGAGCAGGTGATCTCCGCGGGATCGCGGCCGACCTCAGCACACCGGGTAAACAGGATCTCCTTGAGCTCGCGGTACTGGCCGGGATCCACCATGATCGCGTTCCACTGCTGCGCCCAGCGGGCCACCGCCCGCAGCGTACGCGTGGGTCCCCTTCCCCCGATCGTGATCGGCGGGTGTGGCCGCTGCACGGGCTTGGGCTCGCAACGAGCGTCAGTGAGCGTGACATACCGGCCGTGCAGCGTCGTAGTTGGCTGGCTGAGCAGGCCGACGATGGCCTGCACGCCCTCGTCGAAGCGGTCGAAGCGTTCGCGCAGCGGCGGCAGCTCGATGCCATAGGCGTCACACTCCTGCTGGTTCCAGCCGGCCCCCAGGCCCAGTTCCAGACGTCCGGCGGAGATGATGTCCACCGTCGCCGCCATGTTCGCGAGCACCGCGGGATGCCGGTAGATCATCCCGGTCACCTGGCAGCCGATCCGGATCCGGGACGTGGCCTGCGCGAGGGCGGCGAGCATGGTCCAGCCTTCGAGGTTCGGCCCGGCCAGATCACCCGACAGCGGGTAGAAGTGGTCCCAGTTCCACGCCGACTCGAACACGTCGATTTCATCGGCCGCCACCCACACGTCCCGGATCTCCGCCCACGTCTGGTGCTCCGGCCTGGTCTTGATCCCGATGCGCATGCACGTCCTCTTTCGCTTCCGGCCCGGTCGCCCCGTGTCCGCAGCGCACATCATCTCATCCGCATCGCTGACTGGGCCGTGCGCGGAGATTCGCTGTCCCGTAGCCCGATCGGCCAAGGTCGATGGCACATCGCCGACCCCACAGCGTCGGCGATGTGCCATCGACAACCCCTGCGCGGAGGCGCACCGCCGGGTCCCGCCGGGCCGGCCGCGGGCACCGGGCCGGAGCAGCGGGAAGGTCAGCGGCCAGCCGCCCGCAGCACGTTACGTTGTGGGGTCATGGTCTGTTCGCTGACTCCCGACGAGGTGCTGCGGCTGCGGCTGCGGTCGCAGCAGCTGACCGGGCCGCGGGCGGCTGAGGTGGCCGAGGTGGTGCGCCGGCTGGGGGCCATGCAGGCGCAGAGCACCCGGGACGCCAGGCTGGCCGTGCGGCCCCGAGGGCGAGGCATCGACGCGGCGGCGGTAACCGAAGCCTGCAACGTGACGCGGTCGGTCGTGCGAACCTGGGCGATGCGCGGGACGCTGCAGATGCTGGCCCGGCCGGACGTGGGCTGGATAGTCAACCTGTTCCGGCCGCCGGCGGGCGTGCTGAACGCCAGGCAACGACAGCTCGGCCTGGATGCGGGCCTGCTCGCCCGCGCGCTACCGGCGATCGCGGAGATACTGTCCGAGCGCGGCCCGCTCACCCGGGCCGCTCTGGTCGCCGAGCTAGCCGCCCGGGGAGTGGCCGTGGATGCGAAGAGCCAGGCCCCCGCGCACCTGATCGGCTACGCCGCCCGGCAGGGCGTGATCTGCCGCGGGCCAGACCACGGCGACGACGAGCCCACGTACGTGGTGCTCGCGGACTGGGCAGGCGAGCACGCTGCGGTCGAGCCCGACGAAGCGCTGGCCGAGCTCGCCCGGCGATACGCGGCCGCGCACGGCCCGGCCGCCCCCCGCGATTTTGCCCACTGGTCGGGCCTGCAGCTCGGCCGGGCCCGGCGGGGCTTCGAACTCGTCGCGGGCGAGCTGGAAGAGGTAGAAGCGGCGGGTGAGCAAGCCTGGATGCTTTCCGCCGCGGACCTCCCCGGCCCCGGCGACACGGCGCCATCCGTGCGGCTCCTGCCGCACTTCGATGAGTACCTGCTCGGATACCGGAGCAGGGACATGATCCTGCCGCCGCGCTTCGCCCGGCGGATCCAGGCGGGCGGGGGATGGGTGCGGGCCGCGGTGCTGGTCAACGGCCGGGTCGCAGGCACGTGGCGGCAGCAGCGCACGGGCGCCCGGACCGTGGTTACCGTCGAGCCGTTCGAGGCCATCGACCCGGCCGCGCTTCCCGGGCTCGAGGCCGAGGCCGCTGACCTGGGCCGTTTCCAGAACACCCCAGCCAGCCTGCACATCGCGTCCGGCTGACCGCCGCTCTCCCGGGCCTCGGTGAGTCATCCTGCCCGCGCGCCAAACCAGATAGATTGGCATCCAGTCGGCTTCACTCGTAAAATGCTCGGCAGCTAAAGAGTTATGCCCCGGTAGCCCAAGGGCAGAGGCGATGCTCTCAAACAGCATACAGTGTGGGTTCGAATCCCACCCGGGGCACCACTTTTTGAATCCGTGGAGAAGTGTCAGTAGCAGGCGCCACAATGGTTGCATGTACTCACGCACCACCGTTGACCTTGCCCTGACGCTTTCCAGCGCCGGCATTCTCGACCGGGAGAACGCGGAGATCTGCGGCGTATCCGTCCGATCCATTCGGCACTGGCGGAGCGGAGATCGGCGCAGTACAGACGGTTCGGGCCGCCGGGAGCCACCGAAGTGCCCGCGCTGTCATGGCCAGTCCCTCGATCAATCCGCCTATTCCTACCTGCTGGGCCTCTATCTCGGTGACGGGCACATCGTACGCACAACGAAAACCTACGTCCTGTCTCTTGCGTGCGCCGATGCCTGGCCTGGATTGCTGCAGGAAGCGAGACAGGCGACGACGCGCGTGATGCCTTCGTCCAGCGTGTTCCTCAGGTCGCGGCGCGGAGTTGCCTGCACATACGTAACGAGCGTGTGCAAGCACCGGCCGTGCCTGTTCCCGCAACATGGGCCGGGCAGGAAACACGAGCGCAAAATCGCACTCGAACCATGGCAGCAGGAAATCGTGACGAAATACTCAGGCGAGTTTGCCCGGGGCTTGCTGCATTCCGACGGATGCCGTTCCGTCAACAGAGTCCGGAGACGGCTGACCGATGGCGAGCACTGGTACGAATACCCGCGCTATTTTTTCGACAATCACTCTGTCAACATCTTGCGGCTCTGCGGCGAAGTGCTGGACCGGCTGGGTGTGGCATGGCGCTTCTCAAAGCCCACCACGATCTCCGTCGCACGGCGCAGCGCGGTCGCCCGGCTTGACGAATTCGTCGGCCCGAAGTACTGAGGCCCATCGCCTTGAACGCAATCTGCCTGATCAGGGTAGGCTCCTGGGGTGGCTAAGACCCCGTTCCGCGTCGTGATCGCCGAAGACGAGGCGCTGATCCGGCTCGACCTCAAGGAGATGCTCGAGGAAGAGGACTACGAGGTCGCCGGCGAGGCGGGCGACGGCGAGACGGCGGTCAAGCTGGCGGTCGGCCTGCGTCCCGACCTGGTCATCCTGGACGTCAAGATGCCCGTACTCGACGGCCTGTCCGCCGCGGAACAGATCGCCGAGCAGCGGATCGCGCCCGTGGTCATCCTCACCGCATTCTCCCAGCGCGACCTGGTCGAGCGGGCCCGCGACGCCGGCGCCATGGCCTACCTGGTCAAGCCGTTCACCAAGGCCGATCTCGTCCCGGCCATCGAGATGGCCGTCAGCCGGTTCCAGGAAGCCCGCGCCCTCGAAACCGAGGTGAACACGCTGCGTGACCGGCTGGAGGTCCGCAAGCTCCTCGACCGGGCCAAAGGTCTGCTGCAGTCCGAGCACGGGCTCAGCGAGCCGGAAGCGTTCCGCTGGATCCAGAAGACGTCGATGGACCGCCGGGTCAGCATGGGCGAGGTCGCCCAGGCGGTGCTCGACCGGGCCGTGACCGCCGGCCCGGAGGATGGCGCGGGCGGGCCGACGGCACCGCCAGCCGATTAGCCCGATATGGGCGGCAAACTGGCGTTATCAGTCAGAAGAGGAGCCCGGGGGGCCTTTGGTGCCATGTCGGCCTTCCCCGGTCAACACGTTCTCTACTCGGCTACCCCCGGGCCCTTCTGGTCAACCGTAGCGATGCGCCGGCCTCCCGCGCAAAAGGGACGGCCATCACCGCACGTCAGGCGGTAAAGGTCTGCCTGACCGGCGGAATCTAGGACCCCGGCACGCCGTCACGGAACAGGCAGGTCAGCCTTGAGGTGCACACCCGGCGCCCGTCCTCGCCGGTGATCACGACCTCATAGCAGGCCAGCGTCCGGCCGCCGTGCAGCAGCGTGGCTACGCCGGTCACCCGGCCGGCCCGGGCCGCGCTGTGATGCGTGGCGCCGATCTCGATGCCGATGGTGGCCCGGTCCGGCCCGGCGTGCAGGGCGGCACCCAGCGAGCCGAGCGTCTCGGCGAGCACGCAGGACGCGCCGCCGTGCAGCAGGCCGTAGGGCTGGGTGTTACCCGCCACCGGCATCGTCCCGACCACCCGCTCCGCCGAAGCCTCGAGAACCTCGATGCCCATCCGCTCGACCAGCGTGTCGCGTCCCAGCGCGTTGAACGAGTCGATCATCTGACGTTCGGAATCCTGGTCCACCCGATCCTCCAGCTGCGTGCCGCGTGCGTTCGGTAACGGAAGCTTAGGCGCGCGTCCCCGGCTGAGCGGGAAGCAGGCGGCGGCGCGGCCGGGAGGAGGCGTACAGCCCCGCGCGCGGGGCACCAGCCACATAGGATTTCCTTGTGGCGACGAAGGACACCCAGCAGGCAGCTCCGGGGGCGGCGGGCCGGCCGGGCGACCAGGAGAAGCGGGATCTGCTGCTGCTGGTGGACGGGCATTCCCTGGCCTACCGGGCTTTCTTCGCGCTGCCCGCGGAGAACTTCTCCACCACCACCGGCCAGCCGACCAACGCGGTGTACGGGTTCACCGCGATGCTCATCAACGTGCTCCGCGACGAGCGGCCCACGCACGTCGCCGTGGCCTTCGACCGCGGCGAGCCGACGTTCCGGCACGAGCAGTTCGTGGAATACAAGGCGAACCGGCGGGAGACGCCGGCCGACTTCCGCAGCCAGCTCAGCCTCATCTTCGAGGTACTCGACGTGCTGGGCGTCCAGCGGCTCTCCAAGCCCGGCTTCGAAGCCGACGACATCATCGCCACGCTGGCCACGCAGGCGGCCGGGCAGGACATGGACGTGCTCATCGTCAGCGGCGACCGTGACGTGCTGCAGCTGGTATCCGGCGACGTGACGGTGCTGATGACGCGGCGCGGGATCAGCGAGATGACGCGGTTCACGCCCGAGGCCGTTCGGGAAAAATACGGCCTGACGCCGGAGCAGTACCCGGACTTCGCGGCGATACGAGGCGATCCCAGCGACAACCTGCCCAACATCCCCGGGGTCGGCGAGAAGACGGCGACCAGGTGGATAGCGGAATTCGGCTCGCTCGGCGAGCTGGTGGACCGGATTGACGAGGTCAAGGGAAAGGCCGGCGACGCGCTCCGCGAGCACCTGGGCAACGTGCTGCGCAACCGCCAGCTCACCGAGCTGGCCAAGGACGTGCCGCTGGAATGCGGGCCCGCCGACCTGCTGCCCCGGCCGTGGGACCGGGACGCCATCCACCAGCTTTTCGACACGCTGCAGTTCCGCGTGCTGCGGGAGAGGCTGGTCGAGACCCTGCCGAACGGGATCGGCGCGGTCCCGGCCGCGGACGCGAGCCAGGCCGGCCAGCCGCGCGACGGCTTCGAGATAGCGGTCGCCGCGCCCGGAGCTGACGAGGTAGGCGGCTGGCTGGACGAGCACGCCGCGGGCCCCCGGCGGTCCGGGCTGGCGATGTCCGGCAGCTGGGGACGAGGCACCGGCACGCTGACCGGCCTGGCGATCGCGGCGCCCGACGGCGAGTGCGCGTTCATCGACCCGGAGGAGCTGGCCGAGGCCGACGAGCGCGCCCTCGCCGCCTGGCTTGCCCATCCTGACGTGCCCAAGGCGGTGCACGACGCCAAGGGCCCGATGCACGCGCTGGCCGCGCGCGGCCTGGAGCTCCAGGGCCTGACCAGCGACACCGCCCTGGCCGCCTACCTGGCGCTGCCCGGCCAGCGTGCCTTCGACATGGCCGACCTGGTGCTGCGCTACCTGGGCCGGGAGCTGCGCGACGACGCCCCCACCGGGCAGCTCACCCTGGACGGCATCGGCGAAGACGGCGAGGAGGATCCCGAGGCCGCCGCCCGGGCCGCGCTGGCGCTGCGGGCCCGGGCCACCGCTGACCTGGCCGACGCGCTGGACGATGACCTGGAGCGCCGGGGCGCGACGGCGCTGCTGCACGACGTGGAACTGCCGCTGGTCGCGGTGCTGGCGCGGATGGAGCGAACCGGGATCGCCGCCGACACCGACCACTTCGCGGCGATGTCGGCGAGCCTGGGCGGCGAGGTGAAGTCGGCCGAGCAGGCCGCGTACGCGGCGGTCGGCCGCGAGTTCAACCTCGGCTCGCCCAAGCAGCTGCAGGAGGTGCTGTTCACTGAGCTCGGGCTGCCCAAGACCAAGCGCATCAAGACCGGGTACACCACCGATTCGGAGGCGCTGACCTGGCTGCTCGCGCAGACCGAGCATCCGGTGCTGGCGCACCTGCTGCGGCACAGGGACGTGGCCAGGCTGAAGAGCGTGGTGGACTCGCTGATCCCGATGGCTGGCGAGGACGGCCGGATCCACACGACGTACAACCAGACGATCGCGGCCACCGGCCGGCTCTCCTCGGTGGACCCGAACCTGCAGAACATCCCGATCCGCACCGAGGAAGGCCGCAAGATCCGTGAGGGCTTCATCGTCGGCCCCGGCTACGAGTGCCTGCTCACCGCCGACTACAGCCAGATCGAGCTGCGCATCATGGCTCACCTGTCCGGCGACGAGGCGCTGGCCGCAGCGTTCGGCTCCGGGCACGACTTCCACGCCACCACCGCCTCGCGGGTGTTCGGCGTGCCGCCCGGCGAGGTGACCGTCGAGCAGCGCAGCAAGATCAAGGCGATGAACTACGGGCTGGCCTACGGCCTGTCCGCGTTCGGGCTCTCCCAGCAGCTGCGGATCACCCCGGACGAGGCGCGCGGCCTGATGGAGGAATACTTCGGGGAGTTCGGCGGCGTGCGGGACTACCTGCAGGAGATCGTCGCGCAGGCCCGGATGGACGGCTACACGCAGACCATCATGGGCCGGCGCCGGTACCTGCCTGACCTGTCCTCCGATAACCGGCAGCGCCGCGAGATGGCCGAGCGGATGGCGCTGAACGCGCCGATCCAGGGATCGGCCGCCGACATCATCAAGATCGCCATGCTCGCGGTGGACGCCGAGCTGCGGGCGGGCGGCCTCGGCTCCCGGATGCTGCTCCAGGTACACGACGAGCTGATCTTCGAGGTGGCCCCGGGCGAGCTCGGCCAGCTGTCGGAGCTGGTCCGCGGGGCCATGGGCAGGGCGTTCGAGATGACCATCCCGCTGGAGGTTTCGCTCGGCACCGGCCGGAGCTGGGCCGAGGCGGGCCACTAGTCGTGTCCTACCTGCAACCTCGGCTCCGATTGACCCTCCGGCATTGCTCTCATATGCTGATCGCTGCGCTGTGTCCTCGTGCGTCCGCCGTGGTCGGCTGACTCCCTGCGGCGGTCACCGGGCAGGTTCCGGCCGGGAATACCGGTCGCGGAATGTCCAGACCCTGGCCCCGCAAGGCTTTCTGGCCCCCTTGTGGCGGATGCGCGGGGGTTCGGGGCGCATCCACCAACTATGTCCGCATTCGGAGCCGACCCACACATGACGAGCAGCACAGAGGCAACCTCGACCCCCAAGGTAGCGGTCAACGACATCGGGTCCGAGGAAGCCTTCCTCGCCGCGATCGACGAGACCATCAAGTACTTCAATGACGGCGACATCGTCGAAGGCACCGTCGTCAAGGTCGATCGTGACGAGGTTTTGCTCGACATCGGCTACAAGACCGAAGGCGTCATCCCGTCCCGCGAGCTGTCGATCAAGCACGACGTCGATCCCAACGACGTGGTGAAGACCGGCGAGCACATCGAGGCTCTGGTCCTGCAGAAGGAGGACAAGGAGGGCCGGCTGATCCTGTCCAAGAAGCGCGCCCAGTACGAGCGCGCCTGGGGCACGATCGAGAAGATCAAGGAGGAGGACGGCGTCGTCAACGGCACCGTGATCGAGGTGGTCAAGGGCGGCCTGATCCTCGACATCGGGCTGCGCGGCTTCCTGCCCGCCTCGCTGGTGGAGATGCGCCGGGTGCGCGACCTGCAGCCGTATGTCGGCCGGGAGATCGAAGCCAAGATCATCGAGCTGGACAAGAACCGCAACAACGTGGTGCTGTCCCGCCGGGCCTGGCTGGAGCAGACCCAGTCCGAGGTGCGGCACAACTTCCTCAACACGCTGCAGAAGGGCCAGATCCGCAAGGGCCAGGTGTCCTCCATCGTCAACTTCGGCGCGTTCGTCGACCTGGGCGGGGTGGACGGGCTGGTGCACGTCTCGGAGCTGTCCTGGAAGCACATCGACCACCCGGGTGAGGTCGTCGAGGTCGGCCAGGAGGTCACGGTCGAGGTGCTCGACGTGGACATGGACCGCGAGCGGGTCTCGCTGTCGCTCAAGTCCACCCAGGAAGACCCCTGGCAGCAGTTCGCCCGCACCCACCAGATCGGCCAGGTCGTCCCGGGGCGGGTCACCAAGCTCGTTCCGTTCGGCGCGTTCGTCCGGGTCGAGGAGGGCATCGAGGGGCTGGTGCACATCTCCGAGCTGGCCGACCGGCACGTGGAGATTCCCGAGCAGGTCGTCCAGGTCGGCGACGAGATCTTCGTCAAGATCATCGACATCGACCTGGACCGGCGGCGGATCAGCCTGTCGCTGAAGCAGGCCAACGAGGGCACCATCGGCGAGGCGGTCGGCGACGAGTTCGACCCGACCCTGTACGGCATGCCCGCCACCTACGACGAGCAGGGCGAGTACGTCTACCCGGAGGGCTTCGACGCCGAGACCGGCGAGTGGCTCGAGGGGTACGACAAGCAGCGCGAGGAGTGGGAGCGCCAGTACGCCCAGGCCCGGTCAAGGTTCGAGGCGCACCGCCGCCAGGTGGAGGAGTCGCGCAAGGGCGACGACGAGGGCGACGCCGGCGATGCCGCGGTGCCGCCGCCGCCCGAGTCCGACGACGACGGCGGCGCTACCGGCGCGCTGGCTTCTGACGAGGCGCTGGCGGCGCTGCGCGACAAGCTGTCCGGCGGGCAGGACTGACCCGTCCCGCCCGGCGCGGGTGAGGGTCGGGCTCACCGGCGGGATCGCCGCCGGCAAGAGTGAGGTGTCGCGGCGCCTCGCCGAGCTCGGCGCGGTGCTCATCGACGCGGACGCGGTCGCCCGCGAGGTCGTTGCCCCCGGCACGCCCGGCCTGGCTGAGATCACCGCGGCGTTCGGCCCGTCCGTCATCGCCCCGGCCGGGAGCCTGGACCGGGCCCGGCTGGGCGAGATCGTCTTTTCCGACCCCGGGCTGCGGGCCAGGCTAAACGCGATCGTCCACCCGTTGGTATCCGAACGGATGCTCCAGCTCGAGCAGTCAGCCCCGCCAGGCTCGGTGGTGGTCCATGACGTGCCGCTGCTCGCCGAGAATGGCCTGGCCGGACGGTACGACGTGGTGGTGGTGGTGGACGTGCCGTCCGAGGTCCAGCTGGACCGGCTGACCCGGCTGCGGGGCCTGCCGCCGGACCAGGCCCGGGCGCGGCTGGACGCTCAGGCCAGCCGCGAAGACCGGCTGGCCATCGCCGACCTGGTGGTGGACAACTCCGGCTCGCTGGCCGAGCTGGACCGGCAGGTAGCGGACCTGTGGGCCGAGCTCAGCCGCCGCGCCGCCTGACCGGCGGGCCGGCCACTGCCATCGCCGGCATGGCCGCGAATCGCCCGCGAACGCCGGCCTCGGGAATCCCCGGGGCCCTGGCCGCGCTGTTACCTGAGGGGTAGCCGGAGGCGGGCCGCAGCGCCGTGTTCTGTCGGCGCCCCGGCCTACAGTGGGTCAGTGATGATGCAGCGCGATGCTGCTCCAGCGGAGCAAGGAGGGCCTTCATGCGCCCGGTGACCGACCTTCAGCGCAAGGTCGCGCCGTTCGAGGTGATCACGGACATGGTCCCGGCGGGCGACCAGCCGCAGGCCATCGCCGAGATGGAACGGCGGATCCGGGCCGGGGAGCAGGACACCGTGCTGCTCGGGGCCACCGGCACCGGCAAGACCGCGACGATCGCCTGGCTGGCCGAGCGGCTGCAGCGGCCGACCCTGGTCATGCTGCCGAACAAGACGCTCGCCGCCCAGTTCGCCAACGAGCTGCGCGAGATGCTGCCGCACAACGCGGTCGAGTACTTCGTCTCCTACTACGACTACTACCAGCCCGAGGCGTACATCCCGCAGACCGACACCTACATCGAGAAGGACTCCTCGATCAACGACGAGGTGGAACGGCTGCGGCATTCGGCCACCAACTCGCTGCTCACCCGGCGGGACACGATCGTGGTCGCGTCGGTGTCCTGCATCTACGGCCTCGGCACGCCGCAGGAGTACGTGGACCGGATGGTCACGCTCAAGGTGGGCGACACGATCGAGCGGGACGCGCTGCTGCGCCGGCTGGTCGGCATGCATTACACCCGCAACGACGTCGCCTTCACCCGCGGCACGTTCCGGGTGCGCGGCGACACGATCGAGGTCATCCCGGTCTACGAGGAACTCGCGGTCCGGATCGAGATGTTCGGCGACGAGATCGAGCGGCTCATGACGCTGCACCCGCTCACCGGCGAGGTGGTCACCGAGGACCAGGAAGTTCACCTGTTCCCGGCCTCGCACTATGTCGCGGGCCCGGAGCGGATGGAGCGGGCGATCGCCGGCATCGAGGCCGAGCTGGGCCAGCGGCTGGCCGAGCTGGAACGCCAGGGCAAGCTGCTCGAAGCCCAGCGGCTGCGCATGCGCACCACCTATGACATCGAGATGCTGCGCCAGATCGGCAGCTGCGCGGGGATCGAGAACTACTCGCGGCACATCGACGGCCGCGAGGCCGGCAGCCCGCCCAACACGCTGCTCGACTACTTCCCCGAGGACTTCCTGCTCGTGATCGACGAGTCGCACAACACGGTGCCGCAGATCGGGGCCATGTACGAGGGCGACGTGTCCCGCAAGCGGGCCCTGGTCGAACACGGCTTCCGGCTGCCGAGCGCGATCGACAACCGCCCGCTGACCTGGGACGAGTTCGGCGAGCGCATCGGGCAGACCATCTACCTGTCCGCCACGCCGGGCCCGTACGAGCTGCAGCGGGTCGGCGGCGACGTGGTCGAGCAGGTGATCAGGCCGACCGGGCTGGTCGATCCCCAGGTCATCGTCAAGCAGACCAAGGGCCAGATCGACGACCTGGTGCACGAGATCAGGGAGCGGGCCGAGCGCAGCGAGCGGGTTCTGGTCACGACGCTGACCAAGAAGATGGCCGAGGACCTCACCGACTACCTGCTCGAGCTCGGCGTCCGGGCCCGCTACCTGCACAGCGAGGTGGACACGCTGCGCCGGGTGGAGCTGCTCCGCGAGCTGCGGGTCGGCCAGTACGACGTGCTGGTCGGGATCAACCTGCTCCGGGAGGGACTCGACCTGCCCGAGGTGTCGCTGGTGTCGATCCTGGACGCGGACAAGGAGGGCTTCCTGCGCTCCGGGACGTCGCTCATCCAGACGATCGGCCGGGCGGCGCGGAACGTCTCCGGCCAGGTGCACATGTACGCGGACGTGGTCACCCCGTCGATGCAGCGCGCGATCGACGAGACAAACCGGCGGCGGGACAAGCAGGTCGCCTACAACACCGCCCGCGGGATCGACCCGATGCCGCTGCGCAAGCGGATCGCCGACATCCTGGACCAGCTGATGCGAGAGGACGCGGACACCGAGCAGCTGCTCGGCGGCGGCGGCCGGCAGCAGAGCCGGGGCAAGAGCCCGGTGCCCGGGCTGTCGTCCCGGGCGCGGGCGCGCACCGCGGGCGGCGCGCAGGCCGGCCCGGGCAGCCCGGCCGGCGAGGCGGCGGCCGATCAGAGCGAGGCCCGCCGGGACCTGGTGGAGCTCATCGGCCAGCTCACCGAGCAGATGCACACCGCCGCGGCGGAACTGCAGTTCGAGATCGCCGCCCGGCTGCGCGACGAGATCCGGGAGCTCAAGCACGAGCTGCGCGGCATGCAGGCGGCCGGCGTCTGACCGCCCCGGGGTCCGCCCCGCCCCGGTCAGTCGCCGGTCACGCCGTCGATCTGCTCCCGGAGGATGTCGGCGTGACCGTTGTGCCGCGCGTACTCCTCGATCATGTGAATGTAGACCCAGCGCAGGTCCGTTTCGCCCTGCGCCGGATGCTTGAACGTCTCGTCCAGCGACCGTCCTTCGGCGGCCCGCCGGGACAGCGCGCACTCCTCGGCGAACGTCGCGAAGTCGGCCTCCGCGCCGTCGGCCTCGGCGAGGTCGAAATCACCGTCGGGCATCGCCTCGGAGCAGTACAGGTAGCCCAGCTCGGCCTGGCCGGCGAACCGGCGCCTGAACCACGCGCGCTCCACCTCGGCCATGTGCCTGACCAGGCCGAGCAGCGTCAGCGACGACGGGGCGGCGGTCCGCCGGACCAGCTGCTCGCCGGACAGTCCCTGGCACTTGTACAGCAGCGTCTCGCGGTGGTAGTCCAGCCAGGCCTCCAGCGCGGCCGGCTCGCCCGCGATCGCCGGCGGCTCGGTACGCGACACCTCAGGTGCGGTCCATGTCATCAGGCCATCGTGGTGTACCGGCCAACCCCGGGCAACGTTTTTTCCGCCTCGGCCCCGGCCTGGCCGGCCGGCATCGCGGGAGAATCCGGACACCCGGCGGCGAGCCTGCCGCCGGCCCGCGGTAACGCGCATCCGGTGCCTCCCCGGGCCGTTGGCGGCTTGCTCGGCGGCCGGTTCTGGCAGAGGGCAGTGGCAGACTGGGTCGCGGGTGAGGAAACCATTTCACGCTCATCCGGCGGGAAGGGCCAGCATGTCCTGGGTGGTGTTCGACTTCGGCGGCGTCATCGGCACGCACCAGCCCGCGGCGGACGTGGCCGCCCTCGCCGCTGCCGCCGGGGTGAGCGTGGCCGAGTTCAGGACCGCGTACTGGCCGCCCCGGTTCGCCTACGACATCGGGGAACTCACCGCGGAGACGTTCTGGCAGGACGTCGCCGGCCGCCTCGGCCGCTCCTTCACCGGCGCTCAGATAGAAGAACTTGTCAGGCTGGACATCGCCAGCTGGAGCCATCTGATCGACGGCACCGTCCGGCTGATCCGGGATCTGGGTGCAGCCGGGAAACGGCTGGCGATGCTCTCCAACCAGCCGGCCGAGTGCGCCGAGGTCATCGCGCGGATGCCGGTGGCCGGGCAGTTCGAGCACCTGCTCTTCAGCTGCGACCTCAAGGCGGGCAAACCCGACCCGGGCTGCTTCAGCCAGGCGCTCGACCGGCTGGGCGCGCCCGCCGGGGAGGTGGTCTTGATCGACGACCACGAGGAGAACGTCACAGCCGCTCTCGCGATGGGCATGCGAGCCATCCGGTTCACCGCCCCGGAGCAGGCGCGGGCCGAGCTCGCCGGAATCTTCGGGACACGCGATCTGTTGTCCCGGTGAGGCTATTACAGCTCCAGGCTGGATGCTGGCTGAGTACAAACTGAACGTAAGGTCAGAGAGGTGCTAGCGAGTCTGATAGCCGCGGTGGTGGCGCCGCTGTTCTACGGCGTGGCTTCGGCCATGCAGGCCGTGGCCGTCCGGGCCGCGAGCCGGCCCCCTGGTACCCAGGGCGGCGGCGCATTCGCCGCGGTCGATCCCGGCCTGGTCGTCCGCATGCTCCACCAGTGGCGGTTCCTGGTCAGCCTCGGCCTGGACATCCTGGGGTTCATCGCTCAGCTCATCGCGCTGCACCGGCTGCCGCTGTTCGCCGTGCAGGCGATGATCGCCGCCAACCTGGCGGTCACCGCCGTGTGCGCCACCTGGCTGATGGGAGCGGTACTCGGCTGGCGTGAGTGGCTGGCGGTCGGCGGGGTCGTCGTCGGCGTCGGCCTGCTCGGCACCTCAGCGGGAGCCGAGGGCGCGGCCACCGTGGGGAACACCTTCAAGCTGGCGCTCATCGTGGCCGTGGCAGGCATCGGCATGATCGGCCTGGCCGTCGCCCGGCTGCCCGGGCCAGCCAGGACGCCGCTGCTCGGCGCCACGGCCGGACTCGGCTACGGGGTGCTGGCGGTCGCGGCGCGGGTGCTGACCGGGTACTCGCCCGCCGCCCTGGTCCGGGATCCTGCCGCCTACGCGCTCGCCGCGGCCGGGATCGTGTCCTTCCTGTTCTACGCGTCGGCGCTCGAGGGCGGCAGCGTGACGGTGGCCGTCGCCGCCGTCGTCCTGGTGGAGACGGTGCCTCCCGCGGCCGTCGGGATCCTGCTGCTCGGCGACAAGACCAGGCCCGGACTGGCCGGCCTGGCCATCGCCGGGTTCATCCTGGCGGTGATCAGCGCGGTCCAGCTCGCCCGGTTCGGCCAGACCGAAAACCGGGACGAAGGCCGGGCCGGGCCGGTGGCCGCGTCGTCATCGGGCAGCGATCCTCATCCCGTTACCCGGTACTAGAGCACCCGGCGCGCCGCCGCCACCCGGCGCCCCCGCGGCCCGCTAACCCGCCGCCGGGCGGAAGACGGGATAGCTCTCGCCCTCGGCCGGGTGCACGAAGTGGGCGATCACCCGAAGTCCGGCCCGCGGTACCAGGCCGCCTGCCCCGTCCGCGCCCTCCAGCCGGGTGCGCAGCCACGGCCCTTCGTCGAGTTCCACCAGCGCGAGCACGCTGGGCGCAACAGGTGCCTGCGGCGGATCGGCCGGGCCGCGCTCCCCGGCGGGCAGCACCGCCCAGCTGACCAGGCAGCCGCGGCCTGCGGCCGGCTCCCACCGCGGATCGGTGTCGCCGCACCCGGGGCAGCCGGTCGCCCCCGGGTCAAGCCACCGGTCGCAGCGGGCGCAGCGCTTGATCAGCAGAACGTCCCGCGCCGCCGCCTCGAAGAACGGGGCGGAGCGCTCGTCCGCCCGGATGATGCCCAGGTCCATCGTCAGCCCCTCGCTCACCCGCACGGGGGCGCCGGCCGCAGCCGGCCCAGGATCTCCGGCAGCTCGCCGCCGTGCACCACGCCCAGGCGCTGGGTCGTCCTGGTCAGGGCCACATAGAGATCGCTGCGCCCGCGCGGCGACTCGGCCAGGATCTGGCCGGGTTCCGCGATGATCACCGAATCGAATTCCAGCCCCTTGGCCTGCCGCACGCTGAGCACCACGACCGTGTTCTCGAGCTCGGCATCAGCGCCGGCGGACGAACCCGGCACGGCGGCGCGGACCGCGCCGCCCAGCTCGCCCAGCCGCGCCGCGGGCACGATCACCGCCACCCGGCCGTCGCCCACCGCGGCAGCCTCGCGCTGCGCGACCTCGGCCACCCGCCTGTCCAGCTCGCTCGGGTCGATCTGCAGGTGCCACGGCTGGAATCCGGATTCCCGGACCGACCGCGGCAGGTCAGACTCGGCGAGCGGGCCGATCGCGGCCGCCACGTCCGCCGCCACGGCCATGATCTCGGCGGGCGTCCGGTAGTTGACGGTCAGCCGTTCCAGCCGCCACCGCTTCTGCAGGTACGGCTCGAGCACGTCGGCCCACGAAGACGTGCCGGCCGGATCGCCGGTCTGCGCCACGTCGCCGACCAGCGTCATGGACCGGGTGGGGCAGCGCCGCATCAGCATCCGCCAGGCCATCTCCGAGAGCTCCTGCGCCTCGTCCACGATGACATGCCCGAATGCCCAGGTCCGGTCAGCTGCGGCCCGCTCCGCCGTCGTCAGGTACTCCTCCTCGGCGTGCCGCTCGGCCAGGCGCTGGGCGTCGATCAGGTCGGAGGCCAGCAGCACCTCCGGGTCCTGCAGGTCGCGGGAGAGAATATCGACCACCCCCCCGGCGTACTCGACCCCTTCCCTGCGCTCCCGTTCGGCCCGGGCGCGCTGCGCCCGGTTATCCTCGCCAAGCAGCTCCGCCGCCTCGTCGAGCAGCGGAATATCGGCCGCCGTCCAGCCGCCATCGCGATCGCGCACCAGCAGGGCGCGGTCGGTCTCGGTAAGCCGGCGCGCCGCCCGGCCAAGGCGGGCGGGAGAGGAGAACAGATCGGAAAGCAGCCGCTGCGGGGTCAGGTGCGGCCACAGCCGGCCGGCCACGGCCCGGACCTCGGGGTCGCCGCGCAATTCACGCCGGATGTCGTCCACGCTGATCTCATCGAGCAGGCTGCGATCAGGCGGCCCTTCCTCGCCGAGTATCTCCGCGACCATGGCGTCGGTTTCCCGGATGCTCTCCCGGAGCCGGCCGGCCACCTGGCGGGTCAGCGCGTTGATGATCTCGCCGACGAAGACGGACCGCGCCTCGTTGTGCGGCCGGCGCGATCTCCTGGCCTTCTCCCTGGCCCGCAGGCACTCCTCCCGGTCGAGCCGCAGCACCTCGCGCTGATACCGGATTTCGATGGCCTTCCGCGGTATCTGCTGCCTGTCCCTGACCGCCGCGGCCAGCACCCCGGCCATGGCCAGCCTGCCCTTGATGACCGAAACCTCCGCCGTCTCCGCGGCCCGCGGGATGACTCCCGGATAGAGCTCGCTCACCGTGGACAGCACCACCCCGGTCTCGCCGAGGGCGGGCAGCACCTGTCCGATGTAGCGCAGGAACGTCGCGTTCGGGCCGACAATGAGCACGCCCCGCTTCTCCAGCTGCCGGCGGTGCGTGTACAGCAGGAAAGCGGCCCGGTGCAGGGCGACGGCCGTCTTCCCGGTGCCCGGGCCGCCCTGCACGACCAGCACGCCCTGCTGGGGCGCGCGGATGATCTTGTCTTGCTCGGCCTGGATGGTCTCCACGATGTCGGCCATCCGGCCGGTCCGGCTCGCACTGAGCGCCGACAGCAGCGCGGCCTCCCCGGTGAGCCCCTGATGCTGGCGTCCCTGCGGAGCGGTCAGGTCCAGCACTTCATCGTCGAGCCCGGTCACCTGCCTGCGGCGGGTCCTGATATGCCGGCGGCGCCTGACGCCTTCGGGCGAGGCCGCGGTCGCCAGGTAGAAGGGCCGCGCGGCCGGCGCCCGCCAGTCCAGCAGCACCGGCTCATAGTCCGCGGACTCGTCCCGGATCCCCATCCGGCCGATATAGCGCCGGTCGCCGTCGTGGAAGTCCAGCCTGCCGAAACACAACCCGTTCTCCGCCGCATCCAGCTGGGCTATCCGGGTGCTGAACATGCCGGCCGACACATCACGCTCGGTCCGGGCCGCCGGGGTGCCGCCGGTTTCCCGCAGGGTCCAGGCCAGCCGGCTGGCGGCCCGCTCACGCAGGGCATCGAGGCGGCCGTAGAGCATGGTGACGTACCGCTGCTCGAGCTCCAGATCCCCGGCGAAACCGGAGGACTGCTGTGCCCCGGCCGCGCCCGCGGGCCCGGATGCCGCCGGCGCCGGCTTTTCCGCCTGACCGGACGGCAATGTGCCAGGTGTTTTTGACAAGAAACCACTCCCGAGATACAATTACCGCCGGGCCTCCACATTGGAGGTCTTTCTTATTTTCGGACCCTAAACAATACCAAATCAATCTGCCGCACGTTGATAGCCAGTCGCGGGCGGCCGCACCTTCAGCGGCCCTGGCGGTAGGATGCTGCGCTGGCCACCCCGCCGAGCCGGGCTGCCACTCCCGGCCGGCCGGCGCAACCGCCGCAGCGGCGCGCCGACCGCGGCGCGATAACGGCGGTCGCTATCCTCCGACAGAGGGGTGACGCTTGACCAGGTATCCAGACAGTCAGGCGTCATCGGTGCCGGTGTACGCGCAGGGCCACGGCGGAGGAGGGGCATGAAGGTCATCCCCGGCGCTGGACGTGACGCGCGGCGCGGCCCGGTCCTGCAGGGGGCTGGGGTCATCCCGGCGATTCGGCTGCTGTCGCCGCGCCCCGCGGGCGCGCGCCTGCAACCGGCGGGCGGGTCCGGGCTTTCACGCCAGGCCGGACTGGACCAGCGGCGGATCGCGGCGTGGTATGCGGTGTTCGCCGGCTATGCCGCGATGGTCGCGGTCTTCACCGGGCACGCGGACCAGTCCTGGGGGATCTGGGCAGCAGGCGGGTACCTGCTGGCCGCGATCACGGCGGTGCTGTGCCGCCGCTCGCTCGGGCGGGACGCGGCGCTGTTCATCGGCGCGGCCGGCGCCCTGGTCGGCCCGCTGGCCTGGCTGGCCACCCGCACCCCGGCGACCGCCGATGTCCAGGTGGTCGGCCGCGCCGCGGTGCTGCTGCTGCGGCACGGGAGCCCCTACCTGGCGCCGGCGCAGCTGTCGGCCTGGCGGTCCTACGATCCCTACCTGCCCGCGATGAGCATTTTCGGGCTGGTCCGGGGAGCGGGCGTGCCCGGCGTGGCGGGCGATCCGAGGCTGTGGCTGGCCGCTGCCTGCCTGGTCCTGCTCGCGGCGGCGTTCGGCGTGGTTGCCCCGCACCGCGTGTGGCGGTGCGCCAGCTGCCGTCACGAGGCGCTGCGCCGTGCCTTGTTCGCCGTCACCACGCCGTTGCTCGCGCTGCCGCTGGCCCTGGGCATCACTGATCCGCCGGTGCTGGCGCTGTTCTGCGTGGCCCTGGCTTGCCTCGGAGCCGGCCCGGCGACAGACCGGATCGCCGCGGGGGCGCTCAGGCGTCGCTGGGCAGGCATCCCGCGCCCGATCCGGCCGTCACGGCAGATGGTGGCGGGCCTGGCGATCGGGGTGGCGTGTGCCATGAAGATCACCGCATGGCCGGCCCTGCCAGTGATCGCGGTGATGATCGCGGCGCGTGACGGCAGGCAGGCGGCGTGGCGTTTCGCGGCCACCACGGTGGTCACCGCGGCGGCCGCGATCGCGGCGACTGCCCCGGCCGCCCTCAGCAAGCCCGCCGTATTCGTGCAGAACACCGTCCTGTTCCCGCTCGGCCTGACCCGGCATGCCACGCCGGCCGCCAGCCCGCTGCCCGGACACCTGCTGGCCGCCACCGGGGCGGCCGGGCACTGGGCGGCCATCGGCCTGCTGATCGCGGCCGGCCTGGCGGTGACGGTCCAGCTCATCATCCGGCGGCCGGCCGACGCCCGCTCCGCTGCCCGGCGCCTGGCCCTCGGGCTCAGCGTCATGTTCGTCCTCACGCCCGCCACCCGCTGGGGATACTTCGCCTACCCGCTCGGCCTGCTGGGCTGGCTCGCCCTGACCAGGCGCGAGCGGACCGTCACGGGCAACTCAGCGCCGGCCCAGGACGCGGTCGAGTCCGCCCTGGCGGCGGACGGGCGGACGTCGGCGATGGCCGGGATGCTGGCCAGCCCGGGATCAGTCGAGGCGGCTCCGGCGGCCGCCAGCTCGGGATCGGTCTCCTAGCGACCCTTTGGGTCGATGACGTTGAACAGTTGAGCCGAGTTTGTCAGGCTGCCGCGGGCAGCCTGGAGTGGGCGAGGCGTTCATCGATGTGATGTTCGATTGTCCGGAGGGCAGCGCGGAGCTGGGGCGGGGCCTGGGGCTGGCCGGCGGTAAACAGCGGGGTGAGGACCCGGTCGTGGACCTTGGTGTAGAAGATCGCGAAGGCCAGGCCGTCGGGGGTCAGGTCGTAGGTGTTGGCGTGCGGGCGGCGGGTGATCAGGTCGTTGCGGCGCAGCCGGGCCAGGTCATAGGAGGCCTGGGCCATCGAGTAGGGGGCGCCGAGCAGTCCGGTCATCAGGGCGCGCAGGCTCCTGTTGGTGATGCCGGTGACGGCGCACAAGGTGACGCACAGGGCGCCGGCCAGGGCCTGGACCCGAGAGTCGCCAAAGCGCATGGCTGTAGCTCTCCGCCCGTCCGCGGTGCGGGACGGGTGCGCGATCCGCTCGAAGACTGGATTCGCAAGGACGCAGGCCTGGCCGGCACGTTCAGTCTGCAACAGCCGGGCGTTGACCGCACGCGCCCGGGCCTGCAGCTCATCGAGGTTATGCAGGCGCCGCTGGCAGCCCAGGTCACCCGGCGCGTTGATGACGGTTTCGATCCGCAGCGCCCGCCCGTCTTTGAGGTACTGCTTGATCCGGGAGTGCTTGCAGCAGGCGTTGATCGTCACGTCCACGTCTCTGGTGATGACCTTGGTCTTGAACACCCCTCCGGTGGCGCGCTGCTTTCCGTTGCGGACCTGCCGGCCGAAGATGATCTCGATGGTGTCGGGCCGGCCCAGGTCGAGATTGTCGGTCACGAGGGCATCGAAGAAGCCCCGGGCATACCGCGGCTGGGTGAACACGATCGTGCGGGACACCTCGACCTGGGCCATCGAGCACTCCCACCAGTACCCGCCCCGCTGGTCGGCCGGGCCGAGCGGCAACGGGAGCCGCGACAGCCAGCGCCAGAAGAACACCTCGATGGTGCCGGGCTGCAGCACGTCGCAGATCCGCTGCAGCAAGGCGGGATCCTCGCAGGAGGCAAAGCCGTTGGACAGCTCAGTGAAGGGCAGGCCCAGCTTCCGCGCTTGCTGCTTGGCCCACTCGTGGCCGTTGACCCAGATTTTCACCGGCCAGGGGCAGTAAGTGCAGACCTTGATGAACGCCGGCCCGAACCCCGCATCCCACAGGTAGAAGTAATACACCGTGACCCGGCGGTCCTTCTTGTCGAAGGAGAACTGCGGGCACTTGCCCGGGTCGGTGTCACGCTTGCGGGCGATGAACACCCGCTGCGGCTCCTGCGCCACCCCGATCGCCGCGACCTGCGAGCGCCCGGCGCAGGCCGCTGCGTCCAGGTAGGGCTGCATCACCTCGATGTTGCGGTCGGCAGCCCTCAGCGGCACCACCGGGATGTGATTGGCCTCGGCGAACGAGGCCACCCGGCGGCGGAAGGCATCCCCGATCTGCTGCAGGCACGCCGGCGACGGCACCGGATACCCGCGGTGGTTCAGGAACTGGATGACCTGCCCGCCGACCTGCAGCTGGCCCAGGTAGCCGTGAAGGTAGAGCCGGTCCAGGCACTCAAGGTCCAGGCCAGCGTGCCCGTCCAGCACGTCGTTCACCGTGACCGGTACCGACCGCTTGAACCGCGATGCCATGACACCCTCCAAGACGTGGCCTACAAACGGAGGATGCGCTCACCTGCACCAAAGTGCCTGCGGAACCAGCAACCTCGGCGGTATCAGGCGGAGCCTGCCTGGACGAATGATTCTTAACGATGTCAGTGGTCGTAGGCGGTCAGCGACCGGTGACCGGTGCGCTGGTCTTGTTGTTGTGCCAGATGGCGGCGGCCATGGCCAGGATGCGCTGGGCGACGCGGATGGCGACGCCTTCGAAGGTCCGCCCGCCGTGGGCTTCGAGGTCGAGCTGGCCTTTGAGAGTGTCGTTGACCGATTCGATCAGCTGGCGGATCGTCTTGAGCAGCGGCTCGCCGGGGCGGGCGGCCTCGTCTTTACGGGCCGGCCGCAGCAGGGTGGTGCCGCGTGCGGCCAGGTCAGCTTCGGTCTGGCGGCCGGCGAAGCCTTTGTCGGTGATGAGGATCAGGCCGGGGCGGGCGATGGCGAGCTGGGGTTCGACGTCGAGCATGGCGGTCAGCACTTCGCGCTCGCCGATCTTCGGGTCAGCCAGCGCCCACAGGATGGGCAGCCCGGCCGGGGTGCAGATCAGGTACAGCCGCAGTCCCCAGAACCAGCGGGAATGCGCGGCGCAGTGGCCGTAGTTCGCCCACCCGGCCAGGTCGGAGCGTTTGACGGTGGGCCGCGAGCGGCCGCATTCGACCGGGGTGGAATCGGCGATCCAGACGTTGCCGGACCAGAAGTCGCTGTCGATGGCCAGCTCCCGGATCACCTGCTTGACCAGCGGCAGCGCGGCGCGCAGCCGCTTGTTGTACCCGGGCTGGTGCGGCAGGTAGGGAAAGGCGCCGCGCAGGTGGCAGATGGCGAACCGGATCCAGCGGTGCTCGCTGTGGAAGCCCAGCAGCGCCTGGGCAACCGCCAGGCAGACCAGCTCGGACTGGCTCAGCCGGACCGGGTGGCCCGGCCGCCGGTCCTTCACCAGCATGTCGTCGATCTTCACGTACAGTGCCGTCACGAGGGTGTCCAGATCAGCGTCCACGAGAGCCTCCGGGCTCGACGTCGGGTTAGCAACGCCGATCTTGGACACCCTCGCCCGCTCCGTCACGTAACGACACACCTCATGATCAATAAGGAATCATTCGTCTAGGCCCGGCCGGCCGCGTCCGCCGGCCCGCGGTCGCACGGCCAGCGGGCCGGGATCATCTCGGGTGCGGGCTCAGGATCAGCGTGCAATGATGCGCCAGGATTCCGCCGTTCCCGCTGACCAGGATCACGTCACTGGACGGCGCCTGGCGGGCCCCGCCGGCGCCGCGGGCCTGGATGACCGCCTCCGACAGCGGCGTGAAGCCCCACATGTAGTAAGACGAGAGCTGCCCGCCTCCGGTGTTCGCCGGCAGTGACCCGCCGGGCGCGAGCGCGCCGGAGGCGGCGAACGGGCCGCCCTCGCCCTTCGCGCAGAACCCGTAGTCCTCCAGCGTGACCACGACCGTGTAGGTGTAGCAGTCGTAGATCTGGGCCATGGTCACGTCACCGGGGCCGATGCCCGCCATGGCCATCGCGGCCGGCCCGGCGATGGCGGCCCCCGTGCGCAGGCCGAACTCGCTGCCCCGGTCCATCTGGTGGCCCGGGTGCCCCTGCCCCCAGCCCCAGATGTGCACGGCCGGCCTGCGCAGCCCGGCCGCGCGGTCGGCGCTGGTGAGCACGACGGCGATGCTTCCGTTGGAGACCAGGCAGCAGTCCAGCAGGTGCAGCGGCTCGACGATCCACCGCGAGGCCTGGTGATCTTCGATGGTGAGAGGATCGCGGAGCTGCGCCAGCGGGTTGCCGGCCGCCCACGCGCGCTGCGCGACGGCGACCGCGCCGAACTGCTCGCTCGTCGTGCCGTAGCAGGCCATGTGCCGGCGGGCGGCCAGCGCGTACTCGGCGGTGACCGTACGGTAGCCGAATCCGGCCGACAGGCCGGCCAGCCCGTGCCACTGCGGCCGGGCCTGCGCCTGTCCGGCTCCGGCCGGCAGGCCGAACGTCGCGCCGGCCGGGGTCCGGGCCCGCAGCGGCGTATCCGCGAACACGCAGGCCACCGCGCTGGCCGAGCCGCTGATGATGGCCAGCGCGGCGAGCTCGACGGCCGCCCCGGCGGAGGCGCCGTAGGCATTGATCACGCTGAGCAGGCGGAGATCCCGCAGGCCCAGTGCCTGGGCCAGCCCGACATCCAGGACGCGGCCGGCGATCCCCGGGCAGACGAGCAGCCCGTCGAGGTCGCTCAGTTCCAGTCCCGCATCGGCGGTCGCGAGCCGCACCGCCTCGGCGGCAAGCCGCCGCGCGGAGCGGTCGTAGACCTTGCCGAGCTGGGTCAGGCCCAGGCCGGCGATCGCCGCGGTAGGCATGACTGACACCGTACCGAACGTGATTCTGCCCGGGCGGGCCGAACCCTGCGTGCCGCGCCGCTTACCGACGGTCACCGTGCCGCACGAGTCCCGGTGTCGGAGACAGTCGTGGCTACCGCCGGCTGTTATCCTGAGGGTCCGTGGAGCGGAGGCATAACCCGCATCGCACCGACCACGGGAGACCAACTTGGCCGCATCTTTGCGTGCTCCTCGGGAGATCGAAACCAGGCACGTTTTCGTCACTGGGGGAGTGGCGTCGAGTCTCGGCAAGGGGCTCACCGCTTCCAGCCTCGGGCGCCTGCTGAAACTGCGCGGACTGCGGGTCACGATGCAGAAGCTCGACCCCTACCTCAACGTCGACCCGGGCACCATGAACCCGTTCCAGCACGGCGAGGTGTTCGTGACCGATGACGGCACCGAGACCGATCTCGATGTGGGGCACTACGAGCGCTTCCTCGACACCGAGCTCAAGGGCTCGGCCAACGTCACCACGGGGCAGATCTACTCCGCCGTGATCGCCAAGGAGCGCCGCGGCGAGTACCTGGGGGACACCGTCCAGGTGATCCCGCACATCACCAACGAGATCAAGTCCCGGATCCTCGAGATGTCGGGCCCCGAGGTTGACGTGGTGATCACCGAGGTGGGCGGGACGGTCGGCGACATGGAGTCGCAGCCGTTCCTCGAGGCGATCCGCCAGATCCGGCATGAGATCGGCCGCGACCGCTGCTTTTTCCTGCACGTATCGCTGCTCCCCTACATCAAGCCGTCCGGCGAGGTGAAGACCAAGCCGACCCAGCACTCGGTGGTCGCGCTGCGTAGCATCGGCATCCAGCCGGACGCGATCGTCTGCCGGTCCGACCGGGCCATCAGCGGCGGGCTGAAGCGCAAGATCAGCCTGATGTGCGACGTGGACGAGGAAGCCGTGGTGTCGGCGGCGGACGCGGTCTCGATCTACGACATCCCGCGGGTGCTGCACGCCGAGGGCCTCGACGCCTACGTGGTGCGGCGGCTCGGGCTGCCGTTCAGGGACGTGGACTGGCATGACTGGGACGAGCTGCTGCGCCGGGTGCACCGGCCAGCCCGCAGCGTCACCATCGCCCTGGTCGGCAAGTACGTGGACCTGCCGGATGCCTACCTCTCGCCGGCCGAGGCGCTGCACGCGGGCGGCTTCGGCCACGACGCCAGGGTCAACATCCGCTGGGTGCCCAGCGACGACTGCCAGACGCCGGAGGGCGCGGCGCGCCAGCTTGACGGGGTGGACGGCGTGCTCATCCCCGGCGGCTTCGGGGTGCGCGGCATCGAGGGAAAGATCGGCGCGGTCCGGCACGCCCGCACCCACGGCATCCCGCTGCTCGGCCTCTGCCTCGGCCTGCAGTGCGCTGCCATCGAGGTGGCCCGCGACCTGGCCGGCCTGGACGGGGCCAACAGCACCGAGTTCGACCCGGACACCCCGTATCCGGTCATCGCGACCATGGCCGACCAGGAGGACGTGGTGGCGGGGGAGCGGGACATGGGCGGCACCATGCGGCTCGGCCTCTACCCGGCCGTGCTCGCCGAGGGAAGCCTGGTGCGCGAGCTGTACGGGAAGGAAACCGTGCAGGAGCGGCACCGGCACAGGTACGAGGTCAACAACGCCTACCGGGACGTGCTCGAACAGGCCGGGCTGGTCTGCTCGGGACTGTCGCCGGACGGCCGTCTCGTCGAGTTCGTCGAGCTGCCGCGCAGCGTGCACCCGTACTTCGTGGCCACCCAGGCGCACCCGGAGTTCCTGTCCCGGCCGACCAGGCCGCACCCGCTGTTCGCCGGCCTGGTGAGCGCGGCGCTCGAGCGGTCCCGGGCGGGCAGCGTCACGTCCGCGACTGCCGGGCAGCGCGCGGTAGCCAGCGCGTGACCTGCTCGCGCCCGGCCGGCGTCGCGGCCGGCACGGACCCGGCCGCAGCGAGCGGCCCGCGGATAGCCGATGCCGCCGAGCGATGGCCGGTCCTGTCCTCGGCCGAGCATGTCCGCAGTCACGTGGTGGCGGTCCGCACGGACCGGGTGCTCATGCCGGACGGCACGTCCGCCGAGCGGGACGTGGTGGTTCACCCCGGCGCGGTCGGCATCGTGGCCCTCGACGACCGTGACCGGGTGCTGATGATCCGCCAGTACCGGCATCCGGTGGGCCGGATGCTCTGGGAGGTCCCGGCCGGCTTGCGCGACGTCGAGGGCGAACCGGTCAGCGTCACGGCCGAGCGCGAACTGCTCGAGGAGGCCGGCTACCGCGCGCGCGACTGGCATGTGCTTGTCGATTACTTCTCCTCGCCCGGGATCACCAACGAGCGGCTGCGGGTGTTCCTGGCCCGCGGCCTGTCCGAGGTCGCCCACACCGAACGGGAGTTCGTCCCCGAGCACGAGGAAGCGCACCTGCTGCTGACCTGGGTGCCGCTGGACCACGCCGTCGAGCTGGTCCTGGCCGGTGAGCTGCACAACGGAGTGGCCGTAGTGGGTATCTTGTCCGCGTATGCCGCCAGGCAGGATGGGTACGCGGGGCTGCGCCCCAGCAGCGCGCCCGAGCGCTAGGCGGCGGCGCCGGGAGGCTCGTCAGGACTCGAATCCGGCCGGCAACGGGGCCGGCGGCCAGGCGACCAGGAAGGCTGGCAGCCATGAAGATTGGCGTTCCGAGTGAAGTCAAGAACAGCGAAGACCGGGTGGCCCTCACCCCGTCGGGCGCGCACGAGCTGGTGCGGAACGGGCACGAGGTGTTCGTGGAGGCGCGCGCGGGCGTCGGGTCGGCGATCCCGGACGAGGACTTCGTCGCGGCCGGGGCCGTGATCCTCGGCACGGCCGACGAGGTGTGGAACACCGCCGAGCTGGTCCTGAAGGTCAAGGAGCCGATTGCCGAGGAATACCGCCGGATGCGCAAGGGGCAGGTGCTGTTCACCTTCCTGCACCTGGCCGCTTCCCGGCCGTGCACCGACGCGCTGCTCGAGTCCGGGATCACCTCGATCGCGTACGAGACCGTCCAGCTGCCCGACGGGTCGCTGCCGCTGCTCGCGCCCATGTCGGAGGTGGCGGGGCGGATGGCGCCCCAGGTCGGGGCCCACCACCTGCAGAGCGACGGCGGCGGCCGCGGCGTGCTCATGGGCGGCGTGTCCGGGGTGTACGCGGCGAAGGTGGTCGTGCTCGGGGCTGGCGTGTCGGGCATGAACGCGGCCGCCATCGCCCTCGGCATGCAGGCCGAGGTGCTGCTCGTGGACAAGAACATCACCCGGCTGCGGTCGGCGGACGCGATCTACCAGGGGCACCTGCAGACCGTCGCGTCCAACGCCTACGAGATCAGGCGCGCGGTCATCGACGCCGACCTGGTCATCGGGGCGGTGCTCGTGCCGGGCGCCAAGGCGCCGATGCTGATCTCCAACCAGCTCGTGTCCGAGATGAAGCCGGGCTCGGTGCTGGTGGACATCTCCATCGACCAGGGCGGCTGCTTCGAGGACTCGCATCCCACGACCCACGCCGAGCCCACCTACCGGGTGCACGATTCGCTGTTCTACTGCGTGGCCAACATGCCGGGCGCTGTGCCGCACACCTCGACCTACGCGCTGACGAACGTGACCCTGCCGTACGTCCTGGAGATCGCGAACCTGGGCTGGCGGGACGCGCTGCGCGCCGATCCGGCGCTGGCCCTCGGCCTGAACACGCACGAGGGCATTCTCACCTGCCCGCCGGTCGGCGAGGAGTTCGGCGCTGCCCTGGGTCAGCCCCGGCGAGGTGCTGAACTGATCACTGTCGCGGACGCGGTCGGCGGCTACCTCGACCACCTGGCGGTCGAGCGCGGCCTCGCGGCGAGCACGCTCGAGTCCTACCGCAGGGATCTGCTGCGCTACTGCGACGCGCTGGCGAGCCAGGGGAAAATCGCGATGGCCCAGCTCACCGGCGCGGATATCGCGGCGTTCCTGGCCGGGCTGCGGGAGGGCGACGATGAGCACGGGCCGCTGGCGGCCAGTTCGGCCGGTCGGGCGGTGGTCGCGGTCCGCGGGCTGCACGCCTTCGCCGCGGCCCAGGGGCTGACCGACGCCGACCCGGCCCGGCAGGTCCGTCCCCCGGCGCCGCCGCGGCGGCTGCCCAAGGCGATCACCGTGGCCGACGTGGAGCGGCTGCTGACAGCGGCCGGGCCGCTGGCCAGGTCCGCCGCAGGTCCTGACGCCGGCCGGCCGCCGGCCCTGGCGCTGCGGGCAGTTCGGGGGTCTCGGGTGTCCGCGGCGGCTCTGGCGTCCCGGCCGGCGCGGCCACTGCGGGGCAGCTCAGGGACCGGGCCCTGCTCGAGTTCCTCTACGGGACGGGCGCGCGGATCTCGGAGGCTGTCGGCCTCGACGTCGACGAGCTGGATCTCGCCGGCGAGGGGACGGTCCGGCTGTCGGGCAAGGGCGGCAAGCAGCGGATCGTCCCGGTCGGCAGCTATGCCCGCCAGGCGCTGCAGGCCTACCTGGTCCGGGCCCGCCCGGCGCTGGCGGCGGCGGCCGCCCGGTCGGCCGGACCCAGGACCCGCGCGGCCGTGCCCCGAACCCGCGCGGCCGGGCCCGGAACCCGGTCGGCCGTGCCCGGAGCCCGCGCGGCCGGACCCGGGACCCGCGCGGCCGTGCCCGGAGCCCGCGCGGCCGGGCCGGGAGCCTGCGCGGCCGGCCCCGCCACCCGCGCCGCCGCGCCCGCCGTGTTCCTCAATGCCCGTGGCGGCAGGCTGACCAGGCAGGGTGCCTGGCTGGTACTGCACGCGGCCGCGGAAAGGGCCGGGCTGGCCCCCGTCTCGCCGCATACCCTGCGGCACTCCTTCGCCACCCACCTGCTGGACGGCGGCGCCGACATCAGGGTCGTGCAGGAACTGCTCGGCCACGCGTCGGTCACCACCACCCAGATCTATACGCTGGTCACGGTGGACAGGCTCCGCGAGGTGTACGCCGCCGCTCACCCGCGGGCCCTCGGCTGACGGCCGGCCTGACCGTCCAAGATCAAGTTTACCCACATCAGGCTGTACGGTGAGTCGGCTTGCCGCCGTCTTGCCCAGGGCCTAGAGTCCGGGTGCAGCGGAGGTTTTTGCAAGTCCGCCCGGGAGGTTCGGCAGGTGGTGGCAACATCCCGCACGACTAAGCGCAAGTCTTCAGCGGCTGGGCGGCTGGATGCCGCGGGCCGCCCGGTACCGGTGTACACCGAGCCCGAGCCCCTGCTCAGGCATGGCCCGGCCCGGGTATGCGCAGTCTGCAATCAGAAGGGCGGGGTCGGCAAGACGACGACCACGATCAACCTCGGGGCCGCTCTCGCCGACTACGGCAGGCGGGTCCTGCTCGTCGACTTCGACCCGCAGGGAGCGCTGTCAGTCGGCCTCGGCATTCAGCCGCACGAGCTGGACACCTCCGTCTACAACCTGATCATGGAGCGGGGCGTCACGGTCCATGACGTGCTCATCAAGACGAACGTCAACGGCATGGACCTGGTGCCGAGCAACATCGACTTGTCCGGCGCCGAGCTCCAGCTGGTACACGAGGTAGGCCGGGAGTACATACTCGGCGGCGTCCTGGAGCCGGTGCTGCCCGACTACGACGTGGTGCTCATCGACTGCCAGCCCTCGCTCGGCCTGCTCACCCTCAACGCGCTCGCCTGCGCCGACGGCGTGCTCGTGCCGCTCGAATGCGAGTACTTCGCGATGCGCGGAGTCGCCCTGCTGATGGAGACGATCGACAAGGTGTCGCGCCGGCTCAACCCCAAGCTGGGCATGGACGGCCTGCTCGCCACCATGTACGACTCGCGCACGCTGCACACCCGCGAGGTGCTGTCAAGCGTGGTGCAAGGGTTCGGCGACAAGGTGTTCCACACGGTGATTAACCGCACCGTTCGGTTTCCTGACGCCACGGTGGCCGGGGAGCCAATAACTCGTTTTGACTCCTCCTCGACGGGGGCGAGCTCGTATCGTGAGCTTGCCAAGGAGGTGCTGGAGCGGTGGCGGCAGACGGAACCCGGGGGTCCAGGTCACGGCGGGTGAGACTGCCGGGAATCGCCGAGCTGCTGCGGCCGGTTCCGGCCACGCTCACGGTCGACAGCCAGCGCCCGGCCAGCGGGCGTGAGGCTCACCCTCAGAAGATCACGGTGTACCTGTCCGGCGACGAGCTGATGGAGCTGGAACACGGACGGCTGACGCTGCGCGGCTACGGGATATCGGTTGACCGGGGGCGCCTGGTCCGGGAGGCGATCACCGTCCTGCTCGCTGACCTGGACGCCAAAGGGAGGGATAGCCTGCTGGCCAGGCGGCTCGACAGCGACGCGCGAACGGACACCGGTGACGGACAACCCGGCGGCCGGTGACGAGGCCACGGCGCAGGCCGGGAGCGCCGCGGGCTTCCAGGTGCATCTCGACGTGTTCGAGGGCCCCTTCGACCTGCTGCTCGCGCTCATCTCCAAACACAAACTGGACATCACCGAGGTCGCGCTCTCCCAGGTTACCGACGAGTTCATCGGCTACATCCGGGCCCTCGCCGATGGCTGGGACCTAGACCAGGCGAGCTACTTCCTCGTCGTCGCGGCCACGCTGCTCGACCTGAAGGCGGCCAGGCTGCTGCCTGCGGGCGAGGTCGAGGACGAAGCGGACCTGGCCCTCCTTGAGGCCAGGGACCTGCTGTTCGCCCGGCTGCTCCAGTACCGCGCCTACAAGGAGGTCGCCGCCGTGTTCGCGGGCCGGATGGCCTCGGCGGCGCGGCGGTTCCCGCGGCGCGTGCCGCTCGAGCCGCGGTTCGCCGCCCTGCTGCCCGAGGTCCTGCTCGGGCTGGGCCCTGCCGAGTTCGCCAGGATCGCGGCGGTCACGCTCGCGCCGAAACCGCCGCCGACGGTCTCGACCGACCACATCCACGTGCCTCGCACCACCGTCCGCGAGCAGGCGGAGATCATCAGCGGCAGGCTCCGGCAGCTCGGCCGGGCCACGTTCCGGGGCCTCACCTCGGACTGCGCGGGGACGTACGAGGTGGTAGCCAGGTTCCTGGCCCTGCTGGACCTCTACCGTGACGGCGCGGTGTCCTTCGAGCAGCTGACCGCGCTCGGCGAGCTGTACATCACCTGGACCGGGACATCCGGGAAGGAAGGCGAGGAATAAGTGATACCGAACGGCTCGGGTCCGAGCCCGGGCGGGCAGGACGGCACGCCCGGCGGCGGGGACCGGGAGCTGCCCGGCCTGCGAGCCTGCCTGGAAGCCGTCCTGCTCGTGGTGGACGAGCCCGTCTCCGACCTGCTGCTCGCCCAGGTGCTCGAGCGGCCCAGGGAGGAGGTGGCCGCCGAGCTGCGCGCGCTGGCCGGCGCCTACACCGCGGAGGGCCGCGGCTTCGACCTTCGCGAGGTCGCCGGCGGATGGCGGCTGTACACGCGGGAGGAGTGTGCTCCCGTGGTCGAGCGGTTCCTCACCGACGGCCAGGAGGTGCGGCTCACCCAGGCGGCACTGGAAGCCCTGGCCGTGGTGGCCTACCGGCAGCCGGTGAGCCGGGGCCGGGTGTCGGCGGTGCGCGGCGTCAACTGCGACGGCGTGCTGCGCACGCTTACCCTGCGCGGGCTGGTGGAAGAACAGGCGACTGACCCGGAGACCGGGGCGATTCTGTACCGGACCACCGACTACTTCCTCGAGCGCCTCGGCATGGCCAGCCTGGCCGACCTGCCGGAGCTTGCGCCGTTCTTGCCGGAGGACGTCGAGGACGAGCAGGATCTGGGTCATGCGCCCTGACCAGGACGCGGACCCGGGCGAGCCGGAGAGGGACACGCTAGCTGACCCCGCCGGCCCGGAAGGTGTCCGGTTGCAGAAGGTCCTCGCGGCCGCCGGCCTGGGCAGCAGGCGGCATTGCGAGGAGCTGATCGGCGAAGGCCGGGTGGAGGTAGACGGGCAGGTAGTCCGCAGGTTCGGGGCGAGGGTCGACCCGGAACGCCAGGTCATCCGGGTGGACGGGCTCCGTATCCCGGCCCGGCAGGACCTCGTCTACCTGGCGCTGAATAAGCCGCCCGGCGTGCTCACCGCGATGTCGGACGATCGCGGCCGCAAGACCATCGCCGACCTGCTGCCCAGCGGCGGCGAGCGGCTGTTCCACGTGGGCAGGCTGGACTACGACACCGAAGGACTCATCCTGCTCACCAACGACGGCGAGCTCGCGCACCGGCTCGCCCATCCCCGGTACGGAGTGCTCAAGACCTACGTGGCGGACGTGGCCGGCCCGGTGCCGTCCGGCCTCGGCCGCCGGCTGGCTACCGGAATCGAGCTGGAGGACGGCATCGCCACCGCGGACAAATTCCGGGTGATAGGCCGGGCCGGGTCCCGGGCGCTCGTGGAGATCACCCTGCACGAGGGACGCAAGCACATCGTCCGGCGGATGCTGGCCGAGGCGGGACATCCGGTGAGCCGCCTGGTCCGCACGCAGCTCGGCCCCGTCAGGCTGGGCTCGCTCGCCCCGGGGGCCAGCCGCGAGCTGACCACGGCCGAGATCGGCGAGCTGTACGCGGCCGTGGGTATGTAGGCCGCAGGTCGGTAGCCTGGGAGGCCACGTTTCTCGTTGGCTACATCGGCTTAACCGGGAGGATCAGGCTGTGCTCCTTGAATCTCCGGCGGCGCGGATCGGCGCCCAGACAGCGGCCGGCGGCGTTGCCGTCGCCGCCGGTCACCCTGCTGTCGGCTCCTTCTCCGCCTGGCCGGAGGCGGCCTGGATCGCGGCTCCGTCGCCGCGCAAGCGCGCCAGCAAGCAACGTCACCAAGATCCAAGGAGCATGACCTGATGCCGGTCAGAGCGATCCGGGGCGCCGTGCAGGTTGAGGCGAACCAGCGGGAGGCCATCATCGAGGCGACCGCGGAGCTGGTCGCCGAGGTGATGGCGCGCAATGAGCTGGTCACCGACGACGTGATCAGCGTGCTGTTCACGGCCACGCAGGACCTGACCGCGGAGTTCCCGGCGCTCGCCGCGCGCAAGACCGGGTTCCACGACGTCCCGCTGCTGTGCGCGACCGAGATCGACATGCCCGGTGCGATGCCCCGGGTGGTCCGGCTGCTCATGCACGTCGAGACGCAGCGGGCGCGCTCCGAGATACGGCACGTGTACCTGCGGGGGGCCGCCGCGCTCCGGCTGGACATCGCCCAGTGACTGCCCGCCCGGGCCCACCCGGGCCGCCGGGCCCAGCGTCGTCGGCGGGCCCGGTGTCGTCGGCGGGCTCGGTGTCGTCGGCGGGCTCGGCGGGCTCAGTGTCGTCGGTGTCGTCGGCGGGAACAGCGACCCCAGTTCCGCGCTTCCCGGGCGGGATCGTGATCATCGGCACCGGCCTGATCGGCACCTCGATCGGGCTGGCCCTGCGTGAGCGCGGCGTCCGCGTCTGGCTGGCCGACGGCGACCCCCGCGCGGCCAGCATGGCGGCCAGCTTGGGCGCAGGGGAGCTGCTGCCGTCCTGCGCTGGCCAGCCAGCCGGCAGCACCCCGGCCCCGGTGTCACCATCCGTCGCCGCTCCGGTTGTCGTTCCGTCGCCGGTCGCCGCCCCGGTCCTCGCCCAGCTGCCCGGCGGTGCCCCGGTCCTCGCTCCGCCGCCGGGCGGCGCCGCCGATCTCGCCGTGCTCGCCGTCCCGCCGGACGCCGTCGCCCCGGTGCTGGCCGCCGCGCAGGCCGTCGGCCTGGCCGCCTCCTACACCGATGTGGCCAGCGTGAAAGCCCGCCCGCTCGCCGCGGCACGCGCCCTCGGCTGCGACCTGGCCTGCTACGTTCCCGGTCATCCGCTGGCCGGCCGGGAGCGCAGCGGCCCCGCGGCCGCCCGCTCCGACCTGTTCCTCGGCCGCCCGTGGGCGCTCTGCCCGGACGCCGGGACCACGCCCCGTGCGGTCGCGTGCGCGACGTCCCTGGTCGCCGCCTGCGGGGCCGAGCCAGTCACCGTGGCGGCCGCGGAACATGATCGCTGGGTGGCGCTGGTCTCGCACGCCCCGCACGTGGTCGCTTCGGCGATGGCGGCCCGGCTGGCCACCGCGCCGGACGGCGCGCTGGCCCTGGCCGGACAGGGCCTGCGCGACGTGACCAGGATCGCGGCCGGCGACACCGCGCTGTGGACGCAGATCCTGCTGGCCAACGCGGCCGGGGTGAGCGAGGTCCTCGCCCTGGTCGCGGATGACCTGCGCGAGGCCGCCGCCGCCCTGGCGGACTCCGAGGCGGCGGCCGGGGGGCCGCGGGCGGGCCAGGTCGGCCGGGCCGACGAGAAGGCCGTGGCGCGGCTCGCTGCGCTGCTCGACGTCGGCGGGGCGGGCGTGGCGCGGATCCCGGGCAAGCACGCCGGCCGGCCACCCGCTATGCGATCGTCCAGGTCGTCATCCCGGACCAGCCGGGCGAGCTGGCCCGGCTCTTCCAGGCGGCCGGCGACGTCGGCATCAACATCGAGGACATCGGCATCGAGCACTCACCGGGCCTGCCATCCGGCGTAGCCGAGCTAGCGGTCAAGCCGGCCGCGGCCGGGCCGCTCGCGGCGGCGCTGGCGGCCCGCGGCTGGCCGGCCCACGCTCCGCAGGCTGAACCGGACTCGGCTGACATCAGCCACGATTCATCCCCGGGTGAGGCATGACATCGCAGGTTTCATGATCGCCTGGCGACATGTCCGCGGTGCGCGATTCTGTGAGCGCCAGGCCGGCCAATCTTGGAGTGCCGGTGGTAACGATTGCTTGACGCTAGTACGTTGGCTGATATATTGGTCAGCGTACTAGGAGGAGCGATGGCGGCGCGCGAACGAGACGACACCGGCGGCCAGGACGTGCTGCGCCGGGCTGGCGACGCGTCGGTCCTGATCCTGACGAGCCTGGCCGACGGCTCCAAACACGGTTACGCGCTGATCCAGGACATCAAGGGGTTCGCGGGGCTGCAACTGGGGCCCGGGACGCTCTACGGCGCGCTCGACCGGCTCGAGCGGATGGGCCTGATCGAGGCGCTGCCCGCCGAGGACCGGCGCCAGCCCTACCGCATCACGGCGGTGGGGGCAGCGGCACTGCGCGCCCACCTGGACTCGGTCGAGCGGGTCAGCAGCGTCGGGCGGCTGCGGCTCGGACTGGCGGAAATCTGATGCCGGGTTCGCGGTCCACGCGCCTGGTGGAGTCCGCGCTGCGCTGCTACCCGCAGCGCTGGCGCAGCCGTCATGGCGACGAAGCGGCCGAGATCGCCAGCTTGCTCATCAAGGACGGGACACCCGCGCGTTCGGTCGCGTGGAGCTACCTCTTGGGGGCGGCCCGCGCGCGGCTGGTGATCAAGCCGCGCCGGCGCCTCGGTGCGGCGGCGGCCGCGCTGCTGCTGGCGGCCGGCTCCCTCGGCGTGCCGCTGGCGCTGCTGGCCTCGTCGGCACCGGCCAACGCGGCGAGCATGACGCACTCACGCTCCGCCCGTCCGCGCCCGGCCCGTCCGCGCCCCGCCGATCTGGGGCCCGCCCGTCCGCGGCACGGTGACCCGCGGCACGGTGACCCGCGGTCCGCCGGTCCGCGCCCCGCCGGCCTGCGCCCCGCCGGCCTGCGGCCCGCCGATCCATGGCACGGGGCAGCACGCGGCGCACCGGGCCGCTGTGACCGGCATGACCACTGCTGACTTCGGCGGCGCCCCCGATAACCCGGGCGAGCCTGCCGGGCGGGCGACGGACGGCCAGCGTGCCGCGCGCAAGGCACCGCCGTCGCGGCGCCGCCGCATAGCCGAATGGGTGGTCTGCGTGGCGGTGGCGCTGCTACTGGCGTTCGGCGTCCGCACATTCGTGTTCCAGACCTTCTCGATCCCCACCACCTCCATGGTGCCTGCGCTTGATCGCGGTGACCGGATCCTGGTGCAGAAAGCGTTCTTCAACTGGCACCAGCTGCGCGAGGGCGACATCGTCGTGTTCACCCACCCGCCGCGCGACCACTGTCCGGGGCCAGCCGGGGCCGACCTCGTCAAGCGCGTCATCGCGCTGCCGGGCCAGACCATCTACTCGGCAGGCGGCATCCTCTACGTCAACGGCAGGCGGCTCCGCGAGCCGTACCTGCCGCCACATGACCCGCCCGGGCCTGCGATACCTGGTGCCACCCCGCAAGACCCATTCCACGTCCCGCGCGGGGAGTTCTACGTGATGGGTGACAACCGGGCGATCTCCTGCGACAGCCGCTTCTGGGGCCCGGTCAAGGGCTCCACCATCATCGGCAGGGTCGTCATGCTCTTGTGGCGCGACGACCATCCCGACCTGCACTTCTTCTGACCGGGCACCGGACGTCAGGCGGCCGCCGGACCGCAGCTGCCAGCGCACCCATCCGCTGCCGCCGCGATGCAGTTGATCATGAGCTGGCGCGATCCGCGGCCGTCCGTGCCGCGCCCCGGTAGCATCGCCTCGTGGCCGATTGCCTTGTCATCGCGGTGGACGGACCTTCTGGCTCCGGCAAGTCGAGCGCCGCGCGCGGCACGGCCCGGGCACTCGGCCTGCGCTACCTCGATACCGGCGCCATGTACCGGGCGCTCACCTGGTGGCTGCTGGCGCGGCACATCGACGTGACCGATGCCGCGGCCGTGGCGGCCGTCGCGGCGCACCCGGCGATCGAGGTGGGCACCGACCCGGACAAGCCGTACGTGACCGTGGACGGCGCCGACGTGTCCGGCCCGATCCGCGGCCGGCCGGTGTCCAACAAGGTCAGCGCGGTGGCCTCGGTCCCCGATGTGCGCAGACACCTGATCGCCCGGCAGCGGGAGATCATCGCCAGGGCCTGCGCCGAAGCGGGCGGCATCGTCGCCGAAGGGCGCGACATCGGCACCGTGGTCGCCCCGGACGCGGTGGTCAAGGTGTACCTCACCGCGTCCGAGACGGTCCGCGCCCGCCGCCGCGCCGCTGACCTGGCCGATGACCCCGCCGCCACGGTCGAGCTGACCAGGGCCGAGCAGGGCCGCCGGGACCGGCTGGACGCTCCGCAGAGCGAGCGGGCTGCCGACGCGCTGCCCATCGACTCCACCGCACGCGACGTCGGCAACGTCGTGGCCACGATCGTCGCCCTGGCGCAGGCCAGGCTGGCCGCCGTCGGCCGCCGCAGCGCCGGCCCGGCCCGGAAGGCCTGATCATGCCGAACGCACGCGGCGCAGCCGAACCGCAAGCGCCAGGGCAAGCTGCGGGCGACCCGGGCGCGGTGCCTGTCGTGGCCGTCGTGGGCAGGCCGAACGTCGGCAAGTCCACGCTGGTCAACCGGATCCTCGGCAGCCGCCAGGCGGTCGTGGAGGACACGCCGGGCGTCACCCGGGACCGGGTCGCCTACGACGCGACCTGGTCCGGCCGCGCGTTCACCCTGGTGGACACGGGTGGCTGGGATCCGGCGGTGGAACGGTCCCAGACCCTGGCCGCCCGGGTCGCCGGGCAGGCGAGGCTCGCCGTGGAC
Organism: uncultured Actinomycetes bacterium; assembly: GCA_963762615.1. GTDB lineage: Bacteria > Actinomycetota > Actinomycetes > Streptosporangiales > Streptosporangiaceae > PALSA-505. The sequence goes on along the minus strand of CAVXLG010000006.1, from coordinate 96,821 downwards.
GCGGCGGACGCGGTGCTGTTCGTCGTGGACGCCGTGGTCGGGGCGACCGACGCGGACGAGACAGTCGCCGCCGTGCTGCGCCGCAGCCGCAAGCCAGTGGTGCTGGCCGCGAACAAGGTAGACGACGCGCCGGGCGAGCCCGCCGCGGCCTCGCTGTGGTCGCTGGGCCTGGGGGAGCCCTATCCGGTCAGCGCGCTGCACGGGCGGGGCAGCGGGGATCTGCTGGACGCGGTGCTCGCTGCGCTGCCCGCAGCCCCGCGGGAGCCGTTCGGCGTCACCGGCGGGCCCCGGCGGGTCGCCCTGATCGGCCGCCCGAACGTGGGTAAGTCCAGCCTGCTCAACAAGCTCGCGGGCCAGCCGCGGGCGCTGGTGGACGAGGTGGCGGGCACCACCCGGGATCCGGTGGACGAGCTCATCGAGCTGGCCGGGAAGACCTGGCGGTTCGTTGACACCGCCGGCATCAGGCGCCGGTTCCGGGAGAATCAGGGCGCCGACTACTACGCGGCCCTGCGGACCGCGGGCGCGCTGGACCGGGCCGAGGTCGCGGTGGTCCTGATCGACGCGAGCCAGCCGCTGACCGAGCAGGACCTGCGGATCGTCGGCATGGTCATCGAAGCCGGCCGGGCGCTGGTGCTGGCCTGCAACAAGTGGGATCTGGTGGACGAGGACCGCCGCCGGTTCCTCGACCGGGAGCTGGACCGGCAGCTGCACACCGCGCGCTGGGCGCCGCGGGTAAACGTGTCGGCGGCGACCGGGCGGCACCTGGACCGGCTGGTGCCCGCGATCGAGCTGGCGCTGGCCGGCTGGGAAACCCGGGTGCCGACCGGCCGGCTGAACGCCTGGCTGAGCGGGCTGGTGGCGGCCACCCCGCCGCCGGTGCGCGGCGGAAAGCAGCCGAAGATCATGTTCGCCACCCAGGCGGGCGTGGCGCCGCCGCACTTCGTGCTGTTCGCCACCGGGTTCCTGGAGGCGTCCTACCGCCGGTTCATCGAACGGCGGCTGCGGGAGGAATTCGGCTTCGACGGCAGCCCGGTCCGGGTGTCGGTCCGGCTGCGGGACCGGCGGGCCGGCCTGGAAGGGCGGCTGACCTGGCCGAGGAACAGCGGCAGCCCGGTGGCCGTGTCGGTGATCGCGAACAGGAACGGGTGGTCGACGGTCATCGTGACCGGCGGCGCGGCCGGCCTGACGGCCGCCATGGCCCGGATGACGACCGCGGTGGCGGCGGCCGCCTCGGTGCCGTGCTCGTCCACGTCGATGTACGCCTTGTGGATCACCGCGCTGATGTGCAGCGGCTCGGCCGTGGTGATGCCGGTGAAATCCGCCTCGCTGGGTGTGAACGCGCGGCTCATGCCCAGCCGGGCCAGCACGGGTGCCAGCTGGAACTCGCTCTCCTGCCGGAACCTGGGCAGCGTGAGCGACACCCGGCGACGCGCGGCCCGCCGCGTCAGGGCACCGAGCCCGGCGGCGAAATCGCCGGGCAGCGTGGCCAGCGGCCCGTCGGGGAGCACGATGGTCATGACGAGCCTGCCGCCGCGGTAGGGCAGCAGCACGGCCTGGTATCGGTCGCCGCGGACATACCCCAGCTCGTGGGTCAGCCGCATCATCCGCGCCGTGACCGGCGTGCCCGCCCGCGGGCCCTCAGGGTAGAACGGGGCGTCACCGGTGGCCCGTTCGGGGAACGGATGCGCCCACGGCGCGTTCAGGTAGATGGCGTTGACCAGGACCAGCCGGGTCAGCGAGTCGAGCGCGCCCGGGGGGATCAGGTCGCTGATCTTGCCCTCGGTCTGCTTGGCGATCAGGTCGTTGATCTCCAGCCTGGCCGCGTCCGCGGCGCGGATGAAATCGGTCTCGCGGACGCTGACCGCGGCGGCCTCGCGCAGCATGGCGGTGAACTCGGGGAGCAGCTCCAGGCCCGCCTGGACCCACATCGTGTTCGGCGCCCGGAAAATGACCCCGTCGCCGGGCAGCCCAGCCAGCCCGGCCGACAGCACGCGGAGCCCGTTCGCGGCGGCCTGCGGCCCGCGCGCGTGCAGCGCCGCTGCCATCTCGGCCGCGGTCTGCCCCCGCGCGCCGCAGAGCGCCATCCGCAGCGCCGCCGCGATGCTGGCAGGTGAGAACACGAGATTGCCGCCATCGGCTGCGAGCAGCCGGTACAGGGCCGCACCGAACGCTTCATCGTGTTCGGGGGCAGTCACCGCCGCGTCCGCCATCAGAACCTCCCTTCTCTAGGCAGGGTAAGCCGCGGGTCTCAAGGCAGGGTGGGCCGCGGGCTCGCGGCGCCGGCCCGGCGGATGCCGAGCGGCGCGCAGCACCGCAGGGCCGCCTGACGGACCCGCGGGCGCCATGAGCGCGATCCCGCCCGCATCGTTCCCGGCCGTCCCGCGCGGGAACGGTGTTCGCGGCGGCGCATGAAGCGGTGCCGCGGCACCGGTGATTCCCAGCGCAATTGCGCGGCTCTCTCACATAACCATTTTTCCTTCCGTGGTATCCATTCGCGAATTCATGCCACTCCCGTGCATCCGGTGATTACCGGTTCTATCCCGCAGCGCCGGCCCGATGATCGGCCGGCTGTGGCCAGCCGACCGCCCAGTTCCGGTCAGGTCCGCCAGGACGCAAGTGACCGTGGCCGGGAAACGGGAGGCACCTGCCGGATCAGCCAGCGCAGAGCGCAGGCCGGCCCGGTTGCCAGGAAAGGCGCGAGGCGGGCGCCGAGCGGCGGCCGGGGGCCACGTCGTTAGGCTGGAAACATGCGATACCGACCCCTGGGTGATTCCGGGCTGCTGGTTTCCGTGGTCGGACTCGGCTGCAACAACTTCGGCCGCAGGCTGGACCTGGCCGGCAGCCGCGCCGTGGTGGACGCGGCGGTGGAGGCGGGTATCACGCTGCTCGACACGGCCGACATATACGGTGACGGACGCTCGGAAGAGATCCTGGGGGAGATCCTGGCGGGCCGGCGCGATCAGGTGGTGCTGGCCACCAAGTTCGGCCACCAGGAAGTCAACCTGGGGTACGGCCCCGCGGCAGGCGCGAAGGGCGGCCGCGCCTACATCAGGCGGGCCGTCGCGCAGTCGCTGCGCCGGCTCCGCACCGACTACATCGACCTGTACCAGCTGCACACGCCCGACCCGGTCACTCCCATCGCGGAGACGATCGCCGCCCTGGACGAGCTCGTCCGGGAGGGCAAGGTGCGGTACATCGGCCACTCCAACCTGTCCGGGTGGCAGATCGCCGACGCGGCCCATGTGGCAGAGCGGATGGGGGCGACGCTGTTCGTGTCCGCGCAGAATCACTGGTCGCTGATCGAGCGGGGTGCCGAGGCGGAGGTCGTCCCTGCCGCCCGGCGGTTCGGGCTTGCCGTCCTCCCCTTCTACCCGCTGGCCAACGGGCTGCTGTCCGGGAAGGTGCGGCGGGGCCAGGGACCGCAGCCGGGCACCAGGCTCGCCGACCGGCCCGGCTACGTCACCGACGACAAGCTGGACCGGATCGAGACGCTGATCGACTGGGCGCAAAGCCAGGACGCCACGCTGCTCGAGGTGGCCATCGGCGGCCTGGCCGCCCAGCCCGGCTGCGCCTCGGTGATCGCCGGAGCCATGTCCGCTCACCAGGTCAGGGCGAACGCGCAGGCGGGCAGCTGGATCCCGACCGCCGGCCAGCTGGCCGAAATCGACAAGCTGGCCCCGCCGCCGCCGCCGTCCCGCTGAGCCGGCCCAGTGCGGCGGACCGGGTCAGGCCGGGCTGACCAGCCGCCCGATGCGATCGCAGCCGTAAAGCCGCCGCCCGCTGGTGCGGGCGATCGCCGCCGTAAAGCCGCCGCCCGCTGCAAACGATCGCAGCCGTAAAGCCGCCGCCCCGCCGCGGTCATCCTCCTTTCGTTGGCCAGGCGCCCGGCCTGGCCAACGGCGATACGTGAGCACGGCTACGAGCTGTGCCAGGACTACTGCCATTCGTTGCGCATGGTGATCTCCTCTCCACTGCCGGCAGGCAACTAATTAACCCGGAATTTAGGGTTAGCGTAGGCACATTCGCCCCCGATCGCCTATTTGGCCTTGACACCGAAGTCAGGTCTCTGTGACTATGCGGCACTAGCTACCTACCTACTGTTACGGATAATCGAGGCGCTGTCCGCTTCGCCCGTGGGGGGTGCCCATGGCCGCCGTCCGCCTGCCGGGGGTGATGACCGTTCCCTTGCGGCGCGCGGCAGGCAGCGTGGCCCGGTGGCAGGCCTGGTCGCTGCCCGAGCCGCTCCGCACCCTGGTAATCGGCGTGATCACGCTCGCGGTGGCGGTCATCGCCATCGCGACCGCCCGCACCTCCTGGCGGCTGTCCGACATCGCGATTTTCGCAGGGCTGCTGGCCTGCGGCATCATCACGATCGAATCGTCCCGTGCCGTGGCCGAGGTGCACGGGACCGTGGGCCGGGATCTGCAGACCGTCTGGTACCTGGCGATGGCGGTCGTCCTGCCGCCTGGCTACGTCGTGCTGGCACCGGTGCCGCTCTGCGCGTACCGGCTGTGGCGGGTGCGCAGCGGGCTGGCCTACCGGCGGGTGTACAGCAACGCGACCCTCAGCCTGGCCTACGGCGCGGCGGCACTGCTGTTTCACGCCGTCCCCCGCTCGGTGGCCGGACCGTCGCCCGGATCCGGCACGCACGTGCTCAGCTGGACCGGCGTGGCCGCAGGCTGCGGCATCGTGGCCTGGCTGATCAACAACGGCTTCCTGCTCGGTGCCATCAAGCTGTCTGACCGCGGAGCCCGCGTGCGCGACCTGTTCGCCAACCGGGAGGCGTTCGTCTCCGACCTGATCGAGCTGACCCTCGCGGTAACGCTGTCCCTCATCGTCGCGATCAACCCGGTACTGGTGGCGCTATCGCTGCCGTCGATCGCGCTCTACCGGCGTTACCTGATGAACGCCCAGCTTGTCGCCCAGGCCAGGATCGATGCCAAGACCGGCCTGCTGAACGCCGGGACCTGGCAGCACGAGGCCGCGGTGGAGTTCGCCCGGGCGGAGCGCGCCGGCACCCCGCTGGCGGTGGCGATGGTCGGCATCGACCATTTCGCGGCGGTGAACGATACCGTCGGTTACCCGGCAGGCGACCGGGTGCTTCGCGGCATCGCCGGCTCGATCGCCGCGGACCTGCGCGGTTACGACCTGACCGGCCGGTTCGGCGGTGATCAGTTCGCCATCCTGTTCCCGCGCACCGCGGTGGACGAGGCGCGCAGGATCAGCGAGCGGCTCCGCGACAAGATCGCGGGTGATCCGGTGGTGATCGAGGACGGCAGCCACGCCGGTTACATCTTCCGGCTCACGGTCTCGATCGGGCTCGCGGCGACGAGCACCCTGAGCCGCCCGTTCAGCGAGCTGGTCGCCACCGCGGAGGCCGCGCTCAGGCAGGCCAAGAGCGCGGGCCGCAACCGGGTAGGAATGCTCACCGAACCGGCCGGGGCCGCCGGGACCGGGCTCTCCTGACGGATCCGTCCAGGCCTGTCACCAGCGGTGATGAACAGCGCCGAGCTGCCATGCCTCCAGCCCGACCACCGGCACCGGACGGCCCGTCCGGCCGAGTGCCCGCTGCAGGATGATGGCGATCTTAAGAGCCCGTCCGGGCCGGGCGGGGCGGGGGCAGTGAGAGGATCGCCTAGCGGGCAGCCCGACGAGCGCGAGGAGACCAGGGATGAGAGCCGCCGTGTACGACCGCACGGGCCCGGCCGGCCACGTGCTGCGGATCGCCGACGTGCCGCGGCCCGAGCCTGGCCCCGGCGAGGTACGGGTGCGGATCCACGTCTCCGGGGTCAACCCGACCGACTGGAAGAGCCGCGCGGGCGCCACGCCGCGGCCGATCACGCAGTTCCAGAATCCCCAACCATGACGGCGCCGGCGTCATCGACGCCGTCGGCGAGGGGGTGGATCCCGGCCGGGTCGGCCAGCGCGTGTGGGTCTGGTTGGCCGCCGCCGGGCAGCGCTGGGGGACCGCGGCCGAATGGACCGTGCTGCCCGGGGAGCGCGCCGTCCCCCTCCCCGACGACGTCTCCCTGGACCTGGGCGCCAGCCTCGGCGTCCCCGCGATGACCGCATACCGCGCCCTGTTCGCCGACGGCCCGCTCGACGGCAAGACGGTGCTGGTCGCCGGCGGAGCGGGCGCGGTCGGCCACTTCGCGATCGAGCTGGCCAAGCGGGCGGGGGCCGGCGTGGTCAGCACGGTCAGCAGCGAGCAGAAGGCCGAGCTGGCCGCGCAGGCCGGCGCCGACCTGGTCGTGAACTACACCGACACCGACGCGGTGGACCAGGTCCGGGCTTTCGCCCCGCGGTTTGACCGGATCGTCGAGGTGGCGCTGGGCGCGAACCTGGAACTTGATCTCGCGGTCTCCGGACCGCAGACGGTGGTGGTCACGTACGCCGCCGACGGCCCCGACCCGGTACTGCCGATCCGCGCCTGCATGTCCGCGAACGTGACGCTCCGGTTCATCCTGCTGTACGGGGTGCCCGGGGCCGCCCAGCAGCAGGCGGTCGCCGGCATCACCGCCGCGCTGGAGGAAGGCGCGCTCACCAGCCTGCCCGTGCACCGTTTCCCGCTCGATGACGTCGTCGCCGCGCACGACGCCGTCGAGGGCCGGGCGGTCGGCAAGGTGCTCATCGACCTGGCGTGAGGATCCGCGCCGCGGCCGGGCGCTGGCGGCAGGCGCCGCGGCCGGCGAGGCCGGCGGCGTGAGGATCTTGTCCGGGTCGCGCAGTACCACCGTGCCGGCGATCAGGTCGTGCAGGCATTTACGGTCCGGGCGCGTGACCATGAGGATGAACGAGAACGCCAGGCTGAAAATCCCCAGGATTCCCTCGACCCAGCGCCCGATGGTCTCGCGCAGCGCCATCCACCAGAAGCCGGGAACGCGGCCGTCCGCAGGCCGCCAGCAGCGCATGCCCAGCACCTGCAGCGCCGGAGTCTCCCCGCCCGTCCACACGATCAGCCCCCAGACGATGTACCCGATCCCGAGGGTGACGATGAACAGCGGGAATGCCAGGAAAAAGGCGCCGATGCGCCGGCCGACCGGGGCGAGCTGCACTCCCTGAGGCAGGGTGAGGCCGCTGACCGGGTCGAAATACATGCCGGGCGGCACCTCGGTTCCGGGTTGCCCGTACGCGAGCTCAGCCTCCCGCGGCGGCGGCATCGGCGGATAATTCATCGCCGACGGGGGACTGCCCGGCGCAAGCGGCCCGGCGTCCGGCTCAGCCTGAGGCCCGACGCGAGGTTCTGCGGCCGGCCCGGCGCTTGATTCTGCGGGCGATCCGGCGCTTGGTTCTGCGGGCGGTCCGGCGTTTGGTTCGGCGGACGGCTGGGCGCTTGGTTCTGCGGCCGGCCCGGCGCTTGATTCTGCGGGTGATCCGGCGTTTGGTTCTGCGGGCGGTGCCGCGCTCGGTTCGGTAGGCGGCCCGGCGTTCGGTTCTGCGGGCGGCCCGGTGCTCGATTCAGCGTTCGGCCCGGCGTGCGAATCAGCAGGCGGAACGTTGTCTGGTTCGGGAGGCGGCTGGGTCATGTGAGTCCTCGTGTTCCTAGAGAGATTCCGGTGCCCGGTAGGACTGCCGGGAGCCGGGGGAAACTCGCCTGATCCGGGTACGGACTCGGCCGGCGGCGCGGGAAGCCGCGGATAATGATCTCGTAGCAGTCAGCGAGCCGCAACCCTCGGTACCGGCTGGACCGCCTCAGCTGGCGACGAGCTCGTAGACGTTGCCCTCGTATCCGCGCAAATGCCGCCGGTCCTGTACCAGGACCGAACGTCAACCACCCGGCCCTCCGCCGGGTGCTGCATGCTGTACAGGCATGACCGTCCGCTTCGGTGAATCTCTGGAAGACATCGACTGGGACCAGGTCAAGACCGACCTGGCTGCCGACGCCTTCGACAACGGCCGATCCGCGCGGGCGCTGTACACGTCGTTCGCCCAGTCGCAGCATGTGGCTATGGCCCGCGACTGCGCTCGCGTGGTCGGGATGGCCAGGCTCTTGTCCGACGGCGTCTGCAACGCCTACCTCCTGGATGTCTGGACGCTGTCGGCCTACCGCAGGCAGGGCATCGGCTCCCGGCTGGTCCGGCAGCTGATGGATCGCGTGCCCGGCCAGCACATCGGACTGCAGACCGATGAGGCCGAATCCTTCTACGCGGCGCTCGGCTTCGGCGACCAGCCGCGGTTCATGTCGGCCATCGTCGGCTCGTGGCTCGGCAACGACGCTAACCGCTGAAACCCGGGTGCCCCGGGAACTGCGCAGCTGCGTCCGCGGTGAGTTTGCGGCGGCTGCCTCGTCACATCAGCAGCGGCAGTTTTTTGGTTCGCCGGCTGCGCCGCGCTGCCGGTAGGTTCGTTTGGGTGGGCGTCGAAAGGGACGGCCGCCGGCTCAGGAGGATGGTGTGTCACAGTTCAGCTCAGGCCCGGCGATCCTGGTGGAGGGCCTGGTCAAGTCGTTCGGTGAGGTTCGCGCGCTGCGCGGCATCGACCTGTCGGTGCCGCGCGGGACGGTGCTCGGCGTACTGGGCCCGAACGGCGCAGGCAAGACGACCGCGGTACGCATCCTGACCACCCTGCTGCTACCGGATGCGGGACGAGCCCAGGTGGAGGGCCATGACGTCGTCCGGGAGGCGGCGGCGGTCCGCCGCTCGATCGGGCTGGCCGGGCAGTCGGCGGCCATCCAGGAGGAGCTCACCGGCCGGGAGAACCTCGAGATCATCGGGCGGCTCTACCACCTGAGCTGGCCGCGAGCTCGCCGCCGGGCCACGGAGCTGCTGGAGCACTTCAGCCTGACCGATGCGGCTGACCGGGCGGCCAAGAACTTCTCCGGCGGCATGCAGCGCCGCCTGGACCTGGCCGCCAGCCTGGTCGGCGATCCCAAGGTCCTGTTCCTCGACGAGCCGACCACCGGCCTGGACCCGAGGTCGAGGCTGGCGATGTGGGACACGATCAGGTCGCTGGCCGCCCGCGGCACCACGCTGCTGCTCACCACCCAGTATCTGGACGAGGCCGACGAACTCGCCGACGAGATCGTGGTGATCGACCACGGCCTGGTCATCGCGGCTGGTACCGCCGAGGAGCTGAAGGGCCGGGTCGGCGGTGACGTGGTCGAGTTCACCGTGCCCGACCGGTCCCGGCTGGACGATGCGGTCGCGGCGATCGCGCCGGTCGGCGAGGGTGAGCCGCACGTGGACAAGGAGACCGGGGTGGTCAGCGTGGGCGTCGGCGGCCGCGGATCGGACGCGCTGATCGAGACGGTGCGCGGGCTGGACTCGGCCGGCGTCCAGGTGCACGGGCTCGCGCTGCGCCGCCCGTCGCTCGATGACGTGTTCCTCGCCCTGACCGGGCATGCCGCGGAAGAAGAAGACCAGCCGGACGCGGGCCGCCGGGGCCGCCGCCGGGGCGGCCGCAAGGACGCGGCGGAGGCCTGGGACGCGGCGGAGGCACGGCCATGACCACGATCGCCGCGCCCGCCACCATGCCCAGCGGCGAGCCCGGCCTGATCACGCGGTCCCGCTGGGCGGTGACCGACACGCTGACCATGAGCCGGCGCAACCTGCTGGTCTGGACGCGCGTCCCCGCCTACATCGTGTTCACCGTGATCCAGCCGGTGATGTTCGTGCTGCTGTTCCGCTACGTGTTCGGCGGCGCGATCCCGGTGAACACGCCGGGCGGCTATGTCAACTTCCTGATGCCGGGGATCATCGCGCAGACCGCGGCGTTCGCGTGCTTCGGCACCGCGATCGCGCTGGCGCAGGAGCTGAAAAAGGGCGTGATCGATCGGCTGCGGTCCATGCCGATGGCGCGCTCGGCGGTGCTGGCCGGCCGGCTGGTGGCCGACTCGGCCCGGATGCTGATCACGATCCTGATCATCATCGCGGTGGGCTACGCGGTCGGATTCCGGTTCCTGAACGGCTTCGGGCCGGCCGTGGCCATGGTCGTGCTCGCGACCGTATTCGGGATAGCCTTCTGCCTGATCGCCGCCTTCACCGGGCTGGCCATCGGGGACGAGGAGTCGGTGCAGGCGTTCGGGCTGATCTGGCTGTTCCCGCTGACGTTCGTCAGCTCGGCGTTCGTGCCGATCTCGACCATGCCCGGCTGGCTGCAAGCCTTCGCCAAGCACCAGCCCGTCACCCAGGTCGTCGACGCGATGCGCGCGCTGGCCCTGGGCGGTCATCAATACCCGCTCCAGCCGAGCCTGTGGCAGAGCATCGCCTGGCTGGCCGGAATCTTCGTCGTGTTCGCGCCGCTCGCGGTCCGTGCCTACCGCCGGGCCGCCTGATCCGGCCCGCCCGCGGCGGGTCATAGCCGACAATGGGTTCGTGATCGAGGTCGGGCCCGAACGGTTCGAGGAAATGGTCAGCGTCGCGCTGGATGGCCTGCCCGAAGAGTTCGGCCGGCTCATGCGCAACGTCGCGGTCACGGTCGAGCACGGCGCGGGTCCTCCCGGCCTGCTCGGGCTCTACCAGGGTATCCCGCTGACCAGCCGTACCTCCCAGTACGCCGGGGTACTGCCGGACCGGATCACCATCTACCGGCTGGCGATCTGCGCGATCTGCCGGACCGAGCAGGAGGTCGCCGAGCAGGTGCGCCGCACGGTGATCCACGAAGTGGCTCACCATTTCGGCATCGGCGACGCCCGGCTGCGCGAGCTCGGATGGTGACCGGGAGCGCTGGAATCAGCGCGGCCGCCGGGGAGTTGGCACCTGCATGGCGTCAGGACACACGATCACCACCAGGCCGGCCCGCGTGCACGTCGAGGTCACCCTCAACGGGGAAAAGCTCGCCGAGTCGGACCGCCCCGTCCTGCTGGACGAGACGGGACTGCCCACCCGCTATTACCTGCCCCGGGAAGACGTTCGCACCGAGCTGCTGCGGCCGACGAGCACCCAGACCACCTGCCCGTTCAAGGGTCAGGCGTCGTACTGGTCGGCCGAGGTAGGCGGCGAGGTCCATGAGGATCTCGTGTGGAGCTACGAGTCGCCGATCCCGCAGGCCGAGCAGATCGCCGGCCTCATGTCCTTCTACCCGGACCGGGTGAAGCTGGCCGTCGACGGCGAGAGCTAGCCGGACTGGCTCGCCGCCGACGGTGACGCCTAGCCGGCTGGGCTGTCGACGGCGAGAGCTGGCCGGACTGGCTTGCCGTCGACGGCGAGAGCTGGCTTGGCTGTCAACGGCGAGACTATGCCGGGCCGGGATCTTCCGGGCGCGACTCAGCCGCCGCGGCCCTGGGCTGCGCGGCCGCCAGTTCCTGCCAGGTGCGGCCGCTGCGCACGCTGCGCGGGTCCTCGGCGACGATGTCCGAGCCCGGCCGGGCGTGCTCGTCGCGGCCCTTGACCAGCACCCAGCGGCGCTCGCCGGTGCGGGTCAAGGCGAACCGGCCCGCGAGCTTGCGGCCGTGCAAGATCACCGACAGGTGCCCGGGCTCGTTGCGAGTGATCTCGGCGCTGCCCTCATCCCAGATGATCACTGCCCCGCTGCCCCGTGCCTGGCCTTGGTGTACGCCCTCGAACTCGCCCGCGGCTAGGGCATGATCCTCGACCGGGACGGCCAGCCGCCGGACGCCGGGATCCAGCGACGGCCCGCGGGGGACTGCCCACGAGCGCAGCACCTCGCCGTCCCGTATCCGCAGGTCGAAGTGCAGGGTCGTCGCGTCGTGCAACTGCACGACGAAGCGCGATGGCCTCACCCCGCGACCGTACAGCGCGCACACCGCGCGCCGGGCCGGGGCCGGCTGCCACACTGGCAGGCATGAAGATTCTCATCTCGGCGGACATGGAGGGTGCCACCGGGGTCACCTGGCCCGCCGACGTGGAGCCGGGAACCGAGCAATGGCAGCGCTGCCGGCGCATGTTCACCTCGGACGTGAACGCGGCGATCGCCGGCTTCTTCGACGGCGGAGCCGAGCAGGTCCTGGTCAACGAAGCGCACGCGACCATGCGCAACCTGCTGCTCGAGGAGCTTAACGAGAGTGCGGTCATGCTCACCGGCCGGCACAAGGACCTGAGCATGGTGGAGGGAATCCAGCAGCCCGACGTGTCGGCGGTGGCGTTCGTCGGCTACCACGCCGGGGCGGGGCGCGACGGTGTGCTGGCCCACACCTACCTGCCCAACTCGATCACCGGCGTCCGGGTGAACGAGGAGCCGGCCAGCGAGGGCAGGCTGAACGCGCTGGTCGCCGCCGAGTTCGGCGTGCCGGTCATCCTGGTCACCGGTGACGACGTGACTTGCGAAGACGCGGCAGGGTACGCGCCGCAGGCGCAGGCCACGGCGGTGAAGGACTGGGTGTCCAGGTATTCGGCGGTGTGCCGGCCGCCGGGCGTGACCGCCGTGGCCATCAGGGCGGCCGCTGCCAGGGCGGTCAAGCTGGCCGGCCGCCGGGACCCGGTCGCCGAGGCGGGCGGCTACCGCGTGGAGGTGGACGTGGACGCCGCCCAGCTCGCCCAGGCGGCGGCGGTGGTGCCCACCGTGCAGCGGACCGGCGAGCGCTGCGTCGCCTACACCAGCGGAACCGCGTGGGACATGATCCGCTGCTTCAAGGCGGTTACCACGGTCATCTCGGCGGCGATCGAGAACGCCTATGGCTGACCAGACCGCGCAGGACGAAGCGGTCCGCCTGGCCCGCGACCTGATCAGGATCGACACCACGAACCGGGGTGGCGGTGACGCGCGGGAGCGGCCCGCAGCCGAATACGTGGCGGCCGCCCTGGCCGAGGCCGGCCTGGATCCGCTGCTGCTGGAGCGCACCCCGGGCCGGGGGAACGTGGTGGCCAGAATCGAGGGCGCCGATCCAGCCCGGCCCGCGCTGCTGCTGCACGGCCACCTGGACGTGGTGCCTGCTGAGCCCGCCGACTGGTCGGTGCACCCGTTCTCTGGCGAGATACGCGACGGCGTGCTGTGGGGCCGCGGCGCCGTGGACATGAAGAACGCGGTGGCCGTGCTCGTCGCGGTGGCCCGGGACCTGGCCCGTACCGGCCGCCGGCCTGTCCGCGACGTGGTGCTCGCGTTCACCGCCGACGAGGAGGACTCGGCCGCCGACGGCGCGGCCTGGCTGGCGGACTCGCATCCCGGGCTGTTCGATGGCTGCACCGAGGCGATCGGCGAGTCCGGCGCGTTCACCTTCCACGCGGCGCCGGGCCTGCGGCTCTACCCCGTCGGATCGGCCGAGCGCGGCACCGCCTGGCTGAAGCTGGCCGCGCGCGGCACCGCCGGGCACGGGTCCCGGCCCAACTCCCGTAACGCGGTCACCGCCCTGGCCGCGGCCGTCACCCGGATCGGCCAGCACACCTGGCCCGTCAGGCTCATCCCCACGGTACGGGCGGCCCTGCTGGCGATCGCGGATGCCCTGGGCATCGACGCCGATGATGCCGACCCTGACCCGGACCGGCTGCTGTCCCGGCTCGGGCAGGCCAGGGTGCTCGTCGCCCCGGTGCTGCGCAACAGCGCCAACCCGACCATGCTGCGCGCGGGATACAAGGTCAACGTGATCCCCGCTGAGGCCGTCGGCTATGTCGACGGCAGGGTGCTGCCCGGCGGCGAGGACGAGTTCACCGCCACGATGGACGAGCTGACCGGTCCGGACGTGGAGTGGGAGTACACGCACGCGGAGGTTCCCCTGGAGGCGCCGCTGGATGTTCCGCTGATGGCCGCGATGACGGACGCGCTGCTGGCCGAGGACCCGCAGGCCCGCGTCGTGCCGTACTGCATGGCGGGCGGGACCGACGCCAAGCACTTCGGCAGGCTCGGCATCGCCGGCTACGGCTTCACGCCGCTCGCGCTGCCGCCCGGGTACGACTACCACGCGATGTTCCACGGCGTGGACGAGCGCGTTCCGGTTTCCGCGCTGCACTTCGGCGTGCGGGTGATGATGCGACTACTCGAAGGTGCGAGCTGACCCGATGACAGAAGTGGCGCCCTACGGCACCTGGGCCTCTCCGATCACGGCGGCTGATGTGGCCGGCCCGGCCGGCCGGCCCGGCTGGCTTGGCTGGGTTCGCGGAGATCTCTGGTGGACCGAGTCCCGGCCGAACGAGGGCGGCCGGATCACTCTCATGAGACGCCGGGCCCCGGGCGCGGCAGGCCTGGCCGGGGGTGAGGCCGCCGAGGAGATGCTGCCCGCGCCGTGGTATGTCCGCAGCCGGGTGATCGAGTACGGCGGCCACCCGTGGGCGGGCCGCCGGCCGGGTCCGCCGCGCCGCTGGTGGTGTTCGCCAACTGGGCCGACCAGCGGCTGTACCGGATGGAACCCGACGTGCCGGGAAGCGTGCCGCGCCCGGTCAGCCCGGTTCCCGCTATCAGCGCGGGGATGCGGTTCGCCGACCTGTTCGTCCACCCGGAACTCGATGAGGCCTGGTGCGTGCGGGAGACCCGCACCGGGCCCGCGCCGACCGACGTCGCCCGGGACATCGTCGCGGTGCCGCTAGATGGGTCGGCGGCTGAGGACCCCGGGCGGATCCGGGTGCTCGCCGCCAGCCACCACTTCCTGTGCTGCCCGCGGCTGTCCCCGGACGGCGAGCGACTGTCCTGGATCGGCTGGGATCACCCGTCGATGCCGTGGGACGAGACGGTGTTGTGCGTGGCGGAGGTGAGGGCGGGAAGAACAGGCCCCGAGCAGGTGGTGGCCGGCGGTGCCCGCGAGGCGGTCGTGCAGGCGGAGTGGGCCGGCCCGCGGACCCTGGTCTACCTGAACGACCCGGACGGCTGGTGGAACATCTACCGGCTGGAGCTCCCCGAAGGGAAACCGGAGTCGCTGTGCCCCCGGGAGGAGGAGTTCGGCGGGGCGATGTGGCAGGTCGGCCTGCGGTGGATCGCGCCGCTGGCGGACGGGACGATCGCGGCGATCGGCGGCCGCGGCGCGAGCCGGCTGTCCATCCTGGACACCGACGGCGTGCTGCGATCCGCCGACTCGCCGTACACCGAGTGGGCGCCCTGCCTGGCAGCGTCTGGCACCGAGGTCGCCGGGGTGGCGGCGAGCCCGCAGCGTCCCTACGAGATCGTCCTGGCCGACGCCGCCAGCCGCGAGATCCGCGTGCTGCATGAGGGTCCGGCCTGCCCGGTGGACCTGGCCTACCTGCCGGAGCCGCAGGCTCGCGCGTTTCGCGGCGCCGACGGGCGGGACATCTATGCCAGCGTCTACCGGCCGCGGAACCCAGCCTTCACCGGGCCGGACGGCGAGCCGCCGCCGTACGTGGTATTCGTGCACGGCGGCCCGACCAGCCGCTCGCCCATGGTCTATGACCTGGACATCAGTTACTTCACCAGTCGCGGCATCGGCATCGTCGAGGTGGACTACGGCGGCTCCACCGGGCACGGCCGGGCCTACCGGGAGCGCCTGGTGCGGAACTGGGGTCTGGTGGACACCGCCGACTGCGCCGAAGTCGCCGCAGCGCTGGCCGCCGAAGGCAGCGCGGACCCCGGCCGGCTGGCCATCCGCGGCGGCAGCGCCGGCGGCTGGACCACGGCTTGCTCGATCGTCACCGGCGGCATCTACCGGGGCGGGATCATCTACTATCCGATCCTCGACCTGGCCGGCTGGCGTACCGGCGAGACGCATGACTTCGAGTCCCAGTACCTGGAGAGCCTGGTCGGCCCGTGGCCGGAGGCCAGCGCCGTGTACCGCGACCGTTCCCCCGTCAACCGGGCTGACCGGCTGACGCTGCCGTTCCTGCTGCTGCAGGGCATGGAGGACGTGATCTGCCCGCCACTGCAGTCCGAGCGCTTCCTCGGCCGGCTGGCGGGACGGAGCATCCCGCACGCCTACCTGACCTTCGAGGGGGAACAGCACGGATTCCGCCGGGCCGAGACGATCGCCGCGGCGCTCGAGGCGGAGCTTTCCTTCCTCGGCCAGGTGCTCGGGTTCGAGCCGCCGGACGTGCCGCGTCTTCCCCTGGTCACGTGAGCGCAGGACTATCCATGCCACAGTCCGGGCAGCCGCAGTCCGGCCAGCCGCGGTCCGGCCAGCCGCGGTCCGGGCAGCCGCGGTCCGGGCGGGCGTGGTCCGGGCGGGCGCGCCCGGGGCGGCTGCGGGCCGGCAGCCGCGTGGCCGTGGTGGCGCCAAGCGGCCGCAACGATCCCGGCCTGGTGGCCGACGGCTGCCGGCTGCTGGCCGGCTGGGGGCTTGAGGTCCAAGTCACGCCGCACGTCCTCGCCAGCCACCCCGGCCTTGGCTACCTCGCTGGATCCGACGCTGGCCGTGCCGAGGACCTGCAGCGGGCCTGGCTCGACCCGCAGATGGAGGCTGTGCTGTGTGCCCGCGGCGGCTATGGCGCGCAGCGCATCGCCGACCGGCTCGACTGGACGGCGATGGCCGCTGTCCCGCCGAAGATCCTCACCGGGTTCAGCGACATCACAGCGCTGCACGAGGCGTTCGCGCTGCGGCTCGGCGTGCCGACCCTGCACGCGCCGAACGTCGGCGGCAGCTCGTTCACCACGTTTCCCGAGGCTCAGCGGGGCTTGCGGCGGGCATTGTTCGAGCCCGACGGCCCGGACGCGCGGGTGCTGGCCTGGGAAGGCGGAGACAGGCTGGTGCCGGGCCGGGCGGCGGGCGTGACCGCGGGCGGCAATCTCAGCATGCTCGCGGCCGGCCTGGGCACGCCGGATGGCAGGCAGGCCGGGTCCTGCGGTGGCGGCTTCGACGGCTGCATCCTGCTGCTCGAGGACGTGAACGAGGAATGCTACCGACTGGACCGGATGCTCACTCAGCTGCTGCGAACCGGGGCGCTGGACGGTGTTGCCGGGATCGTGCTCGGCACGTGGACCGGCTGCGGATCGCCTGAGGGCGTCCGTCAGGTGATGTCCGACCGGCTGGGCGGGCTCGGCGTGCCCGTGGCGTGGGGGCTGGGCTTCGGCCACACCGCGCCGCAGGTTACGGTCCCGCTGGGCGTGCCCGCCGAGCTTGATGCGGGCCGGGGCACACTGACTTTCCTCGAGCATGCCGTGGCGTGACCAGATGTGCCGAGATGACTTCCCTTTCCTGCGCCAGTGGATCTTTCCTGCGCCAGTGGATCTTTCCTGCGCCAGTGTATGCGCCAGTGGATGCGGCTGTGGATGAGCCGGTGGAGAATCCTTCTGCGCGGGAGATAACAGCGTGGGTCATGTGGATGACGTGTGGATAAGGAAAATTTCTTCAGATTGTCGGCGGAAACCTCTTGTGCTGGCTTTCCTGAGGCAGTACAAATTCTCTTGTCGCCGGAAACGGGGACCGGCCGGGGGAGACCCCGGCAACGCAGGAAGGATCGGGAAACCGGTGCTTCTGGCGGGTTTCCGGCCCCGGTGGCCGGTCGATCAGCGCCAGAGGCCGAGCAATCGGCAGGTCGGTGCGGTGAGACCGGGCGAGGCCCCTCCATCTCATGCATGGAGGGGCCTCGCCTCATATATGCCCGGGATCAGCCCGGGCACTCTTACGCGGATGTAATACCCACAATGGATCGTCCGGGTGCCCGCGGGTATTTCGCCAGAGAGCCTCGGCTGCCAGGCGTAAGCATCGGCGGAGGCGTATGGGCGGCCTGGATGGCGCGCGGCAGTGAACCTCCGCCTGCTGGCGGGTCGGCTTCGACGCGGTACCAGGTGGATGCCGCAAAACTCCTGGCCTCCGCGATGTCGGCCCACCCGGCGCAGGACCAGGGCTGCCTTGCCGGCGCCGGCGCTCGCCCGCCGTGGCCCGCCCGGATGCCCGGAGAACGGTGGCCTGATCGTGCCCGCGAGCCTCACCCGCCTGCACCCCGCGGGCCGCGTACCTGTGGACGCAGTTGTGGATGGAGCGGTGGAGAATCGTTGCGGGCGGGGGATAACAGTGTGGGTTATGTGGATGACGTGTGGATAAGGAAAATTTCTTCAGATTGTCGGCGGAAACCTCTTGTGCTGGCTTTCCTGAGGCGGTAGAAATTCTCTTGTCGCCGGAAACGGGGACCGGCCGGGGGAGACCCCGGCGACGCAGGAAGGATCGGGAAACCGGTGCTTCTGGCGGGTTTCCGGCCCCGGTGGCCGGTCGATCAGCGCTAGAGGCCGAGCAATCGGCAGGTCGGTGCGGTGAGACCGGGCGAGCCCCTCCATCTCATGCATGGAGGGGCTCGCCTCATATATCCCCGCTTTTATCCGGCTAATCCAGCGTGCGTAACTATGCGAAAGTTCGCGTCCTGCCCATTATTCCGCCCGAATACCATGAGCGTTGCGCCTGTCATCGGGCGGGCCGTCGTCGGTCCATCAGGAACCCGGGCTCGGCCGCGGCCCCCGGAAAGTCTCTACTCCTGACCCGAGAACCGCTCCCACGCCTGACACGTGTCAAGGCGCTCAGGAAGACGGAAATGCGGCGGCTCTGGGTCAGCCGAGCGATAGGCTGCCTGTACCCCGCCTGACCGTGGAGATCAGGATGAAGTCCTTGAGCAAGGCCCGCGTGGCGGCGTTGTTCCCCGTTACCCGCCGACAGTCCGGAGAGCCGGCGGCGGCTTCCGTTCCTGTGGTGTAACCGGTGTGCGACGACCACCCGGCAGCGGGCCAGCGGGAGACCGGCCGATCCGGGTTGTCCAGGCGGAGTTTCCTGCATGCGGCGGGCGGGGCGGCGGCCGTGGCTGCGCTCTGGAGGCGTTTCCCGCGGCTGCCGCTGCGCTCGGCGGCCCGTGATGTCGCGGCGGATGGCACGTCCGCGTACTCGATGGCGATGCACGTGCACTCGTCGTTCAGCGAGCAGAACGGCTCGATGGACAGTCAGCTCTTCCAGGCGGCGACGAACTCGGTCGACGTGCTGTGGTGGACCGATCACGACTACGTCATGGATCAGACTGGCTGGCGCAAGACGGTTCACTTCACCAGCCTCACGCACGAGAGCGGAGCGCCGGGGCAGCACGGACCCTGGATCTGGGAAAAGACCGAGAGCGGCCCGGTAACTAGCGGAACGGGGGGCGGCATCGTCACCAATCCCTGCTCGCCCAACGACCCGGTGGTCGGCGGCAGCATGCACCTGACCGCCCGGAGCGCGACGGGCGCGACGGCGAAGTTCGGCTACTACGCGAACTGCCACCCGGCCGGCTGGAACTACCGGGGCAACCTCACCGGCCAGTCGCTGACCATCGACGTGCTGCTGGCCACCGGCTGGACCCACGGCTACCTCGAGTTGCTGATCGCCGCTTCCTACCACGAGGCATCGGCCGGCCGGCCCGCCGGGGACTACACCCTCTCGTACCGGTTCGTGCCGCCCGGCGGGCAGGCGAGCCGCGCCGCTCAGGGCCTGACCGGAGTGATCATTATCCCGGTGACTCCTTCCGGACAGGGTCAGTGGAGCACCGTGACCATTACCCCCAGCGATGACATCGCCGCCCTGTGGCCCGATCTGGACTATCGCGACTTCGCGCTGTGGGGGCTGACCCTGAGCGCGGCAAGCACGGGCGACCACGTCGCCGGGCACTTCGACTACCTCCGGTTCACCCGCCAGATCAGCGGCGAGACCTTCCTGAACCAGCAGATCGCCATGGAAGCGGTCCTGGCCCCGAAGTACCCGGCCGTGGTCCAACAGCAAGGGCTGGAGGTATCCACGCTGCTGCCGCACCTGAACTGGTTTGGCGGCAACGTGGCCGTTCCCGGCAGCGTCACCATGACAGCACCGGCCTACCGCAGCTACCTGCAGAACACTGTGGTCCCGGACATTCACGCCGCCGGGGGGCTAGTTAGCTACAACCACCCGTTCGGCTACGACGACCCGCCCGAGCTGCCCGTCTCGCAACAGCACACGCTGCTCACCCAGCTCGCCGCGACGCTGCTGCCGGCCGCGGGCGCGCCGGCCGCACTCGGCGCCGACCTGCTGGAGGTGGGCTACAACCTGCGCCAGGGGGTCAACCTGGCGCATCACGTCGGGCTGTGGGACGTCATGTCCCGCAACGCGGTCTTCCTCACCGGCAACGGCACCAACGACGACCACTATGGCCAGGACTGGCCGGGCATACTCAACAACTGGTTCACCTCGGTGTGGGCCGCAAGCACCGGGCAGGCCGACCTGCTCGCCGCGCTGACGGCCGGCCGGGCCTGGTGCGGTTCACTGTCCAAGTACCGGGGCAGCCTGGACCTGCTGGTCAACGGCTCGTGCCCGATGGGCTCGGTTAGTGTCTCCCGGGTGGCCACGCGCCAGCTCGCCGCCAGCGCGACCGGGATACCGGTCGGCGGCGCCCTGCAGGTTCTCCGGGGACGGGTGGACTACGCAGGCACCACGGACCCGCAGGCCAATACCAAGGTCATCGGCAGCTACACCGCCGCTGAGCTGGTCGGCGGCAGCATCACCCAGCCGGTCGACACCAGCGAGGACAGCTTCATTCGCACCCAGGTCATGGACGGCTCGGGCGTCGTGGTCGGGCTGTCCAACCCGCTGTGGCTGCTGCGGTCGGCCCCGCCCGGTGGCATCCCTGTCCCCCGCTCCGCCTGAACGCCGCCCGCGTCAGCACCATGACGGGTGCCGTCGGGTGCATGACATCCTGGGCGGAAGGCACCCGGTGCCGGGAAGGGCGGTCATGGACAGCGATGCGTTGCGCGCCGCGCAGAAACCCCTGAAGGACGCCTACCGCGAGGATCCGCAGCGGGCCCTCGTCACCCTGGCGGCGCAGGGCCAGCTGGGCGGGGAGGAGATCAGCTGCTCGGTGGCCACCGGCCGGGCGCTCGCGGTGGCCGGGCTGCACCCGGCCACCGGCGGCGACGGCTCGCTGGCGTGCTCGGGCGACATGCTGCTGGAGGCTCTGGTCGCGTGCGCCGGCGTGACGCTGCGCGCGGTGGCGACGTCGCTGGAGATCCCGATCGCAGGCGGAACCCTCCGGGCCGAGGGTGACCTGGACTTCCGCGGAACGCTGGGGGTGAGCAAGGACGCCCCGGTGGGATTCACCGCCGTCCGCCTCTACTTCGAGCTCGACACCGACGCCAGCTCCGAGCGGCTCGAAACGCTGCTCACGCTGACCCGGCGGTACTGCGTGGTCTACCAGTCGCTGGCAAACCCGGTCGAGACGACGGCGACGATCGCCGGGCAGCTGGCGTAGCCGGCTGGCAGTCGGCGTAGCCGGTTCCCGCGGGTCCCGCAGGAGCCATGCTGGCCCCGAGCCGCCGCCCGGCCGGAACGGGCCGGCGGCCAGCCCGGCGCACTCGCGCTGCGTTTTACCGAGCTCGCGCTGCGCATCCGGCGTGACGTCGGTGATCGCCTGGACGAGGACGGCCGGGTTCCGGCCAGGACGCTGCCCGGCGCGGCCGCGTCCGGAAATTTTCTGTCTGACCCGATTGTTAGCGTGACTAACCATGCGACGGATCGGTAAGGCGCGCCCGGCGGAGGCGGGCCGGGGATGGCTGCGGCGGCTTGCGGGCTACTGCTGGCGGTACCGCCGTAACACGCTCATCGCGCTCGGCGGGGCGCTGGTGGCTGCCCTGGTCACCGCGCTGATACCGCTGATACAGCGGCAGATCATCGACAAGGTCATCGTCACCCACACGGAGTCGATCTGGCCGCTGGCCATCCTCCTGGTGATCGCCGCCCTGGTGAGCTTCGGCGCCGTGTACGTCCGGCGGTACACCGGCAGCCGGGTATCCCTCGACGTGCAGCACGATCTGCGCACCGAGCTGCTCGGCTCGCTGTCCCGGCTGGACGGCGCGCGCCAGGACGAGTTGCACACCGGCCAGGTGGTGAGCCGCTCGATCTCCGACGTCAACATGGTGCAGGGCCTGCTCAGCATGATCCCGGTGACGGCGGGCAACCTGGTGCTGTTCGCGGCGTCCCTGGTCATCATGCTGTTCTTGTCGCCGCTGCTGACCCTCGTCGCGCTGCTCGTCGGCCCCGCGCTGTACTTCGTCACGCTGGCCTCGCGGCGCAAGCTGTTCCCGTCGAGCTGGCACGCCCAGCAGCAGTCCGGTGCCGTGGCGGGGGTGGTAGAGGCGGCGGTCACCGGCGTGCGGGTAGTCAAGGGATTCGGCCAGGAGGAGCAGGAACTCGACCGGCTCGAGGAGGCCAGCAAGCGGCTGTTCGCCTCCCGGGTGCGTACCGTGCGGCTGATGGCCCGGTACAGCCCGGCGCTGCAGGCGATCCCCGCATTCGGCCAGATCGGCGTGCTCGCGCTGGGCGGCTGGCTGGCCATCAACGGCTCGATCACCCTGGGCACCTTCCTGGCCTTCTCCTCCTACCTGGCCCAGATGGCCGGCCCGGTGCGGATGCTGACCTACCTGATCACGCTCGGCCAGGAGGCGCGGGCGAGCGTGATCCGGGTGTTCGAGGTGATCGACTCGCGCCCGCTGATCGCCGAGAAGCCGGGGGCGCCCGCGCTGCCCGCCGACGCGGCCGGCGCGCAGCTCGACGACGTGCACTTCGAGTACCAGCCCTCCCAGCCGGTGCTGAACGGCCTGTCGCTGCGCGCCGAACCGGGCGAGACGCTGGCCATCATCGGCGCGTCGGGCTCGGGCAAGTCCACCATCTCGCTGCTGCTGCCGCGGTTCTACGACGTGAGCGCGGGAGCGGTCAGGATCGGCGGCCACGACGTCAGGGACGTCACGCTGGACTCGCTCCGCGCGGCGATCGGCCTGGTCATGGAGGACAGCTTCCTGTTCTCCGACACGGTGCGGGCCAACATCGCCTACGGCAGGCCCGAGGCCACGCTGGAGCAGGTGATCGCCGCGGCGAGGGCCGCGGAGGCCGAGGAGTTCATCGCGGAGCTGCCGCAGGGATATGACACGGTCATCGGCGAGCAGGGACTCAGCCTCTCCGGCGGCCAGCGGCAGCGGGTGGCGCTGGCCCGCGCCCTGCTCACCGATCCCCGGATCCTGGTGCTCGACGACGCCACCTCCTCGGTCGACCCGCGGATCGAGGCGGAGATCCATGACACCCTGCGCCGGGTGATGCGCGGCCGGACGACACTGCTCATCGCGCACCGCCGGTCGACGCTGCAGCTCGCGGACCGGATCGCCGTGCTGCACGAGGGGCGGGTCGTGGACGTGGGCCGGCACGAGGAGCTGACGGACCGGTGCCCGCGCTACCGGCTGCTGCTTGCCGGGCCGGACGACGACGCCAGTGCGGGCTACGACGACGCCGGGGCGGGTTACGACGACGCGCCCGAAGCGGAAGCCGGGCCGCCCGGCGATGGCGCCGCCGTGCCCGCGATGGCCGGCCGGGCCGCGGCGCGCGCCAAGCAGCCGGCCACCAGGCGCCGCAGCGGCGGCGGTGACTGGGACAGCATGCTGGCCAGCATGCCGCCGACCCCGGATCTGCTGGCCCGGCTGGACGCGCTTCCGCCGGCCGACGATGTCCCGCGGGTCGATCAGGCGAAGGCGCGCGCGCCGGAGCCGCGCTTCACGCTGCGCAAGCTGCTGCGGCCCTTCCTGATCGCGCTGGTGGCCGGCCTCATCCTGGATGGCCTGGACACGCTGGCCACCCTGGCGCTGCCCGCGCTGATCAGGGGTGGCATCGACAGCGGGGTCGAGACCAAGACGTTCCACGCCATCCTGCTCGTGTCGCTGGCCGGCCTGGCCATCGTGCTGGCGGACTGGCTGGTCAACATCACCGAGACGATGGTGATCGGCCGCAACGGCGAGCGGCTGCTCTACGCGCTGCGGGTCAAGATCTTCGCGCACCTGCAGCGGCTGGGGCTCGACTTCTACGAGCGGGAGCTGTCCGGCCGGATCATGACCCGGATGACCACCGACGTGGATGCGCTGTCCTCGTTCCTGCAGACCGGCCTGATCACCGCGGTCAGCTCCGTGCTCTCGTTCTTCGGCGTGATGGCGGCGCTGCTCGTGATCAACCTCAGGCTGGGCCTGACGGTGCTGACGATCATCCCGCTGCTCGTCGTCGCCACGGTGATCTTCCGGGCCAAGTCGTCCAGGGCGTACAACGAGGCCCGGGAGAAGGTCAGCGTGGTCAACGCCGACCTGCAGGAGAACGTGGCCGGCCTGCGGGTGACCCAGGCCTACCGCCGGGAGGAGCGCAATCGGGCCAGGTTCGCCGCGCGCAGTGCGTCTTACCGGACGAGCAGGCTGCGCGCGCAGCGCTACATCGCGCTCTACTTCCCCTTCGTCCAGGCGCTGTCCACGATCGCCGGAGCCCTGGTGCTCGTGGTCGCCGCCGGCCAGGTGCACAGCGGCGTGCTGACCGCCGGCGCGCTGATCGCCTACCTGCTCTATATCGACCTGTTCTTCTCCCCCGTCCAGCAGATGTCCCAGGTGTTCGACGGATACCAGCAGGCGGTGGTCGGGCTGCGCCGGATCCAGCAGTTGCTCGCGGTGCCTACCAGCACCCCGCAGTCCGCGCACCCGCGCCCGGTGCACCGGCTGCGCGGCCGCATCGAGCTGCGGAACGTCCGGTTCAAGTACGACGGAGCCGCCCGGGAGGCCGTGCGCGGCGTGAACCTGACCGTCGAGCCCGGCGAGACCGTGGCGCTGGTCGGCCAGACCGGCGCGGGAAAGTCGACCCTGGTCAAGCTCGTGGCCCGGTTCTACGACGTGACCGGCGGCGCCGTGCTGGTCGACGGGGTAGACGTCCGCGAGTACGACCTGGCCAGCTACCGGCACCGGCTGGGCGTGGTGCCGCAGGAGCCGTACCTGTTCTCCGGCACGGTCGCCGACGCCATCGCCTACGGCCGCCCGGACGCCACCGACGCGGAGGTGGAGGCGGCGGCGCGTGCCGTCGGGGCGCACGACATGATCGAGATGCTGCCCGCCGGTTACGACCAGCCCGTGGGGGAGCGGGGCCGCAACCTGTCCGCAGGACAGCGGCAGCTGATCGCCCTGGCCCGGGCCCAGCTGGTGGATCCCGCGATCCTGCTGCTGGACGAGGCGACGTCCGCGCTCGACCTGGCGTCCGAAGCCGCCGTGACGCGGGCGACCGGCCGGCTCACCAGGCAGCGCACCACGCTGGTGGTGGCGCACCGGCTGACCACCGCGGCCCGGGCCGACCGCATCGTCGTGGTGGAGGCGGGCCGGATCACCGAGGTCGGCAGCCACGACGAGCTACTCGCCGCAGGCGGCACGTACGCGTCGCTGTGGGACGCGTTCACCGGCGGCCAGGACGTCAGCCGCGCCAGCCTGGCCAGCGCCGGCTGACCGGACTACCCCTGGCTGCCGGCCCGCTGCGGGACGCGCTGTCCGTGGGCCAGGAGGTCAGCCGCGTCAGCCTGGCCAGCGCCGGCTGACGGACTACCCTTGGCTGCCGGCCCGCGCCGGGTTACGTGCAACATGCGGGTGCCGGCGGTCGTGCTTATCCGCGTGCTTCATTCTCCTGCGGATGTGCGCGCCTGTTAGGATCGCCGCGCTGCCGGGCAATCATGGTGGGGTACCCTGACGGCCAGCCGGCGGGCTGTCGCGGCCGCCGGGAAGGAAGGCGATGGGCGAGCACCATGAGATGCCGGCTTCCGGCCTGCAGAACGCGGACTGGCAGGCGAGCCGCCATGGCGATCCCCACGCCGCCGGGGTCGAGATGGCCGCGCTGCCCGCGGGGGCAATCGCGATGCGTAATTCCCGCCATCCGGGCGGCCCCGTGTTGATCTACACGTATGCCGAGATCGAAGCCTTCCTCGCCGGGGCCAAGGACGGGGATTTCGACGACTTGATCGGTTGACCGGTCCGCGGCCGGCTACCGGATCGAGTGACGGGGGCAGTTCGCCGAGTAGCTGCCCACCTGGCTGTGAGCATCCCAGCGGTGCTTGTTGTGCGCCTGCCACTGCGCCAGCGTGAGCCAGTTGCTGCGCGGCAGCGCAAAGTTCCCGTTGACGGTGTCGGGCGCCGCCGACAGGTTCTGGTAGTTGTTGCAGTCCACCGTGTTCGTGCCGCCGCTGGGCTGCTGGTCCACTTCGAACAGCGGGTTGTAGCGGTCGGCGGAGCCCATCCCGGCGATGGTGTTGTGCCAGATCTGGACGTTCGACCACAGCCCGCCGAGGTCCACCACTGGCATCCCGTAGCCGGGCCTCAGGAAGTACTGGCTC
This sequence comes from uncultured Actinomycetes bacterium, assembly GCA_963762615.1. Taxonomy (GTDB): domain Bacteria; phylum Actinomycetota; class Actinomycetes; order Streptosporangiales; family Streptosporangiaceae; genus PALSA-505. The sequence continues at coordinate 70,908 of CAVXLG010000006.1, read as the reverse complement.
TGGTTTTGCAGCGTGTTGTCGTGCACGTACACATCGCTGATCCTGGCCTTGCTCCCGAACGCGTCGATGTACAGGGCGAAGGGGTCATGGCCGGCGACGGCGGAGGTGCCGCCGGTTCCCGGCGGGTTGGTGCCCGCGCTGGGATCTGACCTCGAGGTGCCCGGGTCGTTGTAGACCGTGTTGCCCGAGACCAGCAGGTGGTCGGTCTCCTTGTTCGCGGTTTCCACGTCCAGGTTGATGCCCTGGTCGGTATTCCAGACGACGTTGGAGTGGATCCAGATGTAGGATGCGCCGTCGTCGTAGAGTCCGGCCGCGTTCTCCGGCAGCGCCGCGCACCTGCCGTTCCTCCACCTGCCGTAGGCGTGGTTGTTCCAGGTGTCGACGTTGTAGACGGTGTTGCCGTAGACGTAGCCGTGGCTGGCCTGCGACCCGCCGGTCTCCCAGCCGATGGTGTCCAGGCCGATGTTGTCGACGTCATGGATCACGTTGCCGGACGCCAGGAAGTCGGTGATGGCACCGTTGACGGTGACCGTCTCGCTCTGCCCGGTCCGCGTCCTGGTCACCGTGTTGCCCTCGATGACGAGGTGCTGCAGGTGCTGTGACGTGGCGCTGCCCGCCGCGATCGCGGCGATGCCGTAGGCGTCGACGCCGCCATTCCCGCACAACGACTTGTCCGTGGCGTCCTGGTCGGCGGTGTTGGTGATGTCCCGCACGGTGTTGTCGAGGATGTAGATGTCGCTGCAGGATCCGCCGTGCAGGAAGCAGGCGGACAGGTGCGGGTAGGTGGCCTGGTTGGTGTTCGTGGTATCGCTGCGCACCGTCACGTAGATGCCGGCCGGGCTGTGCCCGGTCCCGTCCCAGGTGTAGTTCTCCACGGTCAGGCCGTAGATTTCGACGCTGCGTGAGTCCACGATGCTGACTGCGCCCGAGTCGGCCCAGAACTGGTTGGGGTTGGTGTCACCGGCCGCTACGTTGCCCAGCTTGAGCGTTGCGCTCGAGCCGGGCGCGGGCGCGATCTCGAGCAGCGCGGTCGAGGACTTGCTCCAGACCCGGACGGGCGTGCGGAAGGTCCCGGACAGGCACAGCACCGTGGTCGCGGTGATGGAGTTCTCGTTGGCCGCGATCCACGCGTTCACGGCCGCCGACGTGCTGCCGCCGGCCGAAGCGGCGAACGTCCGCGTGCACGAGCGGGGCGGCCTGATCGGCGAGCCCGTCGGCGTCCGCGGGTTCGGGATGAGCCCGTCAGCGTCGGCGGGCGCCGCGCCGGCCGGCTCGATCGGGAACGAGCTCGCGGTGACCGGCGGCGCCGGCTGGGTGATGGTGCCGGCCGCGGGGCGGGCCGGCACCGCGGGGGCGGCCAGTGCGCCCGCCGCGGGCAGGGCGGCGAGCGGCAAGCACGCGGCGGCGACCGCGATCCAGGCGGCTGGCCGTGGCATCCGCCTGGCCGGGAGACGAACGGCTGCCCATCGGTGTCCGGAGCGGTTCATCGGCCTGGTTCTCCTGGGCTGGAGGGAGGCGGTTACTTCGTGAGCGCCGGAGGAAGCAGCGCCCGGTGCGCCGCGAGCAGGTCGTCGCACATCGCGACGATCTGCGCGGTAGTCAGCGTGGCGGCGGCGTTCGGGTCGAGCAGGGCCGCCTGGTAGACGTGCTCCCGGCTGCCGTCGAGGACCGCGCGGACGGTCAGCTCGACAACGTTGAGGAAGGTGCGGTTGAGCGCGGCGAGCTGGGCAGGCAGCGCGCCGACCGACCGTGGCCGCGCTCCGTGCCGGCCGAGGTCGCAGGGGACCTCGACGCAGCACTGCGCGGGCAGGTTGGCGATCAGCCCGTCGTTGCGCACGTTCACGTACAGCTCACGCTCGGTGCCGGTCTCGAGCGCATAGATGAACTGCGAGGCCAGCTCGTCGGTGGGCTCAAGGTCGAGCGGCTTGCCCTGCTCAAGATCACGGCGCAGCGATTCCAGCTCGCGCAGGTTCTCCTCGGATCTGGCCAGGTAGTCGCCGACGAAGATACGGAACTGCCGGATCTGGTCGTCGTGCCGCATGAACCACGGCAGGTACTCGGCGGAGTGCTCGCTGGACTCGGTGGGGAAGTAGCCGAACCTGCGGAACAGCTCGACCCGCACCCGCCGCTGCAGCTCCGGCGAGCCTTCGATGATCTCGCTGAGACGGGGGTAGAGGGACCGGCCTTCGTGCTCGAAACGAAGCACGAAGGCCTGGTGATTGAACCCGGCGGTGGTGAAGCTCACCTCGGCCGGGTCGAGGCCGACCAGCCCGGCCAGGAAGGCGTGCGTGTCCCTGACCGAGTGGCACAGCCCGAACACGCGCTGGAACGGCGTGCCCTCGTACACCGCCCAGGGCAGCATGGCCATCGGGTTGGTGTAGTTGAGCAGGTAGCCATCGGGGCACAGTTCGGCCATGTCCTGGCCCAGGCCGACTACCACCGGAATGGTGCGCAGGCCGCGGAAGATGCCGCCGATGCCCAGCGTGTCGGCGATGGTCTGCCGCACGCCGTAGCGGGCCGGGATCTCGAAGTCCAGCTGGGTCGCCGGGTACCCGCCCACCTGGATCTCGTTGATGACGTAGCGGGCGTCGGCGAGCACCTCGGCGCGGTCGGACGAGGCCGTCACGGTCGCGCCGCATCCGGTCTGCGCGACGATGCGCCGGGTCAGCGTGTCGGCATGCGCGAGCCGCCCGGCGTCGATGTCGTGCAGGGCCAGGTGCAGGCCGGAACTGAGCTCGCGGTAGCCGCAGAGATCCGTGACGACGTTGCGGGTGAACTCGATGCTGCCCGCCCCGATGAACGCAACCTTGATCACAGATCGATAGTGTTCCATTTCAATTACCTACGAGCAAGACCGCGCAGGAAGTTGCACAGGGTTGATCTCAGCCGGCCCGCGCCAGGTCATCCCGGATGGCCGCGCCGCTGTCCCGGTTAGTCCCTGCTCGCCCGGACTCTGCGCTGCCCCGGGCGGGCAATGCGCTGCTCCGGCCCCGGCGATGCGCTGCTCCGGCCCGGCCAAGCAGGCATTTCCGTCCCCGGGAAAAGCCGGCGTTTAGCTTGACATCAGCCCGCAGGTTCGCGCAATGATGTCTGAAACGTTCACGATTCGCGCAAGAGTCGTCAACGCGTCGGCACTCCGAGGGCGGATGCCCGGGCGGCCGCGGTCGTGCCCGAGCGCGGGCTCGGAGGCAAGGGCAGATGAGAACGCACCGGCTCAGCGTGCTACTACTGGGGACTTCGCTGGTTGCTCTCGGCCTGGTGGCCTGCGGCACGGGCAGCGGCAGCGGATCAGGCGGGAACGGCAAGTCGATCACGATCTGGGAGGGGTACACGGGTCCCGAGGGCAAGGCGTTCGCCCACCTGATTACCGAGTACCAGCAGCAGAACCCCGGGCAGAAGGTCAGCAGCCTGTACGTCAACAACGACAACTCGCTGCAGAAGGTCCTCACCGCCGTGCGCGGCGGCAGCGTGCCCGACATCGCCTACCTTTACGGCTCCTGGGCGCCGAACGTGGCCCAGATCCCGTCGGTGGTGACGCTGAACAGCGTGACAAAGCAGCCCGGCGTGAACTGGAACGACTTCTGGGTGGGCGAGCGCGATGTCGCGACCGTCAACGGCCGCATCATCGGCATCCCGGCGCTGGTCGACAACCTGGCCGTGGTCTATAACAAGACGCTGTTCGCCCAGGCCGGCCTGCAGCCGCCCGGCCCGGGATGGACCTGGAACCAGTTCGTGGCCGACGCCAAGAAGCTGACCAACCCGGCCAAGAAGCAGTTCGGCACTGCTTATGTGACCCCCGGCAGTGAGGACACCGTGTGGCACTGGGAGGTGCTGCTCTGGGAGGCCGGCGGGAAGATCCTCACCCCGGACAACAAGAAGGCGGCGTTCGACTCGCCGGCCGGCCTGAAGTCGCTGAGCACGCTGCAATCCATGGCTGTGACCGACAAGTCCATGTACCTGGACCCGACCGACCAGGCCTACGCCAACCTCTTCAACTCCGGCAAGATCGGCATGCTGGTGACCGGTCCGTGGGACCTGGGCGTGTTCCCGAACGTGCACTACGGCGTGCAGATCATGCCGTCGTTCCCCGGGACCAGCGGCGGCCACCAGACCATTTCGGGCCCGGACAACTGGGTGATCTTCAACAACGGCTCCGACCGGGTCAAGGCGGCGGAGAAGTTCCTGCTGTGGCTCACCGCCCCGGCTCAGGTGAAGTATTTCTCGCTGCACACCGGGGATCTCCCGACCCGGGCCTCGGTGGCCAATGCCTCCGGGTTCTCGGCCAGTATGGACCACGCGCTCCCCGGGGTGGACACCTTCATCAAGAACCTCGGCAACGTCAGGCAGGCCCGGCCGCAGCTCCCCACCTACCCGAAGATCTCCCAGGTGCTCGGCAACATGGTCGTCTCAGTGCTGCTTGGCAAGAGCCAGCCCGCGGCCGCGCTGTCCAGCGCTGCCCAGCAGGTCAACCAGATTCTCGCCAACCCGAACCAGTAGCGTGGCGGCACGAACCAGTGACGTGGCGGCATCGGAGGCCTCGCTCAGCCGCCGGCGCCTGAGAGCGGCGGCCAGCGCCCGGGCCCGCGTTACCAGGTCGGAGCACTTCACCGGGTGGGCGTTCGTGACGCCCGGGGTGGCGATCATCCTGCTGTTCGGCGCCGTTCCCGTGGTCTGGTCCGCGGTCATGTCGTTCCAGCGCAACAACCTGCTGTCGCCGGACACGCCCTACGTCGGGCTGCACAACTACCGGACCCTGCTGCACGATCCCGTCGTGGCCCAGGCGGTCGAGCACACGCTCGTCTACACGGCCCTGTTCGTCCCGGGCAGCATGATCGTCGGCCTGTTCCTGGCCGTGGCCATGAACAGGAACATCCGGCTTATCAACTTCTACCGGACCGCCGCCTACGCCACGATAGCGATCTCCACGATCAGCGAGGCGCTGGTCTTCATCTGGCTGTTCGACCCCTCCTACGGGGTGGTGAACTACCTGTTCAGCCTGGTGGGCATCCCGCAGCAGCAGTTCCTCATCTCGCCGTCGGAGGCGCTGTACGTGATCGTCATCATGACGATCTGGGGCTGGACCGGCTTCTGCGTGATCATCTACCTGGCCGCGCTGCAGGGGATCCCGCAGCACCTGATCGACGCGGCGGCGACCGACGGGGCCAGCGCCTGGGCGACGTTCCGGCGGGTCACGCTGCCGCTGCTCAGCCCGGCGTCGCTGTTCCTGGCGGTCTGGCTTACGATCAACGCGCTGCAGCTGTTCGACGAGGTCTACCTGAGCACGCAGGGCGGCCCGCTGAACAGCACCACCGTGCTCGTGTACTACCTGTATGAGCAGGCGTTCCAGAACTTCAACTTCGGCTACGCGTCCGCCATCGCCTACTTCCTATTCCTCATAATCCTGGTGGTCACCGCGATCCAGTTCCGGGTCGGCCGGCGGCTCACCTACTACCGGTCTTGACATCCTCTCCGCCTGTCGGCAGGAGATTCCAGCTCGTGCAGAGAGGAGCATGAATGGGGTTCGCGGTTCATCCGCCCGCCCAACGGCCGGCGTCCCCGCGCAGTCGCGGCATGCCCTGCCGCGATGTTCAAGGCCGCGTTCAGATCAGCGTGACAGGCGTACCCGCAGGACCTGCAACGGAAGACGGTTGGCACCAGGCGGTAGCGGGACATGCGAACAGGCTATCGAGGTGTAGAGACATTCCCGGGGAGGTGAAGCGGCGTATCCTCCCTTACCCGAGGGCTGAGGGTGGCTCTATACCGCGATTGCGATGAGCGCGCAGACGCACGCGGGGGCCCGCCGGAACTGGCGCTGGCTTCCGTTCAGCCCGTGGCACTTCGTGCTGCTGCCGGCCAGCCTGATCTTGATCTTCCCGTTCTTCTGGATGCTGGTGACGTCGCTGGAGACGTCGGGCGAGGCGCTGCACTTCCCGCCGATCCTGACCCCGCACGTGATCAGGTTCGGCAATTACGCTGCCGCCTGGCAGGCAGCGCCGTTCGGGCGGTTCTTCCTGAACAGCGCCATCGTGGCGGTGGTCACCGTGATCTGCAACCTGGTGCTGTGCTCACTGGCCGGGTACGCGTTCGCGCGGCTGCGGTTCCTCGGCCGCACCGCCCTGTTCATACTGATCATGACCACGCTGATGGTGCCGTTCCAGGTGACGATGATCCCGCAGTTCCTGATCACCAAGTGGCTCGGGGTGAACGTGCTCGCCGGGGTCGGGATCAATCACATCGGGGCGCTGATCCTGCCGAACGCGGCCACCGCCTTCGGCGTGTTCTTCCTGCGGCAGTTCTTCAGGACGCTGCCGGTCGAGTACGAGGAGTCGGCCCGGGTGGACGGGGCGAACCGGCTGACCGTGCTGTGGCGGATCGTCCTGCCGCTGGCCACGCCGGCGCTGGCCACGCTGGCCGCGCTGACCTTCATCGACTCGTGGAACAACTTCCTGTGGCCGCTGATCGTCATCAACTCGACGAACCAGATGACGCTGCCGCTCGGCCTGGCCACGTTCCAGGGCGCGCACGACACCGAGTGGCCGCTGCTGATGGCGGGCAACGTGATGAGCCTGATCCCGATGCTGATCGTCTTCTTCGCGGCCCAGCGGTACTTCGTCAGGTCGGTGGCGGCGACCGGGCTCACGGGGGCGTAGCGCCAGCGGTGCGGGCGCCGGGCGCCGCCCGCCCGCGGCCCGGCCTAGGGCCGGGCGGTGCCGGCCGCGCCGAGGATGCCGAGCAGCCGGGTGACCTCCGCGGCGATCGCGTCCCGGCCGGCCGCCAGGTAGCGGCGCGGGTCCACCACCGCGGCGTCCTCGGCCAGGTACGCGCGGACGGCCGCGGTGAACTCCTTGTTCAGCTGCGTCGCTATGTTGATCTTCGTAAGGCCGGCCGCGACCGCGGCCGCGAGCATCTCGTCGGGCACGCCGGAGGAGCCGTGCAGGACCAGCGGGACGGCGACCGCGGCGTGAATCCTGCCGATCAGCTCCAGATCCAGCACGGCGTCGCGGGTGAGCATCGCGTGCGAGCTGCCGACCGCCACCGCCAGCGCGTCCACGCCGGTCGCGGCGGCGTAGGCGGCCGCCTCCTCCGGCCGGGTCCGCGCGCCGGGGGCGTGCACGCCGTCCTTGCCGCCGATCTCGCCGATCTCCGCCTCTATCCACATCCCGTGGTCGTGGCACCAGGCGGCCACGCCGGCCGTCGCCCTGACGTTGTCCGCGTAGCGGCGCGTTGACGCGTCAAACATGACCGACCCGAACCCCAGCCTGCCCGCCTCGGTGACGAGGTCCTCGCTGGTGGCGTGGTCCAGGTGGACCGCGACGGGCACGGCCGCGGCGGCCGCGATCGCGAGCGACGCCTGCCCGATCGGCCGCAGCGCCCCGTGATAGCGCACGCAGTTCTCGCTGATCTGCAGCACGACCGGGGCGCCGGCCGCCGCCGCGCCCGCGACGATCGCCTCGGGGTGCTCGATGCCGATGACGTTGAACGCGCCGGCCCCGTGCCCGGCCGCGCTGGCCTCGGTGAGGATGGTTCCCAGTCCGGTGGCCGGCATCAGCCCTCCCCGACCCTGATGATCCTGACCTGGCCCAGCGCACGCTGATAGTCGGCATCGCAGAACTCGCCGGCCACCGGCGCGGCGGCGGCCGCCGAGCCGAGCGCGGCCGCGTGCCGCAGCCGTTCCGGCCACGGGTCGCCGAGCACCAGCCGGTGGGCCAGCCCGGCCACCACCGCGTCGCCCGCCCCGGTCGGGTTCGCCGCCGCGTGGGCCGGCTGCGCGGCCTGCCACACCCCGTCGGCGGTAACGGCCAGCAGCCCGCCGGCCCCCAGCGAGACCACGACCGACTCGGCTCCGGCCCTTCTGAGCTCGGTGGCCGCGGCCGCGACCGCGGCCAGGCCGGCGCTGCCCGCGCCGGACAGCTGGCGGCCGGCCGCGCGGGAAAGCTCGGGGAGGTTCGGCTTGACGACCGCGGGCCCTGCCGCCAGTCCGCGCAGCAGCGGCTGGCCGTCTGTGTCGAGCAGGGCGGGCACGCTCGCGTCCGCGGCGATCTGGGTCAGCTCGGCGTAACTGTCCGGCGGGAGGCCCGGCGGCAGGCTTCCGGAGAGCACGACGGCCGCCGCGGCGGCCAGCTCGGCCGCGCACCGGGCGCGGAACGCCGCGTACTCGGCCGGCCGCACGCGCGGCCCGGGCTCGTTGAACAGGGCCGTCTGACCGCGAAGGGAATCGACGACCGCGAACGTCCGCCGGGTCTCGCCGGCGATCTCGGTGAATGCCTCGGGCACACCGGCCTCGGCGAGCTCGGACCTGACCGCATCGCCGGTCCGGCCGCCGGCCAGGCCGACCGCGAGCACGTCGGCACCGAGCGCGTGCAGCGTCCGTGCGACATTGATCCCCTTGCCGCCCGGCCGCGACCTGACCCCGGTCGGCCGGTTCACCCCGGCCCAGTCCACCCGGGGCAGCTCGTGCGTGATATCGAGCGCCGGGTTGAGCGAGACCGCCAGGATCCGGCGGTTCACCTGGACCTGGCCGGGGCGCGGGTCGGGCGGCTCATGGCGGGCGGGCCGTGCGTGAGCTCAGGCCGGCCGGGCCGGGGCGAGGATGACCGAACGGGTCAGGTTCCTCGGCCGGTCGGGGTCCAGCCCGCGGGCGCGCGCCGCCGCGGCCGCCAGCCGGTGCACCCGCACCAGCTCGGCCATGGGATCCGCCTGGCTCTGCCAGGCCAGGCCGCCGGCCTCCGCGATCTCACCGGTCAGCCCCTCGGGCACCGGGCCGAGCAGCCAGACCACGCTGTCCGGGCCGGTCACCGCGACGGGGCCGTGCCGGTACTCCATCGCCGGATAGGCCTCGGTCCACATCCCGGCTGCTTCCTTGAGTTTCAGCGCCGCCTCGCTGGCCAGCCCGCAGGTCCAGCCGGTGCCGAGGAAGGTGAACTGGCGGGCTCCGGTGAGCGCCTCGGGCAGCGGCTCGGCGAGGATCCGCCGCGCGGCCTCGGCCACCGGCGCGAGATCCTGGCCCAGGTGCGCCCGGAGCAGGGCGAGCTCGCTGGTGGCAAACCTGGTCTGCACGACCGACCGCTCGTCGGCAAAGTCAAGGGTGATGAACGCGTCGGCGGCCGCCGCGACGGGGGCGCTGGCGTCCGCCGTGATCGCGACGGTGGGGACAGCGTGGTCGATCCGGGCGAGCAGGTTGACGATCTCGGTGGTGGTACCCGACCGGGACAGCACCAGGATCCGGTCGTATCGCCGGCCTGGGGGGAACTCGGAGGCGGCGAACGCGTCGGTCTCACCCTGACCGTCTGCCTCCCGCGCGGCGGCATAGGCCTGCGCCATGAACCACGAGGTGCCGCAGCCCGCTATCGCCACCCGCTCGCCGCGGGCGGGCAGCATCGCCGCCACGTCTGCGGCCAGCTCCGCGGCCCGCAGCCAGCATTCCGGCTGGGTGGCGATTTCCTGCTCGATGCTGGCGCCCGGGCCGTCGCTGCCGGCGGCACCGCTGCCGCCGGCACTGCGGTCGGCCGGGCTGGACATCCCGTCGTTCGGGTTCACCGTTGAGTACCTCGTATCTCCGGTCCGCTGGTGTCGCTATGCTCGTTTATGCTTGGTTAATAGCAAAATCAATCGTATATTAACAGCTTGATTCGGGCGTATGAAGCAGGTCTATTGCTCATTACGCGGGCCACGTGAGAAGCTGCGTGCCCGGAGCAGCGGTTCTGCTGCTCGCGGCCGCCGTTCAGCAGGCCCGTCCGGTCTTCTGTTCCACGCACCTACGGAGCAGACACCCAGTCAGGAGATGCCGGTGAGCCGCTATAGCCGCTGGAATGAGCTGCTCGAGTTGCTCGCCGCGGACGGCCAGCTGCAAGTGGAGCGCGCGGCGCAGGTCCTGGGTGTCTCGGCGGCGACGGTCCGGCGGGACTTCGACGAGCTCGCCAGGCAGCAGATGCTCACCCGGATCAGGGGCGGTGCCGTGGCCCAGGGCGTCACTTACGACCTGCCGCTGCGGTACAAGAGCGAGCGTCACCCCTCGGAGAAGCAGCGCATCGCCGTTGCGGCGGCCGGCCTTGTGCGGGCCGGCCAGATCGCCGGGCTCAACGGCGGCACCACCACGACCGAGGTGGCGCGCGCGCTTGCCACCCGTGCGGACCTGAATGCGGGCTCTGCGTCGCCCGCGGTCACCGTCGTCACCAACGCGCTCAACATCGCCACCGAGCTGGCGGTACGCCAGCACATCAAGATCGTCACCACCGGAGGCGTGGCCAGGCCGCAGTCCTACGAGCTCATCGGCCCGCTGGCCACCGGAGTGCTCGAGCAGGTGATCCTCGACATCGCGATCCTGGGCGTGGACGGGATCGACCCGATCGCGGGCGCCACCGCGCACCACGAGGGCGAGGCGAGCATCAACAAGCTGATGGCCGACCGTGCTGACCAGGTCGTGGTGGTCGCCGACAGCTCCAAGGTCGGCCGCCGGGCGTTCGCCAGGATCTGCGCCACCTCGGACGTCGATGTGCTGGTCACGGACACGGGGATCGCCGCGGCGGATGCGGCCAGGTTCGGCGAGGCCGGCATCCGGGTGATCACCGGCTGACCGGCACGCGCCGTCGCGCCCGGGACTGAGGACCCGGACTGAGGACCCGGGACTGAGGATCTGCGCTGGCCTTGTTGACTTGTGATCGCTGCATGGCCTAATTTCGCTAGTTCCGAGCACATGGATGCGATCTGCTGCGCGTCCGCGGTCCGCGAAGCGGCGCGAGGTCACCGGGAGGTACGCGTGGCGCAGGACCGCTCGTCAGCGGCGGCGGCCGATCTTGTGGTCGTGGGCGACTGCAACCCGGACGTGCCGGTGCTCGGCCGCGACGTTACTCCCGAATTCGGTCAGCGCGAGAAGCTCGTCGACCGCATGGCCCTGGTGATCGGCGGCTCCGCGGCGATCACGACCGTAGCCGCCGCGCGGCTCGGACTGCGCGTCGCCCTCGTCGCCGCGGTGGGAGATGACTCGGCGGGCCGCTTCATGCTCGGCCAGCTGGCGGCCGAGGGCGTCGATGTCGCGGCGGTGGCCAGGCGGCCCGACGCCGCGACCGGGATGACCGTGGTGCTGTCGCAGGGAGAAGACCGGGCCATCCTGACCGCGACCGGCGCGATCACGTCGCTGACCGCGCGGGACGTGCCCGCGGCGCTGATCTCCGGAGCCAGGCACCTGCACGTGAGCTCGTACTTCCTGATCGAGCGCTCGCTCGGCGGCGACCTGGCCGCGATCTTCGCCGCGGCTCGCGCCGCCGGGGTCACCACGTCGCTGGACACCAACTGGGACCCGGCGGAAAAGTGGGGCGGCGACCTGCTCCGTGCCGTGCTCGCCCAGACCGACCTGCTGCTTCCCAACGAGGCCGAGGCGCTGCTGATCGCGGGCCGGGACACCCTGGCCGAGGCGGTCGCCGTCCTGACCGCGGCCGGTTCCAGGCTCGTCGTCAAGCGCGGTTCCCGCGGAGTGCTGTGCGCCGAGGGCGGCCGGCAGTACAGTGTCGGGCTGCCGCCCGTCCAGCCGGTGGACAGCACCGGAGCCGGCGACTGCTTCAACGCCGGCCTGATCGCCGGCCTGCTGCGCGGGCTCGCGTTGCCGGAGGCGGCCGCCCTCGGCTGCGCCGCGGGCGCGGCGTCCACGCAGGCGCTCGGCGGAACCAGCGGCTCCCCGGACCTGGCTGCCGCCCTGGCCGCGGCCGCGGCCGCGATCATCAAGCCGGTCCGGCTGCGCTAGCGCCGGGCGCCGGCCGCGGGAAGCAGGCGCGGGCGGACGAGTTAGGCAGCTGTCGGCAGTTGCTGGTACCAAGGAGCACATGGCCGACGATGCCGGCGACCCGGACCCGATCCCCGCAGGCGATGCCCCGATCCCGCCGGGCGATACCGCGATCCCGCCGGGTGATGCCGCGATCCCGCCGGGTGATACCGCGAATCAGCTCCGTGATCAGGCGGAACGCTGGCTGCGGGCGCTGGCCGGCCCGGACGCCAGGCTGCGCGAAGACCAGTGGGCGGCGATCCGCGCCCTGGTGGAGCAGCACCGCCGTGCCCTGGTGGTTCAGCGCACCGGGTGGGGTAAGTCGGCCGTCTACTTCACGGCGACCGCGCTGCTGCGGGCCCGCGGCGCCGGGCCGTCGGTCATCATCTCCCCGCTGCTCGCCCTCATGCGCAACCAGATCGAGGCAGCGGACCGGGCCGGGATCCGGGCTCGCACGGTGAACTCCGCCAACCCCGAGCAGTGGCAGGAGGTCTACGCGGAGGTAGCGGCGGGCGAGGTGGACGTGCTGCTGGTCAGCCCGGAACGGTTGAACAACCCGGGCTTCCGTGACCTGGTGTTGCCCAAGCTGACGGCGGCCGCCGGGATGCTGGTAGTGGACGAGGCGCACTGCATCTCCGACTGGGGTCACGACTTCCGGCCTGACTACCGGCGGCTGCGTACCTTGCTGGACGAGCTGCCGCCGGGCGTTCCCGTTCTCGCGACCACCGCGACCGCGAACGCCAGGGTTACCCGCGATGTCGCCGACCAGCTCGGCGCGGGCACCCAGCCGCAGACGCTGGTGCTGCGCGGCTCGCTGGACCGCGACAGCCTCCGCCTGGCCGTCGTCCGCCTGGCCGGCCCGCAGCAGCGCCTGGCGTGGCTGGCTGAATACCTCGGCAAGCTACCGGGCTCGGGCATCATCTACGCCCTGACCGTGGCGGCCGCTCACGAGACCGCGGCCTTCCTGCGCGAGCGTGGTCACGACGTCGTCCCGTACACCGGGAAAACCGATCATTCCGAACGGACGGAGGCCGAGGATTCGCTCATCGCGAACAAGGTCAAGGCGCTCGTCGCGACCAGTGCCCTCGGCATGGGCTTCGACAAGCCCGACCTGGGATTCGTCGTGCACCTGGGGGCCCCGCAGTCACCGATCGCGTACTACCAGCAGATCGGCCGGGCCGGGCGCGGCGTTGGCCGCGCCGAGGTGATCTTGCTGCCCGGGCGGGAAGACGCCGACATCTGGGCCTACTTCGGTTCGCTGGCCTTCCCGCCGGAGGCGGTGGTCCGCGGCACTCTCGCCGCGCTCGCCGAGGCGGGCCGGCCGCTGTCCACCGCCGCCCTGGAGGCGAAGGTCGACCTCAGCCGCGGCCGGCTGGAGATGATGCTCAAGGTGCTGGACGTGGACGGCGCGGTCCGCCGGGTCAGCGGCGGCTGGGCGGCGACCGGCCGCGACTGGGCGTATGACGCCGACCGGTACGCGCGGGTGGCGGCCGAGCGCTCCCGCGAGCAGCGGGCGATGCTCGGCTACATCGAGACCGGCGACTGCCGGATGGAGTACCTGCGCCGCGAGCTGGATGATCCCGCCGCCGCCAGCTGCGGGCGGTGCGACAACTGCACGCAGCGGTTCTGGCCGGACCAGGTCCCGCAGGCGGTCGCCGCGGCCGCCCGCGAGCGGCTGCTCCGTCCGGGCGTGCACGTGCGGCCGAGGAAGATGTGGCCGGCCGGCCTGCCGGAGCTGGGCATAGACGTCTCCGGCAAGATCCCGACCGAGGTATCAGCTGAGCCGGGCCGGGCGCTGGGCCGGCCGACCGATCTCGGCTGGGGTCCGCGGCTGCGCGCCCTGCTGGCCGCGGACGCACCCGACTGCGAAGTGCCCGACGGCATCGTCGAGGCGGTCGTCACGGTCCTGGCGGCCTGGGACTGGGCCGCCCGCCCGGCCGGCCTGGTCACCCTGCCGTCCCGGTCCCGCCCGCGGCTCATCGAGAGCCTCGGCCGCCGGATCGCCGACATCGGCCGGATGCCGTATCTGGGTACGCTCGAGCATACGGGCGGGATGCGGTCCGCAGGGCCGGCCGCCCGGCAGCACAACAGCGCACAGCGGCTGCGTGCCGTGTGGCGCGAGCTCACCGTCCCCGGATCCGTGCGCGATGCGCTGGTCGCGCTCGACGGCCCGGTGCTGCTGGTCGACGACCAGATCGACACCGGCTGGACCATGACCGTCGGGGCCAGGCTGCTCCGCGAGGCCGGCGCGCCCGGCGTCCTGCCGCTGGCGCTGGCGGCGATGACCGGATGAGCCAGGCCACTCTCTGCCAATCTGTCGTGAGGGGCTCGCCCCTTACTAACTATTGGCTTCCCCGAGCGTGGAGATGGAGACATTTCTGAGATGACTGTGACCGTGCGCTGCTGACCGACGATGCTGGACGGGGGACCGGCGGGGGGTGGGCGTCCGGATCCGGAGGTGCCCGAGCGGGCCCGCTGGCGGACATTCACTGTGCAGTACAAGCTGGACGTGGTGGCTGAGTATGACGCGGCGCCGACGGGGCAGGAGGGCGCAGTGCTGCGTCGGGAGGGCCTGCGTTGCAGTCACGTGATCGAGTGGCGGCGGGCGCGGGACAGCGGTGCGCTGGCGGGCCCGCCCGGGCCGGGTCGGTCGCGGCCTTTGGCGGGTGATGTTCGTTGTCGGCCGTGCGGTGTGCGCCAGGTCAACGGAAGTTGACTGGGATCCCCAGGCTGGGCTGGGAGGTTGTGTGCAGGCTGAGGCTGGCCGCGCCGTACCGCTGGTCAAGCAGCCGGGCCTTCGCCGGGGTCAGGTGCAGCACCGTGACGTTCTCCCGGCCGAACCCTGGTCCCCAGTTCACCAGCCGGATGCCGTCGGCTCGCAGGGCGCCCCAGTCCCGGGTGATGCGGTGCTGCAGGGCCACCAGGAACGCGGCCGAGTGGCTGACCTTGCGGAAGGTGAACTCGTCGGCCGGAGCGCCGCCCCGGATGGCCCTCTCCGCGGCGGGGCTGAGCCGGGTCAGGTAGACCACCACGTGCGTGCCGTGACCGGTCAGCTCCAACCCGCCGAAAACGTCACGGAACCGGGACCGCGCCGTATCCTGCGCCGCGATCCCCGCGTCAGCAGCATGACCCTCACGCTGACTACCGGCCGGGCGGGAAGCCGGTGCACGCGACCGCAAAACCGCTGCGGAGGTCGGCGGCGTCGCGGCCAGCGTCGACAGAGCCGGGAGTGAGACACCGAACAGCGTGCACAGCGCAAGAGCCGCGATGCGCAGGCGGCGACGCGGGGTGCCCTGGCGAGCCTTCATGCAGCGCAAGCGCCTACCACCACCGGACTCCGGGCGAAAAGATTTCACAGCACGCATAGGACGTCAATACCGGCCTCGACTCCAACTTGTCAATACCTGGACGGTGGCTCAGATACGACTTAGTTGTGTGGATGCGAAACCTGATCGGAGAAGTGACGCCCGCGACCCGTGGGAACTGTGCCGGACCACGGACCCCAATCTCGCTGGTCCCGATTCATCACACCTGGCCTGCGGCTCGCGACACCTTCTCAACCAACCTCGGTAGCGCATAAGTGAGTCATGCCTAATCGTACTTGCTTTAGGTTCGATAACGCATTTGTTAACGCCACCCTAAGCGTACAGCCTGCGGACGAGCCCCGCGGTGTTAGATTACCGACCTCGGCCCGGGGGTAGGCACGGCAACGCTACAGGCCTGTGGATCTGCGCGACCGTGGTATCTGCCTCGTTTCCGCGGCCTGTACACGCTACGTCCGGCTGGCTGCTGCCACGTTCGCAGCCACCGACAGCTCCAATGAGGATGGCGATCGCGCCGATTCTCAGCAGGATTGTCGTAGGCACATCCATTAGACCCCGCCAGGCCCCCACGGGATTCTGCTGCCTGGGACGTCGCGCTGCGGCAGGACACAGTCGCCTGAGCGCAGTCACGGCAGGGCAGTCATGCCACTGCACTGATGCCCCCATGTCAAGTCGAGGGTGGCGGCGGAGCGGAGGGCGTCGATGATGAGCGGGTATCGCTCGCGGGCGATGTATCGCTGGAGCATGCGCATGATCTCTTTGCGGTTGTTTCCGACGGCGGTGCGCTTGGCGGGGTAGGCGCGGGTGCGCAGGTCGGAGAGCATGCGCACGTGGGCAATGACCCACAGCGCGTTGCTGGCGGCCCGGTCGCCGCCGCAGTTGAGCCGGTGCCGGCTGGTGTTGCCGGATGATGCTTCGACCGGGCTGGCATCGCACAGGGCGGCCAGGGCCGCGTTGCCGCGCAGCCGGCCGGGGTTGGAACCGGCGGTGACCAGCAGCTGGGCGGCGGTGATGGGGCCGACGCCGTGGCGGGCGAGCAGCCGGGGGCGTGCGCGCGGGTCAGGCGGTGATCTGGGCTTCGAGCTGGCGGGCTTCGGCGTCCAGGGCCAGCCACCGTCGGCCCAGCGTGGCCAGGGTGCGGCGCAGCCCGTCGGCGGGCTCCAGCGCGGCGCAGGCCCGGCCGAACCGTGCCTTGCGCAGCGGGCGGAGCGTGTCGCGCAGCTCGTCGTCTGCATCGACCAGGAAGGACTTGATCTGGTTGCAGGCCTGGTGCGGGCCTTGACCGCGCTGCGCCGGGTGGTCACCAGCAGCCGCAGTTCGGCGACCAGGCCGCGGCGGTCCTGGGGCAGGGCGGTGGCCTCGTCGGCCAGCACGGCCCGGGCGGCGTTTTCCGCATCGACTGGGTCGCCTTTGCCCTTGCGCCGCCGCCGGGACCGGTCCGGGCAGTTGATCTCCCACACCCGCAAGCCCCGGCCGGACAGCAGCCGGGCCAGCCGGTACCCGTAGCTGCCGGCGCCTTCCACCCCGGCGTCGGTGACCTGGCCCAGCCCGGTCAGCCAGTCCATCAGGCGCTCGTTCCCGGCATCTGTGGCCGGGAAATCCAGCACTCCCAGGCGGTGCCCCAGCTGATCCAGCACCACCGCGACATGCACGTCCTTGTGCGTATCAACCCCTGCTGCCAGGCCCTGGCTCACCAGCGTCACCATCCCTCCTGACCAGCAATAACGTGAATCCGCACCAGGCCAGGGACAGGACACTCACGACGCGCGGCAGCAACGCCCCTATCGGGTCACCAGGCCATGCGACAGCGGCGCCGGTACGGGCCGACAGATCAATGCGAAGGCACCCCCGCCACCCGAATTTCGAGTCAGGCCCTGACCGCCAGGACCATGTCAGGCCCCGCGGCTACCGGCACCGCCACCGCAATAATGCACTGAGTGCCGAAATTGGCCGTAACAATAATCAAGAGCGACGCCGCTACGCGGCCAGAATTTCCTCCAGCAGGACCTCAACCCCGTCTACACCGGCAAGGACCCTGGCAGTTACCCGCTGTCCGGGTACAGCTACCTGATCGTGCCGCGCAGCAGCACCAAGCTGCCGCCGGTCTTCAGCCGGGCGGCCGAGCGGTCGCTGAGCGCGTTCGTCGGCTACGCGCTCTGCCGGGGGCAGAGTCAGCTGGCCGCGTTCGGCTACGCGCCACTGCCCGCGAGCCTGGTCAGCGGCGGCCTGCAGCAGGATATGCGCATCCCTGGCCATGGACGCGTCCCCTCCCTGGCGGCGGCGTGCCTGAAGTAGCCGCAGTCATCGCCACCAGTACGGAACGTTCACCGATGTCCCGAATGATTGCACTACGACATGAGAATCTCGTTTAATGAGACCCGATCCTCGCAAGCTCGTTGGTAGCGGTCTCCATGCCTATTTCTAACGATTCCGGCGCTGCTCACTCACCGGGTGATGTGGCGCTGGAATCGTTCGGGGCCGGGCGGTTCGCTTCGGTCGTACGCGAGTGCATATCCCCAGCGTGGGCGGTAGTTCTCCTTGCGACCAACGAGAAGCCGTTTGTGGTCCCGTACGAGATAACCTTGCGTTTCGATGGTCATAGCTGGGTTGAAGCCGGTGGGAACGACTCTCCTGGGTGGCGAGGTACCGGGGACGGCCAGGGGCTCGTTACATTCTGGGACCGGGCGTCTGTGGGAGCATCGTCGGTTACCGTGGCGTGGGGCGGCACTGTCCAGACATCGCCCGTCCGATACGGCTACTTCCTGGTCGTGTTCTGGGACGTTCCGGAAGACGAATTTGATCCGGCATCACTCCCGCAGATCACCGATTCCGCCTGATCGGGAGAACCCTTCAGCCACCATCAAGGGCCTTTGCTCCCACTCTGCCCGCGAATTGTCGGTCCGCGTCCGCAACCAAGCCCAGCGGCACCGGCGTGAGCACCGGCCGCGAGTGCAGGTCACCGACGTCGGCCAGCGGCCGGCCCGCCGCCGCCGCCACCGCGTACTGCACGGCCGGGCCGCAGACCCGTCCCTGGCAGTAGCCCATGCCGCACCGGGTGAGCCCTTTCACCGAGCGCACATCGATCGCCCCGGCCGCGACCGCCCGGCCGATCTGCGCCCACACGGTGTCCTCGCAGCGGCAGGTGATGGTGCCTGGCCCGGGCCAGTCAAGCCAGCCGGGCCGGAGCGGGTAGGCGTCATCGAGTAGCGCGGCGAACCGCCGGGCGGGCCCGAGCCGCGCCCGGATCGTACGGGTCCGCGCGGTATAGGCCGCCGGATGAAGCCGGCCCAGGTAACGCGCGGCCGACGCGCCGGCCAGGTAACCCTCGAGCTCTGCCACCTGCGCTCCGCCGATCCCGGTGACCTCGCCGGCGGCGAACACCCCGGCCACGGAGGTGGCCAGGTCGGCGTCGTGCGTCACCGCCGCCGTGGGCCGGGCCGGGTGCTGCGCGTCGGCGCAGCCCAGCAGGCGGGCCAGTTCCAGCGCGGGGGAGAAGCCGAAGCTCACGTGCAGCGCGTCCACCGTCTCCTCCCGCTGCGAGCCGGGCACAGGCCGCCAGTCCCGGTCCAGCCGCGCGATCGTGGCCCGTTCCACCCGACCCGCGCCGCGGCACGCGACGACGGCATGCCCGGTACGGACCGGCACGCGATGGCGGGCCAGGACCGCGGCGTAGCCCGCGGCCTCGCGTAGCTTGCCGGGGTAGGCGGCGAACCGCGCGGCGTGCCGGGCGCCGGCCCGGGCCGCGGTCGCCTCCAGGACGGCCACGACCCGCACCCCGGCCTCGGCCAGCCCGGCCGCGACCGGGAGCAGCAGCGGGCCCGACCCGGACACGATGGCCCGTCTGCCGACGGTGACGCCCTGGCTCTTCAGCAGCGCCTGGGCTGCTCCCGCAGTCGTCACGCCGGGCAGGTCCCAGCCGGGGAACGGCAGCACCAGTTCGGCCGCCCCGGTCGCCACCACCACCGAACGCGCCCGCAGCACGGTCGGCCCGGCCTGCCCAGCCGGTCCGTCCGCCGCCCGGCCGCGGGTATCAAGCACCTCGCCGTGCGCGTCGGGCACCTCGCCGTGCGCGTCGGGCGCCTGGCCGTGCGCGTCGGGCGCCTGGCCGTGCGCGTCGGGCGCCTGGCCGTGCGCGTCGGGCGCCTGGCCGTGCGCGTCAGGTATCCGGCCGGGCCAGCTCGGTCCCCGCTCGTCCTCCTCAGGCCACCGGACACCGGCGTCCGGGCCCGACAGCCGCAGCAGGAAACCGCCGCCCTCGCCCGCCGCCGGGTCCCGCTCCGCGTGCCACACCGAAGTCGCGGCCAGGTGCCTGATCCGCCGGTGCCGCGCGGCCCGGCGCAGCCGTGGCGGAAGTCGCCCGGAATCTGCCGAAGCCGGGCCGAGCATGCTCTGCCGGTAGATCTGGCCGCCGATGGCCGGCCCGGCGTCGATCAACTCGACGCTGCAGCCGAAGCTGGCGGCGGCCAGCGCGGCGGCCAGGCCGGCCGGGCCAGCCCCGACCACGGCCAGATCCGGACGGGCAGCCGCGGTCATTCGCGCACCTCCGGCGACGTGCAGGTCCGGACCTCGTCGCCGTCCATGACCGGCACCAGGCAGGCCCGCACCGCGCGGTCGCCGCCCACGTCCACCAGGCAGTCGAAGCACACGCCGATGCCGCAGAACACTCCCCGCGGCGGGCCTTGTGACCGGGTCAGCCGCCAGGACCGGACGCCGTTGGCCAGCAGCGCCCCGCCGATGGTCATGCCGCGCGGCGCGTCCATCGGCCGGCCGTCGAAGCTGAACCGCACCCGGTCACCGGCCATGGCGGCCTGCGGCTCTGGCGGGCGGCGGGGCGAACCGGCCCGGCGAGAACGGCGCGGGGTCCACCGCGGCGGCCGTCCCTTCGATGAGCGCGGTGAGGAGTTCCGCGGTGGCCGGGGCCAGGCCGATGCCCGCGCCCTCGTGCCCGGTCGCGTGGTACAGGCCGGCCACCGAGAGGTCCGGGCCGATCACCGGCAGGTGGTCGGCGCAGGCCGGGCGGTACCCGGTGTACGCGCGGATCACGTTCACCCGGCGCAGGAACGGGAAGATCCCGATGGCCCGGCGGCCCATCTCGGCCAGCACCCTCGCGTCCGGCGGGTCGGTCCTGCTGCCGGGCAGCCCGGGCAGGCGGCCGCCGAAGTCCCGGCTGGATCCGATCAGCACGGTGCCGCTGGCCGTGGACTCCACCACCGCCGAGCAGGCCAGGGCGCCGGAGTCGCTGGCCACCGCGGCCACGTAGCCGCACTCGTAGACCTTGTGCCTGATCACCGGCGGGAGCGGCTCGGTGACCAGGATGTGCCCGCGCCGCGGCCGCACCGGCAGATCCGAGCCGAGCCGCCGGGCCACCTCGCCGCTCCAGGGACCGGCCGCGTTGACCACGACCGGCGCGGCGATCCGCCCGCGGTCGGTGACGAGGCACGGCGCCGCGCCGCCGGCGGCCGGCTCGAGCCGCACCGCTTCCGCGCGGGTCACGGTGAGGCCGCCGTGGCGGCGGGCCCGGGCGAGGTAGGCCATGGCCGCCCGCATCGGCTGCACCTGACAGTCCTGCGGGTAGAAGGCGCCGCCGGCCAGCCCGGGGGCGATGCGCGGCTCCGCATCCCGCAGCCCGCCGGAGTCCAGGCCGGTCACCTCGACACCGGCGGCCCGCTGCCGCCCGGCCTGGTCCCGCAGCCCGGCGAGCTGCCCGGGATCGTGCGCGACGACCACGCCGCCCTTGGCCTCGAACTCGAACTCCTCGCCCTGCTCGGCGGCGAACTGCCGCCACAGCCGGACGCTGCGCAGCGCCAGCGACAGGCCGGGGCCGGGGAGGTGGTCCGATACCAGGATGTTGCCCTCGCCCGCGGCGCTCGTTCCGCCGAGCGGCCCGCTGCGGTCAAGCACGCAGACCCGGCGCCCGGTGGCGGCCAGGAAGGCGGACGTGGCCGCGCCCAGCATCCCGGCACCGATGATCACGGCGTCCGCGGTGGCGGGCAGGGCGGCATCGGCGGTCGTCACCCATTCTTCGTAGTCCGCGGATCATGAAACGGCAAGCTTCGAGCCGCTGAGCGTCAGTCAGCGATTGCCGCGCTCAGGCGTTGAGGTAGGCCAGGACGGCCAGCACGCGCCGGTTGTCGTCTTCCGACGCGGCCAGCCCGAGCTTGGTGAAGATACTGGTGGTGTGCTTGCTCACGGCCTTCTCCGTGACGTACAGCCGCTGCGCGATCGCCGTGTTCGAGCGTCCTTCGGCCATCAGCTCCAGCACCTCCTGCTCCCGCGCGGACAGCCGGGTGATCGGCTCGTCGCGGAACCGGCGGCCGAGCAGCTTGGACACCACCTCGGGGTCCATGACCGTGCCGCCTCCGGCCACCGCGCGGATCGCGTCGATGAACTGATCGTCGTTGAACACCCGGTCCTTGAGCAGGTAACCGACCGCGCCTGCCTGGTCGGCCAGCAGCTCGCGGGCATACAGCTGCTCGACGTACTGGGACAGCAGCAGCACCGGGAGGCCGGGCACGTGCCGCCGGGCCTCCAGCGCCGCCCGCAGCCCGTCGTCGGCGAACGACGGCGGCAGCCGGACGTCCACGACCGCGACGTCCGGCCGCTCCTCCAGCAGGGCGCGCAGCAGGGCGGGCGCGGTGTCGACCGCCGCGGCGATCTCGAAGTCGTAAGCGGTGAGCAGCCGGGCCAGGCCGTCCCTCAGAAGGAAAAGATCTTCGGCGACGACAACGCGCATGGCACCTCCATGACGATCATGGTGGGCCCGCCCGGCGGGCTGCTCACGGCCATGATGCCATCGAAAGTACCCAGCCGCTGCTCCACGCCCTGCAGCCCGGTGCCCTTCGCCGGGTCCGCGCCGCCGACGCCGTCGTCGCATACATCGATCCGCAGGATGCCGCCGGCGTGCTGGATCCGGATGTCGACATGCAGCGCGCCGGAGTGCCGGACCGCGTTGGCCAGGACCTCGGCAACGGCGAAGTAGCAGGCCGACTCGACCGGCGCGGTCAGCCGGCCGGGCAGGTCGATGTCCACCCGGACCGGCAGCGGCGTGTCCAGGCCCAGCGCCTCCACCGCGTGGCCGAGGCCGCGGTCGGCCAGGACCGGCGGGTAGATGCCGCGGACCAGGTCACGCAAGTCGTTCAGTGCCCGCAGCGAGGTCTCCCGCGCCTCGGCGACCAGGGCCAGCGCGGCCTGCGGGCTGGCCGGGAGCATGCGTTCCACCGCGCGCAGGTTCATGCCGAGCGCGACCAGGCGGGCCTGTGCCCCGTCGTGCAGGTCCCGCTCGATCCGGCGCAGCTCGGAGGTGGCGGCGTCGATGGCGTGGCCGCGGGTCTCGGTCAGCCGCTGGAGCCGGCCGGCCAGTTCTGGATCGGGCCCGGGATGCAGCAGCGTCCGGGCGTGCGCGCCGATCGTCCGGGGAGTCAGCCAGGC
Source organism: uncultured Actinomycetes bacterium (assembly GCA_963762615.1). GTDB lineage: Bacteria > Actinomycetota > Actinomycetes > Streptosporangiales > Streptosporangiaceae > PALSA-505. The sequence continues at coordinate 48,402 of CAVXLG010000006.1, read as the reverse complement.
GGCGAACGCCAGGAGCACGCTGGCCTCGGCCCCCGCCAGCAGGGCCATCTGCGGGCTGCTGACCTGGACGGCCCCGTACCTCACCGCGTCCCCGTGCGGTCCGGTGGCCAGCGACTGCCAGCCGGACGCGATAGCGAACCCGTAGGCCGCGATGCCCACCAGCGTGACCGGCACCAGATCAGCGGCTATCTTCGGCCACCGTACCGCGGCGACCACCGCGGCGATGACCGCCACCACCGTCCAGGGGCGCACGCCGAACACCACCAGGCCGAACGCGGCCACCGGTACGAGCAGAACGCCCCAGCGGTTCTCCAGTGCCCACCGTCGCAGGTACGGCACCAGCCAGGGCATCCGGGCCCGCAGCCTGGCCATCGTGCGCGGGGTTAGCCACAGGCCGAGGGCCAGCAGCAACAGCGCGAGCGGGACCAGCAGGCCGGTCGGCACCGGCACGCCGCTGTGCACGGCAGCCTGCGGCGGGCCGCCGGGGAACGGCGGAGGCCCGGCCCAGACGGGCTTGATGACTTGCCCGCCGGGCCCGGCCGAGGCAGGCCCAGGCCCGGCCCAGGCAGGCTTGATGAATCGCCCGCTGGGCCCTGTCAGCGTCACCGCGCCGCGGCCCGGCGCGATGAAGTTTTCCTGGACGAACTGCCCCTTGCCTTCGTAGAACACGAACCCCGGACCCTTGGCGGCCGGTACGCCGTTCAACGCTGCCTGGCCCGGGAGGCTCGCAGGGCCCTCGATCGCCCGGGAGTGCAGTGCTTTCGGGAAGGGCCGGTGCAGTGCTTTCGGGGGGGGCGGACCTTTCAGGAAAGCCTGCGGGACACCGCGCAACGCGACCGCCCGGCCGGCCACCGCCCAGCTCACGCCCGCGCCCGGCGCGACCGCGGCGACCATCAGCACCCAGATGCCCGTGACCAGCATCGTGGCTGGCACCAGGTCGGCCGCTATGGCCGGCCACCAGGCCGCCACGATCAGCGCGAACACGACCAGCGCCAGGGTCCACGGCTGCACGCCGAACAGCGCCATGCCCATCGCGGCGACCAGCGGCAGCAAGCCGCCCCAGCCGAAATGACGCAGCACCCTGGCCAGGGTCTTCCAGACGACCTTCACGAGCATCCACATACCGACCATGGTGGACCGGATCGGGCCAGGTGCGCCATGGGGTGGCACCTAGTCTCGGGTAGGCCCAGGCCTACTCGCCGGCCCGGATCAGGGCCGCCCGCCGATCAGGAACCCGGCCGGGAACGGGTCGTCGGGGTCGAGCAGGTAGTGCGCTAGGCCGGTGATCCACGCGCGCCCGCGCACCGTCGGGATGACCGCGGGAAACCCGCCCACGGTGGTCGCTGCCGACCAGCCGCCCGGTGAAGGTGGTGCCGATGATCGACCCGTGCACGAAGTCCTCCTGCAGGCCGAGTTCGCCGCGCGCCGCGAGCTGGGCCATCCGCGCCGACGTGCCGGTGCCGCACGGCGACCGGTCCAGCCAGCCGGGATGGATGGCCACCGCCGCCCGCGCGGGCCGGGTCCCGTCGGCAGGCTCGGTGAAGACCACGTGCCGGCACTCGCTGATCTGCGGGTTCTCCGGATGGGCGAACTCAAGCTGCTCGCTGACCGCGTCCATGATCGCCAGTCCGGCGGCCACCAGCCGGTCGTGCTGCCCGGGCTGCACCGCCAGGCCGGCCGACGCGGCCGGCAGCAGGGCGTAGAAATTCCCCCCGAACGCGACGTTGACGAGCAGATCGCCCAGCCCCGGCACGCGCACCCGGGCGTCGCGCAGGTGCAGGTAGGAGGCCACGTTCCGGATCGTCACCGAACGGGCCCGGCCGCCGGTCACCTGCACCGAGGCCTCGACCAGGCCCGCCGGGGTGTCCAGCCGGATCAGCGTGACCGGCTCGCGCACCTCCACCAGGCCGGTCTCGACGAGCACCGTGGCGGTCCCGATGGTCCCGTGCCCGCACATCGGCAGGCAGCCGGATACCTCGATGAAGACCACGCCGACGTCCGCGTCCGGGCGGGCCGGCGGCTGCAGGATCGCGCCCGACATCGCGGCGTGCCCGCGCGGCTCGTACATGAGCAGGGTCCGCAGGTCGTCCCGCTCGGTCACCAGGTGCTGCATCCGGTCGAACATCGTGGCGCCGGGCAGCACGCCCGCTCCCGAGGTGATCACCCGGGTGGGCATTCCCTCGGTGTGGCTGTCGACCGCGGCGAAGACGCGCCGGGCTTGCATCACCGGGCCCGGATCACTGTGCTCGCGGTCACTGTGCTCGCCTCATAGGGCGTCGGTGCGGCTGGCCTTGAGCACGGCCTGGACGGCGGCCCGCACCTCCTCGGCCTCCCCGGCCGGCAGCGGCAGCCGGGGCAGCCGCACCGGCCCCCCGTACCGGCCGGCCTCCTCCTGCGCCAGCTTGATCGCCTGCACGAAGCGCGGGTCCGCGTCCCAGCGCAGCACCGGCAGCATCGTCCGGTACAGCTGCACGGCGGCCGCGAACTCGCCGTCCGCGCACAGCCGGTACAACTGCACCGACTGCGCGGGCAGCGCGTTGACCAGGCCGGCGATCCACCCGGTCGCGCCGAGCAGCATCGCCTCGACGAAGGTGTCGTCGCACCCGCAGATCACCTCCAGCCGCGGCGCCTGCTCCTGGATCTGCGCCACCCGGCGCACGTCCTGGGAGAACTCCTTCACCGCCTGCACCTGCTCGATCTCGGCCAGCCTGGCCAGCAGCCCCGGCGTGAGGTCCACCCGGGTCGAGAACGGGTTGTTATAGGCGATGATCGGCAGGCCCACCCGGGCGATCTCGGCGAAGTGCGCGACCACCTCGTCGGGCGTGGGCTTGTGCGCGGTCGGCGGCAGCGCCATCACCGCCGCGGCCCCGGCCTCGGCGGCCTGCTCGGCCCACCGGCACGCCTCGGCCGCCGACTTGCCGGAGACTCCGGGAACCACCGGGACCCGGCCGAGTGAGGCGAAGATGGCCATCTGGACGAGCTGCGCCCGTTCGGAATCGGAAAGGGACTCGTACTCGCCGAGCGAGCCGTTGGGCACCAGGCCGGCCACGCCCGCGTCGATGAGCCACGCGCAGTGGGCGGCGAACTCGTCTACCTCGGCGCGGCCGTCCCGGAACGGGGTGGTGGTAGCCGCGTAGACACCGGCAAAGCGGGCAGCGGCGCGGTCGGTGCTCACTTTCCCGACTCTAGGGCACGCCGCAGGACAGCTACGCGCCCGTGTTCCGGTTCGGCTGTCCGGTTAACCTGTGTCCTGCGCACGCTGGCTCCGCGCGGCGCGCACCGGAGGTTTCATGAGCGACGATCGCGCCGGCGTCCTGGGACGGCGGGTGCTGCGGTTCGAGGACGAGCGGCTGCTCACCATGGGCGGCAGTTACGTCGATGACGTGCGGGTGCCCGAGCTGACCGGGGCGGCGCACGTCACGTTCGTGCGCAGCCCGGTCGCGCACGCGCTCATCGCCGGCATCGACGCCTCCGCCGCGCTCGGCGAGCCCGGCGTGGTGGCGGTGCTGGCCGCCGGGGATCTGGGTGACCTGCAGGCCAGCGGGGACGAGCCGATGGCCGAGCCGCTGCTGGCCGCCGGCCGGGTGCGGTTCGTCGGCGAGCCGGTGGCGATGGTCATCACCGACGGCCGGTACCAGGGCGAGGACGCGGCCGAGCTGGTCAGCGTCGACTACGAGCCGCTGGAGGCGGTGATCGACCCCGTTGACGCGCTGGCCGACCGGATCCTGCTGTTCCCTGAGGCGGGCACCAACCTGGTGGCCGCCGACGGCGACCGCGACGGGGCGGGCGAGGCGCTGTTCGACGGCTGTGACGCGGTGGCGGAGGCCGCGATCGTCAACCCGCGGGTGGCGCCGGTACCGCTCGAGGTCCGCGGGGCGGCCGCGGCCTGGGCCGACGGCCGGCTCACCGTGTGGGCGAGCACGCAGAACGCCCAGATCACCCGGTCGATGCTGGCCAGCAGGCTGGGCCTCGAGCGCGCCGCGATCCGGGTGATCGCCCCGGACGTCGGCGGCGGGTTCGGAGCCAAGATCGGCACCGACCGGGACACGATCGCCGTCGCCTGGGCGGCCACCCGGGTTGGCCGGCCGCTGCGCTGGGCGGAGACCCGCACCGAGAACCTGGTCGCGATGACCCACGGCCGGGGGCAGCGCCAGCAGATCAAGATCGGCGGAACGCGGGACGGCCGGATTCTCGCCTACCGGCTGGACTTCGTGCAGGACAGCGGGGCGTATCCGCGGGGCGCCGGGGAGCTGGCCTATCTCACCCGGCTGATGACGAGCGGCGGCTACGAGATACCGAGGGTCGAGTGCGCCTACCGGGCGGTGGTGACCAACACGACCCCCATCGCCGCCTACCGCGGAGCCGGCCGGCCCGAGGCCACCGCGGCGATCGAGCGGGCCGTGGACCTGTTCGCGGCAGAGATCGGGATGGACCCGGCGGAGGTGCGCCGGCTGAACCTGGTGCCGCCGGGCAGCTTCCCGTATACCTCGCCGACCGGGGCCGTCTACGACACGGGGGACTACGCCGCGGCGCTGGACAAGGCGCTCGCCGCGGCCGGGTACGCCGGGCTCCGGGCGGAACAGGCAGCCCGGCGCGAGCGCGGCGACCTGGTCCAGCTCGGCATCGGCCTGTGCGCGTACGTGGAGATCACCGCGGGGGACGCGTCCGACGGCGAGACCGCCCGGGTCGAGGTGCACGAGGACGGCACCGTGACCGTGTACACCGGCTCCTCCCCGCACGGCCAGGGCCACGCCACCGCCTGGGCCATGCTCGTCCGCGAGGAGCTTGGCATCGCGATGGCCGACGTCACGGTCGTGCACGGCGACACCGACCTGATCCCCCGGGGAACGGGAACCTACGGGTCCCGGTCGCTGCAGCTCGGCGGCGCGGCGGTGCAGAAGGCGGCGCTGCAGGTCAGGCAGCAGGCGCGCGGCCTGGCCGCCGAGCTGGCCGGCGCGGCGGCCGAGGACATGGAACTGGACCCGCGGCAGGGGATCTGGCGGGTGCGGGGGGAATCGGGAACCGAGCTGGAGTGGGGCAAGATCGCCGGTCACGCCGGTGACGACGGCCTGATGGCTGACGTCCTGTTCGCCGCCGACAGCCCCACGTTCCCGTTCGGCGCCCACGTCGCGGTGGTCGAGGTGGACACCGAGACCGGCCAGGCGACCCTGGTCAGGCACGTGACCGTGGACGACGCCGGGACGCTGGTCAACCCGCTGCTCGCCGAGGGCCAGCGGCACGGCGGCATCGCCCAGGGCGTCGCGCAGGCCCTCCTCGAAGAGGTGGTCTACGACGCCGACGGCAACCCGCTCACCGGGACGCTCGCCGACTACGCGGCGGTGACCGCCGCCGAGCTGCCGAGCTTCGAGCTGGCCGAAAGCCAGACGCCGGCCACGGTCAACCCGCTCGGCGCCAAGGGCATCGGCGAGGCCGGCACGATCGGCGCCGCTCCCGCGGCGCAGAACGCGGTGATAGACGCGGTCGCCCACCTGGGCGTCCGGCACATCGACATGCCCGCCACGCCGCAGCGTGTCTGGGCCGCGATCCGCGAGGCCAGGGAGAGCCGGTGAAGATCGAGCTGACGGTCAACGGCCGCCGGACGGCCGCCGAGGTGGAAGACCGGGCGCTGCTCGTGCACTACGTGCGCGACCTGGGCCTGACCGCGACCAACGTCGGCTGCGACACCAGTTCCTGCGGCGCCTGCACCGTCCTGCTGGACGGCGAGTCGGTCAAGTCCTGCACCCTGCTGGCGGCCCAGGCAGACGGACGGGAGATCACCACGGTAGAGGGACTGGCCGGCCAAGACGGGCGGCTGCACCCGGTGCAGCGGGCGTTCCACGAGCAGCACGGGCTGCAGTGCGGGTTCTGCACGCCCGGCATGGTGATGGCGATCGTGTCCCTGCTGCGGGAGAACCCGCATCCCACCGAGGAACAGGTCCGGTCCGGCCTGGAGGGCAACCTGTGCCGGTGTACCGGCTACCACAACATCGTCAGGGCCGCCCTGGCCGCTTCGGATATGGGGGAGGAGTGAGCCGGTGATCCCCGCGCCCTTCAGGTACCGGCGGGCGTCGTCGGCCGACGAGGCGCTCGGCCTGGCCGCCGAGCACGGCGAGGACGCGAAGTTCCTGGCCGGCGGGCACTCGCTGCTGCCGCTGATGAAACTGCGGCTGGCCAGGCCCGAGGTGGTCATCGACATCGGCCGGCTGGCCGACCTGCGCTACATCAGGGACGGCGGCGACCACATCGCGGTCGGCGCGCTGACCCGCCACCACGACCTGGAACATTCCGGCCTGCTGTCCCGCGAGCTGCCGCTGCTCGCCCGGGCCGCCGGACAGGTCGGCGACCCCCAGGTCCGGCACCGCGGCACGATCGGCGGGTCGCTGGTGCACGCCGACCCTGCCGCCGACCTGGCCGCCGTGATCCTCGCGCTGGACGCGACGCTGCTGGCGCGCGGCCCGGCCGGCCGCCGGGAGATCGCGGCCGCCGAGTTCTTCGACGGCATGTTCGAGACCGCCCTCGGGCCGGGCGAGCTGCTGACCGAGATCCGCATCCCCAAGCCCGCTGCCGTCGGCTGGTCGTTCCAGAAGTTCACCAAGCGCGCGATCGACTGGGCCATCGTCGGCGTCGCCGTGCAGGGCGGTTCGGTGGCCCTGGCCCACATGGCCGACACGCCGCTGCGGGCGGCCGCGGTCGAGCAGGCGCTGGCCGCCGGGGCCGGCCCGCGGGAGGCGGCCGCGGCAGCGGCCGAGGGAACCCGGCCGTTCGACGACATCAACGCCAGCCGCGGCTATCGCGAGCACCTGGCGCGGGTCCTGGTCAGCCGGGCCCTGGAGGAAGCCGCCGGGCGGGCACGCCGCTAGGCTGATTCACTGTCAGCCGAGTTATCTGAGGAACGCGGCCGGGGGAGGACCAAATGGGGAAGGCAGACATCTGGCCGGTGATCGCGGCCGAGCGCAAGAGCCTCGCCACCGATCTGGGGGGGCTGGACGAGGACCAGTGGTCCACGCCCTCGCTGTGCAGCAAGTGGACGGTACGCGATGTGCTCGCGCACATGACCGCGACGGCCAAGATCACGCCCGCGACGTTCTTCAGCAAGCTGGCCGCCTCGGGCTTCAGCTTCACCAAGCTGCAGGCCAAGGACATCTCGGCGGAGAAGGGCAGCTCCCCGGCGGACACCCTGGCCCGGTTCGAGACGGTGCTGAACTCCCGCAAGCACCCACCAGGACCGGCGGACACCATGCTCGGCGAGACGATCATCCACGCCCAGGACATCCGCGGATCGCTGGGCATCAGCCACGACTACCCGACCGACGCCCTGGTTGAGGTGGCGGATTTCTTCAAGAACTCCAACCTCATCATCGGCACCAAGCGGCGCATCGCGGGCCTGACCCTCGAGGCCACCGACACCGAGTGGTCGCACGGCACCGGGCCCAGCGTGGCGGGCCCCATCCTGGCCCTGGTCATGGCCATGACCGGACGCAAGGTCGGCGGACAGCGAGCTCACCGGGGACGGGGTAGCCACGCTGCGGGCACGCTCTTAGTGCTGCGGCAGGTAACGTTCGCCCGCTGCTGGCGGCGCCGTGCTCCTTGACCTGCTTCCGCGCCGGCAACAAGCTGGCAGTGCTCCTGGTGCCAGGTTTCCCATGGCAAGTCCGGAAGGAAGGCGGCGATGAGCAACCGGTACGCCCGCATCCTGGCCGCTGGCTGCACCGCGGTCCTGGTGGCCGGCCTGGGGGTCACCACGGCCTTGGCCGCGACCACCGCGAAGACCTGGACCGTACAGCCCGGCGGCGCCGTCCACGCGAAGTCCGGCCGGTTCACCATCAAAGACACCACGACCGGCTCCGTGATCACGTGCATCCCCTTGACCGGCTTCCCCTTGACCGCCAGAGGCACGCTCAAGAGCGGCAGCGGGTTGCCCGGCTCCCATGTCGGCTCGCTGTCGGCCGCCAGCTTCGGTCACTGCGCCGGCGCGGACGGCCCCCTATTCACCCTGCAGCCCGGTGGCCTGCCCTGGCACGTGAACTTCGCCTTCTACAACGCGGCGAACGGCGTGCTGCGGGGGACGGTCAGCCACCTCCAGATCATCACGGGATCGGCCGTGGGCTGCACCTTCGTGATCGACGGCACGGACGCCACCGCTGATGATGGCCAGGTGACGTTCCGGTACGCCGACAGCACCGGCCAGCTCACGGTGCTGGCCACCGGCGGCAACCTGCACTTCTGGAACGTCAGCGATGGCTGCCTCGGCCTGTTCGACAGCGGCGACCCGGCCACGCTCAGCCTCACCTTCACCGTGAGCCCGAAACAGGCCATCACCAGCCTGTGAAGACTGAGGTAAAGGCTGCCTGCCGCGGCACTAGCCGCCGAAGCCGCCCTTCCGAACGCCCCGGGGGGACCCGTTGCGCCCGTACTTCAGCGGAGTCCGGCGGCCCCGGGCTCCAGCGGAGTCCGTCGGCTTCAGGCCTCAGCGGCGTCGGCCGCCTCCGGGCTTCAGCGGAGTCCGCGGGCTTCGGGCTTCAGCGGAGTCGCCAGCTTCGGGCTTCAGCGGAGTCGCCAGCTTCGGGCTTCAGCGGAGTCGCCAGCTTGGGGCTTCAGCGCAGTCGCGGGTTTCAAGTTTCAGCAGCAGCGGGCTGAGCGTTCATGGCCGTGGTCGTGCCCGCAGCCGCAGGTGCCGTGCCCGCAGTGACAATGGTCGTGCCCGCAGCAGCCGTGCCGGTCGTCGCAGGCCTGCCCGGGGAAGAGCACCGGCCCTACGCCCGGTATGGCCTGCGCCCGGGCCCGGGCCAGCAGCGCCGCCGCGGCCTGCGGCGCGGTCTCGCCGGTGTCCGACATGCGGGCCGCGATCAGTCCTGAGACGAGCGGCGTCGAGAAGGAGGTGCCGCTCCACCGAGCCATGCCGTCGAAGTTGCGCCACTGGCCGACGTTCGGTGGCTCCGTGCACAGGTACGGCCCGGTCGCGTAGGCGTTGACCAGTCCCTCACCCGGCGCGTAGACGTCGACCCAGGGTCCGTAATCGCTGAAGTACGCCCGGGTCCGCCAGTTGGCGCTGAGCGCGCCCACGCCCACCGTCCAGCCGAACGCCGCCGGCCAGAACTTGCGCCTCGACGCGTCGTTCCCGGCCGCGGCCACCAGCACGACGCCCGGGTAGTTGCGCAGCTGCTCCCCCACGACGTCGAAGCCCAGCGAGGCGATGTCCTTCCTGGTGTTGCTGCCGAAGTCGAGCGAGATGATCTCCGCGCCCCCCTTGAGCGCGTCGGATACATCCTTGACCAGGTCGGACTCATAGCTTGCGCCCACTTTGACGAATGTCTTGGCTACCCAGATCTCAGCCCTGGGCGCCATCGTCCGCACGACTCCGGCCACGAAAGTCCCGTGGCCGGCGTAGGGAAGGATCCGGGCTGGGCTGCCGGCGATCGGATCCTCCGGCACGCCTGTCACGCCGGCCAGCCAGGAGTGCTGCGTGGCCGCGGTCGGAAGCCAGCCGCTGTCCAGGACCGCCACCGGCACGCCGTCGCCGTCGCACGGCTCCGTGGACACGCCCGGGTCGGGCATCGCGCCCGGCGGGACCTCCTCCGGCTCGGTGGCGGGACAGGCGCTACCGGGGCAGATGTAGAAGATGTGATCAGGCGTAGCCACCCCCTCGCCGAGCAGCCGGTCGAGAGCGTCGCAGACCTCCGGCACGGTCCGGGTTTCATCAGCGGTGAACTCCAGCAGGGTCAAGCCGCGCAGGTTGTTGTCGTGCTCGACCGGCTCGCTCGGTACGATCTCCCTCACCCGCTGGACGTCGGCGTCACGAACGAGAAGGGCGCGTTCCCGGTAGAGGTAGCCAACCTCACCTTGCTCAGCCCAGCGGGGCGGCCAGGCCGCTGCGCCTTCCAGGCCATCTACGACATCAGGGATGCCGTGCAGGATCAGGTTGATCTGCGCCTGGAGAGGGCTTCGCGGCTCGCCCTTGCCGTTGCCGTTGCCGTCGCCGTCACCGGTGCCATTAACCGACATGGCCGACCTCGTCTCACATTTGATCGGTATCGGGAACTGTCTAGCATCATTCACATGACGTCGGGGGGCCCTGCCGCGGAAAACCTGCCGTCCGATCCGGCCCAGCTCCTACCCCTTACTCTGTCCAGGCCTCAGGACGCTCTGCTCGCCGCGCGTTCGGTGCTGGCCGGCGAGCCTAGCTCCTACGATGCCTCGCTGGCGCATCACGCGATCGGGATCGTCCTGCGCGACCGCGGAGACCTCCCGGGAGCGCTCGCCGAGCTGCGGAAGGGGGTGAAACTGGCCCGCGCATCAGGCAGCCCCGAGCGTGAGGTCGACGTACAGGCCAGCGTGGGGGTCACGCTTGCGTGGATGGGACGCAGCCGGCAAGGACTGGCGCTGCTGGACCGGGCAGTACAGACCTCGCGCGCCGGGCCCGCCGGCCGCGTGCTTATGCGGCGCGCCTTGGTCCTCTGGGACTTGGGCCGCTTCCGCGAGGCGCACCAGGACCTGTCCCACGCTTTGCCGTTCCTCCGCCGGGCCGGGGACACGGTGTGGGAGGCACGATCTCTGACTTGGCGAGCCTTTGTCTTTCTCGGGCTTGGCCTCCCCGGGCGTGCGGCCGCGGACTTTGCTCGTGCCGAGGAGCTGTTCGCGACTAGCGGGCAGGAGTTCGAGTACGCGAAGGCCCGGCACAATCTCGGTCTGGTGGCACTGAGTCGCGGCGACCTGCCCGAGGCGCTGGCTTACTTCGACGAGGCAGAGAAACGCTACGACGTACTCGGTGAGACCATCCCTGACCTCGCCATCGACCGCTGCTCGGCGCTGCTGGCAGCCGGGCTCGCCGGTGAGGCGGCGCGGGAGACCGATGCCGCGCTCAATCAGATACCTGCGGAGGGGGGCATCGCCTACAAGAAGGCGGAGCTGCTCTTCGCGGCCGCCACCGCGGCGCTGGCCGCGGGCAACCCGGCCGATGCCAGCGAGCGGGCGCGTCAGGCGCGCCGGCTGTTCCGCACGCAAGGCCGCGATGTCTGGGAGGCGCGTGCCGACCTTGCCCTCGTACAGGCGACGTACGCGGTCGGCGAGCGTTCCGTGCGCCTGTTCCGGCACGCCGAGCGGGTGGCCGGCCGTCTCGAGGCGTCCCGCTCAGGCGAGGCGATGCGGGCGCATCTGCTTGCTGGCCGCCTGGCGCTGAGCCGGGGACGCGCGACCGAAGCAGACCAGCATCTGGAGCGCGCGGCAAGGTCACGGCGCCGCAGGCCGCCGTTGACCCGCAGCGTGGCCTGGCTGGCCCGGGCGTTGCAGGCGGACGCGCGCGGCAACGCCCGGGCCACCCGCGCCGCCTGCGCCCGCGGGCTCGATGCCCTGGACGAGCACCAGATGACGCTCGGGGCTACGGAGTTGCGCGCGTACGGCACCGCGCACGGCGCCGAGCTGGCCATGCTGGCCCAGCGCGACGCGGTCGAGCGCGGCGACGTACGGCGGCTGCTGGCATGGAGCGAGCGATGGCGGGCGACCGCGCTGGCCTCCCGGGGCACGCCACTGCGACACGACCGGGAACTCGCGGCAGAACTGGCCGCGCTCCGCAGCGTGACCAGGCTCCTGGAAACCGACGAGATGGCGGCCCCGCGCCGGCACGCGCTCGAGCGCGAGCGGCGGCGAATCGAGGCGGCGGTGCAGGCTCGCACACGCCGCTCGCCGGGCCGCCGCGCGCAGGAATCAGGCGAGTTCGACCTCGACGTACTCCTCGGCGAGCTCGGCGCGGGCACCCTGATCGAGCTGGTCGAGGTCGACCGCGTGCTCTACGTGATCACGATCGCCCGCCGGCGGCTGCGCCTGTACACCGTGGGCAGCGTTCCCGACGACGAGGTCGAGATGGCGCGTTTCCTCCTGCGCCGCATCGCGCATGGTCGTCCGCGGCCGGGCGACGAGCAGGTGCTGGCCCACCGGGGCACTCGGCTGCAGGCCGCACTGCTCGGCCCGGCCGCGGCGGAGCTGGCGGACGGCCCTGTTGTGGTCATACCGCCGGGCCGGCTCAGGGCTGTGCCCTGGTCGCTCATGCCGGCACTGGCAGACCGCGTCGTGACCGTGGCGCCGTCCGCGACGACCTGGGTCCGCGCCCGCCGGAAGAGCCCCCCGGCCCGGCGGCGGGTCGCCCTCGTGGTCGGACCCCGGCTGGTCACGGGCGGCGCGGAGGTCATGCTGTTGCGCTCTCACTACCCCGGCGCCGTCACCCTGGGTCAGGGCAGCGCAACGGCGGAGCACGTACTGAGCGCCCTGGACGGCGCCTGGCTTGCGCACATCGCCGCTCACGGCACATTCCGCGCCGACAACCCCCTGTTCTCGTCCATACAACTCGATGACGGGCCGCTGACCGTGCACGACTTCGAGCGACTGGGCCGCGCACCGTACCGGCTGGTCCTGTCCAGCTGCGACTCCGGGGTGGACGCGGCGGTGGGCGCGGACGAGCTGCTGGGCCTGGTGAGCAGCCTGGTTCCGATGGGCGCGGTTGCAATCGTGGCTAGCGTGGTACCCGTTAATGACCCGGCCGCCGTGCCGCTCATGCTGGCCCTGCACGACGCGCTGGGGAAAGGTGCGACGCTCCCCGAGGCGCTTCTCGCCGCGCGCCAGGCGACCAGGGGCGACCCGGTGGCAATAGCGACCGGCCACTCCTTCATCGCTCTCGGCGCCTGACATCAGACCACTCGCGCGCGTCCCGTGGGTCTTGGCGGATGCGGCGGTGATCCAGGCGACGTCCGGCCCGGGCGGAGGAGAAGTCGGTAGCGGAGCTATCGGCGACGAGACGGCGCCGCGCGGTCGTCTTCTGGGCGCCGATCCGCGCAGCCGAAGATCCGCGGGACAAGTCCCAGCGCGCCCAGGTCAGGCCGGCGCGGACTCGCCCGCTTCCGCTTCGGCAGCGCGGGAGGCGCCGGGCTCCAGCAGCGGGAGCAGGTCCGCGATCGTGTCCAGAATGACCGGCGCCCCGGCCCGCTCCAGGTCAGCCCGGCCGGCCGCGCCGGACAGGACGCCGGCCACCAGCCCGGCGCCGGCTCGCAGGCCGGACTCGACGTCACTGGGCGTGTCGCCGGCCACGGCCAGCTCGCCGACCTCGCCGCCGCCGAGGCGCAGCAGCGCGGTCAGCGGCAGATCCGGCCACGGCCGCCCGCGGCCGGCGTCCGCCGGCGACAGGGCCAGGTCGATCAGCCGCCGCCAGCCCAGCGCGTCGATGACGGCGTCCCTGGTGGCCGGGGAGAAGCCGGTGACGAGGCAGACCCGGATTCCTGCGGCCCGCAGCCCCGCCATCGTGTCTTCCGCGCCGGGCAGCGGGGCGATCGATTCCGCCCGGATCGCCGCGGCGTAATGATCCTCGAAGATCTGGTTAGCCCGCCTCGCGGCCGTCTCGTCGCCCAGGATCCGGCGGAATACCTCGATCTTGGACCTGCCCATGCTGACCGCGACGACCCGCATCGCCTGGTCGTAGCCGGGCGTCCCGCTGGCCAGCCCGTGCCGCTCGATGGCGGCTGTGAACGCGGCCCGCACGGTGCCGTCGTCGCGGACGGTCGTCCCCGCCATGTCCAAGCACGCGATCGTAACGCGGGTCACGCCGCCCCCCGCGCAGGCGTGACCCGGCGGCCCCGCCCTGTCCTGGATCGCCCGGGTCTCACCCGTCCCGGTCTCACCTGACCTGTCCTCGACCGCCCGGGTCCCGCCCGTCCCGGTCTCACCTGCCCTGTCCTCGACCGCCCGGGTCCCGTCCGTCCCTGTCTCACCCGCCCGGGTCTCACCCGCGCTGACCTCACCCGCCCGGGCCCTATCCGCGCCGACCGAGCGGGACGAACACCGGCTGCCGCCTGCTCCCGCCCGCTGCCCCGCCCTTGGAGTGCCCGGGGCCGGGATGCGGCGGCGGCTGCGCCCGCAGCGCCGTCTCGCCGTGCCCGTACACGCACTCGGGATCGGGCCCGTCCAGTGGCAGCCCGGTGAAGAACTTGCTGGCCATGCACCCGCCGCGGCAGGCGTCGTAGCTGCCGCACGAGGAGCACGCGCCCGCGCTCGCGGGAGAGCGGAGCTCGGTGAACAGCGCGGACTCACGCCACACCGCGGTGAATCCGCCGTCGTCACGGACCGAGCCGGCCCGGAACTGCTCGTGCAGCACGAACGGGCAGGCGTACACGTCGCCGACCGGGTCGATCAGGCACACCACCCGGCCGGCGCCGCACAGGTTCAGCCCGGGCAGCGGCTCGCCGAGCGCGGAGAGGTGGAAGAACGAGTCCCCGGTGAGCACGCCCGGCCGGGCCTTCAGCCACGCGTACAGGGTGCGCTGCTGGTCCTGGGTCGGATGCAACGCGGCCCAGGTATCCGCGCCGCGCCCGGACGGGCGCAGCCGGGACAGCCGCAGCTGCGCCCCGTAGCAGGCGGCCAGCGCTTCCAGCTCGCCGAGCTGGCCGACGTTGTGCCGGGTCACCACGACGGAGATCTTGAACCCGCCGAAGCCGGCCTCGGCCAGGTTGTCCATCGCCCGCCGCGCCGCCGCGTAGGAGCCTGAGCCGCGCACCGCGTCGCTGGTCCGCGCGTCGGCGCCGTCCACGCTCACCTGGACGTCCACGTAATCCATGCCGGCCAGCCGCCGCGCCGCCGCCGGCGTCAGCATCGTGCCGTTGGTGGAGAATTTCACCCCCACGCCGCGCTGCGTCGCATAGCCGATCAGGTCGAAGAAGTCCGGCCGGATCATCGGCTCACCGCCGCCGATGTTGACGTAGAACACCTGCAGGTCGTGCAGCTCGTCGATGACGCGGCGGGCCTGGCCGCTGGTCAGCTCGGCCGGATCGCGGCGGCCGGACGAGCTCAGGCAGTGCACGCAGGCCAGGTTGCAGCCGTAGGTCAGCTCCCAGGTCAGGCAGATCGGCGCAGCGAGACCCTGGGAGAGCCGGTCGGTCAGCGCCGTGGCCATGACCCGTCCCCGCTGTGAACGCGCACGGCTCAGCTCCCCGCGGAGCGGACGCGGATCACGCCGGCGGCCAGCAGCCGGGGCAGCGCCGCCGAGCACGCCTGCGCCTGGCGGGCGGGTACCCGGGCGGCCAGCGCCTCGGCCGCGGTCGGGAACTCGGCCAGCGCCTCCACCACGTCCACCAGCGCGGCCGACTTCAGGAACACCAGGCGGCGGTTGCCGTAGTGATAGGCCAGCCCGCCGAAGTCCTCGTGCCTGATGGCCACGCGCGGGTGCTTCTCATAGGCCGCATCGGGCCGGAACGCCGCGGCCGCTGACTGCTCGGCGGTCATCGCTCAGTACACGCCGCACATGCCGTCGATCGAGATCTCCTCGACCAGCAGCTCGTCGGGCTCCTCGTGGTCGGCCTCGGGCGGTGGGACCTGGACCAGCTCGTCGCTTGGTGTCATCGCCGATCGTCTCCTCGTGCCTGCCGCAGGACTCCTCGTGCCTGCCACAGGATTGCACATCAGCTCAGCATCAGCACGGCATAGGCGGCGAGCCAGTGCTCGACCGTGTAGTCGTCCCCGACGACGTGCGGCAGGGCGACCTGCGCGTGCGCCCGGGCCGCCCGGACGGCGGCGCCGATGCGGGCGTCACCGTCGGGCAGGGTTTCGGCCAGTCGCCGCCAGCACCAGGCACGGCTCGCGTTCAGCCCGTGCAGGCGGGCGAAATCCGGGTCACTCGGATCCGGTACCACCGGGGTGAACAGCGAGGCTGGCTGGCCCCGCTCGATGCCGGGCAGGAACATGCTGAGCCACTCGCCGAACTCGTGCTGCGGCAGCACCCGGGCCATTAGCTCGGCCTCGGTGAGCGCGGGTGACAGGAAGTCGTCTCCCGATGGCTCCAGCTGGCCCGGGTAGAACATGTCCTCGCGGAACCACGCCTGCGCCTGGGCAGTGATCGCTTCCAGCAGGGCGGGGTCTCCCGAGTCGGCCCGGGCCGCCGCGTACGTCCACGCCCGGGACAGTCCGAACGCGCTGTTGGAATGCATCCCGTGCCGAACCGGGTAGGTCGCCCGGGGCAGCCAGTCGAGGAGCAGGGCGCCGATCTTGCTGCCCAGCGCTTCCAGCGCGGCCGCCCATTTCCGGCCGTACGGATCGTCCCAGCTCTGCGTCTCGTGGATCAGCGTGAGCGCCCAGCCCCAGCCGTGCGGGCCCTGGGCCCGGCCGTCCGGGCTGACGATGAAGTCTTCCTCCACGGCCAGCGCCACGCGCTCGAAATGGGCGCCCAGCGCGGCCCTGATCTCGCTGGCAGGCACGGCGTCGGGCGCGACACGCAGCAGCCGGATCAGCACCCAGTGCATCTGCACGCACGAAGGCCAGTCGAAACTGCCGTAAAAGACCGGCGTGCGCAGCCTCGGGCGGTAGGGGAAATCGCCCGGCGCGTTCATCGTGTGGCAGACCCGGGACGGGAACTCGCGCCTGATGTTGGCCAGCGCCACCTGCGCATACGACCTGGCCTCCGTATGGAGCACCCGGGCCCAGTCCTCCGCCAGCTCCACGGTTCCTCCTTGGCTACTGCACGGGTGCTTCCAACGGCAGGCTAGCTTCAGAGGGTGGTCTATCCCTTCAGAGGGTGATCTATCCCTTCAGACGGTGATGCATCCGGTCAGAGGGTGATCCATCCGGTCAGGACGTCCGAGCCGTCTCCGGTACGGCAGTGCAACCGGAAGGGGCTGTCCGGGATGGGGCGGATGAGGAAGCAGCCGACCTCGTCCACGGGTATCGCCGCGACCGCGCCGTCGCGGCCCTCGATCTCGATCGTCCCGTCCTGGGCCGGAACGACCTGGCCGAGCATCGAGTCTTCGTTGACCTCAAGCTCGATGGTCAGCTGCGCCGAGGTGAAGGTCAGCGCCCGGATCGACGCGGTCTCGGCCCGCGTGCTCGTGGCGGCCAGCTGCTCGCGGGTGGAGTCGTAGGTCAGCTGGGCCAGCTCGGTGTCGATGTTGTGCCAGGCAAAGGCGTTCTTGCCGAGCTCGACGAACTCGGGCGGGACGGCTTCGCGGGCGTCCAGTGACTCCCTGAGAACAGCGAGGAGCTGTTCGTCGTCCCAGATGTCAGGCACGCCGTGCACCTCCGGTTTTGCTGGCCCTGGCGTCACTGGCTACGCCGTCTTCGATGTCCGCGTCACGGAATGCGGCCAAAGCGGGGGAGCGGCGCAGCCTGCCCAGGCAGCGAGCACGCTGAGGCCCGATGCTGCCGACGGGTATCAGCAGGGTAGTGCTGATCTCCGCGTAGGAATGCGGGGGGTCGCTGGTCAGCATGGCCAGCAGCTGCTGGCAGCGCGGCGGCAGCTCGGCGAATGCCGTGCGCAGCGCGGCACGCAGTTCCGCCTCGATGACTTCCTGCTCGATCATCTCAGCGGGCTGGTCTGGTGATGCCTGGCTGTCCACCGGCGATCCGAAGCTGTCATACCGGCCGGCTACCCGCAGGACGCGCAGGCACTCCCGCTGCGTGGTGGTGGCCAGCCAGCCGGGCAGCGCCGCAGGCTGCCGGATGTTCCCGAGCTGCTCGACGAGCAGCAGCCACACGGTCTGGCCGACGTCGTCGGTGTCCGGCTGGCTTAGCCGGTAGCGATTGCAGATGGACCACACCAGCGGGGCGTACCGCTCCACCAGTTCGTTCCAGGCGTGCTGATCGCCGTCGCGGGCACGGGCGACCAGGACGCTGACCGCCGAATCGTCGCGCATGAGTGTCCCTCGCCGCCACGCCGGTACTAGCCCTGCATGCATGCTAAACCGCATCCCTCACATATCCAGAGGGGGTTTGCGGCCGTCTGATACACCCGGGGGAAAACTTTCTCTGCCCCGGCGCCGCCGCGGGCTGCCGGCCCGGATGCTGCCAGGGCAGCAGCCCGGGGCGGCTGTGATACGAGGAGAACCATGACCGCGCGCGACATCCCGCCCTTCCGGGCCGACCATGTCGGCAGCCTGCTCCGGCCGCGGCTGCTGCTGCGCGCGCGTGACGACTTCGCCTCCGGCCAGATCACCGCGGCCGAGCTGCGCGCGATCGAGGACGAGGCCGTCGCCGGCGTGGTCGCGATGCAGCGGGAGGCCGGGCTGCGGTCAGCTACCGACGGCGAATTCCGCCGTGCCTCCTGGCACATGGACTTCATGTACCAGCTGGGCGGCATCAGCAAGGCCCCGGGCCGCCTGACGGTCCAGTTCCGCAATCTCTCCGGGACCATCGAGTTCACCCCCGCCGCCCTGCACATCGACGGGAAGATCCGGCTGGACGAAACGATCTTCGCGGCGGACTTCGGCTACCTGCGGTCCGTCGCGGGGCAGGCGACGCCGAAGCTGACGATCCCGTCGCCGAGCATGGTGCACTACCGCGGCGGCCCGGCCTCGATCGACCCCGGCGTGTACCCCGACATCGAGGAGTTCTGGTCGGACCTGTCGGCGGCGTACGCGGAGCAGGTCCGCCGGGTGGCCGCCCTCGGCTGCAGCTACCTGCAGTTCGATGACACCAGCCTGGCCTACCTGAACGACCCGGCCCAGCGTTCCATGATCGCTGAGCGCGGCGAGGATGCCGAGCACCTGCACCTGCGCTATATCCGGCAGATCAACGCGGCCGTCGCGGGCCTGCCCGCCGGGCTGTCGGTGACCACGCACCTGTGCCGGGGGAACTTCCAGTCCTCCTGGGCGGCCGAGGGCAGCTACGACTTCGTCGCGGAGGCGCTGTTCAGCGAGCTGAACGTGGACGGCTTCTTCCTGGAGTACGACGACGCGCGGTCCGGCGGATTCGAGCCGTTGCGGTTCGTGCCCGGCGGAAAGATGGTCGTGCTCGGCCTGGTGACCACGAAGCGGGGCGAGCTGGAGGCCAAGGACGCGGTCAAGCGCCGGATCGACGAGGCTGCCAGGTACCTGCCGCTGGACCAGCTGTGCCTGTCGCCGCAGTGCGGCTTTTCCTCCACCGTCGAAGGGAACAAGCTGACCCCCGGCGAGCAGGCCGCCAAGCTCCGCCTGGTCGTCGAGACCGCGGCCGAGGTGTGGGGCTGACGCCGGGCGAGGGCCGGGTACCTCGCTGGGCGGGTGCTTCGCTAGAAGAGTCTCGAGAGACTTCTCTTGACAGGTTTCTATCGAGAGAATACTCTCGAGACATATCTAGTGAGGATGCCGGATCGAAGCCCTCGCCGGAGTCCACGGCCCGGCCGGGAGTCCGGGAGATCAGCGACGCCCAGACCATGCGCGCCCTGGCCCATCCGGTGCGGATCGCTCTCCTCGAGACGCTCAGCCTCGGCGACCCGATGACGGCCACCGAGCTGGGTGAGCAGATCGGCGAGTCGCCGACCACCTGCTCGTTCCACCTGCGCCAGCTGGCCAAGTACGGGTTCGTCGAGGAAGCGGGCGGCGGCAAGGGCCGGGCCCGGCCCTGGCGGGTGACCTGGATGGCCCTGCACTTCACCTCGGCCAGTGACAACGCCGAATACGAGATCGCCGCCGGAGCCCTGGGCCGCCTGGTCCGGGAACGCCAGCTCGACAGGTACCGGACGTGGGTGGAGACCAGGGCGACCTACCCGCGGCAGTGGCGCAAGGCCGCCACCGACAGCGAATACCTCTTCTACCTCACCGCCGGGGAACTGGAGCAGCTGAACGAGGAGCTCAACTCCCAGCTCATGCTCCGGTTCCGGGACCGGATCACCGATCCGTCGCTGCGCCCGCCCGGGTCGGCGCCGGTCGAGCTGCTGATGTTCTCTTTCCCCCTCGGTCTCCCGTCGGAGGAGACCAGCGACACGACGGGTGACCCATCATGAACTTCGCACTGACGAGCAACCAGGTTGACCAGCAGATGCGGGATGTCCGGAGCCAGGTCGCCGGATGCCGCGGCCGCTCACACCACACCCGGGCGCGGCCGGCCCGCACCGCGATCCGCGCGCCGCGGCTGCGCCGCCGCGTCGGTTTCACGCTGATAGAGGCGGGCCTGCGCCTGCTGGCGGCGGACCGCGCAGCGCGTACCCGCCCTAGCCCGGATACCGTCTGACCGGCGGAGGATCAGCGCCGGACATAGACGGGTATGCCGTTGCGCGGGACGAGGCCGGGGAAGATGCTGGCGACGTCCATCGGAATCCGGACGCAGCCGTGCGATACCGGCTGCAGGGGCACATCGGTATCGCCGTGAATGGCGAAGCCGCCGCCGCGGCGAGTACGCCGGTCAGGACCGGACCGGCCGCTGCCGCGGCCGCCAGGCCGGCTGCCCGCCGGACGCCGCACGTGCCGATAACGTGCCTCACCGCGTACCCCCTCAGCCCGGCCGCGCGGCGGCCGTTCCGATCTCTATCTACGGAGAGTGACACATCGAGCGGCGCAAAAGAACTACCGCGTGGCGCGTCGCCGTAACCGTTCGCCCGCGGATAATTGACTTTATAGATCGAGATTAACTAAATTTGGCGTAGCGCAACGCTGAGATCAACGTTGACGCCATCCACCGGCGAGGCGCGCATGCGTGTCGTTGTCATCCGCGCCCGCGTTCGGCAGGATCATGACCGTAGCATCGGCAGACTGCGGGCTCGGCCAGCGGCGCCGGATGCCGGCCTGGCCGCTGCGCGAGCCCGGCCAGCGTGTTCCGCCCTGGTGACACGAGCGACCGGCTGAGTGAGGAGAGCTGTCATGAGTCCCTCGAACCCTGATCCCACCTTCTATCCTTCGCCGCGCGATGCTGCGGCGGCGCCGTCGGAAGAGCTGGCTTATGTCGCGGCCTTTTCCCGGTCGGCTGACCGGCCCGACGCGCTCGCCGTGGTCGATGTCGACCCGTCCTCGGGTAGCTACGGTTCGGTGATCGGCTTCACCGAGTTGCCGGGCACGGGTGATGAACTGCATCACTTCGGCTGGAACATCTGCTCGAGCGCCCTGTGCCATGGGGACCACGCCTTGCACGCGGAGCGGCGCTACCTCGTCGTTCCGGGGATCCGGTCCTCCCGGATCTTCATCCTCGACACCAAGGAGCAGCCCACCTCGCCTCCGGTGGTGAAGGTGGTTGAGCCCGGGGAACTGGCCAAGAACGCCGGCTACTCGCGTCCGCACACGGTCCACTGCGGCCCCGGCGGCCTGTTCATGTCCTGCCTGGGCGGTGCCGACGGAGAAGACGGGCCAGGCGGCGTGGCGCTGCTTGATCACGACACGTTCGAGGTCACCGGGCGGTGGGAGCGGGACCGCGGCGATCAGTATCTCGCCTACGACCTGTGGTGGCACCTCTCGCACGACGTTGCCGTCACGTCCGAGTGGGGCACCCCGTCGATGATCGAGGACGGGATCGTTCCGGAGCTGCTCCTGGGCCGCAAGTACGGTCACCGGCTCCATTTCTGGAACCTGGGCCAGGGCAAGCACGTGCAGACCGTGGATCTGGGTGACCAGTACCAGATGACGCTGGAGCTGCGGCCGGCGCACGACCCGACTAAGACGTACGGCTTCGTCGGCGTGGTGGTGAGCGTGGAGGACCTGTCCGCATCGATCTGGCTCTGGCACGAGGACCCGGCCAAGTCCGGCGACGCGCGCTGGGCCGCGACCAAGGTCATCACGATCCCGGCCGAGCCCGCGCCCGCAGAGCAGCTACCGCCGCTGCTGCAGGGCTTCGGCGCGGTGCCGCCGCTGGTCACCGACATCGACCTGTCCGTCGACGACCGCTTCCTCTACGTGTCCTGCTGGGGGACCGGCGAGCTGAAGCAGTTCGACGTCACCGACCCGTTCCATCCGCGGGAGACGGGGTCGGTCCGGATCGGCGGCATCGTCGGCCAGGTCCCGCACCCGTCGCGGCCGGGCCAGCCGCTGCGCGGCGGCCCGCAGATGGTCGAGGTGAGCCGGGACGGCGAGCGGGTGTACTTCACCAACTCGCTGTACGGCGCGTGGGACGAGCAGTTCTACCCCGACGGCGTGGGCGCGTGGATGGCCAAGCTCGACGTGGCAGTGCAGGGGGATGGGCAGGCGGGCGGGGGGATCGCGTTCGACGAGCGGTTCTTCCCCGAGGGCGACGCGTTCCGCGGCCGCCGGGTGCACCAGGTCCGGCTGCAGGGCGGCGATGCGTCCAGCGACTCGTACTGCTATCCCTGACCCGGGTCTGTCCACGGTCAGCTGGCCGCGCCGGCCCTGCCCGGGGTATCCCGGTATGGGCTGGCTGTTCGCCCTGGTTGGCGCCGGAGTGGTGACCCTGCTGAATGTCTGAAACCGGAAAGGAATCCGCTTATGTCCGTTACCGATGAATGCCTTGCGAACAACGAACGCTACGCCGCCGGATTCAGCGGGCCGCTGCCGATGCCGCCGGCCAAGAACACGGCGGTGGTCGCGTGCATGGACGCCAGGCTCAACGTCTACGCCATCCTCGGGCTGGCCGAGGGCGAGTCGCATGTCATCCGCAACGCCGGCGGAGAGATCACCGACGATGCGATCCGCTCGCTGGCGATCAGCCAGCGCCTGCTCGGCACGCGCGAGATCATCCTGATCCATCACACCGACTGCGGGATGCTCACGTTCACCGACGACGCCTTCAAGGCCAGCATCCAGGAGGAGACCGGCATCAAGCCGCCGTGGGCAGCGGAGTCGTTTAGTGACCTGGACGTTGACGTCCGGCAGTCCATCGCGCGGATCAAGGCCAGCCCGTTCATCCCGCACACCGATCAGGTCCGCGGCTTCGTGTTCGACGTGGCGACCGGCCGGCTCCGCGAGGTGGAGTAGCCGGCCTCCCCGGCCCGCGGTGCGCCGCCGGGCCGGGGAGCCGGCCGAGCCCCCAGCGCAAGGACGGAGCCGGCGGGCGCGCAGTCAGGCCCGATCTGATAGCGCCTGGGTGAGGGCGGGCGGGACCTCGGCCAGCCTGCTGACCGGCGCGCTGACCCCGCCGCCGAGCCGGGCCAGCGCGGCGGCGGCCCGGTTCGATTCCGCGTCGGCCCGCGGGCATAGCACGTACAGCCGGTCGATTCCGGCCAGCGCCGCGGCGGGGTCGCCGCCCGTGGTCGCCGCGCAGTCCGACAGCAAGATCGTGATGCGGTCGTCGGCGCGCGCGCCTGCCAGCTCCCTGGCTGCGGCGCGCAGGCCGCCGGCCAGGTCGGTCAGCCCGTGCCCGCGCAGTCCGATCAGCTCGCCGACCAGCTCCTCGGGAACCCGCCGGGAGCCGTGCGCCCGCAGCACGGTGACGTCGCCGCCGAACGCGACGATGCCGGGATCGAGCCGTCCGTCCGCCGCCAGGACCACGCTGGCCGCGGCCACCGCCGCGATGGCCACGGCCAGCCCGGACATCGAGCCGCTGGTGTCGATCAGCAGGCACAGCGCCCGGCGGTGCGCCCGCCAGGACCTGGTCACCAGCTCGGTACCGGCCGGAGGCCAGCGGCCCGCGAGCCGGTCGAAGGTGCGATCAAGGTCAAGATCCCCCTCCCCGGCGGCGGCAGCCCCCAGCCGGCGCGTGCCGCGCGACGGTCGCAGGCCGGCCGCGGCGAGCCGTACGAACACCCGCGCCGCCAGCTGCCTGGCCGCGGCGGCCAGCTGCCGGTCGGTGGCCAGCGCCAGATCCGCGAGCAGCGTCGCCGCCGCGTCCGGGTCGGCCGCCAGCAGGCGGCCCAGTGCGTCCCGGTCGAGCTGCCCGACCCCGGGGGAGACGTCGGCGAACCAAGCGTGCCGGGCGGTCAGCTCGGCGCGGCTGACCGTCCGCCGGGAGCCGCCCTGACGGCGGTCGCGGCGCAGGCTGGAGCGGGACGCGCTGGCGACCGGGCGGCCCGCTGCCGCGACGGGCGGCGGGCCGTCAGCTTTTCCCCGGCCGCCGCCGCTCCCGGGCGTTCCCGCGGGATCGTCGCCGCGGGCGTGCGCGGGCCTGGCCGCGGCCCGCGCCGGCCCGGCCCCGGGCGGCCAGGCCTGGCCGAGCAGCTCGTCGATCACCGACTCCGGACTGCGGTCGCAGCCGTCGGCGACCCTGATCCGGCCGGACAGCGCCGCGCAGGCGGCGTCGCGCGCGGTGTCACGGGCCAGGCCACGCTCGCCGCGCAGCCGGGACAGCCCGGTGACCAGCAGCACCATGTCGATCGCGCCGCGGACCGAGGCGCCCATCCGCACGTCGCGATGATCCCTGGTGGCGCGGGTCAAGGCCACGGCGAAGTTGACCACCTCGCCGTTCTCGCCGGTCACCGCGCGGGTGATCTGCCGTTCCGCGGCCGCGTCCGGATAGCCGAGCACCACCCGGCAGATCCGGTCCGCGATGGCCTGGCTGACCCGCGCGGTGCCGATCGCGTCGAACGGGTTCATCGCGGCGATCAGCCGGAAGCCGGCGTGAGCCGCGACCATGCCGAACCGGGGCACCGCGATCTCGCCCTCGGCCAGCACGGTGATCAGGACGTTGAGGGTTTCCTCGGGGATCCGGTTGAACTCCTCGAGGTAGAGCAGGGCCCCGTCCCGCATCGCCTGCAGCAGCGGCCCGTCGGTGAAGCTGCCCGGGACGTAACCCTGGGCCAGTACCTGCGCCGGGTCGTACTGGCCGACCAGCCGGGCGGGCGTCAGCTCGGCGTTGCCCTCGACGAAGACGACCTGCTTGCCCGCCTCGCCGGCGATGTCGCGCAGCAGGGTGGACTTGCCGGTGCCCGGCGGCCCCTCGATCACGACGTGCCGGCCGGACTGCAGCGCGACCGTCAGCACCTCGCGCTCCCGCCGCAGCCCGACGACCGCGGGCGCGCGGTGCGGCGCGGGCGTCACGGCACCGGAATGCGAGCGGGCCGGTCACGCACCGGAGTGGACGATGACACCGCGGATGTTCTTGCCGTCCAGCAGGTCCTGGTAGCCGTCGTTGACCTGGTCCAGCGTGTAGGTCGCGGTGATGAGCTCATCCAGCTTCAGGTCGCCGGCCCGGTACAGCTCGACCATCCGCGGGATGTCGTGGAACGGGTCGCCGGAACCGAACAGGCTGCCCTGGATGCGCTTCTCGAACAGGGTCAAGATCGCGCCGGACAACTCGATGGTGTTCTTCATCGGATCAGCCAGCCCGGTCACCACCACCGTGCCGCCCTTGCGGATCGCGTTGAACGCGCTGGTGACGACGTCAGAGGTCACGACGCCGACGGTGACGATGGCCTTGTCCGCGCCGACGCCCCGGGTCAGCTGGAAGATCAGCTCGTGCGCCTGCTCGGCGGTCTCGCAGCTGTGCGTGGCGCCGAACTGCTCGGCCGCCTCGCGCTTGTTGGCCAGCGGGTCGATCGCCACCACGTTGCGCGCGCCGGCCAGCGCCGCTCCCTGGACGGAGTTGATGCCGATGCCGCCGATGCCGTAGATGGCGATGGTGTCGCCGGGCTCGGTCTCGGCAGCGTGCACCGCGGAGCCGAAGCCGGTGGGCACCCCGCAGCCGATCAGCACGACCTTGTCCAGCGGCAGGTCGTCATCCACCTTGATGGCCGAGTTCTCCGAGATCGTGGCGCGCTCGGAGAACGTGCCGAGCATGCACATCCCGCCGATGTCCACGCCGCCCTCGTGGAACCGGTAGGTGCCGTCGGGCAGCATGCCGTCCAGGATCGTGGCGCCCATGTCGCAGAGGTTCGACTTGCCGGTGGAGCACCACCGGCAGTGGCCGCAGACCGGCAGGAACGAGCAGATGACGTGGTCGCCCGGCTTGAGCCTGGTGACCCCGGGCCCGACCTCCTCGATGATCCCGGCGCCTTCGTGCCCGCCGACCAAGGGGAACCGCGGGACGATGTCGCCGTGCCGCAGGTGCTCATCGGAATGGCACAGCCCGGCGGCCACGTATCGGATCAGCACCTCGCCGGCCTTCGGCCCGTCAAGGTCGATCTCGGTGACGTCGAAGTCCTGCCCGACTCCGCGGAGTACTGCGGCCCTGGTCTTCATCTGCGCTCCTGGTCCCCAGCCCGCGGCTGGCGGTCGGCGTGCCGTGAGCCCCGGCGGGGTCGGCTACCGGCACGACGTCAGCGGTGCCGCCGGCGCGTGCCACGAGTGCCACCCTAGATCGGCCGTGATCGCGGGACCAGCCCCGGGGCCTGGCAGGAGCGCGCCTCAGGAGCTGACGACGCCGGCGTCGTGGGCGATCAGCCCGGCCTGGGTGCGGTTCGCGCATCCCAGCTTGTCCAGCATCCGCGACACGTAGCCCTTGATCGTGGCCTCGGACAGGTAGAGCCGCGCCGCGATCTGCGCGTTGGACAGGCCCTCGCCGAGGCAGGCCAGCACTTCGACCTCCCGCTCGGTCAGCGAGCCGACGAGCTTGCGGGCGCGGTCACGCGCCGGGTGGCTGTCCGCCGACGCCGCCACCAGCCGGCGGGCGGCGGTCGGCGACAGCACCGTGTGCCCCTCGGCGGCCACCCGGACCAGCCCGATCAGGTCCTCCGGCGGCGTGGACTTGACCAGGAACCCGGCCGCGCCGGCCCGCAGCGCGCGCAGCACGTACTGGTCCGCGTCGAACGTCGTCAGCACGACGACGGCCGGCGGATCGGCCAGCTCGCCGATCCGCTCGATCGCGGTGAGTCCGTCCACCCCCGGCATGCGCAGATCCATGAGCACGACGTCCGGCCGGCTGCGCACCACCGCCTCGACGCCGGACGCCCCGTCATGGCCCTCGCCGACGACCTCGATGTCCTCGGCCGAGCCGAGAATGGTCCGCAGGTGCGCGCACACCATCGGCTCGTCGTCCACCACCACCACCCGGACCACGGCTCAGACCGCCGGTGCCGCGGTCGGCACGTACGCGGGCAGCGTGGCCTCCACGCAGAACCCGCCGTCCGGAGCGGGCCCGGCCCGGAGCGTGCCGTGCACCAGCTCGATGCGCTGGCGCAGGTGGGCCAGGCCCAGGCCGGAACCGGTGCCAGCCAGGGCAGTGGCCGGCCGTCCGTCCGGCCGGGTGTTGCGGATCACCAGCCGCACCTGGGCCGCGTCGTAGCTGACCCGCACGATCACCCGGGCGCCGGGCGCGTGCTTGCGCACGTTGGTCAGCGCCTCGCGCACGATGCGGTACGCGGTGCGCCCCACCACCGGCGAGGCGAGCACCGGGTCTCCCTCCTCGACCAGCTCGGCCGGCGTTCCCACCGCGGTGGACTCGGCGACCAGCGCGGCGAAGTCCGAGGTCGACGGCGCCTCGTTCCCTTCCGGCTCGGCGCGCAGGATGCCGACCAGGTCCCGCAGCTCGTCCAGCGCCTGGCAGCCGGCCGCCCGCAGCTCCTCCGCGGCCTGCCGGGTCGGCTCGTCGCGCGCCGTCATCCGCAGCGCGCCGGCCTGCAGCACCATCAGGCTCACCCGGTGCGTCACGACATCGTGCATCTCGCCGGCCAGCCGGGCCCGCTCCTCCGCGCGGGCCTGCTCGGCAAGCAGGTGGCGCTCCCGCTCGGCTCGCTCGGCCCGCTCGGTCAGCGCCTGCACCAGCCGCCTGCGGGCGTCGAAGTACAGCGCCAGCAGCGGCCCCAGGGCCACCCGCAGCACGGCAATCGCGATGATCGCGATCGACGGCTGCCACGGCCGCGCGACGACGATCGTGAGCAGGGCGATCGCCAGGAACGGGGTCCGCCGGCTGTACCGGCTCTGCGCCGGGCCGATGGGACCATACGCCGCGAGCGTGGTAGCCCAGGGCGCCCAGACGTTCCCGGCATGCGCCGGCGTCAGCAGGCCCGCGGGGGAGATCAGCAGCGTGACGGCCAGCGTGAACGCGGCCAGGATGCCGATCACGGCGTAGGGCGCGCGGCGGCGGGCGACCAGCGAGAAGCAGGCGGCCGCCTGCAGCGCCAGCAGGACCCACGCGAGCGGGCCGGGATGGGCCGGCCACCATGAGCTGCCCGCCAGCGTCGCGCCGGTGTCGAGCAGCACGAAGAACACCGCGAGCGCCACGTCCACGGCGACTTCGTGGCGGCAGTACCACAACCGCGCGTTCACGCCGCTTACGGTATGTCAATCCCGCCCGCGGAGCCTACGCAGTAAAACGTTCGGCGGCGGCGGAAACCTACGAAAGTTGCACCCCCGCCCGCGCGACCAGCCTTTCGTCGCCCCCGGACCCGACCGGCTGCCCTGCCGCCGGGCCGCCCGCCGCCCTGCAATGGGGATATGCAAACGAACCGAGACCACGCAGTAACCGCCCCCCGGCTCGGCCGGTACGAGATCGATGCCGGCGGTTCGGCCGTCGCCTTCGGGACCCGGCACCTGTTCGGGCTCGGGCCGGTCCGCGGCACCTTCGCGATCCGGTCCGGCACCGTCGATGTCGCCGAACCGCTCGAGGACTCGGCCGTCCGCGCCGAGATCGAGGCGGCGAGCTTCCGCACCGGCAACGGGACGCGCGACGCCGCCGTCCGGTCGGCGCGCTTCCTCGACGCCGGCCGGTATCCGGACATCACCTTCACTTCCGAACGCATCAAGGGCCAGTCCATCGCCGGCACGCTGACCGTCCGCGACGTGACCCGGCCGGTCAGCGTGTCGATCGCGCAGTCCGTCGTGACGCCGGGGTCGTTCACCGTCCGCGCGACGGCCCGCATCGACCGCACCGACTTCGGGGTGACCGCGTCCCGCGGACTGGCCGGGCGCTATCTCGACCTGACCCTGGAGATCCGATGCCTGCGGAAGTGACCACCGGATTGGTGCCTAGCGCGGTCCTGGTGGCCGGGTTGCGCAAGAGCTACGGCGCGGTGCAGGCGGTGCGGGGGGTGAGCTTCACCGTCGAGCACGGGGAGATCTTCGCGCTGCTCGGGCCGAACGGCGCGGGCAAGACCACCGCGCTGGAGATCCTCGAGGGATTTCGCGCCCGGGACGCCGGACACGTCGACGTGCTCGGCCGCGATCCCGGCGACCGGGCCACCGGCCGGGCGCTGCGCGAGCGGATCGGGCTGGTACTGCAGGACATCGCGGTCGAGCCCTACCTGACGGTCCGCGAGACCATCGCCCGCAACGTCGGCTACTACCCGGCGCCGCGCGATACCGACGAGGTGATCAGCCTGGTCGGCCTGGCCGGGCAGCGGCGGCAGAAGGTCAGGACCCTGTCCGGCGGCCAGAAGCGGCGGCTGGATCTGGCGCTGGGCATCATCGGCCGCCCGGAGCTGCTGTTCCTCGACGAGCCGACCACCGGGTTCGACCCGAACGCGCGCCGCGACGCGTGGCAGATCATCCGCGGCCTGCGCGACGCGGGAACGACGATCCTGCTCACCACGCACTACATGGACGAGGCCCAGGCGCTGGCCGACCGGGTGGCGGTGATCACCGACGGCCAGATCGTGGCCGAGGGGACGCCGGCCACCATCGGCGGGCGTGACACCGCCCGGGCGCGCATCCACTTCGCCCTGCCGGAACGGTACGCGGTCGCGGATCTGCCCGTCGATGCCGTGCTGACTGACGGCCTGGTCACCGTGCAGACCGCGGAGCCGACCGAGACGCTGCACCAGCTGACCGGCTGGGCGCTGCGGCGCGGCGCGGTACTCGGCCGGCTGACCGTCGACCGGCCGAGCCTGGAGGACGTCTACCTGCGGCTCACCGATCATGGCGCGCCGCAACCCGCGACGGACAGGAGCACACGATGAGCACCGCCACCCGCGACGGACAGGAGCACACGATGAGCGCCGCCCCCCGCGACGGACAGGAGCACACGATGAGCGCCGCCCCCCGCCGGGCCAGACGCAGTGCTGCCCGCCTGCTGTGGCACCAGGTCCGCTACGAGCAGCTGTCCTTCTGGCGCAATCCGCAGAGCGCGTTCTTCACCTTCGTGTTCCCGGTCGTGATCATGACGATCTTCGGCGCGCTGTTCCGCGGGGGCAGCACAAGCTCGTACTTCTACGGGCTGTCCGCCCTGCAGTACTACGTGCCGACGATCGCCGCGGTGTCCGTGCTGGGTTCCTGCTACAGCCAGCTGGCGATTGTGCTCGCGATCCGCCGCCAGGACGGCATCCTCAAGCGGACGCGGGCGACGCCGCTGCCGGCCTGGACCTATTTCCTGGGACTGCTGGCGCACTGCGTCCTGGTCAGCGTGGTCGATGTCACGCTCATCACCGTCGTCGGCCGCCTGTTCGGCGTGCCGTTGCCCACCGGATGGCCGGCGATCGCGGTGGCGCTCGTGCTCGGCGCGGCCAGCTTCTGCGCGCTGGGCGTGGCCGTGGCCTCGCTGATCCGCAGCTCCGAGGCCGCCCCGGCGGTGGTGCAGCTCATCCTGTTCCCGCTGGTGTTCCTTTCCGGCACGTACTTCCCGATCCACTCCGAGGTGCTGAACCGCATTTCCGGTGCCCTGCCGGTGCGGCCGTTCAATGAGGCGCTGCTCGGCCCGTTCGCCCAGCACGCCGGATTCGACTGGAAGCACCTCGGCGTGCTGCTCGCCTGGGGGGCTGCCGGGGCGGTCGTCGCCGTCCGCCGTTTCCGCTGGAACCCCCGGCCGCAGTGACCTTCCCGGCTGGCTACCAGGCGATGGCCGCGTCGGTCAGCCACCAGGCGGTGAGCCGAGTCAGCTGCCCGGTCGCGACGTCGAGCCTGGCCAGCCGGGTAGCCCCGGCCCGCGGGACGTACTCGATCATCAGGTTGCGGCCGGCCGGATCGGGGGCCACCGCGGCTGGCGTGCCCTGCGACCCCGGGATGCTACGCACCAGGTGAGTCCGTCCGGTGCCGAGGTCAAAGGCCCGCAGCTGCCAGTTTCGGCCGGCCGGCTTGTCGTGCCGGACCCGGAAGGTGTCGAAGTACACCGTGGTGCCGTCCGGGGCGATCTCGAGACCGCCGAGGATGGTCGATGCGCCGAGCTCGCCGTTGCGGACCACGGGGCGGCCGCGCCGCACCAGGCTTCCCGGCGCCGCGTCGGTGCGCACCACCCAGTCGCGGAACGCGACCGCGCGGCCGTCGGCGCTCAGCGACACGTCCGCGGGCTCGGTGAGCGCTTGGGGTCCGCGGCCCGTCCCGCTCTCGAAGGTCCACCGCCGGATCTGCCCGGTGGCGGTGTTCACCACCGCCAGGTAGCCCCGGCGGGCCTGGCCGCACGTCAGGGTGTCGTAGGCGATGGTCCGGCCGTTCCCGGCCACTGCCATGTCCCAGGGCGACTCGATGAGTCCCGGGACGGTCGCAAACCTGGTCAAGGCGGTCGGCGTGCCGCGTGCGGTCAGCGCGAACCGGTACAGGAAAGTGCGGCACGCGCCGGGCCCCGGGGCGGCGACCACGAACGTGCTGCCGTCACCGGTCGCCACGCCGCGCGGGCCGGACGCGGCGAACGGCAGGCTGATCCCCGCTTTGCGGGCCCCGGTCGCGGCGTTGACCACGAACAGCGACGGGTGCGTCGTCCAGTCCAGCGCGACGAAGAACCGCGGCGTTCGGCCCCCAGCGACCGGGGCCGTCCGCGGGGGGCGGGAGGCCGCGTGCGGGGCGAGGGCGGACGCGCCGACCACCACCGCGGTGACCGCGGCCGCGGCGGCCAGCGGCACCAGCAGCCGGCCCCGGGACAACCTGGACCGGGCCCGCCGGGCCGGGCGCCGGTCACGCCGGGGCCGGCGGCCGATTCCGGCGGGCAGCACGGTCTGCGGCCGGACCGTCTCCGCGGCGGCGCGGTAGGCATCGCGCAGCCTGTCCTCCAGCGGGTTCACATCTCCTCCGTCAGCTCGCGGGCGAGTGTGGCCCGCGCGCGGGCCGCGGTGGATGACACGGTGCCGCGACTGACCCCCAGCACCGCGGCGATCTCGCCGTCCGGCAGATCCAGGTAGTAGCGCAGGGCCAGTACCTCCCGGGAGCGGCGGGGCAGCCTTGCCACGGCGGCGAGCACCGCGCGGCGGTCCTCGCCGTCCATGGCCGCCGACTCGGCCGACCACACCGCAGGATCGTGCTGGGCCCGCTGCAGCACCGATCGCCGTCGCGCCCGCAGCACCGAGCGTGATCCGTTGATGACCGAGACCCGCAGGTAGCCGAGCGCCCTGTCGCGGTCCCTGAGCCCGGGCACGGCCCGGTAGAGCCGCAGGAACGCGTCCTGAACCACGTCCTCCGCACTGGGCTGATCTCCGAGCAGCAGCACGGCCAGCCGGACCAGGGTGACCGCGTGCGCGCGGAACAGGTCATCGACGAAATCGTCCGCTGGCTGCGCGGAGCGGGCCACCGCGGCCGGCTCGCGGGCTGGTCTTGCCATCACATAACTAAGACGCCCGGCCGGGCGCGCAGGCTGAGTCTCCCGCCGGGATTGTTGCCCGGGATGATCGCCGGGCTAGCGCGCGACGGCCGGGTGGGTCCCGGCCCGGCCGCGGCCCGAACCGTGGTTCGCGCCGTGCGATGAACCGCGCGCGAGCTGGCAGATGCCGGGGCGACCGGCGGCGACGCCGCACACCATGCGATAGCTGCCGGACGGCTGGATGGCGTAGCCGAGCGAGAGTCCCAGCGCGACCGCGGCCGCGGAAAGCGCCAGCGGGATGAGGCGCCGCAGCCGCAGCCGCCACGGCGACAGCCATTTCCATCGCGGCACCGTGCCGCGGGAGGTCAGCGCGGTGAACGTCGCGAGCCTGGCCGCCAGCCGCGGATCGGATATGCGCAGTGCGTGCTCGATCCGCGCGAGCGACCGCTGTTCCCTCGGCGCAAGGCTCATGGCCGGCCTCTCGCGTGGACGCAATGGATGCCTGACCATGAACCCTCTCTCCAGGAACAAGATTTGTATCGTCCCACGATATAAAATTTTCGGTCGGGCACCCGCCGGCGGCCCTCGCGCTCGGGTCCGCGCGATCAGCTCTCAGGTGGCGGAGCTGCCCGGGCCGGGGCCCGCAGCGGGCCCGTCGGCTGTTCCCGGGCAGGGGATTCCGGCCGGGCCGGAGCGCCCTCGGTGCACGGCCGGGCCGGCCAGCTGTCCGTCCGGCCGAACAGCACCACCAGCGAAGGTACCAGCAGCGACCGGGCAATGAACCCGCCGGTCGCTATTGCGGGGGGTATCAGCCACCGCGATCTGCCCCGGATTTGCCCCCCGCCCGCCGGCCTAAACCCGCGGCCCTGGAGCCGGCGCGCGCTGGTCGAGGAGGCCCTCGCCGCGCAGGTCTGCCCATACCTGCGCCGGGATGTCCATCCCGAACGCTTCGACGTTGCGCCGCACCTCCCCGGCCGACCGCATGCCGACCACGATGCCGGCCACCGCGGGATGGCCCAGCGTGAACTCCGCTCGCGGCCGCCAGCCGCCCGCACGCGTCGCGACCTAGAGTTGGCGGGTGGGCGCGCGAGCGCGCTGACGCTGGGCGCGGTGCCGGGAGGGAGTGCGATGTGCCGCCTGTTCGGGCTGACCGCGGGGACCACCCGCGTGCGGGCAACGTTCTGGCTCCTGGATGCTCCTGATTCGCTGGAGGTGCAGAGCCACCGCAACCTCGACGGCAGCGGCATCGGGTTCTTCGACTCCGCCGGCGGCGCCGTCATCGACAAGCAGCCGGAGCCGGCATTCCGGGACGAGGAGTTCATTCACGAGGCGAAGCAGGCCGAGTCATCGGCTTTCGTCGCGCACGTCCGGTTGGCGAGCGTGGGCGGCCGGACGGTGCGAAACACCCACCCGTTTGCCATGCACGGCCGCATCATGGCGCACAACGGCGGGTTCGGTGAGGTAGGGCGCCTGGACGCGCAGCTGGGCGATTATGCCGGACTCGTGCTCGGACAGACCGACTCCGAGCGGTACTTCGCGCTGATCACCCAGCAGGCCGATGCGCACGGTGGTGATGTCGGCGCGGGGATCGCGGCCGCGGCCCGCTGGATCGCCGCCCGCCTGCCGGTCGCGTCGCTGAACACCGTCGTGGTCATGCCAGGCGAACTGTGGGCGCTGCGTTATCCCGCCCTGCATGCCCTGCACATCCTCGAGCGGCCGGCCGGACCGGGGAAGCGAGCCGGACCGGGGGAGCCGGCCGGACCGGGGGAGCGGCCTGCCGGAAAGGCGGGCCTGCACGTCCGCAGCGCAACCTCATCGGTGCACGTGCCCGCGCTGCATTCCGCCGCGTCCGTGGTGGTGGCTTCCGAGCAGCTTGACGGGGAGAGCGGCTGGCGCATGCTCGCTCCCGGCGAACTCGTGCACGTCCGGCCCGACCTGAGCGTCGATTCGGCGGTAGTGATCACCGAGCCGCCGGCCCGCCTGCTGCCCTTCACCGGCCAGAATCCGAACATCGACACCTGAACGGCCGGCGGCCGCGGCCGGCCCTGGTCCACCGCCGCGGCCCGTTCCCGGCTGGCCGCTGCTGCCCGCCGTGGCCCGGCCGGATGTATCTGAATTCAGGTTCCCTCCTCATGGCTATCTGAGGTCCTGGAAGACGCCGGGATTCTCAGCCAGTTGAGGAGGGCTTATGCACAGATGGCGAAGGCTCGCGGTCATCGGCCCGTTGGCGGTCGCGGCCGCGGTCTCGGCAGGTGCTGCCGGGCTCGCCGCGACCCAAGCGGCTCATCCGACTCATGCCGTGCACACCAACTACCGGGGTCCGGCCCGGACGGCACCGGCGGTGAGGCTCGCGCACGGGACTAACTTCCAGCGTCCGGCACGGCAAGTGATGCCACGCAGCGCCATGCACATTTCCAACCGATCCAACCGGCCCGCGTCAGCCCAGTCACGAAAGGGAGCACAGCGATGAAACTGCGACACCGCATCCGCGCGGGCCACCTGGCCAC
Source organism: uncultured Actinomycetes bacterium (assembly GCA_963762615.1). GTDB lineage: Bacteria > Actinomycetota > Actinomycetes > Streptosporangiales > Streptosporangiaceae > PALSA-505. The sequence goes on along the minus strand of CAVXLG010000006.1, from coordinate 13,927 downwards.
CCTGGCCGCCGGCCTTGCCATCGGATTCACCGTCGTCGGGACGGCGAGTGCCGCCCCGACCCCGGCCGCCACGACCGTGAACAACTACAGCCTCGCCGCGTCGGCGTTCGCGCCGGACGGCCTGCACAACACCGCCAACGACTACTTCAACCTGTGGGACCCGTCAACGCTGTCCAACAGCGACTCAGGCCGGTGCTTCAACGCCGGAGTGACCCTGCCGAACGGTGCGGTGATGAAGTCGATCACCTTCTACTACACCAACGGCGCTACCGATTCCCTCTCCGGACAGCTGAACCGGCAGAACCTCGGCGCGCACACGGATGTCATCCTCGCCTCGTTCGACTCGACGCCCACCGGGGGTTCTCCGGTGTATACGCACACGACGCTGAACATCACGAGCAAGGGGACGTTCTTCACGAACTACGCCTACTCGATCGGCGTGTGCCCCTTCGGTGACGCCACATTCACCGGGATCACCATCAGCTACACCGGGTGAACCGCGTTCGCAGCCAGCGCCCCCAGCGGAGCGCCCCGCCAGCCGGGTCGCTCCGCCGCGGGGCGCTTCACCCGTCGACGACATGACCGAGGATCAGCGGCTGCGAGCCGGGCGCCGCGCGGTCGTCAGGGAGGTGATTCTCGCTCGGTTGCGCCGCGGGCCCGGCGAGCCGTGGTCACGCCGGCGATGGGGTGCGCGGTGAGGCGCCGGTACGGCCGGGCCATCGGCCACTGGCGGTCCTCGAGCACGGAGGCGGCGTCAAACTGGCCCGAGCTCTGGATCAGCCGGGCCACCAGGCCGGTCCACCCGGTCTGGTGCGAGGCGCCGAGCCCGGCCCCGTTGTCACCGTGGAAATACTCGTAGAAAAGGATGAGGTCGCGCCAGTGCGGGTCCTCCTGGAACAGCCTGGTCCCGCCGTAGACGGGGCGGCGCCCGTCGTTATCGCGCAGGAACGTGCCGGTGAGCCGGCCGGACAACTCCTGCGCCACCTCGAACAGGTTCAGCATGGTTCCCGATCCGGTCGGGCACTCGACTTTCAGGTCGTTGCCGTAGTACCGGTAGTGCTGGATCAGGGCCCGGATGAGGAGCAGGTTGATCGGGAACCAGACCGGCCCGCGCCAGTTCGAGTTGCCGCCGAACATCCCGCTGGCTGACTCGGCCGGCTCGTACTGCACGCGGTGCTCGACCCCGCCGGCGCTGAAGACGTAGGGATGTTCCAGGTGCGAGCGCGAGATCGAGCGGATTCCGTGCGGGCCCAGGAAGCGCTCCTCGTCCAGCATCCGGGCCAGGATGCGCCGCAGCTTGTGCTCGTTCACCAGTGACAGCAGCCGCCGGCCGTGCACGCCGGGCACGAGCGGATCGGCGATGTTGCCGAGAAGATCCTGGTTGCGCCGGAGGAAGGTGCCCACCTGCCCGGCGATCTGCGGGTAGCGGTCGATGACATCGGCCTCGATCACCGTCGTGGCGCACAACGGCAGCAGGCCGACGACCGAACGCACCTTGATCCGGGTGCCGGTGCCGTCGGGCAGGCGCAGCACGTCGTAGAAGAAGCCGTCCTCCTCGTCCCACATCTCGTCGGGGTGCTCACCGACCGGGTCCATCGCCGCGGCGATCCAGAAGAAGCGCTCGACGAACTTGAGCACGAATTCCTGGTAGGACTGGTCGTGCTCGAGCAGGGCCAGCGCCATCTCGAGCATGTTCTGGCTGAACATTGCCATCCAGGCCGTACCGTCCGCTTGCTCCAGCCGGCCTTCCGGTGGGCAGGGCCGCGCTGCGGTCGAACACGCCGATGTTGTCCAGGCCGAGGAAGCCGCCCTCGAACACGTTGTGGCCGGCCGGATCCTTGCGGTTCACCCACCAGGTGAAGTTCAGCAGCAGCCTGGAGAAGTTCTCCTGCAGGAAAGGCAGGTCCACCCGGCCGAGATCGGTTTCGAGATTCTGCAGGAAAAGGGCTGCGAAGGCGTGCACCGGCGGGTTCACGTCGCCGAAATTCCACTCGTAGGCGGGCATCTGGCCGGTCGGGTGGAGGTAGTCGCGGGAAAGCATCAGGTCAATCTGGCTTTTCGCGAAGTCGGGGTTGACCATGGCGAGCGGGATGCAATGAAAGGCGAGGTCCCACGCGGCGTACCACGGGTACTCCCACTTGTCGGGCATGGACACGACGTCATGGTTGACCATGTGGAACCACGCCTCGTTGCGGCTGCCTCGTCGCGTCGGCGCTCGCAGCGGGTGGAGGTGGCGCTCACGCAGCCAGCGGTCCACGTCGAAGTAGTAACACTGCTTGGACCAGAGCATCCCGGCCAGCGCCTGGCGCATCACCGCCTTCGCGTCACCGGTCACCCCTGGCGGCGTGATGGCCTCGTAGAACTCGTCTGCCTCGGCGCGCCGCCGGGCGATCAGCTCATCCGCTCCGGCAAACGGCGCCGTAAGCTCCCCCGGCGCCGCGCGGGCGAGCCGCACCTGCACGGTAGCCTGGCCGCCGGCCGGCACGACGAGCCGGATCTGCGCGGCCACCTTGGTCCCCTCGGCTTCGGGGTTCACGCTGTCCGCGCCGCGCAGGACGCGCTCACCGATGCCGTCCTTGGCGAAGCGGGTCGTCGGCTCGGCGCCGAATACGCGCGCCTCGTTCGTCTCGTTCTCGCAGAAGAGCAGTGTCGCCTGCGCCTCGGCGTACAGGTAGCGAACGCCGAGTTGATGGTGCTCGGCCCGGACGACCGGGTACCCGGTCCCGACGCGAGCGAGCCGGGGCTTCGGCTCACCGGTTCCCCACGACCACGTGTTGCGGAACCACAGCGTGGGCAGCACGTGCAGCGCCGCTTCCTGGGAAGAGCGGTTGTGCACGGTGATGCGGCACAGGATGTCTTCGGGGCCGGCCTTGGCGTGCTCCACCTCGACATCGAAGTAACGGCTGTCGTCGAAGACGCCGGTATCGATGAGCTCGTACTCCATTTCCTGCCGTGACCGCGCCCGGTTCACCGCCACCAGGTCGGCGTAGGGGAACTCGGCCTGCGGGTACTTGTAGAGATAGCGCTGGTAGCTGTGCGTCGGCAGGTTATCGACGTAGAAGTAGTACTCCTTGACGTCCTCACCGTGGTTGCCCTCGGCGTTCGTCAGGCCGAACAGGCGCTCCTTCAAGATCGGGTCCCGCTCGTTCCACAGCGCCAGAGCCAGGCACAACCGCTGCTTGTCATCGCTGATCCCGGCGAGGCCGTCCTCACCCCACCGGTACGCGCGAGACCGCGCCTGGTCATGGCTGAAATACGACCAGGCGTCCCCGCTGTCGCTGTAGTCCTCCCGGACCGTCCCCCACTGACGCTCGCTCAGGTAAGGTCCCCAGGCGCGCCACGGAACACCCGCCCTGGCCTCCTGCAGCCGCCTCTCCTCCGCGGTCAGCGCGGCTGGGCCGGCGGGGGCAGGCTGGTCGGGCCCATCGGGCATACCCCGATTGTCGCACCGGCCACGGCCTCCGATCATGACATGTAGGTGAACCCTGGTACCGGCTGCTGACCCGGGCCGCTAGCGGACCCAGAGCTGATCGATGAGCAGGTTCCAGTACGGGTTGAACTGGTAGTTGCCCACCCGCGCGGAAAGGACGGTCAGGTCGCGGGGGTTGTACAGCGGAGCCCACGGTGCCTGGCCGGTGAGCTCGCGGTCAATACCGGCCCAGCCATCCGCGGCCGCGGCGGGATCGGCCTGCCCGAGCTTCAGCGCCTGCCGCGCCTGGGCGTCGATCCGCGGATCGCAGAACTCCGCGTCGTTGAGGTTATCCCGGTTGTCCGGGACGAAGGAACCGCAGGTGAACAGCGGGTCGATGAAGTCTGATGGGGCCGGGTAGTCCTGGTACCAGGAGAAGAACCCGGCCTGCGCCCGGTCCCGGGAGTCACCCAGCGCGAACCAGTACGCGTCCGCGTTCTTCACTACTCGCAAGGACGCCCGGTATCCGAGCTGACGCAGGACGGACACGAGGTAGCGGCCGGTCGCCGGTGAGGGGAACGGGGCGCCCTGGTTGCTGTACAGCAGCGTCACAGCCTCGCCGCGGGTGCCGGAAGCCCGGACCAGCCGCCTTGCTCGCGCGAGATTGGGCGCCGTCCAGCCGCCGCCGGGGCCCGGCTGGACAGTGTAGGGGCAGTACGGCCGGTAGCCGGGCATGGTCGGCGGCAGGATTTGGCAGGTCGCCTGCACCGCGAGCGGCCCGCCGTTGAGCGTGGTCACCGTGGTCCTGTCGATGGCGTAGTTGACAGCCTGCCGCGCGGCGAGCTTGTCAAAAGGGGCCACGCGAGTGTTCAGGGCGAGCGCTGCGATTGCCCCCATCGGGCCGGTATGCAGCTGGCTGGTGTAGTGCGTCGCCAGCTGGCCGACGCTGCCCGGCGGGGGAGACAGCAGTACGTCGGCCCGTCCGTGCTCGACGTCGGCGACCGCCTGGGCCGGCCGGACATCGAGCCGCAGGACGATCCGGTCCGGGTAGCCGCCCGGCTGCGCCTGCGGCGACCACCCGCGGAACCGCGGGTTCCGCACCAGGACCCAGGTGTGCCCTGGGACGAGGGACCTGGTCAGGTACGGACCGGTGGCCGGCAGCTCAGCGGCGCTGATCAGGTGGTCTGGGGTGCCGCGGGGAATGGCGTAGGCCCACGAGAACGCCAGCTTGTAGAGGAAATCGGGGTCGGGTGCGGTGAGGTGGAAGGTGACCGTGCCGGCGGCGTCATCGGCGGCGATCCCGCGCGCGAGGTTGCACGGGCCGCGATTACGCTCGCACCGGCCGGCCCCGGCGATCCCGGCGTAGAAGGGCGGAATGGCAGGGTTCATCCGCTTGTCGATCATGAATACCCGTTCGATCGCGCGGCGGAAGTCCTCCGGCCTGACCAGCGCGCCGGTTGAGTACCTCAGGCCGGGCCGGAGCCGGAACACATAGGTCTTGCCGTCATCTGATGGCGCCGGCAGGGCGGTCGCGAGGTCGGGAACGAGCTGATCACCGGCCAGGCCGCCGACCCGGCGGTAGCCGACGAGCCCGTCGTTGGTCATGCTCAGCATCTGCCAGGCCCACGTGTAATACGCGACCGCGGGATCGGTTGGCCAGGTTCCCTCGTCCGGCGGCAGCTGGACGATGACGGTCAGCGTGCCGCCGCGGTGGCTGGCCGGCGACGGGAGCACCGTCGCCCAGACGTCATGGCCGACGGCGGCCAGAGCGGTCGGCTCGCCTCCCACCCGGATGAACCGCACCGCACCGGTCCCCGGCTCGATCCGGGCCACGGTCCCGCTGAAGCCGTTGGCGACCCAGACGGCGCCATCGGCGTAGGCGACGCCGGCGGGCGCGCCGCCGACCCTGACCGCCCGCACCTGCCCGGTCCGCGGGTCCAGGCGCGTCAGCGTGCCGCCGGCGTCGGCGACCCAGACGCTGCCCGCGCCGACCGCCACCGCGGCCGGGCCCGGGCCGATGGCGAACGCCCGCGACGGCCGGTCATCACCGGGATCGACGCGCAGCAGCTCGCCGGCCTGCGGGCTGGTCACCCAGACCGCGCCGGCGCTGGCCGCGAGCCCGGCCGGCGCACTGCCCAGCCGCACCGTCCCGGTCACCCGGCCGGTAGCCGCCGCGATCCGGGACACGGTGTCGCTGGCCTGGTTGGCCACCCAGACAGATCCGTAGCCGAACGCGACCGCGGCCGGGCCCACCCCGGCCCGGATCACCGCGACCTGCGTCCCGGCGGCCGGATTGACCTCCGACACGGTGCCGTCCAGCTCGTTGGCCACCCAGACCTCGCCGTCGCCGACCGTCACCCCGGCCTGCCCGCGGCCCACCGGGATCCGGTCGATCACCTGCCCCGCCGGATCCACCCGCAGCAGCAGGTCATCCGCGCTGTCGGTCACCCAGGCCGCGCCCGCGCCGTAGCCGACCCCGCCCGGCCGTCCCACCCCGGACACGACAGCGCTAAGACCAGCCCGGCCCGCGTCGATCACGCCGACGGTGTCCGGGCCCGCGGCCAGACGCGCCGACCCGCGGGCCGATGCTGCCACCAGCAACCCGGTCATCACAGCCAACACCGCCGCCGCGGCCAGCAGTGTCCTCTTGCGACCAGCGCCACCGCCCGAGGGCCGCCCCGTGACCGCGGCCGGGTCAGGCGCGGCCGCGGCCCGGCCGGGAAGCTCGAGCGATGGATCCTGCCGCAGTATCGCGCGCTGAACCCGCTGCAGCGCGGGGCCAGGCTCCAGGCCGAGATCGTCCACCAGCGTCCGGCGCGCCGCCTGGTAGGCCTCCAGCGCCTCCGCCTGCCGCCCGCATCGGTACAGCGCGACCATCAGCTGCCCGTGCAGGCGCTCGCGCAGCGGGTGGGTGGCCACCAGCGCCTCGAGCTCGCCGACGACATCGGCGTGCCGGTACAGCGCCAGGTCGGCGTCGATCAGGTCCTCCACGGCACCGAGCCGCAGCTCCTCCAGCCGCCCGATCTCCACCTGCGCGAACGGCTCGTCGCTGAGGTCGTCGAGCGCATCCCCTCGCCACAGCCGCAGCGCCGCGCGCAGGCTGGCGGCAGCCGGCTCCGGCGCGTTTGCCGCCAGCGCACTCCGGCCCTCCGCGATCAGCCGCTCGAACCGGCGCGCGTCCAGCTGCCCTTCGGCGAGCTGCAGGCAGTACGCGCCCGGCCGGGTCAGCACGGCGGGGCCGTCGGCTGCCCCGTCGAGGGCCTTGCGCAGCCGCCAGACATAGACATCCAGGCTGCTCTGCGCGCCCGCCGGAGGCTGGTCGCCCCACAACTCGCGGATCAGGACATCGCGCGGGACCGGCTCGTTCGCCCGCAGCAGCAGGATCGCCAGTAACGCCCGCTGCCTCGGCCCGCCAATCTTGATCAGTCGCCCGTCCGCGCTGACCTCGAGCGGTCCGAGAATCCGGTAGTCGATCATGTCCGCCGCCTTGTCCTGCTGCCATACAAGCACGGCCGCGCGGCTCGCGCATCCAGCCGCGTCAGCCTGCGGGCTGACCGGATGTCAGCGTGCGGTCAGGGAATGTCAGCTTCCTGTAAGGCCACTTCACGACGATTGGGCCACAGCGTTGACCTGCGATCGCGGCGAAAGTTGACGTGCGTTCGCGGCGAAACAGGAACGGGCTGGGGGAATCCGATGCCGAAACTCGCGGTACGGCGGCTCATGGGTATCCGGTGGTTCATCGCGGTGGCGGGGGTGACCGTAGCGGTTGCCGGGCTGGCGGCGGCGCCTTCGGCGAGTGCCGCGCCCGCAGCGCCGCGACTGGCTGCCGGTCCCGGTGTCCATCGCACCGGGTTGAGCCGCCCGGTTCCCCGGCTGCCGGGGGGATGGCGGGGGCGGCTGGGCCCGCGGCCCAGCTCGGGCCTGCTGGCCCCGGGCGCTGCCGCGGGTCCGGCCCGGGCCACGTCACATCCGCCGCGGGTAGTCCCGGCCCCCACGGTAGGGGTCGGCGTAGGGCCGAACTTCATGGCGGCCGACGACGCCACGCATACCGTTTACGTGGCCAACGGCGGCACGGTCACGCCCGGGCACACGGTGTCGGTGATCGATGACCGGCACTGCCGGGCCGGCGACACCTCCCGCTGCGGGCAGACCCCGGCCACCGTCCGGGTAGGCAGCGCGCCGGTCGGCGTAGCGCTGGATCAGGCGGCCCGCACCCTGTACGTGACGAACATCGCCGACGGCACGGTCTCGGTAGTCAACACCGCCACCTGCAACGCGCTCCACCCGCGGGGCTGCCGCGGCCAGCATCCGGCCACCTTCCCGGTGGGCGCCTCACCCACAGCCGAGCTGGTGGACGCGCGCACCGGCACGCTGTACGTGGCCAACTCCGGCACCAGCACCGTCACGGTGATCAACACCGCTACCTGCAACGCGCACACGACGGCGGGCTGCGCGCCGGCGGCCACCATCACGGTCGGCGACGGCCCGGACTGGCTGATCGCCGACCCGGCGGCGCGGACGCTGTACGTGCTGAACGCCGGGACCACCAAACCCGGGAACACGGTGTCGGTGATCAGCACGGCTGCCTGCAACGCGCACACCACGAGCAACTGCGCCGTGCTGGCCACCGTCAAGGTCGGCACCGCGCCGTTCGGCGGCGCGCTCGACCAGGGCACCCACACCGTCTACATCGCCAACAGCGGCGATGACACGGGAAACGGCACCGTGTCCCTGATCAACGCCGCGGCCTGCAATGCCCGCCACCCGGCGGGCTGCACCCGGCCGGTGCCCGGCTTCAGCCAGGGAACTGCGCCCTTCGACGTGACTGCCGACCAGGCCCTGCATACCGTCTACGTCCTCAACGCCGGTGATGACACCCTCGCCGCCCTCAACACGGCCACCTGCAACTCGACCCGCCAGGCCGGCTGCACCCCGTTCCCGCCGACGCTGCAGGTCGGCGGCAATCCGGGGATATCGATCCTGGATCCGGCGTCGGCTACCATTTACACCTCGAACGTCAACGACGCCACGGTTTCGGTGGTCAACCCCCGCTCCTGCCACGCCGGGCACACCCGCGGATGCCGGGTGCTGGCCGCGGCCACCAGGGTAGGCCCGTTCCCGAACGCCGTCACGGTGGACCCGGCCGTGCACACCGCCTACGTCTCCAACGACGGCGGCCGGACCCTCACCATGATCAGCACCAGCCGGTGCAACGCGGCCCGGCCGCGGTCCTGCCGGGGCACCTGGCCCGCGGTGCCGGTCGTGACCAGTCCCAGCGGCAGCGCGCTGGATCCGCGGTCGCGCACCCTGTACGTCACGAGCACCGGGCCGCCCCGCGGAGCGGTGACCCTGCTCGACCCCGCCCGGTGCAACGCCGCCCGCACCCGGGGCTGCGCGCCCGCGTTCACGATCCGGCCCGCGCTGCCGCTGCTGCCGGTCTGGGTCACGGTGGACGGCGCCACCCGCACCGTCTACGTGCTCGCCTTTAACCTCAGCGGCACCCCTGCCCACGAGAAGAACTTCCTGCTGCTGTTCAGCGAGCGGGCGTGCAACGCCCAGCACACCGCCGGCTGCCTTGCGCCGCTGGTGAAGATACCGCTGGGCAACACCGGCGGCGGCACCCTGCTGCTGGACCAGGCCACGCACAGCCTCTACCTGTCCGACCTCAGCTTCGCGGCGGGAACCGGCGACACCATCACGGTCCTCAACACGATGACCTGCAACATCGCCCATCATGCCGGCTGCCGGCCAGCCGCCACCGCCACCGTCGGGCCGCTGCCCTACGGCATGGCCCTGGACCAGGCCAGCCACACCATCTATACCGCCAACACCGCCAACGGGGACGGGCCCGGCACCCTGTCGATGATCAACGCGGCCAGCTGCAACGCCGGCCACCCGGCCGGCTGCCGCCACCGCTGGCCGCTGGTACGCACCCCGCGCAACCCGCTCGAGCTGGCCGTCGACCAGGCCAGCGGAACCGTCGTGATCACCGACTTTGCCGATTCCACCGTGGGCGTGATCAACGCGGCCCGCTGCAACGCCACCCACCCCTCCGGCTGCCCGCCGGCCTCGCCCAGGTACGCGGTCGACAGCCAGCCGGTCGCCGTCGCGGCGGACCCGGCCACGCGCACCGCCTACATCACCACCGGCCTCAACGGCCTGGTGTCCGTCCTGCGGATACCCCGGCCCTAACCTGGCTACCGGCCAGGACCGTCCGTGACGCCCGGCTCAGCCAGCTGACTGCGGCGACGCCTGACAACGGGGCATCCGGTATCAGCCGGGTTCGAGCGCGCCGGGCCGCGCGATAATCGGCGAGATGTGCCATTCGCTCCACGTGGGCGGGTTGGCGCGCCTACCCTCGGCCCGTGAGCTCGCACACGAGGCGGGCGTGGTCGGCCGGGACCGTGACGCCCGCCGGGCCGACCCGCCGGGCGTCAGCTCACCGGCGTCCCACGAGCCTGCTGCAGCAGGTGGGCCTGGTCCGGCTGCGCTCCGGCCAATCCTGGCAGCTGGCCTCTGAGCTGGCCAAGTTCGGCATCGTCGGCGGGCTTGCCGTGCTGATCGCCGATATCGGCACCAACGTGCTGCACTTCCAGGCCGGCCTCGGTCCGCTCGTCTCGAACGTGATCGCCACCGTGGTCGCCACCGCCGTCTCCTACCTGGGCAACCGCTACTGGACGTTCCGGTACCGCCAGCGCACCAACGTGCGCCGCGAGGGCATCATGTTCTTCGTGCTGAATGGCATCGGGCTGCTCATCCAGCTCGCGTGCCTCGGGTTCGGCAGCTACGTGCTCGGCCTGCAAGACCGGTTTTCCTACAACATCTTCCTGCTCATCGGCATCGGGCTGGCAACCGTATTCCGCTACGGGGCGTACAAGAAGTGGGTGTGGCGGGCGCAGCCGAGCCGGGAGCCGGTGCTGCCGGGGCAGCCAGCATGAATGAGCGCTGGTGCACTGACAGCCCGGGCTGCAACTATTGCCCTATGAGCGGCGCGGTGGTATTTTTCGCCGCCTGCGGATCCGCACCGGAAAACCGGGGTGAAGGGGGAGCGAGATGAGCTTTTCGGTCGAGGGCGACTACTTCGAGGTGTGCAACTGCGACGTCAGTTGCAACTGCGTGTGGCTGGGGGCCGCCACCGAGGACAACTGCGATGTGCTGCTGGCCTGGCACGTCACGCACGGTGACAAGGACGGCGTGGACCTGTCCGGTCTGAACGCCGTGCTGGCCGTGCACTCGCCGAAGCGGATGACCGACGGTGGCTGGAAGGTGGCGCTGTACCTGGACGACCGCGCGTCCGCCGAGCAGTCCGAAGCCCTCGGCGCGGTCTTCTCCGGGGGCGCCGGCGGCTACCTGGCCGGCCTGGCTCCGCTGATCGGCGAGGTCGCCGGGGTGCAGCCGGCCGCGATCACGTTCGAGAAGTCGGACGGCTCGCTGCACGCTGAGGTGTCGGGTGCCCTGACAATGAGCAGCGACCAGGTTGTCGGGATGGATGGCCACGGACCGGCCGTGATCGCGAACGCGCCGTTCGGCGCCGTCCCGCAGCCCGTCCGCCAGGGCACGGCGAAGGACGTGAGCTACTACGGTCACTGGACAGCCGAGTTCTCCGGGACCAACAGCTTCATCACGGACTTCCGCTACGAAGGCTGACGGGGTTTGAGTCGTGGCTGACCAGGCCGGCCCGGCCGCCTTGGCGCGGCCCGCCCGGAACCTCCCGCCGCGCCAGCTCGCCCGGCCGTGGATTGCCCTGGCCGGGCTCGCTGCCGCGGCCTGGGTGATCACTATCTGGCAAGCCCGGGACATGGGTAACGGGCCGGGCACGATGGGCCTGGCGCTGCTGCCCTTCCTCGGTCTGTGGGTCGTCATGATGGCCGCGATGATGTTCCCGTCCGTCGCCCCGGTCGCGGTGCTCTGGACCCGGTTGATCACCGGGGTTTCGGCTGGCTTCGCGCGGGCGGCGCGGATGAGCCTGTTCATCACCGGTTACCTGCTGGCCTGGGCCGTCTGCGGGGCGGTCGCCTTCGCGCTCCTCACCGGGACGGGGCGGCTGCTCACCGCGTCCCCGACCGCGGCGAAGTGGCTCGGCGCGGGCATCTTCGCGGCCGCCGGCATCTACCAGCTCAGCCCGTGGAAAGACTGGTGCCTGCGCCGGTGCCGCTCGCCGGTCGGCGCGCTCATGTACTACATCGGCTTCAAGGGCCGCAGCCGCGACGTTCGCGTCGGCCTGCATCACGGCGCCACCTGCGTGGGGTGCTGCTGGGGCCTGATGATCCTCCTGGTCGCGGTCGGCGTGATGAACCTGGCCGCGATGGCGGTACTGACCGTGGTCATCTTCGTCGAGAAGATCTGGCGGTACGGCAAGCCGTTCGGCCAGGTGATCGGGATCGCCCTGCTGGCTGCCGGCGCCCTTGCGGTCTGGTTCCCCTGGCTGATCCCGGGGCTTACCGCCCCCGGCATGCCGGTGATGTAACAGGGCCAGCACCCGGTGCTGTGCTGTGCGCGGGCCGGATCGGCCGGTTTCTTATTTCAGCGCCTCCAGGAGCTGGCGGCAGGCCCGTTCGCAGCGCCGGCAGGCCTCGGCGCAGAACCGGCAGTGCTCGTGAGTCCGGGCGTGCCGCTCGCACTCATCGCCGCAGCTCTTACAGGAGGCAGCGCACGCCTCCAGCAGTGGCCTGGCGACGTCAGCGTCGTATTCCGCCTGGCGGCTTGTCACCCCGGCGGTCGCGGTGCAGATATCCGCGCAGTCCAGGCATAGCCGGATGCATCTGACCATCTCGGTCACGTTGTGCTCGGCCAAGTCGGCGCTGACGTCGGCGGTGCAGGCCTGAGCACAGTCGTTGAGCGCGTCGATGACGGCGGCCAGCAGGCCGGCATCGACGTCGAAGGTGCGCGGATAGGTGTCCAGCATCTGCCGGGCGTAGCTCATGGCCCCTCCTTATGCGGGCGATGCAGCAACAGGACCCCTCTTACAGACCACTAGGTACCGTACTGCGTACCGGCAACCAGCGGGCCATGCAGGCCGGCCCAGCGCGCCGGATTGGGCGGTCAGCTGGTTCTGCGGTGCCGGCGGCCCGCGCGACAATGATCCGATTCCGGCGTTTCGCCGGGCCGGGCGCGGCGGGCGGGGCGGGTGCCAGTACGATCATGGCGTTCGGTTCGCCGCCGGGCCCGCGCCCGGAGCTTGCAGGCGCTGCCTGCCAGGGAGACGCCATGCCGCTCGCCTCGACGTCCTACTCCTACCCCGTCCTGGGCGCGTTCTGGACGGTGTTCATGATCTTCCTGTGGGTGATCTGGATCTGGATCCTGATCACCGTGTTCATCGACATCTTCCGCAGCCGTGACCTGTCCGGCTGGGCCAAGGCGCTGTGGTTCATCTTCGTGCTGATCTTCCCGCTGATCGGGGTGCTGGTGTACCTGATCGCCCGCGGCGGCAAGATGCACGAGCGGGCCGAGCGGCAGGCGCAGGCCCAGGAGCAGCAGTTCCGCAGCTACGTCCAGGAGACCGCCAGCTCGGCCACGCCGGCCGACCAGCTGGCCAAGCTGGCCGGCCTGCGCGACCGGGGCGTCATCACGGCCGAGGAGTTCGACCGCGAGAAGGCCAAGATCCTGGCCTGACCGGAACTGCGGCAGGCTCGGTCCCGCGCCCGGGACGGCATGGCCGGCACGGCTGGCCGGCCGCCTGCCTATCCGGATTCATTGCTGCGCCGCAAGCTGGCGGGCAAGGTCGACGGCTGGCGCCCACCGGCCCGCGGCCGCGCCAGATCGCGCTGGCTCGTCGCCGGCGAGCATCCGTTCGGTCACTGCCCGGAAGATCAGGGCGCGGACCAGGTACTGGCCGAAGTCATCGATATCGCTGACCGCGGCCAGGATGCTGCTGTCCGCGCCTTCCCAGACCAGGGCGTCGGCGACCACTATCGCGGACGCGTAGGCAGCGGGCCGCCAGTATGGGGAGAAGTCGATGATCGCGGGCGGCAGCTGGCCGTGGAACAGCACGTTGCCGGTGAGGTCACCGTGGATGAGCTGGCTGGCAGCTGTGACGGGGCGGATCGCGGCGGTCAGCGCCGGCAGGTAGCTGACTGCCGGGTAGTCGCCGGCGCGGACCTCACCCCAGGCGACGCGGTCGCTGATCGCCCAGGGGGTGGCCCGCCGGTCCAGGAACGACGGCCGGGGGATTGCGCGCAGGGCGGCGTGCAAGCGCTCGCCGACCGCGATGATCTCCGGCCAGCGGCGCTGCTCATGCTGGCCTGCTAGGTACTCGGTGGCGCACCAGCCATCGACGCAGAGCGAACCGTCAACGGCAGCCCGCGGCATGGCCAGCCGGAATCCATCGCAGCAGACCCGCGAGCGGATCCGGGCCTGCCATGCCCATTCTTCCCGGTCGAGGTCTGCCAGCTTGAGGACCAGGTCACCAGCAAGCCAGGACGTGCTCTGCCCGCCGCCGAGCCGGACCGTCCCGCCTGCGGCTGCGCCGAATGCGGCGAGCACGCGCGGCGGCGGTGGCGATGGCATCGGTAGAGCCTA
>CAVXLG010000005.1:0-89173 GCA_963762615.1 uncultured Actinomycetes bacterium | reverse complement strand
AACCCGCTGGCGCCCCGGAGCCTCCCCCCCCGGCATTTCCGGGGCCGCCAGCGGGTATCAGTTACTCTGCGCCACCTGGGGGCTGTTGCGGTATCGGCAATTTTGCTTACTCTGATGCGATGACCGGGGCGGGATCGTGACGCTCGACAGCCGGTTGCTGCGCAGGCTCAGCGACGGGCTCGCCGAGCTGTACCTGCCTGGCGGCGGAGATTTTCCCGGCCGCGTGATCGGCCTCGTTTCCGGCCTGGTGACAGCCGAGTCCTGCTCCTACAACGAGCTGGCCGGCCCGGTGGCGGTGGCCTGGCAGATCGAGCCCGCCGAGGTTCTGGACTTCCCCGATGCCGACCAGCTGTTCCGTGAGCATGTGCCTGAGCACCCGCTGCTGCGTCATTACCAGGCAACCGGCGACCTCGCCGCCCGGCGCATCTCCGACGTCACCAGCCAGCGCCAGTTCCGCTCGCTCGGCCTCTACCGCGACTTCTACCGCCCGGCCCGGGTCGACCATCAGCTGGTCGTCAGCGTTCCCGGTCCGCGCGGCGGAGTGATCAGCGTGGCGCTCAACCGGCGCCGCCGGGACTTCTCCGACGAGCAGCGCGAACTGATCGACCTGCTGCGCCCGCACCTCAGGCAGGCCGCCGCCATCGCCGCCCTGCTGACCCAGCCGGTACCGCATACCCCCTGTGACGCCGGCGGCAGGGCGCTGCTGACTCCCCGCCAGACCCGCATCCTGCAACTCGTCGCGGCCGGAAGCTCCGACCGCGCCGTGGCCCGGGCGCTGGGACTGAGCGTCCGCACCGTGCACACTCACTTGCAGCACATCTACCGCACGCTGGGCGTCGCATCCCGAACTGAAGCGCTCGCCCGGGTCAGGGCGCTGTCCCTGGGCGGCGGCCCGGACCGCGAAGGAATCTCCGGCAGATATCGACCCGGCTATGAAGGCTGACCTGCCACCCGGGTCAGCTGCGCATGGCCTGTCCGGTGTGGCAGCGTCGCGGCGGCTCGCCGATAGGTACCCGGCGGCCGGCGACATGCTTCCCGTCCGGTGAGAGCATGTGATCCCGGTAGCGTTTACTGCTGACGTCTTCCTGGAGGGCCCATGACCGACCCGGCCGCCCCCGGCCACATTCCCGCCAGCGCGACACCAGAAGGCGACGGGATCCTCATCGGGCACGGCCCGATCCGGGTGGACGCTTTCATCGACTTCCTGTGCCCGTTCTGCCGGCGATTTGAGCTCGCCGCGGGCCGGCGCTGGCCAGCCTGACCGCTGACGGCCTGGCCAGTGTCGCCTACCACCCGATGAACTTCCTCGACGAGGCGTCAACCACGAACTACTCGACGCGGGCGGCCGCGGCATCGGGCTGCGCCGCGGACGGGGGACGGTTCGTCCCGTACGCGCACGCGCTGTTCGTCAGCCAGCCGCCCGAAGGGGGCGCGGGGCTGAGTGACGCTGAACTGGCCGACATCGGCCGCGCGGCGGGACTGGCTGGCGCGTTCAGTGAATGCCTGTCCGATGCGCGCTACCTGGACTGGCCGCCGTACGTGACCGCGCGCGCCATCGCGCTCGGGGTTGAGGCGACGCCGACGGTCACGGTCGATGGGGCAGCCGTCAGCCCAGACGCCCAGGCGATCACCGCCGCCGTGACCGCGGCACACCGCAGACAGTAACCGCACCCCGGCCGGCCGGATCCGGCCGCCAGCTCGTACCGGCCCGCCGTCCAGATCAGCTCGAGCTGCCGGGCCCGCCTGAGCACCGAAATTCCGGGTTCTAGAGTGGGGTCGTGGCGGTCAGGATCGGGCTCGCCGGCGCGGGACGCCGCGCCGCGACGGCGCAGCCGCCCTCGCTGGCGGCGGGCCGGGAAGCCCGGTTGAGGCTGGCACCGGTACCCGGGCGCCATCGGGCCGCGCGCAGCAGGCTGCTTCCGCTGCCCGCGTTGAGGAGCTAGTGATGAAATCCAAAGTTGTCGAGGACGCGGACGTCGTCACCTACGTGGTGGTGTGTGACCCGGGTGATGAGGCGGTCTCCGCCCTGGCCCAGTTCGCCCGCTCGGAGCAGCTGGAAGCCGCGCAGATCACCGCCGTCGGCGGCTTCGAGCGCGCCACCGTCGGCTGGTTCGACCCTACGGTGGGGGACTACCGCCGCATCCCGGTTGACGAGCAGTGCGAGGTGCTGTCGCTGCTCGGCGACGTCGCCGAGGGCCAGGACGGCCCCATTCCGCACATGCACGTGGTACTCGGCCTGTCAGATGGGACGACACCCGGAGGCCACCTCCTCGAAGGGCGGGTGTTCCCGACGCTGGAGGTCGTGGTGACCGAGACCCCAGCTCGGCTGCGCAAGGTGCTGCGCCCCGACATCGGGATCGCGCTCATCGACCTGGACCGGTCCGAGGCGTGACCTGGCGAGGTACGGTGTTGCCGGACGGCGGCCGCAGCCGCCGATGCCGTCACCAGGGCCTGCTTCTTGCTCCACCCGACCCGCGTCCGGCCGTGTGTTCACGAGACGAACTGCTGCCCGCCGTCGATGTCGTAGGTCGCGCCGGTGAGCGCCGTGTTGGTCATGATGTGCACGGCGAGCGCGGCGACGTCGGCCGGGCCGACGACGCGGCCGATCGGGAGCGTCGCGCGCAGCTCATCGCGGCGCTCTTCGAGCCGGTCCCCGAGCAGCGATGCCGACAACGGGGTATCGACGAAGCCGGCGGCGATGAGGTTGACGCGAACCGGCGCGAGCTCAACCGCGAGGGCCGCGGTGAACGCGGGCAGCACGGCGGTGGCGGCGGCGGCGATCCCGGCGCCGGGACTGACGCGCCGGCCGCCGGTTCCGCCCATCAGCAGCAGCGTGCCGCCAGGCCGCATCTTGCCGGCGGCGTTGCGCGCGACCTCGAGCCCTAGCACCACGTGATCGCTGAGCGCCTCCCGCACCCGCGCGGAGTCCATCTCGAGCAGCGGCCCGTAGACCGGGCCGCCGGCGGTGACCATCACATGGTCGATCGGTGCTGGCAGGTCCCGGAAGAACCGCTGCAGGGAAACCACGTCGTTGGCGTCGAAGGCTGCGGTGCGTTGCGCGCCGAGTTCCAGCGCTGCCCGCCTGAGGCGTTCGGGATCGCGCCCGGAGACGATGACGTCGGCGCCCTCTGCCCGGGCGCGGCGAGCCGTCTCGAGGCCGATGCCTGCGCTGCCGCCGATCACCACGACGGTCTGCCCGGCCAGTTCCGGCTCGCGCTCGCCGGCGGCAGGAGTGGTTGCGCTGGTCATGATTCCTCCGACGGGTAGGAGCAGGTCACCGGGTTAACGGCGGTGCTTGCGAGTACAGATCCTGCGCTATCGGCTCACCCAGACAGGCTCGCCATCTGTGCGGCCATCGGCCTGGCCGGCGGCGGCATGTCCGCTATCGCCATCCGGAGCGCCTTCAATGCGGCGTCGTAGATGCCCGAGAAACTGGGGAAGGGCTGGATCGTGTCGCTCAGCACGTCGAGCGGGACGTGTGCGCGGATGGCGAGCGTCGCCTGCTGCATCCACTCACCGGCCTCGGGCCCGAGCGCGTAGCCGCCGGTCAGCCGCTCGCCGTCGCTGAGCAGCGTCAGGAACCCGTTGGATTCGGCGTAGTCGTGCGTGTACGTGGCGGTCTTCGGCACCTCGGACACCGGTGCGCTGCCGCTGTACTGCGCCTCGGCCGCGCCCACCGCCGCGGCCTGCGGATCGGTGTAGGTGACCCGGGGAACGGCTTCGTAATTGGCCGGACGCGCATCGCCGAGGATGTTCGCCGCGACCACGTCGCCCTCGTACTCGCCCACGTGCGTCAGCGGCCAGATGCCGTTGACGTCGCCGATCACCCACAGCCGCTCGGCTGCGCGCAGGTGCTCGTCCACCCGGATCCCGTGCGGGTCGGCCTGGACGCCGACCGTCTCCAGGCCAATCCCCTCGACCCGCGGGCGCCGGCCGGTCGCCACCAGCAGCTGGTCACCCCGCAGGTCCGAGGCGCCGTCGAACTGCAGGACGTACTCATCACCGTCGCGCCGCGCGGCGACGGCGCGCATCCCGAGCCTCAGCTCTATTCCGTCCCGGCGCAGCGCCTCGCCGAGCGCCGCTCCCAGCGGCGCGGGCTCCCGAGGTAGCACGCGGTCGGCGCCCTCCACCAGCGCCGCCTCGCCGCCGAGGCGCCGCACAACCTGCGCGAGCTCGACGCCTGCCGACCCGCCGCCCAGCACCAGCAGGCGGCGCGGAACGGCCTTCATGCTCGTCGCCTCGCGGGTGCCCCACACGCCCGCGAGCTCGCGGAGTCCAGGGACCGGGGGGACGATCGGCTCCGAGCCGGTCGCCACCACAATGTGCTCCGCGGTGTGGCGGACGCCGTTGACTTCGACCGCGCCGGTCCCCGCGAGCCGGCCCGTGCCGCGCAGCAGCTCGATCCCCCGGCCCGCCAGCCAGCGCTGCTGGCCGGCGTCGGAGTAGTTGGAGACCATGAAGTCACGCCAGGCCAGCGCGGCCTGAACATCGACCTCGGCCCGTGCCGCAGCCTCGCGCGCGCCGTGCACAGCCTCCCCCGGGCGCAGCAGCGTCTTGGACGGAATACAAGCCCAGTACGAGCACTCGCCACCGACCAGCTCCCGCTCAACGAGGGCAACGCGCAGCCCGTGTGCGACCAGCGCAGCCGCGCAATGCTCACCCGGCGCCCCGCCGCCAAGAACGATCACGTCATAGTCACTGCTCGAACTCATCGTTACCTCCGTCGGTTGCTGGTGACATCGCGGCTGGAACTGACCCGGGTGCGACCGCGCCCGTTACCCGTCCGCGACCGAGCCGCACCCAGCAAGCCGCTGCGCCAGCACGGGCAGCTCCTCCGGATCGTTATCGCGGAAGTACGTGCAGGACCTTTTCCACGCAGCGACCCGCAGCGGCGGACGCACCCCCCGGACTGCCGGCAACCGGAACCACGACAACCTCGAGTTGCGTGTCCATCGCCGTGACTCCTCTGCCTGCGGACGCCCATGGCATCCGTCCATGCTATCGGGCTGGTTCCGGCATCCACGGTCGCGCTCGGCTGCCCTTCGCGCCCGGGGAAGTTCCCTGACTGGTGCCCTGCGCCGCGGCCGGGTCCAGCCGGCCCGGATCACGCCGCCGCAATCCGGCCGGTGACTTGGCGAAGCCGGTCACGTGCGCCCGGCGGCCGCCAGGGGTTTGTTGCCGTGCCCTGCCGCGTGCCGCGAAGATATCAGCCACCGCAGATGCTCCCGGGCGTCCAGCGAGGCAAGGCGGCATTCCACCTGGGGGAGTGCCGCTGACTGGCTGACGTGCGCTGCCGCCGCGGATCGCTGGACGGCGCGGGCGGTCACGGCGTAGCCGCCGAGATCGATCATCCAGCCGCCGCGGGCGGCAGCCACGGTGCGCGCCACGACCGGCACGCCCGCCTGCCTGGCTGCTGTGCATGTGGCGGTGGCTACCGCGGTATCGTCAGGGCCGCCCGACGCCGGGTCGATGACCAGCAGCAGGTCGGCCGCGTGCCCGCGGATCGCGCGCCGCACCCGCTCGGTGAGCTCGGCCACCGGGTACCGGCAGAGTCCGCCGTCGACGTAATCGGCCACCGTGAGCGAGGAGATGCCGAGAACGTTGGCCGCCAGTAGCAGCTCCCAGGGCCGGATTGTCTCCAGTCGCGCGCAGGTCGAGTTCAGCGGCGATGCCTCGCCGCGGGTCAGGCTCAGCAGCGCCAGGCTGGCCCCCGTGCGGCGGAAGGCGTAAAGCAGCCCGCCCAGGTCGGCTGACTCCTGGCCGGGCCGGGCCGTGATGGCCAGGACGTTCCGCGCCCGGGGCAGCGCTCCGCCGGCGTCCGCGGCCGCGGACGCCGGCGCGGCCAGCCCCTCGCCTGCTTGCGGTGCGAGTCCCGGCTCTCGATGGATTCCGGCGGGTGGCGCCGGCCGTCCGGCGCATCGCCGCTGCCGGCGTTGCTGAATCTCGGCGGCGCAGCCATCGTGCCGCGGTCATCTCGATCACCTCTTCGTCGTATCGGACGGGCCTGCGTTCCGGGCCGTTTCCTATACATAGGCCACCGCCGTGCAATCGGGATGTAATGGCGGTGGAGGACCGCTGGAAGGCCGTCGCAACCCTCAACCCGGGAGGCCCCGATGATCTACCGCGGCCTCTTCATCACCGCCGCGCTGGCAACCGACAGCCTGCTCGCGGCGCAACTGCGCGGCCCACGGCAACCGACGGCAGAGCTCACCCGCGGGGCTGTCCCCGTCGGTGTCCTGCCAGGCGTTAGCCCGCGCCCAGCGACCCGGATGCCGGGGGATTAGGGATAGGCGCGTCGTTCAGCTGCTGGTCAATGTCGACCAGGATCGCGTCGTCTTCGATCTTGCATGCGTAAACCGGGATGGGGCCGCAGGCGAACACGCCCACCGCCTCGCCGGTGGTCAGGTCATAGCGTGACGCGTGGGCGGCGCAGACCAGCGTGTCATCGTCCTGGAGGGTGCCCTCGTGAAGGGGTTGCTGCTGGTGGGTACAGGTGTTGTGGATCGCCCTGACATCGTCATCATCGAGGCGGATGAGGCAGATCGGTTCGGTCAGCTCGTCGACGAGCATGGTGTCGCCGACCTCCAGGTCGTCGAGGTTCGCGACGACTACGAACGTCATGGCTGTGTCCTTCCAGTTGCGGCCCGCCGGGGTGCCGGCTGGCTGCCGCGCACCTCGATCCAGCCGTTACGGATCCGGGTAGGTAGCACGGGCTGCGGCTGGCTGGCCGGCCCACGGCTGACGCAGCCGTCGGCGAGCGCGAAGCGGGACCCGTGCAACGGGCACGTCACGGTCAAGTCTGCGATTGGGCCGCGGCTGAGCAGGCCACCAGCGTGGCTGCAGATGTTGTCGATGGCGTAGAGGCGGCCGCGGTGGCGGTACAGCATGACGTGCCGGCCCTCGGCCTCGACTGCGGTCGGCGAGTCGTCCGGCAGGTCGGCCTCGAGCAGCGCGCGGGTCCACCGCCGCGGCCCGACAGCCCACGCCACCCGGCTGACCATCACGCCTCTGGTGAATACGAGATGACCGCCGAGGTAACCGGCTGCGGCCGTGACCGTGAGGCTGGCCGCGGCCAGAGCGCGTGCCGTGCCGCGGTGGCCGGCCATCCGGGTCCCTAGCGAGGCACCTTGCAGCCCGAGGGCCGCCGTGTTGAGCAGACCGTGGAAGAGCCCGACGCGGCGGTCCTGATCACTGCTGACGGTCCAGTCGCTCAGACCGGTCAGGGCGGTAGCGCCCGCAGCGAGGATGCCGGCCGCGCTCAGCATGCCTGCGGCGTCGATTCCGCGCCGGGGAGCCCGGTCTCGGTCCGTGACGTCCAGCACCGTGACGCCCGCCCACAGCCCGACGGGCAGGTCGCTGAGTGCCGGGTGCAGCGGGTGGCCGACCCATCGGCCGCCGTGCAGCAACTCAACGGCGAGATTGCCTTGGTGCCGTTCGCGGACCGGCTCCAGCACGCCGGTCAGCCAGTCGGTGAGAGTTCGGAGCCAGCCGAGCCGGTCGAGCCGAGCCGCCAGATCGGCATGCCAATCGACGCACCCGGTCGTGGCGAACGGGGAACTGATAGCCGGCTCGGCCCGCTGGCCGGCTGCTGGCGGATCGTCGGCCTGGCCGCTGCCTGTTCGCATCGGGTTCCTCCATGGTGGCGTCAGCTTGTGGCTCGATCCTGAAGAGAATCCTCCAGGTCTTCGCTCATTCTGCTCGTCTCACCTTGCTGCACCTGCCCGGCGGGAATTGCCTCCAGGGCCGGCCGATGGCGCTGACCGGCGCTGATGGCCGAAACGGCACGGCGATCGCCGTACGGCAACCGGCATGATGCCGATGGCGCACCGCGTCAGGGGCGTGTTAGCGTTCCAGTGATCGTGATCTATCGGCAGGAGGTGAGTCCCATGAACGCAGTATCCGCAGTGGGTGCTCCCTTGCAGTTCACGATCGCGCGACTGAGGTAGTCGCCATCGGGAGCGCCCGACAGGCAATTCGCGAAAGGCGACTCCCATGAACACAACACCTTCTGCACCTTTGCACTCCATTTCGACGACGGCCTCCGACCTGCCGAGGTCCGACCAGGATCAGCCGCAGGTCGACGCCACAAGGCGGGTCCGCGCCGCGGGTGAGCGAGCGTTGGTCCTCGGTGGTGGCGGATCGGCAGGTAATGCGTGGCTGATCGGCGTCATCGCCGGCCTCTTCGATGCCGGGTTGGATGTGACCGACGCCGATCTGATCATCGGCACGTCGGCCGGATCGACGGCCGCGGCCCAGATAACCGGCGCGAGCCCGACCCAACTGCTTGCCGGCATCCTTTCCGCTGCGCCCCAGCAACGGACTGGTCCGGCCGGATCCGACCGTGGACGCGTTCCATCGGGGCCGTCGGCCGACCACATGGAGAGAACGAGCGGAATCATCGCCGCCGCTGAGAATCCGGCCGATATGCGCCGCAGAATGGGTGCGGCGGCGCTCGAAATAGATGCGGCGTCGGACGGCTCCGGGCAAACGCAGTGGCGCGCTACAGTCGCCGCCCGGCTGCCCAGCCAGCACTGGCCGGAACGAACGGTGCTCATCACGGCGGTCGATGCCCATACCGGTGAACCGGTCGTGTTCGACCGCCACAGCGGAGTCAACCTGGTGGATGCCGTCGCCGCCAGCACGTCCAATGGATTCGGCGTCCCTCCCTGGAGTATCGGCGACAACCGATACATCGACGGCGGCTACCGACGCAACGAGAACGCCGATCTGGCAGCCGGATACGGGCGGGTGCTGGTGCTATCACCACTTGGCGGCAGAACACGGCACCCGTTGGACTGGGGCATGCAGCTTGCAGCGCAGGTCGACGAACTCCGCGCAGGCGGCAGCAGAGTCGAAACCATCTTGCCGGATAGCGCCTCCCGCAACGCATTCGGCACCAATCTGATGGATTCTGTCGACGCGTCCGCCCGCCGCTCGAGCCGGTTACGAGCAAGGCAGAGCCCTTGCCGGGCAGCTCACCGAATTCTGGCGCTGACGCCCACGAACCCAATCGACTGTGCAGGCGTGACGACACCTGCTCATGCCTTGGATGGCCGATGGGCGCGACATGCCTCCTACCTTTTGGCGCGCCCTGACCTGGGCTCGTTCTGCCGTCTTAACGAACTTGGCCTGCGGGTCGCGGGTCAACGGGCATACTCAGGCGACAGCTTCCTCGATCACATCGCGATCGGGCGGCGAGAATGAGCGGCGCCGATTTGCCGCGCGTTTGCAGATGGCGAAGTCACTCCGGTAGGGCTGGCATACTCAAGGTGATGAGCAATTCACGTTCGCGCCGCTTTCCGGTGACTGTTACCCAGCTTCCGGTTACGCGCTGCCAGATCTGTCACCGCACGGTCGCATACCGGCCGGGCGACCTCAGCGAGGTGCTGACCGAGCACTACCACCGGGCCCATCCGGAGGCACTCGGCCTGCCCTCGCGGTAGTCAGCCCGGCATCCCGCCTCGGGCCGATGGCGAGCCGGGACGACCCTGCCCAGCGCTGGGCGGGGCCGGGTGCGACACGCTGGCTGAGTCGCACCCGGCGTCAGCTCCCGGCGCTCCCGGTTAGCTCCGGCGGTGCCGGCGAGCCGCCCGGGCCGATCTCGGCCTTGAGCGCGGCTAGTTCCTTATCCACCTCCGCGTTCGACCCGGCTTCGTCGAGTTCCTGCTGGATGTCGTCGGTGTCTCCGCCCACGTCTTCGAGAACTCCGGACTGGAGCAGCTCGTCGAGGGCACCAGCGCGGGCCTGCATATTGGCGATCTTGTCCTGGGCCCGCTGCAGCTCCGCTCCCGAATCACCGACTGTCTGGGAGATGCCCGCGACGCTCTCGTTCACCGAGCTTTCGGCCCTCGCCGCGGTGTACTGGGCCTTCAGCACTTCCTTTTGCGTCCGGAAGGTGTTCACCCGTTGCTGCAGGACCTCTAGCGTCTGCTCGAGCTTCCCCTCCTGCTCGGTGAGCTGCTGGCGCTGGGGCTCCATGGCGTCGATCTGGGCCTGGGCGGCCGCCTTGCGGGACAGGGCCTCCTTCGCCAGATCTTCGTTGCCCGAAGACAGCGCCGCCCTGGCCTGGTCCTGCAGGTGGGCCACCGAATGCTGCAGCTGCTGCTCCTGCAGCTCGATCTGCTTGCGCGACGCTGCGACGTCTACCAGCCCGCGGCGGACCTGGGTGATCTGATCGAGCATCTGCTCGTAAGACAGATCAAGCATCTCGTCCGGCTTCTCGGCGGCATCGAGCGCCTTGTTCGCCTTGGCCTGAACGATCTCGTGGGCCCGCTGGAAAAGGGACATGCCAGGGTGCTCCTCGTCGACGATGGGCGGACCGCGCCGATTCCGCTGCCGGGCCGGCTCGGATCGATGCCGGCGCTCATACCGGCACCGATACTCCCGAGACTACCGCCGCGGCCGCTCGGCTGACCGGGCACCCCAGCTGGCCGCGGCGTGGATGACACCGTCGTTCGGGGGCTTGAAATGCTGGGCTGAGTGCGCGGGGCAGGCAGCAAGCAAGGACGAGTCCGGCCCCGAGCTCCTGGCGACCACGGCCCGAGGTGATGCCGAGGCGTTCGGCTGGTTCTATCGCCGCCGCGAACCCCGGCTGCCCGGCCACGCGATCGCGCCGCCGCTGGCGCCGGCTGGCGTGCCGGATCGCGATCGGCTCGCCAGATCGACGGCGGGCGCGCACACTCGTACCAGACAGTCCTGTTCGCACCGGAGAGAGAGAACAGCATGGAAGCGATCCCGTGGCGGCCCGCTGACCTCGCCGCCGCATGCAGCGAGGCAAAAACGGCCGGAAAGCTTGTCCTGGTGGACTTCTTCTCGCCTACTTGAGGCGGCTGCGCGGCGCTGGCTAAGGTCAGCTACCGCGAGGCGGCGGTCGTCGCTACCATTTCCGAGAACTTCGTGCCGGTACAGATCGACACCACCGAGGAAGCCAGCGCGCCGCTAGTCGAGCGCTTCCGGCAGATCTGGACGCCGGACCTACGTGTCCTCGACCCCGACGGCTTTGAGTATGACGCCTGGCAAGGGTACTGGCCGCCTGCCGAGTTCATCGCAAGGCTCTTGCTGGGGCGAGGCCGTGCGCTTGCCCGCCAGCACCGCGAACAGGAAGCCGAGGCCATCTACGGGGAAGTGCTGCGCCGTTTCCCGCGCAGCTATGCCGCGCCAGAGGCCGCGTACTGGCGGGCCGTATGCCGGTATAAGCAAACTCATGAGCCGAACGACCTGCTCGGAGGATGGCGACGCACTCTGCACAGCCGGTACCCGGACAGCCTGTGGCGCACGGCGCAGTCCTGGTCAGAGCCGCCGCTGCGCGAATAGACTGCCGGGGCTTGCCCGCCGCGGCCGGCGCCCGGCGCTGGCGGACGCCTTCCACGACGGCCCGTCTTCAGCTGGCTGCTGCCTCGATGAAGGGAGAACCGGTGGGCAACGAGCTGGCAGCAGTCAAGAACGCCAAGACAATTCTCCTGGTCACCTACAAGCGGGACGGCACACCAGTCGCCACGCCGGTAAGCATCGCCTTCGACGGCGACCGCGCGTTCTTCCGCTCCTATGACAAGGCATGGAAGACCAGGCGATTGCGCAATAACCCCCGGATCGAGCTCTCGCCCGCGACCCTGCGCGGCAAGCCGACCGGGCCGCCGGTCCAAGCCCGGGCGGTCTTGCTGCAAAGCGAGCAAGCTCGCATCGCGGCCTCCGCGCTGGCGCGACGCCACCGGGTGCTGCAAGGAATGCTCGTCCCGCTGGCCCACCGCCTCATGGGCTATCAGACCATGCATTACGAGATAACACCCGGCCATCGGGAAGCCGGCCGCGGCGGTACCCCGGCCTGATGCTCACCAGCTGCCGG
Source organism: uncultured Actinomycetes bacterium (assembly GCA_963762615.1). Taxonomy (GTDB): domain Bacteria; phylum Actinomycetota; class Actinomycetes; order Streptosporangiales; family Streptosporangiaceae; genus PALSA-505. The sequence goes on along the minus strand of CAVXLG010000005.1, from coordinate 77,331 downwards.
CGAAGGCACGCTCATGCCGAAACGGGAGCATCGCTTTGAGACACATTCATGCACAGCCCGTGCATCATCTTCCATGATCTGGCCCGGAGGACGGGATGCGGGGCGCCGGGTGGGGGAGTCAGTCCAGGCCGGCCGGGCTGGCCAGGCCGGCCGGTGTCCGGGCCGCCGGCCGCTAGGCCTGCGGGCCTGCGTTCCCGAGGCTGGCCAGGGCTCGCCGCAGCTCGCGGCGTGAGCCGACTCCGAGCTTGGTGTATACCTTGCCGAGATGCCATTCGACGGTCCGGGTGCTGAGGAATAGCTGGGCCCCGATCTCCGCGTTGGTGCTGCCGTTGACGGCGAGCCGGGCGATGTGCGCCTCCTGGGCGGTGAGCTCGCTGACCGTCTCGGCCGTCCGCTTGCGCACCGTGTCGCCGGTGGCCAGCAGCTCACGCCGGGCCCGCTCGGCGAACGCCTCGATGCCCATCGTGGTGAACAGGCCATAGGCGGTCCGCAGCTCGGCGCGGGCGTCCCGGCGCCGGTTCTCGCGGCGCAGCCATTCGCCGTACAGGAGGTGGGCGCGGGCCACGGCCGGGCGCATCCGGGTACGGCCGAGCCGCTCGATCGCCTCGCGATAGCAGTTCTCGGCGGTCTCACCCTCGCTCAGCAGGGCACGCGAGCGCGCCTCGGTGCCCAGCGCCCAGTCGGTGCCGCTGGCGCGGGTCGTCTCGGAAAGCCGCTGCAGAGCGTCGGATGCGCGCGCGGGCTGGCCGCTGCGGGCGGCCGCCTCGACCAGCTCGGTGAGCGACCAGCCGAGGACGCCTATGTCGTCGTACTCGCACACCAGCTCGGCCGCGGCGAGGGCCTTGTCGTAGTGGCCGAGGCCGTTGTACAGCAAGGCGGCGGCGTACTGGCTGGTCACTCCCCTCCCCTCACCCCGGCTCGTCACGCCGTCCATGGTGGCCTGGATGAGCTCGGTGGCCTCGGCCTCACGGCCCCCGAACGCGGCGATGACCGGGGCACCGTAGGGTCCGAGCTGGCTCCCGGTCACATCGGCGACCGCCTGCGCCCCCGCGATGAGCGCCGCGCCCTGCTGCAGCTCGCCCGCATGTGCGTGCAGGAGGATGCGGGACCGGACCGCGAGGGGCAGCTCACTGAGTGCCCCCGCGTCACGCGCGAGCTTGACGTGACGGCTGGCCAGGACGTGCCATGTCTCGTCGTCCCACACCGCCATGGCCGCCCGTTCGGCGAGCCACAGCCAGCTGAGCCCCTGCTCCGCCGAGATGTCCTGGCCGCGGAACGCGAGCAGCGCCCGTCTCAGGGCGGGCGTCCCGGCCGCATAGCCCTCCGTGACCAGCAGCGCCAGGCCGTCCAGGAGCAGATCGGGGGCGCGCGCCGGGGCCGGTGGCGCGGGCGCCATGCGGACTGCCCTGGCCACGTCCCCGACAGCCGGGGACAGGCGGCCGACGAATAGCGCGGCAGTGAACGCCTCCAGGTAGGTCTTGCGGGCCAGCCCGACGTCCAGCGCCTCGAGCTGCTTGGCCGCGCTGAGCATGAGCGGGGGCGCGTCACGGCCATGACTGGAGGCGAACGCGATCTGCGCGCGCAACAGGTTGCCGCGGGCACGCTGCAGTTCATCCAGCGGCCCGGCCTGTGCCATGGCCAGCAGGCCGAGCGCGGCGTCGAGGGCGCCAGCCTGCTGCTTGGCTTGCGCTGCGGCCAGCGCCCGCCGTGCCCGGCGCGCCGGGTCGATCGTCAGCGCGGCGGACCGCTCGAGGAACGCGGCCGCCGCGACGAGACCACCGCGGCGCTGCGCCCGGCCTGCGGACTGCTCAAGTTCGGCGGCGACGTCCTCATCCGGTCCGGGCGCGGCCTGGGCGCGGTGCCAGGCCCGCCGATCAGGATCGACGGCCGGGTCGGTGGCCTCGGCCAGCGCGCCGTGCAGCTCCTGCCTCGTCTGGACCGATGCCGACCGGTAGGCCGCCGAGCGCACCAACGGATGCCGGAACCGCACCTGCGCGCCGAACTCCGCCAGCCCCGCCTCCACCGCCGGCCCCGCCGCCCCGGCGCCGATCGCGAGCCGCCCGGCTGCCCGCCACACCAGCACCGGATCACCGGACGGATCGGCCGCCGCCAGCTGCACCAGCCGCCGGGTCTGCGCCGGCAACGTCTCCAGCTGCCGGCCGAAGCTCTCCTCGATCCGCCCGTCCAGCGGCACCGCGCCGCTGAGCCCGAACCCGCCCGTCAGCTGGGCCGGCGTCAGCCCCCGCGGCAGCTCCAGCAACGCCAGCGGGTTCCCGTGCGTATCGGCGATGATCCGGTCCCGGACCCGCGCGTCCAGCGGCCCGGTCAGCCCGGTCAGCACCGACTCCAGCAGCTCCCGCGCATCGTCCTCGGCCAGGCCCTCCACCACGAGCTCTGGCAGGCCGGCCACGTCCTTGCCAGGAACCCGCGCCGCGAACACCAGGCCCACCGGATCGGCCGCCAGCCGCCGGGCCGCGAACCCCAGCGCCTGCGCCGAGGCACGGTCCAGCCACTGCTGGTCATCCACCATGCAGATCAGCGGACGTTCCCCCGCCGTCTCCGACAGCAACCCCAGCACGGCCAGGCCGACCAAGAACCGGTCCGGCGCTGGGCCCGCGGCCAGGCCCAGCGCGGTCCGCAGCGCCTCACGCTGCGGCACCGGAAGAGACTCAGCATGATCCAGCATCGGCGCGCACAGCTGATGCAGCCCCGCGAAGGCCAGCTCCATCTCCGACTGCACTCCGACAGCCCGCACCACCCGGCACCCCGAGGCCCGCCCGGCCAGGTAGTCAAGCAGAACCGTCTTGCCCACGCCGGGCTCACCGCGCAGCACCAGTGCCCGGCCCTCACCGGTCCGCACGCCGGCAACGAACCGGTCAAGTACGCCACGTTCGCTGAGCCGGCCCGTCATCCCTGCTGCGGGCCCGCGGATACCAGAATGTGCCGTCATCGGCCCGGGGTTATACGCCAGCCATGGCGCCGGTGCCGGCCACTGCTGCAAGGCGACGCCGCAACGCCGCACCGCCGCCGCCCGGCCAGGCATGAACGCTCATACGGCCTCCCAGCCAGACACCCCTGACGCCCGCCCGTCAGCCTACCCAGGGGGACTGAACCCGGAAACCAGGCGCCCGGGCCGCCGTCTGACGGGATCTGCGCTGTTACCCTGGGCACCGGCTACCCCGGGTATCGGCGGCTGGCGGCGTGACCGCGCCCGCGCCGGCCCGGCCGTGGTGACCGCCGCCGCAAGCTCGTCGCCCGCCGCCGGCAAGCAGGCCGGGCAGGGTCGCTGCCGGCCGGGCCGCTGCCCGCCAGTGCCCGCGGGTTATCGCGCTTCCCGCGCGGCGGCGCGAAGCTCGTTCGGGGTGGCGCAGGCGAACGCCCGGCGGGTGGCCTGGGGGCAGTACTGGCCGGGCCCGGGCCGCGGGCCAGGCCACCGGCCCGGGAGTGTCACGGGCGCGACGCGCCCTCCTGGGGCGAGACGGTGGACAAGTACCACCCCGCGGATCCAGCCGGCCGCCGCCAGCGTGTGCAGGGACCGGCCGTCGCCCGCCACCGGAAGGAAGTGCGATGCCCGTTGTGAGTGTCGGCCAGGAAAACAGCGCCGCCATCGATCTCTACTTCGAAGACCACGGGTCGGGACCGCCGGTGGTGCTGATCCACGGCTACCCGCTCAGCGGCCGTGCCTGGGGCAAGCAGGTCCCGGTCCTGCTGGACGCAGGGTACCGGGTGATCACCTACGACCGGCGCGGGTTCGGCAAGTCCAGCCAGCCGGCCACCGGGTACGACTACGACACGTTCGCCGCTGACCTGCGTGCCCTGCTGGAGCATCTCGACCTGGACGACGTCACGCTGGCCGGTCATTCGATGGGCACCGGCGAGGTCACCCGCTACCTGAGCAGCTACGGCTCAGAGCGGGTGGCCAGGGGGGTGCTCATCTCGCCGATCCCGCCGTTCTTGCTGCAGGGCCCAGGCAACCCCGGCGGGGTGCCGCCCGGCCTGTTCGACGGGTTCGCCGCCGCCGCAGCCGCTGACACCCCGGCCTGGATGACGGGCTTCCTCGACACCTACTACAACATCGACACGCTGCGCGGCACCCTGGTCAGCGACCAGGCCTACCAGGCCAGCTGGAACCTTGCCGTCACCGCGTCGGCCACCGCCGCGGTCGCCTGCATCAGCACCTGGACCACCGACTTCCGCGCCGACCTGCCCAAGATCGACGTGCCCGTCCTCGCTATCCAAGGCGACGCCGACCAGGTGCTGCCGCTGGACAAGACCGGCAGCCGGCTGCCCGGCCTGATCCACGACCTGCGCCTGGTCGTCATCGACGGCGGCCCGCACGCCATCCCCTGGACCCACGCCAGCCAGGTCAACACCGCCCTGCTTGACTTCCTGCGCAGCTGAACCTCCACCACCCAAGGAGCACCCATGTCTAACCATTTCAGTGCCGACAGGTAAGTCCGGTCCCTGGAATTCCCTGACCAGGCAAACATGGTGGGCCTTATGAGCCCCGGGGGACCGGTAACGCCGGGCAACTGAAAGCTGCCGCCCATGTTCACCAACCTGCTCATCGTCGCCGCCATCGGCCTGCTCGCCCCTTTGGCGCTTGGCTTCTTCCCGCGCGTCCGGCTGCCGGCGATCGTGCTCGAGATCGTGCTCGGCATCCTGATCGGCCCCTCGGGGCTCGGCTGGGTAAAGCCTGATGCCCCGGTCACGATCATGGCTCTGGTGGGGCTGGCTTTCCTGCTGTTTCTCTCCGGACTGGAAATCGACGTCGACCGCCTCCGCGGGCGGATCGTGAGGCTCACGGCACTCGGATTCGCGGCGTCTTTCGCCATCGCGATCTTGATCGGGATCGGCCTGCATGCCGGCGGCCTCGTGAAGTCCCCGCTGTTCGTCGCCATCGTGCTCGTAGCGACGTCGCTCGGAGTGATCTTCCCGGTGCTGAAGGACTCCGGCAATATCGACTCGAGCCTGGGTGAGCTCGTGATCGCGGCCGCCTCGATCGCCGACTTCGGCTCGATCATCCTGCTGTCGCTGTTCTTCTCGGGCAAGAGCTCAACAAGCACGGCCGGGAGGCTGATCCTGCTCGGCATCTTCGGGCTGGTGGTGGTGCTGGTCGGAGTTGCGATCGCGAGTGCGGAGCGGTCGCTGAGCCTGTCGCGAGTGCTCCGGCGCCTTCAGGACACCACCGCACAGATCCGCGTGCGCGCGGCATTCGTGCTGCTGATCGGGTTCACGGCCGTTGCCGAGAGGGTCGGCCTTGAGACCATCCTCGGCGCGTTCGCCGCCGGGGCGCTGCTCTCGCTGCTCGATCGGGACGAGATGACGACCCATCCCCAGTTCCGGCTTAAGCTCGAGGCGGTCGGCTTCGGGGTCTTCATACCGATCTTCTTCGTCACCAGCGGCCTGACCTTCAATCTGAACGCGCTCTTCGCGAGCAGCTCAGCCATTGCACGCGTGCCGCTGTTCCTGCTCGCGATCCTCCTCGCGCGCGGCCTCCCCGCGCTGGTCTACGTGCGCACGCTTGGCCTCGCGCGCTCGGTGATCGCGGGCATCCTGCAGGCCACGTCGCTGCCGTTCATCGTTGCCGCGACCCAGATCGGCCGTCAGCTCGGCGTCGTCTCCAGTGCCAGCGCCGCAGCCCTGGTGGCTGCCGGGCTGCTGTCCGTAGTGATCTCCCCGGCGCTCGGACTCGTGCTGCTCCGCCGCCAGCGCCCGCAAACCGGCCTCCCCAGCGCGCTGCCGACTCCCGTGATGCCCGTGCTGACCGCCGAAGACCGCGCACTCTGTCGCGCCAGCGACGCCGAGCCGGCGGCGTGAGGAGCCCGGCCCCTGCACCGTCCAGCCCTCACCCCCGCACGCTGAAGGAGGAGCGATGGAACCGTCCATCACCGGCCAGGAGACCATCGGCCGCGACGAGTCGGCTGTGCACAGCTGGCGTGTGTCGCAGCTCGAGCGCCTGGGTGTCCCCGGGCCGCTGGCCGAGATATACGCCGACCGGATCGACTGGCATCAGATCGCCCGGCTGGTGCGGCGCGGCTGCCCCGCGGGGCTTGCCCTGCGCATCGTCTGCTGATGCCGCGAGGACCCAGCGATGACGATGACGAAGCCGGCAAAGCACGCAGAACAGGGAATACGTGCGCCGGCTGCTCAACGAAAAGCAACCCGGATTCTCAGCGGCGCTCGAGCTGGCGATGGACCTGGTGGAACGGGAGCTAACGTCAGGGGAGACGCAGCGCGACGTCAGCGCTCCGACTGGCCACCGGCGATGTGCGGGATCGCCGCGTCATGCACGGTGACGCCGCCGGGAACAAGATGCCGTCGACGACGTCGCTGACCTGGCCGACGCTTATGGGGTTCCCGTGGCCGGCGTGGCCGGCGGGAACACGATCGCCGGGTCGCTGGGGTGCGGCGACAGCGGCGTGGTGTCCACCGTCATCCAGGGGGCCAGCGGCAGCGCCGCCAGGATCGCCTGCATCTCGGCGGCGTCGCGGGCTTGGTACAGGCCCAGCGCGCGCCCGTCCGGCAGGGTCCACAGCCGGCGCAGGTGCCCCTGGCGGGCCAGGTCATCCGCGGCCTGCGCCTCACGAGCCTGGGTGTCCTCCACAGTCTGGCGGGTGGTGCCCGGCGGAACGGCCACAGTGAAGGTCACCAGGAACTCCGTGGCCGGGCCGGCGCTGCTCGCGGCCGTGCGGGGCGGGTCGTTCGGGTGCGGCGAGAGCGGGGTGACCTCATCGGTGCGCCATACCCGCAGCGGCATCGAGGCCAGGACCTCCTCCAGCCGGTCGCCGTCGGCGGCGGCGAACAGCCCGAAGCTGCGCCACTCGCCTGGTTGCAGCGGCGGGCGCCACAGGCGCAGCAGGTGTCCCTGGGCCGCGAGCTCGCGCGAGTGAGCGGCCTCGCGGGCGCGGATGTCCTGGACCGCTTCTTCCGGCGTTCCGTCCGGAACGTGGGTCGTCATGCTGACCAGGTATTCCATGGTCAGGCACCTCCTGGATTGCTGTAGATGACCAGCCGCGGCTTGAGCACGAGCGGGTACGAGATCATCGGGTGGGTCCCGCAGGTTGCGGATGTATACCCGCGGTCAGGCGTTCCCGCTCGACCGCCAGCAGGCCGAGCGGGTCACTGACGGCAGAGCCGCCGGCGAATCGCCCGGGATCAGCAGTCAGGGACCTGCGCAGGTGCTTCCGCGCATTGCTCGCTTGCCGGGTCATCGGTTTTCGCTCCTTCGCCTGGCAAAGGGTTGTCTTCGGGCTTGCCGTGGCGGGCTGCCGGGCGCCGGCGGGAGTGTCCGCGGTGGTTTGCATGACTCCACCGTGCACCTGCCACCAGGACCGGCGCCACGACCGGCTTCCTCTCTGCTGGTAGGCGCAGCCTCCCACGGCAACGTAACGTGAAAGGCGTGGAGCTGCGCCAGCTGCGGTACTTCGTCGCGGTGGCCGAGGAGCTGAACTTCGGCCGGGCCGCCGAGCGGCTGCTGATCGCCGGACCCTCGCTGTCGCAGCAGATCAAGGCGCTCGAACACGATCTCGGGGTGCAGCTGTTCAACCGCGACCGCCGCTCGGTGGCCCTCACCCCGGCCGGCGCCGCCCTGCTCCCGCACACCCGCGCGCTGCTGGAACGGGCCGACGACCTGCAGCGCCGCGCCGCCCAGATATCGGGCTCCGAACCGGTCCGGCTCGGCTACGCCGACTGGCTGCCCGCAGACCTGGCCGCCCGCACGTCCGCGGTGGCGCAGCTGCGCGTCGACGCGTGGGTCGAGCCGTCCCACGCCCAGGCCGCCCGGGTCACCGACGGCAGCCTGGACCTGGCGGTGTGCTGGGTGCGCAGGCAGGATCTGGAGCAGCACGGGCTCAGCGCCCGGCTCATCGGCGCCGACCGCCTCTACGCGGTCGCCGCCGGCGGCGACACCTGCGACGTCCGCGCCCGGGACACCGCTGTCCTCCTCGAGGACGACACCTCCTCGTGGGCATCCTGGAACCTCTACGCGGCACAACTGGCCCGCGACACCGGCGCCCGCGTGCTGCGGATCTCCGACGGCGGGATCACCGGCCCAGCCTTCTTCGACCACGTGCGCCGCAGCCGCCGCCCCATCGTCAACTCGCCCAAGGGCCAGAACGCGCCGCTGCCGCCCGACCTGGTCCGGCGCCCGGTGATCGCGCCCGAGGTCTACTGGACCTGGTCCCTGGTCTGGCGCCGCGGCGAGGAGCGCGCCGCGGTCCTGGCCGTCGTGGACGCCCTCACCGGCGGGGTCGGCGACCTCGGAATCCACCGGCCGGACGCCTGGCTGCCCGACAGCGACCCGCACAAGCAGGAGCTATCCCGTGTCTCGGCACGAACGGCCCCGGTAGGGGCAACAGACCGAGCGGAGCCCTGAGCCCGGCCAGCCTCAAAGACGCAATCCTTCAAAACGGTTCATTGCGGACAGCCGCCCGGCTTGGGCCGGATTCGGGTGCTGGTCAGGTCGTCAGCAGGGCGGCGAGCTGCTGGGCGTTGGTCTGGGCGTAGTCGCGGTAGCAGTTGTTGAACAGCACGTGGGTGGCCTCGGCGTCCCCGGCTAGGGCGCGCACCCGGGGCGCCCACTCGGCCAGCTCGGCCTCGGTGTAGTGGTAGCCGAACCGCTCGTGGATGTCCTTACTCTCCCAGTTCTGCGAGTGGCCGTGCAGCCGGACCACAGCCAGGTCGGCCGCGGTGGCGGCCAGCACCGGCGGGATGGAATCCCGGTAGCCCTGGGGCATGTCCACGCACACGTACGGCAGTCCGTTCGCCGACAGGAAGCCCAGCGTCTCCTGCTGGTTGTCGTCTGTCATCCAGGTCCGGTTGCGGAATTCCACGCACACCCGGTCCGGCGCCACCCGCTGCGCGCACGACACGATGTACTCCTTATGACTGCGGGAAATGGGGAACCACGGCGGGAACTGCAGCAAGATCGCGCCCAGCTTCCCCGCCTCGCGCAGCGGCTCCAGCGCGGCCACGAACCGCTGCCACGCCTGATCGGCCACGGCCGGGTCCACGTCCTTGAGATAGACCCGGTCCTTGCCGATTTTCTCCGCGGCCGGGCGCAGGTCAGTAGGCAGCGCGGCGACCGGGGTCGGGTGCTGGGTGAACAGGCTGAACGCCTTGACGTCGAAGGTGAACCCGGCCGGGGTACGCGCCGCCCAGGCCGCGGCGGTCTGCTCGGCGGGCAGCGCGTAGTAGGTGGCGTCCACCTCGACCAGGGCGAACTGCCGGGCGTAATACCGCAGCCGCCGCTCCGGCGTGTCCGCCTCGGGCGGGTACCAGCCCGACGCGATCAGCGTCCGGTCGGTCCACGACGCCGTGCCCACCCGGACCTGCCCCATACCCCGCAGCCTAAAGGCCAGCCGACCAAACCAGGCACTACACGCAGGCCCCAGCTGCAGATCTTGGGGTGCGGGAACGCCACTTACCCGGGACAGGGATTCTCGCGGGGAGCCTGACAGACTTGGGGGCTGACGGGATCGCGGTGGATGGTATGGAAGGCAGATTCTGACATCAACCCGGGCAGGCGACGGCGATGACGACCCAGCCACGAGACTGGGACGCGATATACGAGGCGGCCACGCCGCCACCATGGGACATCGGCCGGCCGCAGCCGGCGTTCGTCCGGTTGGCCGATAGCGGCCTGCTCTGCGGCCGGGTGCTCGACGTAGGCTGCGGCAGCGGGGAGCACGCGCTGCTCGCGGCCGAACGCGGTGCGCAGGCTGTGGGCGTAGATGTGTCACCGCGGGCCATTGATCGCGCGCGTGCGAAGGCGGCCGAACGGGGCGTGACGGTACAGTTCGAGGTCGCTGACGCGCTGCACCTCGGGACGCTCGGCATGACGTTCGACACGGTCATCGACAGCGGGTTGTTCCACGTCTTCGACGACAAGGCGCGCATCGGCTATGTCACCAGCCTGGCGTCGGTGCTGAAGCCTGGCGGCACGTGCTACCTGATGTGCTTCAGCGACCGGCAGCCGGGAGACTGGGGTCCCCGCCGGGTTCGCCAGGACGAGCTCGTCACCGCGTTCGCCGGCGGCTGGGCTATCACCGGCATCGCGGCGGACACGTTCGCGATCAACCCCGTCTTCGGTACCTCGACGGCAAACGCCTGGCTGGCTACCATCCGCCGGCTGTGACCAATCCGGCCTCAGGGTCAGCGTGCTTGCGCTCAGCCCGATTCCAGGGCGATCCAGAACGCGCAGTTGTGCGTGCTCGCGAAGTCAGTCTCCGTCTGCGGTGTGGGTGGCGCCAGCGACTGCATCTTCTGGGTGAGATTGCTGAACAGCGGCCAGAACGGAGTGCCGGACGCGGCGGGGATCCCGCGTTTGGCAAAGTTCGTCCAGTACCCCTTCATGATCGACGCCAGCTGCTGCTGCTGTGCCGAGAGCGTCCCCGGGAAAGCGGCTGTCGGCAGATCCATCAGGTACTGGATCTCGGAGGCGTGCGCCGCGCCGTAGGGGAAGCTGACCGGCGGAAGGAAGAGCTCCGGCGCGTTCTCGTCGTTGAACTCATAGCCGAAGGTCGGCACGAAGTGCGAGACGGACTGATCGATGGCCAGCGCGGGACACGCGAAAATGGCGTCGGTGCCGACCGCGCCGAGGGCGATGGATGGGCTGGGGAACGCGCTCAGCGGGTACTTAGCCGCGATGATCGCCGCCGCCGCCGCGGGAATCCCCAGCGTGGAGGAGATCATGCTCTGATAGTTCGAGGCCGTGACCGGGTTGCCCGCCAGCTCGCTGAGCGCGACGAACAGCCGCCATTCGTCGCGGTTCGTGCCGTTGATGATCGGGACGCGGTTGAAGTCGCCGGAGGCGAACGCGCTCTTCAGTGTCTCCGGCAGCACCTGGCTGTTGATGTTCGGCGTGTAGCCGGCCGCGTCCTGGTTGGCCAGGATGGTCGAGACGGGGAGCTTGCGCAGGCAGGCCGCGGCCTGACTGGCGCATCCCGCATTGGCCGCGAATGTCTGGCCGGCCGCCTCGGCGCTCGAGAGCGATGCCTGCGTGAGGTTGTAGGACCCGCTCTCGGCGATCGCCCTTTCGAACAACCCTCTGGCCTGCGGCGATGCAACCTGCGACAGCACGGACAGGCCGCCCGCGGACTCACCGAAGATGGTGACGTTGTGCGGGTTGCCGCCGAAGCCGGCGATGTTGCGCTGGACCCAGCGCAGGGCGGCCTGCTGGTCCATGAGGCCGTAGTCGCCCGACTGGCCGTTCGCGCCGGCCAGTGCCGGGTGCGCCAGGAAGCCCAGCGCGCCGAGCCGGTAGTTGATGGTGACCACGGTTACGCCGTCTGCCACCAGCTGCGTGGGGTCGTAGTCATTGCTCTCGCCGCTCACCAGCGCGCCACCGTGGATCCACACCATGACCGGGAAGTGCGAACCGGCCCGCTGGGGGCGTGGCGTGAAGACGTTCAGGAACAGGCAGTTCTCCGACGTACTGGCCTGGCCGAAAGGTCCCGCCAGCTGCGGGCAGTGCGGCGCGAACTGGGTCGCGCCGCGTATGCCGGTCCAGCTGGCGGCGGGTTGCGGCGGCCGCCAGCGCAGCACGCCGACCGGTGGTGCGGCATACGGGATGCCGAGAAATTCATTGACCGCCCCGTTTGCCAGGCCGCGAACTGCCCCGTCGGCGGTGCTCACTACTGGTCCGCCGGCGGCGGCCGCATGCCCGCCGGGGGTGCTCGCGCTCACAGCGGGCGCGGCCGCGACCAGGGCACCGAGGATGACTCCGGCCGCCGCTAGCCGGGTGCCTGCCCGCCATCCGGTCGCAGTCTTGGACATCCGAATCTCCCTTCACCGCTGACGCCCGCTGTCACCCTGGCGGCTGGTTCGCTCATGTTCAAGGAGCGCGCGGCGCATCTCGTCCGGGTCGTCGGTGACAACGGCGTACAAGCCTGGCCGTGCGCAGTCCCTGCGACGTCGGGCGACGATGGAGATGCCGTCCCATGTCTGCTGCGTAGCGAAGTCGTAGCCAGGGAACTCGGCCGCCAGCCCGGTCAGCTCGGCTGGTACGCCGGTCACGCGAACCACGAGGCGCCCGCCGCAATCATGAAGTGCCTGTCGCCCAGCAGGTCCGTCTTCGCCGCCATCGCCTCTTCCCGCCGCCGCGCTTGACGTCTTCCATGCGGCCGGACGGGACGCGCTCCCTCGCGCCAGGGCAGGTGCTCTCGCGAATGCCTACGCACACTAACCGGGGCCTTCACCATAAGTACGAATCAGTACTTTAGGGATACGTCAGTTACTGTAGCCGCGTGACCGATACCGGGCAAGGGGGAACGCTCGCCAGGACGCACGAGGGGAAGCCCGGTCTTCCCCGTGGCCGGAGCCGCCTGCCGCTGTCAGCCGTGCGCGCGTCGCAGCGGGAACGGCTGCTGCGGTCGGTGATCGCGGCGGTTTCTGAATCCGGCTATCTGGCCGTCACAGTCGCCGACGTCGTGCGGCGGGCCAGGGTGTCCCGGGCAGCCTTCTATGCCCACTTCGCGGACAAGGAGGACTGCTTCCTGGCCGCGACGGCCGAAGGCCGCAACCTCATGATCGCCCAGGTCGTGTCGGCGACGCGCGCGCTGCCAGCCGAGGCCTGCGACGAGGAGGTGCTCCGGGTGGCGTGCAGGGCGTACCTCGCGTTTCTCGCGGGCGAGCCGGCGTTCGCCAGGGTCTTCTATATCCACATGCCGGCCGCGGGCCCGCGCGCGGTCGACCGGCTCGACGCCGGCACCGGCCTGTTCGCCGATCTGAACCAGAAATGGCACCAGCGTGCACGAGAGCATCACCCGCACTGGCCACCGGTTCCTTCGCAGGCATATCTCGCCCTCGCCGGTGCCACCGTCGAACTGGTGCGATCCATGGTCCGCGCGGGCTGGACCGACGCTCTTCCCGAGCTTGAAGACACGCTCGTGTCGCTGCACCTAGCAGTTCTGGCGGCCCGCCCCTGGCCTGCGGGAACCTGATCGGGAACGCCGATCAGGGGCCTGCAGCAGGCAGTGCCCTTGGCTGCTGTGCGCGCGGAGTACCGGTCCGCCCGGCAGTACGACGACGCAACCCCCGGGAATGTGAGGCGACGCGCCAACCTCACCGTCCGGTGCGGTGTCTCATGGTGCTCGATTCGATGACCCGGCCGAGCGCGTCGCGTTCATGCTGGCAGAACGGCGGCGGCGACCCGGGCGACGCGGCCGGGGTCGGCGATCGCGTCAATTTCGATGATCTTGCCGTCGGAGACGGTGAATGCCATCACCGCGTACGGGCGTCCGCGCACGGTGATGACCATGCCCGCCGCCCCGTTGACGAGCGCGGGATGCAGCTGTGCGGCGGCGCTGGCCCCCGACCGCGCCGCCTGCGCGACGCCTGCCGCGCCGCGAATCACCGCGGACGCCGCCGGGTGCCCGGGACTGAAGTCAGCTCGCAGCACGACATCGGGGTGGAGCACGGCGACAAGGGCGTCGAAATCGCCAGCGCGCGAGGCGGCGAAGAAGGCGTCGACCACCACGCGCTGCCGGGCGCGATCGGGATCCGGCGCCGCGATCTCAGCGCCCTTGACCCGGCGGCGGGCCCTGCTGGCCAGCTGCCGCGCCGCTTCGGGCGTCCGTCCGGCCATCGGGGCGATCTCCTCAAAAGGCAGGCCGAACATGTCGTGCAGCACGAACGCCAGGCGCTCCGCGGGGGTCAGGGTATCGAGTACGACCTGGAGGGCCAGGCCGACCGAGTCGGCCAGCAGCGCCTCCTCCTCGGGATGAAGGTCTGTTTCGCGGCTGACGATCGGGTCGGGCAGGAGCGCATCCAGGGATTCCTCGCGCCGGGCGTTCCGCGAGCGGAGCATGTTGAGGCAGATCCGGGCAACGACCGTCGTCAGCCACCCGCCCAGGTTCTCGACCCCGCCCGCCCCGGCCCGGCTGGCGCGCTCCCAGGCATCCTGGACGGCATCGTCGGCCTCGGCGAGCGAGCCAAGCATCCGGTAAGCCACCGCCCGCAGGTGAGCCCGGTGCTCCTCGAACCGATCGGCCAGCCACTGGCTGTCGTCCATCCAGCACGCCCTCGCGTTCCCCGGTGTGTCACCGTACTGACCCGCCAGGTGCCCTCGATGTGACAGCCGGCCTGGTCGTTCAGCTGAGCGGCACCCGCTCAGCTGCGGTCGCGGCGGGCGAGTGCTGACTCCCCGGATGCTCCAGATGCGTGATTTGCTCGCCTTTGGCCGCGGGTTTTGGGTACCTTGGCACCCGTGCATTCTGGACCAGGCTCCGCTGATGCGGGCACGACTGCCCGGACCGATGACACTACAGGCCAAGAGCGCGCCCCCGGCAAGCCGGGGGCGCCGGCCGGGGAAACGCGGACGGAACAGGTCAGGCTCGCTTTTGCCAGCTTCCTGATGCTGTTCGTCGAGCTGGCCCTGATCCGGTGGGTCACCTCGAACAACGTCTTTGTGACCAAGGCAACCAACTTCGTCCTGCTGGCCAGCTTCCTCGGCATCGGGATCGGCTTCCTGAACGCGCGGACCAGGCGCGACTACCTGCGCTGGACGCCGGTTGCGCTGCTGCTGCTGGTCGGCTTCGTCCTCGCCTTCCCGGTGATCCTTTCGTCCCTGTCCGGGCCACATCCCTACCGGGGCCTGAGGAACATGCTCGCGCTGCCGCAACCGGTCAGCCTCAGCGTCATCTTCGTCCTGGTCACGGCGGTCATGGCCGGCCTCGGCCAGGGGGTGGCCAGGATCTTCACCCGGTTCCGGCCGCTCAGCGCCTACCGGCTGGACGTCGCCGGCAGCATCGCGGGGATCGCGCTGTTCTCTCTCCTGTCGTTCCTCAACCAGCCGCCCGCGACCTGGGGCTTCATCGCCTGCGCCGGCATCGTGCTGATACTGGCGCCCAGGATCCGGTGGTGGCAGGTGGCCGCTGCCCTGGTGATCATTACGCTGCTCTGCCTCGAGTCGTTCATCCCGAACCAGACCTGGTCGCCCTACAACAAGCTCTCGGTCCAGGCGCACGGCGGCCGGGCTCCCGCCCTGTACGTGTCCGCGAACAACGTCCCTTACCAGGCCGCCCGGTCGCTGGCGATACTCAAGAAGCAGAAGCCGTTCTACTTCTACCCGTACCTGCACATCCCCCGGGCGGACCTGAAGAACGTCCTCATCATCGGCGCGGGGACCGGCAACGACACCACCGTCGCGCTGTCCGAGGGAGCCCAGCACGTCGACGCCGTGGAGATCGACCCGCAACTGCTGCACATCGGCCGCCAGCAGAACCCGAGCCACCCCTTTGACAGCAGCCGGGTGACCACCCACACGGCCGACGGCCGCGAGTACCTGCAGGACACGAACAAGCGCTACAACCTCATCCTGTTCGCGCTGCCCGACTCGCTGGAGGCGGTCTCCGGGCAGTCCGCGATCCGGCTGGAGAGCTTCCTGCTCACGTCCCAGTCGGTGGCCACGGTGAAGAAGCACCTGGTCCCCGGGGGCACGTTCGCGATGTACAACTATTACGCGCCGTTCCTGCTCAACCGGTACGCGAGCACGATCGAGAGCGCGTTCAACCGGGATCCCTGCCAGAACGTCGGCCCGCCGCTCGGCGGCCGCCGGCTGGCGGTGCTGACCGCGCACCTGAACGGGCCGGTCCCGGGCTGCGCCAGCTACTGGCACGGCCAGAAGGTCGCTCCCTCGACCGACGACCACCCGTTCCCGTACCTGCCCTCCTCGACGATCCCGGGCAGCTACCTGTGGATGCTCGGAGCCATCCTGCTCGGCTCGATCCTGCTCGTCCGGGTCGGCGGCGGCTCGTACCGCGGGATGCAGCGGTACCTCGACCTGGCCTTCATGGGCGCCGCGTTCCTCTTGCTCGAGACGAAGAACATCGTGCAGTTCGCGCTGCTTTTCGGCACCACCTGGTTCGTGAACTCGCTGGTGTTCGCCGGGGTGCTGGTCGCGGTGTATCTCGCGGTGGAGACGGCGCGGCATATCAAGCTGCCACCCCCGTGGGTGCTCTACGGCCTGCTGATCGCGTCGCTGGCCGTCACCTGGCTGGTACCGGCGGAAGCCCCGCTCAGCCTGCCGCTGGTCCCGCGCTTCCTGGCGGCCAGCGCGCTGGCCTTCGCCCCGGTGTACCTGGCGAACCTGGTCTTCGCGCAGCGGTTCGCCGACGTGGAGACAATAGGCACGGCGTTCGCCGCCAACCTGCTCGGCGCGATCGTCGGCGGTACGCTCGAATACCTTGCCCTCATCACCGGCTACCGGTTCCTGCTGATCGTGGTCGGCGTGCTCTACGGACTGGCCTTCGTGACGCGGCCTCGGCACAGGTCGGCGTCGCTGCGGTCCTGACCTGGGCCGGACCCCACCCGTATCCCCGGCCGCCGATGCGGCTGGAGTCCTCCGGCAGCCGGACCGACTCGGTGAACCACGTCTGTTGGAGATCGTCCGGGTGATCGACACACCGGAGGCCACCCACATCCGTTACCGCGTCCGTCGCTGAGCAGGCCGGCCAGCGCCCTCGCGTGCCGTCATGGCCGGCGAGCGCGCGGCTGCCGCAGGACCGCCGCGCCCAGCCACTGGCTTGCGAGCAGGGCCAGCTCGACGTGCAGGCGATCCTCGCCGATGGGACGGCCGAGGCTCTCCTCAGCCTTGCGCACCCGGTACTGGATGGTGTTCTTGTGCAGCGACAGCCGCTCGGCCGTCGCCTTGAAGCTGCCGTTCTCCTGCAGGAAGACGCGCAGGGTGTTACGCAGCGTGGCGTTGTGGTCGTCGTCGTCCGCGAGCGGCCCGAGGGTATCGATGACCCAGGCCCGGGTGAGCTCGGTCGAACCCGACATCAGGGCCAACGGCGCGACGTCGCTGAAGCTGGTCACGTCCTGTGCCGAGGGGCCCGCGGCCAGCGCGACCGCGTACGCGCTGAGTGCCTGCTGGTGGGTGCGGCGGAAGCCCGCGATGCCAGGGCCAGCGGAGCCGAGGGCAAACCTGATCCCGGCATCGGCTCCGGCGGCGCACGTGCCGGCAGCCTGGATGGAGAAGGTGTCCTTGGCGCCGAGCGGGAGCCAGGCCCACGCACTGGACTCGTCCTGCGGCAGGAAGATCGGCCGCCCCTCGCAGCCCGCCGAGCGTGCTATCTCCGCGGTCGCATGCTCTAGCCGCGCGAGAGCGCCGCCGCCGGCTTCGGCCTCGCCGACCCAGCACACCAGGCCGGCATGGTGCTGCCTGAGCCGGTAGCCCAGGATCGCCTCGGAGGAGTCCAGGTCGACTCGCTCGCCCCTCAGCAGCGACCGCACGCGGCCTGCCCGGGCCGCGCTGAGGTTCCGCAGCCAATTCTCCTTCTCGGCTTCGTAGGCGGTCACGACCTCCTCTGACACCCGGTCGATGTAGGTAGCTGTGAGATCGGCGATGCGCAGCCCGGCCGCGCTGACGATCGATGCGTTGTCAGTGCTCCGCCCGAGTTCCTCCAGGCACCAGTCCTGGAACCGGGCTGACCCGATGCGGTAGGCACGCAGCAGCGCCGCAATGGGGATACCTCGCTGCGCCAGCCGGCGCGCGTACTCCTCGGCCGCCGTCGGGACGCGGACGTTCTCCAGCTCGATGCCGTGCTGGAGAACATGCAGCAAGGTAGCCACGTTCTCCCCGACGCTGGCTTCCAGCAGCGTCAGGATCCGCCTATCGCCGCGCAGCTGCGGGATTTCCCCGACGATCAGGTCGTAAATATCCGCGGACAGTTCAGCGGTGCGGGGAGTGAGCGCGCCGGAGACGTCTGACACGCTCTTGGCCACGGACGGGCTTGACCTGTCCACCGACGAATAGTATTCCGCTGGAACGGGGCCATGCTCGTCGGGTTCGGCCTCGATGAGCAGCTCCGCGAGCCGGTCGAAGTGCACTGCTACTACACCACCGGATTTCTGATCACGCTGCGTCGGGCGGCAAGCCCCGCCCTCGACGCACTGCGCCGGGCAGGTTCGGTCCGTCCCCCGCCTGGCGGCGACCCGATCCGCGCGCTTCATCCGGTAATCAGCTCGCTATACACCCAGTTCTCCGCGCTTGCCCTCGGGCTGGACGAACGGCTGGATACCCTCGAGCAGCGGGTGCTGCGCGAGGCCAACGACCAGGAGCTCGCCGAGATCACCGCGATACGGCGCCGGGCCGCGGTGATCCGCAGGAGCGTCACACCAGGCAGGGATCTCGCGGCCCGGATGCCGCTCATCCTGTCCCTGCCCGGGACCACCAGCGAAACCCAGCTCTACGCCGACGACATCAACGACGAACTGCAGCAAGTCGTGGCCGGACTCGCCGCGATCGAGGAGCGATGCGTCGCCCTGCTGGCCCTGCATGCCTCACTGGCAAGCAAGCACCTGGCGGTCGTGAGCCGCCGGCTGGCGGCGGTGGCCACCATTTTCCTGCCCATCTCCTTCCTTGCCGGATT
The DNA here is from genome assembly GCA_963762615.1 of uncultured Actinomycetes bacterium. Taxonomy (GTDB): domain Bacteria; phylum Actinomycetota; class Actinomycetes; order Streptosporangiales; family Streptosporangiaceae; genus PALSA-505. The sequence goes on along the minus strand of CAVXLG010000005.1, from coordinate 58,957 downwards.
CTGGGGACAGAACTTCAATATCCTGACCGGCAGCGTCGAGAAGGGATGGCCGGCGTTCCTGGTCTTTGGCGTGGGACTGAGCGTCGCCTGCGCCGGGGTGACCGTCTTCATGCTCAGCCGTCGCAAGTGGAACTGAGACCCGCCGATAGCGGTCACCCACGACCTACCAACGCTCAAATTATTTGACTCCCATCAGCACACGGCGCAAAATCAACGGGTTCCATCCGGTTGAGTGATCGGGAGGTAACGGTGAGTCGGCATCGCCTGGTAACGGCGGGTACGGTGCTCGCCACCGGACTCAGCATCGCCGTGACGGGAGGCACCTGGCTGCCGCAAGCGGCAGCCGCTTCCAGTGGCGGGACACCCATGGCGCCGGCTGTGGGACGGGCCGCTTCGGGAGGGGCGGTCATCGTGGTGCTGAAGGATCAGCACGACAACCTCAACCTGCGGACCCAGGCGGCACAGCGCACCGCCGCAGCCCATGCCGATCAGCGCTCGATTGTGTCGAGTATCAAGGCGAGCGGCGGCACCGAGGTCACCCAGCTCGTGGCGCCTGACGCCGTCGCCGCCCACGTGTCGGCTGCAGAGGTGAGCCGGTTGCGCCGCGACCCTGCGGTGGCAGAGATCGTGCCTGACGTATCCGTTCACATGCAACCGCCGGGCTCGGCACCCTCTCCGCTCAGGAGCGCTGTGGCGGTCCCGCGGCGCTCCGCCTCTGCTCAGGCGACCAGCTGCCCCTTCAACCCGGCCGGCCCTTCCCGCCCGCTGCAGGAGCCCGAGGCGGTGGCCGACGTCCACGCCTCTGACGGCAACCCCCGCGCCCCCCGGATGGCCAACTCGGTCGCCACCGGCAAAGGCGTGATCATCGCCAACGATGGGTTGAACGAGATGGCGGGCAACCCCAACTTCACCCGTCCCAACGGCAGCCACGTGATCATCGATGCCCCCAACTACACGGTCGACAAGGGGAACGCCGAAACCTACGGGGACGCCTCGTCCATGGCCGCCCAGGGCACCGTCACCTACCAGTACTCAAAGGCGCTGCCCTTCTCACCGGTGCCGCCGGGCTGCACCTTCTACATCAAGGGTGACGCCCCCGGTGCCTCGCTCGTGGACCTGACGCAGATCGACACCCCGATCCTGGCGCTGTCAAAGGTCATCGCCGGGATCGACCGTGTCGTGGCCAAGGTGCACGCCGACGTGATCTCCGAGTCGTTCGGCCTCAACTCGGTGCCGCCTAGCTCCTTCGGCCACCTCCTCGCCGCAAGCCGACGAGGCGGCGGTTGAGGCGGGGGTGACGGTGGTGGAGTCCTCCGGTGACAGTGGGGCCTCTGGCACCGTTATCGCCGCGTCCGACGATCCCCTCGTCATCGCGGCCGGGGCGGTGGACAACTTCCGCCTGGTCGCCATGAATGACGGCTACCCCCGCTACGTGAGCAACCAGATGGCCGCCCTCTCCTCGGGTGGCACGGCGCCCACCGGCAAGCTGGTGAACCTGGTCGCCCCTGGCTGGTACGGCGGGGAAGCGGCCTGTGCCCCCAACGTCGGAGGCTGCCCCGACTACTCGACCGAGGCCATGCGGGGTACCAGCGAAGCGGCGCCGCTGATCGCCGGAGCCGCCGCCGACGTGATCCAGGCCTACCGCGACACTCATCACGGTGCCAGCCCCACGCCTGAGGTGGTCCAGGAGATCCTGGCCAGTACCGCCACCGACCTCAACAACCCCGCCGACCAGCAGGGAGACGGCCTGCTCAACGTCTACGCCGCGGTCAAGGCGGCCCAGCAGATGCCGGGCACTAGCGAGGACTCTGGCCCGGGGGACTCCCCGAGCCTGGTCGTCTCGCCCTGGCAGCTCGACCTGGCGGGGAGCGGCGGCTCGGTGAGCGACCAGAGCGTCACCGTCTATAACACGAGCCGCTTGCCGGCCACCGTGGCCGGGACCTACCGGTGGATCGGCCCCGAGCGCCAGATCGGCAAGGTGATGACGGAGCGGATCAGCGCACCGAGCCGGAGCAAGCCGATCCCCCCCGAGGGAGCCACGGCGGCCAAGACCTTCAGCTTCAGGGTGCCGCCCGGCCTGGACCTGCTGGACGCGGACATGATCTGGCCCGACCCGGCCAACAGCAACATCCTGCAGTTCCAGCTCTTCAACCCCCAGGGCGCCCTGGTCCAGGAGTCCTACGACGACCCCTTTGGCAACCACAACTACGGCCGCGTCAACGACGGGGGAGTGCCCAACATCCAGCACGCCACCGTCTCTGACCCCGAGCCAGGGACGTGGACGGCCAGGATCCTGTGGTCGGGCCTGGACGTGGATCCCGCTCAGGGCCCGGAGCCGCCGGGCACTTACCGCGGGCCCATGCACTTCAAGGTCTCAGGTCAGGACTACCTCACCTCGGCCGCGTCCCCTCCGGTGAAGATCCCGGGCCACTCCAGCGCGACGATCCCGCTGCGCATCGCGATGCCCCGCCAGCCCGGCGACTACCCCGAGTCGGTGCAGTTCTCCGCGAGCGACGGCGCCCGGACGTCGCTGCCGGTGGCCCGGCGCACCTTCATCCCTTCCCATGGGGGGCAGTTCCGGACACTCATCACGAGCAGCGTGGGCCGGGACGTCGGACAGATCAGCACCTACGAGATCAGCGTGCCAACCGGCCGGAGGTATCTCAACGTCAAGTTCCACACCGCAGACGCCAGCCGCGACAACAAATTCACCTTCTACCTCGTGAACCCGAGCGGCAAGGTGGTCGCCGCCGGCACGACACCGAAGACGGTCACTGGCAAATCCGTCGCCACGGCCCACCTGTACGCCCTTCACCCGGTCCCCGGCCCGTGGCAGATCGATGTCGTCCTCGACCTCACGGTCAGCGGGAAGGAGTTCACCCAGACCGTGTACGGCAGCCTCGCAGATCCATAATCGTGGCGGCTGAGCGGTGGCCGGCCGCGGCGGGGGCGCAGCGTCACGGGGAGGCGCAGCTGCCACGGCGGGCGCGGATTCTCAGGATCGTACCAGCCGCGCGATCGCGTCCGAGGCTTCCTGGATCTTGGCGGTCGCGGTGTCGCCGCCTTCGGCGACTGCTTCGACGACGCAGTGGCCGAGGTGTTCTTCGAGCAGGCCGATCGCCACCGACTGGAGTGCCTTCGTGGCTGCGGCGACCTGGGTGAGGATGTCGATGCAGTACTTGTCGTCCTCGACCATCCGCTGCAGCCCGCGAACCTGGCCTTCGATGCGGCGCAGCCGCTTGATGTAGGCGTCCTTGTTTTCCGTGTACCCGTACATGCCGTCCTCCGGCCCGCGCACGTCGTCCCGGCTGAGCGCCGACGCTTCAGGCAGCCAGATTACGCCCGCGCCGGCCGGAGCGGGTCCGGGCGGCCGCCGGCGGCGAGCATCGCGGCCGGCCGCTGCCCGGCGTATCGTGCTGCTGCGGCCCTCCCGCGGGCGCCGCCAGGCAGCCGGGACCGGCCGGTTGGCCTTCGGTGACCGGCAGGGCGGTGGCCCGCCGGTCAGGCTGGTCGGTGTGCTGGGTTCAGCCTGAGGATCCGAACTGGATGGGGACGCTGATGACCTGCCTTGGCGCCCAGCGGGGGCCGCCGGAGGGGAGCTGCCAGACGGTCAGCGTGGCGCGGTGGACGGCCAGCGCCTCTATCTGGCTGCCGGTCCCGGGGGCCAGCGTCACGGTGCCTGGCGGCAGCGCGGGCAGGGCGCGCCAGTGGCCGCCGGCTGCCGGTGATCACCGCGCCGCGGTTGCCTGTCGTGACGACGGCGACCGCGCCGCCTGGCCCGAACGATGCCGAGGCCAGTGCGGCGCCGCCGGGCCGGAGGGGGGGTGACACGCTCCAGCGCCCGCTGCCGCCGGCCGACCACGCCGCGAGAAGCCTGGTGGCATGCCCGCTGCCTGCTGCCAGCAGTGCGACGATGTGGTTGGCGCTGCTGGCTAGCCGCAGGACGGTGATCTGCTGGCGGGCCAGCGCGGCGGGCGTCAGGGGCCCTGCCGCCTGCCAGGTCCGGTTGCTGGCGGCGAAGATGCCCGCGGTTCCGGGCCGGGAGCACGTTCCGGCCAGCAGCGGCAGCCCAGCGGGGGTATATCCGGCGGCGGTGAGGGACCGCAGCCCGCAGTGCCGCCCGGCCGCCGTGGCGGCCAGTGCGCGCCGGCTGGCCAGCCTGGTCCAGGCGGTTCCGTTGGGACCGGAGATCTCTGCGTTGCCATTTGCCAGCATCGCGAGCAGGCGGCCGCCGGCCGGCGCCACGGCGAGGGCATCGGGTACATCGGCGAGCCCGGCGTCCAAGATCGCGGGCGTCCAGGCGGTGCCGTTGTCGTGGGTGGTGGCGAGCGGGGAGTAGGACAGGTCCTGGCTTGGCCGGAATCCGGCCACCACCGGCCCGCTGCCGGAGCTGGCGACGACCAGGCCGCCGTTGCTGGCTACCCCGGGCGGGGTGACCAGGCGCCAGGTGCCGGCCGCGGCGGGGCGGACGAATAGCTGCCAGAAGTTGTTGTGGCTGGCGGCCGGCCCGCCCATGACGGCGACTGCCCATGTTCCCGCGGCAGTGTCCAGGGAGGTGGTAAGGGACAGCGGCTGGACAGGGCTGGCAGCGGAACTGGCCTGGCCGGCCGCAGGGCCACAGCCGGCGCTCAGGACCGTCAGCGCCAGCAGGCATGTCAGGCCAGTGCGCCGGTTCATGACGGCCTCAGGGTCTGCCGGGCGGCGTTGGCCAGCAGGACCGCGAACGACGACTTGGTGGCGGTGGTTCCGGGTCCGGGGTCGGTGTTGAGTTCTTCGCGCACGCGCCCGGCCTGGTCGATGACGTAGGCAGCATCGGGGTGGCCGATCATGGAGCCGGCGGGCAGGATCTGGGCGAAGATCCCGTACTCCTTCCACACCTGCCGGAGCTGGGGCACGCTGCCGGTCAGGTAGAGCCAGTCGGGCACCTGGTTCATGTGCTCCTGGCGGTCGAACGCCTGGGTGTCGGCGACCTGGTGGTAGACGGGGTTGGCGACGATCGCGACCAGTTCCACCTTGCGTGCGTCGGCACCGAGGAGCTGGCCTGCGGCACGGAACTCCTGGGCGATGAGCGGGCAGTCGCTCGTGCACACGGGATCGAGGAAGGTAAGCAGCACTACCTTGCCGCGCAGGCTGGCCAGACTCACGGCCTGGCCGTGCTGGTCGGTGAGCTGGAATCCCCTGGCGGGGAAGTTCAGCGGCGCGGTCGACCCGGCGATGGCCTCGGCGAGGATCGGGTCCGCGTTCGCGCTGGCCTGGGCGGCGGCCATCGGTGCCGCGCCGAGGACGATCAGCCCGAGCGCGCCGAGCGATGCGACCGTCCCGAAGCTCGCCGTCGCCACCGAACGCCGCACCGAGGCCGGCCGGAGCCGGTCCGGCCAGCCTGCCATGGCCACCTGCGGGGTCGCCGGTTCCGCTGCCGTCGCCGGCTCCTCAGCCATCACCGGCACCTCAGCCATCACCGGCACCTCGGTCAGGGCGAGGTAGCCGCCGATGGCCAGAAGGGCAAACGGGATCATGCTGTTGGGGTCGGTGCCCAGGCCGCCGAAGAACCCGAAATCCTCGATCAGCACCCAGTCCGCCAGGCACAGCACGATGAACGCGATGACCGCCGGGCGGACCAGCCGCGGGCGGCCGGTCAGGAAGATCCCGCCGATCACTGCCAGAGCGACCACGGCGAACAGGTTGACCGCGAACCCGTGCGCCTCATCGAAGCCGGTGAAGGCATTGACCCACCCGGACAGGAAGCGCGGCTGCGGCGTCTGCGCCATCGACCCGGTCATGCCGGCCAGGGTGCCTGGCTGCCCGTGGGAGATCCCCTGCCAGAATCCGCGTCCCGGCCAGGCCTGCAGCACCGCCATCCCGACCAGGAACAGGCCCAGTCCGGCCAGGATCGCCCGCCCGAGCCGCGGGCTGTGCCACATCCGCTCGGGCAGCGCGATCAGCGCACCGGCCACGCAGTAGATTCCCGCCGCGCCCGGGGCACCGAACAGCCAGGTCAGGCCAGGGGCGAAGATACCGCCGAATGACTCGCCGAAGACCCAGACCACCAGTCCCCAGCCGACGCTGGCTACCCCGGCCAGCCGGGACCAGCGGCCCCGCGCCGCGGCTAGCAGCCAGACGCCGATCCCGACCTGGATCCACACCGCCGAGGCCCCGGCCTGCATCGGGTGATAGGACCAGTTGGTCCCGGCCCAGTTCACCACCTGCTGCACCCAGTGCGGCGAGCTCGCCGCCGTGGGCTGGATCACCTGCGACGGCAGGCCGATTGCCATCTTCGGCTGGGCCTGCAAGATCCCGTCGAAGACCCAGATGAGGCCGAAGCCGACCCGCAGCAGCTGCCGCCAGGCGGGCTCGGCGGCGGCGGGCGGCCCGCCCGCGGTCGCCGAGCCTGGCTGGGCTGCCATAGGCAGCCACGCCCGCACGCTGATCCAGGTCAGTCCCAGCACCGTGAAGATCAGCAGCGCGATGATCCCCTGATGCAGCAGCGTCGACTTGAACGCCGCCACCACGACGGGGTCGTTGACATTGACCCCGGAGTTCATCCCCGGCATAACGCCATCTGCTCCTCTGCTTCAGCTGGTTCAACGGCGCCAGCAGGTACCCCCGGCCGTCCCGCTCCGGCCGGGTGCCCGAACCGCCGCAGCCGCACGCTGTTGGCTACGACGAAGGCGGAGGAGGCGGCCATGGCCGCTCCCGCAATCAGGGGGTTGAGGAAGCCGGCGGCCGCAAGCGGGATCGCCGCGATGTTGTAACCGAACGCCCAGGCAAGGTTGCCCCGGATCGTGGCGAGCGTACCGCGAGCCAGCGCGATCGCGTCCGGGACGGCGCCGAGGTCGTCCCGCAGCAAGATCATGTCCGCGGCGCTGATCGCCACGTCGGTGCCGGTGCCCAGCGCCAGCCCGAGGTCGGCCGCGGCCAGGGCGGGCCCGTCGTTGACCCCGTCGCCGACCATGGCGACCCGGTGACCGCGGGCTTGCAGGTCCCTGATCACGGTGACCTTGTGATCGGGCAGCGCCCCGGCGATCACCTCGTCGGTACCGGCCTCGGCCGCTACCGCCCGGGCGGTAGCCGGGCTGTCTCCGGTCAGCAGAACGGTGCGCAGCCCCAGCCGCCGCAATCCGGCGACGGCCGCGGCGGCGGACGGCTTGACCGTATCGGCGACCGCGACCGCTCCCCGCGCGCGGCCGTCCCACCCGGCCAGCACCGTGGTGCGGCCCCCCTGCTCCCACCGGCGGCACTGCTCTGCCACCGTTACCGGGACCGTCATGCCCAGCCGCCGGAACAGGCTCTCGCGGCCGACGATCACCTCCAGGCCATCCACCGACCCGCGTGCCCCCAGCCCTGGCACGGCCGCGAACCCGGCCGCCTGCGGCAGGCAGCCGAGTTCCGCGCGCGCTGCCTTGCTGATTGCCGCGGCCACCGGATGTTCCGACGCCTGTTCCACCGCGCCGGCGTACCGGAGCAGGACCTCCCGGCTGGTCCCGCCGCCGGCTCGGACTCCGGTCACGGTCATCACCCCGGCGGTGACCGTTCCGGTCTTGTCCAGCAGCACGGTGTCAACCGCGCGCGAGGACTCCAGCGCCTCATACCTCTTGATGAAGATCCCCAGCTGGGCGCCCCGCCCGCAGGCCACCATCAGCGCCGCCGGGGTCGCCAGGCCTAGCGCGCACGGGCAGGCGATGATCAGGACCGCCAGGGCGGCGCTGAACGCATGCTCCGCGGTACTGCCGGCCAGCAGCCAGCCGGCCAGCGTCAGGACCGAGGCCACCAGCACCGCGGGAACGAAGACAGCCGAGATCCGGTCGGCGAGCCGCTGGATCGCGGCCTTCTGCGACTGCGCCTGCTCCACCAGAGCGACCAGGTGCGCGAGCTGGGTATCACTGCCCACCTTGACCGCGCGCACGACCAGCCTGCCCGCCGCCACCACCGTGCCCGCGGTCACGGCGTCGCCCTCGGCGACCTCGGCCGGCACCGACTCCCCGGTCATCATGCTGCGGTCCACCGCCGACTGGCCGAACTCCACCTGCCCGTCGGCGGCGATCCGCTCGCCGGGCCGCACCACGAACCGCTGTCCCGCGCGCAGTTCGGTGACCGGGATCCGGCGCTCGGTGCCGTCGGCTTGCAGCACGCACGCGTCCCTCGCGCCCGCCGCGGCCAGCTCCCGCATCGCGTCCCCGGCGTCCCGCCGCGCCTTGGCCTCATACAGCCGGCCCGCCAGCAAAAACGTCGTCACCGACGCGGCGACCTCCAGGTAGATGCCGCCGCCGGAGGCATGCAGCAGCAGGTACCAGGCGCTGAGCCGCGCCTGGCCCCGGTCCAGAACGAACATCGCATACAGCGACCAGCCAGTTGCCGCCGTGATACCCAGCGACACCAGCGTGTCCATCGAGACCGAGCCGTGCCGGGCGTTCCGCAGCGCGGCCTGGTGGAACGGCCAGGCCGCCCAGATCACCACCGGCGCGGCCAGCGCCACCAGCACCCACTGCCAGCCCGGGAACCGCGTTGACGGGAACAGCGACAGCAGCACCGACAGGTCACTCAGCGGGATGAAGAACACCAGCGCCACGACCAGCCTGTTCCGCAGATAGATGACGCGCGCCGCATCCAGGCCGTCCTCACCCGCCTCGCCCGCGCCGTCACCGGCCACGTCAGCGCCGTAACCCGCCTGCTCGACCGCCTCGACCAGCCGCCGCACCGGTACCGACGCCGGGACAGTGACCGTTGCCCTCTCGGTGGCGAAGTTCACCGTCGCCGAGACGCCGTCAATCGCGTTGAGCTTCTTCTCCACCCGGGCCGCGCACGCGGCACACGTCATCCCCCGGACCGAAAGGTCAACCTCGCGGGGCGCCGATGACGCCTCGCCCGTGACCGCCGCCGATGACACTGTAAAGCCGCCCTCCAGCCCGGACCGGCCAGCCGCCCCGCAGGGCACCGTTGCCCAGCACGCGAGACTCATGCCGGGCGGGTCGTGCTGCTGGCACCGGCGAGCACCGGCAGGTGCTGCCGCACCGGAAATCTACCCACCACCGAAAGCCGCCGCAATACCGGGCGGCCTTTTAGCGCTGGTATTTGCCGCGCCGATACCCGGCCGGGGTTCACCGCATACCATCCGGGGGTTCCCGCCATACCCCGGTGGGGTTTGCGGAAACCATAAGAGGGGTTTACCGGAATGCTTTCACGCTTGCGCGGGCTGCGGCCATCCCATTAGCCTCGTGCCATTATGCGCCGCCATGAGAACTGGTTCCTGCCGGGCAGCTCCCCGGCAGGGCACTGACATGGCCGGGCCGTCCTGGCTAGCAGGCGCCTTCGCGGCCCTCATGATCGTGACCGCCGCCTATTGCGCCAGCCGCCTGGCCGTCTCCCGGCTGCGGAGCCGGGCAACCGAACTCGATGCCGACGCGCTTCACGCGGTGATGGGCGCCGCGATGGCGGGGATGCTCGTCCCGCAGCTCAACGTGCTGCCCGGCCGCGCGTGGGCAGCCGTTTTCGGCATCTGGGCAGCGTGGTTCGGCTGGCACGCCACCGGCGCCCCTGGCCCCGGCATCCCCGGCAGCACACGCTGCCGCTTCCCGGTGCCCCACCTGATCGAATGCATCGCGATGGTCTACATGCTCCTGCCGCTTCGTGATGCGAGCCCCCAGCGGGCGGGCAGCGGGATGACGATGGCCGGCATGACCGCATCCGCCAGCCCAGCGGGCAGCTTCCCGGCGCTCGCGGTCGTCCTCGCGCTGTTCATGCTCGGCTACATCATGTGGACCACCGACCGGCTGGCAACCCTGGTCCGGGCCAGAGCCACCACAGCAGACCCGGGCAGGAGCCGCGAGCCGCAGCCGGCCGCGGCCGTCCCGGCGGCCGCGCCCCTTCACTATCATGGCGGCGCCCTCGCCGCGCCAGCCGCCAGCATCACCCGACACGCCGCCAGCGTTACCCGGCACAGCGAACCGGTCGGCAAGCCCGCGCTCGCGCCCGCGCTCGCCGCTTTCGGCAAGATCGCGATGAGCATCACCATGGGCTACATGCTCATCCTCATGCTCTAACCCGCCGGCGCGACAAGCCGGACGCTCTATCGTCAGTCTTCAGCGCATTCCAGCCGCACCATCCGGGCATGTTTCAACGGCGGAATTCCGGCCCGAAAGGGGCGCACACACAGGCAGCGTTGATGACATCATCCTCGACCCCGGGAAGCAAGCCAAGCGACATCGACCCTGGATCCGTCACCCGCTCACAGAGCCCGGCAGCCAGGAGCAGCTGCTGCTGCCGCTGTATAGCGGGACTCGCATGCAAATCAGACCAGCGGATTATCACTTCGCTAATACGCTCTATCCGGCGCCGGTTATGGTCTTCTGGTCAGGTCATGGCGCATCTGCAGACACCGGCAGACGCTGGTGGACGGACACTGCAACCCCGAACTGCAACAACCGGGTGGTCCCGTCACCGGCAACCGCCCTTGGCATCCGAGCGAGTGCACGCCGCCGCCAGGCCGCGCCGGCCAGGGCCCGCCAGCGCTATGCGCCGGCCCTGGCCTTCGGTTGTGCTGCTATCCAGCCAGAACGATGAAGGCGTCGATGTCGACCTGCGGATGACCCGATGTGCCGAGCACCTTGACGACCAGCTTGTGCGAGCCAGGCGAGCCCGAGACCACATCGACGATCTCCGCGGTCTTGGGCGAGCTGGCATGGGTGCTGATGGTCGTGGCGGTCCCGGAGTCCAGCTTGACGGAAGCCGATCCCCGCGTGGGGCCCTGGGTGGACATCCACGCGGCCTGGACGCCGGTGAAGGACAGTGTCGCCGTCTTCCCGGCCGCGGTGGCGTACTCGACGGAGCCGCCGTTGGCGCCGGTGAGTTTCTGCCGCGTCCAGCCGGTCGAGTACTTGACCGCGCCCGAGTTCTCCTGGATCAGCGACAGCTTGTAGCTGCTGCCCGACTTGCCGGCGCTGATGTTGCCAGCGTTGTCGGTCGCGGTGACCTTGAACTGGTAGGTGTGCCCGGGCGTGAGGTCGCGCGTGGTGCTCTGGGCCGTGGTGGTGGCGACCTTGGTGTAGGCGCCGCCGTCCTTGCTCTGGTAGAGCGTGGAGTGGTTGACGCCGCTCGTCGCGTCCGTGTCCTTCCACTGGACGGTGACCGGGACCGTCGACTTGACCGGGCCGACGTTGTTCTTGAGCTTGACGGTGGGCGCCGAGGTGATCTTCGGCGGCACCGAGTCGTAGCACAGCGGGCCGTCGGTGACGTCACCGGACTGCAGGCCCATGTTGTCCCAGGACTCGACGTTGGCCGTGTTGCACCCCTGCCCCTCCGCCGCCAGGTCCAGGGAGCCGCTCGTGGCGTTCACGAACTCAGGGCCGTTATAGAACGAGTTGCCAGAGCCTGGCGTCGCCTCGGTGGTGGGATCGCCGGGGTCGGTGTTCCAGGCGTCGCTGAACCCGGCGACACCGCTGGCCGGGAATCCGCCGCCCGTATCGGCGACGTTGATCCCGATCGTCTGGTCGGTGTTGTACCAGTGGCTGGCTACCGGCCCGGAGAACGTGACGACCGGGCGGCCGTCATCGGCCAGCAGGTGCCAGTTGAACGCCCAGGCAAGCTGCAGCATGTTGGCCGAGCCCCACCCGGTCACCAGGTCGTAGCCGGTGCCCGCGCAGTACCCGGTACCAACGTCGTTGCTGTTGCAGCCGGAGGTGATGTCGTAGTAGGGATTGTGCGGCGCGCCGTCGAGCGCCGTCTCGTAGAGCGGGAAGTTGGCGTTCCCCATGGGAGCGCACGCAGACGAGCCCGACCCGCAGATGCTGCCCTCGGCCAGGAGGTATGAATCCTCTTGGGCGAAGAACCCGGCCAGTTCCGGTGCGACGATGCTGGTCCCGCCGTTCCCGCTCAGGGCGCCTTCGAAGTAGATGTTCTGCGGGGCGTGGAACCAGTCCGCGTTCAGCGAGATGTCCGGGACGGCCCGCGACCCGCTGCCACACGGTTGGTCGGACTGGAACGAGGGGGCGGAGAACTCCGAGCTGCAGCCGCCGCCGCTGCCACCGTCGTTGGAGCTGCAACCGTCCGGTCCGCCGGACCAGGCGACCTCGCCGTCGTAGACCGGCCCGGAGCTCAGGCTCAGCTCCGTCCCGCCCGCGCCGACCACGTTCGGGTCGGACGCCGGAAAGCTGACCGCCAGGTGGGAACAGTCGTCGTAGGCGCCCCGGTCTCCCGAAGCCGCGACGAGGGTCCATCCCTGGCCGACCATCTCGCTGAAGATGGCGTCCCTGGTGCTCATCTCCGAGGAGTTGCAGCCGAAGAACTCGGTACAGCTCCAGCTCGTGCTGAACACCCGGGCGGCGTTGTCGGTGACCATCTGGTTGTACATGTCGGTGAACGTGGCGTCGTTGAAGTTGGCGCCGTCGTAGAGGTACACCTTGGCGGTGTCCTGGAACGAGCCGAAGCTGTTGGACATGGCGGTGGACCACTCCATGTCCATGGTCCCCTCGGCGTCGCAGCACGCCGGGGTGCCGTCGATGTTCACCTCCTGGACGTTGTAGGCGAGATACGGGTACTGGCTCTGGAATCCGGTCATATCGCTGATCTGCTGAGAGCCGAAGGTGGCGATGGCGATCGACGACTGGGCCGGCGAGCTGCCCGCATTAGCCAGCGGGTTACAGCAGTGGCCCTGGTCATAGAGCGCGTTGTAGTCGTACGCCTGGGAGCTGTAGATGTCCGTCGGGTCGTAGGCACCGTCGGTGATGTGCACCTTCGGGCCGTGGGCGCTCCGGTGCTTCCCGGCGGCGGTAGCCCGTAGCGCCGCGCGCAGCTTGGCGCGGCTGCCGTTGGCCGCCGCGTGGGCGCCCAGGGCGGCGACGGGACCCGGCACGTACGCGGGGCTGGCGGACTCGTGCGCCGTGCGCGAGGCGGGGAACATGGTCTGCAGGTCGGACAGGCCCTCCACCGATTCCACGACGTGCGTTAGCGACGCCGGAAGCACCGCGTCGTGGTTGTTGGCGAAGAAGGTCTTGCCGCGGAGCCGGTACTTGCTGATCTGGACACCGAGCGCCTTCTCTATCGCGCCGACCGACCCGGCCAGGTCGACGACCAGGCGGTTCGAGTACAGGTGCGTCACGGACAGGCCGGCTCCCCTGGCCCAGGAGACCACCGCATTCTGCGCGGCAGCGCTCGGGCCGAAGCGGGCGGTCCAGGCCGCCGGGGTCAGGAACCGGTGGAACAACGGTGAGTGCTTGGTCTGAAGTTCACGAAGGAACTGCTGCTCAGCGGTCATGTTTGGGGGCTTCAGGCCGATGGCCAGCCGGATGGTCTGAGAAGGGTTGTACGGGCCACGATCCCGCGCCGACCCGTCCCGGACGGGCAGCGGGGTCTGTGACATCCCCGGCGAGCCGTGCTGGCCCGCCACGGCGGCCGTGGCTGGCAGCACTAATCCGGCGGCCACCCCGACCGCCAACAGCGCTACGGACAGCCGCAGCCGCCGCAGCGAACACCAAGTGCTCATGCTGATTGCTCCTTCGTGACTTATCGGCCCGAGACAGTCGGCCTGCCGCCGTGACCGCGGGCGATGCCGAAGGCTCGTAGCTATTCAGCAAGCGTCGTGGCGTTATAGCTGGTCATTTGGCGGGGCCGCCTGTCGGGTCGCGGCAGGCCGTGGCGGGTAGTTGACTGACGGGCCGGGATGACGATGATTGCTTGTCGTGTCCGATGTGCCGGGGGTTCCTTCTGCGGAGGAGCTGGCAGCGTTGCCGCATGCCGAGCTGGCGACGCGGCTCGCGGAGGCGTACCGGCTCATTGCTGAGCTGTCCGTCCGGGTGGCGGAGCTGACTGCGCGGGATGAGCAGCTGGCGGCCCGGGTGGAGCAGCTGGAGCGGCAGGCCGGGAGGGATTCGTTCACGTCCTCGCGGCCCCCCTCATCGGACAGCCCGTATGGGAAGAGGGGCAAGGACCGGTCGCTGCGGGAGCGGGGAAAGCGGCGGCCGGGGAGGCAGCCGGGTGATCCGGGGACGACGATGCGCCTGGTCGATGACCCCGATGAGCGGTGCTGGTTCCCGCCGGCCGCCTGCCGGGGCTGCGGGAAGGACCTGGCTGGCGCGGGCGTGCTGGCGCAGCGTCGTCACCAGGTCACCGACATCCGGCCGGCGCCCGCGCCGACGGTGACCGAGTACGTGGCGCAGGCCAAGGCGTGCCCGTGCTGCGGGACGGTGACCGAGGGCGAGTTGCCGCCGCGCGTGCGGGCCCGGGCCAGCTTCGGCCCGGAGGCGCACGCGCAGGCCGCGAACCTGACCTGCGGGCATCACATCCCCATCTGGCGGTCCACGGTGCTGTTGTGCCAGCTCGCGGGGGTTGCGGTCTCGACGGGATGGATGGCCGGCGTCCGCGGGAAGGCCGCCGCGCTGGTGGAGGCCAGCGGGTTCATGGATCGCGTGCGGGAGCTGCTGAAGACGGCCCAGGCGGTGCACGCGGATGAGACTCCGGCCCGCGCGTCCGGCGGCACCCGGTACGTGCACCTGGCCTGCACCGCGTACCTGACCCGCATGCATACCGGGGACCGCTCGGCGGAGGCGATCGACGCCGGCGGCGTGCTGCCCGGCTATACCGGGATCATCGTCCGGGACGGCTACGCCGGGTATGAGCACCTGACGGACGCGCTGCACGCCTGGTGCGGAGCCCATCTGCTGCGGGATCTGAAAAGCCTGTACGACTTCGAGCCCGGCCAGCAGGACTGGGCAGAGCGCATGGCATCCCTGCTCGTCCAGGCCCGCGACGCCGCGGCCGCCGCCCGCCAGGCCGGGCAGTCCGCCCTCGACGCTGATGCCCTGGAGAACCTGGTCACCCGCTACCGGGCACTCGCCGCGGACGGGCTCGCCGCCAACTTGTACCGTCGCACCGCCACCGCGAAGGACGGCCGCCGCATCGCCCGCCGGTTCCTGCACTTCGAGGACCTGATCCTCCGCTTCGCCACCCGCCCCGACCTGGACATCTTCACCAACAACGAGGCCGAAAGGACCATCCGGCCGGTCAAGGTCCAGCAGCGCAGCTCCGGAGGCTGCTGGCGCACCCTGCAAGGACTCGCCGACTTCGCGATCGTCCAGTCCTGCCTGTCCACCGCCGCCAAATGGGACCGCAGCAAACTCGACGCCCTCCGGGATCTCTTCCACGGCCACGCCTGGCTACCGCCCGGTCTCGAACCATCGGGATAACGCAATCCAGCGCGGGTCCCGCGCAAGGCTTCCGGTCACCTGCGCGCCTTGGCATCATCTACCCGTGGACAGCGACTGGGACCGTTTCATCTTCCGGTGCCAGCAGGCCCTGGGCGACCTGGTCGAAGGACGGCCCGAACCCTTCAAGGCACTCTGGTCACACGCCGATGACGTGGTGATCATGGGCGCGTTCGGCGGTTACGAACGAGGCTGGGAACAGGTCAGCGCGCGGCTCGACTGGGCCGCCGCCGGCATCAAGGCCACCGATCGCGCCGCGGAGAACATCGTGACGGTCGTCGGCGATAACCTCGCCTGCACCGTCGATCTGGAGCACATGACCCGTCACGCCGGTGATCAGCCGCAGCCCAGGACACTGCGCTGCACCCAGGCCTACCGCCGTGAAAACGGCGAGTGGAAGGTCATACTGCGCCACGCTGACGAGCTTCCCGAAAAAGACGAACAGCAAAGATGACTCACAGCCGCGTCACAGCACGACGTTGATGCTTGCTGAATAGCTACGAAGGCTCGGCTCCCCTCGTTGTACAGAGCACGTAACATATTGGTAAATAGAACCCAATATCGCAAGATCAACGCCTGCGAAATTTCTGCAAAAGTACAAAGTGACCGGCCCTTCCGGCACGCCGATAACCTGGGCCAGCGTGGCTCGTCACTGTGAGTGAAGGATTGCGGAAGCCAGGCCGGGCCAGGCCGTTGATGAAGTCCACCACCGGTGAACGATCTCCTGCGCGCCGGCCAGCTCGGGGATCGATAAAGACAGGGCGCCGCCGGCAGATAGGCACCCATCACCTCGACGTTCCCGGCGAAAAATAACGGTGTGAGTTCCGGGTGTACAGCCAGTCTGAGGAATGCAATTCCTGTCTGATCGGCTTGTCAGCGCGCCGGCTCGTCGTCTGCGTCGCGCGCGAGTATGGAAGGCAGCGCGTCAGGGACGACGGCGGCAGTCCTCGGATCTGAAGCCGGCGTGAAGGCGGCGCCGGCGAAGGACGGCCAGCGGCCCGGCTAGTACCCGGGCGGGCCGGGCCTGCCCGCAGCGGCGCGCGGCACCCGGCGCCGCAGTGGTCGGTCGCCGGGTTCGCCCGGTACCGGTCCCTGGACGGTCGTGGTGGGCTGCGGGGCGGAGGGAACGCGGTCGTCATGTACCGCTGACACGATCCGCGCGGACTGCCCGACGCGGCGAGCGGGCCGTTCTCGTCGCAGGTCAGTCCTGGCGGGTCAGCATGAACACCGGAATCTGCCGCGTGGCCGTGGTCTGGTATTCGCCGACGGAAGGATACTCGGCGACCAGTTTCGGCCACAGCCTGGCGCGGGCGGTGCTGTCCAGCTCCTCCGCCAGCACCGTGAACGTCTGGGCACCTACCTCGACTTTGATCCTTGGGTTGGCCTTGAGGTTGTAGTACCAGTCCGGGTGGGCTGGCGACCCGCCGTTGGAGGCGACGATCGCGAAGCGGCCGTCGCCCTGCCGGGAACAGCCCAGCGGGGTGACGCGCTCGGTCCCGGACCTGGCGCCGATGTGGTGGATGAGAATCAGCGTGGTGCCGGCCCATGGCCCGCCGACGTGTCCCTCGTTCCCCCGGAACTCGTCGATGATCTTGGTGTTGAAGTCGCTGGTCTCGTCGGGAGCCGATTTCGCCACGATCTCCTCCGATGCCTTAGACGTATTCGTCATGGCGGCGGATCCAGGTCTGGAACGCATCGTCCTCGTCGCGCCCCTTCGGCGCGCGGTCGAGGATCGGGTAGTAGCCCATCAGGAACTCGACCCCGCGTGCCGTGGCCGCATAGGTCTGGCAGACGGCGCCGTCCTGGAGCGCGAAGGCGGTCACCGCCGGTGATTCCGACAGGTATCCGGGGACGTCGGTCCCGGTCGCTGCTGCGTTCTGAGCCACGATCGGCGGCAGCGCATCCTCGTCGAGGCCCCATGAACGCACTTGCTCCTCCGCGTAGGAGGCGCCGAAGTCGAAGTTGAAGTCCGTGTTCGCCGACGAGACCCAGGGCAGGCTCCAGCCCATCCTCTGCTTGTAGGCCTGCAACTTCGCCAGCGGAGCCTGCGAGACGAGCAGCAGGGTCACGTCGCGGGCATGAAGGTGCGGCAGCAGGCCGTCCAGGCCATCGGCCATCGACGAGTTGACCGGGCACCCGGCGTGGTAGCTCGGTCCGAACATGAAGTGGTAGATCAGGAGCTGTGAGCGGCCGTCGAAGAGCTCCGCCAGCAGCCGCGTCCCGTCGTCGGTGTCGAACCGGTACTCCTTCTCGATCGCGACCCAGGGCAGCTCGCGACGCTGGCGTGCCAGTTCGTCCGCCATCCGGGTGTGCTCCTTCTCGCGCTGAAGCAGCTCCTCACGAGCGGACTGCCATTCCTCACCGTTGACCACCTTGTGATCCGTCATCGCGTCTTGTCTCCTTTTCGCGTTTTCCGCGTGCATTCCTGAGCCGGTACGCCTGGCTGCCGCGCCGAGTCGGCGTCCCTCTGTTTGGCTATGCCGCGTCGGGCTCTGCCGTTGCGAACGCCGCATTCTCGCGCTCGAGCGCCTTGACGGCCCCGCTGCGCCAGCTCTCGGCCAGGGACTGTGACGCGGGGTCGGGGAAGATGTCCTCTTCCCCGTTGTCCACCCCGTCGAAGATGGCCCGCGCGACGGACTCGGGGGAGGCCTTGGATATGTCGAAGCCCCGGGTCATGTCGGTGTCGGTGGGGCCGGTCAGGACGGCGTGCACCCGCACGCCCCGTCCGGCCAGAAGGGCACGCAGCGACTGGGTCAGGTTGAACGCGGCCGCTTTCGAGATCGCATAAGCGGGAGTGAGCGGCAAGGGGGCGACGGCCATCGTTGACACGTTGTTGACGATGGCTCCCCGGGACCGGGTCAGCGCCGGCAGGAACGCCTGGATCACGCCGTAGGTGCCGAAGAGGTTGACGGCGAGGTGCTGATCGAGCACGGCGCGATCGCGGAGGTCATCGAAAACCGCAATGCCGGCGTTGTTGACGAGGATGTCCAGAGATTCGACCTGATCGGCAGCTGCCTGAATCTGCTCGGGGCTGGTCACGTCGAGGGTCAGGGGCGTGACGCGCTGGTCCGGGTGGGCCAGCGGCTGGCGCGTCCCGGCGTATACCCGGTTGGCGCCCCTGGACAGGGCTTCGGTGACCAGCGCCTGGCCGATGCCGCGGTTGGCCCCGGTCACCAGTACCGTCTTGTCGGCGATTGTCATGGTTATTACTCCAGTTCTGCCGTGTTCTCGTGGTTCCGCGCCGCTTGCTGGCGGCCTACTGATATAGACCAGCCGGATTCGCGGGAATCGCCGCGGACCGGCCTGCGCGGCGTGCCCGGTTTAGCCGCCGCCGGGCCCGGTCGCGGCCGCGGGCCGCTGCTGGCGGCCGAGGAAGGCGGCGAGCTGGTTGCCGAGGGAGGCCGGGCCGGGCAGCCGAACCGGGTCGGCGAACATGCCAGGCCGGGTGCCTGGGGTGATGAGCAGCGGGGCGATCGGCAGCAAGACGGCCGGCAGGCCCGGCGGGACCGGCCGGCGGGCGCCGTATGCGACCGAGATGTCCCAGCCATGGACGGTGATCTCGATGGCTCCGGTTACCGCAACCATGCTCGCGATCAGCGCACGGTCCCCGACGGCGGTCCGCCGCTCGGCCCGCCTGGGCTCAGCGGGGCCACGAGCCGGCCGTCGGGCCCTGCCCCGGCGGCGGCCCGGCGGCAGGGTACTCCTGTGGCAGGTCGAACGATCCGAACAGGCCGGGGTCCTGGAAGGCGACGATCCGGGCGATGCCCGTCGTGGTGAGCGTGAGCACCAGGACGGCGTGCGCGCGGTATTCCCCGTCTGGTTCGTGCTGGTAGACCGCGAACGCGGGCTGCCCGTTCGCGGTGACCGGAACCAGCCGGAGCCGTCCGGGGCCGGTGAGAAGGTGCGAGCCGGCAAAGCGGGCCACGGCGTGCCGGCCGGTGAACCAGGTCAGCGCCGGGGGCATCTCCAGGCTGGCATCCTCGCGCAGCAACTCGGCCAGCGCGCTTGCGTCAGCGTTCTGCAGCGCCGCGGCGAACCGGTCCAGCAGCGCCCGCCGGTCCGGTTCGCTGGGCTCGGCGAGCTCGTCTTCGGCCGGCAGCGCCCGGGCCAGCTGGGCGCGGGCCCGCCGCAGCCCGCTGTTCACCGCGGTCGTCGTCGTGCCCAGCAGAACCGCCACCTCGGCAGCCGGCCAGTCCAGCACGTCCCGCAAGATCAGTACCGCGCGCTGGCGGGCCGACAGGTACTGCAGCGCCGCGACGAAGGCCAGCCGGATATCCGCCCGCGACACCGCCACCGCCGCCGGATCCCCGCGTTCGGCAGCCGCCGGCGCGCCGGGAAACGGCTGCAGCCACGGCACATCCAGACCCGCAACGACCGGCGCGTCCGGGTCCTCCGCCGGACCGCCCAGCCCGGACGGCAGCGGCCGCCGGCTGCGCCGCTCGATCGCGGTCAGGCACACGTTGGTCGCGATCCGGTACAGCCAGGTCCGCACCGACGAACGGCCCTCAAACCCGTCAAAAGACCGCCACGCCCGCAGGTACGTCTCCTGCACCAGGTCCTCGGCCTCCCCGGCCGAGCCCAGCATCCGGTAACAGTGAGCCAGCAACTCACCCCGGAACCCCCCCGTGAGACCGGTGAAATCCTCGCTGACCGTCATCCGTTACCTCGAACTTTCCCGCGCGCATACCAGCGACGTACTGGTCCATATGTATAGACCCCGCGCCCGGCGCGAAATCGCCGCCGATCGCGGAAGCTCGCCGGGCCGGTCAGCGCCGAGCCGATTCTCGGCCCGGAACCGTTCCGGCGGGACTCGTTGACCGGCTGTGTACAGGATGAAGATGCGGCAAGGTGCGGGACGAAGGTGACGTGCCGGTGAGCGTGATGACGGCCGGCCTGATCTCACGCCAGCGAGGCAGCCTCCCGCACCTCCGGCTTCTACTATCAAACACCGACTGCTGGGCTGGTGTGGCGCGGGCGGGCCGTAAGGCGCCGGCGGTGCCGGTTGTGTTGCCCGTTTCAGAGGGGGGCTCCTACGAGCCCGGCATGTTCGTCAGCTTGACGAGCTGAGGTCCCGGAGCCTGACGACTCCAGGCTTCGAGACGGCCTGGCCGCAGCGGTCGGCGTGGACCTGGTGACTGAGGCCGCAGATCACCGGGGCTGGGGGCTCGCGGACCTCGTCCGGAGCGGTTATCCTCGTGCCGTCATTTGTGTTCCCGGCCAGGGTATTCAGCGGCCCTTCCCGTCGCATGGCCCAATGACAAGAACAAGGAAGGCGTGTCGTATGGGTAAAGAGCGCCAGGTGATGCAGGAATACCTCGACGCGCTGTTCAAGCGCACCGCCGACTACTCTGTCCACTTCACCGACGACGTCGTCGCCACCATCCAGGGAACCGACCGGCGGGCCGACGGACGAGAGGCGGTTACGCAGTTCGTCCGCAACCTCCACCGGAACGCGTTCGACGCGCATGCGGAGCTAAAGAACCTGCTGGTGGATGGAGGCAAAGCGGCGATCGAAGCGGATTTCGTCGGCACTCATACGGGCGAGTTCGCCGGCGTTCAGCCCACCGGCCGGGCCGTCCGGGTCCCGTACTCCGTCGTCTACGACCTGCGGGACGATAAGATCAGCCGACTGCGCATGTACTTCCCGGTAAGCCTCCTGGTGGAACAGCTCACGAATTGAGCCAATTGGCAACGGCACTCGGTTTACCGTCCGGTGCCACTAAATCAGTCACCGTGGTTTCTTTACCTCGGGTACGCCGCCCGGCTCAGCCTCGACGTGGGGTGTTCGACCGGACCGGCGAAACCAGTGCGGTGGTCATGGCCTCATACCACTCGAGACGGATCGTCTGGCCATGGCGCCACGGCGTCCAATTGGCGCAGCGCTTCGTCGTCGAGCGTGACGCCTTCGGCCGCCAGGTTCTCCCGCAGGTGGGCGACAGAGCCGGTCCCGGGGATAAGAAGCACGTTGGGCGCCAGCTGCAGCAGCCACTGGAGCGCGACCTGCACCGGGGTGATACCGAGGCGGGCGGCTGTCTGGATGACGACCGGGCTGGTGAGCACGGGGTTGTCCTGGCCGCGCGGCCAGCCGAGCGGGCAGAACGGCACGAACGCGATGCCACGGCCGAGGCACTCTGCAAGAAGAGGAGCCCCGCGGCGGTCGGCGAGGTGGAACAGGTTCTGCACGCACACGATGTCGGTTCCTGCCACGGTGTGCCGTAGCTGGCCGAGGCTGACATTGCTGAGGCCAACCCCGGCTATCAGGCCCTCCTCGCGTGCCGCCACCAGCGCGGCCAGCTGGTCATCGAACCGCGCGTCGACCCGCCCGTCACCGGGCAGCCGGAGGTTGACCGCCGCCAGCTGGCTGGCCCGCAAGCTGCGCAGGTTGTCCTCGATACCCTCGCGCAGCTGCCCCGGATCGTCGAACCGGCGGGCGGCACCGCCGTCGTCTGGCCGGACCGCGACCTTGCTGACGATCGCCAGCCCGGCGGGGTAGGGGCAGAGCGCTTCGCGGATCAGGTCGTTGACGACGCCGGGGCCGTAGTACTGGGCCGTGTCGATGTGATCGACCCCGCCGGCGGCCGCGGCGCGGAGCACGCTGATGGCCGAGGCGCGGTCAGGTGGCGTCCCGAAGGCGAACGGGCCGGCGAGTTGCATCGCACCGTACCCTGACCGCCGGACCAGCATCCGGCCGAGCGCGAAGGTTGACATCAGGTCGCCTCTCGGGCTCGAGCCGGCGCCACGGGCCTGACGAAACGATGGCATGGATATCTCCCGGGTAATGAGTACTTTACGGTCAGTCCGCATTCTTCTGACTAGGCCGGTGAGCAATCCTCATCTGATCCAGGTGATTCACCGGTCTGCGAGACTCTGGTCAGCGAAATCACCGGGACCAGGCGCGGCTCAAGGGGTCCGGGGCGATCGGCTCATCGGGTGGCCGGCTCCGGCGGGTCCCCGGAGCCGGCCTCGATTCGTTCTTAGGTCCGTCATCCTTTGCGTTCTGCCTTTCGCTATGCGGTGACGCGTTCTGGGCTGGCGAGATGTTCCGACAGGAACTGTCCGGCTCTGTCCAGTGCGGCGGCCGCTTCGTCGAGGATCGGGTAGAAGGTTTGGAAGACGTGCGGCACCCCGGGAGTGACGTCGAGGGTGACCTCGACGTCGGCGATGGCGGCTTGTCGCGCGAGGCGGACGGCGTCATCGAGGAGAACCTCGTGACTTCCGGCCTGGATGATCAGGGGCGGCAGGCCGGACAGGTCAGCGAATATGGGGCTGATGAGGCCGAGAGCAGGGTCTTGTCCCGCCGTGTAGTCGGTGACACGGGACTGGAGGTTTTCCCGGCTCATCAGCAGGTCGACCGCGCCCTTGGTTTCCATGGTCGTCCCGGCCAGGGTGAGATCGGCGTACGGTGACATGACGAAGGCCGCCGCTGGCAAGGGCAGCCCGTGGTCTCGGGCGTTGACCAGGGTGGCGACGGCGAGCCCGCCGCCGGCGGACTCTCCCGCGAAGGCGATGTCCGCAGCAGCGGTGCCGTTTCGCAGCAGGGCTTCGTAGGCGGCAAGAGCGTCATCGACCGCCGCCGGGTACGGGTGCTCCGGGGCGAGCCGGTAGTCGACGGAGATGACCTTGGCGCGCGTCCGCCGGGCAACCTGCGAGGCCAGGTCAGCGACGAGGAAGGCGTCCCCCAGTACGTACACGCCGCTATGGAAGTACAGGACACTATGGCGAGGCTGGATTCCGTCGACTGTGATCTCGGCGGTCGGGACGCCGCCCAGTGCGGCTGCGGTCACGGTCACGTCGGCGGGCAGCGGCTGCGCCGATATCAGCTCGCGGAGCAGCCGCCGCTGCTCGCTCACGTCGCTGCCGGCCGGGAAGGCTGACTGTCGCAGGATTGCTTCGAGGTTCTTTCGCTGCTCGGTGCTCACCGAGGATCTCCGTTCGGTTGGGGTCGGCTGGGCAGCGCGCCCGGGCGGGCTCGCCCCTGTCGAACCAGTGCTGAAATTCCTGCCGGGAGGCGGCTGACTACCAGGCTTGCCGAGGGGAAGGTGAGCAGGTGTCACCCGATCCCGGTGATTGGCGCGACCGCAGCACCGCAGACCCGATCGACCGCGGACAGGCGTGAATGCGCTGGATGCGGGCGCTTTGCCGTCGCCTTGGATTGCATCGCTACGCGTACTGGTGAGAGCGCGCCTGGGCAGGCCGGCGGCACAGCACGCACGCCGCGCTCACCGGGGTGTGAAGCCTGTGTGGGCGCCGGTTCTCTGCGTCGGCGCCCGCACACGCGACTACGGCAGCGGCACGATTCCCTGCGCGCCGCGCGGGAACTTCGCGAGGGTCTCCTCGGGAATGTTCAGGTGCGCGGAGACGAGCTTGGGCGGCAGGTGGCTGAGCCAGTTGGCCAGCGAGACCTCTTCGTAGTGGTCGCTGCGGAACGTTTCGATGAAGATCAGGGTGTCGTCGCCGGTGTTCTCGACGTAGTGGCCGAGATTGCGCCGGACCAGGCCGACATCACCGGCCCGGAAGTCGGTGGTGTTGGCGTGCGGGCCGGTGTTGAACACCGTCATCCGCGCCGACCCTTGCATGTAGTACTGCCACTCGTCGGCGTTCGGGTGCCAGTGCAGCTCCCGCATGCTGCCCGGCTCAACCTTGACCAGGGCGGCCGCGATCGTCTTCGATGCGGTGAAGTTCTTGCTGTCCGCGATGCGGATGCTGCCGCCGCTGTTCTCATGCACCGGCGTCAGCTCCGACATACGGAAGATCACCGGCTCCGTCCCGCCCCATTCGACGCCTGCCGCGACCTGGTCCGCTTCGAGATCACCCGGTTCGTCACCGGGGAAGATCCAGAGGTTGTGCAGGGGAATGTCGTCGAATACCTCCTGGGCCACCCGGAAGTTCTTCGCCAGCACCTCCGGCGGGGTGTGCGCGAGCCAGTCCGTCAGCAGCAGCGTGTTGCTCTCGGACTGGGCACCGTCGTCGAACGCGAGCACGAATTCCGCGCCGTCCGGGCCGAGTCCCTGCAGCGAGTGCGGCAGCCCGGCCGGGAAGAACCACAGATCTTCCTTGAAGACATCCTCGACGCTCGGCAGCCCGTCACGGCTGAGGGTGGTGACCCGGCACTTGCCCTCGGTCATGATCGCCCACTCGGCGGTCTGGTGCCAGTGCAGCTCACGGATGCCACCCGGCTCGAGGTACATGTTCACCCCGGCGATCTCGTCGGAAATCGCGAAATCGGGCTGCGTGACCTCGCGCGCCCATCCGCCGCGCTGCTGGCGCCGGGGGGAGATGTTGAACGAGGACCAGAAGAACGGCTGAGTGCTGATGTCCGTCGCCGGCGCGGTGATCACGTTGGGGAACTGGCTTTCCAGCACCGGGTTCCGCGGCCCCGTCATCGTCGTGCTGGCCGGATCGCCGGTGGTGGTCTCCATGCCTTCCGGAGGCAGATCCGGCTTCCCGAAGGTCGGGGTCTCGTGGTGCGGTGCCGGGTTTTCGTTCGAGTCCATCGCGCTTCCCTATCTGCGTTGGCTTGACTGGTCGGTGCCAGTGTTGCCGTCGGCACGACAGGGGAAACGCGGTCCCGGGTCACTACCTTGTTCCCTCTGCCCGCCAGCCTGTGGGGGATCGTCGTTCTCGTCCAAGACCCCGGGGTTTGCGCTGCGACCCTCGGAGCGTCACGCCGGGCGCCGCCCGCGGTGCGACAGTGATCTGACTCTGCGCGACCGCCCCAGCGCGGCCACCCGTTCTGGGCGATCACCCTCCGACTCGCCGAGCTTCCGTGGCCAACCCGGCGCACAGTAGCTATCTGGCCGGCGCGCAAGGCAATCACCTCGTCCAGCGTCGGCCGCGCCGCGCCCGGGTTGCCCGGCTTGCAGCCGGCCGTATCCGCCGTGACGCCTGATCCTCGACTGGACCACAGACCCCGTGATCACACTCCTGACGGCTGCCTTCACTAGCTTGACGCTTCTGCCAGGCCCTGCGAGTGTTGTACGTTCTGTTCAGCCGGGTGCTGTGAATGACAGCAGGTGTTGCCCAGCATTTGCGATGTGCCGCCATCCGGAGGAGGCATGGTGCCGTCCCATAGCCCGCAGGCAGTGATCATCGGAGCCGGGATCGGCGGACTTACGCTGGCGCTGCTGCTGCAGCGTCGCGGTATCGACGCTGAAGTCCTGGAACAGTCTGCCGAGCTAGGTGAGGTCGGTGCGGCCGTCGCGCTTTATGCCAACGGTACGCGTGTACTGCAGCACCTGGGTCTGGGCGAGAGCCTGGCGGAAGTCTCGGCCGAGCCTACGAGGCTCACCTACCGCGACGGCCGCGATGGCCACCTGATCGCAGCCACACGAGATATCCAGTGGTACCACAACACATTCGGCGGGCCTCTTTTCGGCCTGCATCGAAGGGCGCTGCAGCGGATGCTCGTGGACGCGCTCGCGCCTGAGCACCTGCATTTGGGCTGTCACGTGGAGGCCCTCGAGGATTGTGGCTCAAGAATGCGGGTGCGTTGCTCGTCCGGGGCAATCTTCGACGCCGATGTCGTGATAGGCGCCGACGGCGTTCATTCGCAGGCCCGGGACTGGGTTACCGGTGGCGATGACGTCATGTACTCAGGCACATCAGGTTTTCGCGGCCTGGTCCCGGTCGAACTCCTGCCGAGCCTGCCTGAGCCCGGCACCCTACAGTTCTGGATCGGCCCCGGTGCTCACCTGCTGCACTACCCGATCAGCGACGGCAGCATGATCAACTTTCTCGCGGTAATCGAGGGACCCGAGAAGTGGACCGGGCCGGCCTGGATGGAGACCGCCGAGCCCGGCGCGCACCTGGAGGCGTTCGCCGGCTGGCACCCGGCCGTCACCGAGATGATTGGCGCCGTGCCGCAGTCACCGCGCTGGGGCTTGTTCGCGCGCAGGCCGCTTGGACGCTGGAGCCGGGGGCCGGTTGTGCTGCTGGGCGATGCAGCACACGCGATGCTCCCGCACTACGGCCAGGGCGCGAATCAGACGATCGAGGACGCCGCTATCCTGGCCGCGGAACTGGGCGGCACCAGCGAAATCCTCTCAGCGTTGCGCCGCTATGAGGTACGGCGCCGAGTGCGGACCCGGCAGATACAGTTCCTGTCGTGGGCAGCATCGGCCGCGCTGCACCTGCCGGACGGGCCTGCCGCGCGGCGCCGCGACGCTTACGTGGCCGAGATCCTCCAGCGCGTGGCCTGGATACAAGGTTATGACGCGCTCGCAGCCCCGGGCGATGAGCAGGCGAGCTGGCGACGCGGCCTGAACCAGGTGCCAACGGCGCGCCCGGCCGAGGAGTATCGGCTGTCATCCAACTGAGGATGGCACAGGCTAATCCCGCCGAATGTCAAAGAGGCATGATCGGCACGTGCTCGGCCGCGGCCATATAGTCGCTGCATTCGCCGGAGCGGTTCGAACTGTCAGCGATGATCGCTCAGCGTGCACTGATGATCTCCCGGTGCAGATCGAGCAGGCCAGGGATCTCCTCTCGCTGTGCGCGGCCCATCCCGCACTCGGTGCAAATGCCCCAGGGACGGCTGCCGCCCAGGGCAGCGTCGATGAGCTGGATCTGCTCCTCGGTCGTGCCCGGAGGCTGGTCGGCGGGGTGGTACGGCACCAGGCCGAAGTTGAGCTCTGTGTCCGGATTCGCGGCCAGTCCGGCTAGCGGTGCGAAGTAGCCCTCGTCGCGTCGGTACTGGGGCACGGTGAAGGAGACGAAGCTCATCGGGCGCCGGACTGCAGCCGTCACCGCATTGAGCACGCGGACCTGCAGTGCCAGCGACTCCGGCTGCTTGAAATGTTCATGACCGTAATCCCCGTAGCACAGGTGCAAGCCGACCGGGACGTCGTCGGGCACCTGGTCGACGCATCGGGCCAAGCCGGTGACGATCGCGTGGAACATCTGCGAGCTGCCCGTTATGCCCGTCTCGAGGCGCCGGAACTCCACGGCGACATCCCATTGCAGGGCCACGTCATCATGCGGGACCGTCGCCAGCAGTCGGTCCAGGTCGCTGAACATCGCTTGCGTGTAGGCGCCGAGCAGCGACTCTCGCTGCTCGGCGACGACGTACGCGCTGATCGAGGCGAACGGCGTCGGGTACTGCACCTGGAAGCGCACCTGCCCGGGGATAACCGCTTGGCGCCGCAGCGCGACGAACGTCGCATACGACTCGAGGTATACCCCGGCATATCCGGGATCCGGCCAGGTAACATCCGCCGGATCGACTTCCTCTGCCAGCCGTACCTGCGGCATCTGGTATGGCTCCGCCGGATCGTCGTCCGGGAAGGCTGGGACAAGGAATGGGGAATCGAGGAACTTCTGCAGCTGGAAGGAGATCCAGTCGCTGCGTTCCCGGGTCTCGCCATCAGGGATGCGGCGCAGGCCGGCCTGAACCCGCGACACTATCTCGCGCATCACCGTCTCTGTGTCAGGCAGGTTGACGCTGCCATTGAAGTGAACGTGAGAGGGCGGCACGGCGCGGCTCCTTCCTGATCGCACTGTCCGTTTGCGGCCGTTGACTTGTGTCCAAGATCGTATACCATCCTGTATGTGATCCCGGATACAACTGGCGAGCCGCGCCGGGTGACGGCCGCCAGGGTGGCGGACATGCTGCGACGCCAGCTGCTGTACGGCGAGTTCGCTGCGGACTCGGTCCGGGAGGAGGAAGTCGCTGCCGCCCTGGGCGTCAGTCGCACGCCGGTCCGGGAAGCGATCCAGATTCTCGTGGGCGAAGGGTTGCTCCTGAAGGAGCATTCCCGTTCCGCGAGAATTTTCCGCCCTTCGCTCGCTGACCTGCAGGACATCTATGACATCCGCGGCCCGCTTGAGGCGATGGCGGCGAGGAGGGCCGCAGAGCACGGCGGACCCGCGCTCGCGGACGAGCTTGCCGCGATGCTGGATCATCTGTCCGACGCTGAGCCCGGGCTTACCTACTCATCCCGGCACGAGGCATTTCACCTGCGGCTGACCGAGGCAAACGGCAGCGACCGGTTGACGTCGCTCATCCGCACCCTGCGGGCGCAGTCAGAGCCTTACGTCCGGCTGGCGCTCCAGGCCGCGGACGACTTTCGGCAGTCCGCGAGCGAGCAGCACTGGGCGATCGTCCAGGCGATTCGCGCCCGCGACGGAGAGCGGGCGAATTCGGTGGTCGAAGCGCATCTGCGTAACTCGGTATCACGGGTGCCGAGGATCCTGTCGCTGTCAGCAGACGATCGACAGGACCGGCTCGCCCGCATCAGTATCCAGCCCGCTCAGCCCGAAACCGAGATCCGGGGTGAGAACTATGACCGAATCATGGATCCTCATCGACCACGGCCGGGTGGTCGACGGCCGGGGCAGCCCGCCCCTCGACGACGCTCCGGTCCTCATTCACGGTGATCAGGTCATCAGCGTCGGCGCCGGCGCCAAGGCCGAGGCCGTTCCCCGCGGTGAGCCCCTGACGACGATCGACGCCACCGGGAAGACTGTCATGCCCGGGCTGATCGATGCCCATTGCCACCTCACCTACGGTGAGAGCCTGACGCAGGAGGAGCAGGATCTTTACACCAGTCCGGAGTCGCGGACGCTGATAGCGGCCTGGAATGTCAGCAAGATGCTGTCAGCGGGCGTCACGTCCTTCTGCGAGCCGGGTGGCAGCTACTACATCGGCGTCGCCATCCGCGATGCCATCCAGCGGGGAATGGTGAAAGGGCCGCGGATGACATCCGCCGGCCGGTACCTCACCACGAGCAATGGCATCGCAGACTTCTACCCGACCTCGGTCGGAGTTCCAGAGGGAAGCGTCGGCTTGCTCACCAACACTGCCGAGGAGATGGTGGCCGCAGTACGGCGGCACGTCAAGAACGGCGTCGACCTGATCAAGCTGGCAGATAGCCCTTACGGCGAGTTCCAGGCGTTCACTTACGACGAGATGGCCCGGGTCACCGAGGTCGCGCACCAGCTCCACCGCAAGGTGACCATCCACGCCCGCGGCGCGCCCGAGGTGAGTGCGGCGGTGCGGGCCGGGGTTGACTGGGTCATGCACGGCAACCTCATGACAGACGAGGTCATCGAGCAGCTCGCCGAGTCGAAGACACCCTTGTGCCCCACGCTCTTGCTGCACGCCAACTGGTCGCAATACGGCGCCCTGTTCGGTGTCCCCAGGCCCATCAAAGATGGGACGAAGCGCATGCTGGAACGTTCCGCGGAGACCCTGCACAAGGCGCACGAGGCCGGCGTCAAGTTCATGATGGGTACGGACACCGGTTTCTCCGCGACGCCATTCGGTGAATGGCATGCCCGGGAACTCGAGTTGCTCGTGGAGTACGCCGGCCTTTCGCCGCTTGAGGCGATCCAGGCCGGGACCGAGGGATCGGCGCTGGCCGTGAACGGAGAGGGCCAGTTCGGCGTCATCGCTCCCGGGATGGCGGCCGACGTGCTGGTCGTCGACGGCGACCCGGTGGCTGACATCCGCGTTCTGCAGGATCGGAGGCGGCTCTCGACGATCATCAGCCGCGGCGCCATCTGGGAGGGGGAACCGGGTGACATCCCATCATGGCCGGTTGACAGGGCTCAGATCTTCTCGACCGAAGTGCTCACGTATGACCTGGTGCACGATTCGCAGAATGCTGGGGAAAAGGCTGCTGTCACTCTCACCGACGGAACGAGCGCGCTCGACCAGGCGAACCGGCCCACTGAATCCGAGTTGTTCCGCGAGATCACGCGGATCGCCACTGCCAACAGGGAGAGGTGACCCTCATGTGGGCACGCAATAGCAGGAGAGCCACGATCGCAGTGGCGGTGGCGGCGTTCACGACGGTCGCCGCGGCGTGCAGCAGTAGCTCGGGGAGCGGGGGCGTGGCGAGCCATGCTCCGCTGACGTTCGACGTGGCGATCGCGTTCACCGGGCCGGATGCGCCGTTCGGCCCGGAGACGATGGCCGGCTGCGTACCAGCGGTGAAGTTGATCAACGCTGGAGGCGGCGTGCTCGGACACAAGTTCCAGTGCTCATCGACGAACACGCAGGGCGACCCCGCTGACGCGGTGCCGGCAATCGAGAAGACGCTCGCGACGTCGAGCGGTATCGTCGGCGTGCTCGGGCCCAGCTCCGACGAGGCCTCGGCCGTTGTGCCGATCCTCAACGCGTCGTCGATTCCCATGTTCCCCGTGACGGGCCAGCCGTCATTCGACAAGAGCTCGTACAAGTACTTCTGGCGGACGCTGCCCGCTGACGACCAGCTCGGATACGCGATGGCCGCCTGGGGGAAGCTGAAGGGCTACTCGAAAGCGGCAGCGCTTTTCGGCAACAGCGTCGGCGGCCAGGCGCAGGTCCCGGGCCTGGTCAGCGGTTACAAGCATCTGGGCATGCTGATAAGCCCCAACCTCGCGGTGGCGGAGGACCAGTCCTCTTACCGATCCGAGATTGAGCAGATCCTCAGCGCGCATCCCCAGGCCATCTTCACGGAGATAGACCCGCAGACAGGCGCGACCTTCATGTCGGAGCTGCATAACCTCACGTCGAGCCCCGTGCCGATTGTAGGTGACCAGGTCATCCTGGAGCCGAGCTGGATTCACGCGGTGAGCGGGGCGATCGGCGCGACTGCGCTGAAAAACAATTGCGTCGCGATCCAGCCGTATGCGCCGCCGCGCGGTCCTGGATGGTCAGCCTACAACAGCGCCCTGCTCTCTTCCCGCTCCCAGGTGAAGAATGCGTCGCAGTACACTGCCGACCCTTATGCTATGGACCCATATGACGGTGCAGTTACCATGGCTCTAGCTATGTTGCAGGCGCACTCAGTAAAAACGTCAGTATTTAATAGTCACATTCTCGACGTTACTCAGCCGCGCAGTGGAGCGGTCATCGTGCACACCTTCGCCCAGGGCAAAGCGGCCCTTGCCGCTGGTCATCAGATCCGCTACGTCGGCGCCATGGGACCTGTCGACTTCAACCGCTATCACAACTCGACAGGCGGCTTCGATGCCGTCCGGTGCGGCATCAACGAGACGACACCCGTCGGCGTCATTACCGCCGCGCAAGCTGCCGCCGCCCAGGGATGACCGGGCTGTGAGCCAGTTCGTCGCCTCGATCGGATTCGGGATCGTCACGGCCTCGATCCTGGCGCTCGCCGCAGTTGGCTTCACCCTGCAGTTCGGCGTGACGAACGTGCTGAACCTGGCCTACGGAGGCGTGATGACGGCCGCGGCTTTCATCGCCTACCTGGTGGCACAGGCCGGCGCTGGGCTTGCCATCACCGTCGCCGCCGGAGCCCTCTTCGGGGCCGTCGCCTCGGCGGCGCTAAACCGTGTGGTGTTCAGCCCCTTCATCCGCAGGGGCACCGGGGTTTTCGGGATGATCGTCGTCGCGATTTCGGTGAGCGTGATGATCGACAACGGGCTGCTCGCCTTCATCGGCCCGTCGTTCTTCAGCCTCCCGTTCAGCCAGGGCCGCTCGTTCCATCTCGGCGCGATGGTCTTCACCTCGATCGAGCTCGTCATCATCGGCCTATCCATCGTGACCATGCTGGCCCTCCATGCGCTGCTCCGGTATACGAGGATCGGCAAGGCCATGCGGGCAACGGCAGCCGACGCGGTGCTCGCCCGGGGATCCGGGGTCGCGACAGGCCGCATCATCGACCTCGGGTGGCTGATCTCGGGCGCCCTTTGCGGCCTTGCCGGGGTGACCCTGGTACTGAACCTGGCGACATTCGACACCACGACCGGGACCGAATTCCTGGTGCCGATCATCGCCGCCGCTGTGCTCGGAGGCGTGGGCCAGCCCTATGGCGCCATGCTCGGGGCGCTGATCGTCGGAATGGCGAGTCAGATCTCCACGGTCTTCATCCAGCCTGAATACAATACCACGGTCGCCTTCGTGATCCTGATCATCGTCCTGCTGGTGCGGCCAACCGGCATCCTGCCAGAAATAGCGGCAAGCCGGGAACTTGCGGCATGAGCATCGGCGCGCAGTTCTACCTGACAACGATCCTGGTCTACATCGGGGTCGACATCATTGCCTGCCTTGGCCTCAACCTGCAGTTCGGCGTAGCAGGAATCATCAACTTCGCCTTCATCGCCTTCCAGGCGATCGGCGCATACACCGCCGCCGTGCTCGCCCTCGGGGCGCCGTTTCCCGGCGACTTCCAGCACTACGTCGGTTTCGGTCCGTTGCCGTTCCCGCTGCCGATCCTCATCGCCGGCGTGGTCGGAGGTATAACATCTCTGGTGATCGGGGTCATCTGCCTGCGTAAGCTACGGTCGGATTACCAGGCCATGGTATTCCTGGTGGTCTCGTTGATCGCGACGACGGTGGCCACCAATACCAACCTTGTCGGCGGCGCCGCTGGGCTGTCCACCGTGCCAAAGCCGCTCTATTCGAACCTCGGCCTGACACTGGTCGGCTATCAGTGGTTCTACGCGGCACTGACAGGCGTCTTCACGCTTGGCGTGTGGCTCGCCGTCCGGCGGATCACCAGCTCCCCTCTCGGCCGAGCCATGCGGGCCATCCGCGACAACGAGCACACTGCCGAAGCAATCGGCAAGAACGTCCAGGCCCTGCGGCTATCAGCCTTCGCGATCGGCGGAGTCATCGCTGCCGTCAGCGGAGCGATCCTGGTGCTCTTCATCAGCGCCTGGGCGCCTTCCGGCTGGCTCTACCCCGAGACGTTCGTCTACTTCACCGCCATCATCGTCGGAGGGTCGGGAAACAACCTGGGCGCGGCCGCGGGAGCGCTGCTCGTGCCAGTCCTCTTCCTCGAGGGCGCACGCTTCCTCCCGACCATAGTCAACCCGACGTTCATAGACGGAATGCAGTGGGTTGTCATCGGCGCCATGTCACTGGCCTTCCTGTGGTTCCGGCCGGTCGGCATCTTCCCCGAACGGGCCCGCGGGCCGCTCACCGAGGGGCACGACGGTCAGATCCAGCGGGTACGTGCGATGCTGGTCAAGGCACGGTGATCGCGGCGATGGCGACATTGCGACACCCCGACACGACAGGCGGCGGGAACTCCGCGGCCGACATGTCTCAAGAGTTGACCATCCTGGCCACGGACGGGCTGACGAAGCGGTTCGGCGGCCAGACGGCGGTCGACGACGTCAGCCTCGAGGTGACGACCGGCGGGATCACCGGCGTCATCGGGCCGAATGGAGCGGGCAAATCGACTCTGCTCGGCCTGGTCGCAGGCGCGCTGCGTCCTGACTCCGGCACGGTGCGATTCCTCGGCAACGACGTAACACGCCTGCCGACCTACCGGCGCTCACGCATCGGTCTCGTGCGGACCTTCCAGATGTCAGGCGAGTTCGCCAAGATGACCGTCATAGAGAACCTCCTCGTGGCCACGCCCCGGCAAGCCGGTGAGACCTGGAAGGGCTACCTGCTCGGCCGCCGGGCGTGGCAGCGCCAGGAAGCCGAGGCCGCGGAACGGGCACGAGCGATCCTGCGCCGCTTCAACCTGGCTGACAAGGAAAAGGAACTAGCCGGCGGCCTGAGCGGCGGGCAGAAACGCCTCCTTGAGGTCATGCGGGCGCTCATGACCGAGCCGGCCATGCTGCTCCTTGACGAGCCCATGGCCGGTGTCAACCCAAGACTCTCCCGCATCGTGGAGGACCACCTGCTGGAGCTCCGCGACGAGGGCCTCACCATGATGCTGGTTGAGCACGAGCTCGGCACGGTCGGCCGTCTCTGCGATCGCGTGCTCGTGATGGCACGGGGCCGTGTCCTCGCTGAAGGCACGATGGACGAACTTCAGGGCAGCGACGAGGTAGTAGATGCATACCTCGTCGGCTGACCACGTGGCCGACGGTCTCCGCCCGGGACTTGACGTCTCGGGCCTCGTCGCCGGCTACGGGTTGACCACAATCGTGCACGGCATGAGTCTCACGGCCGCACCCGGCCAGGTAGTCGGGATCGTAGGCCCGAACGGAGCGGGCAAGAGCACCTTCCTGAAGGCCGTTGCCGGTGCCATCCCCGCGACCACCGGCACCGTGCGTCTTGACGGCCAAGACATCACGAACCTCCGCGGTGACCGCCTGGCTCGCCTCGGCCTCGGTTACGTGCCTCAAGTGAGAGACGTCTTCTCACCGCTGCGGGTGCAGGAGAACCTCGAGATAGGGGGTTACACCCTGCCGCGACGGAACGTGCCGGAACGCATGGACCAGGTCTTCGCCCTCCTTCCCACCCTAAAGCCCTTGCGCCACAGGACGGCGGGAACGCTGAGCGGCGGTGAACGGAAGCTCCTCGCGATAGGCAAGGCGCTCATGACCACGCCCCGGATCCTGCTCCTCGACGAGCCCACTTCCAACCTCTCGCCCGATCTTGCCCGGGCCGTGCTCACCGAGCATGTACGCCGTCTCGCCGACGACGGCATAGGGATCGTCCTTGTGGAGCAGCGGGTGGAACAGGGCTTGAAGGTGTGCGACTGGGCCTATGTTATGGCGGCCGCCTGACACAGCTCAGCGGCCCGGCCGCTGAAATTCTCGCCAACGAGAACATCGGCGCCCTCTTTCTCGGGCGGCGCCCTGCCGCCCCGGAGGCCACCGCCAAGGACGTCGCCCCGCCCGCGCCCGGAACGTCGGTCCAGTGAGTGGCCTGCCGGTACGGCTAGCCGTAACGTATTCGGATCGCACCGAGGCGCTCGTTCGCGGTGAAGTGCTGGTACGAGGGGCCGACCTGGCGGTGACAGTCACCGCAACTGACCAGATCTTCCGTGACCTGTGGTGCGGGCAAGACTTCGACGCTGCGGAAATGTCGCTCGCGACCTACTGCATTCAGGTCTCCCGCGGGGTCTGCGACTTCATCGCCATCCCGGCCTTCCCCTCGCGCATGTTCCGCCACAGCTCGCTGTACGTGCCGGTCGGCAGCGCCCTCGACTCGCTCGGGCAGCTGGCTGGCGCGCGCGTGGGCGTGCCCGACTACGCCATGACGGCAGCGGTCTGGGTGCGCTACGTGCTCCAGTCAGAACACGGCATCAGCCCCGCGGAGATCATGTGGATGGTCGGGGGCCTGGAAGAACCGTCCTCCACCGAGCGGATTGAGTTCAGAGTTCCTGCGGGGGTGAGAATCGCCCGGCTCGGCGAGCGGGCCAGCTTGATGGAACTACTCAGGAGCCGGGACCTCGACGCGGTACTTACGCCGAGGGCGCCTGCTGACTTCCAGCGCGGCACCATCAGGCGGCTCTTGAAAACGCCGAAAGAGGCAGAGCGCGCCTGGTTCCAACGGTCCGGCCTGTTCCCGATCATGCATACCGTCGTCGTGCGCCGCGAACTCCTCCGGTCCAATGAGTGGCTCGCGGATGAGCTGCTGGCAGGCTTCGCGGAGGCGAAGCGGCGCGCCTGGCAGCGCCTCCGGGAAACCGACTTCCTTCCGTACGGCCTGGTGTGGTGTGTTGAGGAGAACCTTGAGCAGAGGGCCCTGTTCGGAGGCGAGCACTGGCCATACGGAGTTCTCGCCAATCAGCGGGTGCTTGGCGCCTTCGTCGCGGCGCTCGACGACCAGGGGCTCGCTGAGCGGCAGCTCTCGGTTAATGAATTGTTCGCTGAGAGCACTCTCGGCTTCAGCGAAGAAAGGAATCCATGAACGCACCCTGCATCTCAGCACTGCGGCCGATTTCGTATCCGCTGATGGTTGGATCCGGGATTACTCGTGTTGTCGAGGCGGGCGCCGGCGACCGGATAATGATGTGCATCCACGGGATCGGCTCGCACGCCGGATGGTGGCGCCGGAACATTCAGCAACTCGCGGAGCAAGGCTACCGAGTGATCGCCCCGGATCTACCCGGTCACGGATTTGCGGCGGCAGCACCGGGCTGGCCGCTCACCATCGACGGCTTCCGGGAATTCATTCTCCAGCTCGCCGATACGCTGACCGCGGACAGGCCGGTGGTTCTGGTTGGCCACTCCCTCGGTGGTCACGCGGCCGCAGCGGCGGCTCTCCAAAAACCTGACTTGATATCACATCTGATCCTCGTAGCCCCGACTGGAATAACCGCGATGGGCGAGGCGCGACTCCGGGCAACGCAGCAACGGCAAAGCGATCTCAGCCGGGAAGCGATTGCCGCGAAACTCCGTTTCGCCATCGCCGACCCTGAGTACGTGACGGAGGACTGGATTGATGAAGACGTTCGGATGAACAACGGGCCGGGCGCGGTCTCGACGCTCCGCGCAGTCGCCGCGTACCTCGGATCATCCCTCGATGATTATGTAATTGGCGACGAGCTCGCGGAATTTGCGGAGCGGGTACCCACGCTTCTCGTCTGGGGTGACGCTGACCGCTCGGTTCCGATAGAAATCGGCCGCGAAGCCCGCATGGTGGTGAAGGCCGCGCGCTTCGCGGTCCTGCACGGGGCCGCGCACGTGCCGCACTACGAGCTGCCAACTGCCTTCGCGCAGGTAGTACGGGGATTTCTCGCTGGTTCGGAACTAGAGGCCGAGGATGCTCACTTCGAGTAGAAGCGACGCCGCGGCAGGCTGGTATCTGTCGTTGCGGGCGTCGCGGCATGTCGTAAGAGCAGCGGTGCGGATCGAAGGAGGGCTGACGGCGTGAGGGTGGGAATGGTCTCGGCGGGCAACGGCCCGGTGCTGGCAGTCGAGCGGGATGGGCGTTGGTACCGATGGACCCCGCCAGAGGACGTGCCGGTCAGGGGCAGTTGGTCAGCCCTCGACGTCCTGGTGATAGGAGAGCGCGTCCAGGCGGACGGCATCGTGCATCCTGCGCGCCTGCTTCCCCCGATTCTTCCGCACAGGAACGTGATCTGCCTCGGCAAGAACTACCCCGCGCACGCCGAGGAGTTCGCGACCTACGCCGGGGAGGCGGAAAGCCTTCCGGAAGCGCCGATCGTCTTCACCAAGCCGACGGCGGCACTCTGTGGCGCCCGTGACGTCATCACGGTCGAGCGGCAGGTTACGGCGGCGCTGGATTATGAGGCAGAACTCGGGGTGGTTATCGGCACTGGTGGCGCACGCCTCACGGCCGAAGATGCCGAGCATCACGTTGCTGGGTATACGATCATCAATGACGTCACGGCCCGGGACCTTCAGCGGCGTCACAGGCAATGGTTCCTGGGCAAGTCTCTGTACCATGCCACGCCCGCGGGGCCGGTGATCGTGTCCGCAGAGGAATTCACCGATCTGGCCGGCCGATCCATCCGATGCTGGGTCAATGGTGATCTCCGCCAGGAAGCCAAGCTCGGGGAAATGATATTCAGCGTGGCCGAGACCATCGCCGAGATCTCGCGCATCTTCCCGCTGGAGCCGGGCGACCTGATCGCCATGGGAACGCCGAGCGGAGTGGGTGTCGGATCGGACCCGCCGCGCTACCTGCGCGACGGCGATCGGGTTGTCTGCGAGATCGACGGTATCGGGCGCCTCGACAACACGATCAATCTCGTGTAAGCGCCTCGTGACGCATAGGGAGACAAGATATGCCTGAGCGATGGTTGTTGATCCACGGCGGCACGGTTATCGACGGCACCGGGCAGCTACCGAGTCAGGCTGACGTGCTCGTGAGGAACAACCGGATCCACAAGGTCGGCGACAGTTCGCTGCAGGGGGAGGCGCCGCCGCCTGACCGGTGCGAGGTCATCGACGCGACGGGTCTGACCGTTATGCCAGGCCTCATCGATGTGCACTGCCATATGACTTACGGCGAGGCCAAGACCGAGGAAGAGATCGACCTGTACACCAGTCACGAACTGCGCACCCTCATCGCGGCGGCCAACGCCGAGAAGGTGCTGCGAGCCGGGGTCACGAGTATCTCACAGCCAGGAGGTAGCTATTACATCGGCGTAGGGCTTCGTGAAGGCATCAGGCGAGGGCTGGTTCACGGGCCGCGGATGACAACCGCCGGCCGATACCTGACGACCAGCAACGGGCTCACCGACTGGTATCCAACCTCCGTCGGGGTCCCCGACGGTAACATCGGCGTGCTGACCAATACCGTCGATGAGATGAAGAGTGAGATACGCAAGCAGGTTAAGAACGGTGTAGATCTGATCAAGGTCGCCGACAGCCCGTACGGTCAGTACCAGGCATTCACGGATGATGAGCTGAAACAGATAGCCGACCTTACCCACCAGCTTGGCAAGAAGTGCACCATTCACGCGCGTGGCTCTGCCGAGCTGGATGCCGCGGCCAAGGCAGGATTCGACTGGATCATGCACGGCAACGTCGTCACTGACGAGGCCATCGAACGCCTGGCGAACTCGGGCATCACGCTGGTGCCGACGCTGCTGTTGCTGGCCAACATGTGCGACTGGCCGGCACTGACCGGTACGCTGCCACATGACATCAGCGGTATCCGCGGGATGCTCGGGAAAACCGCGGAGACGCTGCACCGCGCGCACGCGGCCGGGGTGCGGTTCGCGGTGGGCACAGACTCAGGTTTCGGCATTACGGCATACGGCGAATGGCACGCTCGGGAGCTTGAACTCCTCACCGTTTACGCAGGCCTGTCCCCTCTCGAGGCGATTAGCGCGGCGACTATGAACGGCGCGGAGATGATGGGGCTCGGTGGCCAGCTTGGCCAGGTCGCTCCCGGCTACCTTGCGGATCTGATAGTCGTCAATGGAGATCCGCTGGCCAACCTGCGTGTTCTCCTCAACAAGGCGAACATCCGCCATGTGATCAAGGACGGCGAGATCCAGGTCTTCCCCGAGGACCTGGATGGCAAGCGGTTCCAGTTCGACCCGCTGCCAGCCGTTTACTCCCGGATCGACTTGACCTACGACATGGTGTGCGGGGATGATCCGTCCCCCTCCTACACCGTCCCGCCGTGGAGCATGCGCTACGGCAGCGACCTGCTTCACGACATCGAATCCCTGCAGATGCACGCAGCGGAAGAAGCTCGCGGCTCTGACTAACCTGGAGGTTCCAGAATGCCAGTCGAATTCATCAGGCGGCCGGACGGCCTGGGAGAGCCCCTGGGGAGATACTCGCACCTCAGCATCGCGACCGGGACGCAGATCGTCAATGTTGCCGGCCAGGTCGGCATCACCGATTCCGGCGACCTAGTCGGTGATGGCAGTCTCACCGCCCAGACACACCAGGCATTTCAGAACGTTGCGACCGCCTTGAAGGCGGCGGGGCTGGGAATGCAGGATATCTTCAAAACCACGACCTACCTAGTCGGGGCCGACAACCTCGTCGAGTTCATGACGGCCCGGGCGGCAGCATTCAGCGAGATCTTCCCCGACGGTCAGTTCCCGCCCAACACCTTGATCGTCGTGGTCCGCTTGGTCGAGGAGCGCTTCCTGGTCGAGATCGAAGCTTCCGCGATCCGCGCAGCCAGATAGTCCTCTTGACCAGATGACAGCCAAGGCCGACTGGAGGAGGCGTAATGCCGGTTATGTCCGCCAATGGCGTGGAGTTGTATTACCGGGACACCGGTAATGGCCCGCCGCTGGTTTGGGTCATGGGCACCGGCGTGAACGGTGACGCGTGGCATAGGTATCAGGTGCCCGAGTTCGCCAGCCGCTATCGCTGCATCACTTTCGACCTTCGAGGCAGCGGCAGAAGCGACTGCCCGGACGCGCCTTATAGCCCGGCCGTACTGGCTGAAGACCTGACCGCGCTCCTCGACATCCTGGGCATTGATGAAGCTCAGTTCGTGGGGTTCAGTCTCGGCGCAGCCGCTACGCAGGAACTCGCGATATCTCATCCCCGGCGGGTGCGGTCGGCCGTGCTGCTGTCAACATGGTCCTCCTCGGCCCTGGAGCACCACGTGCGCCGCCACTACCAGTCCAGGATTTACGCACTCCAGCATGCCGAAGACTTCGAGGTATTCAGAAAGTTCGCCTTCTGGATGTGGGCACCGTCGACGGTCGACGACCGTTACGACGACCTCCTCGATCTCGAGGCCTTCCTCGGCACCGTGACGGGTGCCGCAGACGTTTCCGGGTATATCGGTCACTTCGCGGCTGACCTCGCCCACGAAACGCTGGATCGCCTGCCCCAGATCACCTGCCCGGTGCTGGTCGTCCACGGTGACCAAGACCTGATCACCCTTCCCGCCTACAACCAGCGGGTGGCCGCTGCGATCCCGGGCGCTCAGCTCATAGAGATCCAGAAGGCGGGCCACCTGGCCTTCCTCGAGCAGCCCGATGCAGTGAACGCCGCGATTGGCAATTTTCTCCAGGAGACGTAGTCATGCTGACGGCGGCGCAGAATGGCCAGGCAGGAGCACGATGACGTCGCTGAGCCGCTGAATGGCTGGCCCGGTCCACGCCTCAGGCGGATGCGTGTCATCGGTGCGCAAGAGGACCGCACGCATCCCCGCGGCGGAGGCGCCATCGAGTTCGCTGTCGGCGCCATCGCCCACGAAGACGCAGTCATTCCCTTCCACGCCAAGACGTGAAGCTGCTAGCTCATAGATGGCCAGGTCGGGCTTCCGCAGGCCTTCGCGGCAGGAAAAAACCGTCGCGTTCACGAGCGGCGAAAGCGGAGAACGCAGCCACAGTTCCGGAATCTCCGATGTGCAGTTTGTGAGGAGGCCAACGCGGTATCCGCGCGCTCGCAGCTGCCGGAGCGTTGGCCGGGCGTCAGGCCGGGGCACGAACATGTCTGTGAGCGCCGCACGCCTTATCTCGAGGGCAGAGCGAATGCGCGCACCATGAGGGAGCACCCCGGCTTGCCCGGCAGACCCGCCGGAGGCTCGACTCGAGGTCGCCGACGGCCCTGTTGGCGTAATCAGCGTGCCATGCCGCAAGGAATTCCCCGAGGTCTGCGTCGAGCTCCGAGGCGATCTGGGCTAGCACCTTGTCCCAGGCAGAGTGAGGGAAGGGGACCAGGGTGCCCCACAGATCAAAAACCACGGCCGTTCGTTCACGGCCGGCTTCGTCGCTGCCCAATGCCGTCAACCTCGTCGGAGGGAATCGTGGCCCAGTCGGCGACGGTTGCCGCCGGCCGGACACCGCTCGCGGCCATCACAAGTCGTTCTCGGCGCAGCCGGGCCAGCTCCGCCCGCTCATCCTCATCCAGCACGCCAGTCCCATCGCCGCCGCGGCGCATATCGGCATCCACCCAGTTGCCCAGCGTTA
Source organism: uncultured Actinomycetes bacterium (assembly GCA_963762615.1). Classification (GTDB taxonomy): domain Bacteria; phylum Actinomycetota; class Actinomycetes; order Streptosporangiales; family Streptosporangiaceae; genus PALSA-505. Next base: position 17,766 of record CAVXLG010000005.1, on the reverse strand, counting down.
CTGCAGGATCCCAGATCCCGGGCCACCTGCGCAATCGGCTCACCAGTCTCCCGGACCAGCCGCACCGCGCCCTCCCTGAAGTCCCGGTCGAACTTCCTGCGCGTCTCTGCCATCGCCCTCCTCCTTAAGGCGATGTGTCCACGCCACGAGAGGAGGCCCTGGCGGCGCGATCGGAGAGCGACCGTCCATCAATCTTGGCGGGAGCCCAGCCCAACAGCGCACCCGGCACGCCAAAGGTGCTGCGGCTGACATGTGCGAGAGCGAGCCGCGCGCCACGTGCTGTCAATATTGATCCGGCGTAGTCCGCGGGTACTGGGACGCTTCCCGTCTGCGCGGGCTCACCGCGACTAGGACACGGTTTCCCAGTGCTTCATCACAGGTGCCCGTCCCGCGGCGGCTGGTCGCCGCAGACCGCCAGCCGCTCGCCGACTAGCCGTCCGGCCTCCGCACCGGGCAGGCGCAGGAACCCGGGACCGGCTACCCCCTCCGACGTCCTGATGCCGCCGGAGACCCAGACCGCCACCAGGCCGGTCTCCTCGCGCAGACCGCCGGCGTCCGGCAGGCCGTCTCTTGATACGCGCGCATCATCACGCCGGTGCAGATGCTCGTAGCCGAGATGGGTGACCACTTCATCTCAGTGCGTCACGTCGTGCAGCACCGCTGCGATGCCAACCGGCCTGTGCTGCCTGAGACAGCTGGGGTTGCATCGGCGGCATGAGGCCAGCGAGGACAGGCCCGCGGGCTGGCCTGGCGGTTTCGCCGCCCGGCAGAGCCGATTCCCGCACGTCTTTTAGCCGCCCGAAGTAGCCTGCAAAGGTCGTCGGCGGCTGCGATCCCGCATTAGCGTGTCCCGCAGCACGAGCAGGTAACTCCTGGCTAGGAGGGTGGGCCTTGGCCATATCTACTACCAGCCTGCAGCCAGTGGAGGAGTCCAGGGACAAGGGCCTGAAGACAGGGGCCCTCGGCCTGGTGTCCAGCGTGGTCATCGGGGTCGCCTCGACGGCGCCGGCCTACAGCCTGGCCGCGACGCTGTTCTTCGTGGTGGCGGCCGTCGGGTTGAAGTCTCCGCTGGTCGCGATGCTCGCGTTCGTGCCCATGCTGCTGTGCTCGATCGGCTTCAGCGAGCTGAACAAGGCCGACCCCGACTGCGGGACCACCTTCATCTGGTCTGCCCGGGCGTTCGGGCCGAGGACCGGCTGGGTCGGTGGCTGGGCGGTCGTGGCAGCCGACGTCCTGGTCATGGCCAGCCTGGCCCAGGTGGCCGGGCAGTATGTGTTTTTCTTGTTCCAGGGACCGAACAGCGCGATCGGGGTTAACGCCTCCAGCGTCTGGGTGCTGCTGATCGGCATCTTGTGGATCGTCGCGATGACCTACATCTGCTACCGCGGCATCGAGGTGTCGGCCAACTTCCAGAAGGCGCTGCTGTCCATCGAGATCATCATGCTGATGGTGTTGTCGGTGACGGCGCTGGTCCGGGTGTTCGCCAGTCACCCGCCGACTGGGTCGTTGCACCCGAGCCTTAGCTGGCTGTCGCCGTCGCACCTGCCCCTGTCTGCCTTCGTGTCCGGCATCATCTTGATGCTGTTCATCTACTGGGGCTGGGACACCGCCTTGTCGGTGAATGAAGAGACCGCGGACAAGTCCCGGACGCCGGGCAAGGCGGGGATCATCTCGACGATCCTGCTGCTTGTCACCTACCTGATCGTGATCACCGCGGTGCAGGCGTTCGCCGGGATAGGCGGCAAAGGCGTCGGGCTGACGAACCCGGCGCACCAGTTCGACGTGCTGTCGGTAACCGGGGGCGCGATCTTCGGAACCTCTGGGCTCGGTACGGTCTTGTCCCGGTTGCTGATCCTCATGGTGCTCAGCTCGGCCGCGGCCTCCACCCAGACGACGATCTTGCCGACCGCTCGCACCACGTTGTCGATGGCCGCTTACGGGGCGCTGCCCGCGTCGTTCGCCAAGATCCATCCCCGATACCTGACTCCGACGGTGTCCACGATCGTGATGGGGGCCGTTTCGATCGCGCTGTACATCCCGCTGAACTTCATTTCCGGAGGCAACCCGATCGCGGACGCCGTAACCGCTATCGGGCTCTACATCGCCTTCTATTACGGCCTGACTGCCTTCTCGTGCGCCTGGTACTACCGCCAGACGCTGACCAGCAGTGCCCGCAATCTGTGGATGCGCGGCATCCTGCCGGTGCTCGGCGGGCTGATCATGTACGCGGCTGGCATCTACAGCCTGCAGAGCGACTGGGTGGCGTCCAACAGCTACACCACTTGGACGGTGCCTGGCCTGCACTGGCAGATCGGCGGGACCTTTATCATCGCCGCGCTGTCCGCGCTGGCCGGAGTCGCCGGCTTTACTTTCATGCGCGTGACCGCCCCCGCTTTCTTCCGTAAGCAGGCTCTTACCAGGGCCACTTCCGGGCTGATCCCTTACCCGGACCTGTGAGCCGGGCAGGCGCGGCTCAGTGCCACCCGGCCTCTGTCGGCCGGGGAACGGCCTGGGCATCAGATGCGGGTTTGCTCGTTTGCGAGGGTACTTGGCACGCTAGGCCCAAGATGGTGCACTCTGACCTTTAAGGGGGTACCGGCTTCGCCGCGGCGACGACGGCGCCGGGCCAGCCGGGAGAAACGATATGTCCTCTTCAACTCGGCCAGTCGGCGCCGGGCAGCGCGCCATGAGCAGCGCAGTGCCGCGCGCCGCTTTGGATGGCGCGGCGCCCGGCAGCCGGTACCGGCCCGTCCGGTCCGGAACGGTCCCGGCGCTGGCCGACGGTTTCAATGCCCGGCTAGAGACGGCTCCCGACCTGACGGCCGCGCTGCCGGCCGGGGCCGCGGTCGCGCTGGTCCCAGATCGGAGGGCTGCCTGGTCAGCCGACCCCGGCCTGGCAGCGGTTCCCGAAGCCCGGGACTGGTTGAGATCGTCGGGCAAGACCCAGCTCGCCGCGGCGTTCGCCGAGTCGCTGTGGCAGTCACGCGGGATAGACCTGCTGGTATGGATCGAGGCCACGAGCCGGGCCTCGGTGCTGGCCGGCTACGCGGCGGCGACGGCCGAGGCGACCGGCCGGAGCCAGGCGAGCAGCTGCGAGTCAGTAGCCGCCCAGTTCGTCAGCTGGCTGGGCGAGACCAGTTGTTCGTGGCTGGTGGTACTCGATGACCTCGCCGGCGCGGCGGACCTGGACGGTCTGTGGCCAGGCCCATGCGGCCGGGTCCTGGTGACCTGCAACGACACTGCGGCCGTCCCCCGCGGCGTACAGGTCCTGCCGGTTGGGCCGTTCAACTCGCGCGAGGCCCTCAGCTACCTGATCGGGCGGCTGTCGGCCGACCCGAGCCTGCGGCTCGGCGCGGTTGAACTGATCGGCGAGCTGGGCTCCGAGCCGGTCGCGCTGACCCACGCCAGCGCGGTGATCGCCAGCTCTGGGGTGTCGTGCCACGACTACCACGACTATTTCATCCGCTGGCGGAAGCAGCTGACTGATTCGTCTGGCGCACCGGCGTCGGCGGCCGAGGTGACGTGGACGGTCTCGTTCGAGCATGCCGACCAGTTTGCAGCGGCCGGATCGGCCAAGTTGCTGCTGGCCTTGGCCGCGCTGCTGGACGGGCATGACATTCCCCGAACCGTCCTCGCCACGCCCGCGGCACGCGATTACCTCGCGGGCAGCGGCGAAGCCGCGGCGGACGGCGAGGGCGACCGCGCGGCGCTGGCGGCGCTGGAACGGGCAGGCTTGCTGACCGTCGAACCGGTGACGACACCGCCGACGGTCCGGATCAGCCCAGTGCTGCAGGCGGCGCTGCGGGCCGCCATGCCGGAAGGCATGCTGGATCGGGCGGCCCGGTCGGCCGCGGATGCGCTGCACCAGGCCTGGCCGGAACCAGAGCTGCCCGGCTGGCCTGCTTCCGGCCTGCGATCCTGCGTGGCGACTCTGCGGCAAAACGCCGGAGACCTGCTGTGGGCCCGCGGCTGCCATCCGGTGCTGCTACGGGCGGGGGAGAGCCTGGACCGCGCCCACCTGACCGAGGCCGCGGTGGACCACTGGCACGACCTGGCTACGACCAGCGACCAGCTGCTGGGTGCTGAGCACCCGGACACGATGCTGGCGTCCCAGCGGCTGGCCGACGCCTACCTGGCGGCCGGGCGCGCAGACGATGCCGTTCCGTGGTTCGAGTGGATGCTCAGCAGCCAGATCCGCCAGCTCGGACCGGATCACCGCGATGTGATTGAGGCGCGGCGCCGCCTGGGCCACGCCCTTGTGGCGGCGCGCCAGCTCCAGGACGCGATAACCGTCCTTGAGCGCGTGGTTCCCGAGTTCGAGCAGGCTTACGGGCCCGGACACACCGACACGCTCGGCGCGCGAGACGAGCTGGCCGCCGCCTACCTGGCCGCCAGCCTGTACTCAGACGCCATCACCGTGTACCGGGGCACGCTCGCCGACCGGGAGCGCGCCCAGGGAGCCCGCCACCCGCAGACGATGATCACGCGTCAGGGACTCGCCGACTCCTACCTGGCCAGCGGCCGCTCGAAAGAGGCAGTATCCGTCTACAAGCGGGTGGTTAACGACCGGGACCGCGTCCTTGGGCCCGATCACCTGGACACGATTGTGGCGCGGAACAGTCTCGGCGCGGCCTATCAGAATATGGGCAAGACGGCGGCGTCGGAACGGGCCTACGAACAGGCCCGGGCCGGCTTCGAACGGGTGCTCGGTCCCCGTCACCCTGATACGCTACGCAGCCGCGCGGAGCTGGCCCGGGTGTACCGCAGGCTGGGACGGTATGGCGACGCCCGTGCGCTGCTGCGCGACACGGTCAACCGCCTGGAGAGCACTCTGCCCAAGGACGATCCGCTCATCAGGGAGCTGCGCGAGAGCCTAGCCGACATTGGCGAGGAGTAATCCCCGAGGAGGATGCTCGGGCCGCGACCCGTCCGCAACCGGATGGGCGGGAGCTCGGCGGGTGCATAAGCGCTATGAGATTGCCCGCTTTGACGGGCAAGCCATGTCCGGAAGACGGTCCGGCACGCTACGAGTCGCCCGGCACCGCCAGGCACCGACCTGGCCCGCTCCGCCAGCCGGTATTGCCAGAACCAGCCAAGCCATACTCACAGGCACGCTAATGGCACGGATCCTGAACTGCTGAAGATCCCTGCCTGGCTGGTCACCAGCAGCTTCCCGACGACCACCACCACCACCACCACCCGGTGCTCATCGGCTGTCCCGCTTTGCCGGCAGGCGGGCACCCATGGCGCGGGTGCTTGCCCGCCGCTTCTCGCTCGCCGGTGAACGCCTCGGCCTTCATGAGGGCCCACGTGTTCTCTGGCGCGCTCTGCCGCGCCCGCCGTGATCGATCACGGCGGCGCTGGCAGCCCGGCGGTACTGGCTCACATACTTGTTGCGTGCGCGCCTGATCCAGGTTTCCAGCTCGATGGCCGCGTCCTCGTCGAGCGCGGCGAGCTTGGCCGCTCGGTCTCGGCAACCAGCAGCCGCTCGGCGTCATTGAGGACCGCGAGCAGGGACACATTCATCCGTCTTCCTCGATTCCGCCGGAACGGCTCAGCCCGATCATGTCTTCCCGAACTGCCGCGCGATTGAACCTGCAGAAGCCCTCGAGGACTGAACGTGACGCGATCGATGAGCTGTTAGGGCGATCGCCGGGCACGGATACTCTCATCACCACCCTGCGGGGTGCCAGAAAGTCTGCCTGGCCTGTGAGCTGCGGCGATGGGCAGGGCTAGTCGTAGGGCATGACGATCGACCGTGTCCCTCCGCCTGCTCTATCTCATCTTCGCGCGTCTTTGCAGCTGGCTGGTCCTGCTCGGCCGGTCATCGGCCTCCAAAGACGCCGAGCTGCTCGTGCTGCGGTACGAGGTCGCCGTGCTGCGCCGGGCTAATCCCCGGCCCCGGCTGGACTGGGCGGACCGGGCGGTGATGGCCGCACTCATCCGGCTCCTGCCGGCGCGGTCGCGAGCGCACCGGCTGGTCACCCCCGGCACCGTCCTGCGCTGGCACCGCCGCCTGGTCGCCCGCAAGTGGACCTATCCGAACCGGACAGGACGACCGCAAGTCAGCGCCGAGATCGCCGCGCTCATCGAACGGCTTGCCACCGAGAACAACGCCTGGGGATACCAGCGGATCCAAGGCGAGCTGCTGAAACTCGGCTACCAGGTCAGCGCATCCACGATCCGCCGGGTCCTCAAAACGCTGAAGATCCCCCCGGCGCCCAGACGGCACACCGAAACCACGTGGCGGCAGTTCCTGCATGCGCAAGCCGCGACGATGCTGGCCACCGACTTCTTCCACGTGGACTGCGCGGTGACCCTCCAGCGCCTGTATTGCCTGTTCGTCATGGAGGTCGGCAGCCGTTACGTGCACATCCTCGGGATAAGCGCCAATCCCGATGGGCTGTGGACAGTCCAGCAGATCCGCAACCTCCTGATGGACCTGGGTGATCGCGCCGCGGACTTCCGGTTCCTGGTCCGGGACCGGGCCGGTCAGTTCACCGCGTCGTTTGACTCGGTCCTGGCCGGCGCCGGTATCGAGGCGGTGAAGATCCCGCCCCGGAACCCGTGCGCAAACGCTTATGCGGAAAGGTTCGTGCTCACTGTCCGGACGGAGGTCACCGACCGGATGCTGATCTTCGGCCAGCGGCATCTGCAGACGATCCTGGCCCAGTACGAGGCCCACTACAACGGACGGCGACCCCATCGCAGCCGCCAGCTCCGTCCGCCCCGGCCCGATTACCCGGTCGCTGACCTTTCCCAGGAGCGGATCAAGCGCCGGCCCGTCCTCGGCGGTCTCATCTGCGAATACGAGCGGACCGCATAGAAGCCCAGGCTAGGACCGGTGGCCGAGTTCTGGAACCCCACAGGGAGTCAAGGTCGCGGCGTCGACGGTATGGGAGATCCTCAAGACCAGCGGCATCGGCCCCGCCCGGCGACGGACCGGGCCGGCCTGGTCACAGTTCCTGCGTTCTCAGGCCGAGGCGATCCTGGCATGCGACTTCTTCACCGTTAACTTGCCCGACGGCAGCCAGGCCTACGTCCTGGCCGTGATCGAGCACGCGGCCCGGCGCGTCCGCATCCGCGGCGTCACCCTGCACCCGACCGGGGAATGGACCACGCAGCAAGCCCGCAACTTGCTGATGGACCTCAGCGAGCAGACGCACCAGGTCAAGTTCATGATCCGCGATCGGGGTTCGAACTTCACCGCCGCGTTCGACGCGGTCCTCGCCGGCGCCGGGATCCGGACCGTACTCTGCAACGTGCGGACGCCCCGCATGAACGCGATCGCCGAACGCTGGATCGGGGGATGCAGCCGCGAGCTCCCGGACCGCACCCTCATCTGGAGCCAGGACCATCTGCGGCGGATCCTGCGCCAGTACGAGACCCACCACAACCAGCACCGGCCGCACCGCTCCCTGCACGGCGCCGCGCCGCTGAAACCGCTGCCCGAACCGGCCGACCTCGACCAGTACCGCGTCCGGAAACAGGGTCGCGTCGGTGGCCTGATCAACGAATATCGCCTGGTCGCATGACGTGGACGAGATTTTCGGCACGCACAGGAGCAGTCAGAACGCCTGGCGGCATCCGTCCTTTGCTGCGGGGGTCGCCGGATGCACGCCAGTAGTCGGCGCTAGCCAGCGCGGATGCCACGCTGGCATGTACGCCGAGCACGTCACCGAGGCCGGTCAGGTCCAGCACGCGTGCCAGCGTTCCGGCTGGGGCGGCCAGTAGCACCTGGCCGCCCGCCGCCCTGGCCCGCTGCTGCGCCCTGGCCAGGGCGCGTAAAGCGGCGCAGTCAATAAAATCCAGTGCTTGCAGGTCCACGATCACGCAGTGTTCCCGGCCTGGCCGGCGGCCCGCGATGGCCGCGATGGTCACCGCCGCCTTGCAGATGTCCAGCTCCGCGGACAGTGCCACCACAATGTGATCGCCGCATATTCGGGTCCGAAGCTCAACGCCATCCATGAGCGCGCGCCTTCCGGCCGCACAGTCCCGGGCGGGGTCTGGACCCAGGCGGCTGGCTGTCCGGCCCGTCGCCAACAGTAGTCCCGGGCAGGGATGCCAGGCCAGCCCCTGAAGATGAGGGATCGCGGTGACCGGTTCGTGTCAGGTTTACCGGCGCGGCCCGTCACCTGCTCCATGGCAGGTCCGGTCCCGATCCATGTATCCCTCACTCATCGTCAGGCTCCGGGCCCGGCTGGCTCATCGGGGACGCGACGGGCACGCTCACGGCTCCGGAGGCCGTCATCGCAGTCTGCCGGATCTCTGCCACCGGCTGGGCGGACTGGATGATCGCCCGCGGCCACAGCCACGATCATTCCGCGCATCTTCGGATCATGCCGACGTTCTGCTCACCGCCTCACCAGTCCGCGTAGGGCGGCTCGCGTCGCTCGACATGGTTGTCGTAGTCGCGGTGCTCGACCACCTGGCCGTCGCCGTCGAAGCGCAGCACGGTCACACCCGCGAACGTGAGTTCCTGGCCCTGCTCGGTCCAGCTGCCCCACCACTCGACCACGGCCCGGTCGGCCGAGACGATCGGCTGGCCGAACCAGCACTCGATATTGTCCTCGGCCCGAAGGTTCTCGTTGAGATAGCGGCGGACGCCAGCCAGGCCCAGGTCCGGCGGCCCGAACGCGGGCGAACGATACACGGCCGTGTCGGCGTACAGCGCGGCGATGGCTTCGACATCGCGCTGCGGCCAGGCACGCGACCAGGTGTCTGTCCAGCGGCGGGCAGCAGACTCAGCATCCATGCCAGTGATTCAAGCAGAATGCACGCGCCTCGCGGGCACGACCTTCTTACCCGTAGGCACGGGCAGGTTGTCCAGAATCGTCCATCAGGGGCGGTGACCTCGGCTTCGATTCCATGAATGTCTTCGGGTGTCGATCACTGTCTGCCGCGTTGGCGGCAGTGCTGGCAGCAGTCAGCATGCGCGGTCAGCCGCGGCTGCTACCCGGCGGCGAGCGCGTCCGCCACAGCCTGCTGCAGGATTTCCTGATCAACCTCGCCGCTGGCCAGGCCGCTGGCCCCGGCCGCGCCGATCACCGACCCGTCGCGCCGGACGGGTATGCCCCCGGCCTGGGGCGTGTACCGGCCGCCACTGGCCACGGTGATCGCGGTGGCGAACTGCGGAAGCCGAGCAGCCTTGGCGCCCTGCTCCTTGGAGGTTCCCCCAGGCGGCGGCGGTCCACGCCTTGCCCCACGCGACCTCAGCCGCGATGAACGGCACGCCATCCATCCGGTGCAGCGTCACCAGGTGACCGCCCGAATCGACAACCGCGACAGCGAGGCTGACACCGCGCGCCGGCGAGTTCGGTGGCCTTTGTGGTGATGCGCAGCGCCTCGTCCAGCGTCATGGTCCTCACTTTGGCATGGATCGCATCCACGGGGGTCAGCCTGGGTGCGGACGGAGTCCAGCCTTCCCGCCGGTCGCTGGGATCAGTTTCAAGAGATTCTGGTGTCAGCTGCACTCTTACGTTGGCCGTGGGCGATGCCGTCGATGTCTGCAGATCGCGCCACCGGCGACCCCCGCTTACGCGGTGTGTTGCCACTACTTCGTGATCTTGGTGTGGGCGGTGGCGGTGTTGTTGCTCCTGCGCGGATCGGGCGTGACGCTGCTGGTCTTCGCTGCGTCGGTGATCACGCGCTGGCTGGACGTGGAGGTGATCTTGACCTGGATGCGTGCGGTGCGGGAGCTTCCGCTGTTGATCGTGCTCAGATGGCAGGTTACCGTTGCGCCGGGGGTCCCGGCCCTGCCCCCGGAGCAGCGCCCGCCGGTGGCCGAGGCCTTCAGGAATCTGGTTGCGTAAGGCAGCCGGTCGGTGAGCGTCACCCGCCAGGCGGCCGAGGGCCCGGCGTCAGTGATCTTGATCGTGTAGGTCAGATCAGAGCCGGTGGCGGCGGAGGCCGGCGCGGTGACCTTCACCGATCCGTCGGCGTCGGGGGTGACTGCCAGCGCTTCCGAGCCGGTTCCGGCGGGCACGGCCGCCGGTGACTTGGGGGTGAGCTTCCCGGTGGCGGGGTCGATGCTGTACTGCCAGACCTTGTTGAGGGTTTCGCTGGGGACGTAGGCGCTCTTGCCGTCCGGGGCGATCACCACCGCCTGGACGAGGTGCCCGGCGGGCACGGTAGCTGGCGACATGGGGCTGAGCGTCCCGGTCACGGGGTCGATGCGGTACTGCGAGACCGTGCCCTCGCCGCCGCGGCGCCGGCACGGTCTCGCGCCACAGGCGTTGACGACGTAGGCGCTCTTGCCGTTGGGGGTGACCGCCACGGCGGTAGCGCCGTGCCCGGCGGGCACGGTGGCCGGTGACTTGGGGGTGAGCTGCCCGGTCATGGGGCCGATGCTGTACTGCAAGACGGTGCCCTCGATGGGCTCGGTCACGTAGGCGCTGGTGCCGTCCGGGCTGACCGCGATCGCGATCGGGGCGCGTCCGGCGGGCACGGCCGCCGGGGACTTGGGGGTGAGCTTCCCGGTGCCGGGGCCGATGCTGTACTGCCCGATCGTGTTGCCGTTGTCATTAACGACGTAGGCGCTGGTGCCGTCGGGGGTGACTGCGATCGCGGCTGGTTCGCGTCCGGCGGGCACGGTCGCCGGTGACATGGGGGTGAGCTTCCCGGTGGCGGGGTTGATGGTGTACTGCGAGACGGTGTTGCCGGAAGCGTTGGCGGCGTAGGCGCTGGTGCCGTCCGGGCTGACCGTCATCGCGATCGGGGCGCGTCCGGTGGGCACGGTCGCCGGGGACTTGGGGGCGAGTTTCCCGGTGGCCGGGTCGATGCTGTACTGCGAGACCGTGTCGTCGTTGGCGTTGGCGACGTAGGTGCTGCTGCCGTCCGGGGTGACCGCCACCGCATCCGGGTAGCTTCCGGTGGCCACGGTCGCCGGCGTAAGCGGCTGGAGCGCCCCGGAGATGGAGCGCGGCGCGGCGAACTGGGAGACATCGTTGCTGCCGTGGTTGGCGACGTACACGAACGGCGCCGCGGCCGCGGGCGCACCGGCAGCGGCCCCCGCGGGTATCGCGGTACCCAGGCCGTAGACGATCAGAGCCAGCGTCACCGGCCCGCCAGAAACCGGAAGATCGTCCGGGCATGGCTGCCGCGGTGCCGGACGGTGTCGGCGGCCGCCTGCGAGCGGCCGCGGTCCAGGACTGCGCGGCCGCCGGCGGCGCACCGCGTCGCGGCCTCCGTGCGACCGGTCGGGTGATCGGCCGCGGGGCCGCCTTCCCGCCACCCCTGCCGCCGGGTGATCCTGGCGTCATCGTTCACGTCGGTGCTCCTTCTCATCGGTCCGTCCTGGGGGTGGTCTTCATCCCTGCTGGACCTGGGCGCCTGGGTTGGCGTGCTGACCTTCAGCCAGGTCGGCACGGTTACCCGGTCACCGGCTGCCGGCTCAGCCGCCGGTGCATTGCCGGCTGGCATGCACCAGGCCGACCGGTACCGGCGGGACTGCCCGCGGAACGCGGTTCATCCCGGATGGCGGCGGTTGCATCGCTTGCGCGATCGAGATAGACAGGCCCGCGCCGCCAGGAAGAGCCGACGGATGGATGACGAGGACAATGTGACTGTCGCGCCTTTGGGCGGGCGTCTGGAAACGGGCGATCGTACCCAGCAGGCCCGGGCTGGCGCGGTAGGGCCGGCAGGACGGATTCGGCGGCGGGGTGACGCTGACCGGCAGGCCGTCGGCACGGAGCGTGGCCTGCAGCCCGGCTGGATCGCGCCATTCGCGGACGGTGACATCAATGGTGCCGTCGGCCTGCTTGGTGACCGTCCAGGCGGTCAGCCGCACGGCAGCCTGATGACCGGCCGCGCGGCCGGACGACCCCAGCGTGGTCACCGCCAGCGCGGCCGCGGCCGCCACGGCCAGCACCGCGGCCGCACCGGCCGCCAGCCACGCCGGGCGGGACACGATCCGCCGGCGTGCGGCCGCGGGCCGCTCGATGCGCTGCAGCGCCGGCCCGTATTCCCGCATCAGATCGGTAAATAGCTGGTCCTCGAACCTAGTCATCGCCATTGCCTCCGGTCCCCGCTGCCGTGCCGCCGGCGGCCTTCCGCAGCCGCGCCCGCGCCCGCATCAGCCGCATCCGCACCGCCCCCGGCGCCACCCCCAGCACGGCCGCCGCCTCCCTCGGCCGCAACCCCGCAATGTCCACCAGCTCGACCACCGCCCGGTCCATCACCGGCAGTATGGTCAACTCGGTGACCAGCCTGCGGCCGGCCCGCTCGGCGTCAATCCGGTCCACCATTTCCTCAACCTGATCTGCGTCCAATTCCCGGCGGCCCGCCAGCCGCAGCACCTTGTCCCGGTGCCGGCTCTGCGCCGCACAGTGCGCCGCATACACCCGCCGGGCGATGCCGAACACCCACGCCCGCGTGCTGCCCTTACCCGGATCGAACCCGCTAAAGGACACGAGCACCTGGACAAACGTGTCCGCGGTGAGATCGGCAACCGTCTGCGGATCGGCGCTGCGCCGCGCGAAGAACGCCGTCACGGCCCCCACGTTCGCCCGGTACAGACGCTCAAACTCCGCGGCCGCATTACCGCCCACCGGCCCCCGGGACGCCAGCGGGCGGCGAAGTGACCGTAGGGTCCTCTCGCTCACACTTCTAGTTGCCCGCCAGCCGCCGCCGTGTCACACCCCCAGGTCAGCGCGCCTGCCCTAGCCCGCGCGTACCTGCCACCAGCAAGCATGACAGCCCGCCCGGCTCCAGGGTCATCGACCGCCCCTCACCGGCCCACCGGCCACCCCACACGAGCCCGCTAAGACAGCCACCAGCCTTACGCAGCCGCCCCGCGGAGTGATACCCCGGCGCAATGCCACGCCCGGGGCACAGATAACCCATTCTCGCGCGGCTCGACAAGGCCGCCGCGATGACCCGACATCCGCGCCGATCGGCGGAAGTGCGCGCGAGCGCAGCGCACGGGCCACCCTGAATTAACGGACATGTGCGCAATCCCCGGTACCTGGGAGTGATCACGGTCATCGCCGGGCAGGCGTTGCTGCTCAGCCGCCCGGTGCTGCTGATCTACGCGGCCGCGTTCTTGGCCTGGTGCATCGCGTTTGTCCGCCTGTACGAGGAGCGGCTACTGACCGAGTGCCTCGGGTGCTGAGTGCGAGGCCTGCCGCAAGCAGGTTCCCGGCTGGTGGCTGCGCTTGCGGCCTCGAACGCCGAGCAGCAGCACAAGCAGCAACGCCTCCGGACCAGTCCATACGATGGCCGGCGACTCCGGACACGACGGCGCTGGTCATACCGAACGACCGATTAACCCGGACGACCCGGCGTCCGCCCGTCTGGCGGCCAAGGATGCACGTGATGTGCTAGACCGTGACCGGCTTCCCGCAGTTCGGGCACCGGAATGGCCGCCGCCTGGCTATCGCGCGGCTGACCGCCAGGACAATGAACGGAAATCCCATCTGGGGCATCTTCCTGGTCGCCTCAACAGTTCCGTGAACCGCGCAGCGCCCCGTTCTGGTCTCCGACTTGGCCGGTTTCGCCCGCCATGACGTCCACCTTCTTCGAATCAGGCTCCCGGCCTGCTCAGCGGCGCATCAGCATCCTGGCCGACGGCCTCCTCCAGCACGATTGCCGGATCCCGTCCCGCGTCGGCGCAGGTTCGCTCGAACAGCTGTGCCAGCGCGCCGTCTCCCCAGTACCGGGTGCCGTTCGCTGCATAGTCGAGCATCTGCCCAACGACCTCATGGCGGATCCGGCTACCGGAACTCCGCTTAACCTCAACGAGGGTCGGGATCGCATCCTGATCGACGAACAGATGATCCCGGCTCCACTGCCCGGCGCCATGCTGGTCTGCGACCGGTGCTTCCCGGCAGACCGGAAGGAACCGGCGCGGATCACTGCGGCTCATCTCGATATCCGCGCAAGCAGCTGCGGGTGGTGCTCCAGCAACTCCTGCAGAACCGCCTCAGCCTCATACGGCGCAACCGCCAGGGACACGAGCTCCTCGCCCCGGCGGACGAAAATCACATCATCCGCCATGATTCTGGCCTCCCAAAAGTGGCGCACGGACCCCCTGCATTGTCGCGGTTCGCGAGCCTCCGCACGAGTACCAACGCCAGCCGAGAGACCGGTCTCGCGCCCTGCACCACCTGCAGCGGGCCAGTGACAGAGCGCAGTCAACGGCATACGAGCCCGATCGGCGGCAGATGAGCATGCGCTGCGCAATGCTTGCTCGATGGTGATACGTGAGGCGAAGACGAAGGACTGGCCCGCTATCTGGTTGATCTTGAAAGAGGTGGGTACCGCCGGCGAGACCCTGACGTGGGACTCCACCAGAACCGAAGCACGGGCACGGGCTGGGTGGATGCGAGAGCCACCGGGCCGCACCCTTGTCGCCGCGGACGACGACGGAAGCGTCATCGGGACTGCGAACACTCATCCCAATCACCCAGGCCCGGGGGCACACGTGGCCAACGCCGGTTTTGTTGTTCATCCGGCGCGCCGCGGCGAGGGCGCAGGCCGGGCCCTGTGCCGCCGTGTCCTGGACCAGGCGCGCGCGGATGGTTACCGGGCGATGCAGTTTAATGCGGTCGTCGAAACCAATACACCGGCGATCCAGTTGTGGCGCTCCTTCGGCTTTCAGATCCTTGCCACGGTGCCGGAGGCGTTTCGTCACCCCGCATACGGATACGTAGGCCTCCACATCATGTACAGGGCGCTTTGAACAAAGTGACGCACTCAATTCGGCTACCGGACGTCGGCAGCTGCTCCGGGTCATCGGGATGCGCGCGCGGCGAGGCTTCTGCCCGCACGCTCTGGTCGGCGGGGGAGAGCGGCTATGGCACCCGCCGCAGGGCGCTCCCGGCGGCCGCAGACCGAGCGGACTGCCAGCCGTCGCGGTATGCAGGCAGGTAGACACTCGGCCGGGCAAGCGGATAGGGCGACCCGAAGACTCGTGAACGGCGACGGGGAAGTGGAGTTCCCAGATCCCAACTAAAGCACCATTAACGACATGGCCGCTCGATGGGCTCGTGGCGGGGGAGTGGTGGCTGCTCAGCTGCCGGCCAGGTGCCCCGGCGAGCGTCTTCGACGCTGCGCAGGGCCGCCGCCGTTAGGGTGCCCGGTACAGGTGAAGGATCGAACCCGTGTCAGCAGGTGATGCTGACGCTCTCCGGCGGGAACTTGTAGGAGTACACTGCCCCGTTCTGTCCGTACCAGCTCGTCTCGATCGTGTACAGGTGCGTGCCGGTGCCTCTGCAGTTCCAGGAAACCGCCTGAGACAGATGTGGCGACGAGCTGTAGCCGGTCGAAGCCTGTGCCCTGACCACATACAGGGTGGGGAAAAGTTGCTCCTCAAGGGTCACAACAATCTTCTGGTCTTGCCATCCGGTGCCCCTGCACAGCGAAGCGCCTTTCCCCGTGATCTCATGACCATCGGCGGACAGCCGGGGCTCGAACGCGAGGAAGTGACAACGATACGAAGGCGCGCTGGCCTGGGAGCCGGTGGTGGCGAGGGCGGGCGTCGCCCCGAGCGCCAGCGCGCTGACGCTGACCACCGCGGTCGCGATCAGTGACAGCGTCAGACTCTTCGCCGGGGCGGAAAATCGGAACATTGCCTCTCCTCATCTGGCGCTGCCGCCATGGCCCAGGTACGATCCATTCACGCCAAGCATGGACAAGACATTGACAAAGGCATTCGGAGAAACCGCCCTCATCGAAGCACACGCGGTATGGCTGTGTCAAGCCTATTTAAGCTACACGAGGCACGCGGCGCAGGCGCAGCCATTACCCGTCCCATTAATCCATGTCGACGCTCAGCGATAACGGGACGGCCACAATGAGGACAACCTCCCGGGGTCGCTGATATCGTAGGTCAATGGCACGTTAATGGCGCGAAGGTCAAGGAGGCGCCAGAACCTGCCAGGGTCCAGGGCCGGGAAACCGTCTTTTGCCTGGGCCTGCACATGGGAGCGGGTGACGGGTATCCAGCCCGCGTTATCGGCTTGGGAATGAGTGCGAGGCTTGCTTTCGCTGGTTTGTCCGCAGGTAGACGCCCCAGCAGCTTGTTCACGGGTACCCGCGAGGCACGGCTACCGATCGAGCTATCGCAGGCGGCGGGCGCGAGCCCTGTCCGCAAGGAGCAGCGCCTTCGGTCGTTAATCGAGGTGGCTGGTCAAGATAACAGATGGTGGCCGGTGCAGTCATCGTACTAGGTGATTGTTCTCGGTCCTGGTCACACGGAGGGTGTGTAGGTAGCAGCGGTAAGGAATCTACGCTCCGTCCGGGACTTCGCCCGGAAGGAGTGGCCCCTTCGGGGCAGTCCGGCTGACTAGCGCGCTGCGATCCGTACGGTCGGCGGGTGGCCGATGACTTCAGTGAACGGTATGGCGATCCGCTGGCCGGCAGCCTAGCTGGTCGACCGGACATGCTGAATGCCTACTTCTCGATGGGGCATAACCCGGGCGGGTTCCGGGCCTGGTGGCGGCGGCTGCACGACGGGTCCGACGGGCAGCTGGACAACGCGCACCTGATCCGGTTCGCGGGCCGGTTCGCCCGCCGGGTCAAGGCGTGGGCGGCCGCGAACGGCGTCCCGGTCATCTACTGCGCCGCCGGGCAGCGCAAGCACCTGATCGCCGAGGAGTACCTGGCCGCCCACGCCGTCGGGGCCGGGAGTGTTCTTGATCCTGGCGGCGAAGGCGCCGGCCAGCGATGGGGAGGTCAGCCGGTCGGAGGCCGGGGTGCTGCGGAACCTGGCCAGGAAGCGGGCGTTCGTCAATCACTACAGCTTCCACATCATGGACACCCGGGCCTGGGGGTACCTGGTCATCAAGATGTCCGGGCACCCGCCGTTCCCCGCGCAGGTCATCCTCAACGGGCACTCAGGCACGCTGCCTGCCCGCCGCGCAGGCCGGCCGGGACCGGGTTCACCAAGGAGGGCAACTGCTTTACTCGTCTCGCGGATTCGCGGCGCCTGGCCCAGGTCGCAGACACCTTGCTCGCAGGATGCGGCTATAGGGCGCCTGGGCCAGGTATGCGAGCGGTGGATTATCCACTCGGCGTGCTTGTGCTTCGGCCTGGACACTGCCGAGCAGCAGGTCAGCGGGTTCCTGATCCGGCTACACCATCTACCAGGCCGAATACAGCCGTAACCTGCTGTTCCGGTCCGCGGGCAGATGGAGGACCTGGTTGACCGGAATCCCGGGACCGGACCCGGTCCCGGCTGGACATCCCCGCGCTGCGGACGGTGTTCGGGCTCAAGTAACCGGCCGCACCAGGGCCGGGCGGCCGGGCCGCCCGGGCAAGACATCGTGATCGAGAAACCTCAGTACGGTCTCAGCTGGTTCCGGGTCCGCTTCGGGCTGCTGCAGATGAAGGCCTACACCAAAGGCGAGCACGTGCTGCGTTTTGAGGCCACCGTGCACAACACCAGGGAGCTGCGCTGCCGCCGCGGCCTGGGCAACTTCCCCAGATCATCACCGGCTGGCCGGCATGGCCTGCGTGTTCGCCACCACCCTCGACTGCGCCGACATCAGCTTCCTGCCCGACGGCACCCTCGATGAGCTCCCGCTGCCCGCCCGGATCGGGGCCACCCGGGTTGGCGGCATCGACCTGCAACAAGCCCCGGATGCGGGCCGCCCTGCGCTTCGCCGGCGGTGCTCGCCCGATCGCCGGCGCCCCGCGGCTTCACCGTGGCCGACCTCGCCGCCCGGGTCCAGCAGATGACCGGCCAGGCCGGACCCACACCATCCGTCAGGCCGCCTATGACCTGCGCAAGCTCCGCGGCAAGATCCTCGTCATCACAACTGCCGC
>CAVXLG010000004.1:0-62924 GCA_963762615.1 uncultured Actinomycetes bacterium | reverse complement strand
AGGAGGTGTTCACACCTCACCACCATCTATGTTCACATCTGGCAGTGACATTCTTGCTGTCGCGCTGGGGTGATGTTGTTTCCTGGTTTGCGTGCGGTTGGGCTGTCGCCGCGGGCTGTTTCCGGGTTGTGAGGGCGCGTCACCGGGGTGTCCGTCGTGGCGTGGTGGTTCCGGCTGGCTGGGGATGGCTGGGATGCCGGGCTGGTTATGGCGGGGCGGCGAGCTGGGCGAGGGTGGTCCGCCGCCGCTTGCGTGTTCGCGGGGGGAGCCCGGCGGCGGCGCGGCGCTGGTTGCCGGCTTGCCGTGTGTCCCAGGCGGTGAGGATGCGCTGGTTGCGGACGACCAGGGCGCAGGTGAGCCAGAGCGTGAGCGGGGTGAGGCCGAGCAGGCGGCACCAGCCGCGGGCGATGTTATTGGTGGCGGTGTCCTTGATGGTGGAGTTAGCGCGTTCGGCGCTGGTGCGCCGGGTGTAGGAGCGCCGCCAGTCGGCGGAGGGGTAGTCGTGTTTCTGCCGGGTCTTGGCCGCGACGTCCGGGGGGACGGTGATGGTCTGCTGGGTGCAGCAGGCGGGCGGGTGCTGCGGCGGGGTGAGGATCTCGGGCCGGTCCCGGCTGAGCAGCATCGAGGCGGGACGGAGGGGGCAGCGGATCTTGCCCATTGCAGCCGGGCATATCACGCGATGGTAGCCATCGGCATCGTCGGCGGCGTGCCGGCCGAGCTTGTGCCGGGCAAGCTCGGCGGTCTGCTGGTCGTGCGCGGCGACCTGCTCGCCGGCGGCCCCGGGCGGCAGCGGGCTGAGTTCCAGCAGCGTGCGGGGTGTTTGCGGGCAGTAGAGGTTGCCGTTGGCGATGATGGCGCCGTCGTGTGTGCCCTTGGGGCCGCGGTCGTGCGGGTGCAGGTCCTGGACGAGCTGGGCGCCGGCGTTGCGGAGCGGCACTGCCCAGGTCTGAGCGTCGCGGTGAGCGTAGCCGGAGTCGTCGATGACGTCGCCGAGGGGTATGCCGTCGCCGGCCATGCGCAGCAGCGCGGCGGCGAGCTGCCGGACGGGGTCGTGGTCGCAGCCGGCCAGCGTCATGCGGCGGACAAGCTCGGGCACGGGCGGCCTGTTTTCCTCGCGCGTCATGACCGCCAGGGACAGGTAGTAGCCGAAGAACATCTCGCCTTTCGGTCCGGGGAGGTTGCTGTTGCGGTGGCCCCAGGCGGCTTCGGGGTCGGCGCACTCGATGGCGCCGTGCCGGGGCGGCCGGGACCAGGTTTCGGCGTCTGTCCAGTCGCCGGCCAGCGCCGCGCTGCTGTTCTTGTGCGCGGCGGGGATGCTGGCCTCGAGCAGGACGTCGCAGGCTGACTGGAGGGCGCCGGACGGCGCGCCGTCGGGCTCGGGCTTGCCGATCGCTCGGGTGATGAGGCGGGCGGTGTGCTCGACTTGCCGGTAGGTGAGCTGGTGGGGGCCGGTCTTCCAGGTCACGGTCACGCCGAGGCGTTCCTGGTCGGCGGCGGGGAGGCTGGTCAGTGCCTGGCGGACCCGGGTCAGGTGCGCGGGCCGGCCGTCAGCCAGCGTGAGGTGCATGCCGATCAGTAAGGTCCGGGCCGTCAGCTGACGGTCGCGGACAGCGCGGGGCAGCAGGCCCTCGATCGCGTCCGCGGCGCCGGAAGCGTCGATGATGTCCTCGACCGCCGCCAGCGGAACGCTCACCGCGGTTACCGGGCCTGACCGCCGAGTAGCGCGACCGCCTGTTCCTCGTCCCCGGGGTCCAGTCCGGCGGCGATGTCGCCGAGCCGCTGGCAGCAGGAGATCCCGGCGGCGCGCAGGAACGCGGGCAGGCCGATCAGCGCCGCTGCCTCGGCGAGCCAGGTCGCGCGCAGCCGGGAAGTGTCCAGCGCCGGCAGGCTGGTGCCGCCGGCCAAGGAGCGGGTCAGCGGGTTAGCGATGTTGTGCCGTTGCGGGTCGGTGCCGCCGGCGATCAGCTGCTCGCCGGCGAAGCCGGCCGCGGCCAGCAGCGGGCCGTGGTAGCGGGCCAGCACCGGCACGACCCGCGGCGCCCGGCCGGCCCGGACGGTCGCGATCACGCCGCCGGACCGGGCGATGACGTCGATGCCGCGCACGCC
Source organism: uncultured Actinomycetes bacterium (assembly GCA_963762615.1). GTDB lineage: Bacteria > Actinomycetota > Actinomycetes > Streptosporangiales > Streptosporangiaceae > PALSA-505. Next base: position 60,818 of record CAVXLG010000004.1, on the reverse strand, counting down.
GCGCAGGTCGGCGCGGATCAGCCCGGCACCCGCGGCCAAGCACACCAGGCCGGCCGCCCGGGCCCGCCGCGCCGGCGTGGGCTGGGCGTCTGCCAGGGCCAGGAACCCGGCGATCTCCGCGGCCGAGTACGGGGCCTTGGCGCGCTCGCGGGGCAGCGGAGCGTCCGCGGGCGCAAGGTGCGGCACCACGCGCCGGGCCAGGAACCGCAGATTGGTGCGCAGCGTCCGCCGCGCCGGCCCGGACAGGCCCGGCGCGTGCGCGGCGAACCGCTCGATCACCGACGGGTGCAGCAGCACCCTCGGGACCGGGTCCAGGCCCAGCCCGGTCGCCCATGTGGCGAGCTTGCCCGCCGCCCACAGCAGGTTCCTGGCCCGGCCCCGGCCATGCGGCCCGGCAGCCGCGACGACCTGCCGGGCGAACGCCGCCGCCTCCGCCGGGACCGACGGCGACGGCCGCCACGCGGTGATGTCGTCCGCGCCTGCGATCCCGGCAGCGCCCATCCCCGACCTCCGTCCTGTCCACAGTAAAATACTGTGGACAGGACGGGAAACCGCGGATCTGAGACGGTGTGTCGCATGGAACCAGCCACGGGCCGGACCCTGGAGGTCATCGCCGCCGAGCTCGCCGCCGCGGCCGGGGCCGCCCTGCCCGGCACCCTGACCGTCCGCTCCTACGCCTGCGGCAAGCCACGCTGCCGCTGCCACGCCAGCCCGCCGGTCCTGCACGGCCCCTACGCCGAGTGGACCCGCAAAGTCGCCGGCAAGACCATCACCCGCCGCCTCACCAGCGAAGAACTCCAAGCCTGGCAGCCCCTGTTCGACAACGCCCGCAAGATCCGCGAGCTCGTCGCCGAGCTCCACGAGCACACCCTCCAGGCCATCCAGGCCAGCCCTCCGCAGTCACAAACCCGCGCATAATACCGTGGACGCGCCGCGCTTAACCTGTGGGGACGCCCGCCATCGGCCCCCACAACCGCAGGTCACTGCCAAATGTGAGGACCTGTCCAGGTCAGAGGCATGATCATCTGATGCGTTGAAGTGGCGTGGAACGGAACGTGGAACGAAACCGCGGTTCCGGGTTATCGTTCCGCCATGGCTGCGGTCGCGAAGGGTCACATAGAGCGACTGCCCAGCGGCTCGTTCCGGGTACACGTCTATGCGGGAACGGATCCGGTCACCGGGAAGGAGCGCCGCCTCAAACTCACGGTGGCGACTGAGGAGCGCGCAGCGGGAGAGCTGGCGCGGCTGCTGCGGGCGGCGGAGGCAGGGCATGCTCCTGAGGACTCGGCCACGCTCCTGAGGACTCGGCCACGGTCGGCCTGGTACTCGACCGGTACCTCGAGGTCGCGGATCTTGGGGTCTCGACCCGGCTGACCCATGAGAGCTACATCCGGCGGATCATCCGGCCAGTGCTGGGTGACGTCCGGCTCCGTAACCTGGGCCCGGACTCGCTGGACGCGCTGTATGCCCACTTGAAGCGGTGCTCGCGATTGTGCGGCCGGCTGCCGAAGATTGAGCATCACACCTCTGGCCGGCACGAGTGCGACGAACGCTGCGGCCCGTTGCGCGATCATCGCACCGGCCGCCCGCATGAGTGCGATGAGCGGTGCCGGCCGCATCGGTGCATACCGCTGGCACCGGGGTCGATCGTGAAGGTCCACGCGATCATCTCGGCGGCGCTTAGCCTGGCGGTCCGGTATGACTGGATCGACCGCAACCCGGCCGAGCGGGCCCCCCTGCCGCGGCTTCGCAAACGGCAGCCGCAGCCGCCCAGCCCGAAAGAGGCGGCGCGGCTGCTCAATGACGTCTGGCAGGACGATGAGGAGTTCGGGCTCTACTTGTGGGCGGCAATGACGACCGGCGCCCGACGCGGCGAGCTGCTCGCATTGCGCGAGAACCGGTTGGACTTCGAGGTCCATGAAGTCACATTCGCCAAGAACTATCTCGTCAAGAGCGGCCAGCGGATCGAGAAGGAAACCAAGACTGGCGAGGCGCGTCGGGTGTCCCTCGACCCGCTGACGTGTGAGCTGTTCGCGGAGCATTTCCGGCGCCGCCGGGCCAGCCTGGCCGTCCTGGGAGTGACCGTGCCGGCCGACGCTTTCGTCTTCTCCCCGCATCCAGCCGGTGCTCAGCCGTGGAACCCGGACACCATGACCCACCGGTACGAGCGGTATGCCGCCCGGGCCGACATCCCCGGCTCGCTGAAGGAGCTGCGGCATTACTCGGCGACCCAGCTGTTGTCGAACGGCGTCGACCTGCGCACCGTGGCCGGGCGGCTCGGGCACTCGGAGGGCTCGACGACGCTGCGGTTCTACGCCCAGTTCGCCCGGCCTGCCGACCAGCATGCTGCTAGCGTCCTGTCCGGTCAGCTCGACCAACTGCCGAAGAAGGAACGGCTGCGCGAGCTGTTCGAGCAGCAGGCGACCGAGGACTTGCGGTCCGATCTATCGGCCACGGCGGAGTTGCTGGCGCCGATCGTCAGGCTCGACCTGCAAGCCACGCTCGGATATCTCGCTGAGTTCAACCGGAGTTAGGAAGGGCAACTGCCTATGGCGGTGAGCTGGTGACCAGTTGCGTCGGCCACGCTCGGCAAGTCGCCATGGAGGACGACGGACCGGTCCTCTCAAACGCGCCACGAGTGCAAACCCGCGGATTAGAGGTGGACCGCTACGCGGCTCCAGGCGATCGGCCTGCACGAATAACGTGACAACGTGCCCAGGATGCAAACCTTAAACCGGGATGCGCCAGCGGCCGCCCCACAAAGCGTCCCAGGGCTCTCAAACGGCCCTTGAGCGGTATCCGTCACTTAGCGTAGCCAAGTAGTCGGCCAGCCAGCGCGGTCACCGAATGTGGCTGATCCCGGAAGCAGGGGCGAATGCACTGCCCAACGGTCGGTGGATGAGTCCCCTCTAATCAAGAAGGGCTGCTCCGGATCCGGACGTTCTCCGCGCCGCGAGGTGGATCCAAGCCAGTTCCTCATCGGAGGCATGCTCGAGCGTGAGCAGGGAGTTGTCGGCGCCGGGCATGGCCAGCAGGGTCTCGTCCAGCTTTCGCTGGGTCGCTCGCTAATGCCGGGCCTGGGTGTGCCGGATGACGAAGACCATCACGAGAGTCAGCGCGGCCACCAGGGTCTGGAAGATGATCTCCCACCGCGGGGAACCCCGCGCCGATGCTGACGACGACCCACGCTGCGGCCGCGCCGATGACCAGCACCGAGGCCGGCGGCCCGGAGGCATACCGGTCCACTCTCCACAGCCACCGGCTGACGCGCGAGCGCCGTGCGGGCGGGTCTGACCCCGCCACGGAATCTCCGTCAGCCGCTAGCTTTCCCCGAGCTTCCTGGCGAGTTCGTCGCGGTCCATCTTCGACCGCCCTGGCATGTCGCGTTGCCATGCGTTTTGTACAGCTCCGCGCAGGTCTTGGGCGAAGTGCCGCCGGTGCGCTTGCGCCGGGCTACGGCCGCGCCTTGCTTACCCAGCGCGGTGCGCGTCTTGGACGCCAGATGCGAGATTGTTTTCTTGTTCGCCGCGGACCGCTGGGCCTTCTGTCTCATGGGGCTCGCCCATTCGCCCTTGGCCGTTCCGCGCCGATCTGGACCAGGGCGACGTGGACGAACCCTGATGACAGGAAGACCGGCGAGGAGCCGGAGACCGCCGCGCAGCGGTCATACCTGCAGACGTTGTCCCAGGTGGCGGGCGAAGAGCCGCCCGGGCTGGTCGAGGCTGTCGGCGCGGTTCCTGACCTTCAGCGGGAAGCCTTGCGGGAGCGGCGCCGGGATACCGCGCTCACTGCCGAGTCCGCCTGGTGAAGTGCTCTCGCCGTCCGGGTTGATGGATCATGACGTTCAGCCGCGCGGAAGAGCCGATGGACAAGCAGCCCGACAAGAGGCAACGCAACGGTCAGCAGCACCCAGCGTCGCAGCCGGCCATAGAGAAAAACCCACATATAGAGGCCCCTTCTTCCGGCCCGTTAAGCGGTTCTGTCGCAGTCAGCATTTCAGCCCACCCGGCCGACCGGTGGATGGGTCGGTTAGCACCACGGGCAGGCAGCTGGCTACCCGGTATGTTCCGCTGTTCTCGGCGCCGCTACCCCCGGTGGGACGTTGTAATCACCACGATGATGAGGCTGGTTGCGAACAGTCTCTTCGTCGCCGAACGCCCGGCCTCCCCGGTCCGGTGTGCACCGAAGCAGGTGGGAGGCCGTGAGTGGTCGAGCGGCCTTACCGCTTCCGCTTGCCCCCTTGGCCGACGGCCCCTTTCTCGGTCCCGGCGTTTCCGGTGGTCGGCGACCCCTCCGGCGTTTCCAGGTGGGCGCGCACGAACCAGTGGAATTGCTCGAGCTGGTGACCCTGCCCGATGAGCACGTCTTGTGTGACCGGGTCCAGGTCCTCGGTGATCTCGATCGCGGCCCGGTGGGTCTCGATGATCCCGGTGTACACCACGTCGAGCGCGGCGAGGTGCTGCTGGGTGTCGGCCCGGCCGATGGAGTAATCCTCCCAGTCGCGCTGCGCGACCAGCGCCCCCGGCGTCCCGGTCGGCGACCCGCCGAGCGTGGCGACCCGTTCGGCGATGTCATCGACCATGGCGCGCACCGGATCGACCTGCGGGTCGAGCATGGTATGGACGGCGATGAAGTTCGGGCCGACCACGTTCCAGTGCACGTGCTTGAGGGTGAGCGCGAGGTCGTTGAGCGAGTTCAGCCGGTCCTGCAGCAAGGCGACGAGCTTGTCGGCGTCATCGCTCTTCAATCCCGGCACGCTGTAAGCCACCATGGTGGTCCCTTTCCCATCTTGCTGATCGCCCCGCCTGCACCTGGCCGCAAGGCCGGGACGCTAACTGCGGCCACGATGCCGAAGCCAAGGGTTTCCCCCATACCATCGGGGGCGCGGTTTAATCCTGCTGGCGCTCTAGGTCGATGACCTGAGCCGCGGCGCCGACCCGGAGGCTTTCGAGCAGATTCTGACTGGCGCTGGGCGCGGGCGATCAGCTCATCCAGGCGTGCCGGGTCGAGCCGCTGGTCAGCCTCTGCCAGGGTTCGCAGCGTCCGCCAGCCCGCGGCCTTGCCTTCCACGCCGAGCCGCATCATCTCCAGTTCCTCGAGGAAACTGAGTGGGGACCGGGTGAGCAAGTGCCCGTTGAACTTGAGCCGCCCTGCCTTCTCACCAATCCAGGCGAGCCCGACTTTGTAGGCGCGGACGGGAATCCGCAGAGCCGTCATGATGTCTGTCAGGGCGGCGCGGTCCTGCGCGATCTCCGCCGCCAAGCGCCGCAGGCGACTGCCGTCGTCCTGGCCCTGATGGGTCCTGGCGATCCGGTGCGCGAGCTCGGTGCCTGCCGTGGCACCGGCGAGATGATCATTCAGGTAGATGCCGAGGACCTGATGTCCGGCCCGCCTGGTGTGGCCCGTTCGGTTTTCGTTGGCCATGACCCTTCACCTCCGACTGTGCGTATTCCAGCGTTCTTCCTTGCCAGGTCCGGCTCATGCACCGCCGTTGCCGCGCACCAGGTCACCCGCGGCGCCTCGCAGCTAATCCCGTGATGTCCTCATGTTTCCGCGTCAGGGCAAAGCCTGCGCTTATCGCTCTGGCTGCATTCAGGCTCCTGCAGCCTCCTCGGGCAGCCAAGGCGACCGAGCAGCCTGGGCTGTCACTGGCACCGGGCCGGGCTCCGGCGCGTGAGGTACGAGGTCATCCATAGCTGACCGGCGGGCGCCTGCGGCGAGATGACCGTGACCATGCAGTACCTGTTCCAGGGCTGGAACTGCCGGATGCGCACGGCAGGGAGCGACAACCCTGCAAGGGAACCTGTGTCGTTCGTGACGATCGCCTGCTGTGGATCGAACGCTATGGGCCAGACCTGGTGCCGGTCCAGCCCGCTGTTAGGGGCGCAGCGTTACAGGCCCATGTTTTTCTTGATTATCCCGAGTAGCTCGTTCCAGGATGCCTCGAATTTCGCCACGCCCTCGTCCTCGATGACCTGCACCACGTCGTCGTAGCTGATGCCGAGGTTCTCCAGGTCGGTGAAGACCTGCCGGGACGCGTCGTAGGTGCCGTGTACGGTGTCGCCGCGCAGTTCGCCGTGGTCGGCTACGGCCTCGATGGTGGCCTCGGGCATGGTGTTGACCGTGTCGGCGACGACGAGCTCGGTGACGTACATGGTGTCGGGCAGCGCCGGGTCCTTCACCGACGTCGAGGCCCACAGCGGCCGCTGGAGGTGCGCTCCGCTGGCGTGCAGAGCCTGCCAGCGCTGCCCGGTGAACCGGTGCTCGAACAGCTCGTAGGCCAGCCGGGCGTTGGCGATGCCCGCCTTGCCGCGCAGCGCCTTCGCCTCCGCGGTGCCCAGCTTGTCCAGCCGGGCATCGACCTCGGTATCGACCCGGCTGACAAAGAACGACGCTACCGAGCGGATCTGAGACAGGTCGCGCCCGGCGTGCCTGGCCTGCTCCAGGCCCGCCAGGTAGGCGTCGATGACGTCCCCGTACCGCTGCAGCGAGAAGATCAGCGTGACGTTGACGCTGATCCCCTCCGAGATGGCCTGGGTGATGGCGGGCAGCCCCTCGCGCGTCGCGGGGATCTTGATGAACAGGTTCGGCCGGTCCACCATCCACCGCAGGTTGCGCGCCTCGGCGATGGTCTTGTGCGTGTCCTTGGCCACCCTCGGATCGACCTCGATGGACACCCGGCCATCCAGCCCCCCAGTCGCGTCGTGCACCGGGCGCAGCACGTCACAGGCCCAGCGGATGTCATAGGTAGTGATCGCACGCGAGGCCTCCTCCACCAGCACGCCACGGGTCTTCAGGTCCGCAAGCTGGCCGTCGTAAGCGTCCCCGTGATCCACCGCGTGCGCGAAGATCGTCGGGTTGGACGTCACGCCGACCACGTGGCAGTCATCGATCAGCTGCTGCAGGTTGCCGGTGCGCAGCCGGTCGCGGCTGATGTCATCCAGCCACACCGACACCCCGGCCCCTGATAGCTGCCCGAGAAGATCAGCTGGCACCACTACCTTCCTTTCCGCCCGCCGCAGACCGGGTTGGTCCCCTGGACCGCTTGCGGCTGTGCCCGGCGGCGCTACCCGCCCGGGGTAAGGCCAAACTCCTGGCTCAGTGCACCGCCGGTCCGGCGTGGTCCTTGCCGCTGACCTGCTTGATCAGCTCGTGACAGCGCGCAGCGCGCCCGGAATCCTCCTTCATGACCTGGCGGAAGAACTCAGCGACGTCATCTAGTCCTGCGTTCTCTGCATCGCGAACGTACTGGCCGTAGTCGTGCCCGGCCTTGAGCGAGTGATACTGGACCGAGATCAGATCGAAGGTCACGTCGTCGAAGCCGGTTTCCCCCGGTAGCCATCATCGGCTCCCTTCTCCTGCGTAGCAGCCCCACCGCTACCCTCCTCCGGCGCATCAAACAGCATCGATGCCAGTTTTCGCGCCCGCCCGTCGGCCTTGAAGCCAGCCAGCCGTGCGGGAGCGTAAACGGGAGCATGGCTGGGCGGCCGGATCGGCGGCGCGAGCGGCTCCGGGAGGCCGCTTTGATCAGCTGTCTGGCGCGCGGCGGTGCCTAGCGGGCAGGACTTCAGGCTGGCAATGTTAGCTCCCGCGTCCTTGGGGAAGTCTCTTTGCTTACGCAGGCTTAACCGGCGCGAGGAAGGCGAACCATGACGGGGTGGGTCTGGGCAGGCATATTCATAGGACTGGCGATCGTGGTCTTCGCTGTGGGTATCCCCTACCTGATCACCCACAAGGGGATGCGCTCACCGGATGACCGCCGAAACCGCGACGAGGCCAGGGCCTATTTCCGGCTCAAGCGGAGATGGCAGCGGCAGAAGGGCACGGTCTCGGCGCAACCGGAGCCGATGGGCAGCGAGCAGGGCACCTCCGGGCCCCGGCCCCGCATCGGGCCTGACTGACTCCCGCCCACGGTTGTCGCAGCCGGATAAGGATCATGGGGATCTCAGCCTGGCTAACCGCCCATGAAGCCGCCGAGCCGGATCACCCTGCGCGCGGAAGGCCGGGGCCAGCGGACGATGACCGGGCACCCGGCTTCTAGGGCCCTATGCGCGAGCGAGCGCCTTGCCGCCCGCTATGTCCACGAACTCCAGGCCACCCAGGTCCAGCACCAGCCGCCCGGGCTGAGCCTCCGCGACCTTGGTCAGGAGCTCGGTCAAGGCGGGCACGCTGATGACGTCCAGTTTCCCCGTCAGGCCGACGGTGGCTATGACCCCGTCCCAGGTGGCCTCAACGCGAAGCGGCTGAGCGCGATTCTTCACGGCTCCCATCTCCCGCAGTCCCGGGTACGCGCGACGCTGATGCGGGCCGTGCAGGGCGGCCCTGCGGTGGTCATCGCAGACCTGACCAGGACCGACTTGTGCGCTTATGCCGGGACCGAGACGCTAGTCCGCGTGCACGGCCTGGCGGCCGAGGCCGGGGTACAGCTCAGGGTGGCCGCCGCCGCGCCGAATGCGCGGCTGATCGGGAGATCGCCGGGCCAGGTCACAGGCTCGACTTGTACCCGGACCTGACCGCGGCGCTGGGCGCCCTGCGATGGCGCGGCACCCACGGCTGCAGGACCACCACCGGCTACCAGCTCAGGCTCATTCCCGGTACCACTTGTCGGCCCATGGGTGGCCAGAGGACAGCATACGGCCGGCTCCCTGAGAACCGGATCCGGTACCTCGACCACTGACACTTTCCCGGCGTCATGCCAGATGACCGCCTTCATGTCCGTGGTTCTTCCTGCTGGCTGTCCGGCGTCGCGGCGACTCCGGGGAGTCCGTCGTGTCGTCAGGGCTTCAGCAGCACCTTGACGAACCCGTCCTGTTTCTTCTGGAACTTGTCGTACGCCTGCGGTCCCTGCTCGAGCGGCAGCCGGTGGCTGGCGAACTCGTCAGTCCCGAGGGGGTCGCCGTCGAGCAGCAGTGGCATGATCTGGGACACCCAGCGCTTGACGTTTGCCTGCCCCATGCGCATCTGGATCTGCTTATCGAACAGCGTCAGCATGGGCAGCGGGTCGGTCATGCCGCCGTACACGCCGATCACCGAGATCGTCCCGCCCCGGCGCACGATGTCGATCGCCAGGTACAAGGCATGCAGGCGGTCGATGCCTGCCCTCTCCATGATTTTCGCGGCCACCGGGTCGGGTAGCAGGGACGTTACCGCCTGCGCGGCCTTGGCCGCAGGGGCCCCGTGCGCTTCCATCCCGACCGCGTCGATGACCGAATCGGGGCCGCGCCCGCCGGTCATGCCCCGGATCACCTCGGTCAGGTCATCGTGCTCGCTCAGGTTGAGCACCTCGATCCCGCGCTGGCGGGCGCGGTCGAGTCGCTCGGGAACCAGATCGACGCCGATCGTGTAGTAGCCCCGCCGTTGCGCGATCCGGGCCGCCATGTCCCCGACCGGGCCGAGGCCCAGCACCACCAGCGACCCGCCGTCCGGAATCGCGGCGTACTCGACCGCCTGCCAGGCGGTCGGCAGCACGTCCGACAGATAGACGAACCGGTCATCCGCCGGTCCGTGCGGCACCTTGACCGGCAGCGTGTTCCCGAACGGCACACGCAGGAACTCCGCCTGCCCGCCGGGCACCGCCCCGTACAGCTTGGTGTAGCCGAACAGCGCCGCGCCTGTGCCCTCGGCGTGCACCTGCGTCGTCTCGCACTGCGAGTGCAGCCCCCGCGAGCACATGAAACAGGCGCCGCAGGAGATATTGAACGGGATCACGACCCGGTCTCCCGCTTGCACCTGCGTGACGCCTGGCCCGGCTTCCTCGATCACGCCCATCGGCTCGTGGCCTAGGATGTCACCCTTACCCATGAACGGTCCAAGCACCTCGTACAAGTGCAGATCCGAACCGCAGATCCCGGTCGAGGTCACCCGGATGATCACATCTCTCGGATCCTCAATCCGCGGGTCGGGCACGGTGTCCACGCGGACGTCCCGCTTGCCGTGCCATGTCAGTGCCTTCATCGCAGCCTCCCCGGTCTAACGGCGATCCAGGTCCGCCTACCGCCAGTCGTCCCGCGCAAACCCGCCAGGCCGGGTAAGTCGCCGTCCAGCGAGGTAGTGCCTGTACTCGCGCTGCGCTCGTTCCAGGAGGTCGACGGCGGCGGCAGGGCTTCGGGCGGCTGGCCTGGGTTGTCGCCCGATGGTCGGCTGGCCGGTTGCCAGGTCCGGGGCGCGGCGCCTTCTACCAGGTGCTGGCCATGCGGTCCAGCCTGGTGCTGTACTGGGCGGTGTTTGGGACCCGGCCGTCTCTGGGCCGGCAGTCGCTGATGTCGGCGCTGCGGTCGCTTGACTGGCACGATGCCCGGCAGTGCCCGGCCGCCCCATGGCGGGCGACCACAGACGTTCGGTCTGGAGCGCCCGCCCCGGTTCTGACCGGCTGCGGTCTAGCCGGGTGCTTGAGTGGCGTGATTGTGGGTAGTCGGCTCGCTCACCGAGACGAGGGGGGATTTGTCCCCGGACGAGCTGAAGGAGTTGTCGTGGGCCAGCCAGAGCAGCAGCAGGAGCCGCCGGGCACGGAGCGGCGGATGGATCCGGTTCCCGACCACGGCGAGGAGACCTACCGGGGGTCGGGCCGGCTACGCCGGCAAGGCAGCCGTGATCACCGGGGCGGACAGCGGCATCGGGAAGGCGGTGGCGATCGCCTTCGCCCGGGAGGGCGCGGACGTGCTCATCTCCTACCTGAACGAGCATGACGACGCCAAGGACACCGGGCGCTGGGTCGAGCAGGCGGGCCGCAGGGCGGTGCTGGTTGCTGGCGATCTTGCCGACCCGGCCTGCTGCCGGGCCGTGATCGCCCGGGCGGTCGAGGAGTTCGGCCGGGTCAACGTCCTGGTCAGCAACGCCGCATTCCAGATGACCCATGACGAGCTGGGCGAGATCAGCGACGAGGAGTGGGACCACACGCTGGCGCTCAACCTGTCGGCCATGTTCCACCTGTGCAAGGCGGCCATCCCGCACATGCGGCCCGGGTCCTCGATCATCGGCACCTCGTCGGTCAACTCGGACAACCCGACGCCGCAGCTGCTGCCCTACGACGTGACCAAGGCCGGGATCGCGAACTTCACCGCCGGCCTGGCCGGGCTGCTGGCCGGCCGGGGCATCCGGGCCAACAGCGTGGCCCCCGGGCCCATCTGGACCCCCCTCATCCCCTCCACCATGCCCGCCGGGCACGTCGCCAGCTTCGGCCAGCAGGTGCCGCTCAGCCGGGCCGGGCAGCCCGCCGAAGTGGCCCCCGCGTTCGTGCTGCTGGCCTCGGACGAGGCCAGCTACATCTCCGGGGCCAGGCTCGCCGTCACCGGAGGAAAGCCGATCCTATGACAATCCAGCTACGACTCCCAAGGCCGCGCATCTCCGCCAGGAGGCTGCCGCACGGGCTTACTGGGACCAGGCCCGCGCCCTGACCGGACGCGGCCGGCCCGATTTCGGCGTGCGGTTCAAGCGCCATGATCCGCTGCCCGCTTCGGCCCGCGTCCGCCTGCTGGCCGCCGCCGCCATCCAGACCCTGCGCATCCCGCCCGACGGCGACGCCCCGCCCGCCGAACGGCAGCAGGCCGCAACCGCCACTGAAGGCGCATGAACCGCAAGTCCGCCCCGGATTACGAGTCCACCGGCCCGCGGGCATCGGCGGGGAGCTGACCGGGCCTCGCCGGCTGCTCCGGTTTCCTGGCTGGTCATGGCGGCGTCGCCGGGCATGAAGACAGGGCCGCCGGGGTAGCCGATCAGCCGTGGTGCACGCGGGTGCGTCCGGACGCGGCAACTGGGAGGTGGCTGCCATGCCCCGGGGATCGAGCCGGAAGCGTGAACGGCAGTACGAGCACATCAAGGCGAGCGCGAAGCAGCGCGGTGAAAGCACCGGCCGGGCGGAGGAGATCGCGGCACGCACGGTGAACAAGGAACGTGTCCGGTCGGGGGAGTCGAAGACGGCCAGCCGCACCTCGACCCGGGACATGTCCTCGTCGCGGCGGGGCGGGCGGCGGTCGCGCCGGGGCGCGCAGGGCCCGACGTATGAGCAGCTGTATTCCGAGGCGCGCCGCCGCGGGGTCAAGGGCCGCTCGTCGATGAATAAGGCGCAGCTCGCCAGGGCGCTGGGCCGCTGATCCTGGGCTAGCCCGCCGGTACCGGTTCCGGAGGGGGTTACCGAGTGCTGGCCTTGTCCGGCCGCTGGTTGAACCGGCGTGCCGCCGTCCGGCCCAGCCCGGTCAGCCGTTCGAACAGGTGCCTCGGCAGCACCGGGCGCAGTTGCTGTCCCGGTACCGGCCGGCTGCCCTGCCTCGCCTGCGGCGGGAGCAGCAGTCGCTGGGCACCGTTAAGAATTCGGCTGGTCAGCCCGGGGGCCAGCGGAGTGAGCCGGGCGGCCAGCTGACCGGCGGGCGTCAGGATGACCTCGGGGCGCCGGGCCCGGACCGGAGCCACGATCTGGCGGGCGGCGCGTTCGGCGTCCATCGAGACCAGCGGCAGCGAGGCGGCCAGGGAGGACCAGGTGAACTCGGCGTCGCGGCGCCCGGTGAACAGGGCCTGCTCGTGCGAGCCGGTGCGCATCAGGCCGGGCACCACGGTGGTGACGGTCACCGGGCCCGGGCCGAGCTCGGCGCGCAGGCCCTCCGAAAACCCGACCGCCGCGAACTTGGCCGTGCTGTAGGCCAGCAGATGCGGGACGCTGACCTTGCCGCCGATCGAGGTGATGTTGACGATCCTGCCGTGCCCCTGGGCGCGCATGACCGGCAGCGCGGCCAGCGACATGCGCACCATGCCCGGGGCCATCGTGTCCAGGGCGCTCTGGTAGGAGCCGATCTGCGCGCTCTGCGCCGGGCCGACCTGGATGATCCCGGCGTTGTTGACCAGGATGTCAAGCCGGCCGTAATGCTCGCTGGCCGTGTCCAGGAGCAGCTGCGGTGCGTGCTGATCGCGGATGTCACACGCGGCCGCCACCACCTCGGCACCCGCGGACCGCAGCCGGCCGGCGGCCTGGTCCAGTTCAGCCTGGCCGTGATGATCAGCCGGCAGGACTGCCGGGCGAGCTCGCGGGCCAGCAGCAGGCCCAGTCCGCGCGAGGCCCCGGTGACCAGGGCCACTTCGCCGCTCAGGTCACCGGTCGCCCGCCGGGCCCGCGCCCGGGCCTTCCCGGCGGCCGCGGGGGCTGCCGTCATGTGCACTCGCATCCGACGTCCGTCCTCCCTGAGGCTGGCCAGAAATGCGATCACAGCAGGGTCCGGCCGTCCCGGCAAGAGTGATCCCGGTCGCTGCCCGAACGCGTCCGCCCGAAACCTGCTGGACGCTGTCTTCTTGGTGCCGCGGGTGAGCCGGCTGCTGGCGGGTGGGAGTGCAGGCCGAAGCCGTTTCGGCCGCTTCAGGCGGGGCAGCAGGTTGTGCCATGCGTGTGATTTCCCGGTTGGAACGGGCCGGAGTGCTCGACAAGTTGGTGGGGCCCGGGCAGCGGATAGCCAGATCTCTCCCCCCGGGACGGTTGCGTGACGGCCTGCATGGTGTCTGGCTGGGGCACCCGCTGCACCCGGTGCTGGTGCAGGCCCCGGTGGGGGCGTGGCTGTCGGCGAGCGTCCTGGACCTGATGCCTGGTGGCGAGCGGGCGGTGCGCCGGCTGACCGCGTTCGGCCTGTGCGCGTCGGTGCCTGCGGCGATGGCGGGTGCGGCGGACTGGTCTGAGCAGCACGAGCAGCAGATGCGGGTGGGGGTGGTGCACGCGCTGGCCAACAGCCTGGCGATCGCCGGCTACGGCTCATCGCTGGCCTGCCGCAGCACCCGGCTGGGCCGCCTGCTGCGGCTGGGCGGACTAGCCGCCCTGGCCTCTGGCGGCCTGCTCGGGGGGCACCTGGCGTTCCGTCTGGCTGGCGGCGCGAATCACGCTGAAGCCGTTCCGCATCTGGTGGAGCCCGGCTGGCACCACCTGATGGCCGAGGACGATCTGCCGGAGGGCAAGCCGGTGCGGCAGATGCTCGGCGAGGTGCCGGTGGTCGCGATCCGGCAGGCCGGCCAGGTCCACGTCCTGGCCGACCGGTGCAGCCACATGTCGGGACCGCTGGCCGATGGCGACCTGGCTGAGGGTCGGCTGACCTGTCCCTGGCATGGCAGTATCTTCAGCATCTGCGACGGGTCGGTGGCCCGGGGCCCGGCCACAGCACCGCAGCCTGTCTTCGAGACCAGGTCTGTCGGTGGCGCCATCCAGGTGCTCCTCCCCGGGGCGGGCTGATGAACCGTCGTGCGCCGGCCGCCACGCTGGGCGGCCTGCCGGGGGGGCCGGACGGTGCAGGCCACGTGATAGGGACGGCATTTGCCGCCGCGGTGGAGTCGGGCAGGCTGGATCTGCCGCTGCCCGGCCAGGGGCGGACCTGGGAAAGATGGACCGCGTTCGCGCAGTTCGCAGGGCAGGATCTCTGCCTGGCGCGACTGGCCGAGGGCCACGCGGATGCGGTAGCGATACTGGCCGAGCTTGGCGCCGGACCGCCGCCTGCAAGTACCCGATGGGGAGTGTGGGCCGCCCAGCCGCCTGGTCCCCGGCTGACCGCCCGCCAGGTCCGCGATGGCTGGCGCCTGGACGGGGTCAAGCAGTACTGCTCCGGCGCGCACTGGTGCACGGATGCGGTGGTCACCGCCACCGCGCCGGACGGGTACCGGCTGTTCGCCGTCAGCACCCAGACGCTCAGCCCGGTGCCTGGGACGTGGCCGGCGACCGGCATGGCCGCGAGCGACACCCCGGACGTCCGCTTTGCCGGCGTACCTGCGGTGCCCGTCGGCCCCCCCGGCGCATACACCGGCCGGCCTGGTTTTGCGCACGGCGGCGCGGGCGTCGCGGCCTGCTGGTACGGCGGGGCGCGCGCGATCGGCCGGACGCTGCTGACCGCGGCGGCCGAGCGCGATGTCGGGCCGCATGCCCTGGCTCACCTGGGCGCCATCGACATCGCTCTGTGTCGTGCCCGAGCTGCGCTGGAGGAGGCGGCCGGCGAGATCGACGCCGATCCCGGGGACCTGAAGGGCGGCGCTCGCCGCCGGACACTGCGGGTGCGCGCGCTGGTCGAGGCCGCCGCCACCGATGTGATCAACCGGGTCGGACGGGCGCTCGGGGCCGCGCCCCTCTGCCATGATGAGGCGCACTCCCGCCGGGTCGCTGACCTGACCGTCTACCTGCGGCAGCACCACGCCGAACGCAACCTGGCCGAACTCGGCACGCTGGTCGCCGAGCGCGGCACGGCGTGGTGAGCCTCGTCATGCCCAACCGGATTGACGCCCCGGGCACGGCCGAAGCGGCCTGGCGCGCATGGCCGGCGCTGCGGCTTATCCCGGTGGCCGACAGTGCCAGCTGGACCAGTGCTGTCGTGGTGGCCGCCCATCCCGATGACGAGATCCTGGGCGCGGGCGGGACGATAGCGTTGCTGGCCCGGGCGGGAGCGCGGCTGCGCTTGGTGGCGGTCACCGACGGTGAAGCATCGCATCCCGGGACAGAAGATCCGGCTGAGCTGGCCGGGCGCCGGATCGCCGAATCGGCTGCGGCCCTGAAGATCTTGGGCGCGGACAGCGTCGAAGTTGTCCGGCTCCGGCTGCCCGATACCGGCGTGGCTGACCGGGAAGACGAGCTGGCAGGCATGCTGGGCCGCCTGTGCGCGGGGTTCGACGTCTGCCTGGCGCCGTGGGAGGACGACGCGCATGCCGATCACGAGGCGGCCGGCCGCGCCGCGCGGCGCGCGACCGGGCATGTCCTGCGCTTCCCCGTCTGGATGTGGCACTGGGCCGTACCCGGTGATGAGCGGGTGCCCTGGGACCGCTGCCGGCAAATCCCGCTGCCACCCGACATCGCCG
The DNA here is from genome assembly GCA_963762615.1 of uncultured Actinomycetes bacterium. Classification (GTDB taxonomy): domain Bacteria; phylum Actinomycetota; class Actinomycetes; order Streptosporangiales; family Streptosporangiaceae; genus PALSA-505. The sequence continues at coordinate 45,017 of CAVXLG010000004.1, read as the reverse complement.
CCGGGAAACACGCGGCTATTCAGGCTTTTACCAGCCAGCTCAGCGCCAGGGGACCATCCGGCGCGCCGATGCTGCCGGCGGACACGGTGGCCCACTTCATTCGGTCGCAGGAGGTGTTCTTCTGGTGACGTCCCGGGCCACCGTCAACCCCGGCTACTTCGACGCGATGTACCGGGCCTCCGGCGACCCCTGGGGACTCGAGAGCCGCTGGTACGAGCAGCGCAAGTACGCAATCACGGTCGCGTTGCTGCCGCGCGAGCGCTACGACCGCGGCCTCGAGCCAGGCTGCTCCATAGGCGTTCTCACCGGCATGCTCGCCCAGCGGTGTGCCGCCCTGCTGTCGTGTGACGGTGCCCCGGCCGCGGTGGCCGCCGCCCAGGCACGAACCAGGCACCTGCCCAACGTCACAGTCGAGCGTCGGCGCATCCCGCAGGACTGGCCGCCCGGCGAATTCGACCTGATCATCTTCTCCGAGTTCCTGTACTACTTCGGTGACCGGGATCTCGGCGACGTCGTTGATCTCGCGGCAGCCGCACTCCGTCCGGGCGGCACGCTGCTGGCCGTCCACTGGCGCCACCCCGTAGCCGAGCACGCACGCGACGGCGATGACGTGCACCGGGTGCTTGCGGCCCGTCCCGGCCTGGCCCGGCTGGTCTCCCATTGGGAGCCTGATTTCGCGGCCGAGATCTACATCCGGACCGAGGGGACGCCGATGTCGGTGGCCCAGGCTACGGGGCTGGCGTGATCCGGGCGGCCGCAGTCGTCGTGCCCGCGCATAACGAGGAAGCGCTGCTGCCGGACTGCCTGGCCTCGTTGCAGCAGGCCGCCCGGCGCGTCGCCATCCCGGTGCGCCTTGTCGTCGCGGCCGACGCGTGCACCGACCAGACCGTCCGCCGGGCCCGCGAAACCGCGGTGACGGTGATCGAGATCTGCTCCCGCAACGTCGGCGCAGCGCGCGCGGCCGGGATGCGCGCCGTGCTCCGCCCGATGCCGCCGGCCGACCCGCCCGACGTCTGGCTCGCGACCACCGATGCCGACACGCTCGTGCCACCGCACTGGCTGGCGCGGCAGCTCAGCCACGCCGATCAGGGCTGGGACGCGGTCCTCGGCACCGTCACCGTAGCCGACTGGGCCGACAGGCCGACGCAGGCGGCCCACGCATTCGCCGTCCACTACAGCCACGGTGGGGGACCGCATCCGCACGTGCACGGCGCCAACCTCGGGATCCGGGCATCGGCCTACCTGGCGGCGGGCGGCTTCCCGTCACTTCGCACGGCCGAAGATCACGCCCTGCTGCGCGCGCTCAGCGCCGTCGGGATCGCAGCCAAGCGGGCCGACGACATCACCGTGCAAACATCAGCCCGTCGGCACGCCCGAGCGCCGGCCGGATTCAGCCATCTGCTCGGCGACCTCACCGCTCCCGCCGGACCGGCCGCGGTGCCGCCACGGCGGAAGTGACGCAGCCCCGGCCTGGAGTCGTTCGACTTCTCGGGCGCGCCGCGGTACGCCGGCCGGTTCCGGGCCGGGCCGGCTGGCGAGGCAAGCTCGCTACCTTTCTGAACTCGATCCGCCTCATCCGGGAGCTGTTCGCTCATCCGCTGCGCTGGGGATCGGCGCGATGCGGCATGGCGCTGTTCTGAGCCGCGGACGCGTTCGCCGACTGGGCCGGGCTGGCCGCCTTCGGCTTCCAGATGAACGCGGCCCTGCTGTTCGTCGGCTTCGCAACCGGGGATGGTGTTCACCCGCCGGACCGGGTGTGGCGACGAGTGTGCCGTCGGCCAGCGGGATACGTGCGTACTCGGCCTGGGTGCCCATGGCCGCGCCGTGCCTGACCGAGGCGCTACTTGCCGGTAAGAGAATAGAAGCCCGGCTAACGCATCGCCCTGGTCGGCGAAGGCGATGCTGGCCCAGCCGGGGACGGATTCATTTGCGGGCGGAGGCGGGCTAGTTGCCGCTGGGATCGCGCTGCTGATCTGGGGGTGAGTCGGCGGTGGCTGCTGGGGTGCTGCCCCATGCGACGGTGTCGTCCATGATTCCAATCGCCTTCCCGGCCGGGACTGCGAGCACCACCACGGCGATGCCAGTCCACAGCAGCCACCACGCGTGCGTGATGATCGCCGCCCCGCCGGCGACGAACGCGGCCGCCACCACCGCGACCAGCACTCAGGATGCGGGCTTGCCATGCGGGTGGCCGCCCTCGGGGATGTGCCGGTCTTCGATCTGCCGCCAGGGCTCGTGCCGCTGCCCGGGGGAAATCTGTACTCCCGACCGGCTGCCGCGGGCCTGGCGCTGGCGCTGCGGTTTCGGGGGCCGGGTTTGCGCGTAATCTGCCCAGTACACCGAGCCGAGAAAGACCACGAGACCCACCATCGCGACGATCGCGGTGAGGATGATCCCTGTCGTCGTGCCGACGAGCTCCGTGCGTGAGGTCCTGACTTCCGGTGGCGGGTACAACTTCGCTCCCTTTCCCTGCTGGCGCCAACCTGCCCGGCGGGCGGCATTTATACCGCAGGGGCGGGCGTCGCGAACCGCTAAAATTTGAGGCCTTCGTGCTGTTAAGGCCGGAAAGAATCTGCGTGTCCCAGAGCTGTTGCGCGGTCATACGGGTCTGCCGCGGGCCGCGACAGAGGCAGCCGGCCAGTAGCAGCGGGCCGACGGTGAGGAAAAGCAGCCAGCCACGACGGCTCCAATTCAGGAACAGGCGCGCCGGTCCGCTGGCTCCCCGGGGCTGAACGAGGTCCGGGCCGGGTGCCGGGGCCGCCATGCCAGGCGGGGCGGCCCCGGCTCGCGGTCAGGTGACTGCGTCCTTGATCTTTCCGGCGAGGCCGGCTTCGGTGCAGGGCCGGGCCGCCGGGCTCGCCCAGGGCGCCGTCGTAGGTCGCGTACAAGCTGGGGTCGGGCGCAGGGGCCGAGGCCACCTCGCCCAGCGGCTTGGGGTCGGCCAGGTAGCCGAACTCGTGTCGGCCATCGGGCTGCGGACCGGAGGCCCAGCTGCGTCCTGGCCGGAGACGCCGTCGGACAGGTGCCAGATGGCGGTGGCGTGCTCGGCGTACTCCTCCTCGAACAAGGCGTTCGGCGCGACGGTGGTCACCAGCCCGTCGGCCTGCAGCTCCTCGATCGCCTTCAGCCACAGGTTCTGGTGCAGGGTGTCGCGGGCCAGGTTGAACCGCAGCATGTTCCGGACGCCGTTGTCGTCGGTCATGTGGTACAGCCGGGCGGTCTGCAGCCGTCCCTGGGCCTCGGCCGCGGCGTTGGCGCGGAAGTCGGCCAGCAGGTTGCCGCTGGCCACGCCGACACGTTCGTAGCCATCGGCACTGTTGCCCGTGCGCTGCACGTCCAGGACGCCCGCCTGCAGCCCACGCTCGATGCCATCACCGCCCACGCCGCAGCCGCCCACCCGGCTGCCAAGGATGCAGGGCTGATCCTGCTGATCGGCGGAAAGCTCATCCCGCGGGCCACGACCGGGCAGGCGCCCCAGCTCCTGGACATAAAACAGCAAGAAACAGGACAGGGCCCCTGCATCGAGGCGGCACGGGAACAGACCCTGATCTGCCTGAACGACCTGCAGCAGGATCCACGCTGGCCGGAATTCTCAGCCGAGGCACAAGCACGCGGGGTCAGCAGCATGCTCTGCGCGCCACTGTGGAATCAACCAGCGAACCCTGGGCGCGCTCACCCTGTACGCGGCACAGCCAGGAGCGTTCAGCGAGCATGACGAACGGATCATTGAACTATTCGCCACCCTGGCGGCGCTGGCGCTCGCCGAAGCCCAGCGGACCGACCACCTCAGGGCCGCACTGGTCCACCGCGATGTCATCGGCCAGGCCAAAGGCATCATCATGGAGCGCTACAAGATCAACCCAGATGCCGCCTTCAGCACGCTCACCCGCATTTCGCAGGACCAGAACATAAAGCTTCACCAGGTCGCCCGCCAGATCGCAGAGACCGGAAAACTCCCGGACACAACAGAGCACTAGGCGGCAGGGCCTAGCCCGGGAGGCCTTGGCCCGGAACGAGTTCTGCGGCCGGGTGATCAGGTTGAATTGGCCTGTCGGTCGTCGCGGGGGAGGTCGGAGCCGAACGCGTCTTAGTAGGCCTCGTAGATGAGGTCGGATTCGCGGCCTTGCTGGTCCCGCAGCCCGGCCAGCACCCACGACAGCCGCTGGCGGATGACGGCGAAGTCCGCCTTCGGCCCGCCCGGGGCAGCCAGCTCGTCGTGAAGCCCCGTGATGCTGTCCCGCAGCTGGGCGTAGCGGGTCCGCAGCCCGCCACCCGGCTGCGCAGCCACGGCTGGGTGCGGAAGATGTCGGACAGGAGGCTGTCGGGCTGGTCGGCATTGCTGGCCTCGTCCCGGGCGGCCTCGGCCAGGACGCCGAGCGTGCGGCGCACCTCGTCGCGCCAGGCGCGTTCCCGCCCCGGGGCAGCTGTCGCCAGCGCGGCCTCCGGCTGCTGCATGGCCAGCAGCGTGCGGTCCTGATCACCCCAGTGTCGGTCAAGCCGGTGCCGCTGTGCTTGGGTCAGCGCGTCTGCGTCCGGCTGCTGAACTTCCGACGACATTGGTCTTGCACTCCTTTACGCGTCGGCTCGGGCTGGCCGGGTATTCAGCTATTCAGCCTGGCCTGATGAGCTGTGGCTGGCCCGCGGCCCGCGTGGGCCGCGGGCCGCGGCTTTCAGGCGGCTGACCTCGGCCTGCAGGCGGCGGGTCTCCTCTTGCATCTCCAGGACGCGGCGCACGCCTGCGATGTTCAGCCCGTCGGAGGTCAGCGCCATGATCTGCTGTAGCCGGTCGATGTCGTCGGTGCTGTACCGGCGGGTCCCGCCGGGGCTGCGGGCCGGGTCGAGCAGACCTTCCCGCTCATAGATGCGCAGGGTTTGCGGGTGCAGCCCGGTCAGCTCGGCGGCGACTGCGATGCTGAACAGCCCCATCGCCGGCTGGGTCCAGGGCCCGGTCATCGCCGCCACCCCCAGCCGCCGAGATAGCGGTGCACGAGGAAGGCCAGCTCGGCGGGCATGGCGGGCTCATCTCGGGCGCGGGCGGCAACCGGGCCGGCCGGGGGTTCGATGTGCGCCGGGCCCGCCCATAGCGGAGCGCTGGCCAGCGGGGACATCCGCAGGAGAGAAGCCTCCCTGCGCTTCGGCGGCTGGGAGCCAGGCTGGCGACGGGCTGTCCCGGCGGCCTCGCTGGGCAGGCGGCTGGCGCTCTGGCCGGTCCGGGAGGAGGTGTCGTACCGGGCCCGACGGGCCGGGTCGGACAGCACGTCGTAAGCCTCGGTCAGCACCCGGAACCGAGTACCCGCGTCGGGGTCGCCCGGCTGCCGGTCGGGATGCGCCGCATGCGCGGCGCGATGGTAGGCGCGCACGATTTCCTGGCGGGGTGCGTCACTACGCACGCCGAGGATGCCGTACAGGTCGTCCTCGCGCCGCCCGCGGCCGGGGTGGTGCATGCTGACGCTCTCTTTCTGCTCCTCGCCTTGATACAGAGTGAACAGCAAGTGTCATCGGCAGTCAAGCAGTAATCTGAGCCACCTCTTGTCAGGAAGCTGCTGCAGTGCTATATAGATACCCGGAAGCGCGCCCCAGCTCGCGGGCAGCAACACGACACCCAGCAGGAAGGAGAGCTGCAGCCATGCTGATGCGCACCGACCCGTTCCGGGACCTAGACCGGCTCACCCAGCAGGTATTCGGCACCGTGGCCCGGCCCGCCGCGATGCCGATGGACGCCTACCGCCAGGCCGACACCTTCTACCTCAAGCTGGACCTGCCTGGCCTCGCGATGGACGCCATCGACCTGACCGTCGAGCAGAACGTGCTGACCGTCCGCGCCGAACGCCCGCCCACCTCAGCCGACAACGCCGAGATGATCGTGGCCGAGCGCCCGGCCGGGACGTTCACCCGACAGGTATTCCTCGGCGACACCCTCGACCCCGACCAGATGACCGCCGACTACACCGCGGGCGTGCTGACCCTCGCCATCCCGATCCACGAGGCAGCCAAGCCGCGCAAGGTCGAAATCACCAGCCACGACGCCAAGCAGATCAAATCAACCTGATCGCCCGCCCGCGCGCCGGTCGGCGGTATGGCCCGGCAAGGACGAGATCGTCGCGTTCGAGGTGGATGACCTCGATGCCGTGACCTCGTCGAGGTGGTCGGTGATGGTCACCGGCAGCGCGGCGCTTGCCGGCGATCCGGCAGCCATCGCCCGTACCAGGCAATTCCGCTGGTGCCGTGGTCGCCCGGCCCGGGGCGGCGTAAGCTGCCCGCAGGGATCAGGACCTGGGCTGCCTCTTCGAGATCGGCCCTTGGGGAAGCCCCGGCGCAGTGCAGCGCGAAGCCCGGGCTTCCCCAAGCCCTCGTCGGCCCGCTACACCGATCGGCGCCTGCTGAGTGGCTGACTGCGCGACAACCGCAGCGCACACCAGCGGACACCTGCGGACAGCACGGGACGACTCTCGCACGTGAGGGTACCCCGCGGCGAACGTCCATACTGCCGCCGCGACGGATGCGAAGTCTTGGTGTGCCACACCGGGACCACCTGTCTTTTGTGCCCCGCATTTCATCATGACAGGGGACGCTGAGCATCCAGGCGGCGAAGCCGCAGCAGGCCAAGGGGCACCGCGACCACGCCCGCAGAAAACAGCAGCGGCGGGACAGCAGCTAGGGAACTGGCCAGCAGCACCAGCGCACTGTTGACGAGACGGTGTACCGCCCAGCGGTCGCTGCCGGATCCTCCGGCGATGCTGCCCGCCACTCCGGCTGCGCCGAACAGCAGGTAGTACACCGGCAGCTGGTGTGGACTTACGTGGGCGAGGCTGGTCAAGGCCAGGCCGAGATAGCTGTAACAGGCCGAGATAGCTGTAAAGGGTGAACTCCCCGAGGTAGGCGAGCAGCGTGACGCAGGCAATCCGTTGAATCTGCCGGTCGGCCAGCACCCTGCGGAGACGGGGGGCTGCCACGTGGCGGGCGGGACCAGCGGGCACCAGCAGGGCCAACGCGCACCCGGCACAGGCTGAGCCGCCCGCGATGACCGCGAAGGCCGCCCGCCAGCCCACAGCTGGGGCGAGGAACAGCCCGGCGGGCGAAGATCGTGTACCCGAAGGGCATGCCAGTCCACCCCGAGTGGTACTCCGATGGGTTCGGGCTGCTCAAGCGGGCGGCCTGCGTCGGATCACGCTGCACGACTCCCGGCACATAACCCTGACACTGATGGAGCACGCAGCCGTGCCGATATTCCAGGCCTGTCGTCCTGTGTCGGTAGCTGGCCAGGGCAGCAGGGTTGGCGGCAGCCGGGCACGGCGGGGCAGCCCGCGCCGCCGCCAGAGCCGACGGTTCTATCAATCATGACGGCTCAGCACGGCGTCCTCGTTCCGACCTGCCCGCTGCGTTTGCGCCCAGATCACCGGGTAGCTGGTGGTGTGAAGGCGGGGTGAAAGCACCGCTACACGGGAACAAGGGGAGACTATTTTGACGAACGAGTCTGGACCCGAGGCAGGCGTCGAAGGCGTCGTGGAAGACGTGAAGGGCCGGGCCAAGGAAGCGGCTGGGGCCGTAACCGGGAACGAGCCGATGAAGCAAGAAGGCCAGGCCCAGCAGGACAAGGCCGCCGCGCAGCGCGACGTGGCCGCCAAGGAGGCCGAGGCGGAGAAGGCCCGGGCGGCGGCCCGGGCGGCTGAAACAGAGCAGCAGTCACACCAGTAGGACGTGAGCTGGGCAGAGGCCTCGCCCTGATCAGTGACGGGGGATCTGCCCAGGTCACCATAGCTCGCGCCGGTTTACGGATCGGCAGGCCGGGTTGCCGAATCTATCCATAGTCGATCAGGCGGCGGTATTGATCTGGGTAGGCTTCGTCGTTACGCGCCACCGCACCTGCGATGCCTGGGCGGCGCTGGGCAGGCAGTTCCGGCTGGCGTCCCGGGGGCGGTCGGCAGGGCAGCCGCGGCCCCCTCGGCGAGGGTGCCGGATACCTTGATCACCCGGTCGAGACCCGGTCACCTTGAACACCCGGCGCAGGTGGGGTTGGGACAGGACTAGCCGCAGTTCGCCACCGGCGGCCCGGGCGCGTTTGACGGCCACGATGAGCACGCGCAGCCCGCTGGAGTCACAGAACACGTTGCGGGTCATGTCCACGATGATGGTCGGATGATCGGCGCTGGCCGCCTCCAGCGCGTCGCCGAGCGCTTCAGCGTTCGCCGCATCGATCTCATCGGGCGCAGTCACGACCGGCACGCCGTCCCACGACGAAACCCGAAAGCCCTGATCGGGGATTTGGTCAGTCACCGCGGCACTGCTCTCTTGGTCGAGGCAACTCGACTACCCCGGGGGCATAGCAAACACGGGCGCGCCTCGTCTGCGACAAGCACCCGCAAGTCCAGCAGCGAAGGTGATCACCTGACAGTGACCCTGGTCCTTGGCCCTGCGCCGAAGGTCGCTTCCCACTGCAGGCAAAGCCCTAACGGCGTGCCCCGCGCGGGAGCAAACTGCTCTAGGTGAGGGTCGGGGTCACCGAGATCGGCGGAGACGGGACGATACGCCGCCGTGCGCTCGACACCTGGTGCCTGGCCGGCGCTGGCCGCTGGGAATACATCATCGGCCAGGTCCTCGCCTTGCCGCCCGCCTACCAGGCGACGCCGGGCAGGCCGGTCTACATCATCCACACCAGCGATCGCGCCGTCCTGATCGGGGAGGAGGACCTCACCGGCCCGCCGCGGGACCTGGTGATCACAATCCTGGCGACCGGCGACCCAGCATAACGTCTGAGGCTGAGTTCAACGCCGCGGTCGGCAGCCAAGGGCCGGGAGGCAGCACCCGGCTGCACTGGCCGTTTCATCCCGCGCTGTACCAGGTGCCGAACGGGTTAGGAAACGGCAGGGCTGGCCGGATTTGGGCGGACAAAGACGAGCAATACAGGTCAACGATGCGCACCAGTGAGTGTCACCCGGCCAGGTCAGCAGGCATCTGCCCAGGTCATCGGCGCTCGCGGCGCTGTCTACGGGTCAGCAGGCTCATCGGTCAAGTCCTCCACCTGGCGCTGGGGCTGCTACGCCCGTTGCCTGCGCCAGTGCCGGGTGTGTCATCGGCTCGCAGGCGAGTCTGCGTTGATCGTCGCGGCGGGCCGTGGACGCCAGGGCCTCGGCCAGGCTGGTGAAGTTGGGGATCACGCGATCCATGCCGATGAGCGCGAAGACCCGGAGGACGGGAGTGCCGGGAATGACCAGCAGCAGCTCACGACCCTCGGCTTGGGCTCGCTGGTGCGCGGCGGCCAGGGCATGAAGCCCGGACGAATCGCAAAACCGGGTCCGGGTCATGTTGACCACATGCGTGCGGTGGCCGTTCGTGGCTGCTTTGAGCAGAGCCGACCGCAGCGCCTCGGCGCTCGTGATGTCGATTTCCTCGGGCGCGGCCACCACCGGCACGCCCTCGACCACCCGAATCGGGAACCTGTCGTCAGGCATCTGTGCACCTCCTGTGACTGCGGGCACGACTGCTGCTGATACCCGCCGCATTTGCGCGCGGGGCTGGCACGGGACGGCTTGCACTTCCGGGCCTGAAGAATCCCTGCCAACGGTGCTGGCCACCTCCCGCAGCAAACGGGACCCGACCAGGCACTACCAGGATCAGCCCTCCGAGCACCGCACGTCAATATAAACGCGAGAAAAATCTCACGCATCTTATCTCGCGCCGACCCTCTCGCGAGTTGTATACTCAGCGGGTATGAGCGAGCCTGACCGGAGCGGCGGCACCTGGACGCTGCTGACCGGGCACGGGCACGTGCTGGTGGAGATCGCCCGCAACCCCAAAGCCCGCATCCGGGACATCAGCCCGGTCGTCGGCCTGGCCGAGCGCTCCGTGCAGGCCATCGTGGCCGACCTGGAGGCCGCGGGGTATCTCACCCGCACCCGCACCGGGCGGCGCGTCGTGTACACCGTGAACCGGGACAGCCTGTTCCGGCACTCTGCCCAGGAAGGACTCCGGGTCGGCCCGTTCCTCGACCTGTTCGCCGCCGACCAGACCGAGATCACAGCCGCGCCGGAAGACGACTGAAACCGGACACCGGAAACCGTCCATGGCGGCGGAAAAGCCGGTGCTCACCCCGAACCGGCTGGGCCCAACAGACACCCGCGGTGATCGAGCCGGTCACCGAGCAGCCGTGAAGGTCCGTAACATCATCGCCTCGCCGATCGCGCCGCAGGCTTGAAGACCCCTGAGATGCCCGGTCAAGCATCGCGGCACTGCCCGCTGATACCACGACCGAGTTGAAGGCCGAGAGCGAGGTCGTGGCGAATGCGGCCGACGTATTCATCGGCGCGCGAAGCACCGGCGCCGGGCAACGGAGACGGCAAGCGGAATGATCTTGTCTCGTGCCAGGTAACGGGCCGACGCGGAGGCCGGCGGTGCGGCGTCACGTCCGGTGACCTTCTGCACGTTCACGACATCTACGACTTTGCAATCTTCTGTCTGCCCTGTTCACCCTGCCGTTTCCGGTCTCCTTGCCTCCGTTCGTGATCTTCTGCTTGCTGGTCTTGCCCTCCTGCTGCTGCATTCTGATCTTGCTCCGCTCGCCCATCACACAGATCGCACTAGCGAGCGAGCGCGGACTGTCAAGATCATCCAGGATGAGCCGGCAGCTATGACGGCGATAGCCGTCATGGAGCAGCGGTAATCCAGGTGATCGGCCTGGCGACCATCCCGGTTTGGAAGGTGCGGACGATCGGCTACTGCCGATGAGCCACTGGCGAAGGTGTGGGAACAGCTTCAGTCCCGAAGACGACCCGAACCGCCTCCACACGATGAAGCCAGTGCTTGTAAGTCGTCTCCTTCTCTCTCGTCAAACCATGGTTGTCGCTCACTTACGTGATCTTGCAGTCTGCATGGTCCCACCGTTGCTGCCATCATCAGCTCTACCTGAACTACAACTACACACCTAACCACCAAGATGATCAAGGCCAGCTTAGTTCAAGATCAAAAATCGTATTGGTGATCGATGGGTGACGGAGTTGCGGTCGTCGTCGGCATCGCCCACGGGCACGACCCGGCCTACCCGTTCAAGGCGATCGGCGCCGCCGAAGGCCCAGTCATCACCTGCGAGCGCGGGCGACGAACCAGCCGGGACCTGGGTCGGCTTTCCAATTGTGCGCCCAAGCGTTCACGCCAGGCCAGGATGGTCCGCGGCCTGCCGTGACACGTGAGTCGACTACCGAGGAGCACCCCGGTCCGTTCGGGAATTGAAAATCTGTTCCATCCGAACCGACGGTGCTGGCAGCCCCCCGGAACCGGCCGCGACGCTGCCCCGAGGACGCGCCCCGCTCAACTGGTAAGCGCGATGGCCAGGTAGGCGACCGTGATGGCGAGGGCGAGCAGGGCCGACGCCATTTCCTTTCCGTCGTCGGCTGCGCGCCGGTGGGTGATCAACGCGCTGAGGAGTAGCAGGGTCATCCCGGCCGCGGCGGCGAGGCCGAGGGGATGCCACCATAGGCCGGCCAGGACGCCTACGGCGGCGGCGAGTTCGGCTACCCCGATGAGCCGGTACCTGGACCAGGGTATGCCGAAGTGCTCGGCGGACTGCCGCATCTTCGGCTGGCCGGTCAGCTTGCCGGCCGCCGGGACGAGGGAGACCGCGGCGAGCAGCAGCGAAAAGGTGACGAACATGGGAATCTCCTTATGAGGCGACGGGGGATGGGTGAGCTGGCGGGCGAGTCGTGGCCGGACGCTCGCGCATGGCGGTGGCCGGGATGTGCCAGGGCAGCCGGGGCAGTCGGCACCGGGGCCCTACCGCCGCGATCACGCGGTCCGGGCGGATGATGACCGTCAGCGCCGGGTTGGACCCGAGAACCGCCAGCGCCTGCAGGCCGGCGGCCCGCGCGTCGCCGGCCAGGCGGACGTCGATCCAGTCGGCGTCTGGGTCCGCGCCGGCTCGGCCGGGTGCATCGCTGATCTGCACTAGGACCAGGTCGTGCCGGCGGCAGTAATCCGCCAGTCCGGCGTCGGGGCGCCGTGCGGTCAGCACGGCGGTGCGTCCGGCCAGGATCGCGTCCAGCCGCACCGGCGTGCCGTCAGCGGCGGACACCAGCGGGTTGGGGATCAGGCCGCCGGGCCGCAGTGCGGCGGGGATGGCAGAGCCGAAGGGCCGCCGCGGGGCGTGTTGCAGGGCGCCGGTCTTCAGCCGCGGTGTCGCGGTGGAGCCCATGGCCTGGCAGACCCGCTCGCTGCGGACGGCCGCGGCCAGGGCGATCCGGCGGACGGCGGCGGCGTGGTCCTGGCCACCGGTCATCGCCCAGCCGACTCTAACCGCCTTTTTCACCAGAGCCGTGGCGTGCGGGCGGCGTTCGCTGTCGTACGTGTCGAGCAGGTCTTCCCGGGCCCTGCCGGTGAGCACGTACGTGAGCTTCCAGGCCAGGTTGTCCGCGTCGCGTAGCCCGCCCGCCAGGCCCTGCCCGATGAACGGCGGGGTGAGGTGGGCGGCGTCACCCAGCAGGAAGATCCGCCCGCTGCGGAAGGGGGATGCCATCTGGGCGCGGAAGGTGTAGGTCGCGCTGCGGATGATCTGCAGGCCGTCAAGGTCGCTGCGCCCGGTCCAGGGCTGCAGCAGCCGGCCGAGGGCCTGCGGAGTGAGCAGGTCGGCTTCGTCCTCGCCGTCGCGGAGCCGGAACTCCCAGCGGTACCGGTCCCCGGTGACCTGCATGAAGGTGGCCGCGCGGGCGGGGTCGCAGATCTGCTCGACGCCATCCCAGGTCTCGAGGCCGTCGCTGACGCGGATGTCGACCACCAGCCAGCGTTCGGTGAAGCCGAGGTCATCCATGGTGATCCCGGCCAGCTCCCGGATTGTGCTGTTGGCGCCGTCGCAGCCCAGCACGACCTGGCCGGTGACCGTCTGCGTTTTCCCGGCGATGCGGGCGTGTACCCGGACCGCCCCGACAGGTCCCGTGGGGTCCGCGGTGACCGGGCCGGCGGTGCCGTCCAGCCCGGTCACCTCGGCGCCGCGGCGGAATTCGATCAGCGGATGCCGCTCGACCCGGGCGAACATCAGCTCTTCCAAGTCCGGCTGGTGGAACATGTTCGCCTGCGGGAAGCCATGCTGGCTGGCCTGGTAGTCGCGGCTGAACTCAGCCATCACGCGGTGGCTGGCGTCGAGCAGGCGCAGCCCGCTGCCGGGCCGCGACCGGGCCAGGAAGCCCTCGCTGACGCCGATCCGGTCCAGGGTCCGGGCGACCTCGTCGTCTAGGTGCACCGCGCGGGGCAGGTGGTGCGGCTGGGTGCGGCGTTCCAGCAGGGTGACGGGGATCCCGAAGTCGGCGAGCAGGAGGGAAACGGTGCAGCCTGCCGGTCCTGCGCCCACGGCGATGACGGATTCCTGGGTGACGTGATTCTGGTCGTTCATGGTCGTGTCCCTTTCTCGGCAGGTCAGTTCGCGGCGGTCTGGACGGCGGACGACGGCCCGCAGCGGACGGTGAGGGCGAACCCGGCAACGGCGTCGCGGACCCGGCTGGGGTCCGCGCCGGTTACGGTGACGACCAGCCGCCCGTCCTCGTGCGCAGCGGCGGCCCGGGCGTCGGGCAGACCCGCCGCGGTCAGGGCGTCGGTCACGGCGCGGACGGCGGCGTCAACGGCGAGCGCGGGCTTGAAGTGCTTGCCCACCTCGGTGACCGGGATCGCGTCGATCGGGTGGATGTGCTTGGGCCGGGCGGCGGCCTCGCCGATGGCGGTGCCGGCCCAGGCCAGCAGGTCCGCCTCCTCGAACCGGCCGGGGGCGGCCGGGACGACGTAGGCCACCGGGACCTCGCCGGAGTGCCGGTCGGGGCGTCCGACAGCCGCGGCGGCGCGGACGGCAGGGTGCCGCAGCAGCGCCTCCTCGATCACCCGGGGGTCGATGTTGTGGCCGCCGCGGATGATCAGGTCCTTGGCCCGGCCGGCGAGATACACGAAGCCGTCGGCGTCCACGCTGCCGAGGTCTCCGGTGTTCAGCCAGCCGTTACGGACGGCGCCGTCCCGGCTGACCCGGGGGCCGCCGAGGCGGGGGTCGGTGACGTCAGCCGGCGAACACTGCGGGCCCGCCGATGGCCAGCACGCCGGCCTGGCCGGGGGCGCAGTCGGTCCAGGATCCGTCGTCGCCGATCAGCACGGCTTTGACCTGCTGTCCGGGCAGGACACGGCCGACCGACCTGGGCTGTTCCTCGCCTGGCCTGGTCCAGGTGCTGGCACAGGTGGCCTCGGTGAGACCGTAGCCTTCCAGCAGGCGCCGCCCGGTGTGCTGGGCGAAGGCTTCGCGTACCGAGGCCGGAAGCGGGGAGGCGCCCACGATGGGCAGCCGCAGCGTGCTGATGTCGGCGTCGACCGGGACCTGGGCCAGCGTGCCATAGACGGTGGGGACGGCGGACATCGCCGTGATCCGGTACTGCTCGACGATCGTCCAGAACCGTGCGTACAGGGCCTTGTCGCGGTAGCCCGCCGGACCGGGCCACACCACCCGGGCGCCGCTGAACATCGGCGCGATGCCGGTGACGATCAGGGCGTTGACGTGGAATAGCGGCAGCCCGCCCAGCACTCCCTCTCCGGGCGCCAGCCCGCTGCACAGGGCGATCCCCCGGGCGCAGGCGAGCTGGTTGGCGTGGGTGTGCGCGGCGATCTTCGGGGCACCGGTGGTCCCTCCGGTGTGCACGAAAGCCGCGAGATCGGCTATCTGCGGCAGGTCCGCGCCGGCCAGGTGGTCGGATGGCTGCCCAGCGATCACGTCGTCCAGGTAGGCGACGACCGGCCCGCGGCCATTCGGGGTGTCCGCGGTACGGTCGGCAGGCGCGTCACCGGTCAGATCCAGGGCGGGCGGTTTGCCGTGCGCGCCGTCGGGTCGCAGCGCGAGGACGGCGCTCATGCCGACCTGGCGGGCCACCTCGACCAGCCGTGCCCACAGTTGCGGGTCCAGCTCCGGCCCGGCCGCGACCAGGACCCGCGATCCCGTCCGGCGGATCAGCTCGGTGATCCGCTCGGCGCTGAGCGCGGGGTTGGCCGGGGCGGCGACCCCGACTGCCTGCGCAGCCAGGGTGGCCGCGTACAGCATCGAGGTGTTGACGCTGCTGAGCGTTACCGCGTCTTGGCGCCGCACCCCCAGCGCGGTCAGCGCGTTGGCGATGCGCGTCACCGTGCCCGCCAGCTCGGCGTAGGTCCAGGCCAGGTAGCGGCTGTGATCGGCCGGGTCCGGGATCCACTGGGTGGCGATGCCGTCGGGCCAGGCGGTGGCGGCGTCCAGCAGCAGCTGGTAGGTCGACTCCGGCGGCGGCAGTACTTCTATTTCTTGCGTGGTCATGGCGTCTTCCCGATAACGGTGTTGTGCTGGGTGCCGAGGTCGAGCCGTCCGTCGGGGGAGGCGATCGTCGCGGTGATCACGTCGCCGTCGCGCAGGTAGCGGGGGTTGGCCGCCTCCCGGCCGAAGAACAGCTTCCATCGGGTGGCGGGCGGCAGCAGCCCGGCGAGCGTTCCCGCGATCTTGCCCGGTGCCTTCAGCGCGGTGCCGCCGGGCGTGCCGGTTAGCAGCAGGTCGCCCGGGACCATCGGCTGGAACCGGGACAGCAGGGTCAGCGCCCGGGCCGGCCGGACGATCATGTCCGCCGCGGTGCTGCCCTGGCGCACCTGTCCGTTCACCGACAGGGTCAGCCGCAGCGAGGCCAGCCGGGCCAGGTCGGAGGCGTTCACTAGGGTCAGCCACGGCCCTACTGGGGTGAAGGTGGGGTAGGACTTGGACTCGTAGAACTGGGTCTTGACCAGCTGGATTTGCCGGGCGCTGACGTCGTCGGTGACTACGAGCGCGGCGACGTAGCGGGCCAGGTCCGCCTCGGACACCGTCGTGCCGACCGGCAGGTGGGCCCCGATGACCAGGCCGAGTTCCACCTCGTAGTCCAGGAACCCGACCCCCGCGGGGCGGATGATGTCCCCGGCCGGGCCGGTGATGGAGTGCGAGGCCTTGCGGAAGAAGGCCGGCGGCACCGCGTCGGGGTCGAACCCGGAGTCGGTCGCGTGCGACCGGTAGTTCACCGCCTGCGCGACCACCCGGGCCGGGACAGTCACGGGACTGAGCAGGTCCACCGACTCCGCGGGTACCGCGTCCTGCGGCGCGGCGGCCGCGGTGGCCTGCGCGGTGTCGATGGCCTCTTGCAGGACGGCACGGTCGGCGAGCAGCCCGGCCGTCGTGGCGGCGGGCAGGCCCAGTCGGACCAGGCCGGCCGGGGTCACGGCCCACCAGCCGTCTGCGGTGCGGGCCAGGCTGGCGCTCATGATCCCATCGCCTTGATCAGTCCGCGCAGCGCGCGCAGGTCAACCTCGTTGCCCTTGTCCCGCAGGGCCTTGATCGCCTCGACCACGACACGCGGGTCTTTGGTGCCGGTGAACTCCGCTGTCACCCTCGGTCCCCACTGGGACAGGCCGCTGGCCGACAGCGGCGCCCACCCGGGTTCCATCGTGGAGTCGAACACGTCGCCGTCGGCGTAGTGCTCGAACATCGCCCGGTCCGGGTCGCGCCAGTAGTCGAAGATTCTGGCTGCCCTGGATGTGCCGGCCCAGGCCCCACGCGTGCCGGTACCCGTGCTCGCGTAGGTATTCCCCGCTGGTGGCCACCTCGTCCAGGTCGGTGAGCTGGTAGGCCGAGTGCAGGTAGCCGGTGTGCGGCTGCAGGGCCATGGCCAGGGTGTGGTGATCGGCCGGGACGCTGCCCAGGTCGCAGCGGATGAACGCCATCGCCGGGCCGCGGTCACGCTGCCCGTCCAGGAACAGGAAGTCGCTGACGATCAGCCCGAGCGTGTCCAGGTACCAGTCCAGGGCTGCGCGGAACCGGGTGGTGCCCAGCACCACGTGTCCCAGCCGCTGGATCTCCGCCGGGCGCCGGGCCGGCCGCTGGGTGGCACTGACGCGCACCGGCTCAGTTCCGAAGTTCAGCGGCAGCGGGGCGCGCTCGGGCAGTGCGGGGAACTCCGGGAGGCCGTGCACCACGCGCACCGGGAACCCGCTCGGGTCCCGCAGCAGGACGGCGTGACCGCCCTGGTGCGCGGTGACCGTGCCGCCCGTGCCGCGGGCCAGCCGGTCCAGGTCATCCCGCTCGGCGGCCTGGAACGCGGGTCCCGCGAAACGGGCCCGCGGGCCGCGGCGGACCACCAAGCACGCGGCAGCCGCCTGTCGGCCGCGCAGCACCAGCGTCTCCGGCGTCCGGTCGGCCATGGTGAAGCCGAAGTCGGCGCCGAACCGTTCGGCGCGGTCCAGGTCCGGCTTCTCGAAGTCCAGCCAGGCGAGCCCGGCCACCTTGACCAGGGGATTCTTGGACCGCCCGGGGTGCTCTCCGGGCCTCGCCCCGGCCTCGGCGTGTAGCGAATGGTGCGGGTCTTCCCTGGGTTCTTGGGGCGGCGGCACTCGGGCCGGGTCCAGATGTGTGGTCATGATCGGTTCCCTTACTCTCGATAGTGAATCTATCGATCACTCTTGTTATATATCATCAGTTATGATTATACTCTTGTCAAGTGCTGGCCCTGGCGGACTTCAACCCGCGAGTGCCCAGGGCAGCAGGAAGCAAGGGACTACCGTCCCCCGGTTGCCAGGGCCTTCGTCCCTTACGAGCCGCCGGGCGAGACGGTAACGTCGGCCGGCTAACGAGTGGCCGGCCCAGCGAAAGGATGCAGGCAGATGAGTAAGGACCCAGTGAGCAAGACCAAGGATGTCCGCGCGGCGGTCGAGGCCGAACTCGGATTCGACCCACTGGTTGACGCCGCGGATATCACCGTCAGGAACGTCGTCGGCGACGTGACCCTTACCGGCACCGTGCCGAGCTACCCCCAGTACCTGGAGGCGGCGGCGGCCGCGCGGCGGGTCGCCGGGGTGACCGGGGTGCACAACCACCTGGAGGTGACGGTGCCGGAAAGCAACTACCGTGACGACGTCAAGCTGGCCACCGCGGCGAACAACGCGCTCGCGGACAACGTCACCGTGCCGGACAGCGTGGAGGCGACCGCGGAGGACGGTAACATCAACTTGACCGGGACCGTGTCCTACGGCACGGAACGCGCTGCCGCCGAGGCGGCCGTGGCCAGCGTGGCCGGGGTCCGTAACGTCAGCAACGACATCGAGATCAGCTATGGCCTCGACCCGGTCGAGGTTGACGTGCATGTCCAGCAGGCGCTGGACCGCGCCGCGCTGGTCCCCGACGACAGCGACGTGACGGCGGACACCAAGGACGGCATCATCACGCTGACCGGCCATGTCCGCACCTGGGCTGAATACGATGCGGTGGTCGGTGCAGCGTTGATGGCCCGCGGGGTCATCGACATCCGCGACGAACTTCAGGTCACCGGCTGACCGGCATCGCCAAGAGCCTACGGTGGCTGGCCGCTCGGGCCCCGGGACCGGCACGGCTGGCACCTCGGCCGGGTCCGGTTCGGGGCACCGGGCGGCCTGAAGGCGGGTCCGGCACATGTGGGTCATCGAGCTGGAGAACCAGGGGTTCGCGCAGAGCTTCGGTACCGCCGTCGTGCTGTTGCCGTACCACCCATCAGGTGATCCTGGCCAAGCGGCTGGCCACCATCGAGATGCTCTCCAAGGGCCCGGATGTGGCTGCTGACCGTGGGCGTGGGATCGCTGCCCGGGGAGGCGGCCGCGGCCAAGGCCGACTACGCCACTCGCGGGCGCTGGTACGCCCACTTCGACATCGAAGACGCCCTCGCCCGGCTCAAATCCGACATGCCCAAGAAGGCGGTGTGCCGAACCAAGGCTCAGATCGCAAAAGCCCGCCGAGACCTATGCCGACCAGACCGAACGCGACCACACGGCGCTCGCCGACGGGGTTGCCTCCGGGCACGTGCAGGCCCAGGTGGGCATCTGAGCGCACCCGGCCTTGCAGGCACCCGATGTGCATTCAGGGGGTAGTGGCTCAGCACCCCCAGCTGGTGCCGGGTCGAGGTCCATAACACCTCGGTCCCTCGGAAGATCTATTGACCCGAAAGGTGGGTCCGCCCTCCGTGCCGGTGTCAGGGGCCTGGTGGCGGCCACTCCGGCACGGCCTCGGCCTCTTTCTCGGCGACCTTCCTCAGGTCCGCTTGCCGGTGTGCTTCGTCCTCGTGCAAGGCCCTGGCCAGGGCCGCGGCCTGTTCCTCGGCCACCTTCGCCTCAGCCTCGGCCCGCACAGCCTGGGCCTGCGCGGCTTTCTCCCGGGCCCTCTCGGCCTTCTCCCGGGCCCGTTCGGCCTTTCCCGGCGGCTCGCGCCTGGTATGGCTGCTCACGTTGCCGAGCATCATGATGCTGGCGACCTTCCCGATAAGTCCCACGACGACCGCCTCCTGAAGTTCGGCGCCTTGACGGGCGCACCTGCCGGGCCCTGGGCCGTGAGACTGCTCAGCGAGCCGCCGCCCGCGGGCGCCCTCACGCTGGTGAGGTGCATTGCACACGGCACTGGACGGATGCCGCGTGAGTTGGCGGTTGACCGTCTTCGCCTGCGATCGGGGAAACAAGGACTATCGGTTCCAGGGAGCCAGGGCTTTTGTCCCGTGTGGGCCGCCTGACGGGTCCGCCCATCACAGAACGATGCGCAGGGCCAGCCGCGGGGGGCAGCCGTGCTGCACCAGCCGGGCGACCTGGTGCCAATCGAGGCGGTCGGCGTAGACCTCGGCCAGCGACCCGGGGACGCCGAGCCGGGTGAGCGGGGTTACCCGCCAGTTGTGCACGAGCAGCTCTTCGCCGTCGCCGGCCTGGTATGCCGCCATGATCAGCCCAGCCTCTTGATGAATACTGCGATCACTCTTGCAATCAATCATCAGTTATGATTGACTTCTTGTCAAAAGCTGGCCCGGCGGGGTGAGGCACCCCGGGCGCCCGGGCAGCGACGCAAGCGAAAGGAAGACTGTCATGCTCAAGTCACTCAGCACGTCCCTGATCGCGCGCGGCATCCTGGCCGTGATCATCGGGATCATCGCGCTGGCCTGGCCCTCGGTCACCGTGCTGGCCCTGGTCATCTTGTTCGCCATCTACGCGTTCATCGCCGCCGGCATGCAGGCCGCCCGCGCCTTTAGCAGCGCCAAGGCCTGCCCGGTGTTCGGGCACCTGCTGCTCGGCCTGGCCGACCTGGCCGCAGGGGTGATCGCGCTGGCCTGGCCCGGGCCGACCGCGCTGGTCCTGGTCCTGATCGTCGGCGTGTGGGCGATCACCGCCGGCCTGGTCGAGTTCTCCGCCCCCTTCGCCGCCGGCGAGCCGGCCGGGACCCGGGCCACGCTCATCCTGGGCGGCCTGGTCACCGTCGCATTCGGCGTGGTGCTGTGCGCCCGCCCCGGCATCGGCGCGGTCACCCTCGCCCTGCTGTTCGGCCTGTTCAACCTGATCGCCGGGACCTGGATGCTCGTCCAGGGCATCGAGCTGCGCCGCACCGGCAAGACCCTGCACCCCGTCAGCCCGGCACAGCCCGAAAAGAAGGCGGCCTGAGCCGGGCCCAAGCCGATCGCCGGCCTGGTTCAGTGTCACTGAGCCGGTGCCGGCGTGCGGTCCGGCGGCAGAGCTTGCCGAGGGAGGTCTTGAAATGCTTCCGCTCTCAGACGGCATCCCCGCGCGGCGGTTCCCGATCGTCAATGTGCTGCTGATCGTGGCCAACTTCGCCGTGTTCATCTTCTACGAGCTCCCGCACCTCCACACGGCGGTCTACCACGCCTCGTTCTACCCGTGCACAGTCGACAACGCCTGCCACGGGCCGGAGTCATGGGGCCTCAGCTGGATCACTGCCATGTTCCTGCACGGCGGCTGGGATCACATCCTGGGTAACATGCTGTTCCTGGCGATCTTCGGAAAGAACGTCGAGGACGCCTTCGGCCCGCTGCGGTACCTGCTGTTCTACTTCGCCGGCGGGTTCGCCGCGATGATGACGCAGACCGCGATGACCCTGCTGTTCGGCACGGCCGCTGCGGCGCGGGTGCCGGAGCTGGGCGCCAGCGGCGCCATAGCGGCCGTGCTGGGCGCCTACTTCGTCCTCTACCCGGGGTCGCGGATCCGGACGTGGATCTTCCCGATCTTCCTGGTCCGAATCCGGGCCTGGATCTTCCTCGGGCTGTGGTTCTTGTACCAGCTCATCGAGGCGAGCTTCGGGCTGTTCAGCGCCTCGGCGAACGGGGGCGGCGTGGCGTTCTTCGCCCACGTCGGCGGGTTCATCTTCGGCCTGCTGGTGGCACGGCTTCTTGCCGGGGCGGGACAGGCGGCACCCGGGGAGCAATGGCGTTCCACGGCGTAGGCCCGCGGGGTCCTCTCCTCGCGCAACCGGCGAAGTCGGCCGCCCCTGGCGGAGATGCGCACCGCGCCGGATCGGGTATAGTCAGACTTGTCATAATTTATCAGCAGTGATGGCAGATTCACTAAGATGAATGCTGAGCAACGACCGGCAGGCGGCGGCCGCGGTCGGGCGAGGACCAGCCAGCATTATCGCCAAGGTGCTGGGTGGATAGCACCAGGAGGAGGAGGAGTGATGGCAGAGGCGGTACCTGCAGCCGGCGCGCCGAGGGTGTCGCGGCTGGACCGGCGTAAGGCCCGCACACGGCAGGCTCTCATCGACGCCGCCGTGCGGCTGATCGCTGAGGGCCGCGGGGACCGGGCGAGTATCCAGGAGATCACCGAGGAGGCTGACATCGGCTTCGGGTCGTTCTACAACCACTTCGACAGCAAGGAACAGCTGTTCCAGACCGCCTCGGAGGAGGTGCTGGAACGCTGGGGGCAGCTGATCGACCGCGCCAGCGTCGGCATCACCGACCCGGCGGAGCTGTTCGCCGTCGGCACGCGGATCACCGGGCGGCTGGGCTGGACCCACCCGGAGATCGCGGGGTTCCTCGTCGGCGCCGGCCTGGGTGTCCTGGACATCCCCATCGGCCTGGCACCGCGAGCCCTGCGCGACATCGAGGCTGGGAAGGCCGCAGGCTGCTTCACTGTTTCCGATGCCGAGATTGCGCTCAGCGCCGCGGCCGGCGGCATGCTCGGGCTCTTCCGGATGCGTCAGCGGCACCCGGAACGCGTCACGGAGACCACCGTTGACCAGCTCGCCGAGGCCGATCTGCGCATGCTCGGCGTCCCCGCCGGCGAAGCCGCCCGCCTCGCCGCCCTCCCCCTCCCGGACACCGGCACGTGGTAACAGCCGCGACGATGCCGCCGACCGCGTTCCCGTCAGCAACGCTGGGCGGCCGGGTTGCCGCGGGCGCGGGGATCGCAGGCCGGGGCTACCAGGTGCGGAGAGCTACCGTGGCCTGGACCTGATGCTGACGTCGTGATTCGTCCATTCTCCCCACACCGCGCGATGAACCCCTCACAGCGGCAGCTGTCACGTTATGGCTGGCAGCCTGCCGATCCGCCGCGCCGGCCGGTACTGTTCGTCAACCCGAGGTCGGGCGGCGGCAAGGCCGCGCGCGCCCGGGTCGCCGAGCGGGCGCGCGAGAAGGAGATCGAGGCCGTCATCCTCGCCCCGGGCCAGGACCTGGCCGCGCTGGCCCGGGAAGCCGTGGCGGCCGGCGCAGACGCGCTCGGCATGGCCGGCGGCGACGGATCGCTGGCGGTCGTGGCCGCAGTGGCGGCTGCGCACGGCATTCCATTTGTGTGCGTTCCAGCCGGCACACGCAACCACTTCGCGCTCGACGTGGGGGTGGACCGGCACGACGTGATCGGCGCTCTCGACGCGTTCACCGACGGGGTCGAGCGTCAGATCGACATGGCCGAGGTGAACGGCCGCGCATTCCTCAACAACGCGTCGCTGGGGATCTACGGAGACGCGGTCCGCAGCCCGGCCTATCGCGACGCTAAGGTGCGCACGCTCCTGGAGACCGCGGCCGAGGTGATGGGCCCGAGCGTGGAGGCGCCTGCGCTGTACCTGGTCGACGACCTGGGGGGCGAGCACCGTGATCTCGTCATCGTTCTCGTGTCGAACGACCCCTACGCGCTTGATCGCCCCCTGGCCCGCGGCACCCGCCCGACGCTCGGCGGCGGACAACTCGGGATCGTAGTCCTCGACGACCCTGGCGACAGCCAGCGCGTTCCGGGCCGGGCGTGGAGCGCGCCGCAGCTGGAGGTAAATGCTCCGGCACCGGTGCACGCCGGGGTTGACGGCGAGGCTATGGACCTGCATCCGCCGCTGCGGTTCGCCAGCCGCCGGCGTCGCTGCGGGTCCGGATCTCCCTGCGCCACCCGGGCGCCTCGCCATCAGCGCGTCTCCACCTCCCGGGCTATCCATCCGCGTGAAGGCGCACTTCCTGGGAACCGTCATGGCCTAGGAGGCGCTCCACGTCTACCCCGAGCTGCACGGCTCTCCTGGTCACCCTCGGATTACCGCTGGCTCTGCCCAGCGCGATTTTCCACCGTCTGCAAGCTCGGCGTTGGCTCGTGTGCGGCCGGACCGAGTTGGTCAGAGCTGGTTTAGCGCTTTGCGCATGCCGGCCTGCGCTTGTTTGCCGAGCCGCTCGAAGGCGGGCCTGAGCAGGGGGGCGAGGAGACGGGCCGGTGCCTTGAAGGTGAACTCGGTGGTTCACGGTGACCACGGTGCCCGGATCCCACTCGGTTGTCGTGGTGAAGTCGGAGAGGTAGCTGAATACCGCGTCCAGCGGCTTATCGACGATGACGGTCTTCTGCAATCTCATGGTGTCCTTCGGTCCCTTGGTGCTGGGTGAGGTGGTCGGCGGCCGGCGTGGGTCAGGTGAGTGAGGTACGAGCCCACAGGGCTGTCCAGGCGCGGGCGGAGACGAGGCGAGCGGTCTTCATCAGCAGCGCCATCGGAGTGGGGAAGACGATCTCGGTGCGCTCGCGTTCGAGTCCGTCGCAGATGGATCGTGCGGCCTGGCCGGCCCCGATGATGAAGGGCATGGGGAAGGGGTTACCGGCCGTGAGGTCGGTGCGGACGAAGCCTGGGCAGATCGTCGTTACGTGCACGCCGGTCCGGGCGATGTGGACGCGCAGGGACTCGAGCAGGTTGATCTGTGCCGCCTTTGTCGCGCCGTAGGCTTCGGAGCCGGCCAGCCCGCGGTAGCCGGCGACGGAGGCGATGCCGGCTATGGTCCCGCTCCGCCGCTGCAGCATCGCGGGCAAGACCGCCGCGATGGCGTTGCTCATGCCGGTGAGGTTGACCCGGATGTGCTGGTCGAAGACCTCGGTGTCCCAGTCCGCCGGGTCCATCTGCTTCCAGTAGCCGGCCGACAGCACCGCGAGGTCGATCGGGCCCAGCTCGTGCCGGACTCGTGCGGCAGCGGCCGCGACGGAGGCGGCGTCGGTGACGTCGGCGGGCAGGACGAGCATGTTCCCGGCCGACACCTCGTGGAGCTGCTGCTTGCGGCGGGCAGAGACCGCGACGGTTGCGCCACGGCATGCGAGTTCGCGTGCCACGGCGGCGCCGATTCCGGTGGATGCGCCGACGACCCAGGCGACCTTGCCGTTCAGCTTCATGCCGGCCTCCTGGTCAGCTGGAGCTGGCTGACGCCGAGGTAGCCGCTGCGGAAGCCGGCCTCGGAGTAGGCGAGGTAGAACTCCCACATGCGGCGGAAGGTCTCGTCGAAGCCCTGGGCGTGGATGCGGGGCCACTGGTCGAGGAAGCGTTCCCGCCACAGGCGCAGGGTCCGGGCGTAGTGCGCCCGGAGCTCGCGCTGTCGTGTCACGCGCAGCGTGGTGTGGGCCGCGAGGGCGTGGTTGACCGCCTGCAAAGACGGGATGATGCCGCCGGGGAAGATGTACTTCTGGATCCAGCTGAAGCTGCGCCGGGTGGCGAGGAAACGCTGGTGGTCCATGGTGATGGCCTGGATGGCGACTCTGCCCCCGGGAGCGAGGAGCCGGTCCAGGGCCGCGACGTAGGCGGGCCAGTAGGCCTCCCCCACGGCCTCGATCATCTCGACGCTGACGATGGCGTCGTACTCGCCGCCGACCTCGCGGTAGTCCTGCACCCGCGCCTCGGCGAGCCCGGACAGGCCGGCGGCTTTCACCCGCTCACGGGCCAGCCGCATCTGCTCGCGGGAGAGGGTGATCGTCGTCACGCGGGCACCGCGCTGGGCGGCGCGGATGGCAAGCGATCCCCACCCCGAGCCGATCTCCAGCACGCGGCTTCCGGCCTGGACGCCCGCGAGGTCGAGGATGCCGTCGATCTTGCGCAGCTGCGCCTCCTCCAGCCGGGTGGCCGCCGCGACCGGTTCGCTGTCGTCGAACCAGGCGCAGGAGTAGCTCATCGTCGGGTCGAGGAAGGCGGCGAACAGGTCGTTGCTGAGGTCGTAGTGAGCGGCGATGTTGCTGCGCGCGCCGTCGAGGGTGTTCTCGTGGTCTGTGGGGACGCGCCTGTCGACGAGGACACGCAGCCGCTGCAGGGCCGGAGGGATCAGCGTGGCCAGCCGCGAGGCGAAGGGCGTCAGCAGGTCGGCCAGGTCGGCGCCGGGCCCGGCCCGCCAGTCCCCGGCCGTGTAGGCCTCACCGAACCCGATCTTCGCGTCACGGCCCAGCCGGGCGAAGAACGCCGCAGGGCGGACGACCTGCAATTCGGGCGATGCCAGCGACCCTGCTCCGAGCACCCGGCCGTCGGGGTAGGTGACGCGGACGGGCACTGCGGCGACGGCGCGCTCGAAGATCAGCCGGGCAACGGTGGCGCGCAGGGACACCCGCGGCCTGGTGGCCAGAGCTGGCCAGCGGACGGAGCTGGAAACGATCATGGTCAGACCCCTTGCTGCCGGATGTGGTGTGGGCGGGCGCGGACGGGCAGGCCACGAAGCCACAGCCAGATGCCGTGCGCCCGGATCAGGGCCGAGATCCGGTGGGTCATCAGGGGCTGGCGGATGAGCCGGCGGCCCAGCGCCGGGGCCGTCGCGGGTTCGGGGCGCCCCCGGAAGCTCGCGGTGAACGCCACCGCATCGTGGCGTCGCAGCGTCACGGTCGTGGCAACAAGGTCCGGCCTGAGGATGAACCGCAGTTGGTAGGTGCCGCTGACGTCGAAGAACGGGGAGACGTGGAAGTCCTTGCCCGTCGCGGCGGCCCCCGCCTCGTCCGGCCGCAGGAGGTAGGCGTGCCGCTCGCCGTAGGTGTTGTGGACCTCCGCGACGACACACACGAGGACGCCGTCGGGGTCATAGCACCAGAAGACCGAGAGCGGGTTGAACACGTGGCCCAGGACCCGGGCGCCGGCCAGCATGAGCACGCGTCCGCGGCCACCGAGCTGGATGCTACCCAGCGCCAGGTAGTTCTCGATGTTGCGCTTGATCGGCAGGCCGGGGTCGCCGAGATGGTCAGCGCTGCTGAAGCGCGCGAACGCCCTGAGGTGCCAGGGCTGGCGGGGGAGCGAGTCCAGGTTGACCAGCCACTGGTAGACCCGGTGCCGGAAGGCATGGCGGACCGGTCCGGAGCGCCGGTGCGTGACCTGGCCGACGACCAGGGCTGGCAGCGGGGGCAGCTGCAGGCGCGCGGGCGCGGACGCCGACGTGAGGAGCGAAGCCGTGTTCACCAGGACACTCCGAAGTGCCGTGCCGCCTGCACGCCGGAGCGGCACCCGTCGTCATGGAATCCCCACCCGTGGTAGGCGCCGGCGTAGACGGTGCGGCCGGTGGCCAGGCTGCCCAGCCGTGACTGCGCGCGGACCGCTTCGGGGGTGTAGATCGGGTGTTGGTAGTCCATCGTGGTGACGATGGACTCCGGGTCGAGGCGTTCGCGGTCGTTGAGCGTGACGAGCAAGTCCTGGGCGGCACGGTGTCCCTGGAGCCGGTTCATCCAGTACGTCACCACGGCGGGCTGGCCGGGAGGGTGGCAGGACGTCATCCGGTAGTTCCACGACGCACGGGCGTTCCGCGCCTTCGGCAGGACCGAGCTGTCGGTGTGCAGCACGGTGATGTTGCTCGTGTAGCCGAACTGCTTGAGGGTGGTGACCTCCGCGCTGCTGGGGTCGGTGAGCAGGCCGAGGGCCTGGTCGGCGTGGGTCGCGATGACGACGCGGTCCACGCGGGTGACCTGCCCTGTGACGTCCCGGATCTGGACGCCGTCCTCGCGCCGGATGACGTCGGTGACAGCATGGGCCGCGCGCACGTCCTTGAGCAGCCCGGCGAGCCGCTCGACGTAGACCCGTGACCCGCCCGTGACGCTGTACCACTGCGGTGACCCGCCGGCCCGGAGCATGCCCTGGTGGTCGAGGAACCGGAACAGGTAGCGCGCCGGGTAGGCCAGCGTCGTCTCCCGCCCGGCGGACCATACGCACGAGACGACCGGAACGGCGTAGTGGGCGATGAAGTAGCCGTTGAACCCCTCCCGTTCCAGGAACTCGCCGTAGGTCGTGAGGTTCTGCTCGTCCGTCGTGCGCAGGAAGGCCAGGGCACGCCGGCGGAACCGGCTGACCTGCCACAGCATCCGGAGGAACCGGGGGTCGATGAGGCGGCGTGGCTGGGCGAACACGCCGCGCAGCCCGCGGCCGCCGGCGTACTCCAGCCCGCACCCCTCGCAGCGGACGCTCATGCTCATCTCGGCGGGGCGCACCTGCACGTCCAGCTCGCCAAAGAGCTTGCGCAGCCAGGGGTAGGTCACGTCGTTGTGGACGATGAACCCGCTGTCCACTGCGTGCTGCCGGCCATCGGAGTCGGTGACGTCGTGGGTGTGCGCGTGGCCACCGAGCCGGTCCTCCGCCTCGAAAAGGATGACGTTATGGGTGCGGGAGAGCAGGTAGGCCGCGGTCAGGCCGGAAACCCCGGCGCCGATGACCGCTGCCGATGGTCGCCGTGCGTCCGCGGCCGCGCCGTGCTCCTGGGGAGCGGAGCCGGTGGCGGTCGCCGGACCGCTGGCGTGACAGCCCATGATGTCAGCTTCCGTCTAAGGTTTGTCTAAGGACGACGGTAGCCTTTAGCGGACAGGTTTGTCAAAAGTCTGTCTAAGTACTGTAGAGTTTCGGCATGGACACTCCTGAAGGCCCGCCGGTGCTGCGCATCGGTGAGCTGAGCCGGCGCCTCGGCGTGAGCGACCACGTCCTGCGGGCGTGGGAGAGCCGCTACGGCCTGCTCCAGCCGGTGCGCTCAGCGGGCGGCTTCCGGTTGTACTCCGAGGCGGACGCGCTGCGGGTCCGCCGGATGCAGGGCCACCTCGCCCGCGGGCTGTCGGCCGCCGAGGCGGCGCGAGCGGTGCTCGGGGGGGACAGCGGGGCCGGGGGGGACCTCGGCCGAGCCGCCCGGCCGCATCCCGCCGCGCTAGCGGCGAGCGAGCTGTCCGGTGACTTCCGGCAGGCCCTCGACGCCTTCGACGAGCCAGCCGCCCAGGCAGTCCTTGACCGGCTCGTGTCCGACCTCTCCCTGACGGCGGTGCTCCGCGACGTTGTGGTGCCCTATCTCACCGAGCTCGGGGAGCGCTGGGAACGTGGAACGGCCAGCGTCGCCCAGGAGCACTTCGCCAGCAACCTCATCCGCGGGCGGCTCGCTGGGCTGGCCCGGAGCTGGGGGAACGGGCACGGCCCCCGCTCCATCCTCGCCTGCCCCCCCGGCGAGCTCCACGACCTGGCGCTGATGATCTTCGGCATCGTGCTCAACCGCAGCGGATGGAGGATCGACTACCTCGGGATGAACACCCCGGTTGACGAGCTCACGCGGACGGCCGACGCGAGGCGCCCGGACCTCATCGTCCTAGCCGCGACCCTGCCGGACAACCTCGAGCCCTTCGCTACGCAGCTCACCGCGCTCGCCCAGCGCGTCCCGCTCGCCCTGGCCGGAGCCGGCGCCACGCCGCAGATCGCGGGCACCGTGGGGGCCCGGCTGCTGACCGGCGACCCGGTGACCGAGGCCGAACGGACCGGGTGGCCGCGGTGAAAGTGCTCGTGGCCGGCGCGTCCGGTTTCGTCGGCCGCCGGCTCTGCCCGGCCCTGGCCGAGGCAGGCCACGACGTGGTCGCCATGACCCGCAGCCCCGCCGGTTACGCCGGAGCCGGCAGGCCCGTTCACGGAGACGTTCACGACCCGCACACCCTAGGCGCCGCGATGGCCGACTGCCAGGCTGCCTACTACCTCGTGCACTCGCTCAGCGATCCGGATTTTGCGCGCAAGGACGCCGCCGCGGCCGCGGCATTCAGTGAGGCGGGAGCGCGGGCCGGGCTGCAGCAAATCATCTACCTCGGCGGGCTCGGCGACGACACGGACGCCCTGTCGGCACACCTGCGCAGCCGCCGCGAGGTCGAGAAGCTGCTCGGATCGGCCGGTGTCCCAGTGACCGTCATCCGGGCCGGGATCATCGTCGGCCACGGTGGCATTTCCTGGGAGCTGACACGCCAGCTCGTCGAGCATCTGCCCGCCATGGTCACACCGAGATGGGTCACCACCCGCACCCAGCCGATCGCCATCGACGACATCGTGCGCTACCTGCTCGGGGTACTGGCCTTGCCAAAGGCCGCGGGCCGGGTCTTCGAGGCCGGGGGACCCGAGGTATTGCAGTACGTCACCATGCTGCGCCGCATCGCCGCCATTCAGGGCCGCCCGCTCCCGATCCTGCCCGTGCCGCTGCTCACCCCCCGGCTGTCCTCACTGTGGCTGACCCTGGTCACCGACGTCGACCCAGCCACCGGCCGGGCGCTCGTTCGACTCGATGACCAACGAGGTCGTCGTGCGGGACCACTCGATCCGCGACCTCATCCCCTTCGACCCCGTGCCCTACGACGACGCGGTGCGGAAGGCGCTCAGCGAACGCCGCCAGGCGAAACGTGCCGCCCGATGACCGACCGTTCAAGCCGGCGGCGGGAACGCACCACGTCCGCACGACAGGACTCCCCGTTCCCCGGCCATGGCCCACAGCGCTCCCTAGCGCCGGCGACGGGCCGCGCCCGGCGCCGGCGGATCGTCGCCGCCACCAGCATCGGCGGCGCGGGCTTGCTAGGGATTCTCGCTGTCCACCAGAGCCGGTTCCCCCCAGTTCTACCTCCTGACGATGGGTCTGGCCGGCACCTGGGCCGCCGGAGCCCTCAGCTCAGGACCCCTCCCCCTGGGCAGGACCCAGGGCCCGGGCAACGCCCACCTCGTGGTCATGCCAGTGCTCACCGGCGCCGGCGCCTTCGGGCTCTTCTACGGCGCCGCGCGACTAGCCCGGCGCATGCCCCCGCTCAACCGGGCCATCAGCAGCGTCCTGGACTATGCAGACGATGGCTCAACGGCCCTTGTGCTGCTCACCGCGTGCGCCAACGGGGTGGCTGAGGAACTATTCTTCCGCGGCGCACTCTGGTCGGTCGTGGCGGAGTCGCACCCCCTCGCCAAGACCACCCTCGCCTACGCCGCCACGACCGCCGCCACCCGCAACCCCGCGCTCGTGCTCGCAGGAACCGCGACCAGCGTGCTCTTCGGCCTCCAGCGCCGCACCTCCGGCGGCATTCTGGCACCCGCTCTCACCCACCTCACCTGGTCGCTCCTCATGCTGCGCTACCTCCCGCCCCTGTTCCAGACGTCCCGGCGGGCCGAGATCACTCGTGGCTGACCGCACGGGCGGCGTGGCAGATGGCGTCGGACAGTGCCCCAGCCCCACGCAGAACCAGAAGACCTGCGCGCGGCAGCCCATGCGTCCTGCTCAGCTTCAGCCGCTCCGATCCGGCGATCCGGCGTCGAGTGTCGTCGATGCTCAGCTCACGCTCTGTCATCTGACCTGCCCGCCGCTCAACGAGCCGGATTCCGCCTGATCTGCGCGGGCTGGGGTGATCGACATGGTTGTCCAGTGTCTTGCCGGAATGGTTGTTCTGTTCGTGCGGCACCGCCCTAGCGTTGCAATCCCGTAGGGCGTGAAATCCTCACGGGTCTGCTGGGACGCCCGCCCGCAACTGTCTGCGCGAGCCCGTGAGCCCGGACAGCTGCATCAGTGGGATTGCCTATCGGCACAACCAGGGCGCCGGGTTACTGGGGGGGCGCATTGCGCCGGGCGGAAGTCGCGAGCCGGCGGGCGAGGGCGGCGATGAGGTTGCGGAGTTCGTCTGGTCGCTCGACGGCGAACGGCCGGTCGAGCGAGGCGAGCAGGGGGGCAGCCAGTCGAGCCGTTCGGCGTGCAGTTCGACGCGGAACCAGCGTTCGGTCTGCGGGTCTGCGCCGCCGGCAGCCGGGCAGCTCCTGCACGGTCGCGACGCTGGCGGGGAGCCGGGCGCGGATCTGCTCGATCGTGCCCTGGATGTCCAAGGCTTACTTCATGCCGGTACGGGGTCCTGGCGAGCCCGGACAGGACGTGCTGCGCCGGGTCGAATCCGGCGGGTGGCTCGAACGAGCCGGGCAGGGTCCTGGTGTCTGCGATGCGGTCGAGCCGGAATGTCCGGTCCTCGCCGATGCCGGGATCCGCGCCCGTCACATACCAGCGGCCGGAGTGGGCGACGAGCCCGTAGGGGTGCAGGGTGCGGTCGCTGCGCGCGCCGTCGCTGGCGGTGTACCTGATCGCGACCGGCCGGCGGTGGCGCACGGCGTCGGCGATCGAGAGCAGGACCGCGGCGTCCGGGGCGGGCGCCTCGCCGGGCGCAGCGGTGAAGGCGAGCGAGCCGAGCACCGCGTCGAGCCTGCGGGCGAGCCGCCCGGGCAGGACCCGGCGGATCTTGGCCGCCGCCGTCTCGCTCGCCGTGCCGGTGGTCGTCACGAGCCCGGTCCGGCGGCCCGCGACCAGGCCGAGCATGACGGCAAGTGCCTCGTCGTCGCTGAGCATGAGCGGGGGCATCCGGTAGCCGGGGCGGAGCTGGTACCCGCCGTAGCGGCCGCGTACGGACTCGACCGGCACGTCGAGGTCGATCAGGTGGCCCGCGTACCGCCGCACGGTGCGCTCATCGACGTCGAGCCGGCCGGCCAGCTCGGCCACCGTCCGGACGCCGCCCGATTGCAGCAGCTCCAGCAGAGACAGCACGCGGGCAGTCGGCCGGGCCATGGTCACAACTATCGCATCAATACCGGGCGGATTATGTCCGGTATTGCTTCTAGCGTGGGGTGCAGGACGTTCCCGCTGACCAGGAGATCACCGTGGATTTCGTCTCGATCCGCATCATCACCGATGACGTCGCCCGCCTGGCCGGGTTCTACGAGCGCGCCACCGGCGTGCCGGCGGCCTGGCCGGACGAGGACTTCGCCGAGCTCACCACCGGCTCCGCCACCCTCGCGATCGCCAGCACCCGCACCGTCCCGCTGTTCGCGCCGGGCGCCGCCCGGCCGGCCGACAACAACACCGTCATCATCGAGTTCCTCGTCGACGACGTGGACGGCGTGCACCAGAACCTGGCCGGCTTCGTCGAGGACTTCGTCAACGAGCCCACCACGATGCCGTGGGGCAACCGGTCGCTGCTGTTCCGCGATCCCGACGGCAACCTCGTCAACTTCTTCACCCCCGTCACCCAGGCCGCCATCGACAAGTTCGCCCGCTGACCACCCCGCGGCCGGCCCTGACCCAAGTACCCTGCCTGGCCGCAGCCGGCGCACCGCAGGAGGATCCGCGCATGGGATTGCGCTTCCCCTCCCTGCGCCGGTTGCGGGCTGGCCGGTGAGCAGTGCGGCGCCGCTCGGCTTGCGTCATCCCAGGGACTTGGGTCCGAGGGTGCTGCCAGGGCGGAGGGTGCCGTCCTGGTCAAGGTCATCGAGCAGGGGCGGCAGGCTCACACGGAGCATCTTGCGGCGGACATGGCCCAGCAGCTTGGCCAGGAAGACTCCGCCGACGCCGGTGAAGCCGGTGTGATCGTAGGTGAAGCGGGTGCCGCCGGCGTGGGGCTCGAGCCGGTTGGAAGAGCTAGACAACCAGGTGCTGTCGTCATGCCTGGAAGCGGGCCGGGAGGATCTGGCCAGGGAAGCATCACGCCGGAAGATCGCCGTCCAGAAGCAGCTCATTGACTTCGAGGCCCAACGTGACCAGCTGTCGGTCGAACAGGCCGAATTCGAAGGCTCAACCCGGAAGCTTGGCATGGAGGCCCAAGATGCCGTGAGTTGCCCCGGTCGCCGACCCCCATCAGGCACGTATCGCGCACACGGCTTCCCATGCTGGCCGCTCACCGGGGAAGCTGGCGCTGGCGGTCTTGAAGCTGGCGGAAGATGTCGCTATAGCTGGCGGACCGCATGTCCTGCGGTACCCGCCACACGTCGATTGTCCCGGCAAAGCCGAGCACGCGAACATGAACGGCCGGGGCGTCCGGACGGTCGGCGTCGCGGCCCCAGTCCCGGCGGTGACCGAACACGGTGATCCCGCTCATGTCGACATTAACGCCCTCGGGCACATAGACATCGACGTTCCCGAACGCCGCCACAATGGTCACCGTTGTCTGCCAGTGGTTGACCGTGACCTCGCGCAGATCGAAGTCCAGATCGCCGAAACCGCTGGCGGCCAAGGCCCGCCTGCGCAGCCTCAGCCGCCCCCGCCGCGCCACATGACCGAACAACGCCGCCGTGACCCGGGCGGGCCTGCGCCGCGAACCGGTCCCGGCGACGAAGATTTCGGGCAGGTCTTCCTGGACACGTGCCAGTTCTCCGCCAGCCCGGGCACCCAGAGCGGCTCCGGCCCGCTCGGAGAACTCCTCCAACGTCAGCCTGCCCGCGAGCAGATGCTGACGCAGCGCGAGCACGGCCCGCTCGCGGTCGTCGTCAGAGACGCGCATCGAAGCATCGCCCACGGCCGCCACGCTAGACCACAGATGCCATGCGCGGCCACCGGCCGCTGGGTGCTTCGTGCCCGCAGCGCGCACTCGTAACGGCACCATGTCAAGATCACGGAATCGTGAGCTGAGTCATTGCCGTCGCTGGGTTGTGAGCGCCACGACGCCCGTCTTCCTGGTCTCCGAGGCTTCTCCGCGTCTCGCTGGCCAGGACACATGTTTGCCGCGCCCTCCCGCGCCGCACCGGTTCTCCCTGCCGCGGCCTGTCTCGTTAGCGAATCCGCTAGCGGCCGCTGATCTCGATCCCGAACCCCGGGGCCAGCCCCGTGCGTTGTGGTCCTCAGCGTTCTAGGGCCGCTGGAGGGCCTCCCCGTGCCAGAGTGCGCGGTGGGAGATTGGCTGGAAGCCAGGTTTGGGCGGATGCCACCGGGCAGGTGACTGCCCATGACCGGGGTCCGGCAGGCTCAGCGGACCTCGGATGTCGGTGTCGCGGTCATCGCGCTGTGCCTGGTGCAGTTCGTTGATGTGCTCGGGGTAACGGTCGTGGTGACGGCGCTTCCGGACATGCTGGCCAGCCTCCACGCGCCGGGCTCCTACGCGAGCCTGATCGCGACCGGCTACGCGATGTTCTTCGGCGGCCTGCTGATGCTGGGCGCTCGGCTGGGTGACCGATTCGGCCACCGCCGCACGATCCTGGTGAGCTTGCTGGTGTTTGCTGTGGGCGCAGTCGTGGGTGCCACCGCCAGCTCCGTCGTTGCCCTGATGGCCGGGCGATGCTTGCAGGGCGCCGCTGCCGCAGGCTCGGTGCCGTCGGCGTTGCGCTTGCTGACCACGGTGACCGCCGAGGGTCCGGCCCGGCGGCGCGCGATTGCCATGTGGAGCGCGGCGGGCGCGGCGGCCGGTGCAAGCGGGTTTGTGGTGGGCGGCATAGTTACCGACCTGGCTAGCTGGAGGTTCGTGTTCTGGGGCTACCTGCCGCTGGCTGCCGGGCTCGCCGCCGCCATCATGTGGTCGGTGCCACGCGACCGCGACGCCGACCCCGCGAGATCACTGAACCTGGCGGGCTCCGCAGCGTTCACCGCGGCCGTGATGGCTTTTGTCGTCGGAACCACCCTGATCACTCAGCCAGGCCGCCGCATCGACGGCGGCTTGCTGCTGGCGGTCTGCGTCTTGCTGGCAGGCGCGTTCGTCCTCATCGACCGCGGCGCGGCCGCGCCGCTGCTGCCACCCCGGCTTCTCGGTTATGCGCGGCTGCGCCAGGGCGCGGGGGGTAGCCTGCTCAACACCGCCACGACCAGCTCGGTGCTGACGCTGGTGACCCTGTACCTGCAGAACACGCTCCGGCGCAGCCCGCTGGAGGCCGCCGCCACGTTGCTGCCCTTCAGCCTGGCCGTGATCGGCGGGGCCAGCCTATCCGCCGCCTTGCTGCGCCGATACCGCCCGCAACTGGTGGTCGCCCTCGGTCTCACGGGCATCGCCGCCGCCGACCTTGCGCTGATCCCCTCCGCAGCGGCCCCGCTGGCCGTGGCGGCCTGCGCCGCCGTCGCTGGCGCTGGCATCGGGGTGTCCTCGGTGGCCACCACCGGCCTGGGCACCGACGTCGAAACATACTGGCGCGGCTCGGCGTCCGGCATCATCAACACCGCCTCCCAGCTCGGTACAGCCATCGGCATAGCGGTCCTGCTCCTCATCGCCGCAGCAACGACCGGCACGCCAGCCCCCCGAACACCAGCACCGGCCATAGCCTGGGCCGTAGCCGCTGCGGTCGCTGCTGCAGGTGCAGTGTTCTTCGCCATGGCTAGCCGACGTTCTCGCAGTCCGACGAGGCCGGAATCCACGGCGTGGTGACCGTGCCCGGCTCGGTACCTGGCGCCGCGTACCTGGCCGTCCTCGGCCCGGGCCTGCAGCAGCTGCTGTTGCTGGCCCTGGCCACCTGACCGCCGGAGCTGCTGTTTCTCGCCATACTGCTCAACATCGGGTTTCCCGCCTGGATCTTCGGCATGGTGCTGCCGCCGTTGCCGACCGCGATCGCGGTCGCGATCCTCCATCACGGCCTGGATGATCTTCGCCGCGCGGCCCATCGCACGCTGCTGTGGCTGACCATGTCAGCCGCTGTCGCCGGCATCTACGCCGCGATGGTGATCACCGTCACCGCACTGGTGCCCGATCACCACGTCTGGTGGCCTGCTGCGCCGGCGGCGGCGCTGGCCGCGCTGGCGCTGATCCCGCTGCGCGACAAGCTGCAGCGTGGCGTGACCCGCGTGGTCTACGGCCGGTGGCACGAGCCGCATCAGGTCACCGATGACGGCACCGGGCTGGTCGCGTCAGGTCATCACGGCCATGGCCTGGCCATCACGCGGGAACGGGCCGAAGAACTCGGCGGCACCGTTACGGTCCGGGACGGCTCACCCGGTGTCACGGTCCAGGCCCGGCTGCCCGCCGTGACCACGCCCGCGCAGCTTCCCAGCGCCCGGCGGTGCCCGCGTGACCCGCGTCCTGATCGTCGATGACCATCCCGTGTTCCGCGACGGCCTCGCCGGGCGGCTCGCCAACCCTGCCCGAGGTAGGGGTCGCCGGCACGGCCGGCACCGCCGAGCAGGCGCTGGCGGCCATCGGACGCCGCGCCCGATGCGGCACTGAGCACACCGCAGATGCTCCCGCAGCTCCCGGTGGCGCCACGTGAATGAAGGCGGCCCGGATGGCAGGCAAGAAGGCATGCGCCCTGCCCCCAAAGCCAATGGCCGTCGCAGACGCCGGGCGCACCGGGATGAGGACCGCACCGAACCGAGCAATCTGCGCGCCGTCCACCCGTATGCTCTGCACGCCTGTCTGAGTAAATATTCGGCAGGGAGACTGTGGATAGTGCTTCTGGCGGGGTGCGCGACAGATTTGTAGGTAGCAAGATCAACTTGCCTGGCTGGTGAGGTCAGCTTCTGCGATCTGGTTGTGGCTGCGGTTCCAGATTTCGTTCCACCGGTTGCTGGCTTCCTGGCATCTGAGGGTCAGGATGCCGGTGGCGCCGTGTTCGGTCCAGTGCATGCCGGATTGCTTGAGCCTCCCGCCGATGACGCATTTGCAGCCTGCTTCGACCATGCCGGAGCCGGTGAACAGGCCGGGGGACCGGTACCAGGCGTAGTGCATGCGACAGGCGCTGGTCTCGAAGTGGTGCAGGGCCTTGTCCCGCTCGCGTTTCTTGCGGCTGGCCAGCGGCAGGCCACGCGCCGCGGCCAGGAGGGCGGGGACGTCGCCGCTGTCCAGCTCGGCGAGGCGTTCGGCCAGCCAGCCGGGGTAGCCGGTTCCGAGCATGAACTCGACGATCTTGCCGAGGTCGTGCAAGTGTTCGCGGGCGTGGAACAGGTCCACGATCTGGGTGGCCTCGGGGAAGTGCCGGCCGGCGAGGTTCCAGATCCAGGCGGCTCCGTCGCCGAGCACGGTGAGCTGGCGGATGTGGCCGGCGCCGCGGCGGCGGGCCTCGGCAGCCATCAGCGTCCCGAAGCCTGCGGCGGGCGCGAAGGTGGCCAGGTAGCCGGCCGAGCCGGGATCACGTACCGGCCAGCCGTGGGCATCGGTGGTGGCCTGGGTGAACAGGCACGCCATCTTGACCTCGCGGGTGCGGGCCCGCCCGTCGTCGTACTTGCCGGCCCGGCCCTGCGTCTCGGCCGCGACCATGGGCACGCCGGTGCCGTCGATGGCGTTATTCCGACTTCGGAATAACGCCATTTATGCCGCGTAGGTGATTATGCCGAGCAGGCCGGTGCTGGCGGGGTTTTGCCCTGGTCAGCGGGCTGGGGCCTGCTGACCTGTTTCGGCATAATTTCGGTGGTGGCCTGAGGCTTCTTCTCAGATGGAATCGCTGATCCCCAGAGAGGAGGCGGCGATGAGACGTCGTCGGCATGTAGCTATTCAGCAAGCATCAACGTCGTGCTGTGACGCGGCTGTGAGTCATCTTTGCTGTTCGTCTTTTTCGGGAAGCTCGTCAGCGTGGCGCAGTATGACCTTCCACTCGCCGTTTTCACGGCGGTAGGCCTGGGTGCAGCGCAGTGTCCTGGGCTGCGGCTGATCACCGGCGTGACGGGTCATGTGCTCCAGATCGACGGTGCAGGCGAGGTTATCGCCGACGACCGTCACGATGTTCTCCGCGGCGCGATCGGTGGCCTTGATGCCGGCGGCGGCCCAGTCGAGCCGCGCGCTGACCTGTTCCCAGCCTCGTTCGTAACCGCCGAACGCGCCCATGATCACCACGTCATCGGCGTGTGACCAGAGTGCCTTGAAGGGTTCGGGCCGTCCTTCGACCAGGTCGCCCAGGGCCTGCTGGCACCGGAAGATGAAACGGTCCCAGTCGCTGTCCACGGGTAGATGATGCCAAGGCGCGCAGGTGACCGGAAGCCTTGCGCGGGACCCGCGCTGGATTGCGTTATCCCGATGGTTCGAGACCGGGCGGTAGCCAGGCGTGGCCGTGGAAGAGATCCCGGAGGGCGTCGAGTTTGCTGCGGTCCCATTTGGCGGCGGTGGACAGGCAGGACTGGACGATCGCGAAGTCGGCGAGTCCTTGCAGGGTGCGCCAGCAGCCTCCGGAGCTGCGCTGCTGGACCTTGACCGGCCGGATGGTCCTTTCGGCCTCGTTGTTGGTGAAGATGTCCAGGTCGGGGCGGGTGGCGAAGCGGAGGATCAGGTCCTCGAAGTGCAGGAACCGGCGGGCGATGCGGCGGCCGTCCTTCGCGGTGGCGGTGCGACGGTACAAGTTGGCGGCGAGCCCGTCCGCGGCGAGTGCCCGGTAGCGGGTGACCAGGTTCTCCAGGGCATCAGCGTCGAGGGCGGACTGCCCGGCCTGGCGGGCGGCGGCCGCGGCGTCGCGGGCCTGGACGAGCAGGGATGCCATGCGCTCTGCCCAGTCCTGCTGGCCGGGCTCGAAGTCGTACAGGCTTTTCAAATCCCGCAGCAGATGGGCTCCGCACCAGGCGTGCAGCGCGTCCGTCAGGTGCTCATACCCGGCGTAGCCGTCCCGGACGATGATCCCGGTATAGCCGGGCAGCACGCCGCCGGCGTCGATCGCCTCCGCCGAGCGGTCCCCGGTATGCATGCGGGTCAGGTACGCGGTGCAGGCCAGGTGCACGTACCGGGTGCCGCCGGACGCGCGGGCCGGAGTCTCATCCGCGTGCACCGCCTGGGCCGTCTTCAGCAGCTCCCGCACGCGATCCATGAACCCGCTGGCCTCCACCAGCGCGGCGGCCTTCCCGCGGACGCCGGCCATCCATCCCGTCGAGACCGCAACCCCCGCGAGCTGGCACAACAGCACCGTGGACCGCCAGATGGGGATGTGATGCCCGCAGGTCAGGTTCGCGGCCTGCGCGTGCGCCTCCGGGCCGAAGCTGGCCCGGGCCCGCACGCGCGGCGGCAACTCGCCCTCGGTCACCGTCCCGCAGCACGGGCACGCCTTGGCCTGCGCCACGTACTCGGTCACCGTCGGCGCGGGCGCCGGCCGGATGTCGGTGACCTGGTGACGACGCTGCGCCAGCACGCCCGCGCCAGCCAGGTCCTTCCCGCAGCCCCGGCAGGCGGCCGGCGGGAACCAGCACCGCTCATCAGGGTCATCGACCAGGCGCATCGTCGTCCCCGGATCACCCGGCTGCCTCCCCGGCCGCCGCTTTCCCCGCTCCCGCAGCGACCGGTCCTTGCCCCTCTTCCCATACGGGCTGTCCGATGAGGGGGGCCGCGAGGACGTGAACGAATCCCTCCCGGCCTGCCGCTCCAGCTGCTCCACCCGGGCCGCCAGCTGCTCATCCCGCGCAGTCAGCTCCGCCACCCGGACGGACAGCTCAGCAATGAGCCGGTACGCCTCCGCGAGCCGCGTCGCCAGCTCGGCATGCGGCAACGCTGCCAGCTCCTCCGCAGAAGGAACCCCCGGCACATCGGACACGACAAGCAATCATCGTCATCCCGGCCCGTCAGTCAACTACCCGCCACGGCCTGCCGCGACCCGACAGGCGGCCCCGCCAAATGACCAGCTATAACGCCACGACGCTTGCTGAATAGCTACGTCGGCATGGCCGGGTGCGGGGTCCGCTGTCACCGTTTGCGGCCGGGTTCAGGGCGGAGCTGGAGAGCCGGGGTTATACGCCGGTGTCGGCGGAGCACCGGCTCGGCCAGTTCAGGCAGATCAGCCGGTGGCTGGACGCCGAGCGGCTGACGCCGGCTGAATTCACAGGTGAGCAGGCGGAGCGGTTCCTGGCCGCGCGCCGCGGCGCTGGCCTGGTGACGTGGGTATCGCCCACCTGCCTGGTGGTTCCGCTGGGCTACCTGCGGGACGCGGGTGTCAGCCCGGCGGGCACAGCAGTACCTGCCAGCGAGCCCGTGGAGGATCTGCTGGACGCTTACCGCGAGTACCTGGCGGGCGAGCGAGGCCTGGTCGCCACCACCGTGGCCAGGTATGCGCGGATCGCCCGGTCGTTCTGCCGGTCGGTGGCGACGCGGCCGGGCGGGCTCGGCGACCTGCGCGCCGCGGACGTGACCGCCTTCCTGGTCGCGATGTCGGGCCGGGCCAGCCCTCCGTCGCTGAGCATGACGGTGACTGCGCTGGCGTCGCTGCTGCGGTACCTGCACGTGACCGGGGCGACCGCGGCGCCGCTGGCCCGTGGCCTGCCCGCGGTCGCCCGGCGGCGGGCCGGCCTGCCAGCGGCAGGCCTGGAGGCCTCTGCGGTGACGCGGCTGCTGGCCAGTTGTGACCGGCGCCAGGCTGACGGCCGGCGTGATTATGCGATCGTGCTGCTGCTTGCCCGTCTCGGGCTGCGCGCCGGCGAGGTCGCTGCGCTCCTGCTCGATGATGCTGACTGGTATCACGGCGAGATCGTGGTGCGGGGCAAGGCAGACCGCCACGAGCGTCTTCCGCTGCCCGCCGACGTTGGCGCGGCCGTGGCAGCCTACCTGCGCCGGGGCCGCCCGCAGGCACCAGCCAGTGAGCGCGCGCTGTTTCTGCGCCTCGCCGCGCCGTCGGGCCCGCTCACCCCGGGCGCAGTGAAGATGGTGGTACGGCACGCCGCTGCGCGTGCCGGGCTGCCTGCTTTCGGGCCGCACCAGCTGCGCCATCGCGCGGCCACC
Source organism: uncultured Actinomycetes bacterium (assembly GCA_963762615.1). Taxonomy (GTDB): domain Bacteria; phylum Actinomycetota; class Actinomycetes; order Streptosporangiales; family Streptosporangiaceae; genus PALSA-505. The sequence continues at coordinate 4,388 of CAVXLG010000004.1, read as the reverse complement.
GCGACGCTGCGCCGCGGCGCGCCACTGCCCGAGGTCGCGGGGTTGCTGCGGCACCAGACCCTGGCGGTGACCGCTTCGTATGCCAGGGTCGCGCCCGGCGCGCTGCGGGAACTGGCCCGGCCGTGGCCGGGAGGTGGCGCATGAGCGAGCTTCGCATCGCCCTGCGAGACTACCTCGCGCTGCGCCGCGCGCTTGGCTACCGGCTCAAGCAGACCGAGTGGCTGCTCGGCGGCTTCGTCAGCTACCTCGAGGAACACGGCGAGCTGCAAGTCACCACCGCGCTGGCGATTGCCTGGGCGACCCGGCCGGCCGGCGCAGACCCGCGGTGGTGGCACGCGCGGCTGGGCGCGGTCCGCGGCTTCGCCCGCTATCTGGCGTCCATCGACCCGCGGACCCAGGTGCCCCCAGCCGACCTGCTGGCCGCGGCCTATCACCGGGTGACGCCTTACTTGTACTCCGACGCCGACATCACCGCGCTGCTGGGCGCAGCCGGCGCGCTGTCTCCGGCGCTACGCGCTGCCACCTACCAGACGCTGATCGGGCTGCTCACAGTCAGCGGCATGAGGATCGGCGAGGCGATCGCGCTGGACCGGGCTGATGTCGATGACGCCGCGCTAGTCATGGCGGTCCGCAAGGCCAAGCCCGGCTCGGCGCGCACGGTCCCGCTGCACCACACGACCGCCGAGGCGCTGCGCGGCTACGCGCGCCTGCGCGACCACCACTTCCCCGCGCCGGCCACGCCCGGCTTCTTCGTGTCGACCCGCGGCACCCGGCTGGCCTACAGCGACGCCAACAAGACCTTCCGGGCGCTCATCGGCAAAGCGGGGCTGGAAGGCCGCGGCCAGCGGCACCGGCCGCGAGCCCACGACCTGCGGCATTAGGCGGACTGCTGGGTTATGCGCCCTGCCGTGGTGTTTCCGCTGGTAGGGGCGGCGGAGCTCGTGTTGTTGTCCGCATAATCTTGGCGCCGCATGCCCGCGTCGGCGAAGAGTCACCTTGTTCGTTCATTCCGCTTCTGAACGCAGAGGTGATTCTCATGGGAGAGGCAGATGTCAGGGTCGCCGTGGCCCGTGTCCTGGCGGCATTGCGCGAGGCTGGGAGGGCAGAGCACACAATCCGGCGCCAGCAGGTCGTGCTGGACCGGTTCGCAGCCTTCTTAGCCGGACGCGGCCTGAGCACGGCGAGCGACCAGGTGTGCGTGGATTTCATCGCGAACCAGATCGGGATCAGGCTGGGGGCGTTGCGGGAGTCGGTCGGGGACAGGGACGTCCAGGCGGTCCGGCGGCCGGTGGTGTTGATGGCGGAGGCGCTGGCAGGCCGGGCGGTCGTCGTCGGCCGGTCGGTGATCCCGGCGAAGGACGGCTGTCCCGCCAGGTTCCGTCCGCTCAGAGACGACTATGTTGCCTCGTGCCGCGCGCGCGGTAACGCCGAGGCGACCGTGGCCGCGAAGGACAAGGCGGTCAGCCGGTTCCTGGGCTACCTGGAGGACGTGGGCGTCGATGATCTGGCTGCCCTCGGCGTGCGGGACGTGTCGGGTTTCTTTCTGCGGCAACGCGGGCTGCGCCGCAAGACCATCGCCGCTATGAGGTCGTCCCTGGCGGACTTCCTGGCTTTCCTGGCCGCCGCGGGCCGGACACCGCAGAGTCTGGCCGGCCGGCTGCCGCCGCACCGGCACGTCCGCCACGAGTCCGAGCCGCACCTGTGGACCGCAGGCGAGTATCCGGCGGGTGCTGGCCGTGATCGACCGCCAGTCCGCCACCGGCAAACGCGACTACGCGATGATCCTGATGACCGCCCGGCTCGGCCTGCGGATCTCCGATCTGCGCCAGCTCGAACTCGGCGACCTTGACTGGCGGGCGAAGACCATCACGATCGTCCAGCAGAAGACGGGCCGGCCGTTAAGCCTGCCGCTGCTGGACGACGTCGGCTGGGCGATCATCGACTACGTCCGGCACGGCCGCCCCGAAACCGCCTGCCCGAAGGTGTTCATCAAGCACCGCCATCCCTTCGACGTGTTCGGGTGCGCCTCGTCGGTCGCCTGCCGGCTATCGCGCCACGCTGCCCGCGCGGGGATCGAGTTCCCGCCGGACCAGGCGTGCGGGATGCATTCCCTGCGCGGCGCGCTGGCCGTCGCCATGATCGGCAACGGTGCGCCGATGCCGGTGATATCGGCCGTGCTGGGACACGCCTCCAGCGACACGACGCAGGCCTACTACCTGCGCTTCGACGTCGAACGGCTGCGATGTTGCGCGCTGGACGTCGAAGACGTCATCGGCCAGGCAGGGTCGGGTGAGCGCGGTGCCTGACACGACGCTGCCGGGCCTGGTCGCCGGCCTGGTCGCTTCGCGCCGCGCTGGCGGATACAGGTTCAAAGTCCAGGAACGGGTGCTGCGCCAGTTCGCGGACCACTGCCGGCGGGAGGGCTACCCGGACGGGTCGATCACCAAAGAAGCGGTTGACGGGTTCCTTTACGGCGGTCACCTGCGGTCCTCCACGGTCCGGCGTAACGAGCTGGCGCTGCGCCAGCTGGCCGAGTACGCCCGGGCGGCCGGCTGGGATGCCTGCACCCCGGCCGGGACAACTCAAGTCCGTGTCCGCCACCAGCCCCCGTATGTGTTCACCGACAACGAGGTGCGCCGCTTGTTCGCCGCGATCGACTCCCAGGCCATGTCCAGCTACTCGAACAAGGCGATGGTCGACCCGGTCCTGTTCAGGGTGCTCTACGGTGCCGGGCTGAGGGTTTCCGAGGCGCTCAGCCTGAGCCTGGCCGATGTGGACACGCGTAGCGGGACGCTGCGGATCCGCGACTCCAAGAACGGCGAGAGCCGGACCGTGCCGGTCACCGGCCGGCTCACCGCGACCCTGGAGGGCTACATCGCGGCCGCGCACCCCGCCCCCGAAAGCAGCGACTACGTCTTCTACGCCGTCGCTGCCGGCAGGCCGATCAGCCAGTCGACCGTATACACGCGGTTCCGCGGCTACCTGGCCGACGCCGGCATCCCCCACTTTCCGGGCGGCCCCCACCCGCACTCGCTGCGCCACGGCTTCGCCGTCGCCAACCTCAGAGCCTGGGCCGCGCAAGGCGCGGACCTGGCCGCGATGCTGCCCTACCTGGCGTGCTACATGGGCCACGCCGACCTTCGCGGCACCCAGTACTACCTGAGGCTGACCGCGGACGCCTACCCCGAGGTGATGGCCAGAGCCCAGGTCCGGTTCGGCTACGTCATCCCCGCACCACCCGAGGACGAGCAGTGAACCCGCGCCCCGCGCCGCCACCGGAGCTTGCCGGGCGCTGGCTGTCGAAGTTCTTCATCGACCACCTGGCCGGGGAGCGCGCAGTCTCGCCGAAGACCATGGCCTCCTACCGGGACGCGATGAAACTGCTGCTCACCTGGTTCAGGGACGCTGAGCGCATACCGCCGGAGAAGCTGCGCCTGGCCGACATCGACCGGCCCCGGGTCCTGCTGTTCCTGGACTGGCTGGAGGCCGGGCGGAGCTGCTCGGCAGCTACCCGCAACCAGCGCCTCGCGGTGATCAAGTCGTTTTGCCGCTACACCGCCGTCGAGCAGCCCGACCATCTCGACCAGGTCACCCAGGTCCTCGCGATCCGGCAGAAGAAGACCCCGGGCCCGCAGCTGGGACACCTGACGGGCGACGAGGTCAAGATGCTGCTCGCCGAACCCGGCACGGCCAGCGCACGCGCTGTCAGGGACACTGTCTTGCTCGCCCTGGCCTACGACACCGCCGCCCGCGTTCAGGAGCTCTGCGACCTCGACGTCGCGGACATCCGCCGGGCCAGCCCGATGACCGTGGTGATCCGCGGGAAGGGTTCCAAGATCCGGTACGTGCCCGTGATGGACCCGACCGCCCATCTCGTCACCGACTACCTCGAACACCGCGATCGGCATCCCGGCCTCGGTGCCGACGCGGACCCGCTGTTCCCCGGGCCGGACCACTCCAGATTGACCCGGTCCGGGGTCGCCAAGCTGCTGGCCCGCCACGTGCGGGCCGTCCGGGCGCGAGACCCCGGCTGGGCTCCCGGCCTGCCGGTCACGCCCCACACGCTCCGGCGGACCCGGGCCATGCACCTGATCCAGGCCGGTGTCAACCTGATCTACATCCGTGATCTGCTCGGCCACGCCGATGTGTCCACCACCGAGATCTACGCCCGCGCAGACGCGGAGACCAAACGCAAAGCGATCGAAAATGCCTACGAGCCACTCACCCCAGACGCCTTGCCGGACTGGACCTTGGACTCGTCCCTGATCGGCTGGCTCGACTCGCTGGGGCGCTGACGCCGACGCACCGACATTATGCGGACAACAACACGAGCTCCGCCGCCCCTACCAGCGGAAACACCACGGCAGGGCGCATAACCCAGCAGTCCG
>CAVXLG010000003.1:0-985805 GCA_963762615.1 uncultured Actinomycetes bacterium | reverse complement strand
CCGGGTTCAGGGCGGAGCTGGAGAGCCGGGGTTATACGCCGGTGTCGGCGGAGCACCGGCTCGGCCAGTTCAGGCAGATCAGCCGGTGGCTGGACGCCGAGCGGCTGACGCCGGCTGAATTCACAGGTGAGCAGGCGGAGCGGTTCCTGGCCGCGCGCCGCGGCGCTGGCCTGGTGACGTGGGTATCGCCCACCTGCCTGGTGGTTCCGCTGGGCTACCTGCGGGACGCGGGTGTCAGCCCGGCGGGCACAGCAGTACCTGCCAGCGAGCCCGTGGAGGATCTGCTGGACGCTTACCGCGAGTACCTGGCGGGCGAGCGAGGCCTGGTCGCCACCACCGTGGCCAGGTATGCGCGGATCGCCCGGTCGTTCTGCCGGTCGGTGGCGACGCGGCCGGGCGGGCTCGGCGACCTGCGCGCCGCGGACGTGACCGCCTTCCTGGTCGCGATGTCGGGCCGGGCCAGCCCTCCGTCGCTGAGCATGACGGTGACTGCGCTGGCGTCGCTGCTGCGGTACCTGCACGTGACCGGGGCGACCGCGGCGCCGCTGGCCCGTGGCCTGCCCGCGGTCGCCCGGCGGCGGGCCGGCCTGCCAGCGGCCGGCCTGGAGGCCTCTGCGGTGACGCGGCTGCTGGCCAGTTGTGACCGGCGCCAGGCTGACGGCCGGCGTGATTATGCGATCGTGCTGCTGCTTGCCCGTCTCGGGCTGCGCGCCGGCGAGGTCGCTGCGCTCCTGCTCGATGATGCTGACTGGTATCACGGCGAGATCGTGGTGCGGGGCAAGGCAGACCGCCACGAGCGTCTTCCGCTGCCCGCCGACGTTGGCGCGGCCGTGGCAGCCTACCTGCGCCGGGGCCGCCCGCAGGCACCAGCCAGTGAGCGCGCGCTGTTTCTGCGCCTCGCCGCGCCGTCGGGCCCGCTCACCCCGGGCGCAGTGAAGATGGTGGTACGGCACGCCGCTGCGCGTGCCGGGCTGCCTGCTTTCGGGCCGCACCAGCTGCGCCATCGCGCGGCCACCGCGACGCTGCGCCGCGGCGCGCCACTGCCCGAGGTCGCGGGGTTGCTGCGGCACCAGACCCTGGCGGTGACCGCTTCGTATGCCAGGGTCGCGCCCGGCGCGCTGCGGGAACTGGCCCGGCCGTGGCCGGGAGGTGGCGCATGAGCGAGCTTCGCATCGCCCTGCGAGACTACCTCGCGCTGCGCCGCGCGCTTGGCTACCGGCTCAAGCAGACCGAGTGGCTGCTCGGCGGCTTCGTCAGCTACCTCGAGGAACACGGCGAGCTGCAAGTCACCACCGCGCTGGCGATTGCCTGGGCGACCCGGCCCGCCAGCGCAGACCCGCGGTGGTGGCACGCGCGGCTGGGCGCGGTCCGCGGCTTCGCCCGCTATCTGGCGTCCATCGACCCGCGGACCCAGGTGCCCCCAGCCGACCTGCTGGCCGCGGCCTATCACCGGGTGACGCCTTACTTGTACTCCGACGCCGACATCACCGCGCTGCTGGGCGCAGCCGGCGCGCTGTCTCCGGCGCTACGCGCTGCCACCTACCAGACGCTGATCGGGCTGCTCACAGTCAGCGGCATGAGGATCGGCGAGGCGATCGCGCTGGACCGGGCTGATGTCGATGACGCCGCGCTAGTCATGGCGGTCCGCAAGGCCAAGCCCGGCTCGGCGCGCACGGTCCCGCTGCACCACACGACCGCCGAGGCGCTGCGCGGCTACGCGCGCCTGCGCGACCACCACTTCCCCGCGCCGGCCACCCCCGGCTTCTTCGTGTCGACCCGCGGCACCCGGCTGGCCTACAGCGACGCCAACAAGACCTTCCGGGCGCTCATCGGCAAAGCGGGGCTGGAAGGCCGCGGCCAGCGGCACCGGCCGCGAGCCCACGACCTGCGGCATTAGGCGGACTGCTGGGTTATGCGCCCTGCCGTGGTGTTTCCGCTGGTAGGGGCGGCGGAGCTCGTGTGGTTGTCCGCATAATGTCGGTGCGTCGGCGTCAGCGCCCCAGCGAGTCGAGCCAGCCGATCAGGGACGAGTCCAAGGTCCAGTCCGGCAAGGCGTCTGGGGTGAGTGGCTCGTAGGCATTTTCGATCGCTTTGCGTTTGGTCTCCGCGTCTGCGCGGGCGTAGATCTCGGTGGTGGACACATCGGCGTGGCCGAGCAGATCACGGATGTAGATCAGGTTGACACCGGCCTGGATCAGGTGCATGGCCCGGGTCCGCCGGAGCGTGTGGGGCGTGACCGGCAGGCCGGGAGCCCAGCCGGGGTCTCGCGCCCGGACGGCCCGCACGTGGCGGGCCAGCAGCTTGGCGACCCCGGACCGGGTCAATCTGGAGTGGTTCGGCCCGGGGAACAGCGGGTCCGCGTCGGCACCGAGGCCGGGATGCCGATCGCGGTGTTCGAGGTAGTCGGCGACGAGATGGGCGGTCGGGTCCATCACGGGCACGTACCGGATCTTGGAACCCTTCCCGCGGATCACCACGGTCATCGGGCTGGCCCGGCGGATGTCTGCGACGTCGAGGTCGCAGAGCTCCTGAACGCGGGCGGCGGTGTCGTAGGCCAGGGCGAGCAAGACAGTGTCCCTGACAGCGCGTGCGCTGGCCGTGCCGGGTTCGGCGAGCAGCATCTTGACCTCGTCGCCCGTCAGGTGTCCCAGCTGCGGGCCCGGGGTCTTCTTCTGCCGGATCGCGAGGACCTGGGTGACCTGGTCGAGATGGTCGGGCTGCTCGACGGCGGTGTAGCGGCAAAACGACTTGATCACCGCGAGGCGCTGGTTGCGGGTAGCTGCCGAGCAGCTCCGCCCGGCCTCCAGCCAGTCCAGGAACAGCAGGACCCGGGGCCGGTCGATGTCGGCCAGGCGCAGCTTCTCCGGCGGTATGCGCTCAGCGTCCCTGAACCAGGTGAGCAGCAGTTTCATCGCGTCCCGGTAGGAGGCCATGGTCTTCGGCGAGACTGCGCGCTCCCCGGCCAGGTGGTCGGTGAAGAACTTCGACAGCCAGCGCCCGGCAAGCTCCGGTGGCGGCGCGGGGCGCGGGTTCACTGCTCGTCCTCGGGTGGTGCGGGGATGACGTAGCCGAACCGGACCTGGGCTCTGGCCATCACCTCGGGGTAGGCGTCCGCGGTCAGCCTCAGGTAGTACTGGGTGCCGCGAAGGTCGGCGTGGCCCATGTAGCACGCCAGGTAGGGCAGCATCGCGGCCAGGTCCGCGCCTTGCGCGGCCCAGGCTCTGAGGTTGGCGACGGCGAAGCCGTGGCGCAGCGAGTGCGGGTGGGGGCCGCCCGGAAAGTGGGGGATGCCGGCGTCGGCCAGGTAACCGCGGAACCGCGTGTATACGGTCGACTGGCTGATCGGCCTGCCGGCAGCGACGGCGTAGAAGACGTAGTCGCTGCTTTCGGGGGCGGGGTGCGCGGCCGTGATGTAGCCCTCCAGGGTCGCGGTGAGCCGGCCGGTGACCGGCACGGTCCGGCTCTCGCCGTTCTTGGAGTCGCGGATCCGCAGCGTCCCGCTACGCGTGTCCACATCGGCCAGGCTCAGGCTGAGCGCCTCGGAAACCCTCAGCCCGGCACCGTAGAGCACCCTGAACAGGACCGGGTCGACCATCGCCTTGTTCGAGTAGCTGGACATGGCCTGGGAGTCGATCGCGGCGAACAAGCGGCGCACCTCGTTGTCGGTGAACACATACGGGGGCTGGTGGCGGACACGGACTTGAGTTGTCCCGGCCAGGGTGCAGGCATCCCAGCCGGCCGCCCGGGCGTACTGGGCCAGCTGGCGCAGAGCCAGCTCGTTACGCCGGACCGTGGAGGACCGCAGGTGACCGCCGTAAAGGAACCCGTCGACCGCTTCTTTGGTGATCGACCCGTCCGGGTAGCCCTCCCGCCGGCAGTGGCCGCGAACTGGCGCAGCACCCGTTCCTGGACCTTGAACCTGTATCCGCCAGCGCGGCGCGAAGCGACCAGGCCGGCGACCAGGCCCGGCAGCGTCGTGTCAGGCACCGCGCTCACCCGCCCCCGCCTGGCCGGTGACGCCTTCGACGTCCAGCGCGCAACATCGCAGCCGTCCGGCGTCGAAGCGCAGGTAGTAGGCCTGCGTCGTGTCGCTGGAGGCGTGTCCCAGCACGGCCGATATCACCGGCATCGGCGCACCGTTGCCGATCATGGCGACGGCCAGCGCGCCGCGCAGGGAATGCATCCCGCACGCCTGGTCCGGCGGGAACTCGATCCCCGCGCGGGCAGCGTGGCGCGATAGCCGGCAGGCGACCGACGAGGCGCACCCGAACGCGTCGAAGGGATGGCGGTGCTTGATGAACACCTTCGGGCAGGCGGTTTCGGGGCGGCCGTGCCGGGCGTAGTCGATGATCGCCCAGCCGACGTCGTCCAGCAGCGGCAGGCTTAACGGCAGGCCCGTCTTCTGCTGGACGATCGTGATGGTCTTCGCCCGCCAGTCAAGGTCGCCGAGTTCGAGCCGGCGCAGATCGGAGATCCGCAGGCCGAGCCGGGCGGTCATCAGGATCATCGCGTAGTCGCGTTTGCCGGTGACGGACTGGCGGTCGATCACGGCCAGCACCCGCCGGATCTCGCCTGCGGTCCACAGGTGCGGCTCGGACTCGTGGCGGACGTGCCGGTGCGGCGGCAGCCGGCCGGCCAGACTCTGCGGTGTCCGGCCCGCGGCGGCCAGGAAAGCCAGGAAGTCCGCCAGGGACGACCTCATACCCGCGATGGTCTTGCGGCGCAGCCCGCGTTGCCGCAGAAAGAAACCCGACACGTCCCGCACGCCGAGGGCAGCCAGATCATCGACGCCCACGTCCTCCAGGTAGCCCAGGAACCGGCTGACCGCCTTGTCCTTCGCGGCCACGGTCGCCTCGGCGTTACCGCGCGCGCGGCACGAGGCAACGTAGTCGTCTCGGAGCGGACGGAACCTGGCGGGACAGCCGTCCTTCGCCGGGATCACCGACCGGTCGACGACGACCGCCCGGCCTGCCAGCGCCTCCGCCATCAACACCACCGGCCGCCGGACCGCCTGGACGTCCCTGTCCCCGACCGGCTCCCGCAACGCCCCCAGCCTGATCCCGGTCTGGTTCGCGATGAAATCCACGCACACCTGGTCGCTCGCCGTGCTCAGGCCGCGTCCGGCTAAGAAGGCTGCGAACCGGTCCAGCACGACCTGCTGGCGCCGGATTGTGTGCTCTGCCCTCCCAGCCTCGCGCAATGCCCCCAGGACACGGGCCACGGCGGCCCTGACATCTGCCTCTCCCATGAGAATCACCTCTGCGTTCAGAAGCGGAATGAACGAACAAGGTGACTCTTCGCCGACGCGGGCATGCGGCGCCAAGATTATGCGGACAACCACACGAGCTCCGCCGCCCCTACCAGCCGAAACACCACGGCAGGGCGCATAACCCAGCAGTCCGCCTAATGCCGCTTATGAGGAATTCCGCATAACAGACATTCTTTCGCGGTCGCGACCTTACTGCGCTGGTATCGGGACGGGACCGACGTGGACGCCAGGCTGCCGCTGCTTTCGGCCATGCTCGGCCACGCCGACCCGGCATCAACCTACTGGTACCTGCAGGCCGCCCCGGAACTGCTCGCCCTTGTCGCCGAGCGCCTCCAGCAGGTCCTGGGAGAGCCAGCATGACCGCGCTCGCCCCCACCCTGCAGGCGTTCTTCACCGACCGCCTCGCCACCCAGCGACACGCCAGCGGGCGCACCGTGGCGGCCTACCGCGACACCTTCCGGCTGCTCGTCAGCTTTGTCTCTGACCGCACCGGCACGCCGCCGTCGAAACTCGACCTCGCCGACCTCGGCGCGCCCGCGATCGGCGCCTTCCTGCTTCACCTCGAGCAGCAGCGGCACAACAGCGTGCGCACCCGCAACGCCCGCCTGGCGGCCATCCACTCCTTTTTCCGCTACGCGGCGCTGCACCACCCCGAGCACGCCGACCTGATCAGCCGGGTGCTGTCCATCCCGCACAAGCGCTACGCCCGCGCTCTGGTCTGTTTCCTCACCCTCGGCAGAAACCCAGGCGCTGCTCGACACCCCGGACCGGCGCACCTGGACCGGCCGCCGCGACCACGCGATGCTCCTCGTCGCGGTGCAGACCGGCCTGCGGGTAGCCGAGCTCACCGGGCTGCGCTGCCGCGACGCCGTCCTCACTACAGGACCGCACGTCCGCTGCACCGGGAAAGGCAGGAAGGAACGCTGCACGCCACTGACGCCACCCGCCGTGGCGACCCTGCGCAGCTGGCTCGCCGAGCGCGGCGGGAGCCCCGGCGACCCACTGTTCCCGAGCCGGCGTGGCACGACGCTCAGCACCGATGCGGTGGAATCACTCGTCACCAAGTACGCCAAGGCAGCCGCACCCGCTGTCCCGTCGCTCACCGCCAAGAAAGTAACCCCGCACGTGCTCAGGCACACATGCGCCATGGCCCTGCGCGAAGCAGGCATCGACATCGCCACCATCGCCCTGTGGCTAGGCCACGAACACATCGCCTCGGTGATGCCCTACATGCACGCCGACCTCGGCATCAAGCAACGGGCGCTGGACCGCACCACCCCGCCCGACAGTCCCGCCAGGCCGCTACCGGCCCCCCGACAGCCTGCTCGCCTTCCTGACCAGCCTGTAATTATGCCGACCAGGTCAGCAGGCCCCAGCCCGCTGACCAGGGCAAAACCCCGCCAGCACCGGCCTGCTCGGCATAATCACCTACGCGGCATAAATGGCGATGTAAAGCTTGTCCGGGAGCGGCCCCGCAGCCGGGAGCACGGCCAGCCTGCGGGCGGCGACCGCGCTGGCCTGGCGGGCGATGGCCGCGGCAGCAGCCTGGCCATCGGCCTCGGAACTGCGCTCGATCCGCCGGGCGCTGAGGCGGATGCCGGCCAGATCGGCGAGCAGGCTGCCGGCCCTGGCGAATGGCAGTGCGGCGGCGGCGCGGGCTGTCATCTTCCGCATGCCCGGTGACATCGAGGCCCCGGCGACTCCCAGCTCGGCGTCGCGCGGGGCACGTTCCGGATCGTTAGGGACTGATGCCATGGCGAGTTGCCAGGGAAACTCAGAGATTCTGTCGCCACCGGATCCGCGTGGATGCGGCTCGAACTCGCCGGGCCCGAGCAGAATCCGGATGCCCTCGCCGCGCAGTTCGTTCATGCTCTCCTTGAAGGGCGCGCGTCCGGCGAGAGCAGAGTTGACGAAGGGCAGCACAACGACGGGGATGCCGAGGCCCGGGGCTTCGGCGAGGATGCCGAGAGCGTAGGTGTCGCTGATCCCGTTGGCCCACTTGTTGATCGTGTTGTAGGTCGCGGGTGCGACGATGATTGCATCGGCCTGCGGGGACCTGAGTTCGCCGGGGCTGCGGTATTCACTGCGCACGGGCCGGCCGCTCTGGGCTTCGAGCTTGGGCGCGTCGATGAACGCCAGCGCCGCTGGCGTCGCGATGATCTGGACGTTCCAGCCGCGGTCATGAGCCAGTTCCACCAGTCGTCCGACCTCTCCTGCGGGTCCTGCTCCGCACACGATCACATAGAGAACCCGGCCCTCGGCTGGTTGTCTCATCTCGTAGCCCCGATGCGGGCAGCGAATTCGTTGAGGTGGGGCCGGACGGTGGGAGGCGCAGTGGCGAGCAGGTCGCTGACCAGGCGGCGGACGGCGGGCGGGAGCGCACTTCCTGCGGTGCGAGTTCCTCGGCAGCGCGCAGGGCCCGGAAGGCCTTCTCGTGTTTGCCCCACTGGCCGAACGCCTGCGCGGTGTCCACGAAGAACGATGCCCTGCGCTCGGTCACGGTCAGCTGATCGAGGTTTATCTCGCGAGCGTAGTTGATCGCCGACCCGGCGTCGCCGAGACGGACCGCGGCGTTGACCCGGTGAAGCAGCACGTTAGCCGGACCGAATGCCGTCCACCGGTGGTTGTAATCGCTGCCCAGCCGAGAACCGGCCTGACCGGCCTCGTCTAGCAGCGTCACGCTGCCGTCGCGGTTTTCGGCATGTGCGGCGGCGAGAGCACCGCGCAGCAGCAGTGAGCCGTACACCGACAGAGATTCCGCGCTGGGGTTGGGCGCGTCGGCCGCGAGGCGCTCAGCGTGAGTGCGCGAACAGGCCCGCCGGGAGTGGAGGCAGAATCCGCCCGGCGCGTGCGGTACTGATGCTGCCCGAGGACGCGCAACGCTGGTCTCGGTTGATCAAGGTCGGCCCTGGCGCAGGATCTGATCCGGCCCGGTCGTAAACTGTTGCTTAAGAGATACACTGAACCGTATCCTCTATGCAACACACGGAGGGCTGCGATGGCAGAAACGCTCAATGGTGACCTGCACGAGCGCCGCCGGGCGCGGCGGATGCGAGACCCCGAGTACCGGGCAGCGTATGAGCGCATCGCTGGTGAGATCGCCCAGACGGACGCGGTGATCAGGCAACTGGACGCGCTGCGGGCTGACATGGGGATGTCCAAGGCCGAGCTCGCACGGCGGATCAACCGCAACGCCTCCACCATCCGGCGGCTGTTCACCGCAGACCAGGCCCGCCCTGAGCTTCCGCTGGTCGCGGCGATCGCAGAGGCTCTGGGTGCCGAGCTTCAGGTAGTGCCAAGGACGGCGAGCAAGGAGCCAGCTTCGCGCCCGGCTGAGCGCGATAAGGCGGCCTCGTAAGGCCGGGACGGTTATCGTCGGCGCATGTCCCCGCGGCGCCGGGCAGCCAGTTCCCGGGCACAGGGCGGCCGCCAGCCCGGTGGCCGGGAGCCATGGGCGGTCATCTATTACATGGCGCCGGACGGATCGGTTCCCGCCCTGAAGTTCCTTGACGGCTGCCCTGGCAAGATCGACGCGGAGTTCACGGCGGTCCTGGACGCGGTCGCCGCGGGCCCCACCGCCTCGGTTCTCAGGGGGCGGCAAGTGGGAGGCCATGCACGGCTCGATGAACGGCTGGTATGAGATCCGGCTGACCGGGCCGGGCCGCGAGCAGTTCCGGCTGTTCTGCCTGCTGGAAAACGCAGCGGCGGAGGAGCTGGGCAGACGCGGACTGCCGAGGCCGGCGATCGCGGTGATCACCGGCATGCGAAAGCCCTGGCGGACGGTCTTCTCCGAGCGTGACTATAAGAGCGTTCGCGATCTCGGTGACGAGTACCGGCGGAACTACCCGCGACGGATTGCAACATAGCGGCGATACCGGACGACGCCGGCCCGGAGGACGTGGAGATCACCGACTACCACTAGGAGGGAGGCGGACATGGCAGAGGTCACGGTGATGGCGCCGGTGCACCCGGGCGAGATCCTGCTGGAGGAATTCCTGAAGCCGCTGGGAGTGAGCCAGTACCAGCTGGCCAAGCAGATCGGGGTGCCGGCCCGGCGGATCAATGAGATCGTGCACGGCCAGCGCCGGGTCAGCGCGGACACCGCGCTGCGGCTGGCGCGGTTCTTCGGCACCTCGGAACGGTTCTGGATCAACCTGCAGTCCCGGTATGACCTTGAGGTGGAGAAGGACCGGCTGGGCGATGCCCTCGAGGGGATCCGGCCGCTCCGGGCGGCGGGCTGACCGTCTGGCGATAAGCGTGCTCTCATGGAGCCAGCACCGGGAGCTGGTCACAGCGCCAGTTACTCAGCGTAATGACGGGTTGGCCACGGTCGTGGAACGAATCGTGGACCGAGTGCGGTGGAAAGTGTGTGCATTCTGGGCGTCCTGGGCGGACCGTTGACGCTATCAGTGCAGGTAGGGACCCTGGGGTGGCCTGCCGTGTTCATGGTAAGGAGAAGGTCTACGGTTCGATTCCGTAAGGGAACTCTGCAGCTCACAGGCTAAATTCGAACTGAACTTGGATAACCGATTAGGCGGAAGGTGGGGACTATTGGGTCTGTAACCCTACTCAGCAGCGAAATACCGAAGGCCGGGTGCTGCGGTTGGTGAACCGCGTTCTTGGATGCGGGGTGGGTCTATGAAGCCGAGCGTTGCGTATTCGGCAGGCCGCTTGGGCACTCAGCCCAACGTCACTTTCTGTGACTGGTCCCGCTCCTGGCTCCCGCGCGAAGAGGCATCGTTGTGCGTGAGGACCGTTCGCCATCGTCTGTGGCTCCGGATGACGCCGGAGTGGATGTTATGCGCTGAAGCATCGGCTTGTTCTGTAGGTGTTGTGGAGGATTTTCCGGTTCGCCTTCACCGCAGAGTTTCTGGTAGGTCGCGGGTACTGATCAGATCAGGCTGCTTCGGTGCCGGGTTCGGTGAAGGCGAGCCGCTGGTCGCCGAAGTCGGCGATGATCTCCAGGCGGCCGCCGAGGGCTTCGACGTAGGCGGCCAGGGTGCGCAGTTCGGTGGTGCCAGGCTTGGCGTGCTCGATGGCGGACACGCGGCCCTGGGTGATGCCCATCCGGGCAGCGACCTGGGCCTGGGTGATGCCGAGGCGGCGGCGCATCTCGGCGAGCCGGAAGGCGCGCTGCTCGGCGCGTAGTTGCTTCATCCCGGCGGCGATGGCGGCCTTGTCGGCAGGATCGGGATAGAACTCGGCGAGGAACTCATCCCGGGTGTAGTGGTGGAGTTCGCTGCTCATCGGATGTCCTCTTGTTTCAGGTAGTCCTCGTAACGCTGCTCGGCCAGCGGGATCGCCTGGCGGTACCAGGCCTCCCATTTTCCAGCCTTATCTCCGGCTACCAGCAGAACCGCGTTCCGCCGGGGATCGAAGATATACAGGATGCGGATCTCGCTGCGCCGGGCGGAGCCTGGCCGCAGTTCCTTCAGGTTGCTCAGCCGGGAGTGCTGGACGCGGTCGGCGAGCGGGCGGCCCAGCTCCGGCCCGGCTTCGAGCAGCATGCCGATGGCCTGGCCGACCTGGATCGCGCTGGCCCGGTCACGCTTGCGCAGGTCGTGCAACCACGCCCGGACCTCCGGTGTCATGACCAGGACATAGGCCACGTCAGCTGCCTCTCCGCAGCGGTAGCATTACCCAGACATGATATCACATCAGCGTAATATTTTATGGCTTGCGGAGCCGGTTAGCTGTCCGTGCTGGCGCTTGGAGTGAGTTCGAGCCTGCGCGGGTCGGAGAAGCCGAGACCGGCGTAGCCGGGCGCGCGTTTGGCGAGCATGGCAGCGAGGACGCCAGTCCGCTGATCGAGGTAGTCGTGGACTTCGGCCGTGGTCTTGTTCTCATGCGAGCGCAGGATCCGGCCTACGTACTGGGTCAGGCTGCCCTTGTTGGCGACCGGCGCGGCAAGGAACAAGGTATCCAGGGCCGGGCAGTCGAAGCCTTCGCCAGCGTACGGGCCGGTGGCCACGACCAGGAGTGGCGGCCCGCCGAGCTGCGGCTGCAGGCGGGCCAGCGCCGCCGCGCGGCTCTTGGCACCCATCCCGCCGCGAAGAGTAACCGGGTCGTGCCCAGCCTCGCGTAGCAAGTCGGCGAACTTTTCCAGATGGCTGGTCCGGTTGGTGAGGACCAGGCAGTTGCGGTCCTTGCTGAGTGCGGCGAGGACATCCGCGATGACCTGCCGAGCGCGCTGCTCATCAGCGGCCAGATGCCGGTAGATGGTCGTCATGCCGCCAGGGCGGGACGGGTCGGCGTCGCCGTCGTACCGGTACGCAGTCGGGTGAACGTACAACACGGGGATCGGCCGGCCGATGCCCAGAAGCGTGTCCTGGCCGGCTGCGTCGCGGGAAAGCGCGATGGTATGCCGGACCGGTCCCACTTGCATGGCGATCAGGTCGTCGAGCTTGTCGCGGCGGTACGGGGTGGCGGTCAGCCCGAGCCAGCGCCGTGCCGGGATCTGCCTGACCGCGTGCTCGAACGCGGCGGCCGGGACGTGATGGCATTCGTCGGCGACGATAAGGCCGTACCCGGCGGTCAGGTCCGCGACGTCATCGCGGCGGGACAGGGTCTGCAAGGTGGCGACATCGATGGAGCCGCGCAGCTTGGTCCGGCCGCCGCCAAGCTGCCCGGCTTTGACGCCGAGGAACTCAGCGATCTTGGCCCGCCATTGGTCCGCGAGCGTCTTCCGGTCCACTAGGACGAGAGTGGAGACCTGATGCGCGGCGATGACCGCGCATGCAATCACGGTCTTGCCGGTTCCGGGCGGCGCGACCAGCACCCCCAGATCGTGCCCGGTCAAGACCTGGACAGCCGCCTGTTGCGGCTCGGTCAGCACGGCCGAGCAGGTGATTGCCTGCGTGGTACCGACCGCGCGCTCATCGGCCAGGTCCAGCTTGCTGCCTGCCTGCGCGGCGAGTTCGCTCACGGTGGTGAGCGTGCCGCGCGGGACGATCAGGCCGCCATCGATGGTCTCGTCGAAGAACTGCAGGAAGCGAGGGACGTCCCAGGTGGAGGCGCGCATCCGCTGCTTCTCGTAGAACTGCGGGTTGTGCATCGAGGCAGCGTGCCGCAGTGACGCGGCGAGCGCGGGCGTCAGGTCGGCCAGGTTGACCCGGATGCCCGCACCGAGCCGGGCCCGGACCAGAGTCGCCGCCTCCGGCCGGATCTTCGTGGAGACTGGCGCGGCAAGCCTGGTGACCTCGCTGCCCGCCGGGATCCGCCCGGCCTTGTCCGCGGCCCGGCTCACCTCCTTAGGCGTCATACGGCCAAGCGTGGACAGGTAAGACCACTGATCCTGGTGCGGTTCGAGATTCGCCAGGTTCAGGAACACCGTCGCGTTGCGGTCGCGGGCCGACCGGAACAGCGGCAGCGCAATCAGGTTTCCGACACCGCCGACCGGGAGCAGATCCTGGGACGGGAACAGCCGGTCATAACTGGCCAGGTTCACCTTCCCGCGAATCGCCATCGCCTCACGGAGCAGTCCGGTGCCCAGTCGCCGCGCAGTCTCCGCCGGCACTGGCGCGGTGAAGAAAACCCACGCGTGCATACCCACCCCGGAACGCGACACCTCCAGCGCCACCGACACCCCGAACGCCCGCCCCGCCTTGACGTACATGAGCGCCTCGGTCAGCGCATCGTGCCCGTCGAAGTCAGCGGCCAGCCACCAGCATCTGTCGCCGTCCAGCAGCGGATAAACGCCGACGTGCACATCGCCCTTCAGATGAGCAGCCAGCACATCCGTGGTCAACGGCAGGTAGTCCCGCTTCTCATGCGGGATCCGGCGCTGCCACCCGCCGCGCACCGCCGGGAGCCAGCCCTTCCAGCCGGTACGAGAATTCTCGATCCTGGTGGCGTAGATGTCGGTACGCGCCGCGAACAGAGCCCGGAAGAACGCCACCTTCGCGTCATTGGGTGAGTCTCTATGGACCGGTCCCGGCGGCGCATCGAAGAAGCCGGCCTGCGCCGGACCGGGTGGCGCGGCCTGCCGCGGGCTCAGTTCCAGCATCTTCAGCAGGCGCGCGTTCTCCGACCGCAGCCGCGCCAGTTCCGCAGCCACAGCCGCGGGAATCTCAGTCACGCCCACACCATATGCAACCCGCGTCCATGTAGCTCATGCCCGAGTTTCAAGCGGCAGTCAGGCCACGCACGGAGGTCATTCCGGCGGCGCCCGGTCGTCGGCTTGCCTGAGCCGGTCTCTTGGCGTGGTGTGAAATGACCACCTCGCCAAAACACGCGGGCCCGGAGGGCTGACCGCGGAACATGGCGGATCCCCGCTGCGGCGTTCGCGAACGTTATGAGCAAGGCCGCCAGGGAGGCAGAAACCGATGCGTCTCTCGCCCAGCCGCTCACCGCCCGGTTGTCTACCAACAGGCCGACCAGCAGCTGGTCAGAGAACTGTTCCGAACGGGACGTTCTGCGTGCGATCACGCCTGGCATGGACTCCGGTGAGCCAGGCCGTAACCGGCAACTTCGGCGACAGCATTACGAGATGAAGCGCTCCGCAATTGCTCACCCGCTGTGATCGGTCCGCGTCCAAGGCGGTGCCGCGATGAGTGGTGAACACCAGCCCGGTGTCCTGCCATCGTGCCCCGGCCAGGGCCCGCTCGTGGGCTTGGCTTTCCCGCAGCGCGCCGAGCGCCCCGGCCGCCATCTGGGGAAGGCCAAGCGTGCGGCGGGACCGCTTAGTTTTGGTCTCGCCGCGCTCCCGCACCGACCGCCAGACCGCCACATGAGGAGGAACAGGAGGGTCAGCATCTGTATCGCCTTCCAGGTTCACGTGATCCCAGCGCAGTGCCCTGGCCTCTTCGGTGCGGGCCCCGACCAGCAGGCTGAGGTCGATGTAGGCGTACATCAGTTCGGCCGGCCGGCGGACATCCTTCAGGCCGGGGCGCAATTCCATCACCGGCAAGGTCTCGGCCGCGGTGATGACCGCCACGGCCTGCTCCAGGGTCAGAAGCCGGTTCCGATTCTTGGCATCGGCTTCTTTGGATCTTGGTGCAGGAGCAAGGTGCAGCGGTAGCGTTCACTTGTCGAGCCACTGCCCGAGTCTCTTGAGGGCAGCGCGCGTGGCAGCAGAGGGTACTTCGGTGTAGAGCTCCATCGTGACTGCGATCTTGCTGTGCCGAAGGATTTGCATGGCGACCCGGGGATGTACCTCAAGCCTGGCATGAAGTGATCCGCATGTCCGTCGCGGCTAGAGTTCGCATCGAGGGGTCAGGGTCGATTCCGCTCAGATTCACTCGGCCTGAGGCCGGTGCTGTGAGTGTCCCCGCACTGCTCAGGGATCCGGACCGGTGCTGGCTATGACCACTCGCTCCTGGGTGTAGATCGCGGCTGCTTCTGTCCGGGTGCGGACTTCGAGCTTGTCGTAGATGTGTTCAAGGTGCTTGCGGACGGTCCCGGGGCTGACGAAGAGCGCCTGTGCGATCACGGTGTTCGTCTCGCCTGCCGCAGCCCTGGCGAGGACGACCCGTTCGCGTGGCGTGAGGCGCAGGAGCCTGATCCTTGCAGCTGCGGTGGAGTCGATGAGCGCCGGATAGGTCCTGCGCGCGTGCGCGTTGCGCCGCAGTTGTCCCAGGTGCGGGACGATGCGCTGGAGAGTGAGACGGTCGGTCTCGGTGAACCTGCTCCGGATGGTGTCGAAGACGAACGACGCGCCGGACGCCCCGCCCGCGGGTAGGAACACCTTCATCACCGCCCGCACGCCCAGCGGCTTGCAGACCTCCGCGTAGAGCCCACGGCGGCGAAACTCACGATCGCTGATGAAGTCGGAGATCGCCAGAGCCCGCCCGAGCCACTCGCGGTTGGGCAACGGGCTCCCCTGCGAAGTCCCACCGGCGAGTGGATCGTCGTGCCTGACCTGCGGATATACCTGCCAGACCGACAAGGTCGACTCCGGGTCATCGGCGGCCAGCGAGAGCTCCAGCAGCTCCTGCGGACTCCACTCCCAGTAGGAGACCGCCTCGCACCGAACCACTTTGCGCAGGCCAGCGACGACGTCCGTCGCGAACGGTGTAGTGCCCTCTTCCGCGACCGCCATCAGCAGGAAGTCCAACAGCGCGTCGCGGCGGTCTGCGCGCATCCTCACCACCCTGTTCCGGAAAATACGCCGATCGACGTATTCCCACCAGTCCGGAGGCGGGCTTCGATCTCCCTTAAGCACCTAACGGGCAGAAGGGAGGCGATCCATGAACCGGGGCAGGCCGCACGGCCTCGCGGCGCCCACAGCGCTCTCCGTCCTGATGGTGATCCTGCTCGTCGCGGGCTGCGGCGCCATCGGGTCGAGCGGCTCATCCGTCCTTGGCGCGGGCAGATCATCGGACACCGCGAGCACTATCCAGCGCGTCGAGGCAGCCGACGACGGCGTCGCCGGATGCACAACGCTGCTGGGTGCGCACCAGCCCGCTGCCAGTGGCTACCCGAGAATCCGCGCCCAGTTCGCGCGCTCACAATGGCCGGACCTCCGCATCGCCGGTACGTCTTATGTCGATCTTGTCGTCAAGCTGCGGACTGCGCGGTCTGACGGATATGAGACCGTCTGGTTCTACCAGCGGCTATCTGCCGCATGTACCAGGCACGGCTGGAAATAGCCACCGGCAAGCGGCAAATGAATAAGCACCACGGGCTGTCCAGATGAAACCGCCCGGCACGCGGCCAACGGAGGCTAGCCGGCAATTGAGCCCGACTTAGACAATTCCGCCTGACCGCAGCCTGCAGGCCAGCTGCGCCGGGTGAAAGGCCCGGCGATCCGCCGCGGTCATCATTAGGCGGCCTTTTACCAGTATAAAGAATCAGCTCGTGTAGGAGGAAGGAATCTGGTCAATACGGCTCGGGTCACCGAGCCGGGAAGGGTTTTGGAGGTCATGATGATGTTTTCTCGCCGGTTCCGCAGGGTTATTGCGGGCCCTGCCGCAGCCGTCCTGCTCAGCCTGGGCCTGGTTGCCGTGGCCCCTCAGTTCAGCGCACCCGCTAGCGCCCAGGGTAGTTCTGCTTCTTGCGCCACCCCCGTCACCAGCGCCCCGGCCGGCCCGGCGACCGTGGCGACGGCATCGACGCACTTTGGCAGGGTGCTGGTCGTCGGTTCGGGTGCCAACGCCGGTTGCTCGCTGTACCTGCTCACGTCAGACCAGCTCCATTCGCTGACCTTTGGCCTGGCTTCCTTTGCGTGCAGCGACGGCCCGAACGCGATAGGGCATCCGTGCGACACCGTCCTGTGGCCGGCGCTGCTGACCAAGGGCGCCCCCATCGCCGGGCCGGGGGTCAACCGCGCCCTGCTCGGGACGGTGACCCGCACCGACGTGCTCGCTGGCAAGAGCGTGCAGCAGGTGACCTACGCTGGCCTGCCGCTGTACCGATTCTTCCTGGACGAGACGCCGGGGCAAACGGACGGGGCTAACCTGTTCGACCCGGTGACCAGTCCGCCGGGCACCTGGTACCTGGTCCAGCCAGGTCGAGGGCACCCCGCGCCCGGTCGGCTGCACATGCGGGTGGAGACGGTCAACGGCGCCCAGGTGCTGGCAGCGTCGATGGACAATGACTTCTCCCTCCTGCCGCATGGACGCTTCCCCGTCTACACCCTGAGCAACGAAAGTGCTCGGGCCTGCCAGAGCTTCTGTGCCCTGATCTGGCCACCGGTGCTCACCTCCGGGCGACCTCAAGCCGGGGCTGGTGTCCAACAGCACGCGCTCGGAGTCATCGTGCGGCCGGACGGCACCCGCCAGGTGACCTACCAGGGCAAGCCCCTGCACCTATTCATCAGGGACGCCTACATACCGGGCGTCATCGGGAAGCAGAGCATCAACGGGGCAGGCGCGGTCACCCCGTGGGGTGTGTTCAACACGATCCCGTTGCCCTAACAGGGCAGGCCCAACCAGTCGCCTGTGCCGGTAGTTCGCCGCGCGATGATGGTGAACGACGCCCATTTTCCCCGAGCACACCGAAAGCCCCGGCCGATGAGTCGGCCGGGGCTTTCTCCTATCCCAGCGATGACCAGGGTTAAGGCCCCACCGCGCCTCGCGAAGAATGAATCAGGCTATGGGCAGTGGTATCGCGCTGCCGGGTTCCCTGGCCGCCTTCTAAGGCGGGGCTGGGTCGTCGGATGCGCAGGCGGGTTACTGGGCAGGTGGTTCGGCCCGGCCGGCGAGGCGGTGCGCGACAGCCAGCCCCCACGGGATGCTGAGCAGGAGGACGAGCGCGAGGCCGAGGACGAGTGGCGCGGGCCTGGCGGCGCCGACGCCAAGGCAGGCTACGGCCATGATGGCGGACGTGCGGGCGACCGGCTGGTATGTACCGCGGTCGCGGTGCCAGGCTCGCAGGCTCGCAGACACCAGCATCGTCGCGCACAACACGACGGCGGCGCCCGCGCACAGTACCCACGCTGTGGCGACCGGGGTGCGGCCGTCATGGGCGTGGTCGATGAGGCTGACCATCGCGGCGCCCATCGCGGCGATGGCGGCCGTGAGCGGCAGGTGGCTGAGAATCCACTGCAGGCTGGCCGCCGGTTCCGGTCTGGGATGGCGGTGGCCGGCGAAGTCGAAGTACGTCCACCAGGCGCCGAAGCCGACCAAGACGGCAACCAGCCCGACGGCGAGGGTGAGCGCGCTGATCGGCTCGCGGGCCAATCCGTTGACGACACCGGTGAGGGTTTCGCCGAGCACGATGATGGTGACCGCCCCGAACCGTTCGATGAGCGCGTCAGTGATGACAAGACCGGGCGCCTGCGCCGGGGTCGCGGCGAATATAACGGCTGCGAATCCGGCCAGGTAGGCAGCGTCGAGTACGCCCCAGGCCAGCACGCGGGCGTCGGCCGGCAGGAGGGCGGTACCGGCCAGCAGGACGGCGCAGGCAGCCGTCCCGGCGACGAACAGCCGGCTGGGCAGGCGGTATTCGGGGCGGTCGCCGCGCGCGGCCAGCAGCCAGAGCACGGCCAGCACCGCGAACAGCGCCGCCGCGGCGGCGGCGAACGCCGCCCCGCGGGCGCCGCCTGCCTCGGGGATGAAGGCACCGATCGCGACCAGCGCCAGGATCTGCAGCAGGAACGTGCTGCGGGCGCGCGCGTCGTCGCGGCCGTGCAGCTCGTGGTGCAGGCTGCCGTTGATCCAGGCGATCCACACCAGCGCGAACACCGCGATGAACTCGCCGAGCCCGCGCCATGTCAGGTGACCAGCCAGGTGCCGGGCGGCCTGGGCGACCAGCACGACCGTGGCCAGGTCGTAGAAGAGTTCGAGCGGGCCGACCACGCGCTCGCGCGGCTGCTCGCCGTGAGCGCGGGGCGGCTGCCACAGGGAGCGGCGCAGCCTGGCCCAGCGCTTGCCGCGTGTGGCCGGGCCCGCGACGGGCTGTGGCGGACGCGGTGCCCGGCCAGGGCCCGCGTCGTGGCCGGGCCGGTCCCGTTCATCCCGCATCCAGATCGGCCCCTTATGCCG
Source organism: uncultured Actinomycetes bacterium (assembly GCA_963762615.1). GTDB lineage: Bacteria > Actinomycetota > Actinomycetes > Streptosporangiales > Streptosporangiaceae > PALSA-505. Next base: position 967,112 of record CAVXLG010000003.1, on the reverse strand, counting down.
TCGCTGCCGCCATGGCCCGGGCCGGGACGTGCGTGCGCGGCCCCCTGGCTCGGTCGTCAGGCCGCGGACGGCCGCGTTTCGGTCCAGTCGTCGATCAGCTCGCGGATCGCCAGCCGGTCGGCGGCTTCCTGGGATGAGATCGTCGGATGGGATGTCATCGCGAGCCCCTTCGCAGACTATTTTACACTTGTATAAAAACAGGTGCCGTGGGATAGTGCAAGCCGTGGGAAAGCCGTGCCCGACCGGGACCGAGAGCGGGTCATCCGGCACCTCCGCCGCGACCGGGGAGCGCAGCGCGACAGCTGGCCGCACCGACCCGCGGATCATCCGAACGGCCCAGGCCTGTGCGCAGGCCATCGTGGAACTCGCCGCACAGCGGCCCGTCTCCCAGATCACCGTCGCTGACCTGGCTGATCGCGCCGGGGTGACCCGCGCCACGTTCTACCACCACTACGGCAGCCCGTTGGAGCTGCTCATCCAGGTGCTCTACGCCGACCTGGAGCGCGGCCACCGAATGGAGGAGGCGCGCCGGGCTGACGGCCGATACCCGGCCGCGCAGCTGCTGCGCCTTGCCACCGGTGACGTCGCCGATCACGTCGAGCGGTTCATGGCCGTCTACCAGCACGCCCTGCACGATCCGGCGGACGGCGGAGTGTACGACGCGCTGGTGCGCCACTTCACTGACTACGCCCTGGCGTTCATCGCCCGGTGCACCCACCCGGATCTCCCCGACGCCAGCCACCAGGTCATCGCGCAGTTCGTCGCCCACGGATTCGCCGGGGCGATCAGGGCCTGGCTCAGCGACGACTCGCTGGCCAAGACGGACCTGGTCGAGGCCGCCGTCGCCTGCGCACCCCCCTGGTGGAGCTGACGCGCGACGGCGTCCTCGCACGGGGCCGAGCCGGCCGCTAGGCCTGGCCGCCGCGGGTCTTCGCCGACACCGGAGCGGATCGGCAGGAGGCCGTTCGCGCCGATGGCGCCGGAGACCGCCTCCTTACCGGCCCTGGCGCTGAGACAGGACACCGGGCTGGCGGGGCTGCGGCAGGCCCAGGTGCTCGGCCAGCCACGGCCCGGTCACGCTGGCCGGGTCGCGCGCGACGTCCTGCGGCGTCCCGGCGGCGAGGATGTGCCCGCCGTCCGGGCCGCCGCCCGGGCCCATGTCGATGAGGTGGTCGGCGGCGGCGAGCAGGTCCAGGTCGTGGTCGATGACGATGATCGTGGCCCCGGCCTCCAGCAGCCGGTCGAACACGCCGGCCAGGGTGGCCACGTCGAGCGGGTGCAGGCCGGTGGACGGCTCGTCGAAGACGTACAGCGCGCCGCGCTGGCTGCTGCGCAGCCGGGAGGCGATCCGCAGCCGCTGCGACTCGCCGCCGGACAGGGACGGCGTGGGCTCGCCGAGCCGCAGGTAGCCCAGGCCGACCTCGCTGACGGGCCGCAGCGCCGCGGCGACCGGGGGCTGGCCGGCGAACCGCTCCAGTGCTTCGTGCACGCTCAGGCCGAGCACGTCGGCTATGGTCAGGCCGTCGCTCCGGACGGCCAGGGTGGCGTCGTTGAACCGGGCGCCGTGGCAGGTCGGGCACTCGACGGTGATGTCGGGCAGGTACTGGACGTCGAGGTCAATGTGGCCCAGCCCGCGGCAGGTGGGGCACTGGCCCTCGCGCGTGTTGAACGAGAAGTGCCCGGGCTTCCAGCGCCGCCGCCGGGCGTACGCCGACTCGGCGAACAGGCGGCGGATCTGGTCGAACGCGCCCGAGTAGGTCGCGGGGGTGGACCGCGCGTTCTGGCCGATCGGCGAGGCGTCGATCTGGACGACCTGGCGGATCCCGGCCAGGTCGAGGCGGCGGACGTGCCCGGGCAGCGCCGAGCCGGTCAGCCGCGCCCGCGCGGCCGGGATGAGGCTGTCCAGCATGAGGGCGGTCTTGCCCGCCCCGGACGGCCCGGCCAGCGTGGTCAGCCGGCCTTCCGGGAACGCGGCGGTCAGGTCGTGCAGGTTATACAGGTCGCCGATCTCGATGCTGATCTGGCCGCCGGGGCCAGCCCGCGCCGGGCGGTCGCGCGGCACGGCCGTGGCGCCGGCCAGGAACGGTCCCATGATCGAGCGGGGGTCGGTTTCCAGCTCGCCGGGGGTGCCCTGGGCGATCACCGTGCCGCCGCTGGCGCCGGCCCCGGGGCCGAGCTCGATGACCCAGTCCGCGGCGCGGATGAGTTCCCGCTCGTGCTCGACCACGACCACGGTATTGCCGTTCCCGGCCAGCGCGGTGATGGTCTTGTGCAGTCCGGCGACGTTGGCCGGGTGCAGCCCGACCGACGGTTCGTCCAGCACGTAGAGCATGCCGGTGGTGCTGGCGCGTACCGTCGAGGTGAGCTCGATCCGCTGCCGCTCCCCGGTCGATAGCGTGGCGCCGGCCCGGTCGAGGGTCAGGTAGCCGAGGCCGACGTCGAGCAGCGGCGTGAGCCTGCCGTTCAGCTCGGCGAGCAGGCCGCTGGTCATCCGGCTGAGCTCGGCGGGCAGCCCGGCGGGCAGGCCGGCCATGAACCCGCGCAGCTCGCCCAGGCCGAGCGCGCTGATCTCGGCGATGTTGCGCCCGCCGAGCTGCGAGGTCAGCGCCTCGGGCCGCAGCCGGGTGCCGTGGCACACCGAGCAGACGCGGGTGATGAGGAAACGCTGCACCAGGCGGCGGGTGCGCTCGTTGTCGCTGCGCAGCGAGCGTTCCACCGCCGCGACGGCGTTGTCGTAATTGACCGACAGCTGCACGGCCCGCCCGGTCCGCCCCGAATGCAGCGTCACCCGCCGCTGAACCGGCTCACCGTGCAGCACGATGTCACGCTCGCGGTCGGTCAGTGACCGGTACGGCACGTCGAGCCGGACGCCGAGCTCGCCCGCGGCATACATCGACAGCCGCCGGCCGCCGGAGTTCCACGGCAGCACCGCGCCCTGCTCGATCGTCTTGTCCGGGTCGGGAACCAGGGTGGCGACGTTGACTTCGGACCGCACGCCCAGGCCGTGACAGGCCGGGCACGCGCCGTAGGAGTTGAACGCGAAAAATTCGGCGCTCGGGGGCTCGAAATGCGCGCCGCACACCGGGCAGACGACCTCCATGCCCTGCGTGGCGACCGACGGCGCGACGCGGTGGCCGTTCGGGCACAGGTGCGAGCCCAGCCGCGACATCATCAGGCGCAGCACGTTGAGCACCTCGGACATGGTGCCGACCGTGCTGCGCAGTCCCGGTACCGGCGGGCGCTGCCGCAGCGCCAGAGCGGCCGGGAGATGTTCGATCCGGTCCACGTCCGGCCGCTGGGCCTGGGTCAGCCGCCGGCGACTGTACGTGCTCAGGCTCTCCAGGAACCGCTCCATGCCCTCGGCGTACAGCGTGCCGATGGCCAGCGACGTCTTACCCGATCCGGAAACGCCGACCACCGCGACCGTCCGCCACAGCGGCACGTAGACGTCAATGTCCCGCAGGTTGTTGTGCCTGGCCCCCCGCACGCCGATGACCGTGGGCAGGGTACCCGGCACGGGAATATCAGCAGCCGCCATACCCGGCAACTTACGGCCATCGGCCGGCGGCTGCTGAACCAGGACAGCCGGACGGCGGCCCGCCGCCGGCTCCGCGCTGCGCCGCTGTATTTCGGCCATAGTTTCCTCGGCCTCCCGGCCGCCGTCACGCGGACGCGCGCTTCGGCCAGCTGGCCAGCGCCCGGCCGTGCCTGTTGCTTGCGGTAACTCCCGTGGCGGGACGCGTTGACAAGGGATGGATGCGGCGCATCGGCCGCGACGAGTTCATCAGCCAGGCCCGCCCCAGGGCCGGCGCTCGCCGGCCCTGGGGCGTTGTGGTCAGGGGTGGACTGGTCCGCTGGGCCCGCGGTCGAGGCGCAGTGACTGCATGATCTGGAACGTGGTGGTGTAGGTGAACTCCCCGATGTCGGCGGCGGCCAGCACGCCGGTGTACTTGGCGATGACGGGCGCGGCGGCGCGTTCGGTGACGGCGTCGAGGTGGCCCTTGACCCCGGCCCAGGCGTTTTCCCCGCCGGCGACGTAGTAGGGCACCGGGTTGACCGCGGCCAGCGCCTCCTTGGCGCTGGCCTCGATGTCGGCGATGTAGGCCTGGTGGGTCGCGACGTCGTCGCGGGTGGCGAGCCGGCCGAGGTGGCCGCTGATGAAGTGCGTCCACGGGTAGGACAGCGCGATCGCCGGGGCGCCCATGTACCCGATGACGTCCTCGGACAGGTTGACGTTGTAGATGGGCACCCAGCCGGCGTTGACGACGTCGATGAACATCAGCGTGTCGTGGCCGGGGAAGTGGATGTAGATGTTGTCCGGCGAGTGGTTGGAGCCGTGCCAGGCCAGCTCGGCCCGCTCGCCGCCGACCTCGAGGGTGTACCGGTCGGCGAAGGTCACCTCGGGCACCGGCCGGGCCGGGTCGCCGTCGCGCTCCAGCAGCCGCCGGGTCTCCTGGTGCCCGACCCGCAGCGCATCCTCAAACAGGAAGGCGGCCGCGCCGTGGTCGGCGTGGTGATGGGAGTAGACCAGGTGGGTCACCCGGTTGGGCACCCCGTCGGCGGCGGCGATCTGGTCCACCGCGCGGCGCAGGTTGCCGCCGATCGACGGCGGCGCGTCGAACAGCACGACGCCGTCACGCGTGGCCAGGAACGCCGACTGGTAGACGCCGTCGGTCACCCAGTACAGGTTCCGCTCGACCCGTCCGACGTAATACCCCTGGTCGTTGAGCGCCGGGCCGAGCGCTGACCGGGGGATCGGCGCATAATCGGGCTGATCCGCGGCGCTGCCGCCGGTGGCTGGTGATGTCACAGTAGCTCCCTGCAATCTCGGCGCACGTCCCCTGGCGGCCGTGCGAGTCTTCCCGTCTGACCGAGGCTCGCCGCCGGCCAGGTGAAAGGTCGTCACCCGATCCCGGTGATTCACGCGCCATGGACAGCGCCGCGCCATTCCGCCTGGCTACGCGCCATAGGCCGGCAGTATCGCCCCGCTGACCGGCGCTGCGGCGTCGCTGACGAGGAACGCGATCACCTCGGCGATCGCCTCCGGCGCGACCGCGTGCGCCATCACTTCCGCCGGGAAGATAGTCCGGTTTGCCGGGGTGTCGAGCAGTTGGGGTGCCACCGCGTTCACCCGGATGCCATGCGGGCGGAGCTCGATATCGAGGATGCGTGTCAGGTGGGCGAGGGCGGCCTTGCTCGCGCTGTAGGCCGCCATGCCGCCGGATGGCTCGATCCCCGGGCGCGCGGTTATGTGCACGATGGCACCTGAGCCCTGCTGCTGCATGTACGGGGCTACCGCCTGGCTCAGCCACAGCGCGGGTCCCAGGTTGACGTCGATCATGAGCTGAAGCGTCTCGGGAGTCGTGCTGAGCGCGTCTCCTACCCGGAACGCACCGATGGTGTTCACCAGTACGTCGGGTGGCCCAACCTCGCCGGCGATCCGGTCGATGAAGCTTTTCGCTGCGGCGGGGTCGGTGGTGTCGGCCACCTCGGAGCGGACGCCATCGGGGAGGCCGCGCAATACCTGCTCGTTCCGATCAACCGCCACGACCGTGAGGCCGCTGGCGGTGAGGGTCGCGGTCGTCGCGTGACCAAGCCCGCCTGCGCCGGCCACGATCGCCACCTTTGCACTCATGAGGCATCCCCTTTAATCGTTGGGCACGTGCCTGTACAGCCGTGCCAGCCTTCGCACGTACCCAGGCTTGCCGCCGGACAGGTGAAGGGTGGTCACCAGATCCTGGTGATTCGCGCGCGTTGACACTACGCGCGCTGGCCTGATAGCGAGAGGGCAGGGTCGCGGGCGGCTGGGCGTCCGGCGCAGGCACCAAGGCAGGCCTATGGCGGTGGATCGGGCAAGGCCCCGGCTGATCGGCCGGAGTGATCTTCTCGCCGCTGTGGATCGCGCGGTGGCGAGCAAGGTGACGATCATCTCGGCTCCGGCCGGCAGCGGGAAGACGTCGCTGCTGCGCGCGTGGGCCGACCGTCCGGGGCAGCGGTACCGGCTCGCCGTCATGCAGGTGCAACGCGACCAGCGCGACGCTCAGCAGTTCTGGCTTGCCCTGCTCAGCGCGGTCCGTCAGGCCTCCGCCCCCGCCAGCGGCGCGGAATCGCCAGCAGCCACACCGGACTTCAACGGGCGGGCGATGGTCGACCGGGTGCTGTCAGAGCTGGCCGGCCAGCGCGGCCGACTCGTCCTGATCATCGACGATCTGCACGAGCTGACCTCGCCGGACGCGCTCACCCAGCTCACCCGGTTGCTGACGAACCTTCCGGTTGACGTGCACGCGGTGCTGGCCACGCGTCGTGATCTGCGGCTGCGGCTGCATCGGCTGCGCCTGGCCGGCGAACTGGCCGAGATCCGCGCGGCGGATCTGCGGTTCAGCGAGCGGGAGACACGCGAGCTTCTCGACGCCTCGGGCATTGCGCTGCCGCAGGCCGCGGTCGCGCTGCTGCACCAGCGGACCGAAGGGTGGGCGGCGGGCCTGCGGCTCGCGGCGATCTCGCTGGCTGACCACCCCGACCCGGAGCGTTTCGTCGCGGAGTTCTCCGGCAGTGACCGTACGGTGGCCGAGTACCTGATCGCTGAGATGCTCGACCGCCAGCCCGACGACGTCAAGGATCTGCTGCTGCGCACCTCGCTGCTCGATCGCGTCAACGGCGAGCTGGCCGATCTGCTGACCGGCCGCCCTGGCTCGGAACGGATCCTGCTGGAACTGGAAAACGCGAACGCGTTCGTCGTGTCGCTCGACAGCGAGCGGACGTGGTTCCGCTACCACCACCTGTTCGGGGATCTGCTGCGGCTGGAGCTGCGCCGGACAATGCCCGAACGAGTGCCAGGGCTGCACCGGCGCGCCGCTGAGTGGTATATCCAGCATGGCCAGGTTGTCGACGGCGTCCGGCACACCCAGGCGGCGGGCGACTGGCCCGACGCGGCCCGGCTGCTCGCCGACCATTCGTTCAGCCTGACGATGGACGGGCAGGCGCAGACCATCCGCGCGCTGTTGCGAGCCTTCCCGCAGGGGGCCCCGGCGGACAATCCCGAGCTGGCCCTGGTGCGCGCGGGAGATAACCTCGCCCGGGGACGGCTGGACGAGGCAGCCGCGCACCTGGCAGTCGCCGAGACGCACGCCGAGACGGCGCTGCGAGATCGCCAGCCCCACCTCCGGGTGGCGATCGCGTCGCTGAAGCTGTCGCTGGCCACCCGGCGCGGTCACCTGGCAGGCGTCACCGAACAGGCCAGGTTCCTCGCCTCCCCGGTGACCGGCCAGTCCGACGAAGACATCGCGCTGGACAGCGACCTGCGAGCCGTGGCGCTGATGAATCTGGGGACCGTCGAGGCGTCCTTGGGGTTTGCCGACGCCGAACGCCACCTCCTGGAGGGCGTCGTCCTGGCCCGGGAGATCGGCCGCCCCTACCTTGAAGTCAGATGCCTGGCGCAGCTCGCGTTCGCATCCAGGGTCCGCCCGTTCGCCACTACCCAGCGGCTCTGCCGGGAGGCGATAGCGCTCGCCGAGCGGCACGGCTGGGGCGCGGAGTGGATGATCGCGCCAGCGCTGATAACGCTGGCAGCCAACCTGATCTGGACAGGTGAGCTTGACGAAGGCGGGCGGTGGCTGCAGCGCACCGAGCGGGCCGTGCAGACAGACATCGGGCCGGACATCAGGCTCCTTGTGCGCATTGTGAGCGGCATGCTGCAGGCTGGCCGCGGCCGGCGCGACGAAGCGCTCGAGGAGTTCAGCGCGGCCGATTACCTGGGATCGCAGCTAGCGGACTCGCACGCCCTGGCGAGCCAGGTGACCGGCTGGATGCTGGCCAGCCAGGCCCGCCTCGGGCTGCCCGGCGAAGCCCGCGGCCGCCTCGCCGAGCTCGATGACGAGCGGGCCAACTCCGGTGAGGTGAGTAATGCCCGCGCGGTGATCAGCCTCGCCGAAGGCAATCCGGTCGCTGCTCTGGCCGCCGTGCGGGACGTGCTGGACGGCACGGCACCGGTCATCGGTTACGTCACGGTCGTTGAGAGTCATCTGCTGGCCGGGCTCGCCCACCGCGAGCTCGGCGACCAGCGGGCGGCGAGCCAGGCCGCCGAACGCGCGCTCGGCCTCGCCGAGCCCGACCGGCTGATCCTGCCGTTCGCGATGACCGGCTCACGGGAGCTGCTCGAGGCGCTGCCCCGGCACCAGACAGCGCACGCCGCGCTGCTCGCCGACGTCCTCGACGTCGTGCGCGGCTCAACCTTGACGCCCCCGGGCCAGGTGCCGTCGGCGCAAACCGAGGAGCTGAGTCCGAGCGAGCTCAAAGTATTGCGGTATCTGCCGACGAACCTGTCGCGGCCCGAGATCGCCAGCGAGCTGTCCGTCTCGGTGAACACGGTCAACACGCACGTCCGCAACATCTACGCCAAGCTCCAGACCCGGGATCGCTCCTCGGCCGTGCAGCGCGCGCGAGAGCTGCGGCTACTGTCGGCGGGTCTTACCCGGTAGCGCGGCGGTCACCTGATCCTGGTGATGAGGGTTCACCTGCCAGCGTTCGACGATGGCTTCATGGACCCAGCGCTCGTCCCGTACACGATCCGGATCCACGGCCACCTCGGCGCCACGGTGCTCTCCGCGTTCCCGGCGCTGGTGCCGCAACGCCACGGCGCGGACACCGTGCTCACCGGCCTGCTGGATCGATCGGCACTGTACGGCGTGCTGGCCGAGGTCGAAGCGCTCGGCCTCGACCTCGTCGAGATCCGCCGGCTCATGCCACAACGCAGTTCACCAGAATCTGGTGACAGCTGCTCACCTTGATGGCCGTTAACTTCGGGCGCATCCAGTCCTGCTGCGAGAGGGTGCCGGCAACACCAGAGAAAGAGGTCGCAATCGCATGGCTGACGCCAGCTCCACCGACAGCGCCCGCGACACGTGGCGGGTCACGAAGGCACCAGCCGGGGCGAGCCAGGAGCCGGTTCAATGACCGGCGATTCCAGCCGCGACGCGTGGCTGCGGCAGGCGCGCTCCTACCTGCGCGGCGCCGACCCGGTGCTGGCGCGGCTCGTCGACGAGCGGCCGGACTTCGATCCCCGGGCGTGGCTGGCCGAGCTGCCGCCGATGGATCTGTACGGTGCGCTGCTGTTCCAGGTCACCGGCCAGCAGCTGTCAGTACCTGCGACCCGCCGGACCCTGGCCCGCGTCGAGGCGCTGTTTGGCGGCCATCTCCCCTCGCCCGCCGAACTGCTGGCGGTGGACCCTGGTCAGCTCCGCGAGGCCGGGCTGTCGTGGCGGAAGATCAGCACCCTGCGCGACCTCGCCGGCCGGATGACCGACGGCCGGCTGGACCCGGACGTCTTGCGCGGTAATTCGGACGACGAGCTGATGGCCGAGCTGACCGCGATTCCGGGGATCGGCCCGTGGACCGTGCAGGGCGCCCTGATCATCGCGCTCGGCCGCGAAGACGTCGTGCTGCCCGGCGACCTGGCGCTGCGCAAGGCCGTCCAGGCTGCCTATCAGCTCGGCCACCTCCCCAGCCAGCAGGAGGTGCTCGACATCGCCGAGAAGTGGCGGCCCTACCGCAGCCTGGCGACCAGCTACCTGTTTTCCGCCGCCTTCGAGCCGGCCGAGACGCCGCCGGCCGGCCGGCCCGGGAGCGCTGGACCGTGAACAGCGGCTGCACGTGATCCGCGCCGGCGGCTGCGAGCCGGCCCGCGTCGCGGCCTGGACCAGGCCATCCGCATCGAGATGCCCGGCCACCTGCACGAATACGGTGCCCGGGTCGAGTCGTGACAAAATCGGAGGCACTGGCGGCGGCCTGACGTGGTCAGCCTCCCCTCCACTACGCACACAGGAGCGCGTGACCATGAACGGCGGCTGCACGCATCTCGACCGGATCCACGATGTCACGCCCTCGTCCCGGGGCTGCGCGGACGGCCTGGCCCAGGGACGCCAGGGCTGGGTGCATCTGCGGATTTGCCAGGAATGACGGATCGGGCCGCACCGATGTCGATGTTCGACTATGACGCCAGGCCGGTCACTCCGTTGCTCGTCCTTATCGGCACGACGACCTCCCGCACCGCATACGCGATCCGTGACTTCCTCAGCCGGAACGGTTACCCGTTCGAGTGGGTCGACGCCGGCCAGCCCGACGCCGTGCGGGCGGTCCTGGGTGCCGCCGAAGTGGAGTCATCGGCACTGCCGCTGTGCATCCTCCCCGACGGGTCGCGGCTGGCATCCGCGACGGTGCAGCAGGTCGCCGCTGGTCTCGGCATGGTCGCCGCGCCCGCATTGCCGGAATACGACCTGACGATCGTCGGAGCGGGACCGGCCGGCCTGGGCGCCGCGGTCAACGCGGCATCCGAGGGCCTGCGCACCGTCGTCGTCGAGGCGGTGGCGCCGGGTGGCCAGGCCGGTACCACCTCGATGATCGAGAACTATCTCGGTTTCCCCAACGGCATCAGCGGCAGCGAACTGGCGACGCGGGCGGTGGTGCAGGCGCGCCGGTTCGGTGCCGAATTGCTGCTGGCCAGGCCTCTGGTCAGCATCTCCGCCGATACGCCGGGTTACGTCGCCGAGCTGTCGGACGGCACGCTGGTGCGCGGGCGGGCGGTGCTGTTCGCCAGCGGAGTGCAGTGGCGCCGCCTGGAGGTGCCCGGGATCGATGACCTGCTCGGCGCGGGGGTCTATTACGGGGCCGGGCCGAGCGAGGCGCTGGCGTGCACGGACTCCCAGGTTGTCGTGGTGGGCGGCGGCAACTCGGCGGGCCAGGCGGTCGTTCGGTTCTCCCGGTACGCGCAGCAGGTCACGTTGCTGGTCCGCGGCAGCGACCTCGGCGCGTCGATGTCGCAGTACCTCATCGATCACCTGTCGACCATCCCCAATGTTGACGTGCGGGTGCGTACGCAGGTGGTGGGCCTGGAGGCTGATGACCGCCTCCGGGCGGTCACCGTGCGCTCCGGGGACAGCGCCGAACCGGTGCCGTTGCCGGCCGACGCCCTGTTCATCTGCATCGGCGGCACCCCCCGCACCGACGGCGCCGCAGGGATCGGGCTGGCCACCAACGCTGCGGGGTACCTGGTGACCGGCAGTAATCCGGGCGGCAGCTGGCCACTGCCTGGGGAGCCGCTGCCACTGGAGACCAACCAGCCCGGAGTGTTCGCGGCAGGGGACGTGCGCTGCGGGTCGGTCAAGCGCTGCTCGGCGGCCATCGGCGAGGGATCCATGGCCGTGGCGCTCGTCCACCGCCGGCTGGCGGAGGAGAACGGTGACTGAGCCGCCGGCGGTAGCCATTCCGGACGCCGCGGTCGCTGCGGAGTTCGCCGAACTCGCCTCCGACGAGCGGATCGCCACGGCCGCGGCGGCACTCGAACGCAACGGCGTCCTGCCGCTGCTGGCCGCCACCGGTGCCGACGCGAGGGGCCTGGTCCGCTCCCTCCTCACCGACGGCGCGGAGATCTACAACAACACCTCCCAGACGCTCGAGGAGATCGGCGTCGCCGACGACGTCGAACGGTCCGGCCGCTACCAGCCGCTCCGGTTGCGGCTGTACCGGATGGACCGGGAAATGCAGCGGCGCGAGATGCGCACCCTGGCCGCGTCGCCCGAATATGTCGTCGGCAGCGTGCACGCGCTGACCGAAGACGGATCGCTGCTCATCGCGTCGGCCAGCGGCAGCCAGCTCGGCCCGCTCGTGTCGGGCGCGGCGCACGTGATCCTCGTCATCGGGGCGCAGAAGATCGTCAGTGACGTCGCAACCGGGATGCGGCGGATCTATGAATACTGCTACCCGCTCGAGGATGCCCGGGCCAAGCAAGCCTACGGAGTGCCCAGCGGGGTGAACAACATCCTCATCATCAACAAGGTGATGACGCCCGACCGGGTCACCGCGATCATCGTCAAGGAGCGTCTCGGCTTCTGATCACCGCCAGCCGCGGCGCTGTCCGGTCATGGATCCCGGTGCCGATCGCGTCACGATGACGTGACTGCTTGACCGTGTCGGTTGCGCGCTTGTAACGTCCGGCTTGCCCGGCCCGGTCCGGCCCGGCCGGGCCCGTAGCGGCCGGTGGCGCCGACCCCAAGAGAACCAGGCAGCCAACATGAACCGCAGACTCTATCTTCCCGCCCTGCTCACCAGCGCCCGCGGTGGCTCCAGGCGCCGCCGCCTGTCCATCCTCTCGGCCTGGTCTGCCGGTTTCACGGTTCTCGTGATCGGTGTTCCGGCCGCCGTCTTCGCCGTCACGGCCGGGGCCACCGCGGCGCGGCCGGCTGGCGCGGCGGCAACCACGCTGGACATCGTCCCGAAGCCGGCGTCGGCGAAGATCGGCAGCGGCCGGTTCACCCTCACCCGGCGGGCCCGGATCGTCGCGGCACCGGGTGCCAGCTCCGCGGCCGAACTGTCGGTTGCCCGCGACCTGGCCGGCTACCTGCGCCCGGCGACCGGTTACCCGCTGCCCGCCGTCACCGGCACACCGCACTCAGGTGACATCGTCCTGCAGATCGGTAATCCGGGGACGCTCAAACCCGCCGACCGGGCCGAAGGTTACCAGCTCGACACCTCGGCAATCCATGCGAAGATCGAGGCGCCGGCAGCGCACGGGCTCTACGACGGCATCCAGACCTTCCGCCAGCTCCTGCCCGCGTGGATCAACAGCCCGGCGGTCGTGCCGGGGCCGTGGACAACCCCGGCCGTCACCATCACCGACCACCCCCGCTATTCCTACCGGGGCCTGCTGCTCGACATCGCCCGGCACTACGAGCCTGCGTCGGCGGTCGAGCAACTCATCAACCAGATCGCGGCGTACAAGATCGACGTGCTGCACCTGCACCTCAGCGATGACCAGGGCTTCCGCCTGGCGATCAACGGCTTCCCGAGGCTGACCGCCATCGGCAGCCGCGGCTCGGTCGGGACGGCCGGGCGGCTGGTGGACCACGGCGGCTTCTGGACGCAGGCACAGTACAAGGCCGTGGTCGCCGATGCCGCCGCGCATTTCGTCACCGTGGTGCCCGAAGTCGATTCTCCCGGTCACAACAACGCGATCATCATGTCCGAGTACAACGACAGCGGCAATCCTGCGCTGCCGGTCAGCCCGCACAGCATCAACTGCGGTGAGCACAACCCGCCGCACTGGAACTACACCGAGGACGTCGGCTACAGCGCGATGTGCCCGGGCAGCCCGGACACCTGGGCGATCATGACCGCGATCATCGGCCAGCTCGCCGCGGTAACCCCGGGCCCGTACTACGACCTCGGCGGTGACGAGGTGCCGGCGTCGCTGCTCAGCGCGCCGAAGTATGCCGCTTTCATCAACAAGGAAGCGGGCATCGTCACCAGGCGAGGAAAGACCGTGATGGGCTGGGCGGACATCGCGGGCAAGGGAACCAGCCCGCCGGCGGGCTCGGTCGCCGAGTACTGGCAGCCCGCCGGGGGCAAGTCGGGGGCATCGGTGACGGGCCGGGAGGCGGTGGCCAAGCACATGAAGATCGTGATGGCACCGGCGAACCACACGTATCTCGACCAGAAGTACGTCGTCACAGCGCGGTCCAGCGTGCCGCCATCGCTGGGCATGAACTGGGCGTGCCCCAGGGGATGCGACGTCTCCAGCGCCTACAACTGGGATCCCGGCGCGTTCGTCAGCGGCGTTACCGACCGGAATGTCATCGGCGTGGAAGGCGCCATGTGGGGCGAGACCGTCGCGAACATGACCAACGCCGACTACATGGTGTTCCCGCGGCTGCTGGCACTGGCGGAAGTCGCCTGGTCACCGGCCGCCCGCCGGACCTCCGCCAGCCCCGCCTACCGCAACTTCCTGCTGCGCCTCGGCGCGCAGGGCGCCCGCCTCCAGGCGGCCCGGGTGAACTTCTATCCCTCCGCCGAAGTGCCCTGGCCGCTGAACGTCATCGGAACTACCCTGACCGCCAACGCCCGCGGCCGGGTGGACGGCCCGGTCGCGACGCTGTCGGCACCGGGCTTCCCGGACAGCACGCTCACCATGTGCGACCCCTCGCTCGGAATCGGCTGCACGATCAAGTGGGGCGACGGGCGCGCCAGCACCGGCGACGTGACCGGCACGAATCCGACCGGTACCCGGGTGAACAGCCTGTACACCATCTTCGGCGGGCACACCTACGCCCGCCCCGGCACCTACCACGGCACGGTCATCGTGAGCGCCGGCAACGCCGCGCCGGTCAGGGCGGACTTCACCGCGACGTGGCCGTGACCGCAAGCCTCGAGTGCCGCCGAGCCGAACCCTGGCCGGTTCTGGCGCGACCTGTCCGCGCGGTCAGCCGGACAATCCGGCAGCGTGCGGGGCCGCCGGATGCGCTCAGCGCGGAATCACCCTTCCGGGGTGAGGCAGCCCCCCGGCGTCCCGCCGGACAATCGGCTGCCGGGGAGCCGGATCCCTGGCTACGCGGGCGGAGGTACCCGATGGCAGTGGACACGTTCATGGTTTTCGTAGGCGTATATGACAACGCCGGCGACGCGGACGCCGATTACGATCTGGTCAAGGACCTGCACACCAAGGCAGGCCTGATCGACTCCTACGACGCCGCGGTGGTCGAGCGCCGGGCCGACGGGAAAGTCAAGATCACCAAGAAGCACGAGACGCCGACCCGGGCAGGCGGCGTACTCGGCGCTGGCGTGGGCCTGGCCACCGGCCTGGTCGTGGTCTTGTTCCCGTTCGCCGCGATCGGCGGGGGCCTGGTCGCCCTCACAACCGGCGGCGGCGCGGTGCTCGGCGCGCTGGCCGGCCACGCGGCCGCCGGCATGAGCCGGCACGACCTGAAGGAACTCGGCGAGCATCTCGACTCCGGCCAGGCGGGCCTGGTGGTGGTTGGCGTGTCCGACATGGGAGCCAAGATCGAGCGGGAGATGAAGAAGGCGCGGAAGGTAGAAGCCAGGGAATTGAAAGCCGACACCGCTGGCATCGAGGCGGACGCGAAATCCGCTGCGGGGTAATGCCACCCGGGACGCGCGCAGCGCGCCGGATAAGACGTATCCGCCTGATGCCGGGTGCGCCCTGAATCGGTGGCCGGCGACTCGGTGTCGCGGTGCGGGCGCGCCGCAAACTACCTGACGGGGATCTTGGCGGCCATCAGCCCGCGCAGCCGCCGGATTTCGGTGTCTCTTGCTTCCAGCACCGGCTCGATGACGTTCAGGGCGGCGTGCACGGCGGCATCCAGATCCCCGGGAATGCTGTACCGCAGGAAACTGCGGGAAAGCGCGCGCCCGAGACGCTCGGCCGTGATAGCAAGCAGATCCGCGGTTTCTTTCGCCGGCCCGGGTTTCCCGGCAGCCGGCCCGGTTTTCACCGTCTCGCGACCGTGATTTCCCCGGCCGCCCGCGGGGCGCGTGGTCGCGCGGCGGCCGGCATGCCGCGGCGAGGCCGCTGCGCGGCGCCGCGGCGGCCGTGCGCGAGTTACGTCAGGATCGGTGGGCGGCGCGCAGAACAATGGAGTCATGACCCATGGCCGCGTCAGCGCCGGCGGGGCGGCTGGCGGCTTTGCTATGGTCGCCTCCGGGGGCATTGGCGTGACCTTCCTATCCAGGAATGTTCTCCACAGCGCTGATGCTCCCCCTTTAATGCCTTCACGTAGTAGATGTCCAGGTCACACGGCGTGTCACGGATACTCCGCAGCGTGCTATTCATCGCATTCCGGCACCTCGGGCAGGGAATATGCGGGCGTGCGCTGGTTGTCCGGTTCGAAATAGAATTCGGATGGGACTAACGGCAGCGTTGCGCGGCGGCCTCTGGCCGTTCTGCCCGCCATAACGCCCGGGCCGGCCATCGGCCCGCGCGACGTCGCGGGAAAGATTGCCGGGCGCTCTAAGTCTTCCCGCGCTGCCACGGAGCCGGCCGCGGACCCGCCCGGGCCGGAAAGCTCCGCGTCAGTCCATCCGGTCAAGGATCTCGCGGACCAGGTCCATCGAGGTGTGCGGGTGCAAGAACGCGAACCTGGCCACCGTTTCGCCCTCCCAGGCCGACGGCGGGATGAAGGCCACCTGGTCGTGCAGCAGCCGGTCCGCCCACCGGGTGTAGTGCGCGGCGTCCCAGCCGCGGCGGCGGAACAGCACGATCCCGAGCTCCGGCTCGCGGATCAGCTCCAGGTTGTCCCGGGCCCGGATCTCCGCCGCGGCCAGCCCGGCCAGCCTGATCGCCGTCTCGATCGCCTCGGTGTAGGCGTCGACCCCGTACACCGACAGCGAGAACCACAGCGGCAGGCCGCGGGCCCGCCTGGTGAGGTGGTAGGCGTAGTCGGTCGGATTCCACTCACCCGGCGTGTCATGGATCACCTCCAGATAAGAGGCGTCCTGCTTGTGCACCGACCGGGCGAGCGACGGCTCTCGGTACAGCAGCGCCGCGCAGTCGAACGGGGCGAACAGCCACTTGTGCGGGTCCACGACGAACGAGTCGGCGTGCTCGATCCCGTCGTACCGCCGCCGGAGGCTGGGCGCGAACAGGCCGGCCCCGCCGTACGCGCCGTCCACGTGGAACCACAGGCCGTACTCGCGCGCGACGGCGGCCGCGCCCGCCAGGTCATCGATGATCCCCGCGTTCGTGGTCCCCGACGTCGCCACCACCGCCGCGAGCGACCCGGGGTCGCCGTCCGCCTCGATGGCAGCCCGGAGCGCGGTCCCGGTCACCCGGTGATCGGCGGTGCGGACCGTCAGCGGGTCCATCTCGAGGATCCGCAGCGTGTTGATGATCGAGGAATGCGCGTCCTCGCCGACCGCCGCCCGCCAGCGGCGGCCGGCCGCCGCGGCACCCGCCTTGCGCTTGGCCACCTCCCGTGCGACCACCAGAGCGGACAGGTTCGCGGCCGAGCCGCCGGAGACGAAGCAGCCGCCCGCTCCCTGGGGCATCCCGGCCCGGTCGGCGATCAGCCGCAGCACGACGTTCTCGGCGTGGATCGCGCCGGCCGCCTCCAGCCAGGAGATGCCCTGGATCGACGCGCAGGAGATGAGCATGTCGAACAGCAGCGAGGCCTTCGTCGGCGCGGCCGGGATGAAGCCGAGGAAGCGCGGGCTGTCCGCCGAGATCACCGCCGGCGCGATGACCGACGTGTACACGCCGAGGACCTGGTCGGGGTTGTGCGGCCCGGCGCCCGGCAGCCCGGCCAGCGCCGCGTCGAGCCCGGCCGGGTCGCGCGAGCCCTCGTCCAGCGGAACCGGGTTCAGCCGCAGCCGGTTCTCGGCGTACGCGAGCACCGACCGGATCATGGACTCGGTAGTGGGATCCACACTGTGCATGGGCGCACCGTAGGGTCTGGCAGGGCAGCGCGGCAAGAGTCCCGCGCGGCTCGCGCCGGACCCCGGCGGCCCGCCGGGGTCCGGGCTCCGACTCCTGCCTGCGGGCCCTGGTTCAGTCCAGGGCCGACATCACGTGCTTGATCCGGGTGTAGTCCTCGAACCCGTACAGCGACAGGTCCTTGCCGTAACCCGAGTGCTTGAAGCCGCCGTGCGGCATCTCGGCGACCAGCGGGATGTGGGTGTTGATCCACACGCAGCCGAAGTCCAGCCGCCGCACCATCCGCATCGCGCGGCCGTGGTCGGACGTCCACACCGAGGACGCCAGCCCGTATTCGGTTCCGTTAGCCCACGCCACCGCCTGATCCTCGTCGCTGAACTGCTGCACGGTGATGACCGGCCCGAACACCTCGCCCTGGACGATCTCGTCCTCCTGGTGCAGCCCGTCCACCACGCTGGCCTCGAAGAAGTAGCCGCGGTCACCGGTCCGCTTGCCGCCCGCCAGCACCCGGGCATGATCGGGCAGCCGGCTGACGAATCCGGAGACCCGGTCCAGCTGGCTGGCGTTGTTCAGCGGGCCGAAGTCGGCGTCGGCTACCTCGGGCCCGCCCACCGTCTGGCTCTTGGCCTGCTCGGCCAGCGCGGTGACGAATCCGTCGTGCACGCCCGGCGCGGCCAGCACCCGGGTCGCCGCCGTGCAGTCCTGGCCGGCATTGAAGTACCCGGCGATCGCGATCGCCTCCGCCGCCTTGACCGGGTCGACGTCGTCGAACACGATGACCGGGGCCTTGCCGCCCAGCTCCAGGTGCACCCGCTTCAGGTCGTCGGCGGCCGCGGCGGCCACCTCCCGGCCGGCCCGCACGCTGCCGGTGATCGAGACCATCTGCGGCACCGGGTGCGAAACCAGCGCCCGGCCGGTGTCGCGGTCACCGCAGATCACGTTGAACACCCCCGGCGGCAGGTAGTGGCTCATCAGCTCGGCCATCAGCAAGGTGGAGACCGGGGTGGTGTCCGACGGCTTGAGCACCATCGTGTTGCCCGCGGCCAGCGCCGGGGCCCACTTCCAGACCGCCATCATCATCGGGTAGTTCCACGGCGTCACCGCCGCGCAGACGCCGATCGGCTCGCGCCGGATGAACGAGGTGAACCCGGACATGTACTCCCCGGCGGACCTGCCCTCCAGCATCCGCGCCGCGCCGGCGAAGAACCGGATCTGGTCCACCATCGGCGGGATCTCCTCGGACCTGGTCAGCGCGACCGGCTTGCCGGTGTTGCGCGACTCGGCGGCCACGAACTCGGCCGCGTGCTCGTCGAGCGCGTCGGCGATCCGCAGCAGCGCCAGGCTGCGCTCGGAGGGGGTGGCGTCCCGCCAGCCCTCGAAGGCCGCGGCGGCCGAGGCCACGGCGGCGTCGATCTCGGCTTCACGGGACACCGGCGCGGTGGCGTAGACCTCCCCGGTGCTGGGGTTGATCACGTCGGCGCGGTCGTCGAACGAGGTGTCCGTCCACTGCCCGCCGATGAAGTTCTGCAACTCGTCCACCGCGAGTCCTCCGTTCTGGGTTCGGCTGCAAGACTCCATCTTCCAGGCCCGGGGCGGCTGATGCCAGCGCCGCGGATGGCCTGGCCGGGGAGAATCGGCCAGGATTGGGCCTGACTTGCCCGCCGGAGTGGAGGAGCGTCATGACCAGCTCGCCGAAGTCGGTCGGTGCCCTCGCCGGCGCCGGCGTTCCGCATCCGCTGGATCCGCTGACCAACGGGGAAATCCGGCAGGCAGCCGCGATCCTGCGGCGGGACCGCGGGGTGGGCGCCGGCTGGCGATTCGCGTCGATTGAGCTCAGGGAACCGGGCAAGGACGACCTGCCGGCTCTCGAGGCGGGCGAGCTGACCCGCCGCGAGGCGGTCGTGGTGTGCTGGGACCGGGCCGGCGGCCGGGCCTACCGGGCGGTGGTGTCCCTGACCGGTGCCGGGGTCGTGACGTGGCACTACCTGCCCGGCCAGCAGCCGAACATGACGGTGGACGAATGGCATGAGTGCGACGAGATGCTCCGCGGTCATCCCGCGCTGGCCGAGGCGCTGGCCCGCCGCGGGATCACCGACCTGTCCCTGGTGCTGACCGACGTGTGGTGCTACGGCGCCGCGCTCGTCCCCGAGCGATACCGGGGCCTGCGGCTCGGCTGGTCGGACGTCTGGCACCGCGGCAGCGAGCGGGGCAGCCCGTACGCCCACCACGTCAGCGGGCTGCACCCGATCCTCGACCTGAACCGCATGACGCTGCTGGAGATCGAGGACAGCCTGGACGACGGCTGGCCGCGTGATCAGCCCGACGTGCGGGGCGAGTACCTGCCCGCGCTCACCGGCCTGCCGCCGCGCGAGGTGAAGCCGCTGCAGGTCGTCCAGCCGGACGGGTCCGGCTTCACCCTCGACGGCCGCCTGCTGTCGTGGCAGAACTGGCAGCTCCGGCTGGGCTTCAACCACCGCGAGGGCCTGGTGCTGCACCAGGTGAGGATCAGCGATGCCGGCCGGCTGCGGCCGGTGGCGCACCGGCTCTCGTTCGCCGAGATGTTCGTCCCGTACCGGGACCCCACCCCCGATCACTACCGCCGGACCGCGTTCGACATCGGCGAGTGGGGGCTGGGCTTCACGACCACCTCGCTGGAGCTCGGCTGCGACTGCCTGGGCGAGATCACTTACGTTGACGCGGTGGTGCACGACTCCCACGGCGAGCCGCGGACGATCCCGAACGCGATCTGCGTCCACGAGGAGGACAGCGGGGTCTTGTGGAAGCACGTGGACGACCGGGCCGGGGCGCAGGTGCGGCGGGCCCGGCGGCTGGTGATCTCCTTCCACGTCACCGTGGCAAACTACGAGTACCTGGTGTACTGGCGGTTCTACCAGGACGCGAGCATCGAGTGCGAGGTGCGCGCCACCGGGATCATGGTTACCTCGCACGTCCCGCCGGACGGCCGCCCGCGGTACGGGACGCTGGTCGACCAGCGCACCTACGCTCCGTTCCACCAGCACTTCATCGTCGCGCGGCTCGACCTCGACGTGGACGGGCCGGACAATACGGTCTACGCGACCGAGTCGGTGCCGCCCGGCGCGAGCGACGCCGACCCGTACGGACTGGGCCTGGTGCTCAGGGATACCCCGCTGCGCACCGAGGCGGAGGGGAAGCAGGACTACGACTGGAACGCGCAGCGCGGCTGGAAGGTCGTGAACGGCAACGTGCGCAACGGCCTGGGCACCCCCGTCGGGTACAAGCTGGTGCCCTCCGGCTCGTTCCCGCCGCTGCTCGACCGGTCCTCGGCCGCCTTCCGGCGAGCCGAGGCGATCGGGCACACGCTGTGGGTGACCCCGTACCGGCAGGACGAGCGCTGGCCGTGCGGCGATTTCCCGAACCTGAGCGAGCACGACACGGGCCTGCCCGCCTGGACGGCGCGAAACCGGTCCATCGAGAACACCGACGTCGTGCTCTGGTACGTGTTCGGCATCCACCACATCACGCGGCCGGAGGACTGGCCGGTGATGCCCGTCGATATCGTGTCGTTCTGGCTCAAGCCGTTCGGGTTCTTCGAGCGCAACCCGGCGCTGGACGTCCCGCCCGGTGCCGCGCACGGCGGCGACGGCTGATGCGCTAACCGGACAGGTCAGCGCGACGGCCTCATCCGCGTGCGCGGCCCCGCCAATTATCGCCGCCCGGCCGCCGGCGGCCGGGGCGCGGTCAGGCGCGCCCCGGGGCAGCCGGGCGGTGATCGGCGGACTGTGGCGCGGGTTCGCTGGCCGGTCAGCAGCCGTCGTAGGGTGCCCAGTTGGACTGGCCGCCTGCGGCGAGCGCGTTGGCGAATACCTGGTTCTGCTCGGCCACGCTGGCGTTTCCGAAGTCGGCCGGGTTGCCGCCGTACGCCGCCCAGGTCGAGGCGCTGAACTGATAGAGGCCGTAGTGGCCGGAGGCGTTCATGACCTGGGGGTTGCCGCCTGACTCGCGGGCCACGACGCACTGACCGAACGCGCCGCCCGGGTATCCGCCGGCCACGGTCGTGGTGGCCGCCACGGGGGCCTGCGTGACCGGGGCCGCCTGCTCAGGTCCCGGGCTGGCATGCCGCGGTGTGTAGTGCACGGCGGTCTGGGCCGGCTCCAGAAGCTTGGGCGCGCGGGGGATGCGGGCAGGTTCGGCCGGGATGCGCAGCACCTGCCCGGTGGTGATGATGTTCGCCCAGCGGACTTGCGCGTGATTGCGCCAGTACAGCACCGGCCACGCCGCCGGGTTGTGGTACACCCGCCCGGCGATCGAGGACAGCGAGTCGCCCGGCCGCACCGTATAGGTGGACGCCACGCCGGACCCGTGCTTGGGCGTCTTGGCCTGCCGGGTGGCCGCGAGCAGCTGGGCGGGCGAGGGGCGCCGCTGGTAGGCGGCCGGGACCGTGGACTGGTGCGCGGTCGGCTGGGTCGTCGTATGGGCGACCGGCACGACGGCGGCAGCGGCCGATGCCTGCGGGGCCAGGCAGATGGCCGCGGCCACGCCGGCCAGTGTGGGCCCGGCGGCGGTCGATGCTGCTTGCGGCAGCCGGATACGGGAGGGCTTGCTGTGGCGACCCAACGGGTTCCTCTCCGAGCAGGGCGCGCTCCTCGGGAAGCTGCCCGGAGGTGCTGGCACGCTTCGGAGCGCCTGACTCCGAGGGAGCCTAACGACGGCCGTTCCGGCGTATGTGGTAAATCCGTCAAACCGGTTCAAACCCGCCGCTGGCTGCTAAACTCCGCCCGCACGGCGGCCAGGCGGGTGATCATCCAGACCCCGGACGGGTCTGGCCTGACCCCTCGTCCCGCGGGCCGCGGTTCACCGGCCCGGCCAGCCTGAGCAGCAGAAACTACCTGATCTCGGGCAATCCGAACGCGGTGCTCGCGGCCGGCCGAACACCAGGCGGACTACCGTCCCGGCGTGCCCGCCGGCCCTGGCCCTGGCCCAGGCCTGTCCCCCCAGATGACGCGCGCCGCCACCCGTTCGGGCGGCCGCGGTCAGGTACCGGTGAACCGGGGCTGGCGCTTTTGGGCGAAGGCCGCGACTCCCTCGGCGAAGTCGGCCGAGCCGGCCATTTCCTGCTGGATCTGCGCCTCGAACTCGAGCTGCCGGCCCATCTGCTGGTAGAGCCAGTTGTTGAGCTGGCGCTTGACCCCCGCGTAGGAGCCGGTGGGACCCTCGGCCAGGCGCGATGCCAGCGCCTCGGCGCGGCCCGCGAGCTCGGGGTCGGGCCAGACCTGGTTGATCAGTCCCCATTCAAGGGCCTGGCGGGCGGGGATCCGCTCGCCCAGCAACGCCATCTCGGCGGCCCGGGCGAAGCCCACCCGCGTCGGCACCAGCAGCGAGGACCCGCCGTCCGGGACGAGGCCGATGTTGACGAAGGCGAGCAGGAAGTACGCCGACTCGGCGGCGACGACCAGGTCGCAGGCCAGGGCGAGCGACAGGCCGATCCCGGCCGCCGCGCCGTTGACAGCGGCCACGACCGGCTTGGGCATCTCCCGGATCGTGGTGATGATCGGGTGATACCGCCCGGTCAGCACGCTGTAGAGGTCCGGCTGGCCGGCGGGCGTCTGCGGCACGCCTTCCTTGAGGTCGGCGCCGCTGGAGAACGCTCGGCCCGCGCCGGTGATCAGCACCGCGCGGACCTGTGAGTCCTGGGCGACGTCGGTCACCGCGTCCACCAGATCCAGGCCCAGCTGGGCGTCCAATGCGTTCATCCGCTCGGGCCGGTTGAGCTCGAGTCTCGCGGCGGCGCCGCGGCGGTACACGTTGACGGTGTCGTACTGGCGGGCCAGCTCGTAGTCGGTCACGACGGCTACCCTATTCGCCCCGTCCCGGCGGGGCTCTGGGAGGCGGGTACCTGCGGCACCTGGCCGGGGCCCGCCGTTTCGCCGCTGCACCGGATGCTCTTTTTGCGCATGTTTGAGGTCACGGTTCACGGGGAGTGGCCGGGGGCGAAACCGCAATAGGAGGTTCCATGTCAACGGGAGCTGTAGTAGCCATCATCGTTGTGGTCGTTATCGTCGCCGCGGTGCTGATCGGGGTTACGGTGGCCGCGCGCCGGCGCAGGCTGCAGCGACGATTCGGCCCGGAATACGATCGCGTGGTCGGCGAGCGGCAGAGCCAGCTAAAGGCCGATTCCGAGCTGGCCAGCCGGGAACGGCGGGTACGCGAACTGGACATCCGCCCGCTGAGCGAAAGCGCGCGGGCGAATTACGCCACCCAATGGCGGGCCATTCAGGAGGAGTTCGTCGATCAGCCCGAAGACGCTGTGGTCAAGGCGCAGCACCTGGTCACCGTCGTCATGAACGACCGCGGGTATCCCACCGACGGTCATGATCAGATGCTGGCCGACCTGTCCGTGGAACACGCCGGGACGCTGGAGCACTACCGCTCGGCGTACGCCATCAGCCAGGGCGCGGCCGAGGGGAACGCCTCGACCGAGGACCTGCGGCAGGCCATGATCCGGTACCGGACGCTGTTCAGCGACCTGCTCGGCGACCCGGCCGCGCAGGAAGCCGGGATCCGCGGCGCCGCGGCCGGCCCGCCGCCGGCCGGAGCCTCCGCGACGAATCCGGACATCACGAACTCAGCCGCCGGGCGCACGAACGCGGGCCGCGTGGCGGCGGATCCCGGGCCGGCCGCAGATGCCGCGCCGGTCGCGGGTCCCGCGTCCGCCGAGGATTCCGCCAGCGAACCGCGCAGGGAGCCGGCCAGCCGGACGAGGAGGAGGTAGCGGGATGCAGTCGCCCGACGAGATGTGGTCAGGAGCCGAGATGCGGTCCGCAGGTGACATCCCGGACGAGGACATGGTGGTGATCGAGGAGGCGGCGGCCGTCAGGGATACCGGCTCCGGGCCACAGGCCGAAACCGGGGACGCGGACGCCCTCCGGCAGGCCGAAGCCGGGAACGCTGGCCCCGCCGCGCAGCCGACGGGTACCGAACGGCGGTGGAGCGAGATCCAGGCGATGTTCGTCGACGACCCGCGCGGCTCGGTACAGCAGGCGGCCGACCTCATCGACACTGCGATCGAGGAACTCGTCAGCTCGGTCCGCCAGCGGCAGACGTCCCTGGCCTCGTCCTGGCAGGACAGCGACGCGGGCACCGAGAAGCTCCGGGGCGCGCTGCGGGACTACCGCGCCTTCTGGGGCACTGTCCGGGACATGCCCGCGCCCGGCCTGGGCGGCGCGCAGGCCGGCAGGGTCACCGGCGCCGGGACCGGCCTGGCCAGCGCGGATCAGGCCGGACCGGGCCGCGCGCCAGGCCAGGCAGGTCAGCACGCCAGTCAGGTGCCCGGCTCGGGCAGGTACACCCAGTCCCCGCCGCCGGCCCGCTGACCGCGTGACGGCAGCATCGGCCCGCCGCGCCCCCGCCACCGTGAGGCGGCCCCGGCCCGGCGGGCCGTGCCGCGTCACCTTCGCGGCACCGCGTTCCCCGGAGGGAGAGTTACATGGGGGCCGAGGCCCGGGTGAGCCGCCCGCTCCCCGCGGAAGGCAACGGAGCGGAGGCGGCCGAAGTCCCGACGCAGGAAGACGTGCGGGTCCAGGACGAAGACCGGAACCGGGCCCCGGGGAGAGAGCGGATCCAGGAAGCCGTCGAGACGGCAGCGGCCGTAGCCGCGGAGACGGGCGGCCTGGGGGCACCCGGACGGCCGATCAACCGGCGTTCCCCGTTCATGATCGGGATGACTGCGGCGCTCGGCGTCGCGGTGACCTACGGCATGGTCGAGCTGTTTATCCGGGCCCGCGCCATTCTCATCATCATCGGCCTGGCGCTGTTCATCGCGGCCGGCCTGGATCCGGTAGTCCGCTGGCTGGTCCGCCATCGCGTGCCGCGCTGGGCGGCCGTCGTCGCGGTCGTTGCCTGCACTCTCGGGGTCGTGGCGGCGTTCCTCGCGGCGGCGATACCGCCGCTGACATCGCAGGCCAGCACGCTCGCCCATCAGATCCCGCATTACCTGCACAGCCTGCAGGATCGCAATTCGCAGCTGGGCAAGCTCAATGTCAGGTACCACATCCAGCAGCGGCTGACCAAGCTGCTCACCAGCCGGGGGACTTCCCTGGCCGGCGGGATCCTGGGCGCGGGGATGCTGGTACTCAGCACGGCCTCGGCCATGCTCACCATCTTGGTGCTCAGCATCTACTTCCTGGCCGGCCTGCCCCGGATCAAGCTGTTCGCCTACCAGCTCGTGCCGCACTCGCGGCGGCCCCGGGTGATCCTGATCGGCGACGAGATCCTGGCCAAGGTCGGCGGCTACGTGCTGGGGAACTTCATCACGTCGGTGATCGCCGGCGCTGGCACCTTCTTCTGGCTGCTCGCGTTCGGCATTCCCTATCCGCTCCTGCTGGCCATGTTCGTAGCCCTGCTGGACCTGATTCCGGTCATCGGGTCAACCATCGGCGGCGCCGTAGTGACCCTCGTCGCGCTGACCGTATCGCTGCCGGTGGCCATCGCCACGCTGGCCTTCTACATCGCCTACCGGCTGGCCGAGGACTACCTCATCGTGCCCCGGATCATGGGCCGCACCGTCCAGGTGCCCGCGATCGTCAGCCTGATAGCGGTCCTGATCGGCGCCGTGCTGCTCGGGATAGTCGGCGCGCTGGTCGCGATTCCCGTGGCCGCGGCCATCCGGCTGCTGCTGCACGAGATCACCATCCGACGGCTCGACCGAAGCTGAGTCGCGTCCGGCCCCGGCCCGTTCGGAAGAATTTTCGTGCTTTTCTGCCCGAACGCCGCTGCGCGACATCAGCTCGCCAACCGCGTGCCGCGCGCCCTTCAGCCCGCCCCCCCGCGGCACCTTGAGCGAAACGTAGGCGGCGGCGCCCGCGGGGATGGGCAGCCAGAAGTTCACCAGCCGCCAGGCCAGCACGCCGAGTGTCGCGACGCTGCGGGTGAGGCCGAAGCTGACCAGCAGCAGTGGAGCCGTGCTGTCGATGACGCCCAGGCCGCCCGGGGTGATCGGCAGCACGCCGATGACGTTCGCGATCCCGTAGGCGGCGAACAGCTCGGCCGGGTTCACGAAGCTGCCGAACGCCGCTACGAAGCACCACAGCGACGCGGCGTCGAGCAGCCAGTTGAGGGACGCCCACGTCAGCGACGCCGTCAGCACGGCCCGGTCCCTGGCCAGATCCCTGACCGACGTTCCGATCTGCAGGAACAGCCGCTCGAGCTGATCGCCGTCCAGGCCGGGAATCCGGCGGCCAATGGCGTGCACGATCCTGCTCGCCCGGCCCTCGCCGCGGGTGAGCCCGAACGCGAGCGCAGCCACCAGGAACAGAGCCACCGCGCCGACAATGGCGACCGACACGTAGATCGGGTGAAAGCCGGCCAGCGGTATCGAGATCACCAGGGACAGCCACAGCAGGGCGTTCAGGACGACGGTGGACCCCATGCCCTTGGTCGCCATCATCACCCCGGCATCGGTCCCGGCGATCCCTTCCGCGGTGAACAGCCGGTACCCGATGCCAGCGCTGCCCACGGTGCCCGCGGGGATCACGTGCGCCACCGCGGCCGCGGCCAGGTCAATCCGGAACAGCCGGGACAGCCGGGGCTGGCCGCCGGCGGCAGCAGCGCCCGGGTCAGCAGCGCGTAGCAGAACAGCGACGCGACCTCGAGCACGAGGCCGGCGATCATCCAGCCGATATTCAGGTGGCCGAGCAGGCTCGAGATCCTTGCGTGCGCCGACCAGCTCGGGGATGACCAGGTACTCGATGACCAGGAGCAGGACGAAGATGACTAGGCCTCGCCGGAGCGGAGCCGGGATCCTGGATTTCAGGCCGCGCCGCGCTGGCCCGCCGGGCCGGCCCGGTATCTGGTCGGAGCGCATCACAGTCCCTTCCCCGTCGGGAAGGCAGCATGCGGGCCGCGGTCTCGCGCCTGGCCAGGCGCCGCCCGCAAACGCCGCGTGGCGCCGACCAATGTCGGCGCCACGTTCACTAGCGGGGGGACTGCGTCCCGCGCCCGCTCATCGCTCAGCCTTGCCGGGCCTTCCAGCGGGGGTTGGCACGGTTGATCACGAAGACCCTTCCGCGCCGACGGACCACCACCGAGCCCGGCTTGTTCTTCAGCGATCTCACCGAGTTACGTGCCTTCACGGCTGCCTCCTCCTGGCCTAGAGCCTGAAGCCTGCCGTAGTGTTGAACACGGTTTCCATTGTCAGTATTCCGGGCGGGCTCAGCGGAGCAGCAGCGCCATGGCGGCGTACTGGCACCCGGCAGCGGCGCACACGTAAGCGTGAAAGACCTCGTGGTAGCCGAACACCGACGGGTAGGGATCGGGCCGCCGGCGCCGGTAGCACAAGGCGCCTACCGTGTAGAGCACCCCGCCGACGAGGACCAGCACGCCCGGCGTCGTCCCGGCGTGGATCCATACGCTCGGCACGCCGACGCCGGCCATCCAGCCCAGCCCGACGAAGGTTCCGCCGACGATCAGCTCGGGCGCGTTCATCCACGCCATGTGCACCGTGGCCGCGGTAGCGGCCAGCGTCCACACCGCGATCAGGCCGGTCAGCCCCAGCGGCCCGGGCATGGCAATGAGGAAGGCCGGAGTCGCCGTACCCGCGATCAGGAAGAAGATCATCAGGTGGTCCAGCCGCTGCAGCCGCTGCCGCCAGGCCGTCGTCCAGTTGCCGCGGTGGTACAAAGCGCTGACCCCGAACAGGGCGCTCACGCTGGCGGCGTAGATGGCGCCGGCGGTGATCCGGGCGCCGCCGCGCGCCCGGGTCAGCAGGATGATCCCGAACACCAGCGACGCCGCGAACCAGAGCAGGTGCAGCCAGCCGCGCAGCGCCGGCTTGGTGTAGTAGACGTCACGCCGGGCGTCGTAGAACGGGCCCGCGGCCGGCGGGCACGCCGGGTCAGGCGTGGAATCCGCGAACGTCACCAGCAGCCTCCGCTCCGGCTCAGGCGCGGGAGACCTGGCAGATGTCGTAGATTAACGCCGGAGAAGCGGCCGGGCGGCTGCGGCGGCGGCGCCCAGGACACTTTGCGGCTCAGCCCATCGTGGCCCGGCCGGGTGCGGAACGGCAAGGGGAAGCCAGGGATGATCAGCACAACCTTGCCCATCGGGCCAGCTCCTTGGGGGGCGTTCGGGGTGCCTTGACACTACCCAGGTGAGCGTCCTTATTCGTCCGGATCGCGGCAGGCCGGTCGCGGGCGGGCGGCTGGCCGCCTGCCCGGCGGGTACCAGCATCATGGGTACGCCGCCGCACGGTAGTCCGAGCCAAGGTGGTCCCGGGCTGACCCGGGCTGGGCTCACCGAGCTGGGCCGGGCTCACTGGGCCGGGCCGACGGTCAGAGCGCTCGCTCGAACGTGACGAGACCGCGGCCCGGGCCGTTGTAGTCCGGGACCGGCCCGGCCACCGCGAACCCCATCGACTGGTGAAAGGCGATCGAGCCGGCGTTCCCCGGGGCGGTCACCGCGCTGACCACCCGGCGCCCGTCGGCGCGCGCCAGGGCGAAGAACTCCTCGTACAGCCTCCGGGCCAGCCCGGCGTGGCGCGCCTGTGGGGCCACGCCGGCGAAGTGAATGTACGCGCGCCGCTGGTCGGCGGGAGAAAGGATGCCGACCAGGAACGCCACCGGCCCGTCAGGACCGTCGATGACCAGGCTGCTGTGGTGGAAATGGTCAAGGAACAGCCGCGGCAGGGACGCCAGGACCGGCCGGTCCCACCACTGATCGACGACTGCGGCGATCGCATCGTAGTCGTCCGCCCGCGCCCGGCGCGACCGCAGCCGCCCGGCATCGAGTATCTGCACCGTACCTTCCTACCGTCTCGCGGCCGGTTCCCGTCGGGTCCATGCCGTACCGTGCCGTCATGACGAGCGCACCGGTCAGCACGGCCGGCGGCGCCAAGACCAGGGGGCAGCGAAATGAGCCTTGAGGCATATGAGCTCGTCATGCTGCGCAGGCCCGCGGCCGCTCCGTCCTATGACGACGCGACCCTGGAGCGGATTCAGCGTGAGCATCTGGCCTATCACGCCCGGCTGCGCGCCGCCGGCCTGGTCGTGACGAACGGCCCGCTCACCGATCAGCCTGACGAGTCGCTGCGCGGCCTGACCTTCTACCGGACCGGCTCGCTCGCCGATGCCCGGCGGCTGGCCGAGGCGGACCCGGCGGTCGAGGCGGGGCGGCTGGCCGTCAACGTCATGACCTGGTACTGCCCGGCGGGCACCATGCGCGAGCCTGGCCGGCCCGTTTCTTCGCTGTAGCCTGGCCGGCCTGTTTCGTCGCGGTAGCCTGGCCGGCCGTTACTTCCGGGTCGGCCTGGAGTCAGCCGGGTATTGTTGGGCTATGACGTCCGTGCCAGCACAGCAGTGGCGGACCGCCTGACCCGGCGGCCCTTGACGTCATATCTCCTGACCACCTGGCCGCCTCGGCGCGGCGGCCGGATGACTGCGGGAAGCTGCGCGGGGCAGGCCCGCACTGTGGGAGGCCGACATGGCCCGCACCCTCTCCCTCGTCGTGCCGAGCGGCCGGCTGACCCTCGGCAACCTGCTCGGTGCGATCCAGCACTGGGTCGCCGACCAGCGGGGCGCCGACACGCTGTACGGCATCGCCGACATGCACGCGCTCACCACCCCGCACGACCCGGCGGCCGTCTGGACGGCCACCCTCGAGCAGGCCGGGCTGCTGCTCGCGGCCGGCCTGGATCCCGCCCGGTGCACCGTGTTCGTGCAGAGCCACGTGCCCGCGCACGCCGAACTGCTCTGGCTGCTGGAGGCGACCGCGTACGACGGCGAGCTGCGCCGGATGATCCAGTACAAGGAGAAGTCGGCGCGGCACCCGTCGGTACGCGCGGCGCTGCTGACCTACCCGGTGCTGCAGGCCGCCGACGTCCTGCTCTACGACGTGGCCGCGGTGCCGGTCGGCGACGATCAGCGGCAGCACCTGGAGCTGGCCCGGGATCTGGCCCTCCGGTTCAACCGGATGTACGGCCAGACGTTCGTCGTGCCGCGCGCGGTCACCCCGGCGGTGGGGGCGCGGCTGATGGACCTGCAGGATCCGGCGGTGAAGATGAGCAAGTCGGCACCGCCGGAGGCGGCCGGGGTGATCCGGCTGCTCGATCCGCCGGACGTCGTGCGGCGCAAGATATCGCGGGCGGTCACCGACAGCAGGCAGCGGCTGGAACCGGGCACCGCTCCCGGCCCGGGAGTGGCCAATCTGCTCGCCGTCCTCGCTGCGTGCACCGGCCGGACACCGGAGCAGGCCGCGGCAGGCGTCGATTCTTACCGGGAGCTCAAGGAGGCGTGCACGGAGGCGGTCACCGGGCTGCTCGCCCCGCTGCAGGCGAGGTACGCGGTGCTCGCAGCCGACCCGCAGGCAGTGACCACGGCGCTGCGCGCAGGTGCCGAACGCGCGCGGTCCCTGGCGGCCGGCCCGCTGGCCCGGGCCAAGCGCGCGATCGGCCTGCTGGCGCCCTAGCCGTCGCCGGGCACCGCCATCTCGCCGAGCCGCGACCAGTCGTCCTGCGCTACCTCGAAGTTGATGATCCTCGGCGTCTCGGCCAGGTGCGGCGGCAGCCATTGCTGCGCCTTCTTGAAGTGCTCCGACTGGACGTGGGCAGCGCCAGCCGCACCGTCGCGGAACGCCTCGACCAGGACGTACTCCTCCGGGTCCTTAACACTGCGGGACCAGTCGAACCACAGGCAGCCTGGCTCATCGAGGCACGCCTGGGTGAACTCGGCGGTGATCTGGGGCCAGTTGTCGGCGTACTCGGGCTTCACCTTGAACTTGGCGGTGATGAAGATCATCGGGCTCCCTCATCCGGTCACTCGTGCCGCTATCCTCCCGCAGGCCGCGTCGGCGATGTCAAGTTCCGGCGGGCCCCGGTCCGTCTGTCTGGCGACACTGTCAGCGCACGAGCCGGCGGATGGCAACATGAGGGGGTGACCCAGTCGCTGGACCGTGCCCGGGGCGGCGCCCGAGACGGCACCCGGGACCGCGTCCCCGGCCTTCGCGCCGCCGAGCACGGGGCAGCCGCCTGCTCGTCCGGGATGCTGGTTGATCTCGTCGCCGCCGGGGGCGTACTGATCCTGAGCGGGGCGGGACTGTCCACCGAGTCCGGCATCCCGGACTACCGCGGCCCGAGCGGCCAGGCCAGGCGGGCCGAGCCGATGACCTACCAGACGTTCGTCGCCACGGCGGCGGCCCGGCAGCGGTACTGGGCACGCAGCCATCTCGGCTGGCGGCACGTGGCCGGGGCAGCGCCGAATGCGGGGCACCACGCCGTCGCGCAACTCGAGCGCGGCGGGCTGCTGGCCGGGATCGTCACGCAGAACGTGGACGGGCTGCACCAGGCGGCGGGCGCGCGGCAGGTGATCGAACTGCACGGCAGCCTCAGCCGCGTCGTCTGTCTCGGCTGCCGGGAGCGGACCCCGCGCGCCCGGCTCGACCAGCGGCTGGGCGCGGCGAACCCGGGCTGGGCGGCCCGGGCAGCCGAGATCACCCCGGACGGCGACGCGGCACTGGCCGACGACGACGTGGCCGGCTTCCGGGTGGTCGGCTGCCTGGGGTGCGGCGGCGTGCTCAAGCCGGATGTGGTGTTCTTCGGCGAGAACGTGCCGCCGCCGCGAGTGCAGGACTGCTACCAGTTGTTCGAGCGGGCCCGCGCGCTGATCGTTCTCGGCTCCTCGCTGACCGTGATGTCTGGCTACCGGTTCGTCCGGCACGCGGCGAAGCTGGCGCTCCCGGTCGTGATCATCAATCAGGGCCCGACCCGCGGCGACGCGCAGGCCGCGGTGACCATCGACGCCCCGCTCGGCGCGGCGCTGAGCACGCTGCTCGACCGGGTTCTGCCTGGTGCGGCGGCGCCGTAGCGGGTAGACAGATGTCAGCAGGCTAGATCTCCGGTGGCCGAGGGGAGTCCCGATGAACTGGCGGCTATTGGCGCTGGCGACGTGCGTCGCCATCGCGTGCGTAGCCATCCTGGCTGGCAAGGACGATTTTGACCGCTACCTCAAGATGCGCCGGATGTGACGGCAGGTCCGGGCCGGCGCGGTTGACCGCGGGCATGCCGAGGGGCGGCTACCTCGGCAGGTAGCCGCCCCTGCGGGCCGGATGCTGCTGCGCCCTTACTTACTTCTTGGCCGTGGAAGCGCGGCTGGCCCTGGCGGCGGCCGACCGCTGGGCCTTGGCCGCGGTGTGCCCGGCATCCGCGGCGACGTCCCCGGTCCTGGCCGCGACGTCCCCGGTCTTGGCCGCGACGTCCTCGGCCTTCTTCGCGGCGGTGCGCTCGGTCTTCATGACGAAGCGCTCGGCCTTCCTCGGCGCGGCGCCGAGCGTCTCGCTCAGCGGCGCGGCGTAGCCGATCAGGTTCTTCGCGAAGTCGCGCTGCATGGCGAGCAGCTGCACGCCGAACTCGTACGAGCGGTCCACCAGCTCGTCGAGGGTGGGAACAGTGGACTTCAGGTCGAGGTTCGAGACGATCGACTGCATGCCGTCGGTCCAGGAGCGCACGGTGGCGTTCACCGTCTCCTGGCCGCGCCGGACCGCGTCGGCGACCCGATCCTGGGGGGTGGTCATATCCTGCTCCTTCAGATTCCGTCTCCTGGTATGCAAACTAAAGTACGCACTAATGCTAGCTGTGTCAAGCGAAGTGCTAGCTACGGCAAGCGGCCCGCGAGCCGGCCCCAGCGAGCCGCCGGGCGGTCAGCCGGAGGTGCGGAAGCTGCGGTACACGTTGAGCAGCGCCTCGCGCTGCGCCGGGGTGAGCCGCGGATCGGCCTTGATGGCCGCCTCGGTGTCGGGTGGCGCGGTGTCCGGCCCGGAAGCGTCTGCGCCGCCTGCGCCGCCGGCGGATGACATGAAGTTCGCCCGCCGGAGCAGTTCCTCCGGTGCGATGCTGAGTGCCTGCGCGATCGAGCGGAGGACCCGCAGTGACGGCTGGTGCAGGCCGCGTTCTACCTGACTGAGGTAGGCGTTGGAGACGCTGGTGAGTGCGGCCATCTCGCGCAGTGACATGTCCGCCAGCCGCCGCTGCACGCGGATGAAGCCGCCGAGCGCGGCCTGCTGCTGCTCCCACAGCTCACTCGCCGCGTCCCCCGTGGTCTGCGTGCCGTCCGCGGCGTTCGGGTCCGCCGCGGTCCCCGCGTCCCCCGTGCCGCCGGCCGCGCCCGGACCGCTCGCCCTCCCCTGGTCACTGCTTGGCATACCTATCACTGTAGCCCGGGTGCCCGGGCTCGGGCGTGTTCGGGCACCGGCGGGTCAGGGCGGCGGGCAGACCGCGGCCAGCAGGTGGCGGCCTTGCGAGCCGGTGATGACGGCGGGTTGCCGCTGCGACCCGAACACCAGCCACCTGGCGGTCATGCGCACCGCCGGCCCGCGGGCCAGGCGGACCGCCAGGCTGGCCGTAACCACCCCGGTCTGCGGGTCGAACGCGGCGGTGCCGTTGATCGCTGCATCGCTCACCCAGCGGACGTCGTGCAGGGCGATGCCCAGCGCGCGGCGGCCGGGCGTGAACGTGACCCGCCCGCCGCGCAGGCCCAGATCCTTCGTCGCCGCTCAGCAGCGGGAAGCGGCTGATCTCGTCGGCCACGCTCGCCACGCCGACGGCCGCCGCCTGCCGGGCCGCCCGCCCTGCGGTGTTGCCGCGGGTCGCGGCGGCCGGCGCCGCATCGGCGAGCAGCCGGGGATACGACCCGACGGCGTGCACCGGGGCGACCCGGGCCGCGCACGAGGTGTTCTCGCTGTGCAGCAGGCCCGGGCGCAGCACGAAGCGCTGGTAGATGGACGCCGGGCAGGCATCGTCCTGATCCTGCAGCGTGACATGGGTCAGGTTGGCCACGGTGACGAGCCGGGCCGACGGCCCCATCTGGCGGGCCACCAGGGTGGCGCCGTGCAGCCGGGGGGTCAGCGAGTCGAGCGTGCCGGACAGGATGAGCACCGGCAGCCGGCGCGGCACCAGCGGCGGGCGCCGGGTGATCGGCGGGACCAGCCGGGCCGGCGCCGGCCAGTCCAGGCAGGCGCTGTAGGCCTCGGTGTACTGGTCCAGGCTGGTCCACTGCCGGACGCTGAACGGTGCGAAGATCCGCGCCGGCTCGCGTCCCAGCGCCGCCCGGTACTGCCGCGCCCGGACGGCCGGGGCCGCGGTCCGGCTGAACAGCTGCACGTAATCGGTGCAGGCCACCGCGTAGTACAGGCCGTCGCTGTACCCGGGCAGCGGCTCGTTGGTGTTGTCGAAGCCGAGCGACAGAGCCGCGATCCGCAGCAGCGGCGCGGCATCGTCGTGCTGGACCAGCGCGCGCCCGGCCGCGTCCAGGTCCCGGTACACGACAGCGTCGAAGCCGGCGTTGTTCACCAGGTTCACCAGGGTGAGCGCGGTCACCGTGACGCGGGTCCTGGTGCCGGCCGCGGACGTGGTGTAGCCGGTCACCGGCGACTGGCTCAGCCGCCTGGCGAGCTGCCCGATGCGCGCCCAGGACGAGCCGGTTCCGGCCCGCGCGCACGGCCTGGACAGCCGGCATGCGGCGTTGAACGCGCGCCGTGCGGTGACAACCGTCGTGGTGTACCAGGGGTCGAGGTCGAGCACCTGGTAGGTAGAGTCGAGCGTCACCGAGCGCAGCAGGCCCGGGTACCGGGACGCGAACACCTGGGAGAACCAGCTTCCGTAGGAGTCGCCGTACAGGTCAACGCGGCCCAGCTTCAGGTGCCGCAGCACCTCCGCGACGTCCCGGGCCGAGTACGCGGTGTTGAACAGGTCGGAGGCGTGTACCCAGCCGCCGCCCCGGTACCGCCAGGTGTGGTTGAGCTGGCGCCCGCAGGCCGCTACCAGGTGGTTGAACCTGGTCCCATGCTGCCTGGGCAGGCCCGCTCAAGCCCCGGGCAGTTCACCGGCGTGGAGTTGCCGGTGCCGCGCAGGTTGACCAGCAGCATGTCGCGGCTGCGCAGCAGCGAGCCTGCCATCGCGAGGTACAGGTTCTGCGAGCCGGCTGAGGAGAAGCCCGGGCCGCCCTCCACGGCCAGGATCACTCCGGTCGGGTGCCCGGTGGCGGGCAGCCAGCGGAAGCCGATCCCGATGTCCGGGCTGGCCGGCGAGGAGTAGTCCAGCGGCACCGCGATCCGGCCGCAGTAGGACAGCAGCTTCTGCCGGCACCGGCGCAGGCTGACCTGGCCGATCCTGATCGACGCGGGCGCGTTCGGCGGCCTGGTGACCGTACTGGCCGCGGTGGTGCCGGCGGTGGTGGTGGTAGCGGTCACGGTGGCGGCGGCGGTCGCGGTGGCGCCGGCGGCGGCCGGGCCGCAGCCGAGGACGATGACGGTGGCGAGCGCGGCGATCCCGCGCAGCGCCCGCGGGCTCGCGCTCTGCATCCTGGACGTCACTACCGAGATCGTAGGTTCGCCCATCCCGGCAGGCAATGCCCGCGATGTTCCGGGCAGTCCCGTCCAGCCGCCAGGTGCGCTCCGGTGAGCGTTCCGGATCGGATTCGCGACCAGGATGTCACGTGCGCACCTTCCCGGGAGCGAGCCGGCCTGCAGGGCGCTACGTCACTGCCGCGGGCCGCGCTGCCAGACCCCGAGCACGTTGCCCGCCGGGTCGCGGAAGGTCGCGACCCACAGGTCCCCCTCCGGGTACGGCGTCCTGACGACACCGCCGCCGTGCTCGTTGACCTGCCAGAGGGTGTCGTCCACCCGGTCCACGTAGATGTACGGCAGTACGCCAGCCTCGCCGGCCACCCGCAGGTCGGTCACCCAGTGACCGATCACGTGCCCGGTGCCGTCCTCGAAGCTGGGGGAGTCGGGATCACCGCCCACCTTCCAGCCGAACACCGCCCGGTAGAACGCCGCGGACTGCCGGGCATCCCGGGCGGGAATGCGGACGTAGGAAATCCCGCCGCGCCGGAACACCCGGGACTCGCCGGTCGCGTCGGCATTGCCCGGCGAGGCTTCGTCCGGCGCAGTTGCCACGCTGTCACCCCTTCGGTGCATCGGGCGGGTGCCTTGTCCCGGTGCCGTCCTGGGGTCACTGTAATGGTGCGCGGATGCTCCGGATAGTAGGCGTGACCGGGTATCCGCGAGCGGGTAGGAGGAGATCATCATGACCGAGCACGCGCCACGGCGGCGGTCTGCCCCGGCCGGCCCGCGTGCCCGGGATCCGGGGAGGCCGGGCCGGTGAGCCTCGAGGAGTACCGGCGCAAGCGGAATGCGGCGCGCACCCCGGAGCCCATGCCGGCCGCGGCCGGCGGGCCGGCGGCCGCGGCCGGCCTGCCCGTCCCCGGCGGCATCTTCGTGGTGCAGGAGCATCATGCCCGCGCGCTGCACTGGGATTTCCGCCTGGAGCACGGGGGCGTGCTCGTCTCGTGGGCGGTGCCGAAGGGCGTTCCCGACGACCCGGCCCGCGACCATTTCGCCCGCCGCACCGAGGACCATCCGCTGGCCTACGCAGGGTTCAGCGGGGTCATCCCGCGCGGTGAGTACGGCGCCGGAACCGTCACGATCACCGATCGCGGCCGCTACGAGCTGGTGAAGTGGGCGCCGGGCGAGGTCAAGGTGGTGCTGCACGGCAGCCGCCTGTCCGGCGGGTACGCGCTGTACCGTACCCGCGACGATGACTGGATGATCCACCGGGAGCGGGTGGCACTGCCGGACTGGGTGCCGCCGATGCTGGCCACCAGCTCCGAGCTGCCGCGAGACGATGCCGGCTGGGCGTACGAGATGAAGTGGGACGGGGTGCGGACCTCCGCCTACCTGCGCGGCGGCCAGCTCCTCCGGCTCGTATCGCGCTCGGGCAAGGACGTGACCGTCGCCTACCCGGAGCTGCGCGGGCTCGGGCCGGCGGCCGGCTCCCGGACGGTCGTGCTGGACGGCGAGATCGTGGCGTTCGACGAGGGCCGGCCGAGCTTCGAGGCACTGCAGCCCCGGATGCACGTGACCTCAGCCGCCGATGCGGCGCGGCTGGCCCGCCGGACTCCGGTGACCTATGTGGTGTTCGACCTGCTGTACCTCGACTGGCGGCCCACGCTCGAGCTGCCGTACCGGCAGCGGCGCGAGCTGCTTGACGGCCTGGCGCTGTCCGGCCCGTCGTGGCAGACCCCGCCGGCTTTCACCGACGCAGCAGGGGAGGACGTGCTGGCGGCCGGCGTGGCCCAGGGCCTGGAAGGGGTCGTGGCCAAGCGGCTTGATGCCCGCTACCGGCCCGGCGCCCGGTCGGCCGACTGGCGCAAGGTCAAGCCCGAGTTCAGCCAGGAGGCCGTGGTCGGCGGCATCAGCCCGGGCAAGGGCAACCGGGCCGGGACGATCGGCTCGCTGCTCATCGGCGTCCAGTCCGCGGCGGGCCTGACCTACGCCGGGCGGGTCGGTACCGGGTTCAACGCCCAGTCGCTGCGACTGCTCGATCGCCAACTCGCCCCGCTGCGCAGGGCGACCTGCCCGTTCGATACGCCCGTCCCGGCAGCACAGGCGCGCGGCGCCCAGTGGGTAGAGCCGCGGCTGGTGGTCCAGGTGGCCTTCGCCGGGTGGACACAGGCGGGCCGGATGCGCGCCCCGTCCTACCGCGGGCTGCGGACGGACAAGGATCCGGCCGGGGTGACCAGAGAGCAGCCGGGCCCGGTCACCGGTACCGCGCGGCCCGGTACCGGTCCGCAGCGGGGAAGATAGGGCCATGCGCCTTCCCGTGAACCCGCCCGTCGCGCCGATGCTGGCCAAGCCGGTCGAGACGATTCCCGACGGCCCCTACTGCTTCGAGCCCAAGTGGGACGGCTTCAGGTCGATCGTCTTCAGAGACCGCGGCGAGGTCGAGATCGGCAGCCGGAACGAGCGGCCGATGACCCGCTACTTCCCTGAGATCGTCGCGGCCATCCTGGCGAACCTGCCGGAACGCTGCGTGATCGACGGCGAGATCGTGGTACCGGACGCCGAAGGCAGGCGGCTGGACTTCGATGCGCTGCTGCAACGGATCCACCCGGCGGCCAGCCGGGTCGACCTGCTCGCCGAGCAGACGCCGGCCCACTTCGTCGCCTTCGACCTGCTCGCCCTCGGCGACGCCGATCTCACCGGGCAGCCGTTCGCGCAGCGCCGGGCCGCGCTGGAGGGCGCCCTCGCCGGGGCGCGGTCGCCGATCCACCTGACCCCGGTGACCAGCGACCGTGACCAGGCCACCGGATGGTTCCGCCAGTTCGAGGGCGCCGGACTCGACGGGCTGATCGCCAAGCCGCTCAGCGTGACCTACCAGCCGGATAAGCGCGCCATGCTCAAGATCAAGCATGAGCGCACCGCGGACTGCGTCGTCGCCGGGTACCGGCTGCACAAAAGCGGCGCGGACGCCATCGGCTCGCTGCTGCTCGGCCTGTTCACAGATTCCGGCGACCTGGCCAGCGTCGGCGTCGTCGGCGCCTTCCCGATGGCGCGCAGGCGGGAGCTGTTCACCGAACTGCAGCCCCTGGTCACCACCTTCGATGACCACCCGTGGAACTGGGCCAGGCAAGAGGCGGGCACCCGGACCCCGCGCAAGGCGGAGGCCAGCCGGTGGAACGCTGGCAAGGACCTGTCCTTCGTCCCGCTGTCGCCGCGGCGCGTCGTCGAGGTCCGGTACGACCACATGGAGGGACCGCGGTTCCGGCACACCACGCAGTTCGTCCGGTGGCGCCCGGACCGCGAGCCCCGGTCGTGCACCTACGCCCAGCTCGAGGAGCCGGTCAGTTTCGACCTCGCCGAGATCCTGAGCCAGGGCCCGACGTGACGGCCCGCCGGCACCGTCAGGTGCCCGGCGGGCCGCCACGTGATCGGGTGTGTAGCCCTGGACTAGGGCTTGGCTAGATCGGTGACGAAGTGGGATCCAGGTGCGCCGAGCCCGGTCATGCTGTCATAGCCCTTGGCCGTGCTGAGCGTATTGGGGCGCGAGGCGCAGTTGCCGGTCGCGTCGCAGTAGACGATGGGGCCCTCGTAGGTGAGCTCACGGAACGAGTCGAGGAAACCCTTCGCGCCCGCACCAAGGTACGTGGCGGCGTGGTCCACCCGGAGCTGGCTCTGGTTGCCGCCGGGCAGGACGTCGCCGATCGCGCCCGACACGGTGTTGAGGCGGTAGATCGCCGGGTTGAGGAACCCGACGGCGGCACCGCCGGCATCGATCGCGACCTGGTCCGCGTCCGCGATCACGCCAGCCAGCAGCGGCGAGGCCAGGCTCGTCCCGCCGTATCGGGTCTGCGAGTACAGCGCCTTCCCGTTCGGGAAGGTCTGGTGCAGGCCGATGAGGAACCCGGTCGAGGGGTCGGCGTCCATCGAGATATCCGGATCCACCCGCATCGGGGTCGGCCCGAGTATGTTCTCGTTGCGCAGCGCGAGCGAGGAGGGCACGACGGGCGCCTGGTACCACGGCTGGGTGTAGTTGTAGCTGGTGAACCCGCCGCCGCCACCGTCATAGGACACCGGCAGCCAGGTGTTCAGGGTCAACTTGGTGCAGCCGGGGAAGATGCCCACGGCGTTGGCCGTGCACTTGAACGAGCGGCCGGTGGCCCAGCCGAGCTGGCCGATCTGCTGGCCGTTCTTTCCCACCTGGAGCGACGTGCCACCCACTGAGGTGACGAAGGGGCTCTCCGTCGGGTAATCGGCCGACGAGAAGCCGAACAGGTTGAAGTTGTCGCCGTTGTCGCCGGAGGAGAACTGGATCGTCATCCCGGTCGTGGCGGCGAGCATGAATATGCTGTCGTAGGCCGTCTTGGTCGCGGGGGTGTCCAGCAGGTCTCCGGCGTCGTCGCCCCACGAGTTCGTGACCACGTCGGCCAGCCGGTTGTCGATGACGTTCTGCTCGGCAGCGAAAAGGCCCGTGTTGAAGCAGTTCTTGGCGCCGACATACAGGATGTGGGCGTTTGGTGCGGTCGAGTGGACCGCCTCGACGTCGATCGCCTGCTCGGTCAGCCAGCCGCTGGCAGCGCACGCAGACTCCTGGTTGAACGGAGTCGCCAGGAGCTGGCTGAAGTGCGCGTTGGCGAACGGGTTGCCCGGGTCGTTCATCTTGAAGTAACGGGTCGCGTCGCTAGCGATCGTCGCCGAGCCGTAGGCGTCGATGATGGCCACAGTGACGCCCTTGCCGGTGCTGGACGACCCCACGTTGTAGGCCGAGCGGAACTGGCCGGGCTTGTAGCCGCACACGTTGTAGGGCGCCTTGTTCGGGTAGCCCTGCCCGAACGGCGGCGTGACCGTCGCTATTTTCTGGTTGTAGTAGGCGCCGCACGGCTTAGCCGTGATGAAGGCGGCCGGTGCGGGCGGGAACGGGTTCGTGCCCGACGCCCGGGTCGCCGCGGCGCTGGCGGCATCGTTCGGGGTGGCGACGTTCTGGTTGATGCCCATGGTGCCGGCCACGCTGCGGCCGATCGACGCGGGGACCGACATCTCCTTCGCGGCCAGTCGCACGGTACGGCCGTTCAGCCGGTAGTTTCCGAGCCTGGTCTGGAACGCCCGCTCCACCTGGGTGGCCGTGCCGGACGCGGAGATGGTGATGCGGTCCTTGGAGACCGCGCCGACCTTGAAGCCTTCGCTGCGAAGCCATGCACGGGCGCTGCTGACCTCGCTCGCGGCCGGCGAGAACCTCGACTCCCACTGTGCCGTGGTGAGGTAGTGCCGGTAGCTAGGCGCTGCCGGGGGTGCTGACCGCTTTCACCAGCGCCTGCGCCCCGGCCGCGTCTCGCAGCTTCAGC
The DNA here is from genome assembly GCA_963762615.1 of uncultured Actinomycetes bacterium. Classification (GTDB taxonomy): domain Bacteria; phylum Actinomycetota; class Actinomycetes; order Streptosporangiales; family Streptosporangiaceae; genus PALSA-505. The sequence goes on along the minus strand of CAVXLG010000003.1, from coordinate 926,255 downwards.
ACCAGGTCGAAGTCCATCCCGGCGGACTTGGCCACGGCGCCGACCGGATGCTGGCGGGCCTTGGCCAGGACGAGGCTCCCCGCGAGGATCGTCCGGCCGGACGTGGCCGCTGCCGCGGCCGACGCGCCGACGGCCCCGCTGACCGTGGCCACACACAGAAGAGCGGCCGCTCCGGCGGCCGTCACTGACGTTCTGCGTCTCTTAAGCACCATGCGCCTCCTTAGGGGCGATGACAAAAATCCCTTTAGGGACCCTAACGACCTGGCTGTCGTCCCGCAATGACCTGGCGCCGGGGCGGATGCCGCCGCCCACGTGGGCGGGATGTGGGTCAAGGATCATGACGAGCTTGTAATCCGAGGGTTGCTCAGCGCGATCTCTCGCGGCGGGCGCCGGACCGGAGGTGAGCGGCGGCCAGCCAGCCGGCGGGCAGCCCGCCCCGCCCGGCCGTTGCGGCCGTCGTCGGCATGCGCGGCCGGGAGCCCGGGCAGGTCGTCACGTAAAGTGACGCCATGGCCGACGAAAAGATGATCTTGGAGGTCGCGGGGCGCACGGTCAGCGTCAGCAACCCGCACAAGATCTTCTTTCCTGCCACCGGGCACACCAAGCTCGATCTCATCCGCTACTACCTGTCGGTGGCCGAGGGCGCGCTCCGCGGGGTGGCGGGCCGGCCCATGGTGCTGAAGCGCTTCGTGCACGGTGCCGACGGGGAGGCGTTCTTCCAGAAGCGGGCGCCGGCGAACCGCCCGGCGTGGATCGAGACGGTCGAGCTGCGGTTCCCGTCCGGCCGCACCGCCGAGGAGGTCGTGGCCCGCGACGCGGCCGCGCTGGCCTGGGCGGGCAACCTCGGCTGCATCGACCTCAACCCGCACCCGGTGCTCGCGAGCGATCTTGATCACCCGGACGAGCTCCGGGTGGATCTCGACCCGGTGCCGGGGGTGGGGTGGCAGCAGATCCTGGACGTGGCCCTGGTCGCCAAGGAGGCGCTGGAGAGCTTCGGCCTGGCGGGCTGGCCCAAGACCTCGGGCTCGCGCGGATTCCACGTCTACGCCCGGATCGAGCCGCGCTGGCCGTTCAGCGACGTCCGCCGGGCCGCCGTCGCGCTGGCCAGGGAAATCGAGCGCAGGGCGCCGGATCAGGCGACGAGCAAGTGGTGGAAGGAAGAACGCCGCGGCGTCTTCGTCGATTACAACCAGAACGCGAAGGACCGGACCGTCGCGTCCGCATACTCGGTGCGGCCCGTGCCGGACGCGCGGGTTTCCACCCCGCTCAGCTGGGCGGAGGTACCCGGCTGCGATCCGGCCGCATTCACCATCGACACCGTTCCCGCGCGATTCGCCCAGTCCGGCGATCCGTGGGCGGAGATGGACGACGCCGCCGGCTCCCTGGAACTGCTGCTCGAGCGGGCCGCCGGCGACGAGGCGGCCGGGCTGCCCGACGCCCCCTGGCCGCCGCACTTCGTCAGGCAGGCCGGCGAGGAGCCGCGGGTCCAGCCGTCCAAGCGCCGCCGCGGCGGGACCGCCCCGGCCCCGGACATCTCGGCCGCCCGGGCCCCAGGCGTCTCGGCCCTCCGGGCCCCCGCAGTCTCGGCTGCCCGCGCCCCGGGCGTTCCGCCGCCGGCCCCGGGTAAGTCCGCCGGGCCCACCGGGCGACGCCGCTCGTCCATGCCGTTGATCGAGGTCGCCCGCGCCGCCACGAAGGCAGCGGCGATGGAGGGGCTGGAGCGGTGGAAGGCGCGCCATGCGTCCGTATGGCCGCAGCTGGCGCCCGAGGATGTGCTCGTCGACACCATGCGCGGCCGCAGCTCCACCTGGACCCGGATCCGGATCAACCTGCAGCACGTACCCGAGACCGAACGGCCGGCCCAGGAGGAACTCGAGGTGGACTACGACCCGTGGGCGCCCGGCGGCCGGTGAGCCCGCACGCTGCAGGGTTGCCCGGGCTGGGCCGGACGGCAGGACAGCCGAACAGCCCAAGTGGCAATTTGCGGCATTCGCCCGTAAGAATGATGCATGAGCAAGCAGCCGATCCCCCCGCCGGAACGTGACCGGCCCACCCCCATGGCCCCGCCGCCGCCTCCAGCTTGGCGGCACTGGCTCTGGCCTATCGCGATCGGCCTCGTCCTGCTGGCGTGGTTCTTCCTGCCCGCCATCCACACCACCCCGACGGTCACCCTGACCTACTCGCAGTTCCTGTCCGACGTGAACGCGCACAAGGTGAAGACCGTCACCATCGGGTCGAGCAGCACGACGAACGCTCCGGCCAACGGCACCCTCAAGAACGGCACGGACTACACCACGGTGATCCCGGTCCAGCTGGCCGGGACCACGCTGACGACCAAGCTGCAGGCCGCAGGCGTGGAGATCACGGCCTCGGAGCCGAGTTCCGGGTTCGGGTCCGTGCTGGTGTCCTGGCTGATCCTGCTGGCTATCTTCCTGCTACCGCTGTACTTCTGGCGGCGGCTGTCGCGCGGCGCCGCGGGCGGCGGCGGCGCGCTCGGCGGGGTGCTCAGCGCCGGCAAGTCCCGGGCGAAGGTCTTCGACGCCGAGCGGCCGACGACCAAGTTCAGCGACGTCGCCGGGTACGAGGGCGCCAAGGCGGAGATCGCCGAGGTGGTGGACTTCCTGCGCCACCCGGAGCGCTACCGGCGGGCCGGCGCGATGACCCCGCGCGGCGTGCTGATGGTGGGGCCGCCCGGCACCGGCAAGACCCTGCTGGCCCGCGCGGTGGCCGGCGAGGCGGACGTGCCGTTCTTCTCCGTCACCGGCTCCAGCTTCGTCGAGTTGTTCGTCGGGGTCGGCGCGGCCCGGGTCAGGGACCTGTTCAGCGAAGCGCGCAAGCGCGCCCCCGCCATCATCTTCATCGATGAGATCGACGCCATCGGCCAGCGCCGCGGCGGCTCGGCGGTCGTCGCCAACGACGAGCGCGAGCAGACGCTCAACCAGCTGCTCGCGGAGATGGACGGGTTCGAGATGGCGCAGGGCATCGTCGTGCTCGCCGCGACCAACCGTCCCGAGGTGCTCGACCCGGCGCTGCTACGGCCTGGCCGGTTCGACCGGCAGGTCACGATCCCGCTGCCGACCCAGGCCGAACGGAAGGCCATCCTCGAGGTGCACTCCCGGGACAAGAAGCTCGCACCCGACGTGGACCTCGACATCGTAGCGCGCGGCACGCCGGGCTTCTCCGGCGCCGACCTGGCCAACCTGGTCAACGAGGCGGCGATCAACGCCGTCCGCGCGGGCCGCGACGTGCTGAGCGCCGAGGATTTCAGCGCGGCTCGGGACCGGCTCCTGCTCGGCCGCAGGGAAGGCTCCAACGTGCTGCTGCCCGAGGAGAAACACGCCGTCGCGGTGCACGAGTCCGGCCACGCGCTGGTCGCCGTGCTCTCCGATCACGCCGACCCGGTGGAGAAGGTCACCATCCTGCCCGCCGGGCAGACACTCGGCGTCACCGAGCAGCTGCCGCTGGTGGAGCGGCACATGTACGGCGAGGACTACCTCACCGATTCGCTGCGGGTGCGGCTCGGCGGCCGCGCGGCCGAGATCGTCGAGCTCGGGCAGGGCTCTACCGGGGCGGCGAACGACCTGGCCTCGGCGACCGAGCTGGCCGTCAAGATGGTCCGCGAATTCGGCCTGTCCCCCAAGCTCGGCCCGGTCGGCTACCCCGAAGGCGGCTCGGTGTTCCTCGGCGGCGGCGGCGCCCCGGTGTCCAGCCGGCCGTTCGCCGAGGCCACCCAGGCAGCGATCGACGGTGAGGTCGCCCGGCTGCTCCGGGAGGCGGAGGAGCAGGCCACCAGCCTCATCAGCGCCCACCGCGGTGATCTGCACAAGCTCACCAACCTGCTGCTGGACAAGGAGACAGTCGACGGCGAGGCCATCTACCAGCTGGTCGGCAGGCCGGTACCCGACCGCCGCGACGGGCAGGAGATCGCGCCTCGCGCTGCCGCCGCCGCTGTCGCCGACGGCAAGGTTCACGAGCCGCCGTCCGCCGGGTAAATCTCAAGATCCTTCCGAACGGGCAGGCGCCAGCCGCTCACGCCGCCCGCGCGAGAGTCGTCGGCCACGATCTCGGTGCCGCTCCAGCCAGCGCGCCTCGATGGCGGCCCCGACTTCGGCGAGCAGCAGCTGCCGTGGACGCGGCCTGCGGGCCGAGCTGTCCCCCGCCGCGGGCCGAGCAGCCGCCCGGCCGCGGCCCGCGGGCCGTTGCCGGTGCGCTGCTCCCACCCGGCGACGCCCTCGGTGCCTTCCGTGCCGCTTGACACGAAGATCTTCATGGTGTCCGCCTGCAACGGGCCTGTCCGGGGCCAGACTGGCAGCAAACGGCCGGCCACGACGAAGGGACCAGGCCCATGGCAGCGACGATGACCCGCCGAACGCTGGATCTGGCCGGGCTCGAGGTACCCGCCGCGGAGGTCACCGGCGCGCTCGACGGCCCCAGGCTGACCGTGATCGCGGGGGTGCACGGCTGCGAGTACGCGCCGATGGCTGCGGTGCGCCGCTGGATCACCGAGCTGGACCCCGCCCGCCTGCGCGGCCGGGTGCTGGCCGTGCCGGTGCTGAACCTGCCCGCGTTCTGGGCGAGAAGCCCGTTCGTCACCCCCGAGGACGGCAAGAACCTGAACCGGTGCTTCCCGGGCAACCCGGCGGGGACGTTCACCGAGCGGCTGGCGCACGCGGCGTTCAGCCAGCTCATCGAAGGCTCGGACGCGGTCGTGGACGTGCACGCCGGTGACCTGGTCGAGGCACTGGAGCCGTTCACGCTCTACCACGCCGGGCCGGCCCAGGCCCGGGCGCGTGAGCTGGCCACCGCGTACGGGCTCCGCTACGTGGTCCGCCAGCAGCGCAAGCCCGGCCGGCCCCTGACCGGCATGACCAGCTCGGCGGCCGCGGCGATCGGCGTGCCGGCCATCATCGCCGAGGCCGGCGGTTGCGGGCTGGTGGATGGCACCGCCGTCGAACTGCACCTGCGCGGGCTGTACCGGGTGCTGGACATGCTGGGCATGTCGCGCGGCGGAGCGCACTGGGAGGACGACAGGGCGCCGAGCTTCCTGCGCAACTTCGACTGGCTGTACTGCCGCACGGCGGGCTGGTGGGAACCGCGGGCCCAGGTCGGCGAGGACGTCGGCGAAGGGCAGGTCGTCGGCACGGTGACCAGCATCGACGGCGCGACGGTGCTGGAGGAGATCCGCGCCCCGGTCGGCGGTACCGTGCTGTTCTTGACCAGTTCGCCGGCCGTGACCGACGGCGGCCTGCTGCTCGGGCTCGGCGGCGTGTGACAACGCCGGCCTGTGCCGTTCGGAACAAATCTCGTGCTCTTCGGCTTATCCCAGAACGACCGTTCTCGCCGAGGCCGGCGGGGCACCGAAGCGGGAACCCGGCGGATCCCGGTAGGCTAGGTCAGGCCCCGCAGCTCCCGCTCGCCATCGGCGTGCTGACCGGCGCGGGGAAGTGGCGGAGTAGCTCAGTCAGGCAGAGCAAGCGGCTCATAATCGCTGTGTCGCCGGTTCAAGTCCGGCCTCCGCTACGAGCATGCTGCTCGTCGGCCCCTGGGCCGACTTCGCGGCTGCTTGGTATTGCCCGGGGGGGCGACCCCCCGGAACCCCCCGAGGGGCTGCTGCCGGGACATCCTCCGGTGCGACCCCCCGGAACCCCCCGAGGGGCTGCTGCCGGGACATCCCCCGGTGCGACCCCCCGGAACCCCCCCGAGGGGTACCTCTCCGGGGCTTCTGAGGGTGACTCCCCGGAACCCCGAAGGGCGTCCCCCGGCCCCCAGAGGGGCCTCCGGATTTCCGGGAGCTCCGCCCGATTGTCGTTGTTGATCTGGAAGAAAGGCACTCCAAGTGGCCGCTACTGACGTCAGGCCCAAGATCACTCTGGCATGCCAGGAGTGCAAGCACCGCAACTACATCACCCGGAAGAACCGGCGAAACGACCCGGACCGGATGGAACTGAAAAAGTACTGCCCCAACTGCCGCTGCCACCGGCCGCACCGCGAGACCCGCTAGCGGCTGGCCCGCGATGGCCATCAACAAGGATTACATCGGCCGGACGTTTCCCGCCGGTGAGCCCTACGAGGTCAGTCGGGTCAAGATTGCCGAATTCGCCGACGCGATAGGCGACCCGAACCCGCTCTACCGCGACCGCGATGCCGCCCGCGCGGCCGGCCACCCGGACGTGATCGCGCCGCCGACGTTCGCCATCGTGATCAGCATGGCCAGCAGCGGCCGGGTAGTCGGCGACCCGGGACTGGGGGTCAACTACGCCATGGTCGTGCACGGGGAGCAGCGGTTCGAGTACGCCCGGCCGATCGGCGCGGGCGACGTGCTCACCGCGACGTCCACGATCTCCGACATCAGGGAGACCGGGCGCCTGGTTATGCTCAGCACCAGGACAGACATCCATACGGTGGCCGGCGAGTACGTGTGCACCGCGTACTCGACGCTGGTCGAGCGCGGCTAGCGGTCGGGCGGAGCCGGGAGGCAGCGTGAAGCTAACCTATGCGGACGTGGCGGAGGGCAGCCGAGATCCCGGCCGTGAGCTATCCGGCCACCCGGCTCAGCCTGGTCAAGTACGCGGGCGCGTCCGGCGATTTCAACGTCATCCACTGGAACGAGCGGATCGCCCGCTCGGTCGGCCTGCCGAACGTCATCGCGCACGGCATGTTCACGATGGCCCAGGCGGGCCGGTTCGTGACCGACTGGGCCGGCGACTTCGGGACGGTGCTGGAGTTCGGCGTGAGGTTCACCGCGCCTGTCGTGGTTGCCGACGACGACCACGGCGCGACGATCGAGGTCAGCGGCACCGTCGAGGAGAAGCTCGACGACAACCGGGTGGCGCTCGCGGTCACCGCGAGGTCGGCCGGCATCAAGGTGCTCGGCCGGGCCCGTGCGGTGGTCCGGCTGCCCTGAGCACCGTGGGCCGGTGACCGGCGGCCGGCGGCGGCCGGTCACCCAGCGCGGCCGGCGACCGGCTTGCTATCGTCAGGGCCCTGGGTGACCTTCGTCACCGCGGCCAGCCGGAGGCAGTCATGGATCGCCAGGTCAAGTACGTGCTCACCGAATCCGATCTGCCCAGGCAGTGGTACAACATCGTGCCGGACCTGCCTGCCCCGCCCCCGCCGCCGCTGCACCCGGGCACCGGGCAGCCGATCGGCCCCGACGACCTGGCGCCGTTGTTCCCGCTCGCGCTGATCGCGCAGGAGGTGTCGGCGGACACCCGCATCGACATCCCCGACGACGTCCTCGACGTCTACCGGCTCTGGCGTCCCACCCCGCTGCACCGCGCCCGGCGGCTGGAACGTGACCTCGGCACCCCCGCGCGGATCTACTACAAGTACGAAGGCGGCAGTCCGGCAGGCTCGCACAAGCCCAATACCGCGGTGCCGCAGGCGTACTACAACGCGGCCGAGGGGGTGCGGCGGCTGACCACCGAGACCGGGGCCGGCCAGTGGGGCAGCGCGCTGTCGTTCGCGGCCGCGGCCTTCGGCCTGGATCTCGAGGTGTGGATGGTGCGCGCCTCGTATGACCAGAAGCCGTACCGCAAGATGCTGATGGAGGCCTACGGGGCGACCGTGCATCCCAGCCCGTCCCCGGAGACCTCCTCGGGCCGGGCGGTGCTGGCCGAGCACCCGGACTCGCCCGGCAGCCTGGGCATCGCGATCAGCGAGGCGGTGGAGAAGGCGGCGGGCGACGCCGCCGCGCGGTACTCGCTCGGCAGCGTGCTGAATCACGTGCTGATGCACCAGACTGTCATCGGCGAGGAGGCGCTGAAGCAGCTCGCGCAGGCCGGCGACGTGCCCGACCTGATCGTCGGCTGCACCGGCGGCGGCTCGAACTTCGCCGGGCTGGCCTTCCCGTTCCTGCGGGAGAAGATGGCCGGCCGGATGAGCCCGGTCATCCGGGCCGTCGAGCCGGCCGCGTGCCCGTCGTTCACCCGCGGCGTGTACGCCTACGACTTCGGCGACACGGCCGGGCTCACCCCGCTGCTCAAGATGCACACGCTCGGCCACGATTTCGTGCCGGATCCGATCCACGCCGGCGGCCTGCGCTACCACGGCATGTCACCGCTGCTGTCGCACATCTACGAGCTGGGCCTGATCGAGGCGGTGGCCAAGCCGCAGTCCGAGTGCTTCGCGGCCGGGCTGCGGTTCGCCCGGGCCGAGGGCATCCTGCCCGCGCCCGAGCCGACGCACGCGCTGGCCGCCTGCATCGAGGAGGCGCTGCGCTGCAAGGAAACCGGCGAGGAGAAGGTTATCCTGACCGCGCTGTGCGGTCACGGCCTGCTGGACCTGACCGCCTATGCGAACTACCAGGCCGGCCAAGTGAAGGACTTCGAGCTGCCGGAGCAGGCGCTCGCCGACGCGCTGAGCGGGCTGCCCGCCACCGTCGGCTAGCCGGGACCCGGGCCGCCGGAACGGCTGCGGGGCGGCGCGACGACGTAGGCGGCCACGACGGCGACCAGCCCGCTCAGGGCAAGCCACGGCGAGGCGCCGGGCACCGTGGCCAGGGCGGCCAGCACGATGCCGGTCACGGCGACGCCGGCCAGCACGGCCGGCAGCCGCAGCCGCAGCCAGGTCCAGACGGCACCGCCGGCCAGGCCGGCCGGGCGGCCGAGCAGCAGCACGAAGACGAGCAGGAGCAGCCCCTCGGCCGCCATCGCGGCGGTGTCCAGACGCGAGGCCGCGCATCCCGCGATCGCGGCGACCGCGGCCGCCGTCCCGGCCACCTCCCGCACCCCGCCGACCGCCGCCCCGGTGCCGCTGGGCGCTTCCAGCCCGGGCGGCCCGATCGCGTGTCCGGCTGCGCCGGCGGCTGGCGTTTCCTGCGCGCCGGCCGCTGAATCCCCGTGGCCCGCTGCCCTGCGGCGCCGGATCGCCGCCCGCAGGCGGCGGGCCGCGTTCAGGCCGTGCTGCGGCCACAGGGTGATGAGCGCGCAGATCAGGCCGGCCACGGCGACCGGATACGCCCAGGCGGGCTCGGCGGCCACCGGGACGAGCACCAGCACGATCCCGGCCAGCGCCGTGGCGACCCGCATCACCGCCGCCTCGCTGCGGCCGGTACCCGCCTGACCGGAGCCATGACGGCGTCCAGTTCCTCGTCGGCGGGCCAGCTGATTATCGGGATCCCGGCGCCGTCCAGCCTGAACCGCAGCGCCTCCCGGTCCAGCCGCCAGAATCCGCAGCGCCAGATCCGACATCCGGGACCGGGCCAGGCCCGGCGGCTCCCGGCGCAGCACGTCCACCACGACCAGCGCGAAACCGCGCTCGCGAAGGTCGGCGACGGCGCCGAGGGCGCGCTTGTCGAGCAGCGGGGAGAAGAAGACCACCAGGGCGCCAGGCGGCAGCGCGGTGCGCGGTATGCGGTCCAGGTCGGGCGTGACGTCGCTGGCGAAGCGGGCACCCAGCACCATCTCGACGATCCGGTAGAACTGTCGCTCGCCAGGCGCCGGGCCCAGCCAGCGGAGCATCCCGCCGAGCGTGACGATCCCGGCCCGGTCGCCGGTCCGCAGGTAGGTTGTGGCCAGCGCGGCGGCGCCGCGCACCGCAGCGTCCAGGGTGGTATCACCCGGCGGGCCGATCTCAGAGAACGCGTCGACCATCACGACCAGGTCGGCGGCCCGCTGCGCCGCCCGCTGGTTGACGTGCAGGACGCCGCGCCGGCTGGTGACCATCCAGTTGACGTCCCTGAGCCGGTCACCGGGCACGTAGCCGCGGACCGCGGCGAATTCGATGCCGTCGCCCGCGGCCCGGCCGGCGTGCTCGCCGATGCGGCGGAGCAGCTCGGGCGGGACGAGCCTGGACCTGACGGCAGGCGGACGGGGATAGACGTCGATGCGCTCGGTGCGCGCCTCAACCGCCGTGGACCAGGTGCCGCCGCGGCTGCGGCAGGACACGTGCACCGGCCCGATCCGGTGGCGTCCCCACACGGCGGGCCGAACCGTCCACGCGGCCTGCGCCCTGCCAGCGTCCAGGATGACCTGCGTGGCCGCCCCCGTCACCAGGCCGAACTCGGCGGGTAGCTCGAGCTGGAAGGAGATTTCCTCCATCGGGCCGGCCGCGGTGGCGGTGACCTTCAGCTCGAGGTCCTCCCGCTCGAAGCAGCGGCGTGCCGAAGTCACGGCGGTGATCTTCACCTCGTCCGGCCGGCGTGCGCGCGGGGCGGCCGCGAGCGCGGCGAGCAGGGGAGCGGCCAGCAGCAGCAGCCCGGCATGCCCGGTGATCAGCGCGGCCGCCAGGGCCAGCAGCGCGATCGTGGCCAGCCGCCTGGTCCCGCGCGAGAGATGCCAGCTGACCTGATGTCTCACCGGGTGATCCCGTCGGCGGCCGGCTGCGCCCGCGGCACCGGCACCAGGGCGAGCAGCTCGGTGACGATGTCCTCCCCGCTGATCTGCCGTACCCACATCTCCGGGCGGAGCACGAGCCGGTGCGCGAGCGCGGCCACCGCGACCGCCTTGACGTCCTCCGGCGCCACGAACTCGCGGCCGGCCAGCACCGCGTGACCCCGGGCCAGCTGGACGATGGCGAGCGTCCCGCGCGGGCTGGCGCCGACCATGACCTTCGGATGCTCCCGGGTGGCGGCGACCAGCTTCACGATGTAGCCCAGCACGTCGGGATCGAGATGCACCGCCTCCAGCGACTCCCGCATGGCCAGCACCCCGGCGGCATCGGTCACCTGGCGCGGCTGCAGTGCCGCCGAGCCCCTGGCCAGCCGCCGCCGGACCATCTCGGCCTCGCCGTCGTGGTCCAGGTAGCCCAGCCTGACCCGGGCGGTAAACCGGTCCAGCTGAGCCTCGGGCAGCGGGTAGGTGCCCTCGTACTCGATGGGGTTGTCGGTGGCGAGCACCACGAACGGCGCGGCGAGCACGTGGGTGGTGCCGTCCACGCTGACCTGGCTCTCGGCCATCGCCTCCAGCAGCGCTGCCTGGGTCTTCGGCGGGGTCCGGTTGATCTCGTCGGCGAGCAGCAGGTTGGTGAACACCGGCCCGGGGCGGAACGCGAGCTCCCCGCTGCGCGGGTTCAGGACGGGCGCCCCGGTCAGGTCGGAGGGCAGCATGTCCGGGGTGAACTGGACCCGGGTGAACTGCAGGCCGAGCGCGGCGGCGAACGTGCGGGCGAGCAGCGTCTTGCCGAGCCCGGGCAGATCCTCGATCAGGATGTGCCCGGCGGCGAGGATGCCCAGCAGCACCATCGTCACCGGATCCCGCTTGCCCACGATGACCTGCTCCACCTCGGCCAGGATCCGCGCGCACTGCTGCGCGGTGTCGCCGGCCCGGCCGTTGCGCGGGCCGGTCACAGCTCTTCCAGCCGGGTCACGATCCGGGCCAGCGTGCCGAGGCTCACGCCCGGGACGTGACTGTCGTTCGAGGGCGGCTGTGACGTGTCAACCAGCGGCCACAGCTCCGCGCCGACCAGCTCCCTGGCCCGATCCGGCTGGGCCGCGGCGTCCAGTCCGTACTGCTGCGCCAGCCGGGCGTCCAGCAGCCCGGCCAGCCGGGAGCGGAGGCCGTGGTCGTAGTGCCGCCGCGACGAGCCCGCCCAGTAGAGGTCGGAGGTGATCTCCCGGTAGGCCGGGAAATCCGCCTGGCTGCTCTCCCCGGACCGGCGGTTGTCCCGAACGGCCCTGGGCGGCGGCTCGTCGTCGGGACTGATCATGGCCCGGGCGGCGAGCATCGCCAGCAGGGCCAGCACGGTGCCCGCGACCACGAACCCGGCAGGCCCGGCCGCCAGGTAGCCGTCGGACAGCAGGACAGCCGACACCAAGGTGAGCGCGGTCAGCGCCACGATCCGGTGCGGCAGCGCGATTGCGCCCTCGACGCCGTCGACCGTCCCAGGTGCCCCGGTCCCGGCCCCGGTCCCGCTGCTGCGCGCGAGCGGTCCGGATTCGCCCCGGGCCGGGGCCGCCGCGCCCGGCCGTCCCGGCGCGGCGCTGGCGGCTGCGTCCGGCTGCGCGTTCCCCCGGCTGCGCGCTTTCCTCACCCCGTGCCGCCCAGATCGGCCTGGAGCCGGGTCAATGCGCCCTGCGCGGCCACGCGTTCGGTCTCCGCCATGTCACGGTGCCCGTAACGCGCCTGCCGGAACAGCCCGGTCAGCTCGCCCGCGGCGGCCGAGCGGATCAGGCCGCCGGACGCCGCCCGGGTGAGCACCTCGTCCGGGGTGTCCGCCGCGGCGGGCGCCGCTCCCGCGCCGGCCAGGCTCCGCTCCATCGCCGCGTAGCAGGCGATGATCGCGGCCCGCGGATCGGTCCCCTCGCGCAAGGCCGCGGTGCCGGCCGACAGCGCGGCCCGCAATGAAGGCTTGCGCTCGGGCTTCGCCGGCCGCGGCCGGCCAGTCGGCCGCGTTTTGCTGCCTGCGGGCCAGTACCGCGGCCGTGATCAGCGCCACCGCCGCGAACGCCATCCCCGCTATGAAGGCCCAGTTACCCGACGCGTTATTGGCCAGGGTGCCGGCCGGGTGGCGATGCAGGAGCGCGGGCAGCGCAGGCGCGGTCAGCTCTCGCCGCCGGTGCTGCAGCGCGCGGTAGATCAGCACGACGGGGCCGCTGATCACGGCCAGCGCCAGCAGCACGGCCAGCATCCGCCCCCACCACGGCAGCGGCGTGGCATCCGGCCGGCGGTTGCGCTTGCGCTTGCGGCGCAGCCGGGCCAAGATCACCAAGAACACGATGCCGGCCACCGCGCTGGCGCCGGTGACCGCGCCGATGACGTCGTAGAAAGCCTGCCCGCTGGCCTCGGCCGCCAAGCCGCTCGCCTTGGTCGGCAAGGCAGCCCGCGCCTGCAGCCCGATCGCGGCGACCGCGCACAGGGCCGCGACCACGGCCACGCGGCGGGCCTGGGCCAACCCCTGCAGCATGCTGCCTCCCGCTGGCCGGGACCGTCAGCGGCATCTCCAGTTTCGTCGGCGGACCCTGTCGCCTATCGGCGATTGTCTCATTTCAGGGGGATGAGCCTCCAGGGCCGCACATACTGATGCCCGGACGTCACGCAGTCGTGACCCAGGCGTGCTGAACCCCGGGCAGCGAGCGGTTAGCTGCGCCAGTTGTTGTCGCGCATGATCCGTTCCTTCCGCCGGGGATGTTGTTGCCGTATCGCGCGTGGCGCGGGGGTGCGTCCGGGGCGGGCGTTCGGCGTCGTTACCGAGGTATGCCATGACAAGCAGTCGCCGGATGTGTACCGTACGTTGTTACATGGCACCGTCCCGGATGCTTCGCGAAGATGTTCCGTAACTGGCCCTTCTGGTCTCTTCCGCGCCGCGTGCAGGCCGCCGTCCTCCTGGTTGATGGCGCCGCAGTCACCGTGGCGGTCCTGCTGCTGCTGTTCTACCCGATCCATGCGCGGGATATCGCGGGAATTGCCTGGTTTGCCGCATGCGCGGCGGCCGGCGTCGAATCCTCGCGGCGAGCCGAGCGGTTCCGGGAGAGGCACCGCGATACCCCGCACAAGTCGCTCAACGCGATGTGGTTCCTGCCCGCCGCGCTGCTGTTCCCGCCCGGGCTCGTCTGCCTGCTCGTGGCCCTCACCTATGCCTGGCTGTGGCTGCGCGTGGTCCACCACAGCCCGCACCGGTGGATATACAACGCCGCCACGGTGGCTCTCGGCTACGCGACCGCCAGCGTCTTCTTCCATGCGGTAACCGGGAGTGCGGCCGGTGCCCCCGGACTGCCCAGGAACTCGGCGGCGCTGGCGGCCTGCTTCGCGGCCGGGGCGATCGCGCTGGCGGTCAACTTCGCGCTGGTCTCCCTGGTCATCGCGCTGACCACGCCGGGGGCGACGGCCCGGCAGCTGTTCGGCGGGCCGTCACAGTACCTGACCGAATCGGCCGCGATCTGCCTGGGCGTGCTCGGCGCGGCGGGCTACACCCTGGCGCCGTGGCTGATCCTGGCGGGCGTCCCGGTGGCTGCGCTGCTGCAGCGCACGCTGCTGTTCTCCCAGCTCCAGCGGGCCGCGCACACCGACGCCAAGACCGGGCTGGCCACCGCCGCCTGGTGGCACGAGCTGGCCAGCCGGGAGGTCGAGCGGGCGCTGCGCCGGCGCGAGGAGGTGTCGGTCCTGCTCGCCGACCTGGACCATTTCAAGCGCGTCAACGACACCTGGGGCCACCTGGCCGGGGACGCCGTGCTGGCGGCGGTGGCCAGCGAGTTCGCTGGCAACCTGCGCACCTACGATGTGGCCGGCCGGTTCGGCGGCGAGGAGTTCGTGGTGCTGCTGCCGGGCACCGGGCCATCCCGCGCGCGCAACGTCGCCGAGCGGCTCCGGAACAGCGTCGCCGGGCTCCAGGTGGCGGTGCCGACCGGCGATCATCCGGGCCCCGGAGTACCCGCGGGCCAGGTGACCGTGTCGATCGGAATCGCGGCTCTGCCCGCCCAGGCCCGGGATCTCACCGCGCTGCTGGCCCGCGCCGACATGGCCCTGTACGCGGCCAAGCAGGCGGGCCGGGACCTGGTCTGCTACCTGGACGGCCCGGGCGAGGAATCGGGCCTGGTGCCTCCGCTGCCCGGCTGACCGGCCGGCTCGGCTGGCGCCGGCTGTCCCGCCGCAGTGCGCTGGCGCGGCCAGATGGCGGCCACCGCGAGCACGGCGGCCACACCCGCGACCCCGCTGGCCCCGATCACCGAGGTGGCGGCGTGGTGCGCCGCGATCACGCCGGCCAGGATCTGCGCCAGTCCCTGGGTGGCGCTGACGCCGGCCACGGCGATGCCGAATGCCCGGCCCCGGTAGGCGGCGGGCACGGCCCGGCCGAACAGCGGATTGAGCAGCGTGCTGAACGTGCTGCCCACGCCGGCCGCGCACAGCAGCCCGAGCAGTGCCCACAGCGGCGGGCGGAGCCACACGAACACCAGCACCGCGCAGCCGAAGGCGGCGAGCGGGACGATCAGCCGCGGCCGGACCGATGGCCGCACCAGCCGGGGCAGCGCCGCGCTGGTCACGCTCATCCCGAGCGGAGCGGCGGCCACGATCAGGCCGCCCGTGCCCGGGCCCCGGCCGTACAGGCTGGACAGCGGCGCAGCCAGGCCCTCGCTGGCGTACATGAACCCGGAGGCCAGCCAGAACAGCAGGACATACGCGCGCAGGACCCGGTCGCCGAGGACAACCACCGCGCCGGCCGCGAGGCCGCGCTGCCTCCTCTCGCCGGCCGCCGCCGGACGCCGGGCCACGCGGGCGTAGATCAGCAGCCCGGACACGGCGAAGGTGACCGCGTCGAAGGCCAGCGCGCCGCGCGCGGTGAGCAGCGCGACGAGTATCCCGCCGCCGGCAAACCCGCCTACCGTGCACAACTGGTAGATGATGCTGTCCAGCGCGGTGCCCGCGACGTACCTGTCGCCGTGCAGGATTTCCGGCAGCAGGGCGGACCGCGCGGTCTGGAACGGCGGGCGGAACAGGCCGGCCGCGAACATCATCGCGATCAGCACGCCCGGGGGCAGGCCGGGCAGCACCATGGCGCCGATCAGCACCGCGCGCACCGCGTCGCAGTACACCATCACGGTCCGCCGGGGGAGCCGGTCGGCCAGCGAGGAGAGCAGCGGCCCGCCGACGACCCAGGGCGCGTAGGAGATCGCGAACGCGGCCGCGGCCAGGCCGGTCAACCGGGTGTCGTCGAAGACCAGGAAGGACAGGGCGATCTTGGCCATCTGGTCGCCGGCCAGCGAGAGGCCCCAGGCGGCGAACAGGTACCGGTACTCGCGCACGCCGAGCACCTCGCGGTAGGTCACCGCGGACTCCGCCATCCATCCCTCCCGTACGTGATTGCCTGACATGACGGGAATAGCACACCGCATCCGTGTCGTCACCCTCGGTCCCCTGACCGGGGATAATCGCGGGCTCACGGCGCGTCCGGTCGGCTACCATCCACCGAGACGTGGCGTCGCCATGGTTGAGTCCGGCAGAGCGGGAGGGCGAGGGCGAATGGCTCCGGCGAAGGATCCAGAAGCAGCGGCGCACCCGGCCCCGGCATGCCTGACCGAGCCGATGACCGCCGCGCACGCCGACGCGGTGCTGGCCATCTACCAGGCCGGCCTGGATACCGGGCAGGCCAGCTTCGAGACGCAGGCGCCGGACTGGGCGGCCTTTGACGCGGCCAGGCTCCCTGATCACCGTTACGTGGCCCGTGACCGCGGGTCCGGTGAGGTGCTCGGCTGGGTCGCGGTGTCCGCGGTGTCCAGCCGTTGCGTGTACGCGGGCGTGGTCGAGCATTCGGTCTACGTCCGCCCTGGCGCTCATGGCCGCGGTGTCGGGGCGACCCTGCTCCGCGCGCTGATCGATTCGACCGAAGCGGCCGGGATCTGGACCATCGAGTCGGGGATCTTCCCGGAGAACGCGGCCAGCCTGCGGCTGCACCGCGACGCGGGATTCCGCGTGGTGGGCACGCGCGAGCGGCTCGGCAGGCACCACGGCCGGTGGCGGGACGTCATCTTGCTGGAGCGGCGCAGCCCGGCCATTGGCGCGCGAGCATGACGCCGGTCGGGCAGGCGGCCGAGCCGCTGCAGACCAGCAGGCTCGTTCTGGAGCCGCTGACGGCGCGGCACGCACGGGAGATGGTGCAGGTGCTCGCCGCGCCGCAGTTGTACCAGTTCACCGGCGGGAACCCGGCCACGCTGGCGGAGCTCACCGAGCGCTACCAGCGACTGGCGGCCGGCCCGCCGCCGCCGCGCCGCGAGGGCTGGCTCAATTGGGTCATCCGGCAGCGCGAAGACCAGCGGCTGGTCGGCACCGTCCAGGCCACGGTCACGGCCGAGCCGCCCGGCTCCGCCGCGGTGACGGCCGAGCCGCCCGGCTCCGCCGCGGTCACGGCCGAGCCGCCCGGGCTGCGGGCTGCGGTCGCCTGGGTGGTCGGTGCCGCCTGGCAGGGCCGCGGATATGCCACCGAGTCCGCGCAGGCCCTGGTCAGCTGGCTGCGGGAGCGTGGCGTCGTGACCATCACCGCCGCGATCCACCCTGACCACGCGGCATCGGCCGCCGTCGCGCGGCGGGCCGGGCTGGTCCCGACCGCGGAGTATGCCGACGGGGAGGTCGTCTGGCGGCTGGCCCGGTGACGAGCCGCCCCCGAATCTACGTCGGCGAGACCGTGACCAGGCTCCCGTAGGTCAGGTAGTGGTAGGCCACGGCCGACTGCGCCAGCGGCAGCTCAACGCAGCCCAGGCTCTGCGGCCATCCGTAGGACCCGCGCGGGAAGTAGTGCACCGCGTCGCCGCCGTTGAAGTAGGACACGTTCTGCACCGGGTCGGCGTACTGGCTGCCATCCGGGTTCGTGCCCTTCATGATCTGGAAGGGCAGCCGCGCGTACACCGGGTAGGTGCCGTCAGCGGTCGGCGCCACCGATATCCCGGTATTGGCGGGGGTTTGCAGGACCACGTGCCCGTCGTGCCAGACGGTCAGGGTCTCCGGGAGGCCCTTGCTGGCGACAGCGTAGGTGTACCCGTTGGGGTTGTCGTGTCCCTTGGCTGCCGCGCGCATCAGGTCCCGCCAGACGGTGGGTCCGGCCACGCCGTCCATGGTCAGCCCTTGCACCGACTCGAATGCCCTGATCGCACCGACGTCGATCATGTTCGGCGCTCCCGGCGTCCACATGCTGGTCAGCAGGCGCGGGTAATGACCATGCCAGCGGAATTTCCCGGACGGCGCGTGGAAGGCAGCGCTCAACTGGGCGGACGTGTCGGTAGCTGCAGGGCTGGTCGGGTCCGGCGTCCAGGTCAGCGGCAGGTAACCCAGCTGGGCGAGCAATTCCTGCAGCCGCAGCGTGGAGTACGACTTGGTCCGGAACTGGGCGGTGACCGGCGCGTTCAGTTCGCCCCCGGCCGCCGACCGGACACCGGACGGGCCGGACGGAATGCGCACGGTGATGCTGGTACCCGGGCTGAAGGCGGTCGCCGGGGTGAACACCATCGTGCTGTTCTTCGCCGCGGTCCAGGTGCCGTGCACGGCGGGCTTGATCCGCGGCATCGGGGAGTCGGTGGCCAGCGGAGCGGAGAATACGACCTGGACCGGCTGCGATCCGTTCACCCGGCGGGTGGCATCCGCGGGGGTGATGGACAGCACGCGCAACGGCGCGACAGGCTTTGCCGCCTGGTGAGCGTGCTGTGACCGGACGGCCGCGGAGGCCGACGGGGAACCCGTCCGCCCCGAAGCGAACAGCCAGGTGATCCCGCCCGCGATGACCGCCAGGGCGATGAAGGCGATGGCTCCGGCGATCAGCAGGGTCCGCGGCGAACGCGGCGTGCTGGTGCCGACGGCCTGCTCGCGGTTCTTTCGCGCACCGAACAAGATTCCGCTCCCTCTACTCAACCCACCGCGCTGCGGTCGCACCTGCATCGTCTAGGCGCCCGGGCCATGAAGCACATGGGTCGCGCGGCGCATGCGTTACCGGTACCACACTCTTGTGACGCACGACAGGGCCGGAAGGTTCGGTTTCTTCCGCCCCTTCGGTGCACTACAGGCTCGTCCGTCGCTATTCTGCCGGGTTCGGGGGCCGATCGCGCCTCTTCCCGCGGCACCTTGACCGAACTGATCCCTAAGGGTTGCGGTTACGCAGCCCTCGCGTTGCCCCAAATCGCCGTCTGCAGCGGGGCGGTCGCGTGCACGGCCGGCAGGGTCGCCGGGTCGACGAACTTGCTGCCGTCCGGCCCGGCCTGCACCGCCTCGTGCAGCGCGCTGCCCGCCACCAGCTGCTTCCAGGTGAGGAACCAGTCGGTCCAGCCGTTGTCCCATGTCCCGCCGCGCGGGCTGCCGGAGATCGTTACCGGATCCCCGGGAACGGCCATGTTGTAGTACACCTCGGCGTCGGCCGGGGGCATGTTGACGCAGCCGTGGCTCACGTTCGTGAAGCCCTGTTCTCCCACCGACCAGTACGCGTCGTGCAGGTAGTCCCCGCTCCAGGTGAACCGGACCGACCACGGCACCTCGATGTTGTACCCCGGGCCGACCATGTCCACCGGGTTCGCTTTCTCGATGGTGAGGTACGTCCCGTTCGGGGTGTTGTCGCCCGGCCTGCCCGTGCTGATCGGCCAGTGATGAATCTTGCGGCCGTTGGAGTAGACGTCCATGAAGTGCGACGTGGTGCTGGCCACCACGATCAGCGACTTGCCGATGGTGAAGGACTGGGTGAGCGTGTGATCGCCGTACACGCCGCGGGCGCCCTGCACCCCGTCCAGGTGCCCGATGAAGCTGACCTTGGTGTGCGCGGGCCAGTAGTTGCGCGGCCGGAAGTACAGGCAGGTGGTGGCGAGGCCGCACCGGTCATCCCAGTACCAGGCGCCGGTGACCGGCTTGGACGTCCGGATCTCCATCGCGCGTTCCACCGCCGCCTTGTCGGTGATGACGTGGTCGAACTCCAGCAGGATCGGCATGCCGACGCCGTAGGTCTGGTGGTACCCCTCCAAGATCATGGCGCGGAACGTCTGCGACGGGGCGAGGGTACCGAACGAGCTGGTGGCGGTGACGGTCTTGCCGGCGGCATTGGTCGCGGTGGCGGTGACCGTGTACTGCTCGGAGACGTTCAGCGCCCACTGGGTGTGCCACACGGTGCCGCCGTGGGTCAGCACGCCGGTCACCGGGTCGCCGTGCGCGGTGACCGTGACATGCCCGATCTTGCCGTTCGTCGCCGTCACCCTGATGCCCTTGCCCGGCGCGGCGTTCTGGGTGCCGCTCGCCGGGCTGATCGACAACCCGGCCGCAGCCGCGGCCGCGGCTGCGGATCCGGGCGACTGCGGGGTGCCGTGCGTGCCAGCTGACGTGCCGCCGCCGCCCGAGCACGCGGTCACGGCGAGCACGGTCACCGCGGCCGGAACGGCCAGCCGTGCCCGGGCTCGGGTGAAGGTGAACCGGACGAGCCGGTTGCTGGCGCGGTCATCGGTGCTCCGCACGCCGGACCTCCTCAGATCGATCGGGATATCGGCCGACAGCCCGATGACTGACTAGGAAACCGTGTCATCCTGGTTACGCCCCGCCATCACGCCGCTCCTGGACGAGTCCACCGAGGTGGAAACGGATGGGCTGCGCCGATGGTAGCCCAGCCAGGATATCCGCAGCGGCTTACGCCAGTAACCGCGCCGGAGCAGGGCGATGATCGCCGTCAGCAGGGCGATCCCCACCGCAGTCCACGGCACGTAGTCGCCGAGCCGGTCGTAGGGCGTTCGCATCGAGACCGGCGGCAGGGCGAGGTGGACGACGTCCACGCCGGTGCGCGACGGGCCGAACCAGGACACCAGCCTGCCGCGCCCGTCGAAGGCCGCCGAATCGCCGGTCAGCGCGGCCTGAACCACCGGGCGCCCGGTCTCGGCGGCCCGCAGCGCGCTGAGGGAGGCGTGCTGCGCGAGGGCCCAGGTGTCCTGGAAAGTGTTGTCCGACGTCTGGTAGACGATCACCTGCGCGCCGTGATCGGCATCCACCCTCGACATGTCGGGGAACGCGGACTCGAAGCAGATCAGCACCCCGATGGTCAGCGGGCGGCCGCCCGGCAGGCTCGCTACCAGGTTGTGCGCGCCGGGGCCGGGCGTCATGTTCACCGTCGCGGCCTTGCTGATCGAGGTGAGCCAGGACAGCTGGCCGCGGAACGGGATGTACTCGCCGAATGGCACCAGCCGCGTCTTGACGTACTGGCCGAGGATCCCGTGCGGACCGACAAGGACGGCTACCTTGGTGTGCTTCCCGCCCTGGTAGGAGTCCTGATTGACCAGGATGTCGGCGTGCATGCGGGCCGACAGCGCCTCGATCCGCGCCAGCCCGCCGGGATCGGTGCCCAGGTTGAAGCCGACGCTGCTCTCTCCCCAGACGATCAGGTCGGGGTGATCGCCGCGGGCGCCGCCCGAGCGGGCGAACGCCTCGGTGAGCCGCAGGCTGGCGTCCGGCTGGTGCGACCGGGCGGGCTGGACGCCAGCCTGCACGAGGGCGATCGTCACGTGCCCCGCGACGGGCGCGGCGGGGGTGAGCGCGAACGCGACCGGGCCCGCGGCGATGACGACCGCGGTCGCGACCGCGCCGAGGACCCGCAGCCAGATCCGGCCGGAGACGAGCGCGATGACGATGCCGGTGTTGGCGGCCACGATCGCGAAGCTGACCAGCCATACTCCGCCGACGGCGGCGAGCGCCAGCAGGGCGGGATGCTGCCACTGGCTCGCGCCCAGCACAGCCCACGGGCCGCCGAGTGCCTGCCAGGACCTGATCCACTCGATCACCAGCCAGTAGCTCGGCAGCACGATCAGCGCGGCCAGCGCGCGCGGCGCGCTGACCGGCCGGCGCAGCAGCGCCCAGGCCGCGACGGCGACGCCGGTCCACAGCACGCCGACCACGATCGCGACCAGCAGCAGCCCGGGCCCGATCTCCGGGGCCAGCCAGTACAGGACGGCCATCAGGAAGCCGGCGCCGAACCACCAGCCGCGCACCGCGGCCTCCCGGGCGCTCGGCGCGGCGCGCATCAGCAGCAGCCCGGGAACCAGGCCGAACCAGGCCAGGAACTCCAGGTTGGGGTCCGGGAAGGCCAGCGCCGGCAGCGCGCCCGCGAGGAGGGCCGCATACCGAACGGGCTTCGCCAGGCCCCGAAGCAATCTCACGATCAGATTCTCCGCCAGGATCCCCCGTTCAGGCCAGCCGACGGCCTCGCCGCCGTTCGGCGACAGCGGTGCCGGCGGCCGCGATGAGCACCAGGACGGTCAGCGCGGTGATCACGTACTCGGGCCATCCGCCGAGCCGCTCCGCGAGCGTCCGGCCGGTCAGCAGCGGAACGTGCGCCTCCAGCACCGCCCGCTGCCAGGTGCCGCTGCGGACTATCGGGCTGCCGTCCGGCGCGATGATCGCGCTGACGCCGGTGGTGGAGGCGACGACCACGCTCCGGTCGAACTCCACCGCCCGGATCCTGGCCATGGCCAGTTGCTGCAGCGACTCGCCGGTCTGGCCGTCCACCTCGAACGTCGCGTCGTTGGACTGTGCACTCAGCAGGTTGGCGCCGGCCGCCACCTCAGACCGCACCAGGCCGTCGAAACCGACCTCGTAGCAGATCACGTCGCCCAGCCGGATCTTACCGATGCGGAACACTACTGCCCGGTGACCGGGAGTCATGTTGACCGGCTGCAGCGAGGTCAGGGAGGTAATGTGCGAGATCAGGCCGCGGAACGGAATGTACTCGCCGAACGGCACAAGCTGGCGTTTCACGTAGACGGTGGTCGGCCCCCGGCTGGGTACCCAGAGCTGGGCGACGTTCCGCACCGGGTTGTCCAGGACCTCGCCGACCAGGACCGGCCTGCCGACGGCCCGGACGGCGGCCGCAATCTCCCGATAGATGCCCGGGTACAAGAACGGATCGAGGTTGGTCGAGTTCTCCGGCCAGATCACGACACCGGGCGCGCCCCGGCGGCCTGCCTTCACCTGGGCGGCCAGCTGCTCGGTGGCCGTCGCGTGATTGAGCGTGATCTGGGCATCGTTGAACAGCGTGGGCAGGCTCCGCGCATGCGGGACGTCGCCCTGCACGGCGGCCACGGTCGCGCTCGCGCTGCCCGATGTGGTGACCGGCAGCGCCGCGCCGGTCAGTGTCACCCCGGCGGCGCAGGCGAAGCAAGCGGCGGGCAGTACCCGGCGCTCGACGATCAGCCAGGCCAGGCACGCGCCGGCCAGCGCGATCAGGAAGGTCAGCAGCGGCGGCCCGCCGACCGACACCCAGCGGACGGTCGGTGCCTGCGCCTGGCTCATCGCCAGCCTGCCCCAGGGGAAGCCGCCCCAGGGCCAACGGTCGCGGAAGGCCTCGACCGCGACCCACCAGCCCGCCACCGCGACCGGCCACGCGCGCAACCGCAGCAGCAGCCGCTGGCCGACCGTGAGCACCGCGAAGATGACGGCTTCGCTGACCGCGAGGGCCGCCCATGCGTACCAGGCCAGGTTCAGCACCCAGGAGAGCAGCGGCACGAAGAAGGCCAGGCCGAAGATCAGCCCGATCGCGAACGACCCGCGCAGGCCCTGCCGCCACAGCGCTACCGCCAGCAGGGCCGGCCCGGCGGCGGCCAGCGGCCAGATGCCGTACGGGGGGAAGGCGGCCGTCAGCGCCGCCCCGCCGGCCAGGCCGGCCAGCAGCGCCCAGCGCAGCCGTAGCCCGCCGGACGGTCCCTGGCCGCTGATCGCCTTGGCCGTCCGGCCCGCCGTTCGCGGCTCGCGCGCGACGCCGGTAACCCCAGCGCGCGAGGATTCCGCCGGGCCGGTCCCCCCGTCACCGTTCGCGCGGCCCGCCCCGTCACCGCCCGTGCCGCGGGCGGTCCCGCCGCCGGGGGTATCCATGTCACCGGCCCCGTCGTCACCGGCCCGGTTGCCGTCTACGGTGACCGCCTCGCCGGCCTCCCCGCCGGTGCCGGCCGGGGCGCGCTTCGGCCGCGCGGGACCTCGGGCCAGCCGCCGTTCCTGTGATTGCCTGCGCATGTCACGTTAACAGTAGCCGCGCTCCCGCCGTAGCCGCGTTCGGCAACCAACTGCGGCCGAACCTGCCGTTCACTTCGACAGTAGCCGCGCTCTCGCCGTAGCCGCGTTCGGCAACGACCTGCGGCTGAACTTGCCGTCGCATATTCGCGCGCGACCGCGGGCCGGAATACGAGACGATCGGGGACGTTGAGCCCAGTAGCCGAGCTGGGCTGAGGACGAGCCGGACAGGGGAGGGTGACATGAGCCGGCGTGGCTGGATCCTCTTCACCGCGATGAGCGTGATCTGGGGGATCCCCTACCTGCTCATCAAGGTCGCCGACGAGGGTGTCTCCGTTCCCGTGCTCGTGTTCGCCCGCACCTCGGTCGCCGCGGTGCTGCTGCTCCCGCTGGCCCTGCACCGTCGGCAGATCCGGGTCCTGGCGCCGTACTGGCGCTGGCTGGTGGTGTTCGCGCTCATCGAGATCGTCGCCCCGTGGCTGCTGCTGTCGAACGCGGAGCGGCACCTGTCCAGTTCTACCAGCGGCCTGCTGGTCGCCACCGTCCCGATCATCGGCGTGATACTCGCCCGGCTGACCGGCGACACCGAACGGATCACCGTGATCCGGCTGGCGGGCCTGCTCGTCGGCCTCGGCGGCGTGGCCTTGCTGGCCGGCCACGTCACCAGCGGTGGCGTCTGGCCGGTCGTCGAGGTGCTGCTGGTGGCTACCGGTTACGCGATCGGCCCGCTGATCGCCAGCCGGAAGCTGAGCGAGCTGCCCGGACTCGGCATGACCGCGGTATGCCTGGCTTTCGCCGCGGTGGTTGTCGCGCCTGCCGCCGCCCTGACCTTGCCGCACGCCGTCCCCCCCGCGCGGGTGATCGGCTCGCTGGCCGCGCTGGCCGTGGTCTGCACGGCGCTGGCCTTCGTGCTGTTCTTCAAGCTCATCGCGGAGGTCGGCCCGGCCCGGGCCACTGTCATCACCTATGTCAACCCGGCGGTGGCGGTCGCTCTCGGCGTCGCGGTGCTGGGCGAGCCGCTGACCCCGGTGATCCTGCTGTCGTTCGCCTTGATCTTGTCCGGCTCGGTGCTGGCGACCCGGTCCGGGCAGCGGTCCGCCCTGGTCAGCCAGGCGGCCGACGTCCCGGACGTTACAACGGCAGTCCCGCCTCCAGGCGAGCCAGCCCGGCATCCATCAGTTCAATGATGTCGGCCGCCGGATCCTCCATCCAGATGACCATCACCGACAGGCCGACGCCCACCAGGGCGCCGGCCAGCATCCGGATGGCGAAGTCCTGCGGGTCGCGGCCGAGCCGCCTGGCGATCAGCTCGGCGGCCATCCCTCCCGTTCTCATGTAGTCCTCCAGGGCGCGGGCCCGCAGCTCCGGGATCGCCATGGCCAGCTTGTTCAGCTCCTGCCACTGCCTGACCTGCTCGGCCGGCGCCTCGGCGAAGGTCTCCCGCATGGCCGCGCGCAGCGCAGCCACCGGGCTCATCTCGGGTGGCTGAGCCTCGAACTTCGCGATCGCGATGGGGTCGAAGTCGTCCTGCATCACGACGTCTTCCTTGGTCGGGAAGTACCGGAAGAACGTGCTCGGCGAGACCTCGGCGGCCTCGGCGATCTGCTCGACGGTGGTCTCGGTGTATCCCTGCTCACCGAACAGCCGGAGGGCGTGCTCCCTGATGGCCGCGCGCGTCCTGGCCTTCTTCCGCTCGCGCAGACCGGACGATCTCGCCGGGTCGGTTCCGGGCACGGCGCTCACCGTCCCAGTTCGGCCCGCTGCGTCTGGTCAACCGGGCCGGTGACGTCGGCGGCCGGCGCGGCGACCTGGGTGGGGCCGCCCGCCCTGCGGGGCAGGAAGGCCAGCGCGAGCAGCGCGCTGGCCACCGCGATCCCCGCGCACACCCACAGCATGATGTCCAGGCCGTGCACGTACGCGTCCCGCACCACGGCGAGCAAGGCCGCCGAGCCGACGGCGTGCGCCACCTGCACCCCGGCGCCGATGCTGCTGCGGATGGCACTGGCCGCCGCGGCCGGCAGCCCGGCCAGGTGCAGCTGGCTCCGGTACGCATCGTTGATCACCGTGCCGAGCACGGCTACCCCGATGGTGGCCCCGACCTGTCGCATCGCGGTGATGAGCGCGGTGCCAGACCCGCTCCGTTCGGCGGAAAGCGCACCGATGGCGGCGTTCATCGCGGCCGGCATCGCGATTCCCAGCCCGAGACCGGTAAGAGCGAACCAGGCCACCGTGAACCCGGTACTGCTGCCGGTGCGGGTGAAGGTGCCGATCGCCAGCCCGACAGCCATCACCAGGTACCCGGCGGCGACGAGGGCCTTGACGCTGACCCGCGGAGGGGCCAGCAGGCCGTCGGGACCCCTGCGCGGGCTTTGCAGCCGGCTGCCGCCGAGCATGCCGACCACCATCCCGCCGATCATCGGCAGCAGCCGCAGGCCGCTGCCCAGTGCGTTGAGCCCGCGGACGTCCTGGAAGAACAGCGGCATCGCGAACAGGATCCCGAACAGCGCGAATGAGATCAGGGTGGTCAGGATCGTGCCCCAGGTGAAGCCAGCCGAGGAGAACAGCGACAGGTCCACGAGCGGCTGGCCGCGACGACTGCGGACGCGGCGCTCCCAGCCGACGAACATCGCGAGCAGAACGACCGCGGCCGCGATCGTGGCCATGCTGGCGGTGTCGCCCCAGCCCTTCTGGCCGGCCGTGATCAAGCCGTAGGTGAGAGTCGTCAGGCCGAGGCCGGCGATCAGCACGCCGACAAGATCCATCCGCGGCCGCTGCTGGCTGCGCGACTCTGGCATCAGCAGCGCCACCGCGATCAGGGCGAGCACCACGACCGGCACGTTGATCAGGAAGACCGAGCCCCACCAGAAGTTGTCCAGCAGCCAGCCGCCCAGCAGCGGCCCGACCGGGAAGCTGACGAACGTGGCGGACGCCATGATCGCGATGGCCTTCGGCCGCTCGTCTGCGGTGAAGAGGACGGGAAGGATCGACAGCGAAAGCGGCAGGATCGCGGCCGCGCCGAGCCCGAGTACCGCGCGGGCGGCGATCAGCTCGCCGGAGGAGGTCGCGTAGGCGCACGCGGCCGAGCTGATGCCGAACAGCACGAGCGCGACCAGCAGTACCTTCTTGCGGCCGAGCCGGTCGCCGAGCAGTCCGGCGGGCAGCACCGCCGCGGCGAGGACGAGGCTGTACGCGTCGGAGAACCACTGCAGGTCACTGGTGGAAGCGTGCAGGTCGCGGGCGAGCGTGGGCAGTGCCAGGCTCAGCACGGTCAGGTCAAGGCCGACCACGACAACGCTCGCGGCGATGGCGATGAGCGCCCACCAGCGGCGGGAGTCGGAAGTCGCCATGACAGTCACGTCCTTTCGGTTGCCAGCACTTTTTGAGAGTAGCTCTCAAAAGGGTGTTTGTGTCAAGACTTATTCGGAATCTGCGACGAGTTTCCAGCCGGCCGTGCGGAACCGCCCGCAGCGCCGCGCGAGCACTCCGAATCCGCCCGGGACTGGCCGCGGCACCTGCTGGCCACGCCGGCGCCGCCAGCGCCCGGGAACGCGGCTGGGCAGGCCGGGAGCCTGGAAT
This sequence comes from uncultured Actinomycetes bacterium, assembly GCA_963762615.1. Classification (GTDB taxonomy): domain Bacteria; phylum Actinomycetota; class Actinomycetes; order Streptosporangiales; family Streptosporangiaceae; genus PALSA-505. The sequence continues at coordinate 899,301 of CAVXLG010000003.1, read as the reverse complement.
GCCTAGCGGGCGCCGCGGACCTCGAGCTGGTCGAGCAGCGCCTGGGTGGCGGCCGCGACCGCGTCTACCGCGTGGTCGAACGCCTCCGCGTTGTGCCCGGCCGGCGCGCGGAACCCGCTCACCTTCCGGACGTACTGCAGCGCGGCGGCACGCACGTCGGCCCCGGTCACGTGCTCGGTGTACGGCTCGCGCAAAGTCTTGATGCTGCGACACATGAGACGACTGTACGAAACGGGTCCGGTGCGGGCCGCCGCCGGGCAGTCCGCGGCGGCGCCGGCCGTGCCGTCAGGGCCACGGCGCGAGCGGCGGCAGGTCGCCGCCGGTGACGGAGAGCGCGCCGGCCACCGGCCCCGTGCGGCCGACCAGCCAGGCCGCCACCGCCCAGGAAGGCCCCGTGACGGCCACCCGCACCGGGGCGCCGGCCGGGCCGCCCAGCCAGCGCCCGCCCGTGTCGGTAGCCCGCACGTCCAGCCGCATGTCATCCGGCAGCCGGCCCGTCAGCCCGTCGGCGCCGGAAAGAATGTGCGTCACGAACGAGCCGGGCCACTCGTCGGGCCGGAAGCCGCCGGCGAGATCGACGTGATGGATCTCGACCTCGGTCAGCCGCATCATCGGCGAATCGCTCACCGGCCGCGGACCGAACCGGTGGTGCGGCATCTCGCGTTCCCAGTCGCCGGCGCGCATGGCAGACCAGGCACCGGCCAGCGCCGACGCCGACGCGGTAACGTCGGCGGCCAGTTCCCTCATCGGCCGCGCCGCGCCCGCCTCGATGTCGCGGGCGCGGGCCTGGAGGCTGTCATACATGGGCACGCGCTCGCCGCGGCGTGCCCCCTCGGCGCTGCGGCGCAGGCCATCGGCATTGCGCGCGAGGTGGGTCAGCACATGGCCGACCGTCCAGCCGGGACACAGCGAGGGGCGCGTCACGTCAGCCTCGGCCAGGCTGCCGAGGCTGGCCAGCAGCCTGCCGGTAGCTTCGTTGACCTGCGCGATCAGCTCGGCCGGAACGGCCGGCCGGGACTCAGCGGGCACGACCGCGTTCCGCAAGCGGTACCCGCCGGCCGGCCATGTCATGATGCTATGCCTGCCGGGCGTGATCACCGCTGCCGGGCATCGGCCTGCCGAGGCGGGCGCCGGCGGCTCAGCCGCCGGCGGAGATACCGGGCGCGGCCCCCGCGGCGAAGACGCGGTTGGTCCGCCGCCGCCACCGCTCGAACTCCGCCTCGTCCATCGCGTAGGCGATGAACAGGGCGCGCATCGCCTCGAACAGGCCCTCCGCGTCGGCGCGCTCGCGGCCCGGCCTGGCCACCCGGTGCAGCAGGAAACCATCGATCAGTGCCACGAAGAGGGGAGCGGCCCGCTCGGGCTCGCGGGCGCCGAGGAAGCCGAGGGCGGACGCGGCGATCTGCTCGAACGCGCACAGCGTCTGCTCGACGTGGCTGCGCAGCTCCGGATTGCGGCCGGCCTGCAGGTACACCTCGAACTGGGCGATGGCGATCTCCGGCGACCGGGTGATGAGCATCTCGGCCAGCACCCTGGCGATGTCCTCGGTGCTCCCGCCCCGGCCGGCGGCCGAGGCGATCATCGCCTGCAGCTCGGCGGTTCGCTCGGAAAGGTGCAGCCGCAGCGCCTCGTCGGTGAGCTGCTGGATCGACTCGAAGTAGTAGGTGGTCGACGCCTGCGGGACGCCCGCGCGAGCGGCGACCGCCCGGTGCGTCACCGCCCGGGGGCCGCCGTCGGCGAGGAGCTCGACCGCCGCGCGCAGCAGCAACTCCCGGCGGCTGCGGCTGCGCCGCTGGACTGGTTCCATGCGACCGGTCATTGACGCACCGTAACAGGTCGGTACGTTCTTCCCGCTCTTTGGACTTGGGCACAGGTATATGTCCAGCTCCAGCCGGTCCCCCGGTGGCGTTCACGCTCCGGGACGCGGCCTGGATCACCAGCGGGATTGCCTGCCCTGCCCGGTCCCGGCCGACGCGGTCAGCCGGCCGGGTGGGCGCGGACGAATTCCGCGATCACCGTGCCGAGCCGCTCGCCCGCGTCTTCCTGCAGGAAGTGGCCGGCGCCCTCGATCACCGGGTGATCGATGCCGGCCGCGCCGGGAACGACCTTCTTCAGGATGGGCGACATCGCGCCGGTAATCGGGTCACGGTCGCTGAACGCGACGAGGAACGGCTTGTCCCAGGCGGCCAGCCGCTGCCAGGCCGCCCGGTTGGCCTCGGTGGCCGGGTCATCAGGCGACGCCGGCACCAGGCCGGGCATCGCCCGCACCGCGGCCATGAAACTGGGGTCGGGGAACGGCGCCTGGTAGGCGGCGAGCACCGCCTCCGGCAGCGTGGTCTGACAACCGGAGGCGACCAGCCGCGGCACGTCCAGCGTCGGCGCGGTCCGTACCACGTCGCGGAACCGCAGCCACACGTCGGGCATCTGCTGGTCGCCGGTGGGCAGCCCGGTGTTGGCCGCCACCACGCGGGCGAACCTGTCCGGGTGCTCGGCCACCAGCCGCAGCCCGATCAGCCCGCCCCAGTCCTGCCCGACGAGGGTCAGCCCGCGCAGGTCCAGCGCGTCGAAGGCGAACGCCCGGACCCACTCCACGTGCCGGGCGTAGCTGTGATCGCCGACCTCGGCCGGCTTGTCCGACCGGCCGAACCCGATCAGGTCCGCGGCGATCGCGCGCAGTCCCGCGCCGGCCAGCGCCGGCATCACGTGCCGGTAGAGGAACGACCAGCTCGGCTCGCCGTGCAGCAGCAGCACCGGCTCGCCGTCGGGCGGCCCGGCCTCGACGTAGGCCATCCGCACGCCGCCGGCGTCGGCGTAGCGCGCCGGGTAGTCGAAGTCAGGCAGGCCGGTGAAGCGATCTTCTGGAGTGCGCAAGACTTGCATCCGATCATGTTGTCACGCCGGGCCAGCCGCTCGCTCGATTCACGCCGCCCGGTCATTGCGGCGCTGCCGTCCCGGTAGCTGCCGCGGCAGCGGGCCGCCCGCGCCGCTGTCACCCGGGCGGGCTGGATGATGTTGGGGAGGAGGCACGGATGACCGGGCGCTGGGAGTTCTGGATCGACCGCGGTGGCACGTTCACCGACGTGGTCGGCCGTCGGCCGGACGGCACCCTCGCCGTCCACAAGCTGCTGTCGCAGAACCCGGGCCGCTACCGCGATCCCGCGGTCGCCGGCATCCGGCATCTGCTCGCGGTGCCGCCCGGCAGCCCGCTGCCTGCCGAAGCCATATCGGTCGTCCGGCTCGGCACCACGGTGGCCACGAACGCCCTGCTCGAGCGCAACGGCGAGCCGACCGTGCTCGTCATCACGCGCGGCTTCGCGGACGCCCTGCGGATCGCCTACCAGGACCGGCCGCGGATCTTCGACCGGCAGATCGTCCGGCCGGAGATGGTGTACTCGCGGGTGATCGAGGTCACCGAGCGGGTCGGCGCGCGCGGCGAGCTGATTACCGCGCTGGATACCGAGGCGGCCAGCCGCGAGCTGCGCGCCGCTTACGCCGACGGCTTCCGGTCGGTGGCGGTGGTGTGCATGCACGGCTACCGCTACCCGGCGCACGAGGCGCGGATCGGCGAGCTCGCCCGCCGGGCCGGGTTCACCCAGGTGTCGCTCTCGCACGCGACCAGCCCGCTGATGAAGCTGGTCTCCCGAGGCGACACCACGCTGGTGGACGCCTACCTGTCTCCCATCCTGGCCCGCTACGTGGACCAGGTCACCAGCGAACTCGGGCCGGTCCGGGTGCAGTTCATGCAGTCCAACGGCGGGCTCACCGACGCGCGGCTGTTCCGCGGGAAGGACTCCATCCTGTCCGGCCCGGCCGGCGGCATCGTGGGCATGGCCCGCACCGCCGAGGCGGCAGGATTCGGCCAGGTGATCGGCTTCGACATGGGCGGCACCTCCACCGACGTCTCGCATTACGCGGGCGAGCTCGAGCGGCAGTACGAGACCCAGGTCGCCGGGGTCCGGATGCGGGCGCCGATGCTGAGCATCCACACCGTCGCCGCGGGCGGCGGGTCGGTGCTGCACTTCGACGGCAGCCGGTACCGGGTCGGGCCCGACTCGGCGGGCGCAGATCCCGGGCCGGCCGCGTACCGCCGGGGCGGCCCGCTCACCGTGACCGACGCCAACATCATGCTGGGCCGCGTCCAGCCCGCCTACTTCCCGGCGGTCTTCGGCGCCGGCGGCGACCAGTCGCTGGACGCCGCCGTCGTGCGCGACCGGTTCGCCGCCCTGGCCCGTGAGATCGGCCAGGCCACCGCCGCCTGCGCCGACCCGGCGGCGGAACAGGTCGCCGCAGGGTTCCTGGAGATCGCCGTGGCCAACATGGCGAACGCGATCAAGAAGATCTCCGTGCAGCGCGGCTACGACATCACCCAGTACGTGCTGGCGACATTCGGCGGGGCCGGCGGCCAGCATGCCTGCGCGGTGGCCGACGCGCTGGGCATCACCCGGGTGATGATCCACCCGCTGGCCGGAGTGCTGTCCGCATACGGCATGGGCCTGGCCGACGTGACCGCGATGCGGGAGACCGCCGTAGAGGCGCCGCTCACCGCGGAACTGCTGCCGGAACTGGCCCGGGTGGCCGGACGGCTGGCGGCCGGCGCCCTGTCCGAGCTGGCGGCCGAGGGCATCGAGCCGGGCGCGGCCAGCACGGCACGCCGGGCCCACCTGCGGTACGAAGGCACGGACACCGCGCTGCCGGTCCCGCTGGGCCCGCTGCCGGACATGGTCGCCGCGTTCGAGCAGGCTCACCGGCAGCACTTCTCGTTCCTGACGCCGGACAAGGCCATCCTGGCCGAGGCGGTCTCGGTCGAGGCGGCGTCGGCGCCGGAGCCGCTGGCCGCGCAGCTCCTGGCGGGAACGCTGGTCGCGCCGCCGGCGGCGGGCAAGCCGGCCGCCAGCCGGGCCGGGGAGCCAGCGGGAAGGCCGGTCGCGCCGCCGGGCGCGGGCAAGCCCGCCGCCAGCCGGGCCGGGGAGCCAGCGGACCGGCCCGCCGCCGGCCCGGCCGGGCCGCCGCGCGGCCAGGCCGCACCTCCTGGCGGGGCTGGCCGCGCAGCGGCGTCGGTTCCCATGTACGTGACCGGAAGGTGGGCCGAGGTGCCGCTCAGCTCGCGGCGTGACCTGCGGCCAGGCCAGCGGGTGACCGGCCCGGCGCTCATCGCCGAGGACTTCGCGACCACGGTGGTGGAGCCGGGCTGGCAGGCGGAGGTGACGCCGCTCGGGGACCTGCTGCTGACCCGGGTGACGGCGCGGCCGGAGCGGCGAGGCGGCAGTACCTCGGTGGACCCGGTGCTGCTGGAGATCTTCAACAACCTGTTCATGTCGGTGGCCGAGCAGATGGGAGCGCGGCTGCGCGCCACCGCGCGCTCGGTGAACATCAAGGAACGCCTCGACTTCTCCTGCGCGATCTTCGACGGCGGGGGTGGCCTGATCGCCAACGCGCCGCACATCCCGGTCCACCTCGGCTCCATGGGCGAGAGCATCAGGATCGTCGCCGAGCGCAACGCCGGCCTGATGCGGCCCGGCGATGTCTACGTGCTGAACGACCCCTACCACGGCGGCACCCACCTGCCCGACATCACCGTGGTCACCCCGGTGTTCGATGATGCCGGCCGGGAAACCCTGTTCTACGTCGCCTCCCGCGGCCATCACGCCGAGATCGGCGGGATCACGCCGGGGTCGATGCCCGCGTTCAGCACGCGGGTGGAGGAGGAAGGCGTCCTCATCGACAACTGGCTGCTGGTGCGCGAGGGCACGCTGCGGGAAGCCGAGACGCTGCACCTGCTCCGGTCCGCGCCGTACCCGTCCCGGAACGCCGACGTCAACCTGGCCGACCTGCGCGCCCAGATCGCCGCGAACGAGCGCGGCGTAGCTGAGCTGCGCCGGCTGTGCGCGCACTTCGGGCTTGACCTGGTCCAGGCATACATGGGCCACGTGCAGGACAACGCCGAGGAAGCGGTGCGCCGGGTGATCGGCGAGCTGCCAGACGGCGAGTGCGCCTACCAGCTGGACAACGGCGCCGTGATCAAGGTGGCGGTCCGGGTGGACCGGGCCGCGCGGGCCGCGGAGATCGACTTCACCGGGACCTCGGCGCAGCTGCCGGGCAACTTCAACGCCCCGTCTTCGGTGGCGATGGCCGCGGTGCTGTACGTGCTGCGCACGCTGGTGGCGGACGAGATCCCGCTGAACTCCGGCTGCCTCAAGCCGGTGCGGGTGATCATCCCGCCGGGTTGCCTGCTGGCGCCGGAATACCCGGCGGCGGTGGCGGCCGGCAACGTGGAGACGTCGCAGGCGGTCACCGGCGCCCTGTACCAGGCCCTGCAGGTGATGGCCGGCGGGTCGGGCACCATGAACAACGTCACCATCGGCAACGAGCGCCGCCAGTACTACGAGACGGTCGCCAGCGGGTCGGGCGCCGGGGACGGCTTCGACGGCACGGACGTGGTGCAAACCCACATGACCAATTCCAGGCTCACCGACCCGGAGGTGCTGGAGTGGCACTATCCGGTCCGGGTGGAGCGGTACGAGATCCGGCGCGGCAGCGGCGGCACGGGCCGGTGGCGGGGCGGTGACGGCGGCCGGCGGGAGCTGCGCTTCGGCGAGCCGATGACGGTGACCACCCTGGCGAGTCATCGCCGGGTGCCGCCGCAGGGGATGGCCGGCGGCTCGCCCGGATCGCTCGGGCGGCACTGGGTAGAGCGTGCCGACGGGTCGGTCACCGCGATGCGCGGCTGCGACTCGGTGCAGGCGGGAAGCGGTGACCTGTTCGTGATCGAGACCCCCGGCGGGGGCGGATACGGCCCGCCGCCCTGACCGCCGTCGTAGCGGCTCAGGTCCCGGCTGGCCTGCCGGGCGCCTGCTCAGGAGTGCCGTCCGCTCGGGGAGTGCCGTCCGCTCGGGGAGTGCCGTCCGCTCGGGGAGTGCCGTCCGCTCGGGGAGTGCCGTCCGCTCGGGGAGTGCCGTCCGCTCGGGGAGTGCCGCCCGCTGGGGGAGGGCTGCCGCTCAGGAAGGAGATGAGCGCTGCGATTGCTGCCGGCAGCCGGGGCAGGGGAGCCTAGCGGCGGGCCCTCGGGGCAACAGTTCCGTGGTCTGCGGCCTGCGCGCCGCGGCGCAGGTCCGCACGGACGTCCTGGCCGAGCCGGCGCGTCTCCCGGCGGTTGAGCGTGGCGCCCGCGACAGCCCCGGTGAACAGCGGACCCAGGGAGAATACGCTCCGGCTCGCGCGGCCGGCCAGCCGCCAGCGCAGCCGCCGAGCCAGCGGGGATCCTGCGGCCAGTATCAGCCCGCCGGGCACCATGAACACACCGCGCCGGTGCGCCCACGCAGCCACGTAAGCAGACATCCGTTCCACGCCGCTGCCCGGCGCGGGCATGCCGTACGCCTCGTGCAGCTCCGCCACCAGCTTGATCTCGATTCCCACCATGGCCAGCGTCTCGGTGGCTATCTCGGCGGGAAAGGCGGGCAGCACCGGCAGCGCCGCCCACGCCCCGACCGCGCCGCCGACCGCGGCTGACGCTCGCGACGCGCCCTCGATCAGCGCGTCGGCGATCTCCTCGGCCTGCATCCCTGGGAACTGCGCGCGCAACGCGGCCTGGTCCCGTACCCGCAGCCGCGGGGCCATGGCCACCACCTGCGCGGCCAGCCAGCCGGTACCCGCACCCACGCGGCGGCGGGTCGCCCGTACCCCGCGGCCGGTCGCCCGTACCGCGCGGCCGGTCGCTTGTATCCCGCGGCGGGTCGCCTGTACCCCGCGCCGGGTCGGCTGCGTTTCGCGCCGGGTCGCCTGCGTTTCGCGCCGGGTCGCCCGTACCCCGCGGCCGGTCGCCCGCGCTCCGCGGCCGGTCGCCCGCGCTCCGCGGCCGGTCGCCCGCGCTCCCGAGAGCACCCCCGAGCGGGCGGCCGCCGCGAACCGCGCCGCCAGCCGGCGACGTTCTTCAGGCGCCTGCGCCTCGCTGATCTGCACGGCGAGGCTGGCGGCCTGCTCCGGGATCGTGTCCTCGGTCGCGGGCGCCAGCTCGCCCGGCTCGCTACGAGAATCGGCCATGACAGGCACCTACCCCGCCTCGCAGGCAATCACCGCCATCGATCCGCATACCATAACCGCCCTCGTTCACCAGATCGTCCTGGCTCTTCAATGATCGTTGCGGCTCTCCCCGCGTGATGACGGGGGAATCATGACAATCCAGGCGTATCTCGGCCGTACCGCAGGCAAAGTGAAGGTGATCAGGGAAGATGCGGCCGGGCGCGCGCGGCTGCGGATCGCGCCGGAGCAGGCGTGGAACCGTGAGGGATCACGCCGGGGCAGGCGTGGAACTGTGAGGGATCGCGCCGGGGCGGGCGTGGAACCCGGGTCGGCGTGGAACTGTGAGGGATCGCGCCGGGTCGGGCGTGGACCGGTAGGGAGGATCTCCTGCCCGGGGCGCGCTACAGAGAGGATCTCGGGCCCAGGGGAGCACGACAGAGAGGACAGGCGTGGGGGTACCCGCGAGAACCTGGCTGCGCGGCTTGCCCGTGCTGCGCGGAGTGCTGCCGGTGCGCAGATCCCTGGTGCCAGGCGACCTCGCGGCCGGCCTCACGCTGGCCGCCCTGGGCATTCCCGAGGTGCTCGGGTACGCGCGGATCGCCGGGATGCCGGTCGCGACCGGGCTGTACACGCTGCTGCTCCCGATGGCCGCCTTCGCCGTGCTGGGCTCGTCGCGGCACCTGGTCGTCGGCGCCGATTCGGCGACCGCGGCCATACTCGCCGCCTCGCTCACCGGGCTCGCCGTCGCGGGCTCGCCCCGGTACGTGCGGCTGGCCGGGCTTGCCGCCCTGCTCACCGGCGGGCTGCTGCTGGCGGCCCGGGCGGCCAGGCTCGGGTTCCTGGCGAACTTCCTGTCCCGCACCGTGCTGCTCGGCTTCCTCACCGGCGTCGGCATCCAGGTGGCCGCCAGCCAGCTGCCGGGCATGCTCGGGATTACCGTCTCTGGCGCGAGCGCCGGCCCGGGCACCGTGATCAGGTTCGTCCGGCTGCTGGCCGCGCTGCCCCGGACCCAGCCGCTGGACCTGGCCATCTCGGCCGGGGTCATCGTGATCATGCTCGCGGCCCGGACGGTCTCCCGGCGCATCCCGGGGGCGCTGATCGCGGTGGCCGGCGCCATCATCGTGAGCAAGGCGGCCGACCTGGCTTCGCACGGCGTCGCCACGGTCGGCCCGGTGCCCCGCACACTGCCGCAGCTGGGGCTGCCCGCCCTCGGCCTGCATGAGGCCGCCGCGCTGCTGGGCACCGCGGTGTCGCTGTTCGTGGTGATCGTCGCCCAGAGCGCAGCGACCGCCCGCGCGTACGCCGCAAAGCACCAGGAAACCCTGGACGAGAACGCCGACCTGGTCGGCCTGGGCGCGGCGAACATCGCCGCGGCGTTCTCCGGGACCTTCGTGGTCAACGGCAGCCCCACCAAGACGCAGATAGTCGACGACGCGGGCGGCCGCAGCCAGCTAGCCCAGCTCGTCACCGGCGTGGTGGTGCTGGTCGCCGTGCTCCTGCTTACCGGGCTGCTCGCCGACCTGCCGATCGCTGCGCTGGCGGCAGTGGTCTTCCTGATCGGTGCCGGGCTGGTCGACGTGGCCGGGATGCGGCGCCTCTTGTCGGTGCGCCGGAGCGAGTTCGTCGTCGCCCTGCTCACAGCCGCCGCGGTGGTGGTGCTCGGCGTACGGGACGGCATCATCCTGGCCATCGCGGCCTCGGTCATCGACCACCTGCGGCACAGCTATCGCCCGATGAACAGCGTGCTGGTGAAATCGGCCGCCGGGCACTGGGAGGCCACGCCGGTCACCCCGGGCGCGCGGACTGAGCCGGGCCTAGCGGTCTACCGGTTCGGCACCAGCCTGTACTACGCGAACGCTTCCCGGCTGGCCGCGGACGTCGTCGCGCTGACCAAGGAGGGGAGCCCGGCAGGCCCGGGGAGCACGGCAGGCCCGGGGAGCCCGGCAGGCCCGGGGAGCCCGGCAGGCCCGGGGAGCCAGGGAGGTCACGCGGACCCGGGGAGCCCGGCAGGCCCGGGGAGCACGGCGGGCCTGGGGAGCCCGGCAGGCTCTGGAACCCAGGGAGGTCACGCGGACCCGGGGATCCCGGCAGGGCCGGGGCAGCACGGTGACTCGCTGCGGTGGCTGGTTCTTGACGGCGCCGCCATCGGCGACGTGGACTACACCGCGGCCCTGGTGCTCAGCCAGGTAATCGAGCGGCTGCACCAGCGGCACGCCGTGCTGGCGGTCAGCAGCCTGCTCGACCCGGTACGCCGGCAACTCGACCGGTACGGCATCAGCGGGACGGCCGGCCCTGACGCCTACTACCAGACTCCCGGCGAGGCACTCGAGGCCTACCACGCCGCCGCGCAGAATTGACCGTGCCGACCGACGGCCGGGACGGCCAGCGATCCGGCGCGGCCGCCCGGCAGGAACTGCTCCGGGCGCGGGCCGAGCTCGAGGCCGAGGCGCCGCCGGGGCGGCTGCGGATCCCGTCCAGCACCCGGCCGCCAGGCGCGGCAGCTGACCGGGCGCCTCCTCGGCCCGGCCTGTCACGTTTGCGCCGGGCGCGGTGTCTGTGAGGGAAAAGACGTCCGTCGGGTGCAGGCACCCGACGCACGGAAGGGACACCGTGATGGCGCGCTTCTGCCTTGACCCGCCGCAGACACTGGGCTACCGGATCGCGACCTGGTTCGCCCGCCGCAGGTACGGCGAGATGCCCGATCCGGGTGCCGCCCTCGGGCACAACATGCAGGTAGCACGCAGTTACGCGGTCTTCGAGCTGCAGGTCGAGCGGTGGCACGCGCTCGACGCCGGGCTGAAGGACCTCGCCGCGATGGCGGCCGCGACCCGGATCGGCTGCGGCTGGTGCCTGGACTTCGGCTACTGGGAAGCGACGATGCGGCACGGCGTCCCGGCGGAGAAGATCCGGGCCGTCGCCGGCTGGCGGGACGGCGACGTCTTCACCGAGCTGGAGCGGCTCGTCCTTGAGTACGCTGAGGCGATGACCGACACCCCGCCGTCGGTCACCGACGAGATGGTGGCACGGCTGGGCCGGCAGCTCACCGAGGCGCAGCTGGTCGAGCTCACCGCGATCGTCGCGGTGGAGAACCTGCGGTCTCGGATCAACTCCGCGCTGGGCCTGACCGCGCAGGGCTTCAAGGACCGGTGCGAGGTCCGGGCCGCCGCCCAGGCTGATGGTGCCCGGACCGCCTGACGCCGAGACATTCGAGGCGCACCGGGATTCTGATGTTCGCGGTGGCATACCGGATGCTGGGCACGGTTGCGGACGCCGAGGACGCCGTCCAGGACGCCTGGCTGCGGTGGTCCGCGGCGGCACGCCACCACGTCGCCGATCCCCGCGCCTACCTGGCCCGGGTCATCACCAACACCTCGCTGAACCGGCTCCGCTCCGCGCGGGCGCGCCGCGAGGCGTACGTCGGGCCCTGGCTGCCGGAGCCGCTGCTGACCCAGGCGAGCCCCGATTCTGCCGAACGCGCAGAGCTGGCCGAGTCGGTCTCGCTGGCCATGCTGGTGGTCCTCGAGTCGCTGACCCCCGAAGAACGGGCAGTCTTCGTGCTGCACGAGGTCTTCGGCTTCGGCTATGCCGAGATCGGCGCGGCGCTCGGCCGCAGCGACGTCTCGGCGCGCCAGCTCGCGCACCGGGCCCGGGAGCACGTCCAGGCGCGGCGGCCGCGATTCGCGGTAGACCGAGGCCAGCAGCGCGAGGCAACCAGGCGCTTCCTGGATGCCGCGGTCGGCGGTGACATCGACCGCCTCATGGCCGCGCTGGCTCCGGACGTGACCCTGACCACCGATGGCGGCGGCCGGGCCAAGGCGGCCCGGCGCCCCATCACCGGGGCCGCCAAGGTGGCCAGGTTCCTGGCCGGCATCTCCAGCCGCCCCTACCAGGGCATCGAGATCTCCGCGATGGGATTCGAGGTCACGCAGATCAACGGCGGGCCCGGCGTGCTGCTGACGGCCGGCGGCCGAGATCCTCGCGGCTATCACCTGGCTGGCCGAGGGCGGCCGGGTGACCGCCATCCAGTTCGTCAGCAATCCGGACAAGCTGACGGCGATCTCGGCCGGCCGCACGCTTCGGCTGTGACCCGGCCGGCGCCCGCTCCTCACAGGCACCGGGCGCTAGCGGATACCAGGGTCCCGACGCCGACGCCGGGAAGCAGCACGGCGAGGAACAGCCCGACATCCCCGGCTACGGCGGCGGTGGGCAGGCCGGCCGCCCGCACGTTGCGTGCTTCGGCGACGATGGTGCCGAGCTGCTTCTTGGCCGCGGTGCTCAGCGCCCCGCCGGCGAAGCTGATCGCGCATCTGACGGCCGGGTCCAGGTCGTGCCACCAGCCCGCGACGGCGCGGACCGCAGCCAGCGCCAGTTCCTCGCCCCCGTCGAAGGCGCCGAGGCCCTCGTTGCGGAGGAACTGGGCGACCGCGGCATCTGAGCCCTCCACGCACCTGGTGAATTCGTCCCAGTCAGGCACTTGGCCGGTATCCGCCGGCGGAGGTGCCGTCGAGCGCCACCTGGTAGCTCTCCTGCGCTTCGGCGAGCACCGTGCTGAGCGGCTGACGAGCGGCAGCGGCGAGCGCAAGAAAACGCCCGCCGGGCAGCCCGATGCTGTTCCCGGCATCGTCTATCGCCAGGCTGAGGTCAATGCCGTCGGCGACTACCGCGTCCAGGCTGTCGCGGCTGACCTGGTCGATCCCGCCAACGAACGCCTGGAGGTCATCCAGTTCGCTGCCGACGCTGTCCCGGTTTGCGAACTCGGCCGCATCGACGCGCAGGCCGGTCCTCTCGCCCAGGTCGCGTGCGAACGTATCGCCGAACAACATCGCGTTCCCCCTTCCCTTGCCAGGTAGCCGGACCGTCGCGTCACGGTAGGCCGCCAGGGGTGCAAGCCCGGTGCAACTGATGTGGAGACGGGATGGAGAGGGCCGGCGGCAGAATCCTCGAGCGCCGGGCCAGCCCGGGGCGGCGCGGCCGCGGGTCAGCGGGTCGCCGCGCGCGCGTCGCTGCGGGCCCGCAGGCGGCGCAGCATCCGGGCATCTTCGAAGCCGGCCGCCCGGGCCGCGGCCTGGACCGTGGCGCCGTGCCCGATCAGGTGCTCCGCGCGCTCGGCCCGCAGCAGCTGCTGGTAGCGCAGCGGCGTCATCCCGGTTGCCTGGCCGAACAGCCGGGTCAGGGTCCGCTGGCTGACGCCGGACGCCGTGGCCAGATCGGCCAGCCGCAGGCGTTCGGTAAATCGCGAGTCGATCAGGTCCTGCACCCGGTGCACCGTGTCGCTGAGGTGCGCGCGGTGCCGCAGCATCGCGCTCGCCTGCGGCTCGTCGCCGTTGCGGCGGGCGTAGACCACCATCTCGCGGGCGATCAGGGCGGCCGCGCCCGGCCCGTGCCGGACGGCGACCAGGTGCAGCGCGAGGTCGATGCCGCTGGCGATGCCGGCCGAGGTCGCCACCCGGTCATCCACCGTGTACAGCACGTCCCGCGCCATGCTGGCCTTCGGGTAGCGCCGGGCCAGTTCTTCCTGCATGCCGTGGTGCGTGGTACACCGCCGCCCGTCCAGCAGCCCGGCCCGGCCGAGTGCGTCGGCTCCTGAGCACACGCTGGCGACCGTCCCGCCGCAGGCGTGGTGGCAGGCCAGCCTGCGCAGGCTGGCCTGCCCTGGCGACCGCGCGCGCGCAGGCCCGGACGCCCGCCAGCCGGGGACGACGATCAGGTCGGCCGGCTCGAGCGGCGGCCAGGTCATGCTGGCCCGGACCTCCAGGCCCTGCGCGGTCAGCACGCCGGACTGCTCGGCCACGTAGTGCAGGCCGTAGCCGAGCCCCGCGTCGGCGGCGGTGGAGAACACCTGGGCCGGCCCGGCCAGGTCCAGCAAGTGCAGGCCCGGGACCAGCAGGAAGACCACTCTGGTCACGATCTGGTCAGCTCCCTGCGGTGACCGCGCCGCCGGCCAGCTCGGCGACGGTGCGGATGGCCGCGAACCGGCCGGCCAGCGCGTACTCGGTGCGGGTGATGACGTCCGCGGCGGACAGCGTCCGCGGGTCGGCGAGGATTTCTTCGACCGAACGGCCCGGCGGCGCGTCACGGTGCTCGATCGGCGTGGTCGCGGTGGCGTCGGTGACGAAGCTGACGCCGTAGCCGAGATCGGCGGCGATCCGGGCGGTCGTCTCGCAGCACTGCTCGGTCCGGATGCCGCAGACAGTCAGCTCGCTGATCCCGCGGACGGTCAGGATCTGCTGCAGGTTCGTCGTGGTGAAAGCGTTGTGCGACGTCTTGGTGAGCACCGGCTCAGCGCGGCGCGGGACCAGCCCGTCCATCAGCCGGACGTACCCGCTGGCCGGGTCGAAGACGGTTCCGGTGCCTGGCTCGCTGTGCAGCACCCAGACCACGAGGTCGCCGGCAGCCCGGGCGGATTCGGCCAGCCGTCCCGCCTGGCGGGCGATGCCGGGATTGGAGCTGGCTGCCCACCGCGGCTGCTGCAGGAACGACTCCTGGACGTCGATGACGATCAGTGCCCTGGTGGTCATGCCTCTACCATGGCCCGGCGGCCAGCCCGCGCGGAAGGCACGATCCCGCTCCGATGCGGACGGATCTGGTCAGGAGAATGGAGCGGCCGGCGGATTCCCGGTAGTGACCGCCGGCCCGGTCAGGAGAAGTGGGTGACCGGGCGGTCCAGCTGCTGCCCGTCGAGGAAGGTATCGATCTTCTCGTTGTAGAACGCGATCAGCCCGGTGATCGGCAGCAGCTGCCGGGTCGGGAAGTCGTAACTCCAGGCGAGGTCCGGATGCACCGTGCCGCCGGTCCGGACCGACCAGTAGCCGCTGGTCGTGCCCTTGTAGGGACACGAGGTGACGGTGTCGCTGGGCACCAGGTGGCTGAAGTTCACATCGGGCCGGTTGAGGTAGTACCGGGTGGGCAGCCCGGTCTCGAAGACCAGGACCGGGGAGGACGACTCGCCGAGCATGATCCCGTCCAGCTCGACTCGCACCGTGCGCGTCGAGCGCAGCGCGTCCACCCGGACGTAGGGGCTGCGCGGGTGGACGAACACCCGCTCGTCCTCCTCGTACCACGCGTCCAGCGCCTCCCAGTCGAACCGGACGGTGCCGGCCAGCCCGCCGACCGGCGACTCGGCTAGCACCCGGGTGGCGTGCGCCCGGTGCGCATCGCCGACCCGCAGCCCGTGCAGGTCCTCCCGGCCGCGACGGCTCTGCCGGGACTGGCCTTCGAGTACGAGCAGCCCGGCCGCATCAGTTCCGGCGCGCCGGGCCTTCGTTCGTCTCTGGTGGCTTGCGGCCCCAGGCCACGATCAGCAGGTGCGACATGACCAGTGTGCGCGGGTCGGCAAGATGCTGGCGGACAGCCCGGTCGATCCCGGCCAGTTCCCGCTCGTCGGCCAGGCCGAGTTCGAGGATTGCGGGACGCAGGCTGCGCACCAGGTCAGGCAGTATGGTCCGGCGTGAGTGCCCGGCCGGGTAGATTCCGGCATGCGCCACCACGTCGATCTCCTCCAGTCCCGCACCCCGGTAAAGCTCGGTCAGCCGGCGGCCGATGAGCGGGTCGGCGCCTGACCGGCCGAAGCTGGCCCGGAAGATCTCGCGCAGCCGGTCCCAGGCGGGCAGCGGCGGGTAGCACAGCGCGTACTCGGCGTCTGGTTCCTGGCCGGCGATCCAGCCGCCCGGCCGGGCCAGCCGTACCATCTCGGCCACCACCTCGGCGGGCCGGGGGATCGTCACCAGCAGGGTCCGCGCGTGCACCAAGTCGAAACAGCCCGATGGCAGGCCAGTGCGCCGCGCGTCGGCCGGCACTACCTCGACGTTGGCCAGGCCGCGCTGGCTGGCGTACGCCCGGGCCATGGCGACATGCGCCGGGTTGGCGTCCACGCCCGTCACGTGCCCGCCCGGCGAGACGGCGGCGGACAGCAGTTCGAGGATTCCGCTAGGACCGCAGCCAAGATCTACCGCGGCCTGCCCGGATTTGAGGCCGATCCGGCCGAGCAGCGCGACGCTCTCCGGCCGAAGCTCCTCGGACTGGCCCTGCAGCCGGGCGCTCTCGCCCTGGTTGCTGCCCAGCGCGTAGACCGCGGCCGCGCCGGGCTCCGCGCCCGTGGCCGGGCCCGGTCCCGCGCTCGTGACCGCGTCCAGGTCCGTCCCCGGGTTCCCGGTCATGCGCGCGCCCCGGTCCCCGCCCGTGGCCGGGTCTCCGCCCGTGGCCGGGTCCCCGCCCGTGGCCGGGTCCGGGTCCCTCGGCGTGGCCGGGTACGGGCTGGCCGGCCTGGTCATGTGCGGCCCGCCGCCGCGCGCCGCCCGCCAGGTGGTGTCAGTCATGATCGTCTCCTTGCGGATTCCGCGTATGCTCGCGCGTGCATCGTTGCCGGAACGGCTTCCCGGCGGCCCACCGCCGGCTTACCGCCGGCTAACGGCCGCCTGGATAAGCTGTGGGGTGACGCTGGCGCCGCTGGCCGCCGCGCCGTGCCGGATGAGAAGAGTCAGGGTGGAGTTCCGCGTCCTTGGTCCACTCGAGGTGGCGGCCGGCGACCGGCTGCTGCCGGTGTCGGGCCCGCGGACCCGGGCAGTGCTGGCGATGCTGCTCGTTCACGCCAACCACGTCGTCTCGGCCGGCCGGTTGACCGAAGAGCTGTGGCCCGGCCTTCCGGCCGACAAGGCAGCAGCCAGCCTGCAGGTTCGCCTGTCCGAGCTCCGCCGGGTGCTTCGCTCGGCCGGGGAGGCGGACCGGCTGGCGACCCGGCCGCCGGGATACCTGCTGCGCGTGACGTCGGGGGAATCGGACGCGCTTCGATTCGAGCAGCTCACGGCCGAAGGGGATGCCGCGCTGGCCGCGGGCGACGTCGGCACGGCGGCCCAGCGGCTGGACGAGGCGCTGGGCTTGTGGCGCGGGCCGGCGCTGGCCGACGTGGCCGTGGCGGTGGACCTGCGAGCGGAGGCGAGCCGTCTGGAGGAAACGCGCCTGGCCGCGCTGGAATCGCGGGCGGAGGCGCTGCTGGCGTGCGGCAGGCACCGGGAGCTGATCGCGGATCTGGAGACGCTCACCGCGGCCCACCCGCTGCGCGAACGGCTCTGGTTCCAGCGGATGCTCGCGCTCTACCGCGCCGGACGCCAGGCGGACGCGCTATGCGCCTACCGCGAGCTACGCGCGATCCTGGTCGGCGAGCTGGCGATCGAGCCGGGACCGGAACTGCGCGACCTGCACGCGCGGATCCTGCGCCAGGATCCTGAGCTCGACGACCCGGCCAAATCCCGCGCGGGCGGCCAGCCGGGCGCCGCGCCGCAGACTCGCTACGTCCAGGCCGACGACGGCGTGCGCATCGCCTACCAGGTCCTCGGACGCGGCGAGCGCGACATCGTCTTCGTGCCAGGCCTGATGAGCCACCTCGAGCTGCTCTGGGAAGACGCCGAGACCTCCGGCTTCTATCGCCGTCTCGCGACGCTCGGGCGACTGATCCTGTTCGACAAGCGCGACACCGGCCTGTCGGACCGGGCGCCGGGCACCTCCTCGCTGGAGGAGCGGATGGACGACGTGCGGGCTGTGATGCGCGCCGCCGGGTCGAGCGAAGCCGTGCTGTTCGGCTACTCCGAGGGCGCGCCGATGAGCATCCTGTTCGCGGCGACCTACCCCGAGCGGGTCACCTCGCTGATCCTCGGATCCGCCGCCGCCCGCTGGTTTCCCGCTCCCGACTACCCGTGCGGGCCGGGGACAGACGAGATGTACACGGCTCTCGATGAGATCGCCAGGCACCGGTGGGGACAGGGGGCAAGCATCGAGTGGTACCTGCCCAGCCGGGCCGGCTCCGCGCACGCGCGCCAGCTGTTCGCGCGGTTCGAGCGGATGGCGATCAACCCGAGCGCGTTCCTGCGCATGATCCAGATGATCCGTGACATCGACGTTCGCCCCGCGCTGCCCGCGATCCACGTGCCGACACTGGTGATCCAGCGCCTCGACGACCGCATCACGCCCCCGTGGCACGGACGCTACCTGGCCGCCCACATCGCGGGTGCCCGTTACTTCGAGCAGCCGGGCGACCATTCGCTGCGGTTCGCCGCCGGCGGCGACAGCGACGCGCTGTTCGCCGAGATCGCCGATTTCCTCGCCCGCGACTGCCAGCCCCGCGACCCCGACCGGGTGCTGGCCACGATCCTGCTCGCCACGGCGGCCCGGACCCGGACAGGGCAGCCGGGCGACGGGCGGTACGGCCCGGCCGGCTGCCTGGACGGCACAGCCGCCAGCCGGCAGGTCCGATATCACCGCGGCCGCCTGCTGCACAGCACCGGCGAAAGCCTCCTGGCTACCTTCGACGCTCCCGGGCAGGCCATCCGCTGTGCGGTCGCCGTCCGCGACCAGGCGGCCTCGCTGGGAATCCAGATCCGGGCCGGCATCCACACCGGTGAAGTGGACCTGGCCGGCGACGGCATCGCCGGAACCTCCGCGCGGATCGCCGGCCGCGTGGCGTCGCTCGCGCGGCCGGCCGAGATCCTGGTCTCGCGCACCGTCAAGGACCTCGTCACCGGAACCGGGATCTCCTTCACCGACCGGGGAAGTCACGAGCTGACCGGGCCCGCGGACGAGTGGCCGCTGTTCGCCGTGGCCGGGGTGCAGGCCGCCGGCCGGCCGTGAGGGCGCCCGGTACCGCAGGCTGGCGTACCCTCGACGTGCACGCCTGCGAGCGGGAGGCCGCATGGACCGCAGCATCCGCACGCCGGACGGCCGCACGCTGGCCGTCGAGATCGACGGGGACCCGGACGGCCGGCCGGTCCTCGTCCACAACGGCACGCCCAACTCCCGGCACCTGTACGGCCCGAACGTCCAGGATGCCAGGGAGCGCGGCCTGCGGCTGATCGGCTACGACCGGCCCGGCTACGGCGGCTCGTCACCTCATCCCGGACGCACCGTGGCCGACTGCGCGGCCGATGTCCGGGCCATCTGCGCGCAGCTGAGCATCGACCGGCTGGCGACGTGGGGCATCTCGGGCGGCGGGCCGCACGTGCTGGCCTGCGCGGCGCTGCTACCGGACCTGGTGGTCGCCGCCGCCTCGCTCGCCGGCGAGGCCCCGTTCGGCGCCGAGGGCCTCGACTGGTTCGACGGCATGGGCCAGGCCAACGTGGACGACATCCGCCTGTTCTTCGCCGATGAGACCGCGGCCCGCGCCCAGCTGGAGAAGGACCGCGAACAGATGCTGGCCACGTCCGCGGAAGACGCGGCCGCGGGGCTCGAGTCGCTGCTGACGCCGACCGACCGGGCGGTCCTGCAGGGCGGGATAGCCGACTACCTGACGCGCGCCATGCAGGACGGGCTCGCGCCGGGCGACGAAGGCTGGTGGGAAGACAACTGCCTGGTCCAGCCGTGGGGATTCGAGCTCACCGGTATCACCGTGCCCGTCCTGCTGATGCACGGGCGGCAGGACAAGTTCGTGCCGTTCGGCCACGGCCAGTGGCTGGCCGGGCACATCCCGGGGGTGGAAGCCCGGCTGCTCGACCACGACGGTCACCTGACGCTGCTCGAGCACCGCATCCCCGAGGTGCACGCCTGGCTGGCCGGCCACCTGTAGCGGCATCAGTCCGCAGGGCGGGCGGACGCGGGCCCGATCGTGTCCGCCGGCCGGGGCAGCAACCGGATCCAGGAGGCCGGCTGACCGCGAGCACCGACTCCCCGGAGCACTGGCGGGATGTCCGCCGGCTGCTGAACTCCCGCCGCCAAGAGCTGACGGCCGCGGCGGCACGGCTGTACCCGTCGGCGCTGCGGGTGGGCTCGACGCCGCTGCTGTCCCGGCCGCAGTGGCTTCCCCCGGCTCCGCTGGATCTGGGCCGGATCCGCCTGGCCTGGCAGCAGAACGTCCCGCCGGGCGTGCACCCGGCCGCCCAGGCGTCCGCGGGGGTGCGCCCGCTGCTGGCCCCGGGCCTGCGGTACGGCAGCTACGCCGAGGCGCTCGCGGCGATCGAGCGGCCGCGGCTGCTGGAGGACCGGGTCAGCTACCGGCTGCTGTCCGCATCGCTGGCGGGCGCCGCGCCCCGGCTGACCCTGACCCGCGGCCGGTACTTCGACGGGGTGAACGCGGGCGAGGCGGTCGCGCACGAGCTGGCGGCCGCCTGGCGGGAAGACCCGCAATCGCTTTCGCCCGGACGGCTGCCGTTGCGGGCCCTGCTCGGCGACCCGTGCGAGCTCGGGCGGCGCAGCGCGCTGCCCGCCATCACGACGCTCACGCTGCGCGTCCCGGCGGCGGGCCAGCCCACGTTCCTGCTGCACTGGCGCGACCCGGCGAGTGTCGCGCACGCGGGCGGCCTGTACCAGGTCATGCCCGTCGGGGTGTTCCAGCCGGCCGGCCGGTCCGCGGAAGCGGAGCGGCGGGACTTCGACCTGTGGCGGTGCATGGCGCGGGAGTTCAGCGAGGAGCTCCTCGGCACGCCCGAGGACTACGGCACCGGGCCGCTGGACTACCCGGGCTGGCCGCTGTTCGGGCAGCTCTGCGCCGCTCGCGACGCCGGGCTGCTGGGCGTCTGGTGCCTCGGGCTGGGCGCGGATCCGCTGACGCTGGCGACCGACATCCTGGCGGCCGCGGTGTTCGCCGGCGACGCGTTCGACGCGCTGTTCGGCGGGCTGGTCGCGGCCAACGACGAGGGACGGGTGGTCAGCTGGCCGGGCCTGACCGGAGTCCCGTTCACCGCCGACGTGGTGGCCCGGTTCGCCGGCGGCTCGGAGCCGATGCAGCCGGCCGGCGCCGCCGTTCTGGAGCTGGCCTGGCGGCACCGGGCGCGGCTGCTCGGCTGAACGGCGGGTCCCGGCCCGCGGCCGTCATCCGGTGTTGCGCAGCTTCTCGGCGCTGGCTCGCGCACCCGGGTCGCCCGCCTCGACGGCCGCCTGGCGCTCGAGCTCGGCGTTGATCTCGGCGCCGAACATGATCGCGATGCCGGTCAGGTAGAACCAGAACATCAGGATGACCACCCCGGCGAGCGCGCCGTAGGTCTTCCCGTACGAGCCGAACTTGGCGACGTAGAAGGAGAAGCCGAGCGAGGCCAGCAGGAAGATGACGGTTCCCGCGAGTCCGCCGGGGCTGACCCACTGCCAGCGCGGGGCCTTGCGGTTGGGCCCGAAGAAGTAGTAGACGGAGAACAGCAACGAGATCATGATGACGGTCAGCACCCAGCGGACCACGGTCCACAGCACGACGAAGGCGGTGTGGCCGAAGGGCAGGTGGCCCTCGATCCCGTGCCCGATCGGCGACCCGAAGACGATCAGCGCGGCGCCGATCCCGCCGAGCACCACCGTGGCCAGCATGAGCAGGAAGGCCCTGACCCGCGCGCCGATGAACTTCCGGTCCGCGGGCACCTCGTAGGCGATGTCCAAGCCGGATTGCAGCGCGACCATGCCGCCGATCGCGCTCCACAGCGCGATTACCACAGCGATGATGAGGGTGGTCAGCGATGCGGACGAGGACTCCTTGGCCGCGTGGGTGACGGCCGTGGTGAAGACTTGCGCCGCGCCTGGCGGCAGCGCCTTGTCCAGCCCGTCTATCAGGCGCCTGAGGGTACCGGACCCGATGTGGACGAGGGTGATCACGCCGAGCGCTGCGATCAGCGCGGGAAGCAGCGCCAGGAACCAGTGGTAGGCCAGGCTGCCGGCGGTCATCGGGCAGCGGTCGAGCTTGAACTTCTTGAGGACGCGCTTGCGGACTTCTCGTCGGCCGGTCCCGCTGATCTGCGCCGGAGAGCCCGGTCCCGCGGATCTTCCGGTCTGCGACGGGATGCCCCCGTGGCTCGGTTCTGTCATCTCTGCCCACTCCCCACGGCGTCCAGGCCGGCCAGTCCGTTCGCCGCCGCAGGCCCCCGCCCGGTACCGCTCTACCCCGAGCGTTAGCGGCTAATACCGGGGGAAGCGGGTAACCGCGCGGACTTCACGATCGTGACGATGCCCGGCCTGGGGTCAGCCGGTAGTGCAGCTCAAAGGCGCCGATGTCGCAGGCCGGGCCCCACGGCCGGGACTGGCCCCGCTGGTCAAGCAGCGGGCATCCCGAGGTCGCGGGCAGGCCGCCGGCGTCGATGGCCGGGCTGCCGCGCAGCAGCGCCTCCGTCTGAGTCGGTCCCCCATGGCCGGCCAGCGGCCCGAGCTGCGGGTCGGCCCCGGTCAGGTCGGTCGGCCGGGACAGGCCGCAGGAGGTGTCGGTGGACAGGTTGTAGCCGGCCGTTTCGTGCAGCGGCACCTGACAGTTAGGCTCCGACCCGTCGGTGGCCAGGATCGTCCCGGTCGCCGTGCTGTAGCTGCTTCCGGTCAGGCTGCCGGAGTTGCCGGCGAACGTGTCGAACGACAATTCGGCCAGCCCGCCGTAGTTGTCGATCGCGCCGCCGCCCGCGGGCCTGGTGCTGTTACCGGCCAGCGTGCTGTCAGACAGCCGGAGCTCGGCGCCTCCCTGCAGCTCGACCGCGGCGCCGGAGCCGAGGAACCGGCCGCCGGCCGTGTTCGCGGCCAGCGTGCTCCGGGTGATCTTCACCAGGCCGCTCTCGTCGATCGCGCCGCCGTACGCGGTGGCGTGATTGCCGTCCAGGGTCAACGTGGTGATGGTCATGTTCAGGCCAGGGAAGGCCTCGACGCCGCCGCCGCTGCTGGCCTGGTTGCCTGAGATCGTGCTGCGCCGGATCAGGCTGACGTCGAAGACGCCGCCGCCCACCGCGCCCCCGGCCGAGTTGTCATCGACCACGCTGCCGATCACGTTCGCGATCCCTTCGGCTGCGATCCCGCCGCCGCCGTTGCCGCCGTGGTTGCCGGACACGTTGCTGTCCAGGACGGTCAGGACCAGCCCGGCGGCCGTCGGGGCGCGCTGCGCGGCGCAGCGTGCGGCCGAGCACAGGGCGCGGGGCGCCACCGCGGCCAGGCCGGCCGATGCAGGATGCCCATTCTGCCCGCTGAAGATCCCGCCGCCCTCGTTGCCCGACCGGTTGCCGGTGATCGTGCTGGAAACGACGAGCACCGAACCGGGCAGGTTCTGCAGGCCGCCGTTCTGGACGCCGCCGCCGCCGAAGTACCGCGCGCTGTTGTCCTGGATGCGGCTGCCAGTCACCACCAGCGACCCGCCGGAGTTGTCCACCCCGCCGCCGGCCCCGGCCCGGTTGTGAGCCACGGCGGTGCCGGCGAGGGTGAGCGTCCCGCTGTTGAGCACGCCGCCGCCATACCCGTTCGGCCCGGCGTTGCCGTCGGTGATCGCGAGCCCGTTGAGCACCACGGTCGCGGCGGCGGCCACCGACATCACCCGGAAGGCGCCGCGGGCGCTGATCACGGTGCGGCCCCGGCCGGCGCCATCGATCGTGATGCTTACCGCGGACCGGGTCCCGGCGGCCAGCGTGCCGAGGGTCAGCAGGTACGTGCCGGCCGGCACGGCAACGGTGGTCTCGGTGCCCGCGGGCGACGTGTCCGCCTCCTCGATCGCGGCGCGCAGCGTGCACTGCCCGGCGGCGTCAGCACAGCGGCCGTCGCCGGGGTCGGCGTCGTGAGCGTCGGCGGTGGTGGTGACCTGGAACGTCACGGTCGCCGCGGACCGGGCCGACGCCTGGCCGGCGAAGAAGATCTGCGCGGCGGCGAGTACGCAGCCCCCTGCCGCGGCGAGCGTCCGGCCGCCCGGCTTGCCCATGGTTGTCCCTTCCCTGCCGGAAGGCTATCGCCACGGGTAACGCACGGGAAGTGCGGCTATCGCCGGGCTCGTGAGGAGGGTGAGAAGAGGCGGGCCGGTCCCGAGCATCCCCTGATCGGCGTGGCCAGGAGCGGGTGTTCTGGAGGGATGTGATGCTCGCCGGGTTCCCGGTCGGCTGGGCGCGGCCGTCGGCAGCGCGGGGCCTAGTCGCCGTCGAGTGAGCGGCGCTGGAGCGTGATGCCGGTGAAGCTGGCCGCGGTCAGCGGCTCGGGATTCAGGTGCCGGGCGCGGATGACGGCCAGCAGCCTGGCCAGCTGGCCACCCAGGCCAGGCACCCAGTGCAGGAGGACGATCTCGCCAGCCTCCAGCCCCCTGCCGTCCCAGGTGTGGATGCCGCCGCTGTCGACCACGACGCTCCAGCCCACCAGTATCCGCAGTCCGCTCCGGTGAGCCGCCGCCTGCACGGTGGGGTCGAAGGCCCCGTACGGTGGCCGGCCGAGGAAGGGGACCTGGCCGAGCCACCGGCCGAGCGTCCGCCGGGCCTGCCCCCACTGGGTCGTGGCCTGGGCCAGGGTCAGCTTGGTGAGGTTGGGGTGCGAGACGGTGTGGTCCCCCACCTGGCCGCCCGCCCGGACGAATGCCCGCCAGTAGGCCAGGTGCTGCTGGGCTGCGTGCTCGATGAGGAAGGCGGTGACCGGCAGGTGGGTCCTGCGCATGATGGCCAGGACCTGCTGGCTCGGGGTCCAGCCGTCGTCCGCGGTGATGTAGATGGCCCGCCCGGCCGAGTGGGCGAAGGAGTACACCGGGGTCTCGGGCAGCGCGGGGATGTCCGCCGCAACCACGGCCTGCTCGCCGTCCGATGCGGTCAGCGTCAGCCTGGTCCGGCACGCCTGCGGGCTCGCAGCCACGGCTACCTGCGACGATCTGGGGAAGCTGACCTTGTCCCGGCCGCACAGCGGTCCGGGCGGCCGGCGGCGCAGCGGACTGGAAAGCGTTGCCAGCAACCCGGCGGGGCCGCGCCGGGACGCGAGAACGCGCAGCGCCGGCGGGACGGTGACGGTGAGCGTCCGGCTGGCCGGCCGCGGGCCGTCCACCTGGACCAGAAGATGGGCCTGCCCGCCGGGCGGTACGGGTACCCGTACCGTCTCGCTGCCCGGGGACTGCCTGGTCAGCTGGCCGTTCCCGCCCTCGGATACCACGAGATGGCTGCGGGCCAGGATCGTGTGGCCAGACGGCCCGGCTGCGGAAGTCAGCCGTATGGTCACGGTGTTCGAAGCCGGGGAGAAAACCCATGCCAGGCCCGGCGACACCGCCGCGGCGCCGAGGTGGGCGATCCTGGCCACGCTGGCGGTCACCAGGATCAGCGCTCCCGTCACCGCCAGAGCGATGAGCCGCGGCGAGAGCCGTTGCGCGGGGAACGGAGGCCGGCCGGGACGGGCATCGGCCGGGCGCCGGGGACGGGCCACGGCGGCAGGCCTCCCGCCGTCACCGGTCATTCCGGGACCTGCCGCCGCGGCCCGCCATCGGGGGCCTAGCGAGCGCAAATACCCGCAGCATGGCCACAGAATCGCACATTCTGCCGGGCCCGCCGTTCCGCCACGCCCAGCCAACTCGGCTAGGACCGGGCAATCGCGCGGGAGTACTCTGACCGTGACGATTTCGCACAGCGGGTTCCGCGGGTTGCTGCTTCCGCCTGGTAGGACGCGGGGATGGGAGCCAGGATGCCGCAGGAGGTGGACAGGACCGGTCCCACTGGTGCGCAGCCGGGGGCGGGCAGCGCGACGACAGCCACGGCCAGGGAGCGGGCTTCGGCGGCCCCGGCCGCCCGGGAAGCTGCGCCCGCGCCCGGTCGCGCTTCGGCCTGCCCGGGGCCGGACGGTCAGGCCGGCGGGCAACGCCAGCCCCGCGCGTGGTTCGGCCGCCGGCGCCAGGGCGTCCCGCTGGCGCAGCCGTCCCTGCCGGAGGGAACGGTCGCCGGGCCCGGGATCGAACTGTCGGCCGATGACCCGCTGGCCGGCCACCTCATGAACGCGGCTGGCCCGGTCGATATCCGCGAACTCGACATCGACTCGCCAGCCCTGACGGAGTTGAAGAACGCCGGCGCGGTGCTGGTCGTCCCGCTGATCTCGGCCGGTGCCCTGGTTGGCGTGCTCAGCCTGGGCTCGCGGCTGTCGGAACGCGAGTACTCCGCCGAGGACCGGCGGTTGCTGAACGCGCTGGCCGGGCACGCGGCGCCCGCGCTTCGCGTCGGCCAGCTCGTCCGCGAGCAGCAGGCTCAGGCGCGCCGGCGGGAGCGGATCGAGCAGGAGCTGAGGGTGGCCCGGCTCATCCAGCAGCAATTCCTGCCGAAGACCATGCCAGATCTTCCCGGCTGGCAGGTCGCCGCCTTCTACCGCCCGGCGCGCACCGTAGGCGGAGATTTCTACGACTTCATTCCGCTGCCCGGCGGCCAGGTCATGCTGGTCATCGGCGACGTCACCGACAAGGGCGTCCCGGCCGCGCTGGTCATGGCCAGCACGCACGCGCTGCTGCGGGCCGCCGCCCCCCGGCTGGTCCGCCCGGGGCCGGTACTCGGCCGGGTCAACGAGCTGCTGTTCACCGACGTCCCGGCGAACATGTTCGTCACCTGCCTGGCCGTCCTCCTCAACGGCTCCAGCGGCGAGGTCACGTTCGCCAACGCCGGGCACGACGTGCCCTACGTGCATACCGCGGGCGGCGTGGCCGAGTTGCGGGCCAAGGGCATGCCGCTGGGGCTCATGCCCGGCATGACCTATGAGGAGAAGACCTTCGCCTTCCAGCCCGGCGACTGCGCCCTGCTGCACAGCGACGGGCTGTCTGAGGCGCACGCCGCCAACCGGGAGATGTTCGGCTTCCACCGGGTAGCCGCGCTGGTCGGCACGGGGGCGTCCGGCCAGGCCCTGATCGACCTGTGCCTGGCTGAGCTGGACGCGTTCACCGGTCCAGGCCACGAGCAGGAAGACGACATCACCCTGCTCTCGCTCGAGCGAACCGGCGCCGCGGCTCACCCTGGCCGCGCGCCATGACCTCGGCCGGGCGCCGCGGCCCGCGGCGGCTAGCATCGTTCGCGCTCGCGAGCGTGCCAGGCAACGAACGCATCGCGCTCGAGCGCGTCACCCAGAGCGTGGCCGGCCTGGGCCTGCCGCCCGGCCGGATGGACAACCTGAAGACCGCCGTCGCCGAGGCGACGATGAACGCGATCGAGCATGGCAACGGCAGCCGCTCTGAGCTGCCCGTCAACGTCGAGGTCTTCCACTCGGGCACTGAGATCATGGTTACGATCAGTGACCGCGGTGGCCAGCACGACGTAGGCCGCCCCGAGGATCGCGCCGAGGTGCCCGACCTGTCCCGGAAGCTGGCCTGCGAACAGAGTCCGCGTGGCTGGGGGCTCTTCCTCATTCGCCATATGGTCGATGCCATGGACGTGACCACCGAGGGAGAGCGGCACACTGTCCGGCTCATGATGCGGACCGGGAGCACCTAAGGAAGGATCAGATGGACGAGCCAAGGACGAGGGTGGAGGTCCGGCAGGTCGGGCCGACGGCGGTGATAGACATCAACGGCGACATCACCGCCGGATCCGAACCCGCGCTCATGTCTGCCTATGAGGAAGCCCACAAGCAGGGCGCCCGGCGGCTTGTGCTCAACTTCGGGGGACTTGAATACATGAACAGCGGCGGCATCGGCATGCTCGTAACCCTGCTGGTCCGCGCCAACCGGCACCACCAGGAACTCGCGGCCTTCGGCCTAAGCCATCACTACCGGGAGATCTTCGAGATCACCCGGCTGGACGAGGCAATCACCATCTACGACAGCGAGAAGTCGGCGCTGGCCGGCGCTGTCGGCTAGGGGAGTCGCCATGACCGAGCCCGCCGGGCCCGACGGCATCACGCCGGGCGAGCGAGCCAACCCGGACGTGCCGCCCGCCGACCGCGCGACGGCGCGGGACGCGAACGCCACGCCGGCCAGGCCGCAGCCGCGCGACGCCGGAAGCTGGGCAGCCAAGATCGACCGCCTGACCGTGGACCGCCGGGGCTCCCGCGGGGCCAACGTAGACGGCCGGTACCTCACCGGCCCGATCCAGGGCTTCGGGAAGATGTGGCGCAAGACCTACCGCCTGCAGGTCGGCGCAGGTGTCTCGCCGAAGGCCGCCATCGCGACCTGGAAGGAGCATTTCGCCGAGTTCTGGCCGGACGGCAACCGGTTTGAACGACCGCTGACCGGGCTCAGCCCGGGAGAAGTCGCCCTGCTCGACGTTGACATCGGCGGCATGACCCTGTCCACCGGGGTGTTCGTGCTCTATGCGGACGAGGAGTCATTCACCCTGATGACACCGGAGGGGCACATGTTCGCCGGATGGATCACGTTCTCCGCCGAACGGGCCGGCGACGGCGGCGACCGCCAGGTTGCGGACCGGCCTACCGTCCTTCAGGTCCGGGTGCTGATGCGCGCCAACGACCCGCTGTACGAGCTGGCCATGAGCCTTGGCGGGCACCGCAAGGAAGACCAGTTCTGGGTCCAGACGATGACCGCGCTGGCGAGGTACCTCGGCGCCCCGCCCGCCCGGGTGCAGACGCGCACCGTGTGCATCGACCCCAGGCGGCAGTGGGGCAACGCCGGCGGCGTGTGGCATAACGCGATGGTGCGCAGCGCGCTGCAAGCTGCCGCCGCGCCGTTCGCCGCGCTGGCGCGGCGGCGCCGGGACGACAGCCATTCCGCGCCCGCCAGGCGATCGTGACGCAGTTATGGCCGCGCGCGCCGGAGGCTGGAAAGTGACCGCCCGCACTCCCGGCCGGCCGTCGGCGGCCGTCACCGCGGGCGCGGTCCTGGTGCTGTTCGCCGCGGCGCTGGTGGCGCTGTCCTTCGCCGCGCGCCAGCCGGGGTACCCGCTGCAGCCAATCATGATCGCGATACCTTCCGCGGCGGTCGGCGTGCTGGTCGCCCGGCGCCAGCCGCGCAACCCGAACGGCTGGCTCCTGCTGGGGATTGCGGCGGCCATCCTGCTGAGCACCGGCGCCGGAGCGTATTCACTGCTCGTCTACCGGCTCGGGCGAGACCTTCCGCTCGGCCCGGCCGGCCTGGTCCTCTACCAGCTGTGGTCGCCGGCGCTCGCGCTGTTCCTTCTGGTGATCTTGCTCTTTCCCGACGGCCACCCGCCGTCCCCCCGCTGGCGATGGGCGGTGTGGGCGTACGGCCTGCTCTGCGCCGGCTACCTGGGCCTGCTGACCGGGGTGGCGGTCGACGCGGTCGGCGGGCACCGGATCCACGTCGACGGCTACGGCGGGCTGACGGTCGTCGACTACCCGGCTGGCCGGTTCGCGATCGCCCAGAACGTCATCCTCATCCTGATCGTGGCGCTCGGACTCTGTTTCGCCGGCCGCCAGCTCGTCAGCTGGCAGCACTCGACCGGGGTCAGGCGCGAGCAGCTGAAGTGGCTCATGTTCGGATCCGCCGTCTGCATCGTCTGCGCCGCGCTGAGCATCCCGGGCCAGACCGCTCCCTCCGGGATCTGGGCCGCGCTGAACAGTGTCCTCAGCATCGGCTTCATCGCGCTGCCGATCAGCATCGGAGTGGGAATCCTGCGGTACCGGCTGTACGAGATCGACCAGGTGATCTCCAGGACGCTCGCGTACGCGATCGTCACCGGGCTGCTGATCGGCGTGTACGCGGCTCTGGTCAGCATGGCGCACACCGTGTTCTCTGACCGGTCGCCGCTCGCCGTCGCCGTGGCGACGCTGGCCGGCGTGGCGCTGTTCAACCCGCTGCGGCACCGAGTGCAGGCAGTGGTGGACAAGCGGTTCAACCGGGCGCACTATGACGCCGAGCAGACGGTGGCGGCCTTCGCCGCCCGGATGCAGGATGCTGCGGATCTGGATGAAATCCGCAACGACCTGCTCGCCGTCGCGTACCGGGTGCTGGAGCCTGAGCACATCTCCGTCTGGGTGCGCGGCAGCCGGGACTAGCGGCGCCGCGGCGCATCTCAGAGCGCGCTCAGGGTCTCGGCTGCCAGGCAGGCCGTCGGGCACGGCCAGTGCTGGTGGCAGCAGCTGCAGGTACCGCGGTCGCTGAGGTGACGGTCCAGCTCATGCTGGGCGATCGCCAGGAGCTGGACCAGCTCGGGCGTGACGTACTCGGTCGGGACGGTCCTGGTGGACGCGTCATTCCAGCTCATCGAACCCTCCCTCACCGACATGCCGCGCGCTCCCTTCACGGAGCTAACGCCTGCCATGGATTGGAGGTTCGAACCGCCGGAAAAATACACCGGCCGCGTGATGTCAGCGCCGGGCGAGCGCCGTGACGTCAGCCATCGGCCGGTACCGCTCGATCAGGAAGTACGAGTGGGCCAGCCGGGCTCCGGCCACGACGAAGTACGCCTTGCCGAGCAGCAGCTCGTCCGAGCCCGGCTGAACGCGGACCACGTAGTCGCGCAGCACGCGGGCGATGTCGTAGGGCCGGTTGCCGCCCTGGGCGTAGTCCAGCAGCACGGCGCCGCGGCGGTCCGGGTCGGCGGCCAGCGGGTCCGGCGGCTCGACCCGGAAGAACGCGTACCGCCTGGGTTGCCCGGGACTGGGCTTGCTGATCCATTCCGCGGCGAGGCCGTTCTGCCGCACCGGCGTGTTGCAGCCGAACGGCTGCCCCCGCCCGTCCGGGAAGAATGCCTTGATGAATTTGCGGATGCCGAGCAGCGCCGCGGCGCGGGGATGGTTCCAGCCGCGGTACTCCAGGCCGATCAGCGCCGTCACGTCCGGCGGCCGGCCCGCGTCGAACAGCGCGCCGAGCTGGCCCTTGGGCCAGCTCGCGAGCTCGGCGAATCTCGCTGAGACACCGGACATGCCCACCTCGCTCTCAGAGACCGTGCCGGGCGCGCTGCTCGATCAGCCGGTCCGCGTTGCGCAGCGCGAGGGCGATGATCGTTTCCATCGGGTTTATCCCGATCGGGCCCGGGAACAGGCTGGCGTCGGTCACGAACAGCCCCGGCACGCCGTGGAACGCGCCGAAGCTGTCCACGACCCCGCGGCGCGGGTCCTCGCTCATCCGCGCGGTGCCCATCAGGTGGACGGTGAACAGCTCCATCGACCGCTTGGCCACCGGGCGGGCGAGCAGGTCCGTCAGCTCGCCCGGGCCGTGCACGTCCGGCGCGCCGTCGAAGGGCAGCAGGACGCGGCGGGCGCCCGCCGCGAACATGGCCTGCGCGGTCAGCTGGACGCCGCGCACCACCCGCGCGGCGTCCTCGTCGGTGATCTGGTAGAAGGCCTGGGGGCCGAGGCCCGGGATGTTGCGCACCCGCCCGGTCCCGGTGTCCTCGACCAGGCAGCCGGCCGTGACGATGCGGTTGTAGTCCGCCATCAGCTCGCCGAGTTCCCGGCCGTGCGCCCGCACGCCCGCCGCGAGCAGCGACGGGGCCAGGTTCACCGCGGTGATCAGGATGCCGTCGTCGATGAACTCGCGGATCTGGAAGGCCTGGTGGACGCCGTGCCATCCGGTGACGTCTTCGTCGAAGAACGCGACCACCATCGCGTTCGGGTGCAGGTAGAGGTGGCGGCCCAGCTGCCCGGACGCGGACCTGAGGCCCGACCGGGCGAGCAGCGCCGGGGTCTGGATCGCGCCGCCGGCCACGACCACGACCCGGGCGCGGACGGTGAGCCCCGGCCCGGGCCGGCCTCCCGGCCGGACGAAATGGCCCGACACCCCGGTGATCTTCTGGCCGGCCCGGGTGACGCGGTCCACCCGGCAGTCGGCGAACAGCCGGGCTCCGCGCCGCAGCGCCCGGGGCACGCTGGTGACCAGCATCGAGCGCTTGGCGCCGGTCGGGCAGCCGTTGGTGCAGTTGTTGGTGCCCGCGCAGTGCAGCTGGTTACGGAGGTTCGGGACGATCCGCCAGCCCTTGGCGTCGGCGCCCTTCTTCAGCAGCGCCGAGTCCCGGCCGACCGTCTCCGGGTCCTGAAGCGCTACCGAGATCCGGGACTCCACCCGGGCGAAGTACGGGTCCATCTCGGTCTCGCTGATCCCCGTGACGCCTTCCTCGGTGGCCCAGCGGTGCAGCACCTGCGGCGGAGTGCGCCAGGACATGCCGCCGTTGACCACCGTGGACCCGCCGACGCACCGCCCCTCGGCGAACAGCACCGGGGGGCGGCCCACGGCGATCCCGCCGCCGCCGTCCCGGTACAGGGCGCGCAGCGCCCGGCCGCCTTCGGCGGTGAACGACTCGGTCGGGTGATAGCCGCCTTCCTCGATGAGCACGACGTCGATCCCGGCGTCGGCCAGCTCGGCGGCCATGGTGGCACCGCCCGCGCCGGATTCCGACGATCACCACGCCGCACTCGGCGTAGCGGCTCCCGGTGACGTCGCTCTGCTCGGTCAGCCCCGCCGGGGTGTTCACCGGCGTTCCTCCTGGCCGCGCGGTCCGGGCCGCCCCGGCGGTCCGGCCTGGCCGGGCGGATCGGCCTGCCGCGGCGGTCCGGGCTGCACCGGCGGACCGGCCGGCCCGGCAGATCGCTGGCCAGTACCGCCGCCTCGCCCGCGCGGATCTCCGGTCCGTAGGATTCCAGTCGGCGGCGGGACACGGTGGCGATGTACGGTCCCGGGCGGTAGCCGATCTCTTCCTTGACCTCGGGCAGCTCGTAGTAGCACATGACTATCAGGCCGCGCAGCCGCCGGACCAGGTCGGCCACGCCGTCGCGCCGCCGCAGCAGCGCCCGCAGGTAGGCATCCGCGACCTGGTGGTCCAGGCGGGCGAATCGCCGTCGCCGGGCCGGCCGGTACAGCCGGGCCCCGCGGTCGAAGGCGAGGAACGCGGCGGCCAGCGCGCGCCGGGTGGTCGCCGGCATCGCCCCGAGCATCAGCTCGAACTCGGCGACGACCCCCGCGGTCCGGTGCTGCGTCCGCACCTCCGGGGGGCAGACGACCTCGGCGAACCCGGCCACGACCTGCCGGGCGGGCGCGCCGAGCCGCCAGGCGGCGGTGCCCGGATCTGGCCGATAAGCCCGCCGCATGCTCGCCACGACCTGCCGGGCGCGCGCGCCGGGCCGTCGCGCGGCGCTGCCCGGATCTGGCTGATCAACTCGCGGCGCGCTCACCTTCAGCATGCTCGGACCCCGGCCCCGTCCCGTCAAGGCCTGACGGCGTGATCGCGTCCGGCCTGACGGCCGAAGCGCAGACGTCCGCGCCGGAGGGGAAGACTATTGTCGTAGTCCGCTAAGAGCAGCGGGGCCTGAATGAGGCGGGCGCCGCGGCGGAGGGCCAGACATGAGCGCGTTGGACAACCCGGCGGTAGCCGCCGGGCCACCTGGCCAGCCCGGCCTGGTGTACAAGAGCAGCAGGGGTCGCTGGGTCCTGCTGGCCACGGTGCTCGGCTCCGCCATGGCCTCGATCGACGCCACGGTCGTGGGCATCGCGCTGCCCGCCATCGGGCACGACTTCGGTGCCAGCCTGGCCACGCTGCAGTGGGTCGTCACCGCTTACACGCTCACCCTGGCCGGGCTGCTGCTGTTCGCCGGCGCGCTCGGCGACCGGTACGGGCGCAAACGGTTCTTCGTCATCGGCGTGGTCTGGTTCGCGGTGGCGTCGCTGCTGTGCGGGATCGCCCCGGACGCGCCGTTCCTGATCACGGCCCGCGCGGTGCAGGGCATCGGCGCCGCGCTGCTCACCCCCGGGAGCCTGGCCATCCTGGAGGCCTCGTTCCAGCCGGAGGACCGCGGCCGGGCGATCGGGGCCTGGTCCGGCTTCGCCGGCGTCGGCACGGCGATCGGCCCGTTCCTCGGCGGCTGGCTGATCCAGGCGGTCTCGTGGCGGCTGATCTTCGTCATCAACCTGCCGCTCGCGGCGGTGGTCGTCGCGGTGGCGCTGCGGCACGTGCCGGAATCCCGGGATCCGATGAGTACCGGGAAGCTGGACGTGACCGGCGGCGTGCTGGTGACGCTGGGCCTGGTCGGGCTCACCTACGGGCTGATCGAAGGCCCGGCGAAGGGCTGGTCCAGCGCGGGGCCGCTCGCCGCGCTGATCGCCGGCGTTGTGCTGCTCGCCGCGTTCGTCGGCTGGGAGCACCGCAACCCCGCGCCGATGCTGCGGCTCAGCCTGTTCCGCTCGACCCAGTTCACCTCGGCCAACATCGTGACGTTCATCGTGTACGGCGCGCTGGGCGGCACCCTGTTCCTGCTGCCGATCCAGCTTGAGCAGGTGTCGGGGTACACCCCCCTGCAGGCCGGCATCTCGCTGCTGCCGATCACGGTGATCATGCTCTTGCTGTCGGCCCGGTCCGGCGCGCTGGCCGGGCGGATCGGCCCGCGGCTGCAGATGACCGTCGGGCCGGTCATCATCGGCATCGGCCTGGCCCTGTTCACCCGGGTCGGGTCCTCGGGAAACTACGTCGTCGAGGTGCTGCCCGCGGTCGTAGTCTTCGGCTTGGGCCTGGCCGCCAACGTCGCGCCGCTCACCGCCACCGTCCTGGCCGCCGTCCCGGCCGAGCACGCCGGGATGGCTTCGGCGGTCAACAACGACGTCGCCCGGGCGGCCGGCCTGATCGCGGTGGCCGTGCTCCCGGCGGCGGCGGGGCTGAGCGGCGACGCCTACCTGCACAAGGACGTGTTCTCCGCCGGCTTCCATACCGCATCGCTGATCTCGGCCGCCCTGTGCGTCGCGGCCGGCGCCCTGGCCGCCGTCACCATCCGCAACCCCCCCAGCCCCGCACCCGAGGCAGTCCCGGAAGAGGGGAAGCCCGTGCTGCACTGCGGCCTGGACAGCCCGCCCGGACGCGTCCGCGAGTGAAGATCAGAAACCTGGTTCATGCCGAACGGGGCCTGGCTCCGGTGCGAGCTGGCCATGGACGGCGACCCCTGGGAGTGATCCCCGAGCCCGTCGGCGGCCAGACGTGTCAGGAGCCCTGGCGTTCCCGCGGCCCGGCCGCGGCGCGCCTGGCTCGCCCGGGCCGCCTGTTCACCGGGTCAAGCGCGTAGTAGAGGGCGATCACGGCCTGCACGGCGAGAAACGCATAGGCGCTCAGGAAGGCGACGCCGACGGCCAGCGTGTATACCACCACCCCGATCGTGAAGAGCAGCGTGGCCAGCGACCGTTCCTCCTCGGGGAACGAGGCGTGCAGCAGCCGCAGGCGCGACGAGCCGTAGAGCCAGAGTGCTCCCCAGGCGTAGGCGTTCAGCGCCATCGTGACCCCGTAGAAGACCGCCGCGGTCTGCGTGCCCCGCCCCCGGGCGAGCGCCTCGCCCAGCACCCCGGTCGGGTAGGGCAGGAACGTGATCGTCAGCAGCAGCAGCAGGTTCAGGTAGAACAGGCCGCGGTCGATCCGCTCGAAGCTGGTGAACAGCGAGTGGTGGTTGAGCCACATGATCCCGATGATCGCGAAGCTGACCACGTACGCGGCGAACGAGGGCCAGCGACTGGCGAGCTGGTGACCGAGGTCCGCGTAGCGGGTCGGCTGGGCGATGGTCAGGACGAGCAGCGTGATCGCGATCGCGAACACCCCGTCGCTGAATGCCTCGACCCGTGACTTGTTCATCGCCGCCGATGCTAGTCCGCGGTCGATTGGCTCTCGGCGTAATTTATCCCCTTTGGCCGGCAGTTCCCGCGGGTTAACGTCGGGCTACGTGTTCAGGATGTGGGCCTATCCGCATTATGTGTTGGACCTGGCGGCCCGGGCCGCCAACGATGGTGGCTTGCGGCCCGCAGCCGGGGCGCAGGTGCGGAAGGCAGGAGTAGCCGATGAATGCAGGCAATGATGCGTGGCAGGTCCGGCCCACGCTGTCCGCCGAGGTGTCGCGGCGCCTGCTGGATACCGCGGTAATCCAGGCCACCGCGATGTCGGTTCCGATCACGGTGGTGACCGTGGACGAGTCCGGGGTGATCAAGGAGCTGCGCCGGATGGACGGCGCCCCGCTGGTGAGCATCCAGACTGCCTGGAACAAGGCTTACGCGGCCGCGGCGATCGGGATGCCGCCCGACGACTTCTACTCGGCGATCGAGTCTGATGGCGCGGCGGTCGCGTCGTTCGCGACCCGGCCCGGGCTCGCCCTGATCGGCGGCGGCATCCCGGTGGTGGTGGACGGCCGGGTGGCCGGAGCCGTCGGCGTGGCGGGCGCCATGACCGCCGTAGAGGACCGCCAGATCGCCGAGGCCGCCGTCAGCGAGGTGAGCCGCTAACCGTGATGCAAGTGGCGCTACGCCCGGTCCGCTGCCCGCCCAGCCTGAGGGTGCTGCCCGGCTTGAGGGTGCTGCCCGGGCTGAGGGTGCTGCCCGGGCTGAGGGTGCTGCCCGGGCTGAGGGTCCTGTCCGGGCTGAGGGTCCTGTCCGGGCTGAGGGTCCTGTCCGGGCTGAGGGGCCCGGGCGGCCGACGTGACCACTTCGACGAAGCGCCGCACCGCCGGGTTCGCGTCATCGGCTCGCCAGGCGACGCACAACGTCGCGGGCGGCACCCCTTCGCTGGGCACGAACGCCAGCCCGGGCCGGGCGTAGAACACCTCGGCCGACGCCGGGCAGAGGCTGACGCCGTGCCCGGCGACGACGTGCTCGCGCCATTCGTCGATCGTGCGGGCCACCGCGCCGATGATGGGCTGGTCTCCGCCCGGCCGCGGACTCATCAGCCAGTCGTCGCGCCAGCGGAACGGATCCGAGCCGTCGGCGGCCTCCTCGGCCGCGATCCAGGGCAGCCCGGCCACGTCCGCGAGTCGCAGGCTCGACCGCGAGGCCAGCGGGTGCCCGGACGGGAGCACGAAGACCCGCGGTTCCTCCGCGACCGGCTCGATCCGCAGTCCCGGCGCCAGCGGGGGGCGGACGAAGGATACGTCGGCGCTGCGGTCCAGCAGGCCCGCAGCCGGCTGGTTCAGCTCGTACGTCCGCAGCCGCACCCCCACCTGCGGCTCGGCGTCCCCGAACGCCGCGATAAGAGCGGTGGGCAGCTCGCCGCCAGCCGCTACGCTGAGCCCGACGGTCAGCTCGCCGCTGATGGTGCTCGCGGCGTTGCGCGCCGCGGCCATGGCGCGATCCAGGTCGGCCAGCGTGTCGCGCGCACCTTCCAGGAAGGCGGCACCCGCCGCGGTGAGCACGACACCCTTGCTGGTCCGCTCCAGCAGCCGAACGCCGAGCGCATCCTCCAGCTGCCGGATCTGCGCGCTCAGCACCTGCTGCGCGACGTGCACGGTGCGCGCCGCCGCGGTGAAGCTCGCCGCCTCCGCGACGGCGCGAAAATAGCGCAGGTGCCGCAGCTCGATGTTCATCCTGGCCGATGCTATCGGCCGGTTTCCCCCGCCATGAGCGGAGCCAGCAGCAGAGCCGATCAGTGGAGCGCATGATGACCGACAGTGCAGGACAACCCGCCCCGGGACCGGGCGCAGGCCGCGGCAGGCTGGCGCAGGTGATCGCGACCAGGGGCGGGCGCGCGGCGCCGGAGGCCCCGTTCGTGATCGAGCACCGGGAGGCGCTGATCTACATGCTGTGCCAGGCCGCCGAGCTGGAGCACGGCATCATGTGCCAGTACCTGTTCGCCGTGTTCTCGCTGAAGCAGACGGCCGACGAGGGCCTGACCGCGGACGAGCTGGCCGCGGTCACCCGCTGGCGCAAGCAGATCTCGCACGTGGCCACCCAGGAAATGCTGCACCTGGCACTGGTGCAGAACCTGCTGTCGGCCATCGGGTCCGCTCCGCACCTGACCCGGCCGAATCTGCCGCAACCGGCCAACCACTACCCGGCGGGCGTGCAGCTGGCGCTGTTGCCGTTCGGCGAGGCCGCGCTGCGCCACTTCATGTTCCTGGAGCGCCCCGAGGGCATGGATCTCAGCGACGCCGAGGGGCTGGCCGCGGTCGGCCGGGCGATCCCGCACGTGAGCGAGCGCGACATCGTCCCGACCGGGCAGGACTTCGCGACCGTCGGCCATCTCTACCGGTCGATCGAGGCGGGCTTCGCCAGGCTGGCAGCCAAGTACGGCGAGCGCTGGCTGTTCGCCGGGCCGCCGCGCGCCCAGGCCACCGAGCAGTATTTCCGCTGGCCGGAGCTGGTCCCCGTGACCGACCTGGCCAGCGCGCAGCGCGCCATCGACACGATCCTGGAGCAGGGCGAGGGCCCGCGCGGAGTCTGGCAGGACGCTCACTTCGGGCAGTTCGTCGAGATTCTCGACGAGTACGAGCAGATGTCGGCGGCCAACCCGGCCTTCAACCCGGTCCGGCCGGTGCTCGCCGCCAACGTGCGGCCCTGCGTGCCGCCCGCGGAGATGCCGCTCATCACCGAACGGCTGACGGCCCGGGTCACCGACCTGTTCAACGTGGGCTACGAGATCCTGTTGCAGATCTTCGAACGGTTCTTCGCGCACACTGAGGAGACCGACGCCCAGCTCAAGGTGCTGGCCGACGCGACGATCGCGCTGATGCTGGCTGTGATCAAGCCGCTCGGCGACCTGATCACCACGCTGCCCGCCGGGCCGGAATACGGCAGCCGGACAGCCGGCCCCAGCTTCGAGCTGTTCTACGAGAACGACTACCTGATGCCGCACCGCGAGGCGGCCTGGACGCTACTGGCCGAGCGACTGGACCAGGCGGCCTGGCTCTGCCAGGAGATCCAGGCAGGGCCGGGCACCGCGATCACCGGCCAGCTCGCGCCCGTAGCCGATGCGCTCACCGGGATCGCCGCGGCACTCGCCGAGCACCTTCCCGCCGACCACCCGCAGGCCCAGCAGGCCGCTGCCGCGGCCCAGTCCCTCGCGCCCGAGGATCTCCGCGCCGCGCTGGCTCGCGCCGATCAGCTGGCGGACGCCGTCGGCGACTCGGCCGGTGAGCTCGCCGACCTGTTCCGGGTGGCCTACGCGGCGGTGACGGCGGCCGGGGACCGGCCGCGCCGGGGCGATTTCGTGCCCCGGCTGGTCAACAGCGTGCTGCGGCCGCTGGCCGCGGTCATCAGCCGGAATCCGAACGGCGCGCGGCCGGCCGCAAATGCTGCCCCCGGGCCTGGCGCGGGCGAGAGGCGCGCGGGAGCTGATCCGGGGGCAGACAGCGGTGTGCAGCGGCGGGCGCAGCCGGTTGCGGAGCCGACGTTCGGCGAGAGCCGGCAGCCGGCCGAGCAGGCGGCTGCCCCTGCCGCGGGGGATACGACGTCACCAGGAGACTCGCTGTGGCAGGCGGCGCGGTCGGCCACCCGGCTGCGCACGTCGCTCGGCCAGGCCGGGGACTGCCCGCCCGAGCTGGCCGAGGCCACCGCCGCGTTGCAGGCCCTGGCCTGCGACCTGGTATCCGCGCCCGAGGCGGCGCGGCGGGCGGCGCAGCTGCGGCAGCTCCAGGACGGCCTGCCCGCCGCGATCCAGGCGGCCGGCAACGGGCCCTACCTGGTGACGAACGTCCCGCGCGTGCGCACCCACCTGGGCGAGCCGCTGCAAGTGCCGCCCCAGCTGGCCCTGTGCCGGTGCGGCGGCTCGGCCCGCAAGCCGTTCTGCGACGCCAGCTGCGCCAGCAACGGGTTCAGCGACGCCAAGGACCCGAACCGGGTACCGGACCGGCGCGACAGCTACCCGGGCCAGCAGGTCACGATCTTCGACAACCGGGGATTGTGCCAGCACTCGGGCTTCTGCACCGACCGGCTGGCCACCGTCTTCCGCGCCAGCCAGGAGCCGTTCGTCGCGCCCAGCGGCGGCCGGATGGACGAGATCATCATGGC
This sequence comes from uncultured Actinomycetes bacterium, assembly GCA_963762615.1. GTDB lineage: Bacteria > Actinomycetota > Actinomycetes > Streptosporangiales > Streptosporangiaceae > PALSA-505. The sequence goes on along the minus strand of CAVXLG010000003.1, from coordinate 860,003 downwards.
CGTGCGCGACTGCCCCTCCGGGGCGCTCAGCTTTGGCGTCGACTGCGCCGAAGCCCGCTCCCAGACGGACTGGGGCAACACCAGGGAACCTGCCATCGAGATCACCAGGGACGGCCCGTACCGGATCACCGGCGGCATCGAGCTCACCGGCGCCGACGCAAAGCCGATGGCCCGTAACACCGGCGCGTCGCTCGAGCACTACGCGCTCTGCCGCTGCGGGCACTCGCAGAACAAGCCGTACTGCAGCGGCATGCACTGGTACATCGGCTTCCGCGACCCGCAGCCCAGCGCCGAGCCGACGCTGTTCGAGTGGGTCGGCGGCCTGCCCGCGCTGACCAGGATGACCCGGCTGCTGTACGAGAAGCACGTCCCCGCCGACCCGCTGCTCGCGGCCGCGTTCGCGGACATGCCGCCCGGCTACCCGGCTGACGAGGCGCTGCGGCTGGGCGAGGCGTTCGGCGGCCCGGCCGTCGACGGTCAGGACGACGACGGTCAGGACGACGACAGTCAGGACGACAGTCAGGGCGACGACAGTCAGGGCGACGGCGGCCCGGCCGGCCAGGGTCACCGGCGGTTCGCCGCTGTGCTGACCGAGGAGCAGCGGGCCCGCTGGGTGGTCCTGGCCGGCCAGGCCGCCGACGAGGCCCGCCTGCCCGGCGATCCGGCCTTCCGGGCGGCGCTCGCGTCCTACCTCGAGTGGGATTCCCGCCAGGCCACGGCGTCACCGCAGACCGGGTCGGAGCGGTCGCCCGCGGCCCGGCCGGTGCCGCGCTGGGACTGGACCGCCGGCGGACCGCCCGACGTCGCGGTCGCGGGCGCCGACGACGGCCAGGACAGCCAGCCTGCGGAGGTCCCGATGCCGGGACCCGATGAGGCGGTGAGCTTCGGCGCTCACATCCGGCCGCTGTTCCGCGAGCGGGACCGCCAGTCCATGTCGTTCGCCTTCGACCTGTGGTCGGCCGGCGACGTCCGGGCGCATGCGGCCGGGATCCTGGAACGGCTCCGCAACGGCTCGATGCCCTGCGACGGCGCCTGGCCCGACGACCGGATCGCCGTCTTCGCGCGCTGGGCCGAATCCGGCCAGCAGGACTAGCATCACTGGCACGTCGCCCCAGGTCGGTCGGCGTGGCCGGCTGGGGCCGCTGGCCGGGCGGGCACCGGGAGGAGCATTCGTTGAGTTCGTCGGCCGCTCTGCGGGATCGGGCCCGCGCGTTGACCAACCGGCGGGTCAACCCGCTGTTCGTAGCCCTGCTGACGCGGGGCCTGGGGCCGCCCACCTACGCGATAGTGGAGACGATCGGCAGGCGGACCGGCCGGCGCCGGCTGGCTCCGGTGGCCAACGGGCTGGACGGCGACACCTTCTGGCTGATCGCCGGCCTCGGCGAACGGGCCAGCTTCGTGCACAACATCCGCGCCAATCCCCGGGTTCGCGTCCGCGCCCGGCCGGTCCGGATCCGCGACGGCGTGCGCGTGCGCTGGCGGGCGGGCACCGCCCATCTCCTGCCCGACGACGATGCCCGCGCGCGGCATCGTCGGCTCGGCCGCGGCCGGCCGGTCTACCAGCTCGACGGCATATTGCTGCGCGGCCTGGCCGCCGGGGGCGACATGCTCACCATCCGCATTGACCTCGATTGATCCGGCGTTAAGCCGAAGAGTTGGTATTTGCTAGGACGTGCCTAACGCTTCTGCTTAACGGCTGACGGCTGCTTGTCGGAATACCTGCCGTCTGGGACAATGCGCCGTGGCATCGCCGTTTGCCTGCTGACCGCGGGCGCATAGGAGGGTGGCACATGAAAGTTTCCGCACGTAAAAACCTGGCAGGCGCTAGGCGGAGGCTGACCTGGCTAGCGGGGGTGACCGCGGCCGCCCTGGCTGTGGCCCTGGGCGTTCCCGCTGCCGCCGCCACAGCCGCTCCGTCCGGCTACGGCCATGGTCAGCGGCCGTACATCGACTGCGCCGGCACCCACGCGCTATGTCCGGAGGTCGGTAACTCAAAGCACGTCTTCGGGTACTACGTGGGCCATGACGAGCCGACCGTGCTGTTCTACTCGCACGTTCGCGGCTCCGGAAACCAGATGGTCTACCGGGGCGTACTCCCGAAGGAGCCGCCGCCGACCAACGTTCCGGGGAAGCACACTTACGACTTCCAGTACTATCCGGCGTTCTGGTTCGGCATGGTCATGTGCGCCACCCAGTCCGCCCCGCTCACGGTGAAGAACTGCGCGCCCGATAGCGACCGCAACATCACCCGGCCCGGAGATCCCTATCACGCCGGAGCGGCGTACATGGAACTGCAGTTCTACCCGCCCGGATACATCAAGCAGTGGAACGGCTTCAGCTGCTCGGCCACCAAGTGGTGTGTCGCCCTGACCATCGACAGCCTGGCCCAGAATTTCTTTACCGGCCAGCAACTCAATTCCACTTGCGCATCACAAAGTGGGCATCGAATACGCTAACTTCGCCTATCTCACCCACAATGGCATCCCGCAGGGACCGCCCAACCCGGTGCAGTTCACCCCGGCGGCATCCGGAAATCCCAACCCGCACAAGGTGTTCTTCCTCAACCAGGGAGACCACTACAAGATCACCATGCGCGACACCCAGCACGGGCTGCAGGCGATCGTGGCCGACACCACTGCCCGCCAGTCGGGCTCCATGACCGCCAGCGCGGCCAACGGTTTCGGGCAGGTCAAGTTCGCACCACACGGAACGAGCTGCGTGAACTTGCCCTATGACTTCCACCCCATGTACTCGACGTCCACCCCGGCCACCAGTGCCGTATGGCCGGCGGCGACATACAACGTGGCCATCGACACCGAGGTCGGTCACTTCGACTTCTGCAGCAAGGTGAAGAACGCCGTCTGCGTCGGTGACGAGGGTGCCGGGGCCAACAAGGAGCCGGCCGACTTTGACGACGTCGGCTGCTTCCCGGCGGCCCAGGCCAGCTTGATCAAGATTGGCGGCTGCGAAGGCGCCAACCTCGGGTATGACGGCCCGTCCTACCTGACCGACTGGCCCAACGGCGACACGGCCACGCGGCCCACGCCCACGCTGTTCACCAGCCCGCTGACCGGCCCGGCGTTCAACCGGAACTACTCGCAGGTGGCGTTCAACACCGACCTGCCCGCCATCGAGGGAGGCCTGGGTACCTGCAACATCCACACCGGGACGGGCTGCAGCCTTTATCCGCCCACCGACGACAACGGCGCCCCCGCGCAGTTCTATCCGTATTACACGACCGGGAAAGTCGGCGGCACCTGCTACTGGTCCCCGGGGCAGGTCGTGCCGGGATTCACCGCCAACGATTACGGCAAGAACACCCAGTACGGTCAGCTGCTCAAGGTGGTCTACCCCGATGTGGGCGGCACCACGTCCGCCATCTATCAGGACTTCAACGGACCGCTGCCCAACAACCCTTGTCCGGGCCTGACGGTCGGGTGACCTGATGGCCGCCGGGGAATCCTGATTCGCTGACGTCCGCGCCCGGGCCGCCAGCCCGGGCGCGGACGCGGTGAGGGGGCCGCCCCGCTGCGGGGCGGCCCCCTCACGTTGTTCGCTAACGCCCGGAGGCCTCCGGTGTCAGCGGCGCTCCTCCTACGTGCACGGGTTGGGGATGATGTTCCGGAAGTCCTGATGACTCCGCGCTGGCTGCCGCCCACCTGCGTGTAGGACTGCTGCAGCAGCGTGCCGTACTGGCCGTTCTGCCCGAAGTTGCTGATCTCTCCGGGGATGTCGTTGCCGAACTGCCAGTAGCAATACCGCCGACCTTGGTCGTGGAGTAGAAGGGATAAAACACGGCCGGCGTGGCCGTCGTCGGTTTGCGGGATGAGGGTGCACCCCACCCCGGTCTGCGCGTTGCAGGTGGGTTCGATGGCCGGCAGGTCGGCCTCGAACCCGACTTGTGAATACTGCTTCGTATAGCCCGGGCCCGTCAGCGGGCTGGTGAACTGGAACGGCGTCGGGTGAATCTTGGTGTTGCCGTTGGGCCACAGCCGCTGGTATGAGGCGCCGTCGAAGCCGGGGTCATTGGTGAAGGTACAGCCGGCCACCTTGTAGACGGGCGCCTCCGAGCCTGGGAAGCAGAACAGGTCGTCGCTATCAGGCGGCTGCGCGTTGACGCCGCGCCCTTCGGTGTCGGGGCTGGGGCATACGGTCGGGCTGCCATTAGGCAGGATGCCGAACTCGGTGGCCGGGATCTTGTACGCGCCGGTGCAGAACTGGAAGTGGCCGATCTCGGTGTCGAACGCGACGTTGTACGACCCCGCGGCCCAGGTGACGCGCGTCTTGGTGGACGACGTGCTGTACATGGGGTGGAAGGCGTACGGAGTGGCGGTGCAGGACGTACCGGTGGGGTCGAACTTGATCTGCGCGAACCCGTTCGCCTTGCTGGCCGTCATCGACCCGGTTCCGCCCGTGGTGAGGTCGTGAAGCGTGGCCTTCAGGCCGTTCGGGGTATCGGTGATGGAGGCCTGGATATGGTCTCCGGAGTTCATGAACAGGTCTTTGGGGCTGGGCGTATAGGTGCCGCTGGTAGTGGCGTCCAGCGGGTTGGCGGGACCTGTCGACTTGCCGTTCTTGGTGACGAAGGCGAAGTTGACGTACTCCTCGCCCACCTTGTTCAGGCAGGTCGGGTTGTTCGCCTGCCCGGTCACCGGGTTGAGCGACAGGCTGTCGATGTTCATCGCGGCGCACCACATGGTCGGGTTGCACGAGCTGGCGCCTACAGCCACCTGCCAGGTCGGCCACTGGATCCAGCCGGGTGGGTAGAACTGCAGCTCCAGGTAGGCCTGCCCCACGTGCTTGGGCGAGACCGAGGGCTCAAGGACGTTCTTGTCGCTGTCGGGCGGGCACGTGCTCACCTGCTCCGGGTACGACTGAGTGTCGCAGATGGCCATGCCCAGCCACTCGGCCCCGCTGAGCTCGAAGGCGTACGACTTGTTCGTCTTGTTGGGCTCGCTCGACGACGGGTTCTTCGGCAGCACCAGGTTGTACCGCACGTGATTGCCCGACCCAGGCGTGCTGGAATTGAACAGCATGGAGGGCTCGTCGTGGCCGACGTAGTAGCCGAACACCTTGCTCGAGTTCCCAACCTCGGTGCACATGGCACTGGAGTACGCGCAGTTGATGTGCGCGTGCTTATACGGGTTCAGGTGCCGACTCGTGAGCAGGTGCTGAAGCGTGGTCGTGTGCTGGCGTGCGCCTGCGCTGGCGCCGGCCAGCGATGACGCCCCGCTGAACGCGACGGGTGTGATGGCGATCGCGCCCGCCACCGCTACCGCCATTAAGGGTCTGAGCGGTTTCATGCCCACCTCCCTGTGGGAAGCCGCGGGGCCGTGGCATCGGTCAGGCCGCCGCACCATCAGCCCCACCTGACTACCTGCCAGGATCCCACTCGGCATTGAGCCCGTCCATAGAACGCCAGGCAAACTAACTCTTTACCTAATTCTTTGCGTCTTTTACGCCGTTCAGCGGGGGCGATGAGCGGGGAATGACACCACTTGCTGGAAGGTAGGCCGGTTCTGCCACGGAATGTCGGGCTGGCCGACAATGCCGAGCGTCTGGAAGCCGATGGCGTCATACGCCGGCATGGTCAGCCCCGCCGCGGCGGTGTTGGCGTCCGCCGTCCAGAGGGCCACGTTGGCCGATCCCTTGTTGGCCTTGACGAGGGCCTGGTACGTCGATTCCAGCGCGGCGTCCAGGGCCGGGCCGCAGTGCCGCAGGCCGCCGCGGCCGCACAGCCGGCCGGTCACCGCGGAGCTGAACGGCTGGGCGACCAGCCGGCCCATCATCTGGTCCAGGGCCTTGACCGTATAACCCTCCCAGCCTCCGTCGTAGGCGCTGCCGAGATGGCCCCCGCCGTTGTCCGGCTCGTTGACGAAGCCCATCGGGAAGACGTTGTAGCCGCCCGGGTTGGTGCCGCCCGCGGCGAACAGCGGGTCGAAGATGGCCTTGATGACGGCGGGCACGAGCTGGTCGCTGATCGCCACGGCGGCCGCCTGCTCGTACTGCGTGTCGCTCGCCGAGGCCAGGATCCGGTGGGCACCGCTGGCGTACCAGACCTTCAGCGCCGCGATCATCTGGCGGACCCCGGTCGGCTCGGGCCGGCCGCGGACCGCGTCGAGCAGCGCCGGCAGGATCGTGATGCCGTCCAGGTCCTGGGTCGCCGCGGTCTCCATCGCCTGGACCAGGTCCGCCCGGGTGATCTTCCCGTGGTGGATGGCGAACTGGTGGCGGATCTGGTCGGTGAGCATCTGCACCCGGTACACCGGCCCGTAGCCGTACTCGCCGTCTGAAGCGGAGAAGAGCGGCGCCGGCTTGTTGTTCCAGCTGTCGAAGAATCCCTGCGGCGGATTGATCTCGTGCACGTGCTTGGCGGCAGGCAGGAACCCGCGCCACTCCGACCCGCCGGTGCCCCACGTCGGCAGGTTGGGATCCACGTCCGGCGGGCGCACCGGGTCCAGGCCGCTGACGTAATAGGCGATGTCCCGGTTATCGACGTAGAACCAGTTGAACGTGAAGTCGACTTCGCTGGCCCCGGTCATCCACGACTTGGCGTCGTGGGTGAGCGCGGGCTCCCCCCAGTGCATGAAGCCGATCACCGAGTCCACGTCGTGGTTGTAGGTGGAGCGCTGGTTGACCACCGCCACGGGCCGGCCCCCCAGAGCCGTGGTCCAGCCCTGGACCACGCCGTGCACGGTCAGGTGGATTTGGTGAACCAGCCCCTTCCCGTCCGTGAACTGCTCGTTGACCATGGGAATGCACTTGCCGTCGAACGTGTAGAAGGTTCCCGTGGCTGACACCGGGCCACCGTTCGGATTGCAGATCAGTTCCAGCCGCTGGTCGGTGAGGTCGCTGCCCGCGGATGTGGCCGACCACGCGTAGTTGACGCCGCGGCCGAGCTCCACGAAGCCGGTGCCGGGGAAGGACGCCCCCTCGGCGTCGTAGCTGGGCGAGTGCAGGTCCTCCTGCATGAGGATCCCGGGGGCGAAGTAGGCCACCTGCGGGCCGAAGACCGCTAGCGGGTGCCCGTCAGCCGAATGGCTGGCCCCGACGACCAGGGCGTTGCTCATCTGAGACGGGAACCGCAGCATGGCCTCGAGGTCCGGCAGCGCCAGCCTGCCGCGCCCGGTGGCAGCGGTGCAGCCGTGCGTGGTGTCGGCGGGGCCGCCCTTGAGCGGGGCGCCGGGGTGGTCGGGGATGGCGATGGTCGCCGGGTTGACGTGCCGCGGGATCTCGTACGGGAAGGACTTGTTCACGACGGTCGTCGGGGCGGCCGGGTCGTTCTGCTCCTTGAAGTCGGTGAAGGCGGTCGCTCCCGCCGACCCGCCCAGCTGGCCCTGCAGGTACCGGAGCAGGGCGGCGTTGCGCACTTCGCCGCCCCCGCCGTCACCGAAGATGCCGCCGATGAGGCTGCTGACCGCGACGACGTCGGCCGGGGTCCACGGCTTGGGGGAGCCGAACACCGAGTACTCGACGGGCATCAGCGCTGGGTTCGTCTTGGCCTGGGCAATGTAGTCGTTGATGCCCCGCACGTAGCTGTGGATCATCGCCACGGCGAGCCGGCCCTGCGCGCCGTACTCGGCCGGCAGGTTGTTGATCTGGGCGTTCGCCTGGGCGGTGGTGTACGGCGCCAGCAGCAGCTCATTGTGGTCCATCTGCTCGTAGGCACAGGCGGGCCCGAGGAACGAGGCGAGCGTTCCCGACCCGTAGTGCCGCAGCACGTCCATCAGGAACAGCCGGTCCTGGGCCTGGGCGTACCCGGCGCCGAACGCCAGCGCCGCGTTGGTCGCTCCGTAGATGTGCGGAATGGCGTGCTTGTCCAGGTAGATGACCACCGGCACGGTGGGGGAGGGATGCTCGGTGCGAATGATCTGGCCCCGCTGCACGCCGAACGACTCGTCCAGGTAGTAGTGGCCGAGCGCGGAGTCGGTCAGCGACGGGTAGCCGAACTCCAGGTTCTCGTACGGCGCGAGCTGGTCCTGGCTGTGCGGCGGGCGCTGGCCGTTCTTGAAGAACTGCCTGAGCTGTGCCGCGTTGACCAGCCCGTTCTCGCCGGCCGGAAGGATACTCATGGCCTGGCCGTCAGCGAAGTCATCGGCCCGGTAGGTGGCCTGGAGCGAGAATCCGCCCGTTCCCCCTCCGGGCGCCGCCGCGGTCGCGCCGAGCGCCGGCGGGCTGGTGAGGCTGACGGTGACCGCGATGACGGTCGCGAGCGGCCACCACAAACGTCCGATCGTTCGCATGGCTGGCATCGTAACGGCAGGCTCGCCGAAGATCGAGGCCCGCGGCGTACCCGGCTGGCCGGGATGTCCGGGGAAAATGCGGCCGGGCGGCCGCGCGGCCGGGACCAGATCAGGCTGTCAGCGTGGCGTAGACGACGACGTTGCTGAGGTATGACCCGCGGGCCCGGTCGAAGCTGCCGCCGCAGGTGATCAGCCGCAACTGGGCCGTCGGCACGGCTCCGTAGACCTCGGCCGTCGGGAAGCGGGCCTTCAGGTACCGGCGCACCGAGCTGACCCGGAACACCGCGAGCCTCCCGCCGGCCTGCCGCACGTAGACCCGGTCACCGCGGTGCAGCAGGCGCAGCCGGAAGAAGATGCCAGGGCCGGCGTACGAGTTGACGTGGCCGCCGATCACCGCGGACCCGATGGCCCCCGGCCGCGGGCTGCCGCCGTACCAGCCGGCCACCGTGGTGGTGCGCGGCACCTGGATGGCTCCGGCGGCGGTCAGCCCGAGGCGGACCAGCCGGGTGCGGACGCCGATCGCCGGGATGGTCAGGAACGCCGGGGGCGGGACGCGCTGCACGGCGGTCCGCGGTGCCGCCGCCTGCGGGCCGCCCGGGACGGGGGCCGCCGCGGGCGCGGCGTCCGGAACGTGCCCGCCGTGCCGGGCGGACAGCAGCCCCGCGGTGGCCGCCGCGGTGATCGCCAGGCCCAGGGCCAGCACCGTCGCGGCGAGCTGGCGCTGCAGCTTGCGGCCCGGCACCCGGACGCGCAGCGCCAGGCCCGGCACCCGGACGCGCGCCGGAGCCGGGGCGGCCTCGGCCGGGAAGGGAGGTTCATGGTGCAGCTCAAGGCCGGCCTGACCCATGTCACGCCGCCGGGCGCGTCCGGCGCAGCCACGCAGCGCCCGCGGCCGCGATGAGGCCGCCGCCGGCCATTCCCGCCAGCCAGGGCAGCGGCGAGGAGACCGGGCCGGGTGCTGTCCCGCCGAATCCCATCGAGGCCCCGCCGGCCGGCCGTGCCGTGCTGCCGGCCCCGTCCATCAGGCAGAGGAGTTCCAGGCGACCGGTTCCGTCCAGGACCACCACCGTGTACGTAGTGCCGGCGGCCAGGGTATCGGCGCTGGTCGCGTCCATGGTCCGGCCGGCGGCGCGCAGTTCCCAGTGGCCGGGCGGCACGGTCGCGAAGCCGGTCGCGCTGCCGAACGCGAGGTCGCGCACGAGCACGTGACGGCCCGCGGTCACGGTGACCGGGCTCTGCCGCGGCGAGGCCTGGATGATGCGGACAAGCGCCTTGCCCTTCGGCGTGGTCAGCGCGTCGGGGAGCAGCTCGAGCCGGGGCGCCGACGAGGGGCCCACGCTGGCGAGGGTGTACGCGTGCCCGGCGGTTACCGAGATCGTGGTGGACAGCACGGGCAGCGAGCCGGCCGGCTGGCCGGCCTTGCGCATCGCGACCGTGTAAGTCCAGGCCGGGACGGTCTGGTAGGCCGAGACCATGCCGTAGCTGACGTTCCTGAGCACCAGCCTGGCGTGCGTGTTGTCCACCGGGTACAGGTAGATGTCGAAGGTCGGCTCGCCCGGCGACAGGTTCGCCAGCCGCAGCCAGCCGGTACGCGAGGACGTCGTGGCGGCCGATGCGAGCGCGGCGGGAGCGTTCGCGGCCAGCATGGCGAGCGCGACGGCGCAGGCCGCGAGCAGGCGGCTGATCCGGCAGGCCGGGGCCGGGTGGGTCATCGTTCCTCGTTTCTCGGCCGCGGCTGGTGACGCCGCGGCGGCGTCATGGGGAGGAAATCTTGACGAGAGGCTGGCTCGCGTCGAGCAGCCCGAGCGGGCTGGGCGCGGCGAACCAGATACGCAAGGCGTCCTGTCCCGTCGCCAGCCGCACGATCGCGATGCCGGCCGGATGGTACGAGGGATGCTGCGTGAGCAGCAGCGCCCGCAACGAGTCCAGGAACGCGGTGCCGGGCGTCGTCCCATGCACGACGCCGTAGAGCAGGACCGAGCGCAGCGGAACCCCCGGACTCGCGCCCGGCGAGGGATCGCCGAACGACACGAGGTGCACCGGATGCAGCGCGGTCATGATGTCGATCATGGCGATCAGCCGCGAGTCGAACACGTCCTTCGGATAGCTGCTGCCGGGCGGGCGGATCCGCCTCGACCGCTCGGTTGCGCAGCAGTTCGGTGCCGATCGATCTCCTGGTGGCGATGTCGGCGCGGAACCGGCTCAGGTACGAGCCGGGCCCCGGCGGCCGGGCGGCCCGGATCTCGGTCCGGACGCTCCCGGCGCCGAAGCTCGCCAGCACGACCGGCGCGGACCAGGAGGCGAGCCGGCGGCCGAGTTCGGTCCTGAGCGCCGCCGTCACGACGATCAGGCTGGCACCGGGCGGATTGGCGGCACCGGGGCGCACCATGACCAGGTTGCTGGCCGGGAATCCGTGCTGCTGCAGTGCCAGGCACATCGCCGGGTCGCAGGACACCAGCACGCCGTGGCTGACCTGCGCGGCGACCCAGTCCGCCGCCTGCCCGCGAGCCGCGGCGGCCAGGCCCGGGCGGGCGCCCGGCCGCGGGTGAGCGGGCCGGCCCGGAAGAGGTGGGCCGGGCCGCAGCCACGGCCAGGCCCGCGGCCAGGCCGATCACGAGAACCCCGATGAACGCGTGGATCCAGCGCAGCCGCCGTCGCCTGAGCCACAGCTCGATCGTCGTGGCGAGCACCCGGGGCCAGGACGGTTCCGCGCGGGCCGCCGGCCGCGTGAGCGCCGGCCGGGACGTGGCGCGCACCGGGTCGCCGCTGCCTGCCCCTGGCGGGCCGAAACCGGCCGCGGCGGCCGGCTTCGGCCGCGTCGGCTGCGATCGCACCGCTTCGGGTCTTGAGGGCAGCGGCACCCTCACCTCCACATTCCCATGAGGCAGCGCCGTGGTCGCGTCCGTCAGGCCGCTACTGCCCGGCGGCAGTGAGCTCCATGCGGTATGGCGCTTAGGTCTACACGGTCGCCACCAGCATTTCCACCTGAATGGCAAAAATTTACAATCTGATATGGCTTCCGAACGGCTTCGCGCCAGGACCCGCCGCGGATCGCCGAGGTCCGGGAAATCCGCGCCCTGGCTGCGGATCCGTTCGGAAAAGCTCTTTACGCGACGCACGGGAGTTTGGCTGTCACGTAGCGGGAAAATGCTCGCAGGAGCCATTACCGACCGTCATATCCCGGTCGGGGCCGGTTACCGCCGGCGGAGCGGGCCGCCTCATCCCGGCGGGCCTGCCTGGCGACGGGCGGGCGCAGCCGGAGGACCAGGAAGGTGATCGTCGGCCGTCGGCCGGCGTCGAGGAACCGCGGCCCGCGCAGGTCCCGGTCCCGCCGCCGGTTACCGGTGCCGACGCGCCCGGGATCGAGCCCGGCACCGGCGCTTACCGGCCGCCCGTCAGCGGCGACGGTCACGGCGGCGCTGGTGAGCGGCATCTGGCCGGCGCGGACGACGTACTGTCGAGTTATAACTTGACCTCAGACAGGTCCGGACTTACGCTGTCGATATATCGTGATCGTATCGCGAAAGGCGGGCGAGAGCAGATGATGGCAGCGGCGGCGTGGGGCGCGGACGACATCGACCCCGGCCTGTGCGGGATACTGAGCTGCGCAGCCGACCTGCTCAGCCAGCTCCGCCGGGGCTTGTGGGCCAAGTCGGGCGGCCAATGGCAGGGCGGGCCGCGGGACCGGAGCTTCGGCGGCCGGAAGGGCCCCGGGCACTGGGGCGGCGGCTTCGGCGGCCCGTGGGGCGGCTGGTGGCCGGGACCGCCCGGCCCGCCGGGCCCCGGGCGGGGTCCGAAGGCCGGCCGCGGCGACGTCCGGGCCGCGATCTTGGCCCTGCTGCGCGAAGGGCCGCGCAACGGCTACCAGATCATGTCCGAGATCGAGGAGCGCAGCGGCGGGGCCTGGCGGCCGAGTCCCGGGGCGGTCTATCCCGCGCTGTCCCAGCTCGCCGACGAGGGCCTGATCGTGGCCGAGGAATCAGCTGGCCGGCGCGTATTCAGCCTGACCGAGGCCGGCCGCGAGTACATAGAGCAGAACCCGGGGATGGCGCGCGGCGCCTGGGAATCGGCAGCCCAGCAGGAGGCCTGGCGGGTGCCTGGCCTGTTCGCCGAAGCCGCCCGGCTCGGCGGCGGGATCGTGCAGCTCGCCCACGCGGGCACGCCCGAGCAGGTCCAGGCGGCCGAACGGCTGCTGGAGCAGACCCGGCGCCAGCTCTACCGGATCCTCGCCGAGGACGCCGGCCAACCAGACCAGCACGAACAAGACGAGTAGGCAAGGCGGACCGCAGGGATGGACGATCGTATCCGGATTTCAGACGCCGACCGGGAGCGCGTGGCGGCCCGGTTGCGCGAGCATTTCGCCGAGGGCCGGCTCTCCTCCGAGGAGCTGGACGAGCGGATCTCGGCCGCGCTCACCGCGAAGACCGCCGGGGATCTGCGGCGCATCATGGCCGACCTTCCCGATCCCGCGCTGGTACCGGCGCAGGGGTCGGCCGCGCCCTGGGCGGCGCGCGGCGGGCCTGTCGCCCGCCGCGGCCCGCGGTTGTTGCCGCTGGCGCTCTTCGCGCTGATCGCCGCGCTGGTCATCCCGGGCGCGGCGTGGTTCTTCCTCGTGTTCTTCCAGGTCATCCTGCTGCTCGGGCTGATGGCCTTGCTGACCGGGATCTTCGCGGCGGCCCGGTTCCGCCGGCGTATGCGCCGCTACGTGCAGTCCGGCGAGGGTCCCTACTGGCGCCACTACCAGTGGCACGGTCCCGCATAGCGGGCCCGCCGTCAGCGAGCGCCGGGCGCCGCCCGGCCTACGGCCGCGACGCCGCGGGGGAGCGGCCGGTCCGGCCGGACCGGATACGGCGGCCGCGTTCTTCCGGACTCATGCACCGGACGGCAGCAGCCGCGCGTTTGCGGACACATCGCGCGCGGGTATCACGCGGTATGAGGGCAGCCATTGATAGCTTGTAACCGCCGTTCGGCCAAAGCGGTAGAGACGCGTCTCGATGACGGGGGGATTGCCCGTGAGCACCTTTCCGCCCATTGGCGACTACGCCTTTTTGTCCAACTGCGAGCAAAGCTGCCTCATCGCGCCCGACGGCGCGGTCGAGTGGCTGTGCCTACCGCGCCCCGACTCCCCGAGTGTCTTCGGCGCGCTGCTCGATCGGACGGCCGGCTCCTTCCGGTTCGGCCCGGCGAATGCCCAGGTGCCGCAGAACCGCAGGTACGTCCCGGGAACAATGGTGCTGGAAACGACCTGGCAGACCCCGACGGGATGGCTGACCGTCCACGACCTGCTGGTCATGGGGCCGACCCGGCGCGAGAAGCGGCGGGCTGATTACCACCGGGCGCCGACCGATTCGGGTGCCGTCTGCATTCTGCTGCGGATCGCGACCTGCATCAGCGGCCGGGCCGAGGTACTCGTGAACTGCGCCCCGCTTTTCGACTACGGCACCGCCGGCGGCACCTGGAGCTACCAGGGCGACGGATACGAGTCCATGACCGTTGCGCCGCAAAAAGGGGACCTGCGGCTCAATCTGTCCGGCAGCATCCGGCTTGGCGTGCTGGGCGCCCGCTGTTACGGCCGCACTACCATCTCCGAAGGAGAATCGGCTTTCATCAGTCTCTGCTGGGGAGAAGCCGATGTTCCTGGTGACCAGGATGAGGCATTGAGCGCGCTGAACCGGACCGTCGGCTACTGGCGCGACTGGCTGAGCACCGCCAAGGTCCCTGACCACCCGTGGCGGATCTACGTCGACCGCAGCGCCCTCACGCTGAAGGGACTCAGCTACGGCCCGACGGGCGCCATCATGGCGGCCGCGACGACCTCGCTGCCGGAAACGCCCGGCGGGGCACGCAACTGGGATTACCGGTACACCTGGATCCGGGACTCGGCGTTCATGCTGCGCGCGCTGTACCGGCTTGGCTTCGACTGGGAGGCAGTCGAGTATTTCGGCTTCATCATCGACGCGGTCAGCGGCGGTGACCTCAACCGGCCGTTCGAGCTGCAGATCATGTACGGCATCGGCGGCGAGCGCGACCTGACCGAGCGCACCCTGGACCACCTGTCCGGGTATGCGGGGGCGAGCCCGGTCCGGGTCGGCAACGGGGCCTGGAATCAGCGCCAGCACGACGTGTGGGGGATGATCCTGGATGCCCTGGATTTCCAGTTCCGCCGGGGAGCGGCCCAGATCGTGATGCCGGTGTGGGAGGGCTTTGCCGGATTCGTCGAAGCCGCTCTCCAGTTCTGGCGTGAGCCCGATCAGGGCATCTGGGAAGTCCGCGGCGACCCGAAGCACTTCACCGCGTCCAAGGTGATGTGCTGGGTGGCCGCCGAGCGCGGCGCCGATCTGGCCCGGGAGCGCGGTGACGATGAACGGGCCAAGCGCTGGCAGGCAGGCGCCGACGAGATCCGGGCGGAGGTGCTCAACAGGGGCGTTTCCAGCCGCGGGGTCTTCCGCCAGCACTACGAGACCGACGAGCTTGACGCGTCGCTGCTGCTCATCCCGGTAGTCGGCTTCCTGCCTCCCGACGACGACCGGGTCAAGGCGACCGTGCTGGCCATCGCCGACGAGCTGACCAAGGACGGCCTGGTTCTCCGCTACCGGGTAGAGGCAACCGACACCGGGTTCGAGGGCGAAGAGGGCACCTTCACCATCTGCTCGTTCTGGCTGGTCACCGCGCTGACCATGATCGGCGAAACCGAGCGCGCGCGCGCCCTGTGCCAGAAGCTGCTGTCACTGGCCGGACCGCTGATGCTCTACGCCGAGGAGATCGACCCCACGACGGGCCAGCACCTGGGGAATTTCCCGCAGGCATTCACGCACCTGGCGCTGATCGAGGCGGTGTCGCTGCTGATCGCCTCCGACCCCGGAGCGCACGGCTTCAGCTTCGCCTTCTGACCGCTTCCTGGTCGCGGGCCGCGGCGGGCGCCCGCCGCGTAGCGGTGGCTCCCGCTTCCCCGCATCGAGCGGGTCACGTCCGTCAGCGGGCCTTGTCGGAGCGGGGGAGTGCCGGGACGACGGCGGGAGGCTGGCGGCGGGCGACGGCGAAAAGCGGCCGCCGCGACGGCAGAGCGGTGCCTCTGCCGCGCTGACGTTCGATCAACCCGCGGGCGCTCGCGGCCGCGAATTCGGCGATCGATGGCGCGAGCGCGTCGAATGCGGTCGCCAGCGCGCGGTGCAGGAGCCGGGGACCGCGCTCGGGTGCGGCCGCTGGCGACCAGGTCACCGTCACCGACTCCCACCATCCCGCGCTGCGGATGGCACCTGCCTGCTCCTGCCGCCAGTGTCCGCGGGAGAACTGCACCCGCTGCTCCAGCCGGCGTTCCTGAGCCCCGCGGGCCCGGGGATGGTCTGCACCGCCTCGCATGACCATATTGTGCACCCGCTGCCGCGCTCCGCGGCCAGCCGGGCGGCGGTCTGCCGGGATTTGATCGCGGTGGCGCGGTCATGCGCGTCTGCGAGACAGCCGGCAGCTTACGGCTAGCCGTAGGTGATCTGCATCGCTCCCTTCGGCACGGCATACCCGCCGCTGACCGACACCGAGTCCCCGGCGTTACCGCAGATCCCGCCCGCGGGACGGGGGTCGCGTACTTCCAGATTGCCGCCGCCCCCGGTCAGCGTCAGCCGGCGGGTCACGTCGTCGTAGCTGAACGCGACACTGCCGCCGCCGCTCGCGCTGTCGATCGTGGCCGTGCAGGGGGAGGCTCCGGTGACGGTCACCTTGAGCCGGATAGCGCTGATCGTCGCGGTCGCCGTGTCGCCGTTCCGGTCGAACGCGGAGGCGATCAGGCTGAGCGGATAGCCGCTCTCGGTGATCGCGGCGCTGGCGCCGGCCGGACCGGACGTACACGAGCCGAATGTCAGGTTCGGGGTGGTGATCGACCCGATGACGCTGTGGCCGGAAGCCGGAGAGGTGAAGGTGGCTGTCATGGCCGAGGCGGCGCAGCTGGAGATCGGCTGTCCCGTCGTGGTGTCCGACAGCACCAGGTGAAGATCGTTGCTCGCGGTGAAGCTCGCGGGGCTGGGCCGGATCGTCCATACCCTCGGCGGCTTGGCGCCCGTTCCGGTGCAGGCCGGGAGGAGGCGGAACCCGTAGTCGGATATGTCGGCCGCGGCCTGGCTGGCCGAGCAAATCCAGCCTGGCCTGCTCGCGCCTTGCGCCGCGAAGAACGGCTCGAGGTAGGACGGCATGTGGTCGGCGGTGCCGGGGTCGTAGCGGACCACGTCATAGACGGTGTGCCGGAACAGCGGGGTGAACGTGCCGGTGATCGTCGGCTGGGCCGGCGGAGCGGGCAGCGGCCACGGCGCAGCCGGCGCGGTGCCGTTGATCTCGTTGAGGCCGAGCACGCCGTGCTGGTCACAGCCGAACAGGTTCTGCCCGCTGGCGGGCGTGCAGGCCGGGCTGCCGGTGCAGGAGGCGCTGGCGCACGCGGCCGAGTGATAGACCTGGGCGATGTAGGCGGACACCGAATAGGGGAATACGGCGTTCGGGTCATCGAGCACCGGGTTGACGCCCTCGTTCTCGAGCAGCGTGCCGCCGGCGTCCCTGACGCAGGCCCCCGGGGTGATGGGGGTCTTGCCGCCGCCGAGCGCGGTGAGGAAGAACGCCCTGGTCTGCGAGGAGGTCTGCGGCAGGAACGCGCGGACGGGCGCGTTCGGGCCGCCGACCTGGTTCCAGTTGGTGACCTTGCACCGGTAGATGCGCGCCAGCTGGGCGGCGGTAAGGCTGGCCGGGGCGTTGCTGCCGCCGCTGGCGGCATCCCTGGTGGCGTACGTGACCGCGTCCGCGGCGAGCGGGAGGAAACAGACGCCGCCGGGACCGCACGGCGGGTCGGAGGACTCAGCGCCCCGGGCCGAACGTGCGTAGTCGATGCAGTAGTCGGCGGGGTTGCCCGGGTCGGCAACGTCGGCTTCCAGCGCGCTGATGCCCGCCGACGAGCCATCCGGGCGGGTGATGGCCGGGCACGGCGACTTGGTCACGATCTGATCGCCGACGGCGCCGGTGGCCGGGTTGGTGGCATCCCAGCTGTAGAGAAACGACGCGCTCGTGAAGTGGGTGTGGTCGAAATCGTGCGCGAGCTGGTCGAACAGGAACTGGCTGGTACCCGACCCCACGCCGGCGATGTCGATCCCCAGCGGGTGGCCCGTACTCGGCGGGTCGGCTCGCGCGGGACCCGCGGCGACCGCGACCAGGGCGGCCGCCGCCACCGCGGCGGCCAGCGTGCTCAACGTGTGCGATCTGCGCATGGCTCCGTCCCCAAAGTCGAGGCAGCCGGCTTCGGCGGCACCCCCTCTACCATCTACCTGCTCGCCGCCGGCAGCCAGGTCAGGTGGCGGAGAACCTGCCGGCCAACCCGCAAAGCCCCGAACGGTGCAGGTCCCCAGCCCTCGGCCGCGCTGGCCGCCCGCGCCGATGCGGCCGGCGCGTTCGGCCCCTGCCTTGCCATACTGGCCGCATGCCCGTGAATACTCGCTGCGTGGCGGTACTCGCCGGCACCGCGCTGCTGGGTATCGGCCTTGACCAGGCGACGAAGGCGCTCATGGTCGCGACCCGCGAGGGCAAGCCGCCGGTTCGCGTGATCGGGCAGGTCCTGACCATCTACGTCTCCCGGAACTCCGGTTCCGCCTTCGGCTTCGCGCCCGCCGCGACGGTGCTGTTCACCTGCGTGGCCGCGGCGGTGACCGTGCTGATCATCGCCAAAGCGCCCCGGCTGCGCTCGGTCGGCTGGGCGGCGGCACTCGGCCTGCTGCTAGCAGGCGCCGTCGGGAACCTGTGCGACCGGCTGACGCGAGCACCAGGCATCGGCCGCGGCGCGGTCGTCGACTTCATCAACCTGCAGCACTTCGCGGACTTCAACGTTGCCGACAGCTGCCTGACCTGCGGAGTCGTGCTGGCGGCCGTGCTGTCGCTGCGCGGCGTCGCCATGACGGACCGCTCACGCGATTACGCCGGGCCGGCGCCCGCCCGGCAAGCACGTCAGTGACCCTGGGCGAGGATCACGTGATGCGCTCGTACACCAGCTCGATCGCGCCACAGTCAAACGGCGTGCTCGACACCAGGCGCAGCGGCTGAGGGCGTTCCAGATCCCCGAACAGCGACGCGCCGTTTCCTATCGCGAACGGCATCATGTACAGGCGGTACTCATCTACCACCTCCAGCCGGGCCAGGGACCGCACGAACTCGGCGCCGCCGTGGGCGACGATCTCGCCGCCTGGCTCCTGCTTCAGCCTGGCGATCTCTTCCGCCGTGTCACCGCCGGCGATCCGCGCCTCGGGCCAGCTGGCAGTGGCCAGGGTCGTGGAGAAAACGACCTTGGGGGTGTCGTTCATGGTGGCCGCGATCTCGGCCTCGAGCACGTTGCCGGAATAGGCGGCCCTGGGCCAGTGGTCGGCCATGGCCAGATAGGTGATCCGGCCCATGATGTGCGTCCCCGCGCGGCGCAGCGTGTTGACGAAATGCCGGTCGAACTCTTCGTCGGTGATGCCCTGCCACAGCCGGTGGAACTCGGTTCCCTCCTGGCAGATGTAGCCGTCGAGGGAGACTGCGAATTGCTGCAAGCTCAACTTCCGCATCCGTTGCCTCCTCGGTGCCTGGCTTTCGCCGTACTGACCGGTCAGAGCCCCGGGAGTCATCGGTCAGCGCCGCCTCGGCGCCGCAGGGTCAACGTCGTGACCACCTCTGCCGCAGGCTGGTCCGCGACCGTGCCGGCGATGGTCGGTGCCCTGTGAGCGCCCGTCGGGCAGGGCGGCGTGCCGGGCCGGGCAGAGCGGGCATCCCTGGTCGCCGTCGAGGTTGGCGCGGTTGCCCGATGCTGATGACGGCGTTGCCGGCTTTACGCCGGAGATTTGCCCTCGGCGGGCTTTTCATGCCAGGCGAAGATGAGCTCGCGGCGGGAATGGAACCCGAGCTTGGCGTACACGCTGGCGAGGTGGTGATCCACCGTCTTGGCGGAGATGAACAGGTTGCGGCCGATGTCAAGGTTGGTCAGTCCCTGGGCGGCGAGCGTTGCCACGCGGCGCTCTTGGGCGGTGAGGTCGGTTGCCGGCCGCTGATCGCGCCGGCGACGGCCTCCCGCGGCGGCGAGTTCTTCGCCGGCGATGGCTTGCAGCCGGCCCGCGGCGGTCGGTTCCAGCACGTCGAGGGCGTGGTGGAGCACGTCGCGCGCCTGCTTGCCGCGACCGGTGTGGCGCAGGAACCGTCCGTAGCCGATGAGAGTCTCGGCCTTGGCGAGAGGCATGGGCACGGCCGCGTTATGGGTCAGCGCCGCCTGGTAAAGGCGGTGGGCTTCCTCCGGACGGCCCTGCCGCCAGGCGACCGCCGCTCGCCCGGCGGCGGCGACTGCCCGCGGCGCGCGGCAGGGCAGCGGAGCGCAGATCTCTTCGAGCCGGGCCGCCAGTTCGGCAGCCCGGTCCAGCTGGCCCGCCGCCAGGTGTGCCTCGATGCCGGCGCTGTGCCAGGGCACGATGCACGGCTCGAGGATCCCCGCCTGCTCGGCGGTGGCGGCTGCCCGTTCGGCGGCGGCGACGGCATGGCCGACGTGGCCTGAGCGCAGCTGGTTCCGGCATGCAAACAGGCAAAGCCACAGGCGCAGGTACGCGGACTCGCCACTGCGCGCCATGGATCCCTCCACCCGCTTGGCCCACACGGCGCTTTCCTCGTCGGCGCCCAGCTCATGACAGGTATTGGCCAGGCCGACGGAGGCGAAGGGGACCAGGAATGGGGCCAGCTCGCTCATCTCGGCGGCGCCGTTGAGCAAACCCCGGGCCTCCCGGAGCCGGCCAAGGCGCCAGAGCGTTTCGGCGTGACCAACCGCCATTACCTGGTAAGTGAATGCTGCTCCCTGCCGCTCGGCGGCGGCCATCAGCGCTGTGAAGAGGGTCTCGGAGTCCTCGAAGCGCTCGGCCGTCTTGGCCAGGGCCGCATAGCCGAAGCCGCCGTCCCATGCCGAGCGGAAGGGATAACGGTCCGGTTTGGCCACGTCGGCGCGTTCAGCGGCAGCGAATTCGTCAAGGTGAACGGAATCTCCTTCGGCGAATGCCAGGTTGGCGTCAGCATTGCGCGCGGCCGCGAGCGTGCGGCTGGTCACCGGCGCACACTCGAGAAGTCCAAAGACGCGCCGGATCGTAGCGCGTGCCCGGCGGGGCCCTTCGAACAGCCAGCCGATGAACGCGGCGTCGAGGAGCGTATCGGCGGCCAGTTCGGCATCGAAGCTGGCCAGCTCGCTCGCCTCTTCGAGGAGGCGGTTGGCGTCGTCGTGGCGGCCTGCGGCAAGCAGCACCTGGGCGAGCAGTCGCAAAGTGGCGATTCGGTCGGCGTCAGGCAGGCCGTCAGCGCCGAGCAGCCGGCGCGCGGTCTGCTCGGCCAGATCGACCTGGCCCGCCCACAGGTATGCCTGGGCCAGCTGATGAAGCAGGCCGGGGGGCGCCAGGGAACCGGCGAGATGCAGAGCGCCCTGCAGATGCTCGGCGGCGGTTGCTACCGCGCCGGCCGCCAGAGCTGCGCGGCCCGCCGACATCAATACGCCGATTGCGTCCCGATCCCCGGCGAGCTCGGCACTGAGAGCGTGGCTGGCAGCTTCGGCCGCCCCGGCTCCCTGCGTCCGCAGGATCTTGAACGCGGCGGCGTGCAGCCTGCGGCGCAGCGGTGCGGCCAGGTCGTCATAAAGCGCCTGGCGGAACAGCGGATGCACGAATTCAGCTGTGCCGCCCTCGCTGCCGCGCAGCAGGCCGGCCGCGCTCAGCGCTCGCATGGCCTGAGCCGCTTCGGCGTCACTGTGACCAGACAGCAGCGCGACCACCCCAGACCGAAAGCGGGTGCCCAGCACGCTTGCTGCGATCGCCCACTGGAACGCGGATTGGCCGACGCCGGCGAACCGGGGGAGAATGATCCGCCCGGCCAGCTCGCCGCTCGGCGCACCGAGGAGGTCTCCGCCTTGCCGCCAAGCGCGGGCCACCTCGCCCAGCAGCAGCGGATTGCCGGCGCAAGCCCGGCACGCTCGCCGGACACGATCGCGCGGAACGGGCCGCCCGAGCTGCTCGCCGAGCGACGCGGCGCTTCCCGACTCGGAAAGAGGCGCCAGCCGCTCCAGCACCCCCACGCCATCGTCGGCCAGCAGCCGAGCCTGCTCCAGGGCCGCGGGCGGCCATGGCCGTAGGGTTGCCACCACGGCCAGCGGCAAGCCGGCCAGTCGGCGCACTAGCACACTGAGCAGTTCCAGGGAATCGGCATCCGCCCAGTGCAGGTCATCCACCAATAGCAATAAAGGAACGGCGGGCCGCTGGCGCAGCCAGGTCAGGGTAGCGGCATAACGGGCCACCCGAACCTCCATCGATGCGCCGCTGGCTGCTGAACCGGGCATGCCGAGTTCGCCGAACAGTCGCTCCAGCAGTCCGAAAGGCAGCCACTCCTCCACCTCAGCGCATCCCGCCAGGCGAATCTCAAAGCGATCCGCTACAGCCCGCGCCCGGGCCAGCAGCGTGGTCTTGCCCAAACCCGGCTCGGCTACGATGAACAGCACGCCGACCTGGGCCCGGCGAGCCTTATCCAAGGCCGCGCTGATCGCCGCAACAGCGTGCTCCCGCTCGCACAGCGCCGATGCCGAAACCCCGCCCATAAAAACCATTGCGCGCTCTTCTGCAATGGTGGGCCACCAGCTAGGCCCCCCTTGCGGAACATCGTGCCAGGGTGGTCTAACGAGGGCAATAGCCGCGGCGACCGCCAGACGACCGGCGACCGCCAGACGACCGGCGACCGGCGACCGCCTGATTCTGCAGGCCTCGGGCTACTGGCTGGCCGGCCTATGCCGACAGCCGCCGGCCTACCAGGAGTCCCTTCACCTTCTAAGGCAACACGCCGATCACGGACAACACGGATCAGTACAGGTAACACTGGCCGGGTGCCGATCCGCCTGGCCAGGCCAGTTGCCTCACGACTGATGGAGCACTTTCGCGAGGAACGGACTCGCGCTTAAGGATGGGGTGAATGCCCGATGTTACCGGGGTTCGGGGCAGCCAGGATCCCCTAAGCGAGCTCCTGGCCGGTACCTACGGGGTGACTGACGCAAATCAAGCTGCTTCTTTGAGAAGATCGGCGCCGACCTGACGAGAATTGCGATCCGAGATCTCCGGAGGAAGGACCAGCAAATGTTCACCAGTCAGCCAGCAGGCATCAGGACGGCAATGAGGAAGTCGGATAAATCCGCGATCATCCGGCAGTCCAGGATGGTGCTGGCTCTGGCGGCCGCGGCGGTTACCGCCGGGCTGTTCGCCAGCGCTCCGGCCACTGCGCTGACCGCAGGCCACCTGCCGGGGGCTGCCTCATCCCCGGTATCCCGATCCCCCGAATCCCGCGGATTGCGATCTTGGAGCGGGTACATCCGGTCGACTGACGGAGTCCGCCTGTGGGTGCACAGTGTCGGCGGAGGGGCTTCGGGTGCCAAGGTCGTCGTGCTGGTCCACGGCGGCCCAGGGCTCAGCCTCACCTACCTGAGCATCTTCGATCGCCTGGCGAGCCCGGCCCGGCGAATCGTGAGCTATGACCAGCGAGGCTCGGGACGATCCACTAAGCCTGCCGATCACGACTACGGACTCGCGGCGCAGGTCAGCGACCTGGAGGCGGTCCGTCACTGGACCGGAGCGGAGCAGGTCACCATCCTTGGCCACTCGTGGGGCGGGCTTCTGGCTGCCGCCTATACCGCACTGCACCCCGCCCATGTCGCCGCCCTGGCCCTGGTTAACGCCCTCCCGCTGAACTGGGCCGCGTTCCTGGCCGGCGAGAATCGCATCGGGAAGCGGATCATCGCGCTGCAGGGCGAGGGCCTGATCCCCAACCCGCTGCCGCCGATCCTGCATAACTCGTGCCTGGCCCGCGACGAGGCGCTCACCCCCGCCTACCTCGCCAACCCGCGAGAGCATGTCTCTGCGCCCGCGGTGTGGGGATCAAGTTGCACGTACAGCACCGACGTGCGCACCTTCAACGCCTTCGATCACGATCGCGGCCAGTTGCCGGAGCTTGCTACCGCTCTCGGCACGTGGCACGGCCGCGCGCTCGTCATGCAGGGAGCCGGGGATCCGTTCGGACTCCAGTGGTTGCGTACTTCGGTCGCAGAGCTGCACTCCGCGACGACCAAGCAACTAGCCGTCCCCAAGGCCGGGCACTTCCCCTGGATTGAGCAGCCGAGTCTCGTCCTGCAAACAGTCGGCCAGTTCACGCGATGACCGGCCAGCTTCGCTGCCGCCAGGCGATGGGCGGCGGATTTGATCCTCGGTGTCCCTGGATCAGGCCGATCTCGAGACCGCACGCTCACGCGAAGGGCAACTCGGCGGGCTAGGTGGTTGCCACCGCGGGGACCTGGCCCAGGATGATTCCGAAATGGTCGCGGTAGGCGGCCAGCACAGCATCGTCGGTGGGCAGGTGACGTTCGGTGCGCGATCCGCCGCTGGTCTGGATCAGCGTGCGGCCGCTGAGGGAGATCCTGCCTTCTTCGGTGAGCCGCGAGCAGATTGTGCTCTGAGTGAAATGCGATTCTGGTGAGGTCTGCTGCCACCAGCAGGTCGGGATGAAGTCCGCCAGGGAGCGCTCCCGCCGCTCTACCCGGTACTGCGGCTGTCCGTCCTTGAGGACGTCCACGTCGTCGGCCTGGGTATCGGCCAGCGAGAACAGGCCGGCCGGATCGGCCTGACCCTGCCTGCTGTCAAAGCGCAGCGGGTAGGTGCTGTGACTGCCGAAGCCCACGTCGGCCAGCCACCGGCCGCTTGCGCCGGGCAGGCGCACGACCAGGGCAAGGTGGTCAAAAGGCGGCCCGAGCCGCCCAGCGCCGTGGACGCGCGCGGCAACCCGCACCACCTGGGCGCCAAGGGCCTCCAGCAAGAGCGCGAAGGCGCCGTTGAGCTCGTAGCAGAAGCCCCCCCGCCGCCTCGTGACGATCTTGGCGACCAGGTCGCCCGCTGCCAGCGAGATGGGCTCGTTCAGGTGGATGCTCAGGTTCTCGAACGGCACGGTCATCAGGTGAGCCCGGTGCAAGACGCCCAGCGCCCCCTCGTCGAGGACCTCGGGACGCGCAGCCCCGATGCGGTCCAGGTAGGCAGTCTGAACCCTCTCGTCCATCACACTCCAAGATCCTGCGGAGCAGGGTCGCCGCCCCGGCCGACTTCCTTAGTCAAGCGCGTTCCGGGCCGGCAGATTCCGGTGCACGCTCATCGTCGGATCACGCTTTCCCTGAGCGACCGTCGGGGCGCTGCTTTCGGTCAGCGAGGCACAGGCCGGCCCGAGGGCTGCGACTTCGACACGCTCGCCGGCGATCTCGGCAAGCTGCTGACCAGTACCGAGCGCACCAGCACCGGGGGTGGCCGGGACCGAAGGCCAGGGAGCCGGCCAGGGACTTCCCCGGGCGCGACGGTCCGCGTGAGGTGTGAGCCTGATTCTGTTACCGCCCGGCGCCGGGACGAGTTCTACGACCCGCGCACGTGACGGGCTCAACGGAACGGAGGAAGCTATGCCTTACGTCAAGGTCGGCGAGGAGAACTCGGGTCCGATCGACTTGTACTACGAAGACCACGGCTCGGGACGGCCGGTGGTGCTGATCCACGGCTACCCGCTCAGCGGCCGTGCCTGGGACAAGCAGGTCCCGGCTCTGCTGGAGGACGGCCGCCGGGTGATCACCTACGACCGGCGCGGGTTCGGCAGCTCCAGCCAGCCGGCTACCGGGTACGACTACGATACGTTCGCGGCCGACCTGCACGCCCTGCTGGAGCATCTCGACCTGGACGACGTCACCCTGGTCGGTCATTCGATGGGCACCGGGGAGGTCACCCGCTACCTCGGCAGCTACGGGTCGGAGCGGATCGCCAGGGGCGTGCTGATGTCCCCGATCCCGCCGTACCTGCTGCAGGCCGGCGACAACCTCGAGGGCCTGCCGGCCAGCTTGTTCGCCGGGTTCGCGCAGGCCGCCCGGCAGGACACCCCGGCGTGGATGAAGGGGTTCCTGGACAACTTCTACAACATCGACAAGTTGCGCGGCACCCTGGTCAGCGACCAGGCCTACCAGGCCAGCTGGAACATCGCCGTGACCGCCTCAGCCACCGCCGCGGTCGCGTGCATCGGCACCTGGACCACCGACTTCCGCGCCGACCTGCCCAAGATCGACGTACCGGTGCTGGTCATCCAGGGTGACGACGACCAGGTGCTGCCCTACCCCAGGACCGGCAAGCGGCTGCCCGGCCTGATCAGCGACGTGCAGACGGTAGTCATCGAGGGCGGCCCGCACGCCATCGCCTGGACCCACGCCGACCAGGTGAACGTCGCCCTGCACAAATTCATGGCCTGACCTCGGGCCACCCGGCACCAAACCGGGCCCCACGAGGGGTCCGTCCGCACTCGGGGCCAGCACCGCGCTAGGCCCGAGCCCAGAACCACAAAGGAGCACCCATGTCTAACCATTTCAGTGCCGACAATCTCAAGTTTCCCGGTGATGACCGGCGGCTGGACCTGACCGACCTGTTCGTCTTCCCGGCGCCGGCCGGCGAGCAGCACCACGGGCTGCTGCACCGGCACCAGCCGGGCAAGACGGTGCTGATCATGGACTCGAACCCGACCAGCGCGCCGCCGCCGATCCCGGCGCCGGTCACCGGGCCGGAGTTCCACCCCGACGCGGTCTACCGGATCAACATCGATACCGACGGCGACCTGCACGCCGACGTCGCGTTCACCTTCACCTTCTCCCCCTACCAGGACGGCGCGCAGACCGGCACCGCCTGGCACGCCACCGGCGCGCAGGCCCGCCAGCCCGAGCCGGCCGGCGACCAGCTCACCGCCGCGCTGCCGGTCAGCTTCGACGGCACCGTCCGGCCGGTGCAGGCCGGCCCGGTCCGGCTGTTCGCCGGGCTGCGCAGCGACCCGTTCTTCGCCGACGTCGAAGGCGCCCTGCACGGCTTCGCCTGGACCGGCCACGACGACTTCGCCGGCAACAACGTCGACTCCCTCGTGCTCGAGGTACCCGACGACCTGCTCGGCCCCGGCCCGGTGATCGGCGTGTGGGCGTCGATCAGCCTGCGCCGCGACGGCACCCTGGTGCAGCTGGACCGCGGCGGCCACCCGACCATCAACCCGTTCATCAACCCCGACGGGCAGAAAAACCTCTACAACTCCCGCCAGCCCGCCGACGACGTCGCCAACTACCTCGGCCCGTGGACGACGATCCTCGAAAACAGCGGCTACACCCCCGAGGAAGCCAAGACCGCCGTCCTGCAGGTGCTGCCCGACATCCTCCGCTACGACCGCACCCAGCCCGCCACCTACCCCAACGGCCGGATCCCCACCGACGACGTCTACAGCCAGCGGTTCGCCTGGCTCACCCACGGCAAAGTCCCGCCCACCGGCCTCAAACCCCACACCGACCTGCTCGCCGAATTCCCCTTCGTCGGCCCGCCCAACCCTTAACCCGAAGCTGGCCGCGACCAGCGGATCAGCAAGTGACTGCCCGGCGATTGTGAGCTGATCAGAAGCTCGTCGTGGCCAGCCGGAGGAAGCCCGGTCCGGGCTGTCGCCAGGAAGCCCGGTAGCAGCCGGCGGTCGGGCCCGGCGCTGCCCGGCCGCCAGTGCGCGAGACGATTCACGGCGGACGGCCCTGATCACGGAGGTGATATCCCATGGCAACGGTCAGCGTCCGCTACATCGTCAACGACGTTGACGCCGCGATCGGCTTCTACACCAGGCACCTGGGGTTCAGCGTGCAGCTGTATCCCAACGACATGTTCGCCATGCTCACCCGCGGCGACCTGCACTTGGTGCTCAGCGTCCCGGCAGGCGGCCCTGGCGGCGGTCAGGCGATGCCGGACGGCATGCTGCCCGAGCCCGGCGGCTGGAACCGGTTCTCGATCGAAGTCCCCGACCTCGCCGCTGCCGTCGCCCAGCTGCGGCACGACGGCGTCCGGTTCCGCAACGACCTGGTGACCGGCGTGGGCGGCAAGCAGATCATCGCAGAAGACCCTTCCGGCAACCCGGTCGAGCTGTTCGAGCCGGTCATGCCCGAAGCCAGGCTCTGAGAGCCTGACACCGAGGCAGGTGGGGCTGGACGCGTGGATCGCCTGGCCCGCAGGCGTTCGGTACGGGCCAGGTCGCCGCCTTGCCGGGGCGGGCCGGCCGGACACCAGCGTGCCCTTAACCGCCAGCGACGATGGACAGCAGCTCGCCACGGCTCGGGGCCGGGAGCGGCTCGTCGCGCCAGCCGGCGCCCAAGGCCATGACCTTGTCGAGTACGCCCGGGCGGGCCATCACGTCAGCGCTCCGGGTCAAGACCATGGCGGCGCTGACGAAGCCGCGCAGGCAGTCGGGGTCCTTGAAGGCGGCACTGGCAAAAGCCTGGCCGATCTCCCAGCCGGGATCGCGAGGACGGTACTCACGGCCGCCGATGAGAGCATCGATCTCCGCCAGACGGTGCCGGTCGCCCGCCAGCGTGTCGCGGTACCAGGGCTCGATCATCTCGGCTGTGGCACGGTGGAAGGAACAGGCGAACCCCCACGGATCATCGAGCCCGGCCGCGGTGATCGTGTCGCGCAGCAGCACGGCCTGCAGCATCCCGATCGAGGCGCCCTTGCCCACGGTCGGATTAGAGCACGCCCAGGCGTCGCCCACCGCCACCACCCCGGTGGCCACGGGAGCGCCGTCGACCACGAGGTTCCGGTGGCGATCCTCGATCCTGGCCATCGCGGTAACCCGGTCGTCGATCGGCTGCCCATCCAGCCAGTGCGCCACCAGGGGCAAGGACCGGACAGCCTTCTCCCAGATCGCAGCGTCGTGCAGGCGGTAAAGCGCCTTGTCCTTGGCGCTGGCAACCAGGGTGACGCTCCATGTGCCGTTGTCGGCCGGCAGCGTCAGGACCGAGACGGAGCCGAGGTGCATGAGAAAGCCCCCCAGCGCCGGGGGAATGCTGCCGTCGGCAGAGCGAAAGTGCCGCCCGTAGTAGACGAAACCGCTGTCATCGAGCTCATCGTGGGGGGGCCGGGCCCCGATCGCCTCGAGCCACTGGGGCAGCGCCGAACGACGGCCGGTCATGTCTACCACCAGGTCGGCGGTTATCTCCTCACCGGTGTCCAGGGCGACCCCGGCAACGTGCGGCACGCCGTCGTGAGCGAACGGCCCGGTGACGAGCGCCGTGACGGCAGTGCCTCTCCTGATCTCCAGATGCTGGGTCTGGCCGGCCACCGCCGCGACGGCCGCCTCAACCACGCACCGCCGGCCGGAGATGCACGCGAACGCGTCATCTTCCTCGCGGGCAGAGCCCCTGATCGCCTCGGGGGCATCGAGGACAGGGTTGAGGCGGACGGCCCCCTCGGCGACCAATCCCGTCTTCACCTCGGGCAGTTCCGAGTCCAGGAGGCCGCGATAGCGGGCCAGGAAGAAATGCGGAAGCCGGAACTGGTTGACGCCTTTGCGCTGCCAGGAGCCCCAGAATCTCCTCAGTCCCGGCCGGCGGCGCGTCGGCGTCTCGTTCCAGGACCGTCACCTCGTGGCCGTCTCCGCAGAGCAGGAGGGCAGCACCCAGGCCGACGACCCCAGCACCGATAATCACGATCTTGGCGATGGCTACTCGCCTCCCCGGGATGACGACCCGAGAAGCATATGCTCGGCCGCGTTTGCCCGCCAGGGCGGGAGCCGCGGAAACGGCCGGCCGTGAGCGCAGCGCGCATCTTCATGCGATCTCCATAGCGGATGCGCTGGCCGTCCATGCCCCGGTTATCAGATAGACCCGGGGATCAGGACTTCCAGACCTGGTGATCCGCCCCTGCTCGCGCATCGCGTGCCATGTCATCGATGTGGCATCCGCGGGCACCGACGAGGAGGAAACCATGGACCGGAATTATCCCGTGCAGGTGCGAGCTCGCCTCGACGAGCCGCTCAGCCGCTGGCTGTGGCTGGTCAAGTGGCTCCTGGCGATCCCGCACTACATCGTGCTGTTCTTCCTGTGGATCGCGTTCGTCGTCGTCACCGTCGTCGCGTTCTTCGCGATCTTGTTCACCGCGCGCTACCCGCGCCCGCTGTTCGACTTCAATCTGGGGGTGCTGCGCTGGTCGTGGCGGGTCGGCTACTACACCTACAGTGCGCTGGGGACCGACCGCTACCCGCCGTTCAGCCTGGATGAGGAGCCGGACTACCCCGCGACGCTGGACGTCGCCTACCCCGAACGGCTCTCCCGCGGCCTGGTCCTGGTCAAGTGGTGGCTGCTGGCCATCCCGCAGTACGCGATCGTCGCGGTGTTCGCCGGCGGCGCCGGCTACACCGCGACCGGGGCGACCGGGGAAGCATGGCAGGCTGATGTCCTCTCCGGCGGCCTGATCGGGCTGCTCGTGTTCTTCGCGGCGGTCACGCTGCTGTTCGCGGGCCGCTATCCGCGGGGGCTGTACGACTTCACCGTGGGCATGAACCGCTGGGTGGTGCGGGTCATCGCGTACGCCGCTCTGATGACCGACGCCTACCCGCCGTTCCGCCTGGACCAGGGCGGCGCCAGCGTGCCCACCGCCCCCGCACCCGATGACCTCGCACCGGTTGCGGCCGCTTCGGCCCCGGCCCCGGCCGCACAGGCCCGCTGACGGGCCTGCCCCCGTCTGGACATGACGGCGGTAATCAATGCGGGCCGGCGGCGTGGGTTGTCAGGATCGCGCGGCGGTCGTTCCGGGCCGCTGCGGTTGCCGGAAGACCTGCCGAGGGGACCCGCGTCAACGCGGCCTGCCGCCGCTGGTCTGGTGGATGATCCAGATGTTGGGTTCCCAGTACTCGCCGGTGTCGTTGTCCCGGTCGATGTGCACGGTGGCAAGGCCGGCGGGGAAGACGTAGTCGCCGGTCTCGGGGAATTGCATCTGCGTCCAGGATTCCCATTGCCCGACGGTGCCGGTGATGTGAAGGGAGCGGGGGATGGCCGGCCCGATACGAGCGCCCAGCCGGGTGTGCACCCGGACCCACGGGTCGAAGGGGGATCCGTCGGGGCGGGTCCAGCGGGCGTAGCGCTCGATGGGAATAGTGGGGTAGCGGTCCTTGCGGCTGGGGCGCACCGGCGCGATCAGGTGGTTCAGCCCAGCGTTGCGCGCCAGGCCTGCCATCGCCGTCAGCAGCACGGCTGACAGGTGCCTGCCTTGATACCGCGGCCGGATCTCGGCGGCCAGCGCGCTGACCGCTGTGGCCTGCCCGCCTGCTGCCCGCAGCTCGAACCCGGCGGCAATGGTTGCGTCGATGCCAGGCCCGAGACCGGGGTCGGTGCCGTCCCAGGCGAGGGGGATGGTGACGCCCTGGGCCAGGACTGTCTGGTCGCCGGGGTCGTAGAGGACGAACTGCCACTCGGGGAAGACGTCATAGAGCTGCGCCCAGTAATAGTTGATCGTCTCGCCGTGCTTGTTGTACTCGGGCCAGACCTCGTCAGACAGATCTCTGATGCTGTCCCAGAGTTCTGGCCGCTCGCTATAGCGGAAAACCTGCGGTTGCACCCCGCCAGTATCCCCTCCGGGATGTTGCTGCCGCAGGCCGTGGCTGTCCGGCTCGTCAGTGCGCTGCGGCCAGGCGCAGCACGTATGCCCGCTCCTGCGGGCCGAACCACGGCGGTGATCCCGCGGCGGCGTTCTCGGTGAGCCTGGCCGGGATGGGCGGTGGCGGCCATCCAGACGTGGACGCGGGATCGCTCAGGCATCATCGAACCTGCGGGCTTGCCGTCGTTCACCGCCGTGCTGGGACCGTGATAGGGGTAAGGAATGAGTGTCGGCAGCTCGAAAACGATGCAGGCGTGGGTGGTCAGCCAGCCGGGTCCTATCGAGACCAGCCCGCTGAGGTACGTGGAGAAACCTGTGCCGGCCCCAGCTCCCGGCGAGCTGCTGGTTCAGGTCCTGGCCTGCGCCGTCTGCCGCACTGACCTGCACGTCAGCGAGGGCGATCTGCCCGTGCACCGTGAGCACGTCACGCCCGGTCACATGGTCGTGGGCCGGGTAGCGGCAGTGGGTGACGGCGTTACCGATTACGTCGTCGGGGACCGGGTTGGCGTCGCGTGGCTGCGGTACACCGACGGCACCTGCGTCTACTGCCGCCGCGGCAACGAGAATCTGTGTCCTAACTCGCTCTACACCGGCTGGGACGCCGACGGCGGCTACGCAGAGTACACGACCGTGCCGGCGGCGTTCGCCTACCGGCTTCCCGCCGACGTCGCTGACGTCGAGCTGGCGCCGCTGCTGTGCGCCGGGATCATCGGCTATCGGGCGCTGCTGCGCGCATCGCTGCCGGCCCGCGGCAGGCTCGGATTGTACGGATTCGGCGACAGCGCCCACCTGGTCGCCCAGGTAGCGCTGGCGCAAGGCGCGACTGTCCACGCCCTGACCCGCGGCGAGGCGTCCCAGCGGCTGGCGCTCGAACTAGGCGCTGCGTCGGCGAGGGGCGCGTATGACTCCCCTCCGGAACCCCTGGACAGCGCGATCCTGTTCGCGCCAGTCGGAGACCTCGTGCCGGTCGCAATGCGGGCACTTGACCGTGGCGGAATCCTTGCCGTTGCCGGGATCCATCTGACCGACATACCGCCGTTGAACTACGAACGTGAGCTGTTCTACGAGAAGGAACTCCGCAGCGTCACCTCCAACACCCGGGACAATGGCCGGGAGTTCCTCGAATTGGCTATCCGTTATCACGTCCGGGCCACCACGCATGTGTACCCCATGTCACGAGCGCAACAGGCGCTGCAGGATCTCAAGGCTGGCCGTTTTGACGGGGCGGCTGTTCTGGTCAACGACCAGGACACCGCGCAATGACCCAACCATGGTCGACACCGCGAAGGTCGGCGCCGTCAAGACCGTCTGGGCGAAGGCCCGACCGAAGAGGTGCCCCGGCCGGGGAGCGAAGCGATCAGGCCCCACCGATCAATGACCGCGCCTCTGCGGGGCCGACTACGAGATCGTGAAGGTCGCCGCCTACCTCGAGCCGGCCCGACTGTTCGATCCCGCCGACCTTCACCGGCTCGAAGCCCGCCGTTCGGATCAACCGCCGGACTTCCTCGCCAGCACGGTCGTCGTCGGTCGCGTAGAAGAGGACCGCCGGCTCCGGTGACCGGTTGCTAGCGGACTTGAAGAGGTCGGCTGACATGGTTCCGAACGCCATGGCCAAGCGCGCCCCGGCCGGCAACCACCCGGCTATAACCTCGCCAGATGATTGTCCTTCCGGCAGGAGACGCGAGAGGTTACCTTGTGCATCGATGCCGAACGGGTTGCTCGGAACGACCACGAGCTTGTCGGTTAGCCGGTCGGCGATCTCGTCTATGACGCCCTTCAGCACGGCAAACCGCAGCGCGAGGACGACGGCATCGGCGCCCCGCAACACATCGCGGTTATCGACGGCGACGACCGCAGCTCGACCGATCTGCGCAGCCAGCATTCGTGCCGACGCGTTGTCGGCGCTCGAGAGCCGCAGGGTCTCGCCGCCTGAGGCGAGCTCGCGGGCGATGACCGATCCGATCCCTCCGGTGCCGATGACCGCGGTGGTCATGACCGAAACCTCCTCAGCGTCACAGTGCTAACAACGGCGGCCAGAGCATCGCCGACCCCGGGCGGTCTCGCTGCGGTTCGCTGACAGGGGGAACGGCGGGGAGGTGCGGCCTTGCCGGAACTGGCTGGGAGGGATCTCAGTGTCCGGGGGACTGGCCACCGTCGAAGTGAAGGATCTCCCCGGTGATCTCGGCATTCACCCGGACTCTTCGGCGGGCGTACTCGACGGCCAGTGAGCGGGTGACCAGTCCCCCTCCGGGTCGGTGGTTTGCCCCACTTCGATCAGATGACCGTCGGGATCGCGGATGTAGCAACGGATCTCGTACTGGTGCTGTTTCGGCGGCGTCAGGAAATGAGCACCCCGGGCGCTCCATTCGGCGTACACGGCCTTGATGTCTTTGACCCGGATATTGAGGAAGCTGCTGACCCGGTCGGGATCACGCGGCGTCTCCAGGGTGACCGTGGGCTTGTCATCGGTCGGGCCCCCGCCGACATTGATGATGATCCAGCTGTTGGATAGTGCGACATAGGTCAGCCCTCCGGGGCCGGAGTAGGCCAACCTGCCGCCGAGTACTTCGGTGTAGAAGCGCCGCGAGCGCTCGACATCGTCCGAGACGATGAAGTGGGCCAGCACAATTCCCTCGGGCGGCGGCGGGAACTCGGCCATCTGGCACCTCCACTGGTTGGGTCTCACACCCCGCTTAAGACGGGTCCGCAGCGCGTAGGGGGTTGTCCTGCCGCTGCATGCCAGGGAGTCTAACGTTGTCTATGCGTCGATCCACCGCGTGAATAGGAGTTCATCAGGGCGCGTCGACGCGAATATGACCTACCTGCGGGTCCGCTACTGGTTCTGGGGCCGCCCGTCATTCGGCGACCTGTGGCATGACCTGCGCGCGGCCACCGCCGAGACGCGCCCGCCGGCTCGCCGGGCCGTGGGCTTCCACAGCTCCCGGCACTACTGTCTTCGCACGGCGCTGGTAGTCGCGAGTACCGCGGGGCTGATCCTGGCTCGTGTCGCCAGCTGGCCTCGCGGGTACACCGTGGCTCATGACCACTCCTGTGTGTGAGTTGCTGGGGATCGAGCGGCCGATCGTCCAGGCACCCATGTCCGACATTACGAGACTGGCAGCGGCGGTCTCGAATGCCGGCGCGCTCGGCATGGTGACGCTGACCTGGTCCGCTGACACCGGAGCCGTCGTCCGGGAGACGGCGGCGCTAACCACGCGGCCGTTCGGCGGCAACTTCGTTCTCACCTCAGATCATCATCGTGACCTTGACCAGGCCCTTGAGGCTGGCCTGAAGATTGTCTCGTTTATGTGGGGGGATTCCAGCAGCTACATCAAGGCTGTGCACGACGCCGGGGGAATCGTTCTGCACACGGTCGGCAGCGCCGAGGAAGCACGACAGGCAGTCGCGTCCGGCGTGGACGTGGTCGTCGCACAAGGCTGGGAGGCCGGCGGGCATGTCTGGGGCAAGGTCGCCACACTGCCGCTGGTGCCCGCTGTCGTGGACGCCGTAACGCCGGTACCGGTCATCGCGGCTGGCGGGATCGGTGACGCCCGCGGAGTCGCCGCGGTGCTCGCCCTGGGTGCCCAGGCCGCGTGGCTGGGCACGCGGTTCCTGCTGGCCGAGGAAATGCCGATCCACGAGGACTACCGGCGCCGGCTGATAGCCGCGGCCGAAACCGATCCGCAGTGGTACCCCAACCTGTACGACGTCGGGTGGCCCGACTCTCCCCACCGCGCCCTCCGCAACACAACCGCCAGGGCGTGGGATGCCGCCGGACGCCCCCCGGACAGCCAGCGCCCGGGAGCAGGCGACGTGATCGCGCACTTCGCCTCAGGCGAGGGAATCGTTCGTTACGAGCCAGCGCCGCCGATGGTCGGGACGACCGGTGACATCGAAGCGCTATCGATGTGGGCCGGACAAAGCGTTGCCCTTGCGAGAAAGCCACAGCCAGCGGCGGAAATCGTGGCCGAGCTCACCTCCCGCCTGTGATCCGGGGCGTCGGCGCTCGGATCGCTGTCGGGCGGGCCGTGAAACACCGCGGGCTTGCCGGCCGGGCGAACCATGCGCGGAATTGCGATGCGGTGGTTTCCGGACTTTGCCATACCCGCGGAACTTGCCCGTAGGCAGACCCGCGACCCGGGTCAGGCTGTTCCACCCGGGCGGTACCTCAGCTCGCTGAGCCAAGGTGACACCCTTCCTCTGGAAGGCGAGGATGTTTCTGAGCGTCCCCTTGGCCAGCAAGACATGGCAGGGCGACGGCTGGATGCCGGGCGCTGGTGGCTGGTTGCTCACCTCCTGCCGAGTGGCCGACGTCTGGTGATCGCCGCGCGGGCAGGCGGCGCTGTGCTAGCCGGCGAAGGGGGTGCCTCGCCAGTGCTCGGCCTGGATGGCCAGTCTTTGCAGGGTGTGTTCGGGTGGTTCGCCGGTTGCCTGGTGCAGCTCGTGCAGCAGCAGCTGCGCGGCCACGTGCAGGCCGGCCATGAAGTTGCCCAGGCCGTCCGCGTCGTGCGGGGCGAGGGCTTCTACCGCCCAGCCTTCCAGCTGGGGTGAGTCGAGGCCCGCGGTGAGCAGCCCGATCGCCAGCTGCACGGCGGCGGCGGCGGCCTCGCCGGCCACGGCCTCCGCGGGGGCGGCCTCGCCGGGGACGGCCTCCGCGGGGGCGGCCTCGCCGGGGACGGCCTCGCCGGGGGCGGCGGGCACGGCCGGCCAGGCCGCGGCCGCGGCCTGGTCCCGGGTCGTGCCTGTCCGCGGCGCGGTCCGGCTCGGCCCGCCGCGGTTGCGGCGGCGCGGCCGCCAGCGGCGGGGCCGCCACCGGCCGCTCCGCCGGCGGCGGGTGGGGTTGCTCGTGCCGTCCGGGGGTGTTGCCGGCCGGGCGGGCCTGCCGTGCTGGCTATCGGTGCACATACCTGGCAACACGGCGCCGGCCGGAAGATTGTTCACTCGCCGGCTCCGGTATGGCGGGCCGGGCCCGGCGGCCTAGCCGGGCGGGCTAGGCCGCCGGGATCCGGCCCAGGGCCAGCGCCAGCACGGCCGGGGCCAGCGCCAGGACCACCGGGGCCAGCGCGACCGCGGCGGCGGTGCCGGCCAGCAGCTGCCGGCGGCCGCGGCCCAGCGGCTCGGCCGGGCCCAGCATCCGGCGGATCCGCTGCACCGAGTCGGTGGCCGCCGCGGCCAGCACCGGACCGGGACTGGCCGCGGTGGCCAGCG
Organism: uncultured Actinomycetes bacterium; assembly: GCA_963762615.1. GTDB lineage: Bacteria > Actinomycetota > Actinomycetes > Streptosporangiales > Streptosporangiaceae > PALSA-505. The sequence continues at coordinate 824,047 of CAVXLG010000003.1, read as the reverse complement.
CGACCAGCGCGGTGGCCAGCGACCGCGGGTCACACCCGCGCAGCGCCGCGTCGTCGGCGTGCAGCTCCACCAGCCGCGCCACCTGCACGTCGGCGTCCCGCAGCAACGGCACGAACGGCAGCACCAGCCGGCCGATCCGCGCCACCGCCAGCAGCCGGTGATGCCGGCCCGCCAGGTGCGCCCGCTCGTGCGCCAGCACCGCCGCCAGCTGACCCGAATCCAGCGCCCGCACCGCGCCCGACGTCACGATCACCGTCGGCCGCCGCCCCGCCACGCAGTACGCCTGCGGCCGCGGATGCTCCACCACCACCGCCCCCAGCCCCGGGTCCAGGCGCCCGGCCAGCCGGGCGGTCTGCGCGTGCCGCAGCGCCTGCCGCCCGGCACCGCGCAGGTGACCCGCCCCGGTCACCGCGGTCCGGGCTACGACCGCGCCGGCCACGATCAGGCCCAGCCCCGCCACCGCAGCGCCGCCGGGCGCGCCGTACGTGTCACGCAGCCGGTGCACGCACGCCCCGATCAGCTGACTCAGCCCGCCGCCCAGGACACTGCCGTGCACCGCCAGCGTCAGCCCGGCCAGCCCGGCCGCCGCGACCACCGACCACGCCGCGGCCAGCCAGGTGACAATCCCCAGCAGCGGCGCCCGCGCCATCCACCCGGCCCGGCCCAGCAGCCGCGAACCCAGCACGCCCACGCACGCCGCGTACCCGGCCAGCACCGCCGCGATCGTCACCGCGGCTCGCCCGGCCCGGTCTCACCCAGCGCCTGATCCAGCGCCTCGCGCAGCACCGCCGCATCACCCGGGCTCATCTGCAACGCGAAATGCGCCAGCGCCGTCGGCCGGTCCGCGCTAGTACCCAGCGCGTCATTCATCAGCGCCGCCGTATACCCCGACCGCGAGCCGGTCGGCTCATACCGCCACGCCCGGCCGTCCCGCTCCCGCCGCAGCCACCCCTTCCGGTACAAGTTCTCCATCACCGTCATCACCGTCGTATAAGCCAGCCCCCGGTCCGCGCGCAGATCCTCGACCATCTCACGCACCAGCACCGGCCGGCCCCGCTCCCACAACCGGTCCATGATCACCGCTTCCAGCTCACCGAACCGTCGCATGCCTTGCTCCCGGACATAGCCAACCCCGCGGCCCACCGCCGCCATCTACTAACACGCATAGAGTACGCCAGCGGTTCAGGCGGCGCGCCAGGTTCTTCCAGCCAGCACCCTCAGCGTCGCCGGGCTGGGCGGCCACCTCGCCGAGACATTCGATGACTTGCCTGTTCAGCGGGGACCGCGCTCACCTTAAGAAGGCTCCGTGGACTGCCACAGTGCCGCAGGCGCCGCCGCCGTGGCAGGGGTAGCCGTGAACGTTACGTCTCTACTAGCCGTGATAGTAAACATGCGTACTATCACGGATGCTCCGCACGGCGAGCTGCCCGGCGACGCCGATGCCGCGATCCGCCAGTTGTACTCCCATCATGCGAAGGCCCTGCGCGGCTTCGTGGAGCGGTTCTGCCCTGACCGGGCGAGCGCTGATGACGTCGTGCAGGAAACTTTCATCCGGGCGTGGCGTCACCTGCCGCAGCTGAGCGCCGATGACCGGCCGGTCCGGCCCTGGCTGTTCCAGGTCGCGCGCAACCTGCTGACCGACGCCGACCGGACCGCAAGGGCACGGCCGATGATCGTGCACGCGGAGCGGCCCGAAGATGCCCGAGACGATTCGGGACTGGACCAGGTCCTGGACCGGGAACTCGTCTCCGCCGCCCTCCAGCACCTATCGTCGGCGCACCGCACCATGCTGATCGAGACCTTCTACCACGGCGGAACCCTGGCGACTATCGCCCGCCAGCTCGGGATACCGCACGGCACGGCCAGATCACGGCTGCACTACGCGCTGCACGCACTACGCCGGCAACTGCAAGAGCACGACGAGATCGCGTGCTGATGGACGGCCGCCTGCCCTTCGACCTCGCGCCCGCCGACGCCGATGGCGGGATGGCAGCACCTGCCGCAGGCATCCTGCCCGGCCGGCGCCTGACCGCCATCCTGCTGCTCGCCGCGGCGGCCCTGGACCTGACCCGGTGCGGCCTCGTCGTGATGACGGCCCGGCACCCGGCGCCGGCCGCCTGGCTGGTCGCGGCCGGGCTGGCCGCGGCCGCGCTGAGCGTGCGGACCGCGCGCGGGTGCCAGGCCAGCCGTCGCTGGGCAGCCTGGACCGCACTGCTGATCGGCGTCGCGTCGGCACCGCAGGCTGCCGCGTCCGGCTTCCACGCCCCGTACACGATCCCCGACACGGCCACGGCCGCCCTTGGCGTACTGCTGGCGGTGGCCGTCCTGGCCACCGCGAGCCCGACCAGGCAGCCGGGACACGACGTCGAGAGCTGCTGCCTCATCGACCCGGAGCCACCCGTTGACCAGCACAACAGCCGCGCTCGTACAAGCCCACGATCCACAGGACGCCGCCCCTGGACCTTGGTCCGCGGCAGTGGCTCCACCCCCCCGAGCGCACCGCGACTTCGCGACTCCGATGAGGCAAAGAAGCGCGCGCTGCCTGAGGTCGGCAAATGAACGCGCGGAGACTGCGGGCCATGAAAACAGGTGCGGCGCGCCACCCGCGCCGACAGGCCTACGGGAGGACCTCCATGTCTGGTGCTCGCCGAACAAGCACGGGTACGGCTGCGCGGCCCGGGACCGCGCGGCGGCCAAGCATCACCCTGGCCGGGGTGACGTGATGCCTGCCTGGCTGGTCTGGGTGATCATCGCAGCCGTCCTGAGCACCGTCGAGCTTCTCACCCTCACGGTCGCGGCCGGGTTGCTCGCGGTCGCAGCCGTGGCGGCAGCGGTGACTGCGGCGCTGGGGGTCGGCGGCGCCGGGCAGGCGGCCGCATTCGTTGTCGCCGGCGGCGTGTCGATGTCAGTCGTGCTGCCCGCGGTGCGCCGGCACCACCGGGTCGCCCGTCCCGCCGCCCGCACCGGCGTCGCCGCCCTTGTCGGCCAGAACGCCCTGGTCATCGAACCGGTCGACGCGCACCACGGCCTGGTGCGCATCAACGGTGAGGTCTGGTCAGCCCGCGCGTTCACGCCCGGGCAAGTCATCCCAGCCGGAGCGGTTGTCGATGTCTTCGAGATCGACGGCGCGACCGCGCTGGTCTACAAAGAGGAAAGGTCATGATCACACTCATCGTCATCGTCATCGCCGTTGCCGGCGCCGCCGTGCTCGTCGGCTTCGGCCGGGCGGTCCGGATCGTGCCGCAGGCGCGCGCCTATGTCATCGAGCGGCTCGGGTCCTACAGCCGGACGCTGGACGCCGGCCTCAACACCATCGTGCCGTTCATCGACCGGGTGCGGGCCCGGGTGGACCTGCGGGAGCAGGTCGTCTCGTTCGCGCCGCAGCCGGTCATCACCGAAGACAACCTCGTCGTCAAAATCGACACGGTCCTGTACTTCCAGGTCACCGACCCGAAGGCGGCCACCTACGAGATCGCGGACTTCATCCAGGCCATCGAGCAGCTGACCGTAACCACGCTGCGCAACGTGATCGGCGGGCTGGACCTGGAGCGCACCCTCACCTCCCGCGAACAGATCAATGCCGAGCTGCGCGGGGTCCTCGACGAGGCCACCGGGAAGTGGGGGATCCGGGTGAACCGGGTCGAGCTGAAGGCCATCGACCCCCCCGGTTCCATCATCGACGCGATGGAAAAGCAGCTGCGCGCCGACCGCGACAAGCGCGCCGCGATCCTGACCGCCGAGGGCGCCCGCCAGTCACAGAATCCTCACCGCCGAGGGCGCTAAGCAAAGCGCGATCCTCACCGCCGAAGGGGCCAAGCGAAGCGCGATCCTCACCGCCGAAGGGGAACGGCAATCCCAGGTACTCATCGCAGAGGGACAGGCCGAGGCCATCGGAACCGTATTCCAAGCGGTCCACGAGGGACGGCCGGACCCCGAACTGCTCGCCTACCAGTACCTGCAGACGCTGCCCAAGATCGCCAGCGGCGACGGCAACCACACCTGGCTCATCCCCAGCGAGTTGACCAGGGCACTGGACGCGATCGCGTCCGGGTTCGGCGACCGCCGCACCCCGCCGGCAGCCGCACCGGGCCCCAGCATCGACACGCCCGAACTAGGGATCCGAACGGCAGCGGTGGCAGCCCCGTCCGCCAACGGACACACCAGCCGGACGCGGGGCCGCGGCAGCAAGCGCACCGCGGGCGCTCAGCAGGAAGGCGGACCTGACCGGCTATCAGCCGTGCGAAGCACGGTCGAGGGCTGACGATATCCGGCCATGACAACGACACCACCACATTGACCAGCCGAACCGGCCACCATGTATCGGCGCCCGGGCCGGCCATCCAGCCCGACAGCAAGATCATCGCCGTCGGCAACTCGGCGAACAGCGCGACCGGCCAGTCCTTCATCGCCCTGGCCCGCAACAACCCCTAACCGGGTCGGCTGACCGTCGTCCGGCTGTGTACGGCAGGCTTACCCTGCTCCCGCGGGAGCGGGTAAGCCTGCCGTACTGCTGACGAGGAAGCGTGACCGGCTCATTTGTGCAACGCCTGGGGCGTACCGGTCCACGTGGATGACCTCTGGGCGGTCGGCCTGGGTCAGGGGCGCGGCACGAAGACGGTGTGGCCCTCGACGTGGGCCGCCGCAGGCCCGTCCGCGATGTGCCGGACCGTGCAGGTCGTCGCGGAGCAGTTGATGACGATGGTCTGAGCGCCGCCCTCGCTGGTGACGACGAGCTCGCCTGCGTGTATCCCCGCCCTGGTCAGCTCTGCCCCTGGCAGGCGCAGGATGCTGTTGGTGCCGGGATGGCGGTTGCCCGGTGTGCCGCGATCGGCCACGTACGCCGCCCAGTCACGGCTGAAGCCGGCCGGGACGAAGGCAGCGCTTTCCACTCCGATGTCGCCGCCTGCCGGCAACGGTGACCGGGCGATGAGTCTGGTCTTCCCGCCGGGACCGATCGCCCAGATCCGCCCGGTCGTCTCGTCGGGGGCAACGAGGTCACCCCCGAAAGAGCCGAACGACAATGGTGCGACTGCGATCCCTCCCTCGACCCTCGGTGCGTGTGAGGCAATCGTGGTGACCCGGCCGGTGCAGTCGACGCCGAAAACGGTGGTGCCGCCCCGCACCGTCGCGGTGACCAGGAGGCGGTAACCGAACCGGCCGACGTCGTCGAACGCGATCCCGTCCGGCCGCACGCCGGGGAGGCTTGCGAAACGCCGTGCCTGCCCCTGCTTGTCGATTCTGATCACGCCCGGGGAGCCGTTCGGCTGGAGGGCGTAGGTGGCATCGCTGCCGAACGAGCAGCCCAGCCCGGCGGCGAGCTTGCCCGTTGGCATTGCGATATACGGCTCGGGCCCGACAGCGGTGGTGTAGCCGCCGCTTCCGCGCGCGAACGGCACCGGCTGGCCGGACGTGCCGAGCAGGAACAGCCGGCCGGCGGCCGCGACCGTGAGCTGCCCGTTGCCTCGCGGGCCGGTGAGGTCGACGACGCCCGGTACGTGGAGGAAGCGCACCCAGCGGGCAGGGAGGGTGGTGCGAGCCCTGGCAGCGGCAGGCGGGCCGCCGCCGCAACCTGCCAGCGATAGACCCAGCCCGGTGAGGAGGAGGAGGAGTACGAAGGAGGCCCCCGCTCTGCGCCTGCTGCGGGATGTCCGGCGGCCGGGACCGCGAGCCCGGGCAGCTCTGTAAACCATGGCTTCGCCTCTCTCAGATTCGGATTCTGGGCGGGCCGCCACGACACGGAACAGCCCCTGCCGGCAAGCGGTCATGGTCCGATCTCGATTTGCCCTGATGCGCCTGACGATCTACTGTCCTGCCGTTGTCTGTGTCATCTGCGGGGCCGGCTGCCCGGCCGGCGATGCCGACTCCCCTACTATCACGGATAGCACTCGTGGGATGTTCACGCCGCCGTTGGCGTGAGTGAACGGACCCGTGCCATCGGCGTCTTCGGTGGCGCCACCAGGGATGCTGGGCTGGAAGCCGTCGATGTCGTCGGTGTGCTTGCACGGAGATGGCCGCGGTATGGCCAGCCGCCAGGCGAGGGCTGCAGCAGCGCTTCCCTCGGCTCATGCCGGGCCCTGGCGGGGCCGAATGATGCCGTCGGCCCGGCGGAGCCTGTGGCTGAGCGGGGGGCTGCAGGCTGGCACAGCAGCGACAGGTACAACAGTCGTGATATCCGGCCGAGCCGGAGCCGTGGCCTTCGTCTGTGGCCTGCTAGAGCTGGCCTGAGGCGGCCGGTGCGCGGGACCGGGCGCTGATGCCGTTCAGCTGGCCTGGAGGGATGCTGGCGCGCCGACCGCGGCCGGGACGGGGGGGATGCCGCCGCGGAACCCGGGGGAGTAGGCCAGGTGGAACCCGCGGGTGGGCACTGTCGCGCCTAGCTGGGCGAACAGCCCGGCGGCCGAGAGCGTTGCCCGCCAGACCAGGGCGTACTCGGGGGGCGGGGTCAGGTTGCGCAAGGCCGCGGCGAAGCGCGGCTCGGCGAGGTGGGCCATGAGCCTGCGCAGCCAGGGCCGGGAGTAGGTGAAGCTGTCGGCGGCCGCGGTCGCCACGATCGGGTGTAGCAGCTCTACGATCAGGCTTGGGTCGACCTCCGCATCCGGGGCGAGCGCCTCCGCCTGCCGCGCCAGCCGCACCGCTGCCGGCCCGTTCCCCGCAAGCACCGCTGCGGCGAGCTGCCCGAACGGCGCCGGGATGCCGCCGGGCGTGGCAGCGACCGCGCCGAAATCCAGCATGCCGAGACGGCCGCCGGGGAGCAGCAGGAAGTTGCCCGGGTGCAGGTCGGCGTGCATCCAGCCGGTGCACGCTGCGGGCGCGTAAACAGCGTGCCCGAGCAGCCGCGCGGCCAGGTCCGCCGCCGCGCGCCGGTCGAGCTCGCGCCAGCCCGCCGGAAGCAGATCCATGCGCCCGTCGAGCAGCGTGGACAGGCTCACCCCCTCCAGCCAGCCGGTGATGAGCACCCGTGGCGTCGCGGCGTACACGGGCGGGACCGTGATGCTGGTGCGGCCCGGCGGCTCGCATACCCCCGCGGCGCGGGCGAGGGCGAGTGGCTCCGGGATGCTGCCCGTGAAGGCTGCCGCGACCTGCGTCTGGACACGGCCCTCGCGCACGTAATCCAGCTCCTCGACGATGCGCCGGGCGAGCTCGTCCGCCAGTCCGGACACGTTCAGCCGGGTGAGCCGGGCCATCACCCGCGCCAGCAGCCGGGCCTGGCGAAGGTCTGAGCGCAGTGCCTTGCCCACACCCGGGTACTGCACTTTCACCGCCACCTCGACGATCTGACCGCTGTCGTCCCGCCATCGTCCGCGGTGCACCTGGCCGATCGAGGCCGCCGCGGCCGGCCGGTCATCGAATGCCACCAGCCGGTCCTGCCAGCCCGGCCCGTAGGCAACGGCGAGGTCAGCCGCCACAACCCGGCGGGCGACGCCGGCCGGCATGGCCGGCGCGGCGTCAGTCAGCCGTCGCAGCGCCGACCGGTACGGCGCCGCGACCTCCTCTGGCATCGCCGCCTCGAACACCGACATCGCCTGACCCAGCTTCGCCGCCCCGCCCCTGAGCTCGCCCAGCGTGGCGAACAGCTGCTCGGCTGTGCGAGCGGCGACCTGGCCGCCGGCCGCCTGGGACAGCCGGCTGGCGGCGGCGGCGGTGCGCCCGGCATGCCGCAGCGGCAGCATAGCCAGCCGGCCGGTGCGCCGCAGCGAACCGGTCGGCAGGACCGGCCGCTCCTGGCTCCCCGCTGCAGCTCCCAGCGACCGCTGGTAACGCCGGTCTCCGTCGGTCATCTCGACGGTCCTCCTTCTGTTGTCGCTGCTTGTTGGGGCGGCTCGTGGACTGGTGTCGGCGGCGCGGCGCGACGGCGCAGCGGTGGTGTCGCCATCAACTACTAACACGCGTAGGAGAAAGGGAGTGTTCAGGGTCCGGCCTGGCAGGCGGTCCGGCTGAGGACGCCGCCCGTGGGCGGCCGCTCACGGCGAGGGGCCGCAAGTAGGGCCGGGTCAGCTAGCCAAGGATCCGGGCCCTCACGCCCACCATCCTGATCGTCAGCTGCCGAGATGAACCGCTACTATCTCCTATCCGTGTTAGTAGATGAGCAGATTGAGGATCGCCGGGCAAGCCCGGACGCGCTCAATCGGACAGCGGCGACGACAACCGGGTCGTCGCGGAACCTGAGGAGCTGGTTCGTTTGGCTGGCATGACGTCCAGAATTGTCACCGGCCGTCGGCCCCCGGAGCCTGGGGATTCCGGCCGCGCGTCAGGAGGCACGGTGACGGCGGATTCGTATGCGACCGCGGCTGCTCTTATCGAGCGGTCGGCAGCCGCGTATGTGTCCGGCATGCCGCAAGACGCCGCGGACGATGGGTTTTTCGGGCCCGCCAGCGTCACCTGGCAGGTCAGCACTGATCTGGCTTCGCCGGTTGCCGGGTTGCGGTCCCTGCTGATGCAGGCGCTGCATCCGCTGGCGATGGCCGGTGTCGATCAGCACAGTGGCTGGCGCCGGGATCCGGTCGGCAGGCTGGCCGCCACCTCGGCGTATGTCACCACGATCACCTTCGGCCAGCGAGCAGTGGCCGCGGCGGCCGCGGCCCGGGTGCGGCGAATCCATGATCATGTCCGCGGCGTCGACGCGGTTACCGGCCTGCCGTACGCGGCTGGTGATCCAGCGCTCCTGCTGTGGGTGCACGCGGCCCTGGTCCAGTCCAGCCTGGCTGCCGGCCGGGCGTTCGGTACGCCGCTGTCGGCTGAGGACAGTGACCGTTACGTCGCGGAGATGACGGTCGCGGCCGAGCTGGTCGGCGTGCCCCGGCCGCTGGTCCCGGCCAGCGTCGCAGAGCTTGAACGCTATGTCGCGTCGGTTCGCCCCGATCTGCGCTGCACGCCGGCGGCCGCCGAGTCGATGGCCTACCTGCTCGATCCGCCGGGCCTGGACGAAGACGTCGCCGAGTTCTGGCAGGATGTCCGCGACGCCGCGCTCGCCGTGCTCCCGGAGTGGGCGCGCGAGATGTATGGCTATGGAGCGCCACGGGCCCTGACACCCGGCCGCCGGACGGAAATCCGGCAGTCGCTCGGCGTCCTGGATGCCATCTTCCTGGGTGAGCCTGGCGTCCTCGAGGCACGGCGGCGGATCACCGCGCGGATGCGCACGGCGCGGCCCTCATGAAGGCCGTGAGGCGCCTCGCCGCGATCACGGCTGGCGGCGGGGTCGCAGCCCTGGCCCTGGTAGTGCTGCGCCGCCGGCTCGGGCCGCTGCGGTACGGTCGCGGGCTTGCGGCACTGCGGCTCTTCGCGCGCGGCGGGGCCCGGTACGCGGCCAGCGCGCCGCGGCTGTTCGCGGCCGCGGGCGAGCAGCGCCAGCTGCTGCGAGAGGACCTGGCCCTGCAGACCGCCGAAGACGTCGCCGGCACCCTGGGGACCATGAAGGGCGTCATGATGAAGATCGGCCAGATGGCCAGCTATGTCGACGACGGCCTGTCCCCCGCTGTCCGCCAGACCCTGGGCCGCCTGCAGGACAGCGTCCCGCCGATGAGTCCCCAGCTGGCCGCGGACGTTGTCGAGGAAGAACTCGGCGCGCCGCCGGAACGGGCCTTCGCCCGCTGGGATCCGCGGCCCATAGCTGCCGCCTCGATCGGGCAGGTGCACCGCGCAGTTACGCTGGACGGCCGCGCGGTCGCCGTCAAGGTCCAGTACCCGGGCATCGCCGAGACCATCGCCGCCGACCTGCGCAACGTAGCGTTGCTGCGCCGGATGCTGCGGATCACCGCGCCTTCCCAGGACGTGGACGCGCTGCTGACCGAGCTGCGGGACCGCATCGGTGAGGAACTCGACTACCGCCGCGAGGCCGCCAACCAGCGCCTGATGGCCGCCTATTACGACGGCCATCCGACCATTCACATCCCCGGGATCGTCAGCCAGCTGTCCACCCGCAGGGTACTGACCAGCGAACTGTCCGGCGGGGCCCGGTTCGCCGAACTCGCCGGCTGGCCTCAGCACGAACGCGACCTGGCCGCCGAGACGATCTACCGCTTCGTCTTCCGCAGCCTGTACGAAATCCGCGCGTTCAACGGCGACCCGCACCCCGGCAACTACCTGTTCCACGGCGGCGGCCGGGTCACCTTCCTCGACTTCGGGCTCGTCAAGCACTTCACCCCCGCCGAACTGCAGCCGCTGCTGCAGATGGCCCGCAACGTCTGCGTCGAGCACGACCCCGAGGCATTCCGCCGCAGCCTGGAGGGTGCCGGCTTCCTGCGCCCAGGCGCGCCGCTCAGCACCGCGGCGATCGTCGAGCACCTGGCTGTCTTCTATGACACCATCCGCGAGCCAGGGCCCCTGACCATCACCGGCGACTACGCCTCCTCCGTCGTGCACCGCTTCTTCGACCTGCGCAGCCCGGTCGCCGGCTACATCAGCGTCCCGCAGTCATACGTGATCCTGCAGCGCATCAACCTGGGCCTGTTCGCCGTGCTCGGCGAGCTCTGCGCCACCGCCAACTGGCGCGCCATCGCCGAGGAAATCTGGCCCTTCACCCGCGGCCCGGCCTCCACCCCGATGGGACAGGCCGAGGCCGCATGGCGGACGCGTCAGCAGGCTGTCGCGGCGTGACCCCAGGAGCCCTTGGCGAGATCGCGGCGCTCGCGGCCGCTCGCGTTGCTGTACTTGTCTGCTGTCCAGCCTGGCTTATCCGTTCGCGCTCGCCGCTGGACAGTGCCCCCGACCTGCACCCGGCCGGGCCCAGGCTAGGCCCTGTCCTGGGCGGTGGCGGGTTCTTCGCTTCGTCCCCGGTTGTCGAGGACGAGCGGGCGCTTGCCGTTGATCTTGTAACGGATGTGAGTGACGTCCGGGGTGGCCACCACACGGGCCGGGGTGAGTTCGATCCCTTCCTTTCCGCCCAGGCCGAGGTCTGGGCCGAGCAGGCGCATGCCTTCCCCGAGGATCACCGGGATGATGTGGAGTTCCAGCTCGTCCAGGAGCCCGAGCTTGATCACCTGGCGGAGCAGCGTGCCGCCGCCAGCGATCGCCACGTTCTTGCCGTTGGCGGCGGCGCGGGCCTGGTCGATCGCGCTTTCGATGCCCGCGGTGACGTAGCTGAAGCTCGTACCGCCTTGGCGTCGCAGGGTCGGCCTGGGCCGGTGGGTGACCACGAACACCGGGGCGCGGAATGGAGGGTCTTCGCCCCAGGGGATCTCGCCGCCGTCTGCCATGCGCCGCCCCATCACGTAAGCGCCCGCGGCGTTGAAGGTCTCCGCGACCATGTCGGAGTTGGTGCTCTGCTCGCCTCCGTTGAAGCCCAGTCGCTGGCGCCATGCCTCGGCATCGATGACCCACCGGGTGACGCGGAAGAAGCCGAGGGCTTCGGTGCCCTCAAGCCAAGTCTGCATGTCGGTGTCCTTCGGCCCGGCATAAAAGCCGTCTACCGAGACCGATATCTGCGCTGTCACGATGGTCATGGGATCTGTTCCTTTCACTGGAACGGGAGTTACCGGTTCTCACCGACTGCGGGTGAGATAGGCGCCGATCTGGTCGAGCAGCCCCTTGGTGCCCTCTTCCCGGCCCTCGGGGCTGTCGAGGCCGTCGAAGTGGACGCCTTGCTCGGTATAGGTCAGCCGGGTGTGTTCACCGTCGGGCTCGAGCGCGATCGTGGTCAGTGACGTGGACATGTGCCGCTCTTCGACCCACATGTCGTAGGTGAACACGATCCGCTGCAGGTTGACGATGTCGGTGTAGGTGGAGGTGAACCTGGACCGTGGCCCGCCGTGCCACTGGCCCTCCTCCGTGCCGTGCCCGCCGACGCGGAACTCGTGGGTTTTCTCCTGCACGTCGAAGGCGTCGCCTGCGCCGAACCACTGGTCGCGCGCGTCGTTGTCCGACAGTGCGTGCCAGACCGCCTCGACCGGCACGGGGTAGGTGCGCTCGATGACGAAGGTGGCGTGAATCTGGCTGCGCTCGGTCACGTTCATGTCGTTCCTTCCTTGGTAGTGGTGGACCGGCTCAGCACAGTGCCGAGGCGGTCCAGTCGGCGTTCGGCGGGCAGCCGCTGGCGGCTGATCCACTCCCCGGCGGGGGCCAGTGCCCCGGGGACCAGCTGATAGGTGCGGATGCGCCCGGCTTTCGCTGAGCTGACGATTCCCGCCTTCTCCAGGACGCCCAGATGCTGGACGATCGTGGGGAGGGCCATATCGAACGGCCGGGCCAGCTCGCTGACTGACGCAGGACCGCGGGACAGCCGCTCGACCATGGCACGTCGGCTGGCGTCCCCGAGTGCGTGGAACATCTGGTCGAGGCCCTGATACTTAGGCACATACCTAAGTATTAGAGGAGCAGGGCAGCATTGTCAAACTCACGCGGCCAGGTCTGGCGCGCTCGGTCCGATAGAGCGGTGGTCGAGGTGCCGGTTCCTTGCTGGCGCTCGTCGTAGACTGCCGTGACCCGCTCCGCCAGGCCGAGTCCTGGGCGCAGGGCGCTGGAGCGAGTCCTTGACGTTCCGGGGCGTTCCGGGTAAGGGCGTACCTGCCCGAGCGAGGACATGACCTTCCGCTTTGCCCTCCATCTTCGGGGAGGGCCGGGGGTCCGGGGAAACGCCCCGCTGGCTAGCCCGGGGCGGCGAACAGCTGCCAAGATCCGGGCACGCCTTTAGCTGGCGCTCGCCGCGGTCCTCGAACATGATCCCCGGGCCCGCGACCAGGTTGACCACCGGGTGGAAGGCTGGGCGTCCGATGCCGGAGGTGCCGTCTTCGGCTATGCCCACGTCCCCACGCCGGCCCGCCCGGTCCCGCCTGGCATTACGCCCCCGGTCAGGACATTGCCCGGTAAATCTCGCGGCGGTGGCCCACCCCCACGACCAGGATGACGAGTCGGTCGTCCATGACGTCGTAGATAACCCGGTAATCGCCAACGCGCAGCCGGTAGCGGTCTTCGTACCCGGCGAGCTTCTTGACGTTGGCGTCCGGGCGGCGTGGATCGTCGCCGAGCAGGGTCAGCGCCCGCAAGATTGTAAGCGCCGCTGGCTGGGGAATGGCCCGCAGTTGCCGGACGGCACGCTCCCGCCACCGGAACGCGTACTTCACGCGACGCCCTTGCCCGGCTCCTCCTCAAAGATGGCGGCTACGACCTCGGACATGCTGTAAGTCGGCGCCTCGGGATTTTCCGCCAGGTCGCGATCGGCCTCCCTGGCGAAATACCGGTCGATCGCGTCTTCGAGTGCGTTGAAGTCCTCGATGGGCACGACAGCGGCCACAGGCTGGCCGTTGCGGGTGATGACGGTGGGCGTTCCGCCTTGGGCCCGGGTGATGAGTTCGGCGAAGTGCGCGCGGGCATCCCGGGCGCTTAGCTGGTTCTGGATGTCATCCACGTCCCCAGTGTACCCAGAATTGTGTACACGTACGATGCTGGGCTGGTTCTCGGCCCGCCGCGATCCGGCCCTGTTAAGCATCGTTTCCTTATGCACAACCGGGGCAGCCTGGTCAGCAGGGAGGCCATGACCTGGGCAGCGAGGGCCGAGAGTGAAGCTACAGGTCACTGCCGCGGCCAACGCTCGCACATGGCACTTGCGCGTCAAGGGCCCCTGCGGTTCCGTCATCCCTTAATGCCGGATCCGGCGGCGGGGCTCGCGCGCGCGGCGGGCCTCCTGCGCGGCACGCCCGGCTTCGGCCTGCCGGTGCCGCTCGTGACGAGCTTCGGCAGCGGCATCCAGCAGTTCGGCCACCGTACGGCGGGAACGGCTGTCGCTGGTGGTATCGGGTTCGCCGCGGAACCGGCGCCGCAGCTCCATCTGGACTTGGGCGCCATGGCCTTGGGCAACCCGGTGCAGGAGGGTGTCCTTGTCACTGGCCGGCAAATCCTTGATCCATCTGGCCAGCTTGCGGGGGTGGTCTTTCGTCTCGGCCCGGAGCGGGCTCGCCTGGGCTGCGATCGTGAGCAGGTCGGCGTCGAGGCGGAGGAAGTCGGCCAGGGCGCGCTGGGGTGCGGTGAGGGCTCCCAGACCGTCGGGGACCGGTGGTTCGAGTTCGTCTTCGTCGTCGTAGCTGAAGGCGTCCTCGTCGCGTTCCCAGGTCCCGTAGCCCGCCAGCCAGGCCACGTATAGGGGACGCAGGTCTCCGGCGGCGAGTTCGGCGCGCACGCCCACGATGGCCGATAGAGAATCCTCGGCGCCTTCGACCCAGTCTCCGCTTTCGTCTTCGCTGGCCAGGTCGAGGATGAGGTTTTCTCCCGAGACCCAGGCGGCCGCGTGAGGATCGATGCAGTACTGCTCGGCGACCTCCAGGCTGAGGAGTGCGCGGGGCAGGCGGAGCATTACCTGGTGAGTGCCCCAGTTGGTGAGGTAGAGGTGGGCGTCGTAGTAGCGCTCCATCATCCTGCGCGGATCGCCGCGGAAGTTGCCCCAGTGGTACTCGTTGCTGAAGCTGGTGGCGGTGACCCGGGCCCGGGTAGACAGCGCGCGGACCTCGGTCTGCTGCCGTTCGTCCAAGGGGTGATCGGCGGCCAGGAACTCGTAGTACTGGTACTCGCTCATATTCGCCTGCCGTCAGGTGGCCCAGCGCCGGCAGGCGCTGATCCATTCGGCACCGGCCGGGGGCGGTGTAGGCAGCGGCAAGTCCAGGATGCCGATGGCCTGCCTGTACTTCCCGCGGGAGCAGATCGCAACAATCCCGCTGCCAGATAGCAGGTCGACCTTCGTGACGGTCACCTCAACGCCCAGGACGGTAGTCCGGAAGGGGATGGCCAGATGCTCCTCGATCACGACGTGGAAACTGGCGAGCTGCTCGTATTCGTCATAAGCGTCGACAGTGGCCTGCTCGACCAGAGCGTCCAGTTCATCGTTGCTCAGTTCTGCCACGGCCTGCAGCCTACTGAGGTGGTCCGGACCAGGGACGTAGACCGCTATCTTCGCCTTTCGAACACGAACCGTCAGTGCGCTGGGGCAACGCTCAGGCAACTGCACGGCGCACGACGGGGGGCTGAGCAACAACAGCGGGGGGGGTGACGTGCCGCGAGGCAGCGGATCGCAGGCGAGATCTTGCAGGTAATCCCGGCCATCGTGGAGCTGACATGCTCCCGCCTGGCCGTCCCCGTAGCCACCTGGGAGGGCAACCAAGGAGCAAGCACTTGCGCTCGTTGCCACGGTGACCGAGGCCACCCGGCGCCGGATGCTCGATCTGCTGCTCGGAAGAGGGGAAGCCACTGCGGCAAGTCCTAAGTATTCCCGCGTGGAGGACTTCGCCGCCGAGGCAGACCGCCACCCCATGTTCGAGCTGATACCAGCCGGCGAGGGCCGCTCCACCGGATCGTGATGAGCAGCGTCGCAGAATCCGGCGCTGCTACCGGGGATCGACTCTGGTGGCCAGCATCTGCTCGGCGAAGCGCCAGGTGGCGCCGCCGTCGGAGGACGACTCGGCGCGCCAGGTGAACGAATCCGCGGTGATGTCGGTGAAGCGCCACCGTAGCTGCGGGTCATCCTCGTCGCTGACCAGCACGATGTCACCATCCGAGGGCCGGCCGATAAAGCGCCGCACCCGGCCGTTCACCGGCTCGATCCACGTCGAACGCCAGGCATCGATAGCCGGGTCGTAGAACCGGATAGTCGAACCGTGGAAGGCCAGCGGCGGCTCACCCTCACCGGACTGGGCCCGCCCCGGGACAATCCACACGTCCTGTACGGCGCGGCCGCCGAGGACCCAGCCGAAGTGCAGCTCGCCGGTCATCGAGGCGGGCTGTTCGTCGGTGCCGGTCCCGGTCCATTCAAGGTGCCAGGAGCCGACGAAGCGGGCGAAGAGCATCAGCTTGCTGTCGTGCTCGCCTGCCGGGCCGGTGACATGCAGCGCTGCTATCAGCCCCGCATCCGGCCGGGTTGCGTCCACGTCGCCGGTCATTGGTTATTCCTCCTCGTGAGGCGGGAAGGTGTGGTCAACGACGCTACCGCCGCCCCTCGTGGCAGCCGAAAATCGGCGATTGGCTCCCCATGGTTAGCCAAGCTAAATAGCTTCAGGTACCGCGCAGGCCTGTGACCTGCGGATACTGAGTGGAGCTGAGGGGATTCCAACCCCTGACCCCCTCGATGCGAAGGAGAACCTGGCGGTCGTCCGGCGTGGCCAAGCATCGCGCACCGGGGCACTGGCCTGCGACGACGGTGGCTGGACGTCGCCTGGTGGCGCCACGTGCCTGCCGATGCTGGCTCCCAACCTGGCTACCAGCAAACTCGTTAGCAGTGCTAATGTTCGAGCGCTCAAGCGGCCTCACACCGCGATCTGGACGCGGAGCTTGAGGCTCGGGTGGAGCGAGGCGATGGGCTGCTCATGTGCCCGCTAGGAGCAGGGCCTCCCGCTCCGCGTAAATGCCTCCCCAGGTTCATGCTCAGGGTGTCTACGTCATCTACGACGATGGGAGGCCCCGTGCTCGACGGCGGCTGGGAGAAGCACGCCGCAAAGGTAATCTCCCAAATTCCTCCCAGTTGATCAAGGAGCGAGGCAGCGCCCCACAGAGCGCCACGGCTCGTTCACCAATTCCGCTGCGACCGTCGCGTCCAGCTTCGCAACAACGATGGCTGTATCGACCGTGCGTGCCAGGGCAGGCGACGAGCACCCCAGGGTGGCCAGGGAGTGCCGCTCAGGAGAGCAGAGCGCGGATGTCGTCGGCGTCGAGGGTGGTGGAGAAGGCGCCGCCGTGGTCCATGACGCTGGAGAACAGCCGGGCCTTCCTGGCCTTCAGCGCCATGACCTTTTCCTCGATCGTGTCCTTGGCGACCAGGCGGTAGACCATGACATTGCGTGTTTGCCCGATGCGGTGGGTGCGGTCGACGGCCTGCGCCTCGGTCGCGGGGTTCCACCAGGGGTCGAGCAGGAAGCAGTAGTCGGCCTCGGTGAGATTCAGCCCGAAACCGCCCGCCTTGAGGCTGATCAGGAAGACCGGGGCGACACCGTCCTTGAACCGTCGGATGACCGTGGCCCGGTCGCGGGTGCTGCCGTCGAGGTAGCAGTACGGTATGCCCTCGGCCTCCAGCCGGTCACGGACCTTGCCGAGGAACCCGGTGAACTGGCTGAACACCAGGGCCCGGTGCCCGCCACCGGTCACCTCGCCCAGATGGCCGAGCAAAGCATCGATCTTGGCCGAGGCCAGGCCGGCGTGCGCCTCGTCGACCAGCCCGGCGTGCAGGCTGAGCTGGCGCAGCATGGTCAGCGAGCGGAAGATCGTGAAGCGGTTGGAGTTCATGTCGTCGATCAGGCCGAGGACCTTCTGCCGCTCCCGCTGCAGCCGGGTCTGGTAGATCTTGCTGTGCTGGGGGTTCAGGTTGACCTCCAGGATCTGCTCCTGCTTGGCGGGCAGGTCGGCGGCCACTTGCTCCTTGGTGCGGCGACGGATCAGCGGCCGGACCCGCCGCTGGAGCTGGGCCAGCCGTTCGGTGTCGCCCTGCCGTTCGACGGGCCGGGCGTAGTAGTCGCGGAACCGGTCCGGGCTGGGGAACAGCCCGGGAGCCGTGATGGACAGCAGCGACCACAGCTCCATCAGGTTGTTCTCCAGCGGCGTACCGGTGATCGCGATCTTCACCGGGGCGGCCAGCCGGCGGGCACACTGATAGGCCTTGGACTGCCGGTTCTTGACCTGCTGGGCCTCGTCCAGCAGCAGCCCGGACCAGTCCAGCCCGGCGTAGTCCGCGAAGTCCAGCCGCAGCAGGGTGTAAGACGTGACGACGGCATCAGCGCCAGCGGCGAGTTCGGCAAGCGGGCGGCCGCCGCGGGCCAGCGTCTCGGAGACCGGTACCACGGTCAGATCCGGGGTGAACCGCGCGGCCTCGGCGGCCCAGTTCGCCACGACGCTGGTCGGCGCGACGATCAGGAATGGGCCGCCCGCTGGCTCGCGCTGCCGGGCGTGGCTGATCAGGGCGAGAGACTGCAGCGTTTTGCCCAGTCCCATGTCGTCGGCCAGGATGCCGCCCAGCCTGTGCTGCCAGAGGAACGTGAGCCAGCCGAACCCGTCCTGCTGGTAGGGGCGCAACTCGGCCCGAAGCCCGGCGGGTGGCTCGGCTCCGCCGACGGTGCCGATCGACAGCAGGCCCTGGACCTGCTCCTGCCAGACCGCCGCCTGGCGCCCAATCACGCCCAGTGAGGCCAGCTCGTCCCAGAATCCTGCCTGGTAGCGGCTGATCTGCAGCGGGCCGGACGGTGAGTCCTGCAGCGCGCGGGCCTCCTCGATCAGCCGGGCCAGCGCCCGCAGCTCGGGCTTGTCCAGCGAGAAGTACGCCCCGTCGGGCAGCAGTAGATGCGGCTCGCCGCGGCTGAGTGCCAGGAACACTTCAAGGAACGGGACTGGGCGATCTTCCACGGTGATCGTCACGCCGAGGTCGAACCAGTCGGTCTCCCCGGCTATCTCATCGGCCGAGACCGCGATCCGCAGCGAATCCCCGGCCTCCCGGTAGTCCGCGGGCTCCCCGGTGACCTCGACGATCAGGCCGGGCCGGCCGGCCAGCAACGGCAGCAGCTCGGTGGTGAACCGCATCGTGTCGATGCCGGCCAGGCGGGTGCGCGGGACGAGCGCGGGCACCGGCGAGCCGGGCGCGCCGGGGCCAGGCGACAGTAGCCCGTAGGAGTCCAGGGGCAGGTCGAGGCCGACCGGCAGCGCCCGCTCGGCGG
Source organism: uncultured Actinomycetes bacterium (assembly GCA_963762615.1). Taxonomy (GTDB): domain Bacteria; phylum Actinomycetota; class Actinomycetes; order Streptosporangiales; family Streptosporangiaceae; genus PALSA-505. The sequence goes on along the minus strand of CAVXLG010000003.1, from coordinate 805,436 downwards.
CCAGGTCGCGGTACCCGTCGCCAGTGCCGTCCGCGTCCAGAGGCACGCGTAGCGGCGAGTCCCCGACCTGGTAGGCCCACTCCCAGCTCACGTCGAGCTCGTGGCGGTCGCCGTAGTCCGCGTGCAGAACCAGGTCCGGCCCGGAAATTCGCGGCGGGGTGAACGAGCCGTCTGAGGAGATCACGGTTGTGGTGTGCCGCAACCGCGGGTAGTAGCGGTCCCGGAACCTGGCCTCTTGCGCGGCGGGCACCTCCAGCGATTCACCCGCCAGCGCCATCCGCTGCATCTGCTCCGGCACCGGCCGGGCCAGCCTGGCCAGTCGGAAGCGCCAGCTTCCCGGCTCGCCGCCCGCCGCCACCTCGGCGTGGTTGACGCACACCACGCCGTGCCCCTCGGGCCCGACAAAGGCGACCGGCACGGCTGTTTCGCCGTCACTGGTTGCCCCACTGTCAGCTTCTCCAGCAACGGCGCGGATAACCGGGACGATCCGCAGCCCGCCTGCCCCCCCGTGCGTCGCGTCCAGGCAGAACTCGGCGTCCTCGTACCCGGGCAGCATGCCGCGTTTGCCTGGGTATACCAAAGGCAGTCCCGCCGCCGCGATCTCGTCTAGCAGCGGCCATAGATGGCGTGAGCCGACCGAGGACAGCTCGATCGAGCGCTCGTCTCCGTAGTGGTACCCGTAGTAACCTTCGCGCCCGCCGGATGTCTGATAGAGGCCATACAGATCCCGGAGCAGCCGCAGGTGCTGGTCGCTGTAATTCCCAGAAAAGCGCAGCGAGTCCAGCCTGCCCCAGCTCAGGTCGCCGGCGACCCAGCCGCCGTTCTTGCCCGGCCGCACCAGCCGTGCGGCCAGCCGCAGCGGTGCATGCGCCGCCGGGCGGCTCCAGCGAGCCTGGCCCGGGCCGCCGGCCAGCGTCACCTCGATCGCCAGCGGCGTCGCGGCGGGGCGAGTCGATCCGCCGGGCCCCGCCCCGAGCAGCGAATCCAGCGACCGCTCCCAGGCAGCCGGGCCGACGCTCTTCGGCCTGGCCGCCTCGGCGGACTCCGGAGTCAGGGTGGACAGGATCAGCGCGACGACGTGCTTGCAGTTGAACTCAACCGGGCAGCTGCACTCGCCCATCTCGAACTCGGCCGACTCCCCGGCGCCGAGCGAGAGATAGGCGGCCGGGGAGTACACGGTCCCACCGTGCCCGCGCACCTTCCCGCGCAGCACGCCGTTGTCGTCATCCCATTCGGACCGCAGCACCGCCCCTTGGCGGGAGTACTCAGCTCCCCGCACGTAGCTGCCACCGCCCACGGCCCGCCGCAAGCTGGAAAGATCAAATTCAAGAATCGTGACCCGTCGCACATTGCGAAGCTACCGGCCGCCACCGACATTCGCTGGCCGACATACCGGGCGCAGCGGCTGCGAATGCGGACCCGTTGGTCAGGCTGATATCGGCCACACTCTCAATGGCATCGCCAGGCCCGCGGCTGCCCGAACGAGCGGGCCACCAAGATTCTCACCCGTGGCCGTAGCGGCATGCAGCCGGGAGCGGCATACGGGCAGGTCTTCGGCAGCAGGTCACGTCCGGCAGCCGAAAGATCTGCGATTGGCTCCCATTCGTTACCCAAGCTAAATAGCCTCAGGTGCCTTGCGGGCCGCTGACCTGCTAAAACGGGCGGAGCTGAGGGGATTCGAACCCCTGACCCCCTCGATGCGAACTCTCGGCAGCGAGGTCGCTCGCGCATGCCTGGTGGGTCAGGTGAGCCAGCTCGGGCGCACTAGGCCGGTTTCGTAGGCCAAGACGACAAGCTGCGCCCGGGTCCGCACGCCGAGTTTGGTCATGGCCCGGCTCACGTGGGTGCGTACAGTGGCCGGGCTCATGTACAGCTGCTGGGCGATCTCGTCGTTGGTGAGGCCGTCGGCGACGAGTGCCATCACCTCACGTTCCCGCTGGGTGATCGCATCGAGTTCGGCCGCCGGGTGGGGTTCCTTGGCCCGGCTGGCGAACTCGGCGACCAGCTTGCGGGTCATGCTGGGGGAGATGAGCGAGTCGCCTTGCGCCACTACCTGGACTGCCGTCGTGAGGTCGGCGGGCTCGGTGTCTTTCAGGAGAAAGCCGCTCGCGCCGAAGCGCAGGGCGTCGAAGAGATACTCGTCGAGCCCGAACGTGGTGAGGATGACCACGTGCACGTCGGCGAGTTCCGGGTCGGCGGAGATTCTGGCGGGTGGCTTCGAGCCCGTCGAGTCCCGGCATGCGGATGTCCATCAGGATCACGTCGGGCCGGAGCGTTCTGGCCAGGTCCACCGCGTCGGCCCCGTCAGCCGCCTCACCGACGACCTCGATGTCGTCGCGGGCGTCGAGCAACGCCGTGAAACCGGCGCGGACCAGGCTCTGGTCATCGGCGAGTAGGACGCGGATCACGGCGAGGACCTGACCGGAAGGCGTGCGCTGACCCGGAACCCGCCGCCGCGGCCGAACCCGGCGGACAGGTCGCCCCCGAGGGCGGTGGCGCGTTCCCGCATGCCGGTGATCCCGCTCCCCGTCCCGATCGCGGAAGCCCCGGGGGAAGGGCCGGCCCGTCGTCGTCGATCTCGACGTGCACGTCCGCGTCGTCGCAGGTCACCCGAACCTTGACCCGGGCCCGCCCGGCGTGGCGGGCGACGTTGGTCAGCGACTCCTGGATGATGCGGTACGCGGCTAGCTGCACGGCGGCGGGCACCGGCGGCGCCTTTCCGGTGACCTCCACGTTGACGCTCAGGCCGGCGGCCCTGGTGAGCTCGATGAGCTCGGGGAGGCGGTCGAGCCCGGGGACGGGCGAGCGGGGTGCGACGTCGTCGTCGTCACGGCGCAGCGGGGTCAGCATCGTGCGCAGCTCCTCAAGTGCTTCCTTGGACGCCGACTTGATCGCGGTCAGCGCCGCGCGGGCTTGTTCGGGCTGGCTGTCCATGAGGTCAAGCCCCATGCTGGCCTGGACGTTGATCAGCGAGATGTTGTGGCCGATCACATCGTGCAGGTCCCTGGCGATCCGCAGCCGCTCCTCGCTCTGCTGACGGCGCTGATCGAGCTGACGGCTGGCCCTGGTCGCGGCCACCCGCTCGGCCCGGATCCGGGTCGCCTCGGCCGCAATCGCCACCGCCAGCAGCCACCCCGCGAGCAGCAGCGCGTCGTGGGCCGGCGGGACCGCGTACCCATAAACAAGCGGGGCGAGCCAGATATCCCAGACGAAGGCGAGGGCCAGCACCAGCCAGGCCGAGTAGCGCTTCCCGGCGGTGGCCGCCACGAAGAACGCGACAACGAAGCTCACATGAGCGAAGCCCGACGTCGAGAGCATCCCGACGAGGCTCACCCACAGCACCGGCACCGGATACCGGTGCCGCGCGACCAGGGCCACCGGGCCGACCACCAGCAGCACCCAGTCCACCACCCCGAGGGGGCGTGGCGGACTGAAGAGGCGGAAGTTCTCGCCGGCGACCGCGGCCCCGGTGAGCTGCACCGCGAGCAGCACCAGCGGCAGCGCGAGATCCCGGCGCAAGCTCAGCGTCCGCGGCCACGACGGCGCGCGGGACGCCCTTGCGGCGGGCGCGGCGTCCGGGTCTCTCATCTCGGTTCAAGCGTAACGAGCCGTCTGGGAAGGGGCATCGCACAGATGAGGGACCCTCGCCTGCGCGTTGTGCGTACTCGCTGCCGCCTCGCTACCCCCGCTGACGTAGGCCGGAAGCCGCTGCTGGCCTGACGACATCGGCGAGGTGATCGCTCACCATGACAAGCATGCACAGGTCCATGAGCTGAGACACCCAGAGAGGACAAGCGATGGCTGGGTTCGCCCGCTGGTGCTTCCTTCACCGAAGGACCGTGCTGGCCGTATGGCTGATAGCCCTGATCGGTTTCGTCGGCGGCAGCCGGGCTCACCGGATCGGCGTACTCAAGCAGCGCCTCGCTGCCGGGCACCGACTCGGCGAAGGCCCTGCAGGTGCTGATGACGGACTTCCCGGCCCAGGCAGGCGACAGCGACCAGATTGTCGTGCAGGCCAGGCAGGGGACGCTGCGTTCTGCGGCCGCCGAGACCGCGGTCACGTCCATGCTCGCCCGGGTCGCCCGCCTTCCCGATGTGCGCTCGGTGACCTCCCCCTACAAGCTGGGCGGCCAGGTCAGCAGGGGCGGCACGATCGGCCTGGCCACGGTGAACCTCAACGCCCAGGCCCAGAACATCCCGAACTCGGCCGTCCACAAGCTGATCTCCACCGCCAAGTCCGCCGACAGCCCGCGGCTGAACGTCCAGCTCGGCGGGGCGGCGATCGAGAACATCACGTCGGGGGGCACGAATTACACCAGCGTGCTGCTGGGGATCGCGCTCGCGCTGGTCGTGTTGTTCTTCGCGTTCCGCCGCTCGGTGCTCGCTGCGGTCCTACCGGTGATCTCGGCGCTGGTGGCGATCGCAGCAGGCAGCTACATCACCAACATCCTCACGCACGCCATCTCGATCGCTGGCTGGGTGCCTGAGGTCGCCTTCCTCGTGGCGCTTGGCGTGGGCGTGGACTACGCGCTGTTCGTCGTCAGCCGGCACCGCAACGAGCTGCTCGCCGGGCAGGCGCCCGAGGACGCCGCCGTGACCGCGCTCAACACCTCCGGCCGCGCTGTGCTGCTGGCTGGGCTGACCGTATGCGCCGCGCTGCTGGGGCTGTTCGCCCTGCCCGACCCCACCCTGCCCGGAGTGGCCGTGACCGTCTCGCTCCTGGTCGGCCTGACCATGCTGGCCTCGCTGACCCTGCTGCCGGCCATGCTGGGCTTCCTGGGCCCGAAGGTGCTGCGGCGAGCCGAACGCAGGATGCTCGCCCAGGACGGGCGCCAGGTCGAGCAGGCCGGAGCGTTCTGGCTGCGCTGGGCCGAAGGGCTCGGCCGCAGGCCGATGCTCCCCGCCGTCGCCGCGCTGGCGGTAACCGGCATTCTCGCTGTCCCGTTCTTCAGCATGCGCGCCGGGCTGCCGGACGCCAGCACCGACCCGCCGTCCTCGACCACCTACCAGGCCTACCACCTGCTGGCGAAGGGGTTCGGCCCCGGTTTCAACGGGCCCCTGGACGTGGTCGGCCAGGTCAACAGCCGCGCCGACCGGGCACGCTTCGCCGCGTTCACTGCCTCGGCCCGCAGCCAGCCGGGCGTGGCCGGGATCACTCCGGCGCAGCTCAGCCCCAACGGCAAGGCCGAGGTCGCCGAGGTCTACCCGGCCACCGGGCCACAGCAAGCCGCGACCACCACCGTGCTCGACCATCTGCGGGCCGGCGTGCCCCGGGTCGAGGCGGGCAGCACGCTGGCAATCCACATCGGCGGTACCACCGCAGCCAACGAGGACTACTCACGGGATTCTGAGCTCCAAGCTGCCCCTGTTCGTGGCCATCGTCGTCGGGCTGGCCTTCCTGCTCCTGCTCATCGTGTTCCGCAGCCTGCTCATCCCGCTAGTCGCAGCGGTCATGAACCTGCTCTCGTTCGGCGTTGCGCTCGGCGTGATGACCGCCGCGTTCCAGTTCGGCTGGGGCAAGCCGGTGCTCGGGTTCAGCCAGGCAGGGCCGATCACAGCATGGATCCCGGCGATCATGTTCGCCATCCTGTTCGGCCTGTCCACCGACTACGAGGTCTTCCTCATCAGCCGCATGCACGAAGAGTGGACGCTCACCGGCGACAGCAAGCGCGCGGTGATCCGCGGCCAGGCCGAGACCGGCCGGGTCATCACCGCCGCCTCACTGATCATGATCCTGGTGTTCGCGTCGTTCATCATCGGCGGCCAGATGCCCATCCAGCAGATCGGCCTCGGCTTCGCCGCCGCCATCTTCGTCAACGCCTATCTCATCCGCACCGTCCTCGTACCCGCGGTGATGCACATGCTCGGGCGGGCCAACTGGTGGCTGCCCGCCTGGCTGGACCGGATCCTGCCCCGCCTCCACGTGGGGCCCGCCGAGCTTCCCGCCGACGGCCCGCTCCGTCAGCCAACAGGTGTCGGGCCGCACGAGCAATGACGCTGCGAGGCTCAGTATGAGCCGCCGGGTGTCACGCACCCGGCGGCTCATACTGGTCTTGTTCTTGAACCTAGGGCTGATCACCGCGCAGGTGGCCGTGGGCGTGGCCGCGCATTCCGCGGAACTTCAACCGCCAGTTCGCTGTCCGGTGCCGGAAAGCAGGAGTCCGCTACATCAGGGTCCATGACACGCGGCGCACATGCGCCTCGCTCCTGGCCGCCCTCGACGTGCACCCCTCGGGTTGCCATGCAGATCCTTCGGCACAGCCAGATCGCCATGACGATGGAGATCTACACCGAGACCCCTACGGCCAACGCACGAAGCGCGCTCAAGCGGCTGGGCAGGAAGTTCGATCGCTGGCGTTGCTGTGCGGAAGCCAGAATGAGACGATCCGGTGTTCGAAATCTGTTCTTGAAGTGGAGCTGAGGGGATTCGAACCCCTGACCCCCTCGATGCGAACGAGGTGCGCTACCGGACTGCGCTACAGCCCCAACGAACGCCAGTCAGCGTAGCAAACGGTCGGGCCCATCCGCGCCGACCCACCGCGCCGTACCCCGGGTCGGCCGGCCTCAATCGCCCACGGCCCGCCGCTCGCCGTCCGCGTACTGGTCGTAGATCTCGTCCCGCACCCGCGCGGCGATGTGGATGACCCGCGCCGTCTGTGCCTCCTCGCGCTGCCTGGCCGCCGCACGGGCCTCGTGCAGGCGCCGTTGCGCGTCCCGGCGTTCGGCGTTGGCGAGGATGAACGCGCGGTCGGCGTCGGCGTGGCGTGCTTCTCGCAGCAGCAGCAGGTAGCCGCCCAGCATCACGACCGGCGGTATGACCACCCACCAGGCCGCCAGCCCGATCAGCACGATCGCCAGGGCCACCGTCGTGAGCGCTGCCAGCACGATCAGCATCCGGCGGCGCGCGCTCAAGATCCGGGTATGACCTTGCGGATCAGCCCGGTGGGATCGGGCAGGCTCTTCCCGCCCGGCCGGCTCGTGCTCAGCCAGGCCGGGCGGGTCAACCGGGCCGGCCCCGGCTTCGGCGGCCGCGCTGGCCTGGTCAGCGGCAACGACCCGACCGCCGTCATCGTCTTCGTGAGTCATGTGAACATCCCCGCCCTCTGGGCCGGCATCGGAATCAGGGTCAACATCAGCAGGCTCGCCAGCCGGGAGGTCTTGCGCCGCCTTCGCCGCCTTCGCCTGCGACGAGTCCCGCTTGAGCCACCGGGGGATGAGCACGCACGCCCAGATGGCGATGATCGCGAGGTAGAGGATCGCGCTGCTCAACAGTCCTCCCCCCGCTCGCGCCAGCGGTGCGCCGCCCGCCCGCGCCCACACCGCACCCGCCCGCGCCGGACCCGTCCGAGGTCGCACCGGATCCGTCCGAGGTCGCACCGGATCCGTCCGGGGTCGCACCGGATCCGTCCGGGGTCGCACCAGACCTGTCCGCACCCGCAGCCGACCCGTCCGAGGCCACGCGGCACCGCCTCACGGCCGGAGCAGCCAGCGCTTCGGTGCCGGACGCATGCGGCAATGACGGACGGGCCCACGTCACGCACGGTAAGGCTCTCGGGAAACATTGACGAGCATCCGGCCCGGTGTGTCGTGAGATAGCGCCTCGGCGGGCCGCCCGGCCGCCGCCAGCGCGGCAACTGCTGGCGCCTGACCCCTAGTCCCGCGGACCCAGCCGGCCCGGCAGCTTCACATCGTTCCCGAACGGGCCGCGGCCAGCGCACTGCGCCACCGCGGCATCACCCCGCCGGGGACATCCTCCACCGACAGCGCATAGCAGAGATGATCGCGCCACGCCCCGTCGATGTGCAGGTGACGGCGCCGCATGCCCTCCTCGCGGAACCCGAGCTTTTCCACCACCCGGCGGCTGGCATGGTTCTCCGGCCGGATGCTCGCCTCGACCCGGTGCAGGCCGACGACGAAGAAGCAATGGTCTATGGCCATCGCGAGCGCGGTCGGCGTGACCCCCCGCCCGGCCCAGTCCTCGCCGACCCAGTAGCCCACCTGGGCGGCCCGTGCCGAACCCCAGATGATGCTGCCGACGGTGAGCTGCCCCACGAACCGGCCGTTGTAGGTGATCACCCACGGCAGCGCCTGCCCGCGCCGCGCCTCGCGCCGCATGGCGCGGGCCATCGCGACATAGGGCCCCAGGCCGGACCGGTAAAGCGGCGTCTCAGGGTTGGTCGGCTCCCAGGGACGCAGCCAGGCGGCATTGCGCACCCGCATGTCTCGCCAGGCGCGCGCGTCCCGTGCGCGGACCGGCCGCAGGCCGACCGAGCCGCCCACCAGGCCGGGCTCGATCAGTGTGGCCGGCCATCCGCGCATTCGTGCCACATTCCAATCTTCCTCCGGGTCGGGCGCCTAGCGCCACGCGGTTACTACACCATTCTGCGACGGATCCCCGATCGAGGCCGCTTCGTCACCAACGCCGCGGACCTTCGGCGACGCATTTTCCGCCGCATGACCTAGTTTGACCGGTTCGCGGTCACGATCCGGCGGCCCCCGGCCACGCGCAGACCGGGACAGGCTGGTCACGGAGCCCGGCGAGCAGCGTGATCACCGCCGTTCGCCTGGTCGACGGCGTGCCCGAGCACGGGGGACAGGACCGCCATGCCGTCCCGCACCCCCCCGGTTGACCCGGGCAGGTTCACGATGAGCGTCCGCCCGGCCAGCCCGGCGATCCCGCGGGACAAGATCGCGGCGGGCACTCCGGCCGCGGCGCCCGCCGCGCGCACCGCCTCGGCGATCCCCGGCACCTCCCGGTCGATCACCCGCCGGGTCATCTCCGGTGTCAGGTCGCCCGGGGTGAGGCCGGTTCCGCCCGTGGTCACCACGACGTCATAGCCGGCCACGACCGCTTCGCGCAGCGCCGCCTGCACTGGCTCGCCGTCCGGAACGACTACTGGTCCGTCCACCGGATCGCATCCAGCCGAACGCAGCAACTCGGCCAGCACCGGACCGGAGCGATCCTCGTACACTCCGGACGCGGCGCGGTTGGAGGCCACCAGGGCGAGCGCCCTCATCGCCACCGTCGCCGGCATCGCGGTCCGGCTCGCCTGCGCGCCCTCATCGCCACGGTCCCTGGCGCCGCGGTCCGGCTCGCCTGCGCGCCCTCATCGCCACCGTCCCCGGCGCCGGCCCCAGCTATCGCCGGCCCCATCATCGGGGCCGCCGCCATGAGCCGGACTTGCCGCCGGCCTTCTCCTCCACCCGGACGTCGCTGATCACCGCGGCCGGGTCCACCGCCTTGACCATGTCGATCAGCGCGAGCGCCGCCACGGTCACCGCGGTCAGCGCCTCCATTTCCACCCCGGTCCGGTCGGCCGTCCGCACTGCAGCCGAGATGTCCACCCCGTCATCGGCCACGGCCAGTTCCACCGCCACCGCGTGCAGCCCGATCGGATGACACAGCGGAATCAGCTCAGGCGTCCGCTTCGCCCCCTGGATGCCGGCGATCCGGGCTACCGCGAGCGCGTCCCCCTTCGGTACCTCGCCGGCCCGCAGCGCGGCGACCGCAGCACCGGACAGCAGCACCCGCCCCGAGGCGCGGGCCGACCGCGCGCTGACATCCTTCCCGGATACGTCCACCATCCGGGCCTGGCCGGCCGCGTCCAGGTGACTGAGGCGACCGCGCCGTGCCTCCCGGTTCGCTTCTGCGCCCGCCGCGCCCGCGCCGGTCACGGCAGGCTCATCACGTCGACCTCGTCGCCCTCGGCCATCTCGGTGACCCGTTCCGGCACGATGACGAGCGAGTTCGCCCGGCCCAGCGTGGCGAGCTGGTGCGATCCCTGGTGGCCGAGCGGGGCCACCGTCCCCTCCGCCTGGTTCAGCACCCCGCGCAGGTAGGCCCGCCGCCCCGGCGGGGCCTTCAGCGGCCCGGACAGCACGGCCCGCCGTACCGGCAGCTCAAGCTCACGGGTGAGCAGCAGCGCGCCGAGCGCAGCCCGGACGAACACCTGGAACGAAACGTAGGCGCTGACCGGGTTGCCGGGCAGCGTGATAATCGGCGTGGCATCCGGCCCGACCACGCCGAATCCCTGCGGCATCCCCGGCTGCATGGCCACCTTGCGGAAGGTCACCGTGCCCAGTGCCCGGAGCACGGCCTTGACCACGTCGTTGGGGCCGCCCATGCTCACCCCGCCGCTGGTGACCAGCAGGTCGGCGCGCAGCAGCTGGTCCTCGATCATCTCGAGCAGCTGGTGCGGATCGTCGGGGACGACCGGCGACCGGAAGGCCACGCAGCCGGCCTGCCGCGCGGCGGCGGCCAGCATGTAGCTGTTGGATTCCCGAATCCTCCCGGGCGTGAGCGGTGCTCCCGGCTCGGCCAGCTCGTTCCCGGTCGAGATCACCACGACGCGCGGTCGCGGGCGCACCAGCACCGTTCCGCCGCCGGCCGCCGCGACCAGGCCGATCTGCGCCGGCCCGAGCACCGACCCCGCGGTCAGCAGCACGTCGCCCGCGCGGGCGTCGTCACCGGCCCGGCGGACCGCGTGACCCGGGCCGGCGGCCCGGCGGACCGCCACCTTCGTATCGCCGCCATCGGTCCACTCCACCGGCACGACCGCATCGGCTCCCGCGGGCAGCTGCGCCCCCGTCATTATCCGGATGCACATACCCGGGGCTATCCCGTACGCGCCGGTGTCGCCGGCCGCGACCTCGCCGGCGACCGGAAGCACGACGGGGGAGCGTTCGGTGGCCGCCGCGACATCGCTGGCCCGGACCGCATACCCGTCCATCGCCGAGTTGTCGAAGGACGGCAGCGGGTGCCCGGCCCGCAGATCGGTCGCGACCACGCAGCCCTCGGCCTCGGTCAGCGGGAGCAGGATCGGTGCCAGCGGGCGGATCGTGCGCGGCCAGCTCGGCCAGGTGGTCGTCCACCGGCACCAGGCCGCCCGCGTCGTGCCCGCCGGCCGGCCCTGCGCTGCGATACTCGGCGGTCACCGCAGGTCATCCAAGTACTTGCGCAGCCAGGGCACGAACTCCTGGGCGAGGTCGGGCCGCTCGCAGCCGAACTGGACCATCGTCCGCAGGTAGTCGAGCTTGTTGCCGGTGTCGTAGCGGCGGCCGCGGAACAGCACCCCGTGCACCCCGCCGCCAGCGGCCCGATCGCAGCCGATCAGGGTCTTGAGCGCGTCGGTCAGCTGGATTTCCCCGCCGCGTCCTGGCGGGGTCTCCCGCAGCACGCCGAACACCGCGGGATCGCAGACGTAGCGGCCGATGATGATCCACCGGCTTGGTGCCTCGCCGGGAACGGGCTTCTCCACGAGGTCGGTCACCGTGACCACGTCCTCGTCGCCGGTCTTGCTGATCGCGGCGCAGCCGTACTGCGACACCTGCTCGGGATCGACCTCCATCAGCGCGACGACGCTGCCGCCGTACCGCTGGCGGACCTCGATCATGCGGGTGAGCAGCCGGTCCCTCGCGTCGATCAGGTCGTCGCCGAGCAGTACCGCGAACGGCTGCGAGCCCACGTGCTGGGCCGCGCAGAGCACGGCGTGGCCCAGCCCGCGCGGATCGCCCTGGCGCACGTAGTGCATGTGGGCAAGCTCGCTGGACTCGCGCACCTGGGCCAGCCGGTCCATGTCATCCTTGGCCTCGAGCGCTTCCTCGAGCTCGTAGGCGCGGTCGAAGTGATCCTCGATGGACCGCTTGCCGCGGCCGATGATGAGCAGCACGTCGTCCAGGCCGGCGCTGGCCGCCTCCTCGACCACGTACTGGATGGCGGGCTTATCCACCACGGGCAGCATTTCCTTGGGCGTCGCCTTGGTCGCCGGCAGGAACCGGGTGCCCAGCCCGGCGGCGGGGATGACGGCCTTGGTCACGGCAGCGAAATCGGCCATGAACGCCACCCTAGCCGCAGCGACAGCGCGGCAGGTGCAGGCGGCGTAGGCTGCTTGCGGCCGCCCGAACGCGCGCCAGGCGAGGAGGGCATATCAACGGCTCCGGGCAGCAGAACGGCGAGCCGCGCGCGGACCGCGCGGGCGGCGATCCGGCCGCCCTGCGCCAGGCCAAGACGGCGCTGCGGGGCCGCGTCCGAGCGGCCCGGGCCGGCCTGACCGGCGAGCAGCGCGCCGACGCGGCCCGGCTGCTGCGCGACGCGGTCCTGTCCCTGCCCGAAGCGCAGATGGCCGGAACCGTCGCCGCCTACTACTCCGTCGATACCGAGCCGTCCACCCGCAGCCTGGTCTACGCGCTGTGGAAACGCGGAACCTACGTGCTGCTGCCGCTGCTGCGTTCGGACGGCCAGCTTGACTGGGCATCCTACGAGGGCCCCGAATCGATGACCCCGGCCCGGCACGGCCTGCTGGAGCCGGCCGAGCCGCTGGCCCGCCATTCGATCGCGAGTGCGGATCTCGTGATCGTGCCTGCGCTGGCCGCAGACCGCCGCGGGAATAGGCTCGGTCGCGGTCGGGGTTATTACGATCGCGCGCTCGCGCGCGTCGGCCCGCTGATCCCGACGATCGCGCTGCTCTACGACGGGGAACTGCTCGACCAAGTGCCGGCCGGGCGGTTCGATCACCCGGTCGCCATGGCAGCGCAGCCGAGTGCGGGATTGACCAGGCTGACACCGCCGTAGGCTAGGATTTGGCAGTCGAACGGCGCGAGTGCCAGCGCGCGCGAAGCCCAGAGGAGGGCCCGTGCCGACGTATCAGTACGCGTGTACGACATGCGGCGAGCAGGTCGAGGCGGTACAGCGGTTCGACGACGAGCCGCTGACCGTGTGCGCGGCCTGCGGCGGAACCCTGCGCAAGGTCTTCTCGCCGGTCGGCATCGTGTTCAAGGGGTCCGGCTTCTACCGGACCGACAGCCGCAAGGCCACCGCCAAGAGCGAGGATGCCGGCGACAAGGCCGCCAAGGCGAAGGACTCGCCCGGCTCGGGCGAGGGATCGTCGGGGGCGAAGAAGGACTCCGCGTCGCCCGCCAGCTCGGCCGACGGCAAGAAGCCCGGTGCGGCGAAGGCGTCCCAGCCCGCCCGCTCCGGATCCGGTACCTGACCGGGCATGACGGACGGCGTGGATGCCGGCCTGATCGGCGTCATCGGCGGATCCGGGTTCTACGAGTTCCTCTCCTCGGCCGAAGAGGTCAGCGTGCAGACTCCGTTCGGCCCGCCGAGCGACCCGGTGACGGTGGGCGAGGTGGCCGGACGCCGGGTGGCGTTCTTGCCCCGGCACGGCCGTGACCACAGGTTCCCGCCGCACCGCATCCCGTACCGGGCGAACATGTGGGCGCTGCGGTCGCTGGGCGTCCGGCAGGTCGTCGCGCCGTGCGCGGTCGGCTCGCTGACACCGTCCTACGGTCCCGGGACGCTGGCCGTCCCGGACCAGCTGGTGGACCGGACCAGCGGCCGGCAGCAGACGTTCTTCGACTCAGGCGGCGCGGTGCACGTGGCGTTCGCCGACCCGTACTGCCCGGTCGGCCGGGCGACCGCCGTGGCGACCGCCCGCGCGTCCGGCTGGGAGCCGGCTGCCGTCCGGCACTCTCGTGATCATCGAGGGTCCGAGGTTCTCCACCCGGGCCGAGTCGCAGTGGTACGCGGCCCAGGGCTGGACCCTGGTCGGGATGACCGCGCTGCCTGAGGCGGCGATGGCCCGTGAGCTGGCGCTCTGCTACACGACGCTCGCCTTGGTCACCGACACCGATGCGGGGATCGGCGAGGGTGAGGGCGTGACCCAGGCCGAGGTGTTCGAGGCGTTCGCCGCGAACGCGGCCCGGCTGCGCCGGCTGGTCGAGAAGGTCATCGAGAGCCTGCCGGCCGAGCGCGACTGCCCGTGCCCGGACACCCTGGACGGGATCAAGCTCCCGTTCGAGCTGCCCGGCTAGCCGCTGACGGTTCGGGTAAAGAGAAACCCATCCCCTACCTATTGCGACGCCTCACCGACGGTCGTATAACGGGAACGGTCGGTGAGACGGTTGTTTCCAAGAAGGGATTGGGATGAGACGTAACATAGCCATCGGTCTCTCCGCGGCTCTCGCGGCCGCCTCGTTAACGGGGGCCCTGGCCGCGACCCACGGATCCGCCTCGGCTTACGCCGAACCGCATTCCAAGATTCCGAACAATCCGACGACGAGGCTCGCCGGGCTGCAGCACTTCTGCGGCAGCAACGGCATCACCTGCACCGAGCCGGCCGAGACCTGGGAAGAGTCGCCGGCTACGACAAGGCCATCAGGGACGGCGCGCGCATTCTGCCCTACATCGGTCACGACGAGCCGGCGACGCTGTTCTACTCGAACAAGCCGGGCGCGGGCAACAACGTCAGCTGGAACCTGACGCTGCCCAAGGACCCGCCCACCCGGCCCAAGCAGAACGGCAGCGGCGGGACCTTCGGCTTCGAGTTGCACCCGGCGTTCTGGCTCGGCATGGTGATGTGCGACCCCAACGGCTCGCCCAACGCGGGCGGGATAACCGGCCATCCGGCCAAGCCGTGCAAGCCGGACAGCGACTCCAACATCTTCGCGAGCCAGAACCCGAGCAGCCCGAAGTACTTCGGGCTCGGCCCCGGCCAGGCCTACGAGGAGATGCAGTTCTACCCGCCGGGCTGGGTGCCCTGGCCGGCCGGCATCGGCTGCACGGCAAGCAGTGGTGCGCCGCGCTGAACATCGACACGTTCCAGGACAACGAGAACACCGGCGGGTTCAACAACACCGCCTGCCTCAACGCGGTCAGCACGGAGTACGTGAACTTCGCGTTCATCACCAAGAACGGCGTGGCCACGGCGCCGGGCGAGCCCGCTTAACCCCGAGCACTTCGTGCCCGATCCCACGAAGGACTTCCTGATGCACTCGGGCGACAACGTCACCACCCACCTGTTCGACACGCCGAACGGGCTCAAGGTGACGATCGTCGACCACACCACGCACACCTCGGGCTCGATGACGGCCAGCAAGGCCAACGGGTTCCCGACCATCAACTGGGCCCCGAACGCCACGAAGTGCACAGGCGTTCCGTGGAACTTCCACCCGGAGTTCAGCACCTCATCGCCACTGACCCGCAACGTGAACGCCGCGCACACCTACAACATCGCCTTCTCCGACGAGATCGGGCACTTCGAGCTCTGCGGCAAGGTCGGCACCGACCCGCTCAGCACCTGCCTGCGGCCGCTCGGCGCCGACACCAACGACGGCGACACGGCGGGCCGACCCCGACGGCGATGACGTGTTCTGCCTGCCCGCGCAGGCCTCGCTGGACGTGAAGATCGGCGGGTGCCTGTCAGAGGACACCGACGGGATTTCGACGGCGTGTCCTACCTCTTCAACTGGCCGGGCTCGATCAGCAACCCGACGGCGGACCAGCTACTGAACCCGACGTCGTTCCTGTTCACCAGCCCGACCACCGCAGGGAGCAACTACCCGCGGATGGTCTTCGAGGGGGATCAGTCGCGGAACGAGTCGGACGACACGGCCTTCCGGGTGGACGTCTTCTGCCAGCGGCACGTGCTGAACCCGAGAGACCCGGTTCCGGGCACCGGCTGCGTGAACCCGCCGCCGAACTCCAACTTCTATCCCTTCTACAGCACGCGCAACGTCAACGGTACGTGCATGTGGCAGGAAGGCGGTCCCTACATCCCGGGCACCGTCAACAAGTTCGGCGGCAGCGCGCAGGCCGAGTACGGCCCGATCCGGGTGGTCAGCTACCCGACCGCCCCGTTCGGCCTGATCACCAAGCGGCTGAACGTCTTCCGCAGCCCGATCAGAGACTAATCCCTGTCCCGCTAGCTGACCCGCTTCGACACCGGGTCCAGCTAGCAACTCGATCACCGGGGTCCTGCGCCAGCCGCGGCGCAGGACCCCGGTCCTGTTCCATCGGTCGGCTCGCTGCCGCTCCAGCGCGGCGCCGGCCCGGCTCGTACCAGCCAGCTGCGGGCGGCCATCGCCGCCGTGACCCCGGCTGCGCCTGGCCCGGGGCACGCTGCTGCGCCGTCTCAAACCGGAATCCGATAAGAGAACCCTTAATCCGCGATCGCCCGGACTCGCTCCAGGAGCTACATTCAGAGATCTCGGACCTCAGCAGCTGGAGGGTGCCTGAATATGAGTCGCGAGCAGGACGAGGCCGCCCGGGCCCCCGATGCCCTCGAGGTGCTCAGGGAAATATGGAGCGCCCAGGGCCAGACCAGCACGGACATCGGTGAGCACGGCGGTCACGGGAAGTCCTGCCGGCGGATGGCGAACGTCGGCTTCGACGGCGTGCCCGGTGACGACGAGGACCTGCGCGCCGCGTGGCGGGACCGGCTGCAGCGGGAGGGAAAGCTGAGTCCCGAGGGGGGCAGCGTCAGGGACGTTGTGCTCGGCCCGGCCGAGCCCGGCTGAGAGCGCTGGATGGATTACCCGCAGACTGTCGGCGAGCTGACCGAGATCTTGCGCCAGGGCGGCTACCTGGCCGATCGCGGGCTCGCCACGGCGCTGCTCGTCGCGCTGTCCCTGCAGCGTCCCATCCTGCTCGAGGGCGAGGTGGGGGTGGGCAAGACCGAGGTCGCCAAGGTGCTGGCGTCGGTGTTCGGCCGCAAGCTGATCCGGCTGCAGTGCTACGAGGGCATCGACACCAACCAGGCCCTCTACGAGTGGGACTACGCCCGGCAGATGCTGCATATCCGGGCGCTGTCGCAGCGGCAGGTCAGCGACGAGGACGCCGTCGACAAGGTCTTCGGGCCGAAGTTCCTGCTCGAACGGCCGCTGCTGGAGGCGGTCCGCAGCGGCGACCAGGCGGTGCTGCTGATCGACGAGGTGGACCGCGCCGACGACGAGTTCGAGGCCTTCCTGCTCGAGGTGCTGTCCGACTTCCAGGTCAGCATCCCGGAGATCGGCACGGTCAAGGCGGAGCGCCCGCCGCTGGTGGTGCTCACCTCCAACCGCACCCGCGAGCTGCATGACGCGCTGAAACGGCGCTGCCTCTACCACTGGATCG
Source organism: uncultured Actinomycetes bacterium (assembly GCA_963762615.1). Lineage (GTDB taxonomy): Bacteria > Actinomycetota > Actinomycetes > Streptosporangiales > Streptosporangiaceae > PALSA-505. The sequence continues at coordinate 788,542 of CAVXLG010000003.1, read as the reverse complement.
GCTACCCGACCGCCGAGCGTGAGCTGGAGATCGTGCTGCTGCGCGAGCCGGGCGTAACCCAGGCGCTGGCCGGCAAGGTTGTCGCCGCCGTGCACCGGCTGCGCGAGCTCGACCTGGCCAAGCCGCCCGGCGTCGCCGAGACCATCGACTGGGCCCGCGCGCTGGACTTCCTGGGCGACACGGCACTCGACCCGCAGAACGCGGCGGACACGCTGGGCGCCGTGGTGAAGGAACGCGACGACCTTGACCTGGTCCGGGAGAACCTGGAAGAGATCACCTCCGGTGCCTGACCGGGCCGCGTTCGCCGGCGTGCTGGTCAACTTCGTGCGCGAACTGCGGTCGGCCGGGCTCGCCGCCGGCACCGGCGACGCGGCGGCCTACTGCGCCGCGATGGTCCCGCTGGACCCGACCGACCTGGTCGACCTGTACTGGGCCGGGCGCACCACCCTGGTCCGCAGGCGGGAGGACATCGGCGGCTACGACGAGGTGTTCCGCAGGTACTTCCTGGACGCCGGGAGCCCGGCCGCCGAGCTGCTGACGGTCAAGGCCCGGCTGACCACCGACGAGGCCGTGCTCACCATCCCGCTGACCGATCCGGAGGGGGAAGGGCACGAGGAGCAGGCCGTGCTCGGCTGGATGGCCTCGGACGTGGAGTCGCTCAAGGGCAAGTCGTTCGCCGCGTGCACCGCCGAGGAGCTGGCCGCGCTGCGGCGGATCATGGCCAGGATCCGGCTGACCCCGCCGCGGCGGCGCACCCGGCGCACCGCGCCCGCCCGCTCCGGGCGGTCGCCCGACCTGCGCCGGACGCTGCGCGAGTCCATGCGCATGCACGGCGAGCCCGCTGAGCTGCTGTGGCGGCAGCGCCGGGTGCGGCTGCGGCCGCTGATCTTCATCCTGGACATCTCCGGCTCGATGGCCGACTACTCACGGAACCTGCTGCAGTTCGCCTACTCGGCGAGGCGCGCGGCGGCGAGGGTGGAGGTGTTCTGCTTCGGCACCCGGCTCACCCGGGTGACCAAGGCGCTCGACCACCGGAACCCGGACGCCGCGCTGCAGCGGGCCGCTGGAGAGGTGTTCGACTGGGAGGGCGGGACCAGGATCGGCGAGTCGCTGGACGCGTTCGTCCGGGGCTGGGGCCGCCGCGGGGTGTGCCGCGGCGGGGTCGTGGTCATCTGCTCGGACGGCCTGGACCGGGGTGACCCCGAGGTGCTGGCCGCCGCGATGGAGCGGCTATCCCGGCTCTGCCACACGCTGCTGTGGATGAACCCGCACAAGGGCGACGACGCGCAGTTCCGGCCCAGCACGCTGGGAATGATGGTGGCGGCGCCGCACATCGACCTGATGCTATCTGGGCACGACCTGCGCAGCCTGGAAGAGCTGGCGGCCCTGCTGCCGACGCTGAGCTAAGCCCGGACGTTGAGACCCGACTCCGAGGAGGAGCGACTGGTGAGGTGGAGCGTGGGCATCGAGGCCGAGGGGGACCAGGTGCTGTCGCGCGAGCAGGTGGTCGAGCTGGCCGATGCGGTCGCCGCCAGCTCCGGCATCGCCACTGGGATCGGCGCCAACCGCTACGGTGCCCGGCTGGTCGTCCAGGCGGGCAGCCGCGATGAGGCGGTCAACCGGGCCACCGCCGAGTTCGCGCAGGCCGTGGCGGCCGCCGGGCTGCCGGTATGCCCCATCGTCCGGGTGGAAGCCGTCAGCGAAGAGGAGGACCCGGAGGGATGATCAGGCTCGGTTCGCTGGCCGGCTACCCGTTCGAGGGGCCGCGGCTGCTCGGCGGGTGGACTCCGCCGGCCAGGCCCGCGGTTTACGCGATCGTCTATAAGCCGGATCCGGACACCAGGGCCGAGCGGTACGCGGTCATCTACGTGGACCACTGCGGCGACCTGTCAGCGGAGCGGTTCCCGTTCCAGCACCCCCGCGCGCACTGCTGGGTGCGCCGGGCCGGATCCAGGTGGAAGGTGTACATCTGCACCTACGAGGTGCCCGGCGGCGGCCCGGGACACCGCCAGCAGATCGCCCGCGAGCTGACCGCGATCTACCGTCCGCGGTGCAACGCCGAGCAGTTCGACCACGCCTGGAAAGACGAGTGGATCGGCGGCTACTCGGCCCCCACCACCGGTCCGCTCGCCGACCGCGGACCGGACGCCCGGCCGGCCCGGCCGCCCCGCGAGGTTCCGTAGCGAATCCGTGGCGGATCCGTGGTCGGCACCGATGGCAGGACCGCGTCCCGCCGCCAGGCTGTAGTCACGAACGTAAAACGGGTTTTCGTTCGACGGGGTCCGCTGACCGCGCGACCACGCACATCAGCTCACGAAGCGAAGGAAACGACAATGAAGCACCAGTCCCACCGGGTCCGGCGTTCGGTAGCCGCCCTCGCCGTCACCCTCGCCGGGGGCGCGAGCGCCCTCGGCCTCGCGTCTGCAGCGCAGGCCGCCACGACGACGTCCGCCACGAGCTACACGTTCACCACCCTGGACAACCAGGCCGACCCGACGTTCAACCAGCTGCTGGGGATCAACAGCCACAATGTGATCGCCGGGTACTTCGGCATCGGCTCGAAGGCGCACCCGAACAAGGGCTACCTGCTGGACCCGCCGTACGGGCAGGGCAACTACGTCAACGAGAACTTCCCCGGCTCGGCGCAGACCCAGGTGACCGGGATCGACAACAAGGGCAACACCGCCGGGTTCTGGGTCAACGCGGGCGGCACCAACCGCGGCTTCGTCGAGTGGAACGGCGTGTTCGAGTCGTTCACCAACCCGAACACTCCCCGGGTGAAGGGCGCGGTCAACCAGCTGCTCGGCATCAACGACAGCGGGGTGGCGGTCGGCTTCTACACCGACGCCAAGGGCAACAACCACGCCTACCAGGTCAACCAGGCCACCGGCGTGTTCACCAAGATCAAGATCTCCGGGTCGGTGAGCACGCTGGCCACCGGGATCAACAACAACGGTGACATCGTCGGGACCGAGACCGACGCGGCCCACAACACGTCCAGCTGGCTGCTGCACGACGGGCACCTGACCACCTACCAGTTCCCCGGCGGCAGCAACACCCAGGCGCTGGGCATCAACGGCAGCGACGAGATCGTCGGCTTCTACACCGACGGCGGCGGCGTGCAGCACGGCTTCACGCTGAAGGCCCCGCTGGGCCCGGTCTCGCACTGGCAGTCCATCGATGACCCGAACGGCGTCGGCTCCACCACGGTCAACGGCGTCAACAACGCCGGCGACCTGGTCGGCTTCTACACCGACGCCGCCGGCAACGTCGACGGGATGCTCGCCACGCCGTAGTACCTCCCGCGGAACACGACAGATCGTGTAGAGACGGCCGGCCCGGGTGCGCACGTACCCGGGCCGGACGCTCGTGCCCGCCGCCGCGCTCGCTCCCGGTCTGCCAGTCTTCCCGGTCCGCCGGGCTTCCCGGTCCGCCAGTCTTCCCGGTCCGCCAGGCTTCCCGGTCTGCCAGTCTTCCCGGTCCGCCGGGCTTCCGGCCCGGTCAGGCCTCCAGCGCGGCGCTCACCAGGTCGCGGAACTCGTCGTCGGGGATGTCGGCCGCATCCTCGGGCCGCAGCTGGATGGTCCCCTTGCTCGTCTTGAGCCCGGGGTGCCGGGAGATGAAGCCGGCCGCGCGTTCCTGCGGCCAGCCGTAGACCGACACGCCGTGCTTCCAGGCGCCGACGTGCAGCCGGCGGCGGCCGACCTGGTAGGTGGGCATCCCGTACGACAAGACAACGGTCGCATCGGGGTGAGCCTCGAGGATCAGCCGCTCCAGCCGGTCGAACAGCGGGCGGTGCTCGGCGGGGATCCCGTCGATGTAATCGCGTACTGCATTGTCCACCCGCCCATTGTCGCCCCGGCGCGTCCCAGGCGGACCTATATTGCCGGGGGTAGCCGGCGAGATCTAGGACAGATGACACGTCATGTTCGGAGCACTCCTGATAGCCGGGCTGGTAGCCGCGCCCCTGGGGACGTTTGCCCTGCTGGTGCGCGCCAGGCGGCCCGCCCGGACCGCCGGGGCATGGCCCTCGACCCGCCGGTTCATCTTCGCGATCGCGGGCACCCTGGTGCTGGCAGCGGTCGTCGCGGGCGTGCTGCGACTGCTCGGGGAGTCCGAGAGCAACATCATCGCCGGCAGCGCAGGCCTGGTCGCCGGGAGCCTGGTCTGGCTCCCGGTGACCAGGCGCTGGACCGCCCGCGCGCACCTGTGCTGGGCCGCGAGCATCTTCCTGTTCGTGATCTACCTGGGGTTCGTGATCGACTGGATATTCGCCAGCCATCTCGGGGTGGCGAGCACCATCGGCGGCCTGCTGCTGTGGCTGTGCCAGGTCTTCGCGGCGCTGCTGGCCTGCGCCTACCTGTGGGAGATTCTGCGATGCGCTCGGCTCGGAGCGATGGGGCAGGCGGGTCACCGCGACCACGACGTTCCCCGTCATCGACGCTGAGCTCCCGTTCGTCAGCCTGCACGTACCCGCGCACAACGAGCCGCCCGACATGGTCATCGAGACGCTCCGCGCGCTGCTGCGCATCGACTACCCGCGCTATGAGGTCATCCTGATCGACGACAACACCGACGACGAGCTGCTCTGGCGGCCGGTGGAGCGGTGGTGCGCGCGGCACCGGGTGAAGTTCGCGCACCTGCAGGACTGGCCCGGCTACAAGTCAGGCGCACTGAACTACGCGCTGCGCAAGCTCACCGATCCGCGGGCCGAGCTGATCGGGGTGGTGGACTCCGACTACCAGCTCGAGCCCGGGTTCCTGCGCCGCTGCGCGCCACTGTTCGCCGACAGCTGGGTCGGCTTCATCCAGGCCCCGCAGGACTACCGGGACTGGTCGCACGCACGGTACTACCGGCGGCTGTACTACTCCTACCAGTACTTCTTCTCGGTATCCCAGCCGTCACGCAACGAGCGGGACGGGGCGATCTTCGCCGGCACGATGGGACTGATCCGCCGGGTGGCGCTGGACCAGCTGGGCGGCTGGGACGAGTGGTGCATCACCGAGGACGCCGAACTCTCGCTGCGCCTGCTGCGGGCCGGCTGGTCCGGCCTGCACGTTGACCAGTCCTGGGGCAAGGGCGTCATGCCGCTGACGTTCGAGGCGCTGAAGGGCCAGCGGTACCGGTGGTGCTTCGGCGGCATCCAGATCCTGCGGATGCACTGGCGCTCGCTGCTGCCCGGCCGCGAGACGAAGGAGAACCGGCTGAGCACCGGCCAGCGGTGGTCCTACCTGTCCGGCGCGGTGCAGTGGTACGGCGACCTGCTCGGCCTGGTATTCATGGTGTTCTTGCTGGCCGGCGCGGCGAACCTGGCCACCGGGGGCAGCGCGCTGTTCATCAAGCTCAGCGCGTTCCTGGTCGCGACGATCCCGGTGCTGGTGGCCCTCGGCCTGGTCCGGGCGGTGGCGCTGCTGCGCCGGGGGACCGGCGCGTCCTGGCGGGACGCGCTCGGCGCGTTCTTCATCTGGCAGTCCACGTCGCTGGTAGTGGCGCGGGCATCGGTGCTGGCGCTGTTCGCCCGCAAGGCGGCGTTCCTGCGTACCCCGAAGACCAGCGAGCAGGCCGCCTGGTGGGAGTCGCTGCAGGCGAACTGGGCCGAGACATCGCTCGCGCTGCTCGGCGTGGCGGGCATAGCCGGGGCCCTGACGAGGACGAACGGACTGGCCGGGCCGCTGCTGGCCGCCCTGCTCTTCTTCCCGACCATCGGCATGGCCGCCGCGCCGTTCAACAGCTGGGCCGCGCAGCGCGCGGCGCTGCCGCCGGACCTGGTCGAGCGGCGCACCACCGAGTGGAAGCGGACGGACCGCCGGGTGTTCGTGCGCAGCGCGGCGGTGGGCGGGCTGGTCGCCGTGCTGGGCCTGGTCGTCGCTGCCGTGGCCCTGTTGCTGGCGCCGAGCCCGCACGTGCAACCACCGCCGCTGGTCAGCGGCACCAGTGGCGCGAGCTCACATCCGGCTCCAGGTCCCTCGCGGACTTCCCCGCCGGCGACCCCGTCCTCGTCGCAGACGCCGACGTCTACCACCACGCCCACCCCGACTTCGAGCCCTCCGGCCACGCCGTCTTCGACCCCGCCGACCGCGCCGTCCAGCACCGCGCCGGCCACGCCGAGCTCGCCGGCGCCCACGTCGCAAAGCGCGAGCCCAGGCGGCTGACGGCCAGCGAATGCGGCTGGGGGCGGCCCGGCCGCGTGTATCAGGGGCCGGCGTCATTCCTCTGTCAGTGTGCGAGCCAGGCCAGCCGGGCGGGCAAGCGATAGCCGAAGGGGGACCGCAATGACGAACCAGACCGAATGGCACGAGCGGGAAAGAACCAGCCACGCACTGCAGACGCTGGCCCGGTGGGGTAAGGACCCGGGTACCGACGGCGGCGAGAACATCGCCTTCTCGCTGGTGCGCCAGGGCGCACCCAGCGACGCCTTCCAGGTCTCGGGTGACTGCACGCCGTTCACCCCGCACGGCGCCCGGGGGACCCTGCACGGGCAGCCCGCCGGCAGCACAGGCGCGCCCGTCGCCTACATCGACGACTTCGGCGGGACCACGCCGGCCATTGACCAGATCCCGTGCACCTTCGCCTTCGACCTCAACGACGGGCGGGTCCGGCTGAACGGCTCGTTCCCTGGGCTGCCGTCCGCGCTCGGATTCGGCGTCGAGTTCCTGAAGTCGTTCGATGCCGGCGGCGGGGAGAACATGCTGTTCTGCTCGCGTTCGGCTTCGGACGACGCCGGCTACGTCATCGTCGTCCAGCTCGTCGCGGCGTCATAGCGCCCACCAGAAGGCGGCCCGCGGCCGTTCCGGCCGGGGCGGCCAGCCCGCCTACGGGATGATCATCTCGCGCCGAGCTGCCCGATAACCCGCGCCAGTTGGTCCAGCTCCTGGTCAGAGGTGACGTAGTAGGACAGCCCGTACCTGCTGCGGCGGTCGTGCAGGTCCTGCTCGATCTGCGCGGCGGACCCGATGAAGACCGAGGGCATGGCCCATACCCGCTCGCAGCTGACGCCCTGCCAGCCGCGCTGCTCGATGAGGTCCTGGGTGTCGCTCCGCCGGCGTCTGGTGACCCGGAACGTCGCGAACGTGCTCAGCTCCAGGTCGACGAAGCGCTCTCCCGCGGCGGCCTGCAGGACGGCGAGCTTGGCGCGGAGCGCGGCCGGGTCGCGGTCGGCGGGGTCGTCGCCATCTTCGTCCCCGCGGATCGGCGCGGGCAGTATCCCGGCGATGTCGGCATACCGCCCGGCGAGCGCCAGCATCTTCGCGCCGCCGCCGCCGATGATGAGCGGCGGCCGCGGCCGCTGGGCCGGCCCGACCGGCAGAGTCAGCGCGTCCACGGCGTAGTGCGCGCCGCGGAAGGTGACCGTCTGGCCGGCCAGCAGGCCGGCGATGACCTGGACGGCCTCCTCCAGCCGCGCGATCCGCATCCCGGCCGCCTCGAAAGGGATGCCCATCTGCTGGTACTCGCCGCGCAGCCAGCCCGCCCCCAGGCCGAGCTCGAACCGGCCGCCCGACAGCCAGTCGATCGTCGCGGCCTCGTGCGCGACCAGCGCCGGATGCCGGTAGTCGTTGCTGAGCACCATGGTCCCCACCCGCAGCCGCGTGGTGTGCGCGGCGGCCGCCGATGCCGCGGCCAGCGGCGCCAGCTGCGGCCCGAACGGGCCAGCGGCGACATGGTCCCGGATCAGCAGCGTGTCTGCGCCTGCTCCTTCCACCCTGCGGACGTGATCGACCCAGCTGTCACCGCGGCGCGCGATGACCTCGTTTACCACGCCGAACCTCAGCCGCCTGCGTGCTGCCGCCATGGACTCATCCTCCCGGCTGGACTCGCCAGGTTGACCTCCTGTTTCGCCGGCTGACCCGCTACCCGGCGGAGCCAGCGCCTGCGCCTTCGCCGGTGTCCTCCCACTGGGCCGAGTCCGAGTAGGTGTACGGATTGCTGAGCGTCTTGGTCTCCGGGATCTCCGGGTGCATGCCCTCGGCCCAGGCCTGAGGCCCGAGCTGGCCCTTCAGGTAACCGACCGTCTCCTCCGCCACCTGCCGGGCGCGGGCCAGGTCCATGCCGATCAGGCGGTGGCCGTACTTCACCACCCGGCCGTTGACCACCACGGTGTGCACGTCGCCGCGCTGCGCCTGGAACGCGACGTGGCCGTAGGGGTTGAGCATCGGGATCATCACCGGTGACGCGTCGTTCTTGATCAGCACCACGTCGGCCTTCTTGCCCGGCTCCAGGCTGCCGACCACCGAATCCAGGCCGAGTGCCCTCGCGCCGCCTCGGGTCGCCCAGTCGACCACTTCCTCGGCGCGCAGCCGGCAGTGCGTCACCGTCTCCTGCCTGCTGTGCGCCTCCAGGTGCTCACGCGAACGGTCGGCGCCCAGGGTGGTCCGCATGGCAGAGAACAGGTCTCCGCTCCACCAGACGCTGGTGTCCTGCGACAGCGACACCGGGATGCCGTGATCGCGCAGCCGCCAGGTCGGCGGGTAGCCCTGCCCGGCGCTCTGCTCGCTCTCGGTGGCGACCGAGACCGACCCGCCGGTCGCGGCGATCCGGTGGTAGGAATCCTGGGACAGCGAGGCGGCGTGCACGTAGATCGAGGACGGGGTCATGAACCCGTTCTCGTACATGTGCCGGATGCTGTCGTCCTTGGTCACGTTCCACACCCCGGCGTGGGTGGTGACCGGCACCCCGAGGTCGCGCGCGACCTCGAACGCCGCGCGCTCCGGAAACTCCGGGTCGCCGGTCACGTCGAACGCCATCTGCAGGCCGAGCATGTCATCGCCGCTGGTGAAGCGCCGGCCGACGAATTCGCGGAATTCCGGCGTGGCCGACCACTCCCACGGGCCCTGCTGGATGTTGCCGTAGGCCAGGACGAACCGCCCGGGCACCTCGGTCAGCGCGTCCACGGCCGCCTCCGCGTGGTCGGTCGTCTGCAGTCCGTGTGACCAGTCCACCGTGGTGGTCACGCCGGCCTTGATCGACTCGATCGCCGACAGCAGGTTGCCCGCGTAGATGTCCTGCGGCCGGAAGACCTTGCCCCACTGCAGGTAGTACCAGACGAAGTACTGGGTCAGCGTCCAGTCGGCGCCGTACCCGCGCATCGCCGTCTGCCACATGTGCCGGTGGGTGTCGATCATGCCCGGCATGACGATGCCGCCGCTCGCGTCGATCTCGGCCGTGCCTGCGGGCACCTCCAGCGCGGGGCCGACCCCGGCGATGCGCTCCCCGGTGATCAGGACGTCGGCGCCGTCCAGCACGTGATGGGCGTCGTCCAGGGTCAGCACGGTGGCGTTCCGGAACACGATCGGGCGGCCCGGGGTCAGTCCCGGGGCGGCCGCGTCCGCCGTTGGCCCGCCGCTCTCGGAACCGGATGCGGTTGACATGGGAGCCTCCACTGTCGAGGGCCGGAGGAACACACCCTAGCGACGGACATATGCCCGCACAACGATCACATGTAGTCTGACCCGAGGCGGGACGGCGACGGTCGGGCGGGCGCAGCGCTGGAGCCAGCGCGCGAACCGACCTCAGAACCGGCGAAAGGATGCGCAGCCGCAGATGAGCCAGCCCGCAACCGCCAGTCCTGGCCACCGCACCGGGCCGCTTTCCGGCCTGGTCGTCGCCGACTTCTCCCGGGTGCTGGCCGGCCCGTACTGCACGATGTTGCTGGCCGACCTCGGCGCGGACGTGATCAAGGTAGAGAGCCCGGCGGGCGACGACACCCGCGGCTGGGTACCCCCCGCCACCGCGGACGGGAGGTCCACGTACTTCCTGGCGGTGAACCGGAACAAGCGGTCGGTCGTGCTGGACCTGCGTGACGAAGAAGACCTGGCCCAGGCCCGCGAGCTCGCCCGCCGGGCCGACGTCTTCGTGCAGAACTTCAAGCCGGGCGGGCTGGCCAGGTTCGGCCTCGACTACGAGTCGGTCAGCGCGCTGAACCCGGGCATCGTGTACGCGTCGATCAGCGGGTTCGGCAGCGGCGGCGGGAAGGACCTGCCCGGCTACGATCTCATGGTGCAGGCCATGTCCGGGCTGATGAGCCTGACCGGCGACCCGGACGGGCCACCTTACCGGGCCGGCATCTCGGTGTTCGATGTCATCGCCGGGCTGCACGCGGCCATCGGCATCCTGGCCGCGCTCAACCACCGCGCCGCCACCGGACAGGGCCAGCACGTCGAGGCGGTCCTGCTGGCCTCGGCGCTGTCCGGCATGGTGAACCAGACCAGCGCGTACGTGGCCAGCGGGACGGTGCCGTTCCGGATGGGAAACTCGCACCCCAGCGTGTTCCCGTACGAGCCGCTGCCCACCGGCGACGGGGACCTGGTCGTGACAGTCGGCAACGACGCTCAGTTCCGCAGGCTGTGCGAGCTGCTCGGCGTGCCGGAGCTGGCCGATGACCCGCGGTTCGCCAGCAACGCGGGCCGGACCGCGCACCGCGGCACGCTGCACCCGCTGCTCACCGAGCGCCTGGCCCGGCGTCCGGCCGCGGAATGGTTCGGCGACCTGATCGCGGCCGGGGTGCCGTGCGGCCCGATCAACACGGTGGACCAGGGCGTCGCGTTTGCCGCGGACATCGGCCTGGAGCCGGTAGTCATCGCCGGCCAGGGCGACGCCGGGGTGGCGACCGTCCGCCACCCGCTCACGTTCTCGCTCACCCCGCCGCGCTACGACCTGCCGCCGCCCCGGCTCGACGAGCACGGCGACCAGATCCGCGGCTGGCTGGCCACTCCGGCCGCGCGCCACTCCGCCAGGCCCGGCCACTCCGGCAGGCCCGGCTGGCCCGGCTTCGGCCAGCCCAGCCACGGCCGGCGACCCGCACCAGGAGCCGGCGTCATGACCGCGCCGCGCCCCGAGCCCCGCTTCCCCACGTCGCTGGGCACCTCCGACGCGGACACGATCACCCTGCTCGGCCAAGATCTAGCCGCCGACCTGATGGGCCAGGTCGGCTTCGCCGAGCTGGCCCTCTGGCTGGTCACCCAGCAACGGCCCACGCCGTCCCAGGTCAGGGTTTTCGAGGCCGTGCTGGTGGCGCTGGCCGACCACGGCTTCACCCCGACCGCGATCGCGGCCCGGCTCACCTACCTGAGCGCGCCCGATTCGGTGCAGGGAGCCCTGGCCGCCGGCCTGCTCGGCGGCGGCTCGAGGTTCCTCGGCGTGACCGAGGACACGGGCCGTTTTCTCGCCGAGGCCCTGGCGCAGGCCGCCGTCAGCGGCGAGCCGCCGGCCGACGACGCAGGCTGGGACGCGATCGCGCGCACAGCCGTGCAGCGGGCCAAGGCCGCCGGCCGCCTCATCCCCGGCCTCGGTCACCCCGTGCACAAGGTCACCGACCCGCGCACGCCGAGGCTGTTCAGCATCGCCCGGGAGGAGGGCCTGTTCGGCGGGCACCTGCGCCTGTTCGAAGCGGTGGGCCGCGTCCACCCCCCGCTGCTCGGCCGGACGCTGCCGCTGAACGGGGCCGGCACCTGCGGGGCCGCGCTCGCCGACCTCGGCCTGCCCGCCAGCCTGCTGCGCGGATTCGCGCTGCTCGCCCGCACCGCGGGGCTGCTGGGGCAGCTGGCCGAGGAACAGCGCCGTCCGGTAGCCATGGACATCTACCTGACCGTGGACCGCAACGCCGAATACCAGCCTCCGCCTGACGGCGGGCAGGCCTAGCCCGGGAGCCGCCATGGCCACCGTCGCCGCGGTCATCGCATCCACCCACCACCCTTTCTACTACCGGGCCGCCGCCGCGACCGGCCAGGACCGGCCGCCGTTCGCCGACGAGTGGGTGGCCAAGATCGAGGCCTTCCGGCAGACCCTCACCCGGGCCCGCCCCGACGTGCTGGTCATGGTGGGCAGCGACCACTTCCACCAGCTGTGGCTGGACAACATGCCGCAGTTCCTGATCGGCAAGGCGCCGTTCTACGACGCCAACTTCTACAACGAGGAGCGCGAGTTCGGACTGCCCCGGATGCGGCTGGCCGGTCACGAGGAGCTGTCCGGCTACCTGCTTCGGCACGGCATCGACGCGGGCTTCGACCTGGCGTTCAGCAACGAGCTGCGGATCGACCACAGCATCACGTGCCCGATCATCACCCTGCGGCCCGACGCGGACCTGCCGATCGTCCCGGTGTATACCAACATCTTCGCGCCGCCGATGCCGCAGCCCCGCCGGTTCGTCCAGCTCGGCCAGGCCATCCGCCGGATGGTCGAGTCCTGGCCCGGCGACCAGCGGGTTGCCATCATCGGCACCGGGCACCTGTCGCTGGAGCTGGGCGGGCCGAGGCAGTTCGGCCCGCACGGGCCCGATCCCGAGTTCGACCGCAAGGCGGTGGGCTGGATCGCGTCGGCGGACCTGGAATCCGCGCTGGCCGAGGTGAGCCTGGACAGCCTGTGGCAGCCGGGCAACGCGACCCACGGCTTCATGGACTTCCTGCTGATGATGGGCGTCGCCGGGGAGAACGTGAAGGCCGACTACACCGACTCGCTCGACCTGTTCCACACCATGGAGGCCTACTTCACCTGGTACCCGGAGGGGGCAGACGGGTGAGCAAGTACCTGGTGAGAAGACGCATCATCACCGCAGCCGCAGCAGAAGGCCGTTATGGCCTAGCAAGAGGCGGGACGGCCCCGCTGCTGGGACCGTCCCGCCTTGAGGCCGCCGGCCCTACGTGCTGTAGGTGATCGTGACCGCGGTCTTGGTCTTGGAGATGGGCTTGGCCTTGATCGTCCCGGTGGCTCCCTTGAACGCCCCGGTCCCGCCGGTTACCTTGCCGTTAGTGATCGCGCCAGTCTTGATGCTGACAGTGGCCGTGCCGTACAGGAAGCCGCCGCTGGTGTCAACCGTGATGTTCACGGCAGCGGCGGTCGGCGAGGTGGCCGCGAAGTAGATCATGTCGAACCCGACCGTCTTGCCCGCCGCGTTGACGTCGGTTTCCTGATTGGCGCCGGTCGTCTTGGTGAAACTAACCGTGCCCTTCTGCACCGCGGTGAACGTCAGCGTGTGCGTAGCGCTGCTCGCGCTGGCCACGGTCGGCAGCACCAGCGCCCCCGTCGTGCCGAGAACGACCGCCGCGCCCGCCGCGACCATCGACCTGCGAACCTTCATGACAAACCCCTCCCTGTTCGCCGGGCGTCCCCCTCCGGGCGCCCCCGACCGATGATCCGCCCTGCGGGCCCGCAAGCCAAGACCCCGTCCGGGGACAGCGAAGACGAGCAACGGCAGGGACCCGGCTCAAGCAGCCGGACCGCGGGCTGGGGAGTGCTCGATGGCGGCAGTAAATCCTTCAGCGGTATCCCGAAAGCTAATTTAGCCACTCGCATGCTGTTGTGAAGCTGGTAACGTCCAAAGCGAGCGGGCTTTCAAAGCCCGTTCCGCAGAGATAATCCACCACGTTGGCTGGTGGCCGATCGGTCCAGTAACGGTCGATGATCGGGTTGTTACTGGCGTACGGCCCGATCAGCATTGTCCCGTCGCCGCCGCCGGATCCCGAGGGACTGTTGCATCCAGTGAGGATGCCGTGCCCAGCACTGCTGGTTCCGATGCACTTGTTAGCGGCCGGGTAGTAAAGCTGGAAGATCAAACTTCCTGCGTACTTTGCGTTAAGCCCGGATCCGACCACGAAAGGACAAGTCTCGGTGACCTGGTCGGTGGGTGAGCTGTTGCATGGGTTGAGAGGCTGGAGCTCGAATTGCTCGTTGCTCGAACCGCCGTAGTACATCAGTATAGGAGCGCCCTGGTTATGGTTACCGTTCCAGTCGTTCATGCAGTACCCGGCACCGAGGTTGGAGCAGAAGTCCTGGGTTTGGTCCGGGGAGATGGCCCGGAGTGCGCCGTGTGATGACAGCCGGTGCACGTGCGAGACTCCGTTCGGATGGGATCTTGCGCCTGCCCAGGCCCGTGGAGTGGATGCGACAACTCCGGCGACCAGCACGAATCCTGTCAGTATTAAGAGCGCTCGCTTCATGGGGTCTCCCTTCTGTTTCCTGACGAGGGCGGTATCGGAGGGTCCCCCCTCCCGTGGGCCGCCGGGCCGGCGGCCCGTCAACGAGAACGCTACGCCCCGCATCCCCCTCGCGCCAGAGCGTAACCAGACCCAGGCGTCGCGGCCTGGCCGGGCTACAACGCATCCACCGCGGCGAACCACCCGGCCTGGTCGCCATACATCCTCTGAACCGCCAGCCACTCATGCCCGAGCTCGGCGTGGCGTCCTGTCTCGCGGCAACAATCCCCTGTTACTGGACAAGCTTGGTCGGCTCGGTGAGCCACGGCTTGAGGTTCTTCCGGTCCATCCGGTGGGCGGCACCGGACTTGCGGTCTGCTGCCACGGCCACGACGTTGTGCTCCTCGCCGCGTGTCCACGACGCGGTGTCCTCGTCCTGGCTCTCAATACCCTGTCTGGGCTGCCCGGTCCTGGGACAATCGAGCTGCGACGATCACGTCTACGGCAACCCGCCTCCGGATACGGAGGAGAGTACACACATGGGCAAGTACCTGGTCAACAAGTTCCTCTACACCATCGACCGCAGTCCCGAGCTGGTCGAGCGCTACCGCGACGACCCGCGCGGCACGGTCGACTGGTGGGAGGCCGAGCAGGCCAACCTCATCCTGAACTGCCATGACGGCGAGCGCAGCACCTGGCTGGCCTTCACCGGGCCCGAGCGCGAGGCGCTGGCCGGCCAGGACTACGTCGCGCTCTTCGAGCTCGGCGCCCATCCCTTCCTGACCCTGACCCTGTTCATCGCCGTGTTCGAGCGCGACTACGACGAGCCGCTGGGATTCCAGCGCGAGTACGCCGCGCGGCTGAGCCACTGGCGCCTGCCCCACCCCGACATCGCCACCTGACCCGGTCGCCGGGCGGCCGGGCCCCGGCCTGTCCAGGCGGGGGCCGGCATCGCTGTCACGACCCGAACGCCGCGCTTAGCGCGACGGCCCGGATCCGCTAGCGCGGCGGGGTGAAGCCGACAGAGTCGAGCAGCCGTGACCGGCGGGTGCCGGAGGCCGGCCGGTCCGGCGGGGGCACCTCGGGGACCGGCTCGCGCGGCGTTACCCCGGCCACGATGCCCTCTGCCATCCCGTACAGCAGTGGCAGCGCGCCGGCCACCACGGCGCCGCTCTCGTTGATGTGCTCGACCCCGGGGCCGATCAGCTTCGCGTGGTCCACGATCGTCGCGACCGTCTCGGTGCACTCCTCGAGGTTCCCGGCGATCCGGGTGAGCAGCGACCCGACCCAGAACAGGTAGATCGCGAGGCCGGCGATCAGCAGGACGATGTCCACCACCGTCAGGACGACCAGCAGCGTCATGACTTCACCTTCCCGAGCACCCGGCCGAGGAACAGGTGATGCTTGAGCCCTTCGGCCAGCACCGCGTCCACGCCGTCGGCGACCTGCGGGATGAGCACGGCGTCCGCGGTGTTCGCCGCCGCGGCCTGCAGCGTGTCCCGCACGTCGACGACGCGGCGGTCGATGGTCTTCACCAGCAGGACGAGGACGGTGAGCAGGGCCGCGACGGCCAGTACCACGACGAAGCCGACGATGATCGCCGACCACCACAGGGTGTGCTCCGTCGAGGACATCGCGAGAGTGCGCATGGCTAGCCTCCCAGCCTGGTCCGGCCGCGCTGCAGGCCGGCGATGATGATCGTCGCGTGCTCGATCGTCGTGCGCAGCGCCGCCAGCGGCGCGGTGTTGCGCACCGCCTGGGCGAGTGAGGAGTTGATCTTCGGGGCCTCGTTACCGATCGACCGGGCCAGCAGCAGGATCGGCACCACCAGCGCCACGACGACCAGCACGACCACGATGCCGATGATGTAGCCCAGCCACCAGCCGAAGTAGCTGGGGCAGGCCCCGGCGGCCAGGACGAGCGCGTGTCCGGTCATTGAATTCTTCCTTCCGAACGCACGCTTCAGACCGTTTCGCAGAAGTCGCGCACGGGCTTGAGGTTGGCGTTCACCGAGGTGAGCCGCTCAGGGACGGTGCTGGTCTGCTCGGCGACGACTGCCACGCCGCCGCTGACCGCGGCGAGCGTCTCGCGCACGTGCTTGAGGTGGAAGATGACCCGGAGCAGGCCCACCGCCGTGATCGCGATGATCAGCGCGGCGACGATCAGGGTCATCCAGGCGGCTGCTGGCATGGCTGTTGTCCTTTCTGCCGAGCGGAGGGGCTGCTAGCCGAGCAGGCGGGCCACCGAGCCCGCGTACCGGACCGCGCCGACCTTCACTTCCTCGATGGTCTTGTCGGTCGTGGCCAGCGCTTCGGGCAGCCCGTCCAGCTCCCCGATCAGGGCGACCCCGCCGGCCAGGATCTCGTCGCTGGCCGCCCGGATCCGCTCCAGCGCGGCGAGCACCCGGTTGAGCAGCCAGATCACCACCGGAAGCACCACGACCAGCAGGATGACGTTGCCGATCCACCACAGCACCATGGCTTGCTCTCCTCAGCTCGCGTTGGCCCGGTAAGGAACGAAGAACCTGCGGAATACCCGGTTCAGCGCCATCAGCGCCGCCCGCAGTCCCAGGGTGAGGCCGCTCGCGGAGCCGGCCGCCGCGGCGGCCGTCTGCGGCGACTCGCCGCGGCCGGGGGCGTCGATCCGGTTCTGCAGGTTGCGGGAGAAGTCCCGCATCAGCACCGACGAGACGTCGGTGATCATGCCCCGGCCGTACTGCGCGGCGGCGCCGGCCAGCTGCAGGTCCTGCGCCACCGCGACCTTGGTGCCGCGGCCCGCGCGGGCCAGCGTCGCGGTGACGACCATGCTGGCCTGGCCGCGGCCCCTGGCCTCGCTGCCGCTCGCGTCCACCACGATGCGGTGCGCCGCCTCGTCGCGCTCGGTGATCTGCGCGGTGCCGCCGAACGACAGCCGGACCGGTCCCATCCGGATGGCGACCCGCCCCTGGTACCTGTCGTCACCGAGGTCTTCGGTCAGCTCGGTACCCGGCAGGCATGCCGCGACCTGCGGGATGTCGCCGAAGAAGTCCCAGACCTTCTCGACTGGCGCCGCTACCTCGAACTCGTTCTTGATCAGCATCGCGACTCTTTCTTCGCGTAGGCCGCAGGATTGTTCACGAACTCCCGGCGGCAGCCGGCGCAGCAGAAGTAGTAGGTGCTGCCGTCATGCTCGACCGGGCGGCCGGACGAGCCGGCCGGCACGGTCATCCCGCAGACCGGGTCCACGGCCTGCGCCCCCGGCGCGGCCGCGCCGCCCTCCGCGCTGGCGGGCGTAACTCCCGCAGCGCGCACGGCCGCGCTCCCCGTGCCCCCCGCCGTCGTGCCCGGCCCGGCCGGGCGGGCCAGCGCGCCCGAAGCCCGCAGCTGGACCAGCTCGGCCAGGATCGCCACCGCGACCTCCTGATGCGTGGTCCGGCCGAGGTCCAGGCCGGTCGGCACGCGCACCCGGTCGAGCTGCTGCGGATCGAGGCCGCGTTCGGCCAGGTAACCCAGCAGCGCGGCGCCGCGCCGCCGCGACCCGACCAGCCCCAGGTAGGCGGGCCGGGCCCGCACCGCCTGCTCCATGGCCTCTTCGTCGCCGTGTCCCTGGGTTGCCACCACGACCATGGAGCGCTCGGTCGCGTCGGCCGCGGAGAAGTCCTGACCGGCCACCAGCGAGGTGCGCCAGCCGAGCGCCTGGGCCAGGTCGGCGAGCGTGTGCGCCATGGGGGAGCGACCCACGATCACCAGGTGCGGGGCCGGCACCACAGGTTCGATGTACACCTCAAGCGCGCCTTCGCTCTGGCAGGAGATGGGCACGACGGTCATCCCGTCCGGCACCGCCCCGCCGAACTGGTCGGGCTGGCCGAGCAGCAGCAGCCGGGGCGTGCCCCGGGCGATCACCTCGCCCGCCTCGCGGATGACCGCAGGCTCCGCGCAGGCGCCCCCGATCCAGCCGTCGATCTCGCCAGTGGCGGTGATGATGGCGCGCGAGCCGAGCTGGCTGGACGACGGGCCCTGCCGCCAGACCACGGTGGCCAGCGCGAACGACTCGCCGCGGCGGGCCAGCTCGGCGGCCCGCTCCAGCACGTCCCAGCCGCGCATGCGCTGCCTCCGTCAATCCTCTGACCGCACCGGCGGCGCGCCGGACACGTCCCGGCGGTACCGGACGGCCTCCCACACCCGGTCCGGCAGCAGCGGCATGTCGATGTTGCGGACGCCGGTGTCGGAGATCGCGTCCATCACCGCGTTGACGAACGCCGCGGGCCCGCCCACCGCCGCGCACTCGCCGACGCCCTTGGCGCCGATCGGGTGGTGCGGGCACGGCGTCATGATCTCGCTGTGCAGCTCGTACCCGGGCGTCTCCCAGGCGGTCGGCAGCAGGTAGTCCATGTAGTTCGCGCCCACGCAGTTGCCCTCGGCGTCGAACGTGATGAACTGCATGTTCGACATCGCGTACGCCTCGGTCAGCCCGCCCATGATCTGTCCCTCGACGATCATCGGGTTGATCCGCACCCCGCAGTCGTCGACGGCGACCATGTTCGTCACGTCCCACACCCCGGTCTCCGGGTCCACCTCGACGGTGACGATGTAGCAGGCGAACGGCCAGGTCAGGTTCGGCGGGTCGTAGAACGACTGGTTCTGCAGGCCCGGCTCCATGCCGTCCGGCATGTTGCTGTAGGCGGCCATCGCGCACTCCTGGATGGTCACCCCGCGGTCGGGGGCGCTGCGCACGTAGAACCGGCCCAGCTCCCACTCGACGTCCTCCTCCGACACCTCGAGCAGGTGCGCGGCCAGCCGGCGCGCCTTGGCCCGGATCTTGCGCGCCGCCATGGCCACCGCGGCCCCGGCGACGGGGGTGCTCCGCGAGGCGTAGGTGCCCATTCCGAACGGCGCGGTGTCGGTGTCGCCCTCTTCGACGACGATGTCATCGGCGGGCAGGCCGAGCTCGTGGCTGACGATCTGCGCCCACGTCGTCTCGTGTCCCTGGCCCTGGCCCCTCGCGCCGGTCCGGACGATCGCCTTGCCGGTCATGTGCACCCGGATCTCGGCCGAGTCGAACATCTTGATGCCGAGGATGTCATACTCGCGGCTGTTCCCGGCGCCGAGCGGCTCGGTCATCGTGGAGATGCCGATGCCGAGCCGCCTGCCCCGGGCCTTGGCCTCCTCCTGCTGCCGCAGGAAGTCGTGGTAGCCCACCGCCTTGAGCCCGACGTCCAGGCAGGCGCCGTACTGGCCGGAGTCGGTCAGGAAGCCGAACGGCGTCCGGTGCGGGAAGTCGTCGTCGGCGACGAAGTTGATCCGGCGGAACTCGGCCTGGTCCATGCCCAGGTCGTGCGCCGCGGCCTGCACCATCCGTTCCTGGAAGAACATCGCCTCGGTGACCCGGAACGAGCACCGGTAGGCCACCCCGCCGGGCGCCTTGTTGGTGTAGAGCCCGCGCGCGGAAAGGTGCGCCACCGGCACGTCGTAGCAGGCGAACGCCGAATGCAGCAGCCCGATCTTGAACTTGCTCGGCTGGGCGTCGGAGAAGAACGCGCCGTGGTCGGAGTCGGTGCGCATCCGGACGGCGAGGATCCTGCCGTCCCGGCGCAGCGCCATCTCGCCGTCCAGGTAGATGTCCCGGGCGAAGCCGGTGGAGATCAGGTTGCCGGTCTTGTCCTCGATCCACTTCACCGGGCGCTCGAGCAGGATGGAGGCAAGGATCGAGCACACGTAGCCGGGGTAGACCGGCACCTTGTTGCCGAACCCGCCGCCGATGTCCGGCGAGATGATCCGGATCATGTGCTCCGGCAGCTCGGCCACCAGCGCGACCGCGGCGCGGATGATGTGCGGCGCCTGCGTGGTCATGTACACGGTGAGCTTCTCGGTGGCCCGGTTGAAGTCGGCGATCGACCCGCAGCACTCGATCGGCGACGGGTGCGAACGCGGGTAGTGCAGTTGCAGCCGGGACACCATGTCCGCCTGCGCGAACGCGCGCTCGGTGCCCGCGGCGTCGCCGACCTCCCAGTGGAAGATGACGTTGTCGGCCTGGTTCTCCTTGTCGTCGCGGATGACCGGCGCGCCGTCGGCGAGCGCCTGGGCGGGGCTGACGATGGCCGGCAGCGGCTCGTACTCGACGTCGATCACCTCGCACGCGTCCTTGGCGATGTACGGGTCGTCGGCGATCACGCAGGCCACTTCCTGGCCCTGGAAGCGCACCTTGTCGGTGGCCAGCACCGCCTGGGTGTCGTAGGACAGCGTCGGCATCCAGGCCAGGTTGCGGGTGGCCATCATCTCGCCGGTCATCACCAGGTGCACACCGGGGATCTGCCACGCCCGGCTGGCGTCGATCGACTTGATCCGGGCGTGCGCCAGCGGGCTGCGCAGGATCTCCATGTGCAGCATGCCGGGCAGCACGATGTCGTCGACGTAGTTGCCCCGGCCGCGGATGAACCGGCTGTCCTCGACCCGCTTGCGGCTCGACCCGAGCCCGCCGATCTTGATCTCGTCCAGTGCCTGCGACACGTCGCGTTCTCCCTGTGCGATCGGTGCTGTGCGGTCTGTGCGGTGCGGTCCAGTGCGGTGCGGTCAGCCGCCGGCCTCGGCCCGGAGCTTCTCGGCGGCCCACAGCACCGACTTGACGATGTTCTGGTAGCCGGTGCACCGGCAGAGGTTGCCGGACAGCGCCCAGCGGACCTCTTCTTCGGTGGGGTCGGGGTTGCGGTCCAGCAGCGCCTTGGCGGCCAGCATCATGCCCGGCGTGCAGAACCCGCACTGCAGCCCGTGCTCCTCCCGGAAGCCTTCCTGCAGCGGGTGCAGCTCGCTGGCCGTGGCCAGGCCCTCGACCGTGGTGACCTCGTGCCCGTCGGCCTGCACGGCCAGCATCGTGCAGGACTTCACCGCCTGGCCGTTGACGAGCACGGTGCAGGCGCCGCAGTTGGTGGTGTCGCAGCCCATATGCGTGCCGGTCAGGCCGAAGCCGCGGCGGAGCAGGTGGGCCAGCAGCAGCCGCGGCTCCACCTCGGCCACCTTGCGCACGCCGTTGACGGTGAACGTGACCCGGCGCACCGGCACGTCGCCCGCGCCCGGGTCGTGGACTTCCTCGTACAGGCTCGTCATGTCAGGCTGCCGCCTCTCCGCGGTCGGAGCTGGTACGGCTCAGCAGGCGCACCACGAAGGTGCGCACCATGTGCCGCTTGTATTCCGCGCTGCCGCGATGATCGGTCCGCGGCTGGGCCGCCTCGCCGGCGAGCTGCGCGGCCAGCTCGATCTGCTGCGCGCTGAGCGGCTCCCCGGTCAGCGCCTCGGCCGCCGCGATGGCCCCGATCGTCGATCCGCCCACGCCGGTCAGCGCGATCCCGGCCCTGGTCACGGTGTCGCCGGAGATTTCCAGGGCCACCGCGACCCCGACGGTCGCGAAGTCGCCGACCCGGCGCTCCAGCTTGAGGTACCCGCCGGCCCGGGTCCCGTGCGGCGCCGGGACCACGGCTTCGGTCGCGATCTCGTCCGGCTCCAGCACGTTCTGGAACGGGCCGGTGACGAAGTCGGCGAGCGGGATGCTGCGCCCGCCGCCGGGCCCCTGGGCCGCCACGGAGCCGCCGAGCGCCAGCATCACCGAGGCCCAGTCGCCCTGCGGGTCGGCGTGGCAGAGCGAGCCGACCAGCGTGCCGCGGTTGCGCACGATCGGGTCGGCGATCAGCGGCGCGGCCGCGGCCATGGTGGGCTGCCTGGCCTTGAGCAGGCCGGAGTGTTCCAGGTCGACGTGCCGGCACAGCGCCCCGATCCGCAGCGTGCCGTCCGGCTCCTCGCGCAGGTAGTCCAGCCCGGGCAGGTTGTTGATGTCCACGACCAGCTCCGGCGACGCGAATCGCAGCTTCATCAGCGGGACCAGGCTCTGGCCGCCGGCCAGCACCTTCGCGTCATCTCCGCCGTCGCGCAGCAGGCCGATCGCCTCGCCGAGCGAGCGGGGTGCCTCGTACCGGAACCGAGACGGGTACATGCGATCCTCCAGTGTCGGTTGCGCCCCGGGTCAGGCCTGGCCGGGTGAGCTGGCGTCAGGGCGCCGCGGTCCGGCCGGGCCCCGTTCGGCTGGATCGGGGGCGGGCGGCTCGGTGTCGGCCACGGCCACCGGGAGCGAATCCTCCTCCGGATCCGGCCGCGGCTCCTGGTGCGGCGGCCACGGCCCGGGCACCGGCTGGCCGGCGATCTTGAGGTAGTCGATCAGCTCGGGCCAGGCCCAGACGGTCGGGCTCTTGCCGGTCTTGGGTGCATGCTCGATCAGCTCGTACAGCCGGGGATTGCCCCGGCTGTGGCCGTCGGACTCGATCCGCATGTGCCGCGCTCCCGTTGCTGGGCAGGGTGGCCTGGCACCGTCGGCGACGGCGCGTGATCACATGATTCACCCCCTGCTACCGCGCGGCAATCGGCGAATAACCTCTTGCTTAAGTCGGGGCCATCAGCGAGGCGTGACAGCGTCGTGACCTGCACGGAGCGCGGGCCGGTCCGGCACCGGGCGGCTCAGCGACCGGGGAACGGTCCGGGCGTGCCGCTGAGGCGCCGCCGTGCCCGTCCTGGCCGGCCGGCGTCGTGTTGTGTAATGGCCGTCATGGCGGACAAAGTGCGGGTGCGGCTCGGTGCGGTCCAGCAGACGCTGTTCATCCCGCTGGCCGGCCGCGCGCAGGAGACCCGCAAGAAGCGACCGGTACTCCGGGATCCTAAGGCCGTGGAGATCGTCGAGTCGGTCGACTTCGACACGGCCAAGTACGGCCAGGACTGGGGCGGCGCGGTCACTGTGCTGCGCACCGCGATCTTCGACTCGTGGGTCCGCGCGTTCCTGGCCGAGCACCCGGCGGGGACGGTCATCGAGATCGGTACCGGGCTGAACACCAGGTTCGATCGGGTCAACAACGGCCAGGTGCACTGGATCGACCTGGACCTGCCGGACACGATCGAGCTGCGCCGGAAGTTCTTCGCCGACTCCGGCCGCCGCCGGATGGTCGCCGCCTCGGTGCTGGACGAGGACTGGCTGCCGATCGTCCGGTCCAGCCCAGGGCCGTACTTCTTCGCGGCCGAGGGCGTGTTCGTCTACCTGGCGCAGGCTCCGCAGGCAATCGCCCGCATCGCGGAGCGATTCCCCGGCGCGCTGATCGCCTTCGACACCTACAGCCGGCGGGCCTTGGAGCAGCAGCACCGGATGGCGGCGAAGAAGAAGATGGCAGCACGCTGGGCGTGGCCCTGTGACGACCCGCGGTCGCTGGAGTCACTCGGCCTCGAAGTCGTGCAGGCAGCCACGGTCACCCGCCCGCCCGCTGGCCTGCGCGCACAGTTGCCGCGCCGGTACCGGTACCTGCTGCCGGTGGTCAACCGGGTGCTGGGCGGGGTGGCCGCGGTCACGCTCTTCCGGGCCCGGTCCCGCTAGCCGCGGTTGGCCAGCCGCCAGACCAGGCGCATGCCGGACCAGTCGTCGTCGATCGCGGCGATCTTGACGTCCACCACGCCCAGTGGCAGGGCCTGCTCGCGGACGATGTTGTCGGTGATGTCACTACGGTGACCGCCGGCTCGGCGTGGCCACGCGATCCACAGGGCGCCGCCGGGATAGATGCGCTTCACCAGTCGGGGCAGGCGGCCAGGCAGCTCGCCAGCGGCGCCGAAGAAGCTGACGATGACGTCCGCGGGTTCGGTCGCACCCACGTGCGTCAGCTCGGGCGGCGGGTCGGCGAGGTGCCACCCCGGCGGCGGCCGGTCCAGACAGACCCGCTGACCCGGCTTGAGCCCGAGCTTGCGCGCCTGCGGGGTACCCGAGTATCCGGCCGCCATCGGCCCAGTCTGCCCGGTCCTGGTAAGAAGGCGCTATGAGCCGGCTCGCGCAGATCGCGGACGGGGTGCTGGTCGGGACCAGCGAGCGCTACATGACCACGACGACCGTCGTCGCCGGCGGCGATGGCGGCTGCCTGGTCATCGACCCGGCGATCGCCCCGGCGGACCTGGCGGTGCTGGTGGCCGAGCTGGCCGCGCGCGGCCTGCGGCCAGCGGCCGGATGGTCGACTCACCCGCACTGGGACCACGTGCTGTGGTGCCGCGAGCTCGGCGACGTGCCGAGGTACGCGTCGCCGCGGGCGGTGGCGGCCGCGGCGGCCCGCCGGGCCGACCTGGCCGAGGCGGCCGAGCAGTTGACTCCCGGCCACGACCTGGATCTGATCGGCCGGCTGACCGCCCTGGAACCCGGGGCTGACCGCGTTCCCTGGGACGGGCCGCTGGCCCTGGTGGTGGCGCATGACGGGCACGCGCCCGGGCACGGCGCGGTCTTCCTGCCCGCGGCCGGCATCCTGATCGCCGGCGACATGTGCTCGGACGTCGAGATACCGCTGCTCGACCGGGACACGCCCGACCCGGCCGGCGACTACCGGGCCGGCCTGGAGAGGCTGGCCGCACTGGCCGCAGTGCGGCAGGTGGTGCCCGGGCACGGGCACGTGGGGGACGCCGCGGAGTTCAGCCGCCGGGTGGCCGCGGACCGCCGCTATCTCGACGCGCTGGCGGGCGCCGCGCCGTTCGGGGATCCGCGACTGGCCCAGGACTGGCTGCGCGCCGAGCACGACCGCCAGCTCGAGCAGGCCCGGGGCGGGATGCAGTAGTCGCCTCCGGAGCCTGCAGTGGGGTTGCGCGCGGTCAGCGGGGTGGCCGCGCTCCGTGCAGTCGGGCGATGTAGCGGTCGGCGGAGCGCCGGACCGCGCCCGGGCCGTCCTGCATCACTATCCGTCCCCACCAGCCGCCGTAAATGCGGTCGAACCGGAACTGCCCGACCCGCAGGGCGATGCCGCGGACGGTGGCTTCGTCCAGCGGGATGAGGTTGGGGTAGCTCCACATGAAGCTGACCCAGTCACGGTCCGGTACCACGGTGATGGTGTCGCCGGTGAGCAGCGCGCCGCGGCCGCCGGAGCCCGCGGGCCAGTGCAGCACCGCGGCGCCGTCGAAGTGGCCGCCGATGCGGGCCAGGGTGGTGCCGCGGACGGGCTCGGCCTCCTCGTCGAACAGCTCGATCCGGGGCGACGGGCGCTGGATCCACTGCTGGTCCGCGCGCGGGATGAGAATGCGAGCGTCGAACGCGTCGGCGATCTCCACGCATGCGCCGTAGAAGTGCGGATGCGACATGCAGATCGTGTTGATCCCCCCGGCGTCCTGTATCCGCCGGCGGGCGGGCTCGTCGAGCAGGGAGATGCAGTCCCACAGCACGTTGCCCTGCGGGGTGCGGACCAGCAGCGCCCGCTGCCCGATGGCGAAGGACGGCTCGACCCCGACGCCGGTCAAGCCGGGTTCCTCGTCGCGGAGCACGGTTGCGCGGTCGCGGGCCAGCTCGGCCGTGGTCGTCCAGCGCTGGCCATCCCAGCCGACGTACTGCCGTTCGTCCTCGCAGATGGGACACGCGGCCGGCGGCTGTTCGGTGTCGGGATACTGCACGCCGCAGGTAGCGCAGATCCAGGCTGGCATCGGCGGTCTCCTTCCGCCGGTCCGTTCCGGCCCGGGCGCAGACGTCCGTGCCCCCCCCGGGTTTACCTCAAGAAGGGAACAAAATACAAACCCCGGAGGGGTAGCGTCGCCGGGCCGACCGCAGCAAAATCATCCGCATCAGGGATACCCGGGGGGCAGGGGTGCTTCACGGGCGGGTATCGCAGGGGTGAGGACAGCGGGTCATGCGATTCTGCACGACATGCGGACGGTCACAAAGGGAAGACGCTAAATTCTGCACCGGCTGCGGGAACGCGTTGCCTGCCGGGGGCACGGCGGGCCTTCCCTTACCGGAAAACAGTGCGGCCGACGCGCCATCGGGCACCAGCACAATCCCGGGCGGACCGGGGGTGGCGGGGCCACCGTCCCCGCATCCCACACAAGAGCAGCCCCCGCCGCATCCCGTCGTGGAGCCGCTGCCCCAGCACGTCGCCGAAGGGCCGTCGTCCCCGTACCCGGCGGAGGGTGCGCCAGCCCGGCATCCGACGGAGACCGCGCCAGGCGAGTATCCGACGCAGGGCGCGCCAGCCCGGCATCCAACGGAGGCCGCGCCAGACGAGTACCCGACGGAGGTCGTGCCAGCCTCGTATCCGCCGGAGGCGGCGACACCCCGGTATCCGACGCAGGGCGCGCCAGCCTCGTTTCCGACGGAGGCCGCGGCAGCCCGGTATCCGACGCAGGGCGCGCCAGCCCGGCATCCGACGGAGGGTGCTCCGGACGGGTATCCGACGGAGGGCGCGCCAGCCTCGTATCCGACGGAGGGGCCGCCAACCCAGTACCCGGCGGAGGGGCCGCCAGCGCGGTACCCGCCGCAGGGGCCCCCGTCCCGTTACCCGGCGGAGGGACCGCCAGGCCGTTACCCGGCGGAGGGGCCGCCAGGCCGTTACCCGGCGGAGGGGCCGCCAGGCCGGTACCCGGCGGAGGGGCCGCCGTCCCGGTACCCGGCGGAGGGGCCGCCGTCCCGGTACCCGCCGCAGGGGCCGCCGCTTCGGCGTGGAGTCCGGCCGGCCACCGTGGCGGTAATAGCAGTCGTGATCGCGGCCGCCGGTACGGCGGCGGGCCTCTGGTTGTCTGGCCGCCACGCCGCCACGCCGGTCAGCCAGCCCGGGTCCGGCCGGCCGATCGCGACTGTCAGCCGGAACCCGGCAGCCGCGAGCACGCAGCCTACGCCAACGTTGCCGAGTCCGGCGGCCTCGACCGCCCCGACGTTCGGCAATGGCACGGTGCGGGTCGCATCCGGCCTGACAGCAAACCCGGACACGGCGCCGATCGTGACGCTCCTCGATCAGTACTTCACCGCGATCAACGCCCGGGATTACCAGGGCTACATCGGCCTGCTGACACCGCAAGAACAGCAGGGGCTGACTCCCGCGCAGTTTGCATCCGGATTCCGGTCCACGGTGGACTCCGGTGCGAGGTTCGCGAGTATCTCGACCGCCGCCGACGGGCGCACCGTCGCGGT
This sequence comes from uncultured Actinomycetes bacterium, assembly GCA_963762615.1. Taxonomy (GTDB): domain Bacteria; phylum Actinomycetota; class Actinomycetes; order Streptosporangiales; family Streptosporangiaceae; genus PALSA-505. Next base: position 761,714 of record CAVXLG010000003.1, on the reverse strand, counting down.
AGTGACATTCACCAGTCGCCAGAATCCGGTGGATAGCGTCAATCACCGGGAGGCGTGCACGAACTGGCGTATATCCCTGTTCCTGGAGCCAAACGGCAGTGGGTACTTGATTGGCAAGCCGCCGCCTGGCTATCACGCATCTTACGCGGCTTGCCATTGAAGGACGGCTATGCCCAGGCGGAGTGCCACAGAGACGGAATCGATCGGAGAATACAGTGACCCAACCAGCATGTAGCAATTGCAGGCTCCCGTTAGCCGGGGATGACTCGTTCTGCGGGAACTGCGGCACGCGGGCCCGGCCGGCCGATCGCCACACGTATCCGCCGGGCGCAGGCGCGCAGGTCACAATGGGCAATGGCGCCGAGCGGCAGCCCCGCGGAACCGGAACGGCGCTGTCGGACCGTTTCTTCCGGCACGCGCCCGGGCGACCAGAGGGTCGTCCGACCAACGCGACACGCTACCTGTGCGCGGCCGCGTATCTGAACCCTGCATACGCGAATCAGGTGATCTGGGAACTCGTCGCATCGCGCCGGGCGGTGGCGCCATCGGTAGGCATGGACCTAGGGCCGGTCATCCGGCACTGCCTGAATGCCAGAAGGATCCAGCTGACTCGCGATGTCATACTCGCGATCCTGTTGGTGGCCGGGCTCATCGTGGCCACCGTGCCGACGCTCATAGTCCTGTTCATCGGCTTTCTGCTGTCCCTGCTGCCGGCCCCCGACGGGCAGCGCCATTCGCTGACATTCAAGCTGCTCGCCGGTACGGGTATCGCGATCGCGGTCGTCGGCGTGATCGTCGTGATCACCCTCTGGCTTGCCTTGGGGGCGTTGGGCAGGCTGGTCGGCTCCGGTGCCCCGAGCGTGAACGCGGCCGGGGCGGACGTCTTGGTGATCGTCCTGGGGCTGGCCTTCCTGATCTTGTCGGGCGCCACTGTCTACGTCTACACCTACACCAGGTACCGGATCCTGGGTGAGCGATTGCGGCCGGACGCGGGGCCCTTCAGCTTCGACGCCTCGACCGCCAGGATCGAGTCACGGATCACCGAGGTCGAGGCGGCCCAGTGGGGCAATGTGGCTCTCTACGCCGGGGGTAACCCGTTCCTGGGGACCGGCCGGAGGAACCGCGCCTGGTCAATCGCCATCGAGCTGGACCGGGCGCGTCCCGCCAGGCAGGACAACTGGGCGCAGCCGAATTCCCGCGGCTCCGTGGCCATTGATCCGGTAGAACTGCAGGCGGTCATCCGTGAACGGCTGCTCAAGCTCAAGGATCCCGGGCTGCCGGACAATGAGCGCGTATCCGCCCTGACGGTGGAGGATCACATCGTCGGAGAAGGCCAGCGGCGGTGGGACGGCCCGCTGGTCGATCCGGTGCGCAACGTGCCCTATTCGGAAGCCAGCCCGGAGGCCATCAACGCTCTGATCCGCCACCCGCAGGCAGGCCTGCGCTATTACCAGCGGGTCTGCGTGAACGACGAAGGCCAGGCCGTCCTGAGCGACGGCCAGCAGGTCATAGGCCGTGCTGACCAGGAAATCGCTGTCTCGGCGTTCGTCTACGTAGCGGTCGAAGGACGCATGTTCTACCTGGAATTCATATCCACCGCCCTGCCGCCCGTGCAGTATAGATACCACATCATCAACCTGCTGGCCAGGATGTCACACAGCAAGTTCCTCATGCTGGTGATCGGCGATGCGGCTCGTGCCTACCTCTCTTACGTGATCAGCTCCCCGTTCAGGATATTCGGAACGCTCCGCCTGATGCACCGGGAGCGCAAGCTGGCCGACGAGGAAGTGACCTCTATAACCGACTACCTGCAAGACAACGTCGGCGCCCGGATCAGCGTCAGGGAGCTCGGCGCTTCAAGTGCGATGCACACGTACATGCAAGAACTGGACGAGACGAAGTACACCAAGATCATCGAGCGCCTTCTGACAGATACGGTGCTCGACTTCCTGGTTTCCAAAGGTGTCGATACGAGCGCATACCGGGCCAGCGTCAGCGTGGCCATCAATAATGGCACGGTGATTGCTGGCGAGACTATCAGCAATGTGAACTTGGGGGGTTCGGGAAGCACGTTCAACATGACCCAGCAGCAGGCCGATTCCGCGACCGCGACCGAGTGACGCGGCGAACCGGCCAAAATCCGCATGACAGGAGGCAAAGATGACCGAGCGCGGTGAGCCTGATCAGCCAGCCGGCGGTGATGTAGATTCCGCCGGGTTCGGAACCACGATCAACAGGGGGGTGAGCATTAGCGGGAACTCGGTCTCGGGCATCAACGTGGGGGGAGACGGCTCGCATTTCACCGTGATCCAGGGCGCACCGCCCGACGACCGGCTGGCGCAGATCGAGCGTCTGGTGCAAGAACTCCAAGCAGCGGCGAGCAAGCTGCAAGGCGAGCAGCCGGAGCAGGTCCATGACGATGCCGGGAGGTTGCTCGGCGAGCTGAAGCAGCGCAGGCCCGACCGAGAGCGGATCACCCACCTGCTCGGCCGCATCTCGCAGGCTGCGGTGCCGTTCGCGTCCCTGGTTAACATCGTGGCCCAGATAAAGGGCCTGTTCTGAGGGCCGCCCGGAGCCGGGACCGCGGTTCGCCGCCTCGCCGTGCGAGCTCGTCGCCGCAGCCTTGTCCGGTTGCCCGGCTCAGCCGACCGTGAACGTCGCGTCGGCGCTGACCTGGCTCTTCTTACCGGTGGCGCGTATGGTGTGGGCCCCGGCCGCCGCGGTCGCGGGGATAATGGCGTGCAGGATGAAACTGCCCGTGGCGCTGGTCGTGGCCTTCCCGATGACGGCGGAGAAATCGAAGGTCACCGTTACCTGCTCGCCGGCGTAGAAGTTGCTGCCGGTCACCGTGACGGCCTGGCCGGCCGGGCCGTGGTCCGGCGCCAGCTGGATGCCGGCGGGGGTGTAGAGCTCAGCAGTCGCGGTCGCCCGGCAGCAGACGACGTTAGCGCCGCCCGCCACGAGGAGGTCGCCGTTGGTCAGCAGGGTGGCTGTCTGCCGGTAGCGTGCGGCGGTCATCGACGGGCCGAAGAACCAGAACCCGTCGTTGTAGAACTCCGTGCTGGCCAGGACCGGTCCGTTCTCGCATGACCCGGTGCACCCGCCGGCGGCCATGACCACCCCGTCGGGCAGCAGCGTCGCGGTCTGCCCGGAGCGGCCTACGTTCATCGACCCGGTCAGCTTCCAGGTGCCGGTGGCGGGATTGTAGAGTTCCGCGCTGGCCAGGGCGGCACCGCCGCCGGACGGATTGCCGCCGGCGACGAGTACCTGCCCGTCCGGCAGCAGGGTGGCGGTCTGGCCCTGGCGCGCCACGTTGAGCGACCCGGTGGCGGCCCAGTCGTTGGTGGCCGGGTTGTACAGCTCGGCCGCGGCCGACCCGCCGCCCGCCAGCAGCACCTGCCCGTCCGGCAGCAAGGTGGCGGTGGCGAAGTTCTGCGACGTCGTCATCGGTCCGGTGTCGGTCCAGGTTCCCGAGCCCGGGTTGTACACCTCGGCTGTGGAAGGGAACCCGAGACCGGTGACCAGGACCCGGCCGTCGGGCAGCAAAGTCATGGTGAGGGCGTAGCCGCCCTCGTTCATCGACCCGGTCGGCCGCCACTTTCCGGTGGCGGGGTTGTAGATCTCGGCGCTGGACAGGTCGGCGAAGTTGTTGCCCTGGCCGCCCGCGATGAGAACGTCGCCGTCGCGCAGCCGGGTGGCGACCGCATCGGTGCGGCCGGTGCTGAGCGAGCCGGTCGCGGTGAAGGCGTGGGTGGCCGGGTCGTACAGCTCGGTTTCGGTCAGCGGGTTGGCGCCGACGCTGACCGCGCCCCCCGCGATCAGCACGTCGCCGCCGCGCAGGACGGTAGAGGTGAAGCTGTCCCGGGCGGTGAGCAGGGATCCGGTGGGCGTCCAGGTGTTCGGCCCCGCGCCGTATCCCGATACGGCGGCTCCTTGCGGGCTCTGCGGGGCATTGTCGGCGATGGACACCCTGGCGGCCCGCAGCCCGGGCGTTGTGGGCGCGAACTGGACGGAAACAGTGCACGTTGCGCCGGGGATGAGCGGGACCCTGGTGCAGTCGGTCGATCCCGCGAAGTCGCTCGGGTGCCGCCCGGAGACGTCGAGCCCGCTGACGTTCATGGCGGCGGTGCCGTCGTTGGCGACGGTGTAGTCCTGCGCCGCGCTGGTCGTGCCGACCTGCTGCGGAGCGAAACCGAGGGTACCCGGGCTCAGGTAGGCCAGCGGGCCCGGCCCGGCGAGGAATACCTCAGCGGTGGACAGCGGCTGGCCGTCCGGGCCGGTGCCCCCGGTCGCCAGGACCTGCCCGTCACGCAGCAGAGTGGCGGTGTCACCGGCGCGGACCGTGCCCATGCGACCGGGCGTGACCCAGATGCCGCGGGAGGGTTCGTAGATCTGTGCGGTGGCCGTCTCGGCGCCTGCGACGGACGTGTGGCCGCCGGTCACCAGGACCCAGCCGTTCTTCAGCGGGGTGGCCGTCTGTGCGTAGCGTTTCGCGGCCATCGGCTGGGTGACCGTCCAGGTTCCCGTGCTCGGGTCATACAGCTCGGCGTCGGACAAGCTGAAGGCGGCACCCCTGAAGCCGCCCTCGTTAAGCCCGCCCGCAACCAGGACCAGCCCGTTCCGCAGCAGGGTGGCGGTCTGCTGCTCGCGTCCGGCGTGCATCGAGCCGGTCTTCGCCCAGGTGCCGGTGGCCGGGTTGTACAGCTCGGCGCTGGCCGTGTCGCTGCAGAAGTCGTCGTCGCAGGTAGTGAACCCCCCGGCGACAAGCACCTCCCCGGTGCGCAGCAGCGTGGCGGTGTGCAGCATCCGGCCGGCGTGCATGCTGCCCGTCGTCGCCCAGGTGCCGGTGGCCGGGTTGTACAGCTCGGCGCTGGCCTGGTTGGACAGGAAACTGCCTGCGTCGCAGCCGTAGTGACTGCCGTTACAGGCGCCGCCGGCCACGAGGACCTGCCCGTCGGGCAGCAGGGTGGCCGTCTGGTCGTAGCGGGCGTGGACCATCGATCCGGTCAGGGACCACTTCCCGGTGGCCGGGTTGTACAGTTCTGCGCTGGACAGGCCGCCGCCCGCGCGGGTGCAGCATCCTCCGGTCACCAGCACCTCACCATCCGTCAGCAAGGTGGCAGTGGCTTCGCTGCGGGCGACCGACATGCTCCCGGTCGGCGCGAAGGTGCGCGTGGCCGGATCGTAAAGCTCGGCGGAGGCGCTTCCGCCGCCCGCGATGAGCACCTTGCCGCTGGTCAGGAGCGTCGCGGTCTGTCCCGTGCGGGCGACCGACATCGGCGCCGCCGTGGGTGCCCAGGTATTCGCCGGCCCGGTTCGCGCGGCAGTGGCCGACGCTGCGGTGGCCGCTGCGGCCGCCGCCGTCGTGGCGACCGCGGTCAGCGGCAGAGCAAGTAGGCAGGCGGCAGCTAATACCGCGGCGCGCCGGCAGGCCTGACTCGACAGGTGCAAGCTCATGGCCCGGTCCTCCTTCGGGCTGGGAGATCGCTCTGGCGACCGTGACAACCGCAGGGCCAGGGCCGGCCTCCGCAAGGCGAGTATCTCGCGCCGGTGACCGGCAAATCCAGGCCAATCAGGTGAATTCATCCCGAGGTTGCGGCGACCTGGACAGATTCGGCTCCCGTTCACCTGCCGGCTGGTCAGCAGTCGGCGTCCCGCCAGGTGAACGCGGTACGACTGGTCTGGTTCACGTTCTCCGCAGCCCGGAAAGAGACCTCGTGCCTACCATGACCCGGCGCTCCGTAATGATCTTCGGTACTGCCGCGGTCACCGCCTTGGCGGGCCCGCTCCTCAGCACCACCGCGATCGCAGCCGCATCACCCGTCTCCGCGGTCCCGCACCAGGCGCCCCGGCAGCTGACGGCGTCGCATTACCAGGTGCGGCAGATCCTGAATGGCAAGAAGCTCCGGCACAAGTTCGTCCCGGTTGGCTCGGCCAAGCCGCGTTCCGAGCCGCTCGCGGACCCTGATGACCTCACGGTGCTGGGCCGCCACGTCTACACGGCCTTCCAGAACGGGGTCGGCCCGCAGGGCCAGCCCAGCGCCGACGGCAACACCTTCAGCACGGTCGTGGAGTTCACGCCCGCCGGCCGGGTGATCCGGCAGTGGGATATCAAGGGCAAATGCGACGGCCTGACCGCCGACCCCGGCGGACGCCTGGTCATCGCCACGGTGAACGAGGACGCCAACTCCAGCATCTACACGATCAAGCCCGGTGCTCCGGCGCGGGTGCAGATCCAGCACTACCAGTACAACGAGCCGCTCCCGCACGCGGGCGGTACCGACGCGATCTCGATCTATCACGGCCGGGTGCTGGTCAGCGCCTCCGCGCCCGGCACAACAGGCAAGCCTGCGCCGCAGCCGACTTATCCGGCCGTGTACTCGGTGCGCTTCAGCCGTGCCACTCACGTCGCTACGGTCTCGCCGGTGTTCTACGACGAGGCCCGCGCCACTGTCGCCAACGTGGGCTCTGGGCAGGGCTCGGCGGTCCGGCTGGCCCTGACCGACCCAGATTCCAACGAGGTGGTACCGGGAACGGGCCCGCGGTTCGCCGGCGAGTTCATGCTGACCAGCCAGGGTGACAAGGAGCAGATCTTCGTGCAGCGCGGCGGCAAGTTCGGGAGCCGCCTGGCGGTGCTGCGGCTGTCGCAATCGGTCGATGACACCGCCTGGGCGCGCAGCCGGGCCGGGCGCCTCTATGGCGCGGACACCAGCGGCGACACCGTTGATGTGGTGACGGGCAAGTTTCCGCCGCGTTCCGTCTTCGTCGCCGTCACGCCCTGCGATGCTGACAACGCGCCGTCCACCTGCCCGGCGCCCGGCTTCCCGCCCAACTACCTGGGCTCGCTGAACCCCTGGACCGGGCACATCACCCGCGTGCCGCTCCGCGGTCCCGAATTCGAGCCACAGGGGATGATATTCGTCAGCCCGGGCAGGGTCGCGACTGCAGGCTGAACCGTTCGGTCGCTCGGGCGGCGGAGCGCGTCGCCCGGGGCTGCGCGCGGCTCCGGCAGCAAGATCGCGGGGCTCCGGCGGCAAGACAGTATGCGTGGCGCCGAGAGGCTCACCCGGCACCACCACCAGTGCGGTCGTTGTGCGTTTGTGCAGGTAAGCTAAGGCCTCGCCCGGCCCCGATAGCTCAGTGGATAGAGCGGCTGCCTCCTAAGCAGTAGGCCGCAGGTTCGAATCCTGCTCGGGGCGCGAACAGTCCAGTTCAACAATCCTTTTCGAAACTATTGTCAATATAATGATATACTGCTCACAGGCAATCACTCATATCTGATGCGGCCCTAGAGGATGCGTCGGCCGATGCCCTCACCAGGTAGGACGGTGGTCCACCGGCCTGCGCCGCACTGGCGGCCCGTCACCGGGAGCCAAACGGGGAGCCATGCGGTCGAGGTGCAGCCTTCGGCGGGCAGAGAAACAGGCCACTGTCGATATGCCGGGGGCGCTCTGCTCCATGGCTTTCGCCATTGGGCGCGGCAGGCGACAGTGACAGACCGTGATGCGCAATCTGTTATCAGTCGGTTGCTATGCGCATAACGCCGAATAGGCGCTGGTCCTCTGTGGATCCAGATCCTCGAAGTTGGCGTTCAGATCCACCGGTTCTGGGCGCTGGCAGCTACGCGGGCTCCGCGGCCAGTGACGCGCCTTCGCTTGCTGCTTGGGCCATGGTGCAGGCGCCGGTCGAGGTCTGGGTAGATCTTGGCGCGGATCACTGGGTCTCCGCCGGCACCGGACTCTCACTTTTGCCGGACGGTGCCTCGGACACCGCCGCCCGTGCGGGCTGGCGTCCGCTGAGGCTTTACTCCCTTTTGTGTACCGGGTCGACGTGGTTCCGGATAGCGCCGATAGTCCGCTACGAGCTTGAGGGCGCGCCCGGCTGCCGGGCTTCGCCGCTTACGAGCCAATATCAGGCGAGCGCTCGGCTTGGTATTGGCCCTGGTGAGGGATGCCCGAAGCGGCGCGGGCCTTGTCTCACCGCACAGGTTGAAGTTGCGCCTGCCTGCTCAGCACGATCTTGCCCTGGGCTTTGCGGTCGGCGATTGTGCGCAGGGCGCTGCGGGCGTCAGCGAACGGGTATGGCTCGACGGGAGGATCGGGCAGCGTTGCGGCGCGTCGCAGCTTGGCCAGCTGGGCCCACAGGGCGGCCAGTGCTGCCGGTTGCTGCTCGAAAAACTCCCGTGAGGCGGCGCCCAGCACGCTGGTGTTGCCCAGCAGGAGCCGGTTCACCTTGACGGTGGGGATCTCGCCCCCGGTAAATCCCACCACGACGAGCCGTCCTTCGGGTGCCAGCGAGCGGAGGCTGTCGGTCATCCGGTCTCCGCCGACCGGGTTGACCACGATGTTGACCGCCCGTTCCCCGATCAGGTCGCGCACCGCGGTGAGCCAGCCGCCGCTGAGGACGGCGTGGTGGGCGCCGCACTGCAAGGCGAACTCCTTCTTAGCTTTCTCACTGACGACCGCGAGCGTGCGCAGCCCGAGGGCCCGCCCGAGCTGGATCGCGGCGGTCCCGACGCCTCCCGCGGCGCCGTGCACCAGCAGCGTGTCCCCCGGTTGTGCGTGTGCCCGCCGGGCCAGCGCGAACAGCGCGGTCAGGTAGTTCAGGGGGGCGGCCGCGCCCGCTTCGAAGTTCATGCCGTCCGGCAATGGCAGCACCCTTGCTGCCGGAGCAGACACGACCTCCTGCCAGCACCCGTAGTCCAGCAGCATCGCTACGCGCTGACCCGCGGTCAGCCCGGTGCCGGGCGGGGCGGACCGGACCACCCCGGCGGCGTCCATGCCGGGGGTATACGGAAGAGGCACTTTCATCTGGTAGGCGCCCCTGGTCTGCAGCAAGTCCGCGAACGACACGCCGGCGGCCGCTACATCGATCAGCACGCCACCGTCGGCGGCGGGCTCGTCAACTTCGGCCCACTGAACGTCATCGGGGCCCGTGAAGTCCACGATCCTATGAGCGAACACCTGCTGCTCCTCTCACGTTGTGAGCCTGGCCCGGTTCCCGGACGGGCTGTCCGGAGAACCGGAGCCAGGCTCATTGTGCCCATCCTCCTGATCTCGGCATGATCCGCTACCTGCTCTGGGGCCGGTACGTGTCACAGGCAAACCAGGCTGACCGACTGCGGAGATGCGAGGCCCGCGCCAGGTGTTAACTGCGGGACCGGCCCGGCTCGGGGGATAGCCGGGCCGGTCCCTGGCGGACTAGCTCTGCTGGATGCGGCGCGGGCAACTAGTCCGGCTTCCTGCCGCTGAGTGCCGGGTGGCGTGCGGCTGCCATGGCGGGCGCCGGGCCGGCCGGGGCGGGTGGCTGGGTGGCGGGCTCGATGGACAGGTGCGGGAGGATGCGGTCCAGCCAGCCGGGCAGCCACCAGTTCGCGCGGCCGGACAGGTGCATCAGGGCCGGGACCAGGACGGTGCGCAAGATAAACGCGTCGAGCAGGACCGCGGCCGCCAGGCCGATGCCGAACTCGCCGGTGATCTGCTGCCCGGACAGGATGAACGCGCCGAACACCAGGATCATGATGGTGGCGGCGGCGATGATGACCCGGCCGGTGCTGGCCTGGCCAGTGCGGACCGCCTGGTGGTTGTCGCCGGTGGCGGCCCATTCCTCGCGGATCCGGGAGACCAGGAACACCTCGTAGTCAGTGGACAGGCCGAACAGGACGGCGAGCATCAGGACGGGCAGGAACGATTCGACCGGGCCGGCCTGGCCGAGGTTGAGCAGCCGCAGGCCCCAGCCGTACTGGAAGATGGCGACCAGCACGCCGAAGGAGGCGCCCGCGGCGAGCAGGTTCATCACCGCCGCTACCGCGGGGATCAGGAGACTGCGGAAGGCCAGCAGCAGCAGCAGGAACCCCAGGCCGAGGATGACTCCGATGAACAGCAGTAGCTTGTGGCCGATGACGGCGGCGAAGTCGCCGTTGGTGGCGGTGATGCCGCCGACGTAGACGCGCAGCCCGGTGCCGTGCTCGGCGGCGGGGATGACGGCGTCGCGCAAGTGGCCGATGAGGGTGCTGGTGGCTGCGGCCTCCGGCGAGGTGGCAGGTGTCACGCTGATCACCGAGGCGCCGGGGCCGGGGACGGCCGCGGAGACCGCGGCGATGCCGGGCTCGGTCTTCAGCGTGTCGGCTAGCCGGGCGAACGCGGCGGCATCAGCGGGGGTGCTGGTGGTCCCGGCCAGCTGCAGGGGCCCGTTGAAGCCGGGGCCGAAACCGTCGGCGAGCAGCTGGTAGGCGTGGTGGGTGGTGGAGGCGGCCGGGTCGTTGGCCGCGTCGGAGGAGCCCAGCCGCAGCGACAGCACCGGGATGGCGAGCACGACCATCACCGCGGCGGCTGCGGTAGCCAGCGGGGCGGGGTGGCGCTGCACGAACGCGGCCAGCCGGGCCCACCAGGTGGACGCGCCGTCGTGGGCGCGGCGGCCGGCGGCCAGCCGGCGGCGTTCCCGGCGGGACAGCACTCGCAGGCCCAGCAAGCCGAGCAGCGCGGGCAGCAGGGTGGTGGCGGCGGCGACCGTGAACAGGACCGTGATCGCCGCGGCGATGCCCAGGCCGGCAACGTAGCCGACGCGCAGCACGAGCATCCCGAGCAGGGCGATGCACACCGTGGTGCCGGCGAACAGGACCGCGCGGCCGGAGGTGTTCAGCGCGCCGGCCGCCGCGTCGGGCGGTGTCATCCCGGCCTTGAGGTTGTTGCGGTGCCGGGTGACGATGAACAGCGCGTAGTCGATGCCCACGCCCAGTCCGATCAGGACGCCCAGCGTCGGTCCGATCGAGGGAATGCTCACCGCGTGCGACGCCAGCCCGACCGTCATCAGGCCGGAGGCCAGGCCGGCGATCGCGACCGCCAGCGGCAGCAGCATGGCCAGCAGCGAGCCGAACGCGATGAACAGCACCACCGCCGCGGCCACCACCCCGACGGCCGCGCTGATGCCGACCGAGGGCCGCAGCGCGTTCTCCACCGCCTGGCCGCCCAGGTCGACCTGCAGGCCGGGGGCCCGGGCCGCCTCGGCGAGGTGGACGACGCGGGTGACCTCGGCTGCGGGCAGGCTGTTGGCCTGGGCGTCGAACACGACGGTGGCGTAGCCGGTCTGCCCGTCGCGGCTGACCTGGGCGGCGCCGCGGGCGGAGTACGGGCTGATCACCGACGCCACCCCGGGCGCGGCGGCGACCCTGGCCAGCATGGCCGTGATCTCGGCGCGGACCGCCGGGGCGCGCACGCTGCCGTGGCTGGCCCGCCAGACGATCGTGTCCTGGTCGCCGGCGTGCCCGGGGAATGCCTGTTCCTCCAGGTGCAGCGCGGCCGTGGACCCGGTTCCCGGCAGGGTGAGGTTGTCGGAGTACGCCGGCCCGGCGGCCCGGCCGCCCGCCCCCAGCACCACCAGCAGTGCCAGCCATCCGATCAGAACCCATGCCCGGCGCCGGCAGCACCAGCGAGCCATCGAAGCCATGTCCGTCTTCTGTCTCTAGACGCATTACTCTCTTTACAAGACATTAACGTCTCATATCTGAGTCAGATTGTCTAGCATCGAGTCAGTGATGTAAACTCTGGAGCATGACGAAGAGCACAGCCGTCCAGGAACGGGTCGCCGAGACGATCCTCGACGTGGCCGCGGACCTGCTGGCCGCTGGCGGCAAGCAGCCCAGCATGGCCGACGTCGCGGCGGCCGCCGGCGTGTCCCGGGCCACCTTGTACCGGTATTTCCCGACCCGGGAGCAGCTGCTGGCGGCCCTGACCACCGCCGGCCTCAACGAGGCCGCCACCCGGCTCGCCGAGGCCGGCCTGGACGCCGTCCCCGTGCCCGAAGCGATCGCCCGCATCGCCCGCGTCGTCGCCGCGGCCGGCAGCAAGTACGCCGCCGTCGCCGACCAGGCCGACCCCGCCGGCGCCGTCGAACAGCAGATCGGGACCATGATCCAGGCGGTGCTGCGCCGCGGCATCGACGACCAGACCCTCCGCAGCGACCTCACCGCCGGCGAACTCGGCTACCTGCTCGGCTACCTGCTCCGGGCCGCAGGCCGCATGGCCGCCGACCACCAGGCCGGCACCGAGAAAGCCGCCGCGCTCATCACCACCGTGTTCCTGCACGGCACCCAGAACCACCAGGCCGCGACCGCCGCAGCCGACACGAGCGGCTACACCAACCCGTAGTTGCTGATGCCCACCAATGCTGCCGAACCTGGCCGGCACATATCCGCCGGGCGACGACGACGAGGACCGGTAAAACCTTGCTGTCCGTGCTTGCCTGCCATCTTCCAGTCGGCTCGAGCAGCGTCCACTTAGCCGGCAGAAGTACCAGATCTGTGCGGGCGCCGGTCCGCACGAACTAGACCCCCGCAGCCGCGCCTAACGGCGGATACTTGCGCACATTGCGCGGATCAGCGTCAATCACCGGCCGTGATTCGATCTCGGGACCGGCGTGCCACCGGATCGGCCGAGTATGAGTGGTTAGCGACAGAGCCGGCCACGTTGCCGGCTGCGCCCAGATAATCCCGACCGGGGGCACGTGTGCCTGATAGCAGCCCGGATGCGGGCTGCTCACCGTTGGCGCATGGTTATAGGAGTGGGGAGACGAAGGCCCACTTCTCGCCCTTGTTGCCCTCGACCCTCGAGGCCCACGTTGAGAGGCGGACGTGGGTGTTGTACTGGACCGAGATGTTGGAGGCGCCGAGGAAGTCCCCGTTGACCAGGTTCACGGTGCCGTCGGGGTGGACCGCGGTCACGATGCCGACGTGGTCGGCGTAGCTGCCGTTGGGTGCCTTGGTGCCGGGCGGGTAGAGGATCACTGCATCGCCGGTTTCGGGGGTCCCGCCGAAGGATATGTGCTCACCGTGATCGGCGCCCCAGGCGTAGAAGCTCGCCGCCGCCGGGGTCAGTATCCTGAGCTTGCTAGTTACCCCGCCCTTTTTCCAGACCCATTTAGTGAAATCCGCGTACCAGAACTCGCTCGCGTCTTGCACGTTGTGAAAATAGGGATGGTTTGATGAGGTCTTGCAGTGCCTGCTTGATGCCCCCAGGGGATTGCCGGCCAGCGTGGCGGCGACCAGCTGCTGGGCCAGCAGGTGACCCAGCCCGCCGGCGCCCTCCACCGCCCAAGTCCGCTCCGGCCACGGTGCCGCCCACCCGACCAGCTGCGGCCTGGGCGGCGCAGGCGCGGACCCGCAGCTCGCCCAGCGGTTCTTCCGCCGCGCTGATCGCCACCGCCGTGTGCGAGCCCTTATGCGGATCGATCCCGATCATCACTGCCGTCATCAGCACGCTCCAGCATCGTCACCAGAAATGGGAGGACCGTGGCGGGCATGCCTAATACCGGATCTGCTAGCGCTCGCGCCTCTTTCGAGCCACGCCACGGCAAGACCCGACAGGCTGGCACCTCGTTCTAAAGCCAGACCGCGACGCTGCCGCGGCCGGCAGGCGGTTCGAGAGCCAGCCCGTCGGACCTCTCGAACGCTACGGCAAACACCGCAACGCACCTCAGTCACAATTAGATGACATGCATCGGGCCGGACTGAGCTGAGGTCGGCGGCCAGGTGCCGGGAGACCTCCCCAGCTCAGACGCGCGTCAGGATTGACCGCGTAGGCAATTCGCATGGGGCGCGTGCGTGCGCCCTCCGGAGCTTGAGGAGGTCCCGATGCCCATCGTAGGCGGGCTGGATATCCACCGGAAGCAGATCACTTTCGACTACCTCGACACGGTGACCGGGCAGGTGCAGCGGGGCCAGATCAGCCCGGCGGACCGGGAGCACCTGCGGGCCTGGCTGGCGCGGTTCGCCGGCCGTGAGGATGCCGCGTTCGCGGTCGAGGGGTGCACCGGGTGGCGGTATGTCGCCGAGGAACTGGCCGCGGCCGGGATCACGGCGCATCTGGCCGAGCCGGCGGACACCGCCTTCGCCCGCGGCCGCAAGCGGCACGCCAAGACCGACAAGACCGACTGCCGGCACCTGCGGATGCTGCTGGCCGAGGGACGCCTGCCGGAGTGCTGGATCCCGCCCGGTCACATCCTGGAATGCCGGGCGCTGCTGGAGACCTACCACGACCTGCGGGCCGAGCACACCGCCTGGGTGCAGCGGATCCACGCGGTGTTGTTCCACCAGGGCGCCCCGGCCCTGGGCGAGGGTGCGCTGCGCAGCGAGCAGGGCGTGGCCGCGCTGCGGGCGGCCGCGGCCGCCCATCTGTCCCCGGCCGGGCAGCTGCAGGTCGCCACCGCCCTGGACATGACCGACGCGCTGGAGGCCCGGCTGCACGAGCTGCGGCACCAGCTGCTGGACGCCGCCCGGCACCTGACCGGCGCGAAGGTCCTGGCCGCGCGGCTGTACGGGGTCGGGCCGGTCACCGCGCTGGCGATGACCTGCTGGCTGGCCGGGGAAGGCCGGTTCTCCTCCTCCCGCAAGGCGGTCCGGTTCGCCGGGCTGGACGTCACCGTCTACTCCTCCGACCGCAAGGGCCCGCCCGGGCGGCTGTCCCGGCAGGGACCGCCGGTGCTGCGCTGGGCGGTCTATGAGGCCGGCAAGACCCACGCCCGGTCCTCGGCCCCTGACCACCGCTACTACGCCCAGGTTAAGGACCGCTGCAACGGCAAGCGCGCCGCGCTGTCCGAGGCCCGCAAGATCCTCCGGCAGGCCTGCCACATCCTGGCCGAGCTCGGCGACGACGCGCTCGCCGCCGCCTGAGACCCCCCTCTGCCATGGTGACCAGCCGTGACCGCGCCGGCCGGCCGGGCCCGCCGCAGCCGCATTCACCCGATGGGGACCACCGCGGCCAGCTCCCGCCGAGCCGCTGTCAGCCGCTGCCGGCCTCAACGGGCCAGGCGGACGGCCTGATTAGACTGAGCGGCCGCATCCCCGCAAGCCGGGGACACCCAATCAATCATCATGTCGCCGGGGCAGCGCCTGTGCCCCGCGGACCTAGGTAAGGCTGGCTGCTCCTGGCCCCGCCCCCGGCCGCCACGGCTGATCACCCCGCACAGAAAGGCCGCCAGCCTGAACCGCTGAACCACATCCCGCACCACCACCGACCTCCCTGCCCCCTGCCGCCCGGCATGATCCGCTCCCGGACGGTCGCGTCAAGGGCGCCTGCGGCGCCGCTGCGCGGGCGCTGCGCGCCCCTTTGACCCGCCCGCCCGGCTCGCAGAACCGGCAGCTATCAGGGGACAGGGAGCAGACTCAGGCATCCCCAGACCAAGGTGATCATGACCGTGAACCCCAGAAATCGAACGCTTGCGGTCACAGCCGGATGCAGGTAAGGCGGCTCGGCGCGCTGTTATCGGAGGGGTAATCGGTTTTCCCGGTCGTCCGGTAACCGACAGCTCGGGCCTACGCGAAGCCGACCAGCCTTAATAATTATGCGGCGGGGTCGCGGTGCTGAGAACGTCCTCATCTGCCGTGAGAGCGTGGCCGTCTCCGGCCAGCCGGCCCCAGGAGGCCGAGGGGCGGGATGGCCATCCATGACGGACGCTGACTACCGACAGCGGCACCTGCATGCCGTGCTGTATGAGTACACCCGCCACTACAGCCAGCACCGGCCGCACCGTGCCCGGGATCTACGGCCGCCTCGCGCCGATGAGATCGACCCGGCCTTTGTCGCCGGCCTGAGCGAGGGAAACGTACGGCGACGGCGAGTCCTCGGCGGGCTGATCAGCGGGTACAGGAAGGCTGCGTAGAGATCAACACTTGAGGTCACGAAACCGCAGGCCAGTGACGGTAACCGAGTTTTGAAACCCCGCAGGGTGAAGCAGGCCGGCATCGACGACGAGCTCCGGCCGAAGTCGTGTCAGCGACCGCAGAATGCCCCGGGAGCGGCTGCTTAACCGCTACCGGGTGGTGCTACTCGCCGTTGGTCAGGCGCCTGTCGTCCCGCCGGCGGCTGCCTTGCTCTTGATCGCAGCGGGCGGCGCGTCTGGCACGGCCTGGGGCTTGGCCACCCCCTTGAACGTGAACTTGGCGTCGTCCCCAGTGCCCTCGACGTTGACCATCACGATCTGGCCGGCCTTCAGCTCGCCGAACAGGATCTTCTCCGACAGGCTGTCCTCGATCTCCCGCTGGATCGTGCGGCGCAGCGGCCGGGCGCCGAGCACCGGGTCGTAGCCCCGTTCGGACAGCAGCACCTTGGCGGCCGGCCGCAGCTCCAGGCCCATGTCGCGGTCCTTCAGCCGCTGATCCACCTTGGCGATCATCAGGTCCACGATGGTGACGATCTCCTCCCGGCTGAGCTTGCGGAACACGATCGTGTCATCGACCCGGTTGAGGAACTCGGGCCGGAAGTGCTGCTTCAGCTCCTCGGTCACCTTGGCCTTCATCCGGTCGTGCGAGCCCTTGGCCTCGTGCGCCGGACCGAAACCAACCGAGACCCCCTTGGAGATGTCCCGGGTGCCGAGGTTCGTGGTCATGATGATCACGGTGTTCTTGAAGTCCACCGTCCGGCCCTGCGCGTCGGTGAGCCGCCCGTCCTCCAGGATCTGCAGCAGCGAGTTGAAGATGTCCTGGTGCGCCTTCTCGACCTCGTCGAACAAGACGACCGAGAACGGCTTGCGGCGGACCTTCTCGGTGAGCTGGCCGCCCTCCTCGTAGCCGACGTACCCGGGCGGGGAGCCGAACAGCCGCGACACCGTGTGCTTGTCCATGTACTCGCTCATGTCGAGCTGGATCAGCGCGTCCTCATCACCGAACAAGAACTCCGCCAGCGTCTTGGACAGCTCGGTCTTGCCGACCCCGGACGGGCCGGCGAAGATGAACGACCCGCCTGGCCGCTTCGGGTCCTTCAGCCCGGCCCGGGTCCGCCTGATGGCCTGCGACAGCGCCTTGATCGCGTCGTCCTGGCCGATCACCCGGCGGTGCAGCTCGTCCTCCATCCGCAGCAGCCGCTGCGACTCCTCCTCGGTCAGCTTGAACACCGGGATGCCGGTCGCCATCGCCAGCACCTCCGCGATCAGCTCCTCGTTCACCTCGGCGACGACGTCCATGTCGCCGGCCTTCCACTCCTTCTCCCTGGCATCCTTCTTCACGATCAACTGATGCTCGCTGTCGCGCAGCGCGGCCGCCTTCTCGAAGTCCTGCGAGTCAGTGGCCGACTCCTTCTCCCTCCGCACATCGGCGATCTTCTCGTCGAGCTCGCGTAGATCCGGCGGCGCGGTCATCCGCCGGATCTGCATCCGGGATCCGGCCTCGTCGATCAGGTCGATCGCCTTGTCCGGCAGGAACCTGTCGCTGACGTAGCGGTCGGCCAGCTGCGCGGCGGCGACCAGCGCGGCGTCGGTGATCGACACCCGGTGATGCGCCTCGTACCTGTCCCGCAGGCCCTTGAGGATCTCGATGGTGTGCGCGATCGTCGGCTCGGCCACCTGGATCGGCTGGAACCGCCGCTCCAGCGCGGCGTCCTTCTCCAGGTACTTGCGGTACTCATCCAGCGTCGTCGCGCCGATCGTCTGCAGCTCGCCCCTGGCCAGCATCGGCTTCAGGATCGACGCCGCGTCGATCGCGCCCTCCGCCGCGCCGGCGCCCACGAGGGTGTGCAGCTCGTCGAGGAACAAGATGATGTCCCCGCGGGTCCGGATCTCCTTCAGCACCTTCTTCAGCCGCTCCTCGAAATCCCCCCGGTACCTCGAGCCGGCGACCAGCGCGCCGAGATCCAGCGTGTACAGCTGCTTGTCCTTGAGGGTCTCCGGCACCTCGCCCTAGACGATCTTCTGCGCGAGGCCCTCCACCACGGCGGTCTTGCCGACGCCGGGCTCGCCGACCAGGGCGGGGTTGTTCTTGGTGCGCCGGGACAGTACCTGCATGACCCGCTCGATTTCCTTCTCCCGGCCGATCACCGGGTCGAGCTTGCCCTCGCGCGCGCCCTGGGTCAGGTTGCGGCCGAACTGGTCGAGCACCAGGGAGGTGGACGGCGCCGTCTCGGACGGCGCGACCGCGGCGGCCGGCTCCTGGCCCTGGTCGCCGTGCAGCAGCTGGATCACCTGCTGGCGGACCCTGCTCAGATCCGCGCCCAGCTTGACCAGCACCTGCGCGGCGACGCCCTCACCCTCGCGGATCAGGCCGAGCAGGATGTGCTCGGTGCCGATGTAGTTGTGACCCAGCAGCAGCGCCTCGCGCAGCGAGAGCTCCAGCACCTTCTTGGCCCGCGGGGTGAACGGGATGTGCCCGGACGGCGCCTGCTGGCCCTGGCCGATGATCTCCTCGACCTGCTGCCGCACCGCCTCCAGGCTGATCCCCAGCGCCTGGAGCGCCTTGGCGGCTATGCCCTCGTCCTCATGGATCAGGCCGAGCAGAATGTGCTCGGTGCCGATGTAGTTGTGGTTGAGCATCCTGGCCTCTTCTTGAGCCAGCACCACAACCCGCCGCGCCCGGTCGGTAAACCTCTCGAACATCTCGTCGCTCCCTCACCGAGCGATCCGGGGAGGCAACTGAAGTCTTGCTCGTCCCTTCCGCAGGCTAGCCCGCGCGGGGCATGAGGGCAGTGTTCCCAGCTACGCCGGGAGCGAACGCGCGGCGGCCAGCGAACGCGTGCGCGGCGTACAGCGTGCAGATCAGCCGGTGGCGCGCCGCGGGGATGCGATGCGCCGCCAGCCAGCTGACTGAGCCTCGGGCTGACTGCGCTGCTGACGGTCACGGCGGCAGGCCGCGCGCGGCAGCGCGCCTGAATGGCCCGCCCGCATTTGCCCGCCCGCGCGGGCCCGGAGCCGGGTTAGCGCGAGCCCTCGTACTCCTGGATGATCACCATCGGGCATGCAGATTCGGCCGATTGAGGATGCTGGGCGGATCGCGGTCTCCCCGGATGAGCTGCCCGCCGGGGGCGACCCGTCCCGCCCGCAGTGCTCGCGGAGTGCCCGGGCGCGCGCCCGACCCCGACCCGGGATCCGGTCACGGTTGTGATCTGCCGTCCAGGGTTCTTCCGGCGCCGGACAGTGACCACGGGCGCAGCGCGACCGTCGTGGTGATCCTGCGCGGTTGTCAGCGGTGCGGCTGCCCGCGCGGCCGGCGTGACGGCCAGCCTGCCCGGCGCCGCGATGGGATCCGGCTGGCCGTGCCCGCGGGCAGGCCCTTGGGCGGCCGCGGCGAGGACGCCGGGCACCGGCCCCCGCGCCCGGTACGCCGGGATCGGTCGCGGTGACAACCGGCGCGGCTGTCCCTCATCCCGGGCATGTTCACTCCGGATCGGATACGAGCTTCGGGCCAGCCAGAATCCCGCCCGTGGCGTGACCAGAATCCGGCAACCCGGCTCCAGGAAACCCCCGGGGCACATCGGTCTGGGAAACCGGGGGGAGCTCAAGGGGTTGCGGCGGGTGCGGGCAAATCCGGCAGCTATCTGGATGACCTGGCGCCCCGGCGGCGTCCGGGCCGTCGCTGACTGCGCCTAGTGTGGGGGGAGGACGAGGCAGCCGCCCTGATTTTTCCTGTCATCGTGTCTTCCGGCACCTGGCTGACAGCGCCGATTTCAGCAGTATGTCCCGCCTTGTCGCCCCGCATATTCGGGAGAGGATGCCCGTGTCGCCAGCCAGCCCGGCCAGCCAGCCGTCGAGCCAGGCTCGGCGTGCTGCGGTCCGGCGATCGAAGAGGTGATCGCGGTGGCAGGCGCTGCAGGCTCCGGGACGGCATCGGCCAGCCGTGCGCGGGCCGTCCGCTCCCGCCAGCTAGCTGGTCGCTGCGCCGAAGCCGGGCCGGGTGCAGCTGCCCCCGGGCTGGCAGATGAGCCACAGCTCGCCGCAGCCGCCGGCGGTGGTATCGGCGCTGCCATGGGCTTGAATGACCCGGCCGGCCCCGGCCGGGACGGCGACGCTGTTGAGACCGGCGGGCCGCTGCCCGCCGCCCGGATCGAAAGGGCGAGCTCAGGCTCTGCCCAAGATGAGCCCGGCGCCGCGCAGGAGGCGCCCGGCGGGCAGCAGCCAGGCACCGGCCAGGGCGGCGTCGCGGCTGCCGCTGGCCGCCCGCCGCAGGCGGCGGGCCAGGAGAGCCAGGACGAGCCGTTCATTGTCGGCGATGACGACGAGGACCTGCCCGCCGCGCGGGTGGCAGCCGCCGGGGCTACCGCCGACCCGGTCAAGGACTACCTCAGGCAGATCGGCAAGGTGCCGCTGCTCAGCGCCGGGCAGGAGGTCGAGCTGGCCAAGCGGATCGAGGCCGGGCTGTTCGCCGAGGAAAAGCTCGCCGAAGGCAGCGGGGTGCTGCGTCCCGGCCAGCGCATCGACCTTGAGCAGGTCGCCGAGGACGGCAGGCGGGCCAAGAACCACCTGGTGGAGGCCAACCTGCGGCTGGTGGTCTCGCTGGCCAAGCGGTACACCGGCCGGGGGATGCTGTTCCTGGATCTGATCCAGGAAGGCACCCTCGGCCTGATCCGTGGCGTGGAGAAGTTCGACTACACCAAGGGCTACAAGTTCTCCACCTATGCCACCTGGTGGATCCGGCAGGCCATCACCCGAGCGATGGCTGACCAGGCCAGGACCATCCGGATTCCGGTGCACATGGTCGAGGTCCTCAGCACGCTGGCCCGGGTGCAGCGGCAGATGCTGCAGGACCTGGGCCGCGAGCCCACCCCCGGGGAGCTCGCGGCCGAGCTGGACATGACTCCGGAGAAGGTCATCGAGGTGCAGAAGTACGGCCGGGAGCCGATCTCCTTGCACACCCCGCTCGGCGAGGACGGCGACAGCGAGTTCGGCGACCTGATCCAGGATTCCGAGGCCATCCAGCCCGGTGAGGCGGTCAGCTTCACGCTGCTGCAGGAGCAGCTGCACTCGGTGCTCGACACCCTGTCCGATCGCGAGGCCGGCGTGGTGTCCATGCGGTTCGGGCTGACCGACGGGCAGCCCAAGACCCTCGACGAGATCGGCAAGGTCTACGGGGTCACCCGGGAGCGCATCCGGCAGATCGAGTCCAAGACCATGTCGAAGCTGCGGCACCCGTCCCGATCCAACCTCCTCCGGGACTACCTCGACTGACCCGGCCAACCGCCGTCAACCCCCAGAGGTAACCAGCGACCCCGCCCGCCCGGCTCACGGGCGCACAGAACGCCCGGAACTGGACGGCCAGCATCATGATCGGCCTCGAGCCGAAATCCGCGCATAACGAAGCCTCTTTGTGTCAAGGGCCTTGCCGGTTTTTCTTCGGGGCTGGTGCCGGGCGGGTGCGTGCGGGTCGGGCCGGGGGTCGTAGGGTGGTGCCGGGCTCGGGAGTGGCTTGGCCGAAGAGCTGGTTTTCGGGGTGTGAGCCGGCCGCGCTGGCGACAGAGTCGTTCCCCGGTTGCCCTCCCGGGCCCCTTGTCCTGGCACATGCGGCGGCCCTCCGCGCGTCGGCCTGCAGGCGGGCGTAGATGGCGTCGCTGACGCGCCGCTTGAGGCAGCGGAGCGCTTCTTCGGGGGTCTTGCCCTCGGCGGGCTTGCGGTCGTAGTAGGTGCGGCCGTCGCTGTGGCGGTAGCGGATCTGGGTGACCGCGGCCATGTGGACGGCGTGGTTGAGGCGCCGGTTCCCGCGCCGCGACAGCCGGTGGATCTTCCGGTTCCCGCGACGACACCTCGATGGGCGCGGTGCCGTTGCAGGCGGCGAACCGGTCCCGGCCGGGGAAGCGGGAAGCGTCGGCTACGTAGCCGATCATGGTGGCGGCGATGACCGGCCCGACGCCGAAGATCTCGGTGAGCGTGGTGCCCGAAGCCCTGACCGTCACCGCGAGACGCTTCTTGGTGTCGCGCATCTGGGCATCGATGCGGCGCAGGTCGCCGAGGAACGCGGCGGCGAGCTCGCAGCGGGCCAGCGCAACGGCACCTGACGGCTTGATCGACTCCAGGACATGTGCGGCCTTAGCTGCGGTGATCTCCTTGGAGATGCCGCCGGGGACCAGCTCGCAGAGCACCGCGTGGAGCCGGCAGGCGACCTGCGTCCGGGTCCGGCCCAGGTCACGGTGGCGCTTGGACCACAGCTTGAGCACGGCCGCGTGGTTCTCGGCTGCCACCTGCCGCGGGGTGGCTGAGCGCAGCGCCGCGATCGCGACGGAGCGGGCGTCGTTGGGGTCGTTCTTGTTACTCGCCCCGGTCGCCAGCAGCCGCACCCGGGCGCCCAGCTTGGGCTGCACATCGAGCACGAGCTCGCCCGCGGCCACCAGCTGCCAGTCCAGCAGGTAACCCAGGCCGCCGGCGCCCTCGACTGCCCAGGTCCGCTCGGGCCAGGATGCGGCCCATGCCACGAGCCGCCCGGCCTGGGCCGCCGAGGCGCGCACGCGCAGCTGGCCCAGCGGTTCCCCGGCCGCGCCGATCGCCACCGCCGGGTGCGAGGCCTTGTGCGGATCGACACCGATCATTACTGCTGCCATCAGCCCGCTCCTTCGTCATCATCTGGGGGAAGGACCGTGGCGGGCATGCCTGATTCCGGATCAGCGTCGCGCCTCTTACGAGCCACGCCACGGCGAGACCCGGCAGGCTGGCACCTCGTTATCAAGCCAGACCGTGAACGGCCGGCAGGCGGTTCGGGAGCCAGCCCCTCGGACCTCCGAACGCTACGACCAAGCCGCAACGCCTACCTCGATTTTCCAATCAGGCGGTTCCGCGCGCTTGCCCTCGGAGGCTCGATCACGTTCGGTTACCAGCTGATGAACGGCTGCTGAGGTGGGCGGCGCAGTGGCCGGAGCGCACCTGGGCGGCCGGGGGCGCCGGGCAGGCGGCCCATTACCAGGGGCGCAGGGCCCCTCTCTCGACCGTTATCGGCGCCTGTCCGGTACCAGCACCTGCTGGAGGGTGTCGAAGTCCTCAACGCATTTGCCCGTGCCGAGCACGACCGACTCCAGCGGATTGTCGGCCAGCTGGATCGGCATCCCTGTCTCTTCGCGCATCCGCTCGCCGAGGCCGCGCAGCAGCGCACCACCGCCGGTGAGCACGATGCCGCGGTCCATGATGTCGCCGGCAAGCTCGGGCGGGCACTTGTCGAGCGTGGTCTTGACGATGTCCACGACGGTGCTGACGGGTTCGGCGATCGCGTGCCGAACCTCCTCCGCGGAGATGTCGATGGTCTTCGGCAAGCCGCTGACCAGGTCGCGGCCGCGGATCTCGGCGTGCGGTTCATCTGGTGACGGGTAGGCCGACCCGACCGCCATCTTGATCTCCTCGGCGGTCCGTTCGCCTAGCATGAGCGAGTACTTCTTCTTGGCGAAGGCGATGATCGCCTGGTCCATTTCGTCGCCGCCGACCCGGATGGACTGGGAGGTCACCATGCCGCCGAGCGAGATCACCGCCACCTCGGTGGTCCCGCCGCCCACGTCCACCACCATGTTGCCGGTCGGCTCGTACACCGGCAGCCCGGCGCCGATCGCGGCCGCCATCGGCTCTTCGATGATGTAAACGCGGCGGGCACCCGCCTGGTGCCCGGCTTCCTTCACCGCGCTTTGCTCCACGCCGGTGATCCCGCTGGGCACAGCCACCACCAGCCGCGGCTTGGCCAGGTGCCGGCGGCGGTGGACCTTCTGGATGAAGTACCGCAGCATCCGCTCAGTGACGTCGAAGTCGGCGATGACGCCGTCCTTCAGCGGCCGGACCGCCACGATGTTCCCCGGCGTCCGGCCGATCATCTTTTTCGCTTGGTCGCCGACCGCAACGATCTTGCCGGTATTCGTGTTGAGTGCCACCACCGACGGTTCGTTCAGCGCGATCCCCCGGCCGCGTACGTACACCAGGGTGTTCGCGGTACCGAGGTCGACCGCCATGTCACGGCCGAGGAACGCCAGCATGTTCCCCATGAGAAACGAGCCTTCTAACGAACTACCTGCTGATGACGTTGAATGCGGATACCGGGTGCGGCCCCGGCGCACGTGCCAGTCATCGACCGGCGCGAAAGGGTAAACGAGCTCAAGGAAGAAGATCTTGAATTGCCGCTCGCCTGACTCGGGTGAGCCGGGGGGCATGCAGACATCGCACACAATTCCAACGCATAGTCACCGCGGATCGTGCCCGGCGTCGCCGGGCAAGCCCGGGTCCGAGTGACGGCCGCGGCCATGGCTGGCTTTCAGCGGGCAGGCGGCCGTGCGTGCTCGGCGGCGAGATCAACTCCTCCTCGGCCGAGGAGCGAGAGCGGCTGCAGGGAAACACCCGGGCCGGCGTGGTTAGGACGGCTTGAATGGAACCGTCGTAGTCACCGGCGCGAACCCGGCCCGGTCCGTGGACCCAGCCACCTCAGCCCGTGACCAGCTCCCCCGGTGACCCGCATCGGCCGCGGGCGCGAGCCCTGGATCCCGGTGCAGCAGGGGATGCCGGGTGTGTCCGGCTGCCGCTCCGCGCCACCACAGCCGAGACCGCGAAGGCCGCAGCGTGCAGCGCCACTCGAGGCATCGATCCGCAGCTCACCCGCGGTACCCGGGGCGGGCGAGGTGAGCCCAGGCGCGGCGACGGGTGTGAGTGCCGCGCTGCCCGAGGCCACGATGGGATCCGGCTGGCTTTGCCGGCCGGCAGGCTCCCCGGGCAGTCGGGGTGACGGCGCCGGGCACCGGGCCTCTCGCCCGGCGCGGGCATCGGGCCCGGCGAGAGCTGATCCGGCAGCGGCCGCACGCGCGTCCATGCCAGCAGCCTCGGCCTGCGTGACCCGGGATGACCCATGACCGCAAAGGCGGTTGAATAGTCGCAGAAGGTTGGTGGGTGCCACGTGATCGCCGCGTATATCCTGATCCAGGCCGAAGCAGGCAAGGCGGCCATGGTGGCTGCGGCGCTCCGGGACTTGCCGGGCGTCTCGCAGACGGCGACCGTGGCCGGACCCTACGATGTCATCGCGCGGGCGCAGGCACGGGACGTCGACGAGCTGGGCAAGCTGGTGGCCACCCGGGTCCGGGCCCTCGACGGCGTGACGCGGACGTTGACCTGCACGGTCGTTCGCCTGTAGGGCACCGGTCGCCGTGGGCCACGGCACCTGGGGAGTTCGTCTAGGACGCGACGATCGATGAGCGCTCCGCCGTCTTGACCCTGGGCCGCGCCGCCTTCGTATTGCTGAGCCGCGGCCAGCGCGGCGGGCAGGACCGGAACCTGTGGCGCCGGCGGCGCGCTCTTCCCGGTTGCCCGGACGGCGGCCCGCCCGGACCCGGCGAACCGGTGCCAGCCGGTCGCCGGGCTATTCGGCGCGTGGCAGGACGCCCGGGGCAATGAACGACCGCGGCCAGGCTGAGGCCGTGCTGGCCAGGTTGCCTGCTGCCCGGCAGCATCGGCCCTGGCTGGGCACGCTCTGTTGCGGCATGACGGCGTCTTCTGCGCTGCGGTCCGCTCGGGTGCGATGCCTGCACCGGGCGGGAGCAGGCTGTACCGGGCCAGGGACGGCGGACGCTGGTGGAGCAGCGCCCCGGGTCGCGGCCAGGCGGCCATGCGCGGATAATGCCCTTCGCGGGCAGCACGTCCGCTGATGAGGTGTCCACGGTGCGTGAACGGGTGACCGCGTGGCTGTACCTGCTCGGCTGGGCCGTGGTGTGCCGGATGCCCCGGCGGTGGGCGGAGTGGATGTTCCGGCAGATCGCCGACCAGCTGTGGCGGCGGCAGGGGCCGCGCGTCAGGCAGCTGGAGGCGAACCTGGCGCGGGTGATCGGCCCCGATCCATCCGTTTCGGATCTGCGGCGGCTTTCGCGGGACGGGATGCGTTCCTACCTGCGGTACTGGCTGGAGGCGTTCCGGCTGCCGGTGATCCCGCCGGCGGAGATCCTGGGCCGGATGCGGGCCGCTGGCGAGGAGCAGACCGCGTTCCGGCACCTGGCGGCGGGCCGCGGGGTGATCTTCGCGCTGCCGCACATGGGCAACTGGGAGCACGCGGGCGCCTGGATCGTGCTCCGCGGCGCCGGAAAGGTCACGACAGTGGCGGAGCGGTTGCGCCCGGCACAGCTGTATGACCGGTTCGTGACGTTCCGGGAGAGGCTGGGCATGGAGGTGCTGCCGCACTCGGGTGGCGCGGGCAGGTTCGGGGTCCTGGCGCAGCGGCTGCGGGCCGGCGGCCTGGTCTGCCTGCTGTGCGAACGGGACCTGACCGGGAGCGGAATCGAGGTCGAGTTCTTCGGCGAGCCCGCCAGGATCATGGGCGGCCCGGCCGCGCTCGCCGAACAGACCGGGGCCGCGCTGATGCCGGTGACGCTCTGGTATGAGGGACGGAACTGGGGCGCGCACATTCACCAGGAGATTCCCGTGCCCGGGACGGGGACCGGGCAGGAGAAGATCGCCGTCATGACCCAGCAGCTGGCGAGGGTGCTCGAGGATGGGATCGCCAGGCACCCGGAGGACTGGCACATGCTGCAGAAGGTGTTCGTGGCCGATCTCGGCACCGGCGGGCTGTGCCCCACTGGCCAGCAACCGCCCCCCGCCGGGTAACAGCGCCACGGAAACACCCGCCCCGGTGCGGGCCCCCGCTGGTTAGCGAGGACGCGATTCGTGCCGACCTCTGCTGGCCGGTCCACGCCGTCGAGGGTGTCAGCCTCTTCGTAGGTTTCGCCCGCCAGTGGGTGGCCGTGCCGCACCGGTAGCCGCCGAGGCTGCGGTGCTGGCGGCCAGTCTTGACACGTCCGACTGTCGGCGGTGGTGGAGGCAGCAGCCGCCGTTTCCCGGCGACGGGCAAGGCCGTCACCCCGGCTCCCGCCGAGTCCCTGCAGCGAGCAGTGGGCCTGGCAAGAAAGATGGCGCACGAGTGACCGGTACCAGCCAGCAGTGTCGCGGTGGATGCTGACCCGTGCCAGGCTGGGTACACCGTGAGCGTGTCCTCGGGCGCGCGGGCAGCGGGGGGAATGCGGACATGCCGCGAGCGACTGCGGACAAGGAGGTGGGTGCATGCGGGCAGCCGTCGGGGACCGGCTTCACGTGCATGCCAGCATCGTGGGCGGTCCGGAGCGGACGGGAGAGATCGTCGAGGTCCGCGGGGCGGGCGGGGAGCCTGCGGGGTGCCATAACTCGTACAGGGCATCTGACCTGCGCTTCTACCCTCGGCACTCGTGCTCTTCCGCCTCGCCTACCTGATCATGGTCCGGTCGTTCGGCTGGCTGGCGCTGCGCGCAGCGACACATCCAAAGACGTGGAGATCTTGGTACTGCGTCATGAGATCGCGGTTTTGCGCCGCCAGGTCACCCGCCCGGAACCGGACTGGGCTGACCGGGCCGTGATCGCCGCTTTGGCAAGTCTGCTGCCCAGGCACCTTCGGCTGCACCGGATCGTGACGCCCGGCACCCTGCTCGCCTGGCACCGGCGCATCGTCAAGAACAAGTGGACCTACCCCAGCACCACCGGGCGCCCGCCAGTCCCGGAGGAGATCCGTCAGCTGGTCCGGCGGCCGGCCAGGCAGAGCCCGCGGTGGGGACACCGGCGCATCCAAGGCGAGCTCCTCGGCCTCGGCCACCGCCTCGGCGCGGGAACGATCCGGCGGATCCTCGCCGAAGCAGGGCTCACGTCCGCGCCTCGCCGGGCTTCACCTACCTGGCGGCAGTTCCTGGCCTCTCAGCCGTCCGGGATCCTGGCCTCCGACTTCTTCCACGTCGACACCGTGTTCCCCGGGGCGCCTGTACGCGTTCTTCGTGATGGAGATCCAGACCCGGCGGGTACACATCCTGGGCATCACCGCTCGCCCCACCGGGGCATGGACCGCTCAGCAGGCCCGCAACCTGCTCATCGACCTCGGCGTACGCTCCGGCCAGCTCAAGTTCTTCCTCCGTGACCGCGACAGCAAGTTCACGGCGGAGTCCGGCCAGGTGCTTGCCAGCAGCGGCGTGCGTGTCATCAAGGCTCCGGTCCGCTCACCCAGAGCGAACTCATTCGCGGAACGGTATGCGGGAACACTACGGCGCGAGCGCCCCGGCCACCTGCTGATCTGCGGCGAACAGCACCTCCGGCGGACCCTGACCGAATACGCGCGGCACTACAACGAGCACCGGTCGCACCAGTCGCGGCAACAACGACCTCCGCTGCACGAGCCCGGCCAAGCGGTCGATGTGACCGCCCGGATCAAGCGCAGGCAGGTCGTCCGTGGCCTGATTAACGAGTACCGAAGACCAGCCTGACGGGCACAGAAAACACCAGCTCAGAGCCATGATGCGAGTTATGGCATGGCACAGGCGCCGGACCGGGTGTGCCATGGAGTTCCGCAACCACACATGGATGACGCCGGACAACCAGGAAGAGACGCTGGGGTTCTTGTCTGCGAACGGGCTGCCGTATGTGTGCGTGGACATGCCGCAAGGGCACCGGGACTCCATTCCGCCGGTGCTGGCCGCGACCGCGGACCTGGCGGTGGTCCGGCTGCATGGCCACTCGGGCAAGTGGGCCAGCAAGGACATCCACGAGCGGTTCGGCTACCGGTACACCGATGACGAGCTGCAGGAATGGGCGCCCAAGGTCACCGCCCTGGCCGATGACGCCCAGGACACGCACGTGCTGTTCAACAACTGCTACCGCGACTACGCCCAGGCCAACGCCCGGCAGCTCGCTGCCCTGCTAAGAACCTGACCACCCGCCCAGGCGGCACAGCCGCTGCCTGCACACATCCCACTCATAGCCAATGAGGTTCGTTGGGAAGCAGTGCACTAATCGGGCAATTCTAGGCTATGGCGGCGCCATATGTGCAGACGGGTAAAGACGGCCTCGGCTCCCGCACGGTGCATTGCACGGTCTTGAGCATCCGCAGCGAGCGCGCCCGAGAACGCAAGCAGAAGCAGCGCCAGGAGTGACCGGCCATGAACAACCACCGGCAAGACCACGAAACCGGGTCACCCCCCAGGCTGGTCAGTCTAACGTTCTGCACATGTGGAAGCACTGGAAAAGGCGCTGGGATGCGTGGCCGCGTGGCCTGCGATGGCTGATCGGAGGGGTCGCCGCTGTCGTGCTGGCGCTGGCACTCGCATGGGTGCTGTTCGTCCCGGCCGCGGACTGGTTCGTACATCATGACGTCGGCTCGCCCAAGCCAGCGCTACTCCAGACGGCACGCGACGCCGCGCGGGGTCGGCTGCTGACGCTTGGCGCAGGCGTGTTCGCCGCTGGGGCTCTGATCTTCACCGCACGCACCTTTTACTTGTCGCAGCGCACGTTCGGGCTCACCCAGCAGGGGCAGGTGACCGACCGATACACCAAAGCCATTGACCAGCTCGGTTCGGACAAGCTCGACGTGCGCGTTGGTGCCATCTACGCGCTGCGGCGCATCATGCGCGACTCCGAAGAGGACCACCCGGCCATAATGGAGGTGCTCGCCACGTTCATCCGTGAGAACTCTCCCCGCGAACCGGAGCCTAGGACACGACGGGTCTGCCGAGTTAGATCATCACAGCCGGACGGCTCGGGTCCCTGGCGTAGGCTGCGTGCGGATATCCAGGCCGCCATCACTGTAATCGGCCTCCGCCACCAAGACGGCGACCGCGGGGTCATTGATCTCGCTGGCGTGAGCCTCCAAGGCGCGATTCTCGACGGCCTGAAACTAACCAGCCCGAAACGTCCGGACGACTACAAGGCATGGCTCAACGGCGTCGACTTCCGCCGCGCGGTCCTCAACGGAACGGATCTGACCGGAGCAAACCTGTCCAATTCGGACTTCACCGGGGCGACCCTTGCCGGTGTGATCCTCACCGAGGCTTTCGCCAAGGACACCATATGGCCTGACGGCAGACCCCCGGCTGGCTGGGCGCCGGACCCCAGAACCAGACGTCTGAGACGAGCATGAAACCAGACCCCTGCCAAATCGTTGCTCAGAACGGGCTCGTTGGAGTAGCCGCCGGGCACCTTGAGCGGCCCCACGTTCGACTTCAGCTGCTGAACCCGCACCCGCTCTCGCCAGCGAACGCGACCCTTGCGATCGCGGCTACCTCCATCTCCTAAACCGAGAGCAGCACCATCTGGGCCGCCGCCGTCACACCGAGCCGATAGTTGTCTGGAGGGGAACACAGCGGTGCGCGCAAGCGTCAATTGTCTACGGCGTCAGGCGGCGCGTAGGGGACAAAACCTCCAACTGCGCCCAACCCGCTGTGGCCTGGCATGGGAAAGCCTGCCAGGCAGACCGCGAAGTATCACAGTAGGTGATGGGTTGGCGGGCGCACCACCTCGGCCAGGGCACGCCGAACGCCGATTATTTTCGGTTCGCCACCTTAGGTGTCAGCGTCAAGTCGAGCACAGATCAGCCAAATCGGGGCGGCCCAGCCCATCGGGCGATTGACGGCCCACCCGTGCTCGCGGCGGGGTCGCGTCCTGTCCTTACTTAGCTCGTGCTGGAAGGCCCTGCCGGGCTGGCAGAGCACTCCCGCCGCGGACTAACGGCTGTCAAGGCTCACCTGCCATTCTGGCCGGCGTGATCGGTGACCTGACCCCCGGGCACGCGCAATGCCAGCCGTCTTATCAGAGATTGATAATCCGGTATTTATTTCTTATCACGAACAGATAAACGAGCGGCCAGCCCGGCGTGCGGCGTCCAAGGATGCCGAGCTCCTGGTGCTCCGGCACGAGAACGCGGTGCTGCGCCGCCAGGTCAACCGGGTCCGCTACCAGCCGGCCTGGCTGTGGCTCGCCGCAATGTCGAGGCTGATCCCCCGGCACCGGTGCGGCGAGGTGTTCCTGGTGACCCCGGCAACGCTGCTCGCCTGGCACCGGCATCTCGTCAACCGCAAATGGGACGGCACGAACCGGCGGCGGCCCGGACGACCGTCCGCGCCAGCCGCGATCGCAAGCCCGTCCGGGCGCAGCCGGGCGCCCCGGGCACGGTCCCCTAGCTGGCACCATGGACAGCGTTATGTCCCTAACGGCCGGCACCTCGGGCGAACGCTACCGGGCGATCATCAAACTTTGGCGGGCGCACTGGCTGCCTGAGATCAGGTCACGCTCAGTGACCGGTCCTGGCCAGTGCCGATGCGCGCGTAGCTGCCGATCGGTATCAGCGGCACGTGCTGGACGACGGATGGCTGACCATGCCGAGCGGTTGATCGGCGCGAGTCCGCGCGGGGTCTCGCGCATCGCCAGGCCGGGTTGCGGGGTGCCGGACGGGCCGAAGGCTAGCCGCTGTATTGTCCCGAGGCCCTTCATGGGCATGATCGGCAGGCTGACGGCGCGCAAGCCTTGCTACTAGCCGCGGCCGGCCTGGACCTGAAGACCGCAACCAACGCCGTCCTAAGTGCTGGTCGCTCTCGGCGTGGCACTGAGCAACGACGCGACGGTGGCAAGGGCGGTCGGCCTGCGGGTCATCGCGGTACTCGCAGCCGAGCCGCTCGTCCGACCCCCTCTGGTGCGCACGAAACACACTTGGACGTGCCGGCTGATCTGCCCCTCAGCCCTTAGAAGGCGAGAAGTCCGCAAGTCGGCGGCCTATGATCGCGCTATGGGTCTGTTTCGCAGCGCTATGGGTCTGTTTCGCAGCAGGGCCGCGAAGGATCGCGAAAAGGCGGCGGCCGAGCTCCCAGAGGAGCAGACCAAGACGGCGGCCGAGCTCCCAGAGGAGCAGACCAAGACGGCGGCCGAGCTCCCAGAGGAGCAGACCAAGACGGCGGCCGAGCTCCCAGAGGAGCAGACCAAGGCGGTCAAGGCACAGCCGGAGATTACCCCCCGGGAAGTGAAGTACGAGGCACGTCCCAACCCGGACAAGCCGGGATGGGGCCAGACCATCGGCCAGGAAATCCGCAGGGCTCACGAGGACCGCGGCAGCCAGGAATGAGAACGGGCCTGGCCGCCCAGGCCCGGCAGGCGTTCGCCAGTCTCGGCTGCGCTCGCCGCCGCAGGCGCCGGCCCCAGGCAGGTCGCGAAGATCACGATCTGCGTCGCCGGTCACTGGCACGAGCACCTGTCGGCCATCGACGCCGCCCGGGCGAGGCCTGTTCGCGGACTACAAGCCGGCAGATGCCGTGGTGGGGTAGAGACGCTGGCCCGGCTTGAGTACTGATCGAGGTTGACGCGATCGCTGTCATCGACAGATAGCGGTAGCTTACAATCCGTCACCGGTCAGGAAGATAACTCGGCGCGCAACCCCGCCGTTCGGCGCGCGTGGAGATCCGTTTCTGTGATGTTCGCAGCAGCAAATAATCGCCAGGGTGATCGTTGTCAAGGGTTTTCCTGGTTGACTCGTTGGAGGAGCTGGTCGAAGAGGGCGGCGCGTTCGGGCTGTCCGTGTTCCTGAGCGTGGTCGCGCTGACGCTGGGGGGTGGGCCTGAACTCGATGGTGGCCTGGAAGTAGCTGCAGGTTTCGCATGCGGATTCCATTCTGCAGTCGAGCTCGGCGGGCCGGGTGCACAGGCCGTTGCCGAGCATGCGGGCGTGAGCTTCGCGGCGCGGCCGGGCCATGCCGGCACTCTCGTAGTCGGCCGGGAGCTCGGGGCTCTGGCCGTAGAGGGCGTCGATCTTGGCGCTGACCGCCTCGTACTCGTCGGCGACGACGCGGTTGGCGATGCGGGCATAGATGAGGGTCATCTCCATCGAGCGGTGGCCGAGCAGCGCGGCGATGGCCTCCAGGCGCATGCCGCGGTTGATGGCCTGGGTCGCCAGGGTGTGGCGTAGCTGGTGGGGGTGGACGCTGATGCCGGCGCGCCGTCCGAGGCGGCCGACGATGCGGCCGATCTGGTGCCGGTCCAGGGGCCCGCGATGGTCGGCGATCAGGCGGCAGTGAGCGCGGATATGAGCGAGATTGCCAGCCGTCCAGGTCTTGAGAAGCTCCACGAGCTGGGGGTGCAGCGGGACGTAGCGGTCGTTGCGCAGCTTGCCGAGCGGGATGCGCAGCCAGTATGCCCCGCCGATCCGCACGACGGCGTCGGCTTCGAGGCCGACGAGCTCGCCGGCCCGCATGCCGGTGCGGGCGAGCAGCTCGATGACGAGCCGGTCGCGGGGATCGCGGCAGGCGCGGGCAGCAACCATGAGCCTGGCTGCGTCACGGTCGTCGAGGAACTTCGGCAGCGGATCAGGTTTCTTGGGGATGTCGCCGCCCAGGACGGGATTGCGCGGCGGGGCGTCGGGCCAGTCCCACTCGATGATCCGCTCGAAGAACGCGAGCAGGGTCCGCAGCCGCTGGCGGTGCGTGTTAGCCGACAGCGCGCCTTTGGTGCCCGGCTGGCGGGCCAGCCATACCTTGTAGTCCTCGATGTCGTCGCGGCGGATCCCGGCCACCGACTCGATGCCGGTGCTAGCCAGGATCCACCGGGAAAGCTCTTGCAAGATCACCATGTCAATCCGGGCTACACCGGAAGCCAACATGGGGACCATCCAGACGCACATCGCGGCCTCGCGGAACGAAGCAGAAGCGGGCTTACCCGGCGCGACGAGCGTGCCAGGACAGCTGGGCACCGGCGAGGGAGACCTCGGGCCAGTCCTTTTATTGCGTGGCGTCCGCAGCTTCCAGCCAGGTATGTCCGCCAGGCGACCCGATATCAGGACTTCCGGCCTTGACCAGGTCGCCGCCGGGCGACGGTTGATGCAAGATCATGGGCCTCCTGTGGG
Source organism: uncultured Actinomycetes bacterium (assembly GCA_963762615.1). Taxonomy (GTDB): domain Bacteria; phylum Actinomycetota; class Actinomycetes; order Streptosporangiales; family Streptosporangiaceae; genus PALSA-505. Next base: position 728,354 of record CAVXLG010000003.1, on the reverse strand, counting down.
CGTGCCGCCGCCGCGCGGGGGGGGTCAACCTGATCACCTATCTGGATGATCATCGCCAGGAAGACGCAGGCGTGCCGCCATCGGACAAGACGACGAACCGCTCAGGGCGGAGCGAACTGCCCAGGCCCAGGCCAGTGGCTTGCCGCGTCAGCCCGGCAGCGGACCGGGCCGGCAGTCGCGAACGAAGCGGACCTTCTCCACCTGGACCATGGGCAGCAGCCGCCGCCCGGCAGTCAGCGCGTCCCCGCGGCGGGTTAGCTCCTTTTCCTGCTCCAGCAGCCGCAGCCTGGCTTCCAGCCGCTGCTCGCGCGAGACAACCCCGGGCAGAGCCGTCACAACCTCCTCAACCCGTGACAGTTCCCCGGGCAGGTATCCTCATGCTGCCACTGGGACACGCAGCGACCGCGGCGTACGCCTGATGCGCATCAGTGGCCGCAGAGACCGGCGGAAGTCCCGCGCCCGCCGCCATGCTGCCGCCTGGGCTTGCAGTTCCTGCTCCGCTCGGCGGCGACCGCTTCGATGATCATTGGATGCATGGCCTCCTCCCTCGATAGACCGTGCGGCCTCGTCCTGCAAGACCCCTCAGCCATCCCCGCAGTTCGGAGACGCTTACCAACCTCGACCATTCCGATCGCCAGAACTCACCGCTCGCCGATGAGCAACCTTGGACGGTTCCGCAGAGCTCACTGACAGCAGAAGTGACAGCAACGGCGGCGCACAACCAGCCCACAGGGCTTACCGCCACCACCGACGATGGCGAGGTCGAAGGCCTCGAGCCCGGGCTGTCCCAGTACTGACACGGAAGAGGTCCCTGGTTCAAGTCCAGGCAGGCCCACCCCGCGAACCCGCAGGTCACCGGCCAATTCCGGCATCCAGAGCCTGACACTGATTATCGGTTCCGGGCCTTTCGTGCCCGCGGCGGGCACGAAAGGCCCGATTGTCCGTGCCGTCTCTGCATGCTTGGCTCGCCGCGCAGCTCACTTGGCGAGCAGACGATGCCGGTAGGGGCCTGGTGCGTCAGACTGGCCGGATGAGCGACTTCGAGCTGAGCGCGGCTGAGTTCCGGGCCCTCTACGAGCGGGTGAAGCAGCTGTCGCGGTGGGATCCGGCCGACCGGCGGGGAGCGTTGAACAATATCTCGCCCGCGGAGCGGGTGGCAGCAGCTAGCGAGGTCCGCCGCGGCCGCGTCGTATCGCTGGCCGCGCAGGTGGAGACCCAGACGGCGCCTGACAACCCCGATCCCTGCGTCCACCAGATGACCCACTCCGGAACCAACCCGGTTCGCGTTTCCGGGCTCTCATTTGCCATGGACCGGCTGGCCATGAACGTTCACGGCTACGTTGACAGCCACATCGACGCCCTATGTCACGTGATCTTCGACGGGACCCTCTACAACGGCGTCGGCGCCGACGCCGTCACGGCCGAGGGGGCGACCGAGCTCTCCATCAAAGTAGCGAGCGACGGCATCGTCGGCCGCGGCCTGCTGCTTGACATTCCGCGGGTGCGGCGGGTGCGGTGGCTGGAGCCGGGTGAGCACGTGACGGCCGATGACCTGATCGCGGCGCAGGCGTCCCAGGAGGTGCGCATCCAGCGGGGCGATCTGCTGTTTGTCAGGGTCGGCCACCGCAGCCGCCGCACGGCGCTCGGGCCGTGGGACGCCGTGAACGCGCGCGCCGGGCTGCATCCGGCGGCCCTGGAACTGCTGGCGGAACGGCAGATCGCGGTACTGGGCAGCGACAGCAACAGCGACACGGCCCCCAGCACGGCCGAGGGCGTTGACTTTCCCGTGCACGTGCTCGCCATCAATGCGATGGGCCTGCACCTGCTGGACTGGCTGCGTTTCGATGACCTTGCCGCGGTGTGCGAGGAGTTGAACCGCTGGTCATTCCTCTGCGTCATCGCGCCTCTGCGGCTCGGCGCAGGGACCGGCTCACCGGTCAACCCGATCGCCATTTTCTGAAGCGGCGGGCGGGCCATTCACTTGCTGCGTGCGATGCTCAGCGGCCCGACTGGCCGACCCAGCTGTTATCCGGGTGGCGCCGCGGCGGCCCGGCGGCCGACACGCCGCCAGATGGCCCAGCCGCACTATCAGAAGCGCGTGCCCGCCGCGTGCCCGATCGGGTGGTCTGCCACGGACTTTCACGGTCACTCGCGGACAGCCCGGCACACGTTCAGACCTGGATTCATGCAGGTGAAGCCGATCGGAGAGCATCCCTGATAAGGAAGCAGTCGCTTCGGCCCGATTAACGACAGAGCCAGGTCAACACTGACAGCAAGAGTGATGCACTTTCAGCTCATCCGGCTCACCGCCACTACCTGCCGGGGCGAGGTCGGTGGCGAGGTTCGTTCGTAGTGGACGTGGTATCGGCCGGGGTCAGTCCGTACCAGGACCGAGCCCTCAGCCTGGAGCCTTTTCAGGTCGAAGTAGTCAGGCATCTCGTCACCATCCAGCTCGTATGCCCGAGGCCAAGGTCGGTGGCGCGACCTGCACAGTTAGGGACTGTCGCTTATCCTCGCAGAGCGGAATGGTCGGACCGCGGTTGGTTGACAGCCAGCTGGATCGCATCGGACGCGTGTCTTGCGGTGAGCGCGTTGGGCATAGGCGACGCTGAGGCAAACCTGGGGGCTCCCGTTGCGAGAACGCTCCTGTGTAAGGCACCATCAAGTACCCGGAGTGGACGGGGATGCGTCCGTTGATCCGCATCGACCGCACCGATCTCTACCACTGGAGTTGATCGACGTCTCGTTCGCATCGTTGGGTCGCGCCTGGGCTTGCGGTCCTGCGCCCGTGCAGTGGCTGGCCGGCGCGTTGACCGCCGGAGCGCACCGTGCGGCAGCGGCTCCCGTGACGGCCCGCACCGGGCCGGCCGTCGCGGCCAACCGCACCAGGCTCGGCGGGCGGCTCCTCATCCGCTTCGACAGCGTTTCGATATAGATCTCGCTCACGGGGGTGGCAGCGTGACCGGGTATGCCGGAAGGGCGTTGGACAGGCCGGTGAGCCCGTGCGGTCTGCTTCGCGTCGGCCTGGATGCCAATCCTGACGGGCTCGCGCTGATCTCCGCGGGTACGCGCTGGACGTGGCGCACGCTCGATAACCTCAGCGATCGCCTGGCTGTCAGTTTGCTCGGCCTGGGGCTGAACCCGGGCGACCGGGTCGCTTCGCTGATGCCCAATCGTCCCGCGCTCATCGTTCACTACCTTGCCTGCTTCAAGGCGGGGCTGGTCGCAACGCCCCTCAATTACCGCTACATGGCACCGGAGATCGATCACGCCCTCGCGGTCAGCCAAGCCCGTGCCCTGCTCGCGCATGTCGAGCGGGAGAAGGACCTCGCCGCAAGCCGGCTCGCCCGGCAGCTGCCGTTGGGCACCATCAGCTACGGCGGCAAGCCAGGAGCAGGTCCGGCTTTCGACGAGCTGGTTGAGGGGGAGGCCTCATCTTCGCCTCCGCCGCCTTCTCCGGCGGCGCCTGCGGTGATCTTCTTTACCTCGGGGAGTACCGGACGCCCGAAGGGGGTCACGCATACTCACCAGACGCTCGGCTGGATGTTTGCGACGGCGGCGGCCGGGCTCGAGCTCAGCCCCGGCGATCTGCTTCTGGCTGGCTCGTCGCTGTCGCACGTTGGTGCCTTCTACGTCTCGTTCGCCGCACTGAGCGCGGGCGCTGGCGTGATCGTGGCCCAGACGTTCGATGGCGACGAGTTGCTCCCGCTGCTTCGCGAACACCGCCCGACGGTGCTGTCGATGCTTCCCTCGGCGCTGTTCGCGCTGACCCGCGACCACGGCGCCCGGCACGACGATTTCGCCTCGCTGCGACTGTGTCGCGCGGCGGGCGACACCGTCTCCGCGGAGCTGGAGCGGGAGTTCACCGCGCTGAGCGGGTTTGTGATCGACGAGGCCTACGGCCTGACGGAAGCCGGGCTAGTGACGGTGAGCCCGCCGTCGGGCCCGATCAAGCTCGGTTCGGTCGGGCAGGTCGTGCCCGCGGTCTGGCTGTCGATCCGCAACGAGGACGGCGAGGAGCTGCCGGCGGGCAGCGAAGGCCGCCTCTGGATCAAGACTCCCACGGCCACCGCCGGCTACTGGGACGACCCGGGCGCGACCCAGGCAGTCTTCAGCGACGGGTGGCTCGACTCCGGCGACGTGATGCGAGCCGACGACGAGGGCTACTTCTCCTTCTGCGGGCGCAAGAAGCAGATCATCGTCCACGACGGCTCGAACATCTGCCCCCAGGAGGTCGAGGGCGCCCTGCTCGAGCACCCGAGCGTCGCGACCGCCGGGGTGATCGGGATCCACGACCTCGTCCACGGTGAGAACGTCCGCGCCTACATCACCCTCACGGAGGGGACCGAGCGCCCGGCCAGCCAGGAGCTGATCCAGTTCGCGCGCGCGAGGGTCGGCTACAAGGCGCCCGAGGAAATAGTCGTCCTCGACGAAATGCCGCTCACAGCCACCGGGAAACTGGACCGGACGCACCTCAAGGCCATGGCCGAGGCGAACCTCGCGCGCGGGGCTAACCGATGAAACCCGCCAGCGTCAGAACCGGAAGCGAGTCAGGCCGCCCGGCTCCGCCGCCAATACCACGATCGCCGAGCGCGGCTCGATGCGATACACGTTCCACGGCGGTGGTCCTTGCGACGGTGCGTTGAACGGGGCAGTGATACCCGGCCCGCCGTCGTCGGGTTCGGCCGGCCAGCCGCTTTCCGCCCACGCCTTCGCAATACGCGCCACTGCGCCAGGCTCGGTCACTCGCCTGGCGTCACCCTCGATGACGACATCCGCGTCGCGGATCGACACCGCGACCGAACACCGCGGATCGCGCGCGACATTGCGCCCCTTCCGCGTGCCCGCGCCCGTCTGGAACCAGAACGTGCTGTCCGCCCAGAGGGCACCGACCGCGGTCACATGCGGGCTGCCGTCCTTGTTGACGGTGGACAGCCAGGTCGTGCGGGAGTTCGCCGCGTCCGGAGCTGGCGCCGACCCGGCATCGAGCTTCTCGGCAACTGCGGCCCAATCCACCGGCGGCAGCCCATCCCCCTCACCCAGATTGGTGACCTCCATAAGGCATCCCTTCATTGTCCAGCAGGCATCCCAGCTCACGGCGTGTCGCAGATAAGACGCGCGACGACCGCGAAAGTCATCGCGCATACGCGGGTCACGAACCGTCCGGGCACGCGCACGCATCGGCACGAGGGAGCATGCAGGGCAGTTACATCGGTCTGGTGGCTGACTGTGCTCACCGGTCAACCGCGACGCGGGCGGACGCTGAATCGCCCGGTGAGTCCGAAGACTCTGATGTGCCCCGGTTTCCCGGAGCATCTCCGCAATCAGTCGCGCGATCCGCGCACGAGGCGCTCGTCGGCGCAGCTAGGCCTGCTGGCCGGCCTCCGCGTCGCGGAGCCTCTTGACCAGCGTCTGGAGCAGGTTCCAGGCGATCGTTGAGTTCTGCTGCACGAGCGGCCGGAATTCCCAGTAGGTGAGCCCGTAGCATACGAGCTCGGTGCTCGCGGTGATCGTCGCCGATCGCGCGCCCTCGTCGATGAGGGCCATCTCGCCGAAATAGTCTCCTCTTGTCAGCGTCGAGCGCTGCCGGCCGCCGACCGAGACTATCGCCTCGCCGGACTCGATCAGGTAGAACGCCGCGCCGCCCGCGCCCTGTTTGGTGATCGTCTCACCAGCGGCGAAGCGGCGTTCCTTGAACAGCGCGGCGATGCCTTCGATGTCGCGCGGACTCATGTTAGTGAAGAGGGGCACGCGCTCGATTACCTCGACCGGCCCGCTCGCAGCTGGCGGCGCGGCCGGCCGTGATGACGACCCTGCCCGGGTCACTGCGCGGCACTGGAGCAGGTATAGCTGCCCGCCCGCGAACGCCCATTCGATGTCGCGCGCTGGTCCGTACGCCTGCTCGCACTGCCCAGCGAGCGCATTCAGTTGGGCGAGCTGATCGTCGTCGAGGCACAGCTGCCCGACGAGCTCGGGCGCAACGCTCTCCTCGACGGTGCCGCCGTCGGCGGCGGCGGCGCGGATGGCGATCTTCTTGTGGCCGGGCGTGCGCTCGCGCACCACGCCGGCGCGATCCATGCGGAAGCTGTCGGGGATGACGCGGCCGGCTACGACGGCCTCGCCGAGCCCCCAGCTTGCCTCGATCAGCCGCTCATCGGCCTTGTTGATCGGGTTCTGCGTGAACATCACCCCGGCGACGTCGGGATCCAGCAGCGACTGGACGACGACACCGACGCTGGGACGAGCGAACAGGCCCACGCGCTGCCGGTAGGTAATCGCCGAGTCGGAGTTCGCTGACCACCAGATCTCGCGGATCGCCGCGCGCAGGTCGTCGACCTTCGGCACGTTGAGCAGCGTGAGGTGCTGGCCGGCGAAGCTCGCGTCCGCGCCGTCCTCATCGACCGCCGACGAGCGCACCGCGAGCGGTCCGGCCAGTGACCGGGCCGCGGTCATGAGCTGCTCGATGGCGCGCTCTTGCCCCGCGGCCACCGCGCTGACGATCGAACCCGAGAGCGCGAAACCGGGCGGGACCGGCAGTCCGCCGCGGACCGCTGCTCCCAGCCCGGTCGCCTTCGCTCCGAAGCGTGACTCTTCGCGCGCGTCGGCGAGCGGGACGACTTCCGTCACGGGTAGACCGTCACTTCGCCGGCATCGCCATCGACTCGTACGCGCGCGCCGTCGGGAATCAGATCGGTCGCCTCACGCGTCCCGACCACGCCAGGGATGCCGTACTCACGCGCCACGATCGCCGAGTGCGAGAGCAGACCGCCGGCGTCGGTGACGATCGCGCCGAGCAGCGGCAGCAGGATGTTGAACGCCTCGGTCGTCGATTCGGTGACGAGCACATCGCCCTGCACGATGCTGCCGAACTCAGACGGGCCCGAGACGCGGCGAGCCGGTCCTTCGTATACACCGCTACTGGCGGCGAGACCGCGCAGCAGGTTGTCGTCGTGCGGCGCTTCCGAGCTGCCGAACAGCTCGCCCAGCGCGATGCCCATGGCGTGCATGACCCGGGCCACCCCCGGCGGCAGGCCAGACGGGTCAGGCGGCGGCGGTGATGGTGGTCCGAGCGACGCCGGAGCCTCCTTGGCGGTGCGCGAGGTACGGTCCGCCAAGCGCTGGGCGAGCTCATCGGCCGACGGGCCGCCCGCGCCAGTTACCAAAGAGCACATCTCGTCGAAGCCGGCGTCGATGAAGTGCTCGGCGTCGTGGATGCGGCCCTTGCCCTGGAGCCGGCGACCGGCCGCGAGCGCGGCGCGGCGCATGATGCCCGATGCCCAGATGTCGCTGAAGACGCCCCGTTCGTCGCGCAGCCGGTACATCAGACGCGCCTCGCCGACAAGCTCGTCAAACTGCGCGCGGTGCGGGCCGGGTACCTGCGAGCGGATGTCGGCGATGAGCGGGTCGACATCCGCCGTGTCGCCGTCCACGCCGTTGACGGATGACCGGATCGCGCGCAGCAGCGCGTCAGGCAACTCGAGCGCGTAGCGCCCGGAAATGTCGAAGCCGTCGAGAAGCCGGCAGCCGACGAGGTCGAGATACTCCGACATCGCCGGGCCGACATCACCTCCGAACGCACGCAGATCTGAGAGCGTCTTGCCGGGTTCGCCGTCTGAGTCGAGCAGCGCGCGAGCGGCCAGGTCCTGCCTGATCGCGGCGATGAGCCGTTCGAGCTCACCCGACGCACCCGCCGACACCGGCGCCGCGCCGCGCATCATCGCGAGCGCGCTGGCCGGCGCGACGCCGGTCCAGGACCCGAGGTGCGCAAGCAGGTCACCGACCGGTAGCATCGCCGACCCGGTGAAACGCATGTGCTGGTAGATCATCTGCGAGTGGTGCTCGCGACAGCGGGTCAGGCACGCAACCAGCCCGTCATCGGACAGCGCGTCCACATCGACTGACTGCAGCTCGCGGTGTGTCCTGACTGCGGCAGGCTTGGCCGTGTCGTCCCACTCGCGCAGCTGCTCGCGCCAGACCTTGCCCTCCCACACCTGCTCCGCCCGAGCGAAACGCTGCGGGATCTCGTCCTCGGCCGCCGGCCGCATCGCGTTGTAGGCGAAGCCGTTGACGTACTGCGTCTGCAGCGACTCGATGAGCGTCCCGTAATACGCCATGAACTCGCGCGTGCCCCGGCGGAACGGCTCGGGGTGCATCTCCGCCCAGTACCGCGTTACCGGACGCGGAAAATGCACCGGGTCCAAGTTCCACGATCCCGGGCCGGGAGGCTCGAAGTGAAGCGCAGTCGTACCCTGTCCAGACATTCTTGGCCTCCCCCGGGGAGCACCCGCCACGCAGCTCGGTGCCCCCGGCAATTCTCACCGTCCGCGTATGAACCGTCAACCGCCGACTCCGCGAGTGCAGGACAACCGTGTCGCCGCGTCCCGGCTGGCCGCCGCGATGATCCGCCCGGCCGCTTCACTTCGCACCGGGGACCTCGCTGCGGCCGCGGCGGCCGCTGACCGTGCCGAGGTGCTGGTCAGCAGGGTTCCGGATAACAAGCTCGCCCGGCATCCGGAAATCCGGACACGGGTGCTGGCCGGCCGCGGGACTGTCGAGCTGTGGTCGAGCCATCTTGACGAGGCGGCCCGTGTCCTCGAGTCGGGTGTGGCCGCCGCGACCACTCCGGGCAGCGAGGACGAACGAGCCGGCTGCCTCGGGCATCTCGCGCTGGCGGAGGCGTTGCGCGGCCGACTGCGCCGCGCAAGCTGGCCGCCCGGGCGACAACGGCCGCCCCGGCCGACCACCGACGGCCGCCCGGCTGGCACCCGAACCCGCGGCGCTCGCCGCCCTAGCCTGGGTGCACCTGGAACGCGATGAGCTGTGTGAGGCGCGCAGCCGGCTCAGGCAGGCCCGCGCTGCCCTCAGCGCCAGCCCACTGGAGGCCTTCGCCAATGACCGCCGGCCCGATCACCATCCAGTCCGTGGACGCGGCCATCGGCCGACCGCGGCGGCCAGCGCGTACTGGTTCGTGCTCGTGGGGCTGGCCATCACGGAGAGTCAGCGAGCGGCATGCGCCTACGCGTCCCGGGCTCGTTCAGATCGCCGACTCGGCGCGCTGGGTTGATGCGTCAGTGACTGCCGTGAGCGCACGCAGATTATCCCATTCGGCACGCATGGACCATGACCAGGCCGACCCGAATCTCCGGCCAGAATGGCGGGTCAGCGTGGGGGCAACAGCAGGTCCGCGCACGAGCGCATTACGGGTGGCTGCGGAAGATTGACATGGAGCCGGCCTGGAAGAGGTCCGTGACGTAGACGGTTCTGGTCCGCTGGTTGACGCCGACGCCGATTGGGGTGGAGCCGACCGCTTGTGTGGTCACCGCGCGGCGGCAGCCGCGTATCATCCCGGCCCGGCACTTGGCGCCGTTGAGCACCGAGACGGCGGCGCTGAACTCGTCGGCGGCGTAGATGATGTCGGTGCGGGTATCCACCACGATCACGCCGGGCGACCGGCCGACGGGAGCGGTCGGCATGCGCCCAGCGCAGCCCAAGGTGTGGGAGCCGTTGCAGGCTGCCGCGTTGATGACCGAGACCGTGCCCGGCGTGTCGCCGAGGGTGTTGTTGGTGACGTACACGGTGTGGGTCTGGTCATTGACGGCGACGCCGAGTGGAGCGAGCCCGACATGGACGGTGGCGGCAAGGTGGCCGCAACCGGAATGGCTGGTTCCGTTGCAGGTCGCGCCGTTGACCACAGCGACGGTGCGGCCGTTGAAGGCGGGCGCGCCGGTGGCGGGTGCGTAGACGGTGTCGGTCTTCACGCTCACCGCAAGGTCGAACGTGCCTTTACCGACCGTGACCACGGCCGGGGCCTGCCCGCAACCCGAGGTGTGCTGGGCGTTGCAGGTGGCAGCGTTCACGACCGCGACCCGGTTCGCGGCGGTGCCGTAGGGGATGTAGAGGGTGCGAGTGGCCGGATCGAGCACCGGCGGGCCGGGGGCTGGGCCGATAGTAATCGTTGGCGCGGCTTTGGCGCACCCGGCGGTGTGGGTGGCGTTGCAGGCGGCGGTGTTGATCACCGAGGTGGTGTTGGAGAACGGGTCGGAGGCGTACAGCGTGTGGGTGGTCTCATCGATGCTGCCCACTCTCACGTTGGCCTGCGGGTGTGCCATCGGGATCGTCGCCACCGGGGCGCAGCCGGACAGGTCGCCGGGGTGGCAGGTGACGCCGTTGATCACATCGATCTGGGGCAGGTTGAGGTTGCCGGCATAGATGGTGTTCGTGGCCGGGTCGACGGATAGCAAGACCTCAGAGTCCGGCACGCTGGGCGCCTCTTTGCGGCAGCCGGACTTGTGGATGGCGTCGCAGCGGCTGGGGTTGATCACCGACAGGATGCCGGCGCCGCCGACGCTGACCAGGTACAGGGAGCTGAGCTGGGGGATCAGCGCGAAGGAACTCGGGAACGGGTTGTAGGCGGGGCCGTGGTTGGGCGCGGCCTGCTGGGCGGGTGCGCGCTTGGGGCAGCCCGACGTCGCGCCGCCGCGGCAGGTCTGGGTGTCGAGCGCCGACACGGTGTCGTCGTTCTGGTTCATCGCGAACAGCGTGTGCACCGCGCCGTCAGTGCCGGCGAAGGAGGCCCCGGCGCCGGTGGTCACCGTGGGCGGGGTGTGCGCGCAGCCGGAGGTCACGGCGGCGTTGCAGGTGGCGCCGTTGATGACCGAGACGGTGCCGTCGTTGTGGTTGGCGACGTAGACGGTGTTGGTGGCCTGGTCGACCACATCCCAGGACGGGTTGACGCCGACCTTGACGGTGGGCGGGGTCTGGCCGCACCCGGTGCCGGTGCTGCCGTTGCAGGTGGCCCCGTTGATCACCGAGACGGTGTCGCCGTTGCCGGTCGGCCCGTCGTTGGCGGCGTACACCGTATCGGTGGCCACATCCACGTCCAGGGCCGCGGGGTCGAGGGCGTCCTTGATCGTTTTGACCGGTTCCCCGCAGCCTGACGTGGACACCGCGTTACACCGGGCGGCGTCGATCACGAATACCTGGCCGGCGGGGCTGGCCACATACAGCGTGCGGGTCTTGGGGTTAAACGCCGCGGCGACCGGGAAGCCGCCGGTCTTGATGGTCGCTAGCGGCTTCGCGCAACCGCTGGTCACTTTCGCATTGCACCGCGCGCCGTTGACCACCGAGATGGTCCCGGCACCGTCGGCCACGTAGACGGTGTCCGTGCGCTCATCCAAGGCCGCCGCCAGTGGGAACTTGCCGGCCGCGGCCCGGGCGATCACCCGGCACCCCGAGGTCGACTTGGCGTTGCATGTGGCGGCGTTGATGACGTCCAAGACGTGGCTCGGGCGTATTCGGACGACAGAAATTGGTCGCGCACTGGACCGGCACGTAGACCGTGGAGGTCTTCGGGTTGGCCAGCGGGACACCCGGGCTGCCGTCGAGCACGACCGACCCGCCCGGCCGGGCCGCACCGCCATGAGCTACCCGGCCCGATTGCCCCAGTACCGCCCCGCCCAGGCCTCCGAGGCCGGTCCGCCCGGGGCCCTGGCACTTCGAACCGTGCACGCGCTGCGCGGTGCGGAACTGAACCGGTCATGGCCGCGGCCGCCGGCACGAGGCTGGCTGCAGCGCACGCCATGACCGCAAGCGCCGCCATTGCCCGCCGTTCCATGCGTGTTCCCGCCGAGTGGGATCTGTTCTTCATCGTTCCGCTCCCAAGCTTCCGCTTTTGCCTCTGAGGGCCTGGCTCAGCCCGCCAGCGAGCCGCCACCGGAAGATGCCGCAGCCGGTCCGCCCGGCCGGTCCGATTGTCGCGCGCTGACCTCACAAAAAGCCGCCCTGATCGCGACGCCGGCGTCCATGGCTGCGCGGACGCAGCCGGCGATGCCGCGATCGGCGCGGGGCGAGGAGGCGGCTGGTGCGGGGTGGGCAGTTGACGTCCCGGTGCCGCGCCACCGCTCGGCCAGGCTCACCGAGGCGGGGCCGTCGTGTGCGAACCCTCCGGCCGCTATGCAGGCCGATGGGGCGGGGCAGGCAACGGAAAAGCTGCTGAGGAGGCCGATTCCGGGGAGAGGCGGGGTGGGCTGGATCCGCCACCGTGCTCCGTTCCACCGCTCGGCGAGGGTCTGCTGGGGAAAGCCGAAGACCCCCCCGGCAGCGGTGCAGGCCGACAGCGAGGTGCAGGACACGCTGCCGAGGAAGTCGCCTTGCGTGCCCGGGAGGCTGGGGGTGTGCACCACGGCCCAGGTGGTGCCGGTCAGCCGCTCGGCCAGCGTGCCGGCGTTCGTGCTGCCGGTCGCGATGCAGGCGGTCGCCGACTGGCACCAGAGGCTGGCGAGGAAGCCACCCGGTGTGCGCTGGGTGCGTTGCACCCTCCAGCTGGTGCCGTTCCACCGCTCGGCGAACGTCCCAGCCGGGTTGCCCGAGGCGTGCAGGGAGGTCCCTACCGCGATGCATGCCGCGGGCGCTGGGCAAGCGACCCCGGTGAAGAAACTAGTGGGCGGGCCCGGTGGGGTGGGAGCCGGCACAAGCCTCCAGTCGGTGCCATTCCAGCGTTCGGCCAAGGTCACATCGGCGCCCGAGCGGGTCACGTAGTCGCCGACCGCGATGCACGCAGCCGCCGCGGTGCAGCTGACCGCGTTCAGTTCGCTGAACTGCGCTCCGGGCGGCACCGGAGCAGGCCGGATGCGCCACCGGGCACCGTCCCGCCGTTCCGCCAGGACCTTCGAGTTCGAGGTGCCGACCGCGGTGCAGCGGTCAGCTGCCGGGCATGCCACGGCGAACAGGGTGCTCGATGAGGACCCGGCCGGGTTGGGGGTGGGCTGGATGCGCCAGTCCCTGCCGTTCCACCTGAGGGCCTCGGTCGATACGACGCCGCGCGTCGGGCCCGCGGCGCCGACCGCTACGCACCGGCCGGCGGCCGGGCAGGCGATCCCGTTCAGCTGGTTGTCGGCGGCCCCGGCCGGGCTCGGCACGTTCTCGGGGCGCCAGCGGCCATCCCGCCACCGGTCGCCCAGCGTGACGGGCGTCCCGGCACCATTGCCCACGCCCACCGCGGTGCAATCAGACGCCGCGGGGCAGGACACGCCGCTGAGGCTGTTGCCGCTCGCCCGGGCCGGGTGGGGGGTCGGCTGGGCGTGCCAGGTACTCCCGTTCCACCGTTCGCCCAACGTCACGGTGGCCCCGGAGCTGTCGTTGTACTCACCGACCGCCTCGCACGAGGACGCCGCGCAGGAGACGTTGAGCAACAGACTGGACTGAGCCCCGGAGGGGGCCGGGACGGCCCGCAGATGCCAGGTCGCACCGTTCCACCGCTCAGAGAACATCCTCGCCTGGCCAGAGCTGTTGAAGGCGGTTCCGGCGGCCATGCAGGACGACCTGGACGTGCAGGACACCCCGAAGAGCACAGCAGCCGCCGCCCCGCGCGGGGCTGGGGGTGGTCTGGATGCTCCATCGGGCGCCATTCCAGCGCTCGGCCAAGGTCACATCGGCGCCCGAACTGGTCACGTAGTCGCCGACCGCGATGCACGAAGCCACCGCGGTGCAGGTGACCCCGCTCAGCCCGCTGAACTGCGCCCCGGCCGGCACCGGAGCCGGCTGGATGCGCCACCGGGCACCGTCCCACCGTTCCACGAGGAGCTTCGAGTTCGAGGCCCCCACCGCGGTGCAGCTGTCAGCCGCCGGGCACGCCACGGCGGCCAGGATGCTGGCCGGGGACCCGGGCGGGCTGGGGGTGGGCTGGATGCGCCAGCTGCTGCCGCTCCACCGCTCGGCGAGCGTCCGCTGCGCGCCCGACCCGGCGACGAACTCGCCGACCGCGGTACACGCCGAGCCGGACGGGCACGACACACCGTTCAGAGCGCTGGTCGCAGCCCCGGCGGGATTCGGGGTTGACTGGACCGTCCACCTGCCGCCGCTGCGCCGCTCGGCAAGCGTCACCCCCCGCCCCGACTGCCGCACATAGAACCCAACGGCCGTACACACCGAAGCCGTGGGGCACGACACCGTGTTGAGCCCGCCGTTCCCGGCCCGAGGGTTCGGGCTCGGCGTGATCGACCACCCCCCCGCGGGAGCACTCGCAGGCGCCGCCGAAGCACCAATCAGGATGGTCGTAGCCGCCGCCGCCAGGCAGGCTGCTGCGCGGCCTGCCACCGCGGGCGCCGCCACGCCCCGGGCAATGTACGGCAGCATCCCCGACGGCCGGGGCCGGTGTTTCCCGGCGCGCCAGATCGGCTGTTGCCGGGACAGGGCAGCATCCCGGCCATCTGCAGAGCTGACACCGCGCATGATGACCCCCCCAGTGCGCCGAATCCGTCGCGGGCAGTCCTACGCCTGGGACGTCACAAAAAGCTCACACCGCAGGCCAGGACGCGTTTCCGCCAACTGTCGGCACGCGCTCGGGCGTGGTTGACTGTGCCTGGGGGAGCGAAGTGATCGGTTATCGCCTGCTGGGGCCGCTGGAAGTCATCGTTGACGGGACCGTCGTCGACCTGGGCGGCCTGAAGCAGCGGGCGCTGCTGGCGATCCTGCTACTGCACCCGAACCAGCCGGTTCATCGTGACGCGCTCGTGGACCAGTTGTGGGGCGAGCATCCCCCAGCGGGCGCCGAGCATGCCCTGAACGTCTACATCTGGCGGCTCCGCAAGGCGCTGCAGGCGGGCGCGGGAACCCACGGGGTGGTGACGCGGCAGGGTGCGTACCTGCTCCAGGCCGCGGCGGGACAGGTCGATGTGGTGCTGTTCGAGCGGCTCGCCGAGGAGGGGCGGCGGGCGCTGGCGGCGGAGGCTGCCGGCCACGCCTCGGCGGTGCTTGGCGAGGCGCTGGCGTTGTGGCGGGGCGCGCCACTGGCCGATTTCAGATTCGAGCCGTTCGCGCAGGCTGAGATCGCCCGGCTGGAAGAACTGCGGGCGGGCGCGGTGGAAGACCGGATCGAGGCCGATCTCGCGCTCGGGCGTCATGCGCGTGTGGTCGGTGAGCTGGAGGCCCTGGTGGCCGCCGATCCGCTGCGCGAGCGGCTGCACCAGCAGCTGATGGTTGCGCTGTACCGGTGCGGGCGGCAGGCAGATGCGCTGGCCGTCTACCAGACCGCGCGGCGGACGATGGCGGAGGAGCTCGGCATCGAACCGTGCCAGCCGCTGCGGCAACTGGAGCGCGCCATCTTGGAACAGGATCCGTCGCTGGAACCGCCGCCGGGCCCCTGTGTCCGCCGGGTGCCTTCCCCGGGCAACGGCGGACGGCTCATGCAGGCCGCCACTGCGCATCCGAGACGGCTGCTAGCGGTGACCGGTGCCGCCGCTGCGGTGGCCGCGCTGCTGGCGGGTGGCCTGGCCGCCCTGCCGGCGACCCGGGTGTCCCTGCGGGCCGGGCCGAACACGGTGGCTGTCATAGACGGCCGCCGAAACACCGTCAGCGCCGTAGTGGCCGGTGCCGGGCGGCCCGGCGGTGTGGCCTACGGCGCCGACGCCGCCTGGGTCACCGACACCGCCGATGACCAGCTGCTGCGAGTTGACCAGGCCGCCCAGGTGGTGGACCGGATCCCCGTCGGGCGCGGCCCCGGCGGCGTGGCATTCGGGGACGGGGAAGTCTGGGTCGCCAACCAGCTCGACGGCACCGTCTCGGAGGTCAACCCCGCCGCGGGGACCCCGGTGGCGACGATCGGCGTCGGCAACGGCCCGGAGGCGATCGCATTCGGCTACGGGTCGGTGTGGGTCACCAACGCCACCGATGGCACGCTGTCGAGGATCGACCCGGGCAGTGGCCACCTGCTGGCCACTATCCGTCTGGGCGCCACCCCGGCCGGGCTGGCAGTTGGGGAAGGAGGGATCTGGGTGACGAGCCCAGGCGCCGGGCAGCTGCAACTCGTTGACCCATACATCAACCGGGTTTCCCGTTCCTTCCAGGTCGGCGTCTCCTCGGCCGGGGTGGCGGTCGGTGCGGGCAGCGTCTGGGTCGGTGATCCGGGCGGCGCCGTGGCGCGGGTGGACCCGGTGACCGGCGGCGTGCGGAGGGTCAGGGCCGGCGGCTCACCAGCCAGCATCGTATTCGCCGGCGGCGCCGTGTGGGCCGCCGACAGCCAAGGCGGCAGCGTGTGGCGGATCGACCCGCGGACCGGCTCCGCGCGGCCCATCCGTATCGGCAACGAGCCAGCCGTTCTCGCGCCATCTGGGCGCGGCGTGCTGGTGACGGTGCTACCGTCGCTCGCGAGCCACCGTGGCGGCACCCTCACGCTGATCGCGCAGCTGTCGCCGTACGACCAGGCCACCGACCCCGCGGCCGCCTACACGATTCCCGTGTGGCAGATGCTGAGCGTGACCAACGACGGGCTGGTCGGCTACCGGCGCACCGGCGGCCCGGCCGGCGACACCCTGGTCCCCGACCTGGCAACCGCACTCCCCGCGCCGGCGGACGGCGGCAGGACCTACAGCTTCCACCTCCGCCCCGGCATCAGGTACTCCAACGGGACGCCGGTCAGGCCCGAAGACTTCCGCCGCGCGATCGAGCGCGGATTCGCCATCAACGCCGGGCCGACCGCCTACTACACCGGCATCATCGGCGCCGGCCAATGCGCGCGGACGCCTGCTCACTGCGAGCTGGCGCGCGGGATCGTCACCAACGACCAGGCGGGCACGGTCACCTTCCACCTCACCGCGCCGGACCCGGAGTTCCCGTACAAGCTCGCCTTCCCCCTCGCGGACGCGGTCCCGGCCGGAACGCCCGATCACCAGGTCGGACCGGCCCAGCTCCCGGCAACCGGGCCTTACATGACGCGGTCGTTCGTGCCGATGCACCGGTGGGTCCTCGTCCGCAACCCGAGGTTTCATGAATGGTCCGGCCAGGCCCAGCCCGGCGGCTACCCTGGCCGGATCATACTGCGGCTCGACATTCCCCCAGGCCCGGCAGTCACCGCGGTCGAACAGAACCGCGCCGACGTGCTCCTCTCTCCTCCCCCGGCCAGGATCCGGGAACTGGCGACGCGTTATCCAAGCCAGCTGCATAGCGGCCCTGAGGGCGCCACGATCGGGCTTGTGCTCAATACCCGCGTCTGGCCGTTCAACATTCTCGCCGCGCGTCAGGCCCTCAATGAGGCCATCGACCGGGCCACCCTGATCCGGCTGATCGGCGGGCCGCTGATGGCGCAGCCGACCTGCCAGATCCTCCCTCCTGCCCTGCCCGGCTACTGGCGGTACTGCCCCTACACGATCGACCCCAGCCCCGGTGGTGCCTGGGTAGCGCCCGACCTGGCCAGAGCGGAGCAGCTCGTCCACGCCTCTGGCACCCGAGGTGCCAAGGTAACCGTCACCGGTGCTTTCGGCATGGGAATCCCGGTCCAGGTGACCGGCCGCTACCTGGTATCTGTCCTCGACCGGCTCGGATACCGGGCCTCGCTGCAAGTAGTCACCGGGTGGAACGCCTACAACAGGCGGCTCTACGACTCCCGCCAGCGGATGCAAGTCGGCTGGTTCGCCTGGTACCAGGATTACCCTGCCCCGTCAGACTTCATCAGCCCGCTCCTCACATGCCAGTCCTTCGTCCCCGGCAACCCGGGTAACCTCAACGCAGCCGAGTTCTGCAATCAGCGGGTCGATGCCCAGGCCAAGCAGGCCCTCGCGCTCCAGCCCCACGATCCCAGTGCGGCCTGGGCGCTCTGGGCGCGCATCGACCACGAGATCGTGGGCCAGGCGCCCTGGGTGCCGGTCTACAACCCGCGGTCTCTCGTGATGCTCTCGCGACGTGTCGGCAACTACCAGTTCGACCCCCACTGGCCCGTCCTCATAGACCAGCTATGGGTCCAATGACCTCGCAAAACGGCCACCCGGCAACAAGCCCTCGGCGCGGAGAACACGCGGATCCCGGCATCAGCACGCGATGCCCGGGCCACCCTTTCGGCGCGGCGCTGACGGCGTCCCAGCAGACCGGCCCTGGGTGCAGCGCAGCAGGATGTGCGGCGAGTGCGACGGGGATTCAGGGAAGCGCTGATCGTGAAGGTCGGGCAGTCAGCCGGCGGTGCCGTATGCGCCGACCACTGTCCCGCTGGCCGGTGCCGGTCCGTCGATGCAGCGCTCCTTGATGGCCGATACGAACTCGCCGAATGCGGGGAGTGCGACCAGCGGGTTGTGATCGTCTTCCAGGACCGCTACGTGCATGAAGCTGACTCCGTCATCGAGCCGGATGGCAACGTAGCGAAGCCCTGTAGGCAGCTGCTCGGCGAGCTGGGCGAACACGGCCCTGATCAGCTTTTCGTTCTCGTCGGCGGTCTCGGGGCGGGTGGTGTAGCGGACGACGGTGGCATGGCTCATGACGCGTTCCCCTGTCAGCGAATTGATCGGATCTGGTTGCTGGCGGCGTCGTGGGTGAGCTCGGCCAGGCCGAGCTCACCCAGCGGCGGCGGGAGGTACATGCCGAACCGGCCGCGGTATCCGTTGCGCAGTCCGTACCAGCCGCCGACCGGATTGTCCGGCGACCGTCCCCACGCCTCGACTGTGCCCTCAGCCGCCGGTTTCTTCTCATCAGCCGCGCCGAGGGGAACCCAGCCGTCCTGCTCGCACAGCCACGCGTGCAGGTCCTCGACCGCCCGCGAGTGGTACCCGAGGGTGGTGGAGCCGACATCGCACACCACCGCGGCGCGGGTGGGCCCGTGGGTCTTTGTACATCGAGTACTCGATGTCCCCGGCGGGGTCTTCAGCAGCCACGGATCCTCTTTGCTGCCCGCAGCCATCAGCGGTCTCTTCTGGTGATTGCTGCCGCAAAGTGCGGCAGGAGGGTTTGCCAGCCGATCCGGTTGCGGTCCCGCCAGACATCCGCCCCGGTGCCCAGGCGTTCCCAGCCCCGGTGCTCGATCTCGACCCGGGTATCGCCCGGGCCCCGGGAGACGAACCGGATATCGACATCGGTGGCCGCGCTGCGGTCCCGGCCCAGGTGCCACAGGTACGCCAGCCGCTTCGGCGGATCCCACACGGTCACTACGCCCCAGTCGTGCTCGACCCCCCCGGCTGTCCGCTCGTAGATCCGGCCGCCGACGCCGCTTTCCAGCACGACGGCCAGGTCCCGGTCGCCGGTGACCGTGTGATCCGGCGGCCACCACGTCCCGATCCGCAACGTCCACATGGCGAACGCGTGCTCAGCCGGGCAGGCCACGTCGAAGGTGACGCGCAGCGGCGAGCTCACCGCCGGGCGCCCGAATCGGAGTTCTCGGCCAGCAGCCGGAACCGGATCGCGGCTTCCCCCCATACCCGCTCGAGATAGGCCTGCACCGCCCGCATCCCCTCCTCCTGCAGGTGGTAGATCCGGCGGGTGCCATGCGCCTGTTCTGCCACCATCCCGGCATCCTTCAGCAACCGCAGATGCCGCGACACCGCCGGGCGGCTGATCGGCAGCGCCGCCGCGATCTCGTGCACGGGCTTGTCGCCGCCGCTCAGCAGGCGCAGGATCTCGCGCCGGTTCGGGTCCCCCAGCGCTTCAAACGGATCCCCGCAAGCCTCCGCGTGCGGCATCAGTATCAGCGGCCCGTCTCGACCCGGCGCTTGAGCCCCTTGGCGAACCGGTCGAAGGACGGTCCGAGATCCGGCATCGACCGCCAGATCAGCCCCAGCAGCGGCCCGGTGTACTCCTCGCGGACATGGAAGGCCGTTCCCCCGCTGCCGTCCGGCGCCACCTCGAACGCCCGCACGCCCCGGAACAGGCCCAGCGGCATGCCGCCGCTGAACCGCAGCCGCGCCGGCGGATCGAAGTCCGTCACCTTGACCGCGAAGGCCCGGCCGGGCGCCACCTGGGACCGGATCGTGATCTTCTCACCGGGCGCAATCTGGCCGTCGACTCCATCCACGCCCGAGTCCCACGACGGCCAGGCCGCCCCGTCCGTCAGCACTGCCCACACCGCCTCCGGATTCGACGCGATCATCGAACTCGCCTCGTAGGACCGCATCAACTCCGCATCCTCTGCCTTCGGTAACAATCTAGTTACCGTAACGCATGCGTTACCGATGCGCAAGACAGGCTCAGATGAGCCGCTTGGCTCCCCTCGAACAAGCGGCGCCCTGGACGGGCTGAACAACACCCCGATACCAGCGCCCAGAACACCCTTGATCTGCGCGCCCCAGCCCATGAGCGCCGAGAGGCCACTGGACGCGCCGATCGGCGGCACTGCGCGCGTTCTCCCCCAGGTTCTCCCGCTACGGAACGTGATGAGGCTCATAGACGTTCGTGGCATAGGAGCTGACCGCCGGATGCGCGACTTCAGGACAACTGGACTCGATACTGAGTTCGATCATTCGAACGTTAGCGAGGGTAACGAGAATCTCGGGGAGCCAATGGGGGAGCCAACAGAGGCAGGCACAGGGCGACACCAGGCCACGGCCAGCCACTATCGGTGCAGCTAGACAGCACATCAGGCCATGTCCAGCACCGTCCGGCGACCGCTCGGAAGTGCCTCCTAAGCAGTAGGCCGCAGGTTCGAATCCTGCTCGGGGCGCCAGCCGAAACCCCAGCTCAGACTGCGAATTGCCGCAGCACGTGGCTTCCCCGGTGAGTCTGTCACGACTTTCGTGCCACACTCGTGCCACGCAGCGAGCGACCCTGGCTCTTCTGGCCACTCTCCGCAAGCTCCCGCCGGGCCAGCACGTCGAGGTTGCTCGCAATCGCACGCTGGCGTTCGTCGCTGCCGTGCAGATAGATCAGCGCTGCCCTGCTGCTCGCATGGGCCATCCGGTCCATCAGTTCACGCAAGCTTGCCCCAGCCGCGGCGGACAGGACGTTGCCCGCGTGGCGAAGGTCGTGAACATGAACGTCCGTCACGCCGAGAGCCTCGATGGCGGGGCGCCAGACGCGCTGGCGGAAGTGGCTGTGCCGGATCGGCTTTCCCCTGGTGCTCGTGAAGACCAGGGCATCAGCCGCCGGGCCGGTGAACTGGTCCAAGTGCGAGCGAAGCTCTGCCGCGATAGTTGCCGGAAGATATACGGTCCGCTTCCCGGCCGCTGACTTCGGCGCCGAGAATGCGAACCCGCCGCCGCGAGCCTCGGCCAGCTGCCTCTCAATCCGGACCGCACCCGATCCGACATCGATATCGCTGCGGCGTAGCGCGGTCACTTCGCCCCACCGCAGACTGCCGAAGGCGGCGAGCAGGACCAGGGCCCGGTATCTCTGATGTACTGCGCCAGCGAGCTGGTACACCTGGGCAACCGTGAGTACCGGCCGTTCGGGGGAGGTCTCCTGGCCTGTTCCTTTCACCCGGCATGGATTCCGCCGGATCAGCCCGTCGTCTACTGCGGTGTTCAGGACCGCCTTGAGCAGTCGGTATGCCTTCGCTGCTGTTACGTCGCTGACCTCAGCCGAGACAAGGCCTCGGCGCCAGCGCCGAACATCAGCCTCGGTGATCGCGCCGAGCTACTGGTCTACGTGTCGGCGACGGCGCCGCCATTTGCCGCGGCGATTTCTGGTCAGACCTGGGAGCCGCAGGGCCTCACGAGCCGCTGACCGCGGATCGGCCAAGACCGCTTGACGTGGGACGTATGTGGCCCAAGTCGGCTCCGATTGCCGTCAACTGCCAGAATCGCCCAGTCACAGCGCATGTTCAAGTGGCAGGAGTACCCACCTGTAAACCGCCGGGATTGCGCTGCGGTCACCAGCCTGCGTACGGCGCATGGTGAGCGTCGGCCTGGTTCCAGTAGTCGCGGTGGTCAACAACATGACCATCCTGGTCGAAACGCAGCACGGTCACCCCTGCCATGGTTACCGGCTGCCCGTCTTCGACCCAACCGGCCCACCACTGGATAGCGGCGCGGTCGCCAGCGGCAATCGGTTCCCCGAAACGGCAGGAGATATCGTGTTCGGCGGCGAAATTCCTGGCCAGATAGCCACGCACCCCGGAGAGGCCGCGGTCGGGCTCGCGGAAGGCCACGGCGCGGTAGGTGGCCTGGTCGGCGTACAAGGCTGTGATGGCCTCAATGTCCTTCGCCGACCAGGCGCGCTCCCAGGTCGTGGACCAGCGCTGCGCGGCGGCCTCAACATTCATGCCGCGACCTTAGCAAGGACCGATTGCTGGCTTCAGAGCTGCCATCGGCAGCCCGGCCCGCCAGACACAAGCGACGACAAGTTTGCCCAGGCTAGCGGCACTTCAGGAGACAGTGCAGGACGCCGGAGACCTGCATCGCTCTGCTCGTAACCCAGCGACGACTGACAGCGTTCTACGCACCTAATATGTGTTGCGATAAGCGGCTCTCCCGCTGGCATCCTGAGCGGGTGCACTATTGCCAGTCATGCCCGACACGAGTGATGATGCAGCCCGGCGGGGGCGCCGCCTGGTGCCCGGAGTGCGGGCGCTGTGACCACGACGCGGCGATCGAGCCGCTGTTTGTCGTTACCGGGGCTTCCGGGTCCGGGAAGACGGCGATCTTTGCGCCACTGGCGAGGGCTCTGGCGGGCCGGTGCGTCACGTTCGACGTTGACTGGCTGCTGGATGCGGCCGGTGCTCTCAGCGGCGGGCGGCCGATCGCGTGGCCTGCGTTCTGGGAGGCCTGGCTTGCGGTTGCTCATGGCGTCGCGCAAAGCGGCATGCCGACTGTGCTGCTCGGCTCGCTGATGCCCCCTCTGGACGGGCTCGCCAGCAGCCAGTGGGTGGGAGATATTCATTACTTGCTGCTTGACTGCACCGATGACCTGCGGCGCGACCGGATCGAGTCCCGGCCGCCCTGGCGGCAGCACGACATTGAGAAGCAGACCGCCTTTGCGAACTGGCTGCGCAGCCAGATACCCGACCGTGTGGATACCAGCGAGAGAACCCCAGATGACACGGCAGCTGCCGTTGCTGCCTGGGTGACAGCGGTGGTCGGCGCAGACGCCAACAACGAGACCTAGCTCCCCATGATCCGGAATATGCACGGAACGATCTTGGATATGGTAGCCGGTGCGGGCCGGGCGCAGCCAGGTCGGCGGCATAAATTCGCACGAACGCAGCTGCGGCCTCCGGAGCCGTGAGCGTGCCCGCCGCGTGCCCGAACGGACGGTCCCTCACGGAGCCTCACGGTTAATCACGGATACACAGATCGGGACCGGACCTGCGAACGAGCAGGTGACGGACCGAGCGGCTGATCCCTGACACGGAAGAGGTCACTGGTTCTAATCCAGTGCGGCCCGCCTGCCTGCCATAGGTCGGCCGCTGCGCGACCGCTGGCCTGGAGTCACCCCCAGGTCCAGGTGTCGTGCAGTATGCCTCCCTTTCTGTCCAGGCCGCCGAACAGCACCACGGTGCCGGTCGCCGCGTCGTAGGCCATCACGGCATCCGTTCGGAACGGCGGGCTGGTGGCCGGGTGCTGCTGGGTCCAGGTGCTGCCGTCCCAGGTCCAGGTGTCGTCCAGCGCCCTTCCCTGACTGCTCATGCCGCTGAACAGGACCACGGTGGCGGTGGCCGCGTCGTAGGCTGCTGCCGCGTCCGTCCGGGCGGGCAGGCTGGTGGTCGGGTGCTGCTGGGTCCAGGTGCTGCCGTCCCAGGTCCAGACGGTACTGCCCTGCAGCAGGTCCACCGTGCCGGTGGCCGCGTCGTAGACCATCTGCATCTTGCACGCGCAGATGGGCGGGCTGGTCGCGGGCGCCTGCTTGGTCCAGGTCGTGCCGTTCCAGGTCCAGGTGGCATCGGGATAGCCCCCGGCCTTGTTTCCGCCGCCGAACAGCACGACGGTGCCGGTGGCTGGATCGTAGGCCATCGCCGCCTCCCACAGGGGAGTCGGGCTGGTCGCGGGGGCCTGCTTGGTCCAGGTCGTGCCGTCCCAGGTCCAGGTGCCTCCGACCGGGCCGGTGCCGCCGTATCCGCCGTACAGCACGACGGTGCCGGTGGCCGCGTCATAGGCCATCGCCGTATCAGACCGGGCGGAGGGGCTGGTCGCCGGGTGCTGCCTGGTCCAGGTCGTGCCGTCCCAGGTCCAGGTGGCCCCGAGCCTGTGTTCCGGCCCGTTGCCGCCGAATCCGCCGAACAGCACGACGGTCCTGGTGGCCGCGTCGTAGGCCATCGCCCCGGCGAAGACGCGGGGCGGATGGTTGGCGGGAGCCTGTTTGGTCCAGTCCGGAACCGGCGAACTCGTCAGCGCAGCAGCCGGACAACCGGCCAGGACGCTGACGACGGCCGCCACGACGGCGGCAAGCCAGCTCCGGCCAGATTTGACTAACCGCCCGTTTTTGATCACACCCAGCATGGCCCCGCTCCCCTCTGGTGACCCTTGTCACATAATTAGACGCCCGAGCCGTCGGACAGGTTGACAAATCACCACCGGTGGCGGAGGGCTCGCCAGTAATCCTCGCGGCACGGGACATTTGCGGGATGAGGCCAGCGCAGCCGCCGGTGAGGCCTCGGATCTGGCCAGGTCAGAGCATGGCCGGAGGGCAGGGAGACCCATCTGTAAAGCGGCTCCCTCTGGTCGGGGCGCTCTGGCTCTGGGTTGATCATTAAACTCTGCGCCTACATGCGGAAGCGCGAAGCGAGTAGCCGCCCGCGACCGATCTGCGAGTCATTGACGGCAACCGTGACGGCAACGTCCGCAGCCAACGCCATGCTGACGCAGCCATGGACAGCCAAACACTCCCTGCTCAACTGGACTGAGCTGCCTTTCCGCTACACCTGATCCGAAAATCGGAGAGTTAGCAGGCGTGCGGCAGCGTCCGGCGGAGCGTCAGCGGAGCCGGACTGGTCTGGCCGTGGCGGTCAGGCCGCGCGTTCGAGGGTGACCTTGTAGCCGAGGGCTTCGAGCTGGCGGATGTGGTTGCGCCTGCGGCGTTCTGGGTTGATGCGGGTGTCGTAGAAGTCGCTGCCGAGGTCGGTGTAACGGACGTCGGGGTCGGCGAGCAGGTGCCAGATGATGACCAGGATGGACCGGCCGATGGCCACCACGGCTTTCTTCCTGCCGCGCCGGCGCGCGATGCGCCGGTAGCGCTCTCCGAGGAAGGTGTCGGTCCGGCCGGCGGAGACGGCGGCGTTGCCGAGTACCCGGGCCAGGTAGGAATTGCCGTGCCCGGTGGTGTTCTTGCCCTTCTTCTTCCCGGCGGATTCCTTGACGCCGGGGGCGAACTTGGCCCAGGAAACCAGGTGCCCGGCGGTGGGGAACCGGCCCATATCGATCCCGGTCTCGGCCAGGATCACGAACGCGTTGGTGGCATTGATGCCGGGGATCTCATCCAGCCGCCGTGCCTCGGCGGCGAAAGGGATGGTCATCTCCTCGATCTTGCCGTCCAGCGCGGTGATGTCGGCGTCGATCGCATCGACCCGTGCCAGCATCTTGTCCAGCAGGAACGCGTGGTGGTCAGTGAAATAACCGGTGAACGCCTCCTGCAGCGCGGTGATCTTGCCGCGCATCGCGGCCCGCGCCATCTGCGCCAGTACCTTGGGGTCGCGCTCACCGCCGATCAGCGCCGCCAGCATCTGCCGCCCGGAGACCCCGAAGATGTCCGAGGCGACCACGCTCAGCTTGATGCACGCGTCCTCCGGCAGCTTCTCCGCCCGCTGCTTCTCCGCGGTGCGCACCGCCACCAGGTCAGCGCGGTAGCGCGTGACATCCCGCAGCCGCCGGAACACCGGGGGCGGCACGAAGCTCGGCCGGATCATCTGCCGCTCGGCGACCTTACCCAACCACACAGCGTCCAGCTTGCCGGTCTTCGGGCGGCCGGGCAGGTGCTGCACGTCCCTGGCATTGACCAGCCAGGCCTCGAACCCGGCCGCCTCCAGCAGGCAGCACACCGGCTACTGGTAGTCGCTAGTTGCCTCCATCACCACCCGGGACACCCCCAGGCAGCGCAAGCGGCCTGCCATGGAAAGCAGCGGCCGGGTCATCGTGGAGTACGTCTCCACCTCCTGCAGCCGCCGCCCCGGCCGGTCCTCATCCGGCACCCGCACGCAGCACACCAGCTCGGCCTTGCCGATATCCAGCGCCGCCACCCGCGCGATGATCTGTTCACTGTCCTGCGTCTGTGTGAGCATCCTGGCCTCCTTGCCGTCACCGGAACCGAAGGCAGCCGCTGCCCGCGGGAGTCATAGGGACAACTGGAGGAAACTGATCCTCGTGCTCAAGGCGACACTGAAGGGCCCGCAGCTGACTCCCGGCACCCGGCTGAAAATCGACCTCGAAGATCATGGAGTAGTCGGCGTCAGCGGGCAGCAGCCACACCCGATTTTCCGCCCAGAACGGGCGTCACCGCAGGGATATCAAGGGCTGAAAAGGTGATGATCACCGCGATCAGGGACCGGACGGTGGCAGCGTAGGCGGCGGTGATGGCCGGCGGCTGGCCCAGCTGAGCGCCGCGGAGCGCGGTGAGGATCGCGGTCGCCTTGCCGGGGATGTCGCGGCGGCGGGCGCGCTTGAGCGCCGCGGAGATCTGCGCGCGGGTCAGCTTCGCGGCCCGGGCCGGGTCTGGCGCCCTGGCCAGCAGTTCCAGCGCATCGGGCGCGTCCAGGTCCTCAAAAGCACCCAGCGCAGCGGGAAAGTACTCCCGCAGCTGGTGGCGCAGCCGCTGGACCTGCCGGGTCCGTTCCCAGATCAGCGTCTTATGGGTCCGTGCCACCACCTTGACCGCCCCCGCGCCCGGGCTGTCGCCTGCCACCGCGCGCAGCTGGTGGGAATCGGTGCGCACCATGTCGGTTAGCATGTGCGCGTCGCCGGTATCGCTCTTGGCGCCGGACACGCCGTGGCGTTCCCGGTACCGCGAGGCCTGCAGCGGGTTCAATTTTTAGGGACGCTACACTCATTAGCGGAAGGTCGTTCGAAGGCGCCGAGCCACCGAGAACTTGGCCGACGCACTACGAGTGCATGCCCCCGAGATGGCCCCGAACGCCATCAACAGCCAACGATCGCCACCAGCAGCAACCTGTGAACATGCTCATGATGGGTCAATAGAACTCGCCGGTTGCCTGACAAGGACAAGGAATAGCCACGCGTTGACGACACCGCCGGCGAGACTCGCCATGGCAGCGGGGATCAGCCAGTACAAGCCGCCACCGGCCTTGACCAGGAAGGTGAGCCCGGCAACGCCAACGAACACGGCGGTGATCGTGTTCGGGGAGAACCGTTCGATGTAGCGGGCCACCTCCTGATCGCTACCGTGACCAGCTCGCCGGTCCAAGATGAGCAGGCATGTGCCCGAGACCACGGCCACCGCAAGCAGCTCCGCACCCAGGGCTGCCGCAGGCTGAGGAGCCACGAGCAAGACCGCGACCAGGACAGAGGTCACGAACAGGACCAGGGTCTGAGTGGCGCGGGCCCTGAGGCTGCCCGATGCGGCCAGCGCGCCACTGTTGACGGACAGCGCAACGAACAACAGGCCCGTCAGCGCCCCGGCAACGGCAGCAAGGGCCTCGCCGAAGCTCGCCCACGGTACCGTCGAGTACCCCACCGGACGACCTTCCATATCTTCGACCGGACAACCCAGCTGATGGCTTTAGGCTCGCGCTCGGGGATACTCGTTGCACCCGGAGAGTCCCCTGGCCGGTACCCTGGTCTTTGCTCTCGGGCCGCCCCGGTAGTGCCTCGCCAAACCACGCTCAGCGGGGCGATGCAGGCGGCCAGCGTGCCCAGACTCGGCAGCCCGGGCGTGCCCGTTACATGCCCGATCCAACGGTAAACCAGGGGCAACCACGGTCACTCGCGGATAAGAGCCAGCACCGGCCACCTGGGCTGATGCAGGTCATAGCCCTTGCAGTCTCAGCCTTGCAAGCTGGGGCTACGTACGGTGCCGAGCGCTAGCCTCGGCGATGTCGTCAGCGACCGCGACATATCTTGGTACCGCCGGGTGAGGCTGAGATGGGCGGCGCGGGATGTTCGAGAGATTTACTGACCGGGCGCGGCGGGTTGTGGTGCTGGCGCAAGAAGAGGCCAGGATGCTCAACCACAACTACATCGGCACCGAGCACATCCTGCTGGGCCTGATCCATGAGGGCGAGGGCGTGGCAGCCAAGGCGCTGGAGTCGCTGGGGATCAGCCTGGAGACGGTGCGCCAGCAGGTCGAGGAGATCATCGGCCAGGGCCAGCAGGCCCCGTCCGGGCACATCCCGTTCACTCCGCGAGTGAAGAAGGTGCTCGAGCTTGCGTTGCGCGAGGCCCAGCAGCTGGGGCATAACTACATCGGCACCGAGCACATCCTGCTCGGCCTCATCCGCGAGGGCGACGGTGTCGCGGCCCAGGTGCTGGTCAAGCTGGGTGCGGACCTGAGCCGGGTCCGCCAGCAGGTGATCCAGCTGCTGCAGGGCTACCAGGGCGAGGAGCGCGCGGCAGCAAGCAGGCAGCCTCCTGGCCGGGCTGGCCGCGAGGATCGCAAGCTGCTGTCGCAGCTAGTCGACCAGGTGACCGCGATGGAGTCGCGGCTAGCAGCCATCGAACATCGCGTGGGAACCGGGCCGGAGGTGGGCGAACTCGACCAGCAGATCGATCAGGCCCGCCGCGACAGAGAAGCCGCCGTTGACGCTCAAGACTACGAGAATGCGGCGGCGCTACGGGACCGGGAACGGCAGCTGGCCGACGAGAAGACCTCTCGTCAGCAAGAATGGGCAGCCGCGCACTTGGACCTTCCCGCTCTGGCCGAGGAGGTTCATCGGCTCAGCGGTGAAATCGAAAGTCTTCGTGGCCTTCGCCGCCAGCAGGACACCGGACCGCAGGACGGCGCAGCATAATCAACCCCCGGAGACACAATTCACCCTCCGCGCTCCTGCCGCAGTATGCCGATCGAGTGGCCAGCCATGCGTCATCCGATAAGAAGGAGCGGGCCGCAGCATACATGCCACACTCGTGCCACACAGGACAGCGACAGGCGGTGCCAGGCAGTGACTCACCGAGCAAACATTAGCCACCGGACCTGCGAATCCGCACGCGGCTGCGTTACCGACCATGAACTCCTAAGCAGTAGGACGCAGGTTCGAATCCTGCTCGGGGCGCAGGTAACAAAGCTATTCTCGCTGTTATGTACACCATTGGGGAGCCAGCGGGGGAGCCAATCGTCTGACACCAGCCGTGGCGAAATGGCCGAAGTTTGGGTCCAATCTGGATGGACACGAACCGAACAGAGAGCGCCGCGTCGGCCAGGCGCTCCGGCAGGTATCACGGCGGCGCCGTCCATTTGCCGCACGGTTTCCAGGTATCGCAGACGACGCAGATGCTGAAGATTCCCGCCCGCCACGACGGTCGGCCGACCATGATGACGGCATTCATATCGCCCAGTCTGGGACCGGATGCCCGCAACTCTCGTCATGCGTGGTGACGCGGCGAATTCGGCAGGTATACCCGGGTGGCTGCGTTCCGCCCCTGGCCTCCTGAACGGCACACGGTACGACGATGTGATGAGGCGTAGGGGAGCGGTCTGTAAAATCGCCGACGACAGTCTCCCAGGTTCGAATCCTGGACCTGCCACCCATTCGCCCAGGTCAGGCCGGTGCGGAGACCAGGCCCGGCTGACGTAGGGGAGCGGTGTCTGTACCGCCGGCGCAGCCTGCGCCGACCCGCCACCCGGCCTGCTGCCACCAGCAAGACGCCGGTGACCAGCCAGGATGCAAGGACACGCCGCCGGGCCTGCCGCTGCCAGAAGGACGGAAGCCGCGAAGATCAGGTAGCTATGCCAAATACGTGCCCAGGAATTCTCCCCCCGTTGGCGGGCCAGCTCGGCGGCTTCAGCGGCTGCTGCCTGTCCCGATGTTGCTGCGCGTTCATCGTCATGGCGGGCACCGCCGCCCTGATCAAGTTTCTGCTGAGCTAGCCGGGTCAGCCGAGGCGGCCGCGGCACGCCTGGCCTTCCGCCAGCGCCGCCTGCCCATGTCCAGCACCACCACCCCCGCCATCACGGCCGCCACGACCTCGACGGTGCTGGTCAGGTTCCCGGTATCGGACAGGTCGATCCACATCCCGCGCTCGCCCCGGCCATGGACATGCACCACCCGGGCCCCCGGCGGCAGATGAGCCCCCGGGGGCAGGTGGCCGCCGGGCGGCAGGCTGATCACCTTTCCCCCGTGCGGGCCGCCCGCGATCTTGCCCGCGTTCGGCGGCCCGGGCGGGGTGATCCAGCCGGCCGCGCTACTGTGTTCCCAGGCCACCCCGACGACGACGACCACGGCCACCGCGATCGCCACCACCACCAGGTGCCGCCCGAACTTCACCGCGAGCCTCGCCGTCCGGCCCGGGTGAGCAGCCGCCGCCCCACCGCCACGATCCACCGCCACCGCAGCGCCACATGCACCGGAACCAGGTACAGGGTGATCTCGGCGGTCAGGATGTGCAGCCGGTTCCAGAAGATGTTGCTGTTCAGGAACAACCCCACCTGGGGCAGCGCCACCCGGGAGATCATGACGCCCGACGCGATGCACAGCGTCATCGCGAACAGCAGGGCCAGATTGACCGCATAAATGAGCTTGTCCCGGCCGCGCGGGCGCAGCAGCTTGCGGGTGGCGCGCAGCACCCAGTCCCGAGTGCAGGGTGAGGTGGACGACGAAGACCAGGCCGAGCGCGAGGCCCAGCCATTCATGGATCACGTCCCCGGTGAAGCCGAAGCAGTAGGCAACGATGTAGCCGACCAGGATGCAGCCGTCGAGCCAGAAGTCCAGCCGTGTCCTGGCCAGGACCTGCCGCCGGCTCAGCCCGGGGTGCTGGACCTCGGTCAGGGTCCCCGCGCTGGCCTCATCCATCGAGCCGTCCGGCAAAGCCTCGGGCGGTTGCGCCATAGCCATTATCGTCGGCGATCGTTCTCCTGGTCACATCAACGTTGCGTGTGAATTCAATGTGATCACTCGCCGGCCCCTCCGCATCGCGACGGGTTCGGGTCAGCCGCCACCCGCCTTACCCGGCCAACGCGGCGACGGTCTCACAGGCTCCTGCGGCCATGCTGCTCAGGCGGGCGCCCATGGGGCGCTTGGCCGGGCCCGGAGGTCGGCGACGTACAGACTGCGACGGTCCGGCAACGTCGCGGATCCCAGCGGTCAGCCAGACCAGCTGGCGCGCAGCG
This sequence comes from uncultured Actinomycetes bacterium, assembly GCA_963762615.1. GTDB lineage: Bacteria > Actinomycetota > Actinomycetes > Streptosporangiales > Streptosporangiaceae > PALSA-505. Next base: position 697,460 of record CAVXLG010000003.1, on the reverse strand, counting down.
AGCACGACTCGACATCGTCATTGCGGCGAATGCGGAAGTTCGGTGCGGCACCGGACAGGCTACGTTCTTCTGCAAGGTGCGGCGCCGAGTTTCGAGAGGCAATGCATGATCGCGCGAATCTGGCGGGAATGGGCGCCCCAGGGCACCGCCGATGATTACCAGCGCCACTATGAATCCGAGGTCAGCGGGCACCTGCGCACGGTTGACGGCTTCCGCGGAGGACGGCTGCTGCGCAGCCAGAACGGCCAGGAGGTGATGTTCACTTCCATCATGTTCGTCACCACGCTGGATGCCGTGCGCGGCTTTGCCGAAGAGCAGTACGAGCAGGCCGTTGTCGCTGGCGCTACCCGTCGGGCACTAAGCCGGCGGGACGAACGGGTCTCACACCATGAGGTAGCCGTCGACGTCTGGTGACCCGCCACGAATCCGGCTCACCATCAGCGCGGCATAGAGGACGTTGCACGCGCTGGTTGATGATGGGAATTGGGCGGGCATGAACGCGGGATGGCCGGATGCCGTGGCCGCGCTTGCCGCGTCTCTGTAGGACATGATGTGAACTCTGGCGGATCATGGCATCGAGGATGCCGCCAACCTCAAGATCTACGAGGTCACTCTCGCTGTACGCTTGCTGGCGGCGGATGAAGACTGATCGGCGAATCGGCGACGAGGGTGGCGCACTCGGCGGCATGGGAATGGCCGCGATGCCTCGGCTTAGTGCCTCCGTGAAGGTACGGGCGAGACTTACGTAGCGCATCGGCGCTACACGGGGGTACACTGTTCTTGCATGGCAGAAGGAGGAGTCATCGTGGCCACAAGCACATCGTTTCGCATTAGCGACACAGCCAAGAGGCGGCTGGCTTCACGTGCTGCCCGTGAGGGGATGACCGCCACTATGCTGCTTGATCAGCTTATTGTTGAGGGCACCGATCAACTCGACTACCCCGGGATCGTGTTCCGGGGTCCCGCGCACGATCGGCGTGCTGCACTTGCCGCTGGCCCAGACGTCTGGGAAGTCATCGCGCGCCTGCAAGAACTTGGCGGCACCGAGGAACAACGAATTAGTCTACTGAGCAGCGAGTCGGAACTTCACCCGCGGCTCATCCGCATCGCTCTCGACTACGCCGCTGATCACGCAGACGACGTCCAAACGCGTATCGATCACAATCGGGCCATGGCCGAGCGAAGCCGTAGGACGGCGCAGCAGCGTGCGACGTTGCTGGCGTGACCACCTTCCTGGTCGACGAGATGTTCTCGCCGACCGTGGCCGAGCTTCTACGCGATACGTACGGCCATGATGCGGTCCACGTCTCCGACATTGGCCTTCGTTCGGCCGACGACGTTCAAGTTGCAGCAGTTGCACGAGCGGACGGTCGAGCCGTGGTCACAGAGAACGTTGCGGATTTCGCGCCTGAGCGCGACATAGTCCTCCTATTCGTCTTGAAGAGGAACCTGCCTGCAGGCGGCGGCCAGGCTGCCGCACTCGCGATGGTCCTCGACCGGTGGACCCACGACTACCCGGACCCCTACCTCGGCCCTCACTGGCCACGAGTGGACTAAACAACTCCCAGGGGCCCGCTGCGAGTTCGTCCACCATCAATGCTGGAAAGGCTGAGAGAACTATCAGCCAATAGCGAGCTGGAGAATGCGCAGCCGTCATACGCTGTCTCCATTCGGCCACCCTTTTCTGGTGGAGAGATGCTTGGCAACTTCCAGCATCCGCCAGGAAGCGGAGGCTCCGCTCCTTCGTCTCATCACGGTCCACCTAGCGCCTAGAAGCTTGCGGTTCTGACGATGCTCGTAGGTCTCTAGCCTCGATCTTTCGCCTGTCCGTCGCGCTGGCCTGAACTGTTCGGCTGGTGGTGATTTTGGGGTGCGGGCCGTGGCTGGCTGCCCGGCTGTCGCACCGGCGTGCGGGGTTCCACGGGCCCCGGGGATTGCTCCTTCGGTGTCGCAGGGATGATTCCGGCTAGTCAGCCGGAGGGGATGGCTTGCAGGCGGGCGGCTGCGGCGGTGATCTGGGGGGCCCAGGGCCAGCGCTGGGCGAGGCGGAGCCGCAGGTGGCGGCCGCCGCGGACGAGGCGCCCGGCGACCGAGAACAGGCGCAGCCGGAGGCGTTTGGGCTCCCAGCGGCGGGCGGTGCCGGTCAGGGCGAGCATCTGGGTCCAGGCCAGCAGCTCGCAGGCCAGGGCGGTGATCTCGCACCACAGCTGGTTCTGGGCGAAGCCCTTGAGGGGCAGGTTGCGCAGCCCGGTGTCCTTGGCGCAGCGGATCCGGTCCTCGCAGCGGGCCCGGCGCCGGTGCAGCAGCTCCAGGTCCGCGAGCTGGCCCTTCTTCGCGTCGGTGGCGAAGGCGGTGAACCGGTGCCCGTCGATGTCGGTGAACCGCAGCTGCGCCCCAGGGTGCGGGCGTTCCTTACGGACGATGACCCGCATCCCGGCCGGCCAGGAGGAAAGATCGAGCATCCCGGTGATGTCGGCGACCCACGCCCCGTCCCTGACCTGCCCGCCGCCGTCGTAAGCCGGCGTCCAGGAATCCGCCGGGACCTTGAGGATCGCGTTCTGCATGTCCTCGGTAACCGTCATGCCGACCGAGTAGTGCAGGCGGCTGGACTTCGCGGTCAGCCAGTGCAAGAACCCGTGCGTGCCGCCGCCGGAGTCGGCGCGGATAAGCACCTTGCGCCGCAGGTGGCGCGGCAGCTGCGCCAGCGCCAGCCGGGAAGCCTCGATATGGTCAGCCGCCGTGTTCGACCCGGCACCCCCCGCCCGCAGCATGATGGCCAGCGGCTCCCCGTTCCCGTCCGCGCCGTGGTCGGCGAAGGCGGTCAGGGGGTGAAAGCCGAACGTCTTCTTCCAGGTGGGCGCGGCTTCCTGTTTCTCTGAATGGGCGATCACGATGGTGGCGTCCAGGTCGATGGTGACCAGGCCGCCGTCCGCGCCGGGCGCGGCGTCGCCGGCCAGCGCCCACGCCCGCTCCCGCGCCGCCGCCCGCGCAGCCCGGATCGCCCGCAGCGCCCGCGGCAGGTCCCCGGCCAGCGAGCTGACCAGCCGGGACACCACCGGGTCCGACGCCACCGGCCCCGCCAGCTCCGGCTGCTCCCGCAAGACGGCGATATCGGCCAGGCAGTCCCCGCCCAGCGCCACCGCCGCGGCCAGGTCCGCGACGATCTTCCCCGGGTCATGGACCGCGCGCGGTGCCCGCCACCGGGCCAGATTCTCCGACAGGCCCCGGCTCAGGCCGGTGACCCGCATCGTCTGCCACAGCAGGACCGCTCCGGCCTGGGATACCAGCCCCTTGCCGTCAGCGGACACCGCGACCCGGGTACTGCGTGCGCTATTCCTCATCTGAGAAGTGCCTTCAGCTCAGGACGGACAGGACCTTCAGCAAGCCCAATCCTCCCAGCTCAAAGCAATGCCGGTGAGTTAAGACGTTTGCGCTGGTAGCGGTGGGCACGGATGGCGCGGGAGCTGCCTGGCGCGGGCAGATATCGCGATTTGATGACGGCCGGTGCGTCGCGGCCTGTATGCAACGAAGTCCCCGGTAGGACTGCGGTCGACCAAGATCGCATTCGCCTGCCGAGGAACTCCGTTGCCCGCTCAGTGTGTCATGCACGTGCTGCCGCTTTCCGCCGATGACGGTCCTGGGCTGCCCGCTCAGGAACGCGTGCCTGACCAGCTGTGCCCGGTCGGGCTGGGGGTGCTGACCGGGGAGATCAGCCCGGGCATGGTGGATGAGGTCATCAGGCTGGCCGGGTGCCGCGAGAAGCGGCGCCGGCTGCTGCCGGCGCGGACGGTGGTGTATTTCGTGCTGGGGCTGTGCCTGTTCAGCGGTGCGGACAGCATGGGGCCGCCGGGATACCGGTCGGTGATGCGCTGGCTGACGAACGGGCTGCGGCACCTGGACGGCGTGGTGCTGCCGACCAGCTCGGCGCTGACCAGGGCCAGGCAGCGGCTGGGAGCCAGGCCGCTTGAGCTGCTGTTCGGCCTGCGGCGCGGGGCGCTGGCGGTCGCGGGGACGCCGGGCGCGTTCGCGTTCGGGCTGCGGCTGGTGGCCTGGGACGGGACCGGGATAGACGCGGCCGGTACCCCGGCTAATGCCGCGGCGTTCGGCGGGGTTCAGGGCGGCGGCCCGCAGCTACGGCTCCTGGCCCTGATCGAGTGCGGCACCCATGCCCTGATCGACGCGGTCTCCGGCGGCGTGGCCAGGGCGAGTGAGCAGAAGCTCGCCCGGCGGCTGCTGCCTGCGCTCGGCCCCGGGATGCTGCTGCTGGCCGACCGTAACTTCCCCGGCTGGGAGCTGTGGGGGCTGGCCGCCGGGACCGGCGCCGACCTGGCCTGGCGGATCAAGAAGAACCTGGTGTTCACGCCTTTAAAGGTGCTGCCGGACGGGTCGTTCCTCTCGGTGATGCCTACTCCGGCCGAGAACCTCCGCCTCGGCCAGGCCCGCGCCGCCGGCCGGATTCCGCCCGGCCCGCCCGAGGGTCACACCGTGCGGATCATCGAGTACACCGTCACGGTCCGCGCCGCTGACGGCACCACCAGGATCGAGCCGTTCCGCCTGGCCACCACCCTGCTAGATCACCAGCGGGCACCGGCCGCCGACCTCGCGGCCCTCTACCGCGAACGGTGGGGTGCGACGTGAGGTCGCACGACGTGAGTGGTCATGTTGTTTGGAGGTTCAAATGTTGAGGACATGACCCGGTCCAGTGTCCGCGGGACCGTCCCCGCCCTGGCGTGCGTCGCGGGTAACCGCGGGGTGCGAAGCCCGGGGTAAAAGCCGAAGCGGTTGCCGTTCCATCCGGCGACGGCGGGCGAGGGGAAGACCGGACGGGTGAATGCAGGTGAATCTCCGCATGCTTCGTAATCGTGACTTCCGCCGGTGGATTGGGTGAGGCGGATGACAGGGCTGGCCGCTGTGAAACGGCAGGTGCCGATCAGAGACCCATCGCTGGTCGGGAGGACACCACCGCCCCGGAGTATAGGAGGCACCCACCCCGGTCGTATCTCACGCGTGCGGAACACGGGAACCCCGGCAGGGTCCGGGTCGCCTGGGGGCGGTCTGGTAGGCCGGCCGAAAGGAACGCGGAATTCTCTGCCGGGAACAGGATGCCCAGAAAGCGAATGCCGGCGGTGCCGGAGACGGCACTCCCGGCGCCGGGTGGAAACAAGGCGCCGAGGGACGAAAGTCAACAGGAAACCGGGACGTCAGCGCGGCACCTCCAAGCCGTCGCTCCTGGATAACTGGCCGGATACCGGGACTAGTGCCCGGGCCCTGAAAGGGGCGCTGACATGGGCAGGTAAGCCTTTGAAGACAAGCACCCGGAAGCGTCGGAACCGAAGGGCAAGTTAGACACCGATGGTGAACGGACCCGAGGACGTGACCCTCGACTGGGATGGCATTGACTGGCGTCTGCACGAGGAGAACGTACGGCGGCTGCGGCAGCGGATCTTCAAGGCGGCGCAGGAGGGTGCCCTGGCCACGGTCAGGAACCTGCAGAAACTCATGCTGCGCAGCTGGAGCAACACGCTGGTCAGCGTGCGCCAGGCAACGCAGCTGAACGCTGGACGCAAGACCGCCGGGGTCGACGGGGAGATAGCACTGACTCCCCGGGCCAGGATGGAGCTGGCGGTGCGGGTGCACCGCGACGCCTCAACATGGCATCCCCGCCCGGTCAAGCGGGTTTACATACCCAAGGCGGGAAATCGTGCAAGGCTGAGGCCGCTCGGAATTCCAGTTATCGCGGACCGCTGCCACCAGGGCAGGGTCCGTAACGCGCTGGAACCCGAGTGGGAATCCCGGTTCGAGCCTAAATCCTATGGGTTCCGGCCGGGCCGAGGCTGCCATGACGCGATCGCAGCGATCTTCCAGACTTGCTGTTCATCAAACGTTAAGCGGGTCTGGGCGCTGGACGCGGACCTGGCAGCGGCATTCGACAGGATCGATCACGGCAAACTGGTCGAAGCACTCGGGTCGTTTCCCGCCAGGGACCTGATCCGTGACTGGCTGAAAGCCGGAGTGATCGAGACAGGAAAAGGATTCACGCCGACCGAAGAGGGAACTCCTCAAGGCGGCGTGATCAGCCCGCTCCTACTGAATGTCGCGCTGCACGGGCTGGAGGCAGCCGCTGGAGTCCAGTACTACCCGGCCGGCACGAGCAAGGCCGGGAATGTCCAACAGGGCTCACCTATGGTTATCCGGTACGCAGACGACCTGGTCGCAATCTGCCGCAGCCAGCGGCAGGCGCAGGACGTCAAGGCCAGAATCGCCGAATGGCTGGCACCCAGGGGTCTCACCTTCAATGAGGGAAAGACCAAAATCGTGCACATCGATGGTGGGTACGACTTCCTGGGTTTCAGCATCAGGCGGTACCACGGCAAGCTACTGATCAAGCCATCGAAGGCGGCCATCCAGCGAGTCCGGGAACGGCTCCGCGCCGAGTTCCGCGCCCTGCGCGGAGCTAACGCGGCGGCGGTCATCGCCAAGATCAACCCCATCATCAGGGGCTGGTCGGCCTACTACCGGGGCGTGGTCTCATCCAGGACGTTCGCCAGCCTGGACAGTTATCTGTGGGTGCTCTGCTACAAGTGGGCGACCTTCAGGCACGCCAGCAAGCCGAAGAAGTGGATCGTGGCCCGCTACTTCGGCAACTACAACAAGTTCAGGAACGACCACTGGGTGTTCGGTGACGCCGCCAGCGGCGCCCACCTGGTGAAGTTCGCCTGGACGGGCATCGTCCGGCACACCATGGTCAAAGGCGCGGCATCCCCAGATGACCCCGCCCTGGCCAAGTACTGGGCCACCCGGCGACGGCGCGACGCACCCCCGCTGGACAGCTACACACTGCGCCTGCTCGCCAGGCAGGACGGCCGCTGCCCGATCTGCCGGGGACCCATGCTGACCGCCGACCAGCCGCAATCCCCCCACGAGTGGGAACGATGGTGGCTGCACATCGCCCGCAGGGCGATCAACGCCGGCTACCTCGTCCACCACGGACGGCCCAGCTCACCAGACGATGACCAAACCCGCCTCGTCCACGCGGCATGCCAGCGCGAACTCCTCGCTCGCCAGCGCAGCCGCACAGCCTGCAATCCCGCGCCGCCCTCGCGGCCTGCTTGCGCTGACTCGCGGTGAAAGCCGCACGGGCAGTGCTGAGGGGAGGCCGGCGGGGCAACCCGCCGGCCTTACCCGACAAAGCGAGAACGGCTACGCCGAGCTGAAGACCCGGCTCCGCGGCGCCGCGTTCATCCTGCGCTCCAGGTCGCCCGAACTGGTCCACCAGGAACTGTTCGCGCTCCTCACCGGCTGCCAGGCGCTATGCGCCCTGGAAGCCGAAGCCGCGCGGCAGGCCGGCATCGACCCTGACCGGATCTCCTTCACGGTGACCGTCCGCGTCGCCCGCGACCACGCCGCCAGCCATGCCATCATCACCCCGCGCAGCCTGGACCTAGCACGCCGCCAGGCCATCAGCGATCTCCTCGGCGACATCCTGCCCCGCCGCCGGGACCGGCGATACGAACGCGTCAGGAAGCAGCCGAAGAACAACTTCCCGGCAATGAAACGAGGACAGGAAAGGCCACCCAGCCGGATCACCTACAAGATCAAAGTCAGCCGGAAAGCATCCTCACCAGCGCAAACGCCTTAACTCACCGGCATTGCAGCTCAAAGGCACTTTTTCTCTTAAAGAGATCACACTTGGCTAACCCCGGCGAAAGCCCGAGGTTAGTGAAGGCGCGAGCGTTGCCGCACCAGCTGTGCTGGCGATAGCCGGCTTGGGCCGCCTCAGTTGTGGATGCGCAGTTCGCGTTCGGTCTGCTCGTACACCCGGTCCTGAGCGTCATGGTCACGAGACCTCTTGGATGACTTTTTGAGCTTGGCCGAGGTGTAGTAGCCGCCGGTGGCGGTGGCGAGGTCGGGATCGGCCAGCAGCCGGACACAGCCGCGCGAGCCCTTCTCTGGCGGTCCGACGAACGGTTTCATCAGCGCCTGGATGGTCTTGAACGTGCCGCCGGCTTTTCCGCCAAAGCCGGAGTTGACCGTGCCGGGGCTGACCGCGTTGAAGGTCAGGCCGTCCCCTTGATGCCGCCGGGCCATGGCGTATGTGTACATCAGCGCAAGAAGCTTGGCGTCTGCGTAGGCATGCATCTGCGAGTACTTGCCGGGGTAGCTCCAGTCAGTAATCGGCTTGCCTCGTGACTCGATCAACGCCGTCATGTTCACGACTCGGGAGGGCGCTGCGAAGTCGTCAGCTCCCTTGCGCAGAAGGTCGAGCAGCCCCTCCGTCAACGCTGCGACGGCGATGTGATTAATCGCGATCGTTCGCTCATAGCCGTCCGGAGAGAGGGCCTTGGTGGCGAAGGCCGCGCCCGCGTTGTTGACCAGTCCGTTCAGACCCTTCGGGCTCGCTTGGTGCACCGCCTTGACCAGCTCGCGGACGCCGGCAAGCGAGCCCAGGTCTCCAGCCACGGCTAGGTACTGGCCCTTGCCGTTGCCATTGCTGACCAGCAGGTCTACTGCTCGTCTGGCGTGGTCAGCGTGTCGTGCATGCACCAGCACAGTCGCGCCGCTGTTGCCGGCGCCTTGAGCTGTCTCATGGCCGATACCACCCTTGGTCGTGCCGGTGACCAGGACGGTCTGGCCGTCGAGCCTTCCGGCGAACTGGGCGTCGAACTTGCTCATACGCTTCTCCCATCGGACAAATCCTCGTTAGGGAGGCCGTCGAGCAAGCTGAAACGGGCGTCCATCGCGACACTTCGGACATCGATCAGCTGCTGATATTCAGGCGAGTTGTACCATCTGACAGCCGTCTCATGGTCGGGAAACCGCATGAGTGCCCCTGAAGTGAGCGAGCCATCGCCGTGCAGGATCTCCCAGATACTGTTGGCGAGAACCTCGCCTCCGTACTCTTTGGCCGTCCGCCCAGCGCTGGGGCCGTATTTCTCACGATAAACATCCGGGTCCTTGACGGTGAATTCGACAATTACGTATGCGCTCATGTGGATACTCCTCAGTTGTGAGTTGTGAGTTGTGAGTTGTGAGTGGTGAGTTGTGTTCTAGGTCTTCACTCTTGAACGTCACCGCCGGCAGGCGCTACGTCGCCACCCGGCCTCCATCGACCGCGAGAGTGACGCCGTGGACGAAGCTGGCATCATCACTTGCGAGGAAGACGATCGCCGCGGCAAGTTCCTCGGGCTGAGCTACGCGACCTGCTGGTGCTAGTGCTGCGAGCTGACTCACCATCTCGTCGGGGACTGCTTCCATCATGCGGGTGCGCGTCGGGCCGGGAGCAACGGCGTTGACCCGGACACCACTCGGGCCGTATTCGGCGGCCCAGGCCTTGGTCAGCAGTTCGAGAGCCGCCCGGCTGGCGCCGTACAGAGCCATGCCAGCCTGTCCGAAGCTCGCGACCATCGTGGAGACGTTGACGATCGAACCCCATCCGCGTTCGGCCATGGCCGGCGCCAGGGACGCGACGAGGAAGAACGGAACCTTGACGTTCAGTGCAAAGGTCTCGTCGAACTCTGCTTCGGTGGCTGCGTTGCTTGGTCCGAGCAAGGCGACGCCAGCGTTGTTGATGAGGATGTTGACGTGACCGTCGCCTGCCTCAGTGGCCCACTCGACCAGGTCCCGGGCCGATTCGAGGTCGCCCAACGTGGTGAGCCGGGACGTTGCGCTGCCTCCGCTGTCTTCGATCTCGGCGACCACGTCCTTGGCTCGTTGTTCGTTGCGTCCCACTACCAGTACGTGAGCGCCGCGGGCGGCCAAGCCGATGGCCGTAGCCTTGCCGATCCCGCTCGTCGAGCCCGTTACCAGTGCTGTCTTGCCCTTTAGGTCAGTCATGCGATGTGTCGTCCTCTCGCTCGAAACTGGGTGGTGCGACTCACTCTGGCAGTTCGGCACTGGGTTGTCAAACTCAAAATCCTGCTAGCATTGGTGCATGGCCAACGAGACGAGTGACCGGCCGAGGCTCACCCCCAAGGGAGCACGCACCCGGGCACGAATAGTGGAGGAGGCCGCCGCCCTGATCCATGAGCGCGGGGTGGCGGGCACCACCTTGGAAGACGTCAAGGTGGCGGCGGAAGTCAGCGGCTCTCAGATGTACCACTACTTCCCCGACAAGAACGACCTCGTGCAGGCGGTCATCGACTACCAGGCCGACACCATCGTCACTCACCAGGGGCAGGCGCTCAGCAGCGCGAACGGAGTCGAAGCCTGGCGGAACATGGTGATCACCGCAGCGAAGCGCACCAAAGCAAAGGGGGGCTGCCCACTTGGCTCGCTCGGTGGTCAGCTCGCCGAGAGCGACCCCGAGGCCCGAGCCCTCATCGCGGCAGGGTTCGATCAGTGGGCAGCCGCCATCAGCGATGCGCTCAGATCCCTACATGCCGACGGGAAACTCCCGTCCGACATCGACCCGGACGACCTCGCCACTACTCTGCTCGCCACGCTCCAAGGAGGACTTCTGCTCGCCCAGGTACACCGGAGTGCCCGTCCGTTCGAAACTGCGGTCGACACCCTCCTCGCCCTTGCCATCGGCAGATGAGCCCAAACCGGGTTCGTTCACAGCCATCGCCGAGGTCGGCTCACCGCACTTGGATGATGCACGTGCATCCACACGCTGCGCTTGCGGACACGCTGCCGTTCGTGATGCGGGACACCTCGCCGCGCCCGGCGGGTTGCTCAGGTCTGGCATTCCGTGAGCTCATTCAGCCGACCCTGACTGCTCGTGCCTCTTGGACGTGGACCGGCCTCGTCAAGATGAACGGAATTTCGTGACAGCTCCTCGCGTGGGGGAGACGTCGCCCGCGGCGCCCGCCACCGGTCCAGGCCCGTCGACAGACCCTGGCCCAGGCCGGTCACCCGCATCGTTTCCCACAGCAGCACGGCCCCGGCCTGAGACACCAGGCCCCGCCCGTCAGCAGACACCATGACGCGAGCAGTACGTGCGCTATTCTTCACGGGAAAAGTGCCTTCGACTCGTGGCTGATAGGTCCCTAGACAAGTCCTATTCTTCCAGGTCAAAGGCACTTTTTCATTCGAACGGCGACGCCGGGCTAATCTCAGACGAAAGCCCGAGGTTAGAGGACCACTCAGCGGGCGCTGGGGTCAAGAGCCCGACACGACTGCACGACATCTATGGGGCCTGACCGCTTGGACGGACATCCACCATCAGGGGTTCGACCCCGATCAGGGGTTCGCCTGGCCGGGCACGGCGCTGAGGCGGTGCGGGACGCGATGGCCTCGACCATCACGACCCTGTCCGGCCAGCTGCGCCGCTCGCTGACCTGGGACCAGGGCGCGGAGACGGCAGGTCATGCGCAGCTGCGCATTGGCGCCGGCATCGAGATCTACTTCCGAATCGTTCTTCGCCTCACTCAGGGGCGAGCTGATCGTCACCCAGGCCTGGCCTACCCGTGCGATGGCTCGGCGGGCGATCGTCGAGTACATCGCCTGGTACAACGGCACCCGGCTGCACAGCACCCAGGGCTACAAGACACCCGCCGAATTCGAAGAAGACTATAAGATCAAGAAGGTAGCCTGACCGAGTCATCAGCCCTGCCCGTCAAAGCGGGGAAGCCCCACCGCGCCGATGCCCCGCAAAGCCGTACAGCTCATGATTGACGAGCGTGCGTGGCGGGCAGTTAATCACAGATTCGCAGCCCTCGGTTTCCTGGTTCGCGGGTAAGATCACTCCTGTAAACCGTTCAACCAGCGTTTCGACGATATAATCGCCCTCGTTCTGGAACGAAGCACTGATAGCGGCCCTATCGAAATACGATCACCCTGACAGTGACCTATTTACTGTCAGCACAGGGTGTGACGGCGTTAACTCCGCAAGGGGGCGACAACCCGGTACGAAAATCGGCGCTAAAGCCACGGCGGCCCGAGCGTGGTCTGGTCAAGCCCGCTCCCGCTGCTGAACCCGCTGACTGAGGGCGAGATGACTGACGGAGAGGTGTTCTCCTGCGCCGGGTTGGCTGGCGGCTCGGGAGGCTGTGTGGGCGTGTTGTTGTCCAGGACTTGTTGCGCGCCGGTCGTTGCCTGACCGGTGAGTTCGGTTCCCGGCGTTGCGCCGTTGGTTCCCGGGTTCGAAGCCCCGGCCGTGGGCAGCGAGGCCGGGGAGGGGCTCCCTGGCACTTCATCGGCGACCTGGAAGGGCGACGTGGCGGCGTTCAGCTGCTGGTCCTGACCGGCCATCTCGGTAATCTGCAGCCCAGGATCGGCGATGGGCTGCACACGATCCAGCGGCTCTGAGGCGACCAGTTCCGGCACTCCGGCACTTGAATTCTGCGCGAGGCCAGGCAGTTGCTCGCCTAGGCCAAGGCCTTCCCCCAATCCCGCCTTGTAGCCTGCTGCCTCACCCGATGCGTAGCCCGATGCGTAGCCTACGTCGAGGCCTGCGTTGATGCCTACCGCCTTGCCTGCGGTGAAGCCTGCTTTGTAGCCTCCTATGCGACCCGCGTCGATGCCTTGGTTGATGCCCTCTAGTTTGCTTGCGCTCAGCTCTGTCGCCGCCGCGGCGGCCTGTTCAGCCTCGATGACCGGTTCAGCGACGGCGCCGCCAACGAAGCCTGTGAGCCCGCCGACGATACCGAGGGCGAAGTTGGCGGTTTCCAGGGTTTGCCTGGTGGCATCGCTCAGGAAACCCTGGCCGGTGAGCGATTGCCCGTCGTCAACGGCAAGGGTGGCAGAGGTGGCCCCGGCGGCGACGTCTGCCAAACCGGTGACGGTCTCTAGGACGGCTCCGGCGATGGCAGCGCCGGTGACCTCTGCTGCGGCGGCCGTGGCGCCGAGCGCAGCGCCGAGAGCGCCGGCGAGCACGGGCAGGGCGGAGCCGAGGCTGACGACACCGAGGAGGATGAACAATCCGGCGGCGACGCCATCGACCAGATACTGGGGGATAGCGTCCTGCCCGGTGGGGTCGGTGTTGATGATCGGGTTGGTATTGAAGGCCTGGTAGCGGTTGAGCTGGTCAGCGGCGTCCAGGCTGAGGAACCGGCCCTGGGCGGGGTCGTAGGTCCGGGCGGGCAGGTACTGGGTTCCGGTGCTGGGGTTGGTGTACGCGCCGTCGTAGGTGAACGGGTTAACCGCGGCGTTGCCGGTCGGATCCGGCGCGGGAGTGGCCAGCACAGCGGTGTCGGGCCCGGTGGGCTGGCCGTAGTCGCCGTAGGCGTAGGCGTCGGTGAGCTGGCCGTGGTCGCCGGTCAGGGTGGTGACCGAGCCGTGGGCGTCGGTGAGGTAGTAGCCGGCACCCGGCCCGCTGGCCTGCGTGGTGCCGCCGGTCCTGGTGGTAGTGGCCAGGGTTCGGGCTTCGCGGTTGACGCCCATCAGGTAGGAGGCGGTGACCGCCGGGCCGCCGCCGGTGTAGGTGTCGTTGGCCAGTTGGCCGGCGGTGGCGTAATGGTAGGTGATCGTGTGGTCGACGCCGCCGGTCGTGGTGGTGGCGGCCCGCCGGGTGCCGTCGGGCCAGTAGCCATAGCTGGTGGTGACCCCGGCCGAGGTGATGACCGAGGCAATCTGCCCGGCGAGGTTGTAGGTGTAGCTGTTGCCGGCCAGGTCTTTGGTCACGTTGCCGTCGGCGCTGAAGTCCTGGTGACTCACCACGCCGTTGACATCACGGGCGGTGAGCCGGCCGCCGTCGATGGTGTTGACGGTCGTGGTGGTCTTCCCGTCGGTGGTCGTGGTCTGGCCGGTGACGTCCCCGGCCACGTCCACGGTGTAGCTGGTGGCCGTGGTGGGGGTGCCGGTGGCGGTGGCGCCGGGGTAGACCGTGGAGGAGATCAGCCGGTTGTAGGCGTCATAACCGTACGCGGTGGTGGTGGCCGGCGTGCCAGCGGCCGCGGCCAGTCGGCCGGCCCGGCCGGCCGCGGCCGGAGCTGGCTGGGCCCCGGCGATGGTATGGGTGGCGATGTTGCCGTGGCTGTCGTAGGTGTAGTCATCGCGGCGCAGCAAGCTGCCGTCGGCGGCCGTGGTGGTCTGCGTCCGCACCCGGTTGGCGTCGGTGTAATCCAGCGTGGTGGTGACGTTGTTGCCGCGTGTGATCGTGTGGACTCGGTCCAGCGAGTCGTAGGTGTATCCGATGCTGGCCATGATCACGCCGTAACGTTTTTGCACCGCAGTGCACAGGTCGGTGACTGCTGGGCCGCAATTGCCGTCGGCGTTGTAGGTGTAGGTGGTAACCGCGCCGGTGATGTCGGTGGTAGTGGCCAGTCTGCCGTTGTCGTCGTAGCTGGCGGCGGTGCTGGTGCCGTCGGGATAGTGAATGGCGGTGACGTGCCCGTCGGCGTCGTACTCGTAGGTCATCGCGTCGGCGGGATGGGCGGGGTCGTAGACCGATTTGACCAGCCCGGTGTCCGGGAAATAGGTGTAGCCGGTGGCCTGCGTGGTGCCGTCGGGGGCCCGGACCTCTTTTTCCCTTAGCCGGCCGGTGGCCGAGTCGTAGGTGTAGGCGGTCACCGTCCCGGAGGGGCTGGTGAGGGTGGCGATCTGGCCGCCGGGAGTGTAGGTGTAGCGGGTGGTGTGCCCGGCCGGGTCGGTGGCGGTGGCTACCTGCCCGGCCGGGTTGTAGGTGTAGGTGCTGCCGGTGGCCGAGCTGCCGGCCGCGGTTTTCGCCCGCGCCGGGGCCGGCCGCCTCGTTGCTGCCTGCTGGCTCAGGGTCTTGGTGGTCATGGCGCCGGTCATGGTGTTGCCCGTGCTGGCCGTGACCGGCTGGCCGGGGAAGGTGCTGGTGTCATCGGGGGTGAGGGTGGTTTCGCTCTGCAGCCCGCCGGTCCCCGGATAGCCGACGGTGGCGTTGACGTTGTTGGCGGTGAACGAGGCCACCCGGCCCAGCCCGTCGTAGGTTTCGGCCGTCGGTGCCTGCTGGGTGCCATCGGGGTAGCTGGTGGACGAGCCGGTTGGCGCGTTGAGGTCGCTGAACGTGTCGGTGGTGACCGACGTGGGGCCGGTGGTGTGCGCGGGCAGCAGCGAGATGGTCTGGGTGTTTTTCGCCTCGTTGTAGCTGTCGGCCTGGGTAATCCCGCCCGGCTCGACGATCTGTGTGGGACGGCCGAGCGGGTCGAAGGTGGTGGCGGTGGTCCCGGCTGGGGTGGTGGTGACCAGCTTGGTGCCATCGGGGGCGTAGCTGTCGGTTTCCAGCGTCCGCGCCGCCGGGTCGGCGACCAGTTTCTCGCCGGAGACGTTGTCGGTGACCTTGACGGTGCGGTCGAGCACGTCGGTGGTGGTCTGGGTTTCCAGCCCGCTGGGCGCGGTCACGGTGGTGACCGTCGGGGAGTTGTAGACGGTCCTGGTGACCAGGCCGCCTGGTGCGGTCCGGGTCAGCTGGCGGCCCAGCGCGTCGTAGGTGTAGCTGGTGGTCAGGTTGTCCGGGTTGGTCTGGGCGAGCACCTCACCGGTGACCAGGTCGGTCACCGTGCTGGTGGTGGCCGCCTGCGGGGTGCCGGCGGCGCTGGTGCCCGCATCGGTCTGGGTGTGCGCGGCCGTATCGACGCTGATCTGCTGGGTGTCGTCGATGTGATCCGGGCCGCCGCTGTTCCCCGGGGGCTTGGCACCCGGAGCCCAGGCCTGCGACTCCCCGGTGACCTGGCCGAAGCTGTTGTAGTCGTAGGTGGCCACGGTGCGGGCGGTCGCGGTGGCCGCGGTGGCGCCGACCGCGGTGGTGACGGTGTCGATCGATTTGCCGTCGGGGGTGAGGGTGTCAGTGGTGACGCTGGTCTCCCCGTCCGGGCCGGTCTCGGTCTGGGTGTCCGGCAGCCCTTTGGGGAAGTAGCTGTCCTTGGTGACCATGCCGGCCGCGTTGGTGGCCGACACCAGCTCGCCTTTGTCGTTGTAGGACGAGCTGGTCGTTACCCTGCGGGTGGCCCCATACAGCGGGTCACCATAGATCACCGTAACCGACGTCGGCTTGGAGTAATTGGGCGGCAGATTCGCCACCGAAGTTACCGGCGGGTAGGTATAGGTCTGGGCCTGGTCCACCACCGTGCCCTGAGTCGGGCTGGCGATGGTCACCTTCTGGGACATCAACAGGTGCAGGCTGTTGTAGGTGGCATCGACGGTGGAGGTCCCGTTCGTCAGCTCGGTGGTGTAGAAATAGCCGCTGTCCCCGGAGTTGAACAGGGCGTTCGGGCCATCTTTGTTGTAAAGCGGGTATCCGGTGTAGTTGTGCTGGTTACCGAGCGGGTCGATGTTGAAATGCAGCTCGGGCTGCACTGCGTTCCGGGCCGCGTCGGTGACCTGCACGGTGCTGGTCACGACCAGGCCCGGCTCGTGAACGGGCAGCGGCTGTGTATAGGTCACGGTGGTGTGATCGCCGGTCGGGGAGATAACTGAGCTGAGCAATTCGGCATTCAGGCTGTTGAAGGGCACATACTGGAAACGCGTTACCTGATTCAGCGGGTCGGTCACGCTGGCCAGGAGGCCGTTGTCGATATGCAGCGTGGTCGCGGCGGTGATGTTCTCCGCGTTGACCGGCGAGGTCACCGTCACCTGGTCCGTGCTGTAGCTGAACGTGGTCACCTGGCCGTAGTTGTCCACTACTGAGGTGGGCTGCCACGAGTGCCCGCTCTGGCGCCAGGTGATATCGACCGGGTTGCCGAACCGGTCCACCTGCTCGACCAAGTTCCCCTGCGCGTCGAACCGGTCCACCGTGCCGCCCAGATTGGTCAGGGTGTACTCGTACTGCTGGGCGTTGGGCAGCCCGGGGCGCGCCGGGATCGTCCCGGGATTCTTGCTGAATGTCAGGTCCCGGAGCGGGTAGTCGGCCAGCCCCGTCGGCGTGCTGGCGTCATAGGAGTACGACCCCCCGGAGGCCGGGTAGACGGTCACCCCGCCGGCGGTATTCACCCACGGAATCCCCATGCTCCACCCCGCCCCGAAGCCGAACCGGTCGCCGGCCGCTCCCAGCATCGCCAGGGACTGGTCGTAGCTGAGCGTCAGGCTCAGGCCTGCGCCCGCCCGCCCAGCCACATTCACCAGCGGTAGCGAGGCCTCGAACGCGCCTGTACGCTGGTCGATCGACCCGCCCGCCCCGCCGCCCATGGCGAACGCGTTTGACACCGGACCACTGCTGGGTTCTTTGGTGGCCGCCGCGGCCAAGGCCGCAGCCGCGCCCGCGGCCTGCAGCCCGGCCGCAGCCAGCGCGACGGCCAGCACCATGCCCAGCCAGCGACAGGCAGGCCGGGACCAACGACAGCCCGCCATCGCGATCAGCTCCCGCCGACCGTGACCGACAGGGCCCGCACCAGTTCCCCAGAAGTGATCAGCGATGTGTCGATCGTCCCCGCCGGCCAGAACCCCGAGGTTTGCCGGAGCACTGCCTTGTTGCCAGGGGGCTGGATCTCCAGCGGAGCGGAAGCCAGCGTGTGCGCGTTCTCGGTGCCGACCTCCAGCGGAAGGGAAGCCACGCCCGTTACTGCCTCGACCTTGAACTGCAAGCCGATGACCGGGCCGACTGAATCACTGCCGGCCTGATAGAGCGCCGGGGTGGTATCTGCCGGCGCGGCCAGCGGGCATGCGCCTGCGCAGCCAGTGACCTGAATCCCGCCTGCCGCCGTGCCCGTTGTTCCCAGCTGCGAGAGGGAACTACCCGCAACGACCAAGGGCTCGCTATGGTACGGCTTGGCCGTGCCGCTGTCGTTGACATCGGCGACGAGCGACTGGGACCCGGTGCTCGTGGTCGTGAGGTAGTTGTGTACCCGCTCTGCGCTCCCGCTGTCGGAATACTCCCCTCTAAACGGCCCGACGGCAACGTAGTCGAAGAGGTGGCCGGGTACATACAGTCCGGTGACCAGGTTGTCGGTTTCTGTGTCGCGGTAGTAGACGAGCTTGTAGCGGGGGTCGTCATTGGAGATGACACCGCCGCCGTTGCTGTTCAAGGCGAGGTCCACCGTCGCTTGGTCGACGCCGTCGGCCAGGGGGGTGGCGTTCTCGCCCGTGGCCGCGGTGGCGGTGATGCTGTCAATCGGCGTCGCCCCGGGGCCGCCGTCGATATCCGGTGGCTTCAGGTCGGCCAGGTGCACGACGTTGGAGGTCAGGCCACCCGACAGCACCCGGACGTCGGTCAGCGGTTTGCCGCTGGCGGCCGGGCACTGATCCTGGCCCTTCGGCGCCGCGCGGTGTCCCTTGCCCGGGCCCGGCGGGTCCTGCCAGAAGAAGCTGGCCGGGCCCAGGGTGACCGTGTCTGCGCTGCGGGCCGGAGCGGAGACTGGCATCAGCTCACCCAGGTCCCGCCAGGTCTTCCCGTCATCGGTGCTGCCCTGGGCGGTCATCGCCGGGATCTGCGCGGTCACCTGTCCGGGAACGCCCGCGCCCTTCCAGGAGGCGCCGGTCACGTCGAACCGGTACACCGGCCGGCACGGGTCATCCGGCGCGGGACGGTCGGGCGGCACCCAGTCTGGACCCGGCGGTGACGTAAGCCGGAACCCGGTCAGTGTCGGCGCTGCCAGCGCGGTCGGCGCCGGGGGCCCCTTGATCGTCAGGTTCCACTGGCCCCACGAGCCGCCCGGGCCGCTGCCGCGGTCCAGGGTGGCGGTCAGAGCGCCGCCAACCTGGCTATCGGCCTCGACGTCCCCAGATGACGTGACCCTTACCTTGAGCAGGTGCTCATCGCCCGGATCGCTCGCCGGGGTGATCACCACGTACGCGGACCACTCGCCCTTGCCTTGCGCGGATGCGCATGAGCCATCGATTCCTGCTGTCAGCGCACCGATGAAATAGGCCGGTGAGGACTGCCCAGCCGCGACCGTGGAGGCCTCCGTCGGGAACGCCGGGACCGGCGGCTGCGCCACCGACGCGTTCAGCCAGCAGCCATACCCCGGGTCCGGCCGCGAGGCCATCGAGACCGACACCGGGCCGGCCGAGGCATTGACTACCTGCAGCCGTCCGGCCGCATATCCCGGGTACCACTGCTGAAGCTGGTCATCGGTGACTGAGGTCGCTCCTCCGGTGCCGACCTGAATCGCTTTCAGGTTCCCGTCCTCGTACTTCAGCACCTGATCGTTCGTGCCATCCCACTTGGCCACCACCAGTTCCTGGTTGTCTGGATGGCCGTCCCACGGGGTCAGCGCGGTTAGCCCGCTGATGGCTCCGGGCCCTGCATACGTGTTCGGCGTGTAGACCTCTCCGGTGGTGGGGTTCATGACGAACATCCAGCCGTCATCACGGCCGAACACCGTGTCCAGCTGGCCGTTGATGTACGCCGCTGTTGACGCCAGCTCGACCTGCTGCCAGCTGCCGGCCTTCGTCATGCTCTTCTCAGTGCCGTCAGGATTGAGCTGGTAGCTGAAGAGGGTGTTCCCGATAGACTCCACGCCCGCGGCTAGCACCCCGCCCTGGCCCGGGCCTGTCGGGGGCCCGAACCCCAGCGAGGTCACCGGCGTCTGCGGCGTGGGATTGCAGAACGTCGATCCGGCACCCATGTCAGTGATGTGCGCCACCAGGTGGAGGGTTTCGTCGTAGATAAAGATGCCGTAGTCCGACAGGCCGACCGCGATCAGGGTCCGGCCTCCGACCTGGCCCACTGCCAGTGAGGTAGCCGCGACCGTCTGGTCCCGGCCGAAACACGGGAAGATAGGGCCAGGGAAATGGTTGGGCAGCTCCACATGACCGGCGCAAGCGTAAGTGGCGCAGGACCCGTTGTGAAGCACCTCATACAGGTACAATTTGTAATCATCTTTGCCAAAGCCGACTCGCCCATTTCCCCCGACCATGTAGATGGCTGATGGGCTCGACGCGACCTTTACTGAGGTGAGGCCGTACTTCTCCGAGTTGGCCCGGTAAGGCGTCCCGTCCTGCCAAACCGGGGACCCTGCTTGGACTCCCTCGTTGGGGGTGGCTCTCAGGTCGGTTGGCGTTGATTCCTTCAGGGTGCCGCCGAACTTGTTTGGTTCATAGATGTCAAGGTTGTTGTCTTTGACGTAAGCCACCTGGTCGTGGCCCTCGCCGAGGAAATCACCGGTCGTCTGGCCATAGTGCATGACCGGTACCGTGCCGGACACGTCCTGGCTCAGCTGGGGTTCCGTAGCGACAGCGGCTCCTGGCCGGGCGGGCTGCCGTGCGGCGCCCCCGGTGGCTCTGGCGTAGGCAGCGGCGTTCCCGGCGGCGAGCAGCACCGCCGTTCCCAACGTCACCAGAACGCGAACCCTCCACCCCCACGGGCCCCGGCGGCCGGGAGCGTGTACCCACGGCGGGTGAGCGTTGGCGGGGATGACGGCCTTAACCGCACCGAAGTAACCCTGGCCCGTTGCGCGGGACGATCCCTTGACCCTGATCATCAATCCCCCTGATGTGCCCGGCCGCATTCGGCCAGGACGGCCGCGATGAACTCGCACAGCGCAGCACGGCTGTCGAAGCGCGCGGCGCGGCCGCTGACCACGTGCTCGACCCGGCCCGCCCACGGCCCGCCAGGGTCGGCGCCAGCCCCGGCCCGGAACTGCAGCACGAACGAGCGTTCGGCGGGCAGGCTTACCCCCGGGTCGCGGCCGGGCCCGGCCTCGGCGTCGGTGCTCATGACCAGCCGAGACTAGCTTCCATGAAGGCCCGAAGTCCTGCGGGAGTTCTACGGAAGTTCTACGGGCGGGCCGGGCCGAGCTGGCCGAGCAGATTCCTGGCGGCGATCAGGTCCGTGGTGTCGTGCCCCTCACGGAACGAGCCGAGCAAGGCACCCAGCAGCACCCGGGCCTGCTGGGTGCGTCCCTGCGCGTGCCACAGCCGTGCCAGGCTGGTGGCCGCGCGCAGCTGGAACGACCGCGCCTGCCGCCGGCCAGCGATGCGCGCCGCGCGCCGCATCGACCGCTCGGCGGCACTGGCGTGGCCCGGGTCCTCCCGCAACAGCAACTCACCCCGCAGCCGCAGCAATTCGGTTTCTGGCCGGGCCTGCCCGGTCCGCGCCACCGCGTCCAGCGCCGAGCGAACCTCGGCCAGGCCGGCCGCCGTGTCACCGGCCGCCAGGCACAATTCGGCCGCCAGGCACGAATGGAAGCCGTTCGCCGCGGGCACGAGCCGCCCCCAGGCCGCCATGCCCTGCCGGAGGCGTCCGAGCCCGGCGGCGAGATCACCGGAACGGGCCAGCACCCAGCCATCGAGGACAGTGGCCCCCGCTTGCCACAGCAGCAAGTCATGCTGCGCGCACACCGCGCCGAGTTCGGCCACGATGTCGCGGACCCGGCCGACATCCCCGCACATCAGGTAAGTGGTCGCGGTGAACCACAGCGTACGGGCCAGGCCAGCCGGAATCTCGTATTCGCGGGCGGCGCGCAGCGCCTGCGCGGCGTGCTGGCGAGCCTGGTCAGGGAAGCCGAGCTGCCAGAGCGCCGTGCTGGCGTAGAGGTGCGCGGCGACGTCCAGCTCGTCGCCGAGGAGCAGCGCCAGCTGCCCGTGCTCGGCCGGCCGGTACAGTTCCAGCATCCGCTGCGCGTGCTCCCATACGGGGGCGCAGAGGCCCGCGAGGCTGTTGTGGGGCATGTGCAGGAAGTGGTCGATCAGCGTCACGTCAGAGCCTGCGCCTGGCCGCGCCAGCACGTCAAGCTCGGCGGCGCAGGACCGCATGACCGCCAGGTCGCTGCGGGCCATGGCATGGTTATGCAACCCGAACAGGGCTGTCGCCAGGGCCTGCGCATCGTCGAGCGCGGTAGCGAGCTCGCGCAGCCGTACACAGTTCTCTCGGGTTTGCTGCTCCCGCCAGCCCCAGGTCGCCGCCGCCGCCGCCACCAGCACACGACGCGCGCGAAGTTCCTGACTTGCCCGCTGCCCGCGGTCGGGCAGCCGGTCGAGCAGGCTCAGCACCCGGCCCGCGTGACGCAGCGCCTCCGGATAGGCCGAACGGCCCAAGGCGGTGGCCGCGGCGGCGCACAGATGGGCGACCGCGGCCGGGTAATCCTGGCCGCGCTCGAAGTGCCCGGCCAGCACGGCGGCGATCTCGTCTGACCGCGGCCCGTATCCAGCGGCCAGCCGTTCCGCGATCCGGCGGTGCACCTGCACCCGCCGGGCCGGCGTGAGCCGCTCGTAGAGCACGTCGCGGTACATCTCGTGCTCGAACCGGTACTTCCCGCTGATGGTGCCATCCGGCCACGCCGCGGCCCCAGCCGGTCGCAGCAGGGCCCGCTCCTGGCCGAGCCGGTCGCAGCGCTTCTCCACCTCGGCCGCCGGAAGCCCACCCCCGTACCCGGCGGCAGCCGTTTCCGCGGCGAACTCGTTCCCGGCCGCAGACGCGGCCACCAGCATCTCCCGGTCCAGCTCGCCTAGCCTGTCAACCTGCCGCTCAACCATCAGCCGGACCTCATCCGGCATGCCCAGCGCGGCCAGCTCACCCTGCGCTTCAACCGTGCCGTCCCGCTCGGCCAGCAGGCCACGCGCCAGCAGGTCGCCTGTGACCGTCACCACGAACAGCGCGTTCCCCTCGGTGCGCTTGTGCACATCGCTGATCAGCCCTGCCGACGGGGTGCGCGGCGCCAACCGCGCCCGCAGGTAGCTGGTCACCTCGGCCGCCGAGAGCAGCTCCAGCGCCAGCTGGCCGCACAATCCGCGCGCCCCGAGATCCTGCACGACCCGGTGCAGCGGGTGGCCGCGAGCGATGACCTCGGCCGGACGGTAGCTGCCGACCAGCAGCAGTCGCGCCGGTTCCTGCCGCCGCGCTACATACGAGATCAGCTCGGCGGTCGCGTGGTCGCCGTCATGCAGATCCTCCAGCACCAGCAGCAGCGGTCGCTGGCGGCTCAGCTCCGCCACCGCGTCGCCGAACTCGCGCAGCATCCGCTGCGCAGACGTCCCGGCCACCCGCGCCTGCAACGCCGACAGCTGCTCGTCGTCCAGCAGGCCAGGCAGCTGCACCAGCCACCGCGGTGCGAAGCGGCGCAGCACCTCGGTCACCACACCGCCGCCTGGCCCCCGGCACAAGCCGCCCAGCGCGTCCAGCATCGGCAGGTACGGCTCGCCCTCGCCGAACTGCTCGACACACTGGCCCCGGCCGATCAGCGGCCGGCCAGGCAGCCCGGCGGCGAACGCGTCGATCACCGCGGTCTTGCCCACCCCCGCCGGCGCGGTGACGAACCCGACGCTGCGCCGCCCACCCTGGGCCGCCCGCCACCACCCGTCCAGTGTGGCCAGCGCTGAACCGCGGCCAACGAACAGTCGCCCAGGCACGACAGCCGGTGGCGGGGACGAGGTGACGTCGGCGACCAGCCGATAGCCGCGCCGGTGCGCGGTGGCGATGTACCGCGATTCCCTCGCCTCGTCGCCTAACGCCCGCCGCAGCTCGCTGACGCACACCGACAGCACAGCCTCGCTCACAAAACCATCCGGCCACACCGCGTCCCGCAACTCGTCCTTACCGACCACCTCACCTGGCCGCCCCGCAAGCACAGCCAGCACCGCCGACGTCTTCGGGCGCAGCGACACCTCCCGGCCGGCCCGCCACAAACGGCCGCTCGCCGGCTCGAACCGAAACTCCCCGAAGTAAAAGACGCCTGCCCGCCCCCCCGCCAGACTTCCATCCGCCACACGACCAGGCTAATAAAGGACGCCACCCGCCCCCGAGCCAGACTCCTATCGGCCACGCGGCCAGGTCAGATCCCGCCGCCGCTGGCCATCGGGTTCAGCATCGGCCTGCCTTCCGGACCGGAGGCGAGGAGATCCGACTGGCCGGGCTGCTGGTCAACCCCGGCCTGGAAGAGGTACCGCTGACGCGACGGCAGCACCTGACACCCCAGGCTCGACCAGGAATTTCGCCGCTGCGGGGCTGGTATCCCCTAGCTGCGGGATACCGACACTGGCCGGCCTGCGTACGCAGCATACGGAACTGAGTCCGGCAATTCGAACATTAGCGAGGCTAATGAGATCGTGGGGAGCCAATCGGAGAGCCATCGACGGCAGGCACCGAGCGATGCCAGGCCACAGCGAGCCACTATCAGTGCAGTTCAACCGCACCTCAGGCGACACCTAGCGCCACCTAGCGAGCCACTGGAGGTGCCTCCTAAGCAGTAGGCCGCAGGTTCGAATCCTGCTCGGGGCGCAACCAGAAATCCCAGCTCAGGCCCTTGCGGGCAGGTATGTGATGATCTTCGTAAAGCTTGCGTGCCGTGTTGCGTGCCCGATCGAGCAGCAAGCCACCGGCAATCACGGTCACTCACGGCCAAGTCCTAACGGCTTGTGACCTGCGGCGGTGCAGATGACCCGCTATCTTCAGAGACCTTCTAACCAGCGGGCCAGGTCCAAGTCCGCGAGCCGTACGTGGGCCACCGGAGCCGCCCGTCGTGCACGAGATGAACCAGGCGGCAGGCCAGCGTGGTGGGATCGTCGGTGCTGGCTACGACGTACCGGGGATCGATGTCAGCCCCGGCGAACTGATGGTACATGTGACGGGCGGCCTCCTGGTCGTTGAAACCATGATCAGCGCGGGAGCGGACACGCTCCAGGCACACTGGCTCCGGTGGGAGGAGGATCGCGTAGTGCAGGAAGGGAATCCTGGCAGCGGCGCCGAACGCCTCCAGGAACCAGGGGCCGATCACGCCGTCGTAGACGACCGTGTACCCGCCGGTGGCCAATCGCCCTGCCGCCGCACCGGCGGCTTCGGTAACGATCTCGTTCTGGCAGTGCGCTGGGGAGGTCCAGGGTGCGATGTAGCCCTGCTCGATGAATGCGAAGAACTGGTCTCCGGGGACCAGGGCGCTGGGCTCGAAGAGCCTCGACAGGGCTCTTGCCACTGTCGTTTTACCCGCGCCCGGTGGGCCGCTTACGACGATGAGATCGGACACGCCTCCCATGATGCCCTGGTGCGCTGGCAGCCAGGTGCAAGGCGGCCACGCGCACAAGCTTGGTCATAACCAGCCATGCGTTTCTCGAGCCCGCAGCTGACAGCAACGGTGACAGCAACAGCAGCGACCAACAGCACGCAACGGCGAACGGTGACAGCGCAGCACACTCACACGATTCGCGGCAACTTGGGATATGTCCGGCCTGAAAAACGGACGGTCGCCGTGCCGGGAACGCGATCCGCTAGTGCATGTGAAAGCAGCAACGCGAGCAGCAACGTCGATGTACTTGGGGCAGGTGCACACCAGCTCGGATGAGAATGCCCTCGTCAGCCGAAGCGCGGGACGGACTCGGACGGTCTCAATCGCGGCCGCTCCCCTCTCTTAATTCGTGGGTTCGGTCAGCAGGCGAATCTCGCTTCGGGTGCTTTCGGTGCCTGTGGCACAGTCGTGAATGTGCCGTTGGACGATCTGCCGGACTGGTTGCCGGCGTGGTGTCTGGACCATCTGGGTGGCGAACCCGCCGGCGTGCTGTTCCAGCTGCAACAGGTCTCGATGGTGTTCGGTCTGCGGCTGGCTGGCGGTACGGACGTGGTGGTCAAGGCGCGCGCCGATGACGGCCGGGCCGTGTCGTGTGTCGCGGCGCAGGCCCGGCTGACCGGGCGCGGGTTTCCCTGTGCCCGGCCGCTCACGCCGGTGGCCGGTGTCGGTTCGCTGGCTGTGCACGCCGAGGAGTTCCGGCCCGGCGGCGAGGTGCTGGGCGGGGACTCGCCGGACGTGGCCGCGCGCTACGCGGAGGTATTCGCCCGGCTGATGGCCCAACTGGCCGACGTGACCGTCGCGCCGCCGCTGCCGAACCCGCCCTGGGTGCGCTGGGACCACGCCGATTCCGGGGTGTGGCCGGCGATCGACTGCCTCGATAACCGGGACCAGAGCGTCGTGCCCGGGTACGTCGTTGAGGCGGCCGGGCGGGCTCGGCGGCGGATACTGGCCGCCGGGCTGCCGTGCGTGCTGGGCCACGCCGACTTCGAGGCGCAGAACCTCCGGTGGCACGGCCGGGAGGTGTGGGCGGTGCACGACTGGGACAGCCTGGCGTGGCAGCCGGAGGCGGCGCTGGCGGGAGCGGCGAGCGGGTCGTTCGCCAGTGCCGGGCCGCCCACCCTGGCGCCGATCGAAAGCTCCGAGGCGTTCCTGGCGGCTTACCAGCACATTCGCGGGCGCTTGTTCACGGCCGTGGAGCAGGAGATCGCGTGGGCGGCCAGCTTGTGGATGGCCGCGTACAACGCCCGCGAGGAAGCACTCCTACACGGCGACACCCCGGTGTGCCGCGATGCGCTCCGCGCACAGGCAGCCGAACGCCTCCGCCGGGCTAATGCCTAGCACCAGCATCCGAGTCCGGGACGAAGAGGCTCGTGCCCGTAGCGTGCCCGAACAGGTAGTCTGCCGCGGACTTTCACAGTCACTCGCGGACAGCCCCGGCACGCGTTCAGACCTGGATTCATGCAGGTGGAGCCGATCGGCGAGCATCCCTGACACCAGGAGGACGTCCCCTGCATCAACTGCACTTGCAGAACAGGCGCTACCCGGCCGTTGTCCTATTACTACGGAAGAGGTCACATGTTCCGGCCAGAAAGACGTCAGTCCAGGTGAGCAGCCCGGCGCTGACCGAGCTGGATGGCGAGAATTCAGCTATCCACGGTCAGAACGGATGCAATGCCAGAACCGCGGCGACCGCGCCCACGATCGTCGCGAGCCCAACGATTGCTGCCCAGACAGCTCGCGACGGCGGCCTCCGCACCCGTGAGCGTACATCGGCCGCTCGTGCGACTGGCAGGCACCGGCCTGGTCAGACCTCGCAGTTCACCCATTGCAACCGCTGGCGGGGCAGGTGAAGGTGACCCGAATCGGGCGGCCCGAGGCGGATGTCCAGATGTCCACAACAGCCGCGTGGCCTGCCTGGATGGAGAAGCCCAGATAGAAGTCCGTCACCTGGCCATTGGGGCCGACATGCCCGCGCGGGCACGAGATGAAGGTAAAACCACTATCGTTAGCAGGCAATTCATTACCGCCCCCCGGGTGGAAGCCATTCAAGAACCGGAAATAGGGGCGGGCAGCAGCGGCGGGCTTCATGACCACGACAGAGCCAGACTTGACCTCCACAACCATCACCATGAGATGGAGCGTGCCGCGTCGCTGGAAGGCGCGACCTGCCCCGAGCGGGTCGCCGGAGTGCACGTAGCCGAACTGACGGCCATCGACGAACCACAACGGGCCCGCCTGAAGACTTTCGGCACGCCAATCTGGTCCCAGCTGACCCTGGGCCGCTGAGGCGCAGCTGAGAAGGACGGTTCCCGGGGCGGCGGTCGGTGATGGCCTCGGGATGGATCGCACGGCCGACCGGATCGGTGGGGCAGCAGCGCGACGGCCGCCGCCTCCGCTGGTTAGGACCAGCGTCGTGGTGGCAGCGATCAGGCCAACAGCTGCGGCGGCAACGAGCCAGCGCCGGGAGGGAAGGCGGAACTCTCGTTTGGGGCCCTGGCTGATCTCATCCAATCTCACACCTGCTCTGGCACGACCTGCCGCAGCGGCCCGGGCCCGCTATCACCAAGCCACCAGGAAACTCCCGCTCAGAAGGCCGCACGCCCGGTGGCGACTTCTCGACCCGACGAGCAAGCACTCGGCGAAGCTATCTTCGGTCCTTCAACCCGAGAATACGCGCGGGCAATGGCTACGGATCGCGTAACGGTGGCGAGGCGAGCCGAAGGGTGTCTGGCCAAGAAGATGACCTGACGACGTGCCATTAACGTGCCATTAGCCAGCGTCATCAGCGGTCAAATACCGGCTACCTCCGGTCAGCACAATCGCCAGGTCAGAGCCTGTGACCGCACGTTGGGGTACACCTTCCAAGCTGCCATGCGGGTCGATTCCCGTCGCCCGCTTCCACCTGAAAGCCCAGGTCAGAAGCAGTGGCGGCCAGAGGCCGAGTCGCGGTCAAGACGCCCGCCCCTCTTGCGTGCTACGTGCCCGTTGGCTTGCCGTGCTTCCCGTTCTTGCCTGGGGCGCGACCGATCATCTGCTGCCTGGCGAGTTGGTTGAGAGTGTCGGCAATCTCGTGCTGGCGGGCATGACTGCCGTGCAGGTAGACCAACGCGGCGAGCCGTGGAGTGGCCCATCCGGTCCATCAGCTCGCGCAGTGTCGCCCCGGTAGCAGCGGATGATGATGCAGTCCGGGTGCTACCGGGTGCTCTGCCCGCACCCCATCCACCAACCACTCCGCCAGCCCGGCCACCCCCGCCGGTTCTGCTCACCCGCCTGCCGCGTCGCCGAACACCGCCGGCTCCGCCAGTGACTCACCCTCGAATCCAACGAGTCAGCTTGACAAGGATCACCTGCATAATGCCGATGACAGCGCGTCTCCTTAGCACATGGTCATGCCGTTTGCGCACACTCATGCGCGGTCGGGCCGATCCACGCCGCAGCATCAGCGAAGGTAGCCCTCAGCTAGGTTTCGGGTGTGCGACGTTCGGTGCTCGCGCCGGTCGCTGATCGTGGGCGGCCAGTAGTTGTAGTGCCCGCATGCATGACGGCGCGTATTGACCGGTTATCGTGGCGCAGGACCAGCCACGTTTCTCGGGGGGGCGCAATGACTGCGAGACGGCGAACGTTTCTGGCGGGAGCGACGCTGGCGCTGGCCGCCGGGCTTACCGTTCCTGTCGGCGCGGCGGCCGCAGATGCAGGTGCCGCCCAGGTTGGTACGGGCCACGGTGCCGGAGGTGCGCTGGACCGGGCTCTGGCCCGCCTGGTCGGGCACGCCGACGGGCCGCCGGGAATCGTGGTGGTGGTGCAGCGGGGACGGCGGGCTGTGCTGCACCGGGCGGGCACCGCCAATGTGGCCACCGGAGCGCCGATCCGGCCGTTCGACTCGATGCGGCTGGCCAGCGTATCGAAGGCGTTCAGCGGCGCGGTGGCTTTGTCGCTAGTTGCCGACGGCAAGCTGTCTTTGGGTGCCACCGTGGGCACGGCGCTGCCGGGCCTGCCCCGGGCCTGGTCGAAGGTGACGCTGCGGGAACTCTTGCAGCATACGAGCGGAGTCCCGGACTACACCGGGACCAAGGCGTTCATTAAAGCCCTGCTGAAATCCCCGCTCAAGGCGCCTCCGCCGCGGGCCCTCCTCTCCTTCGCTCCGAAGAAGCTCAATTTCCGGCCGGGGTCAAAGTATAAGTATTCGAATTCTGACAACATTATCGTGGGCCTGATGGCGGCGGCGGCCACCGGGAAGTCCTATGTAAGCGAGCTGCGCCAGCGGGTATTCGGCCCGCTGCGCCTGCACCACACCAGCCTGCCGCGCGGCGCCGCGCTGCCCGCCCCGTACATCCACGGCTACGACGTGGCCCCGCCGCAGCCTCCGACAGACGTCAGCCACCTGTTCGCCGCCGGGTGGGCGTGGGCATCGGGCGGGATCGTCTCCACTCCGGGCGATGCCAACACCTTCATACGGGCGTATGTGCGCGGAGCCACCACCAGCCCTTCGGCCCGCAGGGCACAGTTCACCTTCAGGGCCGGAAGCTCCGAGCCGCCCGGCCCGGGCAAGAACTCGGCGGGCCTGGCGATATTCCGCTACCAGACCCGGTGCGGAACGGTGTACGGACATACCGGAAGTATCACCGCCGGCTATACCCAGTTCGTGGCGGCCAGCAAGAACGGAAAACGATCAGTGGTGGTGTCTGTGAACGCGCAGATCACCCCGGACAACCACCCGGCCAGGTTCAGGGAACTGCGGCAGATCGACACGCTCGCCGTCTGCGCAGCGCTCGCCCGGTGACCTACCGCCGTAGCAGGTGACGTGTGCCCGGCCAGGCGCTTTCCCCGGGGCCTTGATCTCGCAGACTGGGCCAGTGACCGACCGGCTGAGGATGCGCGAGATCGACAAACAGGAGGGCCGGACGCGCGCCGCCAGCGGTTCCCCGCGTACCGTCCATCCAGGCTCTGGCATGCACTCGAGCGGGCCAGGATCTGCATAACTCAGCCTCTCGCACAAAGCGGTGCGAGCGGTGCGAGTGGGGGATCTGGAACGCAGATACCGGCGGCGAGGCCGCGGTCTTGGCCCGATCTTGAGTGCTGGCTGCCTGGAGACGGGCCTTTGCGGGTGTCATAACTGCCGCGATGTGCCTGGCGTGTCTGAGAGTGGCGGGCGTGGCCTGGGCGGAACGATGGAAGCTCTCACACTCACCGTCGTCTGCCACGAGGGACGCCCGCCCGCTCATGCCATCTCCTCCCTGACGGCTGCTGCCCGCAGCCAGTACCTTCTTGATCTCCTTGCCCAGCTCCCGGACCCGCGGAAGAGACGCGGGCGGCGGCACTCGCTGGCCGGGCGCTTGCCGTCGGCATCGCGGCGGTGACCGCGGGCTCGAGGTCGTTCGCCGCGATCGGCCAGTGGGCCGCCGATGCTGGGGCCGGCGTGCTGGCCGGGCTCGGAGCGGTCCGCGGGCCGGCGGAGGAGTCCACGTTCCGGCGCGCGTTCGCCCTGATCAGCGCGGACGTGCTCGACCAGGTCATTGGCGCCTGGCTTCGCACCAGAGCGACGCAGGCCGGCCGGCTGGTAATCGCGGTCGACGGCAAGGCCGTCCGCGGCGCCAAGGACAAGGACAGGAAGGCCCCGCACCTGGTCGCGGCCCTGGCGCACGGTATCGGCGCGGTCCTCGGCCAGGTCGCCGTGGACGCGAAGTCCAATGAGATCCCTGCCGTCCGGGAACTGCTGAAAGCGTTCACTGACCTGGCCGGGGCGGTCATCACGGTCGGCGCCCTGCACACGCAGAGCGACACCGCGCAGGCCATCACCGGCCGGCACGCCGACTACGTGATGACTGTCGAGCATGGTGCACACTGCTCCTGTCTTTCAGCTGGGTGTGTCAAACAGTCCAGGCTGGCCGTGTTCTGCCTGGATGCGCAGGCCTTGCCGACGGCCCTGGGTGACCTGGACGGCGTTGAGCTCGCCGCGCTGGACCTTGTGCAACACGGTCTGGCGGGCGATCCCGAGAATCTTGGCGGCGGCGGCGAGGGTGACCCAGCCGGCCGGGGCCTGGGCGGTGATCCGGTCGCGGAGCTGCTGGTCGATGCGGATGCGCCACGGCGCGCCGGGGGTGAGCTGTTCTCCGATCAGGAAGCCTTCCCGCAGCCACCGGTAAAGGGTCGCGGTGGACACGCCGAGCTCGTGTCCCGCCTGGGCGATGGTGACCACGAGTGCATCATCTCGGCCTGGTGTGACAGTGGGGGCTGCGGGCTGGTATGCGGGGATGCGGTGGTAGGCGCGGAGCTGGCTGATGTGGGTTTTGGTCCAGGTCAGCCCGGTGGCGGTGCGCCGGCCTTGCTGCCCGAGGATCTGGGCGATGGTGGCATCGTTGTAGTGCACCGCGAGCCGGCGCACCAGGTCCAGGGTGTCCTCGCCGGTCACCCGGCTGTGCTGCCCGGTCCTGGCCAGCGGCACGGTCAGTTCGGTACTCGCGCCGCCCTGCCAGATGATCCGCAGCTCCGCGGTCCGTTTCCCGCTGCCGCCGGCCGGGCTGACGGTGATGACGATCTCGGCGATGACCGCGCGGAGCAGTTGCTTACGCTGCACGTTGGTGGTGGTGGGCGCGTGGAATACTGCCTGCAGGTCGGCGCCGGCGGTGGTGATCCAGGCGGCCTCCTGCTCGGTCAGGGTGACGGGGCGGCGGGCCTGCTGGGCGGCCAGCTGGTTGCCGGCGATCCGGGCGGCGGTGAGCCGGGCCTCCAGGGCGGCCTCCAGGGTCCGGGCGACCAGCCGGTTCTCTGGCTCCACGTTGTCGTACTGGCGTCGCGCCCGGTCGGCTTCGAAGCGGGCGCGCTCGGCGGCGCGCTCAAAGACCGCCAGGTGCTGGCGGTAATGGGCCCGGGCGTCCTGGAGTGCCTGGACGGTGGCCGCCAGGGCGGCGGGCTCGAGCGCGGCGAAGACCGCCTGCAGCACGGGCTCCTCCAGCCGGCGGCCCGCGACCTGCTGGCAGGTCTTCGCGCCGTACATCTGCTGGGCCCGCCCGCATCGGTAAGCCGGGACGCCGTGGCGGTAGTTGACCTGCATCAGCCGCCCGCACCGGCCGCACCGCATCAGGCCCTGAAACCAGGCCCGGCCTTCTCGCGCGGCGCCGCCGCCGTGACCGGCCGGGATCGGCCTGTTCGCGGCCAGGGCGGCGATGTTGGCCTCGAAGGTCTCCATCGAGATGTAACCGGGATGATGATCCGGGATCATCACCCGCCACTCCTGCCGGGGCAGCCGGCGCTGCCGGGAAGCGACCTTCCCGTCGGTCCCCAGGTACTTCTCGGTCCTGGTGCGGCCGTAG
This sequence comes from uncultured Actinomycetes bacterium, assembly GCA_963762615.1. GTDB lineage: Bacteria > Actinomycetota > Actinomycetes > Streptosporangiales > Streptosporangiaceae > PALSA-505. The sequence goes on along the minus strand of CAVXLG010000003.1, from coordinate 665,371 downwards.
CTGAAGATCCCCGCATAGCCGGGATGGGTCAAGATGTCGTGCACCGCCGGGTACCCCGCCTCCGCCCAAGTGATCTTCCCGGTGCGCAGGTTCCGGCGGGGAAGCAGCAGCTCATCGGCGCGGAGGCTGACCACGACCTGCCGGGCCGACCCGAGTTCGCCGAACCGGCGGAACACCGTGGTGATCGCCTCGGCGACCGCCTGATCCGGTGTGATGATCACCTGATCGTTGTCGTCGTAGTCCAGCCCGGCGGGCAGGTTCAGCCGCAGCTCCCCGCGGGCGGCCTTGCTGCGCAGCCCTTCGGTCAGCCGCGAGCGCAGCAGGTGCAGCTCAGCTTCGGACATGGTGCCCTTCAAGCCGAGCAGCAGCCGGTCGTTGACCGCGGCAGGATGATAGACGCCATCGGCGTCGGCGATGAGCGTGTCGGTCAGGGCACACAGATCCAGCAGCTGGTACCAGTCAGTGTTGTTCCTGGCCAGCCGGGAGACCTCCAGGCTCAAGATGATCCCGGCCCGGCCCAGGCCGACATCGGCGACCAGCTCAGCGAACCCGCGCCGGCCCGCCGCCGAGGAACCCGAGCGGCCCAGATCATCATCGATCACCACGATCTGATTTCCGGCCCAGCCCAGCGCCTTGGCCCGGTCAGGCAGGTCGTACTGCCGGTGCAGGCTCTCGGTATTGCGGGTCATCTGCGCCAGCGTCGATTGCCGGACATAGATATAGGCATCCCGCCGCAGGTGCACGGCTGACGGCTCGGCCATCTCATTCACCCGCCCCGGCGGCCGGATCTGCGGCCGCCACCGATGCGGCACCGCCCTCGACCAGCACACCGGCGGCGATCATCGCCGCTAGCAGGCCCATCACCTGGACCTGGGCCGTCTCCGGCAGCCGCGTCCACAGATCCGCCGCCGCTGGCCGGCCGACTGCATCGAACGCGAGCTGGCACGCAGGCACTACCCTCATGGCACGCACGCAGGTTCACCTCTTCCAAGTCATGACCGTGATCAGGAACTGGGGCGAACCTACGTGCGTGCCTGCCGCCCCGGCCAGGATCCCGGCGTCCCGGCACGCTCCGCCGCAGGCACCGGCCGGATCAACAGAACCCAAGCCGCGGCAGGCAGCCCAGCCAACGGTGCTCACCAGGCGTCCTTGGACAGTGCGCCCGATCCGGCCCCGCCATCGCGCAGCCGAAGGACCAGGACCCGCAGCTCCCGCAGGCCTGCCACGTCCAGGACCAGGCCCGGGCGCGCCTCGCCGTCACCATGCACATCCGTCGCATCGGCGCGGACCAGGCCAGGCCGCCCCTCCGGCAGCCTCACCTTCAGGTGAAGCACCCCGCCGACATGCCGGAACGCATACGCGGTCAGACGGCTCCCGAACAACGGATGCACGGCTGCCGTGACCAGCACCTCACACGGCAACACCGCACGAACATGCCGTAGTCTGTCGCCTTCTTGGTCAAGGCCAGCATGCCGACCCTGGACAAGCAGCGGAAGAAGCTGCCCTGGACCGCGATCCCCGCGACCTCGGCCGTGAGTACGGGCCACGGCCGCCGGGCCCGTCGCACGATCAAGGCCGTGCTGGTGCCAGCCTGGATCGAGTTCGCCGGCGCCGCCCAGGTCGCGCAGGTCCGCCGCACGGTCACGAAGAAAGGCAAGAAGACCGTCGAGGTCGTGTACCTCATTACCAGCGACCGCGACGCCGATCCCGCCACCCTGGCGGCCTGGGTCCACGGTCACCGGGAGATCGAAAACCGGCTTCACTGGGTCCGCGACGTGACTTATCAGGAGGATAAATCGCTGGTCAGGACAGGAAACGCGGCCCGTGTGATGACCTCGCTGCGCAGCCTGGCCATCAGCCTGCTGCGCTTGGACGGCCACGCCAGCATCGCCGCCGCTAACCGCCACCACGCCCGCGACCCGCAGCGGACGCTAAAGCTGCTTCACACTGCATGAGCGGCTTTGCCGTGTCCCTGGCGGCTGGTCTGCCGCTGTAAGAAAGCCCGCTCAGGGCGCCTGCCGCGCTGAAGACCGGGACGCCCGGCTCAGCCGCGGTCGTGGAGGGTCACCTGGTAGCCGTCGGGGTCGGCGAACGTGAAAGTGCGGCCGAACGGGCCGTCGACGGGCGCTGAGACGATCGTCGTGCCGGCGGCGGCGAGGGCGTCGTGGATGTGCTGCGCGTCGGGGGCGTGCAGCCACAGCGCCATTCCCTGGCCCGGCTGCGCGATCGCGTCCAGGTCGGTGCCCGCGACGACGTCGCGGACGGCGAACGCGACCGGCTTGGTGCCGAACACGACGGCGTGCGGCGGTCCCGCGCCGGAGCGCTTCAGCCCCAGGTACCGCTCGTAGAAAGCGGCGGAACGCTCCAGGTCGCGCACCTGCAGGGAAATGAAGTCGGGTCCGGTGACGGCCACGATCCTTGCCTCCTCCTAGTATGTCAGTCTTCTGACACACCCAATGTATGTCAGAATACTGACATGAGTCAAGGCGGGCCCGGAATCGAGCTGGACACCTCGCTCGGGTACCTGCTGAAGGCGGCCGCCAGCGCCCTGCACTCCGCCCTGGAGGCCGTGCTGAGGCCGCTCGGCATGACGATCACCCACTACGCCTGCCTGGAGCTGCTCGCCCAGCGGCCGGGCCTGTCGAACTCCGAGCTTGCCCGCGGCGCCTTCGTCACCCGGCAGTCGATGAACGTGCTCCTGCAGGCCCTCGAACACCAGGGACTCGTCGTCCGCCCGGCACGGGCACCCGCCGGCCGGGCCCTGCCGACCGAGCTGACCGCCCGCGGGCGCCGCCAGCTCACGATGGCCAGCGCCGCGGTCCGCCGCGTCGAGCAAGACATGCTCGCCCACCTGGATGCCAGCGAACAAGATCAGATGCGGCGCCTGCTCACCGCGTGCATCGCCGCACTGACCGAACCGCCCGCATCGGCGACGTGACCCCTCCGGACCGACCGCCGGATCAGGGGGCGCGGAACTGGGAATGGCGAAGCGGCCGTCCGGCCGGGCTCGTGAACACCAGGCCCTCGTCCCGGGCTGCGCAAAGCGGGCCAGATGCCAGCGCAGCTCCGGAGCGATGACCGCCGGGAAGTGAACCACGCGACGGCCCGCTTCAGACTTGGGCGGGCCGAACGCGAGTCGGCCGGAGACCTCGTTCAGCTGCCGGATGATCCGGACTGCGCAGATCTCCAGGTCAATATCGCAACGGCGAAGCGCAGCCAGCTCGCCCCAGCGCAGACTGCCGAAACCTGCCAAGATCATTAATCCCCGGTACCGGGGATTGATCTCGTCGGCAAGCTGCCAGACCTGCAGGCTCGGCGATCCAGTGTCCCGCTCCCGGCCGCCGCGTCGAGGCCGCTCCCTGCGGTCGCGTCGCATGCGATCGGCCAGCCTGGGCCGGAGCAGGTTGATGTACTGCCGCAGACGACCTCCTAAGCGGTAGGCCGCAGGTTCGAATCCTGCTCGGGGCACCAGCCGAAATCCCAGCTCGGGCCCTTGCGGTTGGCTACGACCGTGATCTTCATTAAGCCTGCGGGCCACGGCGTGCCCGCCCCGTGCCCGTAGCCTTGCCACGCTTGCCCTTGTTTGCTGCGGGGGAGTCGGTCATCTGCTGCTTGGCGAGCTGGCCGAGGGCGTCGGCGAGCGCGAACGCCTGCGGGATGGTCAGCACGGGACGTTCAGGTGACTTCTCCAGGCCAGCGCCTTGATGCGGCAGGGATTGCGGCGGATCACGCCGTCGTCGGCCGCGGTGGTGAGGATCGCCTTGCTTCCGTATAGACTACCCAGATTTCCAGACAGAAAATTCCGGAAAGATATTGCTAGTTACATGTTACAACCGTAGCATGAGCCGCAGTCACCGGGGATCAGCCGACGACCGCGGCCAGCCACTCCGACTGCCCCGCGAGGATCGCTGACATGACCGATGAAAACGCACGCGCGATCCTGGCCGAGCCAGGACCGCCGATGACCACGATCGCCCACGACGGAGCTCACCGTCGGGCGCCCACATCCCGGAAAGGACAGATCATGCTCCGGAAGCGCTTCACCCTGCTACTAGCTGCCGCAGGCCTCGCCCTGACCGCCGCGATGGCAGGCGGTACGACTGCCGCGTCGGCGGCCGGCGCGGCCACCCTCACCACTGGCCACCCGGCTCAGGCCAGGCACGGCCTCCCACACGTCAGTGCCCCCCGCGTCATTCACCCCGTTAGCGGCGGGACCGCACTGCTCAGCTCGGTCAACGGATCCTGCAAGACGTGGACCGACGGGACCACCTTCGGGATCAGCTGCACGGGAATGCCGGGCTGGACCTACTATGCCGCGGCCCTTTGCAAGAACCCGCTGACCGCATTTGGGAATCAATATTCCGGTACGTCGGGCAGGTGGTCGTATGCTTACTGTTCGACCTTCCATTCCACCATCGATACTGCACTTGGCGGATTCTATCAGTCTGGGGCCAAGCACGGCCTCCCGCACGTCAGTGGCCCCCGCGTCATTCACCCCGTTGGCCGCGGGACCGCACTGCTCAGCTCTGTCAACGGATCCTGCAAGACGTGGACCGACGGGACCACCTTCGGGATCAGCTGCACGGGAATGCCGGGCTGGCTGTACGAGGCCCAGGCCGTTTGCAAGGACAGCGCGGGCATAGTTGGGCTTGAATATCCCGGTACGGCGGGCATAAAGTCCTATGCTTACTGTTCGGACTACAATTCCAGCGTCCAAACCGGATATGGCGCATTCTCACAGCATAATATCATTATTGGCGGTTAACCGGAGTAGCCACAAGTTCTTGAGGCGGCCGACTGGCTGGTGGTCGCCGGCGGCGAGGTCGATGGCCTGGGTGACGCAGCGGAGCAGGTGCTCGGCGTGCAGCGGCTCGCCGGGGAGAGGCCAGCGCCAGGCGTGCCGTAGCCCCACCAGTTGAGCGTGTCGATGACGGGCCCGAGGTCGGCCCCGGCCTGTGTCAGCCGGTACCAGACCTCGCGCCGGCCCGGCTCGCGGTCGGCGGTGACGATGCCGGTGTCTTCGAGCTCGCGCAGGCGCTGGCTGAGCGTCTTGGGGGTGATCCCGCCGAGACGGTCCATCAGGTCAGTCTTACGGCATCTGGCGCGTCGGTCGGCGCAGCATCCTCGGTCACCGGCCGGGGTCGCTGGCCTGTTGCGGTCACCGGGCGGCCAGCGCGGACCGGACGGGGGCGCCGCTGGCCGACTTCCTGGACGCCTGCTTCATCCTTCCGGTGGCGGGCCCTGCCTGGCCCGGCTGCTGCTGGCTGCGGTTCCATCCCCAGTCAGCTGCCCCCGCCAGAGCTAACGGTGCGGGCAGGCCGGTTGCGGTTGTGCTGGTGTCCGCTTACGCGCGGTTCCCGGAGTTCTGCTCGTGGCCGCCTTCGAGAGCGGCATGGATTTGGCCGATGCTGGGGGTGGGTGCGGTGCTCAGGGCGCTGGCAATGGTGTCGGCCAGCGGCTGGTCGCGGCCCTGGCCCAAGGCAGCCAAGCCGTCCGGGGCTGGCAGCGTGTCGAGCGCACGTGTCAGGACCTGGTTGAAGGCGGCCTGCTCGGAAGGTGTCAGCGCGGCGCCGATCTGCTGCCGCAAGTTGTGGGCAGCGCTGAGGAATGTCACCGCCTGCTGACCGGCCCCGGTCTCGCAAGCGAGGCCGGCCAGTCCTTCCAGGGCGAAGGCTGTGCCGCGCTTGTTGCCCAGGTCGTGGTGGCACTGCAGCGCTGTGGCGAACAGCTCGCGGGCCAGGGCGGGGTGATCGAGGTCGCGTTCGGCTTCTCCCAGGCTGTGCAGGGCCGATGCCACGCCGTCGGGTTCGCTGGCGTTCCAGAACAGCTCTACGGCCTGGCGGAGCACCGCTGCGGCCTCCGGCAGGCGGCCCTGGGACCGGTGCAACATGCCGAGCATGTTGCACGCCGATGCCTGTGCCAGCACGTCATCGGCCTGGCGCGCGGCGGCGAGCGCCAGTTCGAAGTTCAGTTGCGCCGCCTGGTCGTCGCCAAGAGCGCCGATGGCCTCGCCCAGGTAGCGGTGGGCCCTGGCCAGCCCGTGATGATCTCCGAGCGCGGTGAACAGCTCGATGCCACGGCGGCTGAACTGCACGGCGGCCTGGTAGTCGCCGCAGAAGCAGGCCAGCGCGCAGGCTTCCAGGACAGCGGTGGCACGCACCCGCTGGTCCACCGCATCGGGCCAGCTGGCGTCCAGCTCCAGTAGCCGGCCCAGGTGCACGAGCCCCTCGGCGAGGGGGCCGCGCCGCTGCCACAGCGGGCTGACCGCAGAGGCCAAGCGCAGCCCCTCCTCTAGGCAGGTGCCATCTAGCGCGGCCTGGCGGCAGGCGAACTCCAGCGCGGCCCTGATATTCGGGTAGGCAGCAGCCAGCAGGCCGAGCCGGACGGCTTGGTCCGGGCCGCTCGTGGTGGCCACCACTTCAGCAGCCTGAGTCAGGTAGTAGTTCAGATGGTGGCGCCGGGCCCGGGTCTCTTCGCCGGCTTCGGCAAGCTGGGTCAGCGCGTACTCGCGGATGACCTGGAGCAACTGGAATTGCGGCGGCGCCGCCGGGGTGCTCTCGAGCATGCTGTGGTCGGCCAGCTCGGCCAGCAAGTTTAGCGTGGTTTCGGCGTCGTGCTGGCCGTTGACGGCGGCGGCCGCCGGGGCGTCAAAGGGCCCGGCGAACACGCCCAGGTGTCCGAACAGCCGCTGCGCCCTGGCAGGCAGCAGCTGGTAGCTCCAGTCCAGCGTCGCCCTGAGTGTCTGCTGGCGGCGCGGCGCGTCCTGCGGGCCGCCGGCCAGCAGCGTCAGCCGCGCATTCAGCAACGGCAGCAGGGCCTGCGGGGAATGCAGCCGGAGCTTGGCGGCCGCCAGCTCGATGGCCAGCGGCAGCCCGTCCACGGCGGTGCAGATGGTGCCGATGGCGCTGATCTCCCCGGCGTCCGGGGTGAACGCGCCTCGCGCGGCCCGGGCGCGCGCGAGGAACAGCTGCACGGCCTCACTGCCCAGCACGCTGCCCCCGGGGTCGTCTTCCGGCAGGCCGAGCGGGGGAACCCGCACCAGGTGCTCCCCGGTGAGCTGCAGCGCGACCCTGCTGGTGGCCAGGATCGTCAGCCGCGGGGCAACGGCCAGCATCCGGCTCAGCACCGGCGCGGCCGCCGTCAGCTGCTCGAGATTGTCCAGGACCAGCAGCAAGTCCTTTTCCCGCAGCCCACCGGTGAGGTATGCCTCGGCCGAACTGGCGGTCGGCGGAGCCAGGCCGAGCGCAGCCGCAATCGCGGTCGCCAGCAGGGCAGGATCACTCACCGGGCTGAGATCCACGAGGGCCACGCCGTCTGGGTACTGGCCCGCGAGCTCGCTGGCCACCTGCAGTGCCAGCCGGGTCTTGCCGGTCCCGCCTACTCCGGTCAGCGTGACCAGTCGCGAGGTGGCCAGCGCCGCTGTCAGCGCGGCCCGTTCTGTCGTTCGGCCGATCAATGCGGTGAGGGGCGCGGGTAGCGGCGTCAGGTCCAGCCGGTATGGCCCCCTCCCCGCCTGCACCGAGCCGTCGGGCGCTGGCGGCGGGCGGTCCGGAGCGCGGCTTGCCGCCTCGCGACTGTCGCCGCATAGCGCCGCCAGCGGTGGTGCCGACCAGGCCGCCTGCGGTACCGACCTGGCCGGGACCGCCATGAGGTCGAGCAGCTCCTCGGCGTCGGCCCTGGTGACCAGCGCCCCCCACCCAGCGAGCACAGTGACGATGCCGATGACGTCCGGTACGGTCAGCACGGCGTCGTCGCGGCCGTGCAGTTTGTGACTCAGGACGTCTGGATGCAGGCCGATCGCACGGGCGAGCTGCTGCTGGGTCCGGCCGACCGGCCGGCGGTGTGCCCGCACCGCCGCGCGGAACCCAGCCAGATCCCGCACGCAACTCTCCTGCGCTTCAGGGTTACCGAGCCCCCGCCCGGCCGGTAAGGCCACCCGGCAATACGTCCCGGACCCGCCGCAAAGCGCGACGTAATCCGCCCAGTCTAACTGCCACGAGCCCGATGCCATAGCCGGCGCCGGCTGGGCGGCCCGCCCCGGACGGTCGGCACGCTACCGAGCCACGCGCCCGCATCAAGGGGGTTTCGCCCTTGTAGGCCCGGTCCTGGATCATCCACCGGCACGCCCGAACACGCCCCATGGTTTGCCGCCCCGGCCGTGGGTGCCCGGCCGCCCGGTCGGGTCGTCCCGGGGCGGCGCAATCTTGTCGCAACTTTCCCGCATCGTTGCCGCAACGAATCTCTGGTCCGGGCGTCACGTCGCTGTTTACGCTCTCCAGCAAGGCCAGCAAAAAGGGGTCGCGACGCAGGTCCGTGCCCGGCCCTGACGGCCCAGACCGATGGCAGGCGCCAGGCCGCCGGGGAGAAGACATCATGCTCCGTACCTCGTCCCCGGAAGCACGCGAGCGGGCAGTCATGACCGGATCGGCGCGGGGCGCGGGGGCGCCCGCGGCGCGGCGCGGCCTGTCCAGGAGCATCGCCCCGGGGCCCGCGGCGGCCACCAGGCCCAGGCCGCCGACCGCAACCCCGCACAGCCGCGCCATCCTGCCAATACCACGATGGGCCCCGCCAGCCACAGGGGCGCCCGACCCTGTAATGATCCTCATGGCGTACACGATTTTCATCTCCAAGCATGAGACCGTGACATTGTGCCCACATGTTGGACGCCCATCGAGCCCGGCCGGTTGACATGACGAATCGAGGCAGCATGGCTGGGTGCTACACAACTCAGCGGGGTTGACCACAAGGTCGCTGACAGCAGCGGTGACAGCAACGGCATCGCACAAGCAGCCCATTGGGCTCACCGCCGCCAACTCCGTTCCGCGCCTGTTAGGAAGAGGGGAACGAGCAGGCAGACCGGTAGAGTCGGGTGTCCGGTGAGCGGTGGCTGTTGAGACACTCCAGAAGTTGTGCGCCACCCCTCAAATTCATCGCCAGAACCGGTGATTCGGGTGCTCCCGCGGAGTCCTCACAGCTAGCAGCTGACAACAGCAAGGGGTTTTACATGCTCGGCGACGTTACCACCAGTGGTGCTCTCTGGTCGGCGGCCCATGCTGAGCGCGCTGCCCTCGCCGAGGAGCTCACCGACCTCACCCACGCGCAGTGGGCGCAGCCGTCACTATGCGGGCGCTGGGTTATCGAAGAGGTCGTCGCTCACCTCACTGCAGCGGCGAGTATCGGCCCGCTGCGCTGGTTTGCCAGCGTCCTGGGCGCACGGTTCGACTTCGACCTGCACAACGACCGGCGTCTGGCCGAGCACCGTGGCGCGACGCCCGCCGAGACCCTCGACCGGTTTCGCCGTGTCATTACCAGCACCACATCGGCACCTGGGCCCACCGCCGCATGGCTGGGCGAGGTCATTGTGCACGCTCAGGACATCCGTCGCCCCCTCGGCGTCCTGCACACGCCCTCGGTGGAGGCCGTCACCGCGGTCGCTGGCTTCTACGCCCGCCGAAACTTCACCGTGGCCAGCCGGAGCACGATCGAAGGGTTGCGCGTTGAGGCGACCGATGGTCCCTTCGCCACCGGCACTGGCCCCCTGGTACGCGGTACGACCCTTGCGCTGACGATGGCGATGGCGGGACGCCACGCCTACTGCGACGACCTCACCGGCCCGGGCGTCCCCACCGTGCGCGCACGATGCTCTCCCAGCTGAACAGGGGGCCTTCGGACGCGCGCAAGCGGATCGAGGATCGAAAGCGGTCCAGCGCTACTGCTGGCAATACTGCTGCCACGACTGCGGACAGCACCTGCCGCGCATCTACAGCTCTGGAATATCGCCCAGTACGCAGAACGCACTGAACGGCCCTGAACGATCTGCCTACTCCACGGATCAGATGCTCGCGGGCAAGCAGGTCGGAGCGGGGAAGTCAGGGCTCACATGGCAGATAATCCGGCGATTCCTGTCGATACTGGTCTGGTGACTGATCAGTGCCCGGGGGTGGACGACGTGCCGCTTGCGGGCGGCCGCATGACCAGCGGGATCGTGCGCCGCGGTGACCGGCTGCTGCGTCCGATGGGTGCGTGGTCGCCCGCGGTGCACGAGTATCTGCGGTATCTGGAGACGGCCGGGTTCAAGGGCTCGCCCCGGGTGCTGGGCATCGAGGACCACCGGGAGGTGCTCACCTTTATCGACGGAGATGTCGCGGTGGACCCGCGGTGGCAGCCCGGGCACGGGCACCGGCTCCCCCCGTACGCCCGGACCGATCGCGCCCTGCGCGGCGCGGCGGGCCTGCTGCGCGAGCTGCACGCAGCGGCGGCCGGCTTCCGGCCCGCTATCACCAGCTACCGGTGCCACCCGCATCCGCCCCGGACTGGGGAGATCATCTGCCACGGCGACCTCGGCCCGTGGAACACCGTCTACCAGGACGGGACACCGGTAGCGTTCATCGACTGGGACAGCGCCCAGCCGGCCAGTCCGCTGGCCGATCTCGCCGATGCGGCGTGGGCCTTCGTGCCTCTGGCGCCACCCGGGCAGCTGGCCGAAGCGGGATTCGGCCAGCTGCCTGACCTGCCCGCCCGGCTGCGCTTGTTCGTCGATGCCTACGGCCTGACCGACCCGAAGGCGATCTTGCCCGCCCTGGCGGGCAGCAAGCTGGCCGGGCCAGCAGGCCGGCCAGCGCCGTGGACGCCGCCTTGCTGCAATGGCTCCACGGCGTCTGGATGACATTCGCCCGCGCCCTGTGACTCACATCAGTTGCCCATGCTGGCCAAAAGCAGGGCCGCGAGACACCGGCGTTCTTGAAACCGCTAGGTCGATCTCCGACGTTCGGAGTTCACAACCCGGACCATCCGACTGGGCTGATCTTGCTCACGGATTTGCTGATAACGGCTATGGACAACCCTGGATGGTGGGGACTAAGCGGAGGTCCGCGACCCCGTGCGAGCAGGCCTAACTGACAGTCACGGACTGACCTGGACGTCCGGAATCTTGCTACCGATCAGAAGGCATAACGGTGCTAGGCAGCCTAGGACGGAGCAGACCGGGAATGCGCTGGCCGACGCCTGGCCTAGCATCGAGTTCGTGATCTCCGCCCGGGATGGCATGGTACGGGAGCCGTGATGGCGCCCGTCAGCAGCATGTTCGTCATGTGCCTGCCGGGCCTGGCCCGGGTAGTCGGCGGGCAGCTTCATGAGCTGCCGGGCATCAGGCCAACAGACAACGGGTTCGACGGCCGGGCGGATGTGCTCCTGTTCGAGGCGGACCGCGGTGCGCGGAACGCTGTCACGGGCCTGCGCACGATCGAGGACGTTTTTATTCAGATCGGCCGGGCCGACCGCCGCAAGCCGGACAGCCCTCAGCAGATCGCCAGCATGGTCTGGCAGGCGGACCGGGTTCAGCGGGCCTTGTCCATCTGGGCCGAGCAGAAACACCCGCTGGCTGGGTCGATGACGTTCCGGGTCATTGCCCGGCTGCTGAGCGAGAAGGCGTTCTTGCGCACCGAGCTGCGTCACCAGCTAACCGAGACGATCAGGCGGAACCGGCCGAGGTGGAAGGTGGCCGACCCCGCGCAGCTGGAGATCTCGGATCTGCGAATACCGTACCGGCGCGTTCGTCTGCGGGCTCCGGCTCAGCGACGTCCGCATGCGCCAGCACGATGGCCGCAGCATCGAACGACAGGGCGCGCTTCGGGCCACCGTTGCTGCCGCGATGGTGAACCTCGCGGGCAAGCCCTCCGGCATCCTCCTCGATCCCTGCTGCGGGTCCGGAACCATACTTGCCGAGGCGGTGGCGGCAGGCTGGGCCGCCGCCGGAAACGACATCGACGCATCCGCCGTCTCGATCGCGAGCCGCAACGTGCCCGAGGCATCAGTTCACATCGGCGACGCGCGCCAGATGAGCCTCGTAGACGGATCAATCCGAGCATGCGTGTCAAACCTCCCGTTCGGACGCCAGTACCACGTCCCCGGCAACCTCAGCGCGTGGCTCACCACCGTCCTGGGCGAGGCGGCCCGCGTCACCAGCCCCGGAGGACATATCGTCTTGCTAGCGCCCGGCGTTCCCCGCTCAGCCCTGCCTGCATCGGTGACACTCGCGGGCAGGTTCCCCATCCGGCTTCTCGGCGTCAAGACGACCACCTGGCACTACCAGCGACACTGAAGCCCGCCCTTAAGCCCGGGTCCTGGGCGCGCGATACACCGGAAAAGTGCAGCAACGTGGCCTCACAGCGGCTGTCAACGCCTACCGTGCACAACTGCTCCTGCCTGGGCAACTTGAGCGCTTGAGATCGCCCGGCATGGATGACAAGGTGACACCCAGCGGACGGGTAGCGTCGGGGAGCGGAAGGCCAGGTGGCCGTGTCGGGGAGGTGAGCGCGATGCCGGTGGACCATGTGAATGGGGTTGAGCTGTATTGGGAGCCGGAGTCGCGCAAACTAATCCGCACGCTGCCATCGAGAACGTAAAAGGTGTCCTGGATGCTGGTGTGATACTGCCAGGGCACCCGGGATCACCTGCGAACCAGCACCGGCGGCGTGTTCTCGGTATATGCCGTCTCCACGTGACCGACCTCGGCCTCCTCAAAGCGACCCACCGCTCCCGTCGGCGCCTGGAGGAAGAACGGACAGCAGCCGGATACCTTGCTGTTCACGCTTGCTATCGGTGATTCTCGAGTCTCGACCCGGAGGGGCAGACATGGCTGAGGTAGTGGTCTTTCATCACGCGCAGGGGCTGACCCCGGGCGTCAGCGCTTTCGCCGCCGAGCTGCGCCGAGCCGGGCATGTCGTGCACACGCCCGACCTGTTCGAGGGGCGCCGCTTCGACACCGTGGAGGAGGGGGTGAGCCATGCCGAGGAGCTCGGCTTCGGCCAGGTGATCGAACGCGGCGTCCGGGCTGTCGAGGGGCTACCCGCGGAGCTGGTGTACGCCGGATTCTCGCTCGGTGTACTCCCGGCCCAGAAGCTGGCGCAGACGCGGCCGGGAGCGCGCGGGGCACTGCTGTTTCACTCTTGCGTTCCGGTGTCTGAGTTCAGCTCCGCCTGGCCCGCCGGCGTCCCGGTGCAGGTGCACGCCATGAACGCCGACCCGTGGTTCGTCGGCGAAGACAGCGACGCCGCCCGTGCGCTGGCTGATCAGGCCCAGGACGCAGAGCTGTTCCTCTACCCCGGCGAGCAGCACCTCTTCGCTGATAGCTCACTGCCGTCGTACGATCCGGACGCCGCCGCGCTCCTGACCCAGCGGGTGCTCGACTTCCTCAACGGTCGGTAGGCGGAGGGCGCGGGGACCAAGGAGGCTGAGGAACGACCAGGAAGGTTGGTCCAGCCTGAACCGATCCGGCTAACGGGATTGCTTACCGGGCTGCCGAGACGGGAAGACGGCCAGGAACGCCGAGGACAGCGGCTGAGCCGACAGCCAAGTCAGCGAGATGCGCCGTGACACCGCAGACACTGAAGACGCACCTGCAGCGGTGACCAGGGCCTGGCAGCTCCGCCCCGGGCCTGACGACGTGTCGCCGCGCTGACGCAGCTATTGACCTGCGGCGGTAACGCGGGCACGCATTTGCTCCAAGTACTGGTAAATGGACGACGACACAAGGGGCCGGCATGAGCATTCCGGGAAGCCGGGAAAACCAGGCGGCCGCGCCGCTCTCCCGGATTGCTCATGATCCTGCTGCGTTCGAGGTGTTTTACCGGCAGCACGTGGCGCTGATCACACGCTTCGTGGCACGCCGCGTCGCAGATCCGCAGGGGGTTGCCGATCTGACCGCGGAGGTATTCCTCGCGGTCATCTGCTCCGCGCATGCCTACCGCCCTGGCCGCGGACCGCAGGCGGCGTGGCTGTACGGGATTGCGCGCAACGTCATCGCGGGGGAGCGCCGCCGTAGCGCAAACGAACGGCGGGCGGCGGACAGGATCGCCGGCCAGAGGCTGCTTGATGACGATGACATCACCAGGCTTGAGGAAAAGATCGACGCGGAGAGCCCCGGCCGGGCCGCATACCTGGCGCTGGCGCGGCTCCCGGAAGACGAGCGGGCCGTGCTCGAACTCGTCGCCATCGACGGGCTGGCGGTGAAGGAGGCCGCCGCCGCACTGGGTATACGGCCGGGCGCGGCCCGGGTCCGGTTGCACCGGGCGCGCCGCGCCGCGCGGGAAACCCTGAGCAGCCCCGTCGTCCACCGCGCATTTCCTACTGTCACGGAGAGCAGAAGATGAAGACCACCCACCGTGCCTCCGGCACGCCGGACGGCCCTGCTATCGCTCCTGAGCATCACCCACTGGGCGGGTTCGAGGAGCGCCTGCTGACGGAACTCAAATTCGTGGTCGCGGAGCAGGCAGCCGGGACCGCTGCCGAAGGGCCCAAAGCGCGCGCACGTACCAGGGTCGCGCTGCCGCGGCGGCGTTGGACCCTGGTGGCCGTGTCCGGTGCCATCGCCGCAGCCGCGGCGGTCGCCTCGGTCATCACGCTGGCCCCGGGCAGAGCACCTGGCGGGCTCGTCAGCACGGAAGAGCAGCCCCTCGGCAGCCTGACTTCTCAGTCCGCCCGGCCGTTCCTGCTGGCCATGGCCAGCAGAGCGAGCCAGCATTCAGGCGGGCACGGGCCGGTACTGGTGCACCGAGACAATCGACGGGAGTCTCGTTCCGATCGGGCCGGATGGCCGTGAACTCATCCCGCCCGGGCAAGGCGCACAGCCTAGTCCCGTGTCTGACTACCGCTATTCGCTCTTCAGCCGGTACCGCATGACCGACTGCGAGACGCCCCGCAGCCGCGAAGCCGGAAGCTTTTACCAGTATCTCGGCGCCCGGCCCGCGACTTCCGCGGACGTCGCCGCGTGGCGCCGGGCCGGCTCTCCCAGTCACTGGCAGGCGTGGTACGCACGTCAGACCATCTCCAGCCACCGTGGTTCCTTCGGGCCGGCAGGCCGACGAGGCGGCAGGCCGCCGTGGGGAAGTGACCAGTCATTGCCCGCTGACCCGGCGAAGCTGAAGGCGGCACTGCTGACCGGTCTTGCGGGGCCGTCTGATCTGGGAGTCAAGCGGATCGAACGCCAGGCGGGCCTCTCCTACCGCCAGTTCCAGGATGAGAATCTTTTCTGGAACATGGTTTCCCTTTTGGAAGAGCCGATCAGTCCCGCGGTCCGCGCGACAGCGTTCCGCGTATTCGCGGAGATACCAGGAGCCCGCACCACGCCCGGGATGCGCGACCCGCGAGGGCGGCTGGGCACCGCCGTGTGGTGGGGCCGGCTGGATGGCCAGCAGACCGGTTTCATCATCATCGATCCGGCAACAACCATGCTGCTTGCCGAGGAGGGATTCGCGGGCAAGCCCGCCTGGGTATACAAGCCGGGCACGCTGACGCAGTACCACCTGTGGCTCGGCGCCGGCTGGACCAGTCACCTTCCTTAGCCCCAGAGCCTGGGCCGTATCACGGCCCAGGCTCAACCCGGGGTACGCCACCGCCCACAGTCGGCCCCGGGCGTCGTGCCGGGGAAACTGCGCTGGCGACGCATCCGACATTGACCTGCACACGGCGTGCCAGATGCGTGCCAGGACGAGCAGCCATGAGGGGTCGTCAGCGGCCACTCGCAGATAGTGCCGCAGCGGGCCAACCCGGATGGACACGAACCGGACAGCCTCGCCTCGGGTGAAGTCCGATTATCCGCCGGCCGCGCGCTGGTGTCAGCGCGCGGCCGGCGGTTGACGGGGCGCCTGGTCAGGAATGAGCGATGCCGCCGGGGTGGGTCTTATGTGCCAGCAGCGGGACAAGGACCTGGGCGTTGGGGCTGCCCCAGCCGGTGACCGGGTCCCAGCCGGGTCCGGCGGTGTAGCCGGTGAAGAGGCGGGTTGGCCAGAACACCGAGTTGTCGCCGGCGGTTACGTCGTGGAAGGCGCGGTGGTAGGCGGGGCCGCGGGCGATGGCGTAGATGGCGGGGTTGACGAAGCCGAGGTGGTGCCCGGCGTCTTGGTCGGCCAGGGCGATCACGGCCGCCCACAGCGGGGTGGCGGCGCTGGTGCCTTGGGCTGGGTACAGGACGCCGCCACTGAACGTCAGCGCCATGGCGGTGGAGGAGTCGGCGTCGGCGGCGACGTCGGGCATGCCCCGCGTCCGGCCGATACGCGGGACGCCGTCCTGGTAGGTCGGCCGGGGGAACAGGGAGCTGTAACCGCCGGCCGAGGCTTCGGTGTCGGCGTTCCAGGCCATCTCGCCGTGGTAGGCGCCGGTGAAGGTACTTGCGTTGAGGGCGGTGCCGCCGACACCCAGCACCAGCGGGTCGGAGGCGGGCAGGCTGACCTGCACGGGCGGGCCGTTGTCGCTGATCACGCCGGTGTCCCCGGAGGAGGTGACGACTGTGACCTGGCGGTCGGCGGCCTGGCGCAGCGCTGCGTGGAGACGGGCGACCTGGGCGGGGGTGAAGAGGTGTTCACCCTTGCTGCCGCTGATCGAGACCACCGCTGCGTTCTGGGTGATGGCGGCGCGGATCGTCCCGGTCACGGCCGCGGTGAAGTTCGCCGCGCTGGCCGTGGCTTCAGCTGGAACCAGGATCACGTCGAGGGCGGCGCCGGGCGCTATCGCATGAACGATCTCGGTGTCCTCGACCTCCTCGTGGCTCGCGACGTAGGGCGCGCTGGCCCCGGCGAGGGCGGTGGTGACCTTGAGTTCCGCCGCGGGCAGGCCGAACTTCTTGTCGAATGCGGCCAGGTCCTTGCGAATGTCGGTGAAGTTAGGCCCTGGATTGTTGGCGAGTTCGGGCATCACCACGGTCTCGCCGCTGCCGGTGATCCCACCGCGCAGCAGTGGCGCCACGCCGTAGGCCACCTGGTACTGGCCTGGGCTGTAGCACTGGATGAAATAGTCCGGCGGCCCGCACGACACCGGACCCATCACTGCGGCCATAGCGGCACTGCCGGCCGTTCCGGCCCGTGCCGAGCGGGCGAGTGCAATCGGTGCGGCGGCAGCCGTCAGGTATGCCGTCACGGTCACCGCCGCCGCTGCCGCCGCGGCCAGCCAGGACCACCAGCGTGCGCTGCGCATCAATGGCTTGGTGCGTGCGGTAGCTGTGATGCGTTCCCACTTCGTGCGCACAGCGTTTCCTTCCGTTTGGATGGCGGATTCTCGCTTTCTGGTGGCGGCACAGTGCGCGGCGGGTGCGCCGCGCAGGTCAGGCGTCGCGGAGGCGGAGCAGCAGGCCGCCGGCCAGCAGGGCCGCGGCGGCCCACACGGCGAGCACGCCCAGGCCGGGCCAGGGGCCGATCGGGAGTGTCTTGAGGTTCTTGGTGGCCTGGATGGACAGCCCGGCGGTCATCGGCCCCCACTCCTGCAGGCGGTGCTCCCAGCGCGGGTCCAGCGTGCCCAGGTCGGTAAGCAGCGGAACGATGTACAGCAGGCCGAGCATGACCGCGATCGATGCGCCGGAGTCCCGCAAGGCGGTGGCCAGGCCCAGGCTGAGCAGCGCGATCAGGGCCAGGTACAGCACCGAGCCGCCAGCCGCGCGCAGCGTCGGCCCGGCGCTCAGCGACAACGCCTCGGAACGGAATGCCCCGGTGAACCCGTTGCCGGGCAGGATGTACCGTCCGGCAACGAGCGACCACGCCGTCGCCATGGCCCCGGCCGCCAGCACCGCGCCGGTCAGGACGATCGCCTTCGCGGCCAGGGCGGTGGCCCGCCGCGGCACCGCGGTGAGCGTGGTCCGGATCATGCCGCTGCTGTACTCGCCGCTCACGACCAGCACGGCCAGCACGGCGACGGCGGCCTGGCCGAGCAGGATGCCGGTGAGGCTGAGCTTGGTGGTGTCTTCGCCGCATGAGGCCGGGCACTTCACCACCGCGGTGGCCAGCGCGCTGGCGCCGACCGTCAGCGCGAGCAGGGTGAGCAGCAGCCAGCCGGTGCTCGGCACCGTGCGCAGCTTCGTCCACTCCGCGTGCAGGGCCCCCCGCAGAGCCGCGCCTTCGGCACGCAGCGCGTTCACGCGTCTCTCCGGCGAAGCAGGAGCACGGCGATCCCCAGGGCGGCCGCGGCCCAGACGCACAGCACGGCAAACCCTTCCCACGGTGCCAGCGGAAAACAGCCGTTGATCGGCTGACAGACGCTGGTCACCTGCGAGTAGTGCGGAGTGCCCTGCTGCAGCCCGAACGCGGCGGCCGGGGTGAGCCGCAGCAGCCAGTCCCCGGGCCCCTGGGGCAGGATGACCCCGAGGATCAGCGGGACGATCAGCAGCACGACCACGGCGGCGATGGCCCCGGCGCTGCGCCGCAGCACGGCGCCGGCGGAGAGGGCGAGGATGGCGGCCACCGCGAGCAGCCCTGCGGTGCCGACGACGATCTGCAGTCCGCGGCCGCTGGTGAGTGACCAGACCGGGTACACCGACGACGCCCACCCGGCCGAGTGCAGCTTCCGCTCGGCGATCGGCACCGCGACCGCGGCTCCTACCAGCCCGGCGGCGAACGTGACCAGCCCGATCACGATGGCCTTGGCCGCCAGCACCCGGGCCCGGCGCGGGCTGGCCGCGAACGTGCTGCGGATCAGGCCCCGCCGGTACTCGGCGGTGATGAACAGCGCCCCCAGGGCGATGACGGCGAGCAGGCCTATCAGCGAGCCCTTGAGCACGGTCCCGAGCGGATCAACGTCGGTCACGTACGGTGCGATGTCGCCGCTTCCGGCCAGGGTGAACGTGCCGCCGGATTTCGTGAAGCCGCCGGCCGGTGTTTTCGGACAGAAATGTCCGGGCGAAGGCGTGCAGAGGAACGGAATGCCGGTCGGGAAACCTATCTGGCCGCCGCGCCACCCGCTGCCGGGCTGCTCGCCCCGGAGGCTGACATGGTCGAAGGCGGCGGTGGCCTGGGTGGTAACGGAGACCAGGGAGGAGTTGCTGGCGAACGACTGGCCGGGCGTGCCGACCGAGCAGGCTACCCTGCCGCAGGACACACTATTGTTCGGCGCCAGCAGCGGCGGTGAGGTCACGAACAGCCCGGCCTGCACGGTCGGCGGCAGCCCGGCCAGGCTGGCCGTGCCGATCTTCGTCCAGCGCCTGCCGTCGGCGGAGTCATATCCGGTGATCGTGTCGCCGGAACGGGTCAGCCGCAGCCAGCGCGGCGACGCCGCGGAGACGGTGCCGGGCAGGCCGGCCGTGTCGTGGGTGTAGCTGTACTGCATCCGCACCCCGTGGGCGGGGGTGGCCATGACCGCGGCATAGGCCGATCCCGCCCTGGTGCCCGCCTTGATGATGATCCCTGCCTTGGCCCAGGGCACGGCGATGTGCGGGTAGGTCGAGCCGGTGGGCGTCGGAAGCTCGGTGTCCAGCGAGGCGACCCGCGCGGTGATGCTGCCGTTGCCGTCCAGTGACTGGTGCACGAAGTAGAAGTTGTCGGTGACCGCCTCGCCGTCCGGGCCGATGGCAACGGTCGGGTTAGCTCCCGCGTTCTGGCTCCCGTTGGAGACGCCTGCAAGGGCCACCACGGCCAGCGCGGTCAGCAGCGTGGCGGCGACCATCGCTATCACCCAGCCGCGCACGGTCCGGAACTTGGTCCACTCGGCCCGCAGCAGGTGCGGGAAGTCGTCGCGCCCGGGCCGCTGGCCCGACCGGTACGGCGTGATCGTACCTGTGCTCATCTCGCGACCTCCTCGCTGCTGGCCCGGGAGGACGATCCTTGCGCAGACGCGGCGGCGCGGAACTCGACCGCCTCCCTGGTGAGCTCCATGTAGGCCTCCTCGAGCGTCGCGCGGTGCGCCGACACCTCCGAGAACGGCACCCCGCTGCCGGACAGGACGGCCACGATGCCCTCGGCAGCCAGCCCGGAGACGGTGAGATTGTCGCGGCCGGTCGCCGCTATGGTGCCGCCCGCGCGTGCCAGCGCCTCCATCGCCTCCGGCCGCGCGGTGGTGCGCAGCGAGACCCTGTCACCGGACGCGGCCGCGATCAGCGCTGCCACCGTGGTGTCCGCGATGACCTTGCCGCGGCCGGCCACCACCAGGTGATCCGCGGTGTCCTGCAGCTCGGCCATCAGGTGACTGGACACCAGCACCGCGCGGCCTTCATCGGCCAGCGACGCCAGGAACCCGCGCATCCACACGATGCCCTCGGGGTCCATGCCGTTGAACGGCTCGTCGAACATGAGCACCGGCGGGTCGCCGAGCAGCGCCGCGGCGATTCCCAGCCGCTGCCGCATGCCAAGCGAGTAGCCGCCGGCCTTGCGCCGGGCGGCCCTCTGCAGGCCGGCCTGCTCGATCACCTCGTCCACCCGCTTGGCGCCCAGGCCCTGGGAGTGCGCCAGCCACAGCAGGTGGTTGCGGGCGCTCCGGCTGGGCTGCAGCGCGGCTGCGTCCAGCAGCGATCCGACATGGCTCAGCGGGTCCCGCAGGGTCCGGTAGGGCTGCCCGCCGATCAGCGCGCTGCCGTCGTCGGGGGAGTCCAGGGCGAGGATCACCCGCATCGTGGTGGACTTGCCCGCGCCGTTCGGGCCGACGAACCCGGTGACCTGCCCCGGGGCGACGGTGAACGTCATCCCGTCCAGGGCCAAGGTCGGGCCGAACCGCTTGTGCAGGCTGCTGACTTCGATCGTTGCTTCCATACCCGCCACGGTAGGGAAGCGCCGGCGCCGCTGTCGTCACGCCCGCGAGCCGTCTTCGCCGTCGCTGGCATGAGGGACACCTGCCGCAGCGCATCCCCCATGCGAGGGACGTCAGGATGCTCATCCGGGGGGACGCACGCTCGCTGGCCAGCGAGGACAATGGCTGTATGGACCCAGCGGGAGACCAGCCGGGCTGGCGGGCCGAAGCCCTGCGGCGGGTCGCCGCTGACCCGCGCGCGCCCGCGGCAGCCGGGGCGCTCCTCGCGGTGGCCGCCGGGGCCCAGGCGCTCGCGCAGCCCGTGGGCAATGCCGGGAGCTACGGCGGGGACCTCCAGGTCGCCTTCGTGCTCCTCGCGCTGTTCACCACGCTGCCGCTCGGGCTCCTGTGGGCGCACCCGGCGGCGGCAGCCGTGACGGTCTGCGCGGCGTGCCTGCTGTCCCTTGCGGCCTTTCACGCGCTGACCTTGGCGGGCCTGATCGCGCAACTTGCCGTCTTGTACCGGCTCGGGCGCCGCGGCTCACAGCTGCTGGCCGCGAGCCTCGCGCTGTCCTTCCTGGTGCTGGCGCTCGTCGGCCCCGCGGGCTCGGCGGCTAGGATCCTCACCGTGCTGCTGGCCGCGCTCGGCCCGGCCGCGGCGTGGGCCGGGGCAGCCGCGCGGGCCCGCGCCGAGGCCGAGGAGCACAGCGCCGCGCGGCAGGTCATCGCCGGCTCCCTGGTCGAGCACACGGCCCGCGGGGAACGCGTTCGTGTCTCCCGCGAGCTGCACGACGTCGTGGCCCACCACATTTCCATGATCGCCGTGCAGGCGGAGACGGCCCGGCTGACCACGCCGGGGATGCCCGCTACCGGAGCGCAGCGGCTGTCGGCGATCGGCGACACCGCGCGGGCCGCGCTGACCGAGATGCGGCGGCTACTCGGCGTGCTGCGCGAGGACACCGGGACCGCCGTGGCGGAGCGGCAGCCCGTGCCCGGGCTGGTACAGCTCAATGAACTGCTCGACGAGGCACGGGAGGCCTCGGGATCGGGCATCCGCCTCATCGTCAGCGGCTCCATGACCACCCTCGACCCGGGTGTCGAGCTCGCCGCCTACCGCATCGTCCAGGAAGCGCTCACCAACGCCAGGCGGCATGCGGAAGGCGCCGCCGTGGACGTGGAACTCCGCTACGCGCCAGGCGCGCTGTGGCTGCGCATCCGCGACAACGGGCCCGGCCCCCCGCCCGCCGCAGCTTCCCCCTCCACTGCGACCCGGCCGGGCGGTCACGGGCTGCTCGGCATGCGCGAGCGCGCCGCAGCCGTCGGCGGTGAGCTGAGCACCGGCGCCGGGAACGGCGGCGGCTTCGTCGTCGAGGTCGTTCTGCCCGCTACGGCGAAGGTGGCAGCGTGACGGCCCCGTCTCCGGTGATCCGGATCATTGTCGCCGACGACCATGAGGTGGTGCGCACCGGATTCGCCGCCCTGCTGGATACCCAGCCAGGCTTCACGGTCGCTGGCACTGCCTGCGACGGGGCTGAGGCGGTGCGGATCTGCCGCGATCTCCAGCCAGACGTAGCGCTCATGGATGTCCGCATGCCCGGCATGGACGGCATCCAGGCCACCAGGCAGCTGACCGGATCCGGCCAGGGCGGACCGCGTATCCTCATCCTGACCACCTTCGACCTAGACGAGTACGTCTACGATGCGCTGCGCGCCGGAGCCAGCGGCTTCCTGCTCAAAGACGTCACAGCTGAACGCCTCTTCGACGCGGTTCGGGTCATCGCGGCCGGCGAGGCGCTGCTCGCACCGACCGTTACCCGGCGGCTGATCAGCCAGTTCACGCGGCAGCGCCCCCGGCCCGATGCCCCCACGGCTGTGCTCGGCACGCTCACGCCGCGGGAGACACAAGTCCTCAGGCTGGTCGCGGAGGGCCTGTCGAACCACGAGATATCAGCCCAGCTGACCGTCAGCGAGGAGACCATCAAGACGCACGTCAGTCGCGTGCTCACCAAGCTGGACCTGCGCGACCGGACCCAGGCGGTCGTCACCGCCTACGAGTCAGGACTTGTCGTTCCGCACGAGCGCGAGCAGGGATAACCCGGCGCATCCCCGCCGACGGCAACGCTCCCATTCGCCGGCCAAGACCAAGCCGGGCCGTGAACGCGGCACCGAACATCCCGTTCGGGCGCAACGCAGGCGTATACGCAGGAGACCAGGTCACCGTTCAGAACGATGGATACTTGCGCGCTGGTCGCGGATCAGCCCCGGTCACTGAGTGTGATCCGGCTCGAGGCCCGGCGCGCGACCAGATCGCCGATCCGTTACTCACGGCAGCATCTGTACGCGCAATCCTGATGATTCGCGGTCCGGCCGCTCGGCGCGACTGATCAGGAGTCACGTATCAGCGTGGAGGGCTGGCTGCGGCGTCTTGCACGAGGAGGGCGATCTGGACGCGATTGGCGGCTTCGAGCTTGACTAGCAGCCGGGAAACGTGGGCCTTGACGGTGGACAGGCTCATGTACAGCCGCGTGGCGATCTCGGCATTGGAGGATCCGCGGCACCGCCGTGCAGAAATACGGCCTCGGCGGCCTGGCTGCCGCCGCCACCCACACGACCGGCTTCCCCGCCACCGCTCAGCTGCTCGGCCAGGGGAGCGGCCGTTCTCATCCTCGCCGCCCACGCCGTGGTGGTCCTGCTCGCCGGAGCCGCATTGCTGCGGCACCGCGACATCACCGCCTGACCCGCCTGCCACCCGACTGTTCCTCAGCACGGCCACGGTTGACTGCCACCTGCGCAAGGTCTACCGGAATCGCTAGACCGGTAACCGCTCACCAGGAAGGCCGGGACATCTGCGGCCGGACGGCGTGGGGCAAGAAATATCCGAGGGAGCGCCAGCCCGGCTGGCGCTCCCTCGGTTAGCGGTGTTGGATTACTGCGGTTGTCAGTTACCGGATACCGAGACGCCGGAGCGTACGGTGCAGTTCGGCGCCGGTGATCTGACGGACACCTGCTCGGGGCCCAGCGGGGGTCCCGACGCTGTCCTTGAACGCGGACAGCAGGATCTTGGCGTTGTTAGCCTTCATGTTTTCGCCCGCGGTGGTGGCAGCGATGTCGAAGGAGCCGTTGAGCGTGAGGCTGTTCACCCCAGACGCCGCGGGCAAGCCGGTGCCCGCGTCGAGCGCCGCGTCGATCGGGATGTTCTTCGCGCCACCCGGGCCGCAGCCGGTAACGCCCGGCGCGGAGAACGTGTTATCGATGGCCGAAGCAACCGTGATGCCGAGGGTAATGGTGTCCGGGTGCTTGGTCGGGTTCGGGTCGGTTTGCTCCTGCAGCATCCCGCCGGGGCCAACGGAGAGCTCCGGGTTGATCACGATCGGGTTGTTGTCCGACCCGATGTAGCAGTAGTTGCCGAGCAGCGGGTTGATCAGCTTGAACTTGATCCGCTGGGTCCAGGTGAGCACCCCGAAGTTCGTGATCTGCCCCGCGGACTGGGCCAGCGCGTACACGTCCTGGTACTTCCCGCCGAAGTTCTCCGCCTGCGTGCAGACACTCTTGACGACCGGGTCAGTAGCGGTGGAGCAGCCCAGCGCCGTGGTCAGCTTCTGCGGGATCAGGTCCGGCTTGGTGACCAGCATCGCGGACAGGCCCGCGGGCGGCGGCAGGACCCCGCCGGCGTACGACGAGATCAAATTAGGCCCAGTGTTGTCGCCGCCAGCCGCGGCGTTCGGCGGAGTCCAGAAGCCGAACTGCACGTTCACCGGCCGCACGACCGGCGTCGTGATGGTACCGACCGTGATCGAGCCGCTCGTCACCTCTCCGACGGTGCACGCGGCGACGGACAAGCCCGTGTACCCGCTGTCCGTCACGGACGGAGTCTCCTGCATGAGGGGGTTGAGCAGCGGGCAGTTGGTGAATCCCGTGTAGATGCCGCCTGGCGGCGGGTAGCCCGGTCCTATCTGGTTGGGACGTGCCTGCGAGGCCGGGTGGGTGGCCAGCGCGGCCGCCGGCAGCCCGACGGCGATCAGCGCTACCGCGGCGGCTGACGTCGCGGTCCCCAGCAGGAACGGATGGCGGCTTCGCCAAGTGGACGTTTTCATCGGCATTCTTCCCTTGCTTTCAGGCCTTCGCGTACATCCTCTGCGCGGATCGGTGACAGCGAGGCACAGAGCATGCACGCGAAGGCCATTTCACGTGGCAATCCGTGGGTAGGTCCTAACCTGGGCGTCCGCCTTTGACGAACGGTGTCGTCCTGGAGCAGGCCAGGCCGTATCTGCCCAGGCCGCAGCAGATACGGCCTGGTCCCTGCTCCAAGTCCGAGTTGGCTAAGTGGCTCCAGGGCATGCCATATGAAGCCGCGTATGCGGTCATATGCCCGACCCTTACCTGGGACGATTCGCCTTCGGGTTACTCGCAAGTAAAAGTAGAACTCTTATGTACGCGGGTGTCAAGATTCAACTGCTATCGTGTCTCGGCTCTGTCAGCAGCCGGGGGCGCCGGCGGCTGCGAATCCAGCCATTTATCAGCCAAATGACAATCTGGCATTTGCTTTTTTATCAGCTAAAGACAGCAGCTGGGCCCAGGGTTCCGGGCACGCACGTGTCACCCGGAGCGGCTTCTCGCGGCGGCGCCTGCGCGCTGCGCGTCCGGACGCTGGCTGGCGCGAGCCTGCCGCCCGGCGGGACTTGGCCCGCGCGGTCCGAACGGGCCACTCGCACCATGAGCCCGGCGGGGGTTCGGCTGGAGACGTAATGTGGGTGATCCTGCACGGGCAGTCGGATCGAGGAGCGGGTCACTGGTGGCCACGGGGCCTTGCAGCACGGTCGGCAGGCTCCGCTGCGCGACCGGCCTTGCATCGAGCGGGGCGATGGCGACAAGCGCCGGAGGTGTTCATGATGGATGACATGAAAAGCCGGGCGGGTCGCAAGGTTGCGGTGCTGGGCCCGATCCCTCGCGACCAGATCGTGACTCATGACGGCGAGCGGTTCGAGAAGTACGGATGCGTCATATATACGGCGGTTGCCCTCTCGGCTCTGCTGGATGCTGGCGACACGATCGTCCCGGTATCGCACGTGCGCCGGCGCGACGAGGGCCTGATCAAGGAGATCCTCGGGTCCTTCCCGAATATTGACACCGCTGGCATAACGTCGCCTGCTGACCAGGGGGACGTGGTCGAGCTGCGTTATGTTGACCAGAATCGTCGGGTCGAGCGGCAGGCGAGCTTCATGAACCCGATCCTGCCGGCCGACGTTGACCAGGTGCTCGACGCCGATGTGTTCGTCTGTGTCCCGATCACCGACTATGAGGTGGGGCAGCCGACGCTGCGGTACATCAAGGAGCACAGCGGTGCACCCGTGGTGCTGGATGCCCACGGCCCTGCGACCACGCTGACCCGCAGCGGCGAGCGGCATCCAAGGGTGTGGGCCGACCTGGACGTATGGCTCCCGTACATCGACATCCTGAAGATGAACCTCGACGAAGCGAGCTCGGCGTGGCTCGGTGAGTCGGCGGAGGTGGCGGCTGATCCGCCGAGGCTGGGCGATGAAGATTTGCGCGGCCTGGCGCGTCACTGCCTCGACCGTGGTGTCGGGGCGGTATGCGTGACGCTCGACGAGCGTGGCTGCGTGGTCTTCTACCGGGACGGCTCCGGCGGGGTCGCCGGGGAATTCGTCGATCGCATCGAGGTCGGGCACGTCGTGGACACGACAGGTGCCGGCGACTCGTTCGCCGGGGGACTGGCCTATGGCTACCTCGCCTACCGGGATTACGTCGTGGCCTGCCAGTTCGGCAACGCGATGGGCGCTCAGCGGTGTACCGGGACGGAACTGAACGTCTACCTGCCACGCGAGGAAACGGAGCGGCAGATCCTCGCGGCGTACGGACCTCGGCCGCAGGAGGAAGTTCCGTGAACATCGTCGAAGCCATGGGCAGTACTCGCGAGCTCCGCACCCGCCATGTCCATGGGGGGGTCGCTGCCGCATCGGCACATGTCGAAACAGCAGAGCGGGTACGCCTTCGGCGCGGCCGGCCCGACGCTCGTGACCGCAGCAGCGGCCGGGCCGGCAGGAGGTGCCGTGGACGGTTTCTTGCTCGCGTATGACGGCTTCGATCCCGGGACCGAGGGTCTGCGCGAGGCACTGACCTCCACGGGCAACGGTTACCTGTGCACACGAGGCGCGGCGGAATGGGAAGAGGCCGACGGCGTGCACTATCCGGGCACGTACGCGCACGGAGGCTACAACCGCGAGACGACGATCCTGGGCGGCCTGCCGGTGCTCAACGAGGACCTCGTCAACCTGCCGAACTGGCTGGTCCTCCAGCTGCGCATCGAGGACGAGGATGCGTTCAGGCTCGCCGATGTCGAGCTGCTGGACTACCGTCACGAATTCGACATCCGGAACCTGACCGTGCTGCGGCACGTCCGCTTCCGTGACCGCACCGGCAGACAGACGGTGCTGAAAAGCCGCCGGTTCGTCAGCATGGCCGACGCGCACCACGCCGGGATCGAGTGGACGCTCGTCCCGGAGAACTGGTCCGGGCGTGTCGAGGTCATCTCAGCGCTCGACGCCCGGGTGAGCAACAGCGGCGTAGCCCGCTACCGGCAGCTGGAAGGCCGGCACCTGAGCCCGGTTTCGCCGCGGACCTTCGGGCCCGAAGTCATCGCGCTCAAGGCCGAGACGCGGCAGTCGAATCTGTACATCAGCCAGGCGACCCGCACCCGGGTGTTCAGCGGCGACCAGCAGCTTGTGGTGAGCCGGTTGCTGCACCAGATGGAGGACTACATCCAGCAGGTCCTGGCCTTCGACGTGCGCCAAGGCGAGGCGACGCGAGTCGAGAAGATGGTCGCCTTCTACACCTCACGGGACCCGGCGGTCAGCGACACGCTGCTGCGGGCGGCCAGGTCGGCGGCCCGCCACAGCGACTTCGCGGCGGCGTTCGAGCGGCACAGCGCGGCATGGGACGAGCTGTGGCGGACGTGCGACGGGCGCGTGTCCGCGAACGACGAGGTCCAGTTGCTGCTCCGGCTGCACATCGCGCACCTTCTCCAGGTCTGCTCCCCGCACACCGCCGACCTCGACGCCGGGCTGCCCGCCCGCGGGCTCAACGGCGAGGCCTACCGCGGGCACGTGTTCTGGGACGAGATCTATGCATTCCCGTTCTTCAACGTCCGGCTGCCCGAGGTCACGCGCGGGCTGCTGATGTATCGATACCGCCGGATCGGGGAGGCGCGGGCAGCGGCCAGGGAGACCGGGTTCCGGGGTGCGATGTTCCCGTGGCAGAGCGGCAGCGAGGGCATCGAGGAGACCCAGCGCGTCCACCTCAACCCGCTGTCGGGCCGGTGGGAGCCTGATCTCAGCCACAACCAGCGGCACGTTAACGCCGCGATCTTCTTCAACATCTGGACGTACTTCCAGGCCACGCAGGACTACACGTTCGTCGAACTTTACGGCGCCGAGATGATGCTGGAGATCGCGCGGTTCTGGGCGTCGATCGCTGTATTCAACCCCGAGCGCGAGCGCTATGAGATCCACGGCGTGATGGGCCCCGACGAGTTCCACGAGAAGTACCCGGGCGCGCCAGGGGACGGGCTGCGCAACAACGCCTACACCAACGTCATGGTGGCCTGGCTGTGCGACATCGCCGGGAAGCTTCCGTCGCTGCTCTCGGCGAGCAGCATGCAAGGATTGCGCGCACGGCTCGGCATCGGCGACGACGAGCTGGCGCTATGGCAGGACATGAGCCGCCGGATGTTCATCCCGTTCCACGGGGACGGCATCAT
Organism: uncultured Actinomycetes bacterium; assembly: GCA_963762615.1. Classification (GTDB taxonomy): domain Bacteria; phylum Actinomycetota; class Actinomycetes; order Streptosporangiales; family Streptosporangiaceae; genus PALSA-505. The sequence continues at coordinate 637,119 of CAVXLG010000003.1, read as the reverse complement.
CAGCCAGTTCGAGGGTTACGGCGACCTCGAAGAACTCGACTGGGATGCCTACCGCGCGAAGTACGGGAACATCCAGCGGCTCGACCGGATCCTGCGTGCCGAGGGCGACGATCCCAACCGCTACAAGATCGCCAAGCAGGCCGATACGGTGATGCTCTTCTTCCTCTTCACGCGCGGCGAGCTGCGCGAGATCTTCGAGCGGCTGGGATACGACTACCGTCCCGACACGGCCGCGCGGAACGTCGCGTACTACGACCGGCGGACGTCGCACGGCTCGACGCTGAGCTTTGTCACCCACGCGGGAGTGCTCGCAGCCCTCGACCCGGAGAGCTCCTGGGACCGGTTTCTCGTCGCGCTCCGCAGCGACGTTGACGACGTCCAGGGCGGTACGACGAAGGAAGGGATCCACCTGGGGGTCATGGCCGGGACACTTGACGTCGTGCAGCGGTGCTACGCGGGCACCCATATCCGTGACAGCGTTCTGTACTTTGACCCCCAGCTCCCGAACGAGCTCGGTGGCCTGTCATTCCGGATGCAGTTCCGGGAGACCCCGATCGTGGTCACGCTCAGCCGCGACCGGCTGACTCTAGCCGTCCATCCCGACGGCGCCAGTCACCCGATACGGGCCGGAATACCCGGCGACGTCCGCGAGCTGTGCCCGGGCGACCAGGCCGTCTTCGAGCTCGGCGGGGGAGTGTCGGCTACCGAGCCGCCGGCCGCTGACTAACAGGCGGACGGCTGCCAGATGTTGCGCGCGGGAAGCACTGCCGGTCATGCACCTTCTTCGTGAGCTTGGCGGATGTGGTAGCGGAATCGGATTGTCCTTTCCGCGCTCGGGGTGTGAGAGATCGTGTAGATCTGCGAGAGCGAGGCTGACTTTGCGATGGAACCACTCGACCCGCGCGGGCGCGGATTTCCGCCCTGCTCCGCGGGCTGACCGGGGATTGCGATGAAACCTGCCGCGCCGATGTCGGGTTCGCCGGTACCCGCGCTCGACCGCGAGCCGGCGGCATTGCGGGCGCGCCGTCTGACTGCCGCGCGCCGGCGGGCCACCGGTCTCCTCGTGGGGGTGACAGCGGTGTTCCTGGGCGTGACCGCAGCCGGCGCCCACGGGACGTTCCTCGGCTTCGTGCAGGCCGGCGCCGAGGCCTCCATGGTCGGAGGCGTCGCAGACTGGTTCGCGGTGACGGCCCTGTTCCGCCGGCCCCTGGGCCTGCCGATACCGCATACCGCGCTGCTCGTCGAGCGCAAGGACCAGTTCGCGGTTACTCTCGGGCAGTTCGTGCAGGAGAACTTCCTCAACGCCGACGTTCTGGCCGAGCGGATCCGCTCCGCCAGCCTCGTTTCCCGCCTGGCCGCCTGGCTGGCTGACCGGGCCAACGCCGCCCGCTTCGCCGGTTACGCCGCGGACCTGGTGGTCACGGTGGCCTACGCTGTCCGTGACGAGGATGTCCAGCGCGTGCTCACCGCCGAGCTGACCCGGGCAGTCGACAACGTCGAAGTGGCGCCGCTGGCCGGGCGGGCGCTACGGGTCATCATCGCCGGCGGTCACCACGCCGATCTGTTCGACGCCATCGTGTCCGCCGCCGACCGCTACCTCGCCGACCATTACCTGGAGCTTCGCGAGCTGTTCGAGGCCGAGTCGCCCGGCTGGGTGCCGGACGCGGTATACCGGCGGGTCTTCGACCGCCTGCTCGCCCGCCTGCGCCAGCGGCTGGCGGCCATGGCCGCCGATCCCGACGACCAGACCCGGCATCAGTTCGAGGAGTGGATCGCCGGGCTCCCCGACCGCCTTGAGACATCCCCGGAGCTGCGCGAGCGCGGCGAGCGCCTCAAGCGCGATGTTCTCGGCAGCGCCGGGCTCCGGGACTGGTCGTCGTCGCTGTGGCAGAAGGCCAAGGAGGCGCTGCGGGCCCAGGCGGCCGACCCGGAATCTGAGTTGCGCGGCCGGCTGGCCGATGCGCTAGTGGCGGCCGGCGGGCGGCTCGGGTCCGACCGCCGCCTCCAGGAGGGGCTCGAGCGCATGGTCGAGTCAGGAGCCAGGGCACTCGCCGATCAGTTCCACGACGAGCTCGCCGGCCTTGTTACCGGGACCATCGAACGGTGGGACGCCGCCGAGACGTCGAGCCAGCTAGAACTGCTCCTCGGGCGCGATCTGCAGTTCATCCGCATCAACGGCACGGTGGTAGGGGCGGGCGTCGGGCTGGCCTTGCACGCGATTGCCCTGGCCCTGGCCTGATAGTGGCGGCACCCCAGCGCGCTTCCTGGCTGGCTGTCTGCCCGGCCGAGCGCCTGGTTTACGGAACCGCCGGCGGGTGTCCGCGCGCCTTGCGGTACCGCGGTCGCTCTTGTGGTGACCGCGTGCCGGGTGAACCGGGGAGCGGCCGCGCACGTGCTACGGGGTGCCGGAAACCTTCGACAGATCGGTGGTGTGGTGATGAGGTTCACTCTTCAGCGTGCAGGCGGGATGTCCTGGACCGCCCGCGCGGCCGTGGCGGTACTCCTGGTCAGCGGCTCCACCGCGGCCACGGCGGGCGTCGCTGCCGCGGCCCAAACCCAGATCCGGTCGGCCGGCACGCCCGCCACCGTGGTCAACGCGGCGATGCGCACCGGATTCGGGAAGATCCTGGTCACCGTCAACGGCGGGCATTCGCTGTACGAGCACCCGAATGGGGGCTGCGCCGCCAGCTGCCGGAGCATCTGGCCCCCGCTGGTCATGCCCGCCGGAAAGACCATCCCGAAGGGGGCGTCCTGCCTGGCGACCGCGAAGCTCGGCAGCAAGCTCCAGGTCACCTACCACGGGCAGCGGCTGTACACGTTCACCGGCGACAGCGGGCACAGCGTGAACGGCAACGGTCTGGCCGGGTTCGTGGTGGCGAAGGTGACAGCAGCATGCCCCTGACGGCTGGCTGACCCGCGCCGGCGGGGATGGCCGGCGCGCCATCCCCGTCGCGCTGGCCGCCGCTCGGAAGCCGGGGCGACCTCAGTCGCCCCCGATGCGGGTGCCGCAGCGCCCGCCGTAGGCGGGTAGCTGGGCACCCGCATCGGGGCTGCGGGAGGTCAGGAATCTACGGGGACCGCGAGGACACGATCCGGGCGGCCCTCGCCCCGGCATAACTGACCCGGTCAGGCGCAGTGGCTGCCTTCGGCCCGGTCGGCCCGGTCGGCCCGGTCGGCCCGGTCGGCCCGGTCGGCCCGGTCGGCCCGGCAGGCCCGCTCGCCCCGTTTGCGGCATTCCGCCGCTGGTCAATACAGTGCTGCGTTACTTGGGGCGGATTATCGGGCAGCTGCGGCCGGGGGCGCCTGCGCGTCGGCTTCGCGTGGCTCCCAGGCTGTTTCGTCTGCACCGGCCGCCGGGCTCGCGGGCTGGGCGGGCAGGAACCGGGCTGCCAGTACGGCGCCTACGGCGGCGACGCCCCCAGCGACGAGAGAGCTGATGGTGAGGCCGCGCAGGAACGCGTTGGCGGAGGCGTGCCGCAGTGCCTGCCCGAGGGCGGGGTGACCGAGGGCCGCGATCTTGCCGGCGGCTACGTAGGCGGCGCCGACGGACTGGTGCGCGATCGCCGCGACCGGGCCTGGCACGCCGGCGGGCGTGGTGGCGGTGAGCCGCGATCCGTAGACGGATGCGTAAATGCTGCCGATCACGGCCACGCCGAGCGTGCCGCCGACGAGCCGGGTGGAGTCGTTCACCGCCGAGCCGACGCCGGCCTTGCGCCGCGAGATGGCGCCCATGATGGATTCGGTGGCGGGCGCCGAGGTCAGGCCCATGCCGAGCCCGTACAGCACCATCTGGGCCGCGATGATGCCGTAGCTGACCGTCGCGGTGGTGGTCACCGCGACCCAGCCGTAGAACGCGGCCGTCGCGATCAGGCCGGTGGTGACGATGAGCTTGGTCCCGGCCCGCACCGCGAGCTGAGTCCCGGCGACCGACCCGGCGCCGACCGCCAGCGCCACCGGCAGCAGGTGCACACCAGCCGAGAGCGGGCCGTAGCCGCGGACGAACTGGAAGTACTGGGTGATCAGGAAGATGAAGCCGAACAGGGTGAAAAACGACACCGTGACCGCGCCGCTGGCCGCGCTGAACCGCATGTTGCGGAACAGCCGCACATCGAGCATCGGGTGCGCGGCGCGCCGCTCACGCGCGATGAACGCGGCGAGCAGGACCGCCGAGGCGGCAAAGCCAGCCACGCTGCGCCCGGCTGCCCAGCCGTAGGCCGGCGCCTCGATGATGGTGAAGACCAGCAGCGCCATGGTTGCCGACGACAGCACCAGGCCGGGGATGTCCAGAGCCGCCGCGTCCGGGTCCTTCGACGCGGGAACGACTACCACCACGACGATCGCGGCGGCCGCCGCGACCGGCGCCATGGCGATGAAGATGCTGACGCCCAGCTGAAGTGCTCCAGCAGCCAGCCGCCGACGATCGGCCCCATCGCGATGGCCACGCCCGCGACCGCGCCCCACAAGCCGATGGCGCGAGCCCGTTCCCTTCTCGCAGTGAAGACGTTGGAGATCAGCGACAGCGTCGCCGGGAACGCCATCGCGGCGCCCAGCCCCATCACCGACCGGGCCGCGATGAGCTGCGCCGGGCTGGTGGTGAAGCCGCCGGCCAGGCTGGCGGTCCCGAACACGGCCAGTCCTGCCAGCAGCATGCCCTTGCGGCCGAACCGGTCGGACAGGCTGCCGAAGGTGAGCAGCAGCGCGGCGAAGACGAGGTTGAAGGAGTCGACCACCCACTGCAGCTGCGTGGTGGTGGCATGCAGCTCGCGCACCAGGGCGGGCAGCGCCACGTTCACCAGGGTCGTGTCCAGGTTGACGAGGAACGCTGCCAGCAGCAGCGCGACGAGGATCATGGGCTTGGATCGCATGGTTGAGACTGAAACTTCTAATTTAAAAAGTCAACTTATTAGATTTGAAGGTCAACTAACTCTCGGCTACCCTCTAGCCATGCGTAGTTACGGCCAGTACTGCTCGATCGCCAAGGCGCTGGACGTCGTCGGCGACCGGTGGACCCTCCTGATCGTCCGGGAGCTCCTGATCCGCGGCGCGTGCCGGTACACCGACCTGAAGAACGGGCTGCCGGGAATCGCCACCAACCTGCTCTCCGACCGGATCCGCGAGCTCGAGTCCGCGGGCCTGATCCGGCGGGAACAAGCGCCGCCTCCCGTCGCCGCCACCCTGTTCCACCTGACCGACACGGGCGCGGAGCTGCAGCCGGTCCTCGACGCCCTCTTCCGGTGGGGGGTCAGGTATATGACCGAGCCTGCCGGCGGCGACCAGTTCCGCGGCCACTGGTTCGCCTTCCCGGCCTCGTACTTCCTGCGCGACCGCGATCCCGGCGGGCCGCCGGTGTCGATCGAGCTGCGCACGGCCAGCGATCCGGTGGTCATCGAGGTATCCGGCGGCTCGGCCACTACCCGGCTCGGCACGGCCGCAGCGCCGGACCTCGTCCTGCGGGGCGAACCGCGGCTCATCCTCGCCCTGCTCACCGGCCAGCTCACCGCCGCCGAGGTGACCGGGTACGGCCTGCAGATCAGCGGCGACGCCAGCGTGCTGCGGCGCGTCCTGCCGCAACCGGCGACCGCACAGCGCTCATGAGCGGAGCGGCCCACTGTAATCAAGGCTACGCTGGGCCGGCCCCGGGGAAGATCATCCAGGAGAGAGCCCGTCACTCACCGTCACCAGGAGCCTGCCCGGCGGCAGGCGGTGAAGGGTCCGGGCTGGCGGCCGATGGTGAATGCCTGCGGTCGCGCCCGGCCTGGCGGCTGGCCTGCCGGAGAAGGCTGATCACCAGCGCGAGCGGGGGCCAGTTCAGGCGGCCCGGGCGGGCGACGGCGTAGGCCCGCAGTTCGATGCGCGGTCCGGTGAGCGGCAGGAGCCGCACCCCGGGCCGGACCGGGTGGCCGAGGGGCAGCAGTCCCACGCCCAGCCCCGCGGTGATCATGTCCTGGACCAGGTCGAGGCTGTCTGCCCGGTGGGTGATGCGGGGGGTGAACCCGGCCATGGACGCGAGGGTGCGGATGACGTCCTCGTCGGCGGTGTTGCGGGAGTTGCCGATCCAGTCGCGGGCCCTGAAGCGGGCGAATACCTCCGGTGCGGTGCCGCGGTCGGCGGGCTCGTGCGCAGGTACGCCCAGGCCCCACAGCGCGGTCCACAGCAGGGACGGCGTGATCGCCGGATCGGTGGCGGCCGGGGCGAGGTTGTGGTCGTAGGTGAGCGCCAGGTCGGCCTGGTCGGCGGCGAGAAGCTGGCGGGCTTCGGCGGGTTCGTGTTCGCGGATCAGCACGTGGATCCGCGGGTGGCTGGCGGCAAGGCCCGCGATGACGGGCAGCAGGTAGCTGCGGATCGCCGTGGTGAACCCGGCGACCCGCACGGTGCCGGCGGGCTCCGCGCCCGGTGCCAGGTCGCGGCGGGCCGCCTCGACCTCGGCGAGGATCGTCACGGCGCGCTCGGCGAGCAGGCGGCCAGCGGGTGTCAGCCGGACCCGCCGGCCGTCCGGTTCGGTCAGCTGGGTGCCCAGCTCGCCGGCGAGAGCGGCGAGCTGCTGCGACACCGTGGAGGTAGTGGTCCCGAGCGCGGCCGCAACCGCGCGCATGGACCCCAGCCGGGACAGCTCGGCCAGCAGTTCCAGCCGCCGGGTTTCCATCCGCTGATTGTCCGTTATTCCTGAACATAATGTCCACTACTGGCACGTGGACATGAACAACGGGCAAGCGCTCTACTGGGTTCATGAGCCCGCCGACGCCCGCGTCCCGCCCGCTGGGCGATCGGCTGCGCGGCGCGGAGGGCGGGGCGCTGATGGCGATTGGATCCATGTCCTGCGTCCAGCTCGGGCTGGCCCTGTCGGCGCACCTGTTCGATCAGCTCAGCCCGCTGAGCATCGCGGCACTGCGGCTGGCCTGGGGCGGCGCTCTGCTGTTGATCCTGGTCCGGCCGCGCCCCCGCGACTTCACCCGCAAGGACCTGGTGGCCTGCGGCGTGCTGGGCGTGGTGACCGCCGGCCTGATGATGCTGTTCATGCTCGCGATCGCGCGCATCCCGCTGGGGACCGCCAGCGCGCTGGAGTTCCTCGGGCCGCTGACGGTGTCGGTGCTCGGGCCCGGGGGCGGGCGCAGGGGCTGGGCGGTCCTGGCCGCAATCGGCGTGGTCCTGCTGACCCGGCCCTGGGCCGGCGGCATCGACTCCGCCGGGCTCGCCTTTGCGCTGGGAGCAGGGGCCTGCTGGGGCATCTACATCCTGCTGACCCAGCACGTCGGCGACCGGGTCACCGGCCTCAGCGGGCTGGCCGTCTCCATCCCGGTTGCCGGCATCGTGGCGTTGCTTGCCGCCGGTCCCTCCGGATTGCACGCGGTGACCTGGCCGCTGCTTGCCGTCATGCTGGCGCTGGCCGTGCTGCATCCCGTGCTGCCGTTCAGCCTGGAACTCCTCGCCCTGCGGCGCCTCACCGCCAGCGCCTTCGGCACCCTGATGAGCCTGGAACCCGCCATCGCCCTGCTGGCCGGCCTGCTCGTCCTCGGGCAGACCCCGGGCGCGGCAGCCGCCGCCGGCATCCTCTTCGTGGTCATCGCCGGAATCGGCGCCACCCGTACCGGCGCCCGAACGGCCCAGCCCGGCCACCGTGACGCCGCGCCCGCCGCCGCGCGGGGGGCATCCTGAGCTGCGGCGAGCACAGTTGCCCCGGACCCGCGCAGCACCGCGGAGGTCATGGCCATCGGCCCGCAGGCCGTCCGTGCAGGCATTCGCTACGGCCGAGCCAGCGCCCGGCTTGAATCACCGGCGTGGACGCAGTTGAATCACCGGCATGAATCCTGGTAGGGCGGCGCGCGGAACGTCGGCATGATCGCAAGCCGCTGCCCGTCCCGAGCAGGTGACCAAGATTCACGAGCTTCGTTATCCACTACCGGCCCGAGCTGACCGCCGCGGCGCGTCACGGAGCAGATCGACATGGTGAGGTCATGATGAACCGCAGCATCACCTCGATCGTGGCCGGCGTTCCGGTCAGGGGAGCGCCCGGCGGCCGGATCACGTCGGCTAATCCCGCTCAGACCAGCGAGGTCGTTGCCGAGGTCTCGCTCGGCGACCCGGGCACGTTCGTCGCCGCGGCACGGGCTGCCCGTCAGGCGCAGCCAGGCTGGGCGGATGTGCCGGCCCCGGTGCGGGGGCGGGCGATCGCGCATGTCGGCCGGCTGGTCGAGGCCAACGCCGAGTCACTCGCGAGGCTGGTCACCCGGGAAATCGGCAAGCCCTACGCCGAGGCGCTCGGCGAGGTGCGCGAGATCGTCGACACGTGCGACTTCTTCCTGGGCGAGGGCCGGCGACTGTACGGGCAGACCGTGCCGAGCGAGATGCCGGACAAGCAGTTGTTCACCTTCCGCAACCCGGTCGGCGTCGCCGCCGTGATCACCGCCGGCAACTTCCCGGTCGCCGTACCGTCCTGGTATCTCGTCCCCGCCCTGCTGTGCGGCAACGCGGTGGTGTGGAAGCCGGCCGACTATTCCCCGGCGTGCGGCGCGGCGCTCGCCGAGTTGTTCGCCCGCGGCGGCGGCCTGCCCGACGGGGTGCTGAACCTCGTGATGGCCGACGGCGAGACGACCTTCGCCGGGCTCGAGCAGGCGCTGGACCAGGGCTACATCGACAAGGTCGGCTTCACCGGCTCCAGCGCGGTAGGTGCGCGCATCGGTGAGCTCACCGGCCGTCACCTGCAGTCGGCCTGCCTGGAACTCGGCGGCAAGAACCCGATGGTCGTCACGCCAAGCGCAGAACTCGACCTGGCGGTGGAGGCGGCGTTGTTCTCCGGCTTCGGCACCGCCGGGCAGCGGTGCACGTCGCTCGGCACCGTCATCGTGCATCAGAGCATCCACGACGACTTCGTCGCGCGGTTCGACAAGGCGACCCGGCAGGCGACGGTCGGCGACCCGTTCGGCAATGTCGTGTTCGGCCCCATGCTGGACGAGAAGTTCGCCGAGCGGTTCGAGCACTACCTGGGGTGGATCCAGCCGTACCACAGCGTGCTCGGGTCCACCGCGACCGGCCGGATCACCGCGGCGAATCCGCGCGAAGGCTTCATCGGCGATCCGGACGCCGGGATCTTCTGCCACCCCACAATCGTCGACGGCGTGCGCGAGGACGACGCGATCTTCCGCAACGAGACGTTCGGCCCGCTCGTCGGCGTCACGACCTACCGTGACCTGGACGAGGCGATCCGGCTGGCCAATGCCCCCGGCTACGGCCTGTCGTCGGCGATCTACACCAGCGAACCCGCCGAGGTATTCGCCTTCCGCCGGGGCATCGGCGCAGGCATGGTCAGCGTCAACAACTCCACCTCCGGCGCCGAAGCGCACCTGCCATTCGGCGGCAATGCCAAGTCCGGCAACGGATCCCGCCAGTCGGGCGTGTGGGTGCTCGATCAGTTCACCCGGTGGCAGTCGATGAACTGGGACTACTCGGGGCGGTTGCAGAAGGCGCAGATGGACGTCGCCGAGCTCACCCCGGACGAGTCGTTCCGGCTCGCCGACTGACCCGCAGGGCGCGAAGCGCGGCAGCGCAACCCGAATCGCCCTGATCCTCAGCAGCCTGGCTTAGCCATTTGGCGTCTCGGATAAGACCCGGGGGGCGGCCGGCAGATATGGCATTCGCCCGATGCCGCACCGCCGGCCTTACGGCGACTCTGGCAGTTACCGGGCCGCGGCTCAGCCACCTGGTTCAGGTTCCCACCGAACGTCCGCCCCGGTGGTTCGCGAAGGAGGTTTGCCGAGATGAGGTTCCGATTCCGGCTCACCCAGCAGCTCGGCGCGCCGGCGAGGGCAGAACCGGCCGCGCGCGCCGAGGACTGGCTGCGCGGCAGAGCGGATCTGCTCATCGCGGGGATGGGCGGGCAGGTCCCGGCCGTCGTTCAGCTGGGCGTCCTGGCCCACGCCGATCTGGACCGGCTGGCCGATCTTGGCCGGAACAGCCGGCTCGGGTCGGTCCGCAGAACGTGGGGAACGGAGATGGCCCACCTCGCTGGCGATCTTGCCGACCTCGCGGCCACCCCCGAGCGGCTTGCCGCGCTGCAGCACGACCTGCTGGTACCGCTCGAACTTCAGGCGCTGGCCGGCCGCGCCGAATTCGCCACCCGTGCCGGTGCCCTCAGCTGCCTGCGAAGCCAGCTTCCGCTGCCCGGCCCGCAGGACTGCCGGGTGCGCTGACGGGCACGACGGCCGGCGACCCAAGGTCTGCTTATATCCCGTACTCCCGGAGGCCGCGAGCGGTGGATGAGAACCGGCCGGGGCGATTCACATATCAGGTGCGAGAATCGTGGCGTGCTGACCGGGCATGGGTCGCGGATCGCCATTCGCTGCGGGGAGCAGGTTCTGAGTTTCGCCGAGCTCGAGGCTTCATCGGCCCGGCTCGCGGCCGGCCTGCTCGATGCGGGGATGGCTCCCGGTGATCGAGTCGGGCTGTTCATGCCCAACTGCCCGGAGCTGGTGATTGCGTACCTCGCGTGCTTTTCGGCGGGCCTGCTTGCCGTTCCGTTGAATACCCGGTACCGCGCGCCGGAGGTCGCCTACGCGATGGAGCGCTCCGGAGCAGAGCTGCTCATCGTCCACCGCGACCTCGCGGCCGAGGCCGCCGGCACCGCGGTCCGCCGGTGGACCGCAGGAGACGAGGACGGGCAGTGGCGGGCCGCGGCCGGCGCGCGCTCGCGCCGGCTTCCGGCTGTAGACCGTGACTCGCCCGCACTGATCCTGTTCACGTCGGGCAGCACCGACAGGCCCAAGGGCGTGACGCACACGCACGCAAGCACGAACCATACGGTCGCGACGCAGATCGAGGTACAGGAGCTGGGGCCCGGCGACGTCAACCTGATCACGCTGGCCACGTGCCATATTGCCGGGCTGTTCGGCCAGCTGCTGCCCACTTTGCGGGCTGGCGGCGTGTGCATCCTGCACCCGAGGTATGAACCCGCGCTGGCAGCACGGGAAATCGAGCAGTCGGGAGTGACCCGTGTCCAGCTGCTCCCCGCCCAGCTCGCGGGGCTGCTCGACGCTGCGCAGGCGGAGCGCTGTGACCTGCGCTCGCTGCGCTGCGCGCTGGTGGGGGGCGACGTGCTGGCGCTGGACGTGCACCGCCGGTTCGGTGAGTTCACCGGTCTTGAGGCCACCGAGGTGTGCGGGATGACCGAGTGCTTCGACTATTCGATGAACCCGCCGTTCGGTGACAAGCGCCTCGGCTCGATAGGGCGGCCGCCGCCAGGCACGCAATTGCGCCTGAGCGCCGCGACCGGGCATGAGCCGCCGCCCGTCGATCCCGGCGAGATCCTTGTCCGCAGCCCCGGCGTGATGATGGGCTACTGGCAGGATCCGGAGCACACCGCGGAGGCGCTGCAAGGGGGCTGGCTGCATACGGGTGACATGGCCCGCCGCGATCGCGACGGCTGGTTCTGGTTCGTCGCGCGCTCGAAGGATTCTGATCATCCGCGGCGGATCGAACATCGCGCCGGGAGAAGTCGAGGCCGTCCTGCACGAGCACGACGCGGTAGCCGCGGCAGTGGTGGTCGGTGTTCCCGATCCAGTGCTAGGCCAGCGGGTAGCGGCATGGGTTCAGCTGCTCCCGGATGCAACCGTCTCGCAGACAGCGCTTGCAGAGTTCGTGCGCGAGCGCATCGCGGCCTACAAGGCACCGGAGTGGATCTGGATCGAACCTCAGCTGCCTGCCACGCCGCTCGGCAAGCTCGACCGCCACCTATTGCAACAGCGCGCCGCCGAGCGTGCTCCCGCAGGGCGGCTTCCTTCCCCGGGCTAGCCGGATGGTCAGTCCCGCCGCCATCTGCCGTGCGCCATCCCCCTCCGTCCCGCTGGGCGCCCGGGTGACCTTCCTGGCGAGCGCGCCGGTTACCGAGGGCAGCGTGCCCGACTGCGACTTCGCCGTCCCGGTCAGCTGACCTGTCCCGGCGGCCGGCCCGCGGGCGGCCGGGCGCTGACGCGGCCGAGCCTGCCGGTCAGCCGTCCGGGGTGATGCCGCGCAGGATCCGGTCAAAGATCGCGGCGCATTCGCGCCGCGCCGCCGGCGGGTCCTCGGCTCGTGCCACGTAGAGCGCGCACTCGTCGAGTGCGCCGATGAGGACGTGGGCGAGGGGGACGACGGGCTGCCGGGCGATCGCGCCGGCGTCCATCGCCGATTGCAGCGCGAGCTGCACCAGGCCCAGGCCGTACCGGCCGGCCAGGTCCCGCCACGCCTCCCAGCCGAGCACGGCCGGGGCGTCGAGCAGGATGATCCGCTCCACGTCGGGGTCGGCGCAGGCGTCGAGGAAGAGCTGCGCGCCGGCTCGCAGCGCGCCCAGCGGGTCGGCCGCTGCCGCGGCCACGCCTGCCGCGATCCGGTCGGCGATCTCCGCCTCGACCTCCTCGGCCACGGCGGCGAACAGCTGGGCCTTGTCACGGAACTGGTGGTACAGCGCGCCGCGCGTGACCCCGGCCGCGCGCACGATCTCCTCGGTGCCCACGCTGGCGTAACCGCGCGCGCCGAACAGCGCGCGCGCAGCGGTCACCAGCCGCCGCCGGGTCGCCTCGGAGCGCAGATCGTGCTTGGTCCTGGCCATCCGCCTGCCGCCGCCTTGTCATACGTACTGCTTGTATGCAATTCTAGTACAGACCGCTTGTATGTTATCGCAGCGAACAACAGGGAGTTGTCATGTCCCGCGTCGAACTGTCTCGCGTCGAACTGCCCGACGGCACCGTGCACTACCAGGACTCCGGCGCCGGCGCGCCGGTGGTGTTCCTGCACGGCTACCTCATGGGCGCCCGCCTGTGGGAGCCCGTCACCGGCCTGCTCGAGGACGAATTCCGCTGCCTGGTCCCGGAGCTGCCGTTCGGCGCGCACCCGGTCGCGATGAAGCCCGGCGCCGACCTGACCGCAGCCGGGCTTAGCCGCCTGGTCGCCGGCTTTCTCGACGCGCTGGACCTCAGTGACGTCACCCTGGTCGGCAACGACAGCGGCGCCGCCGTCGCGCAGGTGGTCGCGGCACGCCACGCCGGCCGCCTCGGCGGCCTGGTGCTCGCCACCGGCGACGCGTTCGACAACTTCCCGCCCAAGGCGTTCCGCCCGCTCATCACCCTGGCCCGCGCGGGGATGCTCAGCCCGCTGCTTGCCATGCTCAAGGCCAGGCCGCCCCGCTCCCTGCCGATCGCATACGGCTGGCTGACCCACGGCGGCCTGCCGCACGACCTGATCGACCAGTGGGTCGCCGCCTACTTCGCCGACAAGGACGTACGGCGCGACCTGCGGCGGCTCACCGCGGCTCTGGGCGCCGACGACTTCATGAACCAGATCGCCGCCGAGCTGGCCGCCTTCACCAAGCCCGCGCTGCTGGCCTGGGCTGCCGACGACAAGTTCTTCCCGGCCGGGCACGCCCGCCAGTTGGCCGCCATCCTCCCCGACGCGCGAGTCGAGATGATTGCCGACAGCCGCACCTGGGTCATGCGGGACCAGCCGGAGCGGACCGCTCGCCTCATCGCCGAGCTGGCGCGGCGCGCCGCCGCCCGGCAATCCGCCTGAGCTAGGCGGCCGGTTCGCCGGGTTGGCCGGTACCGCCGTCCGCGGTATGCGCAATCGGCTGATCGCTGCGGCCGGCGCGGCCGCAACGCAGCTGCAGCGCGCTGGTGACGAGCGGGAAGTGGCTGAAGGCCTGCGGCATGTTGCCGAGCTGGCGGTCGTTCTCGATGTCCCATTCCTCGCTGAGCAGGCCCACGTCGTTGCGCAGGCTCAGCAGCCGTTCGAACAGCGCGGTGGCCTCCTGCACCTGGCCGGCCCCGTGCAGCGCGTCCACGAGCCAGAAGGAGCAGGCCAGGAAGACGCCCTCGCCGCCGGGCAGGCCATCGTCGGCGTCGGTGGTCTGGTAGCGCCTGACGAGGCCGCCCTCGGTAAGGCCGTTCCGGACGGCGCTGATGGTGCCCAGGACGCGCGGGTCGGCCGGGGGCAGGAAGCCGACGCGGGGAATGATGAGCAGGCTGGCGTCCAGGGCGGTGGACCCGTAGGACTGAACGAAGGTGTTGCGGCTGGAGTCGTAGCCGTGGGCGAGGACGTCGGCCTGGATGGTGTCGCGTAGCTGCTCCCACCGGTCGGCTGGCCCGTGCAGAGCGTGGGTGCGCACGGCGCGGGCCATCCGGTCGGCGGCGACCCAGGCCATCACCTTGGAGTGGGTGAACTGCCGTCGCGGGCCGCGCATCTCCCACAGCCCGTTGTCGGGCTGGTCCCAGTGGCCCTCGAGATGTTCCGTCAGCGCCACCTGGAGCTCCCACGCGTCGTCGTGGGCGTTCATCCCGGTGTCACGGGCCAGCGCCAGCGCGTCGAGGGTTTCCCCCCACACGTCGAGTTGCAGCTGGTCGGAGGCGGCGTTGCCGGTCCGGACGGGCTTGGAGTTCTCATACCCGGCCAGCCACGGCAGCTCGAGTTCGGGCAGCCGCCGGGTGCCGTCGATGCCGTACATGGTCTGCAGGTCGGCCGGCTGGCCGGCGACCGCGCGCAGCAGCCATTCCCGCCATGCCCTGGCTTCGCTGAGGTAGCCGGCGGCCAGCAGCGCCTGCAGCGTAGAAGCGGAGTCGCGCAGCCAGCAGTAGCGGTAATCCCAGTTGCGGGGACCGCCGATCTGCTCGGGCAGCGAGGTCGTGACGGCGGCGACGATCCCGCCGGTGGGCTGGTAGGTCAGTGCTTTCAGGGTCAGCAGGGAGCGTTTGACCGCGTCGCGGTACCTGCCGGTGATCTGCGTGCCCCGCTTCGACCAGCTGGTCCAGAAGCTGACCGAATCGGCCAGGGCCTGCTCGGCGTTGACGGTCTTCGGCGTCGGCTCATAGCTGGACCTCCAGGTCAGCACGAACGGCGTCCGGTCACCGGCGCGGACGGTGAAGCTGGAGACGGTGGCCCATTCGTGGCCGTGGGTAGGAACCGGAGTGCGCAGCCGCGCGGCGTCCGGGCCGGCGATCGCGATCATCTGGCCGTCGAGGTGACGCACCCATGGCACCACCTGGCCGTAATCGAACCGCAGCCGCAGCGTCGAGTTCATCGCCACCGTGCCGCTGATACCCTGCACGATCCGTACCACGTCGGGCGCGTGCCCCCGCGGCGGCATGAAGTCAATGACCCGCGCTGTCCCCTCGGCGGTGACCCAGTCGGTCTCCAGCACGAGCGTGTCACCGACATACCGCCGCCCGGTGCAGGTGCCGCCGGCAGCAGGCGCCATCTGCCAGTGCCCGGCCTCAGGGCTGTCCAAGAGGGCCGCGAAGCAGGCGGGGGAGTCAAAGCGGGGCAGGCACAGCCAGTCGATGGAGCCCGTCGTACTCACCAGCGCGGCAGTCTGCAGATCGCCGAGCAGCGCGTAGTCCTCGATCCGGGTCATGGGATGATCCTGCCAGGCAGAGGTAGGTTGCTGTCAGTACCGCAGCGCCAGTACCGCAGCGCCAGTACCGGGTGAGGAGATCGGCAGTGCCGGACGGGGACGACGTCGTTTTCCATCGCGGGACCGTCTTCGACGGCAGCAGCTTCCTCCCGGAAGGCAGCACCGTCCAGGTGCACCGCGGGCAGATTACCGAGGTCGGCCAGGGGCGGGCGGCGGGGAAGGCGATCCCGGTCGACCTGCACGGCGGCACCCTGCTTCCCGGATTCATCGACGCGCACGTCCATCCGGTCTTCGCCGGTGACCAGCTGCGCCACTGCGACCTCCGCCAGGCCTCGACCGCCCGCGGGTACGCCGAGCTGGTCGCCGCGTACGCGCGGGAGCACCCGGACGAGGAATGGATCACCGGCGGCGGCTGGTCGATGGATGCCTTCCCCCGCGGCGTGCCCAGCCGTGACCTGCTCGATGCCGTGGCCGGCGACCGCCCGGTGTTCCTGCCCAATCGCGACGGTCACGGGGCCTGGGTCAACACCAGGGCGCTGACCCTGGCCGGGGTCAGCCGGTTCGACGCCGGACCCGGCGGACGGCCGGATCGAGCGAGACGCCGACGGCGAGCCCGTCGGCATGCTGCAGGAGGGCGCGGCCGACCTGGTGGCCCGGCTGCTACCCGAGGTCACCGGCGAAGACTGGTACCAGGCCCTGCTCGCCGCGCAAGAACACCTGTTCTCGCTCGGCATCACCGGCTGGCAGGATGCCATCGTCGGCGGCTACAACGGCGCTGCGGACCCGTTTGACTCCTACCAGCGGGCCGCGGCGGCGGGCACCCTGAAGGCGACCGTGGTGGGCGCGCTCTGGTGGGACCGGGAGCGCGGGCTGGAGCAGGTGGCCAGCCTCGCCGGCCGGCGGAGCACCGCCGCCTCTGGGCGGTTCCGCGCCACCAGCGTGAAGATGATGCTGGACGGCGTGGCCGAGACCCACACGGCCGCCATGCTCGAGCCCTACCTGGACAGCGACGGATGCAGCACCGGCCGTTCGGGACTCGATTTCATCGACCCTGGCGAGCTTCCCCGGTACGTGACCGCACTGGACCGCGAGGGGTTCCAGGTCCACTTCCACGCGCTCGGTGACCGCGCCGTCCGGCAGGCCCTGGACGCGGTGGCCGCGGCCCGGCGGGCCAACGGCCACGGGCCGCGGCATCACGCGGCCCACTTGCAGGTCGTCCACCCTGACGACGTCCCGCGCTTCGCGCCGCTCGCCGTGACGGCCAATGTCCAGCCGCTCTGGGCGACGCACGAACCGCAGATGGACGAGCTGACCGTCCCGTTCCTGGGGGAGCGGCGCGCGGGGTGGCAGTACCCGTTCCGGTCACTGCAGGCGGCAGGCACGGCCCTGTGCGCCGGCAGCGACTGGCCGGTCAGCAGCCCGAACCCGCTGTGGGGCGCGCATGTCGCGGTCAACCGGAACCTGCCCGCCCGGGCCGGAGGCTGCGACGGCGAGCCGTTCCTGCCGGGGCAGGCTCTCGGCCTGGCATCGATTCTCGCCGCGTACACGTCCGGCAGCGCGCGGATCAACGGCGTTGAGGGGGTCAGCGGTTCGATCGCCGCAGGACTCGACGCCGACTTCGCCGTGGTCGATGCCGACCTGTCCCGCCTGCCAGCCGGGGAGATCTGCCAGGCGGCCGTCACCCAGACCTGGATCCGGGGCCAGCTCGTGTACCAGCGGGCGTAGCGGTCGCCGGCGTGCCCAGTGGCCGGCTCCTGCCGGTCCGCGACCACGGCCAGCTCGTCTCCCGCCACGCCAGGCGTCATGCGCTGGCTCGCAGCCGCGAGCTGGCGGCAGGAGCCGCGTCGGGGTTTGATACCTGCATGAAGTCGCTGGCGGTGCGGGTGCTCGGTGACTTCACCGTGGACGGGGTCGAGCCGCAGGCGTTCGGCAGCAGGAAGGCGCGGCTGGCGCTGCAGCTGCTGGCCCTGGCCGGAAGGCAGGCCGTGCCCTCCGGCGTGCTGATCGACGCCCTGTGGGACGATGCGCCGCCCGCGCGGCCGGATGACCAGCTGGCCGTGCTGATGAGCCGGCTGCGCTCGGTCCTCGGCCGGGACCGGATAGAGCATCGTGACGGCGGTTACCTGCTGCACTGCGACTGGCTGGACGCGACCGAACTGGCGGTGCTCACCGACGAGGTGGAGCGGCGCCGCAACGCCGGCAACGTGATGGGCGCGGTGGCGGCCGCGCGGGTCGCGCTCTCCCTGATCAGCGGCGACAGCCGCTGGCCGCTGCCCGGCGAGTGGGCACAGCTCAGGCAGGCCGAGCTGGAGCGGCTGACCAGCCGCACCCGCCAGGTGGCGGCCGCCGCGCTGCTGGAAGCCGGCGACTGGATGGCGGCCGCCGATGCTGCGACCGCCGCGCTGGAACGCGATCCCTACGACGAGGTGGCGCTGCGGGTGCTGCTGCGCGGTTACGCCATGGGCGGCCGGGTGGCGGCTGCGCTCGCGGCCTACGCCAGCGCGCGGGAGCGCCTGGCCGATGAACTGGGAACCGACCCGTCACCGCAGACCGTCGCGCTGCACACCGCGATCTTGCGGGGTGAGCTGGCGGGGCCCGCGCAGGTTCCCGCGTCCGGCGCGACGGCCCTGGTCGGCCGGGCTGACGAGCTGGCGTATCTCGACACGGTCGCGGCGGGTGCGCGCGGGGGCCCGGTCGAGGTGGTCGTGGTGGACGGCGAGGCCGGGATCGGGAAGACGGCCCTGCTCCGCGCCTGGGCCGGACGGCGCGCCGCGGCCGGGGACACGGTGCTGATGGCCTCGTGCGGGCCGCTCGACCGCGCCATGCCGCTCGATGCGCTGCTCGCCGCGCTCGCCGCGCTGTTGCGGCGGCTCGGGCCCGAGGTGACCGCAGACGTGCTGGACGCCGATGCTGCCACGCTGGCGCCGCTGCTGGGCTTCGCGCCCGGCTCGCGGCTGCTGCCGCTGCTGGCCGACGGCATGGTGGGTCCCGCGATGCTCTACGCGGCCCTGGTGCGGGCACTGGGCCGGCTGGCCCGGCGGGCGCCGCTGGTGCTGATCGTTGATGATGCGCACCTGGCCGGGCCCGCGCTGCCGGACTGGCTGCGGTTCGTCCGGCGCGAGGACGCGGCCCTGGCCATCGTCGCGGCCGTGCGGAGCGGCGAGGGCGAGCCGCTGCCGGCTACCGCGGTCATCCACCTGGAGGCGCTCAGCCGGGACGCGGCGGCTGAGCTGGTCGGGCCGGCCCGGATCAATGCGCTGTACGCGCGCGCGGGGGGGCACCCGCTGTTCCTGACCGAGCTGGCGCAGCAGGCAGCGGCCGCCGAGCTGCCCGCGTCGCTGGTCGAATCGGTATCCAATCGGTGCGATGAGCTGGGAGCGGCCGGGGCATTGCTGCGCACCGCGGCCGTGATCGGCGCGGACCTGGATGTCGACCTGCTCGCCGCCGTGCTCGGGCGTCCCGTCGTCGCGCTGCTGGATGACGCCGAGCGGTCGGTCGCCAAGCAGTTCCTGGCCGAGGAGGACGGGACGTTCCGGTTCCGGCACGAACTGGTTAGGGAGGCGCTGGCCGCCAGCGCGACCGCGGGCCGGGCGGCCCTGCTGCACCGGCAGGCGGGCCGGGTACTGGCCCGGCGGCCGGGTGGCGACCCGGTCGTGGTGGCCCACCACGCGCGCCTGGGCGGGGACCTCGCGCTGGCCTCGCGGGCGCTGCGTGACGCGTCGGCGCGGGCCGCGGAACGGTTCGACCACGCGACCGCCGAGGCGTTGCTCGATGACGCCCTGAGCCTGCACGCCGACCCGGACGGATGGCTGGCCCGGGCCCGGGTGCGCACCCTTCGCCGCCGGTACGACGAGGCTTTGCAGGACGTCGGGCGGGCCGCGGCGGCCGGCCCGGCCGCCTGCGAAGTCGGGGCGTGGGCGTCCTACTTCGGCCGCCACTTCGCGCAGGCCGCGCGGTTCGCCGCCGACGGCGCGCTGGCCGCCGCGGATCCGGCCACCCGGGCGCGCTGCCTGGCCGTCGGCGGCCGGACCTGTCACGCGGCCGGCGACCTGGGCCAGGCCGAGCTGCTGCTCGGCGAGGCGTTGTCGCTGGCCCAGGGCGCGGACCGGGTGACCGCGGCCGCGTGGCTCGGAGTGCTCAGGGCCCATCAGAGCAAGGCGGAAGAGGCGCTGTCGCTGCTGCGCCCGGCCGCGCGCGGGCAGGTCGGGGTGCAGCACACGTCCGCCACCCTGCACGCGCTCCTGTTCACCGGGCACGCGCACGCGCTGGCGGGCAGGCCGGCCGAGGCGCTGGTCGCGTTCACCAGCTACACCGCCGAGGTGGAACGCCGCCACGTCCCGCGCTTCGCCGGGCGCGCGGTGAACTTCGCCGGCTGGGTGCTGCGCAACCTCGGCGCCGGGCCGCAGGCACTCGATCATCACCAGGAGGCGCTGGAGGTAGCGCAGCGGCAGGGAACCGCGGAGGTCACCATCGCCGCGCTGGAGGACCTGGCCGAGCAGTGCCTGGATGCCGGCGACCCGGCCGGCGCGCAGTCCCGGCTGGCGCAGGCCGGGGCGCTGCTGGCCGACGACCTGGTGTTCGGCTGGCGGCTGCGGCTCAAGCACCAGCTCGTCACCGGGCGGCTGGCCCTGCGGCAGGGCGACCCGGAAGGCGCGCTGGCGGCGGCCCGCGCGCTGGAATCGCGCGCGGCCGGGCTCGGCGTCCCGCGCTATGTCAGCGTCGCGCGGCTGCTCGCCCACCGGGCCAGCCGTGCGCTCGCCCTGCCCGCCGACCCGGATGCCGTCGCCGCCGACCTGGATCTGCTGGACCGTTCGGTGGCCATCGAGGCGTGGTGGTGGACCGGCGACCTGGCCGCCGACTTCGGCCGGGCCGCCTGGCTGGACCGGGCCGCGGACAGCGCCGCCCGGCTGGCCCGTCACGCGGGCGGTTACGCGGACGGACTGCGGCTGGAGGCGGCCCGGCGGCTGGAGCGCTGGCAGGCGGCCGCCCGCTGAGACGGCGCCGGACCGCGGGCCCGCGGTCAGCCCAGCAGGGCTGCCGCCTGCACGGCCTTCGCCTCCCACCACGCGAGCTCCTCGTCGTAGCCGCCGAGCGCCTTCTCCCAGCCGAACAGCACCAGGGCGCCCAGCAGGCAGAGCGCGAGCTGGCGGTCCCACCAGGGCCCGGTGCTGATGCCGCAGGCCTCCAGCGCCTCCCGGTAGGCCGTGATCGCGGCCTCCTTCGGCTGCGGCAGCCGGCGGCAGTTGATCGCGAGGTACCAGGCCAGGTCGCTGAGCGCCGCGCCGCGCCCTGGCTGTTCCCAGTCGAGCAGGACCGTTCGCCCCGCGTCATCGGTGCCCAGGTTGTCCAGCTTCCAGTTGCTGTGCACGAACGTGTGCGGGGTCGCGGCCAGGGCATCCAGCAGCGGACCGGGGTCACGCGCCAGCGGGGTGACCACCGCCGCGGCGGCCGGCGCCACCTCCGCCAGCAGCGGCCAGCCCTTCGCGACCAGTTCCGGTACCAGGTGCGCCGAGCCCGCCGCCGCTTCGGCCGCCGCCGTCCACGGGGAAAGCTCCAGATAGCGGTGCATGGCCGGGACCACGTCGAACTCGCTGCCGCATCCCCAGAACGTCGCGTGCAAGACGGCCATGTGCCGCAGAAACCGCGCGTGCTGGCCGAGCGCGATCGGCGCGTCGGTGACCGGGACCAGCCACGGCGTCACATCGCGCATCAGCAGCGCGCAGCCACGGGTCTCCCGCGCGACCCCGACGATCGGCTGGTTGAAGCAGCCGGGCAGGCGGCCGAGAATGCCCCGCTCCCACAGCAGCAGCGGCGCGCCCGGCAGGCAGCCGGATGCGCGCATGGTCCAGTCCCCGGCGAGGTCGAGGTGCTTGAGCACGTAACGCTGCCCGTCGATCACCATGCGCTCCAGGCTGGCTCCGGACTTGCCCGGCACGTCGGCGACGACCGTCCGCTCCGTGGCGCCGGCCAGCAGGTCGGTCACGTCGGCGAACCTGCGCGGCGGGCCGCCGGCTGCCGATCACGCACCGGCGGCCTCCATCTCGGCCAGCAGCGCGGCCGGCCAGCGGCCGCCGCAGAAAACCGTGTCGGCGACGATGCGGTCATCGCGCACCGTCAGCACGTGCACATGATGCGCCGCGTGCGGCACGCCGTTCTCCGACCAGCTGAGCGTGTACTCGACCACCTCGCCCGCCCCCCCGTCAACGCGGTGGCGGCGCAGTTCGTCGAAATGGCCGGGGTCGGCGAACCACCGCGCGTACTCGGCGCGGATCGCGTCCGCCCCGGCGGCGTGCAGCCGCCAGTTGGGCACCGTCGCATCAAGCGTCGCGTCTGCGCTCCACGCGTCGCAGGCGGGAATCGTCGCGCTCACGATCGCGTCCAGGAACCTGCCGATCACCGGTGTGCTTGCCATCGTCTCCTCCTGACGGGCCGGCTGGTACCCACTATGCGCGCCGGGCTTGCAGCAAGGTTGCAGCCCCCCGCCCGCTCGGTTCGCTCGGGCGGGGGCGACCTGGCAGCATGGTCTCCATGGCGGCGGGGCACGGGTCATCGCATGCTGCGGTGCGCAAGTCACTGCTCGCCGGGGCGGCCCTGGGCGCCGCCGCCGCGGCCGTGGCCTGCGTCGCCAGCTGCTCGCCCGGCCAGCGGCCGCTGGCCGGGACGGCCGGGCGGGCCTCGGCCGGGACGGTCACCCGGCCGCTGACCGGGACGGCCACCCGGCCGCTCACTGGGACGCTCACCCGGCCGCTGACCGGGACGGCAATCCGACCGCTCACCGGGACGCTGACCCCGCCGCCGACCGGGACGGTCGGGCAGCCGCCGGTGGCCCCGGCGCCGCGGCCGTCGACCGCGACGGTCGAGCACTGGGGGTCCTTTTTCGGCGGCCAGCTGGGGAGCTTCGGCACCGAGAAGTCGCCGGCCGCCATGACCCTGCCCGGCCCCGTCGCGCAGGTCGCGACCTCCAACTCGACCCAGTACGCGCTGCTGACCGACGGCAGCCTCTACGCCTGGGGGCTGGGCACGCAGGGCCAGCTGGGCGACGGGAGCAGGGAGAATTCCTTCAGCAGGCCGGTGCGGGTGCGCTTCCCCGCCGGGGTGAGGATCGCGTCAGTACCCGGCGATGCCATGCCCTACGACACGGCCCTGGCCGTCAACACGCAAGGACGCGCCTGGGGCTGGGGCGAAGACGGCGGCGGAGATCTCTGCCTGGGCGGCAGCAGGCCCTACACCACCCCGGTCCGGCTGCCGCTTTCGGGAGTGACCGCGCTGGCCGGAGCCAGCAATCACGCGCTGTATGACGCCGGCGGCACCGTCTACGCGTGCGGGCAGAACCTTGACGGCGACCTGGGCGACCACAGCATGCGCAGCAGCCGCACACCGGTGCAGGTGGCCGGGCTCGACGGCTCGTCCGTCACCACGCTGGTGGCCTCGTTCGCCGACTCCGGCGCGCTGCTGTCCGACGGGGCGTACTTCGACTGGGGTTACGACGGCGGCGGCCAGCTCGGCGACGGGCACGTCAACCGGTCATCTGACGTCCCGGTCCGGGTGCGGTTCCGCCGCGCCGTGACGCAGGTCGCCCAGGGCGGATCCATCTGGGATAACGGGCAGACGCTCGTGCTGCTGGCCAACGGCACGCTGCGGGCCTGGGGCGACAACTGGGCCGGCCAGCTGGGCACCGGGATCACGCAGCTGCAGCCATCCCCGGTCCGGTTCTACCCTTCGCCCGGCGTTACCTACCAGAGCCTGGCCACCGGGGCGGCCACGTCGTACACCCTGTCGAACGACGGGCAAGGTGTACGCGTGGGGGCTCAGCCACGTGGGCCAGGTCGGTGACGGGCACAAGTACACCGTCGTGACCCCGGTCCGGGTCGCGTCCGGCGCCACGTCGATCTCCGCGACCGCGAACAACGTGGTCATCAACGTGCCCGCCAGCGCGACCCGGGCCGGGGCTCACCGGCACGGGCGAGGAAACGATGGCCAGGATCGCGTCGATACCGGGCGATGCCATGCCCTGCGGCACGGCCTCGATGAAGCCGTCGGCCGGTACGAGAAGGCGGGGGCAGACCGCACTGTGCCCCGGCGCTGACGTCGGCCCTGAGCAGCGGGTCACTGCTTGGTGCTTTGCTCGATACCCTCGCGCAGCACCGAGCGGATCACCTTGCCGAGCGAGTTTTTCGGCAGCTCGGCGGCGATCTGCACCTGGTCCGGCCAGTTCTCGAAGGTGACCTGCTCATGCTGGAGGTGGTCGCGCAGGTCCTGGATGGTCGGTGGCGCGCCGGCGGGCACTACTACAGCGCACACCTCGTCGGCGGTCGGCACCTGCGGGTCTGGATAACCGATGAGGACGACCTCGCTGACGGAGGGGTGCCGCAGCAGCACAGCCTCGATCTCCGACGTCGGCACCTTGTTCCCGGTCGCGCGGGTGATGAGGTCGGAACGCCGCCCGGTGATCCTGATGCCGCCCCTGCCGTCCTCACGGGCCATGTCGCCGGTGTCGAACCAGCCATCCGTATCGATGCACGCGGCGTAGGCGTCCGGCTGGCCGAGGTAGCCGAGGCACAAGGATGCGCCGCGGACAAGCAGCCTGCCGATACCGGATCCGGATCCTGCGTCCAGGCGCACCTGCATCCACGGCATGGGGCGGCCATCGCTGGAGGCCGCCCAATCCGGCGGGTCGTCCGGTCGCGTCGTGGTGCAGCCACCGGTCTCTGTCATCCCCCAGCAAGCGAACAGCGGCAGCCCGAATGCGTCGCGGACGTCGGTGATCATCTGCGGCGGTATCGGCGCCGAGCTCGAGCTCAGCAACCGCAGGCTGCTGGTGTCGCGCGGCGATCTCTGCTGACCGGCAACGAGGCGGCTCATGTAGGAAGGCGCTGCGTGGATATACGTGATCCGGTGCGCGGCGACCATGTCGAGCAAAAGTTCCATGTCATCGTTCGTGTCATGCATCACGCAGGTGGCGCCGAGCGTGATCGGCGCGAACACGGCGTGCATGCCGCCCGCTACATGCGTGAGGTACTGCGGGATGGAAATGACCTCCGCCGCGGTGAGGCCGAACGGCACGGCCATGGACCGGCCCGCCGCGTAGATGGTGTTCTGGCTGTGCACCACGCCCTTCGGCTGCCCGGTCGTGCCCGAGGTGAACACGAGTAGCGCGGGCTCGTCCGGACCGAGCGGCGACCCGTCCGGGTGGTATTCCTCCCAGGGTGTCCGGACGAAGAATTCATCGAAGTCAATCGCACCGGTCGCTGCCGCGTTACCGACGACGACCCGGTGCTCGAGCGTGTCGGGAGCGATCTGGGCGACCAGGGCGCCGAAGTCGACGCCGTCGAACCGGTCCACGGTCACGCAGACCTTGGCCCCGCTGCTGCGCAGCACATGGCCGGCCTCGCGGCCGGCCAGGGCCGGCTGTGCGGGCGCGACCACCGCGCCGACGCGCACGCACGCCAGGTACAGGGGCGCCAGCATCCACAGGTTCGGCAGGTAGGGCACGACCACGTCGCCGCGGCGGACGCCAAGCTCGGTCAGCGCGCCGGAAAAGCGCGCCACCATTCTGGCCAGATCCGCGTACGTCAGCGTCCGGGCCAGCGTGCCGTCTTCATAGCCGATGACGGCGGGATGGCCGGGGCGGCCGCGTGCCGCGTCCGCCAGGTCGTCCAGGAACGTCTCGTCTCGCCACCACCCGGCAGCGCGGTAGTCCGCAGCTCTCGCCGGCCCGGGCGCCGCCAGTACGTCCCACATGCTCCTACCCTCCGAACACACGATCGGCGAATTTCCGCCGGGAACATACGGAGCACAAGGAACATATACGTTCCACACTGGGCCGCGATACCCCGGGTGCCGGGCCCTGGTGCCAAATCATGAGTGCCCGACGGATCGGTCCGGCCAGCGCGGCGGGGCGCCTGTCCGGTGCCGGTGCCCGCTCAGCCGCGTTGATAAGCCGAGGAGGCGTGCGAATAGTCTGGATCCCCATGCAAGCCCCCCGTTCGGCGTTGATCTCCTTCCCCGGGCTGCCCCCGGCGCTTCGGCACCGGGACTTCGCGCTGCTGTGGACTGGCCAGAGCGTCTCCATGCTCGGTGACGGGATCTTCAACGTCGCACTACCGCTCGAGACGCTGCAGGTGGACAGCCGGCCGACCGCTCTGTCGCTGGTGCTGGCGGCGAGGATCGCGCCGACCGTCTGCTTGCTACTGCTCGGCGGTGTCGTGGTGGACCGCGTTCCGCGGCGGTTCGCCATGCTCGCCGCCGACGTTGTCCGCGGCCTCGCCGTAGCCGCCATTGCCGCGGGCATCGCCCTGGGAGATCTGCATCTGTGGGCACTGCTCACGATGGCGGTTATCTTCGGCATCGCCGACGCGTTCTTCACTCCGGCGTCGATCGCGATCGTGCCCGAGTTACTACCCCGTGAGCTCCTGGTCCAGGGAAGCGCCCTCGCCACGACGAGCCAGCAGGTCGCACGCATGCTCGCGGGCCCGGCTCTCGGCGGCCTCGTCATTGCCGTGTCCGGGCTCGGCGCCGCATTCGCCGTCGACGCCGGGAGTTTCGCGGTCAGCGCTGGATCGCTGCTCGCCTTGAGCAGCCGGCCGCGCCCGGCCCGCACCGGGCGCTCGGTACTCGCCGATGCGCTCGAGGGATTGCGGTACTGCCGGTCGCAGCGATGGCTCTGGGTGACCATCAGCGCGGCCGGAGTCGCCAACCTGGTCGCCTTCTCGCCGCTCACCCTGCTCGTGCCGCTGCTGATCAAGAACGTTCTCCATGACGGACCGTTCGTACTCGGGCTCGTCATCGCCTCGGCGGAGCCGGCGGCGTGATCGCCTCCCTGATCGCCGGGCGGATGGGCGCGCCGCGCCACCGGGTGACCGTGATGTGGCTGGGCTGGGGGCTGGCAGGGGGGGCCGTCGGCTGCCTGGGCCTCGCACCCGACGCCTGGGTCGCTGGCCTGCTCGTGGCCGTGGCCTGGGCACTGATCATGTACGGCAACGTGTTGTGGAATCCGCTCATGCAGGAGCGGGTGCCCGCCGCACTGCTCGGCCGCGCTGCATCGGTGGACTGGCTGGTGTCCTTCGCCGGCAGCCCGGTCGGCATCGTCGTCGCCGGCGTCGCGGCCGGATCGGTGGGACCGCGAGCTGTGCTGCTCGCGGGCGGGGGGGTGGCTGCGCTCATGGCGCTGGTACTGGTAGTGCCCGGGGTGCGCGAGCCCGATCAGCGCTAGGAATGGCCACCCCCCGCCGCCGGCCCGGTGCTGAAACCCGATGCTGAAAACCGGTGCTGAAATCCGGTGCTGAAACAAGGCGGTCGCTAGGTCACGCCCGTGCAGAGATGCCGCAGCTCAGCCGAGGCCTGCGGGTCAAGCGCCTTGACATAGGAGAATCGTGGATGCAGGTCACAGCCGCGGGATGCCTTGGTCTGCTCCGAACCCTGGGCGTAGTAGATCTCGCGTTTTGCCGACCGCTGAGCGAGCTCGATCGCACGGTAGAACAGGACCTCGAAGTAGAGCGGCAGCCGCCTGTCGTTCCAGGCGTAATCGAAGCCGGTATCCCGGGAGTAGAGCATGTCACCGATCTCTATGAATGCCGCGTAACCGCGGAGCGCGCCATCACTCCGGGCAGTGATCACCTTAGCCGAGCTGCCGAACTCGCGGGTGACACAGTCGTGTACCTGCCGGGCGATCTCGTCCGGGTGTGTTTCGTGCCCGTACTTCTTGAAAAGCTGGGTCTCCAGCGGCATCATCTCGCGGCTCAGTTCCGCGTTCAGTTCCTCCACCTGGATCTGAACGCCTGCAGCAGCTATCTTGCGCCGTTCCCACCTGATGCTGTCACGGCGCCGTTTGCCGAACCGGGCAAGGTAATCACCGAAAGTCCGACCGGTGACACGGAGAGTGGCGATATTGTGCGTCGGCCCTATCTCGACGTATCCGTGCTCACGCAGCGCCTGGCGGAGAACCAGGTCCTCGGCTGCCGCATAGAGGAAGGCGATACTCCTGATTCCCCGGGCCCGGGCCATCGGCTCGACTTCGGCGAGAATCACGTCAACGGCCCGGCGCGCCTGCGCGCCGCCCAGCGCGGGGCTGACCCGCAGTCCGGTGGTGCCGCCCCTGAGCGCCCCGAGGTAAGCGTTCGGCAGCAAGGCGTCCAGCGCCTTTTCCCGGCCGGGACCGCGCGCCACCCCGTGCTCGTCGAGCAGTGCCGACAGCACGATGTCCACCCGCATGAAAGGCCAGGAGGCGGTGTCGTCGACGATGAGGCCCCAGGTTGAACGCCAGGGCCGCCGGGCGAGCTTCGTCTGACAGGCACAGCGCGTAGAACAACGGCGCGATCTTGACGTCATCCTCCACCCGCAGCCAGGACGGGGAGTGGTACAAGTCGCCGGGATCGTGCAGAGTTCCGTATCCGTGGGCCAGCGCGTCATCGAGGGTCTCCAGCACGACCGGTCGCATCAGAATCCCCCCGGCGCGTGCGAGTCCGGCCTCGATGGCACGCAGGCCGCCGGCCGCTTCCTCGTCAAGCGCTTTGACATAGGTTCGGCGCGGGTGCAAGTCGCAGCCCCGTGACAGCTTGGTTTCTTCTGCAGCGTAGGAATAGTAAATCTGCCGGGCGCCCGACTTTATAGCAAGCTCGATGGCGCCGTAGAAAACGACTTCAAAATACAGCGGCAGCTTCTGCTGCCATGCGTAGTCGAACCCAGCGTCACGCGAGTAGAGGGTTTCATTCACCTGAATCCATGCGGCGTAGGCGCGCAGTGCGCCGTCCGCGCGCGCGGTAATCACCTGCGCCGCATCGCCGTATTGTTCGATAACCGCACGGTGCAGTATTCGAGCCATCTCGGTGGGATGCTGCTCATGCCCGTACTTATGGTAGAGCTCCGCCTCCAGCGGCAGCATCTCCTCGCTGAGGTCACGGTCTAGTTTCTCCACCCGGACCTGGACGCCGGACCGGGCTATCTTGTTACGGTCCTTGGTCACGTTCCTGCGCCGGTTCTTGCTCAGCCGCCGCAGGTATTCATCGAACGTGGCCGGCACCCGCAGGATTGACACATTCAGCGTGGGGCCGAACTCGGTGTATCCGCGCTCACCGAGCACCTGGCGCAGCAGCGTTTCCTCGGCGGGCACGTAGAAGAACGCGACGCTGCGCAGGTCCTCGGCGCGTGCCATCGCCTCCACCCCGGCGAGCACCTCGCTGATCGCGCGCTTCGCGGTCTGCGCGGGCAGTGCGGGGTCGACGCGCAACCGGGTGGTACCGCCGCGAAGCGCGCCAAGGTAGGCGTTGGGCATCAGCGAGAGCAGGGCCTTCCCCAGCTCCGCCGTCAAGGGCACGCTCCGCTCCTGCAACAGCGTCGTGAGCACGGTGTCCACCCGCATGAACGGCCAGAAGGCTGCTGTGTCAACAACAAGGCCCCACGTCGCGGCGACCGCGGGAGCGCCGTGCTCATCCGGCAGGCACAAGACGCTGAAAGGGCGCGCAATGCCGGTCTGCTCATCCATCCTGAGCCATTGTGCAGAGTGATACAGGTCATCTGGATCGGAGAACTCGCCATAGCCGTAAGCTAGTGCATCTTCGATTGCAGGCAGGCAGACCGATTTCATTGCGTTATCCGAGTTCAATCGACGGCATCGAACGAGGTTTTGCGAATTCAGCGCGCAGCGTAGTTTCCGGCCTTCGTGCTGGAGCTTATCAGCCGCATGCGATCGGGGAATAGTACTGCGACCGCGGATCGCTATGCCCGCACCCGGGCTACCCCAGGGGCGCGCTGGACTCGGTCGGCGTCGTGTCGGCCGAGTCCCTCGTCCCCGTCTCGAGCGGCAGGGAAACGCGGGCCACCACCACGTAGGGACGCACCCGCAGCGCGGCGGAGAGCACCAGGTCGAGGTGGTTGTGCAGGAAGTTATAGCGGAGCTTCGACGGGGCGACCACCGGGATCAGCACCATGATCTGCTCCTTGCGGTACCCGCATATCTCGTCGATGTAGCCGAGGATCGGCTCCACTACGGAGGCGTACTCCGTACGGAGGACGTGCAGCGGGACGCCGGGGTCCCAGCGGGCCCATTCCTCCTCGATCCGCCTGGCGTCCTCGTCGCCCTGATCGCCTTCGTCCAGCACCACCCTGACTGCCGTCACCTCCTCGCCGAACGACAGCGCCTCGGAGATGGCGTAGGAGGTGAGCCGCGATATTCCGGTCACCGGGACGATCACCATCGTGCGCTTGCCTTTCGGCTTGGCGGGGATCTCGTGCAGGTGCAGAGCGAGCCCGACCCGCCGGTAGTAGGCGCTGATCCGCAGGAACAGGAAGATGAACGCGGGTATGGCCACCACCACGACCCACGCGCCCTCGGTGAACTTGGAGACCAGGAAGATGACGGTTGCCGTCCCGGTCACCACGGCCCCGAGCCCGTTGATCGTCGCGCGCAACCGCCAGCGCGGCACCCTGGCGCGCCGCCAGTGCACCACCAGCCCGCTCTGCGCCAGCGTGAAGCCGATGAACACCCCGATGGCGAACAGCGGGATCAGCGTGTTGGTGTTCCCGCCGACCGCGACCAGCAGCACGCCGGACATGAGGGCCAGCGCCCAGATGCCGTTGGCGAACACCTGCCGGTCGCCGCGCAGCGAGAACAGGTGCGGCAGGTAATGGTCGCGGGACAGCAGGCTGGCCAGCACGGGCAGGCCGCCGAACGAGGTATTGGCGGCCAGCGCCAGCACCAGCGTGATCGTGAGCGACTCGATGTAGAACGCCCAGTGCCTGCCGACGGCCATGGCCATGATCTGGCTGAGCACGGTCTGGCCCGACCGCGGCCCGACATCCCAGCGGCGGGCCAGCACCGCCAGCCCGAGCAGCATCACGCCGAGGATGACCCCGAGCAGCATCTCGGTCAGCTTGGCCCGGGCGACCCTCGGCTCCTTGAACAGCGGCACGCCGTTGGCGATGGCCTCCACGCCGGTCAGCGCGCTGCAGCCGGCCGAGAATGCCTTCAGCACCAGCAGCACGCCGACCGGCTCCAGGTTGCTGGTGGGCAGCAGCGAATGACCGGGCTGGGGGACATGCAGCGCCAGCGGGTGGATCAGCCCGATCGCGATGATGGCCAGCAGGCCGACGATGAACACCGCGGTCGGCAGCAGGAAGGCGCGGGCCGCCTCGCCCAGGCCGCGCAGGTTGAGCAGCGTGACGACGGCGAGGATCAGCAGGCAGATCGGCACCGTGTCCGCGACGAGCCGCGGGAAGGCGGAGGTGAGCGCGCCCACGCCGGCCGCGATGGACACGGCCACGGTCAGCGTGTAGTCGATGACGAGCGCCGCCGCGGCCAGCAGGCTGGCGCGGGCGCCGAGGTTGGCGCGGGAGACCGCGTACGCGCCGCCGCCGCCCGGGTACGCGTCGATCACCTGCCGGTAGGAGAACACCAGGATGGCGAGCAGCGCCACGATCGCCACGGTGATCGGCAGGATCAGATGCAGCGCTCCCGCGCCCGCGACGGCGAGCACGACGATGATCGCTTCCGGTCCGTAGGCGACCGAGGTCAGCGCGTCCAGCGACAGCGCCGGCAGCCCTTCCAGCGGCGTGATCTGCTCCCTGGAGATCTCGGACGCCCGCAGCGGCCTGCCGACGAGGACCCGCCACGCAGATCCCAGGGCCGTCCGGCTAGGCATGGCAGCACACTACGGGGTCCGGGCCAGCGCCGCGCCGCGGGCGGGGGCCTAGCCGACCCGGCGGGAGCGCATGCCCACGACCAGGGCCAGCAGGCCCGCCGCGAACACCAGGGCGGCCGACAGGTACAGCGCCGCGCGCAGGCCGGACTGGAACGCCGAATACGCGGCCTCGATCACTTTCTGCACCAGCGAGGCGTGTCCCGCCCCCGCCGCCCCGCCGGCGCCCGCGGTGTTGCCGCCGGACGGGACGCCGCCGGTCTCCACCGCGTGGATGACGATCGCCTGGAAGTTGGCCGGGATGCCGAGAGCTTTCAGCTGGCCGATGAGGCCGGAGCTGAGCCGGGCATTCACTAGCGCGCCGAGCACGGCCACGCCGGTCACCGCGCCGATCTCCCGGCTGGTGTTGGTCGCCGACGCGGCCATGCCGGAGCGTTCCGGCGGCACCGAGTTGAGCGCCGAGGAGGTGATCGGCACCACGGTCGCGCCGATGCCGATGCCGGTCAGCCCGAGCGAGAGCGCCAGCGTCCAGTAGTCCGGATGCGGGCTCAGGCTGAGGTTGGCCAGCAGCAGTCCGATGCTGAACAGCATGCAGCCGCCGAACAGCGACCAGCGGGCGCCCACCGAGGTGGTCCACCGGCCGGCCAGCACCGAGGTGAGGATCATCAGGATGGTCATCGGCAGGAAGACCAGCGCGATGTGGTTCCCGGAGTACCCGACCACCTCCTCGAGGTAGAGCGCGGTAAAGAAGAAGATCGCGAAGGTGGCGAAGTACGTGCAGAACGCCGCCACGTTAGCGACCGCGAACGCGGGCACCCGCAGGAAGTGCAGGTCCAGGATCGGGTGCGCGGCCCGGCTTTCCCGCCAGAAGAAGGCCGCAGCCGCGGCCGTGCCGATGCAGAACAGCGCGAGAACCTCCGGCGCGGCGAATCCGGCGCTCTCCCCGTGGATGACCGCGAACAGCAGCGCCGACAGGGCCGCCGCGCCGAGCAGCGTGCCCGCGGTGTCCACCCGGTTCGCATTCGGATCCGCACTCTCTGGCAGCACGATCGCGGCAACGGCCAGAGCGGCGACGCCGAAGATCAGGTTGAACCAGAAGATCCCGCGCCAGCTGAACCAGCCGACCAGCGCCCCGCCGAGGACCGGGCCGACGGCCAGCGCGAGCCCGGACACCGCGGCCCATATCCCGACCGCCCGGTCCCGCGCGCGCTTCTCGGTGTACACGTGCCGCAGCATGGACAGCGTCCCGGGCTCGCTGGCCGCCGCGCCGAGACCCATGACGGCCCGGCCCGCGATCAGCACGCTGACATTGGGAGCCAGCGCGCATACCAGCGCGCCGCCGCAGAACACCCCGGCGCCGCAGAGCATGACGATCTTGCGGCCGAGCTCGTCACCGATCATCCCGCAGGCCAGCATGATGCTGGCGAAGGTGAGAGCGTAGGCGCTGACCACCCACTGCAGCGACGACACGTTCGCGTGCAGATCGAGCTGGATGCTGCCGAGCGCCACGGCGACGATCGTGTTGTCCAGGAAGGTCAGGAACAGCAGGGTGCACAGCGCGGCCAGCGCGACAGGCCGGCCGCCGCGGCGGGCGACCGCCGCCACCTCGGTCGTTGTCGCCAAGATGACCTTCCGCTAGCCGGACGAGCAGGCGGCTGGCAGGGCGCTGATCTTGACCAGCCCGGAGGACTTCTCGAGCCCGAGCAGGCCGCAGAAGCTCTTGATGCCGACCTTCCAGGTACCGTCCTCGTTCACCGCGACGCCCTTCTGGCCGGACAGGGCGCTCGTCCCCGCGACCAGGATCGAGTAGGTGACCGTGGCCTGCGACGACGATATGTTCGTCACCTTCGTCACCTTCGCCGATGCCGAGGACGCCAGCGATGACTTGGACTGTGCTTCGATCAGCGGCTTGAACAGCTGTCCGTCCTGCAGTAGCGACACCCGCTTCGGGACCGGCGTGCTGGCCGAGAAGAAGGCCTCCCAGTTGGCCTTGATCGCGGACTCGGCGGCCGAGGACGAGCCAGCCGAGGACGAGCCTGTCGAGGACGAGCCGGCCGAAGACGAGCCGGCCGGGGATGAGCTTGACGAGGGGGTCGAGGAACCGCCGCTGCCGCAGCCGGCCAGCACGAAGCCGACGGCCGCGGCGATGGCGGGGACCAGGGAGATCCGGTGGATCAGGGGTTGGAATCGCATGTCAGCGTCTCCCTCCTGGCCGTGATCCTACTCGCGGCGCGGGGAGCCTCGCAGCGCGCGCGTGACGCCGCAGTCAGGCGCTGACCGGTCGTGAGCCGGGGAAGGTCAGGCGGTGGCGGAAGCCGCCCCGGCGGTCGACCAGCAGCGCACGATGTCGCGCATCGACAGCAGGCCGGTGACGTCCTGGCCCTCCACGACCACGAGGTGACGGAAGCCGCCGTGCACCATCGCGGCCGCCGCCTGCTCCAGGGTCCAGCCGGGGGCGGCGATCACGATGTCGTGCGTGCGGTGCTGGGCGACAAGCTCACGGTCTGGATCCTGCCCGGCGGCGAGGGAGTCGAGGACGTCTCGCTCGGTCAGGATGCCCACGCCCCCCAGCTCGGGATCGATAACCACCGCGGCGCCGACCCGGCGCTTGGACATCAGCCGCGCCGCCTCGCGCAGCGTGTGGGCGGGCCCGATGGTGAGGACCAGCTGGGTCATGCCATCCCGGACGTTCATGTCATCACTCCCCCGGATCGGGGCTGGCCACGGCAGCGCCGTCACCTCTTTGTGAACTTGTGACGCCAGGTTTCAGCTTACCCCGCTCAGCAGTCTCAGAACCTCGTCGTGCAGGTGCCCGTTGGTGGACACCGCGCTGCCGCCATCCGGCCTGGCCACACCGGACAGGTCGGTGAACCGGCCGCCCGCCTCGTGCACGATCACCTGGATCGCGGCGATGTCCCAGACCGACACCGCGGGCTCGGCAGCCGCGTCGACCGCGCCCTCGGCCACCAGGACGTGCGACCAGAAATCCCCGTAGGCCCGGGTCCGCCAGACCGAACGCGACAGGCCGAGGAAGCCGTCGAGCGCCCCGGTGTCCTCCCAGCCGGAGAGGCTGGAATAGGAGAAGGACGCGTCCTGGAGCCGCTGCACCCCGGACACCTGGCAGCGGGTGGCCTTGGTCAGGCCCCGCCCGGTCCAGGCCCCGCCGTCCCGCGCGGCCCACCACCGGCGGCCGAGCGCGGGCGCGGACACCAGGCCGGCCATCGGCTCGTCGCCCATCATCAGCGCGATCAGGGTGGCCCAGACCGGCACGCCGCGGACGTAGTTCTTCGTCCCGTCGATGGGGTCCACCACCCAGCACCGGGGCCCGATGCCGATCTTGCCCAGTTCCTCGCCGTGTACCGCGTCGCGCGGCCGGGCCCGGCGCAGCACGCTGCGCAGCTGTTCCTCCACCGCGCGGTCGGCGTCGGTTACCGGGGTCAGATCCGGCTTGGTCTCTACCTGGAGGTCCAGCGCGCGGAACCGCCGGGTAGTGATGTCATCCGCCGCGTCGGCGAGAACGTGCGCGAAGCGCAGATCGTCGTCGTAACCCGCCATGGCCGGCAACGGTACCGCGTATCGGCTGGCCGCGGCACCGTGGCTCGCGGGACCAGCGATTTAGCCGAACGGGCTGGCGCCAGCCCGGCGCGCCCGGCGCACCCCTCGCGCCCGGCGCACCCCACGCGCCCGGCGTTCTTAGTCGTCGGCTCCTTCCCGGCTGCGCAGCAGCCGGCGGAGCGAATCGAGCCGGGCCTCGGCACCGTGCTCGCGCGCCCAGTCGTCCAGCGCACAGGCTTCTTCCAGGTGCGTGCAGCCCGGCGGGCACCCGGCGGCGCCCTCGGCCAGATCCGGGAAGGCGCGCACCACGCGATCGGGCGAGATGTGGCCGAGCCCGAAGCTGCGCAGCCCCGGCGTGTCGATCACCCAGCCCCGGCCGGCCGCGCTGTCCAGCCTGAGGGCGACGGCCGACGACGACGTGTGCCTGCCCCGGCCGGTGACCGGGTTGACCACGCCCACCGCCCGGCCGGCCTCCGGGATCAGCGCGTTCACCAGCGTCGACTTGCCCACGCCCGAATGGCCGATGAGCACGCTCTCGCGCCCGGCCAGCCGGGCCCGGAGGTCATCCAGCACCTCCTCGCGCAGCGGCCTGCCGGTCACCACGTAGGGAAAGCCGAGCGGCCGGTAGACGGCGAGCACGTCGTCCGGCGCGGCCAGGTCCGCCTTGGTCAGGCAGAGCAGCGGGTCCAGGCCGGCGTCGTAGGCCGCGACCAGGCACCGGTCGATGAACCGGAGCCCGGGCGGCGGATCGGCCAGCGCGGTGACGATCACCATCTGGTCGGCATTGGCGACGATGACCCGCTCGACCGGGTCGGTGTCATCGGCCGAACGGCGCAGCACCGATGTCCGGGGGCGCACCCGGACGATCCGGGCCAGCGTGCCCGGTGCCCCCGAGGCGTCCCCGGTCAGCGCCGCCCGGTCCCCGACTACCACGCTGCGGTGGCCGAGCTCCCGTGCCTTCATCGCGACGACCGGCCGGTCGCCGATCAGGCAGCCGTACCGGCCGCGATCGACGCTGGCCACGAACGCCTCGGCGGCATCCTCGTGGGCGGGCCGCCTGCGCGTCCGCGGCCGCGAGCCACGGCCCGGCCTGACCCTGACATCGTCCTCGTCCAGGCCGGCGTGGCTGGGTCGCCGGGTCAGGACGGGCGCTCCGTGATCAGGCCGTGATCGGGCTCGAGGCCCAGCATCTGCGCCCACAGCCGGGTGAACTCGGGGAAGGTCTTGGCCACGGTGGCCGCGTTCTGCACCCGGATACCGGGGACGGCCAGGCCGAGCACGGCAGCGGCCATGACCATCCGGTGATCGTCGAAGCTGGCGAACACGCCGTCGGCGGCCAGCGGCCGCGGCCGGATCTCGAGCCCGTCGGCCAGCTCGGTCACCTGGCCGCCCAGCGCGTTGATCTGCGTGGCGAGCGCGGCCAGCCGGTCGGTCTCGTGCGCCCGCATGTGCCCGATGCCGGTGAACACCGAGGCAGACGAGGCGACCGCGGCGACCGCGGTGAGCACCGGCACAAGCTCGCTGGCGTCTCGCAGGTCGGCGGTGATGCCGCTGACGGTGCCGGTTCCGGTCACGGTCAGCCCGTCCGCGGTCAGCTCGCAGGTCGCGCCCATCAGGCTGAACAGCTTCGCGATGTGATCGCCGGGCTGTACCGTCCGGGCCGGCCATCCGGCGATCGTCACCGTGCCGCCGGTGACCAGCGCCGCCGCCAGGAACGGAGCCGAGTTGACCAGGTCGGGCTCGACCCGGACGTATCCGGGCCGCAGCGGCCCGGGGCATACCCGCCAGGCATCGGGGCGCCTGCCAGGCTGCCCCGTCCCCGGGCCGTGCTCCTCGACCTCCGCGCCCGCGTCCCGCAGCATCTGCACCGTCATCGCGATGTGCGGCGCGGACGGCACCGGCGGTCCCTGATGCCGGACCTCCAGGCCCTTGTCGTAGCGGCTGCCCGCGAGCAGCAGACCCGACACGAACTGGGACGAGGCCGACGCGTCCAGGGTGACCGGGCCGCCGGTCAGCCGGCCGGTCCCGTGCACGGAGAACGGAACGGCGCCGCGGCCGCCGTCGTCGAGGTCGGCGCCGAGCGCGCGCAGGGCGCCGATGAGCGGCCGGACCGGACGCTGCGCTGCCCGCGGATCGCCGCCGAACCGGACGTCGCCGGCGGCGAGTGGTGCTACCGGGGGCACGAACCGCAGCACCGTCCCTGCGTTGCCCACGTCGACCTGGGCGTCGTGATCCATCGGTCCCGGCCGCACCGCCCAGCCCTCGGCGCAATCCTCGACGCTCGCGCCCAGGGCGCGCAGCGCGCCCGCCATCAGCAGCGTGTCCCTGGCCCGCAGCGGGTCCGCGATCACCGTCGGGCCGTCGGCCAGGGCGGCCAGCACGAGGGCCCGGTTGGTGATCGACTTCGAGCCCGGCAGCCGCAGCACGGCCCGGACCGGCCGGTCCGCGGCGGGAGCGGGCCACGGGCCGCCGTCGGCGGGCAGGCCTGCTGCGGCTGGGTGCATGGTGCGAGCGTACTGGCCCCCGGCTGCGGGGTAGGAAGAATCCTTCGCAGCCGAAGGTGGCCGGAACGAGGAGATAGGGTAAACAATCAGATTCCGGGCACAGGTGCTGTGAGGAAAGCGGGGTCAGGGGGACCAGGTATGTGCGGTCGGTTCGCGTCTGCGCGAAGGCGCGCCGAACTCCTCGAGGAGTTCGGCGTGCAGCGCGATCGCGTCGAGACCGATCTGGGACCCGACTACAACGTGGCCCCGACCAAGCGCATCTACGCGGTCCTGACCAGGCGGTCCGGGTCATCCGACGGCCCCGCTTCCGGCGACAGCGCGTCGCCCGGGTCCGCTGAGCCCGCTGAGCCCGCCGAGCGCCAGCTTCGCGTCGTGCGCTGGGGCCTGGTGCCTTACTGGGCCAAGGACCGCGCCATCGGCAGCCGCATGATCAACGCCCGGTCGGAAACGGTGGCCGACAAGCCCGCGTTCCGGCGCGCGTTCGCGCGGCGCAGGTGCCTGATCCCGGCCGACGGCTTCTACGAGTGGCAGCAGATCACCGCCAACGGCAGCAAGCGCAAGCAGCCGTACTACATCTACCGCGCGGACGGCGGCGTGCTCGCCTTCGCCGGCCTCTACGAGCTGTGGCGGGATCCGTCTGTCCCCGACGATCACCCGGATAGCTGGCTCTGGACGACGACGGTCATCACCACCCGGGCCGAAGACGAGGTCGGCCGGATACACGACCGGATGCCGATGGTGATCACCCCGTCCGCCTGGCCGGACTGGCTCGATCCCGGTAACACCGACGTCGCCAGCGTGGCACCGCTCCTGGTTCCCGCGGCCTCCAGCGGGCTGACGTCGCATCCGGTCTCGACCGCGGTGAACAACGTGCGCAACAACGGCCCCGAGCTGACCGAAGCCGTATCGGACGCCGCCTCAGCCTCGCCGCCCGCGCCGCGGCCCAGGTCGGGGCCGTCCGATGCCCATCCGCCGGACGGCGCTGCTGCCAGTTCCGGCGGGACTTTGTTCTGAATCCCGTACCGGCCGGGCAGTGCGCCCCAGGTGCACGCAGCCGGCCATGCGGACAGGAGGTAAGGATCCGTGGATACCGCCATAGCGCGCAAGCGCCTTGAGGAGATCCGCGACGACCTCGACAGGTCCATCGCGGTGCTGCAGGGGGAGAACCACGTAGACGACGCGGCCGCTGACTACCCGCGCGACCCCGCGGACGCCGGCGCCAATCTCTCCGAGGCCGACCGCAGCGAGGCGGTTCTCGAGGCGGCCCGCGAGCAGCGCGGGCGGGTACTTGACGCGCTGAGCCGGATAGCGAACGGGGCCTACGGTACCTGCGTCGACTGCGGTGATCTCGTTCCGGAGGGGCGGCTCGAGGCGCGCCCTGAGGCGGCCCGGTGCGTCCGCTGCCAGTCCAAGTACGACCGGGCGCGGCGGTTACCGGCGCAGGCGCTCAGCCGGGCTTGCGTGCCATGACCACGAGCTGGATGCCGACGGACTCGTCGGCCTCCGCGGACAGCTCCGCCTGGACCAGCCGCGCCATCGCCTTCGGGTCCCGGCTGAGCATCCGGGTGACCATGGAGGGGGACAGGACCGTCCGCGGCCGGACCGTGTCCGGTTCCAGGCCGGCCTCGTCGCAGAGATCCCTGAGGTGCGCGGTGCCGTAGCAGCGGGTGAACGTACCGTCCGGCCACGGGATGAGCAGCACCTCCGCGCTCGGCAGGTCCGTCAGCTCCGCCCAGTGACGCTGCTCGGCCAGCACCGCCATGCCCAGTACCAGCGAGTCGACGCTGGCGAGCAGGCGCCCGCCGGGCTTGAGCACCCGGGCGATCTCGGCGGCCAGGTACTCCGCGGCGATGTACCGCGAGAGCGCGCGATCGTCCGCGATCACCCCGTCCACGCAGCCGTCGGCCAGGAAGCCCAGGTTCCCCGGATCGGCGGTGACGGTCGCCACTCCGCCGTCCCGGCGCGGCCCGTGGCCGGCCCTGCCCGGCACCGACTCGGCATTCACCCGGAGCACGTTGTGCCCGGCCCTGGCCGCCTGCGCGGCGCAGCGTCCGCGCGGTCCGGAGATGTCCACCAGGAACTGCCGGCCAGCGGCAGCCACGCGGCGAGCTGCGCGGTCGCGACGGCCCGGTGGAAGCGCCAGTAGCCCGCCAGTGAAGCGTCCCCGGCCACGGCGAGAGGGCTAGCCGTAGCTGCCACCGTCACCCCTGTCTCTCGCATCCCCGGCTAAGAGCTTTCCCCGCTGCGGGCCCTTCACTCACGCCCGGGCAGGAATGAAGGGCTGGCCGGCGCTGTTCCACGAGACATGCTCGCAGTCGGCCGCACGCCGCCGGCCCGCCCGGCCGTGCCTCGCCTCAATCTCACCCGCACGGAGGATGTATCCTCCCGCCCATACGGTCGCAGCGCGCCCGGCACGCAGGGTGCCGGCCCGTGGCGGTCAGCGACAGCGGCCGGTGAGGGGGTGAGTCCGGTCCCGGAGACGCTCACGGAGCGGAGCCAGCGCTTCGAGCAGGACGTACTGCCCTACCTCGATCAGCTGTACTCCGCGGCCATGCGGATGACGCGCAACCCCTCGGACGCACAGGACCTGGTCCAGGAGACCTTCGCCAAGGCCTACGCCTCCTTCCACCAGTTCCAGCCGGGGACCAACCTCAAGGCGTGGCTGTTCAGGATCCTGACCAACACGTTCATCAACACCTACCGCAAGCGGCAGCGCGAACCGCAGCGCGCTGGCACCGAGGACATCGAGGACTGGCAGCTGGCCAGGGCCGCCGAGCACACGTCCTCCGGGCTGAAGTCGGCGGAGAGCGAGGCTCTGGAACGGCTGCCCGACTCCGACGTCAAGCAGGCGCTGCAAGCGCTGCCCGAGGAATTCAGGATCGCGGTCTACCTGGCCGACGTGGAGGGCTTCGCCTACCGCGAGATCGCGGACATCATGGGGACGCCCATCGGAACGGTCATGTCGCGGCTGCACCGCGGCCGCAGGCAGCTGCGTGAGCTCCTGCAGGACTACGCCGCCGACCGGGGGCTGGTCAGGTCGCAGGACGGGGCATCATCCTCTGCTGCGGGCGAGCCGGAGGAGGATGACCGATGAGCTGCGGGAATCCGCACGAGACTCCGTGCAGCGAGGTGCTGGCCCGGGTCTACAGCTACATTGACGGCGAACTCGATGGCACCAACTGCGCCCAGATCCGTCAGCACCTGGTCGAATGCGGGCCGTGCCTGCGGGAATACGGCCTCGAAGAAGTGGTGAAGAAGCTGGTGCACAAGCACTGCGGCAGCGACCTGGTGCCGAGCGACCTGCGGTCGCGGGTGCTCACCAGGATCCGGCAGGTCCGCGTCGAGCTTGAGGTCACCGAGTTCCAGGCCGAGTGAGCCACCGGCTGCGAAGCCAGGGTCCGGCCACTGGCGAGCTGCGACTACCGTCTGCGCAATCTGGATCACGTTATGCGCACGTAGTGATTGGGCCTGCGCGCGCCCCGGCGTTCGGGTTAATCTAGGTGGCAGGCCGCACTGTGGTGGGCTGACGCCTGTGCAAGTTGGTTCAGGAGGTGGCCGCATGCAGGCGCTTGACGCGTTCGCGTTCGACCGGGACGGGGGTAGGGCGAGGAGTAGGGTCAGGCTGCGCCGGGGAGTCTCTTGGGGGTGACAGCGCCGGATTCCCAGCCGCGCGTTTACCCTGTCACCCGCTAGGGGGAACCCGTTTGAGCAGGCTGTCGAGGGCTACCTGGGTCTACGTCACCGTAGTCGTGGTCGCGGCTGCCTTCCTGATAGCGCGCGGGCCGCTGGCAACCATCGACTGGCCCATGCTCGCCGTGCTGGCGGTCCTGTTCCTCGGCTGTGAGTCCAGTTCGGCGCCTCGCGGGCCGCGTCAGTTCACCTGGTCACCGAGTTATGCCGCCACGCTTGCCTCCGTCGTGCTACTCGGCCCGGTCGGGGCCGCGATCGTAGGAACCGTCGCGGCGCTCCGCCTCCGGCGCGGGCTGCTGGTCGTGCAGCGGCTGTTCAACGGGGGCATGTACGCGCTGAGCGCCTACGCCGCGGGCTCAGTCTTCGTCGCCCTGGGGGGCCGGGCGGGGATCCCGGACAAGGCGTCTTTCCCCCAGATCATCGGGCCGTTCGCGGTGGCCGCGCTGGTCCACCTGGTTGTCAACCACGGGCTGCTCAGGGGCGTGCTGAGGCTGACCAGGGACGGCGACCAGGCACCGAGGGCGGTGCGCCGGCTGGATCTGCGGCTGATGCTCTCCGACCTCGGTTATGCCGCGTTCGGGCTGCTCATCGCGGCGCTCTGGAGCGTGGTCGGGCCGTTCGCTCCGGTCCTGGTGCTGATCCCGCTGTTCGTGGCCAGGTGGGCGATCGGCCAGTACACGGCGCAGCAGAAGGCCTACGAGGCAACCATGGCTGCGCTGTGCAAGGCGGTCGAGACCAAGGACTTCTACACCCGCGGGCACAGCGAGCGAGTGTCCAGGGGTTCGGCCATGCTCGCCCGCGAGATCGGCATGCGGCCCGGCCGGCTGGAGGCCATCACCTATGCGGGCATGCTGCACGACGTGGGGAAGCTCGGCGTGCCCACGAAGGTGCTGCAGAAATCGGGGCGGCTCACCGAGGAGGAACTCGCGGCGATCCAGCTGCATCCGATGCGCGGGCTGGAGATCGTCAGGGAGATCGGCTTCCTGGACGAGGCGCTCGCCGGGATCATGCACCACCACGAGCGGATCGACGGCCGGGGCTATCCGCTGGGGCTGGCGGGCGACGAGATTCCCGAGTTCGCCCGGGTCATCGCGGTGGCCGACGCGTTCGACTCGATGACCTCCACCCGCTCCTACCGGGGCGCGCGGCGGGTGGACGAGGCCGTCGCCGAGCTCCGCAAGTGGTCGGGAACCCAGTTCGATCCCGCGCTGGTAGACGCGTTCGTCACGGCGCTGCAGCGCGACGGCTGGGAACGGCCCGCGCCCGTGGTCCCGCCGTCCGGCCGCGCCGACGGGATGGCCGCCCAGGATCACGACGACCCGACCGCGCCGTTGCGGGTCATCGAAAGCCGCTGAGCCGGCTGTGATCGCCGAGCAACCGGGGTCGCGCGGCAGTTCATGGCAGGCCATGGACTCGGGCCAGATGCTGGTCATAGCCGCCGCGGGCATGCTCGCCGTCGCTGCGATCGCGCGGACGGCGGCGGCCGGCATCGTGCAGGCTGGGGACGCCGTAGCGTTCGGATCCCTGGTCGCCCTGGGCGAGCTACTGCGGATCAGGCTGCCCGGCAACCGTGAGTCCGCCCCGATCGCGGCCGCCGGGGCGCTCGGCTATGCGCTGCTGCTCGGCATCGGCGACCGGCCTGCCGTCCAGTCCGCCCTGCAGGTGATCGCGATCACCGTCGGCGGGATGATCATCGGCGCACTGCCGCACCTGGCTGCCGGCCGCCCGGCCAAGCTCGACGGGATGGCCTCGCGGCTCATCGCGGTGGCCTGCGTCGCCTTCGTCTTCCGGCCGCTGGCGCCGACCGCGCTCATCCGCGACCGGTGGTGGGTCGCGCTGGCGGTGATGGCCCTGCTGGTCGTGCTCGCCTGGTTCGTGGACGCGGTCCTCAGCGCCCTGATCAGGGCGGGGGAGCTGGGCGCGAGGTTCAGCGTGGCGCTCTGGGACGAGTTGCGGGTGCAGCTGCCGCTCGGCGCCGCGGTGGGCGCGTCGGCGCTGCTGATCGCGTTCTCCTCCGAGGTCATGGGCCTGGCTGCGGTGTGGGTGTTCACCGGGCCGCTGCTGGTCTCCCAGGTCGCGTTCCGCCGGTACGCGGGAATCCGGACCACCTACCTGGAGACCGTGCGGGCGCTGTCGAGGATGACGGAGGTCGGCGGCTACGTGGAGGGCGGGCACTCGCGCCGGGTGAGCAGGCTCGCCGTGGCGGTCGGTCGCGAGCTCGGGATGAGCGAGCCTCAGCTGCTCGAGCTTGAGTACGCGGCGCTCATGCACGACATCGGCCAGCTCTCGCTGCGCGACCCGATCCCCGGGGGCGCGACCGTCCTGGCTTCACCGGCCGACCAGCGGCGCATCGCCGAGCTCGGCGCCGACGTGATACGCCAGACCGGCGTGCTCGACCAGGTCGCGGATATTGTCAGGAGACAGAGCGAGCCCGCGCGAGGCCGGGAGGCCACCCCGCCGGTGGCCAGCCGGATCATTCGCGCGGCCAACGCCTTCGACGACCTGGTCGGCAGCTCCGCCGACCGGGACCGCGCCTCGGCCGCCCTGGAGCGGCTGCGGCTCGATACGGCGTCCGAGTACGATCCGGGAGTCATCGAGGCGCTCAGCAAGGTCGTCGGCAGGCGCGCCCTCAGCCGGGCATGACGGAAGGAGGCGCGGTGGCGGAAGTCCGCGCGGAGATGGTCGCGAACGTGTGGCAGGTCGTCACCAGCGAGGGCGCCGAGGTAGACGAAGGTGACACGCTGGTCATCCTCGAGTCGATGAAGATGGAGATTCCGGTCATCGCGGAGACGCCGGGGACGGTGACCAAGCTGGCGGTTGCCGAGGGCGACGTCGTGCAGGAGGGTGACCTGATCGCCGTCATCGGCTGAGGTCCGGAGACGGATCCCGCCGCCGGCCGCCGCCCGTCTGCTCTCAAAGGCCGCTGGTCGA
Source organism: uncultured Actinomycetes bacterium (assembly GCA_963762615.1). Lineage (GTDB taxonomy): Bacteria > Actinomycetota > Actinomycetes > Streptosporangiales > Streptosporangiaceae > PALSA-505. The sequence continues at coordinate 593,437 of CAVXLG010000003.1, read as the reverse complement.
TCGCGGGTAGACGACGTCGGGATCGGTGACCACGTTGACCAGGTAAGGCACGCCTGCATCGAACGCCCGGCGCAGCGCGGGCGCGATCTGCCCGGGCTCGGTGACCAGTTCCCCTGCGCCGCCCAGCGCGCGCACCACGTCGTCGTACCGGCACTGCGGCTGCAGGTCGGCGGCGACGTCATAGCCGTAGAGCGCGCGCATCGGGTGCTTCTCCAGTCCCCAGATCCCGTTGTTGCCGCAGATCATGACGACCGGCAGCCGGTGCCGGACCAGCGTGTCCGCGTCCATCAGCGAGAACCCGGCCGCCCCGTCGCCGAGCAGCAGGGCCACCTGGGCCGAAGGGCGGGCGACCCGTGCGGCGATGGCATAGCCGAGCCCGGTGCCCAGGCAGCCGTAGGGGCCGGGATCGAGCCATCCGCCGGGCCGGGTCGGCTCGATGTACTTGCCCGCGTACGAGACGAAGTCCCCGCCGTCGCCGATGACTATCGCGTCATCGTCGAGCAGCCGGTTGAGCTCGCCGTAGATCCGCATCGGATGGATGGGGCTGGCCTGGCTGGACAGCAGCTGCCGGTCTGCTTCGGTGGCTGCCTTTACGGCGTCCTGGAGCCGGGTCAGCCAGTCGGGCTCGCTCCCGCCGCCGGCCCGGGAGCCCGCGAGCGCGGCGAAGAAGCCGGACAGGTCCCCGGCCGCGGAGGCGGCCAGGGCGCAGTGCGTCGCGATCTGCTCCGGCGCGTCCGCCACGTGGACGACCTGGGCCGGCGGCGCTGCCGCCCTGGCCGCCGAACTCGCCGTACCCCAGCCGGAAGTCCAGCGGCGCGCCAGCCACCAGGACCAGGTCCGCCTCGCGCAGGGCGGTGGATCTGGCCCGGGTCACCAGCAGCTCGTGACCGGCTGGCAAGATGCCGCGGCCCTGGCCGTTCGCGACGACGGGCAGCCGTAGCTCTTCGGCGGCGAGCCGCGCCTGGGTGTCCGCGCCGTCCAGCCAGACGTCCGAGCCGAGGACGAGCACCGGACGCTGCGCGGCGGCCAGCAGGCCGGCGATCCGGTTGACCGCCTGGGGATCGACCGGAGCAGCCGCTTCTGGCCGCCCAGCGCTCCCAGCGCCGGCGGGCTGTGCCCGGGTCTGTCCCTGCGGTGCCCGGGTCTGTCCCTGCGGTGCCTGGGTCTGTCCCTGCGGTGCCCGGGTCTGTCCCTGCGGTGCCTCGCCCTGCCCGAACAACGCCTCGAGCGCGATGTCGAGGAACACCGGGCCGCGGTGTGCGGTCGCGGCCAGCCGGAAGGCCTCGTCCACCGCCGCCGGGATTCCCTTGGTCTCGTGCTCTGTCCAGGCTCGCTTGGTCACCGGCACCACCAGCTGCGGGTGGTCTATCTCCTGCAGGCTGCCGGAGCCCCAGCGGTAGTCCGAGGCCCGGCCGGCCAGCACGACCACGGGGGAGCCGTTGAAGTACGCGGTGGTGATCGCGCTCACCCCGTTGGTCACCCCCGGGCCGGCGGTCAGCACGGCAAGACCGGGAGTGCGGGTCAGCCGGGCGGTGGCTTCCGCTGCGAACACCGCGGTCTGCTCGTGCCGGACGTCCACGAGCCGCAGCGGCGGGTCCGCCTTCACCGCGCCGTCGTAGAGCGGGAACACGTGTCCGCCGGACAGCGTGAACATCGTGGTCACGCCGTGACGGCGGGCGGCGGCGACGGCAAGCGCACCGCCGTGCGGTGGCGTCTGGGGGCCTTCGGTCATGCGGCGACGTTACCAGCGAGTCACCTTGGACGGGACAGCCGCAGCCGCCCGCGCGCGCTGTTCGCGTCAGCGGACAAATGCAGTTGATCCGCCGGGCCGTGCCAACCTCGGACAGCACGGACGGCCGGGGTGACCACGATGGTCACATCATGGACGGTTCGTCCCGGATGGGACATACGTCCGGGGTCGCGGACGGTTCGTCTCGGATGGACATGCGTCCGGGATCATGGCGAGTCGTCTCGGACCGGATACACGCCCGGGGGCATGCGCGACTCGTCTCGGATGGGACACCGGTCCAGTGTCGCGGACGGGTCATGTCAGAGGGGATATACGCCCGAGGCATGGGCGGTTCGTCTCGGATGGGACACCTGCCCGGGGCATGGGCGGTTCGTCTCGGACGGGACACCTGCCCGGGGCATGGGCGGTTCGTCTCGGACGGGATACACGCCCGGGGCATGCGCGGTTCGTCTCGGATGGGACACCTGCCCGGGGGCATGGGCGGTTCGTCTCGGATGGGACACCTGCCCGGGGCATGGGCGGTTCGTCTCGGATGGGACACCTGCCCGGGGCATGGGCGGTTCGTCTCGGACGGGATACACGCCCGGGGCATGCGTCCGGGATCATGGCGACTCGTCTCGGACGGGATACACGCCCGGGGCTGCGCGATTCGTCTCGGATGGGACACCGGTCCGGTATCGCGGACGGGTCGTGTCAGATGGGATATACGCCCGGGGTCACGATATAGCGCCGGCCGTGTGGCAGCTCCCAGACCAGAACGCCGGGAGAGGGCTGAATCAGGCGCCAGCCCTGAGTCTGTTTGGCCCGGTGATGTTTCCTGCAGAGCGGTGCGAGGTCGCATTCGCAGGTGCGGCCGCCCTGGTCATGGGGGACGGTATGGTCGTCATCGCAGCGTCCGGCCTGGCGGGCGCAGCACGGGGCCGAGCAGGTTCGCTGCCGGGTCTTCACGATGTGATGCAGGGACTCGGGTATCCGGTAACCGGTGACTTCGCGGGCGTGACTACAGGTCCCAGCCTGCACCGGACCTGTGCGCATCCCAGTGAGCCAGGCGATGATCCGGTCCGGGCATCCGGCCATGTTGGGTGCCGGAGTCTTACTCGGTGAGCTGAGCCTCCCAGGTCCCGGGGTCTCACCCGGCGGTGGCCTGCGTGCGCACCCGTGTCCAACCGCGTGTCCGCGCGCGTCGGTGAGGGTCAGGCACCAGCGGGAGCCGGGGTTCTCAGCGATCAGATCAGCGATCTCGCGGCAGGTCCTGGCCGAGGCTGGCCCGAACCCCGCGATCTCTCCGGGGGACTGACTGATGCCCAGCCAGGCGGCGAGCGGCATGGTCAGGTGGACCGACCCGCGCCGTATCAGCGGGCCGCCCCGGGTATCCGGCTCGGCGGCGGTGCTGGAAGCCGGTCTGGCATCTGGCCCGGGTGCGCAGAATGGTTCGAGCGTGGTACCTGAAGCCGGTGTGGTGTCTGATTCCGGTGTGCAGCACGGAGCGAGCGTGGTGCTTGAAGCCGGTGTGGCATTTAGAGTGGGCGCGCAGAATGGTTCGGGGGTGGTGCTTGAAGCCGGTGCGGTGTTTGGCGCGGGCGCGCAGCATGGTCCAGGCGTGGCGCCTGAAGCCGGTGCGGTATCTGGCCCGGGGGCGCGGTATGGTCCGGGCGTGGTGCCTGGTCCCGGCCTGGTCCGTCCCGGCTCGGGCGTGCCCGGCTCACGATCGGGACCGGATCCGGGCTGCTGGGAGTCAGGCAGAAAGCTGAGCGGATCGTGGCCGGTGAGCAGGCCGAGAAACACGGCGGCCCGCAGTTGAGCCAGAGTCGCCACGGCCCCGGCCGCCTTTAGCGCTCGCGCCGTTGCGTCTATCCGCTGATCGGCCGCCAGCGCGGCCGGTACCGGTAGGTCTCGCCCGGCCAGCCCCGCGGTGCCTGATCGCTCATTGATCAGCTCTACCCGGGCGTCCTTGGCCGCCTTCTCCGCCCGGCGCCTGGCGGCGTCGGGGTCGGCGGCCAGCACCGCCCGGTGCAGCCGGGCCTGCAGCCCGCCGGTGGTCAGCGACGGGGCATCCTCAATCACTAGCTGCTCCACGGCCGCGGTGAGCGTGTCATCGAGCAGTCCGGTCTCGTAGGCGATGACATCGGCCCTGGGCCGGTCGATCTGCCCGCGGCCAAGCGCGGCCATGGTGGCCGGCAACCGCGCCATACTGTCGGCGAACTCCAGCAGCCGGCCGGCCGCACGGCCGGTCAGAGTCAGCAGCACGGCCAGCTCATCATCGACGTGCTCGATCACCTGCTGGTCGCCGCTGGCCATCCGGCGGCGGGAGAGCTCGCCTGCCGCGGCGAGCAGGCCGGCCGCGGCCCGGGATTCACACCGTCGCCAGGCCAGCATGACCCCAGCCAGCTCATCATCGGTCAGTCGCGCTAGCCCTGCGTTCCAGGCATCGTCCAGCGCGGCTGCCAGCACCGGCCCCGGCGGCAGGGCATCCAGGGTCGTTCCCGACCCGAACCCGGGTCCGCCGGGGCCCTGGCCGTCGTGACTGATGACGCCGGCCGGGACCGGCTCCTGGTCTTCGCCGTATGCGCCCGCGTGCGCAGCCGGCCCTGCACAGAGGACCGCGTCCCTGACTGGCGAGGCCAGCTCTCCCAGCCAGGCGTCCGCCCCCACTGGTGGACCGCAGTCCGGATCCGGAAGCAGGTCGGCAAGCTCATCGGGCGGCGGGCCGAATACCCCCGCCGCGATCTCGTCGGCCACGGTCGCTTCTAGCCCGGCGATCTCGTCCGGGGTGCCGGGGGAAGCCGCAGGGCCGTCAGGCATGTGGCTCACCTCCCTGGCAACCGCCGTCCATGTGCTTGGCCGTATTCAATTATTTTATCGAACGCAGTCGACGATCGAACGTAGTTTCGAGAAAATGGCGGAACGAATTTGTTGCATCTGCCCGCTTCGTCGACCCGCCTGGAACTCATCGCCGTGGAACTCACCACCGTGGTCACGGGCCACGGCGACGACCGCAACGGCGAGCGTCGTGTTGCCCGCCACGGTGCCGGTGCCCCTCGATGACCGGGCGTTTACTGGGGTGGCTCCCCGGCTGGGCGGCGCAGCCGGGTCACGAACTTGTACCTGTCGCCGCGGTACCAGGACTGGGCCCACTCGACCGGCTTGCCGTCGATGTCAAAGGCGTGCCGGGACAAAAGCAGCAGCGGCAGGCCCACGTCCACGCCGAGCAGCCGGCCGTCCTCGGGGCCGGCCAGCACGGTCTCGATCGTCTCCTCGGCCTCGGCGAGCTGCACGCCGTAGTGCGCGGTCAGCGTCTCGTACAGTGACCGGTGGCGGCCCAACTGCCGGCGTAGCCCGGGGAATCGACGCGCGGGCAGGTGCGAGGTGTCGATGGACATCGGCTCCGCGTCGGCGAGCCTGAGCCGGTGCACCCGGACCGCCCGGCCGCCTGTCTTGATGCCGAGCATGCCGGCCATGTGCTCGTCCGCCGTGACGTAGCCGATCTCGAGGATGGTCGTCCGTGGGTGCAGGCCGTGCGCCCGCATTCCCTCGGTATAGCTGGCGAGTTCGAGTACCTGAGCGACCTTGGGCTTGGCAACGAACGTTCCCCGGCCCTGGATGCGCAGCAGGCGGCCCTCGATGACCAGCTCGGACAGCGCTTGCCGGACGGTGGTCCGCGAGGTCCCGTACTGCCGTGCGAGCTCTCGCTCAGGAGGGACCGCGGAGCCCGGGCCCATCGCGCCGGTCAGCTCGAGCAGTCGCTGCTTCACCGTGTAGTACTTCGGTAGCGGGCGTCCCGGCTCTTCCGGCGGCAGGTCGCCGGCCTGCGGTATAACCGGGGAGGCGGTCACGGGGTACTCCTTAGGACCTGCGCATGCGTCCGGACATGGTGTCGTACCGCGGCCGCGTCCGCGGCATCGCGGCGAAGTCGCGTTCGGTCAGGGTGGCACGGTGGGCCGGCCGCAGGCAAGAAACCCCCGCCGGAACCGGAAGCCGGCGGGAGCATCCGGGCGGCGCTCCATACCGGGCGACCGTCCGCCGCGCCGCGGCGGCTGCCTCCGGCCCGCCCAGGATCGCTGGACCCGGGCCGGGGAGCCGCGCAGCACAGGCCGGGGGCCGCGCAGCACGAGCCGCATAGCAAGGGGGCCGCGCAGTACAGGCCGGGGGCCGCACAGTACAGGCCGGGGGCACGCGGGCCGTGGCCGCCTGGTGCGGCATCAGCGGCGGGTGGCGAGCGTCGCGCATGCGCGCATCCTGCCAGGCCGGGCGGGCACGGCTGAGCTTGGCATGGGCTGGCCGCACGGCGGGACCAGGCCGCACTGGGTGGGATGATGACGGCGTGCCCTCCCTCTCCGACCTGGCCAGCCGCCACACCCTGCTCACCGTGAGCGATGTGGAGTGGCTGCACGCCCTGGTGTCCGACTGGCAGCTGATCGCCGACCTGTCGTTCGCCGACCTGATCCTGTGGGCGCCGGTCAGGGACGGCAACGGCTGGCTGGCGATCGCTCAGATGCGGCCCACTACCGGGCCGACGGCGGTCCATGACGACGTGGTCGGGCTCCGGATCAGGACGGGGCAGCGGCCGCTGCTTGACGCAGCCATCGCCCAGCGGCGGATCTGCCGAGAAGGCGACCCGGACTGGACCAGCGGCGTGCCGGTGCGCGCGGAGACCATCCCGGTCACCCGCGGCGGCCAGGTCATCGCGGTGATCGAGCGGAACACCAACCTGAACTCCGCCCGCACCCCCAGCAGGCTCGAGCTGACCTACCTGCGCGGCGCGGATGACCTGGCCAGGATGGTGGCCGAGGGAACCTTCCCGTTTCCCGGCGAGGAGCCCATCCTGGTCAGGTCGCCGCGGGTCGGCGACGGCCTGCTCCGGCTCGGCCGCGTGGGACGGGTGACCTACGCCAGCCCGAACGCACTGTCCGCATACCGGCGCCTCGGCCTGACCGCCGACCTGGTGGGAGCCGACCTCGGCCCGGTGACGGCGCGGCTGTGCTCGCCCGGCGAGCCGATGGACGACTCGCTCATGGTCGTCGCCAGCGGCCGCCGCCCGCGGGAGACCGAGGTGGAAGCGAACGGGTCGGTCGTGCAGCTGCGCGCCATCCCGCTGGTCGTCGGCGGCTCCCGCACTGGTGCGCTCATCCTGGTGCGGGACGTGACCGAGCTGCGCCGCCGCGAACGCGAGCTGCTGTCCAAGGACGCGACCATCAAGGAGATCCACCATCGGGTGAAGAACAACCTGCAGACCGTGGCCGCGCTGCTGCGGCTGCAGGCGCGCAGGCTGTCCGAGCCGGAGGCCAGGTCGGCGCTCGAGGAGGCGGTGCGCCGGGTGGGCTCGATCGCGGTCGTGCACGAGACGCTCTCGCTTACCCCCGACGAGGTGGTTGACTTCGACGACGTCGCTGCGCGTGTCGCGACGATGGCGGTCGAGGTGTCCGCGCCTGAGCTCGGCATCACGCCGCGGCTCAACGGCACGTTCGGCATGCTGCCTGCCGCGGTGGCGACGCCGCTGGCGATGGTCCTGACCGAGCTGCTGCAGAACGCCCTCCAGCACGGTCTCGGGTCGGCCGACGGTTCCAGTCTGCCGGGCTCCGCTGATCGGGCCGGCGGTTCCTTCGATTGGGCCGACGGCTCCCCTGATCAGGCTGGCGGCTCCCCTGATCAGCGCTGGCAGTTCCCCCGATGGGGCCGGCGGCTTCCCTGATCGGGCCGATGGGCGGATGGCGAGCCTTGAGGTGACGGCACGACGCCGCGCGGGCAAGCTCACGGTGATGGTCGCCGACAGCGGCGCTGGGCTGCCCGAGGGTTTCGACCTGAGCTCGGCGGCCAGCCTCGGCCTGCAGATCGTCCGCACGCTCGTGGTCTCGGAGCTCGGCGGGAGCCTGGAGATCACCGGCCGCGCGGCCGGCGGCACCCTGGTCGTGGTCAACTTGCCCGTGGAGACAGCCGCACCGTCAGAGCCGCCTGTTGGCGGCGCGGATCCCGGTGCGCGTGCGGGCTAACTGCTCAGACGTGAGCGCGAGCCCGGATCCTGCTGGTACGGCGCTTGAGCGCGCGACGCTCGTCCTCGCTCATCCCGCCCCAGACGCCGGCGTCCTGGCCGCTCTCAATCGCCCACTGCAGGCAAGATTCCATCACCGGGCAGCGCCGGCACACCTGCTTGGCCTCGTCAATCTGGAGCAGCGCGGGACCGGTGTTACCTATGGGGAAGAACAGCTCAGGATCCACGTCCTGGCAGGCGGCGTGGTGGCGCCAGTCCATGTGGTCCACTCCTCTTCGTCGGCGGGTCATCGGGACCCGCCGCCTCGTTCCGGTCTTTGTGAACGAATTCACGAGCTAAGCCGCAAGCCGGGGTTGCATGCTCCCGGCTTGATACACCTCGGTTGGTGCTAATGCCCCGCTGCGACCCCGGTTACCCTGGAGTCGCTACCCCGGAACCCGCCCTCCGGGATGCGCGGCACGTGCATTTCGCGATGCATCGTCTCTACTCTTTCAAGTCGGCGTAGCCAGGCGCAAGAGATTCAGTCAAGGTTCGGGCCGAATTCGGTGTCAGATACGTCACATTGTGACTACGCGATGGTCACGCTCTCAGGCTGTGACCCGCAGCGCTCGCGGCACCGAACGGAATACCACGCACTCGTGCTCGCCCATGTACTCTCCGTCCACCTGCAGGGCTATCGGGCGTTCGGAACGGAGAGTGAGCTCAGGCTCGTCGTGCAGGCTCAGTACGTGGCGCCCGTTCGGCGGGCCATTTCTCTCGGACAGCATCTGGCGGATCACGTTCAGCGTGGAAACGGTCCGAAGCCTGCGCAGCGCGAACACGTCAAGCCCGGAGTCAAAGCCCGCCATCGGGCTCAGGTTGACCGGACGGCTGCCCAGGTAAGTCCACGGTGAGGTATTGGAGACCACGCCGACAAAGACACGCTCGACCGGGGGATGACCGTCGCGTTCCAGGATCAGCGCGGGATGCCGCCGGTCGGTGACGGCGTAGTACTGCCGGAAGGTAATCCACAAGTAAAGCGAGTCCGAGGCTTTCCTGCCGTTGGCGCGCAGGCCTTCCATGGCCCGCACCACCTCCGCGTCTATCCCCAGCCCGGCACTGCAGGTGAAATACTCCTCGCCCGCCAGCCCGAGCCCGATGCTGCGGGTCCGCCCGGCGCAGATAGCCGCCAGGATGTGACCGGTCGCGTCGACCGGATCCGCGGGCAGTCCGAGCGCCCGGGTGAACACGTTCGCATTCCCGCCGGGAATCGGGGCTAGCGCCGGCAGTTCGCCGGCCGCGGCGGGGGCTTGCCGTCCCTGCGGCGGGCGGACCAGGCCGTTGACCGCCTCGTGCACGGTGCCGTCCCCGCCGAGCGTGATCACCAGGTCATGGCCCTGGTTTACCGCTCCCGCCGCCAGCGTGACCGCGTGCCCCCGGTAGCGTGTTTCCACGACCTCCAGGTCGATCTCGGACGCCAGTGCCCGCACGATCACGTCCCGGCGAAGCGGAGTCGTGGAGGTGGCATGGGGGTTAACGATCAGCAGCGCGCGCACGGCCTCAGGGTAGCCATCCCGGGAGAGAGGTGAAGCATGCAGGATCGTCCCGTCGTTCTGCTCGGCGCGGCCGGGGCGCAGGCGGCCGAGGCGGCCGGTGTGTTCATCGCGTCCGTACTGTCGGCCATCGACACCGCCACAGGCAGGTCCTACCAGTTCGACAGCGGCATCGCGCTCACGGTGATCGGGTTCTGCACCGCGGCGGCCCTCGCGGTGATCGCCGTGGGCCTCGCCCGGGCGCGGCCGTGGAGCAGGACTCCGGCCCTGCTCAGCCAGTTGTTCACCCTCATCGTGGGCATCTACCTGCTGCAAGGGGGCCGGGTGGAGTGGGGGGCGCCCGCCGTGGTGCTTGCCATCGCGGTGTTCGTCGCGCTGCTGCTGCCGCCGAGCCTGCACGCATTCGACCGCGCACCGTCCGCCCGGCTAGCGCCGTCCGCCCGGCCAGCGCCGTCCGCCCGGCCAGCGCCGTCCGCGGCAGCGCCGTCCGCCCGGCCAGCGCCGTCCGCCCGGCCAGCGCCGTCCGCCCGGCCGACGCCGTCCGGCCGCCAGGACAGGCCCGGGTCGGCTAGCTCACCCAAGGGTCGCTAGCTCGCCGGATGAACCCACCCCGGCCAGGGCCGACCGGGGTTACTCGTCCTCGGTCAGGCCCTCGCGCAGCTGGGCCAGCGTCCTGGCCAGCAGCCGGGACACGTGCATCTGCGATATCCCCAGCTCGGCCGCTATCTGAGACTGAGTCATGTTGCCGAAGAATCGCAGCAGCAAGATCCGCTTCTCCCGCGGCGGCAGTCGCTCGAGCAGCGGCTTGAGTGACTCCCGGTACTCCACGCCCTCCAGCGCGTCGTCCAGCATGCCCAGTGACTCGGCCACGGCCGGCGCGTCGTCGTCTCCGGAGTCCGGGGCGTCCAGCGATACCGTCGAGTAGGCGTTGGCGGACTCCAGGCCTTCCAGCACATCCTCGTCGCTCATCTGCAAATGCGCGGCCAGCTCGGCCACGGTCGGAGCGCGCCCCTCGCGTTGCGCCAGGTCCCCGATGGCCTTGGTGAGCGCGAGTTTCAGCTCCTGCAGTCGCCGCGGTACCCGGACCGCCCAGCCCTTGTCGCGGAAGTGCCGCTTGATCTCGCCGACGATTGTCGGCGTTGCGTAGGTGGAGAATTCCACTCCCCTGCTGAGGTCGAACCGGTCGATGGACTTGATCAGCCCGATGGTGGCCACCTGGGTGAGGTCGTCGAGCCACTCGCCCCGATTGCGGAATCGCCTGGCCAGGTACTCCACCAGCGGCAGGTGCAGCTCGACGAGCTCGCCGCGCAGCCTGAGCCGTTCCGGGTCGCCGGCGGTCAGCCCGGCCAGCCGCTCGAACAGCGCCCGGGCCCGTGCCCGGTCCTCGACCGCGTGCGATGACCGGATCGCCGTGACCTCGGCGGTCTCGGTGATCTCGAACTCAGCGGACACCCGGAACTCGGGCTCCCCTGGCACTTCGACCCTGGCTTCCTCGGTCACCCTGACCCCGTCTGACCGCGGCTCTTGCGCAAGACGATGGTGACCCTGTCGCCCGGGCCGACGCTGGAATCGACGCTTCCGGCCAGGGCGGAAAGCACCGTCCAGGCGAACGTGTCCTTGGCCGGCGGCTGTCTCAGCCGGGAATGCGCGGACACCGCGATGGTCATCGTGTCCTGGCCCAGGGTGAAGCCGCACTCCAGGCTGGTGCCGGGGTCGGCCTGGGCGAGCAGCATGGCGCAGGCCTCGTCCACCGCGATCCGCAGGTCTTCTATCTCGTCCAGCGTGAAATCGAGGCGGGCGGCCAGCCCAGCGGTCGCGGTGCGCAGCACCGACAGGTACGCGCCTTCGGCGGGCAGCCGGATGGTCACCTGATCGCGCGGGTCCCGCGGCGGCAGCGTGCCGGTCCCCGGGGCGTGGGTTCCGGGCGTTACGGCGCTCGCCGCGCCCACCAACGGCGTCGTCTTGTCTGTCACGTCACTCCCTCAGCCAGCCCCGCTGCTCGCTGTTCCTGCTGGCAAACTTACCGCTCGCGCGGAGCGCGGACAGACCCGCCGCGCGGCAGCGGGGCGGCCGTGGCCGGCCAGCTCCCGATAAACAGGCCGCCGGCACAACGGAACAGCCCGGACTGCCTGCTCACTGTGCGGGCAATCCGGGCTGCAAAGGCCGGAGGAACTCAGCCTTGCTTGGTCTCCCAGAAGATCTTGGCAATCTCGTCGATCTTGGAGAGCAGCTCGTCCGCCTTGTCCACGCTGACGCTACCCTTGGTGCCCGCCGCCCCGGCCAGCTTGGTGGCCTCGTTGAACAGCTCGTTCAGCTGCGGGTACTTCGCGAAGTGCGGCGGCTTGAAGTAGTCGGTCCACAGCACCCACAGGTGGTGCTTGACCAGCTCCGAGCGCTGCTCCTTGATGATGATCGCCCGGGTGCGGAACTCAGGATCAGCATTGTCGCGGTACTTCTCCACGATCGCCTTGACGGACTCGGCCTCGATCCTGGCCTGGGCCGGGTCGTACACGCCGCAGGGCAGGTCGCAGTGGGCGTACGCGGTGGTCTTAGGTTCGAGGAGACGTGCGAGCCTCATCGCTGCCCTTCTTTCGTGTCGGATCATTGGGTACAAGCTCCGACCCTACCCCGAGGGCCGGGAAACTCACCGGGAGGGATGCATGCGCTGGCCGCTGCTCCGCGTCGCCGTCGCCGAGCGGTCCATGCAGCCGACGCTGCAGCCCGGCGACTGGCTGCTGGTGCTGCGGACCGGGCGGATCCGCCCCGGCCAGCTCGTCGTCGCCTGGCACCCGTCGCGGCCCGCGCTGCTGCTGGTGAAGCGGGCGCGGCGGCGCGAGCCCGATGGCTGGTGGCTTCAATCCGACAGCCCGAACGGCGCTGCGGCGGACAGCCGCGCCTTCGGGCCGGTCCCGCCCGGCCTGATCGAGGGCCGCGTGCTGCTGCGCTATCGCCGTGCCCGGCGGTGAATGCCGCACGGCCCCGCCGATCACTGATCGGCGAGGCCGCGCGCTGCCGGCGTTGCGGAGCGGGTTAGTGAAGGCGAGGATCCGGCGTTTCTCCTGCCTGCCTGTTGACGAGGTTGAGCATCTCATCCCTGCGCAGCCTGGTGGCCTGGGCCCAGTAGTAGATGATCAGGCTGAACCCGGCGACGACCAGCATGTCCCACCAGAACGGGATGTTGCCGGTGCTGGTCGGCGCCAGCGGCGCCGGCGTCGAGGCAGCACCGGTGTACTGGCCTTGCCAGGAGATGATGCCCATGCCGATCAGGTAGAACGGCAGCCACTGCGCCGACTTCCAGTCCAGCGGCGGCCGCTGCTTGTCGAACGCCATCGAGATGCCGATCAGCACGTAGCCGATGACCAGCACGATGCCGAGCTTCCAGATCACCAGGAAGCCCGACCAGTAGATGATCAGGTTGGCGAAAATGAACGCGACCGGCGCCAGCACGGGCCCCCACGGCATCCGGTACGGCCGGTCCGCATCCGGGACCTGCCCGCGGAACGCGCCGAGCGACAGCGGCGCCCCGGCGTACATCAGCACGCTGGCCGAGGTCACCAGGCCCACCAGTGACTTCCAGCTCGGGAACGGCAGCAGGAAGAGCAGGCCGAAGCAGAACGTGAGGATCAGGCCGATCCAGGGCACGCCGCGGGAGTCGGTCTTGGCGAAGATCTGCGGGAAGTAGCGGTTCCTGGCCAGGCCGTAGCTGACCCGGGAGGTCGACGTGGTGTAGATCAGGCCGGTGCCGAACGGGGAGACGAACGCGTCGATCCGCAGGATCGTCGCGAACCAGCCGAGTGCCGCCGCGCCGGCGATGAAGGCGAATGGCCCGGACTTGAGGCCCGTGTTGTTCGCTATCGCGGCCCAGCCGTGCGTGAGCGCACTGGGCTGTATCGCGCCGATGAACACGACCTGCAGCAGGACGTAGATCAAGGTGCCGATCAGGACCGCGAGCATGATCGCCCGCGGCAGGTTCCGCTGCGGGTTCTTGATCTCGCCTGCCAGCTGGTCGGCCTGCTCGAAGCCCAGGTAGGAGAACACGATCCCGGCCGACGGGATCGCGCCGAACAGGCTCTTGATGCCGTACGGCATGAAGCCGCCGTGCGAGCCGAAGTTGCTGGGGTGGAACTTGAAGAACAAGATGATGATGGCCAGGACCGGGATCAAGACCTTCCACCAGGTGATGCCGGCGTTGACCTTGGAGAACAGCCGCATGGCCAGGAAGTTGATCGCGGTGAAGATCGCCATCAGGAGGGCGGTAAACCCGAAGCCGGCCCCCGTCGTGACGCCCGTCGTGGTGTTGTAGACGCTGGGAAAGTAGTAGGACGCGTACTGCATCACCGCGAAGCACTCGATCGGCGCCACGGTGAGCGCCTGGACCCAGGAGAAGAAGCCGAACGAGATGCCCGCGATGCTGCCGAACGCGAAGTGCGGGAATCTCGCCGTCCCGCCGGACACCGGGTACATCCCGCCGAGCTCGGCGTGCACCAGCGCCAGGATGACGACCATGACGCCGGCGATGATCCAGCCCAGCAGGGCCGCGGTCCCGGCGGCTGCCGCGGCCAGCCAGGCGCCGAACAGCCAGCCCGAGCCGATGATCGAGGTCTCGGACGCCCAGGTGGCGCCGACCAGCCCCATCTCCCGCTTGAGGCCAACATCCGCCGGCCGGGTCGGAGCCTCTACCGACTGAGTTGCCATATCCGAACCTTCTTTCGGTCCGTGCATGTTGGGTGCAGCAAACACGCCTGCGAGTTGGCAACATCGTATTGATCAGTTGAGTGTCTGGAAAGTAGTCAAGTCGCATCTTTTTCGTAACGCACCCCGCGGCCGCGAGATCGGGCCGGAGTTGTCTCGCTATCGAGATACATACGCCGCATCTCGCCGCGCGGCTTGCGTTGTCTGAGACTTACTGACCGCGATCCTTCCGGCCGGAAGGCCGCCTGTCATTCGCGGCTGCCCGGCGGCCGGGACCCCGCCGGCCGGGACCCCGCCGGCTAGACGGCGGCGGTGGGCAGGACGTCCGGCGTGCCGCCCCGCCCGCGCGCCCGAAGCGCGGTGACGTTGGCCCTGGACGTGCACCGGTCGCAGCGGTAACGCCGGGACCGGTTGCTGCTCGTGTCGATGAAGACGCGCTCGCACGACGGAGCCCGGCATACTCCCAGCCGGTCCAGGCCGAACTGCGTGGCGATGGTGGCCAGTCCCATGGCCGAGCCGGCCGCGTACCTGTCGGTGATGCAGCCGCCCTCGGTGAGGTGCATGTGCCACGGGTGGTCGTCGTGACGGTAGATCTGCGGCTGCACCGGATGCCGGATGAGCAGCGCATTCAGCCGCTCGACGGCTCCGGTGTCGTTTCCCTCCGAAGCGGCGGCGAATATCAGCCTGAACTCCGCTCGCAGCAGCTGCATCGCCTCAAGGTCGCTGCGGGTTACCCGGGTGTCAGGCATCTGCAGGTCGGTCAGCAGCCCGCGCAGCCCGTCCAGGGTAGAAATACCGTGGCCGCCTTCGCCGCCGGCTTCTTCTTCATCGCTCGCGGCGGCGTTTGCCAGGCGTACCGCTAGTTCGGCGTAGCCGTTCAGATCCACTCGTGATTCCTAGCCAGCCGGGAGTACGCCGTTAGGCCAATGCCCCCGATGAGTATTACGTGTCTGCGTCCGCGGACGCGGATTGGCAAAAAGGCAGGGCCCAATAGTACATCGCCCGGCTGATCTCGTCAGCTATCCGCTGGTTGTGGCGGCTGGCCGTGTCGCGGGTGGCCGGGGGGACACCGGTCGATGTGGCACAATGAGGACACGGGTGACCCCCGTACGTTGACAGACGTCCGCGGCCTGCGGCAGCTACCCCGTGCTCGGCCGGCCCCCGGCCCGCGGCGTCCAGGGAAGCTTCGCTCCATCGCGTGGGGGTCATCGTGACCGAAGTGCCCAGTACTGTTCATCCTGATCAGAGTGCCGATCCCGTCTTCCTGCTGCATCGCGGCGGCAAGATCGGCATGCACCCGTCCGTCCCGGTCACCGGCGACGCCGAGCTGGCCATGGCGTACACGCCGGGTGTGGCCCGGGTGTGCGACGCGATCGCCAGCCAGCCCGAGCTGGCCACCCGCTACACCTGGGTGGCGAACGCCGTCGCGGTGGTCACCGACGGCACGGCGGTGCTCGGCCTCGGCGACATCGGCCCGGCCGCGGCGATGCCCGTCATGGAAGGCAAGGCGCTGCTGTTCAAGCGGTTCGCCGGAGTGGACGCGGTGCCGCTCTGCCTGGACTGTACCGACGTGGACGAACTCGTCGCCATGGTGGCCGCGCTTGCGCCGAGTTTCGGCGGCATCAACCTGGAGGACATCTCCGCGCCGCGCTGTTTCGAGATCGAGGACCGGCTCCGCGGCATCCTCGATATCCCGGTCTTCCACGACGACCAGCACGGCACCGCGATCGTGACGCTGGCCGCGCTGCGCAATGCGGCCCGGCTGGCCGGGCGCGAGCTCGGCGAGCTGCGCACGGTGGTGGCCGGGGCGGGCGCGTCCGGCGTGGCCGTGACGAAGATCCTGCTCCGCGCGGGCATCGGCGACATCGCAGTGGCCGACAGCAAGGGGATGATCTACCGGGGCCGGGACGGGCTCAACCCTGTCAAGGCCGCGCTCGCCGAGGTCAGCAACAAGGCGGGCTACGCCGGCTCCACCGAGGAGGCGCTGAACGGCGCGGACGTGTTCATCGGGCTGTCCGGCAGCACCGTGGCCGAGCAGGCCATCGCCGCGATGGCCCCGCGCTCGATCGTGTTCGCGCTGTCCAATCCTGAGCCGGAAGTGCATCCCGACCTGGCCCGGGCGCATGCCCTCGTGGTGGCCACCGGGCGGAGCGACTTCCCCAACCAGATCAACAACGTGCTGGCCTTTCCCGGCGTGTTCCGCGGCGCACTCGACGTGCGCGCCTCGCAGATCACCGAGGGAATGAAGCTGGCCGCGGCCGATGCGCTCGCCGCCCTGGTCGCCGGCGACGTGACCGCCGACTACGTGATCCCCGGCGCCTTCGACGAGCGGGTGGCCCCGGCCGTGGCCGCTGCCGTCGCCCGCCAGGCCCGCGCCGAGGGAGTCGCCAGGCAGTAGCCCGGCCCGGGCAGGCGTCCTGGACGGCGAGTCCGGCCCGGGTGCGGGGCGGCCCGTCTGCTGCGATGCGTGAGGGCCTGCCATTAAGGTGCAGGTCATGTTCGCAGTCACCGCCGCGCGCTTCGACGCCGGCAATCCGCTGGCCGGGCTGGAGCTGGGCGACCGTCCCGAGCCAGTGCCCGAGCCTGGCTGGACCACCGTCACCGTCAAGGCCGCCTCGCTCAACCATCACGACCTGTGGACGCTGCGCGGGGTGGGGGTCGCGCAGGACCGGCTGCCCATCGTGCTCGGCTGCGACGCCGCCGGGCTCGATGAGGACGGCAACCCGGTCGTGGTGCATGCCGTCGTCGGGGACGCCGGCGCGTACGCCGGGGATGAGACCCTCGATCCCCGGCGCTCGCTGCTGTCCGAGCGGTACGACGGCACGTTCGCCGAACGGGTCGCCGTGCCGCGGCGGAACCTGCTGCCCAAGCCGGACGTGCTGACCTTCGAGGAGGCAGCCTGCCTGCCGACCGCGTACCTGACCGCCTACCGGATGCTGTTCGCCGCGTCGGGGCTCGAGCCTGGTTCCACCGTTCTCGTGCAGGGCGCCGGCGGCGGGGTGGCGACCGCTCTCATCCTGCTCGGCCGCGCGGCCGGGTACCGGGTGTGGGCAGCAAGCCGCAGCGAGGCCAAGCGGGAGCGGGCCGTCGCGCTCGGGGCCGATCAGGCGTTTGTCTCGGGGGAGCGACTGCCCGAGCGGGTGGATGCGGTGATGGAGACCGTCGGCCAGGCCACCTGGCCGCATTCGCTGCGGGCTCTCAAGCCGGGCGGCCGCATCGTGATCAGCGGGGCGACCAGCGGTCCGGCTCCCTCCGCCGAGCTGAACCGGGTGTTCTTCCTGCAGCTCTCGGTGATCGGCTCGACGATGGGATCCCGGGATCAGCTCGGCAGGCTGCTGCGGTTCTGCGAGCAGACGGGAGTGCGCCCGGTGATCGACCGCACCCTGCCGCTGTCTGCGGCCAGGGACGGCTTCGCGGCGATGGCATCCGGCGAGCTATTCGGCAAGGTCGTCTTCACCCGGTAGGCCTGCCTGCCACGCCGGCCGCCCTGCCCGAGCTGACGTCCTGCGCCGGACGATCACCCGGAGTCTTCGGCGGTATCCTCTCGCGCCGAAGCTGCGCCATCGTCCCGCGTAGTCGCCGCGGCCTCGCCTTGCGCCGGGGCGGCGGGGCGATCCTGCGATGGCCCGCTGGTGTCGTCCCTGGGCGGGGAATCGCCTTTGTCCTGTGCTGGCTCGGGCTCGAATATCTCGGTACGGATCCTGGCTAGTGCCTCATCCAGGATCGTTCGCAGGTCGCCGAAAGCATCCTCGCCGATCGCGCTGGCGTGCCCGGCCACCCGCCGCAAGTCCGCGGCGAACTGGAGGGCGATCCGCTCCAGGTCCCGGAACCTGGCCGGATCGGGCCAGCCCGGCATACGTCCGGGCCCCGGCCAGTCATGGCCGCCAGGCCACTCCCGCAAGCCCGGCCAGTCCTTCCAGCCGGGCCACTCGCGCCAGCCCGGCCAGTCCCGCAGGCCGGACCAGTCACCCCGGTCCCTGCGGGACCGGGAGTGTCCCGCGCGGAAGCGCGCGCCTGCCTCCTCACCTGCCCTCTCCCACTCCTCGTACGGCGAGCGTCCCCCAGGGTGCGGATCGCGTTCCCAGGGTCCGGGCTCTGCGGCCTCTTCGCGCTCGCGCCGCGCCTCTTCGGACTCATGTTGGCGCCCGCGCCGGGCCTGGCTACGCTCCTGGTCCCGGCGATCACGCGCCTCTTCGCGTAGCCGGCGGGCCTCTTCGCGCGCCCAGTCCGCCCGGTACCGGGCTTCCTCGCGGGCTCGCTGCGCCTCGTCGGGGGGATGGCCTTGCGCCTCCTCGCGTTCCCGGCTCGCCTCCTCCCACGCCCGGTGGGTCTCCTCGTAGGACTGCCGCTTGTCTTCGCGGTGCACGTCCCGCGCCGCCCGGGCAATCTCCTCGCGGAGGCTCCGGACGGTCTCCCTGACGTCCTCTTTCACCTCTCGCGCGATGTCGCGAACGGATTCGCTGATCTCTTCCTCGAGTTCGGCGAGGTCGTCCATCCGCGCGTGGATCTCCTCGCGGCCCTTCTCCGTGATCTTGTAGACCTTGCGCCCGTCGATCTCGTCGTGGGTGACAAGCCCTTCCTCTTCCAGCCGGGCCAGCCTCGGATAGATGGTTCCGGGCGACGGGGCGTACACGCCCATGAAGCGGTCCTGGAGCAGCCGGATCACCTCGTAGCCGTGCTTGGGTGCCTCATCGAGCAGCTTGAGGAGGTAGAGCCGCAGCCTGCCGTGGCGAAACACCGGACTCATCGGGCCTCGCCTTCTTTCGCCGGGCCGCCCATGGCGGCGGATCCGTCTTGCGCCGTCCCGGGCTGCGCCGTCTCGCCGGGGGCTGATTCGTCTTGTGCCATTCCGGGTTGTGCTGTCTCGGCCGGGGCTGGTTCGCGCTGTGCCGTTCCGGGCTGTGCCGTCTCGCCGGGGACTGATTCGTCCTGTGTCGTTCCGGGTTGTGCTGTCCCGCCGGGGGCTGGTGGGTCCTGCGCCGTCCCGGGCTGTGTCGTCTCGCCCGGGGCTGATTCGCGCTGTGCCGTTCGGGACTCTGCTGTCTCGGCTGTCTCGCCCGGGGCCGATTCGTCTTGTGCCGTTCCGGGCTCTGCTGTCTCGGCTGTCTCGGCTGTCTCGCCCGGGGCTGATTCGCGCTGTGCCGTTCCGGGCTCTGCTGTCTTGCCAGGGGCTGATTCGTCTGGCGCCGGCCGTCGGCTGCCCCGCAGGATGGTGACATCTCCGGACACGCTGGCGACCGACAGCTTGCCTGATCCGCCGCCCAGCGTGCCTGTCACGTTCTTCGAGCTGGGTCCGCGAGAGGAGTCCAGGGCGTCGAAGTCGCTGTGCACGTGGCCTGACGTAGAACGGAGATTCACCCGGGCGCTGGTGTGCTCAGGGAGCCGGATCGCCACCTCGCCGGAGAGCGTACCCACCCGCATCTCACCGGCCGGCGCGAGGCCGACGTCCGCGGTCACCCGGCCGCTCACGGTCTTCGCGTCCAGGCGCCCGACCTGGCCATCGGCCAGCGTCAGGTCGCCGGAGACCGACTTGAAGACGACGCTCCCGTTCAGGCCCTGGGCCTCGACATTGCCCGAGACCGTGTTGGCGTCCACCGCACCGGTCACGCCGTCCAGCGTCAAGTCTCCGGACATGCTCTTGAGTGACGTCCGCGCGGACACCCCGGACACGATCGCGGTCGCGTTCACCACGCCGAGCTGCGTGGGGCAGTCCTTCTGCACCGTGACCGTGATGTTCGCCGAATGCCGCTGCGGCCTGAGCCAGCCCCGCAGGCCATCCCAGGTCAGGTCCTCATAGCTGACGGTAAGTATGCCCGCCTCATGAGTCACCAGCAGCGGCTGCCCGGATACTTCGGTCACGTCCAGGCGGGGCCGGTCCGCGGTGGCGAGCACGGCGACTGAGCCAGCGACGATCCTGACCCGGAGCGCGACGACACCGTCGAAGTCCAGGGTGGTAGGAGAGTCGATGGTCCAGCGTGGCATCACGCGAATCCTTCCGTTGCCTGCGCCGGGCGTCGACTCGCCGTCGGCCGCACCGGCACCACACATACGATATATCGCGTCTGCTGGAAGTCAACATCTGCCATGATCGCGCAACCCCGCTAATCGTCGTCGCTGACCGCGACTAGCCAGCTGGCCAGCCGGTCGACGTTGGCCTCGGACTCGGGGTTCTGATCCACGAATTCCCTGAGCCGCCGGGCCACCCAGGCGAGGCTCACCTGTTCGTCTCCCCGCTGCGCCTCGAGTTCATCTATGCCGCGATCGGTGAAGTACATCAGCCTTCCGTGCCCATCTTCCCGCGCACCGCCTTCCGGCTGCCGGCCTGCAGGAACACGACACCTCCAGGCCCGGGCTCCAGGCTACGCGGGGCGCGTTCCCGGCTGCGGAGCGGGCTGCAGCGCGGCGTCGATCAGTGCGCGGTGCTCGCTGGCGGCCATGATGGCCGAACCGCCGGCCGGCGCCGAACTGGGCGGCAGCGAGACGCGGCTGACCGGCCGGCCAAGACACTCGGGGAGCTTCAGCGCCATCCACGGCCAGGCACCCATGTTGGCCGGTTCCTCCTGCACCCAGATGATCTCTTCGGCGGACGGGTACCTGGCCAGCTCGGCCTGCAGTTCCGCCAGCGGTAGCGGGTAGAGCCGCTCCACCCGGACGATCGCGGCCGGCAAGGCGGAGCCGGGCGCGGCGGGGCCGCCTGCCGGGGAGGCACCGGTCTCGGCAGCGATGGCGCGCCGCCGCTCGGCCAGGTCGTAGTACACCTTGCCGGCGCAGAGCAGTACCCGGCGCACGCTGCGCGCCGCGTCATCGCTCACCTCACGGTCTGCGATCACCGGAAGGAAGGACCCGCCGGTGAAGTCGGCCACCGCCGAGGTCGCGGCCTTCAGCCTGAGCATGGACTTGGGCGTGAAGACGATCAGCGGCTTGCGCCGTCCGGACAGGGCCTGCCAGCGAAGCAGATGGAAGTAGTTGGCGGGCGTGGTCGGCAATGTCACGGCCATGTTGTCCTGCGCGCACAGGCTGAGGAACCGCTCGATTCTCGCTGAGGAGTGATCGGGTCCCTGGCCCTCGTACCCGTGCGGCAGCAAGAGCACCAGGCTGGAACGCTGCCCCCACTTCTGCTCGCCGGAGACGATGAACTCGTCCACGATCGTCTGCGCGCCGTTGATGAAGTCTCCGAACTGGGCTTCCCAGCAGACCAGCGCGTCCGGCCGGACGACCGAGTACCCGTACTCGAATCCGACGGCCGCGAACTCAGACAGCAACGAGTCGTAGACGTAGAACTTCGCGCTGCCTGAGTTGAACCGCCGCAGCGGTGTGTGCTGCCCGCCGTTCAGCCGGTCCACCAGCACGGCATGCCGCTGGCCGAACGTGCCCCGCCGGGTGTCCTGGCCGACCAGCCGCACGGCGCGCCCATCCATCAGCACAGCGCCGAACGCGAGCAGCTCGCCGGTCGCCCAGTCGATCGCGTCCTCGCTGACCATCGTGGCGCGGCGCTGTAGCAGGGGCCGCAGCCGCGGATGCGGGGTGAAGCCTTCCGGCAGGTTCAGCTGGGTGTCGATGACCTGCTTGATGGCCTCCTCGGTCATCGCCGTCGGCACCGCGCCGTAGTTGATCGGCTCCTCTGTCTCCGGCTCGGGCCGTACCACCGCGCCGGGCTCGGCAGGCCGGCTGGCCGCCTCGCGCGTCTCGGTGAATACCCGTTCGAGCTGCTGCTGGTAGTCGCGGAGCGCGTTCTCGGCCTCTTCTATCGTGATGTCGCCGCGGCCGATCAGCGCCTCGGTGTAGAGCTTGCGGACGGACCGCCGCGCATCGATCAGGTCGTACATCAGCGGCTGGGTGAACGACGGGTTGTCCGCCTCGTTGTGCCCCCGCCGCCGGTAGCAGACGAGGTCGATGACCACGTCCTTCCTGAACTCCTGCCGGTAGGCGAACGCGAGCCTGCCGACCCGTACCACGGCCTCCGGATCGTCGCCGTTCACGTGGAAGATCGGCGCCTGGATCATGCGGGCGACGTCCGTGCTGTACACGCTCGACCTGGAGTATTCCGGCGCAGTGGTGAAGCCGACCTGATTGTTGACCACGATGTGCACGGTGCCGCCGGTCCGGTAGCCGCGCAGCTGAGACAGGTTGAGCGTCTCCGCGACGACTCCCTGCCCGGCGAAGGCCGCGTCGCCGTGGAGGAGCAAGGGCAGCACGGTAAAGCCGGGTTCACCCTTGTCGATCAAGTCCTGCTTGGCGCGGACCACGCCCTCCAGCACCGGGTCGACCGCCTCCAGGTGACTCGGGTTGGCGACCAGCGAGGTGCGGATCGTGGACCCGTCGGAGGCCACGAAGTCGCCGTCGGCACCCAGGTGGTACTTGACGTCGCCGGACCCGTGCATGCTGCGCGGGTCCAGGTTTCCCTCGAACTCGCCGAAGATCTGCGCGTATGACTTGCCGACGATGTTCGCGAGCACGTTCAGCCTGCCGCGGTGGGCCATGCCCATCACGACCTCGTCCATCTGGTGAGTGGCCGCCTCGGTCAGCACGGCATCGAGCAGCGGGATGAGCGATTCGGCACCCTCGAGCGAGAACCTGCGCTGCCCGACGAACTTGGTCTGCAGGAACATCTCGAACGCTTCGGCTACGTTGAGCCTGCTCAGGATGCGGATCTGCTCGTCGTGACCCGATGTGTCGTGCGGCCGCTCGACGCGAGCCTGGATCCAGGCCCGCTCGTCCGGCTCCTGGATGTGCATGTACTCGATGCCGACCGTCCGGCAGTACGAGTCGCGCAGCACGCCGAGGATCTCCCGCAGCTTCATCAGCGGCTTGCCGCCGAAGCCGCCGGTCGCGAACTCCCGCTCCAGATCCCAGAGGGTGAGGCCGTGCTGGTTGATGTCCAGGTCGGGATGCTTGCGCTGCTTGTACTCCAGCGGGTCGGTGTCGGCCATCAGGTGGCCGCGCACCCGGTAGGCGTGGATCAGCTCGTGCACCCGGGCCGGCCTGCTGATGTCGTCTTCGTGCCCGGCCGGCAGGTCACGCACCCAGCGGACCGGCTCGTAGGGGATGCGCAGCGCGCGGAAGACCTCTTCGTAGAAGCCGCTGCCGCCGAGTAGCAGCTCGTTGATCGTCCGCAGGAACTCGCCGGACTGCGCGCCCTGGATGATCCGGTGATCGTAGGTCGAGGTGAGCGTGACCTCCTTGCTCACGGCTAGCCTCGCCAGCGTCTCGTCGGACGCGCCCTGGTAGGCCGCGGGGTACTCCATCGCCCCGACGCCGACGATGCATCCCTGTCCGGCCATGAGCCTCGGCACCGAGTGACTGGTCCCGATCGTGCCCGGGTTGGTCAGGCTGATGGTCACGCCGGCGAAGTCGTCCGCCTCCAGCTTGCCGGCCCGCGTCCGGCGGATCAGGTCCTCGTATGCCATCCAGAACTGCCGGAAGTCCATCGCCTCGGCGGCCTTGATGCCGGGCACGAGGAGCTGGCGCGAGCCGTCGGCCTTGTGATAGTCGATGGCCAGGCCGAAGTTGACGTGCGCCGGGCTCACCAGCGTCGGCTTGCCGTCCACCTCGGCGAAGGAGTCGTTCATCTCGGGCAGCACGCGGAGCGCCTTGACCACCGCGAAGCCGATCAGGTGGGTGAACGAGACCTTGCCGCCGCGGCCGCGGCCCAGGTGGTTGTTGATCACGATGCGGTTGTCGATGAGCAGCTTGGCGGGTACCGAGCGCACGCTCGTCGCCGTGGGCACGCTCAGACTCGCCGTCATGTTCGCGGCGGTTCGCGCGGCGGCTCCGCGCAACCTGACCTGCTCCGCATCGGCTGCGGGCCGCGGCCCGGCGACCGCGGTCGGCCGCCCGGCCGCCGGCGGCGGTGCCGCCGGTCCGGCGGGAGCGGTCGGCCCAGGGGCTGTCGGCCCGGGGACGGTGGCCGGGACAGGGACGGTGGCCAGGCCAGTGGGGGCAGCCTGCCCAGGGACGGCGGCCTCGGCAGGAACGGCGGCCTGGGCGGGGGTGGCAACCTGGGCGGGGACGCCAGCCTGGGCGGGGGTGGCAGCCTGGCTGGCGGCAGCGGCCGACGGTCCGGCAGGGGCGGGCGCCGGCGCCGGGGCGGCCAGCGCAGCCGCCGTGGCTTGCTCGGCAGTCGCCGGGGACTCGCTTCCAGCCGGGGACTCGCGCCTGCCCACGGGCCCCTGCCCGGCCGAGGTCGGCTGGTAGTCGGCGAAGAAATTCCACCAGGCCTGGTCAACCGACGCCGGGTCGGCCAGGTATCGCTGGTACAGCTCGTCGACGAGCAGCTCGTTCGGGCCGAAGTCCGTCGCGCCTACCGTCAGCACGCCCTCATCCCGCCTGGCCTCCTCGGCCGCACCGGGCGCCCCGGCTGCGCCGTTGAGCTGCTGATCGCCTGCTGACCCGGAAGGACTCGCGGACGCCCGCCGCGACTCAGGAGACACTGCGGACATCGCCCACTTCCGCTCGGATAACCACTTCTGATCGCCTTCCAGGCTACCCGGCTGCGCCGGGCCCGGGGGCGGTCTGGACGCTCCCGCCCGCCGCGCGTGAGGGTCGCGTCCGGACGCTCCCGCCGCCGCGTAGGGTCACGTCCGGACGCTGCCGCCCGCTGCGCCTGGGCCGTTGCGGTCCGCCGCGCGTGGGTCACGTCCGGCCGCTGCCGTCTGCCGCGCGTGGGGTCACGTCCGGCCGCTGCCGTCCGCCGCGCGTGGGGTCACGGTCCGGCCGCTGCCGCCCGCCGCGGCCGCTCTGCCCGCAGCGCGCCGGGACTCGACCCGCCGCAGTACGGGATCACAGGCGAATCCCGGAAGAGGAATCGCGACTGCGGCGGACAGCCATGGTGCCGCCTCGTAGGGTAGTCACCTGACCTATGACGGGATGGACGGGCCTTCGCGCCTGACCAGTGTCATCGGGGCGCGAGAAATCCTCCCGCGTCAGGGGACATGCACTCCAATCGGGCTGAGGGCAGTGGCGGATACGGCAGGCAACCCAGGGGGCGGTGAGCCAGCGCCCGGCGGCGGGTCTGTCGGCGACTACGGCTATAGCGGCGGCTACGGATACGGGCCCGGCTACGGCGACCCGGGCAGCGACGAGGGCTACGGCTACGGACGGCCGGGACGCGCTGATCTCGATGATGCCAGCGGCCATGACGATGGCCCCGAGCCCGCCGGGGCAGGGGTAGGGCCGGACCCGGGTACAGTCCCTGCCGAGACGGGCGCAGCCCCGGGAGCGGGCGCCGCAGGCCCGGGCGCCGGTGGCGCAGATCCGCGCGCCGGGGCGGTAGGCCCGGGCGCGGCAGGACAGCACCAGGACACCCCCTTGCCGGCCGAGCCGCCCGTGGTCGCCGCGACGCCCGCGCTGAAGGGCTACCCGGGCGGTCCTGGCCTGGAGCCGGCCGCCGCGGCCGCGGACACCGAGGCCGGCCTGGAAGCCCGCGAGCTGAGCAGCCCGTCGGTCTGGCAGCGTGCCCAGCGGGCCTGGCGCAGTTCGGGGGTCGACTGGCAGCGGCCGGTCGCCGACTGGGAACCCGCCGAAGCCGAGTGGGAGCGCGCGCAGGCGGCACCGGCCGGCCCGCCCCGCCCGCCGGGGAAAACCCGCCTGCTGGGGAAGTCCCGCCTGCTGGGGAAGTCCGGCCCGCCGGGGGAGTCCGGCCCGCCGGGGGAGTCCCGCGCGCCGGGGGAGCCCGGCTCGCCGGGGGAGTCCCGCCCGTCCGGCAAATCCCACCCACCCGGCAGGTCCCGTCCCTCCGGCCAGGCCCGTCCCTCCGGCAAGTCCGCCTGGCCCGGCACCAATGGCCACGGCAGGATCTCGGCCAAGTCCCTGGTCAATTCCCCGGGCGGTGCCTCCAGTTTGTCCGCCGACGCGCGCAGGCTCTCTGGCCGCACCGGCAGGTCGCCAGACGGTGCCCGGCGTGTCGGCCGCGGTGTGTGGCTGGCCGCCATCGTCGTGATCGTGGTCCTGGTGCTCATCGTCGTGGGATTCCTCGTGTTCGGCGGGAACGGCGGCGCGCCCGGCCGGGCCGCGGTCGCGCGTCAGTACCCGCCCGCCCGGCTGGCCGGAGCCGACTTCGGCACCGATCCCGGGCAGCAGGCCCGCGGCATCTTCCAGTCGGTCAGCGCGGTGGCCGCGTCGGGCGGAACGGTCGTGGCCGTCGGATCGCTGACCGGCCAGTGGGTCCCCCGGGCCCAGTTCCTCGTGTCGGCCGACGGCGGGCACAGCTGGCAGCTGGCCACGGTCCGCGGGCCGGGCGATTCGATGCCGTCGCCGGCCGATCTCCCGCTGCTGGTGGCCGGCGGCGCGGCGCTGCCGGGCGGCCAGGCCGGCTGGCTGGCCCTCGGCCAGGGAGCCGCCTGGACCAGCCAGGACGGCAAGGCGTGGACGCTGGCTCCGCGGAGGGAGATCGTCCCGCTGAAGGCAGGCGATCGCGTGATCGCGCTGGCCAGGACCAGCCGGGGGTACCTGGCGGTGGGCGAGAACGTGCCAGGCGGCGACGCGGCCAAGAGCAGCCCGGTCGCCTGGACGTCTGCAAACGGGCTGAACTGGCAGCGGCTGCCCGCCGCCGACCTGCACCTGGCCGCTTCCGGCGGCCGCGTGCTCCGGCTCAGCCGGGTGGCGGCCCGCGGCAGCCACGTGATCGTCGAGGGCAAGATCACCGGTCGGCACCCGAACCGAGGCAGCAGCCGGGCCTTGCCGTCTGACGGCGTCTGGCGCAGCACCGACGGCGGTGCCAGCTGGAGTCCGGCGCACCTGCCAGGCCGGGCGGATCTCCGGCATTGCGGCCGTCGGCTCCGGCTTCGTGGCGATCCGGCCCGGCGCGACCAGGAAGACCGGGAGCGACGCGGTGGCCTATGTGTCGGCCGGCGGCTCCTACTGGAAGCGGGCGGCCACGATCACCGCGGCGAAGAAGGACCACCTCACGGTCACCGCCGTCGGCGGCAGCGGCCAGGGCGCGGTCGTGTCCGGCCAGCTGGCCGGGGGCGCCAGGGTGGCGTGGGTGAGCACCGACGGCAAGACGTGGCGGAGCGTCGCAAACCTCGGCAGCTCCGCGCAATCGCTGGCGGGCATCACGGTGACGACGGGCGGGACCGTCGTCGCGGCCGGGTCCACCGTCCGTGCCGCCGACAGCCGGCAGCCCTACCTGGTCCTGGCCGGCACGCAGGCCAGCACCGTCAGCTTCCGGGCCATCGCCGGCGCGACAGGGCCGGCCCTCGGGGTCAGCGGCATCGCGGTGACAGGCCGCGCCCGGGTCGCCGTGGGGACCGCGAACGGATACCCGGCCATCTGGTCGTCCGGCAGCCCGGACCGCTGGCGGCGGATCAGTTCCGCGGCCCTCGCCCGCCCCGGCCTCGGCGCGCTCGCCAGCGTGGTCCACGGGCGCGCGGGCTGGCTCGCGGTCGGCGCGGTCGCCACCGGGACGTCGAGCCGTCCCGTCGTCGTCACCTCGGCCGGCGGGACAAGCTGGCAGGCGGCCGACGGCGAGGCCGCCTTCGCCGGTCCCGGGATCACCGTCAGCCAGGCCGCGGCCGGGCGCTCGGGTTACGTCATCGTGGGCTGGCGGGTCATCCCCGCGCGGACGGTCACCAGGACCGCGCACGTCCGCCGGCACAAGCACGTGACCAGGCACGTCATTCCGTCCCGGACCGTCGCGGCGGCCTGGTGGTCGGCCGGCCTGGCCGGCTGGACCAGGGGAGTGGACGGAACCGCCAGTGACCTGAACGGGGCCGGCGCCCGGCAGCTGGACGCGGTCACCGCCGTCGGCACCGGGTTCGTCGGCGTTGGCTCGGTCGGCGACCTCCCCGCGGTCTGGACCTCGCCAGATGGCAGGCGGTGGGATCTGACCAGCCTGCGGGCGCCTGACGGCTCGACTACGGCGGTGCTGCAAAAGGTCGCCGCCCGGGGCCGGGTGATCGTGGCCACCGGGACCGAGACCACCCCGGCCGGCCCCGCGCCGTTCGCCGAGTACTTCGAGTACTCCGGGGACGGCGGGAGCAGCTGGCAGCAGACGCCGCTCAGCGCGCCCGGCGGGCGCGCCGCCGTCACCGCCCTGACCGCGGCAGCCACCGGATTCGAGGCGGTCGGCACGGTCGGCCAGCCGGGTAACGAGCGAGTCGTCGTGTGGTCGTCGCGGGACGGGATCGCCTGGAAGGCGCGTGAGCCGGCCGGCACCGGGCTCGACGGCCGGGGCTCGCAGGCGATCACCGCGCTCGCCGCCTCCGGGTCGCGGCTGACCGGGGTCGGCTACCTGGCCACGCCGGCGTCCGAGCAGCCGACATTGTGGCAGGCGGCCGCGGCCGGCGGCTAGCCAGAGGCCGCGGCACCGCCGAACACGTCCGGCCTGCGGTGCTGCAGGCACGGCACCTCGGCCCGGATCCGGGCGGTCAGGTCGCTGTCGATCTCGGCCGTCGCCACGCCGGGATACGGGCCGAGATCCAGCCTGGTCACCCCCATCGGGTCGACGATCATGCTGCGGCCGATGCCGGTCGGGGCGTGGGTCGGCCGCTCGCCTGGATCGGGCACCTGGCCCGCCGCCGCGACCCACACGGTGTTCTCGATCGCCCTGGCCCGCACCAGCGTGACCCAGTGCTCCTCCTTGAACAGCCCCGCCGCCCAGGCCGACGGCAGCACGATCAGCTCGGCGCCGCGCGCGGCCAGCGCCCGCGCGTGCTCGGGGAACCGCACGTCGTAGCAGGTGAGCAGGCCGACCCGCAGCCCGGCCAGGTCGGTGACGACGGGCTCGCCACCTGGCGCGACCAGGTCGGACTCCCGGTGCCCGAACGAGTCGAACACGTGAATCTTGCGGTACGAGGCGACCAGTCGGCCGGTGCCGTCGAAGGCGACCGTGGTGTTGTGCACCCGGCCGTCGGCGGCCGGCTCGAAGATCCCGGCCACCACCGCGATGCCGAGCTTGCCGGCCGTCTCCCCGATCCCGCTTCCGAACGCGCCCTCCGGCGGCTCCGCGATGGCCCGCAGGTCGCTGCCGAACCGGGCCTGCGTCCCCTCCGGGAACACGGCCAGGTCGGCACGCTGGTCAGCGGCGTCGGCCAGGGCCGTCCGCACCCGGTCGAGGTTGACGGCCGGATCGGCGCTGACCGGGATCTGGCACACGGCGACTCGCATGCCCGAAGTTTAGAGCCTGGTCAAGACCAGGCTCCCGGCCCGGCGCGGCGGCGTGATGTCATGTCTGGGTGAACCGACCCTTGCTCAACCGCAGGCTGGCCGGCCTGGGGACCACGATCTTCGCCGAGATGTCGGCGCTCGCGGCCGAGACGGGAGCAGTCAATCTCGGCCAGGGCTTCCCCGATACCGACGGCCCGCGCGAGATCGCCCAGCTCGCTGCCGACGCGATCCTGGCCGGCCGCGGCAATCAGTACCCGCCGGGACCGGGCATCCCCGAGCTGCGGCACGCCATCGCCTGGCACCAGAAGCGCTGGTACGGCCTCGACTACGACCCGGGCCGCGAGGTGCTGGTGACGACCGGCGCGACCGAGGCGGTCGCGGCCGCGCTGCTCGCGCTGGTCGAGCCGGGTGACGAGGTCATCGCGCTGGAGCCGTACTACGACTCCTACGCGGCCTGCATCGCGATGGCGGGCGGCGTCCGGGTGCCGGTCACCCTGCGGCCGCCGGATTTCCGGCTGGATCTGGACGCGCTGCGAGCGGCGGTCACCCCGCGCACCAGGCTCATCCTGCTGAACACGCCGCACAACCCCACCGGGACCGTGCTCACCCGGGCCGAGCTGGCCGCCGTGGCCGGGCTGGCCTGCTCCCGCGACCTGCTCGTGGTCACCGACGAGGTGTACGAGCACCTGGTGTTCGACGGCGAGCACGTGCCGATCGCCTCGCTGCCCGGGATGGGCGAGCGCACGGTCACGATCAGCTCGGCCGGCAAGACGTTCTCCTTCACCGGCTGGAAGATCGGCTGGGTGACGGCCTCCGCCGACCTGGTGACGGCGGTCAAGACGGCCAAGCAGTTCCTCACCTTCGTCAGCGGCGGTCCCTTCCAGTACGCGGTGGCCGAGGCGCTGCGGCTGCCTGACACGTACTTCACCGGACTGCGCGACGATCTTCGCCGCAAGCGTGACCTGCTGTGCGCCGGGCTGGCCTCGGCCGGCTTCGAGGTGTACCGGCCGGCCGGCACCTACTTCGTCACCACCGACATCCGCCCGCTGGGCGAGAGCGACGGGGTCGCGTTCTGCCGCGAGCTGCCGCAGCGGGCCGGGGTGGTCGCCGTGCCGAGCGCGGTGCTGTACGACAACAAGGAGGCCGGCGCCAGCAAGGTCCGGTTCGCGTTCTGCAAGCGTACCGAGGTGCTGCGCGAAGCCCTGGCCCGGCTGTCCCGGCTGCGCACCGGGTAGCGGGCCGCCTCACTCGTCCAGGCTGAGCGCTGTTTTCGGGCAGGACTCGACCGCACGCCTGACCTGGGCGGCCAGCGCGGCGGGCACCTCGGGAGCCAAGATGCGCAGGTTGTCCTCGTCGTCGACCTCGAAGACCTGCGGGACCAGGCCGGCACACACGGCGTTCGCCTCGCAGAGGTCACGATCGACGCGTACTCTCATCGTCTGGCCGCCGTCGTCGTGAGCATGGCGCCACACTATCCCGGGAGGGGCGGTCGGGTGGAGGCCGAGTTCGCCAGGGCCGCCGAGGCGGCCAGGGGCTTCATGCCGGCGCCGGAGGGCCTGGCGCTGCACGAGACCGCGGCCCGCTACGCGCGCGTCGGGCCGATCCTGGAGATCGGCACGTACTGCGGCAAGTCCACGATCTACCTGGCCGCGGCGGCCCGGGCGGCCGGGCAGTTCGTGATCACCGTGGACCACCACCGCGGCTCCGAAGAGAACCAGCCCGGCTGGGCGTATCACGACCCGGAACTGGTGGATCCGCGTACCGGGCGGATCGACACGCTGCCGCACTTCCGGTCGGCGCTGGCGGCGTCCGGGCTTGAGGACAGCGTGATCGCGATCGTGGGCCGGTCGGCCGACGTGGCGCGGCTCTGGTGCGCCGGGCTCGGCATGCTGTTCATCGATGGCGGCCATACCGACGCGGCCGCGGTGGCCGACTACCAGGGCTGGGCGCCGCACCTGGCCCGTGCCGGGGCGCTGGCCATCCACGATGTCTTCGCCGACCCCGCCGACGGCGGCCAGGCGCCCTACCGGATCTACCGGCGGGCGCTGGCCTCCGGCGCGTTCACCGAGGTCCGCGCCGAGGGCTCGCTCCGGGTGCTGGAACGTTCAGCCGAAGGCATCGGGTGAGATCGGGTCAGACCAGCGCTGGGACGCTGAGACCAGCGCGGGGACGGCGAGACCAGCGCGGGGACGGCGAGACCAGAGCGGGGACGTGTAGCGCAGCCGGCAGTATCTTCAGCGCGAGGCGGCGGCCGGGCGGATGGCAAGCCCATTCCGCGATCTGTCAGGCGCCCCCTGCCCCCGCTGGCCGGCCTCCCTCACCGGCCGGTGAGCCTATCCGGAACCGTCCGACTCGTCTTCGGCCGGCGTGTCCTCGAGCGCGCGGTCCTCGCTGTAGTCACTGGCGATGTTGACGACTTCGGTCTGCGGCGAGAACGCCGGGTCCAGCCGCACCAGGTCCCACTCGCTGATCCAGGCCCGGACGTACTGGCGCATCCGGGTAGCGCCGAGCCGCTCCAGGCCGGGCACATCCGGCGGGGACCAGCCGAACGCGTCGGCGTGCAACTTCCTGAGCGCGAGGTAGGCGCGATCGAGATCGCCGTCGTCGGGAGGGTCGAGGAGCAGCATGTCATGCTCGATGTGACGCATCCCTCTTTCGGCCAGCGCTGCGGTCTCATCCCAGTCTGGTGACTGCTTGGCGCGCAGCCGGGCCGGAATCTGCGCCCGGTCGTCCTTGCCGGTCAGGACCGCGGCCTCGAAGTCATCGGTCATGGCGAATACCCCGCTCAGCGGCAGGGCAGGATCGGCGTCCTCGTCGCCCAGCCACCTGGCCAGCTCGGCATACGAGCGGCCGCGCTGCAGCGGCGAATACCGGCCGATCAGCTCGACCTCGTCAAAGAGGATCACCCAGCCCGCGTGCCCGGCGGCGCGCAGCATCCGGGCCGCGAAACTGAATCGCTGCCGGGCAAGCTCGCGGGCGATGATCGCGGTGAAGCTGAACAGCCCGGCCGCGCCGACTGACCGCAGGGCGCGGCGCAGGTCGGAGATGCGCAACGGCTCGCCACCCCAGAACCGCACCAGGGCCGCAGCCGTTTCATCGCCGCCGGGCACCTCGCCGCCGCGCAGCCGCTCGTGGCACAGCAGGGTCGCAGCGAACCGCTCGTCCAGGCCGCTGGCCGGTGAGTTCACCCACCGGTTCAGCTCGGCATAGCGCGGCGTATCCGGGTCGAGTGCCGCGGCGGCGTCCTCCAGCACGTGATGCCCCCGGCCCGGATCCACGGCGCCGCCGACAGCGGCCCGGAACGTCTTCACCGGGTCATGCAGCGGCGTCTCCTTGCTGATCACGACCGTGCTCACGACAAACCCCGATGACATGGCCAGATGACCGAGATGGGTGAGCAGGTGGCTCTTGCCCGAGCCGAACCCGCCGCCGAACAGTAGTCCGCGCGGCCGCGCGTCAGAGAGCCGGGGCTCGGCCATGCGGTCAAGCAGCGCGGTGAAGCGGTCCTCAGCCTCCGGCTGCCCCGAGCCGAGCACCGTGACCGCGTCCCAGCTCGGCACCCCCGAGCGCAGCGCCTCAACGGCCCGGCGGCGCGCGACCAGTTCCTGGCTCATGACCGCGGTCATGCCACCGCCTCCAGCCGGACCTCGAGCCTGACCAGGGCCGCGAACGGGTTGGCCCGGCGCCGGTCGCGGACTTCGTCGGCCACCCGCAGCTGCAGGGCGGTGTAGGCCGGCAGCCCGCGCGCCTCATCGGTCATCAGATCCGGCGGCACGATGGCGATCACGAGGACGCCGCGCAGCTCGTCGGTGGCGTCGATGAACTGGCGCAGCACCTCGTAGGCGTCCAGCACGGCGGCCTTCGAGTAGTAGAAGCCCGATCTGGCCTCCACCGGAGGCCGCCGGGCCTCGGCGAGCCGCCCGTAGTCGAAGCACACGACCAGCCCGCGGTAGCCAGCCGCCAGCAGCAGCGCTGCCGTGGAGGCCAGCATCGCGCGCGCATTGTGCCTGCCGATCCGGGTGTAGATGAGCGCTGACCGGACCGCGGTGATCGACCGGAGCTCCCCGTGCAGCCAGCTGAGCACCGCGTCATGCTCAGCGTCGTCGACGTCTCCTGCGCCCAGCTGGGCCTGCGCGAGACGCAGCACGGCGCGGCCCAGCTCGGTGACGATCAGCGGGTTGCCGAGCAGGCTGCGCTCCAGCAGCCGGCGGACGCTGCGGTAAAGCTCGCGGGCGTCGACGTCATGATGGCGGGAGATCTCGGCCACGGTGAGGCCAGCGCCTTCGGGAACGGGGAAGGACGCGCCGGCGTAGGCGGATCGCACGCTGGCCGCCGCCACCGACTCCCAGTCCACGGCGCGGGAGATCGCAAAGAAAATCTGGTCGATCATGTGCACCCGGGACGATTCCGCGCAGATTCGCACGAACAGGTCATTATGCTCGGCGGCGGCCGCGCCGAGCGCCGACTCCAGCCGGTCTGCCGCGCCGCCGTCTCCCACTACCGCGACCTTGACGGCGGCCCCTCCGGCCGGAAGGTAGTCCGCCAGGTATTCGCGCGCCAGGAACCGGGCATAGTCGTCTGCCTTCAAGACGCCGCCGCCCAGCACGCCACTGGGCGGAACAGCCTGCCCCGCCGGATTCACCGTGGCTCCCCGGTGGTGAACGACACTCCCCAGTACCGCTGCTGCTGCCCGGTGCGGGCAACGGTCGTCAGCACCCCCGCGGTGCGGGTACCGCTGCTCGCGTGCCAGCGCAACGTGCGCCCGTCCTTGGCCTGCCCGGAGCCGCGCTGGTCGAGCAGGTACAGGTCACGGGCGAACTCGGGACGGGTGTACTCCTTGCCCTGGCCGGGGAGCAATGTCAGCACGGCCCAGATGTCCACCAGGCGGGCAACGGCGTCCGGCTTCTTGCCCGCCCGCGCCACCACCAGGTCATAACCGCTGGCCAGGCTCTCGAGGAACTGGTCCGCGCGGAACTTGGGCGGCCGCTGCTGCGCCGCTGCCAGCAGCCCGGTCAGCACCGATGGCCGCAGTCTTCGCTCCCGCCGCCGGTCGACCTCGACCACGGAGTCAGCCGGGACGACGCGCACGATCGAGGGGTAGCACAGCAGGCGTTCGTCCTCCTCGAACATCGCCACCCCGCGATCGGCGGCCGCAGCCAGCAGTTCTTTGGCGTAGTCGCCGCTGGCCAGGTGCGCGGACTCATCGATGTCGTACCCGTCGTGAACCTGCTGCACCTCGGCCGACAGCTCGGCCGCGAGCCCGGCGGCGGCGTCCAGAGCGCGCCGCAGCTCACGCACCTGACCGGTAGCCGCCGCCGCTTTCGCCTTGCGCAGCTCCCTGGTCAGGCCGCCCGCCGACTTGAGCGCGGCCTCAGCGCCTGACTGCGCCGTACCCAGGGCAGATTCAAACGTCACCACCGACTCCACCACCAAGCTCTGCGAGACATCATCAGGTGAGCAGGCTAACGCAAGCCGCCGACGCTGGGCGGGCTGGGCCGCGCACCCGCAGGCGGCCGGATCCGGTGTGATCGCCGCGGACGGCTGGCTATCGCGCCGGGCCGGCCGGGGCGGGCTGGGCCGCGCACCCGCAGGCGGCCGGATCCGGTGCGGCGGCTGCGGTGGCCGACCGCGCGCCCGCGTCCCGGAACAGGCCGGCGCCGCCGGTCGCACCGGACAGCGCGTCCGCGGCGAGGACCATCGCCGCCGCCGTCCAGCTGCTGCGCTCGGCCGGGAAGTGCACCTGGTTGGCGACCTGCCAGCCGGTCCAGTATCCGCCGTCGGCGTGCCGCAGGTGCTGGACGGCCGCGTACAGCTCGATCGCCCGGGCCCGGTCACCGACGGCGTCGAGGGCCATCACCAGCTCGCAGGTCTCCGCGCCGGTGACCCACGGCTCGTCGCTGACGCAGCGCACCCCCGTCCCGGGCTCGACGAACTCGTCCCAGCCCGCGTCCAGCCGGGCCGCCGCGCCGGCGCCGCGCACCGCGCCGCCGAGGACCGGGTAATACCAGTCCATCGAGAACCTGCTCTTGTCCGCGAACGCCTCCGGGTGGCAGGTGATCACGTGCCCGAGCTGGTCGGCGGCGAGTTCCCACTCCGGCTGCGGCTCGCCGGCCCGCTCGGCCAGGGCGACCGCGCAGCGCAGGCTCTGGTAGATGCTGGAGCAGCCGGCCAGCAGGGCGTACGTCGCGGGGGCGCCGTGCGCGTCCCGCTCCCAGCGGATCTCGCCGCGCGGCACGCGCAGGTCCAGCACGTACCCGATCGCCTTGCGCACCACCGGCCACATCGCGGCGGCGAACTCCTCGTCCCCGGTCACCTGCAGCTCGTGCCAGACACCGACGGCCACGTAGGCGACCTGGTTGCTCTCCGCGGCGGCGTCGGTCACCACGCTCCCGGTCGTCTTCTTCGGCCAGGATCCGTCCGCGCGCTGCGCCCCGGCCAGCCACTCGTAGGCCCGCCGGGCCGGCCCGGCCAGCCCGCACGCGGTCAGCGCCATCGCGCACTCCACGTGGTTCCACGCATCGGCGTGCCCGTCCGGCCAGCCGATCGCGCCGGTCGGCTGCTGGCTGGCCGCCACGCTCCGCCCGGTAGCCAGCACCTGGCCGGCGGTCAGGATCCCGGGGAGTTCGGGGATGCCGGCGGGCCTGCAGCCGGCAGGCCAGGCCATCACGCGCCGACACGCGCGCGCTCCCGGGAGACGGGGCGGGCAGCGCCGTTCGGCCGCATCATCTTGGCCGCGTAGACCACCAGGCTCTTGCCGATCAGCGGGTTGAGCGCCTGCTCGGCCAGCCTGGTGGCGGGCGGCCGCTTCATGATGTCCCAGACGAGCAGCCGGTGGTAGGCGCGGGCCAGCGGATGATCGTCATCGTGCACCCCGACGACGCATTTCAGCCACCAGTACGGGGCGTGCAGCCCGTGCGCGTGGTGGTGCGGGCCGACGGCCAGGCCGGCCCGGGCGAGCTTGACCTCCAGCTCGGGCCGGGTGTAGATGCGGACGTGGCCGCCCGGGATGTCGTGGTAATCGTCGGACAGCGCCCAGCAGATCCGCTCCGGCAGCCAGGCCGGCACGGTGACCGCGGCGATGCCGCCCGGCGCCAGCACCCGGGCGATCTCGTTGATCGCCTGCTGGTCGCCGGGGATGTGCTCGAGCACTTCGGCCGCGATCACCCGGTCGAAGCTGCCATCGGGGAACGGCATCGCGGTGGCGTCGCCAAGCGCCGCCCGGCCGGACCCGCCCGGCGGCGCCTCACCGGCCTCGTGCATCGCGCCGAACATGCCGGTCACCTGGGCCAGCTCGGCGGCATCGCGGTCCAGGGCGACCACGTGCGCGCCGCGCCGCAGCGCCTCGAACGCGTGCCTGCCCGCGCCGCAGCCCAGGTCGAGCACGCGGGTGCCCCCGGTCACGGCGAGACGGCCGAAGTTGACGGTCAGCAGGGCCCGGCTCCCTTCGGCGCGCCGATCGTCGCCTGGTACTGGGCCACGGTGGCGCGGGCCACCGCGGGCCAGGCGAACCGCTCTGCGACCCGCCGCAGCGCGGCGTCGCCCAGCCGTTCCCGCTCCGCGGCTGGCCGAGCAGCCGGCGCAGCACCGCGGCGAGCTCGTCGGGATTGCCCGGCTCGACGAGCACGGCGGCGTCGCCGGTCACCTCGGGCAGCGCGCCGGTCCGCGACGCCACCAGCGGCGTTCCCGAGGCCATGTGCTCCACCGCGGGCAGCGAGAACCCCTCATACAGCGACGGGACCACCGCGAGCTGGGCGCTGGCCAGCAGCCCGGCCAGCTCGTCGTGGCTCATCCCGTGCCGGAACCGCACCTGCCCGGCCAGCCCCAGCTCGCCGGCCAGCCTGTCGGTCGGGCCGCCGGGGGTGAGCTTGCTGACCACCACCAGGCGCGCCTGCGGCGCATCGCGGCCCACCTGGCTGAACGCGCGCAGCAGCGTGGTCACGCCCTTCATCGGCGAGTCCGCGCTGGCCACCGCCACGATGAGGCCCGGCACCCGCGGCGCGGGCCGCGGATGGAACAGCCGGGTATCCACGCCGAGCGGGATGACCCGCACGCTGTCCGGGTCCGTCCCGAAGTCCTTGCAGATGTCGCGCCTGGAGGATTCGGAGACGGTCAGGATCGGGCCGTTCCGGCTGACCCGGTGCGCGACGCGGCCCTGCATCCGGACGAACGCGTACCACCGCCGCTTGGACAGCCGGGAAAGGCCGCGGGCCGCCTGCAGCTCGATCCGCCGGTCTACGCTCACCGGGTGATGAATGCTGGTTACCAGCGGCAGCCCGAGCCTGGCTACGCCGAGCAAGCCGTAGCCGAGCACCTGGTTGTCGTGCACCACGTCGAAGTCAGCCGCGGCGGGCCGCGCAGCGCGCGCAGCGCCCGCAGGCTGAACGTGAGCGGCTCGGGGAACGCGCCCGTCTTCATCGCCGCCACCTCGAGCACGTCGATCCAGTCGCGGTACTCGCGCAGGTGCGGCAGCCGGAACGGGTCCTCGTCCCGGTACAGATCCAGGCTCGGCAGCTCGCGCAGCACCGGGCCCGGCTCAAGCTCCGGGTAGGGCTGGCCGGAGAACACCTCGACGCTGTGGCCGAGCGCGGCCAGCTCGCGGCTCAGGTGCCGGACGTAAATGCCCTGCCCGCCGCAGTGCGGCTTGCTCCGGTAGGACAGCAGCGCGATCCGGAGCGGGCGGGCGGCCGGCGGTGCGCCGGGGCCCGGCACCGCAGCGCTCTGCGGCCGGGGGGCTCGCACGGTGGTCACGCAGGTTCGCCCCTCCTACTGCGAAGCCAGATGGTGCCTGAGCTGGTCGAGGCCGTCCTGCGTGACCTCTCAGGCAGCGAACATTACCATCCGGTAGGGCCCGGTCTGCGGACATCCCGGCCGAGCGGCTGGTCGCGCTGGGTAGGCTACCGCGACATGGCCTGATTCCGAGGACGTGCGGAGGTTCCGCTGAGCAGACGTGCGCTGATTACCGGCATGACCGGGCAGGACGGCTCCTATCTGGCCGAGCATCTGCTGGCCGAGGGGCATGAGGTCTGGGGGCTGGTGCGCGGGCAGGCGAACCCGCGGGTGCCGCGGATCCGGGAGCTGCTGGCCGACGTGCAGCTGGTCCGCGGTGACCTGCTGGACCAGGGCAGCCTGATCTCCGCCGTCGAGCAGGTGCAGCCCGACGAGGTCTACAACCTGGCCGCGATCTCCTACGTGCCGATGTCCTGGCAGCAGGCGGAGCTCACCGGCGAGGTCACCGGGCTGGGCGTGCTGCGGGTGCTCGAGGCGATCCGGGTGTGCAGCGGGATCAGCTCGTCCCGCACGCCGGGTCGCGGGCAGATCAAGTTCTACCAGGCGTCCTCGTCGGAGATGTACGGCCAGGTCCGGGAGTCGCCGCAGACCGAGCGCACCCCGTTCCACCCGCGCAGCCCGTACGGCGTGGCCAAGGCCTACGGTCACTTCCTCACCCAGAACTACCGCGAGTCCTACGGGATGTACGCGGTGTCCGGGATCCTGTTCAATCACGAGTCGCCGCGCCGCGGCGCGGAGTTCGTCAGCCGCAAGGTGACTCTCGGCGCGGCCCGGATCAAGCTGGGCCTGCAGCGCCAGTTGCGGCTGGGCAACCTGTCGGCCAGCCGCGACTGGGGGTACGCCGGCGATTACGTGCGCGCCATGCAGCTGATGCTCGACCAGGATGAGCCCGAAGACTACGTGGTCGGCACCGGCGTCACGCACACGGTGCAGCAGCTCGTCGAGCGGGCGTTCGGGGCGGCGGGGCTGAGCTGGCATGATCACGTGGTCTGCGACGCCGCGTTCATCCGGCCTGCCGAGGTCGACCAGCTGTGCGCCGACGCGACCAAGGCGCGGCTGCAGCTCGGCTGGACGCCGACGACCAAGTTCGACGAGCTGGTCACGATGATGGTCGAGTCCGACCTGCGGCTGCTATCGGCCTCCGGCGGCCGCGCGGACGAATCGTTCGGCCACGACGCCTGGTAGCCCGGCCGGCCTGGACGCGGCCGCCGGTCAGGTCACCGTGTTGCCGACGAGATGCCCGATCCCGAAGGTGATCGCGGCCGCCAGCGCGCCCAGGAAGAGCTGGCGGGCGGCGCCCCGGATGAACGACCTGTTGGTCAGCCTGGCCACGGCGCCGCCGCCGATGATGGCGGCCAGCGCGGCGCAGCCCAGGGCCAGGGCGAGCGAATCGGCGCCCGCCAGGTAGGGAAGCAGCGGGACGAGCGCGCCGGCCGAGAACGTGACCAGCGAGGCTCCGGCCGCGACCAGCGGGGAGGGCAGGTCCTGCGGATCCACCCCGAGTTCCTCGCGGACGTGCACGCTCAGCGCGTGATCAGGGTTCTTGGAGATCTGCGCGGCGACCTGCCGGGCCAGCGCGGGGTCGACGCCGCGAGCGCGGAACGTGGCGGCCAGCTCCCGCTGCTCGGCGTCCGGGTTGGTCGCCAGTTCCACCTGCTCCTTGTGGATCTCGGAGCCGACCAGCTCGTTCTGCGACGAGACCGACACGTACTCCCCGGCGGCCATGGAGCAGGCGCCCGCCGCGAGGCCGGCCAGGCCGGTGAGGATGATGAAGTGCGAGCCGACGCTGGCCCCGCCCACGCCCGCGATCAGCGAGACGTTGGTGACCAGGCCGTCCATGGCGCCGAAGACCGCGGGCCGCAGCCAGCCGCCGGACACGTCCCGGTGGTGGTGCCCCTGCCCGTGCGTCTCTTGCTTGCGGTCGTGCGCGGTGGTCACTGTGGATTCCTGCGGTATGAGGTCCCGTCCGGGCCCGGTGAAGCCGGCGCAGCGCGCCGTCCCCGGCTCATCCGGCCATGCTGCAGCCTAGCGCGGCGCCGCGCCGATCCGTGACCCCGGACGGCCGGCCGGCACCGCTCTGCCGGGGTGCCGCGCACGCTGGCCGCCGCGCACCGCTGGCCGGCGGGGTACCCCACGGCGCGGGTGAGCGAGCGGCCGGCGTTCCCCCGCGTGAACGCCGGCCGCCGCCGTCAGGGACGAATGTCAGGGACGAACCTCATACACCAGGTTGAACGGCGTCTCCGCGGCTCGCCGGAACCTGGTGAACCCGGCGTCGGTGGCCACCTGCCTGATGGCGGCCTCGCCGGCCTGCGCGCCGAGCGAGTAGCCGCCCGGCTGGGACAGCGCGTTCGGCACGCACAGCAGCGTCGAGAAGCTGTAGTACAGCCGCCCGACCGGGTTCATGTTGCCGGCCGTCTCATCGGCCGCGTACGGCTCGACGACGAGCCAGCTGCCGTCCGGCTTGAGCGCGCGGCGCACGTGCCGCGCCGCGGCCAGCGGATCGCCCATGTCGTGCAGACAGTCGAACGTGGCGACGAGGTCGTAACCCGTCCCGGAGAACGACGACGATGACGCGACCTCGAAGCTCACCCGGTCGGATACCCCGGCGTCGCTGGCTCGCTTGCGCGCCAGCTCGATCGATCCGTCGTGATAGTCCGAGCCGGTGAACCGGGAGTTCGGGTACTCCTGGGCGAGCAGGATGGTGGTCGCGCCGAGCCCGCAGCCGATGTCGGCGACCTTGCCGCCGGCCCGGAGCTTGTCCGCCACGCCGTCCAGCGCCGGGATCCAGGACGGGACGAGGTTGGCTATGTAGCCGGGGCGGAAGAACTGCTCGCAGCCGATGAAGACGTCCTCGTCCTGCTCGTGCCAGCCGACCCCGTTCCCGGTGCGGAACGCCTCGGTGATCCGCGGCTCGGCCCGCAGCGCCCCGAGCGCCAGCACGAACGCGCCGGGGGCGTAGACGCCGCCGTCCGGGTTGGCCAGCGCGAACGCCTGCTCCTCGGTCATCGAGTAGGTGTCGGTGGCCGCGTCGTACTCGACATAGCCGCCTGCCGCCTGCCCGCGCAGCCATTCGGCGATATAGCGCGGATCGGTCCGGGTCCGTGCAGCCAGCTCGTCCGCGCTGGCCGGCGAGCCCGCCAGCGCCTTGTAGAGACCGAGCCGGTGCCCGATCACCACATTGGCGGCGGCGGCCGTCGCCCCGAGATCGGTGACGAACCGGCCGAGGAACTCGTGCAGCTTGTCTTCGTTGATGGCCATGTCAGCTCCCGTAGTCGTGTTGGTTGTACATGGCCAGGCTCCGCCGGATGGTTGCACTGGCATTGCAGCCGGATTGCAACGGGCATTGACCGGCAAGCCAGGCAGGGCATCCAGACCGGCGGCCCAGCAGGGCATGGAGACCGGCGGCGCGGGCCGGGCTGCCGCTAGCCCGGCAGAGCTTCGCTGAGACCGCGCAACGCGGCCCGGGCATCCTGCCGTACGTGTACGAGCCCGTGCTCGTCGGCCAGCCGCGCCGCGCGGCGCAGGACCGATCCGGCTCGCTCCCGCTGACCCAGCCGGTCGAGCGCCCGGCCGTCGAGGACTAGTGCCGCGGCGAGCGTGGGCGTCCAGGGCACCCGCTCCGCCACGGCCAGCAGCGGAGCCAGCACCGCGCGGGCGCGTTCCGGGTCGTCTTGCCGCAGCCACGCCTCGGCGATGGAGATGTAGGCCTCGTCGCCGGGCAGCCATGCGCCGCCGGCCGGGATGCCGGCCCGGTCCAACAGCCCGGCGGCCTCGGCCAGGACCGCGCGCGAGCCGCTGGCAGCGGCCAGCGGGGCCGCGCAGCGCAGCAGGTACGCCTGCACTCCCGCCTTCCGCGCCGCGTCCAGGCCCCGCTCGAACAGCGCGATCGCCTCCGCCCGGCCGCCGGTAACCAGCAGCGTGCCGCCGAGCATGGCGCACGCCAGCGCGTGACTCCAGACGTGCTCGTGCTGCTCGCTCAAGGCAAGCGCCCGCCGGCCGACCTCCACCGCCTCGTCGTCACGGCCGCGCAGCCGGGCCAGCCAGCCGAGGTGCGCCACGTAGTAAGCGGTCCAGTGCGGGTAGCCGCCGCGCCGGTTGACCTCGATGGCGGACTCCATCGCGGCCGCAGCCCGGTCCCAGCTGGCTGTGGCGACATGCAAGAACGCGGTCTCGAACTCCGCCCACTGCAGCCGGAGCAGGTCACCCCGGCCCCGCAGCAGCGGGCCGAGCTCGGCCAGCACTCCGGCCAGGCCCGCGGCGTCGCCGAGGCTGAAATACGCGGTCTTGAGCCCGTCCAGGCCCATCGCCAGAGCGTGCTCGTCTGCGGCGGCCCGCCCGGCGGCCACCGCCCGCAGGGCGTAATCGAGCGCCTGGTCGAGCCGCAGCCGGTTCGCCGCGACGATGGCCAGCCGGGAGAGCAGGTCGGCCTCGCTGGCCCGGGCGCCGAGCGACTCGGCGATCTGCAGCCCGTGCTCGAGATTGGCCGCGTAGTAGGTGACGGGCAGCCCGAGCGAAGCCGGAACGTCGCCGCCGAGTTCCCGCAGCGCCTGCATCTCCAGCCGCCGGTCACCGGCGGCGCGGGCGCTGGCCGCTCCCTCGGTCAGGTCGGGCAGCGCCGCGTCGTGGGCTCCCGCCGCCTCTCGGGCCCGGCCGCGCAGCACCAGGGCTCGGGCGCGTACCTCGCCATCCTCGCCGCGCCCGGCCGCCTCCAGCGCGCGGGTGGCCAGCACGACGGCGTCGCTCGCCGCGTACCGGCGCATGGCGTCCTCGCCGGCCAGCAGCCAGGCCCGCGCCGCCCGGGACCAGTCGCCGGCCGCCGCCGCGTGCCGGGCCAGTGACTCGGGCTGCCCGGTGAGCAGGTCGGCCGCCCGGCGATGGTAGGCGAGCCGGGTGGGTTCGGGCGTGTCGGCGTAGATGACCTCCTGGATCAGGTCGTTGGCGAATTCGTAGTCGCGGCCGCTGACCACGAGCAGCCGGGCCTCAAGCGCGTGCTCGCACAGCTCGAGCGCAGCGGCCGGGGTCAGGTCGAGCAGCCGGGTCAGGATCAGCGGATCAACCGAGGTACCGAGGACCGACGCGGCGCGCAGCAGTGCCTCCGCGGCCGGCCCGGTCCGCCGGACGCGCGCCTGCACCGCGCTGCGCAGCGACTCCGGCACGCCCGCGTGGTCGGCTGACAGCGCGCGGAGCACCTCGACCACGAACAGCGTGTGACCGCGGGTGCGCTGCTGGATGTGCTCGGCCAGGTCGCCCTGGCCCGCCGCGCGGGCCAGCTGCCCGACCGCGGCCGGATCCAGCGGTCCCAGTTCTACTCTGGTAGCCAGCGGAGCCAGTGCCGCGCTGATCTGCGGGTCGTGCTCGGCGCGGACCGTCACCACGGCGAGCAGCCGGGCGCCCGGAGCGTGACGGCATAGATAGTGGACGAGCTCGACCGTTGACTGCCCGGCGTACTGAAGGTCATCGACGAACAGCAGCACGGGGTTGCCCGCGGCGAGCCCGGTGAGCAGCGCGGTCACCGCCTCGAAGGCGCGCCGCCGCTCCATCTCGATGCTGCCACGCCAGGTCGGCCGCGGCCCGAGCAGCGCGGCGGACTCGGGTAGCAGCGCCGCGGCGGCGGGCGCGTGCTCGCCCAGCATCTCGCGCAGCCTGGCGGCGGGCGTCCGGCCCACGACCGGCATGATCGCCTCAACGATCGGCTGCAGGAACAGCGATCGCTCGGTCTCGTAACAGCGGGTCCGCAGCACGGTCGCGCCGTCCAGCTCGGCCTCGGCGGCGAGCGCCTCAGCCAGCGCGGTCTTGCCGATGCCGGCCTCACCGATGATCATTACCAGACCTGGGTCTCCGGCGGCGGCCCTGCCCCAGGTTTCGCGCAGCATCCCCGCCTCGGCGTCGCGGCCGGCCAGCCCGGGCCCGGCGTCGATGCTGGCCAGCCCGGGCCCGGCGTCGATGCTGGCCAGTCCCGGCCCGCGGCGGGCGGCCCGGCCCGGCCGGAGGGTGTCCGGAGACGTCGGGCCGCGGCCGGGAGCCATCCGGGCGCTGTCCGGGCCCGGCCGGGTGCTGTCCGGGCCCGGCCGGGTGCTGCCGGGAGCCATCCGGCCGGCGTGCTGGCCGGCCCGGCCTTCGTCCTGGTCGCGCAGGATCGCCAGGTGCAGTTCCCGGGTCTGCGGCGCCGGGTCGGCGCCCAGCTCCTCGGCGAGCCGCTCGCGCAGCAGCACGTAGGCGGCCAGCGCCTTGGCCGGCTCACCCGCGGAGGCCGTGGCCGACATGTACCAGCGATGCGCCGCCTCGTCCAGCGGGTCGGCGGCGATCGCGGCCTGCGCGTGCCGTGCCGCCAGATCCGGGTCACCGGTCGCCAGCGCGGCCTGCGCCGCGGCCAGCCGCCCGCGGCGCAGCAGCTCGCGCACCTCGCCGCGGGCCGGATCCGCCCAGGATGCGTACGGGTCGTCGGCC
Source organism: uncultured Actinomycetes bacterium (assembly GCA_963762615.1). Lineage (GTDB taxonomy): Bacteria > Actinomycetota > Actinomycetes > Streptosporangiales > Streptosporangiaceae > PALSA-505. The sequence goes on along the minus strand of CAVXLG010000003.1, from coordinate 549,138 downwards.
AGCGCGGTGCCCGCGGACAGCAGCCCGATAGCCCGCTCGGCCGCGCTCAGGGCTACCGCGGCGGCGTGAGCCAGCTTGCGCTCAGCCTGTTCGCAGTACCCAGCCGCCATGTCGAGGTTGACGCTGACCCGCGACCCCCCGCCCAGCCGGTAACCCGCCCGGCTGCCCAGCACGACCTCGGTGCCCAGCACGGCGCGAAGCCTGCTGACCAGCGAGGCGACGTTCTGCTCCGCGGCCGCCGGGGGGCGGCCGGGCCACAGCACGTCGATGATCCGGTCCACCGGAACCAGCCCCGGCCGTTCCACCGCGAGCAGCTTGAGCAGCGTCCGGGACTTGCGGCTGCCGATCTCGTGGCCGGCCAGCTCCGTACCATCTCGAACAACGCCGAAAGCTCCCGCGAGCCGCAGCTCAACGTGCGGGACGCTGGCCGCCGGCCGGGGAACGTTCCTCCCCACGAACAGCTTTCTTACCCTGGTCAACGGCGCAGGTCAATGCGAAGGCAACGCGCGGGCCGAAGGACGGGATGGCAATGGCCGCAGCAGCGGAACTCGAGGTCGGCGAGCGGACGGTACGCATCACCAATCCGGACCGGGTGTACTTCCCGGCCCGCGGCGAGACCAAGCTCGACCTGGCCCGTTACTACCTGTCGGTGGGCGACGGGATCGTCCGCGGGCTGCGCGACAGACCCTGCATGCTGCACCGGTTTCCCGCCGGGGTAGCCGGCGGCAAGGTGCACCAGAAGCGGGTGCCGGGCGGCGCGCCGCCATGGCTGCAGACGGTCCGGGTGAACTTCCCCCGCTACGGCCGGCACGCCGATGAGCTGTGCGTCACCGAGCTGGCCAGCGTGCTGTGGGCGGTCCAGATGTCCACCGTGGAGTTCCATCCGTGGAACTCCCGCCGGGCCGACACCGAGCGGCCCGACGAATGGCGCATCGACCTGGATCCGATGCCCCGCTGCGGGTTCGGCACGGTGCGCCGGGTCGCCCGCATCGTGCAGGAGATACTCGCCGAACTGGGGGCGGACGGCTGGCCCAAGACCTCCGGCGGCGCCGGCCTGCACGTCTACGTCCGGATCCAGCCGCGGTGGGGTTTCGCCGATGTCCGCAGGGCCGCGCTGGCCTTCGCCCGTGAGGTCGAGCGCCGCGCCCCGGACGCGGTGACGACCACCTGGTGGCGCAAGGACCGCGACCCCGCGATGCTGTTCGTCGACTACAACCAGAACGCCAGGGACCACACCATCGCCAGCGCCTACTCGGTGCGCGGCGTGCCAGAGGCGACCGTGTCCACCCCGATCGGCTGGGATGAGCTAGACGACGTGGACCCGCGCCAGTTCACCATCGCGACGGTGCCGGGCCGGTTCGCCCGGCTCGGCGACCTGCATCGCGGCATCGACGACAGCGCCTACTCGCTGGATACGCTGCTGGGCTGGGCGGACCGCGACGGCCTCGACTGACGTAACAACTTCGCATCCGCCTGCGGCCCCGGCCTTGACACCCTCCGCGCGGTCCAAGAGCATGATGGGATCGTTCATGGCGCCTGGTCGGAAGGCGGGACAGCCTGCGGGCGTGACGCGGATGTCCTTGACGCAGATCATGAAATCAGGCTTGGCCGGAGATATCCAGGGAACCAGGGGAAGGCGCGCGCTGGTACATATATCCCGATTATCGGTCGGAAAATACGAGAAGGACCCCCGCCTTGATCACCTTCGAGCACGTGACGAAGCAGTATCCGGGCGGCACGGTCGCTGTGGACAACCTCAACCTGGAGATCCCCGACGGGCAGATCATGGTGCTGGTGGGCCCGAGCGGGGGCGGCAAGACCACAACGCTCCGGATGATCAACAGGCTGACCGACCCGACCGGCGGGAGGATCCTGCTCGACGGCCGGGACATCCAGGAGTCCAAGCCGGCCATCCTGCGCCGCGGCATCGGCTATGTCATCCAGCAGGGCGGGCTGTTCCCGCACCGGACCGTCGTGGACAACATCGCCACCGTGCCGCTGCTGGTCGGATGGGGCAAGCAGAAGGCCCGCCAGCGCGCCCGCGAGCTGATGGACCTGGTCGGGCTGGACGCGGAGCTGGCGGGCCGGTACCCGAACCAGCTGTCCGGCGGGCAGCAGCAGCGGGTCGGCGTGGCCCGGGCGCTCGCCGCCGACCCGCCGGTGCTGCTGATGGACGAGCCGTTCAGCGCGGTCGACCCGATTGTCCGGGCCTCGCTGCAAGATGAGCTGCTGCGGCTGCAGGCCGAGCTGCACAAGACCGTCGTCTTCGTCACCCACGACATCGAGGAGGCGATCAAGATCGGCGACCAGGTCGCGATCTTCCGCCCCGGGGGACACCTGGTCCAGGTGGACAGTCCGGAGCGGCTGCTGGCCGCGCCCGTCGACAGCTACGTCGAGGACTTCATCGGCTTCGACCGCGGCATACGGCGGCTGTCCTTCCTCGCCGCGGACACGCTGGACCTCGACACCGACGCGATCGTCGGCCAGGACACCCCGGCCGCCGGCGCGCTGGCCAAGGCGAGGAAGGCCGGCGCGCGCTGGCTCCTGGTCACCGATTCCGAACGGCTGCCGCGCGGCTGGATCGCTACCGACCAGCTGGAATCCGTGCCGGGCAGCACCACCCTGGCCGACGTGCCGCTGACCGGCTACGGTCACACGTTCCGCGTGGACTCCGATTCGCTGCGCGCCGCGCTGGACGCCACCGTCTTGTCTGCCGCCGGCCAGGCCATCGGCGTGGATGCCGACGGCCACGTGGTCGGCGTGACCTCCTATGACCAGCTGCGGGCGGCGATCCAGGGGGCAGTTGACGCGGCCGGTACTGCAGCCGGCCCCCGCCGTGGAGGGCGTGGCGACCCCATGAGCTGGGCCTTCAGCAACGCCAGCATGCTGGCCCACCTGCTCGGCCAGAACGCCTACCTGGCCCTGGTGCCGGTGCTGGCCGGCCTGGTCGTCTCGCTCCCGCTCGGCATCCTCAGCGTCCGCTGGGGCTGGCTTTACCCGCCCGTGCTCAGCATCACCAGCGTGCTGTACGCGGTGCCCGGACTCGCGCTGTTCGTCGTGCTGATCGATTACACCGGCCTGACCGATCTCACGGTGATGATCCCGCTCGGGATCTACTCGCTGGCCGTGCTGTTCCCGAGCGTTGTCGAGGGGCTTCGCTCGGTTCCCGACCCGGTCAGGCAGGCCGCGGTCGCGATGGGCTTCGGCACCTGGCGGCGGCTGGTCACGGTTGAGCTTCCCATCGCCACCCCCGTCGTGATCGCCGGCCTGCGGATCGCGGCCGTGTCCAGCATCAGCCTGGTCAGCGTGGGGGCGCTCATCGGCATCGGCGGACTCGGATACCTGTTCACCGACGGCGAGCAGCGTGACTTCACGACCGAGATCGTCGTGGGCATCGTGCTGATCATCGTCCTCGCGCTCGTCACCGATGCCGTGCTCGTGCTCGCCCGCAGGCTGCTGACGCCCTGGCAGCGGACCGACCGCCGCGCCACGAGGCTGGCCTCGCGGCGTGCCGCGCTGGCGGTCACCGCGCGGGGAGCGTCGCAGACATGAGCTTCTTCAACATCGCCTGGCAGTGGCTGACCACGGCCGGTCACTGGAGCGGCTCCAACGGAGTCCCGGCCCGGCTCCTCGAGCACGTGGAGTACACCGCCCTGGCCCTGGTGATCGCCGCGGTGATCGCGCTGCCGGCCGGCGTGCTGATCGGGCACACCGGCCGCGGCAGCCTTGCCCTGGTCGGCCTGGCCAACATCTGGCGGGCGCTGCCCACGCTCGGGCTGCTGGTCCTCGCCTTCATCCTCAGCAGCGGCGCCGCCTGGGCGTGGCTGATCCCGCTGGTCGTGCTGGCCATCCCGCCGATCATGGTGACCACCTACGAGGGCGTGCGCGGCGTCGACGCGGAACTCAAGGACGCCGCGGCCGGAATGGGGATGACGTCGCCGCAAGTTGTGTCCAAGGTGGAGATTCCCGTCGCGCTGCCGCTGATCCTGCTTGGCCTGCGGACGGCCACGATCCAGGTGGTCGCCACCGCGACCATCGCCGCCTACATCAGCCTGGGCGGATTCGGCCGCTACATCCTTGACGGCCTGGCCACCAACAACTACGGGCTGGTCGCGGCGGGCGCGGTGTGCGTGGTCGTGCTCGCGCTGGTCGTTCAGTTCGCCTTCAGCGGCCTGGCCCGGCTCATCGTCCCGGCCGGCCTGCGCCAGCGGGCCCGGCAATCCTGATCGGTTGCGACGTCATGGAAGGAAGGTGCGTCATGCACCGCATAACAATGCACAGGGCTATGACTGCCGGGGCGGCGGCCGCCGTCGGCCTGACTCTGGCTGCCTGCGGCAGCAGCACGCCGTCGAACCCGCTGTCGCCGGCGGCGCGTCCAAGAGCTCGGTGGTCGTCGGCTCGGCCAACTTCCCCGAGAATGAACTTCTCGCCGAGATATACACCCAGGGCCTGCAGGCCAAGGGGATCCACGTCACGACCAAGTTCAACATCGGCGCCCGCGAGGTCTACTACCCGCAGATCAAGAAGGGCGCGATCACGATCATCCCCGAGTACAACGGCGCGCTGCTGACCACCTCGGTGGACCCGAGCAGCACGGCGGTGACCACGGCCGCGGTCGATGCCGCCCTGACGGCCAAGCTGCCGAGCACCCTGAAGATCCTCAACCCGTCCTCGGCGCAGGACGCGGACTCGGTCACGGTGACCGCGGCGACCGCCAAGAAGGATCACCTGACGTCGATCGCCGACCTCAAGCCCTTCGCGAAGAACATGGTCTTCGGCGGGCCGCCGGAGTTCAACACCCGGGCCGACGGGATCCCCGGGCTGAAGAAGGTCTACGGGCTGACCTTCAAGAAGTTCGTGCCGACCGACGAGTCGGGCCCCGTCACCATCACCGACCTGCAGAACGGCAAGGTGCAGGCAGCGGACCTGTTCACCACGACACCGCAGATCGCCACCGACCACTTCGTGAGCCTCGCCGACCCGAAGAACAACTTCGCCGCGCAGAATGTCCTCCCGCTGGTCTACAAGGCGGGCGTCGACTCGAAGATCACGGGCATCCTCAACGCGATCTCGGCCAAGCTGACCACGCCGGCGCTGCTGGCGATGGACACCGCCCTCGTCGTGAATCACGCGAGCTACTCGCAGGTCGCGGGGGGTTTCCTGACGCAGGAGGGGCTGAAGTAGATCCCGGCGCGGCCGTCGGCCGGCCGGGGCCACCCGGCCGGCCGCCGTCGGCCTCGTCAGCAACAGGTGTCAGGTCGGTAACATTGATTGCGAGCAGCAGGGCACCTTCGTTACTTTGTCCTCGCCCGACACCCGCCTGGGATCAAGGTGTCCAGATGCCCCGGGAGAAGGATGCGACCGCGCAGCGCCGGTCTTGCGCTTGCCGCGCTGCTCGCGCTGCTCGCCGCGGCGTGCGGCTCCCAGCCGCCGGGCGTATTTCATCCCGCCGGAGCCCCGGTGACCTATAGCCCGGCGGCCGCGGACGCCGTGCCCGCGCGTGACGCCCCCTTCCCCGGCCGGGTCAGTTTCGACTTCGGCCCGCTGCCGTCCAGCCCGCAGCAGGCCGCCCTGGTCAGCACCGACCGCGACTTCATCCTCGCCTACTACTACGCGGTCTACACCCGGGGCCGGAGCCACAGGTACGCGTCCTACGTCGGCGACGAGAACGTCCGGCTGAGCGTGGCGGGCAACATCGCGCAGCAGGTGGCCGCGCACCGCGGCTACGCCGGCGTGACGAGGTACTTCGACACCACGGTGCAGCCGCTGCCCGGGTATCACGGCGAGCAGAGCGTGACCTACTGCGTGGACGAGTCGAGGCTCGATCACACCGATGTCCGCACCGGCCGCGTGGTGCCGAAGGGCTACCCCCCCGACCGCCAGTACTACCTGGAAAGCGACACGTTCGCCCGGGGCAGGCACGGCGCCTGGAAGGTGGTCGGCACCCTGGTCAGCTACTACCCGAATGGTCAAGCCCGGGAGTGCAAGCCATGAGCCACCGTCGCCCCGCGAGGCTCGCCGTCCTGGCGGCGGCCGCCTCGTCCGGCCTGCTCGCCGCGGTGCTGGCGGCCGGTCCCGCCCGCGCCGACGCGCCGGCCGGGACCAGCACCGGGGCCGGCTGCACCGGGCAGAGCTGCTGGGTGTCCCTGGAGAGCAGGTACATCACCCTCGGCGGCGACTACACCAACGGCCCGGCCGGCTTCGCCCCGGTGACCGTCCCGCCGCCGCCGTGCTGGATGAGCCCGCTGTTCAGCGGCCCGCAGATGTGGCAGCTGTGGCAGCAGAGCCTGGGCCACAGCGTGGGGCCGAGCGGCACGAACCCCGAGGTGGGCTACGCGCCGTACGCCCCGGCGATCAAGGCGCACCGCGGCGACCTGAACGGCTACTGGTACTCGCTGACGATCGCCGGCTGGGCGCTCGGGAACCCGGCCTGTGCCTCCCCGCCGATGCCGCTGCTGGCCTGGGTGCCGAACGGCGCGCTGCCGCCGCCGCCGCCCATCCCGCCGGCCACGCTGGCGGCCTACGCCTACAACCACCTCAAGATCCCGTCGCCCACGCTGGTGGTCAACCCGGCGGGGCAGAACTACGTCAGCCTGCCCAGCTACGTCTGGGCCACCACGCCGGGCGGCGCCCGGATGCCGGGCACGCTGGCGATCACTGCCTCCGGCGGCGGCAACTCGGTCACCCTGACGGCCATCGCCGGGAAGCTCCGCGTCAGCGCCCCGGGGGCGACGGCGTCCCCGCCGTGCCCGCCGAGCGGGTCGGGCTACCCGGTGGGCCGGGCGCCGCGGAACTCCGGGCCGGGGACAGAGCCGGACTGCGGCGTCGTCTTCCACGCGACCGGCTACGGTATGCCTATTGACGCGAGCCTCACATGGAGGATCGCCACGACCGTCGCGGGCATCCGGCTCCATGACATCACGGTGCAGGGCGCCAGGAACGTTAACGTCGCGGAGATCCAGAACCTCAACGGCTGACCTGGCCGCGTCGGGGAGCGGCAATGACGACGGGCGATCACGGCGGATCCGGGCCGCGGCCGGTGCGCGCACCTCGCGGCTCCGCGCTGACCTGCAAGGCATGGCCGCAGGAAGCGGCGATGCGGATGCTGATGAACAACCTCGATCCCGAGGTGGCCGAGCATCCTGACCAGCTCGTCGTGTACGGCGGATCGGGCCGCGCGGCGCGCAGCTGGGACGCCTACGACGCGATCGTGGCGGCGCTGACCGAGCTGGACGACGACGAGACGCTGCTCGTCCAGTCGGGCAAGCCGGTCGGGGTGGCGCGGACGCACGAGTGGGCGCCGCGGGTGCTGATCGCCAACTCGCTGCTCGTGCCGCAGTGGGCCACCTGGGAGGAGTTCCGCCGGCTGGAGAGCCTGGGGCTGACCATGTTCGGCCAGATGACCGCCGGATCCTGGATCTACATCGGCACCCAGGGCATCCTGCAGGGTACCTACGAGACGTTCGCGGCCGTCGCCGCCAAGCGGTTCGGCGGCTCGCTGGCCGGCACGATCACGCTGACCGCCGGGCTCGGCGGCATGGGCGGCGCGCAGCCGCTGGCGGTGACCATGAACGGCGGCGTGGCGATCTGCGTGGACTGCGACCCGTCCCGGATCGGCCGCCGGATCGAGCACGGCTACCTCGACGAGGCCGCCGACGGGCTCGACGACGCGCTGCGCCGCGCGGTCGCCGCCCGCGACGCCGGCCGCCCGTTGTCGATCGGCGTGCTCGGCAACGCCGCGGACGCGGTCCCGGCCCTGCTCGCGATGAGCGCTCCCATCGACGTCGTGACCGACCAGACGTCGGCCCACGATCCGCTGGCCTACCTGCCGCGCGGGGTCGCGTTCGAGGACATGGCAGCGCTGCGGGCCGAAGATCCCGCGGGCTTCACGCGCCGGGCGCGGGAGTCGATGGCGGCGCACGTGCAGGCGATGGTCGGCTTCGCCGACGCCGGCGCCGAGGTGTTCGACTACGGCAACTCGATCCGCGGCGAGGCGGAACTGGCCGGCTACCAGCGGGCCTTCGATTTCCCCGGCTTCGTGCCCGCCTACATCAGGCCGCTGTTCTGCGAGGGCAAGGGCCCGTTCCGCTGGGCAGCGCTGTCCGGCGACCGCCGTGACATCGCGGTCACCGACCAGGCGATCCTCGACCTGTTCCCGGATAACGAGGCGCTCGCCCGGTGGATCCGGCTGGCCGGCCAGAAGGTGCGATTCGAGGGGCTGCCGGCCCGGATCTGCTGGCTCGGCTACGGCGAGCGGCACCGGGCCGGGCTGGCCTTCAACGACCTCGTCGCGCGCGGCGAGGTCAAGGCGCCGATCGTGCTCGGCCGCGACCACCTGGACTGCGGCTCGGTCGCCTCCCCGTACCGGGAGACCGAGGCGATGGCGGACGGCTCGGACGCGATCGCGGACTGGCCCATCCTCAACGCCCTGGTCAACGTCTCGTCCGGGGCCTCGTGGGTGAGCGTGCATCACGGCGGCGGGGTCGGCATCGGCCGGTCGATCCACGCCGGCCAGGTCTGCGTCGCCGACGGCTCGGAGCTGGCCGGCCGCAAGCTCGAACGGGTGCTGACCAACGACCCGGGGATGGGCGTGATGCGGCACGCGGACGCGGGCTACGAACTGGCGTCCGAGGTGGCGGCCGAGCGCGGGGTGAAGATCCCGATGGCCTCGCCTGGCTCATGAGCTTCGCCCGGCTGTGGGAGTCGCTGCTGCCGGTCGGGCGGGACGAGCCGGCCGGCGGATACCGGCGGTTCTCGTGGACGGAGGCGGACCTGGCCTGCCGGGCCTGGTTCCGTGACGCTGCCGCCGAGCGCGGGCTGCCCGTCTCGGCTGACCGCAACGCCAACCTGTGGGCGTGGTGGGATCCGCCCGGGCCGCCCGGCCCGCCGCGGCCGCCGGGAGCCATCGTGACCGGCAGCCACCTGGACTCGGTGCCGGACGGCGGCGCGTTCGACGGGCCGCTCGGCGTGGCGTCCGGGTTCGCCGCGATCGACCTGCTGCGCGCCCGCGGCTGCGTCCCGGCCCGGCCGATCGCCGTCGCCGCGTTCGGCGAGGAAGAAGGCGCCAGGTTCGGCGTCGCCTGCCTGGGCAGCCGGCTGCTCACCGGGGTGACCGATCCGGGCGCGGCCCGGGCGCTGCGCGACGGCGACGGGGTGAGCCTGGCCGAGGCCATGACCGCCGCCGGGTACGACCCCGCGCTGATCGGCCCGGACGAGGAACTGCTGGCCGGCATCGGCGCCTTCGTCGAACTGCACATCGAGCAGGGCCGCGCGCTGGCCCAGCCGCTGGGCGCGGCGATCGGCGTCGCCGAGGGGATCTGGCCGCACGGCCGCTGGCGCTTCGACTTCACCGGCCGCGCCGATCACGCCGGGACGGCCCGGCTGGCCGACCGGCAGGACCCGATGCTGCCGTTCGCCGCGACCGTGATCGCCGCGCGGGAGGCCGCCGCCCGCGCCGGGACGCTCGCGACGTTCGGCAAGGTCGTGGCCCGGCCCGGCGGCGTCAACGCGATCTGCTCGTCGGTCCGCGCCTGGCTGGACGCTCGCGCGCCCGATCAGGCGGCGCTCGACCGGACGGTCGCCGAGATCCGGGCGGCCGCCGGGCACGCCGCCCGTGATCACGCAGTGGCGGTCAGCGTCTCGGCCGAGTCGGGCACGCCGCCGGTCGGCTTCGACCCCGCGCTGCGCGACCGGGTCGTGGCGGTGCTGGCCGGGGCCGGGATCGACGCGCCGGTCCTGCCCACCGGGGCCGGGCACGACGCGGGCGTGCTGGCGGCCCGGGTTCCGGCCGCCATGCTGTTCGTCCGCAACCCGACCGGCGTCTCGCACGCGCCCGGCGAGCACGCCGAGGCGGCCGACTGCGAGCTGGGCGTGACCGCGCTCGCCGCGGTGCTCGAGGACCTGGCGTGCCGGTGACCGGCCCGGATCCTGGCCCCCCGCGCCGCCGCTGGCACGCCGAGCTGGCCTGGCTGCCCGGGTCCGGGGTCCAGCGGGACGTGCTCATCGAGGCGGCGGGCGAGCGGTTCGCCGCGGTCCGGGCCGGCGTGCCGCCGTCGCCGGCGCCGGGCACCGTTCGGCTGCCGGGGCTCACCCTGCCCGGGCTGGCCAACGCGCATTCGCACGCGTTCCACCGCGCGCTGCGCGGGATCACCCAGGCGGGCCCGGGTACGTTCTGGACCTGGCGGGAGGCGATGTACCAGGTGGCGGAGCGGCTGGAGCCGGACAGCTACCTGGCGCTGGCCCGGGCGGCGTATGCCGAGATGAGCCTGGCCGGGGTGACCTGCGTGGGGGAGTTCCACTACCTGCACCACGGGCCGGGGGGTGTGCCGTACGCGGATCCGAACGCGATGGGCCGGGCCTGCTCCAGGCCGCGGCGGAGGCGGGCCTGCGGATCACGCTGCTGGACACCTGCTATCTGGCCGGCGGGCTGTCGCCCGGCGGGCAGTCCGAGCCGCTGGCCGGCCCGCAGCTGCGGTTCGGCGACGGCGACGGCGCCCGGTGGGCGGACCGGGTGGCGGCGCTGGGCGCCGATCCGGACGGGCTGCTGGCCCCGCACGCTCGCGCCGGGGCGGCGATCCACTCGGTTCGCGCGGTGCCGCCGCCGCAGATGCCCGAGGTGGTCGGCTGGGCCGCATCGCCACGGCGCGCCGCTGCACGCGCACCTGTCCGAGCAGCGGGCCGAGAACGCCGCCTGCCGGGCCGCGTATGGCGCCAGCCCGGCCGAGGTTCTCGACGCGGCCGGGGCGCTGGGCCCGCGCGGCACCGCGGTGCACGCGACCCACCTGACCGAGTCCGATGTGCAGCGGCTCGGCGCCCGCCGGACCTGCGCCTGCTTCTGCCCGACCACCGAAGCGGATCTGGCCGACGGGATCGGCCCGGCCCGCGCGCTGGCCTCGGCCGGCAGCCCGCTGTCGGTCGGCAGCGACAGCCACGCGGTGGTGGATCTGCTCGCCGAGGCGCGCGGCATCGAGCTGACCCAGCGGCTGGCCACCGGGCAGCGCGGCCAGTTCAGCGCGGCCGAGCTGGCCCGGGCGGCCACCGCCGCCGGGCACGCCTGCCTGGGCTGGCCCGACGCGGGCGAGATCGCACCAGGCGCCCGCGCCGACCTGGTCACGGTGACGCTGGACAGCCCGCGGCTGGCCGGCACGGCCGAAGGCACCGCGCTGGAGAGCGTGATCTTCGCGGCGACCGCCGCGGACGTCCGCGGCGTCGTGGCCGGCGGCCGGGACGTGGTGCGCGACGGGCAGCACCTGCTGGTCCAGGACGTGCCGGCGGCGCTGACCGCGGCGATCCGCGCGGTCGGTGACTGAGCCGGGGCCGCGGCGCGAAACCGTGATCTCGAAACCACCGCGACACGCGGGGATCCGCTGGCGCGGCCCGCGCCCGACGGACAGGATCAGACCGTGAACCGGCGACCGCGGCAATCCCGGGCGGCACCCCCATGAGCACGCTGATCACTAACATCGGCGAGCTTGTCACGAACGCGCCGCGGCCCGGCGCGGGCACCGGGACCGGCGGTCCCGCCGGGCCGTTCAGCGCTGTCAGCGGCGCGGCGCTGGTCATGCAGGCGGGACTTGTGGCCTGGACCGGGCCCGCGTCGCGGGCGCCCGCCGCCGACGACATCGTGGACGCGCGCGGCCGGGCGGTGCTGCCCGGGTTCGTGGACTCCCATGCCCACCTGGTCTTCGCCGGAGAGCGCAGCGAGGAGTTCGCCGCCCGGATGGCCGGCGTGCCCTACCGGGCAGGCGGTATCGCATCGACGGTCGCGGCGACCAGGCATACCGCCGACCCGGAACTGCGGGCGGGCCTGCGCCGCCTGGTCGCGGAGATGATCCGGCAGGGGACCACCACGTTCGAGTGCAAGTCCGGCTACGGGCTCACCGTCGCGGACGAGGCCCGCTGTCTGAGCCTGGCGGGCGAGGTCACCCCGGAGGTCACGTACCTGGGCGCGCACATCGTCCCGCCCGAGTTCGACGGCGACGCCGGCGGCTACGTCGACCTGGTCTGCGGCCCGATGCTGGACGCCTGCGCGCCGCACGCCAGGTGGGTGGACGTGTTCTGCGAGCGGGGCGCATTCGGCGCCGACGAGGCCACCGCCGTGCTCGCGGCCGGCCGCGCCCGCGGGCTGATCCCCCGGGTGCACGCCAACCAGCTGGGCCCCGGGCCCGGCGTGCAGGTGGCGGTGCAGGCCGGCGCCGCCTCCGCCGACCATTGCACCCATCTGGCCGACGCCGACGTGGACGCCCTGGCCGGCTCGCAGACCGTCGCCACGCTGCTGCCCGGGGTGGAGTTCTCCACCAGGCAGCCGTACCCGGACGCCCGGCGGCTGCTCGACGCCGGGATCACGGTCGCGCTGGCCACCGACTGCAACCCCGGGTCCTGCTACACCTCCAGCATGCCGCTGTGCGTCGCGCTCGCGGTGCGGGAGATGCGGATGACGACCCGGGAGGCGGTGTGGGCGGCCACCGCCGGCGGGGCCCGGGCACTGCGCCGCGCCGACGTGGGCCACTTCGGTGTGGGCGCGCGCGCCGACGTGCTGATGCTCGACGCCCCGTCGCACGTCTACCTGGCCTACCGGCCGGGCGTCCCGATGGCGGCCGCGGTCTGGCAGGCGGGCGAGCTGGTCGCGGGCTCGGCCACCTAGCGGCCCGGGCAGTGCTGCCTGGGCAGAGCTAATTGGGCGTTGCCGCCTGGGCCTAGCTGCTTAGGCGTTGCCGCCTGGGCAGAGCGGCTGGGGCAGAGCTACTTGGGCGGAGCTACTTGGGCGGCGCCGCCTGGACGGTGCGCTTGGACAGAGCGCCTGGGCCTGGCTGGCTAGCCGCGGCCGCCGGCCAGGTAGTCAAGCTCCTCATGCGCGCTGACCAGCTGCTCCGACACCTCGACGAGGTCGGCGAAGCTGCGCCGCCGGTACCCGTCGCCGGTCGTCCAGGAGGCTATGCCGTTGCGGCACCACACGGTGAGCTCGCTGCGGATGGACAGCACGGAGATGTCCGCGACGGCCTCGTCGCTGCGCACCAGCCTGCGGCCGATCCCGCGGTCGACGATCAGCTCCTCGAGTTCCCTGGCCGCCTCGCACGAGCTGACCGGGTGACTGGCCAGCCGGGCCGCGCCGCGAGCCGCGGGCACCGGGATCGCGAACCAGACGGCCTTCCCCTGGACCTTCCACCGGCCCAGCCGCGCCCGGGTCGGGTGATGGCCCCACCGGCCGTCAGACAGCTCGGAGACGACCTTCAGGCCGCGGCCGTTGATCGATTCCAGCGAAACCCGGGCCGGATCCGGCGGAGCGCCGGCCTTCCACCCCCGGTGCGAGTCGAAGACCTTGCAGACCAGCTCGTAACCGGTGGCACAGCCGCGCACGTAGGACCACAGCTCGGGGGCGCCGGTGACGGACCGCTGCCTGCTGCCGTCGAACTCGACGCTGCCCTGGGCGTGCAGGGTATTGGCGGCCAGTTCGCTGACCATCGTGACGCCGTCGTGGATCACGTCCGCGGGCAGCCCCATGTCGGCCACAGCCGCACGGAACAGCCGCCTGGCCACGCCCGCGCAGGTACCGTCGAGCGGCAGCAGCCACGCCTGGCAGCCGTCGGCCTTCGCGCGTGCCGGGCTGCTCATCGTGGCCGCCCCCGCGAGGATCGCTGCCATCAGTTCGGCGCCGGCCGGACAGCGACGGGCAACGCAAACATGACGCTCAGCCTTCACGAGTCATTGATCTGTGAAACACAGATTATGAGTCATGAGCCTGTCTCGCAATGGCATCGGCCTAAATGGCGCGCGCTTTCGGCGGTAACGCCGGCCTCGCTCCCGGTGAGACAGGTGTAACCAGCAGGTGACACCGGGCGATCATAGCCGGTAGCAGCGGCCGTGTGTAAAGTGCCGTATGCGGCGGAATCACCAGCGGTGAACCGCCGCGGGCCTCGAGACAGGCGCAGCGACGGAAGGACCCCTCGGGATGCAGCCCGGGGGGTCCTCCTGCGGTGCGCTACTCGATCACTTAGATGTCGTAGCGGCCCGCCTTCACGTCCGCGAGGAACGCGGCGAAGTCCGCGCGCTCTACGACGTGGGCTCCCCCCTCGGGGCGCTTGCTGTCGCGCACGGCGATCACATCCGGGAGGTTGGCCGCGATCTCGACGCAGCCGCCGTTCCCTCCATTGCTTCTCCTGGCCTTGCGCCAGGCGGCCCGAGACAGGTTGATCATGATTTACTCCAGTTGCTCGGCAAGTTGCCTGAGGTAGAAGGTGGTATCGGTCGGCTCAAGGGCCGCGTCGCGGACCCGGCCGAAGGATCGGATATAAGTGTTCACCTCTGCCGTGCGGCTCACCTCCTCGATCGAATAATCGGTCTCCAGGTAGACAAGGGTGGGGTCGCCCGCGGGCAGGCCGAAGATGTTGATCGAGGAGAACGTGCCCTGGGGCGGCCCGTCATCGAAACGCTGAATGCGCAGCTCCACGTTGGGCCGGCGGTTCATCTCGGCGAGGTGCTCGATCTGCTCTCGCCGTTCCCCGTTCGTCCCCCACCGGTAAAGGAGGGACGCCTCGGTGATCACGGCGACCAGCCGGGGGGCGGTGCCGTCGGCGCGGTCGAGGATTTCCTGCCGCCGTTGCCGGCTCTCCAGGGCTCGCCGCTGCCATACCGGCGGCCTGGCGGCCGTCCGCATGAGCGCTTCGATGTACGCGGTCGTCTGGAGCAGGCCGGGCAGGGTCAGCGGCATGAAGACGCTGATGCTGCCCGCGTCATTCTCGAACCCCGGGAACTCGTTGTCGTAAATCTCCGGGTAGTCGCGCCACCAGGGCCGGACCCGGGCCCGCATGGCGAGCTCCTCGATCTCGTCCCGGTCCGCTCCCTCGACCCCGTAGATGCGGAGCAGGTCGCGGATGTCGCTCATCTCCGGGCGCTTCCACTGGTTGGCCTCGAACCGCCCGACCTTGCCCCGGCCCCAGTCCAGCATGTCGCACACGTGGTTGGCGGTGTGCCCGCTTCTCTTCCGGAACGTGGCCAGGCGCTGTGACAGACGACGCTTGGCCACCGTGGCGCCATAGTCGTCGTCACTCAACGAAGTCCTCCTTGACAGGCCCGGGGATTTGAGTATAGCGCTGCCTAAGTTGTGAATCACAAAGTTTGCTATTGTTACCGACGTGTGACGGACGAGGTTGTCGCGGGCATTTCCGCAGGCTACGGGCCTGCCCGCCGGGGCAGGGAATCTGCGTGAAAGGAGCCGGGCCGCCGGGCCGCCCGAGACGGCATCCGGACATTACGGCCCGGGACGGCCGTTTCCGGCCGCCAAAGACGTAACTTTGCGTATCCAACACGATGTTCGGATGAGACGTCCGGTTACCCGGCGGCGTCGTCGAACTCGCCGTTCTTGACCCCGTCCAGGAAGCATTCCCACTCATTCCTGTCATAGACGAGCACCCGCTCCGCCGGGTCGCCCGCCACTCGCATGAGAACCCACTCGCCCCCGCCGGGCGCGACGGCGCCGGCGCTCGCGGCGGCGACGCCGACGAAGGCAATCTCGATGGAGCCGGCCCCGCCGCCCGAGCGCTGCCACGCCTGCGCCCGGATGTCGATGCCGAGCTCTGCCACGGTCGGCTTGGCGGGCTGGCCGGTCACGGCCGCCTGGCCACGCCGCAGTACAGCACGCGCGATCCCTCGGTGTCGGCCGCCGCGGGATCGTCGGCCCCCCACACGCCCACGTAGCTGACCGATGGCTCCGCGTCCCGGTAGGGCGGGACGAATTCCAGCCCCTCGAAGAACCGCCGCACCTCGGCTTCGGTCCGCAGGTAGATCCGCGTCGAGGCGTGCTCGTAGGTGGCGTACATCGCCTGCACCGAACGGGGCGGCAGCTTGTCCGCGGTCGCGTGCGAGAGCGCCACATAGCTGCCCGGCGCGAGCGCGCCGGCGTACCGCTTCACCAGCCCCCACGGATCCGAGCCGTCGGCCACGAAGTGCAGCACCGCGGTCATCAGCAGCCCGGCCGGCTGGCTGAAGTCGATGAGCGACCGCAGGTCGCGGTGATTCAGCAGCTCGTCGGGTTCGCGGATGTCGGCGACGACGAGCGCGGCGTTCGTGTCGCCGGCGAGCAGCGGGCCGGATATGGCGCGCACCATCGGGTCGTTGTCCACGTACACGACGCGCGCGTCCGGCACCAGCTGCCGGACGGCCTCGTGCGTATTGCCCTGCGTCGGCAGCCCGGAACCGATGTCGATGAACTGGCTGATGCTGTGCTGGCCGGCCATCCAGCGGGCCGATCGCTGGTGGAAGCCGCGGTTAGCCCAGGCCGCGTCGTAGAGATCGGGCAGCGCTGCGCGCAGCCGCTCGGCCGCGGCCCGGTCGGCGGCGAAGTTGGTGCTGCCGCCGAGGTAGTAGTCGTACAGCCGCGCAGCACTCGGCGTGGACGGGTCCACGCCTGGGGGGGCCTGCACCGCCTCCGTCATCGGTTCCCTCCGTCGCTGCCTTGGCTTCCCAGTCTGGCACGTCCCGGTGGCATCCAGGCGCCGTGTGCGACAGCAAGTGCATCAGCAATCTCGCGCAGGCTAGCCCAGCGCTGGGTACCCGCCGCGGAACCTGATCAGCGGCTCCGCGGAATCGGCGACATACGGGACGTCCAGAACCCGGCCGATGATCATGAAGTGATCCCCGGCCCGGGTCCGGCTCTCGGTGGCGCAGTCCAGCGCGGCCAGGCCGCCCGCGGGGATCAGCGCGCCCGAATGGCGGCCGCGCGCGTGCGGCACGCCGTCGAGCAGCAGCCGCGCCCCGGCCGCCCGGCCGCCGCGAACCGGCCGGCCAGTACCCGCTGGCCGGCCGACAGCACGGTGACGGCGAACCCGGCCGGGCCGTCCGGGCGGGCCATCACCTCCGTCGGGTAGGACTCCGCCATCAGCGCCACCAGGACCAGCGGCGGCTCCAGCGACAGCGCGCAGAAGGCGCTCACCGTCGTCCCGATGTCGTCGCGCCCGTCGGCGATCATGACGAGGGTGACGCCGGAGGCAAACGACGCGAGCGCCTCGCTCAGCCGCGCGGCGCCCGCGTCCGGGCGCGCGGGCTCGACACCCCGTTCGGTCAATCGATCTTCCAGCTTCCCGGCAGCAGCAGCGGCCCGTACGGCGGGAAGCCCGCCCGGGCGGCGATCGCGGCGACCGGGCCCCAGGCCTCGGCCAGCAGCCGGGCCGGCGCGGCGGCCGCGGCCTCGCTCGAGACCGGCGCGCGGACCCGGTCGAGCGGGCTGAGCCGCGGGTAGTGCCGCAGCGGCGCGCCGGCGGGCAGGCCGGCCCGGCGGCGGGCGTGTACCGCGGCGGTCTCCAGCCCGCCCAGCTCATCGACGAGGCCGCGGTCCAGGGCGTCCGCGCCGGTCCAGACCCGGCCGCGGGCCACCTCCTCCACCTGCGCCGCGGTCATCCGGCGCCCGGCGGCGACCTTGCCGGTGAAGTCCGCGTAGATCCGGTCCAGCCAGGTGTTGATCCGGTCCCACTCGTCCTGGCTGAACGGGCGGGTCGGGCGCGAACATCGTCGCGTGCGCTCCCTCGGCCACCGAGTCGGTGCTGATCCCCGCGCGGTCGAGCAGGTCGCGGACCACGGGCTTGGCCACGATCACTCCGATGGAGCCGGTCAGCGTGCCCGGCTGGGCGACGATGACATCGGCTGCCATCGCGATGAAGTAGCCGCCGGACGCGGCCACGTCGCCCATCGATACCACCACCGGCTTGCCGGCTGCACGCGCCCGGACGACCTCGCGCCAGATGGCGTCCGAGGCCACGTAGGAGCCGCCCGGACTGTTCACCCGCAGCAGGATCGCCTTGGCCCGCTGGTCCTTGGCCGCCGTCCGCAGCGCGGACGTCACGGTGTCCGAGCCCATCGCCGGCGCCAGCGGCCCGCGGCCGCTGCTGCCGCGCCTGATCGGCCCGGAGGCGTGGATCAGCGCGACGAACTGCTCCTGGGGGTTCGGCAGCGTGCGTACCCGCCGGGCCAGCACGCGCGAGCGCCGGTAGCGGCCGACGTACTGCGTCACGGCATCCTGGCCGGCCTTCCTGCGGACCGCGGCGTATACCTCGTCCCGGTAGCCGAGCTCGTCCACCAGGCCCAGCTCGAGCGCCTCGGCGGCCAGGAACGGGCCGCGGTCGATGAGTGCCCGTGCCTGCTCGGCGCCGATGCCCCGCCGCCGCGCGATCGCGTCCGTGAGCTGGGCCGAGATCGAGGCGGTCAGCCGCTCGGTGGCCTCCCGGGCCGGTCCGGTGAAACCGCGCTCGGTCAGCATGTCGGCCGCGGACTTGTACTCCCGCCGCTTGCCGACCTCGTAGTCCACGCCGAGCTTGTCCATGGCCGTGCGGAGGAACACCTGCTCGACGGCGACGCCGGTCAGCCCCAGGTCGCCGGAGGGCTGCAGGTAGATCCGGTCGAACGCGGTGGCCAGGTAGTAAGGCAGGTTGCCGGCCGAGAAGTCGCCGAACGTCTCCGTCCAGGCCACCGTGAGCTTGCCGGACTGGCCGAACTCGGCGACCGCGTCGCGCAGTTCCTGCAGGCCGCCGAGCCCGATCCGGCGCCCGCCGACCTTGGCGACCAGCGCGCGGACCCGGCTGTCGGCGCGGGCCCGGCGCAGGCCGTCGACCACCTCGGCCAGCCGGGCGCGGCGCATGGTCACCAGCGCGGACACCGGATCGGCTGGCGGATCGTCGGCCAGCCCCTGGGTCAGGTCAAGTTCGAGGATCAGCGGGGCCGTCCACCGCCGGGAAAGCTTTCCGATCCGGCCGGTGAGGCCGGCCAGGCCAGAGGTGTCGGCCGGTGTCGCATCAGGCATGCGCTCAGCTTACGGCGGCCGTCCGCCGCGGCTGCGGGGCGCGGGGCGGTCCGCTATCGTCGCCGGCATGGCCGGGCAGGACGGAGATGGCTGGGCCCGCTGCGACCGAGGGCATCTGCACTGGGGACGGTTCGGCGCGGTCGGCCTGCTCGGCTACGTCAGCGGGCGGCCGGGCGCCGGGCCGCACAGCGCCCGGGTGCTGCTCGCCCGGCGCAGCCGGTGGGGTCAGCACGGCGGCACCTGGGGGCCGCCGGGTGGCGCCAGGGACAGTGATGAGCCGCCCATCGACGCGGCGCTGCGCGAGGCGGCGGAGGAGTGCGGCCTGCCGCCCGGCGGGGTGAACGTCCAGGGCATGCTGCTCGACGACCACGGCGGCTGGTCGTACCGGACCTACGTCGGCGCGGCCGCCGCGCTGTTCCCGGTGCGCGCGGCCAGCCCGGAGATCACCGAGGCGCGGTGGGTCGGCGCCGCCGACGTGGCGTCGCTGCGGCTGCATCCCGGCTTCGCCGAGCACTGGCCGCTGCTGTCGCAGGCTCTCACGCCGGTGTCGGTCATCGTGGATGTGGCGAACGTGATGGGCGCGCGGGCCGACGGCTGGTGGCGCGATCGCGCTGCCGCCGCGCTGCGCCTGCACGACCAGGTGGCCGCCCTGGCCGAACGCGGCCTGGCCGGCCTGCCGGACATGCCGGACCTGCCGCCGCTGGACCGGTGGCTGCCTGACTTCGTGCTGGTCGTCGAAGGCGCCGCCCGGCGCGCCGCCTTCGACTCGCCGTCGCGGCTGCGGGTAGTGCTGGCCTCCGGGCCGGGCGACGACGCGATCGCGGCCGAGGCGGCGGCGCTGCCCGGCCGGCGGCTGGTGGTCACCGCCGACCGGGAACTGCGCCGCCGCTGCCGGTCGGCCGGTGCGTCGGTGACCGGACCCGGCTGGCTGCTCAGCCTCCTGTAGAACCCTGCCGCTCGCTGGCGAGTCCAGGGCGGCGGGCTCACGCGAGCGTGACGAAATCGCCGCGACGGACGTTTCCGCCTCTTATCACCGAGGCGTACACGCCGACGTTCACGGCATTGTGCTGGGCAGCCGTCCGGAGGATCCCTGAATCCTTCGGCAGGTCGCCCTGCGGCAACGTGGTCATCACGCACCGCGAACACTGCTCGGTGATCGCCAGGCGAACTTCGCTGCCGAGCGCGACGGTGTGACCGACCCAGTCGTCTTCGACGAACCCCGGCTCTCCCGGTCCGGTCGAGACGACGATGTTCGGCCGGAAACGCCGAACCTCGAAACGTCCGTCCGGATCCAGCGCGCTCAGCCGGCCGATCGTCCCCGTGGTGAGCAGGTGCACGACGGCGATGTCGAAGAATGTCCCGGTCGGCAGGCCGAAGTCAATCACGGTGTCCCGGTGGTCCAGGCCGGCTATATCCGGCCAGTACTCCTCGGCCGTCGCATCCGGGGATTCCCCGTTGCCCTGTGCTTCCCGGAAGGTCACGTCGCGGCCGAATGCCCGGGAGAGGACCTGCGGCAGATCCTCCTGCTCGTTCGTCACGACGGTCCCGTCAGGGAGCGTGATGCGGACCGGGGGGATCTCCGCCCCGATCCGCGGAGGCTCGACATAGGCGGCCCGGAAGTCGAAGAAGTTGCCCCACTTCCTGGGGTTCTTCGCTCCCCCGATCTTGCCGCTCGCACGATCCACGACGGCGAAGTGCCGATCCCCGAGAAGACCTCGCTCGGTAACGTCGGCGGAGTTCAGCTCCTCTCCCATCATCGACTTCACCGGATAGCGCCACAGCGCGACAACCGAAGGAACCTGGTCTTGCGCGGAGGATGAAGGTGAATTATCGGTTCGCATGGTGGTTCCCCGGTTCCCGGCTTGATGCCCCCATTGCAGAGTCCTCTCGCCGGAAAGCCCATGTCAAGGGGAGGAGGCGGCCCTCCGGGGTGGCGCGGTCGCCGGGGCGGTGCATCAGACCCGCCGGGTGTTACCCCGGCAGCCGCTGCCGGCCGTGCGGTGCCTCCCAGTCGATGTCGGGGCCGGCCGGGATAATGCGCGCCGGGTTGAGCCGCGCGAAGCCGCCGTAGTAGGCGGTCTTGATCGCGCCGAAGTCGGTGGTCTCCCGGAACGCCGGCCGCTGGTACAGGTCGCGGGCGTAGTCCCACAGGTTCGGGTAGTCGGTCAGCCGGCGCAGGTTGACCTTGAACAGCCCGTGGTAGGCGGCGTCGAACCGGGCCAGCGTCACCCACAGCCGGACGTCGGCCTCCGTGATCGCCTCGCCGAACAGGAACCTGCGGGCGGCCAGCCGGCGCTCGAACTCGTCGAAAGTGGCGAACAGCCGGCTGACCAGCTCGTCGTACTCCTCCTGGTAGCTGGTGTTGCCGATGCGGTAGACGGCGTTGTTCACCGTCTGGTAAATCCGGTCGTTCAGCTCGTCGATGTCCGGCCGCAGCGCCGCCGGGTAGAGGTCGGCGCCGCGGTCCGCCCACTCCTCGAACTGGGTCTCCAGGTCGATCGTGATGTCCGGGAAATTGTTGCTGACGATCTTTCCGGCCTGCTTGTCCCAGAGCACCGGGACGGAGATGTGCCCGGGGTAGCCGGGCTCGGTGGCCTCATAGGCCTGCCGCAGGAACGTGAAGCCGTTCACCGGATCCGGGCCGCGCGCGGCCCGGAACGCCCAGCCGCGCCCGTCCCGCACGTCGTCGACCAGGGACAGCGACACGACGTCGGTGAGCTTCTTCAGCCTCCGGACGATCGCCGTCCGGTGCGCCCAGGGGCAGCCGAGCGCGATGTAGAGGTGGTAGCGGCCCGGCTCGGCCGGGAACCCGGTGGAGCCGTCGGCGCTCACCCGGCCCTGGAACGGGTAGCGCGGCCGGACGAAGGTCCGGTCTGCGCTGCCCATTCCCTTGACCCCGTACGCGCCGTAGGCCTCGTAGTCGACCGGGCTGGCGAACTGCGGCGTGATGGTGGTCATGTCATCCTCCGGCGAGCGGGGCTTCCTCGATCGCGGCCTGCGGCCTGGCCGCCACGGCCTGCTCCGCTGGCACCGGGGCGGGCGGAACCGCCGGGCGCGCCGTCCGGCGCAGGGCGACCATGGCCACGACGATACCCGCGCCGATCAGGACAAGCGTGACCACGAGGCCCGCGTGGTAGCCGTCCAGGAACGCCGCGGGCGCCGGCACGCCGCTGCGCAGCGCCGCGCCCTGCCGGGAGCTCAGCACGGCGCCGATCACCGTGATGCCCAGCAGGCCGGCCACCTCGCGGGAGGCGTTCATCAGCGCCGACGCGACTCCGGACCGGTCGGCCGGCACCGACTCGAGCACCGCGTTTGTCAGCGGCGCGTTCATCAGGCCCGCCCCCGCGCCGAACAGGATGAACCCGGGCATCAGGCCTGCGTAGCTCGCGTGCATGCCCTGGCGCGCGAACAGGTACAGCCCGCCGGCCATGATCGCCAGGCCGAGCGCGACCGTGCGGTGCGCGCTGATCCGCGCCGCCACCTGCTCGGAGATCGCGGCGAAGACCGCCAGCACCAGCGCCATCGGCAAGAACGCGAGGCCCGCCTTGACCGGTGAGAAGCCGAGGATGCTCTGCAGGTACAGCGAGGTGAAGAAGTAGATGCCGAACACTCCGAACGCCCACATCATCATGACCAGCGTTCCGCCGCTGAACACGCGGGACCGGAACAGCGAGATCTGGATCATCGGGTGCTGCGACCGCGCCTCGATCAGGACGAAGACCAGGGCCGCCGCCGCGGACACCGCGAACGAGCCGGTGATCTGGGCCGAGGTCCAGCCCCTGGCGTGGCCCTCGATGAGCGCGTAGGTCAGCGCGAACAGCGCGACCGCGGAGGAGGCCAGGCCGGGCACGTCCAGGCGGCGGGAGGCCGACCGGCCACGCGATTCGGCCACCCAGGCGACGGCCATGGCGAACGTGATGATGCCGACCGGAACGTTGATGAAGAAGATCCAGCCCCAGTGGAAGTTCTGGCTGATGAACCCGCCGATCAGCGGGCCGAACGCGAGCGCGAGCGCGCTGATCGCGGTCCAGATGCCGATCGCCCGGGTACGCTCCCTGACGTCGTCGAAGGTGGCGATGATGATCGCCAGCGTGGTCGGCACCAGCAGCGCCGCGCCCAGTCCCTGTACCGCGCGGAACGCGATCAGCATCCCGCCGGTGGTGGCCAGGCCGGCCGCGAGCGAGGAGAGGGTGAACACCGACAGGCCGGTCAGGAACACCCTGCGCCTGCCGTAGACGTCGGCCAGCCTGCCGCCGACCAGCATCAGTCCGGCGAACACCAGCACGTACCCGCTGACCACCCACTCCAGGCCGGCCACCGACAGGTACAGGCTGCGCTGGATGGTCGGGATCGCGACGTTCACGATGTTGTTGTCGAGATAGGTCATGAAGGTGGCCAGGCTCACCGCCACCAGCGTCCACCAGCGTCTGGGCATCTTTCGTCTCCGTCCTGGGAAGCCAGGTTCACGTACCTCGTACATGTACCTTGTACCTATACGTTGTACATGTACGAGGTACAGCGTGGCATGTACGGTGTATAGTTGTCAACTGATATGACAGGCACACAGGCACCCGAGGCGGAGCGGACCCGGCTGAGCAAGCAGGCCGTGGTCGACCGGGGTCTTGCGCTGGCCGACGCCGGCGGCCTCGACAAGCTGACCATCCGGCGGCTCGCCCAGGATCTGGGCGTCACGCCGATGGCCTTGTACTGGCACTTCCGCAGCAAGGAAGACCTGCTCACCGGGCTCGCCGATCAGCTGTGGGGCGAGATCGACATCAACGTCGACCCCTCGAAGCCGTGGTCCCAGCAGCTGCGCGGCCTGATGGAATCCCTGATCGCGGTGCTCCGCGCCCATCCGAGCGCCTCGCAGCTGCTGCTGGAGACGGAGAAGCAGAGCGAGCCCGCGCTGCGCGCCACCGAGGTCACGCTCGAGGTGCTGCGTGGCGCCGGGTTCGATCCGCGGCACGCCAGCGCGATCGCGCGCAGCACGCTGTGGACCGGGCTGATGCTCAAGATGAGCGAGCCTGGAAGCAAGCCGGGCATGACCGACGCCGAGCTGGAGGAGCACCTGCGCCAAAGCCAGGTGCGGATGGCGATGCTGCCTGCGGACCGGTACCCGCGCGTGGTCGAGTGCGCGGCGGAGCTCACCCGCTGCGACGACCCCGAGTTTCACTACCGGTTCGGGATCGACCTGTTCATCGCCGGCGTGGAAGCGGTAGCGCCCGCCCTGACCTGATGCGCGAGGGCTCGCGGTCTGCCATGCACGACCCCCCGCGCTGTCTGGCATGCGAGACGGCGCCGGGAATCCTTCATGATCTCCGAGCATTAGCTGCTGCTATAACGCGCCTATCGGCCCCTTAACCGGCCGCTCATTCTGGCGGTCCCGCTCGCCGGGCGGCGTCGGTCAGAAGCCGGCGGGCATCGGCCCGGTTCTCGATACGGATGAACGTCAGGTGCTCGAACGCCGGGTCAACCGCCGCCGCCCGGTACCGCTGCCTCTTGTCGGCATAACTGGTCCAGGACCAGGCGATGACCGACTGCTCGGGATCCAGGCTGAAGAAGTTACGCCAGCGTTCCCGGTTGCCGTTCCACAACTCGGCCCGCGTGACGATCCGGCGGATGGTGCGCAGGATGATCCGCCGGGTGACCGTGCGGCGGGGGAGATCGAACCAGACGACGGTGTCAGCCCTGTCCCAGACCAGCGTCCGCACCGCGCCGTAGTTGCCGTCCACCACCCAGCCGCCGGCCGCGGTCGCGGCCTCGGCCGTGGCCCTGAACTCCGCGTCCGGCAGCGGGACCCAGTCCGCCTGGTGGACGATAGCGTCCAACTCGATGTAAGGAACGTCCAGGATCCCGGCCAGCTCCCGCGCCAGCCGGGACTTGCCGGAGCCGGACACGCCGACCACCGAGATCCGCCGCACGACCGGCGACCCTACCAGCGGCCTCTCGCCTGGGCGGGCTCGAGCAGCCGCCTGGGCCGTTCGGAATTGCTGCCGGTCCGCGCCCGCCGTGCGCTGGCATGGCGAGATCGTAGCTGTCAGGCCAGGATGGCGGGATGAGAGTGGTCGCCCTGGCCGACACGCACGCGCCGCGCCGCTGGAAGTCCTGCCCCTCGCGGGTCGCCCGGCAGTTGCGGCAGGCCGACCTCATCCTGCACGCGGGCGACGTGTGCACGGCCGCGGTACTGGGCGAGCTGGCCCAGTACGCGCCGGTGCACGCGGTCCGGGGCAACAACGACGGCCCGGACGTGGCCGCCTGGGGCGCGGCCGAGACCGCGGAGTTCGACCTGGACGGCCTCCGGGTGGCGATGCTGCACGACAGCGGCCAGGCGGCGGGTCGCCTGCACCGGATGCGGCACCGGTTCCCGCGCGCTGACCTGGTGGTGTTCGGCCACTCGCACATCCCGCTGGACCAGTCGGGCGAGGGCGTGCGGGTGTTCAATCCCGGTTCGCCCACCGACCGCAGGCGACAGCCGCACGGCACGCTGGGCGTCCTGGACATCGCCGACGGTCGCCTGGCGCGGGCGAGGATCGTCGCCGTGACATAGAGCGCCCGGCAATCGCGACCCGGTCAGGAGAGTGTCCGGCAGATGTTCTGCGCGGTGGCGTGGATCAGCACGATGTTGATCGCGCCGGTGCCGTCGATGATCACAAGTGCCCGGCCGGAGACTATCCACTCGCCCGCGCGGAACCCGTTGTTGCCGACCGGAACCGTGACGTCGATGTGGCTGGTGACGAGCGCATCGAGTCCGCCGCTGGCCGGATAGTAGAACCAGCCGTAGCCCGACAGGTTACCCACCGCGGACTTGCCGGTGCTCGTGTTGGTGTACCGGACGTAGAGCGGTCCGCGGAACTCCTGGAGCTTGGGCTTGCCGTTCGGGTAGCGCAGCAGCGTCCGGTCCTGCTCGCGGTCGCGGACGATGGTGACGTTCACGCCGAACGCGCAGACCTTGCCTGCCGCGTCGTGCCACGGTTTCGTCCGGTAGCGCTTCCAGGGGATCTTGCTGGCCGCCGTGAGCGTGACATCCCGCGGCCCCGGTTGAGCCTGGTGAGACAGCCGTGGCAGCGAACTGGCCGCGGCGGCGCTGGCCGCGGCGGGCCCGCCGAGCGTGACGGCCATGACCGCGGCGAGGCCGCCGGCGATATGGCGAAATCTCATTTCCGCACCTCCTGGATAACGGTTGCCCTCGCCAGCGTGCCCGCGCCCGCGACCGGATGCGATCCTTGAGGGCAGGGTTGAAAGGTCACGTGATGGCGGGGTGCCAGCCGTGCTGCGAGTCCACCTGACGGCCGAGGATCTGCTGCGTACCAAGTTCGCCAGCCACCCCGCGCCGCTCATCGAGCTAGGCCTTGCGCTGGCCACGCTGCAGCGGCGGGACCCGGTCCTCGGCAATTGGCGCCGGTCGGCCGCGGCGCGGTTCCCTGGGGCGGCCCGCCCGCTGTTCGGCCTGATACCCGCGTCCGCGACCGGCCCGCTGTTCCTGGACCCGGTCAGTACCGGCCTGGCCGAAGGACTGGAGCTGGTGCAGCAAGCACCGGCCCGCTTCGTCCGCGACGAACTGCAGCGCGTGTTCGGGACCCGCGCGCCGCCGCCCTGGCCACGCCGGCTGGCCGCGCGCGATCGCCAGACCTGGCGTGATCTGGATCGCGCCCTGCGCCTGGCCCACGATCACCTGCTCCGGGACGCCTGGCCGCGGGTATGCAGCGGGTTCCGCGCGGAGCTTGCCTGGCGCAGCAGGCTCATCGCCGAGCTCGGTGTCGCGGCCGCGCTGTCGGCGCTGCACCCCCGCATCTCCTGGAGCGGGACCGTGCTGCAGATCGACGCGGCCACCGAGTTTGACGTGTACCCGCGCGGCGCTGGCCTGACCCTGCTGCCGTCGGTGCTGTGGACCGGGCGTCCCATGATCACTGATCATCCCGACGGCTCCGCGGTGATCGTCTATCCGGCGCTGACCCCGCTCCCGCTGATCGGTGCCGTCGCTGCGGACCCGCTGGCTGAGTTGCTCGGCCAGACCCGCGCCTACGTGCTGCGCCTGGCGTTCCGGGAACGCACCACCACCGAGCTCGCCCGCGAGCTCGGGACCAGTGCGGCCACCGTGTCGGGTCACACCAGGACGCTGCGCGCCGCCGGGCTGATCGTCACCGCCCGGGCCGGCAAGGCAGTGCTGCACTCGGTGACCCCGCTGGGTGACAGGCTGCTGGAGAGCGCAGCCGGGCGCGATCTCAGCTGGCCGGGCAGCGGGCCCGCCAGTCGCCGGCCAGCGCCGACAGCGCCCGCGGCTGCTCGAACGGCAGGTAGTGACCGGCCCGGTCCAGCACGGTAAAGGTGCCGGCCGGGAAGCAGGCCAGCCGCCGGAACTGGTCCGCGTAGCCGACGATCCGGTCCTGCCGGCCAGTGACGATGCTGGCCGGACCGGGAAACGGCACCGCGGAGTCCTCGTCGGACAGCCGGTACCCGTTCGCGCGCAGCCGCTCCAGGTACGCCTGGTCTGCGCTGGCCGAGGCGGCCAGCACGGCGGACACCTGCCGTGCCATCTCGCGGGTGCGCGTGCCGAGCGCCATCGACAGGTGGTTGCGGAGGTGGTCCGGGACGTCGTCCAGCCAGCCGGCCTCGTCCGGCCCCGCCGGTCCGGGCGGCAGGTCCCGGTCCGCCATGTTGACGCCAGGGCAGACCAGCAGCATCCCGGCGACGTCGGCGGGCCGGCGCCGCGCCAGCGCCATGGCGATGTAGGCGCCGTAGGACCACCCGGCCAGCAGGAACCGCCGGCCGGGTATCTCGCGGTCAACGAAGCCGGACAGCTCGTCCACCACGCCGTCTGAGGTCGCGGGCCCGGCCGGCGACTCGCCGTGCCCGGGCAGATCCACGTAACACCGGCGCAGCCCTCCCGCCGCCGACAGGGCCTGGTCGAACGCCGCCGCGGTGACCTTGCGGTCGGTGCTGAACGAGGGCAGGCACACGACCGGGATGCCGCCCTTTCCTGCCCAGTGCCTGGCCAGATCCATGTCGTCCTTGCCGGTGCCGAGCCTGGCCCGGCCGCGACCGGGACGGTAGCTTGCCAGGCATGACAGTCAAACTAGTGGTCCTGTATACCCGACCCGACGACCCGGAGGACTTCGATCGGCACTTCCTCGGCGAGCACATGCCGCTGGTGAGCAGGATCCCGGGCCTGGAGCGCGCCGAGACCGCCCGGTTCGTGGCCGCCGTCGACGGGGAGCAGACCTACTACCGGCAGGCCGCGTTGTACTTCGCCGACAGCAAGGCGCTCAACGCCGGGTTCGGCTCGGATGAGGGGAAGGCGGTCGCCGCCCACTACGAGCAGATCGCCCCGCCCGGGTCCCGGCGGTTCGTCGCGAAGCTGGACGACTGACCTCGCGCCCGGACCGGCACCCCCGCGGGGGCTGGCGCTTCCGCGGGAGCGCCCTCCGGCCCGGACGCGGCGAGCCCGGCGGGCGTTAGAGTTGGCCCGGTGACCGGACGAGCGATCTTGGTGACCGGCGCCTCGCGCGGCATCGGGCGCGCAGTTGCCCAGGCCTTCGCCGCCCGCGGTGACCGGGTCGCCATCGCGTACCGGGCATCGCCGGAGGCCGCCGAGGGCGTGCTCGCCGGGCTGCCGGGCTCCGGCCACCTCATGGTCCAGGCCGACCTGGCCGACCCGCAGGCGGTCCGCCGCATGGTGGACGAGGCCGCGGCCGGGCTCGGCGGCCTCGATGTCCTGGTGAACAACGCCGGCATCTACGAGCCGCACCCGGTCACCGACGTCTCGTACGAGCAGTGGCAGGCGGCCTGGCGGGACACGCTCGGCGTCAACCTGGTCGGGGCCGCGAACGCGACCTGGTGCGCGGTCCGGCACATGATTCCGCGAGGCGGCGGCCGGATCATCAACGTGACCTCGCGGGGCGCCTTCCGCGGCGAGCCCCGGCACCCGGCGTACGGGGCGAGCAAGGCCGGCCTGAACGCGTTCGGCCAGTCGATGGCCCGGCATCTCGCGCCGTACGGCATCGCGGTGGCCTCGGTTGCGCCCGGGTACGTGGAGACCGACATGACCACGCAGGAGCTGGCCTCGTCCGGCGGTGACGCGATCCGGGGGCAGAGCCCGTTCGGCCGGGTGGGAAGGCCCGAGGAGGTAGCCGCGGCGGTGCTCTACCTGGCGTCGGCCGAGGCCGAATGGGCCAGCGGCACGGTCATCGACCTGAACGGCGCCTCTTACCTGCGCTGACCAGCCTCCGGCCCCGGCCCGGCGGCCTGCGCGACCGCCGGCCCGGCGGCCGGGGCGGCGCCGGTGCCGGCGGTGGCCTGCGGAGCCAGCCACAGCACGCCGAGCGGCGGCACGGTGAGGATGGCCGAGGCTGGCTTGCCGTGGTAGGGCTCGGCCACCGCCTCGACCACGCCGAGGTTGCCCACGCCGCTGCCGCCGTAGACGCCGGCGTCGGTGTTGAGCACCTCACGCCACCGCCCGGCGGACGGCAGGCCGAGCCGGTAGCGGTCATGCGGCCCGCCGGAGAAGTTCGCCACGCAGGCGAGCACGTCGCCGGAATCAGACAGCCGCAGGAACGACAGCACGTTCCCGGACGCGTCGTTGGCGTCGATCCAGTCGAACCCGTCCGGCGAGCTGTCCAGCTGCCACAGCGCCGCGCAGTCGCGGTACACGCCGTTCATGTCCCGCACCAGCCGCTGCACCCCGGCGTGCATCTCGTCGTCGAGCGCCCACCAGTCCAGGCCGCGCTCGGCCGACCACTCGGCGCCCTGACCGAACTCCGACCCCATGAACAGCAGCTGCTTGCCCGGATGGGCCCACATGTAGGCCAGCAGCGTCCGCAGCCCGGCGAACTTCCGCCACTCATCGCCGGGCATCTTGGCCAGCAGCGAGCCCTTGCCGTGCACCACCTCGTCGTGCGAGAGCGGCAGCACGAAATTCTCGCTGTACGCGTACATCATCGAGAACGTCAGCTCGTTGTGGTGATAGTGCCGGAACACCGGATCCCGGGCCAGGTAGGCCAGCGTGTCGTGCATCCAGCCCATGTTCCACTTCATGCCGAACCCGAGCCCGCCCAGGTACACCGGCCGGCTCACCCCGGCCCAAGCGGTGGACTCCTCGGCCACGGTCGTGATGCCCGGTGAGCGCTTGTAGCAGGTGGCGTTGACCTCCTGCAGGAACGAGACGGCCTCCAGGTTCTGGTTGCCGCCGAACACGTTCGGCGCCCACTCGCCCGGCTCCCGCGAGTAGTCCAGGTACAGCATGGAGGCAACCGCGTCCACCCGCAGCCCGTCGACGTGAAACTCCTCCAGCCAGTAGGCCGCGTTCGCGACCAGGAAGTTGCGCACCTCGTTCCGGCCGTAGTCGAAGATCAGCGTGCCCCAGTCCGGGTGCGCGCCGCGCCGCGGGTCCGCGTACTCATACAGCGGCGTGCCGTCGAACCGGGCCAGCGCCCAGTCGTCGCGCGGGAAGTGCGCGGGCACCCAGTCCACGATGACGCCGATTCCGGCCTGGTGCAGCCGGTCCACCAGGTAACGGAAGTCGTCCGGTGAGCCGTACCTGGCCGACGGCGCGTAGTAAGAGGTGACCTGGTAGCCCCAGGAGCCGCCGAACGGGTGCTCGGCCACCGGCAGGAATTCCACGTGCGTGAACCCGAGCCCGGCCACGTAGTCGACCAGCTGATCGGCCAGTTCCCGGTAGGACAGCCCGGGCCGCCAGGATCCGATGTGCACCTCGTACACGCTCATCGGCTCGCGCGGCGGGTTGCGGTCCTTCCGCGCTGCCATCCACACGCCGTCGTCCCACTCGTGCCGCGAGACGGTGACCACCGAGGCGGTGGCCGGCGGCGGCTCGGCCAGCGCGGCCAGCGGGTCGGCCTTGGCCCGCCACACGCCGTCCGGGCCGCAGATCGCGTACTTGTACCGCGTCCCCTCGCCGGGCCCGGGCACGAACAGCTCCCAGACTCCGCTGCCGCCGAGCGAGCGCATCGGGTGGCCGCGTCCGTCCCAGTGGTTGAAATCCCCGATCACCTGCACGCCGCGGGCGTTGGGGGCCCAGACCGCGAACGCCGTGCCCGTCGTCTCGGCGAATATGTCCGCGAACGGCTGGCGGCCGGACGCTGCGCGGCCGGCGAACTGTTTCGGGTGCGCGCCCAGAACCCGCCACAGCTCCTCGTGCCTGCCCTCGCCGATCAGGTGCAGGTCGATCTCGCCCAGCGTGGGCTGGTGCCGGTACGGATCGTCGGTGATGATCTCCGGGCCCGGGCCGCCGGCTCCGCCGCCTGCGGCCGCGGCGGGGTAGGCGACCGCCAGCCGGTAGTCGGGCACCTCGCCGGACGCCCCGCCGCCGCCATCAGGCAGCACGGTGGCGGGCAGCACGGTCGCGAACACGCCGCCGTACACGTGCTCCATGGCAAACCTGCGCCCGTCCGGGAGCAGCACGCTGACCGTGGCCGCGAGCGGCCGCAGTGCCCTGATGGTGATGCCGGCCGGGCCCGGGTGAGCGCCCAGCACCGCGTGCGGATCGTGGTGCACGCCCGCGAGCAGTCGGTCGATCTCGCCCGTCGTGACCTGGGTGGAATCCGCGCTTCCGGTCATGGTTTGTGCTCCGCCCCGCCGCCCGGCCCGGCAGGGGGCACGGCGGCCAGTGAGTCCAGCGGTATGGGCAGCCAGGACGGCCGGTGGCGGGCCTCGTACATGACCTCGTATACCGTCTTGTCCAGCTCGAACGCGCGCAGCAGGACCTCGGACTTGCGCGGATCGGCCGCCCCGGCGACATCGGCGTAGCCGGCGCAGAAGGCCTCCCGGTTGCGCCGTACCCAGTCCCGCGCTGGCTCCTCGAGCGCCGCCCGCTCCGGGCGGCCGAGCAGCTGGTGCCGGGCCGCGTAATCGAACGAGCGGAGCATGCCCGCGACGTCCCGCAGCGGCGAGGACCGGGCCCGCCGGGTAGCCAGCGGGGCGGCGGGCTCGCCCTCGAAGTCGAGCACCACCCAGCCGGTCTGGGTGCGCATCACCTGGCCCAGGTGGTAGTCGCCGTGGATCCGCTGCACGAGCAGCGGCTCGTCCAGCCGCGTCAGCTCGTCGTAGGCCGCGGTCAGCAGCGCGGCGTGCTCGCGCAGCGCGGGAACCGCGGCGAGCGCGCCGGCCAGCCGGTGCCGCATCGGGCCGGCCAGGTCGTCCGTCGCGGCCGCCGGGAGCTCCGCGGCGCCGAAGGCGGTGACCAGATCCCGGTGCACCTCGGCGGTGGCGGTGCCGAGCCGGCGTGCCTCGCCGGCGAAGTCCCCGCCCGCTTCGGCCGCGCTGGTGCCCGGCTGGGCGTACAGGTCGCGCACGCTGGTCGCGGCGAGCGACCAGCCGTCGCTGGCCGCGCGCAGGTACCGGGACAAGATGGCCAGGATCGTGACCTCGGCGCCCTCGCCGGTCTCGATCCAGCCGAACGGCTCCGCTACGTGCTGCGCGCCCAGCCGGGCGAGCGCGGCGGACACCTCGAGGTCGGGATTGGGGCCCGGCGCGACCCGGCGGAATACCTTGAGGATGGCCTCCTCGCCGTAGACCAGGCTGGTGTTGCTCTGCTCGCCGGTGAGCACCAGGCTGTCCAGGCCGGCCCCGCTCAGCGGCAGGCCGTCCGGTGCGATGCCGGCCACCCGGGCGAACCGCACCGGGCCGGCCACCCGCTGCTCCGCGATCCCGCGCAGCAGCAGCCGGGCCAGCTCGCTGTCGTGCAGCGCGTCGTAGGCGATCCGCCCGTCCGGTACCGCGCCGATCCGCACGTGCTCCAGCCGGCCGGGCAGCCGGGCCCGCAGGCCGACGAGGATCTGATAGCGGTCAGTGACCGTGTCTGGCGTTCCCGCCTGGCCGTGGGTGACGGCGACGATCAGGTGCCGCAGCGCGGGCTCATCGCCGCCGCCCGCCGCCAGCTCGGTGTCCTCGGTTATCGCGAGCCCGGTGATCTGGCTGCTCTTGCCCGCGAACCAGCGCTGAGCAGGCAGCCACTGCCCCAGCGCCTCTTCCAGGGCCGTGGTCTGCTGGCCGTCCGTGGCAGGCACGTCAGCGCTCGTGCTCTTGCCTGGGCGGGGGGAGCTGGAACCAGTAGAACCCGTGCCCGGGGAGGGTGAGGAGGTAGCTGAGCTCGCCGATCGGCGGGAACGGGACACCGCCCATGCACTCGACCGGCGTGACGCCGCGGAACCTGCGCAGGTCGAGCTCCACCGGCTGCGGGAACCTGGACAGGTTGTTGACGCACAGCACCCGGTCCGCGCCGTCGGAGACCGTCTCGCCGTCCTCGCGGACGAAGGCGAGCACGCTCGGGTTGGAGGAGGACAGCTCCTCGTACCCGCCGAGCCCGAAGACGGGGTGCCGCTTGCGGATCTCGATCATGCGCCTGGTCCAGTGCAGGAACGAGGCCGAGTCGTGCTGCTGCTGTTCGACATTCAGGGCCTGGTACCCGTAGATCGGGTCCATAATCAGCGGCAGGTACAGCCGGGCCGGGTCGGTCCGGCTGAATCCGCCGTTGCGGTCCGGCGTCCACTGCATCGGGGTGCGCACGCCGTCCCGGTCACCCAGCCAGATGTTGTCCCCCATGGCGATCTCGTCGCCGTAGTAGAGAACGGGGGACCCGGGCAGCGACAGCAGCAGGGCGGTGAACAGCTCCAGCTGGTTGCGGTCGTTCTCCAGCAGCGGTGCCAGCCTGCGCCGGATGCCGATGTTGGCCTTCATCCGGGGGTCCTTGGCGTACTCGGCCCACATGTAGTCGCGTTCCTCGTCGGTGACCATCTCCAGCGTCAGCTCGTCGTGGTTGCGCAGGAAGATGCCCCACTGACAGCCGGACGGGATGGCCGGCGTCTGGGCCATGATCTCGGAGACCGGGTAGCGCTGCTCGCGCCGGACCGCCATGAAGATGCGCGGCATCAGCGGGAAGTGGAAGGCCATGTGACACTCGTCACCGCCCACCGACGGATCACCGAAGTACTGGACCACTTCGGTCGGCCACTGGTTCGCCTCGGCCAGCAGCACCCGGTCCGGGTAGAGCCGGTCCACCTCGGCCCGGATCCGCTTCAGGTACTCGTGCGTCTCCTTGAGGTTCTCGCAGTTGGTGCCCTCCCGCTCGTACAGGTAGGGCACCGCGTCCAGCCGGAACCCGTCGATCCCGAGGTCGAGCCAGAACCTCAGCACCTCCAGCATGGCGTCCTGGACCTTCGGGTTCTCGTAGTTGAGGTCGGGCTGGTGGGAGAAGAACCTGTGCCAGTAGTACTGGCCGCGGGCCTGGTCGAAGGTCCAGTTCGAGGCCTCGGTGTCCACGAAGATGACCCGGGCGTCGGAGTAGGCCTCGTCGGTGTCGGCCCATACGTAGAAGTCGCCGTAGGGGCCGTCCGGATCGCTGCGCGAGGCCTGGAACCACGGGTGATCCTCGCTGGTGTGGTTCATCACCAGATCCGCGATCACCCGGATGCCCCGCTTGTGCGCCTCCTCCACCAGCTCGACGAAGTCGCCGAGATCCCCGAATTCCGGCAGCACCTTCGTGAAGTCGGATATGTCATAGCCGCCGTCGCGCAGCGGGGACTCGTAGATGGGCAGCAGCCAGATGCAGTCGATGCCCAGCCACTGAAGGTAGTCCAGCCGGGTGGTCAGGCCGCGCAGGTCGCCGGCGCCGTTGCCGGTGGAATCGGCGAAGCTGCGGACCGACACCTCGTAGAAGACCGCGCGCTTGTACCACTGCGGATCCCCCGGCGTCTCGAACGAGAACGAGTCGACCGGCTCGGCTCGCACCCCGGAGAAGTCAGGCATGCGCGCGGCAGCCGGCGGGCCGGAGGCGCCCGGCTCATGTGCTGTCACCATCACGGCTCCCGGATTCTGCTTCGCGCCGTCAGCTCAGGGTAAGTCCGCGGTGACGGCGAAGATGTGCGCGGGCGACCAGGCCGGATCGAGACGGACGTAGTTGGCGCGCCCCCACCGGTAGGACTCGCCGGTCAGCTCGTCCGTCACGGTGAACGCACCGCCAGGCTCGACGCCGAGCGCGCCCGCGTCCAGCCAGATCGTGGCCTCGCGCGGCCGGTACGGGTCAAGGTTTACCACGACGAGGACGGTGTCCGTCCCGGCTCGTTTGGAGAAGCAGAGCAGGTCCGGCTGGTCGACGTAGTGGAAGCGCAGATTACGCAGCCAGTGCAGCGCCGGGTGGCTCCTCCTGATGCTGTTGAGCCTGGTGATGAACGGCGCGATGCCGGCCGGACCCCGCTCCGCCGCGGCCCAGTCCCTCGGCCGGTACTGGTACTTCTCCGAGTCCATGTACTCCTCGCTGCCCGGCCGGAGCGGGACGTTCTCGCAGAGTTCGTACCCGGAGTAGATACCCCAGGAAGGGGAGAGCATGGCCGCCAGGACGGCGCGGATCTTGAACGCGGGCGGCCCGCCGCGCTGCAGGTACTCGGTCAGGATGTCGGGCGTGTTGGCGAAGAAGTTGGGCCGCATGAAGGCCGCGTCCGGCCCGGCCAGCTCGCGCAGGTAGCTGATCAGCTCGGGTGCTGTGTTCCGCCAGGTGAAGTAGGTGTACGACTGGTGGAAACCGATCATCGCGAGGGCGTGCATCATGGCCGGCCTGGTGAACGCCTCGGCCAGGAAGATCACGTCGGGGTCGGTCCGGCCCACCTCGGTGAGCAGCCGCTCCCAGAACGGCGGGGGCTTGGTGTGCGGGTTGTCGACCCGGAAGATCCTGATCCCGTGATCCATCCAGTGCCGCACGATCCGCAGCGTCTCCGTGTACAGGCCGTCCGGGTCGATGTCGAAGTTGATCGGGTAGATGTCCTGGTATTTCTTCGGCGGGTTCTCCGCGTAGGCGACCGAGCCGTCGGCGCGCGTGCTGAACCACTCCGGGTGCTTGCTGACCCACGGGTGGTCGGGGGAGCACTGCAGGGCCAGGTCGAGCGCGACCTCCAGGCCGAGTTCCCTGGCCCGGGTGACGAAGGCGTCGAAGTCGTCGATCGTGCCCAGGTCGGGGTGGATCGCGTCGTGGCCGCCGGCCGGCGATCCGATGGCCCACGGCGAGCCAGGGTCGGATGGCCCCGCGTGCACGGTGTTGTTCCGTCCCTTGCGGTTGGTGTAGCCGATCGGGTGGACGGGCGGCAGGTAGACGACGTCGAAGCCCATGCCCGCGATGCCCCCCAGCCGCCTGGCTGCGGTGCGCAGCGTGCCGGACACCGGTTCCCGCCGTCCCAGCGGATCTATCTGCGCCCCCTCCGAGCGCGGGAAGAACTCGTACCACGCGCCGAACAGCGCCCGCTCCCGGTGCACGATGACGTCGAACCACCGGGACCGGGTCCGCCGCTCGCGCAGCGGGTAGACGCGCAGAATGCGGAGGATCTCCGGATCCCTGGCGGCGGCCAGCCGTTCCCATACCGGGATGGCCGGATCGGCCAGCGCTTCGGCGAGCGCGGCGAGCGCGGCGCGGGCCGCGCTCGCCCGGGCGGCTCCTTCGTCCGCCGCGTCGGCGGCCGCGGCCGGCCCGCGGGCACGAGCCGGCCCTACCCGGTCGTAGCCTTCCGCCGCGGGCGGCAGGGGCTCCGCCTGCCGGGGGACCGCCTCCCCCCACCCTGGGTTGCGGACCGCGCGCGCGGCCCGCGCGAACAGCAGCGCGCCCTCGGCCAGCATGACCTCCACGTCCTGGCCCATCGGGATCTTGATCTCCGCGTCGTGCCGCCACTGCGCGATCGGATCCCGCCACGCCACCACGCGAAAGCGCCACAGCCCCTCGGCGGTCACCGTGACCTCCGCGCCCAGCCGGTCGGTCCCCGGCGCCAGTTCCCGCATCAGGACGGGCGCGCAGCGGCTGCCGTCCGGGTGCTGCAGCACCACCGCCGCGCCCAGCAGGTCGTGACCCTCGCCGAATACGGTGGCACTGACGCCGAAGGATTCGCCGACGACGGCTTTGGCCGGCCGTCCGCCGCCATCCACCGCAGGCTGCACATCGAGGATGGGAACGCGTCCGATCACGCCGGAGAGGCTACCCAGCCGGGCCGGGGTCAACCGAGTCAGGGCCGTCCCGGCGGGAAGGCGGCCAGCTCGCGCTGACCGGGTGGCGCGGCCAGGCAAGCCGGGGCCAGAGGAGGGAGAGCACGGTCAGCCGCAGCCTGCGCCGGGCGCGCTGGTATGACCGGCGCTGCCCGGATGGCCGCCGGATACGACGGACGAGACGGGAACCTCCGCCGAGTCGGTCAGCCGCAGCTTGCGCCGGGCGCGCTCGTAGAAGGTCTTGCGCCCCAGGCGGACCACGTGCGCGGCTCCGGGGCGCGGCCGCAGCTCGATCACGTCGCCGGCCTGCACGTGCGCGGCGACCTGCCCGTCCACCTCGACGGCCAGGCGGCCGCTGGCCGGCAGGATCTCCAGTGCCAGGCTGTCGTCTACCGACAGCACCAGGCCGCGGTTGTAGGCCGAATGCGGCGCGGCCGGCGTGACCAGGAGCGCCTCGACCGAGGGGCTCACGATGGGGCCGCCCGCCGAGAAGCTGTAGGCGGTGGAGCCGGTGGGAGTGGCGACCACCACGGCGTCGGCGGCGTAGCTGACGAACGGGTGCCCGGCGGCCCGCACCGCGACCACGGCCGTGGCCTGGCCCGGGAAGCGCACGGCGGCGACGTCGTTGAACGCGGTGAACGCCTGGCCGCCGACAACGGCATCCACCGCCAGCCGCGGCTCGATGGTGTAGGCGTTATCGTCGATGGCCGACAGCGCGCCGGGCAGGTCGGGGACATCCACCTCGGCCAGGAAGCCCAGCTTGCCGAGGTTCACCCCGAGTACCAGGGCGCGCTGCCGGTCAGCCAGCCGCATCGCGCGCAGCATCGTGCCGTCGCCACCGAGGCTGACCACGAGGTCAGCGCGCTGGCCGAGTTCGACGGCCGACACCGGAACCGCCCGGCAGTTCAGCCGGGGGGTCTCGGTGTCGATGCCGAGAACCTGGGTTCCGCGGCGCGCGGCCCAGTCCAGGACGGCGTTCACCGCGCTTTCGGAATCACGTTCCGGGTGCAGGACCAGGCCGATGACGTGCATGTCAGCCGGAACCCGTCGCTGATCGCCGGATCGTCTCGATGTGCATGACCCCAAGTTATCCGCTGGGACTATCGGCCCGGCAGCCCCGGGGCCTGGCCAGCGATCGGGCTGCGGGCGGTCCCCGCCCCGGGTGGTTCCGCCTGTTCGTTTACCCGCCCGCGGCCCGGTGCATGTTCCGGGGTGGCCGGAAGGGCGGGATCGCGGGCTGCAAGACTGTTGACCTGACTTCAGGGAGGCCAGGTATGAGCGGTCCGGCCAGTGCGGCGGCGGCGGGCACGATCGAGATCGGCGGCGACATGGTGGTGCGCCGGATGGGCTTCGGCGCGATGCGGATCACCGGCGAGGGCATCTGGGGCGATCCGCCCGACATCGAGCAGGCCAAGGCGACCCTGCGGCGCGCGCTGGAACTCGGCGTCAACTTTATCGACACCGCCAGCTCTTACGGCCCGGAGGTCAGCGAGCGGCTGATCGGCGACACCCTCTATCCCTATCCCGACGACCTTGTCATCGCCACCAAGGGCGGCCTGGTGCGGCCGGGCCCCGGCCGCTGGGAGCCCGACGGCAGGCCGGAGCACCTGCGTGCGGCGTGCGAGACCAGCCTGCGGCTGCTGCGGCTGGACCGGATCCCGCTGTACCAGTTCCACCGGCCCGACCCCCGCGTGCCGCTGGAGGAGTCGCTCGGTGCGCTCGTGCAGCTCAAGGACGAGGGAAAAATCCGGCACATCGGGATCTCCAACGTGTCCGAGGAGCAGTTGCGGACGGCGCAGCGGGTCACCCCGGTGGTATCGGTGCAGAACCGGTACAACGTGACCGACCGCGCCTCGGAGCCGGTGCTCGACGTGTGCGAGCTGGAACAGATCACGTTCCTGCCGTGGGCGCCGATCCAGCAGGCCGACCGCAACCCGGGGGTGGCCGAGGCGGCCAAGCGCCACGACGCCAGCCCGCGGCAGATCGCGCTGGCCTGGATGCTGGCCAGGTCGCCGCAGATACTGCCCATACCCGGCACCGGATCGCCCGAGCACGCTGAGGCCAACATCGCGGCCGCATCCATCGAGCTCAGCTCCGACGAGGTCATGGCCATCTCGCAAGGCGCCTGACCGCCAGGCGGCCGGATACACCCGGGGCTCAGACAGGGCGCCGTTAGCGGACACAGGCCGAGATGAGTCCGCCGCCGGTCTATGCTCGCTTCTTGCCAAGGGTGGCGCCCCGCGCCCGGGTCAGGACTGCCTTGGCTGGTGAACCCAGCCCGGCAGTGCGTGCCCGAGACGTGCCCGAAGGCCACGAGTAGCCCGTGTTCGGCAGGTCACAGCGTCCAGGAGCATTCCCCTTGAGAGCGATCCGACGATTCACCGTCCGCACCGCGCTGCCCGGGCCGCTGGCCCCGCTGCACGAGCTGATCTTCAACCTCCGGTGGTCCTGGCACCCGGGCAGCAGGCAGCTGCTGGCCGCGATCGACCCGGTCCGGTGGCAGCGGAGCGGGCACGACCCGGTGGCCATGCTCGGCGACGTCTCGCCGGAGCGACTCGACGAGCTGGCCGCCGACGAGGAGTTCCTGACCCGGCTGCGCGCGGCAGCGGAGGACCTGCGCGAGTACCTGTCCGGCCCGCGCTGGTACCAGGCGCTGGACGGAGGCGGGCCGGCGGCGATCGCGTACTTCTCGCCCGAGTACGGCATCACTGCGGCGCTGCCGCAGTACTCCGGCGGCCTGGGCATCCTGGCCGGGGATCACCTCAAGACCGCCAGTGATCTCGGCGTCCCGCTGATCGGCGTGGGCCTGCTCTACCGGCACGGGTACTTCACCCAGTCGCTGTCGCGGGAGGGCTGGCAGACAGAGCACTACCCGTCGATGGACCCGAACGGCCTGCCGCTCGCGCTGCTGCGGGCCGGCGACGGCGCGCCCGTGCACGTCACGGTGGGGCTGGCCGGCGGCCGCAAGCTGACAGCGCAGATCTGGCTGGCTCAGGTGGGCCGGGTCCCGTTGCTGCTGCTGGACTCGTATGTGGAGGACAACGAGCCGGAACTGCGCGAGGTCACCGACCGTCTCTACGGCGGGGCCAGCGAGCACCGGCTCCGGCAGGAGCTGTTGCTCGGCATCGGAGGCGTTCGGGCGGTCCGGGCTTTCTGTTCGATCACCGGCCACCCGGCGGCCGAGGTATTTCACACCAACGAGGGGCACGCGGGCTTCCTCAGCCTGGAGCGGATCCGCGAGTACGCGAGTGCGGGCCTCAGCTTCGACGAGGCGGTGGAGGCCTGTCGCGCGGGCACGGTATTCACCACCCACACGCCGGTGCCCGCGGGCATCGACCGGTTCGCGCGCCATCTGGTGGAGGCGCAGTTCTGCGACGAGATGGCGGACACCGCGCTGCCGTGCGACCGGGTGCTGGCCCTCGGCGCGGAGACCTATCCGGGCGGGGATCCTGACATGTTCAACATGGCCGTCATGGGGATGCGGCTGTCCCAGCGGGTGAACGGGGTGAGCCGCCTGCACGGCGCGGTGAGCAGGCGGATGTTCGCCGGGCTGTGGCCGGGCTTCGACACCGCCGAGGTGCCGATCGGGTCGGTGACCAACGGCGTGCACGCGTCCAGCTGGGTGGCCGGCCAGGTCACCGGGCTGGCCGAGGGCGAGCCGGACTGCCCGGAGGCGTCCGGCGACTGGCCGGCCTGGGACCGGATCGCCGCGGCCGGCCCGGAGCGGATCTGGCAGGTACGGACCGACCTGCGGGCCCGCCTGGTCACCCAGATCCGGCAGCGGCTGCGCGGCTCCTGGCGCCAGCGCGGCTCGTCCGAGGCGGA
Source organism: uncultured Actinomycetes bacterium (assembly GCA_963762615.1). Lineage (GTDB taxonomy): Bacteria > Actinomycetota > Actinomycetes > Streptosporangiales > Streptosporangiaceae > PALSA-505. The sequence goes on along the minus strand of CAVXLG010000003.1, from coordinate 508,556 downwards.
GCTGACCTGGATCGGTGACGCACTAGACGACCGCCTGCTCACGGTCGGCTTCGCCCGCCGGGTGCCGTCATACAAGCGGCTCACGCTGATGCTGCGCGACCCCGCGCGGCTGCGCGCGCTGCTGCTGGATCCGGACCGCCCGGTGCAGGTCGTGATCGCGGGCAAGGCGCATCCGGCCGACGACGGCGGCAAGCGGCTGATCCAGCAGATGGTCGAGTTCACCGACGATCCGGCGGTCCGGCACCGGATCGTCTTCCTGCCCGACTACGACATGGCGCTCGCCCGCGCCCTGGTGCAGGGCTGCGACGTGTGGCTGAACAACCCGCTGCGGCCGCTGGAGGCGTGCGGCACGTCCGGCATGAAGGCGGCGCTGAACGGCGGGCTCAACCTGTCGGTCAGGGACGGCTGGTGGGACGAGTGGTCAGACGGCGCCAGCGGCTGGGACATCCCGTCGGCCGACGGGGTCGCCGACGAAGGACGCCGCGACGACCTGGAGTCCGCCGCGCTCTACGACCTGCTCGGCCAGCGGGTGGCGCCGCTGTTCTACGACCGGGACGCCGACGGGCTGCCCCGGCGGTGGCTGGAGATGGTCCGGCACACGCTGAGCACGCTCGGCCCTCGGCTGGAGGCCGCGCGGATGGTGCGCGAGTACGTCACCGAGCTGTACGTCCCGGCCGCGCGCAGCACCCGGGCGCTGGCGGCCGGCCCGCAGGCACCGTTCGAGGGCGCCAGGAAACTCGCCGCCTGGCGGCAGCGGGTGGTGAAGGCATGGCCGGGAGTGCGGATCGAGCACGTCGAGGCGGAGACGGCCGAGCCCAGGCTGGGGTCGCGGCTGGCGGTGCGGGCGAGCATCGTCCTCGGCGACCTCGCCCCGGCCGACGTGGCCGTCGAGCTGGTCTGCGGCCGGGCCGGGGACGACGACGAGATCACCGACCCGTCCTACAGCATGCTCACCCCGGACCCGCAGCCGTCCGGCCCCGGCCCGGTCAGGTACTCCGGCGAGGCCGAGCTCTACCGGGCAGGCCCGTTCGGCTACACGGTGCGGGTGCTGCCCAGCCACCCGCTGCTGGCCAGCCGGGCCGAGCTCGGCCTCATCGCGATGCCCGAGGCGCCGGCCGGGATGACCAACGGCGACCTGCGTTGACCGGCGGCTCCCCGGCGCGGGCCACTGGTCACGCGGCCAGTCGCTGTGACAGCCTGGTACATCTTCCCCTGGCCGCGCTGGAGGTCCTTGGTGAGTGAATTCGTCCGGGTGCAGACCGAGGGTGCGGTGGGCACCATACGCCTGGACCGTCCCCCGATGAACGCGCTCAACGCCCAGGTGCAGGACGAACTGGCCGCGGCGGCCGCGCAGGTGAGCACCGACGATGAGATCCGGGCCGTGGTCATCTACGGCGGCGCCAAGGTGTTCGCCGCCGGCGCCGACATCAAGGAGATGGCGGAGGCCAGCTACGCCGCGATGGCCGCGCGCTCCCGGCGGCTGCAGGCGGCCTTCACCGCGATCGCGAAGATCCCGAAGCCGGTCGTGGCGGCGGTCACCGGGTACGCGCTCGGCGGCGGGCTCGAGCTGGCGCTCTGCGCCGATTTCCGGGTCGTCGGCGAGGGGGCCAAGGTCGGCCAGCCGGAGATCCTGCTGGGCGTCATCCCGGGCGCGGGCGGGACCCAGCGGCTGCCCCGGCTGGTCGGCCCGGCCCGGGCCAAGGACATCGTCTACACCGGCCGGTTCGTGGCCGCCGCCGACGCGCTCGCCATCGGCCTGGCCGACCAGGTGGTGCCGGATACCGACGTTTACCAGGCGGCGTGCGAGCTGGCCGGCCGGTTCGCGGCGGGGCCCGCCCTGGCCCTGCGCGCAGCCAAGCAGGCCATCGACGAGGGGCTTGAGGTCGGCCTCGACGCGGGCCTGGAAATCGAGCGGCTGCACTTCGCCGGGCTCTTCGCCACCGAGGACCAGCGCGCCGGAATGCGAAGTTTCATCGAGAATGGTCCGGGGAAGGCCGCCTTCTCCGGACGGTGAGGGGCCCGGGATCAGACGAACGGAGCGATTATGACCGAGCCTGGCGATGCTCTCTCGTTCGAGATGGTAGCCGCCGCGCTGCGGTCAGACAGCGCGGACGTGGCCGTATACGCGCGCGTACTCACCGACTCGCTCGGCGACGCCCTGCCGGCCGGGGTCGTGACCGTAGACCGGCCCCGGACGATGTCGGACCGGATGCGCGGCCGTCCCGGCGAGGTAACCAAGATCACAGTCCGGCTGGGTGACCAGGTGCTGACGCTCGGCGTCCAGGAGGGCAGGCCGGCGGCGGAGATCTGCCGGGAAGTGCGCGGCGTCGTGCTGTCCCGGCGGCCGGTGCAGCTGACTGAGTGGGCGGCCGAGCTGGCAAAGGCGCTGGTCACCTACGCCGACCAGAATGCGCAGGCCGCGCAGGTGCTGCGCCGCCTGGTCACCGGGACTGAGGCGCCCTGATTTACGCCGGACCGAAACCGGACGCGTTCGTTACCGGAAATCTCCCGCGGCGAACTTGCCAGCGCCCGTGTTCGTCACATTAGATGGGCCTTCCCATAGGGCGGCCTTCGTGGACGGCGTTCACTCAGGCAGCCTTCCCGTAGGGTGGCGATTCGATGGCCGCACAGAGCCCCATGCCGGACCGGCTTGGCCCCTACCGCCTGCTCGAGAGAATCGGCGAGGGGGGCATGGGCGTCGTTCACCTGGCCCGTGATCGCGACGGCCGGGCCGTCGCCGTGAAGGTGCTGCGCCCGGCGGTGGCCGGCGATCCCGATGCCCGGCGCCGGCTGGGCCGCGAGTTCGAGACGATGCGCCGGGTGCGCAGCCCCTTCGTGGCCGAGGTCATCGACGCCGACGTGACCGGCGACGTGCCCTACGTGGTCACGCGTTACGTGGCAGGACCCTCGCTGGACCAGAAGGTCAGGGACGACGGGCCGCTGCGCGGGCCGGCGCTCGAGCGGCTCGCCTGGGGGCTGGCGGAGGGCCTGGCGGCCGTGCACGCCGCGGGCGTGGTGCACCGGGATCTCAAGCCGGGGAACGTGGTACTGGCGGGCGGCGTGCCAGTGCTGATCGATTTCGGCATCGCGCACGCGCCGGACGTGACCAGGATCACCCAGGCGGGCATGTTCATGGGAACCCCGGGATACCTGGCGCCAGAGGTCGTCGAGGGCCAGCCCTCCGGCCCGTCGGCCGACGTGCATTCCTGGGGCAGCACGGTGGCGTTCGCGGCCACCGGCCGGCCGCCGTTCGGCACCGGCTCCTACGAGACGATCTTCTACCGGATCGTCTCCGGGCGGCCGGATCTGGACGGGGTTCCGTCGAAGCTGATCCCGCCGGTCACCGCCGCACTCGGCCGCGACCCCGGCCGCCGCCCCTCGGCGGTGCAGCTCAGCACGGACTGCGCCGCCATCGACCTGTCCGGTCCGGACGAACCCTTCCGCGGCCGGGCTGGGTCGGTCAGCGCCTCCGCCGCGGCCGGCGGCGCGCACGTCGCGGCAGGACACGGGCTCAGCGCACCCGCAGGCGCATTCGCCGCGGCCGGGGGGAGGCTGGGAGCGGCCGCCGGCGGCCTGGCCGGTTCCGCCTCGCCCGCCGCGGCCTACGGAGGGTCGTCTGCCGCGGCGTACGGGGCGCCGCCCGCCGCGGCCTACGGAGGGTCGTCTGCCGCGGCGTACGGGGCGCCGCCTGCCGCGGCGTACGGAGGGTCGTCTGCCGCGGCTTACGGCGGGCCGGCCTCGCGGGGGACCATGATGGACGGCCCGGCCGCACTTGCCCGGCCCCCTGCACCGGTCGGCGGCTCCCGGCTGCGCCCCCTGATCCGGCAGCTGCCGGCCGGGGCGGGCAGCGACGGCTACTCCGATGTGCTGGCCCCGGTGCAATATCCCGCTCGCGGCCGGGGGCCCGCCCGCCGGGCCGGCCCCCCGCGGGGCTGTCCCTGCAGCGCGGAGCGCCGGCCGGGCGGGCCAGTACGGAAGCCCAGATCCGCTCGCGGCGGCTGCTGGCCCTGCTCACCATGGCCGTCGCCGTCGCTGCGAGCGTGCTGCTCCCGGTCGCGGCCTGGTCGTCGCGATGGTGATGACCGTGTTGCTGCGTGCCGCCGACCGCGCGCACGGCGGGCTCACCAGGCGGCGATCGGAACGAGGAGCCCGGGTCAGCGACGTGCCGGTCATGGTGGCCACTGCTCCGTGGGCGCTGGTTCGCGCGCTGCTCAGCTCGGTGCTGCTCGCACCGCTGGCGCTGGCCTGCGCCGCGGCCGCCGCGGCGGTGACGATAATCGCGGTGCACGGCCATCCGTATCAGGCAGCGGCCGCGTACGGCGCCGGGGCATTCGTCGCTTTCTACGGTTTCGGCCTGGGCTCGGGGAAGCCGCGCAGGCAGCTTGGCCGGCTCTATGGCGCGGTGGCCCGCAGGCGCTTCCCGGCCGCGTTCACCACGGTCCTGCTCCTCGTGCTCGCCGTCGGGGTGATGGGCGCGGCGGTCACGCAGCCGCATCGGGCCTGGCCGCTGTCTAGCAGCCTGAGCGGGCACATGCAGGGCCTGCGTCACGTCGCCGACCAGGTGGTATACCGGCTGCATCATCTCTAGCCCGCAGCTGCCGGACCGCGACTGCGGGCACGAATCCGTCCGGCAGCACGGCGCCGGCCCGGCGCCGGCGCACCAGGCAGTTACCCGCGAGCAAGATCAGGCCCGGCCGCGGAACAGGACCAGGACCCGCACCCCCACCCGCACCGGGCTAGCTGGCCTGCCGGTCGGGCAGTTGCTTGTGGTCCGCATTCGGTGAGGGGGACTCGTTCCCCGGTGCAGCGGCGCTCCGCGGCGGCGCTGCCCGCGGCGGCGCTGCCCGCGGCGGCGGTTGACTGGCCGGCGGGCCGGCCGCTGGCGCCGGGCCGCCCGCGGGCGGTGACCCAGCCGCCTGCGTGCCAGGCAGCGGCGGCTCGGCGCGGCCAGGTAGCGGCAGCGGCCTGACGAGTCCCAGCGCGACCACCTCGTTGGCCAGCCTGGTCCGCCGGTTCGGGCCCTCGGCGATGCGGAACTTCTGGTACAGGCGCAGCAGGTGCTGCTTGACCGCCGCTTCGGTGACGACCAGGTCGATCGCGATATCGCGGGCCGTGGCCGGCGCCACGAACGCCTCGTCAGACAGCGCCGGCCGGCACAGTGAGGTGAGGACGTCGATCTCACGGCGGGTCAGTTCAGGGGCCGCCTGCCTGCGCAACTCGACCTCGGCCGCGATGTCCTCGTGAGCCAGCCCGCCCACCCGGCAGCGCGCGGATCCGAAGCTCAGCACGTCGCCGTCCTCCAGCACCCGGCGGGCGACCGGGCGGCCGTTTACCCTGGTCCCGTTCCGCGATAATCCAAGGTCGGAGACGTAGGCGTAGCTGTTCCGGCAGATGATCTCGGCGTGCAATTTGGAAACGCTGGGATCGCGCAACCGGACGTCCACGGAGCTGCCACGGCCCACCGTGGTCACGTCCGCGCGCAGCGGGACGACATCGCCGGTGTCCTCGATGCGGATGTAGGGCCTGTCCACGTCGGTCCTCCTGGCTAACATCCAGTTACGGATTCCTCACCTTTGAGTTACCCCCGACTGGTGTGTCGTATCCCGATCCGCGATACCGATTGGCCGAACAACAGGTCAGGCCGACGACGACACCCCGTGCGTTTCCGCCTTCATGTCCTGCCCGGCATCGGCGCGGCGTTAAGATCGTCCCGTGGACAAGGTCGCCGTGACCGACCGGGACGAGCGCCCGGACGCTGGCCCGGTCATCGCCGCAACCGCCACGACAGCGACCCCGGCCACGTCGGCCATACCCGCCACGGCGGCTCCCGTCACTACGGTCGAACAGGCGGCTCCCGTGACCGCGGTCGAACAGGCGGCTCCCGTGACCGCAGCCGGCCCGGCGGTTGCCGTGACCGCGGCCGGTCCGGCAGCTCCCGTCGCCGGGGCCGGCGCCGACGTCGCGCTGGCGGCCTCGGCCGCTGCGACGGCGGCAACCGAGCGCGCGCAGGCCGGCGCCGCGTGGTGGGCGCAACTGCCCTACGCGCTGGTGCTGGCCGCTACCGCGGGCGGCCTGGCCTGGATATGGCTAGGCACCAGGAACGTCCACACGGGGATGATGACGGTGGCGTCGGCGCTGCTTGCCGCGGCCGTGTTCCGGCTGGTACTTCCGGAGCGAGGGGCCGGCCTGCTCGTCTCGCGTCGCCGCGTGGCCGACGTCCTGGCTCTCGCGAGCCTGGGCGCGTGCATCATGGCCGCGGTCCTGGTGCTGCCCGCGCCGTCCTGAGCATCCTCGTCAGCGCCGCCGCGCCACCGCCGGCGGCGCTGACCCTGGCCGCTGAGCCACCCCCGGTCACGCGCTCACCGGCTGCGAGATACCCCGTACCGCCCCGGTAGCCTTGCACACGGCGCGCCCGGACCGGCGCGGGCCGACCAGCGTGGGAAGGGAAACGGCGGCATGCCCAAGATCAAGGTGGCAAATCCCGTCGTCGAGCTAGACGGCGACGAGATGACGCGGATCATCTGGCAGTACATCAAGGACCAGCTGATCCTGCCTTACCTGGATATCGAGCTTGACTATTACGACCTGTCCATCCAGAACCGGGATGCCACCGACGACCAGGTGACCGTGGACGCCGCCAACGCCATCAAGGCGGTGGGCGTGGGCGTCAAGTGCGCCACCATCACGCCGGACGAGGCCCGCGTCGAGGAGTTCGGGCTGAAGAAGATGTGGCGCTCGCCGAACGGCACCATCCGCAACATCCTCGGCGGCGTCGTCTTCCGCGAGCCGATCGTGGTGTCCAGCATTCCCCGGCTGGTGACGAGCTGGACCAAGCCGATCGTGATCGGCCGTCACGCGCACGGCGATCAGTACCGCGCCACCGACTTCGTGGTTCCCGGCCCCGGCACGGTGACCATGTCGTACGTGCCTGACAACGGCGACCTCCCGATGGAGTTCGAGGTGGCGAGGTTTCCCGGCGGCGGCGTCGCCATGGGCATGTACAACTTCGACGCGTCGATCCGTGACTTCGCCCGGGCGACGATGAGGTACGCGCTTAACCGCGGCTATCCGCTCTACCTGTCCACGAAGAACACCATCCTCAAGGCCTACGACGGCCGGTTCAAGGATCTGTTCGCGGAGATCTTCGAGGCCGAGTTCAAGGCGGAGTTCGAGGCGGCCGGGATCACGTATGAGCACCGGCTGATCGACGACATGGTCGCCCAGGTGCTCAAGTGGGAGGGCGGCATCGTCTGGGCGTGCAAGAACTACGACGGTGACGTCGAATCCGACATCGTGGCCCAGGGATTCGGCTCGCTCGGGCTGATGAGCAGCGTCCTGATGACCCCGGACGGCCGCATCGTCGAGGCCGAGGCCGCGCACGGCACGGTGACCAGGCACTACCGCCAGTACCAGGAGGGCAAGCCCACCTCGACCAACCCGATCGCCTCGATCTTCGCCTGGACGCGCGGGCTGGCGCACCGCGGCCAGCTGGACGACACCCCGTTGGTGACCGAATTCGCCACCGCGCTCGAGCAGGTCTGCGTGCAGACGGTCGAGCAGGGCAAGATGACCAAGGATCTCGCCCTGCTCGTCGGCGGCGACACCCCGTACCTGACCACGCAGGAATTCCTGAACGCGCTCGACGAGAACCTCCGCCTCGCGATGGACGCGCTCGCCGGCTAGCCGTCGCGCCCTCGAACACTTTCCGAAGGAGAACACCGGACATGGCCCGCACAGGCAAGGTAACCGTCGTCGGGGCTGGCTTCTACGGGTTGACCACGGCCCAGCGGCTCGCCGAATACGACATCTTCGACGAGGTCGTGCTTACCGACATCATCGAGGGCAGGCCCGAGGGGCTCGCGCTGGACATGAACCAGTCGCGGCCGGTGGAAGGGTTCGAGACCAAGGTCACCGGCCAGACCACCGGCCCGGCAGGACAGGGTTACGAGGCGATCGCGGGCTCTCGGATCGTTATCGTCACCGCGGGCCTGCCGCGCAAGCCCGGAATGAGCCGGATGGACCTGATCGAGGTCAACGCCAAGATCGTGCGCAGCGTCGCGGAGAACGTGCTGAAGCATGCGCCCGACGCCGTCCTCATCGTGGTGTCCAACCCGCTGGACGAGATGACCGCGCTCGCGGCCAAGGTCACCGGGTTCCCCGCGGCGCGGGTGATGGGCCAGGCGGGCATGCTGGACACGGCCAGATTCAGCTATTTCGTGGCCGAACGGCTCGGGGTGCCGGTCGGCTCGGTCCGGACGCTGACGCTCGGGTCGCACGGCGACACGATGGTCCCGGTGCCCTCGGCCTGCACGGTGGACGGACGGCCGCTGACCGATCTGCTGTCGGCCGCCGACATCGACGCTCTCGTGCAGCGGACCAGGGACGGCGGCGCCGAGGTGATCCGGCTGCTGAAGACGGGTTCGGCCTATTACGCCCCGTCAGCGGCGGCGGCCCGGATGGCGCGGGCGGTGGCCGAGGATGCGCACGCGGTGCTGCCGGTGTGCGCATGGGTGGAGGGTCAGTACGGCATTTCCGGCGTCTACCTCGGGGTCGAAGCGGAAATCGGCGCCGCTGGCGTGATCCGGGTGGTGCAGCGGGACCTGGCCGAGCCCGAGCTCGCCGCGCTGCGCGAGGCCGCGGACGCGGTCCGGGCCAAGCAGGCCGACGTCGCCAGCCTCTGACGGACCCGCGTTCCGTCCGGCCGCGAGCACGGCCTCGCATCATCCGGCACCTGCCGCGGGCGACGCGGTTCCGGGACGGCAAGAATGACTCACGAGGATATTTACCGTTCCTATTCGGCATTCATCGCCGGCCGGGAAGATGCCTGGCTGCTGAACAGCGCGATCCGCAGCGAGCGGGACGCCGCCGAGGCCGTTCGGCACCGGCTGCTCGGCGAGGCGGACCTGAGACAGGCCAGAATGCTCCGCTCGCCGTGGCAGGCGGCGCGGGACCGGGACAGATCGGGGGCGCCGTTCGAGGACGCCTATCAGGCCGGTCTGTGGCTCCACCTGCACGAGGACCGGTACTTTCGCCGTAACACGTCGGTCAAGCTCTACCGCGGCCAGCGAAATGAGGCCTGGGCGACGCAGGCCAGCCTGTTCCGGCCCGGCCCGATCGCCGGAGCCAGGCGCCGGGAAAGGCTGGTCTCGCTGGCCAGCCACCTCAAGCGCCGGTTCGGCCTGGATGATCGCCATGCCTTCGCCGCGAGTCAGCACTACGGCGGCGAAGCCGCTGCGGTCCCCGGGCCGGGCGCGGTCACTACCTGGCTGCTCGACGTGACGTGGAACCCGTTCATCGCCCTGGCTTTCGCCAGCTACGGCGCGGTGGATGGCGAGGTCGCAGTGGTCATGGCTTTCGACGTTACCGAGTGGAATGACAAGCTGACCGGGGTCGCGGACCTGGATGTCCTCACCCTCGATGGGCTCACCCGCCCGGCGAATCAGGAAGCGGCATTCGTAGATTCCGCTTTCCCGGAAGTATCGGACGACTACCTGCCGCTCACTTTCCGCTTCGTCCAGCATCCGGGGGTGGAATTCGATGATGCCGGCACGAACGCCTCCAGGAATTCCCTCTATCCGGCCGACGACCCGCTGTGCTCGGCCGTTCAGGAGTGGGCGAGCCAGGAGGCGCGCGAGGCAACGCCCGGCCCGGCGGTGCCGCTGAGCCTGCCGGCCAGGGCGGTCCGGCTGGAGCCCAACGGCCCGCCGCGCTGGGTGCCGCCGCGGGTCTTCGCCGACCTGTGCGCCACCTCGCTGGGACGCCTCAACGATCCCCCGGATACGGCCGCCCGGCCGCTCTGCGACCACCTGGAGCTGCTGGCTGTGTTCCACGCTCACGCCCGGCAGCAGGAGCAGCATCCCGGCCTGGGCGCGCTCGGCGAGGCGGCGTGGGCCGCGCATCAGCGCGCGCTGCGCGCTGCGCCACCCGATCTGCCGGACATGACCCGCGATTCCTACTACTACCTGGGTACCCACGGCCGACAGCTGGCCCGCAGGCTCCAGGATCTGTGGGCCGGGGGAGGCCAGGGCTGGGCGCGAGCGAGGACGGCTCCGCTATGACTCCAGCGCGGCCAGACCCTGCAGGTCGACGCAGGTGACGCCGCGCACCTGGACGAACACCATGAGCACGTTCCCGCAGACGGGGCAGCGGACAACGGTGCCCGGCACCTTCAGGTACACCACCAGCTCTGCCACCTGGCCGGTCGCGCCGCAGTAGATGCAGGTGCCCACGGCCGTGGTCATCTCGGTACCGAAGACCTCGAGCAGCAGCCCGCCGATCGCGTTACCGTCCAGTGCCTCCATCGTCAGCCTCCCGTAGCCCCGAATCGCTCGGTTTTTACCCGCTGCGGCGGGTAGCCGAGACCGACCAGCCCGGTGGCGACGGCCTCCACGAAACTGGTCGGGCCGCAGGCATAAGCCAGCGGAGCCTGGTCAGCGGGCCAGGCGGTCTCGGCCAGCATCTGCGCGTCGACCCGCCGCGCGTAGCCGGTCCAGCCGGGCGGCTGCTGCCGGGTCAGCACCTGGATCACCTCGACGCCCGCGCCGAGCTGGCTGAGCTCGGCGCGATAGATCACGTCGGCCAAGGAGCGGGATGAGTAGAGCAGGCGGACCGGGACGTCGCTGCCGCTGCGTTCCCGGTGCCGCAGTATCGCCCGGAGCGGGACGATCCCCGACCCGCCGGCCAGCAGCATCAGCGGGCCGCCGTCCGCGGGCTCCCACACGAAATAGCCGCCGATCGGCCCGCGCAGCTCAAGCTCGTCACCCGGTCTCAGCTCTTCGGTCAGGTAAGGCGAGACCTCGCCGTCGTCCAGCCGCTCTACCGTGATCGCGACCGGCTCACCGGGAGCCGAGGCGATCGAGTACGAGCGCTCGGCCCGGTATCCGTCTTCGGCGGTGAGCCGGACGTCCAAGTGCTGCCCGGCCTGGTGGCCGGGCCACTCCGGCACGTCGAGGCAGACGGTGCGCACCGAGGCGGTCTCGTCGATGACCGAGGCGACCGAGCCGAATTGCCAGGTCAGTCGCCTGCGTACCGCTGTTCCAGCCATGGATCTCCGTACATGTGATATCCGTAGGTCTCCCAGAAGCCCGGCTCGTTGGTGTCGCGCAGCTGCAGTCCGCGCACCCACTTGGCGCTCTTCCAGAAGTACAGGTGCGGGACGAGCAGCCGCGCGGGGCCGCCGTGCTCGGGATCGAGCGGCTCGCCCGCATAGCCGAACGCCACCCAGGCACGCCCGCCGGTCAGATCCGCCAGCGGCAGGTTGGTGGTGTAGCCGCCGTCGCAGAAGGCGAGCACATACCTGGCGTCGTGCTCGACCTGTTCGAGCAGCGTGTCAACGGGCACGCCTTCCCAGGCCGTATCGAGCTTTGACCAGCGGGTCACGCAGTGGATGTCCACCGTGACGGTGTCCGCGGGCAGGGCGCGGAATTCCTCCCACGTCCAGCTCTTCGGCTCGCTGCCGCCGGCGATCGAGAATGTCCAGTCCGCCAGCGGCGTATGCGGCGTCGGTCCGGCCGACAGCACCGGGAAATCCTCGGTCACGTACTGGCCGGGCGGGACGCGGCCGGCGGGCGCCGGGCGGCGCCTGCCGTGGAAGCCGCGTGAAATATGGCTCATGTCCGTTACCACCTCTCCCTAGGACCGGCGCCCTGCCCGCTGTCCCGGCTCAGCCGGCCGCCAGCCTGCGCAGCGCGAGTTCGGCATACAGCGCGGTGCCCTCGGGGAGCACCGCGTCATCGAAGATGGCCTCGGCGGAGTGGTTGAGCGGGGCCGTGGCGGGCACCCGGTCCGGCGGGCAGGCGCCGACGGACAGGAACGCGCCGGGCACCCGCTCGAGCACGAAGGAGAAGTCCTCCGCGCCGGTGATCGGGTGCTGCTGATGGGTGAACCGCTCCCGGCCGAACAGCGCGCTGACCGCCTGCTCGGCGAACGCCGTCTCTCCCGGATCGTTGACCGTCACCGGGTACCCGTCCGCGTACTGCGTCTCGGCCGTGAGGTCGTGCCCCTCGGCGATCTCGCGGACCAGGCGGACCGAGGCGCTTTTCACCTTGGCCCGGGCCGGGGCGGAGAAGGTGCGGATCGTGGCGCGGAACCGGGCCTCGTCCGGGATGATGTTGTCAGCGGTGCCGGCGTGGAAGGTGCCGACCGTGATGACGATCGGGTCGAAGACATCGAACCGGCGGGTGACCATCGTCTGCAGCGCGGTGACCATCTCGCAGGCGGCCGGGATCGGGTCGGCGGCGTGATGCGGCTGCGAGGCGTGCCCGCCCTGGCCGTGCACGGTCACGTCAAGCACGTCGGCAGCGGCCAGCACCGGACCTGGCCTGGTGGTGACGACGCCGCTGGGCAGGTCGGCGGACAGCACGTGCAGGGCGTAGGCGGCGGCCGGACGCTCGCCCGCCGCATCCAGCACCCCTTCCTCGATCATGTGCTTCGCGCCGCCGCAGCCCTCCTCACCCGGCTGGAACATGAACACCACGTTCCCGGCGAGGTCGGCGCGGCGCGCCGACAGCAGGCGCACCGCGCCGGCCAGCATCGCGGTGTGCAGGTCATGCCCGCAGGCGTGCATCGCCCCGTCGATCTCGGACGCGTACGGCAGGCCGGTGCGCTCGGTCACCGGCAGGGCGTCCATATCGCCGCGCAGCAGCACGGTCGCCCCGGGCCGGGCCCCGCGGAGCACTGCGGTGACCGAACTCAGCGCCGTGCCCAGGGTTATCTCAACCGGCAGCCTGTCGAGCGCCGCCAGCACCTTGCCCTGCGTGCGCGGCAGATCCAGGCCGATCTCAGGCTCACGGTGCAGGTAATGGCGCAGCTCGGACAGTTCCGCTCCAAGAGCGCGCGCCTCGTCATACAGCGCCATACCGACATCCTGCCAGCCCGGGCGGGTCGCGTCATGCCCCGTGAGGTTATGCCGGCGGCTGCCCGATGGCCGCGTCAGGCCATCAGGAACGCGCCGGCCTCGGCGGACGCGGGCACCACGGCGGGAGCCGGCCAGCCCCTGCGGGCGAACTCGCCGCTGACCGCCGTGGCAACTGACGCCGGCTGGCCGGCCGGCACCAGGACGGCCACGGATTCCGCCGAACCCGCCGCCTATCATCCGCGCCCCCAGCGCACCCGCCGCCACCGCCGAATCCACGGCGACGTCGGCTGCTGGCCAGGAGACGTCGAAGTCGTCACGGAGCGAGCGGTGCGCCTGGGTCAGCAGCGCGCCGACGGCGCAGACCGCGCCCGAGCGCAGCAGGCCGGCCACCGCCAAGACCCGCTGATTCTCAGTGATCACGTGCCGGGCCCTGCGCCGCAGCACCGGGTCAGCCAGGTTGCCCAGCGTCCCCAGGTCGGTGACGTCGCGCAGCGCGGGCACCCCGAGCACCGCCGCGGCCCGCTCGCAGGCACGGCGCCGGTCGGCGTAGCCGCCGCCCGCGTGCCTGTGCCGCACCCCGGTGTCGAGGACGAGCAGGTCCAGTCCTGCCGCGGCCACGTCGAGCGGCACCTGCGCGGCGGCCAGCGACCGGCAGTCGAGCAGCAGCGCGTGGCCGCGGATGCACCGCAGGGATGCGGACTGGTCCATGATGCCGGTGGGCGCGCCGACGAAGTCGTTCTCGGCGCGGCGGGCCAGCCGGGCCAGCTCGGGCCGCCCGATGTTCAGGCCGTACAGCCCGGTCAGGGCCACCGCGGTGGCGCACTCCAGCGCCGCCGAGGATGACAGGCCGGCTCCCTGCGGCAGGTCAGAGTCGATGGCCACCCGGGCCCCGCCGATGGCATGCCCCGCCTCGACCAGCGACCAGGCCATCCCGGCGGCGTAGCCGGCCCAGCCGGGAATGCTGCCGGATGTCAGCGGCCGGGCGTCAGCCTGCGCGGGGTTGTCCGGGATGCTGCCCGGTGCCGCCGGCCGGACCGCCACCCGTACCGCCTCGCCGGGGGCCTGCCGGGAGCGCAGTTCCAGCACACCGTCGTCACGGCGGTCGGCAGCCGCGCGCACTCCCTGGGCCAGCGCGAACGGCAGCACGAAGCCGTCGTTGTAGTCGGTGTGCTCGCCGATCAGGTTCACCCGGCCCGGCGCGTGCCACACGCCGGCCGGATCGGCGCCGTAGCACTCCCGGAACCAGGCGGCCGCCGCCGCGCGTTGCGCGTCGCGCACGGCTAGCACCTCGCGTCGCGCACGGCTAGCACCTCGCGTCGCGCACGGCTAGCACCTCGCGTCGCGCACGGCTAGCACCTCGCGTCGCGCACGGCCTACCCGGTCTCCGCGCGGACCGCTGCCCAGGCATCGGCGACGATCGACCGCAGGTCCAGTTCCGCCTTCCAGCCGAGGTCCTGGTGGATCCGGGCGGAGGAGGCGACCAGCATGGCCGGGTCCCCGGCCCGGCGCGGTGCCGTAGCGGCCGGAATCCCCGCGCCGGTCACCTCGCGGCACATGGCCAGCACCTCGCGGTTGGAGTATCCGGTGCCGTTGCCGAGGTTGTACACCTGGTGCTGGCCGGCCACGCAGGCGCCGAGCGCGAGCAGGTGGGCCCGGGCCAGGTCGGCCACGTGAATGTAGTCCCGTACGCAGGTTCCGTCCGGTGTCGGGTAGTCGTCACCGTAAATCTTGAACTCGGCAGTGCCGCCATCGGCGGCCTGCGCGATCCGCAGAACGGTCGGGATCAGGTGGGTCTCGGGGGAGTGCCGCTCGGCCAGCCAGCGGCCGTCTGCGGCGCGGTAGGCCCCGGCCACGTTGAAGTACCGCAGGCTCATCCCGGCCTGGCCGTACAGCCGGGCGTATTCCTGCAAGGTGACGTCCACAGCGAGCTTGGACGCCCCGTACGGGCTGGTCGGCCGTGGCGGGTCAGTTTCCTGCACCGGGATGCGCTCCGGCTCGCCGTACACGGCCGCGGTGGACGAGAACACGATGCTGCGCACCGCGGCGCCGCGCATCGCGTCGAGCAGTGCCAGCGTGCCGCCCAGGTTGTCCGACCAGTACCGGCCGGGCTGGGCCACCGACTCGCCGACCAGCGACCTGGCCGCGAAGTGCAGGACCGCGTCGATGCCGCCGGCGAGCACGCCGGCCGCCTCGTCCCGGACCGTGCCGCGCACGAAGACCGCGCCGGGCGGCACCGCGCCGGCGTGCCCGGTGGACAGGTCGTCGAGCACGACTACCTCGTGGCCGGCCTCCAGCAACTGCGCGGCGACCACGCTGCCCACGTAGCCCGCTCCGCCCGTGACCAGCAGCCTCATTCAGCCTCCCGGAGCCGTCGCGCCGCTGTCTCCGGCACGATGTCGTTGATCCACACGCCCGTTCCCGATTCGGTGCCCGCCAGGTACTTGAGCTTTCCCGGTGCGCGCCGCACTGACAGTACCTGAAGGTGCATGCCGAACTCCTCGTATCCAGGCCCGGGCACGACGGGCGCCTGATGCCAGGCAGCGATATACGGCATCGGCATGCCGAACAGCGCGTCAAGGCGGCGGAGCACGTCCAGGTAGAGACCGCAGAACGCGGCCCGGGCCGGCTCGCCGAGCGCGGTGATGCGCGGTACCCGCCGGACCGGGAAGATCAGCACCTCGTACGGCCATCTCGCGGCAGCCGGCACGAACGCGATCCACTGGTCGTTGCGCGCCACCATCCTGGAGCCGCCGGCCACCTCGGCGGCGGCGAGGTCGTCGTACAGGTTGCGGCCGGAGCGGGCGGTGTACGCGGCGGCCGTGTCCAGCATCCGCCGCATCCGCGGGCTCACGAACGGGAAGGCGTAGATCTGGCCGTGCGGGTGGGACAGGGTGACCCCGATCTCCGCGCCCCGGTTTTCGAAGCAGTAGACCTGGCTGATTCCCGGCATGGCGCCGAGGACGGCGCTGCGGTCAGCCCACGCCTCCAGGACGGTCCGCACCCGGCCTTGGCTCAGCTGCGCGAAACAGGAGTGGTGATCGGCCGTGAAGCACACCACCTCGCAACGGCCGAAGGCGGGGCGCTCGGCCACCAGGCCCCCCTCGGCCGGGTCTGTGCCTGGGCCCGCGCGCGCAACGACGGGAACCGGTTCTCGAACACCACGACGTCGTAGTCAGCGGCCGGGATCTCGGTCGGCCGGCCGGGTGCGGACGGGTCGAGCGGGCAGGCTTCAGGCGGCGGCAGGAACGTCCGGCCCTGGCGCTGTGCGGCGATCACCACCCACTCGCCGACCAGCCGATCCCAGCGCAGGCCTGACTCGGGCGAGTGCGGCTCGGCAGTCATCGGGGGCAGCGTGCGCTGGTCGCGCACGTCCGCGCGGCCCAGTCCAGGTGACTCGTCGAAGTAGATGATCTCGCGCCCGTCGGCGAGCTTCCCGGTGTTCTTCCAGATCCGTCCCACGGCGGTCATACGTTGGCACGTGAGCGCCCTGTTGTCCAAGTGGCGCGCACGACCCGCCGCCGCGGCCGGGCCGGTGCTCGCTCGCGCCGCGCCGGGCTGCATAGACTGTGCCAACGCACGCACCGTGCGAGTATGCCGCGGCGGGGGTCGGGTCCGGACGCCAGGCCGGCGGCGGAATGTCGAGGCTGGGAATCACGACGTGAGTCAGGTCCCCTGGGACATCCTCATCGTCCTTCTCATCGTCTTCGTCGGCGGCTTCTTCGCCGCCGCGGAGATGGCGCTCGTCTCACTGCGCGAGGGCCAGGTCAGGGCGATCAGCCAGCGCGGCAAGCGCGGGCAGCGGGCGGCACGGCTGGCCCTGGACCCCAACCGCTTCCTGTCCGCGGTGCAGATCGGGGTGACCACCGCGACGCTGCTGTCCGGGACCTTCGGCGCGGCCACCCTCGCCAGCGACCTGCGTACCGCTCTGCTGCATCAGGGGCTCTCCCACGGCCTCGCCTCCGCCCTGTCCATCGCCGCGGTCACGGTGGGCATCTCCTTCGTCAGCCTGGTGCTGGGCGAGCTGGCGCCGAAACGGCTCGCCCTGCAGCGACCGGAACGGGTCTCACTTCTGGCCGCCCCCCTGCTGGACCGGATCTCCGTCCTGGCCCGGCCGCTGGTCTGGCTGCTGTCGAAATCGAGCAACCTGGTGGTCCGGCTGCTCGGCGGCGACCCCGCGGCCGGCCGCGGGGTGATGACCGAGGAGGAGCTGCGTGACCTGGTTGTCGGCACCCAGTCGCTCGGCGCGGACGAGCGGCACATCCTCGGTGAGGTCTTCGACGCGGGGAAGCGCCAGATCCGCGAGGTGCTGGTGCCCCGTACCGAGGTCGAGTTCCTGGCCGCCGACACCCCGATCGCGGACGCGGTGCAGACCGTGGTGGCCGCGCCGCACTCGCGCTTCCCGGTCTACCAGGGCTCTTACGACAACGTGACCGGATTCGTGCACGCGCGGGATCTGCTCGGCCCCAGGCGCGCGGACAAGCCGGGAAGGCCGGCCTTGATCGGGGACGTCTCCCGCCCGGTCAAGCAGCTGCCGACGAGCAAGCGGGTGCTGTCCGCGCTGTCCGAAATGCGGCGGGACCGGGCGCACCTGGCGATCGTCGTGGACGAATACGGCGGGACGGCGGGCATCGTCACCCTGGAAGACCTGGTCGAGGAGCTGATCGGCGACATCTGGGATGAGTACGACACCGACAGCGGCCAGGCCCGCCAGCTGCCCCGCGGCGAGCTCGAGGTGGACGGCCTGCTCAACCTGGACGAGTTCGCCGAGCAGACCGGGATAGAGCTGCCCGAGGGGCCGTACGAGACCGTGGCCGGCTACATGGTCGCCAGCCTCGGCCAGCTGCCAGCCGAAGGCGACTACGTGGAGGCCGACGGTCACCGGCTCACCGCGACCGAGCTGGACGGGCGCCGGATCGCCAGGATCCGGGTCACCCCCCGATCGGAAAGGCAGGGCGGCCATGACCGCAGCCGGTGACTTCGACCCCACGAGCGTCAGGCAAAACCGCATCGCGAGTGCGGGTCCGGAGGACCTGCGCGAGCGATCGGTGGAGGCCGGGACGGCGGTCACCGGGCAGGAAACCTTGCCTGACGCGACGTTCGCAGCAGACACCGTGCTCGTCGTCGACTTCGGCGCCCAGTACGCGCAGCTCATCGCGCGGCGGGTGCGCGAGTGCCACGTTTACTCGCAGATCGTCCCGGCCAGCATGCCGGCCGCGGAGATGCTGGCGATGAAGCCGAAGGCGATCATCCTGTCCGGCGGCCCTGCCTCGGTGTACGCCGACGGCGCCCCGCCCGCGCCGCCGGGCCTGCTGCAGGCCGGCGTCCCGCTGCTCGGCATCTGCTACGGGTTCCAGCTCATGGTGGCCGGGCTCGGCGGCGCGGTGGACCGGACCGACGCGGCCGAGTACGGCGCGACCGAGCTGGAGACCGTCCCGGGCGGCGTCCTGCTGGACGGGTTGCCGGCGCGCCAGGGGGTGTGGATGTCACATGGGGACACGGCCATGACGCCGCCGCCCGGGTTCACCGTCACGGCCCGGACCGGCCGGACGCCGGTCGCCGCGATGGAAGATCCCGGCCGCGGGCTGTACGGCGTGCAGTTCCATCCCGAGGTGGCGCACACCGAGCACGGCACCGCGATCCTGCGCCGGTTCCTGGACGCGGCGGGCTGCCGCCCGGACTGGACGACGCGCGGCGTCATCGACGAGCAGGTGCAGCGCATCCGCGAGCAGGTCGGCGGCGGCCGCGCGATCTGCGGGCTGTCCGGCGGCGTCGATTCGGCGGTCGCCGCGGCGCTGGTGCAGCGCGCCATCGGCAGCAGGCTGACTTGCGTGTTCATCGATCACGGGCTGCTGCGCGAGGGCGAGGCGGAGCAGGTTGAGCGGGACTTCGTGGCCGCGACCGGAGTGCGGCTGCGCACCGTGCCCGCGGCGGATGTCTTCCTGCGAGCACTGGCCGGCGTGACCGACCCTGAAGCCAAGCGCAAGGTGATCGGGCGCGAGTTCATCCGCGCGTTCGAGGGCGCGGCCCGCGACATCGCCGCCGACGCGGGCAGCCGCGGCGAGTCCGTCGAGTTCCTGGTGCAGGGCACGTTGTACCCCGACGTGGTCGAATCCGGCGGCGGCACCGGGGCGGCCAGCATCAAGTCCCACCACAACGTCGGCGGGTTGCCGGAAGACCTGAAGTTCCGGCTGGTGGAGCCGTTGCGCCGGCTGTTCAAGGACGAGGTCCGGATGATCGGCACCGAGCTGGGCCTGCCGCCGGAGATCGTCTGGCGGCAGCCGTTTCCCGGGCCGGGCCTCGGCATCAGGATCATCGGCGAGATCACCCCGCAGCGGCTGCGGGTGCTGCGCGCCGCGGACGCGATCGCTCGCGCGGAGCTGTCCGCCGCGGGGCTGGACCGCGACATCTGGCAGTGCCCCGTGGTGCTGCTCGCCGACGTCCGGTCGGTCGGGGTACAGGGCGACGGGCGCAGTTACGGTCACCCCGTGGTCCTGCGCCCGGTCGCCAGCGAGGACGCGATGACGGCCGACTGGGCCCGGCTGCCCGCCGCGGTGCTCGCCCGGATCTCCACCCGGATCACCAACGAGGTCCCCGAGGTGAACCGGGTCGTACTCGACGTCACCAGCAAGCCGCCCGCCACGATCGAGTGGGAGTAGCGGCCGGCTACACGCTCAAGGTCACCGACTCCAGCCGGTCGGGCAACAGCTTCTCCACCACCCAGACGTGTTCGGGCTGCGCCAACTCCAGCGCCGAGTGGATCGCGGAGGCACCGAGCGGATCGACCGGGGTCTACCCGCTGCCGGTCGATCAGTCGCCGCCTTGGCCGTTGCCTCCGCCGCCGCCATCGCCGTGGCCATGGTGATGGCCGTGCCGGCCTCCGTGACCAGGCGGTGCGAGCGCCCCCGTCACGGTCACGCTGCTTCCCGCCCGCAGCTGGCCGCTCGGTTGCACCGAGGCCACCGTGCCGGCCGGCTGCCCGCCGGTGCGCACCCACGCAACCCGGACCTGCAGGCCCAACTGGCGCAACTGCGGCACGACCGCCCGCACCGGCTGGCCGGCCAGCGCGCCGCCGTTCACGTCCACGGTCCGGGCAGCCGGGGCGTGCGGCGGGGTGGTCGAGGGCCCGGGCGACGGGGTGTGCGCCGTCGCCGGGGTGACCGGGTGCCTCGGCGCGGCGGCCGGGCCTGGCCTGCTCGCTAGCGCCCAGCTGGCCAGGACCGCGACGATCGCGGCCGAGATCAGCGCCAGAACGGCCACTCGCCTGCGGCCCGGCCAGTCCCGCGGGCTCAGCCGGTGCCGGGCCGGCGGCCGGGCCGGGTTCCCCGGGTCGGTGATCACTGTCGGCCCGCCGGCCAGGGTCGGACGCTGCTCGTCGCCCGCCGGGTCGGACGGGGAAGCCAGCCAGGCTGTCGGCGGGGTGACCGGCCCGGCGGGTGGCCGGGCGTCGGCTCGCGTGACTGGCAGAGCGACCGGCCCGGCGTCTGGGCGGGCGTCGGGCGGGATGACCGGTCGGGCATCCGGCGGAGTGAGCGTGGCTCCGGCCAGGGTGTCCCGCAGCCATGCCGCCCGCTGCGCGACATCCCGGGCGCTGGCCGGCCGTGCGGCCGCGTCCTTCGCGGTCAGCTCGGCGATCAGCGCGGCTGCTTCCGCGGGCACCGCGGGCGGGAGCGGCGGCAGCGTCCGCATCTGGTGCGCGAGCGCGATCTCCATCGCGGTCCCGGTGAACGGTAGCGCTCCCGCCAGGCACTCGTAGCCCACGATGCCCAGCGAGTACAGGTCGCTGGCCGGGGTCGCGGAGGCGCCCGACACCCGCTCGGGCGCCAGGTAGGCCGGGGTGCCGATCAGCGTCCCGGTCCGGGTGAGCGGCGCCGAACCCGTCGCGTGCGCGATCCCGAAGTCAGTGATCTTCACCTGGCCCGCCGGCGCCAGCAGCAGGTTGCCTGGCTTGATGTCCCGGTGCACCAGGCCCGCCGCATGCGCGGCCGCCAGGCCGTCGGCGGCCTGGGCGATGACATCCATGACATAAGCCGGATCCAGCGGTCCCGAAGCCAGCAGCCTGGTCAGCGGCGGCCCGTCGACCAGCTCCATCACCAGGAACGGCGGGTGCGCCGGGTCGGCCTCACCGTAGTCGTAGATCTGCGCGATATGCGGGTGCGACAGCGCGCCGGCGTGCCGGGCCTCCGCCCGGAACCGGGCCAGCGTCTGCGGGTGCTGGACGTACTCGGCCCGCAGCAGCTTGACCGCTACCGGGCGTCGGAGCACCAGGTCGGTGGCCCGCCATACCTCGCCCATGCCGCCGGCGGCGATCTGGTCCTCGAGCCGGTACCGGCCGGCGAGCACGAGCACAGTGCGGGAAGGGGACATAGCTCCAGCACCCTACCCGGCCCGGCGAATCCCATCCGTCCCGCCGCTCACCGCGATCCGGCGGAGTCGGCGGTCAGCCGGCGCAGCCGGCCGGCATGTCCTCGTAGGCCTTGGCCTCGATGATCTGCCGCGTCTGGGTTATCGCGTCCCACACGTCGGTAAACCGGGTGGTGATCGGGGCCAGCCCGAACCGCACCCGGTCCGGCGAACGGTAGTCGGTGATCACCCCGCGCGCGGCGAGAGCCTGGACGATCCGCCGGGCCTCGGGGTGGTGCAGGGTCACGTGCGAGCCGCGCCGGGCCGGATCCCGCGGCGAGGCGAGCGAGCAGCCGAGCGGCCACAGCCACGCGTCGGCCAGGGTGATCAGGTACTCGGTGAGCTGGACTCCCTTATCCCTGAGCTGGCCGATCCCGGCCTCGGCGAGCAGCCGGGCGCCCTCTTGCACCGCCACGATGCCGGCCACCTGCGGGGTACCGGCGGTGAACCGCCCGATGCCGGGAAGCGGGTCGTAGCCGGGCCCCATCTCGAACATGTTCCGCTGGCCCATCCAGCCCCAGATCGGCTGGCGCAGCTGGTCCTGCAGATCCCGGCGGACGTACAGGAAGGCCGGCGCGCCCGGTCCGGCGTTGAGGTACTTGTAGGTGCACCCGACGGCGAGATCGGCGCCGCACGCGTCGAGCTGCACCGGCACCGAGCCGGCCGAGTGACACAGGTCCCACAGCATGACAGCGCCGGACGCGTGCACCAGGCCGGTGATCTTCGCCATGTCCGCCAGCGCCGCGCTGCGGTAGGCCACATGCGACAGGCTGACCAGTGCGGTGCTGCCATCGACCGCGGCCGCCACGGTCTGCTCGTCCAGCCCCGAGTCCATGTCGGTGTGGATCATCCGCAGCTCGTAGCCGCGCTGGGCGGCGATCCCCTGGAAGACGTACCGGTCGGTGGGGAAGTTGTCGTCGTCGGTGACGATGACCCGCCGGCCCGGCCGTGCCTCCAGCGCGGCGCAGCCCAGCTTGTACAGGTTCACCGTGGTCGAGTCGCAGACCGCCACCTGGCCGGGGGCCGCGCCTAGCAGGTGCTGGCCCAGCAGGTCGCCCGCCTGGGCCGGCAGCCCGATCCAGTGATCCCAGGAGCCGATCAGTCCGGTGCCCCACTCGTCCCGGATCACCTGGGCGACCCGTTCGGCCGTGGCCAGGGGCAGTCGGCCGAGCGAGTTGCCGTCCAGGTAGATCAAGTCGCGCTGGTGGCCGGCGAAGCGCTCCCGGAACATGGCGAGCGGGTCGGCAGCGTCCAGTTCCACCGCGTGGGCGCGGTCAGCCGGAGAACGTCTCACGCCGTCGACAGTAACCACAACCGGCCCGGCGGCAGCGGGCCGACGGCCTCAGCCCGCGTCCGCGCGCCTGCCGCGGCGGCGCAGCCGGGTGCCCACCCAGATCAGGGCGGCCACCGCGACCATGGCGGGCAGCAACCGCTTGAGGATCGGCCCGGCCGCCACGTCGAGCAGGTTCAGCGAGTCGTCCGCGGCCTCGTCGCCGGGCAGGCGCTCGGCTTCCTCGCCGGGCAGGCGCTCGGCCTCGCCGGGCGGAACGCGTTCGGCTTCGTCGCCGGGCAGGCGCTCGGCCTCGCCGACCGCCTCGACACTGCCGGCCGATCCGCTGCCGCCCCGCGCCGGGCCGTCACCGGCTGCCTGGCGGCCGGCCACGCCGACCGCGGCACTGCCGTTCGATACGGCCGTGCCCTGCTCCTGCCGCCCTTCGCCGCGGTCGGCGAGCGCGAGGCCGAGGTCGCCCAGCCGCTGCCGGATCTCGCCGACCGACTTCTCGCCCAGGTTCCTGATCGACAGCAGCTCACCCTCGGTCCGCGAGACGAGCTCGCCCACGGTGTCGATGCCCTCGCCCTTGAGGCTCTTGAACGAGCGGGCCGGCAGGTTCAGCTCCTGGATGGGGATCGCCATCCGGCTGTCCGACACCCGCCCGTTCGGGAGGGCGGCGGCCTCCGGCTCGCCGGGCGCCGCCAGCTGCAGCGCGAGGTTGGCCGCGAACTTATCGATGATCCTGCTGCTGACGTCGGCCATCACGCCGCGGCCGAACTGCGCGGGCCGCCCGGTCACGTTCAGCGTCGTGTGCACGCTGACCCGCGTGTGGCCGTTCTCCTCCGTCAGCCGGGCCAGGACGGTGGCTGTGGCCGTGCCCGCCCCCTTGGTCTCCTTGCCGGCTCCCTCGATCTTTACCGAACGAGCGGCGTCGTCCCGTTCGGTAAACCGGGCCTGGCCGGCGTAGGTCAGCGCGATCGGCCCGACCCTGACCTTTATCGTGCCGGTGACCTCGTCGCCGTCCACCGAGTCAACCGTGGCGCCCGGCATGCAGGGTGCCACCCGCCGCACGTCGAGCAGCACGTCCCAGGCTTGCTCAGGCGGAACGGGAACGGCAAACGAGTGCTCGAGCTCAATGCTCATGAATTCGTACTCTTTCCGGTGCGTGATGCCTGTATGCCCGCCCGGCGCGAGCGTTCTTCCGCCGATTATCCGCCTTTCAGCGGCCGGGCGCGCGCAGGATCATACTCCGGCGGCGGCCGCCAGCGCCCGGCCGGCGAGCACGCGGGCCAGGTGCTGCCGGTAATCGGACCTGGCGTGCAGGTCGGACGGCGGGCTGGTGCCGTCCGCGGCGTGCGCGGCCGCCTCGCGCAGCGCGTCCCGGTCGGCGGCCGCGCCGGCCGCCGCCTCTTCGGCCGCCGTGGCCCGCACCGGCACCGGGCCCATGTTGGTCAGCCCGATCCTCGCCTCCGCGACATGACCGTCGGACCGGCGGGCCAGCGCGGCCACGCCGACGATCGCCCACGCCTGCGCGGTCGGGTGGAACTTCTCATACCGGTAACCCCAGCCGGGTCCGAGCTTGGGCACCCGGATGCCGGTCAGGATCTCGTCCGTTTCCAGCCCTGTGGTCAGGTAGTTGACGAAGAAGTCCGCGGCCGGTATCTCGCGCTCTCCGCGGCGGCCGAGAACGATCAAGGTGGCATCGAGTACTCGCGCAACGGCCGGCAGGTCGCCGGCCGGATCGGCGTGCGCGAGCGCTCCGCCGATCGTGGCACGGTGCCTGACCGCGGGGTCGGCAATCACCCCGGCCGTCTGCGCGAGCAGCCCGCTGTGCTCCCTGATCAGCGGCTCCCGAGTCAGCTGATAGAGGGTGGTGAGCGCGCCGATCAACAGTGAGCCGCCTTGGTCGTGCACGCCGCGCAGCTCGTAGAGGCCACCGAGGTCGACCAGCAGCTCCGGGTAGGCGAGGCGGAGCCGCAGCAGCGGCATCAGGCTCTGCCCCCCGGCGATCACCTTGGCGTCGTCGCCGGCATCGGCGAGCGTCCGCACCGCTTCGTCTGGCGACTGTGGCTTGACGTAGTCGAACGCCACCGGGATCATCGCGCGTCCCCTCCGTTGGTTGCCGCCGAGCCGCTGCTGCCGCCGCGTGCGGCCTGGATGGCCCGCCACACCCGCTGGGCCGTGCAGGGCATCGTGATGTCGCGCACCCCCATCGGGCGCAGCGCGTCGACGATGCTGTTGACCACCGCCGGCGTGGACGCGATCGTGCCCGCCTCGCCGATGCCCTTGACGCCCAGCGGGTTGGAGGTAGCCGGGGTCTGCGTGTAGTCGGTGACGAACGACGGCAGGTCGGCCGCCGAGGGCACCAGGTAGTCGGCCATCGTGGTGGTCAGCAGCTGGCCCTCGTCGTCGTAGACCGCCTCCTCGAACAGCGCCTGCCCGATGCCCTGAGCGATGCCGCCGTGTACCTGGCCCTCCAGGATCAGCGGGTTGACCACGACGCCTGCGTCGTCCACCGCCACGTAGGAGCGGATGGTCACCCGGCCGGTCTCGGTGTCCACCTCGGTCGCGCACAGGTGCGTGCCGTGCGGGTAGGAGAAGTTCTCGGGGTCGAAGGTGGCATCGGAATCGAGCGAAGGCTCCACGCCGTCCGGCAGGTCGTGCGCATGGAAGGCGGCGAACGCGATCTCCTGGATGGTCGTCGACGCGCCGGACCCGCCGCGGGCCCGGAACGTCCCGCCGGAGAACTCGATCTCCCCGGGCGGCGCCTCCAGCATCGCCGACGCGATGACCCTCGCCTTCTCGATCACCTTGTCGCAGGCGCCGCGGACGGCGACGCCGCCGACCGTCAGCGACCGCGAACCGTAGGTGTCCATCCCCTTGGGCGACACCAGGGTGTCGCCGTGCAGCACCCGGACGTCCTCGAACGGCACGCCGAGCGCGTCGGCCACAATCTGGCTCCACGCCGTCTCGTGGCCCTGGCCGTGCGCGCTGGCCCCGGTGACCACCTCCACCTTGCCGGTGGCCAGCATCCGCACGCTGGCGTGCTCCCAGCCGCCTGCCGCGTACCGGAGCTGGCCGAGCAGCCGGGAGGGGGCGAGGCCGCAGGCCTCGGTGTACGTGGAGATGCCGATGCCGAGCTGGACGGGATCGCTGGCGGCGCGGCGCCGTTCCTGCTCCTGGCGCAGTTCCTCGTAGCCGAACATCTCCACCGCCCGTGCGGTGGCCGCCTCGTAGTTTCCCGAGTCGTAAGTCAGCCCGGAGATGGTGGCATAGGGGAACTCGTCGTGGCTGATCCAGTTCCGCTTGCGCAGCTCCAGCGGGTCCATGCCCAGTTCAGCCGCGAGCTCGTCCATGATCCGCTCGATCGCGAACGTGGCCTCCGGGCGGCCGGCGCCGCGGTAGGCATCGGTGGGCATCTTGGTAGTGAACACGCCGGTGCAGCGGAACGAGTAGGCGTCCATCTTGTAGATGGCGTTGAACATGAACGCGCCGAGCAGCGGCACGCCCGGCGTCACCAGCATCAGGTAGGCGCCCATGTCGGCCAGCAGGTCTACGGACAGGCCGCGCAGCTTCCCGTCGCGTTCGGCGGCTATCTTGATCCGCTGCCACTGGTCGCGACCGTGGTGCACGGTCATGTTGCCCTCGCTGCGCGACTCCGTCCACTTGACCGGCTTGCGCAGCTTGCGCGCGGCCAGCAGGGTGATCACCTCTTCCGCGGTGACCTGCAGCTTGGAGCCGAATCCGCCGCCCACGTCGGGTGCGATGACCCGCAGTTCCTGCTCGGGAATCCCGGTGACCAGGGCGAGCATCGTGCGCAGGATGTGCGGGATCTGGGTGGCCGACCAGATCGTGAACTCGTCACCGGACGGCGCGCAGACCACCGCCCGCGGCTCCATCGCGGTGGGGATCAGCCGCTGCTGCCGGTAGTTGCGCTCGATCACCACCGGGGCATCACGGAAGGCGGCGTCCACGTCGCCGTTGGCCATCGCGAACTCGTAGCTCTTATTGCCCTCAGCGTGAACCTTGGGCGAATCGTCGGCCAGCGCGGCGCGCATGTCGAGTACCGCGGGCAGCGTCTCGTAGTCCACGTCGATGGCCGTCGCCGCGTCCGCGGCCTCGTAGCGGCTCCGCGCGACCACGCAGGCCACCGCCTCGCCGACGTAGCGGACTTCGTCGGTCGCCATCGGCGGGTGGTCGGGGATCACGATGTCCTCGGTGACCGGCCAGGCGCACGGCAGGCTGCCCTGCTCGCCGGCGAAGTCGGCGCCGGAGAAGGCGGCCACCACGCCGGGCATGGCGCGGGCCGCGGACAGGTCCACCCGGGTGATCCGGGCGTGCGCGTGCGGGCTGCGGGCGAAGGACATGTGCAGCATGCCCGGCAGCAGGATGTTGTCGGTCCAGTTCGTCTGGCCGGTGACCAGCCGGGCATCCTCCTTGCGGACCCGGGCCCGGCCTACTTCGGCGGATGCCTGGACCTGGCTGGCCTGCGTGTCCGTGGTCATGAGGTCACTCCCGCCTGCGCGGCACGGGATGGCGGTGCCGCCGGGGACTGCGCGGCGCGCCGGACCGCGCGGACGATGTTCTGGTAGCCGGTGCAGCGGCACAGGTTGCCCTCGAGCCCGTCGCGGATCTCCTGCTCGCTCGGATCCGGGTTCTCCCTGAGCAGGTCGGCCGCCGCCATGATCATGCCGGGCGTGCAATACCCGCACTGCAGCGCGTGCTCTTCCCGGAAGGCGCTCTGCAGCGGATGCCATTCGCCATTCCCGATTCCGTCGATGGTGATGATCTCGGAATCATCAGCCTGGACCGCGAGGACGGAGCAGCTTTTCACCGATATTCCGTCCATATGCACGGTGCACGCACCGCAGTTGGTGGTATCGCAACCAATCGGCGTGCCCGTCTTTCCCACTACCTCGCGCAGGTAGTGGACAAGCAGCAGGCGTGGTTCGACGTCGTCGGTGTATCTGACGCCGTCTACCTTGACGGTTATCCGGGTCATGCACGGCCTCCTCGCGACACGGCTGGTGCGCCTGGTTGCAAACCTAGGACGCCGGGACGGTCCGCACCAGTCCTATAGCTCGCCTCACGAAGGGATTCGCGATGTCAATTCGAGTCGTTTCAGTGTGACTACTCCAGTTGTTTCACTGTGACTACCCGAGCCGCTTGCCGTGACTACTCGAATTTGTCCCGGCCGCCCATTTGCGCCCGCCGGCCTGGCCCGCCGGCCTGGCCCGGGGGCCCGCGGGCACCGATCCGCCCCGCGGTCCGCGGCCGATCACAGTCGGGCAACGATCGCGGTGCTCCCCGTTGCCGCGATCGCGGCCCGCCAGCATCGTGGGTCAAATGGTCGGTAGGCGGATCCCCCGGGCACCAGTCGTCCTGCGCCGGATGGCGGCGTCCAGGCTCGTGGTCGGCGCCGTCCTGCTCAACACCGTTGTCGCGGCCGCGCTGGCCGCGGCGCTGGCCTCGTTCGCCGGGCAGGCGCTCGGCCAGGCCGCGCACCGCCGGATCGAGACCGCGCCCGTGGTCTGGATCGCGCTGAACGGTTCGGTGAACCTGCAGCAGGCGCAGGCCGACTCTGCCGTCATCCGGGACGCCCTGCACGCCACGTTCGGCCCGGTTCCCGTGCGGCTCTACCGCTCGGTCTGGTCGGACTCGCTCGGGCTGCCCGCGGGCGGCGGTCTGCCCGGCGGCCGGCCGGGCGCCGGCGCCCAGGCCGGCCCAGTGCGCCGCGCTCCGGCCGCGACCGGTCCGGTGCTGCTGATGCAAGCGGCGGCGGTCGACCATCTGCGGGCGATGGCCACCCTGGTCAGCGGGAGCTGGCCGGCCAGCCGGGTCGCGGTCCGGCCGGGGCAGCCGATCCCCGCCGCGCTGCCCGTCGCGGCCGCCCGCCTGCTGCGCCTGCCGGCCGGCCGCGTGCTGTCGCTGCGCGACCGCAGCACGGGGACGGCGGTCCGGATCCGCGTGACCGGCATCTTCCGGCCGCTGCACCCGTCGGCCAGCTACTGGCGCCTGAACCTGGTCAGCGCGTCCGGCGCCAGCGAGCAGGGCGGCTTTGTCACCTACGGGCCGCTCGTGGTGGACCGGGGAGCGTTCGCCCGCGGCGGCCTCACCGCCGGCGCCGCGTCCTGGCTCGCCCAGCCTGACCCCCGGCGCCTCGGCGGCAATCTCACCGCACTCGCCGGGAAGATCACCGCGATGACCTCGGCCCTGCGCGCCCCGCGGTACGGCAGCCTGCAGGTCACCACGGGTCTGCCGGGCCTGCTGAGCGGCATGGGCCGCAACCTCGTCGTCTCCCGGTCGGTGCTGATCATCGGCGGCCTGATGCTGCTGGTCCTGGTGGCGGCGGCGCTGTTGCTGGCGTCCCGGGTGCTGGCCGGCCAGCGGGAGCCGGAGTCCGCGCTGCTGTCCGCCCGGGGCGGATCACCCGCGCAGCTGACGCGGCTGAACGCCGCCGAGTCCGGCATACTCGCCGTCACAGCGGCGGTGGCCGGCGCGCTGCTCGGCGGCTGGCTGGCCGTATTGCTGACCGCCACCGGGCCGCTGCATGCCGCCGGGATCCGGGTCAGCGCCCACTCGCTCGCCGCCTGGTGGGCGGCCGCCGCCGCGGCCCTGGTCTGCGTGGCCATCACGCTCGGGCCCGCGCTGCGTCCGGCCCGGCCGGGAGCGGTCCGCCAGCGGCGCGGCAGGTCGGCCGTGCTGGCCGGCGTCGCGCGGGCCGGCGGCGACGCGGCGCTCGTCGCGCTGGCCCTGCTGGCCGGGTGGCAGCTGCGCAGGTACTCAGCGCTGGCGAGCGCGGGCGGCCTGGGGGTAGACCCGGTGCTCGTCGTCGCGCCCGCCCTGGCGCTCGTCGCGGGCACTGTCCTGCTGCTGCGCCTGCTGCCCGTGCTGGCCAGGGCCGGGGACCGGCTGGCCGCCAGAAGCCGCAGGCTGCTTGGCCCGCTCGCGATCTGGGAGATCAGCCGGAACCCGGTTCGCAAGAGCGGTGCCGCGTTGCTGGTGGTGCTGGCCGTGGCGACCGGAACGCTCGTGCTCTCCCAGTACCAGAGCTGGCAGCGTTCGGCCCGCGATCAGGCAGCGTTCGCGGTCGGCGCCGACGTGCGGGTGGACACCACGGCGCCGGTTCCGCTCGGCCGGGCCGGGACCGTCGCGCACGCCCGGGGCGTACTCGGCGCGATGCCGGTGACCCAGCTCGCGCTGGCCGCCACCGGCTCAACGCTCATCGCGCTGGGCGCCCGGCAGGCGGCCGGCACGGTACTGCTCCGGCCGGATCTGTCGCCGGTGCCGCCGGCCGCCTTGTGGCGGCGGCTGATCTCGGCGCGGACTCCGGGAATCGTCCTGCCGGGCCGCCCGGCCCGGCTGGAGATCGCCGCGGGGCTGGGCCCGGCCGCGCTGCGGCTGGGCTCAGCGCCGGTCAGCGTGTCCGTGCAGGACGGTTCCGGCGCGGTGTACTCGGTGCCCGCCGGGACCATGACCGCTGACGGCCGCCGTCACGACCTGGTCGCCGTCCTGTCGCCGGCCCGGCAGGCCGCGTACCCGCTGCGGCTGCTCGCGATCTCGGTGAGCTACCCGCTGCCCGCCGCGAACCCGCACCGGGCGGCCACGTTCACGCTGAATTCCGCGGCGGTCTCGGACCGCCTGGCGGGCGCCTTCGGCGCCCCGTTCACCCCCGGCCACGCCTTCCGGGGGTGGACGGCCGCGGTTTCCGCGGCCGGCCTGGGCCCGCCCGGTTCGGCCGGCTCGGCCGGCTCGGCCGGTGCGCAGCAGGGCGTGTCGGTCGCGCCGCCGTCAGTCGTCGGCTGGGGCGCGGCCGCCGCGGGAGCGCAGCGGCTGTCTTTCCGGCCCGGCTTCGGGCAGTTCGTCACCGCTTCCGGATCCGCGGAGGCGATACCGGGCGACCTGGCGCTGACCGCCAGCCGGCCGCGGATCCCGGTGATCGGAGGGATCGCGACGCAAGGCTACCTGCGGGCCAGCCAGGCCACCGTCGGCGGGATCGTCCGGGTCACGGTCAACGGCGTGGCCGTTCCGGTGCGGATCGTCGCGGCGGTCAGCGCCTTCCCTACGGTCACTGCTCCGGGCGGCGCGCTGCTCGTCGATCAGGCCAGCCTGAGCGGGATCCTGGTGAGCCAGTCTGCGCCGCCGCTGCAGGTATCGCAGTGGTGGCTGCGGTCGGGTTCGGCGGGCGTGCCCCCGGGACTGCCCCGGGGGGCGGTGGTCGCCAGCCGGGAACGCGCGACCGCGGCGCTGCTGGACGATCCGCTCTCGGACGTACCGCAGCAGGCACTGCTGGCGATCGCGTTCGCGGCCGCGCTGCTCGCGTTGGTCGGGTTCGCCGTGAGCGCGGTGACGGACGCGGCCGCGCACGGGCAGCGGGCCGCCCTGCTCGCCGCGCTCGGCCTGTCCTCCGCGCAGCAGGCCCGGCTGCACGGGGCCCAGGAACTGATGCTGAGCGTCCCGGCGGCCGGCCTCGGGCTGCTGCTCGGCGGCTTGCTCGCCCGGCTGCTCATCCCCGCGGTCACGCTGACCACCGACGCCACCAGGCCCGTCCCGCCGGTGCTCGTCGAGTTCAGCTGGGCGTGGGCGGTGCTGCTCGGCGTGACCGTGGCGGTGGTGCCCGCGCTGGCCGCGGCGGCCGCCGCGGCGCGGCGGCCCGACCTGGCCGCCCGGCTGCGCATGGACGAAGAGGGATGACGGGCATGCGCAGGATAGCGCGCTGGCTGGCCGCGGCTACCGGGACCGGGGTGGCGGCGACCATCGCGCTCGGGCTGCTCGCCGCGGTCGTCGTGTTCGCCGCGGTCGCGGGCCCGCGGGAGAGCCTGGGCGCGCGGACGCGCGCCCTGCAGCAGATGTTCGCGGCCACGCCCGCGGCCGGGCGGTCGGTGCAGGCCGCTGCCGACTGGCAGCAGGCCGCCAGCCACGCTGTGCTGTACGGCGACGTCGGCCCGATCAGGGCGCTCAGCGGAGGCGAGATCAGCCAGGTGAGGCGGCAGCTGGCCGGCGCGCTGGCCGCCGTCCCGCTGCCCCTGTCACCGCCGTCCAGCGAGTGGGCCAGCCTCAGCACCGCCTTCAACCCGGTCAGCGGCGAGGCGCGGAGCGCGCAAGCGTCGGCCGGGGTGCCGCCGCAGATGGAGCTCATCCTTCGCGATTCGCTGGCCCGCCACTCCCGGCTGGTCTCCGGTCGCGAGCCCGGCCAGGTCCGGCTGGCCGGCCGGGCACGCGCAGCGGCGTTCGGTGTCACGGTGACCGCGGCCACCGCCGCGCGGTTCGGCCTGCGGCCGGGCAGCCGCCTCAGGCTGGGGTTGCCGAGCCGGCCGGTCACTCTCGTGGTCACCGGGATCATCCGCCCGGCCCGGCCGGCCGAAGCATTCTGGACCCTGGATCCCGACGCGGCTGCGCCCTCGCTCAACCGGCCGCTGCGCGACGGCGCGCCGTACTGGCTCGGCGCGGCCTTCGTCGCGCCGGGCGAGCTGGCCGGCCTGCAGACGGTGTTCGGCTCGCAGGACATGAGCCTGGTCTGGGATTACCCGCTCGCGCTCGGCGGGGTGAACGCGGATCAGGCCCCGGACCTGGCCGCCCGGCTGAACCGCGCGGCGGCCCAGGCGGGCGCGGGAAGTCCGGGCACGCTGCTTAATGCCGTCGGCCCGGCGATTACGTCCGGCCTGGTCGGCGGGCTGACCGCGTTCGCCGCGACCCAGGCGGCCGTCCAGGCCGTTCTCTGGCTGCTGTTCACCAGCCTGACCGTGATCGGGGTGGTCGTGGTGTGGCTCGCCGCCGTGCTGCTCGTCGAGCGCCGCCGTGGCGAGTTCGCCCAGCTGCGGGCTCGCGGCGCGTCGCTGCGCCAGCTCGCGGCGCTGATGCTGCGGGGCAGTGTCCTGGTGGTTCTGCCTGCCGCCGCAGCGGGCGCGTGGCTCGCCGTCGCGCTGACCCCCGGCGGCGGTTCCCGGCTGGCCTGGTGGCTGGGCGGCGCCGCCTTGCTAGTCGCGACCGCGGGCCCGGCCTGGATCGCCGCGCGCCGCAACCGCACCGTGAACCTAGCGCCCGGCCGCGCCGCTGACCTCGCGGCCGGCGGCGCACGGCGGCGCGCCGCTGGGTGGCCGAGGCGGCCCTGGTCGCCGCGTGCGTCGGCGGCCTGATCGTGCTGCGCCAGCAGGGACTGTCCGCTGCGGGCGGCCTTAACATCTACACGAGCGCGGCACCGGTGCTCGTGGCGGTGCCCGCGGCGCTGCTGGTGCTCCGGCTCTGTCCGGTCCTGCTGCGCGGCCTGCTGCGGCTGGCCTCGCCGCAGGCCGGGGCGGCCGGCTTCGTCGGGCTGGCCACCGCCGCGCGGACCGCGCTGAGTGCCACGCTGCCCGCGTTCGCCCTGGTGCTCGCGCTGGCCATGGCGGCCTTCGGCGGCATGGTCAGCGCCGCGGTCAGCCGCGGCGAGGTGGCCGCGTCGTGGCGGTCCGCCGGGGCCGACGCGGTCGTCAACGTCTCGCAGGTACCCGCGGGGCTGACCGCGGCGGCCGAGCGCGCGATCGACGGCGTTCCCGGTGCGCGGCACTCCGCGGCGGCGCTCGTCACCGCGACGACGGTGAGCGGTGCGGCGATCACGGTCG
This sequence comes from uncultured Actinomycetes bacterium, assembly GCA_963762615.1. Lineage (GTDB taxonomy): Bacteria > Actinomycetota > Actinomycetes > Streptosporangiales > Streptosporangiaceae > PALSA-505. The sequence continues at coordinate 475,426 of CAVXLG010000003.1, read as the reverse complement.
CCGCGGTCGACCCGGCACGCTACGCCGCGCTCGTCGCGGCGACGCCCTGGCCTGCCGTCCCTCGCGTGCTGCCCGAGCGCGCTCCGGCCGGCTGGTCCCCGGGAGCCGGGCCCACCGCGGGCCGCGGCGTGGTCCCGGTGATCGCCTCGCCGGCGGCGGCCGCCAGCCTCGGCCGGGGCACTGCCCGGCTGCAGCTGGGCTACGCGCCGGTCACGGTCCGGGTGGCGGCGGTGCTGCGCGGCACACCGGCGCTGCCGGGGAGTGGCTCGTTCGTGCTGCTGCCGATGTGGGCGACGCGGAACCGGATCTCGACCCCGTCGCCCACGCTCATGCTGGTCACCGGGGCGAACCTGGATCATCGGGCGCTGACCGCGGCGGTGAGCCGTACCATGCCCGGTGCCTCGGTCAGCTTCCGTTCGGCGGAACTCGCGGGCCTCGCCCGGGCGCCGCTGCCGCACATGGCCGCGGAGTTCTTCGCCGAGGGCGTGGCCCTGGCCGCGGGCCTGGCCGCGGTGATCCTGCTGCTCGGCCTGGCCGCCGGCGCCCGGGCCCGGGACCACGCGCTGGCCCGGCTCCGGATTCTGGGGCTCGGCCGCGGCCAGGGCAGGCTGCTGCTGGCGACAGAGGCCCTTCCGCCGGTCCTGGCCGCCATGGCCGGCGGCCTCGCCTGCGCGTGGCTGCTCGGCCCGCTCATCGGGCCCGCCCTGAACTTGTCGGTCTTCACCGGTTCGGCGGCCGGTGTCGCGGTCCGTCCCGGGTTCGCCGCGCTGGCCTGGCCTGCGGCGGTGCTGCTGGGGCTGGCGGTAGCGGTGCTGGCCGTGCAGGCTGGACTGGCCGCGCGGCGCAGCCCGGCGGCGGAGCTGCGGATCGAGTGAAAACAATCACGAGAACTCTGCTCAGCCGGTGTCCATGACCTGGAAGCCCTCGGCCAGCCTGCCCTCGGCCCAGCCGGCCTGCTCGGCGTTGCGCGCCAGCCAGCCGCGGAGGAATTCTTCCAGGTTCTCCATCTGCCCGGTCTGGCTGTGGTGGGCCCGCAGTGCGGCGATCTTGCGGCCGAACGTGGCGGTGACGTCCACGTAGTGGTTGGGCGCGAGCCCCGCCGCCATCCAGGCCTCCCGGACGGTCCAGGGCGCCAGACCCTCGTCGGCCAGCAGTTCGGGGAACGCGAACGGGTTGCGCGCATCGGGGTAGACCGCGTCCAGCGCGGCGGAGCCTACCGCGCGGTGGTCGGGATGGCTGGGCGGCATCCGGGTGTAGTTCCGCTCCGGGGTCGGGCACAGCACCCGGTCCGGGCGGACCTGCCTGATCACCCGGGCCAGATCCCGGCGCAGCCCGATGGTGGCTTCTACCTGGCCGTCGGGATAGCCGAGGAAACGCAGGTCAGACACGCCCACGCACTTGGCCGCCGCGGTCTGCTCGGCCCGGCGCAGCGGGGCGATCTCGTCCCGCGGCACCGACTCGTCGTAGCCGCCGGCGTCGCCGTCGGTGACGACGCAGTAGGTGACCTCGATCCCGGTGTCGGTCCACCGGGCGACCGTGCCCGCGGCGGAGAAGTCCACGTCGTCGGGGTGGGCGACGATGACCAGGATTCGGTTGATCTCAGAGTCTTCCAGCACGCTGCGATCCTACGGGGCCGGGACGGCCCGCCCGGCTCGGCCCGCCCGGCTCGGCCCGCCCGGCTCGGCCCGCCCGGCTCGGGCCGCCGCGCGCTTGCCTCAGCCGAAGCGGCCGTGCACGTAGTCCGCGGTCCGCGGGTCGGTGGGGGCTTCGAAAAGCTTCTCCGTCGTTCCGGATTCGACGATGTGCCCGGGAGTTCCCTCAGCGGCCAGGAAGAACGCGCAGTCCTTGGACACCCGCTGCGCCTGCTGCATGTTGTGCGTGACGATGATGATCGTCACCTGGCTCTCCAGCTCGGCAATCGTCTCCTCGATGCGCCGGGTGGAGGTCGGGTCCAGGGCGGAGCAGGGCTCGTCCATCAGCAGCACGTCCGGCGAGATAGCCAGCGACCGGGCGATGCACAGCCGCTGCTGCTGGCCCCCGGACAGCGCGCCGCCCGGCATCCGCAGCCTGCGCTGCACCTCACCCCACAGCCCGGCCCGGCGCAGGCTGATCTCCACCAGCTGGTCCTTGTTCTTGACCTTGATGCCGGCCAGCTTCAGCCCGCTGGCGACATTGTCATAGATGGACATGGCAGGGAAGGGATTCGGCTTCTGGAATACCATCCCGATCCGGCGCCGGACCTCCGACGGCCGCTTGCCGGGATCGTAGATGTCCTCCCCGGCCAGCAGCACCTCCCCGGCCAGCTGGGCCCGGGGCACCATCTCGTGCATCCGGTTGAGGATGCGCAGGAACGTGGACTTGCCGCAGCCGGACGGGCCGATGAGCGCGGTGACCCGGCCGGGCTGCATCGCCAGTGACACCCGGTCCAGCACTTTGTGGCCCCCGAACCACGCCGACACGTTGCGCGCCTCCAGGGAGACCATCGGGCCGGTTCCCAGATGCGGGGCGGACGGGCCGACGTAGTCGATGAGGGAGGTATCGCTGCCCACCGGGGCCGCCAGCATCGTGGGCGTCGGCGCGGCGGCCGGGGGGGCCGCGGTCCCGGGCGGCGCGGTTCCGGAGCCGGCCGACCCGTTCGGTGCTGGACTGCCGAGCGGTTCAGGGAAGCCGGGGTCGAGCCTGTCGGGCCGCGGCTGCTGGCCGCCTGGCTGGCTGAGGTCACTCACCGGTCGGGCTCCACTCGCTCGGTCCTGCGGTCTCGGTGTTCGTCATCGGTTACCTTGCGGTATCAGCATGGTCATCGGCTCTAGTTGAGATTGGGCAGCAGCGCCGCGAGGTTCTGGTACAGGTTCCAGACGACCAGAAGCGCGATGGGGACGAAGGCGAGATACGCGGGCCACCGGGCCCAGCGTGCCGCCGCGATCGTGCCCGCCGCCGAGACGACCACCAGGGCCAGGCCCCAGGCCAGGCACAGGGTCAGCGCGTTCGGGTCGTTGCCGAGCGCGATCTCGGACGGGCTGACGCCCGGCCGGCCCTGGGGGTTGGGCTGGGGCTTCGAGATGAGGTTGGCATCCACCTCGATGTAGTGGCTCGGGATGATAGCGGAGTCGGCGGTCAGCAGCATCAGCTGGTTCTGCGCCGGGTTGATCAGGATCCGGTTCAGGCTGTCGCCGGTCAGCTTGACCTGGTAGACCGCCGTGCCCTGGCCGGTGGTGACCGCGATCTTGTCGCCCGGCCTGAGCTGGGGCACCCGGGCGAACGGCGCGCCGAAGGTCGCCCGCCGTCCGTACAGCACGGCCAGGCCGGTCTGGCCGGGCAGTGAGGTGTCGCGCAGGTGGCCGGGGCCGTTGGTGAGGTTCTCCGGGCTGGTCCCCTCGACCACGACCTCGTTGTGCAGACCGATGGCCGGGATATTGAGGATCGCGACCGGCGTTCCCGGCCTGGGTGAGCCGAGCGGGGCCACGCTGCGCTGGAGTTCACCGCGCAGCGTCGCGTACATCGTGGTCTGGGTCCGCGCCTCCTGGACGCCGGAAAGAAAGTATACGTAGCCGACGAAGCCCAGCACGAGCACGCCGAGCAGCGTCACGGCGATGCCGATGCCCTGGACTATGGCACCGGCGCCGGGCGGCGTCGCGCTGGCGCCTGGTTTCGGGGCCGGCGACGGCTGCGCCGGCCCCGGGCTGGCACTCGCCGGCTCCTGGCCCTCTGCCTTTGGCTCGCTCTTGACCGCGGTCATCGGCTAACTGCCCGGCAGCTTCCTGCGGCGGCGCCAGGCGGCGACCCCCGGGGGGATGGCCACCGCCCCGAGCACCGCCGCGGCGGTCAGCCCGGCGAGCAGCGCCCGGTCCGTGCCGTTGCCGGCCAGATTGACCACGCTCCCGGTCACGCTGGCCACGCCGGCGGTGGGATCCGTGGTCCCGGTGCCTGCTCCCGTGGCCGGGTTGGCCCCGCTGCCCGTGGTGCTGCCGTTGCCGCCGCCCTTGCCAGCGCCCGAGCCCGAAGAGCCGCCGGACCCGCCGGATCCGCCCGATCCGCCGGACCCGGCCGCCACCGCGTGCCCGTTCTTTACCACGCAGTTGAGCGGGGCCCCGAGGTGCTGGCACGGCGAGGGAAACTTCGCCGTGTCCAGCAGCTCGTTCCTGCCGTGTGACCCGGTGAAGGTCGGGTTCCCGCAGGAACTGTAGTGGCTCAGGCTGGGCGTGGAGATGTGACCGGGGATCTGGTTGAGCTGCTCGAAGCCGCCCTTCACCAGGTTGAACGGCAGCGGTGAGTAGCCCAGGTCGGGCATCTGTCTCTGCCCGTTGCACAGGAAGTAGTTGATGAATGCGCTGAGCGTCCGTCCCGCCCCGGAATTGAAGAACGGCGGCTGCTTGGTGTTCAGTCTCGGCACGATCAGGTAGCTGTAGCTGGACAGCGGGTAGGACCGCGGGTCCTTGAACGTGTAGACGGGGTCGAGATCCTGCTGCAGGAAGTTCTGGCTGTGCGAGTCTTCGTCGATGATCGCCTTGGTCAGCGCGACGGCCACGTTCGACGCGGTCGGCCCCACGAAGTAGTTGTCCGGGTTGAGCAGCTGGACCACCGGGTAGCCGGAGTTGAGGGCGTAGGCGTACTCGTCATAGCCGATCGAGCCTTCGCCGTAGCTCGCGGTGATGTAGTTGGCGACGTTGTTGGAGCCGTCCTCCATCTTGGCGTCGCCGAAGTGCGGGTAGAACTCCGTCGGTCCGCACTGGCCTGTGACGTGCGGATCCACCCTCTTGCAGAAGGCATTCCACTGGCTGGGGAACATGACCGACATCCAGCGGGTGAAGAAGTAGGTCGCCCCGGAGCCGTCCGAGCGCAGCACCGGGACGATCGGCTCGTTCGGCAGCTGCGCGCCGTAGATCTTGGTGATCGCGGAATTGTCCCAGTTCGTGATCGCCCCGGTGAAGATCTCCATCAGGACCAGCGGGGACAGCCGCAGGTTGCGGACCAGGTGGCCGCCCACGGTCAGGTGATACATGAAGGCGGTCCCGCCCGCGGTGTCGGGGACGTAGGAGTATCCCCATGGGGAAACCTCGGCGCTGGTGCCCGCCAGCTGGTCCTTCCCGTTGCGGAACGGCGGGTCCGAGCCGGCGAAGTCGACCTCGCCGCCCTGGATGTAATTCGACCGGCCCTCTGCGGAGCCGTTCGGGTTGTAGTTGACGGTCAGGCCCTGGGGCTGCACGTCGTTGATCCACTGGGAGATCGCGATGTATGCCCACGACGAGCCCGAGCCGTCGACTGTCGTGTAGCCGCCCGCACTGGCCATCACGTTGGGGAGAAACAGCCCGAGCGCGGCGACCAGCGCGACGAAAGCGATCCGGGCCGACCGCTGCCAGAGCAGCCTGCCCAGGGAGATGCCTGCCCGGCGAGGGCGTCCTGGACGGGTGGTCACTTGATCCTCCCTAGCAGGGATCCGGGCAGATGCCGGACGTTCAGCGCCCGGTGCCAGCCCGCAGCCATCGCGGCCCGGCCGCCGGGGCGGCTGAACACGACCGCCGTCGGTCCGGCCAGCGCGAGCAGCGCGCCGATGATCAGCAGAATCGGCAGCACCAGGCGGCCTGCCCCGGACGAGTCCGGGCTGCTGTAGGCGGCGTTGATCTTGCTGCGGGTAGCTGTGCCAGACGAGGATCCGTGGCTGCCGCCCGAGCCGCCCGCGTTGTTCGACGACGAGCCCGTTCCCGCCGAGGAGCCCCCGGATCCGGTGCCGGATTCCGCCGCCGGATCCGCCGCCGCCGCCATGGTGGCCGGCCGGCGCCTGGTCGCCGGTCTGGTGCGCCACCTCGAAGGCGGCCTTCTGCGTCTGCTTGCGCATGCTGGCGGGCAGCGGCAGGTACCCGGGCGGCAACTGGCCGACCGCGGTTCCCTGGACCTGGCCGGGGCCGGCCACGTAATCGAGCCACTGGGAGATTTTCGCGGCCCTGGTCTTGGAGATGCCGCTGGTCGGCACCATCGCGTACACCACCATGGTCAGCGGGTAGGCCGCGGGATTGCTGGCGTCTTCGTTATCGTCCCTGGTGATGCCGTCCGAGTTGACGGTCATGTCGCTGACGGCAGCCGCCATCGAGGAAAGCGTCGGGGTCACGTACTTGCCCGCGTGGTTGAGCAACGCCGCGGTGGGCATGTCGAGCGCCGCCGCGTCTCCCTCGTCCAGGATGGCGACGAGATCACGGGTTCCGGGGGGCTCCGCCGGGTTGCTCGGGTACGTGGGCGGCTGGGTGCCCGGGTTGGGCTGCAGGGCGACTCCCGGGTCCCAGTTGTCCGCCTGGTACAGGACCACCTTGGCCAGCGGGAACGTGGGACTGTACGACTGGCTCCAGTCGAAGAAGCTGTCCTGTGAGGTGAACTGCTCCTCCGGGAAATGGGTGCCGAGGTAGTTGAGGTTGACGTGCATCCCCCACGGGTCGGGGAACCCGGCTAGGAACGAAGTCGCGTCCGGGTTGGCGGCGATCCAGCGGGTGACCTCAAAGGTCATGTCGCTGTTCCCCGAGAGCACCGTGGGGAAGTCCGACTGCGTAGCGGTGGCGAGGTTCCCCTGGATGCCGGGGTTGAGCTGGCGGAATTCCGGGTCGTCAAACATCGTTTCCGGGTTGTGCTCCACGGCATCATTGCACCCGGGCGGCGGCGGAGGATTTTTCACGTCCGCCGGAGTGCATGCGGCGAGGAGATAGTCGTAGGACGTGGTAACGAGCTTGGCCACCAGCCGGGGGTCCAGCTTGAGGTCGGTATACGGCTGGAAGGTCTGCGGGTTATCCATCCAGTAGGCGATCGCGGTCGCCGTGATCCCCACCGGAGCATAGGTGAAATGGCGGGAGCCAGTACCGGTGGCGGGTTCGGTGGTCAGCGCGACGTCGTTGGCGCCGTCGAGAAAGTCCGTGGTGGCCTGCGGCTCGGAGGTGGTCCCCTCGAAGGCGAGATTCACCGGCCGGGCGCCCCGGCACAGTCCCGATGTCCAGGAGTTCATGGCCCGCTCCAGCATCGGCGATCCCACCATCGAGAAGTCGGGGCTGTGGAAGCCGCAGCTGGCGGCCGTGGGCGCGAAGTGCAGCGGAACGACGATCCCGAACGGCAGCGCGCAGCCTATTAGCGGGTCCCCGTTCGCGAGTACGTAGCCGGCGGTCGCCCAGAAGGTGTCCTCCGTGTGATTGCTGCAGTGCGCCGGAGGCCCTGGGTCACCTCCCTCGATGGGGAGGATGAGCAGCGAGCAGGAATGCGTCTGGTCGCAGCCCAAGGTCGAATTCTGCACCCCTGTCGCTATCTGGATCGACACGTTGCCAGTGCCCTGCGCGCTGGTCAGGCCGTACACCTCATTGCTCGGCCCGGCGGCCAGGAACGTCAGCTGGATGGGGGAGTCGGCCCCGTAGCAGTGGGTCAGGCTGGTGGGTGCGGTCCCCTGGCACTCCGATACCTCGACGGGGTACTCGGTGAGACCAGGCTCGTAGCCCTTTCCGCCCAGGTCGTGGCTCGGGGTGAATCCCGTCCACGACACGTTCACGAACTGGTTGACCAGGTTGGCATCCTGGCTGACCGTCACCGTGCTCGGATTGGGGAACGGCTTCTTGGTCTTCGGGTCGTACATGTGCGGGCCGGTCACGGTCACCTTGGAGCCGCCGCCGCCCGCGGTGGCGGCATGCCGCGCGCCAGCGTGGGCGGCAGCGTGCCGCGGGCCGGCTGACTGGGCGAGCGGCGTCGCCGACGCCAGCGACGGCGTGACGGCCAGGCCGGCCGCCACGCCGGCGGCCACGCCAAGCGCCGCGACCCGCCGCCGCCTGCGCGCGTGGCGCGCGGCCCGGTGATGCATGGGTGCTCCTTGACGAGGCGGGTGAACAGAACGCCGGCCGTCTGGCCGCGTGCGGTGCCTGATCTTCATCTGCGGGCCGCCTCCCGGGCGATGCGGCGGCGGTCCCGGCGCCGCAGTTCGCCGGGCCTGCTGCCGCCCAGCCACCGGGCGATGCCGAACAAGATCAGCACCACGACGATGAGCGTGAGGCCCGCGCCGAAGGTGCGCGCCTGGTCGTTGGGGTCAGGCAGCATGTGCTCGTTGAAGATGTAGGTCACCAGGCCGGTCTGCCAGCCGTGCAGCGGGTTGGCGTTCAGCCCCTTGATATAGCCGGCGGTCAGCAGCACCGGGGCGGTCTCGCCGGCGCCGCGGGCCATGGCCAGCACGACCGCGGTGGCCAGCCCCGGCCGGGCGGTGGGCAGCACGACGTTCCACACCGTGCGCCACTGGCGGCCGCCCAGCGCGTAGGACGCCTCCCGCAGCGAGTTGGGGACGATCCTGAGCACGACCTCGGAGCCCCGGGCCACGATCGGCATCATCGTCACCGCCAGCGCCAGCGCCGCTGCCACGCCGCTTGCCCCCACCCCGAGGGTGAGGATGACGAAGGCGAGGATGAACAGGCCGGCGATGATGTCGGGCAGCGCGGTCATGGCCTCCACCAGGCGGCGCACCGGGCGGGCCCAGAAGCCGCCCACCTCGGCCAGGAAGATCGCGGCCATGATGCCGAGCGGCACCGAGAACAGCGTCGCGAGGCCGAGCATCTCCAGCGTGCCGATGATGGCCCCCAGCACGCCGCCCGCGGACAGCGGGCTGAGCGGCCCCGCGCCGGCCATCGTGTGGGTGAAGAAACCGATGTGGGTAACCGCGCGCAGTCCGCGGACCAGCATGTAGCCGATCTGCTCGAAGACGACAGCACAGGTGAACAGCGCGCCGGTGCCGAACGCGACGGCCGCGAGCTTGTCCCGCACCGCGCGGGCGTCCCACTGCATCCCCGCCATCGCCGCGTACATCAGCAGGAAGATCACATACCAGCTGAGCCAGAAGCCGAGTACTCCGCTGGCCGCCAGGATGCGCTCGTACAGCAGCCAGGTCAGCGCCAGCGCGCCGACCGCGGCACCGCCCAGGGTCAGCGCGCCCTCGCGGCTGACCCGGCGGATCCGCACCCGCCGCTCGGGGGCGGGCGCCGTGATGCCGGGCGCGGGCCGGGTGCCCGTGGTCATCGGCGGCCTGTCCTTCCTGTCGGGTACGCCATCAGTTCACCGTTACCAGGCCGGAGCGCGACCGTCCGGTCACGAGTGCGCCGAGGACGTTGATGAGCAGCGTGAGCGAGAAAAGCACCAGGCCGGCGGCCATCAGGGCGGACAGCGTCTTCGGGCCGTTGTTCATATCCAGGATGATCATGAATGGTATCGAGTTCCCGCCACTCTGGAGAATATGGGGATTAAACGCGAATATCGGCGTGATCAAAAAGGAAATGACTATCGCGTCACCCAGGGCGCGGCCCATCCCCAGCATGCCCGACCCGACGATGCCGGCCCGGCCGAACGGCAGCACGACCGTCCGGACCATGCCCCAGCGCGTCGCCCCGAGGGCGTAGGCGGCCTCGCGCTCCGCCTGCGGCGCCAGCGAGAAGATCTCGCGGGTCAGCGAGGTGACGATGGGGATCACCATCAGCGATACCACCACGGCGACGATGAACGGCGAATCGGTGAACGTCGAGGGCAAGGTGAGCGGCCCGTTGACCTTGAAGATCGGGATGAAGCTCAGGTGCCGGGCTAGCCAGCTGTCCACCCCGGTCATCCGGCCCATCAGGAAGGCGAATCCCCACAGCGCGTAGATGATGCTGGGAATGGCCGCCATCAGGTCGATCATCGAGGTGAGCGGGCGGCGCAGGCTCCGCGGCGCGTACTCCGAGATGTACAGCGCTGCGGCGACCGCGATCGGGATGGCGATGACCAGCGCGACGAGCGCGATGATCACCCCGTTGACCAGCAGCGAGGCGATGCCGAACTTGTTGTTGCCGACGTACCAGGTCTCCGTGGTGAAGAACGAGAAGCCGGCCGCACGGAACGCGGTGATCGCGCGCGCCGCCAGGAAGGTGAGGATCATCAACGTGATCACCAGCACGGCCAGCCCGGCCCCGCGCAAGACGCCGCGGAATACCCGGTCGCTCGGGGAGACCCGGCTGACGATGCGGCGGGGCTGGTCGGCCGGTATCGGCGCATGCGAAGACATCAGCTCGGCACTCATGAGAACTGGTACCCCGCCTCTCCCCTGCTCCGCATGCCGGCCGGATTCCTCCTCATCCGATCGTCTTTGGCGATTGTGGCCAGCAGGGTACGGGCAAGTGAACGGGAGGAGAAGAAAAAACCCCATCCGTGCCAAGGATCCATGTAAATCCTGTCCGACGATTGTCGCGGCACGCCGTGATAGGCGAGCGGCGCCGTGTTCGCTGAATTAATGCGGTTGCGGGTTCGAGCGCGGAACGATCCGAGGTGTGCCAGGCCCGGTGGCCTCCGGCTCATGTAATGCCGTCACCTTGAGTAATAAGCCAGTCGCGGAAATGGGTTGCCGGTAATGGACGTTTCTTGCGGGAGAAGCATCGTGAAATGCCTCCTGCATGGCTGCGGGGGAGCTGAGTCCGGGGTGGGTTGACCGGCGTGCTCCGCCCGGGCGGAGCGGCCCCCGTGGCCGCCAGGGCAGTGCCTGGCGGCCACCGGGTTCCGCTGGGGCGATGAAGCGAATCAGCTCACGGCTCCGCAGATGGAAAGCGGCCAGGTGGCCAGGAAGCCGTAGTTCGCGATGATGGACCTGGCGGTGGAGTTGGAGCAGACCCAGCCGGGAGTGCTGGCGGTCTTGGCCGCGAGGAACTGCTCCAGGTTGATCCCGCCGGGCGAGCCGGACTCGCCGCCGGGGATGTGGTCGGCGGTGTGGGCGTCGTAGCGGACCACGTCGTAAAGGGTGCGCTGGTACAGCAGGGAGAACTTCGAGTTGATCCTCGAGGCCTTCACCGGCGGCCACGGCGCGGTCGGCTTGCTCTTGCTGATCTCGCCGAGCTGCAGGACGCCGGTCTCGTCGCAGCCGAACTTGTTCTGGGTGCTCGACGGAGTGCAGGCCGGGTTGCCCGTGCAGGACGAGTTGGTGCAGGCCGCGGAGTGGAAGGCTTGAGCCAGGTAGTCCCCGACCGAGTAGATGTAGATCGCGCTGGCGCTGTTGAGCGCGGGGTTGATGCCCTCGTTCTCTTCTAGGGTCCCGCCGGGATCGGCCGTGGTCGGGAGGTCGCTGACGCAGGCGCCCGGGACGATGGGCGTGACCCCGCCGCCGAGCGCGGTGAGCCAGAACGTCCTGGTCGCGGCCGAGGTCTGCGGCAAGAACGCCTGGATGGGGGCGCTCTTCCCGCCGACCTGCTTCCAGTTGGTGATCGTGCACTCGAAGATCTTCGCCAGCTGGGTGGTGGTCAGGCTGGCTGGGGCGTCGGTGCCGCCGCTGGCTGCGTTCCTATCGGCCCAGGTGACCGCGTCACCAGCCAGCGAGACAAAACAGACACCCCCAGTGGCACACGGCGGGGTGCTGGACGTGCGGCCCGAGGAGGTGCGCGCGTAGTCGATGCAGAAGTTCCCGGGCGATGAGGGGTCGGCCGTATTGAGCTCGAGCGCCGCGATGCCGGCGCCGCCTCCGTTGGGACGCCCGATCGTCGCGCACTTCGACTTCGTCTCGATCTGGTCGCCGATGGCGCCGGTCATCGGGTTGGTGGCGTCCCAGCTGTATTCCTTCGCCGTGTGATTCTTGTCGTAGCTGAACGCGAACTGGTCGAACAGGTACTCCGTGGTTTGCGCGCCGACGCTGACCGCGTTGGTCGCCTTGGGGGTGGTCCCGCTGGGCGGGTCGGCGAGCGCGGGGCCCGCGGTCAGCGCGACCACGGCGGCCGCGGCCGCCGAACCGGCCAGGAGCTTGCTGAACATGCGCATTCCTTGTGTCCTCCTCGTGGCGACTGGCGCGGGGAAGGCGATGCGCCCGGGCTTCGCGGTCGGCCAGGCGGCCGGTCCGGCGAGGCCCTGTGCGCGGCCCGCCGCAAGCATATATTTCCGACTGAAAAAGTAAAGATAGATTCGGCAACGAATCCGGAAAATAATGATCTCCGTCACGAGCGGCGCCCGTCGGGCTGCGGACCGCTGGCCTTCCCGGACGGACCGGGCCCTGAAGCCTGGGCTGCGGATCGCGAGGGTTTCCCGGGCTGGGGCCTGGAGCATGGCTGCGCGCGGACCCTGGCTGCGGTGCTCCTGACTCCCGGCTCTGGCCCGCCTTCGCCGGGACCCGGCGCGTCTTTGTAAGCAGGGCGGACCGGCGGGTCGCGCGCCGCGAACGGCCGCGCACCGCTGCGGGGTCGATTCCTCGGGGCTATGCGCAGCCAGACGGCACCGGGCGGACAAAGCCGCCCGGCGCCGCTAGCAGTGCGCGTGGATAGGTTGGTTACATCTGGTTAGCTCACGTGTCCGCAGGTGGAAAGCGGCCACGTGGAGAGGAACCCGTAGTTCCTGATGATGCTCCTGGCTGTGGTGCTGCTGCAGATCCAGCCGGGGACGGCGGCAGCCTTGGCGGCGAAGAACCTCTCCAGGTTGATGCCGCCCGGCGAGCCAGCCTCCGGGCCGGGGATGTGGTCAGCGGTGTTGGAGTCGAAGCGGACCACGTCGAACAGGGTGCGCTGGTAGAGGATCTCGAACTTCGGGTTGATCGTCGAGGCCTTCACCGGCGGCCACGGCGCGGTAGGCTTCTCCTTGCTGATCTCCTGGAGAGCCAGCACGCCGGTCTCGTTGCAGCCGAACGCGTTCTGGCCCGCGCCTGCGGTGCACGGTGGGCCGGACGAGACGGGGCTGCAGTCGGCGTTGGTGCACTTCGGCGAGCGGAACGCCTGGGAGAGGTAGGAGCCCACCGAGAACGGGAAGATCGTCTCGGCGCTGTTCAGCGCCGGGTTGATGCCCTCGTTCTCTTCGAGGGTCCCGCCGGGATCGGCCGTGGTCGGAAGGTCGCTGACGCAGGTGCCCGGGGTGAGGGGCGTGACGCCGCCACCGAGATCGGTGAGGAACTGGGCCCTGGTGCCCGAGGAGCTCTGCGGCAGGAACGCCTGGATAGGGGCGCTCTTCCCGCCGACCTGCTTCCAGTTGGTGATCGTGCACTCATAGATCTTCGCGAGCTGGGTGGTGGTCAGGCTGGCCGGGGCGTCGGTGCCGCCGCTGGCCGCGCTCCTCGCGGACCAGGTGATGGCGTCACCGGCCAGCGCGACGAAGCACACGCCGCCGGTGCTGCACGCCGGGTCGGTGGTCGCGCGGGCTCGCGAGGAGCGCGCGAAGTCTTCGCAGAAGTGGGTGGAGTCACCGGAGGGCCGGACATTGGTCTCCAGCTGCGCGATGCCGGCGCCGGAGCCGTTCGGCCGCGGGATGGCCGTGCAGCCCTTCTTGGCCACGATGCTGTCGCCGAGCGCGAGGGTGTCCGGGTTGATCGCGTCCCAGCTGTAGAGCTTTCCAGCGCTCGCGTGGGACTTGTTGTAGCCGACCGAGAGCTGGTCGAGCAGGTACTGGGTGGTGTTCGACCCGGTGCCCACTGTGGATCCTGCCGACGGGACGGTCCCCGTCGGCGGGTCCGCGAGCGCCGGCCCCGCGGTCAGCACGACCACGGTGGCCGCGGCCGCAGAGCCGGCCAGAAGCTTGCTGAGCATGCGCATTCCTTACGTCCTCCTCATAGAGACGAACTGCGCGTCTGCGCGATGCGGCAATCCGCACCGGCCGGCCGTCGGGCCGACGTAGCCCAGCTTGGCGTGGATTAGCTGGCGAGAAGAGAACGAGGGACGGCAGATAGCTGACGCTTTGCTTAACGCACGGAATCCAGGAAATGAAAGATAGCCGTTGCTTTGCTTAACGCACGGAATCCAGGAAATGAAGTGGTCAGACCACCGAAGTAATGCCGCGTTAATAGTACCGGTCGCCATGTGCGCCGCGTAGTAGTGATCATTACCGAGGGTGATCACGGTCTTATCACGGTAGCGTCAAGGATCAGTTACCCTGAGTGGTCGGCTATGCGGCCTTATGCAGGAGGCTGTCAGGCAGCCAACAGCTGTTCATCGGGGCGGGACCGGAAAATATTACCTTGATCGAGGTAATCCGGCAATGCGAAACAATGCGCTGGCGGTTACTCCAGCGAGCTCATCACGTGCTTGACCCGGGTGTAGTCCTCGAATCCGTACAGCGAGAGATCCTTGCCGTACCCGGAGTGCTTGAACCCGCCGTGCGGCATCTCGGCCACGATCGGGATGTGCGTGTTTATCCACACGCAGCCGAAATCCAGTCGCCTGGCCATCCGCATGGCCCGGCCGTGCTCGCGGGTCCAGACGCTGGAAGCGAGCCCGTAGCGGGTGCTGTTCGCCCACCGCACGGCCTCGTCCTCATCGCTGAACTGCTGCACGGTGATGACCGGGCCGAAGATCTCCTCGCCCGCGACCTCGTCGCCCTGGCGGATCCCGCTGATCACGCTCGCCTCGTAGAAGAAGCCGCGGCCGGCGATCGGATGACCACCCGCCCGCACCTCGGCGTGGTCCGGCAGCCGGTCGATGAGCCCGGACACCCTGGCCAGCTGATCGGGGTTGTTGAGCGGGCCGAAGTCGGCGCCGGCCACGTCAGGGCCGCCGACGGTCTGGGCCCGGGCCTGCTCGGTCAGCGCATCCACGAAGTCGTCGTGCACCGCCGGAGCGGCGAGTACCCGGCTGGCCGCCGTGCAGTCCTGGCCGGCGTTGAAGTACCCGGCCGCCGCGATCGTCTCGGCGGCCCTGGCCACGTCGGCGTCGTCGAACACCACGACCGGGGCCTTGCCGCCCAGTTCCAGGTGCACCCGCTTGAGGTCGTCGGCGGCGGCCGCGGCCACCTGCAGGCCGGCCCGGACGCTGCCGGTGATGGAAACCATCGCCGGGGCCGGGTGCGTGACGACGGCGCGGCCGGTGTCCCGGTCCCCGCAGACCACGTTGAATACGCCGGGCGGCAGGAACTCGCTCATCAGCTCGGCCATCGCCACGGTGCTCGCCGGGGTGGTGTCGGACGGCTTGAGCACCATCGTGTTGCCCGCCGCCAGCGCCGGTGCCCACTTCCACACCGCCATCATCATCGGGTAGTTCCACGGCGTCACCGCGGCGCAGACTCCGACCGGCTCGCGCCGGACGAACGAGGTGAACCCGGACATGTACTCCCCGGCGGACCTGCCCTCCAGCATCCGCGCCGCGCCGGCGAAGAACCGGATCTGGTCCACCGTGGGCGGGATCTCCTCGGACCTGGTCAGCGCGATCGGCTTCCCGGTGTTCTCGCTCTCGATGGCGATGAAATCCTCAGCCTTGGCCTCGATCGCGTCCGCGATCCGCAGCAGCGCCAGGCTCCGCTCCGACGGGGTGGCATCCCGCCAGCCTTCGAAGGCACCCGAGGCCGCGTCGAAGGCTGCATCGACGTCGGCAGGTCCCGACACCGGCGCAGTGGCAAAGACCTCTCCCGTACTCGGGTTCACCAGATCCGACCGGCGGTCGCTCGCCGGGTCCGCCGGCTGCCCGCCGATGACGTTATGCAAGTCCTTGGCCACGATTCCTCCGTTCGGCGCCCATCCGGGATTTACCTGGCCGCCGGCGTCCTTTCCTCGCACGCCCACGGCGAGCCGTAATCGGTGAGCAGGTCGAGGAATGGATCCGCGGGCAGCGCCTCCGGCCCGAGCACGCCGGTGCCCGACCAGGCGCCCGAGTCGATCAGCTCGAGCGCGACGACCGGGTTCACCGCCGTCTGCCAGACCACGGCCTGGGAACCGTACTCGGCCATGGACCAGGCGTTGTCCACCACGTGATGCAGGTACACCTCGCGCGGCGCGCCGTCGGTCCCCGTCCCGGTCACCCAGGTGCCGGCGCAGGTGAGCCCGCGCATCTTGTCGCCCAGCGTGGCCGGGTCGGGCAGGCAGGCGGCGACCACGTCGCGCGGCGACACCGCCGCGTCACCTGCCTGTACCGGCGTGGTGGAGTCGAGGCCGAGCTTGTGCAGGATCTGCAGGACGCTGATGAACTCGCTGCCGAGGCCGTACTTGAACGTCACCCGGCTGGCGTCCACCCAGCGCGGCACGAGCAGAACCTCTTCGTGCTCCACGTTGACGCACTCGACCGGGCCGATCCCGGCCGGGAAGGTGAAAACCTCCGGCTCGCTGAACGGCTCGGTGGTGTACCAGCCCCGGTCCCGCTCCCAGATGACCGGCGGGTTGAGGCACTCCTCGATCGTGGTCCAGATGGAGAAGGTGGGCGCGAAGTCGTAGCCCTCCACCACGAGGTTCGCGCCGTCCCGCACGCCGATCTCGTCGATCTCGCGGAACAGCGTGTCGGCGGCGTAGCGCGCGAAGACATCGGACAGGCCGGGCTCGACGCCCATGCCGGCCAGCGCCAGCTTGCCGCTGGCCTCCCATTCGGCTGCGGCGGCGAACTGCTCGTCGCCCAGCTTGACGCCCGTCTTGCGGTAAGGCTCGCCGGGATCGGGGTGCGACAGGGACATCGCCATGTCCAGGTAGTTCACGCCGGCCGCCAGCGCGGCGCGGAACAGCGGCATGACAAAGCGCGGGTCGGTGGCATTCAGCAGCACGTCGCAGCGGTGCGCCTCGAGCGCGGCCGCCACCGAGCCCTCGTCCCTGGCGTCCAGCCTGATCGCCGGGCACTGGCCGGCCGCCGCGCGCTCCGCCCTGGCCAGGTCATAGTCGGCGATGATGAGATTGGCGAAGCTGCGGCGGGCGGCGATCCTGGCGATCGCGCTGCCCACGCCGCCAGCGCCCACGAGTAGGATGCGCATGTCGTGGATACTAACGCGCTTGGACACGGAATCCAGCGTTGACATCGAGTTGTTGCTGCGGAAACCTTTGCAAGAGGCCATAATCGGTGCGAGAACCGTCGCACTGGATGGCTTTAGCCAGGAGGTGGGGGCATGGCCACCACGGAACATGTCATGGAGCCCGTCGAGCAGCCGCTCGACAAGGGCCTGAAGTCAGGCGCCCTCGGGCTGATCTCCACCACGATCATCGCGACCGCCTCGGTCGCGCCGGCCTACAGCATCGCCGCGACGCTGGTGTTCGTGGTGGGAGCCGTCGCGCTGCAGTCGCCCGCGGTGGCGGTCCTCGCGTTCGTGCCGATGCTGCTGACCTCCATCGGCTACAGCGAGCTGAACAAGGCGGATCCGGACTGCGGCACCACCTTCACCTGGGCGACGCGCGCGTTCGGCCCGAAGACCGGCTGGGCGGGCGGCTGGGGGATCGTCGCCGCCGACGTGCTGGTGATGGCGAGCCTGGCGCAGGTGGCCGGCCAGTACGGGTTCCTGCTGTTCAACGTCAAGAGCATCGGGTCCAACCCGGGCGCCTGGCAGGTGCTGCTGGTCGGCGTGCTGTGGATCGTCGTGATGACCTACATCTGCTACCGGGGGATCGAGGTCTCCGCCAACTTCCAGAAGGTGCTGCTCGGCATCGAGCTGGTGATGCTGCTCGTGCTGTCGATCACCGCGCTGGTCAAGGTCGGCAACGGGACCGCCCCGCCCGGCCACCTCACCCCGAGCTTCTCCTGGCTCAACGCGTTCAAGATCCCGTCGTTCAGCGCGTTCGCCAGCGGCATCATCCTCATGGTGTTCATCTACTGGGGCTGGGACACGGCGGTGTCGGTCAACGAGGAGACCAAGGACAAGAACAAGACCCCGGGCCGGGCCGCGATCCTGTCCACCTTCATCCTGCTGGTCACCTACGCCCTGGTGATCTTCTCGATCCAGTCGTTCGCCGGGATCAAGACCACCGGCAACGGCCTGGGCAACATAGCCAACGCCGGGGACGTGCTGTCGGTGCAGGGCAGCCTGGTGTTCGGCACGTCCGGCTTCGGCTCGTTCCTCACCCACCTGCTGCTGCTGATGGTGCTGTCCTCGGCGGCCGCTTCCACCCAGACCACGATCCTGCCGACCGCGCGGACCACGCTGTCGATGGCGGTGTACAAGGCGATCCCGTCCTCGTTCGCGAAGATCCACCCGCGCTACCTCACCCCGACGGTGTCCACCATCGTCATGGGCGCCATCTCGATCATCGTCTACGTGATTTTCAACTACACGTCCAACGGCATCGGGGTGATCGGCGACGCGGTGATCGCGATCGGCCTGTACATCGCCTTCTACTACGGGCTGACCGGCTTCGCCTGCGCCTGGTACTACCGGCGCAATCTCACCAGCAGCGCGCGCAACCTGTGGATGCAGGGCATCCTGCCGGTGGCCGGCGGCCTGATGCTGTTCTTCCTCGGCGGCTGGAGCCTGTGGCTGGACTACGACGTGGCCACCGCGAACGACTTCACGATGTGGACGGTGCCGTGGATCCACTGGCAGGTCGGCGGCGCGTTCGTGATCATCGTCGTGACCGCGATCGTCGGCCTGGCCTGCTTCCTGTACTGCCGGTTCACCGCGCCGGCCTTCTTCAAGAAGCAGACCCTCACCAGGGCGACGGAAACCCTCGTGCCCGACCCGGACGCGTGACGAGCGGCGGGCCCGCCGGGATGTCCCGGGCGGGCTCGCGCGGCTGCCTGCCGGACGTCGGCGCCAGCGCTTACGCTTGGGCACGTGACGGTCACGGCGACGGATGCCCTACTCGAAGGACTTAACCCGCAGCAGCGCGCTGCCGTGACGCACCAGGGCGGCCCGCTGCTCATCGTGGCCGGCGCGGGATCGGGCAAGACCCGCGTGCTCACGCACCGGATCGCCTACCTGCTCGCGGAGCGGCACGCCGCCTCACCGGAGATCCTCGCGATCACCTTCACGAACAAGGCGGCGGGGGAGATGGCGTCCCGGGTGGCAGCGCTGACCGGGCCGCGGTCGCGGGCCATGTGGGTGATGACGTTCCACTCGGCCTGCGTGCGGATCCTGCGGCGGGAGGCCAGGCGACTCGGCTTCCCGTCGGCTTTCTCCATCTACGACCAGGCCGATTCGCAGCGGCTGATGACACTGGTCGCCCGTGAGCTGGAGCTGGATCCCAAATATCACCCGCCCAAGGCGCTGCTTGCCCAGGTATCCAAGCTGAAGAACGAGCTGGTCGACTTCGAGAGCTTCGGGGCCACCGCGGACGGCTACCGGGGCAAGGCGCTGGCCGAGGCCTACGCGGAGTACCAGCGCAGGCTGACCGCTTCGGGGGCGATGGACTTCGATGACCTGATCATGACGACGGTCTGCCTGCTGCAGGCCTTCCCCGATGTCGCCGAGGAATACCGGCGCAGGTTCCGGCACGTGCTGGTGGACGAGTACCAGGACACCAACCACGCCCAGTACGTCCTGGTCAGGGAGCTGGTCGGGGGCTCGGACAGCGACATGGCCGACGGGGACGACGCGGCCGGCCTGCCGCCGGCCGAGCTCTGCGTGGTGGGTGACGCCGATCAGTCCATCTACGCCTTCCGCGGCGCGACGATCCGTAACATCACCGAGTTCGAGCGGGACTTCCCCGATGCGCGGGTGATCCTTCTCGAGCAGAACTACCGGTCCACGCAGAACATCCTGGCTGCTGCGAACGCCGTCGTGGCGAGGAATCCGAGCCGGCAGCCGAAGCGGCTGTGGTCCGACCAGGGCGACGGGCCGCCGCTGGTCGGGTACGTCGCGGATACCGAGCACGACGAGGCCGCGTTCGTGGCCGAGGAAACCGACAGGCTCACCGACGAGGGCGAGGCATCACCCGGCCAGGTGGCGGTCTTCTACCGGACGAACGCCCAGTCCCGGGTCTTCGAGGAGATCTTCATCCGGGTCGGGCTGCCCTACCGGGTGGTGGGCGGCGTCCGGTTCTACGAGCGGCGCGAGGTGCGGGATCTGCTCGGCTACCTGAAGCTGATCGCGAACCCGGGGGATGAGCTGTCGCTCCGGCGGATCCTGAACGTGCCCAAGCGGGGCATCGGCGACCGCGCGCTGGAGAGCGTCGAGCGGTACGCGCAGCGGGAGCGGATCTCGCTGCCGGCCGCGATCGGGCGGGTCGCGGACGTGCCCGACCTGGCCACCCGCTCGGCGAAGGCGATCGCGGAGTTCAACGCGCTGATCGCCTCGTTCCGCGAGCAGGCCGCGGCCGGCCCGATCGCCGCGCTCGCCGAGTTCGTGCTGGACCAGACCGGGTACGGGGACGAGCTGAAGGCGTCCGACGACCTGCAGGACGAGAGCAGGGCCGAGAACCTCACCGAGCTCGTGTCGGTGGCCAGGGAGTTCGACCTGGCCAATCCCGGCGGCACCCTCGAGCAGTTCCTCGAGCAGGTCTCCCTGGTGGCCGATGCCGACGAGATCCCCGAAGGCGACGATCACGGCGGGCTGGTCACGCTGATGACCCTGCACACCGCCAAGGGACTCGAGTTCCCCGTCGTGTTCCTGACCGGTCTGGAGGAGAACGTGTTCCCGCACCAGCGCTCGGTGTCGGACGAGAAGGAGCTTGAGGAGGAACGCCGGCTCGCCTACGTCGGGATCACCCGGGCCGAGCAGCGGCTGTACCTGACCCGCGCGGTGTCGCGGAGCTGGTGGGGGCGCCCGGAGTTCCACAAGGCCTCGCGGTTCCTCGGCGAGATACCCGGGCAGCTCATCGAGTGGCGGCGGGATGAGGCCGCGGCCGCGCCGCCGGCCATGGAGCGGGTCGCCCAGCGGCCCGGGGTCAGCTCACCGGGCAACCGGCCGGTGCCCGCGCTCCGGCCGGGGGACAGGGTCAACCACGACAAGTTCGGGCTGGGCACGGTCATGACGGCCGACGGCGACGGCGACCGCGCCGAGGCGAAGATCGACTTTGGCGGGGACTACGGCGTCAAGCACCTGGTGCTGCGCTACGCCCCGCTGGAGAAGCTGTAGCCGCTGCGTTGGCCCGGGACCGACTCGCGGGTGCGGGCCCGAAGCGTCTGCGCACGCGATCGGGCCAGGTCACGGCGACGGTCACCCGGGCAGATAATTATGCATGACGCGACCTTCGGATCAGCTACACCGCCGCCGCGGTTACGCTGCGGGTCGAACGAGGCGGACGAGGCGGCAGCAAGCCGGGAGGAAGCCATGGGCAGCATCCGCGTGGTTATCGCGAAGGCCGGGCTTGACGGCCACGACCGCGGCGCGAAGGTGGTCGCCAGGGCGCTTCGCGATGCCGGAATCGAGGTCATCTACACCGGGCTGCACCAGACGCCCGAGCAGATCGTGGCGGCCGCGATACAGGAAGACGCCGCCGCGATCGGGCTGTCGATCCTGTCCGGCGCGCACATGACGCTGTTCGCCCGGGTGCTTGAGCTGCTGGCCGAGCGGGACGCTCGCGACATCACGGTCTTCGGCGGCGGCATCATCCCGGAGGCCGACATCGGCGAGCTCGAGCGAATGGGCGTGGCGAAGATCTTCACGCCCGGCGCCTCCACCCGGCAGATCGTGGACTGGGTGAACAGCGAGTTCGGCGCGGCGGCTGGCGCCGCGGAGGATCACGGCGCACCCGGGAGCGGCGCCGGGGGCGGTCACGGCTAGGCTGCCAGCGAGCCGCGCCCACCGAGCTGACCGGCCAGCCGAGCCGGGCCAGCCGAGCCCGGCGGAGCACGCGCAGCCGATGAGGGGCGGAGCCGAGTGGATCTGTTCGAGTACCAGGCGAAGGAGCTGTTCGCGAAGTACGGCGTGCCGGTCACGCCGGGGCGGGTTGCCCGGGACGCGGCCGGCGCCCGCGAGATCGCGGCCGAGTTCGCCGCGGCGGGCACGCCTCAGGTCGTGGTCAAGGCGCAGGTGAAGACCGGCGGCCGGGGCAAGGCCGGCGGAGTCAGGCTGGCCAGCGGACCGGACGAGGCGCAGGCCGCAGCCGAGGCGATACTCGGCCTGGACATCAAGGGCCACATCGTGCACAAGGTCCTGGTCACCGAAGCGAGCGACATCGCCGCCGAGTACTACCTGTCGTTCCTGCTGGACCGGTCGGAGCGCACCTTCCTCGCGATCTGCTCGGTGCAGGGCGGCATGGAGATCGAGGAGGTCGCGCACAGCAACCCGGACGCCATAGCCAGGATCCCGGTCGATCCGCTGGCGGGCGTGGACGCGGCCAAGGCGGCGGAGATCGTGCGCGCGGGCCGGCTGCCCGCCGAGGCGGCCGAGGGCGCGGCCGCGCTGGCGCAACGGCTCTGGGCCGTGTTCGCCGGCGAGGACGCCACCCTGGTCGAGGTGAATCCGCTGGTCCTCACCCCCGACGGCCGGGTGCTCGCCCTGGACGGGAAGGTGACGCTGGACGACAACGCCGCCTACCGGCATGACTGGGCCGGGTTCGCCGACACCGAGGATGCCGATCCGATCGAGGCGCGGGCCAGGGCGCGGCACCTCAACTACGTCAAGCTCGACGGCGAGGTCGGCATCATCGGGAACGGCGCGGGGCTGGTCATGTCCACGCTGGACGTGGTGGCCTACGCCGGCGAGCGGTTCGGCGGCATGCGGCCGGCGAACTTCCTGGACATCGGCGGCGGGGCATCGGCCGAGGTGATGGCGGACGGCCTGGAGATCGTGCTGTCCGACCCGTCGGTGCGCAGCGTCCTGGTCAACGTGTTCGGCGGCATCACCTCGTGCGACGAGGTGGCCAACGGCATCGTGTCCGCGCTCGGCATGCTGGACGCGCGCGGCGACCCGGTGCGGCTGCCGATCGTTGTCCGGCTGGACGGGAACAACGCGGCCGAGGGGCGCCGCATCCTCGACGCGGCGAGCATAGCCGTGGTCGAGCAGGTGGCCACGATGGACGACGCCGCCCAGCGAGCCGCCGAGCTGGCCGCGGCCGGAACGGGAGCGTGAGATGGCCATCTTCCTGAACAGCCAGAGCCGGATCCTGGTCCAGGGCATCACCGGCTCGGAGGGCCGCAAGCACGGCCGCCGGATGCTCCAGGCCGGTGCCGTGGTCGTCGGCGGCACGAACCCGCGCAAGGCCGGCCAGACCGTTGACCTGGGCGTGGCCGAGGTTCCCGTGTTCGGGACGGTGGCAGAGACCATATCGGCGACCGGTGCCGACGTCTCGGTGGTATTCGTTCCCGCCGCCGGTACCAAGGCCGCGGTGATGGAGGCGATCGACGCGCGGATCCCGCTTGTCGTGGTGATCACTGAGGGCGTGCCGGTACACGACACCGCCGAGTTCTGGGCGTACGCCACCGCGGCCGGCAACGCCACCCGGATCATCGGCCCGAACTGCCCGGGAGTCGCATCGCCCGGCAAGTCCAACGCCGGCATCATCCCGGCCGACATCACCAGCGAGGGCCGGATCGGGCTGGTATCCAAGTCGGGCACGCTGACCTACCAGATGATGTACGAGCTGCGCGACATCGGCTTCTCCACCGCGGTCGGGATCGGCGGCGACCCGGTGATCGGCACCACCCACATCGACTGCCTCGAGGCCTTCCAGGCCGACGACGAGACGGACGCGATCGTCATGATCGGCGAGATCGGCGGCGACGCGGAGGAGCGCGCGGCCGCCTTCATCGAGCGCCGGGTCAGCAAGCCCGTGGTGGCCTACGTGGCGGGCTTCACCGCTCCGGAGGGCAAGACGATGGGGCACGCCGGCGCGATCGTGTCCGGCTCGTCCGGCACCGCCCAGGCCAAGAAGGAGGCCCTGGAGAAGGCCGGGGTCAGGGTGGGCAGGACGCCCAGCGAGACGGCGCGCCAGGTCCGCGAGGTCATGCGCAGCCGCTGACCGGCCGCTCCCGGCACCGCCCAGGCCGAGACGGCAGGCCCTGGAGAAGGCCGGGGCCGGGGTGGGCAGGACGCCCAGCGAGACGGCGCGCCAGGTCCGCGAGGTCATGCGCAGCCGCTGACCGGCCGCTCCCGGCACCGCCCGCGGCGCGCCTAACCGCCGGCGCGGCTGGCTGGCGTCAGGATGGTTCCTTATGACCGTTTCCAGCCTGCGTCCGCGCCAGCCGCCCGGGCCCGGCGGCGCGGACGGCTCCGGCGCGCCGGACGGCGCCGCGCCGCCGGCCGACCAGGGAGTACAGCGGCCGCTCGCCGTCACCGGCGCGATCGCTGCCTGCGCGGCGGCCGGGGCCGGGCTGGCCGCCCTGACCCTGCTGGCCGCGATCGGCTGGATCGCGGCCCCGCACGCCACGGTGGGCCGCGGGCTGCCCGGCGTGCTGCGCACCGCGATCCAGCTCTGGCTGGTCGGCCACCACGTGGGCTTTTTCCTGCGCGGCACCGGCCAGGTCGGCCTGCTCCCGCTCGGCCTGGTGCTGCTGCCCGGCGCGCTGCTCTGGCGGTCGGGCCGGTGGGTGGTGCGCACCGGGGAGGTGGCAAGGCTGCGGCACGTCGGCTACGCGGCGCTGGCTCTCGCGCTCCCGTACGGCCTGCTCGCGGGGGCGCTCGCCGTGGCCAGCAGGACCGCGCTGTCGGCGCCGTCGCCGGCCCAGGCGGCCGGGGCCGGCTTCCTGCTCGCGCTCATCGCAGGCGGGCTCGGCGGCGCGCGGGCCCTGGCTCCCTGGGGCCGGCTGATCGCGCTGCTGCCCGACCGCGTCCGCTGCGTCGTGGTCGGCGCCGTCGGCGCGCTCGCCGTCCTGGCCGGGACGGGCGCGCTGCTGGTCGCCGTCTCGCTGGTCACCCACGCCACCGGTTTCCGGCTGGCCAGCGATGAATTGTCGCCCGGCCTGGTCGGCTCCGCGCTGCTGCTGCTGGCCAGCCTGGCCTACCTGCCCAACGCGGTCGTCTGGGCGATGGCTTACGTGATCGGGCCCGGATTCGCTTTCGGCGCCGGAACGGTCCTGGCGCCGACGGGTTCAGTGCTCGGCCCGGTGCCCCTGTTCCCCATGCTCGCCGCGCTGCCCGCGGCGCAGCCGGGCCCGCACGCCGCGGGGCCGGGGGCGGCGTCCCTGGCCGTGCTCGCCGTCCCGTACCTGGCCGGGGCGTTCGGCGGGCTGCTCACCGTGCGGACCGCGCCGAGCCCGACCATCGAGGCCGCTCCGCTGTGGGGACTGGCCTGCGGCGCGGCCGCCGGGTGCGTGACCGGCGCGCTCGCGGTGTTCTCCGGCGGCCCGCTCGGCACCGGCCGGCTGGCCGTCGTCGGTCCCTCCGGTTGGCAGGTCGCGCTCGTCGCCACGCTGGAAATCGGCATCTCCGCGGCTATCGTCGCGGGGATCGCGAACTGGCTGCTGATCCGGCGCAGGCGGGCCGAGCCCGCCGCCCGGCCGGAGGCTCCCGGCCGTGCGGCCGAACTCGACGGGCACCGGATCTACGTCAATCCCTGGACGGACGGCGAGCACGAGGCGCAGCCGCCGGACCATCCGGTTCCCGGCGCGGCTGCCCCGTTCCCTGTCCCCATCGAGCCGCCGCCGCCGGCCTGAGCCGGGCCGCCGCGGCCGAAGTCGCGTGCGCCGCGTGCCGTCCCGGCAATCGCAGGACCGCGTATAAGGTGTCCCCGGCCTGCCGGCCGGAGCCGACGGCTGCGGGCGGCAGGGGACAATGATGCATGCCCAGTCGCCTGGTGGTGCTCGTCTCCGGGGCCGGAACCAACCTGCAGGCCCTGCTCGACGCGTGCGCGGATGAGTCTTACGGCGCCCGGGTGGTGGCGGTCGGTGCCGACCGGGACGGCTGCGCTGCGCTGGACCGGGCCCGCAGCCGCGACGTCCCCACCTTCACGCAGCGGGTCAAGGATTTTCCCGAACGCGCGAGGTGGGACCGCGCGCTCGCCGGCTCCTGCGCCGCTCACCGGCCTGACCTGGTGATATCGGCCGGCTTCATGAAACTCGTCGGGCCGGACTTCCTGGCCGCCTTCGGCGGCCGGTTCATCAACAGCCACCCCGCGCTGCTACCGTCGTTCCCCGGCATGCACGGCGTGCGGGACGCCCTCGGCTACGGGGTGAAGGTGACCGGCTGCACGATCTTCCTGGTGGACGCAGGGGTGGACGCTGGGCCGGTCATCGCCCAGCAGTGCGTGCCGGTGCTGGACGACGACGACGAGGCGTCCCTGCACGAGCGGATCAAGGTGGCCGAGCGGGCGCTGCTGGTGCAGACCGTCGGCCGGATGGTCCGCGAGGGCTGGTCCGTCCACGGCAGGAAAGTGAGGTTCGGCGGGTGATCACGGCAAGCGCGGCCGGCGAGCCCGGCGCAGCCGGCGAACCGGACGGAACCGGCGGGCCGGGCGCGAGCGACCGGGTGCCGATCAGCCGGGCGCTGGTCAGCGTGCACGACAAGGCCGGCCTGGCCGAGCTGGCCCGCGGCCTGCACGACGCGGGCATCGAGATCGTCTCCACCGGCAGCACCGCGGCCGCGATCGCCGCGGCGGGGCTGCCGGTCACCAGGGTCGAGGACCTCACCGGGTTCCCCGAGTGCCTGGACGGCCGGGTGAAGACGCTGCACCCGGCCGTGCACGCCGGCCTGCTCGCCGACGTCAGCCTGCCCGGGCACCGGCGTGAGCTCGAAGAGCTCGGGGTGCAACCGTTCGGGCTGCTCGTTTCCGGCCTCTACCCGTTCGAGGCCACGGTCGCCTCGGGCGCCGCGCCGGCCGACTGCGTCGAGCAGATCGACATCGGCGGCCCGGCGATGGTGCGGGCCGCAGCGAAGAACCACGCGAACGTCGCGGTCATCACCGAGCCCGCGCAGTACGGGGCGGTCCTGGAGGCGGTGCGGCTCGGCGGGTTCACGGCCGTGCAGCGCCGCCGCCTGGCCGCGCGCGCGTTCGCCCGCACCGCAGCCTACGACACCGCGGTGGCGTCCTGGTTCGCCGCCGAGTACGCGCCCGACGAGACCGCGTCCGAGACGGGCTGGCCGGACGTGACCGGCGCGCTCTGGTCGCGCCGCAGCGTGCTGCGCTACGGGGAGAACCCGCACCAGCGGGCGGCCCTCTACCTGCGGGCCGGCGGCGCGAGCGGCGGTGACGGCGTCGCCGGCGCCGAGCAGCTGCACGGCAAGGCCATGTCCTACAACAACTACGTGGACGCGGCGGCGGCCCGGCGGGCCGTCTTCGACTTCACCGAGCCGTGCGTGGCGGTGATCAAGCACTCCAACCCGTGCGGCATCGCCGTGGGCTCGGACGTGGCCGAGGCGCACCGCAAGGCGCACGCCTGCGATCCGGAGTCCGCGTTCGGCGGGGTGATCGCGGTGAACGGTGCCGTGACGGCCGAGCTGGCCAGCCAGATAGCCGGGATCTTCACCGAGGTGCTGGTCGCTCCAGAGTTTGAGGCCCGGGCGGCGGAGATCCTCACGGCCCGCAAGAACCTGCGGCTGCTGCGCTGCCCGCCCCCGGCCCCGGCCGAGCAGACCACGCAGTGGCGCCAGATCGACGGCGGCCTGCTGGTCCAGTCCCAGGACCTGATGGACGCGCCGGGCGACGACCCGGCCGGCTGGGAGCTGAAGTCCGGCGAGCCCGGCCGTCGGCGACGTGCTGGCTGATCTCGCGTTCGCCTGGCGCGCCTGCCGCGCGGTGAAGTCCAACGCGATCCTGCTCGCCGCGGCGGGCGCCAGCGTCGGGATCGGCATGGGTCAGGTCAACCGGGTCGACTCGTCCCGGCTGGCGGTGGCGCGGGCGGGCGAGCGGGCCCGCGGCTCGGTCGCGGCCAGCGACGCGTACTTCCCGTTCCCCGACGCGCTCGAGGTGCTGATCGAGGCCGGCGTCCGGGCGGTCGCCGAGCCCGGCGGATCGATCCGCGACGAGCTGTCCGTCGCCGCCGCCAAGGCGGCCGGGATCACCTTGTACTTCACCGGCGTCCGGCACTTCTACCACTGAGCCCGGCTCAGGTCAGGGTGGCGGCGCAGCGGCCGCCATCAGGCCATCCCGGGGTAACAGCGCCTGCGGAGGGTGCCTGGCCGGACCACTACGGAGCCTGGCCCGCTCCGCACCGGCAGGGCCACGCAGATCATGGTGAGGGGGAGCTGGAGCCCGCCCGGGCCGGCGTCCGCCGAGGGCAGGCAATCAGGAATCCGCACCGTGCTTACGGGTCTCTTGTCACGCCGGGGGAAGGCGATGCACGCCGACTGCAGTCCCGCGGCCTGTGCGTCCGGGCCGGTGTGGCCGGCTGCGCCGGGCCGGCCCGGGTGCGCGGCGATCGCGGTGGCAGTGCCGCCGGCCACCAGCGCCGCCGCGATCACCGCCAGCAGCCAGCGCGGCGGGCGGCCCAGCCGCAACAGCGACCATCTTCCCGGCGCCTGCTCCAGGATGTCCTGGCCGGGCGTTCCCGGCGGCTGCCACGGCGTCAGGTCAGCCCGCGTCGTGGCAGACCAGGCCCGGCCTGTGCCTGACGCCGGACCTGATCGCGCTGACCCCGTGCCGGACCGGGGGCGCCGACCAGCCACGCGTCAACTCTACCGGCCGGTCGCTGGCTGTCCCGGGCGCGGCGGGCCGACGGCGTCCGTCGCGGCGCAGGCCCCGACGCCGACGGGGTGAGCAGGCTAGGGCTGCATCAGCCCGGCCCCGGGCGGCCTGCCCGCGAAGGCATCGCGCCTCGGTGACCCCAGGCAGCCGGCCGCCCGCGGCGATTCGCGCATTCCGTTGGCGAGCGCCGCGCGGCTGATCGGGCCGATGATGTAGGGGCAGGCAACGGCGGGGGCCGCCTGTGCGCTCGGCCTGCCAACCTCGGCCCGGCCGTGCCGCACCCCGCCGGTGACGGCTGCGATCACCCCGCCGGCCAGCACCGCCGCGGCGATCACGGCCAGCAGCCATCGCGGCGAGCGGGGCAGCCGGGACGGTGACCACCGTCCCGGGGAACGGTCCAGGATGTCCTGGCCGGGCTGGCCGGACGGCTCAGGCCGCGTCGTGGAAGACCAGGCCCAGCGTGCGCCTGACGCCGGACCTGACCGTGCTGACCCCGTGCCGGACCGGGGACGCCGACCAGCCACGCTTCGACTCTACTGGCCGGTCCCTGGTCGTGAAGATCAGGGCCTGTCCCTGGTGCAGCAGGCTGGCCGTGCCGCGGGACTGGGCCCGCGGCCGCTGCTCGACGAGCAGGAACTCCCCGCCGGCATGATCGGTCCCTGGCTGGTCCAGGCCGATGACCACCTGCAGCGGGAACACCAGGTCGCCGTAGAGATCCCGGTGCAGGGCGTTCCAGTCGCCGGCCTGGTAGCGCAGCAGGATGGCGGTCGGCTTCTGCTGCCCGGCCGCGTGGCACATGTCCAGCCATTCGCCCAGGGTGTCCGGCCAGGAGCCGGCCTGCCCAGCCGGGCAGCCCAGTCCCGGGCGATCGGCAGCAGCCGCGGGTAGAACGCAGCCCGCAACCGGTCCACCAGCTCGGGCAGCGGGTAGCTGAAGTACCGGTACTGCCCCGACCCGAACCGGTGCCGCGCCATGTCGATCGTGGCCCTGAACTTCTCGTCCTGCTCGTACAGGGCCGAGATGCCCCGGCACTCACCGCCGCTGAGCAGCGGCGGGGTCCGGGCGCATCCGTACGCGTTGACCTCCTCGGCCAGCGCCTGCCAGTCGAACCGCTCCGGCCCGGTCATCACAGGCCCAGCCCGGTCGATGTGATGTCGCTGCTGTCCTGACCCGGTGACTGTCGCACCGCTGCGGGGGCAGACGCTCCCTCCAGAGTCAGCAGGGTCTGCTTGGCCTCGGTGCCGCCGGCGTACCCGCCCAGGCTGCCGTCGCTGCGCACGACCCGGTGGCAGGGCATGACCACGGGCAGCGGATTGGCGGCGCAGGCCGTCCCGACCGCCCGGACCGCCCGCGGGCTGCCCGCCGCGGCGGCCATCGCGGCGTAGCTGGCCGTCGTGCCGTAGCTGATGCCTGGCAGCCGGGAGATGACCTGGCGGCGGAACCCGGTGCACAGCCGCAGGTCCAGCGGCAGGTCGAAGCGGGTGCGCCGGCCGGCGAAGTACTCGTCGATCTCGCGGGCCGCCGCGTCCAGCCGGGCCGGCGCGCGCAGCACCCGTGGGCTGACCTTGGCGGCCAGCTGGTCAAGGACGGCGTCATGGTTCTGGGTGGGGTAGGCCACCCGGACCAGTCCCTGGCCGGTCGCCGCGAGCAGCAGCGACCCGACCGGGGTGTCGATGGTCCGGTAGGCGACGTCCAGGATTCCGGCCGCGTCGGCCGCGGCGGCCAGCCGGTCGCGCAGCCTGCGCTGGGCCTGCTCGCCGGCTTCCGGCAGCCCGGCGAGCAGCTTGCCGGGGGTCAGGTCGTGTGGCTGGGTCATCATCGTGCTTCTCCTTGTGCTCGTGTTCCGGGCGGGATCAGCAACGCCTTGCGCAGCGCCGCGATGCCGTCCGCGGCGGCCCGGCGGGCCGCCTGCGGGGTGCCGCCGAGAATCCTGGCGACGTCTGCGTACGGCAGGCCGGCCAGGTAGTGGTAGGCGACGCACTCCCGCTGCCTGAGCGGCAGCTCGCTGAGCGCCGACTGCAGGTCGTGCTCGCTGCCGCCGGGGATCGGGTCCCGGCCCGGCCGTTCCGGCGGGTCGCCGACCGGGATCGCGCGCCGGGACTCGGCGCGCGCCTGGTCGATCGCCTTGCGGTGCGCGATCGTGACCAGCCACGCCTCGACGTTGCTGCCGGGCCGTAGCCCGGGATAGGCCTGCAGTGCGGACAGGAAGGTCTCCGACCAGGCGTCCTCGGCGGCGGCCGGCCCGACGACGGCACGGCAGACCCGCAGCACCGTCGGCCCGTGCCGCTCCACCACCCGCTCGAACGGTTCTCTTTCCACACTGGGTAAACGTGCCAGACCGGCCGGGCGTGAGGTCGCACCAGGACCGGATCCGGCATTGCCTTCGCGCCTGGGACCCGGCCGGATGCCGGGGTGCGCCGGCCGGCGGCAGCGCCGTCGGGCAGAATTGGACCGCCATGACTGCTCGCATCCTGGACGGCAAGGCCGTCGCCGCCGACATACGCGCCGATGTCGCCCGTCGGGTGGCCGCGCTGGCGGCTCGCGGCATCGTTCCCGGGCTCGGCACCATCCTGGTCGGCGATGACCCGGGCAGCCGCGTCTACGTGAACGGCAAGCACCGGGACAGCGCCCAGGTGGGGATCACGAGCATCCGCCGGGATCTGCCCGCCGACGCCAGCCAGCGGCAGGTCGAGGCGGCCGTCGACGAGCTGAACGACGATCCCGCCTGCACCGGCTACATCGTCCAGCTGCCGCTTCCCGCTGGCCTCGACGCGGCGCGGATCCTGGACCGGATCGATCCGGCCAAGGACGCGGACGGCCTGCACCCGCTCAACCTGGGCCGGCTGGTGCTGGGCGAGCCGGGCCCGCTGCCCGGCACGCCGCGCGGGATCGTGGAGCTGATGCGCCGCTACGACATTCCCGTCGCCGGGGCGGACATCACCATAATCGGCCGCGGGATCACCGTCGGCCGCACGCTCGGCCTGCTGCTGACCCGGCGCAGCGAGAACGCCACCGTGACGCTCTGCCACACCGGGACCAAGGATCTCGCCGCGCACACCAGGACCGCCGACGTGGTCGTGGCGGCGGCCGGCCGGCCGGGCCTGCTGACCGCCGACATGATCCGGCCGGGCGCGGCCGTGCTGGACGTGGGCATCACCCGGACCGACGCCGGCCTGGTCGGGGACGCGGATCCGGGCGTAGCCGAGGTGGCCGGCTGGCTCGCTCCGGTGCCCGGCGGGGTTGGCCCGATGACCAGGGCAATGTTGCTGGTGAACGTGGTGGAGGCGGCGGAGCGGGCGGCATGAAGTTGGCCCAGCTTGCTACTCATCGGTAACATGACGGCAGGGCGAGGCAGGATCAGATTCAGGGAGGTGGGTCACCGGCCATGAACATCGTCGTATGCGTCAAGCAGGTCCCGGACACCGGGATGGAACGGAAGCTGAAGCCGGAGGATTCCACGCTCGAC
Source organism: uncultured Actinomycetes bacterium (assembly GCA_963762615.1). Taxonomy (GTDB): domain Bacteria; phylum Actinomycetota; class Actinomycetes; order Streptosporangiales; family Streptosporangiaceae; genus PALSA-505. The sequence goes on along the minus strand of CAVXLG010000003.1, from coordinate 443,861 downwards.
CGCGAGGCCGTGGACGGGCTCATCAACGAGCTCGACGAGTACGCGATCGAAGAGGCCCTGCTCATCGCAGAGGCGCAGGGCGGCGAGGTGACGATCCTGTCCATGGGGCCGCAGAAGGCCGCCGAGTCGATCCGCAAGGCGCTGTCCATGGGCTGCGACAAGGCCGTGCACGTGCTGGACGACGGCCTGGCCGGCTCGGACGCGCTGCAGACCTCGCAGGTCCTCGCGCAGGCGCTGGACAGGATCGGCTTCGATCTGGTCATCCTCGGCTCCGAGTCGACCGACGCGCGGATGGGCGTGCTCGCGGCCATGCTGTCCGAGCGGCTCGGGATGCCGCAGATGTCGCTGGCCAGCAAGGTGGAGATCGACGGGACGACGATCAGGATCCACCGCCAGACCGACTCCGGCTACGACAAGGTCGAGGCGGCGCTGCCCGCGGTGGTAAGCGTGGTCGAGAAGATCAACGAGCCGCGGTATCCCTCGTTCAAGGGCATCATGGCGGCGAAGAAGAAGCCGGTGGACACGCTGAGCCTCGCCGATCTGGGCATCGACCCCGCGCAGGCCGGCCTGGCCGCGGCGGCGACCGAAGTGGTCAGCTTCGCCGAGCGGCCGCCCCGCGCGGCAGGCACCATCGTCAAGGATGACGGCGACGGCGGCATCAAGGCGGCCGAGTTCCTCGCCGCGCAGAAGTTCATCTGAGATGCGCCCGGACAACAGATCAGCGGGAGGAGCAGGCGGGCATGGCTGAGGTGCTGGTATTCGCCGAGCACGCCGGCGGCCAGGTCAAGAAGGTGACCAGCGAGCTGCTGAGCCTGGCTCGCCGGCACGGAGAACCCGCCGTGGTCTGGACCGGGCCGGGCGCCGAGGACGGCCGGGACCGGCTGGCGGAGTTCGGCGCGGCCAGGGTATACGTCGCCGACGGCGCTGACTTCGACGAGTACGTGGTCGCGCCGAAGGCCGAGGCGCTCGCCGCCGCGGTCGCGCGGCAGTCTCCCGCCGCGGTGCTCGTCGCCGGCACCACCGATGGCAAGGAGATCGCCGCCCGGCTCGCCGTGAAGACGGGATCGGGCGTGATCACCGACGCGATCGGCCTGGACGAGGGCCTGGTCGCCGAGCAGTCCATCTTCGGCGGCTCCATCGTCGTGCACTCCCGGGTGCGGACCGGGACCCCGATCATCGCCGTCCGGCCCAACTCGGTGACCCCGGAGCCCGCGCCCGCGCCGGGCGCGGCGGAGATCATCCCGCTGGACGTGCAGCTGTCCGGCGCGGCCAGGAGCGCCAGGGTCACCGAGAGCGTGCAGCAGGAGCGCGGCGAGCGGCCCGAGCTCACCGAGGCGTCCATCGTGGTGTCCGGCGGCCGCGGCGTGGGCAGCGCGGAGCATTTCGCGCTGATCGAGCAGCTCGCCGACTCCCTGGGCGCGGCGGTCGGGGCGTCCCGCGCCGTGACCGACGCGGGCTGGTACCCGCATCAGTTCCAGGTGGGCCAGACCGGCAAGACCGTCGCACCCCAGCTGTACCTGGCGGTCGGCATCTCCGGTGCCATCCAGCACCGGGCCGGCATGCAGACGTCCAAGACGATCATGGTGATCAACAAGGATCCCGAGGCGCCGATCTTCGAGCTGGCCGACTTCGGCGTGGTCGGGGATCTGTTCGCCGTGGTGCCGCAGCTCATCGAGGAGATCGGCAAGCGCGGCCAGGTTTAGTCGCCGGAGGCCACGGCGGCTCCCGGTAGGCTGAGCGCGTCATGGGGTATCTCGACAGCGTGACAGGGGCGCCGGAGCCGGCATCGGGCTGCCTCGCTTACCTGGATCACGCGGCTACCACGCCGCTGATGCCCGAGGTACTCGACACGATGGCCGAGGAGCTGGCCCGGCTCGGCAACCCGTCCTCGCTGCACAACGCGGGCCGTCGCGCCCGCCGGGTGGTCGAGGAGTCGCGAGAGCAGATCGCCGAGGCCTATGGTGCCCGGCCCAGCGAGGTGATCTTCACCAGCGGCGGCACCGAGGCGGACAACCTCGCGGTCAAGGGCCTGTACTGGGCCAGGCGGGACGGTCGCGCCGTCCGCCGGCGGGTGCTGGCCACCCCGATCGAGCACCACGCCGTGCTGGACAGCGTGCACTGGCTGGCCAGTCACGAGGGAGCCGAGGCCGTCTGGCTGCCGGTGGACGCCGCCGGGCTGGTCAGCCCGGCGGCGCTGCGCGCCGCCATCGAGGCCGACCCGGGCAGCGTGGCACTGGTCAGCGTCATGTGGGCGAACAACGAGGTGGGCACCGTCCAGCCGGTCGCGCGAGCTCGCCGCCATCGCGCGCGAGCACCAGATCCCGTTCCACAGTGACGCCGTGCAGGCCGCCGCCCAGCTGCCGGTTGACTTCGCCGCGTCGGGCGCGGATGCGCTCAGCATCAGCGGGCACAAGCTCGGCGGCCCGGTCGGCGTGGGCGCCCTGCTGCTTGCCCGGCACATCGAGCCGGTGCCGGTACTGCACGGCGGCGGCCAGGAGCGGGACATCAGGTCGGGCACGCTGGACACCCCGGCCATCAGCGCCTTCGCGACCGCAGTCCAGCTGACGTGCAAGCAGGTGAACGACGAGGGCCGCAGGCTCGCCGCGCTGGCCGGCGAGCTGGTCGGGCAGGTACGGGCGGCCGTGCCCGACGCGGTGCTCAACGGCCCGCCGCCGGGGCCGGACCGGCTGCCGGGCAACGTCCATTTCTCCTTCCCCGGCTGCGAGGGCGACGCGCTGCTCATGCTGCTCGACGCCAAGGGGATCGCCTGCTCCACCGGATCGGCCTGCACAGCGGGCGTGGCGGAGCCCAGCCACGTGCTGCTCGCCATGGGCGCCGGCGAGGCCCGCGCCCGCGGCTCGCTGCGGTTCTCGCTCGGCCGCACGTCGGTCCAGGCTGACGTGGACGCGGTCGGCGCGGTGATCGGCGAGGCCGTGGAACGCGCCCGCCGCGCCGCCCGCTGACGGCCGAAGGCCGGCCCTGCCGGGGAGCTACGAGCCGGCCGGCTGCGGTGCGGTCTGGCTGAGCAGGCCCACGTGCACCGGGGCGATGAGGTCGCGGGCGAAGGCGCGGGCGTCCTCGAGCGTGTCTATCGGGATGGCGCTGGACGGGGTGAGGATGAACGACAGGACGATCCTGACGCCAAGCTCGGAGACCGTCTGGATGCGCCGTTCCGCCTCGGCCGGCGGAGCCTGCGAGCCGAACAGATCCCGGCGGATCAGGGCGGCGCTCTGCTCCCGCGCCAGGTCCACCACTGGCCCGCCGTTCACGGTGAGGGACGGCAGGATCGCCTCCGGCTCGGTGCGCAGCAGGCGGCGCAGCAGCGGGTGGCTGCGCAGGTATTGCAGCGCGAACGCGACCCGCTCGACCATCCGGTCCTCCGGGCTGGCCATGGGCCCGCCCACGCTGGCCAGGTCGCCGAGGAAGGTGCTCAGCTCGCGCAGCACCACCGCCTCGATGAGGTTCTCCTTCTTGGGGAACCTGCGGTAGATCGTGATCCGGGACAGCCCGCAGCGCCGCGCGATGTCCTCCATCGTGGACCGGCGCAGCCCGAAGTCCTCGAACTGGCCGAGTGCCGCATCGAGGATGCGCTCGGTCACCGCGTCGGTGTCCTCGCCGTGATCGCGTGCCTGCGCCATGCGCAGCAGATCGATGACCATCCTCAGCCTTCCGCCCGGACGCGCCGGACCGTGCAGGTTGTCGCCTGACCCGCCCGGACCCGGATCCAGTGAATCCGACCCTACGCCTTGATACAAGTATGCAAGAAATGTATCTTGTGTTTCAATGGTACTGATACGGTAGTCGCAGACGCCAGAGGAGCACCGCCATGGGCCTGCCTACGGACACCCGCCGCCATGCCGGCCAGGATCAGCGCACGTACGCGGTCGTGATCGTGGGCACCGGTTTCTCCGGGATCGGCATGGCGATCGCGCTGAAGCAGGCCGGCCTGCGCAACTTCGTCATCCTGGAGAAGGCGGACCGGGTCGGCGGCACCTGGCGGGAGAACACCTATCCCGGCTGCGCCTGCGACATCCGGTCGCACCTGTACTCCTTCTCCTTCGAGCCCAAGGCCGACTGGAGCCGCGAGTTCGCCCCGCAGCCGGAGATCCTCGAGTACATCGAGCACTGCGTGGACAAGTTCGGGCTGGCGCCGTTCATCAGGTTCGGCGCCGAGGTGACCGGCGCGGAGTACGACGAGCAGAGCGCCGCCTGGCAGGTCAGCACCGCCGATGGCGGCCTGGTGCGCGGCAAGGCGCTGGTGATCGGCCAGGGGCCGCTGCACGTGCCCAACATCCCCGAGCTGCCCGGGCTCGAGCGGTTCGAGGGCAAGGCGTTCCACTCCGCGCAGTGGGACCACGACTACGACCCGGCCGGCCAGCGGGTCGCGGTGATCGGCACCGGCGCGTCGGCGATCCAGTTCGTCCCGCAGATCGCGGCGCAGACGTCGCGCCTCACGGTCTTCCAGCGCACCGCGCCGTGGATCATGCCGCGGCCCGACCGGGCGTTCACCGACGCGCAGAAACGCAGGTACCGGCGAATCCCGCCGACCAGGGTCGCGCACCGGTACATGATCTACTGGCTGCAGGAGAGCCTCGTCCTCGGCTTCGAGCACCCGAAGCTGATCAAGGCGGCCGAACGGCTGGGACGCGGGCACATCGCGCGCCAGGTCGAAGACCCTGGGCTGCGCCGCAAGCTCACCCCCGGCTACACGCTCGGGTGCAAGCGCACGCTGGTGTCCAGTGACTACTACCCGGCGTTCAACCGGCCCAACGTGGACCTGGAGACCGGCGGCATCGCCGAGATCCGCGAGCACTCGATCATCACCAGGGACGGCCGCGAGATCGAGGCGGACGCGATCATCTTCGGTACCGGGTTCCACGTCATCGACGCCATGGCCAAGGTGCCCATCGTCGGCAGGAACGGGCTGAAGCTCGACGATGCCTGGCGGGACGGCATAACCGCTCACCTGGGTACCACGGTGACCGGCTTCCCCAACCTGTTCTTCCTGGTCGGCCCCAATACCGGGCTCGGCCACAACTCGATCATCTTCATGATCGAGGCTCAGATCCGGTACATCATGAGCTGCCTGCGGCTGGTAGCCAGGTCCCGGGCCGCCGCCATCGAGGTCAAGCCCGAGGCGCAGGACCGTTTCAACGCCTGGGTGCAGCAGAAGTCCACGCGGCAGCGTGTGGCTGAAGGGCGGCTGCGCCAGCTGGTACCTCGATTCCGAGGGAGTCAACCGCGCTCTCTGGCCGGGCTCCACGGTGAACTTCTGGCTGCGCATGCGCCGGGCCAGGGCCGCCGACTTCCGCCTGGAAGGGGCCGCGTCATGACCGCTCTCACCGCCGCGGGCACGGCCGTGATCCGCTGCCGGGACGGCAATCACACGATCGCGCTGACCGACCGCGAGCTGACCGCCGAGCGGCTGATCAAGGCGTCGCGCACGCATTCCTTCGACCCGGACACCGACGTGGACTGGGCCGCCCCGCCGGCTCCCGGCCTGTTCTACGCGCCGCCGGAGGCGGTCTCGCTGTACGAGACCCCGCTGTGGGAGCGGCTCACCGACGACCAGCGGATCGAGCTGACCAAGCAGGAGACCGCGAGCCTGGCCTCGTTCGGCATCTGGTCCGAGCTGCTGCTCATGCAGATCCTCGTCCAGCACTCCTACCGGAATCGCTTCGACAGCAGCCACGTCAGCTACGCGCTGACCGAGATCGCCGACGAATGCCGTCACTCGGTCATGTTCGGCCGGATGGTCAGGACCTTCGGCCTGAGCACTCACCGGCCCAGAGCGCTCGAGTTCCACCTGCTCAAGGTGCTCGGCGCGATCCACGATCCGATGCTGATGTTCGCGGCGGCGATCGTGATCGAGGAATTCACCGACGCGATCCAGCGCATCACCTTCCCCGACGAGCGGATCCAGCCGCTGGTCCGCCAGGTGAGCCGGATTCACGTGATCGAGGAAGCCCGGCACATCAAGTACGCGCGCGAGGAACTCAAGCGGCAGGTGGCCAAAAGCTCGGCCACCCGGCGCAAGCTGACCGCGACCAGGCTGGCCTGGGGGATGTCCGGGATCATCCACCGGAACCTCATGCATCCGTCCGGCTATGCGGCCGTCGGGCTCGACCCCGAGCTGGCCCGGCGCGAGGCCGCCCGCAGCCCGCACCGCCAGGCGGTCCTGCAGTGGGCGTCGCGCAAGTCGATGGCGGCCTTCGACGAGGTCGGGTTCCTCGACGGCCGGGCCCGCGCGATCTGGCAGAAGTCAGGCTTCCTCGCCAGGGACGCCGCCTAGACCCGCCGGCCGCGGTCACCGGTGCGCCGGGCCGCGAGCGCGGTCAGGGACGCGGTGTCCTGATCACGGTCCAGCTGGTGCCGTTCCAGGCCTCGGCCAGCGTGAACTCGTTTCCGGTCCCGGTGAAATCGCCGACGGCCAGGCAACTCGAGGCGGTCCGGCAGGACACGCCGCGGAGCTCGTCGCCGAACGATCCCGGGCTGGGGGTGCGCAGCGGTCTCCAGCTGGTGCCGTTCCAGGCCTCGGCCAGGGTGAACTGGGACTCGCCGGTCTGGTCAAGCGCGGATCCCGTGGCCATGCAGGACGCCGGACCCGGGCACGACACGTCGTCGAAGCCCGCGCTGCCCGCGCCGCGCGGGTTGGGGCTCGGCTGGGTCTTCCAGGTCTTTCCGTTCCATCGCTCGGCGAGCGTGGCCCCGGCGAGCGTGGCGGAGTTCACGGCGTGCTGGCCGACGGCGGTGCAGGCGGCAGCGGCGGCGCATCCCACCCCGGCGAGCGCGCCGCTCGAACCCGGTGTCGAGGTGTGGATCCGGTGCCAGGCGATCCCGTTCCACGCCTCGGCCAGCGTGACCGAGGTACCCGTCCCGTTGTTGTAGCCGTAATAGCCAACCGCCATGCAGCTGGCCGGGCTGGTACAGGACACCCGGTTCAGCGCCGTGCCGCCGGGCGTCAGCGGCGCCGGGGTGGGCACGAACTTCCAGCTGGAGCCGTTCCACGACTCGGCGAAGGTGAACTGGGTGTCATTCTTCGGCCCGCCCTCGCTGCCCACGGCCATGCAACTGGACGGGGCGGTGCACGAGACGCCGTTCAAGGTGGCGCCGGTATGGGCCAGCGCCGGGGTGGGCACCGCCGTCCACGTGCTGCCGTTCCACGACTCGGCGAGCGGGTGCGAGACCAGGTTCCCGCCCGGGACGTGGAAGACCAGCGACTCGCCCACGGCCATGCAGGCGGTGCTGCTGGGGCAGGAGACGGCATTCAGCATCGCGCCGCCGCCTGGATGCCGCGGGGTCGGGCTCGGCAGGATCGTCCACGTGCTCCCGTTCCAGGCCTCGGCGAGGGTGAAGGAGACCGAGCCCCCGGTCGGGTTCCTCAGGTCCCAGCCGACTGCCATGCAGCGGCCGGGGCCGGCGCAGGACACGTCGTTGAGGCTCGCGTTGATCACCGAGCCGGCATTCGACGCCCAGGCCGCGGTCGTCCCCGCGGCCAGCGCCGCGAGGCAGCCTGCAGACAGGACGGTGATGACCCTGACCGGGAATCCCCTGACCGTGAATCCCCGCCACGCGAACCGGAACGTGCCTCGCATCACGGCCGCCTCCTGACCTGCGGCATCCGCCGTGCCCACGCACGTAACGGACAATCGCCGCCCTTGGTCCACCCTACGGCCCGGTTAACTTCAGGTGACCTGGTTAGTTGGTGACCTGGTTAGTTTGTGACAACCCGGCGGGGGGCCGCCGGGCTCGGCGCGGCGTAATCCGGGGGCACCGGCACCTGCTCCGGCAAGGCCATGGCTGCCGGGACATCTACGCGATCGCCGGCGACGGCACCGCCGGATTCTCCGGCACCGCCGGATTCTCCGGCAACGGCGGCCCGGCCGCCACCGCCGAGCTGAACGATCCGCGGGGAATCGCGGCGGACAGTACGGGCGGGGTGCTGATCGCCGATGCGGGCAACGCCCAGATCCGGGAAGTGTCGGGCTGACCGCGCTGACGGCCGCCGCGCCCGGCCGTACCGCGCCCGGCGGCGCCGCCGCCTCGGCCGTGGCCGCCTCGGCCGTGGCCGCCTCGGCCGTCCGCGCCGGTCAGCCGGCCAGCTCCCGGTAGAGCGCGACGGTCTGCGCCGCGATCGCGGCCCAGTCGAACTCGGCCGCGGCGCGGGCCCGGCCCCGCTCGCCCATCGCCGCCGCCCGGTCCGGGTCGCGCAGCAATACGTTCAGGGCGTCGGCGAGCGCATCCGGGTCGTCCGGCGGCACCAGCAGGCCGGTCTCGCCGTCGGCCACGACCTCCGGGATGCCGCCGACCCGGGACGCCACGACCGCGGCGCCGCACGCCATCGCCTCCAGGTTCACGATGCCGAGCGGCTCGTACACCGACGGGCAGGCGAACACCCGGGCGTGCGAGAGCAGCTGGATGACCTCGCGCTTGGCCAACATGCCGGAGATCAGCCGCACCCCGGACCGGGCCGAGGTGATCCGCTCGACCAGGCCGTCCACCTCGGCCGCGAGCTCGGGGGTGTCCGCCTGCCCGGCGCACAGCACGAGCTGGGCGGCGGGGTCGAGCGCGGCGGCCGCGCGCAGCAGCACCGGCAGCCCCTTCTGCCTGGTGACCCGGCCGACGAAGATGACGTACGGCCGGCCAGCATCCACGCCGTACTTGACCAGCACGTCGGTGCCGTGGTCTGGTGCGTACTCGCGGGTGTCGATCCCGTTTCGGATCACCCTGACCCGCTCCGGCGGCACCGCCGGATAGGCGGCCAGCACGTCCGCGCGCATGCCATCGGACACCGCCACCACCGCGGCGGCGGCCTCCACCGCGGTGCGCTCGCACCAGGAGGACAGCGCATAACCGCCGCCGAGCTGCTCGGCCTTCCACGGTCGCAGCGGCTCCAGCGAGTGCGTAGTCACCACGTGCGGTACCCCGTACAGCAGCGCCGCCAGGTGGCCGGCCAGGTTGGCGTACCAGGTGTGGGAGTGCACCAGGTCGGCCCCGCTGACCGCTGCGGTCATCGCGAGGTCGGTGGAGATCGTCCGCAGCGCGGGGTTCGCCGCGTCCAGCAGCGGCCACGGCCGGTGCGCCACCGCCCCGGCCCGGTCCGCGCCCTGACAGTGCACGGTCAGGTCCACCAGCCCGGCCAGCTCCCTGGCCAGGTACTCCACGTGCACGCCGGCCCCGCCGTACACCTCGGGCGGGTATTCCCTGGTCAGCAGGGCCACCTGCAGCCTGCCGCCGGCACCGCGGCCGGCCCCGGCACCGCGGCCGGCCCCGGTGCCGCGGCCGGCGACCGTGCCGCCGTCATGCCGCGCGTCGCCGTCCGGTCCCGCGGTCACGGCGTGACCAGCTGGCCCTTGCCGACCACGGTCACCCCGCCGTCCGACACCACGAAGCCGCGGGCCCGGTCGTGCTCCTTGTCCACGCCGACCTGCACGCCCTCCGGCACGACCACGTTCTTGTCCAGGATGGCGTCCCGGACCACCGCGTTCGGCTCGATGCGGGTGCTGTGCAGCACGACCGAGCGCTCCACCGTGGCCCATTCGTCCACCCGCACGCCCGGCGAGAGCACCGACTCGCGGACCAGGCTGCCGGATACGATCACGCCGTTGCTGACCACACTGTTGATCGCCCGGCCAACCCGGCCGTCGCCGTCGTCGTGGACGAACTTCGCCGGCGGCTGCGATGGCACCTGGGTGAGGATCGGCCACTGGTTGTTGTAGAGGTTGAACACCGGGTGGACGGCGCACAGGTCCATGTGCGCCTCGAAGTAGGAGTCCAGGGTCCCGACGTCGCGCCAGTAGCCGGCGTCGCGTTCGGTGGCGCCCGGCACCTCGTTCTCCAGGAAGTTGTACACCTGGGCGGTGCGCTGGCTGACCAGCATCGGGATGATGTCACCGCCCATGTCGTGCCTGCTCGCCACGTCCGCCGCGTCCTTGCGCAGCGCGTCGACCAGGACGTCGGTCGTGAACAGGTAGTTGCCCATCGACGCGTATGCCTGGTCGGGCCGGTCCGCGCATCGCGGGCGGGTCGGCAGGCTTTTCCAGGAACGCCTCGATCGACAGTCCGTCCTCGCCGGTCTTGATCACGCCGAACTCGGTCGCCTCGGCCCGCGGCACCGGGATGGCCGCCACGGTCGCGCCCGCTCCCGAGGCCACGTGCTGGTCGATCATCTGCCTGGGGTCCATCCGGTAGACGTGATCGGCGCCGAAGACGATCACCAGGTCGGGCTCTTCGTCGTAGATGAGATTGAGCGACTGGTGGATCGCGTCCGCCGAGCCGGTGTACCACTGCGGTCCGAGCCGCTGCTGCGCCGGCACCGGCGTGACGTAGTTGCCGAGCAGGGTGCTCATCCGCCAGGCCAGGCTGATGTGCCGGTCCAGGCTGTGGCTCTTGTACTGGGTCAGCACGGCAGATCCGCAGGCAGCCGGCATTGACCAGGTTGGACAGCGCGAAGTTGACCAGCCGGTAGAGGCCGCCGAACGGAACGGCGGGCTTGGCCCGGTCGTGGGTAAGCGGCGCCAGCCGTTTTCCCGCGCCGCCCGCCAGCACGATGCCGAGGACTCGTTTCTGCGCCATCTCGCACCTCCTCCTCACGACCCAGGGGCCTCCTCACGACCCAAAGGCCGCCGCCGGGCCCCGAAGCGAGCGTCCCGTATCAGTGTGATCCGCCCCCGGCCGCGACCGCCACCCTCGCCCGGCGGGCAAGCCCGCAGATCCCGCGTACCCTCGATAGGCGATGACTGCGCTCCGTGTACTGGCCGCCATGTCGGGCGGCGTTGACTCGGCCGTCGCCGCGGCCCGGGCGGCGGACGCTGGCCACCAGGTGACCGGCGTCCACCTCGCGCTGTCGCCGAACCCGCGCTCGTACCGGACCGGGGCCCGGGGCTGCTGCACCCTGGAGGATGCCCGCGACGCGCGCCGGGCCGCCGACGTCATCGGCATCCCGTTCTACGTCTGGGACATGGCCGAGCGCTTCGACCAGGACGTGGTGGCCGACTTCGTCGCCGAATACGCGGCCGGCCGCACGCCCAACCCCTGCCTGCGCTGCAACGAGAAGATCAAGTTCACCGCTGTCCTCGACCGGGCGGTGGCGCTCGGCTTCGATGCGGTCTGCACCGGCCACTACGCGCGGCTCGACCGCCAGCCCGGCCGCTCCCGGCTGCTGCGAAGCGTCGATCCGGCCAAGGACCAGTCCTACGTGCTCGCCGTGCTCACCCCTGGCCAGCTGAGCCGGGCCATGTTCCCGCTCGGCGACTCCACCAAGGCGCAGGTGCGCCAGGAGGCGGCCGCACGCGACCTGGCCGTCGCCGGCAAGCCGGACAGCCACGACGTGTGCTTCATCCCGGACGGGAACACCCGGCAGTTCCTGGCCGCCCGGCTGGGTGAGGCCCACGGCCAGATCGTGGACAGCGACGGCCAGGTTCTCGGCGAGCACGAGGGCGCCTACGGCTTCACCATCGGCCAGCGCAAGGGACTGCGCATCGGCCGTCCGGCCGCCGACGGCCTGCCCCGCTACGTGCTGGACATCGAGCCGGTCACCGGGACGGTGACCATCGGCGGGCGCGAGCAGCTCGACGTGCGCGAGATCACGGTCACCCGCCCGGTGTGGACCGGCTGCCCGCCGCCCGCGGCGCCGCTGGACTGCACCGTCCAGCTGCAGGCGCACGGCGAGAGGCACCCGGCGACCACCTGGCCAGAAGGCGACGTGCTCAGGATCCGGCTGGGTGAGCCTGTCCGCGGCGTGGCCAGGGGCCAGGCGGCCGTCTTCTACCACGGCAACCTCGTACTCGGCTCCGGCACCATTGACGCCACGCACGCCACTGCCTCCGCATAGCCCGCCCCGAGCCACCCCACCCGCCCCGCCCGCTCCAGCCCGCTCCGCTCGGGTCCCGCTCGGCGCGGCCCGCGCCCCGCTCGGCTCGGCTCGGCCCGTTCGGCTCGGCTCGGGCCGCGCTCGGCCCGGCTGAAGGTGGTCGATGTGCCATCGCCGACGTCATAGGGGAGGCGATGTGCCATCGACACCCCGGCTCCCCTCGGTCGCGCCGCATGGTGCTGTCGTCCAGGGCGCTCGGCTCGGGTCCCGCTCGGCTCGGCCCGGGCCGCGTTCGGCTCGGCTGCAGGTGGTCGATGTGCCATCGCCGACGTCATAGGGGAGGTGATGTGCCATCGACACCCCGGCTTCCCCCGGTCGCGCCGCACGGTGCTATCGGCCCGGGGCCCGGCTCGGCTCGGCTCGGCCCCCGCTCGGCTCGGCCCGGGCCGCGCTTGGCTCGGCTGCAGGTGGTCGATGCGCCATCGCCGACGTCATAGGGGAGGCGATGTGCCATCGACACCCCGGCGTCCCCCGGTCGCGCCGCTCGGTGCTGTCGTCTGGGGTCGCTAGGCTCGGCTGCGTGACCAGCGACACCGCGGCCTTTCCCTGGCCGCCCGGCAGCGCCTCGGCGGCGGGTTCGATGCCCGGCACGGAGCCGCTGACGGCCATCCGGACCGTCCTGGACGAGCTGCCCGACCTCCCGTACCTGCCCGAGCTGCCCGCCCGCGGCCCGGGGGCCGACCTGATCGGGCGCACCGCGGCGCTGCTCACCGAGCTGCCGGTCGAGACCACGCCAGGCGGCTGGCGGCTGGCCGCCCGACCCGGCCGGGACCTGCGCCGGGCCCGCGTCCTGCTCGAAGAAGACCTGGACGCGCTCGAGGAAGCGGCGGCCGGCTACGCCGGGCCGCTCAAGGTGCAGGCCTGCGGGCCGATGACGCTCGCCGCCTCGCTCGAGCTGCCGTCCAGCCTGGAGGTCGCGCTCGCCGATCCCGGCGCGGTCGCCGACCTGACCCAGTCGCTGGCCGAGGGGATCGCGGCGCACGCCGGCGAGGTCCGCAGGCGCGTGCCCGGCGCGCAGCTGCTGCTGCAGCTGGACGAGCCGCTGCTGCCCGCCGTGCTGGACGGCACCGTTCCCACCGCCAGCGGGCTGCGCAGGCTCGCCCCGGTCGAGCCCGGCCCGGCCGCCGACAGCCTGCGCGCGGTCCTCGGCGCCGCGAACGCCTACCGCATCGTGCACTGCTGCGCCGCCCGCCCGCCGTTGCGGATGATCAGCTCAGTCCGGTGCGCAGGCCATCTACCTCGACCTCAGCCTGCTCGGAGAAGACGATGAAGATCAGCTTGCCGAGGCCGCAGAGGCCGGCACCGGCATTTTCGCGGGTTCTGTTCAACCTTTGGATTCCGAACGGCCGCAGGCCAGCCACCTGGCCCGGCGGATCATCGACCTGTGGCGCCGGCTGGGCTTGCCGCTGGCCCGCTGCGCGGAGCAGGTGGTGATCGGGCCGGCCTGCGGGCTGGCGGGCGCGTCGCCCGAGCGGGCCGCCGAGGTGCTGGCGGCCTGCCGGGAGGCGGGCCGGATACTGCCCGAGATGATCGCGGAGGGGTGACGAAGGTGGCCCGTTGGGGAAGTGCCTGCATGATCGCGGAGGAGGCAGTACCCACGTGACCGAGCTACCCGAGGCCGCCGAGCTGAGCAGTGTGCCGACGAGGTCCGGCAGCGGCACGCCACGCTCAGCGTGGAGCTGACCGAGCACCAGCACCGGTATCACGTGCTGGACTCGCCGCTGATCTCCGACGCCGAGTACGACGCGCTGATCCGCGAGCTGCGCGACATCGAGGACCGCCACCCGGAGCTGCGCACCCCCGACTCGCCCACCCAGAAGGTCGGCGGCCCGGTCTCCACCCTGTTTACCGCGGTCACCCACATCGACCGGCTGCTCAGCCTGGACAACGCGTTCTCCGCCGAGGAATTCGACAACTGGTCGGCGCGGGTGACCCGGCTCGCAGAGTCCGGCCCGGTCGCGCCCTACCTGTGCGAGCTGAAGATCGACGGACTGGCTGTCGCGCTGCTCTACCGCGGCGGCGCGCTGGTCCGCGGGGCCACCCGCGGCGACGGCGTCACCGGCGAGGACGTCACGCCCAACATCCGCACGATCGCCAGCGTGCCCGCCCGGCTGGCGGGCCGCGGCTTCCCCGACACGCTGGAGGTGCGCGGCGAGGTCTTCTACCCGGTGGCCGGGTTTGGCGAGCTGAACGTTGCGCTCACCGAGGCCGGCAAGCCGCCGTTCGCCAACCCGCGCAGCGCCGCCGCGGGCTCGCTGCGGCAGAAGGATCCCCGGATCACCGCGACCAGGTCGCTGGACCTGATCGTGCACGGGGTCGGCTCGACCCAGGGCGGACCGGACACCCAGTCCGGCTGGTATGAGCGGATGCGGGAGTGGGGGCTGCCGGTCAGCGACCTGTACCGGGTGGCCCCCGACCTGGACGGGGTGCGCGAGTACATCGGCTACTACGCCGAGCACCGGCACGATCCGCCGTACGACATCGACGGGGTCGTGGTCAAGCTGGACCGGATCGCGGTGCAGCGCGAACTCGGCTCCACCAGCCGGGCGCCGCGCTGGGCGATCGCGTACAAGTACCCGCCGGAGGAGGTGACCACCCGGCTGCTCGACATCCGGGTGAACGTGGGCCGTACCGGGCGGGTAACCCCGTTCGCGGTGATGCAGCCGGTCAAGGTCGCCGGGTCCACGGTGGACCGGGCGACCCTGCACAACGCCGACGAGGTGGTGCGCAAGGGCGTGCTGATCGGCGACATGGTCGTGCTGCGCAAGGCCGGCGACGTGATCCCCGAAGTGGTCGGGCCGGTAGCCGACCTCCGTGACGGCTCCGAGATCGCATTCGTGTTCCCTGACCACTGCCCGGCCTGCGGCACCCCGCTGGTCCGCGAGGAGGGCGAGGTGGACTGGCGCTGCCCGAACACCCGCTCCTGCCCCGCCCAGCTGCGCGAGCGGCTGTTCCACCTGGCCGGGCGCGGCGCCCTGGACATCGAGGTGCTCGGCTACGAGGCCGTGGTCGCCCTGCTGGATCAGAGGTCCGGGGAGCTCGCGGCCTGGTCACCGACGAGGGCGACCTGTTCGCGCTGACCGCGGAGAAGCTGGCCACCGTGCCGTTCTTCGTGAACAAGGCGGGGACGCTGACGGTCAACTCGCGCAAGCTGGTGACGAACCTGGAGGAGGCCCGGTCGCGGCCGCTGTGGCGGATCCTGGTCGCGCTGTCGATCAGGCACGTCGGCCCGACCGCCGCCCGCGCCCTGGCCGCGCACTTCGGCTCGCTGGACGCCATCGAGGCGGCCTCGGTGGACGAGCTGGCCGCCGTGGACGGGGTCGGCCCGACGATCGCGGCCGCGGTGGTCGACTGGTTCACCGTGGACTGGCACCGCGCGATCGTGGCCAAGTGGCGCCAGGCCGGGCGTCCGCCTCGCCGAGGAAACACCGGTCGGCGGCCCGGGCGGAGCCGCCCGCCCGCTGGCCGGCCTGTCCCTGGTGATCACGGGCTCCCTGCTCGGACTTCAGCCGGGACTCTGCCACCGAAGCAGTCCGCACCCGCGGCGGCAAGGTCACCGGCTCGGTCTCGAAGAAGACCGACTTCCTGGTGGCCGGCGAGAACGCAGGCTCCAAGTACGACAAAGCCGTCGAACTAGGCGTCCCCGTCCTAGACGAAAAAGCCTTCGCCACCCTCCTGTCCGAAGGCCCAGACGCCGTCCGCCCGCTACCCCCCGACGAATGACTGCGGGGCTGAGCGCGCCGGTCAAGTGCCAGCCCGCCTAGCACGTCCCGCGGGCGCGTCTTGCCCCCCGGCTGACCACGCTCGTGCTGAGCCTGGGGCAGGTGCTCGGGCGGCCGACGTTCGGCACCGCCGACAGTCGGCCGCCCGAGCGGCTGCGCCGGGCCCGAACCATCACCAAGCATGCCGTTAACCGATTCAGGACAAGCCCGGCCGGCACCTAGGATGGCCTGCATGCCCATCACCCGTGATGAGGTGGCGCACCTAGCCCGGCTGGCCCGGCTGGCGCTCACCGACGCCGAACTCGATCATTTTGCCGTGCAGCTTGACGAGATCATCTCGGCGGTCGCCCGGGTCCAGGAGGTAGCCGCGGAAGGCATCCCGCCAACATCGCACGCGGTGCCGCTTACCAACGTGTTCCGGCCCGATGAGCTTGTCCCCTGCCTGGACCCGCAGGCTGTGCTCGCCGCCGCGCCCGCGGTCGAGGAGCAGCGCTTCCGGGTGCCCCGGATCCTGGCGGAGGACTGACAATGACCGCCGAGCTGACCAGGATGACCGCCGCGCAGATGGCATCCGCGATCGCCGCGGGCGAGATATCGGCGACCGAGGTCACCCAGGCGCACCTGGACCAGATCGGGGCCGTCGACGGGCAGGTGCGCGCGTTCCTGCACGTGTCGGCCGACCTGGCGCTGGCGGCGGCAGGCGCGGTGGACGCCAGCCGTGCGGCAGGCCGCCCGCTCGGCCCGTTGGCCGGCGTGCCGGTCGCCGTCAAGGACGTCTTCACGACCATCGACATGCCGACCACCTGCGGATCGCGCATCCTGAACGGCTGGCAGCCGCCGTACGAATCGACGGTCACCCGCAGGCTCCGCCAGGCAGGTGCCATCCTGCTGGGTAAGACCAACATGGACGAGTTCGCGATGGGATCGTCCACGGAGAACTCCGCGTTCGGGCCCTCGCACAACCCGTGGGACCTGACCCGGGTTCCCGGCGGCTCATCCGGCGGCTCGGCCGCCGCGGTTACCGCGTTCGAAGCCCCGCTCGGCATCGGCACCGACACCGGCGGCTCGATCCGCCAGCCAGGGGCGGTCTGCGGGATCGTCGGGGTGAAGCCGACCTACGGCGGCTCGTCCCGGTACGGAGTGGTCGCCTTCGCCTCCTCGCTCGACACGCCGGGACCGCTGGCCAGGACGGTGCTCGACGCGGCGCTGCTGCACGAGGCGATGTCCGGGCATGACCCCTGCGACTCCACCTCGGTGGACGCGCCGGTGCCGCCGGTGGTAGCCGCAGCCCGGCAGGCGGACGTCGAGGGCATGCGGATCGGCGTGGTCACCGAGCTCAGCGGCGAGGGATACCAGCCCGGGGTGCTGGCCAGGTTCGGCGAGGCGGTCGAGCTGCTCGAGTCGCTCGGCGCCAAGATCGTCGAGGTGTCCTGCCCGCACTTCGCCTACGCCCTGCCCGCGTACTACCTGATCGCGCCAAGCGAGTGCTCATCCAACCTGGCCCGGTTCGACGGGATGCGATACGGGCTGCGGTGCGGCGACGACGGTACCCGCAGCGCGGAGGAGGTCATGTCCCTCACCCGGGGCGAGGGCTTCGGCGCGGAGGTCAAGCGGCGGATCATGCTCGGCACCTACGCGCTGTCCAGCGGGTACTACGACGCCTACTACGGCAAGGCACAGCAGGTCCGCACGCTGGTAATACGCGACTTCGAGGCCGCGTTCGAGCAGGTCGATGTGTTGGTGTCGCCGTCCACGCCGACCACCGCCTTCAAGATCGGCGAGCGGGTGGATGACCCGATGGCCATGTACGTGGCCGACCTGTGCACGATCCCGTCCGACCTGGCGGGCAACGCCGCGCTGTCCGTGCCCTGCGGGCTGGCTCCCGACGACGGGCTGCCGGTCGGCCTGCAGGTCATGGCGCCGGTACTGGCCGACGACCGCGCCTACCGGGTGGGCGCCGCGGTCGAGGCCGCGCTGGACCGAGCGACGGGGGCATCCGCTGCTGGACGAGGCACCGTCCCTGGCCGGCCGGACAGGGCAGGAGCGCGAGAGATGACCGAGACGATGGCGGAGCTGGTTCCATTCGGCGTGGCGATGACCCGCTATGAGCCGGTGATCGGCCTGGAGACGCATGTCGAGCTGGGCACCACGTCGAAGATGTTCTGCGGCTGCCCGACCAGCTTCGGCGCCGAGCCCAACACCCAGGTCTGCCCGGTCTGCCTCGGCCTGCCCGGGTCGCTGCCGGTGACCAACGCCGTCGCGATCGAGTCCACGATCAGGATCGGGCTGGCGCTGAACTGCACCATCGCGCCGTGGTGCCGGTTCGCGCAGGAAGAACTACTTCTACCCGGATATGCCCAAGGACTTCCAGATATCCCAGTACGACGAGCCGCTGTGCACCGACGGCTGGCTGGACGTCGCCGTGCACCCCGATGATGGGCCGTCCCGGCAGGTGCGGGTGGGGATCGAGCGCGTGCACCTGGAAGAGGACACCGGCAAGACGCTGCACAAGGGCGGCGTCACCGGCCGGATCCACGGCGCCGACTACTCGCTTGTGGACTACAACCGGGCGGGCATACCGCTGGTGGAGATCGTCACCAAGCCGGTCGCCGGAACCGGCGGGCTCGCCCCGGCGGCCGCCCGCGCCTACGTCACGGAGCTGCGGGATCTGCTGCGCGCGCTCGACGTCTCCGATGTCCGGATGGAAGAGGGCTCGCTGCGCTGCGACGTGAACCTCTCGCTGGCCCCGAAGGGATCGGGCCGCTGGGGCACCCGGACCGAGACCAAGAACGTGAACTCGCTCCGTTCGGTAGAGCGGGCCGTCCGGTTCGAGATCGAGCGGCAGGCGGCGGTCCTCGACGCCGGCCACCGGGTGGTGCAGGAGACCCGGCACTTCCACGAGGAGACCGGCACCACCACGGCCGGACGCAGCAAGGAGGAGGCCCAGGACTACCGGTACTTCCCCGAGCCGGACCTGGTACCGGTCGCCCCGTCGGCGGCCTGGGTGGAAGAGCTGCGCGCCTCGCTCCCCGAGCTGCCCTCGGCCCGCCGCGCCCGCCTGCAGTCCGAGTGGGGCCTGTCCGACCTGGACATGGCCGCGCTGGCTCACGCCGATGCTCTTGATCTGGTCGCCGAGACCGTGGCGGCCGGTGCCCCGGCCGCGGAGGCCCGCAAGTGGTGGCTCGGCGAGCTCCGCCAGCGGGCCAACGCCGACGGCGTCGAGCTGGCCGCGCTCCGCATCACCCCGGCCCAGGTCGCCCGGGTGACCGAGCTGGTGGCCTCCGGCGCCCTCAACGACAAGCTGGCCCGCCAGGTGCTCGACGCCGTGCTAGCCGGCGAGGGCTCACCCGACGACGTCATCGCCGCTCGCGGCCTGGCCGTCGTCAGCGACGACAGCGCCCTGCTCGCCGCCGTGAACGACGCCATCGCCGCCAACCCCGACGTGGCCGACAAGATCCGCGGCGGCAAGACTCCCGCGGCGGGTGTCCTCGTCGGTGCCGTCATGAAAGCCACCCGCGGCCAGGCCGACGCCACCCGCGCCCGCGAGCTGATCCTGGATCGCCTCACCGAAACCTGACCCAAAGCGTGGCCTGCGCGCGCCGCGCGATGTGCCGCTAGAACCCTTCCCGGGGCGCCTGGAACACCCGCTGGTCCAGCCGACAGTCGGCTCCGCCGAACGTCGGCTGTCCATCGAGTGCTCCAGGCACTGTGAGCCGGAAATATCGCCGCCTGACAGCTCCGGGGCATGGGCTCGGATAGCCGGCGTTCGGCAACGCCGACAGCCGGAAATCCGAGCGCGTGCCCTGGAGCCCGCACAGAAAACGACAAGCGCGTCCCCTGATACTCTGGATCCATGACCACGTACGCGCATCAGGTGATGATGCCCCGCTAGCCGGGGCCGTTCTGAGCTGCGCGGATCATGTACCGCACGAGGCCCCTCGCGGGGCCTCGATTCATGTGCGGGGTCGGGCCCCGGTTCCGTTCCCGGAGGTTCCGATGACCGAACGTATCTATCTCAGTACCACGATCCCGTACGTGAACGCGCGGCCGCACCTGGGGCACGCGCTCGAGCTGGTGCAGGCGGACGTGCTGGCCAGGCATCACCGGCAGCGCGGCGATCAGGTGCGGTTCCAGACCGGGACCGACGACAACTCACTGAAGAACGTGCTGGCCGCGCAAGCCGAGGGCGTGCCGGTGCGCGAGTTCGTGAACCGCAACGCGGCCGCGTTCGCGGCGCTGCGCGGGCCGCTCGCGCTGTCCTATGACGACTTCATCCAGACCAGCACCGACCCGCGGCACCTCGCCGGGGCGCAGCGCCTGTGGCAGGCTTGCGCGGACCGCGGCGACCTGTACACCGCGGCCGTACCAGGGGCTGTACTGCGTGGGCTGCGAGCGGTTCGTCCGGGAGGCCGAGCTGACCGGGGGCCGATGCCCCGAGCACGGCTCGGTGCCAGAACCGGTATCGGAGCGGAACTGGTTCTTCCGGCTGTCCCGCTACGCGCGGCCAGCTGCACGACCTGATCGGCTCGGGCCGGTTGCGGGTGGAGCCGGCCTGCCGCCGGAACGAGGTGCTCTCCTTTATCGAGGCGGGCCTGGAGGATTTGAGCATCTCCCGCTCGACGGAGCGCGCGCACGGCTGGGGCATCCCGGTGCCGGGCGATCCCGGTCAGGTGATGTACGTGTGGTGGGACGCGCTCAGCAACTACGTCAGCGCGCTCGGGTACGGCACCGGCAGCGAGGACTACCGCCGCTGGTGGGCGGCACGCCAGCCGGCGGGTGCATCTGGCAGGGAAAGGCGTGCTGCGGTTCCACGCCGTGTACTGGCCCGCGATGCTGCTGTCGGCCGGCCAGCCGCTGCCCACCGACATCCTCGTGCATGACTACCTGACCACGGACGGACGCAAGATCAGCAAGTCCGGCGGCGGCACGCCGGACCCGGTGGCGCTGGTGCGGCGGTTCGGCACCGATGCCGTCCGGTGGTGGCTGCTGCGCGAGGTGCCCCGGGTCGGGGACGCTGATTTCACCGCCGGGCGGCTCATCGCCCGCGCCAACGCCGACCTGGCCGGCGGCCTCGGCAACCTGATCAGCCGGACCGTCGCCCTGGTGCACCGGCACCGTGCGGGAGTGGTGCCAGGCCTCGGTGCCGGCCAGGCGGCCGCTGACCGGGGCGCAGCCCGGCTGACCGCCGCGTGCGAGCAGGCGCCCGGCCTCGTCGCCGCGGCGCTCGACCGCTTCGATTTCCGGGCCGCCGCCGGCGCCGCCTGGGCCATCGTCGATGAAGCCAACCGCCACATCGAAGACGCCAGCCCCTGGCACCTGGCCCGCGCCCAGCACGACGACCCCGCCGCCGCGGCCCGGCTGGACGCCGTGCTAACCGTGCTCATCCGTGCCTGCCGCTGCCTAGCTGTCCAGCTCGCCCCGTTCGTGCCGGCCACCGCGGCCCGGGTAGCCGCACAGTGCGGCGAGGCCGGCCCGGCCGGCCGGCTGCCCGACCCCGAGCCAGTCTTCCCGAGGATCGACGCTGCGTAAGGCTTCGGTCCGCCGTCGGCCCCGTGCCGCACAGGGGTGCGCCCGGAACACCCCTCACCCATCCGGCTGGCGGCTGGCACCGAACGCCGGCTGTGCGAGCGAGTGCTCCAGGCACGGTGGTGTGCCTTATGAGACACGGCAGTGCCGGGGCGGGTGCTCGGATAGCCGGCGCTCGGCAGCGCCGACAGCCGGATTTGCGAGCGCGTGCCCCGGCACGCAGAGGTGCTGTGACAGACCCCCGCTGGTCACGCAGAGCAACGTAACAGGCGCCGTGGCCCCGGACCGGGCGAACTGAACTAATTGCCACGTTTTGCCCTGTGTTCAGTCAGGTCAGTTGTCTCCCGGTGTAGGCCCTAGCTCAACCGAAGTGTGACATTCGGTACGTAGAGTGAGATCCAACGCCAGGAGCGAGATGCCTCCGGCCCGTCGGCGATCCCGGTACGGGCTCCGGAGGGACGGCATGACTTCGGCCGCCACGCATCGGCAGAGGTTGCCAGGCACGAATCGGGCTGGCCTGGACCCGCACCATTCCGGTGGGCGCAAAGCAATGGAGGCTCGCACGTGTCGGGTGACGACCGATGAGTACGGCCGGGCACGCCCTCGCGGCGGCCGGGATCGCGGCATCGGGCGTGGCGGCGCTGACCCTGTGGCTGGCGGCCCGGCGCCGGTCCGGGCGGGCCAGGCTGGGTTACCTGTGGCTCAGCGGGGCAGCCGCATTCTGGTGCCTCGGCGTCATCGCGCAGCAGGCCCTCGGCACACCGCTCAGCGGCGCCGCCGGCCTGACGCTCGCCGACCTCCCGCCGCTGCTCGCGCTCATCGCGGTGGTGGCGGCGGCGGTGGTGCTGGCGGCCGCCAGCGGTGGCAAGGGCCGTGACGGCTGGCGGACCCTGGGTCACCGGGTGGCCGGCCGGCCGGTGATCCCGCGGCTCGCGGACGGTTACATTCTCGCGGCGGTGCTCTTCGTCATCGGCTGGATCACCCTGTTCGGTCCCGACTACATCAGATCCGGCAGCGGGCCAGGGGCGTTCGCTGTGGCCCTGCTCCATCCGATGGCCGACCTGGTGGCGGTCGGCCTGCTGCTGCCCGTGGTCTGCGAGACCGGCGGCGCGACGGTCCCGGCGTTCGTCGCGGTGCTGCTGGTGACGGTGAGCGATGCGCTGGGGGTCGGCGCCCGGCTGAACGGCAGCGCGCCCGGAGCCGCGGAGCAGGCCGTTGCGCTCGCGGCATTCTGCGTGCTCGCCCTCACGCCCTGGCTGTCCGCGCGGCGATCCGACCGGCGCCGCCGGGGCGGCCGACATACCCGGGGCGGCGATCGCGGCCGGCGCGGCGGCCGTGCGCGGCGGCGGTCGTCTGCGTCTGGGCGCTGGCCAGCGGGCACGGTGCACCGGTCCTGGTCGTGGTGGCGAGCGCTGCGGTGCTCGCGCTGGCGCTGCGGATGCTCGCCGCGGTCACCGGCCGCAGGCGCGGGCCGCGGACCTTGCTGGAGTCGGGCCGCCGGTTCCGGGAGCTGGCCCAGCTCACCACCGACGTCGTGCTCGTCTGCGACGACGGCGGGATCATCCGCTACGCCAGCCCGGCGGTCGCCGACTACGGGTATCCGGCCGACCGGCTGCTCGGCACCCGGCTCGACGAGCTCGTCCACCCGGAGGACCGGCCCGGCAGCAGGCGGGCCGTGGCGGCGGCGCTCGCGCCAGCCGTCGGAGCCGCCGGGCAGGTTGCCGTGCCGGGTTCGCGCCGCCGACGGCACCTGGCGGCACGTGGAGGCGACGGTATCGCCGCACCGGAATCCCGGCGGGGCTGATCAGCTGCTGGTCACGGCGCGCGACGTCAGCGACCAGGTAGCGCTGCGCAGGCAGGTGACGCACCTGACCTTCCACGACGGCCTGACCGGCCTGCCCAACCGGGTCTACCTGGAGGAACGCGCCACCGCCAGGCTCCGGCCGGAATCAGCCGGGGAGCCGGACTCCGGCCGCCGCGCCGTTCAGGGTGGCGTGATCTTTCTCGATCTCGACGGGTTCACCGCGGTGAACGACTCGGTCGGCCATCGCGCGGGCGACTTGCTGATCGCCCAGGCCGCGCGGCGGCTGCGCGCCGCCATACCGCCGCACGAGCACCGTGGTCCGCTGGGGCGGCGATGAGTTCGCGATCCTGGTCGAGGGATGCCGCCGGGGCGCAGGAAACCGTGGATTTGGCCGAACGTCTGACCCGGGCCGTCGCCGCCGAGCCGTTCCGGGTCGCAGGGCGGGATATCTCGCTCACGGCGAGCGTTGGCGTCGCGTTCGCGGGCTCCGACCCGCCGGGGATCGTGCTGCGCAACGCCGACGTGGCGATGGCGCGGGCCAAGGAATCGGGGCGGCCGGGTGGAGGTATTCGCCGCCCAGATGCACCAGGAAGTGGTGCGCAGGCTCGAGCTGACCAGCGACCTGCGGCGGGCCATCACCGACGGGCAGCTGGTCGTGCACTACCAGCCAGTGGTGGAGCTGGCCACCTCGCGGGTCAGCGGCGCCGAGGCTCTGGTCCGCTGGTGGCGCGACGGGGCGGCGGTCCCGCCGGGGGAGTTCCTCGACGTCGCGGAGGAATCGGGAGTCATCGTGCCGCTCGGCCAGTGGGTGCTGCGCCAGGCGTGCGCGCAGGCGGCGCGGTGGCGCCGGTCCGCCGGTGACGTGGGCGTCTCGGTGAACTTCTCGCCCCGGCAGGTGAGCGCGGAGCGCTTCCCCGAATCGGTCCTGGCTGCGCTCAGCGACGCCGGGCTGCCCCCCGAGGCGCTCACGCTCGAGGTCACCGAGCGTGCCCTGGTGGAGGCGGCCGGCCCGGTCGTGGCACACCTCGGCGAGCTGCGCCGGGCCGGGGTCCGGCTCGCCATCGATGACTTCGGAACCGGCTACGCGTCGCTGGCCTACCTGCGCCAGCTCCCGGTGGACATTATCAAGATCGATCCCTCGTTCGTGGCCGGGCTGGGCGAGGACGAGACGCTCACGCTTCTGACCAGGACTATCATCCAGCTTGGCCGGGATCTGGGCATCAGCGTGGTGGCGGAGGGCATCGAGAGCTCGCGGCAGCTGGGGATGCTCAGGGACATGGGCTGCGGGCTCGGCCAGGGGTACCTGGTCGCCGCGCCGATGCCGGCCGCCGAGGTGGAGTCCCTGATCACGACCGCGCTCGCCCAGCCTGGCGGCGGGGCCGTCCCGCCGGGCCCGGAGGCCGAGCCCGAGGCGATGGTCTCATTATCTGAGACACAACTGTGCAGAAGCTGACACAGCCGGTAGGGTGAGGCGACGTGTACTGCAGCCTGATTCTCGTACTCGGCAGCGCGTAGGTCGCTGACGAGCCAGCTGCCTGCGCGCTCCCCTCGATCGCCGCCCGGCGCGAGGGGTTTTTTGTTGCCGCGACCCTACTGACCGAGGAAGCCGTCCGATGACCGAGCAGACGACGCCAGCCCGTCCCGTCCCCAGCCCGCGCGACCTCGCCGTCCGGGCGGGCGCGGCCCCGCCGCAGGCCGCATCCCCCTCCCCGGCCCCGGCCGCCGCGCCGGGCCACCCGCCCGCGGCCGCACCGGCGGCCGTTCCGCGGCAGGTCACCGGCGCCCAGGCGCTCATCCTCGCCCTGGAGGAACTCGGAACGGAGGTCGTGTTCGGCCTGCCCGGCGGCGCGATCCTGCCGGCCTACGACCCGCTGCTCGACTCCACCCGGCTGCGGCACATCCTGGTCCGGCACGAGCAGGGCGCCGGGCACGCCGCCACCGGGTACGCCCAGGCCACCGGGCGGGTCGGCGTGTGCATGGCCACCTCGGGCCCGGGCGCCACGAACCTGGTCACGCCGATCGCGGACGCCTACATGGACTCGGTGCCGCTGGTGGCGATCACCGGCCAGATATCCAGCTCTCTCATCGGCACCGACGGGTTCCAGGAAGCGGACATCTCCGGGATCACGCTGCCGATCACCAAGCACAACTTCCTCGTCACCCGGGCCGAGGACATCGCCAGGACCATGGGCGAGGCGTTCCACCTGGCCGCCACCGGCCGGCCCGGGCCGGTGCTGGTGGATATCGCCAAGGATGCCCTGCAGGCCAGCACCGAGTTCCGCTGGCCCGTCCCGTTCAGCCTGCCCGGGTACCGCCCGGTCACCCGGCCGCACTCCCGGCAGGTGCGCGAGGCCGCCCGGATGATCACGTCCGCGCGCAGGCCGGTGCTGTACGTGGGCGGCGGGGTGATCAAGGCGCGCGCCCACGCCGAGCTGCAGGCAGCTCGCCGAGCTGACCGGCGCCCCGGTGATCACCACGCTGATGGCGCGCGGTGCCTTCCCGGACAGTCATCCGCAGCACCTCGGCATGCCCGGCATGCACGGCACGGTCGCGGCGGTCGGCGCGCTGCAGAAGGCGGACCTGATCGTCGCGCTCGGTGCCAGGTTCGACGACCGGGTGACCGGCAAGCTGGACAGCTTCGCCCCCGGTGCCGCGATCGTGCACGCGGACATCGACCCGGCCGAGATCTCCAAGAACCGGCACGCGGATGTGCCCATCGTCGGGGACTGCCGTGAGGTGATCGCCGAGCTCACCACGGCCCTGGCCGCCGAGCATGAGGCGGGGAACGCCGCCGACCTCGCCGACTGGTGGGTCCAGCTCGGCGGCTGGCGCTCCACCTACCCGCTCGGTTACGGGCAGCCGGCCGACGGGTCGCTCGCACCGCAGTACGTGATCGAGCGGATCGGGAAGATCGCCGGGCCGGAGGCGGTCTACGTGGCGGGCGTGGGCCAGCACCAGATGTGGGCCGCGCAGTTCATCTCCTACGAGCAGCCGGCCACCTGGATCAACTCCGGCGGCCTGGGCACGATGGGATTCGCCGTGCCCGCGGCCATGGGCGCCAAGACGGGCCGTCCCGAGGCGTGCGTGTGGGCGATCGACGGCGACGGCTGCTTCCAGATGACCAACCAGGAGCTCGCGACCTGTGCCCTGGAGCGCATCCCGATCAAGGTGGCCATCATCAACAACGGCAACCTCGGAATGGTCAGGCAGTGGCAGACCCTCTTCTACAACGAGCGGTACTCCAGCACCGACCTGCACCGCGGGCAGGACCAGGTCACGTCCGCGGGAACGCGGGTGCCCGACTTCGTCCTGCTGGCCGAGGCCTACGGCTGCGCCGGGCTGCGCTGCGAGACGCCCGACCGGGTGGACGAGGTGATCGAGCAGGCGATGAAGATCACCGACCGGCCGGTCGTGGTCGACTTCATCGTGCACAAGGACGCGATGGTCTGGCCGATGGTGGCCGCCGGCACCAGCAACGACGACATCAAGGTGGCCCGTGACATGGCACCGGACTGGGACGTGACCGAATGACTGTGACCCGACTGGCCACAAGGAGCCGGCCGCAGGCGCCGGGCCCCGCGCCGCGAGGAGCCGAAGGGCCGCAGCGGTGCCCCGGCGCCGAGGACCCGCCTCCCGAAGCCAGCGAAGCGCACGCGAGGGAGGCAACCAAGCAATGAGCAGGCATACGCTGTCGGTGCTGGTGGAGAACAAGGCCGGCCTGCTGGTGCGGGTCGCCGGGCTGTTTGCCCGCCGGGGATTCAACATCGACTCGCTCGCGGTGGGGCCGACCGAGCACGAGGAGATCTCCCGGATGACGATCGTCGTCAACTGCGAGGACCGCCCGCTTGAGCAGGTGACCAAGCAGCTCAACCGGCTGATCAACGTGCTGAAGATCGTGGAACTCGAGCCGGCGTCCGCGGTCCAGCGCGAGCTGATGCTGGTCAAGGTCAGGGCCGACCTGGAGAACCGCTCGCGGGTGCTGGAGACGGTAGCGCTGTTCCGTGCGAAGGTGGTGGACGTGGCGACGGACGCGGTCACCGTCGAGGCCACCGGCAACCGGGAGAAGCTGGACGCGCTGATCAGGGTGCTTCAGCCGTTCGGGATCAAGGAACTCGTGCAGTCCGGGATGGTGGCCGTCGGCCGGGGTGGCAGGTCCATCACCGATCGTGCGCTGCGGCCGGTCGAGCGCAGCGCCTGACAACGACGAGAGAGAGAACCGGAAAAGTGGCAGAGATCATCTACGACGACGCCGCCGACCTCGCGATCATCCAGCGGCGGCACGTCGCCGTGCTCGGGTACGGCAGCCAGGGTCATGCGCACGCGCTCTCGCTGCGCGACTCGGGCGTGGACGTGCGGGTCGGGCTCCCCGAGGGATCCCGCAGCATCGAGAACGCCGAGGCCGAGGGCCTGCGGGTGACGACACCGCAGGAGGCCTGCGAGGAGTCAGACCTGATCATGGTCCTGGTACCCGACCACCTGCAGCGCGGCCTGTACGCGGAGGCGATCGGGCCGAGCCTGGTGGAGGGCGACGCGCTGTTCTTCGCGCACGGGCTGTCCATCCGCTACGGGCTGATCGAGCCGCCGCCGGGCGTGGACGTGTGCATGGTGGCGCCGAAGGGCCCGGGGCACCTGGTCCGCCGGCAGTTCAGCGAGGGCCGCGGCGTACCCGTACTGGTCGCGGTGCACGCGGACGCGTCAGGGAACGCCTGGCCGCTCGCCCTGTCCTACGCCAAGGCGATCGGCGGCACCAGGGCGGGGGCGCTGAAGACGACGTTCACCGAGGAGACCGAGACGGATCTGTTCGGCGAGCAGGCTGTGCTCTGCGGCGGGATCTCCGAGCTGATCAAGGCGGGTTACGCCACCCTGGTAGAGGCCGGGTACCAGCCCGAGGTGGCGTACTTCGAGTGCCTGCACGAGATGAAGCTGATCGTCGATCTCATGTACGAGGGCGGCATCTCCAAGATGTACTGGTCGGTCTCGGACACCGCCGAGTTCGGCGGTTACACCCGCGGCCAGCGCATCATCGACGAGCGGACCAGGGCGGAGATGCGCCAGATCCTCGCCGAGGTCCGGGACGGCACATTCGCCCGGGAGCTGGTCGAGGAGTTCGACGCGGGCCGGCCGACCTTCCTCAAGCGGCGCGAGGCCGAGCAGTCCGAGCAGATCGAGCAGGTGGGCGCCGAGCTGCGGCCGCTGATGAGCTGGCTCGAGGACCGGGGATAGCGGCAGCTGGGCCGGGGCCGCCCGCGCCCGCGCCGGGCCCGCGCCCGCGCCGGGGGGATCAGTCCGGCGGCCGGTCGCGCCGCAGGCGGCGGGAGGCGGCACGCGCCTGGGAGGGGAGCTGCGGCCTGCCGGGTCGTTCCGGGAAATGCGGAGCGGCCGGCAGCGCAGCCGGCTGCGGCGAACGGGATAGCGAAACGGAGATGGGATGCGCCGCATCGTCTGCCGCGAGTTCGGCCCGCCGGACCGGCTGACGGTCGAGGAGGCACCCGATCCGCGGCCGGGCCCGGGCGAGGTTCTCACCGGCGTCCGGGCCGCCGGAGTCAGTTTCGTTGACGGGCTCGTCGTCGGCGGGCTGTACCAGATGAAGCCGCCGCTGCCGTTCACCCCCGGCCTGGTGACGGCGGGCGAAGTGCTGGATGCGGGCGATGACGTGCCTGGCCTGTCCCGCGGCGGCCGGGTGGTGAGCTGCTCGTTCGGCCTGGGCGGCTACGCCAGCCACCGGGTGCTCGCCGCGGATGCGGTCGTGCCGCTGCCCGACGCGGTGAGCTGGGCGGTGGCCGCGACGGCGGTCGAGAGCTACGGGACGGTCCTGTTCGGCCTGACCCGGCGGGTCAGCGTGCGGCCCGGCGAGTGGGTCCTCGTGCTCGGCGCCGGCGGCGGGATCGGGCTGGCCGCGGTCGATGTGGCCCGCTCGCTCGGCGCCCGGGTGATCGCGGCCGCCGCCAGCCCGGCGAAGCGGGCGGCGGCGATCACCGCCGGGGCGCAGGTCACGGTCGACTACCAGACCGAGGACCTGAGGGCCCGGGTGCGGGAGATCACCGGCGCCGGCGCAAGCCTGGTCATCGATCCGGTTGGCGACCCGTTCGCCGAGCCGGCCCTGCGCAGCCTGCGCGAGGACGGCCGCTACCTGGTCATCGGCTTCGCGGGCGGCTCCATCCCGCGGCTGCCGGTCAACCGCGTCCTGATCGGCAACCGCGCGCTGATCGGGGTCGACTGGGGCGCATGGTCACGCCAGGATCCGGCGGGCAACCGGGCTCTCGTGGCCGACCTGCTCGGGCGCGTGGCGACCGGGACCCTGCACCCCATCGTCCCCACGACCTATCCGCTCGACCGCGCAGCCGAGGCGCTGAACGCGCTGGCCGGACGGCAGGTCACGGGGAAGCTGGCGCTCCTGCCCTGACAGTCATGGCGGCCGGGCCCGCCGAACAGCGGTGACGGCGGCTGGTTCCGGGTCGGCCGGCCCGCTCGTGAATATCTTCACAAAGCGGCTAGACTGGTGAGCTCCCCGACCCAACAGCCTGGAGAGCAGCATCGTGCCCATCGTCCTGGTCGCCGAGGAACTGTCCCCCGCTGGCATTGCCCTGCTCGAGTCCGAGTTCGAGGTCAGGTACACCGACGGCGCGGACCGTGCCCAGCTGCTGCCGGCCCTGGCCGACGCGGCGGCAGTGATCATCCGGAGCGCGACGAGGATCGACGCGGAGGCGCTCGCGCACGCGCCGAACCTCCAGGTGGTGGCGCGTGCCGGGGTCGGCCTCGACAACGTCGACGTCGAGGCGGCGACCAAGGCGGGCGTGATGGTGGTCAACGCGCCGACCTCCAACATCGTCAGCGCCGCGGAGCAGGCGGTGGCGCTGCTGCTCGCCCTGGCCCGCAACCTGCCGCAGGCGGCCTCGTCGCTGCGCGGCGGCGAGTGGAAGCGCTCCAAGTTCACCGGCGTGGAGCTCGAGGGCAAGGTGGCCGGCCTGCTGGGTCTCGGCCGGATCGGCGTGCTGGTCGCGCAGCGGCTTTCCGCGTTCGGGATGCGGGTGGTGGCCTACGACCCGTACGTGCCCGCTGCCCGGGCGGCGCAGCTGGGCGTGCGCCTGCTCAGCCTGGAGGAACTGCTCGCCGAAGCCGACTTCATCAGCGTCCACCTACCCAAGACCGCCGAGACGGCGGGCATCATCGGGGAGAAGGAGCTGCGACTGGTGAAGCCGGGTGCACGGATCGTGAACGCGGCCCGCGGCGGCATCGTGGACGAGCACGCGCTCGCGCTCGCGCTCAAGGACGGCCGGGTTGCCGGGGCGGCGATGGACGTGTACTCGACCGAGCCGTGCACCGACAGCCCGCTGTTCGGCTTCGACAACGTGGTCGCCACCCCGCACCTGGGGGCGAGCACGCACGAGGCGCAGGAGAAGGCGGGCACCCAGGTGGCCCGCTCGGTCAAGCTGGCGCTGGCCGGCGAGTTCGTGCCGGACGCCGTCAACGTGCAGGGCGGCCCGGTTGACGAGGACGTCAGGCCGGGGCTGCCGCTGGCCGAGAAGCTCGGCCGGATCTTCACCGCGCTGGCCGGCGGCGTGGCGGCACGGCTGGACGTCGAGGTCCGGGGCGAGATCGCCGCCCTTGACGTCCGGGTGCTGCAGCTGGCCGCGCTCAAGGGCGTGTTCAGCGACGTGGTCGAGGACCCGGTCAGCTACGTGAACGCGCCGCTGCTCGCAGCCGACCGCGGCGTCGCGGTCGGGCTGGTCACCGACGAGGTAAGCCCGGACTGGCGCAACGTGGTAACACTGCGCGGTACTTTGCCCGACGGCCAGGTCGTGTCGGTCTCCGGCACCCTGACCGGCACCCGGCAGACCGAGAAGCTGGTCGAGGTCAACGGCTTCGAGATGGAGATCGCACTGGCCGCGCACATGGCGTTCCTCACCTACACCGACCGGCCCGGCATCGTCGGCGTGGTCGGCGATATCCTCGGCGGCCAGAGCATCAACATCGCGGGCATGCAAGTGTGCCGGAACGCGCGCGGCGGCCGTGCGCTCATCGTGCTCACCATCGACTCCGCGCTGCCGGCCGCCCTGCTCGAAGAGATCACCGCGGCCATCGGCGCCGTGTCCGGCCGGACCGCGGACCTGGACGAGGTCTGACCGGCCGCTGCGACGTGTCCGGCCGGATCGCGGACCTGGACGAGTCCTACCGGCCGCCGCTGCGGCGTCTCCGGCCGGACCGCGGACCTGGACGAGTCCTGACTGGCCGCGCCGGGCGCGACGGCAGCAGCGGCGCGACGCCAGCAGCGGGGAAGGGCCCGGCGGGTGATCACCCGCCGGGCCCTTCCCCGCAAAGACGCCGCAGCCTACTCGGTCCACCAGTCTTCGTCGCGGGACTTGCTGGCCTTGCTCGCGACCGGCTGCCGGGAGCCGCCCGCCTGACCGCCGGCCTGCCGGGCGGCCGCCTGCGGCTGAGGCCGCTGTCCGGGAGATGCCTGGGCATCTGCGCCATTCCCCGGCCGGGCCGGAGCCGCATGCCGCGGTTCCTCGGACCGCTTCGGCTGCCCCGCGGGAGCCTCGCCCTGGGCCGGCGCGGCGGGCCGGGCCGGCGCGGAGCCGGAGCCGGGGCCGGGGCCGGGGCGGAAGCCGGGCGCGGGAGCCTGGGCCGGCGCGGGAGCCGGGGCCAGCGCCGACCCGATACCCGCCTTGGCCGGCGCGGCCGGAACGGCCGGGGCCGCCTCGTCCATGCCGGGCAGCTGGCCGCCGAGCAGCTGGCGCAGCTGGGTGAGGTGGCTGGTGATGCTGTCCTTCTGCCTGGTCAGGTCGTTGACCTGGCGCTGAGCCGAGGCCCGGTGCCGCTCGGCCTCGGACTTGGTGTCGGTCAGCAACTGGCTGGCCTGCGCCTTGGCCTGGGCGACGATCTGGTCAGCGTTCTTCTTGGCGTTGCCCACCAGCGTCTTCGCGTGCTGGTCCGCCTCCCGCCTGGTGTGCTCTGCCTGCGCGCTGGCCTTGGACGCCCGCTGCTCGGCGGTGGCGGCGCGCTGCTCGGCCTCGGTCACCAGCTTCTGCGTGGCGGCCTGCGCCGCGGCGAGCCGCTCGGCCTGCTGCCGTTCGGCCTCCTCGCGCTTGGCCGCCAGGTGGATCTCGAACTCGGCCTCGGCCTGCGCGCGCTGCGCCTCGCTCTCCTCCAGGATCCGCTGAGCCTGACTTCGCATCTCGTCCGACTGCCGCTTGGACGTGGTGAGGATCTCGTCACGTTCCCGCTTGGCGGACGCCTTCAGCTGTGCTACCTCACGCTCGGTAGAGGTGCGCAGTTTGGCGATGTCGCGCTCGATCGCGGCGCGCTTCTCCGCGATCTCGTGATCGGCCGTGGCGCGCAGCTTGCTGACCTCGCGCTCGGTGGTCGAGGTGAGCTCTTCGGCCTCGCGCCGCGCCGAGGTCATGATCGCCTCGGCCTCGCGCTCGACCCCGGACCGCAGGTCGTCGGTTTCCCGCTTGGCCGTAGCCCGCAGCTCAGCCGCCTCGCTCTCGGCCGACGCGCGAACCTCGGCCGCGTCCACCTTGGCGGCCGCGTGGAACTCATTCGCGCTGGACCGCGCCTCCTGGACGATCTCTGTCGCCTGTTCCTCCGCGAGCCGCAGCAGCTGCTCGATCCGCGATCCGAGGCCGGAGTAGGTGGGACGTTCCTGCTCCTGTATCTGGCGGTGCGCGTCTGACAGCTCCCGCTGCAGTGCCTGCGACTGCTCACGGTGCTGACGCACCTCGGCGTCAACCTGCTTCAGGTGCTCATCGACCTGGTGCGGGTCATATCCGCGCATCACCTTGGCGAACTCGCGTGGTGAGGACTCTTCGAAGAAGTTACTGAGCTGGGCATCAACATCGGACTGCATGGCGCCTGATCCTGGGGTAGATGTGAGGGCACGCGATACGCGACGATCGGCTCGCGGATCCATCGTCTCCGGGCGGTGCGCAGTTGCGGAGTCCTGCGCCCGGCCGGTACGGATCATCGCGAGTTTCCCGTCCGGTCCCTGGCAGCGTACTAGGTCTGTGACGGATTGGCCGCGCCTTCGGACTTCCTCGGCCTGAATATCCGGCTCTTCCGCAGGCGGTACAGCGGCCCGGTGCGGGCGCCGCCCCAGGGCCCTTTACCTGCCCATACAGGCCTGGACCCGGGTTACGGCCCATTCAGCCCGAGTTCTTTACCTGCCCATTAAGGCCAATTCGGCGGGAATTGTCAGGGCGCCGGGGCCTGCACCAGCTCGGTCAGCACGCCGCCCATCCCGGAGGGGTGCAGGAACGCCACGGCGGCGCCCATGGAGCCGTGCCGCGGCCGCTCGTCGATCAGCTGGACGCCGTCGGCGCTGAGTGCGGCGAGAGCCCGGCGGAGATCCGGGACTCCGTAGCCGATGTGGTGCACGCCCTCGCCGCGGCGCGCGAGGAAGCGCCCGACGGGAGTATCCGGCGCCAGCGGCTCGAGCAGCTGGATGTATGACGATCCGGCGGGGCCGTCGGCCACGTGCAGCATGGCCTCACGGACGCCCTGCTCCTGGTTGACCTCGCGGCTCACCACCGTGAGGCCGAACGCGGACTCGTAGAAGGAGATCCGCTCCGCCAGGTTGCGGCAGGCGATCCCCACGTGGTCGATGCGGGTCAGCACCGGCGCCTCCCTCGGTGGCGTGCCTGGCTGTCTGTCCTGGGTATCGTGACAGAGGTCCCCGCGCCGGTCGACGCGGGCATGCCGAGGGCGGAGGTCGCACGGATGCGTCAAGCGGTCATCGTGGGAGGGGCCAGGACCGCCTTCGGGCGGCTGCTCGGCTCACTCAGGGATTTCAAGGCCGTACAGCTGGGCGGCTTCGCCATCGAGGCGGCGCTCGAGCGTTCCGGGATCTCCGGCGACCAGGTCGACTACGTGATCATGGGTCAGGTGCTGCAGGCCGGGGCGGGGCAGATCCCGTCCCGGCAGGCCGCCGTCGCGGCCGGCATCCCGATGAGCGTTCCGTCGATCACGATCAACAAGGTCTGCCTGTCCGGCCTGGACGCCATAGCACTGGCGGCGCAGCTGATCAGGGCGGGCGAGTTCGACATCGTGGTGGCCGGCGGGATGGAATCGATGACCGGCGCACCGCATCTGCTGCCGGGCGCGCGGACGGGCTTCAAGTACGGCTCGGCCGAGCTGCTGGACGCCATGGCCCATGACGGCCTCACCGACGCCTTCGACCACCTGTCCATGGGCGCGTCCACGCAGCGGCATGCCGCGCGTTCCGGCATCGGCCGCGAAGAGCAGGACGAGTTCTCCGCGCGGTCGCACCAGCGGGCCGCCGAGGCCATCAAGAACGGCCTGCTCGCCGAGGAAATCGTCCCGGTCCAGGTCCCCCAGCGGCGCGGTGACCCGGTCACCTTCGACACCGACGAGGGCGTGCGCGCCGATACCACGGCCGAGGTGCTCAGCAAGCTCCCCGCCGCCTTCTCCGCCGACGGCACGGTCACCGCCGGCTCGTCCTCGCAGATCTCCGACGGAGCCTGCGCGGTCGTGGTGATGTCGGCCGAGGCCGCGGCCGCCCGCGGCGCGCCCGTCCTGGCCGAGATCGGGGCGCACGGGAACGTGGCCGGGCCGGACAACTCGCTGCTCTCGCAGCCGTCCGGTGCCATCAGGCAGGCGCTCGGCAAGGCCGGGGCGACGGTGGGCGACCTGGATCTCATCGAGATCAATGAGGCCTTCGCCGCGGTCGCGATCCAGTCGATGCGGGATCTGGGCGTCGGGCCCGAGCGGGTGAACGTCAACGGCGGCGCCATCGCCCTGGGCCATCCGATCGGCGCCTCCGGGGCACGGCTCGCGCTGCACCTCGCCTGCGAACTGCGCAGGCGCGGCGGCGGCCTGGGCGCGGCCGCGCTGTGCGGCGGCGGCGGCCAGGGTGACGCGCTGCTGCTCAGGGTGCCCGCGCCGGGTACCCGGGCCAGCGGTGGCTGACGATACCGGGCCGGGTCGCCGGGGCACGGGTTCGGCGGTGCTCACGCCGGATGCGGATCGCCTCGTGCAGCGGGCATCCGGCGGCGACCTGCGGGCGCTCGCGCGGCTGCTCTCGCTGATCGAGAACGGCTCGCCGGAGCTGCGGCCGATCATGCGGGCGCTCGCGCCGCAGACCGGCCGCGCCCGGGTGATCGGGCTCACCGGCGCGCCCGGGGTGGGCAAGTCCACCATCACCGGTGCCCTGGTGAAGGCGTACCGCGCCCAGGACCAGCGGGTCGGGGTGATCGCGGTCGACCCGAGCTCGCCGTTCACCGGCGGTGCGCTGCTCGGCGACCGGATCCGGATGCAGGACCACGCCACCGACGCGGGAGTGTTCATCAGGTCCATGGCCAGCCGCGGGCATCTCGGCGGGCTGGCCGCGGCCACGCCGCAGGCGCTGCGCGTGCTCGATGCGGCGGGCTTCGGGCTGGTCCTGATCGAGACGGTCGGGGTCGGCCAGGCCGAGCTGGAGATCGCGTCGCTGGCGGACACGACGGTCGTGCTCGTCGCGCCGGGGATGGGGGACTCGATCCAGGCGGCGAAGGCCGGCATCCTTGAAGTGGCGGACATCTTCGCGGTGAACAAGGCGGACCGGCCGCAGGCCCAGCAGGCGGTCAGGGACCTGCGCAACATGATCGCACTCGGCCAGCAGGAGACCGGGCAGGGGAGCGAGCCCGGCTGGAAGACCCCGATCGTCAGCACCGTCGCCACGACCGGGGAGGGCATCAGCGAGCTGACCGGCAAGATCGACGCGCACTGGTCCTGGCTGTCGTCCTCCGGTGAGCGTGAGCGCAGGCGGCACGCCCGGGCCAGGGAGGAGGTGGCCGCGATCGCCATCGCCGCCCTGCGCCGGCAGATGGGGCGGCTGCCTGAGGGCAACGGCCTGGACGAGCTTGCGAGCCGTGTCGCGGGCGGGGAGCTGGACCCCTATACCGCTGCCGACCAGCTGGTCGGCGGCCTGGTCACGCGGCAGGACCCGGAGCGCCGCGGTTGGCCGTGACCGCATCGTCCGGCCCCGGCGCACCGCCGGGCGCGGACCCGGCCGGGTCGTCGGCCGGGAGTGACCGGCCTGCAGGCCGTTCGGGAGAATCCGCCTGGCCGGCCGGGGGCTGTGCGACCGCCACCGGTTCCGCTGTCGCCGGTTCCGAGGCCGCCGGTTCCGCCGCCGCCGGTTCCGCTGCCGCCGGTTCCGCTGCCACCGCTTCCGCTGTCGCCAGTTCCGTTGCTGCCGCCGCTTCCGCAGCCTCGAGGATCGAGTCCTCCCGCAGCCGCGCGTCATAGGCCTTCTTGCCGCCGCGCACGCCGAACAGCCGCTTGGAGATCACCAGGTAGATCACCAGGGCCAGGTTGACCAGGAAAGTCAGCACTCGCAGGACGGTGAACTTCACCGTCAGGTCGTAGATCTCATACGGCAGGAAGATCGAGGTAGCCACCATCGCGAAGTACTCGCCCCAGCGCTTCAGCAGCCAGAGCCCGACGCCCTCGACGATCTCGATGCCCGCGTACGCCGCCAGCCCGATGGCGAGGTAGCCGAGCGTGCGCGAGTTGAGTTGCAGCGCGTGGTGGACCAGGCCGAGCAGGGTGGAGTGCTGGAAGCTGAAGCCCAGATCCTGGTACAGCCGGCGCACGTCCGGCAGGCTGCGATCGAACTCCTGCTCGAGCGAGAGGCGCGAATACGAAAACCGCCATACCCCGAACGCGGCCGCGGCGAACACCAGCGCCCGGACGAACCGCTCGATGGCGAAGATCCGCAGGATGAGCGCGCTGCGCAGTTCTTTCCCCCGGCGCACCTGCGGGGCCGCGGCGGCCGGCCCGCCGCCGTCCGGCGGGCCGGGAACGAACGTCCCGCAGCGCAGGCAGCGCCACGCCTCACCCAGGGCCGTGCGCGCGGACAGCTGACTGCGCAGGGCAGGCTCGTCCGGCGCGTAGGTCACGTGCCCGCCGCGCCCGCAGCCCAGCAGGCTCCAGTCCACTCTCGCAGCCTACGGCAGCGGCGGGCGGGCGCTGCCGCCGAACGCCGCCGCGCACGCTACCGTGTCGGTGTGGCAAAGCCGCTTGACCTGCCCTTCGATCCCATCGCCCGGGCTGCGGACATCTGGGAGCGAAGGTTCGGCCCGCCGTCGGCCATGGCCGCCGTCACCTCGATCATGCGCGCGCAGCAGATCCTGCTCGGCGAGCTCGACCGCATCCTGCGACCGCACGGGCTCACTTTCGCCCGGTATGAGGCACTCGTGCTGCTGACCTTCAGCCGGCAGGGCGCGCTGCCGCTGCGGGTGATCGGCCAGCGGCTGATGGTGCACCCGACCAGCGTCACCAACACGATCGGCCGGCTGGAGAAGCAGGGCATGGTCGTCCGCAGGCCGAACCCGCGCGACGGCCGGGGCACGCTTGCCGAGATAACCAGCCGGGGCCGGTCCGTGGTCGGGCGCGCCACGCAGGATCTGATGGCGGCGGACTTCGGCATGGGCCGGTACGACACCGGCCAGCTGAACGAGATCTTCGACCTGCTGCGCGGCCTCCGGCTGGCCGCGGGCGACTTCGCCGACGGCGGCGGCCCGGCGGACGCGTCCGGCGGCGGTCCGGCGGACGCGTCCGGAAGCGGTCAGGGCAGTGCGGCCAGCGGCCGGGACGCAGGCGCGCAGGCGGCGGTCAGCGGTTCCTGACCGCCGAATGCCGCCAGGCCCGGCCCCCGTCGATGGTGAACCACACCGCGTCCTGGCCTGGGTCGGCCGGCACGGCGACTCCCTGGGACGCGCTGGTCAGGCCCACGTAGCTGAACCCGCCCGGCGGGCCCGCCTGGGCCTGCGTCCAGGTCGCGCCGTTGTCCGCCGAGGAGTAGATCCCCGCGGTGCAGCCGAGCACCACTTCCCCGCCGGTCCCCGCCGCCACCGACGTCACCGTCCCGGCGATCGCGGCTTGGCCCTGCTGCGTCCAGGTCGCGCCGCCGTCCGATGAGGCGTAGGTGGTCACCAGCTGGCTGCCCGGCACGGTCGGGCTGGCCGCCGGGCAGGCGAGCACCAGGTCACCGGGGGCGGACGCGGCGAGCTGGCCGCCGGCCGGGCGGCCGTCCGGCTGGGCCGCGCCGGGCAGGCAGGGCAGCGCGGACGCGCTGACAGCCGTCCACGGCGCGGTGCCGCTGACCGGGCCGCTCAGCAGCATGCCCTGCGGCGTGTACCAGTACCCCTGGTCCTGGGTGAGCACGAGGCTCGCCGAGCCGGCGCCCGGGCCCGCGGCGGTCACCCGGGCCACCCCGGGCACCTGTGCCCAGTCGTCGCTGCCCATCGGCGAGGAGTACAGGGCAAGCCGGGTGCAGCCCGCGGCGAAGTCAGTCCCCGTCCCGGCGCACCGCCCGAGCACGGCGAACGCCTCGCTGCCGACGGTCTCCAGGCTCAGCACCCGCAGGCCGCCGAGCGGGATGTGCTCCCAGGACTGGCCGCCGTCGTGGGTGGCCCACAGCGCCGGGCCGAACGCCCACCCGTCCTGCTGGTTCAGGAACCGGATCTGGCTCACTCCGCTGCCGCCGTCCGGCGGACCCGTGATCGGCGCGTGCACGCCGTGCCAGGTCGTTCCAGCGTCATCGGTCCTGGCCACCGACGTGCAGTACCTGGTGTAGCAGTGACCGGGGGTCCCGGCCTGGCCGATCACCCAGCCGGTCTGCAGGCCGATGAAAGTGACCGAGGTCGCGGCGAAGTCAGCGGGCACGGCCGGGGCCTGGCTGGACACCGGGCTGCTGGGGGTCGTGGCGGGCGCGGTGGGGGACGGCGAGGTGGCCGGGGGGGCGCTGGACCTGGCCCGGATGATCGCGGTGCTGTTGTTGCCCGCCGGGTTCGGCTTCAGGTGCAGCACCGAAGGGACCACATGGGGCAGCGCCACGACGGCCAGCACGATCACGACCGCCGCGGCCCCGGCCGACCCGGCCGACAGCACGGCCCGCCGCGCCCTGCGCCGCCTGGCCTGCTTCCTGATCTGCTCGAAGGTACCCGGCGGCGGCCGCAGCGGCTCAACCTCCGCGTGCAGCCAGGCGTCGATGTCGTCGCGAGGGTCAGTCACGCTCGGCCCCCCCGAGGCTGGCCTTCAGTCTCGCCCGGGCCGCGAACAGGTCGGCCTTGACCGTCCCCTCCGGCCGCCCCAGCAGCACCGCGACCTCGCGCACCGCGAACCCCGCGTAGTAGTGCAGCAGGAACGCGCTGCGCAGCCGGGGCGGCAGATCCTGGATCAGCTGGCGCACGTCCACGTCCTGCGTGGCGGAGGGAGCGTGGTCGGTGGCGGCCGAGGCGGTGACCGTGCGCAGCGCCCGGCGCTCCCGCTCGGTCTTGCGCCAGTGGTCCCGGACCAGGTTCGTGGCGATCATGTACAGGTAGCTCTGCGGGTTATCGGAGCGAGGTCCACCGGGCCAGCAGCCGGGTGAACGCCTCCGAGGCGATCTCGTGCGCGGTGTCGTCGTCATCGACCAGCCGCCTGACCCACCCGGCCAGCCGAGGGTAGCAGCTACTGAACAGCTCCTCCGCCGCGGCGGAGTCGGTGCCAAGGAACCGCCCCACGGGCTCTCCCCTGCTGTTGCTCAGCGGGCGGGGCGCGATCCGCCGGTCCGGCATGACCATCACGCCGCCATGCGCCGGGCCGTGATCAGGGTTGTCCAGGTAACAGCGCACGGGCTTTCCCCATCACATTCTGCCGTATCACGGGGCTGGTCGGACCCGGGCGCGCGCCAGTCACCCCCGGGCACCCGGTGAGACGACGCCAGCGCGGCGTTTGGTTGAACATTTATCCGAGAGGGGCAGCCCGGACCCAGCCACGGCGATGCTGCAACGACCGGGCGGGGGCGGTGACCGGCTCCGGCGCCGGGCCGGCCGTGCGGCGAGAATCCGGGATAGACTGGGAGGCGAAATACTAGGACTTCCTACTATTTTCGCCGGGCGGCCCACGAGCCGGGAGGAAGCGCCATGGAAACGCGAGGCAGTCACGCCAGGACGGACGACGGCAGGCAGCGGTGGCAGCGGCGCTACGACGAGGCCCGGGTGCGCGATGCGGACTTCAGCACGCTGTCCGGCCTGGAGGTGGACCCGGTGTACGGGCCGCCGCCCGGGGCCGTCCCGCCGGGCTTCGACCGGATCGGCTGGCCCGGCGAGTACCCGTTCACCCGCGGCCTGTATCCGACCGGATACCGGGGCCGGGCCTGGACGATCCGCCAGTTCTCCGGGTTCGGCAGCGCGGAGCAGACCAACGAGCGGTACAAGATGCTGCTGCGCGCCGGGGGCACGGGATTGTCGGTCGCCTTCGACATGCCCACGCTGATGGGCCGGGACTCCGACGACCCGCACTCGCTCGGCGAGGTCGGGCACTGCGGCGTGGCCATCGACTCCGCGGCCGACATGGACATCCTGTTCGCCGGGATCCCGCTGGCCGACATCACCACGTCGATGACGATCAGCGGGCCCGCGGTCCCGGTGTTCTGCATGTACCTGGCTGCCGCGGAGCGCCAGGGCGCCGACATCGGGCAGCTCAACGGCACGCTGCAGACCGACATCTTCAAGGAGTACATCGCGCAGAAGGAGTGGCTGTTCGGGCCCGAGCCGCACCTGCGGCTGATCGGCGACCTGATGGAGTACTGCGGGCGAAGCATTCCCGCCTACAAGCCGCTGTCGGTGTCCGGCTACCACATCAGGGAGGCAGGCTCCACGGCCGCCCAGGAGCTTGCGTTCACGCTGGCCGATGGCTTCGCCTACGTGGAGCTCGGCCTGTCCCGCGGGCTGGACGTGGAGAAGTTCGCGCCCGGCCTGTCGTTCTTCTTCGACGCGCACATCGACTTCTTCGAGGAGATCGCCAAGTTCCGCGCGGCGCGCCGGATCTGGGCGCGGTGGCTGCGCGACAGGTACGGCGCGCGCACCGAGCGAGCGCAGTGGCTGCGGTTCCACACCCAGACCGCCGGGGTGTCGCTGACCGCGCAGCAGCCGGACAACAACGTCGTGCGGACCGCCATCGAGGCGCTGGCCGCGGTGCTCGGCGGGACGAACTCGCTGCACACCAACGCGCTGGACGAGGTGCTCGCGCTGCCGAGCGCGAAGGCGGCGGAGATCGCGCTGCGAACCCAGCAGGTGATCATGGAGGAGACCGGCGTGGTCAACGTGGCTGACCCGCTCGGCGGCTCCTGGTACCTGGAGGCCCTCACCGACCGGCTGGAGGCCGAGGCCGAGGAGATCTTCGGCCGGATCCTGGCGATGAGCCCGGACGACTCCGTGACCGGCGGGATCCTGCGCGGGATCGAGGAAGGCTGGTTCTCGTCGGAGATCGCCGAGGCGTCGTTCGCCTACCAGAAGAAACTGGAGAAGGGCGACAAGAAGGTGGTCGGCGTGAACTGCCACGTCGATACCACCGAGCAGCCGCTGGAGATCCTGCGGGTCAGCCACGAGGTGGAGCGGGAGCAGGTCGCGGCGCTGCAAGGCCGGCGAGCCGGACGTGACCAGGCCAGCGTGGACGCGGCCCTGGCGGCGATGATCCAGGCAGCCAGATCCGGCGAGAACATGGTTCCGCCCATCCTCGAGGCCGCGCGCGCCGAGGCGACCCTGGGCGAGATCTGCGGCACCCTGCGGGACGAGTGGGGCGGCTACCGCGAGCCGCCGTCCTTCTGATCCGGGGCGCCGCGTGATCCGGGGTACCGCCGGCGATGTCACCCGCCGGGATGGGGCAGGATAAAGGCATGCAGCCGCAGCAATTCTCCCTGTACGGCGCGGTCGATCTCGGCGCGCGCCAGAACGCCGCCCAGCGCAGGCAGCAGGCGGCGGACTCGGGTGACCGGCCCGAAGCCAGCGCCGGCGGGTCGGTGTTCGACACCACCGAAGAGACTTTCGCAACCGACGTGGTGGAACGCTCGCGCTCGGTGCCGGTGATCGTGGATCTCTGGGCCGAGTGGTGCGGTCCGTGCAAGCAGCTCAGCCCGGTACTCGAGAAGCTCGCCGCCGAGGCGGCCGGGCGCTGGGTGCTGGCCAAGGTGGACGTAGACGCCAACCCGCAGCTCAGCGCGGCGCTCCGGGTGCAGAGCATACCGATGGTCATTGCCGTGATCGCGGGCCAGATGGTGGACGGCTTCCTCGGCGCGCTGCCCGAGGCGCAGGTCCGCGAGTGGCTGGATCAGGTGCTCGGGGCCGCGGAGCAGCTCGGCGTCCAGCCGGGCGAGCCCGGCCGCCGGAGGCCCGGCCGCCGGAGGCCCGGCCACCGACGGGCAGGAAGCAGCCGGGGACGCGGCGGCCCCCGGTGCCGCCGCCGCTCAGGACGGCCCGCCGCAGTCGTCGTACGGCCCGCCGTCGCATCCCGGCTACGAGGCGGCGCAGGAGGCGATGGAGCGCGGTGACCTGGAGGGTGCCGCTGCCGCGTTCGAGCAGGTTATCGCAGCCTCACCGGGTGATCCGGTGGCGAAGGTCGGGCTGGCCCAGGTCGAGCTCATCCGGCGGGTGAACGGCTACGACCAGGCGCAGGTCCGGCGCGCCGCGGCCGAGCACCCCGATGACGTGGAAGCGCAATCCCGGGTCGCGGATCTCGACCTGGCCATGGGCAAGATCGACGAGGCATTCGACCGGCTGCTCGGCACGATCAGGCGGACCACCGGAGAACAGCGCGAGCAGGCCCGGGTCCACCTGGTAAGCCTCTTCGAGATCTTCCCGCCCAGGGACTCGCGGGTCGCCAAGGCGCGCGCCACCCTTTCCAGCCTGCTCTTTTAAGACTGGCTCCCGGCCGTCACGACGGCCGGGCAGCACCCGGGCCGGCGGGTCAGCGGTCGTCGGCAGCGTCGCCGTCGGCAGCGTCGCCGTCGGCCAGCCGCTCGATGGCGGGCAGCGCGGCGGCCAGCGCGGCGAGCTGGTCGGGCCGGAGCGAGGCCAGGCTGCCCGCCAGCGCGGTCGTGCTCTCCTGCCTGATCCGGTCGAGCACCTCGCGGCCGCGCGGGGTGATGGCGAGCTCGCTCGCCCGGGCGTCGCCGGCCACCGCGCAGCGCTGCACGTAGTCGCGGTCCTCGAGGGCCGCCACCAGCCTGGTCAGCGTGGACGGGGCGATCCCCTCCACAGCCGCGAGATCGCTCAGCCGCAGCGGGCCGGACCGGTCCACCGTTGACAGCGCCGCCACCTGCGTCGGGGTCAGCCCGGCGAGCTGGTGACGGCGCAGCCGGCGGGACAGCCGCCCGATCGCCAGCCGCAGCCGGGCCACGTCGATCTGCGGCGTGTCGTCCGGCCCGGCCGCCGCCTGCGGGGCGGCGGTCACCGGCACGCCCGCCCGGGAGGTCTCGACCGTCGGCCGGATTCCGGCCATGCCCGCGTGTGCCACCCTTGCAGGGTACGCGGTGTCACCGGCCCGTCCCGCTACGACCGGCCCGGGGCCGGCCCGCCCGGGCGCTCCGGCGCCGCGGGCGGCACTTCGCGACCGACCGGGCAGCAGCGCATGAGAGGCGGACCGACGTGACCATGGCGCCGAGCGTGTCGTACTCCATCACCGTGCGGCTGGAGGTAGCCGCCCACGGGCGAGCGATCAGCGAGCTCACCCGCGCGGTCGAGCAGACCGGCGGCGTGGTCACCGCGCTGGACGTGACCGCGGCCGGCCATGACCGGCTCAGGGTGGACCTCACCTGCGCGGCGCGGGACAGCGAGCACGCCGAGGCGATCGTCGAGTCGCTGAGCGCGATCGAGGGCGTGACGTTGC
This sequence comes from uncultured Actinomycetes bacterium, assembly GCA_963762615.1. Taxonomy (GTDB): domain Bacteria; phylum Actinomycetota; class Actinomycetes; order Streptosporangiales; family Streptosporangiaceae; genus PALSA-505. The sequence goes on along the minus strand of CAVXLG010000003.1, from coordinate 400,282 downwards.
GCAAGGTGAGTGACCGCACGTTCCTCATGCACCTTGGCGGGAAGATCGAGATGCAGTCGAAGGTGCCGCTGCGCACCCGGGATGAGCTGTCCATGGCCTACACGCCCGGCGTGGCCAGGGTCTCGCTGGCCATCGCGGCGAACCCCGAGGACGTGCGGCGGCTCACCGTCAAGCGCAACAGCGTCGCGGTGGTGACCGACGGCTCGGCGGTGCTGGGACTCGGCAACATCGGGCCGTATGCCGCGCTGCCGGTGATGGAGGGCAAGGCCGCGCTGTTCAAGCGGTTCGCCGGCATCGATGCCTGGCCGATCTGCCTGGACACCCAGGACACCGACGAGATCGTGCGGGCCGTGCAGATCATCGCGCCCGGGTGGGGCGGCATCAACCTGGAGGACATCAGCGCGCCGCGCTGCTTCGAGGTGGAGCGAAGGCTGCGCGAGCTGCTCGACATCCCGGTGTTCCACGACGATCAGCACGGCACCGCGATCGTCGTGCTGGCCGCGCTCACCAACGCACTGCGCGTGGTGGGAAAGCAGATCAGCGGGGTGCGGATCGCGATCGCCGGGGCCGGGGCGGCGGGCACCGCGGTGCTGCGCCTGCTGCTGCTGTCCGGGGCGAAGGACGTCGTGGTCTGCGACGACCAGGGTGCGGTAAGCCTCGGCCGGCCCGGCCTGGATCAGAGCCTGCGCTGGATCGCGGAGAACACCAACCCGGGCGGCTATGACGGCGACCTGCCCGGCGCGCTGCGCGGTGCCGACGTGTTCATCGGGCTCTCCGTGCCCGACATCCTGACCGGAGCTGACGTCGCCGCCATGAACGGCCACGGGATCGTGTTCGCGCTGGCCAACCCGGTCCCCGAGGTTGATCCCGGCATCGCCCGCGAGCACGCCGACGTGGTCGCCACCGGCCGCAGCGACTACCCCAACCAGATCAACAACGTGCTCGCCTTTCCCGGCGTGTTCCGCGGGCTGCTCGACGCGCAGAGCCGGACGGTGACCGATCACATGCTGCTGGCCGCCGCGCAGGCGCTCGCCGACGTGGTCGCCGCGGACGAGCTCGGGCCGAATTACATCATTCCGTCGGTTTTCCATCCGGATGTGGCCGCCGCGGTCGCCGCCGCGGTCCGGGCAGAGGCCGGGGGCAAGGGGCAAGGAGCCGGATCCTGAACCATGATGGTGACATGCAGGATGCTGCCCGGGCGGGAGAGCTGCTCGTCGCCACCCCGCTGCTCGGCGACCCGAACTTCCGCCGGACGGTGGTCCTCGTCGTCGAGCACGAGCCTGACGAGGGCACCCTCGGCGTGGTGCTGAACCGGCCGACCGAGCTGTCGGTCGGCCAGGTGCTCGAACCGTGGACCGAGCTGGCGACCGGGCCGTCGGTCGTGTTCACCGGCGGGCCTGTCGCCCCGACCAGCGCCCTGGCGCTCGCCCTCGCCCGCGGCGAGGGCGAGCCGCTGGGCTGGCGCGCTTTGGATTGCGGCCCAGTGATGTCCCGGATCGGGCTGGTCGACCTGGAGGCGCCACCGCAGGTGCTCGCGGCCGAGATCACGTCGTTGCGGGTGTTCGCCGGCTACGCGGGCTGGGGGAGCGGACAGCTGCAGGCCGAGATCGAAGAGGGCGCCTGGTATGTACTGCCCGGCGATCCCGCCGACCCCTTCATGGCCGATCCGCAGCGACTCTGGCAGGCCGTGCTGCGCCGCCAGGGCGGTGAACTGGCCCTCGTCGCGACCTATCCCGACGATCCCCGGCTCAACTGACCGCGGCCGCGGCTGGCCGGGGCCCGGCCGGCTGCGCGATCGCGTAAAATCGGACCCCGTGAGCACCGAAGTCCTTCCCGGCGGCAGCACCGGCAGCCAGACCGACGTCCGGCCGGATCTCTCCCACGGCGACGGCGACCATGAGCGGTTCGCGCACTACGTGGACAAGACCAAGATCGTGGACAGCGCGGTGAGCGGCAATCCCGTGGTTGCCCTGTGCGGCAAGGTCTGGGTGCCGTCCCGGGATCCCAAGCGCTTCCCCATCTGCCCGGACTGCAAGAAGATCTACGAGTCGCTGCCGTCCGGGGACTGACACGTCGCCGCGGCCCGGGGATCACGGTAAGCCCGGTGCCACCGGAGGCGGCCGCCTCGTCTCACACCGGGACGGACCGGGTCAGGCCTCGTCGACCAGCTCGACCCCGGTGCCGCGCAACTCGTCGAGCGCCAGCTCGGTGGTCAGCGGCAGGACCCCGACGGTGAGCGGCAGCAGCACCCTGGTGCCGAAGCCCTCGGCCACCGCGTCAGCGGCAGTAGCGCGAACGCAGTGATCGGTGGCGATGCCCACCACGTCGACGTCGGTGATGTCCCGGGCCCGCAGCCAGATGACCAGCGGCTGGCCGGCCCCGCTGACACCCTCGAACCCGCTGTAGGCGGCGGCGTACTCGCCCTTGGTGAACACCTCCTCGACACGCGTCACGTCCAGGGCGGGGTGGAACTGCGCGCCCGGCGTGCCCGTCACGCAGTGCGGCGGCCAGGTGTCGACGTAATCCGGCTGGTCCGAAAAATGGTGCCCCGGCTCCACGTGATGATCGCGGGTGGCGACGATCCGGTCGTAGTCGGCCGACCGCGCGGCCACGTAGTCGCTGATCGCCCGCGCCACCGAGGCGCCGCCCAGCACGGCCAGCGAGCCACCCTCGCAGAAGTCGTTCTGCACGTCGGTGATGATGAGGGCGCGCATGACCCGACCGTACCCGAGCCGCCGGTGGCGGGGAGTCAGTCGTGGCCGTCGGGCTCGAACACGGTGGGGATGGCCGGGTAGCCGCGGGACAGCTGCAGGGCGTGACCGGGCAGCTCGCCGAGCGCCTGCTGATGGCGCTGGCGGGCGGCAACCGCGGTCTGCCTGCCGATGATCTCCCCGCCGCGCACCAGCGGGTGCAGCAACGGGCGGTCGTTCGGCCCGGGTTCCGGCCGTACCGTGGTGACGACCTCGGCCAGTGCCGTGCCCGCCTGGTCGCGGTGGCGCACGGCCCACTTGCGCCCGCCGCGCCCGGGCTTGCCGACCGACCGCTTCGCCATCGGGCGCAGCGCGCCGGTACTGCCCTCGGTGTCCGCGCGCGCCACCAGCTTGTAGACCAGGGCGGCCGTGGGCGCGCCCGAGCCGGTGACCAGGGACGTGCCCACCCCGTACCCGTCCACCGGCGCCGCGCCCAGGGCGGCGATCGAGTACTCGTCGAGGTCCCCGGTCACCACGATCCGGGTCTTGGCGGCCCCCAGCTCGTCAAGCAGCGTCCGGACCTGGCAGGCCACGCTGGCCAGGTCCCCGCTGTCGATCCGCACGGCGCCGAGGTCGCGGCCGGCCAGCTGCACGGCAGTGCGCACCGCCCGGAGCACGTCGAACGTGTCCACCAGCAGGGTCGTCCCGTGGCCGAGCGACTCGAGCTGGGCGGCGAACGCGTGCCGTTCGCTGTCGTGCAGCAGGGTGAACGCGTGCGCGCTCGTCCCGGCGCTCGGCACGCCGTACTCGCGCCTGGCCTGCAGGTTCGATGTGGTGTCGAAGCCGGCGATGTAGGCCGCCCGGGCGCTGGCCACGGCGGCGTACTCGTGCGTGCGCCGCGATCCCATCTCGATCAGCGGCCGGCCGCCGGCGGCGGTCACCATCCGGGAAGCCGCGGACGCGATCGCGCAGTCGTGATTGAGGACCGACAGGGCAACCGTCTCCAGCAGGACGGCCTCGGCGAACGGCGCCTGCACGACCAGGATCGGCGAGCCGGGGAAATAACAGTCGCCCTCGGGGTAACCCCAGATGTCGCCCGTGAAGCGCCACGATTCGAGGTAGCGGAGCGTCGGTTCGTTGACGATGTTCGCATCGCTCAGGAAGTCAAGCTCGTCCTGGCCGAACCGGAAGCGCTCCAGCGCGTCCAGCAGGCGGCCGGTGCCCGCGACCACGCCGTACCTGCGGCCGTGCGGCAGGTGGCGGGCGAAGACCTCGAAAACCGCGCGCCGCCCCGCCGTCCCGCTGTGCAGGGCCGCCTGCAGCATCGTCAGCTCGTACTGGTCGGTCAGCAGGGCAGTGCCAGGCGTGCCGGTGTCCGTGGTCACGGTACTGCTCACGAGTGGAAGACTACGGATAGGAGGTGAGTACCGGTGAGCGTGGCACCAGTTGAGCTCGACCAACCGACATCCGAACAGGACCTGACCCCAGCCAAGCCGTGGGTCGCCATCGTATGGAATGACCCGGTCAACCTCATGTCCTACGTGACGTACGTGTTCCAGCAGGTATTCGGCTACTCGCGGCGCAAGGCGGAGCGGCTGATGATGGACGTGCACCACAAGGGCAGGGCGGTCGTCGCGGCGGGCGCGCGCGAGGAGATGGAGCGAAACGTGGAGACGCTGCACGGCTACGGCCTGTGGGCTACGGTGCGCCAGGACTAGTGAGCCAGTCCGAAGACGGGGAGGACATGCAGTTGCCAGGCAGCGGCTTTCGTTCCGTCCGCGGCGGGGGCGCGTCCGCGCGGTTCGCCGCCGCCGAGGCGGTGCTGCTCCGTGACCTGGTCGGCCAGGTCGCCGAGCTGGTGGGCGGCGGGCCTGCGCTGGCCGGGGATCCGGCCGCGGCCGGCGGGGCCGCGGGCGACGTGGCCGAGGCCGGCGTCAGTGACCCGGCGACGGCCGGCCCGGTGACCGCGGACCAGCCGGCGCCCGATGCGGGCCAGCCGGTGCCCGGTGCGGGCCAGCCGGTGCCCGACGTGGGCCAGCTCGAGGAGATGTTCTCGCTGAGCGACAGTGCCCTGCTGCCGGACGACCCGGTGCTGGCCCGCCTGCTGCCCGACGCCTACCCCGACGACCCGGCGGCCGCGGGGGAGTTCCGCAGGTACACCGAGAGCGGCCTGCGATCCGGCAAGGTGGCCGCGGCCAGGACGGTGCTCGACACGCTGCCCGAAGCGGGCGGCCGGGTGCGGCTGTCCGCCGACGAGGCGCAGGCGTGGCTGCGCTCGCTCAACGACATCAGGCTCGCGCTCGGCGTCCGCCTCGAGGTCACCGAGGACCGGGAGGCCATGGTCGAGCGGGCCGGCCAGGGCGGGCCGCAGGCTGCCGGGCTCTGGGTGTACGACTGGCTGACGCTCCTGCAGGAGACGCTCGTGGAGGCGCTCTGGTGACCTTCGCCGCGGCGCGAGGCGCGCGGGTACCCTCGCTTGCATGCTGACGATCAGCCGCGCCCTGCATGACAAGATCGTCGCGCACGCGAGGGCGGATCACCCGGACGAGGCGTGCGGCGTGATCGCCGGGCCGGCCGGCAGCGACCGGGGGGAGCGGTTCATCCCGATGACCAACGCCGAGCGCTCGCCGACGTTCTACCGGTTCGACTCGACGGAGCAGTTCCGGGTGTGGCGCGAGATGGACGAGCGGGACGAGGAGCCCGTGATCATCTACCACTCGCACACGGCCACCGAGGCCTATCCCTCGCGCACCGACATCTCGTACGCCAGCGAGCCAGGAGCGCACTACGTGCTGGTCTCCACCCGGGACCCCGACGACGCCGAGTTCCGCTCGTTCCGGATCTCAGCCGGCACGGTCACCGAGGAGGAGGTCCGCGTCACAGCGGAATGATCCCGGCGGGCACCCGGTTGACATGCCAGGAAGCTGCCCGCGACCGCGCCGCATTCGCGGTATCCCTGCCGCCTCACACTGGAGCACTGACGATGGCCATCGAGGTCCGTATCCCGACGATTCTGCGCACCTACACCGACGGGGCCAAGTCGGTCGAGGGTTCCGGGTCCACGCTGGCCGAGCTGCTCGCCGACATCGAAGCCCGGCACGGCGGGCTGCGCGAGCGGCTGGTGGACGAGTCCGGGCTCCGGCGGTTCGTGAACGTCTACCTGAACGACGAGGACGTGCGCTTCCTCGGCGGGCTGGAGACGCCGGTGGCGGACGGCGACACCGTGACGGTGCTGCCCGCGGTGGCGGGCGGGGCGGCAGCCGGGCGCGGGCCGGCGGCCTGATCGGCCTGCCTGGTCCCCGGAATGCGCTACGACTCGCTGCTGGACTCGCTCGGCCACACCCCCCTGGTCGGGCTGCCCCGGCTGTCTCCCGGCGACGGCGTCCGGCTGTGGGCCAAGCTCGAGGACAGGAACCCGACCGGCTCGGTCAAGGACCGCGCCGCGTTCTACATGATCGAGAAGGCGGAGAAGGAAGGGCTGCTCTCGCCCGGCTGCATGATCCTCGAGCCGACCTCGGGAAACACCGGCATATCCCTCGCGATGGTGGCCAAGCTGCGCGGTTACCGGGTGACCTGCGTCATGCCGGAGAACACCTCGGTCGAGCGCAGGCAGCTGCTGGAGATGTTCGGCGCCGAGATCGTCTTCTCCCCGGCGGCCGGCGGCTCCAACGAGGCCGTCCGGGTCGCCAGGCGGCTCGCCGCCGAGCACCCGGACTGGGTGATGCTCTACCAGTACGGCAACGAGGCCAATGCCCGTGCGCACTACGAGACCACCGGCCCGGAGCTGCTCGCCGACCTGCCGGAGCTGACGCACTTCGTGGCCGGGCTCGGGACCACCGGAACCTTGATGGGCGTGGGCCGCTTCCTGCGCGAGCACCGTCCGGGCGTGCGGATCGTCGCCGCCGAGCCCAGGTACGGAGAGCTGGTGTACGGGCTGCGCAACGTGGACGAGGGGTTCGTGCCCGAGCTGTATGACCCCAGCGTGCTGAGCACGCGGTTCTCGGTGTCATCGGCGGACGCGCTGCGCCGCACCCGCCAGCTGCTGTCCGAGGAGGGCATCTTCGCCGGGATCTCCTCCGGCTGCGCCCTGCACGCCGCGCTGGCCATGGCGGGCAAGGCGGTGGCCGCGGGAGAGCAGGCCGATATCGCGCTCGTCGTGGCCGACGGCGGCTGGAAGTACCTGTCCACCGGGGCCTACGGCGGCACGCTCGAGGAGGCTCAGGCCCGGCTCGAGGGGCAGCTATGGGCGTGACGGCGGCAGGCGCCGGCCGGGCCCGGCCGCCCCGGGCCAGGCCAGGCTCCGGCCCGGCCGTGCCCGACGTGCCCGAGCCTGGCGCGTTCGACCAGGCCACCGCGGTCCGGCGGACCGCAGACGGCCGCTACGAGATGCAGCCCGACCCGCGGTTCTCGCCGGCCCCGCCGTCCGGCGATGTCCAGTCGGCGGTGAACGGCGGCGTGCTCGTCGCCGCCATGCTGCGCGCGGTCCTTGACACCTCTCCGCACCCGCACCCGGTGGCCACCAGCGCGCACTTCCTGCGGGTGCCCGCGGATCGCGCCGGCCCAGGTGGTCGTGACCTGGCTGAAGCAGGGCAAGACGGCGGCCGTGGCCAGGGCCTCGCTGATGCAGGACGAGCAGGTCATGATCGAGTCCACCGTCGCCACCGGGTCGCTGACCGACGGCTCGCCCGACCCCGCGCTGCCCGGCGCCATGCGGGACGCGCAGGCCCTGTCCTGGACCGGGGAGCCGCCCAGCCTGCCGCCGCTCGACGAGTGCGTTCCCGGTCGCGCCGGCCGGCGGCATCCGCGGCCAGGTCGATCTCCGCCTTGACCCGGCGACCGCGGGCTGGCTGGAGCGGAACCCGGGCGGGACCCCCGAGATGCGCGGCTACTTCCGGCTGCGCGATGACCGGCCGCCGGACGCGTACCTGCTGGCCTTCGCCGTGGACGCGCTGCCGCCGGTGGTGTTCGGGCTCGGCGCGTTCGGCTGGGCGCCCGACCGTGGAGCTCACCTGGCACATGCGGGCGGTGCCCGCGGCAGGCCTGCTGCGTATAGCCGCCCGGTGCAGGCACGTCGGCGGCGGCTGGTTCGACGAGGAGTCCGAAGTGTGGGACTCGGCCGGCCGCCTGGTGGCGCAGAGCCGCCAGATCGCCCGGGTGGGCCGCTAGCCCGCGGTCCTGACCGGCCCCGGCTCGCAGCGGCGACGTGCGGTAACGACGCGCGGCACCGGCGTGCGCGGGTGCCGCGCGCGGCGTAGCCTGAACCCCCGTGCGGCTGACCGTGATCGGATGTTCGGGGAGCTTCCCCGGCCCCGACAGCTCCGGCGTCCTGCTACCTGGTGGAGGCCGAGGGGTTCCGGCTGCTGCTCGACCTCGGCAACGGCGCGCTCGGCGCGCTGCAGCGGTACGGCGGCCTGTACGACGTGGACGCGATCTGCCTGAGCCACCTGCATGCCGACCACTGCCTGGATCTGTGCTCGTACACGGTGGCCCGGCTGTACGCCCCGGACGGAGCCAGGCCCCCGATCCCGGTGTACGGCCCGCCGGGGACGGCGGATCGGATGACCCGCGCCTACAGCGCGGAGCCCGGCACCGAGGTGCGGGCCGCGTTCGACTTCGTGACGCTGGCACCGGGCAGCCGCGGCATCGGGCCGTTCCGGGTGACCGCCGATCACATGAACCACCCGGTGGAGACGTTCGGCTTCCGGCTGGAGCACGGCGGGCGCCGCCTGGCCTATTCGGCCGACACCGGGGAGTCAGCGGCCCTGCAGGCCCTGGCCCGGGACGCCGACCTGCTGCTCTGCGAGGCGTCCTTCCGCGACCGGCCCGGCCTGCCGCCCGGGATTCACCTCAGCGGCCGCCAGGCCGGCGAGCATGCCGAACGGGCCGGGGCCGGACGGCTGCTGCTGACTCACCTGGTCGCGTGGAATGACCGCGAGCGGAGCCTGGCCGAGGCATCCGGCGCGTTCACCGGGCCGGTAACCCTGGTCGCCTCCGGCCAGGTCTTCGACCTCGGCTAGGCTGGCCGGCATGCCCAGGCCGGACGGACGTTCCCCCGACGAGCTGCGCGAGGTCAGGTTCACCCGCGGCTGGCTCGACCATGCCGAGGGCTCGGTGCTGGTCGAGTTCGGCGCGACCCGGGTGCTGTGCGCGGCCAGCGTGACCGAGGATGTGCCCCGGTGGCGCCGCGGCAGCGGACTCGGCTGGGTGACCGGCGAGTACGCGATGCTGCCCCGCGCCACCAACACGCGCAGTGACCGGGAGTCGGTCAAGGGCAGGCCGGGCGGCCGCACCCAGGAGATCTCCCGGCTGGTCGGCCGGTCGCTGCGGGCCTGCGTGGATCCGAAGGCGCTCGGCGAGAACACGATCATCATCGACTGCGACGTGCTGCAGGCCGACGGCGGTACCAGGACCGCCGCGATCACCGGCGGGTACGTGGCTCTCGCCGACGCGGTCGGGTACCTGCGGGGCCGGAACCGGTGCAAGGGCGACCCGCTGCTGGGCTCCGTGGCGGCGGTCAGCGTCGGGATCGTGGACTCCCAGCCCCGGCTGGACCTGTGCTACGAGGAGGACGTGGCCGCGCAGACCGACATGAACGTGGTCTGCACCGGCGACGGGGGCTTCGTCGAGATTCAGGGCACGGCCGAGCGGGAGCCGTTCGGGCGCGAGATGCTCGACCGGCTGCTCGGGCTCGCCGTCGCCGGCTGCGCCGAGCTGACCCGGCTGCAGCGCGAGGCCCTCGCCGGGTGACCCAGGACGGCACCGGGGCGGGCCGGCGGATCGTGCTCGCCACCAGGAATGCGGGCAAGCTCGCCGAACTGGCCCGGATCCTCGGGGCCAGCGGGATCGAGGTCACCCTGGCCGGGCTCGACGAGTTCCCCGGAGCCCCCGAGGTGGCCGAGACCGGCCGCACGTTCGCGGAAAACGCGCTGCTGAAGGCGCGGTCGGCGGCCGGTTTCACCGGGCTCGCCGCCGTCGCCGACGACTCCGGGCTGTGCGTCGATGCGCTGAACGGGATGCCGGGCGTGCTGTCCGCCCGCTGGGCCGGCCGGCACGGTGACGACCGGGCGAATCTCGACCTGGTGCTGGCCCAGCTCGCGGACGTGGCGGATCCGGACCGGGGTGCGCATTTCACCTGCGCGGCCGCGCTCGTGCTGCCGTCGGGGGCCGAGCGGGTCGCGGAGGGGCGCCTCTGCGGCCGGCTGGGACGCGCGCCGCGGGGGACGAACGGGTTCGGCTACGATCCGATCTTCCTGCCCGGCTCGGCCGGGCTCACCACGGCCGAGATGGAGCCCGCCGCGAAGGACGCGATCAGCCACCGGGGCCGTGCGCTGCGCGCGCTGGCCCCGGCGATCGCCGAGCTGCTCCCCGGCTGAAGCGCAATGCCGGCGTACCCGGCCGCCCGGCGCGCCGGCCGGACGGGAGATTGGCGATCCCGGCCGCCGGCCAGGCGTCCGGTACGGTAGGTGCGTTCGGGCTGGCCGAAGGGAGCATGCGTGACGGACAAGCGGCTGGCGCCCGGTGACCCGGCGCCCGATTTCACCCTGGACGACGCCGACGGAAACCCCGTGACCCTGTCGTCCCTGCGCGGACAGCGGGTGATCGTCTACTTCTACCCGGCGGCGATGACGCCCGGCTGCACCACGCAGGCGTGCGACTTCCGGGACAGCCTCAGCAGCCTCGCCGCGGCGGGCGTGACCGTCCTGGGCATATCCCCGGACCAGCCGGCCAAGCTGGCCAGGTTCCGGGACAAGGAGGGCCTGAACTTCCCCCTGCTGTCTGACCCCGATCACGAGGTGCAGCGCGCGTACGGCACCTACGGGGAGAAGAAGCTCTACGGCAAGACAACCGTGGGCGTGATCAGGTCCACCTTCGTCGTGGGCCCGGACGGCAGGCTCGAGCACGCCTATTACGGGGTCAGGGCCACCGGTCACGTGGCCAGGCTGCGTCAGGATCTGGGCGTCTGACGGTGCCGCCAGGGGCGCCAGCCAGGTCAGGGGCCGTAGCCCAAGGGCAGAGGCACAGGATTTAGGATCCTGCCAGTGTGGGTTCGAATCCCACCGGCCCCACGACGGGTGATCTCAGAGATCAACGGCGGCTACCCCGGTTCGGCCTGCCCGGTCTCGGCCTGCCGGGTTCGGCCTGCTGCCGCCGTGATCTAGGGCCCGTCCTGATCCGGGTCCGCCTCCCGCGGCCGGGGGAGCGCGGGCCAGCTCAGCAGGCCGCGGCTCTCGATGAGGGCCAGGGTCGCCCGGGCAGCGCGCTCCGCGGCGAGCTCCACGGCCTCGGCCCGCTGGCCGGCCCCGTCGTCCAGCAGCAGCTTGGCGTGCCCGTACGCGGTGGCCTCGACGGCCGTGGCCAGGTCCTCCGCGGGGCTGGTGTCGCCCCCGGACAGCGCGTGCACACAGGCCAGGAACGCGTCGGTCAGCGGCCGCTCGGCCGCCTCGATCTCGCGATGCCGGGCCTTGTCCGGCACGGGCTGGTACAGCATCTCGAACAGCGACGGGTGGGCGGCCGCGAAGCGGACGTAGCCGCGGGCCATGGCGGCCAGCCGCTCGGCGGGCGTCCCGAACCGGCCTGTCTGCGGCACGAGTTCGGCGTAGCACAGCTCGTAGGCGTGCACCGTTACCGCCGCCAGCAGCTCGTCCCGGTCGGCGAAGTGCGCGTACGGGGCGCTGACGGCGACGCCGAGGCGCCGGCTCGCCTCAGCCAGGGAGAAGCCGCGGACGCCGCGCTCGCCGATCAGCTCGACCGCGGTGTCGATCAGTGCGGTCCGCAGATCGCCGTGGTGGTACCGGCCGCCCTTCGCCTGTCCCGGCATGGCCCTCAGGGTAGGGCGCGCGCTAGGCCCCCGCGGACTCTTCGCTGCGGGCCGCATGATCAGCCTGCTGACCAGGCGGGTCCGGGATGCGGAAGGACACCCCGGTCAGCCGTTCGGAGATCTCCCACAGCCGGCGCTGCGCGGCCGCGTCGTGCGAGCGATCGCTCGACTCCACCAGCACCGGGTAGCCGGCCCCGTACCGGCCGCTGGGACCGTAGTACCCGCCAGCGATGGCCGACGGATCGGCCGCTGCCCGCAGCGTCGGCAGCGCACCCATCCGGGCATTCTGCACGAGCAGGAAGTTGACCGGCCGCAGCCAGGGACTGATCACGACCCGCTCGAAGCGCGAGCTGGTCCGCCACAGCTCGGTCTTGACCACGCCGGGGTGAGCGGCGAGCGCCATCGTCCGGGCGCCGGCCGCTTCCATCCGCGCGTGCAGCTCATAGGTGAACAGCAGGTTCGCCAGCTTGGATTGCCAGTAGGCGTGCGCGGCGTGGTACTGGCGCTCGAACTGCAGGTCGTCGAAGTGCATCTCGCCCCTGGCGTGGCCGAGGCTGCTGACGGTCACGATCCGCGAGCCCGGGATCGCCAGCAGCCGGTCCAGCACCAGCCCGGTCAGGGCGAAGTGGCCGAGGTGGTTGGTCGCGAAGGTCAGCTCGAAGCCGTCCTCGGTCCGCTGGTAGGGCGGTGTCATCACCCCGGCGTTGTTGATCAGCAGGTCGAGGCGCGGGCAGCTGGACCGGATCTCCTCGGCTGCCTCCCGGACAGAGGCCAGGGCGGCGAGGTCGAGGTGGACGACCCGTACGCTCGCCCGGCCGGCCTCGGCCCGGATCCGGCCGGCCGCCAGTCCCGCCTTGGCCATGTCCCGGCAAGCCAGGACGACCGTCGCCCCTCTCCTGGCCAGCACCCTGGCGGTCTCCAGCCCGATGCCGCCGCTCGCCCCGGTCACCACCGCGATCCGCCCCGACTGGTCGGGAACATCGGCGGCCGTCCACCGGCCGTCCCTGGTTCTCGTCTGGCTCATCGAGCTCCCGCCATGATCTGATAGCCGTTCAGAAATCTGATAATCACTAAGATAGAACGCCGGCCAGCAAGGTCAAGGCCGTATCCGCGGCAGGCCGTGCGTCTGGTTGACACCGGTCGCGGTGATCGGTCTACTTCCTTGCATGTCAAATACTGCTCCAGGCGCACCTGGCAGCTTCTCCGTGACCACCGGGCTAGGGCTGCAGGGCCTGACCATAGAGCAGGACCTGGGCCTCACGTTCGGCTTGGTCGTGCGGAGCATGGGTTTCGCCAAGTCGGTAGGCGCCGGCTTCAAGGCGCTGCGCCAGGGCGAGGTCAGCCAGTACACCGAACTGCTCGAGGACAGCCGGCGGCACGCGGTCGACCGGATGATAGAGAACGCCCGGCTGCTCGGCGCCAACGCGGTCGTGGCCATGCGGTTCGACTCCTCGGAGATCGGCCAGCAGCTCACCGAGGTCGTCGCCTACGGCACCGCGGTGGTCGCCAGGCCCGCGCCCTAGCAATGCCCGGGCAGGAGCCAGGCCAGCCGCGATCGCTGCTGGCTGACGCCGATCGCGAGCGGCTGGCCGGCCTGCTGCGCGAGCACTACGCCCGGGGCAGCCTCAGCCTGGACGAGTTGCGCCGTCGGGTAGGTATCGTCCTGGCCGCCGAGTACTCCGACGAGGCGATGGCCGCGGTCGCGGATCTTCCCCTGCTCTCCGGCGGTCCCGGCGCAGCCGCCGGGCCCGCCGGATCCCGGATGCCCATCGGGCAGCGCCGCCGGCACGCGCAGGCCGCCACCCCCGGCCCGGGATGGACGCCGACGGCCGAGCGGTTCCGGGATCCGTCCACGAAGAAGATCATGCGCGTCTGGATCGACCCCGCGGACGGCAGCAGGCATTACGTGCCCGACGACGGCGGCTGATCTCCGCTCAGCGGCCCGGTGGCACTGGCGGGGCCACCGCTGCGATCCCTGGTCCGGGCGGCCCGGCCGGACCCGCCGGGCTGATTACCCGGCGGGTCCGGCTGGATACCCGGTCCGACGCGCTCATCAGCAGGCCCGATGATGTGAAAGTGACCGTCGACCTGACAGACTGATCGGCAACCAGCTACGCGTGCAGCGGTTGTGCGAAGAAAGGACCTGAGTGATGGCCGATACGGACATTGCGCCCGTGGCACAGGATCCGAAATCGCTGGTCACCGAAATCGAACGCACCAGGGACAACCTGGCGCGCACCATCGACGCCATCGCCGAGCGGGTGAGCCCGGCCCACGTTGCCCGGCGCGCCAGGCAGCAGGTACGCGAGCAGGCCGGCCGGTTCGACACGCAGGTGCGCGAGCGGGCCGGCAAGATCGACAAGCAGGTGCGCGAGCGGACCGGCAAGATCGACAAGCGGTACGCTGCCGCGGCAGGCGCAGTGGTCGTGATCGGCGCCGCCGCCCTCGTGATCTGGCGCGTCCGCAAGTAACCCCCCGTCCGCGGGGCCGCAAACCGGCCGGCCGCGGCGACCGGGGATCGCAGCCCTGGTGCGCGCGCGATCCGGCCCGCGGGCGGGAATCGCCCGCCTTACCCGCGCATCGAGCGCGCGGTCAGCACTCGATCACGTTGACGGCGAGACCGCCGCGTGAGGTTTCCTTGTACTTGGCGTGCATGTCCCGGCCGGTGTCCCGCATGGTCTTGATCACCTTGTCCAGCGAGACGAAATGCTCCCCGTCGCCGCGCAGCGCCATCCTCGACGCGGTGAGCGCGTGCACCGAGGCCATGGCGTTCCGCTCGATGCACGGCACCTGGACCAGGCCGCCGATCGGGTCGCAGGTGAGTCCCAGGTGGTGCTCCATGGCGATCTCGGCCGCGTTCTCCACCTGCCCGGGCGTCCCGCCCAGCACCTCGGTGAGGCCGGCCGCCGCCATCGAGCAGGCGGAACCGACCTCGCCCTGACAGCCGACCTCGGCCCCGGAGATCGATGCGTTCTCCTTGAACAGGATGCCGATGGCGCCGGCGGTCAGCAGGAAGCGCACGGTCCCCTCGTCGTCGCAGCCGGGGACGAAGTCCCGGCAGTAGTGCAGGACGGCCGGGATGATGCCCGCCGCGCCGTTCGTCGGCGCGGTGACGACCCGGCCGCCCGCGGCGTTCTCCTCGCTCACGGCGAGCGCGTACAGGGTGAGCCAGTCCATCGCCTGCAGCTGATCGGGTTCCTGGCCGCCCTCGGCCGCGGCGGCCAGCTGAGCGTGGATCCCCGGCGCGCGCCTGCCCACCTTGAGGCCGCCCGGCAGCGTGCCCTCGGTGTCGCAGCCCCGGCGCGCGCACTCCTGCATGACCTGCCACCGCTCCAGCAGGCCCGCCCTGGTCTGCTGCTCCGGCCGCCACGCGGTCTCGTTCGCCAGCATCAGCCCGCTGACCGGCAGGCGCGTCCGCTTGGTGAGATCCAGCAGCTCGGCGGCGGTGCTGAACGGGTAAGGCAGCTCCCGGTCGTCCGGCTTGATCCGGTCGGCGCCCGCCGCGTTCTCGTCCACCACGAACCCGCCGCCCACCGAGTAGTAGGTCCGCGCGGCCAGCTCTGCGCCGGCCGAGTCGGCCGCGGTGAACGTCATCCCGTTCGGGTGCAGCGGCAGCGAGCGCTTGCGCTCGAACTCCAGGTCGGCGGCCGGGTCGAAGCGGATCTCGTGCTCGCCGAGCAGCCGCACCCTGGCCCGTTCCCTGATCGCCGCGAGCCGGGCCGGGATGCCGTCCACGTCGACCCGGTCGGGTGTCTCGCCCTCCAGCCCGAGCAGCACCGCCTTGTCGCTGCCGTGCCCCTTCCCGGTCAGGCCGAGCGACCCGTACAGCACTACGTGCACGGATGCCACCCGGGGCAGCAAGCCGCCGGCCCGCAGGGTGGCGGCGAACCGGCAGGCCGCGGTCATCGGCCCGACGGTGTGCGAGCTGGACGGGCCGATCCCGATCTTGAAGAGGTCGAAGACGCTGATCGCCATCGATGCACTGCCTCCGGGGGACTGGCCGGCCGCTCCCGCGGCACCGGTCAGCCGTCGTCCTTGATCAGCTCGGCGTACTGCTCGGCGGACAGCAGATCCGACGGCGGATCCTCGTCCAGCCGGACCTTGAACAGCCAGCCGGCGCCGTACGGGTCGGTGTTGACCTGCCCGGGGTCCTCCTCGACGTCGGAGTTCACGTCGGTGACCTCGCCGTCCACCGGCGAGTACAGGTCGCTCACCGACTTCGTGGACTCGATCTCGCCGCACGGCTCGCCGGCCGTCACCTTCGTCCCCGGTGCCGGGGGGGACACGTAGACCACGTCGCCGAGCGCGTCGGCGGCATGCTCGGTAATGCCGACCGAGGCTACCTCGCCGTCGATCGCCACCCATTCGTGCTCTGCGGTATACCGAAGCTGCTCGGGCACGGTCATGGTCATCGCCTCCTGGAGTAGAAGGGCAGGGTCACCAGGTCAGCGGGCTCGCCGCGGTCCCTGATGTCGACGGACAGCCGGGTGTCCCCGGCGCCGGGCTGGGCCGTGGCGAGCCCGGGAATCTCGGGATCCAGGTAGGCCATGGCGATCGGCATGCCCAGCGTCGGCGACGGCGCCCCGCTGGTCACGGTACCGCCGGGACGGCCGTCCCAGAGCACCGTGTAGCCGTGCCTGGGTACCCGGCGGCCCCGGCAGGCCAGCCCGGCCAGCACCCGCCGCGGCGGCTGCTGAGCGTACCGCGCAAGCGCGGCGCGGCCCACGAAGTCTCCCGGTTTGTCGAGCTTGACCACCCGGCCAAGCCCGGCATCGAACGGAGTTACGTCCGGGCCGAGCTCGTTGCCGTACAGCGGCATGCCGGCCTCAAGCCGGAGGGTATCGCGGGCCGCCAGGCCGGCCGGGACAAGCCCCTGCCCCGCGCCGGCCGCGGTCAGCGCGGTCCACAGCGGCTCGGCGTCTTCCGGCCGGGTGAACAGCTCGAAGCCGTCTTCACCGGTGTACCCGGTGCGGGCGAGCAGGACCGGCCGGCCGCAGACGACGGCGTCGTGGCTGGCGTAGTACCTGACCCCGGCGAGGTCGATGTCGGTGACCGGAGCGAGGATCGCGGCGGCGTTCGGGCCCTGCACGGCGATCAGGGCGTAATCGCCGGTCTGGTCGGTCACCGCGGCGCCGAAGCCGGCCGCCCGCTCGGTCAGTTCCTTGTGCACGACGGCCGTGTTCGCCGCGTTCGCCACCACGAGGAATCCGGTGTCTGACCGCCGGTACACGATCAGGTCGTCGAGCACCCCGCCGTCGGCAGCGCAGATCATTGTGTAGCGCGCCCGGCCCGGTGCGAGCACGGACGGCTGTCCGGTCAGCGCGTAGTCCAGCGCCGGGCCGGCGCCGTCGCCGGTGACGGCGATCTCGCCCATGTGGGAGAGGTCGAAAATCCCGGCCGCGGTGCGGACCGCGCGGTGCTCGGCGGCCTCGCTGCCGTACCGCAGCGGCATCTGCCATCCGGCGAATCCGGTCAAGGTCGCGCCGAGGCGCTGGTGAACCGGGAGCAGCGGGCTCTGCCGTAGCTGGCCGGCGGGTTCGGACTGGGTCATGGGCGGGCACTCCAGAGGTCGGTTGCGACCCTAGCAGGATGCCATCATGCCGTGATATGGCAGATCAATGGACCTGCTCACCGAGGAAGCGATCGCCGCAGAGCTCGCCACCGTACCCGACTGGGCTCACGCCGGGGACAGCATCGCGCGTACCGTCACCAGAGCGGATTTCCGTGCCGCGATGCTGTATGTCGGCGCGGTTGCCTACCTGGCCGAGGAGGCGGATCATCACCCGGACATCCTGATCCAGTGGAACAAGGTGACGCTGACGCTGTCCACTCACTCGGCCGGGGGGCTGACCACGAAGGACTTCGCACTCGCCCGGACCATCGACGCACTGACCTGACCGGTAGGCTGCGGGGGTGATCAAGGCCACGCTGCCGGCCATCGTCGTCGCCGTCCTCGCTGCTGCCTGCGGCAATTCCGCCGAGCCGCCGGCCCGCCCGGCAGCCCCCCGGGCACCGGCATCGCCCCCGGCGCCGAGATCGGCGGCATCGGCCCGGACATCGACCGCGCCGGCCCTGCCGGCGCTGTCGCCGCAGCAGCTGGCGGGCCAGCGGGTGATCTACAGTTACCCGGGCCTGACCCCGCCAGCCAGCCTGATCTCGCTGATCCAGCACGGCGAGGCCGCCGGGGTGATCTTCTTCGGGCAGAACATTTCAAGCGAGGCGCAGATCGCGGGCGTCATCAAGCAGCTGGAGCAGGCTGACGCCAGTCCGCTGAACCCGGTACGGGCACCGCTGCTGCTGATGACCGACCAGGAGGGCGGCCAGGTCCGCCGCCTGCCGGGCCGCCCGGTTCTGTCCGAGAAGCAGATCGGCGCGAATCCGCTGCCGCAAGCGGAGGTCCTGGCGACGGAGGCCGGTCAGGGGGCCGCAGCCAACCTGAGCGGTGTGGGCATGAACGTCAACCTCGCGCCGGTGCTCGACGTATACCGGCAGGCCGGGGATTTCGACGACCAGTTCGGGCGCTCCTACAGCATGGACCCCACTGTCGTGTCGGATCTGGGCACCAACATGATCAAGGCGCAGCAGGCCGGCGGGGTCGCGGCCACGGCCAAGCACTTCCCCGGTCTCGGGGCCGCGTCGGCGAGCCAGAACACCGATCTCGGGCCGGTGACACTCAACCTGCCGCTGGCGACGATCCGCAGCATCGACGAGGTGCCGTTCCAGGCTGCGATCACCGCCGGAGTCAAGCTGATCATGGTGTCCTGGGCTATCTACCCGGCGGTAGGAGCACGGCCCGCCGGGCTCTCGCCCAACATGGTCCAGGGTGAGCTGCGGGACCGGCTCAAGTTCACCGGGGTCACGATCACCGATGCCCTGGAGGCCGGCGCGCTGCGCTCCTACGGCTCGACCCAGAACCGCGCGCTGTTCGCCGCGCAGGCCGGCATGGACCTGCTGCTCTGCGCCGCCCAGGACGTCACCCAGGGGGAGCAGGCGAGCGCCGAGCTCGTGACTGCCTACAAGAACGGAACCCTCAACGGCCCGGCGTTCCTGGCCAGCGTGAACCGGGTGATCGCGCTGCGCCAGTCGCTGAAGTAGCCGCAGGACGCGATCAGCCTGCCGGCGGGCCGGTGCGCTGGCTCAGCCGAACTCGCACGGCATCCGCTTGATGCCGTTGATGAAGGCGGACAGCAGGCGGTCCGGCTCGCCGCTGGCCCGGATGTCCGGCACCCGGCGCATCAGTTCGCGCAGCATCACCGTGATCTCCCGGCGGGCCAGGTGCGCGCCCAGGCAGAAATGCGGGCCGGGACCGCCGAACCCCAGGTGCGGGTTGGGCGAGCGCAGGATGTCGAACTCGGTAGCATTACGAAAGACTGACTCGTCGCGGTTCGCCGACCAGTAGAACAAGATCGCCTTGTCGCCCTTCGCGTAGTCGTGCCCGCCCATGGTGTAGTCGCGGGTCAGCGTCCGCCGCATGAAGATGACCGGCGATGTGTAGCGCACGATCTCCTCGACCGCGCCGCCGATCCTGGCCTCGAAGTCCTCTTGCAGCAGCGCGCGCTGGCCGCTGAACTCGGTCAGCAGCCACAGCGCGTGCGAGATCGCGTTGCGGGTCGTCTCGTTGCCCGCCACGACCAGCAGGATGAAGAACGAGGCTAGTTCCTGGCCGGTGAGCCGCTCGCCGTCGATATTCGCGTTCACCAAGGCCGAGACAAGATCGTCGGTGGGGTGCCCCTCGCGGGTGACGGCCAGGTCGCTGACCAGCGCGCGCAGCTCCTCAGCCGCGGCGAAGATCTGGCCGAGCGCCTCGTCCAGGTCTTCGCTGACCAGCTCGGTGTCGAAGCCGGACAGGATCGTGTTGCTGTTGCGCAGCACCATCGCGTAGTGCGCGTCGCCGATGCCCATCATGTCGCAGATGATCTTCAGTGGCAGCCGGGCGGCGACGTGCTGCACGAAGTCGCACGGACCGGCCTCCAGCAGCTCGGTCACCACCTGTTCCGCCGCCCGCTGCACATCGTCCTCGAACTTCTGGATCATCCGCGGCGTGAACGAGCGGGAGACGATCCGGCGGAGCCTGGAGTGCCGCGGGTCGTCCATGTTGATCATCGAACCGAAGTACTCGTTGAACTCGTCCGGGACGTCCACGATCTGGGTCGCGCCGCGGCCCGAGCAGAACACCTCGGGATTCCTGCTCGCCTCGGTCACGTCGGCGTGCCGGACCAGGGCGTAGTAACCGGGGCCCTTCTCGGCGAAGGGAGTATCGGGCTCGGCGAAGAACGGGGGCTGGTCAAGGGCTCGGAGCTGCGCGAACGCGGCGTCGCGTTCGGCCGGCGAGCGCCCCCAGAAGGCGCTGTCCGACAGGTCGATGCCTAGGGCCGTCATGCGAAACCGTCCTTCCTCGATGATCACGGGGACCTGGTGCGCTATCACGACCCTAGGTCTTGGCCATCCCAGGTAACCGCGCCGGGGACCGGGCACGAAATTCCCAGCGCGGATCCGCGCCGTGGTGCAGGCTCGGAGGATGGAAACCGCGGACCACATCGCCTGCCTCCGCCGCGAGGGCGAACTGCTCGCCGGGGCCGCCGAGCGGGCCGGCCTGGACGCACCCGTTCCGGCCTGCCCCGGATGGCGGATCCGGGACCTGCTTGCCCACCTGGGCTTCGTGCACCGCTGGGCAGCGGGCTACGTCGCCGGCGAGCGCACCGACATGACACCGGAGCCGCCGGAGGAGGAGATGATACGGCTCGCGCCGGCCGATGAATCGCTGGTCGGCTGGTTCCGCGACGGGCACGCCAGCCTGGTGTCGGTCCTGGCGGCCGCCGATCCGTCGGTGCGCTGCTGGACGTTCCTGCCCGCTGCCTCGCCGCTGGCTTTCTGGGCGCGCCGCCAGGCCCACGAGACGGCCATTCACCGCGTCGACGCGCAGCTCGCCGCGGCGGCCGGGCGCGACGGCGCAGAACCGGACCCGTTCCCCGCGGGACTGGCCGCCGATGGCATCGATGAGCTGGTGATGGGCTTCGCCGGCCGCAACCCCCGCCGGCTCTCTGACTCGCCGGCGGCGCTGGGCATCCGGGTCGGCGACGCGCCGGCCGCGAGCTGGACGGTGATCATGGGAGACGAGCGGGCGCGGGTATCGCGGGGCCTGCCGGACGGCGACGATGCCGCGGCAGCGGGACGATACTGCGAGGTCAGCGGGCCCGCATCGGATATCTACCTGCTGTTGTGGAATCGCAGGACGGCTGGCGGCCTCGATGTGCGCGGTGACCCGGGCATCCTGGAGAGCTGGCGCGAGCGGATGCACGTCCGCTGGCACTAGACCGCGCTCCCTGGATCTTGGCCCCGGCCCGCGCTGCGGGATGATCTACCGGACACGCCAGGCCCGGAACGCCTTCGGCGGGCAGTCGGCCCCGACCCCGCCGCGTTCGGCCCGGCGGCGGCGGTCCCGGGCTCGTTGAGGAGGACGCGATGAGGCACGACGGCGACGTCATCGTGGTGGGAGCCGGCCTGGCCGGCCTGGCCGCGGCGGCCGAGCTGACCGATGCGGGACGCCACGTGCTGCTCCTGGACCAGGAACCCCAGCAGTCTCTCGGCGGGCAGGCGTGGTGGTCGTTCGGCGGGCTCTTCTTCATCGACTCGCCCGAGCAGCGGCGGCTGCGGATCCGGGACTCGCGCGACCTCGGCTGGCAGGACTGGCTCGGCGCGGCCGGCTTCGACCGGCCCGAGGACGACCTGCCCCGGCAGTGGGCGGATGCGTATGTTGACTTCGCGGCGGGAGAGAAGCGCGCCTGGCTGCACGCGATGGGGCACCGGCTGTTCCCGGTCGTCGGCTGGGCCGAGCGCGGCGGCTACACCGCGCTCGGCCACGGCAACTCGGTACCCCGCTTCCACATCACCTGGGGAACCGGTCCGGGGATCGTCCAGCCGTTCGAACGGCGCGTGCGCGCGGCGGCGGCGAACGGACTCTTGACCTTCCGGTTCCGTCACCGGGTGGATGAGCTCACCGTCACGGCCGGGGTCGTTCAACGGCGTCCGGGGGACGCTGCTCGAGCCCAGCAGCGTCCCCCGGGGCGAGCCGAGCTCGCGCACCCCGGCCGGGGAGTTCGAGCTGCACGCGCAGGCGGTGATCGTCACCTCAGGCGGCATCGGCGGCAACCACGACCTGGTGCGCGCGTCCTGGCCGGCCCGGCTCGGCACCCCGCCGGAGCACATGGTCTGCGGTGTCCCCGGATACGTTGACGGCCGGATGCTGGCGATCGCGCAGCGGGCCGGCGGGCGTGTCATCAACCCGGACCGGATGTGGCACTACGTCGAGGGCATCCGCAACTGGAACCCGGTCTGGCCGGGGCACGGCATCCGGATCCTGCCCGGCCCGTCGTCGCTGTGGCTGGATGCCACCGGTCACCGGCTGCCGGTCCCGCTGTTTCCCGGCTTCGACACCCTCGGCACCCTCGAGTACCTGCGCGGCACGGGTCACGATCACAGCTGGTTCGTGCTCACCCGCAAGATCATCCAGAAGGAGTTCGCGTTGTCGGGCTCTGAGCAGAACCCCGACCTGACCGGCCGCTCGGTTCGCGACGTCCTGGCGCGGGCCCGGTCCGGCGTGCCCGCCCCGGTACAGGCCTTCGTGGATCACGGCGAGGACTTCGTGACCGCGACCACGGTGGCCGGCCTGGTCGGCCGGATGAACGCCGTCACCGGTACCGACCTGCTCGACCCTGCGGTGGTCGAGGCCGAGATCGTCGCGCGAGACCGGGAAGTGGCCAACCCCTACACCAAGGACCTGCAGGTGACGGCGGTTCGCGGCAGCCGCGCCTACCTTGGTGACCGGCTGACCCGGACGGCCCGGCCGCACCGCATGCTCGACCCGGCCGCCGGGCCGCTGATCGCCGTCCGGCTGTCGGTGCTGACCCGCAAGACGCTCGGCGGCCTGCACACCGACCTCGGCAGCCGGGTGCTGGGCGCCAGCGGGCTTCCCGTCCCCGGCCTGTACGCGGCGGGCGAGGTCGCCGGGTTCGGCGGCGGCGGCATGCACGGTTACCGCGCCCTCGAGGGCACCTTCCTCGGCGGCTGCCTGTTTTCCGGCCGCACCGCGGGGCGCGCGGCGGCCGGGGCGGTGGGCTGACCCCAACGGCAGCGGTGGGCTGCCTAATGACAGGTGCCCGGCCGGCTGAGCCGGCCGGGCTGGTGCCACGGCGGGGAGCGCGGCGGCCGGGGCGGTGGGCTGACCCGACGACAGCAGTGGGCTGGCCTGACGGCAGGTGCCCGGCCGGCTGAGCCGACCGGGCATGCACTACCGCGGGGAGCGCGGCGGCCGGGGAGTGGGCTGGCCCAACGGCAGCGGTGGGCTGGCCTAACGGCAGGTGCCCGGCCGGCTGCAGCCGGCCGGGCATGTGCCGGCCCGCCCGGCCGGCCGGGCATATACCCGGCCGGCAGCTGGCCGGCCGCCGCCCCTGTCGCCTCTCGCTCAGTCGGCCGGGCTGTCTTTGCGCGCCGTCCCGCCTACTGGGCCGGGCCGGACGCGAGCGTGATGCTGGCCGTTTGGCTGCTGCCCGACTGGTCGGTCCAGCTGACGCTGACCTTGTCGCCCGGGTGGTACTGGTTGAGTATCGAGCGGATTTGCGTCGGCGAGGTGATGGTGTGGCCGGCCAGCGAGGTGATGGTGTCGCCGGCGGTCAGGCCGGTCGCGGCGAGCGGCGAGCCCTGGGTGAGCCCGGCGACCTGCGCCCCGGTGCTGGCCTGGCCGCCCGGCACCGCGGCCGCGGAGCTGATCTCGATGCCGAGGAACGCGGTCGAGCCGATGTGCACGTCAGCCGAGGCTGCGCCCGCATCGATCTGGTGCGCGAAGGTCATGGCCTCGTTGATCGGGATCGTGAACGCCTGGGTTGCGGCCTGCGACGAGCTGAGCTGGGGGATCCGGAAGACCCGGCCGTGTCGATGCCGATTACCTGGCCGAAGGCGTTGGTGAGCGGGCCGCCGGAGTCTCCCGGCTGGATGGGCGCGTTGGACTCGATGAGCCCGGTCAGCTGCTCGGAGGTGCCGGATCCCTCGTCGCTGGCGGTGATCGCCCGGCCGAGGCCGGTGACGTGCCCGGTGGCGACGGACGGGGTGCCGTCGGTCCCGCCCGCGTTGCCGATGGCGATGACCTTGTCCCCGACGCGCACGTGCGACGAGTCGCCGAGGGTCGCGGTGGTGAGGCCCGAAGCCCCCGTGAGCTGCAGCACCGCGATGTCCTTGGTCTCGCTGTAGCCGACCACCTTGGCCGGGTAGACGCGGCCGTTGCCTACGTCCCTGACCTTGATGGAGGTGGCGCCGTCGATGACGTGGTTGTTGGTGAGCACCTCACCGTTGGAGGTGAGGACGATCCCGGTGCCGGCTGCGGTGCCGTTCTGGAAGCCGAGGGTGGAGACCACGTCCACCAGGCCGGGGTCGGTCTTGGCGACGACCTGGTCGGTGGTCAGGACCGCGGGCGCGGATCCGCCGGCGGCCAGCGCCCAGGCGGAGCCCGCGCCGACGACCAGCCCGGCCGCTGCGGTCACGGCCAGCATCCGGAGGCGGTGCCGCCGGGCCGGGTGGCCGGGAGTGCCCTGTCCTTCCGGCCCTGCCGGTCCGCCGGGCCCTGCCGGTCCGCCGGGGCCCGCCGGGCCGTACGGGGCCGCCGGGCCGTACTGGCCCTGGCCGCCGGGGCCCGCCTGGCCGTACCCGCTGCCCGGGCCGTACCCGCTGCCGGGGCCGTATGCGCCCGGGCCATATCCGCCGCCGGGGCCGTATCCGCCCGGGCCGTATCCGCCCGGGCCGTAACCGCTGCCCTGGTCGTATCCGCCCTGGTCGTATCCGCCGCCGGGGCCGTATCCGCCCGGGCCGTAACCGCTGCCCTGGTCGT
This sequence comes from uncultured Actinomycetes bacterium, assembly GCA_963762615.1. Lineage (GTDB taxonomy): Bacteria > Actinomycetota > Actinomycetes > Streptosporangiales > Streptosporangiaceae > PALSA-505. Next base: position 375,897 of record CAVXLG010000003.1, on the reverse strand, counting down.
ATCCGCCGCGGGGGTATGCGCTACCGGGGCCGTAGCCGCCCCGGTCGTAACCGCTGCCCTGGTCGTATCCGCCGTGGCCGTAAGCGCCGCCCGCCGCGCCGTACCGGCTGCCCGTGCCGTCCGGGTTGCGGGGACCGGGCCGTGGTGAGTCTGATTGCGGGTATCCGGATCCGGTCTCGACCGGTGGTTCGTAGGCCATGGCCTGTCTCCCTGATGCGTGGTCTCGTCGTGTTTGCCATGACCAAGATGCCGCCCGCAGTTGTAGGTCAACTCAGGGATAGCTGACCCTTGGCATGAAGTTAATTGAGTGAAAGCTGAACATAGCCTCTGCAGGTCTGGCTTCCGGCCCGGGCCTGGGCGGCATCCGGCGGCGGCGCCCGGCCTCAGCCTGCACGGTCGCGGGCCTGCCACCCCATGATGGCGGGCCTGGCTGAGAGAAGCCTCAGCGCATCCTGAGATCTGCAGGCAGATAGCGTCGCGGCCTGAGACCGCCGCCCGCACCGCAATCGCTTATCGTGCGGACCAGAGCGTGGGAGAGGCCGGTGCTTGACGAACTTGGCTACGATGACAGCGACGAGCCGGGCATCGGCCTGGTGCCGGCCGGCGTCTCCTGGGACGAGATAGCGGATCACATCAAGATCGTCCATGGCCCGCTGCTGGCCGGACCGGACGCCAACGGCCAGTACGCCGGTGCTTACTGGGCCGCCGCCAGGATGGTGGTTGAACCCGATCTTGGCCCCGACCAGGACGAAGCGGTCAGCGAGTTCCGGCAGAATCCTCCGCGAGCGGGGCCAGGTCTAGCGGCAGCCGGGAACGTTCGCCGGCCTGGTCACCGGGCCCCGGCCCGGCCAGCCGCAAGCCGCCGTCCCGGCCTGGTCACTCGTCGCGGTGGACGGAGCCGGGGCTGAATGCCGGCAGGCAGACGGCGACGTACTCTGCGCCCTCGGCTCCCGGGCTGCTGTAGCGCACCCACTCGCCCGGCGCAGCGTGGACGGCCTGGCCGGCCAGGACGGTGAGCTGGCCGCTGTCGAACTCCACCCGCAGGGACCCGCGTAGAACAATCGTGAACTCGTCGAACTCCGGCCGCTGCCCCGGCTCGGCCCATCCGGACGGGCTGGTCATCCGGGCGATGCTCACCCGGCCCTCGGCCGTGTTGACCCGTCCGATGAACTCCTCGATCAGCTTGGGCGGCTCTCCCGCCGCCGCCACCCGGCTCGGCCCGCCGATCAGTTCAGGCATGCGGCAATTATTCCGCACCCGGACCGGAAAGATCGTCAGGTCCCCGAACGGACGGGGCCCGGATGGTCAGCAGCCGCTGGACCCGGGCGAGGGTTTCCCGCAGGTTGGGCTCCGACGTGGCCTGCTGCGCCTCGTACGGCGTGACCCAGCGCAGCGGCGCGTCCGGATTCTCCGGCCGGGCCGCCTGCGGCGTCCGGGTGGCCAGCACGAACCTCAGGTCGGCGTGCTCGTGCGCGGGCTCGCCCCGGCCCGCGGGGACCGGGACGATCGCCACGTGCCGGAGCTCAGGATCGGGCCACGGCACCAGGTCGGCGAGCCCGGTCTCCTCCCGGGCTTCCCGCAGGGCGATGGCCAGCGCGCTGGTCTCACCCGGATCGCCGTGCCCGCCCACCTGCAGCCACGCCTGCTGGCGCTGGTGCCAGCGCAGCAGCAGTTCGCCGCTGTCCGGATGCACGATCACCGCAGACGCGGTGACGTGCAGCGGAATCGAGCGCAGCCAGGGATCATCGGCGGTGCGCAGCAGCGCCCGTACCCGGTCAACGTCGGCGGCCTCGGCCTCGCCCTGCGGATGGTAACGGCCGAGCAGGTCAGTGGTCTCTGCATCCACCCGCAGATGGTCGCACCGCCGGCCGCGCCCGGTCTACCCGGTCAGGCGCGCCTGACTCCCTTGATTCTCTCGCCCGCCGGGTCGAGCGGCGGGCGCAGGTACAGCCGGGCCGGGCACAGCTCGCCGTCCACGTTCACCTGGTAGGAGCCTGCCCAGGCCAGCTCGGCCGTCATCACGTCGCCGCCGGCGTCGCGGATGTAGGCCAGGCCTACCGAGCTGCCGAGGGCCTCGCCCCAGGCCGCCGAGGTGACCTGGCCCGCCGTGAGCCCGTCGCGCAGCACGAGCTCACCGCCCCACATCGTGACGTCCGGGTCGTCGAGCACGAGGGAGACCAGCCTGCGCCGTGGCCCTTCCGCCCGTGCCTTCTCCACCGCTTCCCGGCCGAGAAACGGGATGCCGGATTTGAGCTTGCAGGCGAATAGCAGGCCGGCCTCCACCGGATTGTAATCGGGGCTGAGCTCGCGCCCATACGCGCGATAAGCCTTTTCCAGGCGCATCGACTCGATGGCGTAATAACCGGCGTTCACCACCCCCAGGCCGGCGCCCGCGGCCATCAGATCCTCATAGACGCCGACCGCGAATTCGGCAGGCACGTAGAGTTCCCAGCCGAGTTCGCCTACGTAGGTAATCCGGGTCGCCCGGACGGTGGCGTAGCCAATGTCCACGACCTGGCTGGAGCCGAAAGGGAAGACTTCATCGCTGAAGTCGGTGCGCGATACCGAGGAAAGCAGGTCCCGGGACCGCGGCCCCATGACTGCGTAGACCGCGCAGGCGGAGGTGACGTCGAGCAGGGTGGCGGCCGCGCCTGACGGGATCCGGCGGCGGATGTGGTCCTTGTCGTGCTCGGTCTGCGACGCGCTGCTGACCAGCAGGAACTCGGTTTCCGACAGCCGGGTGGCGGTAATGTCCGCCTCATAGGTACCGCGTGAGTTGAGCATCCCGGTGTAGACCGTCCGGCCGGGCGGCACCGCGATGTCGGCCGTGCACAGCCACTGCAGCGTCGCCTCCGCATCGCGGCCGGCCAGCAGGAACTTCGAAAACGAGGTCTGGTCGAAGACGGCGACGGCGTGCCGGGTCGCCCGCTGCTCGGCCGCCGACCAGGGCAGCCAGTTCTGCTTGCCCCAGGCGTAGCGGATCTCCGGCCGCTCCCCGGGCGGGGCGAAGAAGTTCGGCCGCTCCCAGCCCATCCGGCTGCCGAAGCTCGCGTTGGCCTCTTTCAGCAGGTGATGCACGGGGGACCGGCGGAACGGGCGGGCGGTGCCGAGCTCGCGATTGGGCCAGGGCACGGCGTAATGCAGGCTGAGGACCTCGCCCACCCGGTCGTGCAGCCACTGGTTGTTGCCGTGGAACCGGGCGAACCTCCGGATGTCCACGCTGGACAGGTCGGTCGCGGGCTCGCCGCCGGCGATCCATTCGGCCAGCGCCCGCCCGGCCCCGCCGGCCGAGGCGATGCCGACCGAATTGAAGCCCGCCGCCACGAAGAAATTCCGCAGCTCCGGTGCCTCGCCGAGGATGAACTGGTTGTCCGGGGTGAAGCTTTCCGGGCCGTTGTAGAATTTCTTGATTCCGGTATGGCCGAGAGCGGGAATCCGGATCAGGCCGTTCTCCATCAGGATCGAGAATTGATCCCAGTCCTCCGGCAGCAGCCTGAACTCGAAATCCGGCGGCAGGGCGTCGGGCGCGAGCCAGGGCTTGGCCTGCGGCTCAAACCCGCCTACGACCAGCCCGCCGACTTCCTCCTTGAAGTAGGTGTACCCGTCCGGGTCGCGCAGCACCGGAAGATCCGGCCGGACGCCGTCGATGCGCTCGGTAACCACGTAGAAGTGCTCGGCGGAGTGCATCGGCACGTTCACTCCGCACATCGCGCCCACCTGCTTGGCCCACTGGCCCGCGCAGTTGACGACGACCTCGGCCTCGATGTCGCCGTCGGCCGTGCGGACCCCGGTGACCGCGGCGTCGGCTGAGAGGATCCCGGTCACCCGGGTACGCTCGCGCACCCGGGCGCCCCGGATGCGTGCCCCCCTGGCCAGCGCGTACGTCAGGTCGGTCGGATTCGCCGTCCCGTCCCCGGGCAGCCAGAGCGCTCCGGCCAGGTCGTCGGCCCGCATCACCGGATACAGCTCGAGCGCCCGGGACGGGCTGATCAGCTCGCAGTCCAGCCCGTAGGCCACGGCCGCGGCGGCGATCCGCCGCAACTGGGCCATCCGCTCGGCCGTGCGGGCCACGGTAACGCCGCCGCACTGCTTGTACCCGGCGGACAGGCCGGTCTCGTCCTCCAGCCTGCGGTACAGATCCGTCGAGTACTGGACCAGGCGGGTGACGCTCTCCGAGGCGCGAAGCTGGCCGACCAGGCCGGCCGCGTGCCAGGTCGTCCCGCAGGTCAGCTGTCCCTGTTCCAGCAGCAGCACGTCGGACCAGCCGAGCCCGGACAGGTGGTAGGCGACGCTGGCGCCGATGATGCCCCCGCCGATGACGATCACCCGGGCCCGGTCAGGCAGCGGCGGGCCGCCCCGCGCCCGCCCGCCGGCGATGGACGTGCCGCCGCTGGCCGCGGCCCGGCCAGGCGGCCGCCCGCCGCGCGCGTCCTCGTCTGCGCGGGCCGCGGGCCGGCCCGCTGACCGGCCGTCAGTCATCGCGCTGGGCATCGTGCAGGAGCCGGGAGAAATCCGGGCCGGTCATTGCCGCCGCGGCCGCCTCGTAGCGTTCCATGGCCCAGGACCAGAAGTCGAAGTCGAGCGGGCTGGTGCTGGCCTGGATGGACCCCCACAGCGTCCACCCGTACTTGGCGGCCAGGCCGAGCAGCCGGGCCCGGGCGATCTTGTTGCGCAGCCGCCGGCCGTAGTACTCGCTGACCAGCTCGGCCAGGCCGCCGGCGTCCAGGCCGCACTCGCTCCAGATGTTGCCGAGCTCGAAGCACGGGTCGTTGTTGCCCGAGTACTCGTAGTCGATCAGCCAGATGCGGTCGCCGTCGTCGATGAAGTTGCCCGCCAGCAGGTCGTTGTTGCACGGCACCGGGGCCGCGGGGCGCGCGGCGAGGGCCTGCCGGATGGCGTCGAAGCGCGGCAGCAGCCGGGCGTATCCGGCTGGCAGCCGGAATCCGCGAGCCCGGACCACGTCGAGGTAGCGCCGCTGGATGTCGAACATGTTGAAGTCGTTGACGAACGGCTGCGCCGCGTGCAGGCGGCGGCAGGCCCGGGCGATCCGCGCGATGTTTCCCGGTGCGGACACGTCTGCGTTGCTGAAGGTGCGGCCGGCGACGTAGCCGATCACCAGGATGCCCTCCTCGGGCCGGTATTCGATCACCGGCGCGGCCGCGCCCGCCGCGGCGGCGACGGCCGTGTTCCGGTACTCGTTGTCCCGGTCGATGGCCAGAAGCTCGCCGCCGCGGCTGAAGACCCGCGCCACGAACGTGCCGGCGGGCGTGCTGACCTTGTAATTGCGGTTGGTCAGCCCGCCGTCCAGCCGCCGGACCGAGCGCGGCGAGCCGGCCAGGCTCGGCACCCGGTCGAAGAGCGCGCTGAGGTCGCCGTTCTGCTCGTCGGTCATCGGCGCAGTCCCCTCGCCGTCGTCCAGGCGCCCTTCCTGGTGAGCCGCGGACACCCAGGCGCTTGATGAAGCGTAAATCCTGCGCCGATAAAGGTCTAGACAAAAACGTGAAGAGGCGCGGCTACGAACGGCTACTCGCGCGCTACCCGTGGCTACCCATGGCTACCTGCGACCTAGCCGCGATATCAGGCCATTCTTTGCGCCGGAGCCAGCCAGGAAAGGTATGGACAATTACCGGAGCCGGGCTTACGCTACGCCTCAGGCCGCAGCCCGGATTCCGCTGGGAAGGATCCGATGAGCGTAGGTGAAGCCAGTTCCGCCGGTCAGGATCGCGATTCCGCCGACCTTGCCAGCTTCGGGTACAAGCAGGAGCTCAAGCGCTCACTCGGGGGATTCAGCTCCTTTGCCGTGGCGTTCAGCTACATCTCCCCTTCGACCGGGATTTTCACCCTGTTCGCCCTGGGGCTCACCACCCTCGGCGGGGTGTTCATCTGGACCTGGCCGGTCGTGGCCCTCGGCCAGTTCATCGTCGCGCTCAACTTCGCCGAGGTCTCCAGCCATTACCCGGTGGCGGGCTCGGTGTTCCAGTGGACGAAGTACATGGCCGGCCGCAGTTACTCCTGGTTCACCGGCTGGATCTACCTGTTCGCCGGGATCCTGACCGTCACCGCGGTGGTGGCGACCCTGCCGCTCGCGCTGATTCCCGCCCTCAACGGGCTCGGCTGGCACGGCCTGAACGGCGAGAGCCTGCACACCCAAGAGGTCGTCGCGCTGATCACGCTGGTCGTCATCACCGTGCTGAACATCTACGGGGTCCGGCTGGTGGCGTTCATCAACAACACCGGGGTGCTGTTCGAGATCCTGGGCATGTTCGTGTTCGCGCTGGTGCTGCTGGCCTTCCACAACCACCAGGGCTTCCACGTGGTGACCAACAGCGGCGGCTTCAAGGTGCAACCCAGCTCGTTCCTCGCCGCGATGTTCATGAGCCTGTTCGTGATCTACGGCTTCGACACCGCATCAACGCTGGCCGAGGAGACCCGCGATCCCCGCAGGGCCGCGCCCAAGGCGGTGCTGTTCTCGGTGATCGGCGCGTTCATCATCGGCGGGGTGTTCCTGCTCGGCACCCTGGTCGCGATCCCTAACCTGCACCAGGCGATCGCCGGCGCCTACGGTCCGGCGCAGATCATCGAGGCCAACTTCTCCTCCGGTTTCGCCACGCTGTACCTGCTCGTGGTCTCCGCGGCGATCTTCGTCTGCTGCCTGTCGATCATGGCGGCGACGATCCGGCTGTGCTTCGGGATGTCGCGCGATCGCCAGCTGCCGGTCTCCCGGCCGCTGGCCCGGGTCGCGCCAGGTCTGCACACGCCCGTCTGGACGTGTGTGGCGATAGCCGTGCTCGCGGCGGTGCCGTTCTTGAAGTACTCGGGGGCCGGCACCATCGCGATCGCGGCTACCGGCATGATCTACCTCAGCTACTTCCTCGGCAACCTGGTGATCATGCGAGCTCGGCTGCGCGGCTGGCCGAAGGCGCGCGCCCCGTTCCGGCTCGGCCGGTGGGGCCTGCTGGTGAACGTCGTAGCCCTGCTGTACGGCGGCGCGATGCTGGTCAACTTCGCCTGGCCGCGCGCCGCGAGCAACCCGAAACCGGAGCAGACGAACGGGCTGCTCAGTTTCGGCTGGAGCGTCCTGAACAAGATCCCGATTCTCTGGACGGTGGTGATCGGCATCGCGCTGATCGGGGCGATCTACTACCTGGCCGCCGGCCGTCGTCAGCCCTTCACGCCGGTAATTCCGCCCGCCGAGGAGGCGCCGGCGGCCAGCGCGCGGTGATCCCCCAGGAGCAGACCCTGGCCGGGCTGCCGCCCAGGATCGCGCGGGGGCCCGGTGCCACCGTGCACGCCCAGATCGAGGACTGGCTGGCCGGGGCGATCGCGGTGGGCAGGCTCGCGCCCGGTGACCGGCTGCCGTCCGAGCAGCAGCTGGCCGGGTGGTTCGGGGTCAGCCGGATGACGCTGCGACACGCGCTGGGCGAGCTGGCCCGGCGCGGCCTGGTGACCAGGGCCGTCGGCCGCGGCGGCGGGACGTTCATCGCCGAGCCCAAGCTTGAGCAGGATCTCACCACCCTGGCCGGGTTCTCCGAGCAGCTGCGCCGCCACGGGATGACGCCCGGCGCCCGGGTGCTCGCCGCGACCGAGCGCCCGGCAGGCCCGACGACCGCGGCGGCGCTGCAGATCGCCGAGGAGGAACTCGTCTACGCGGTGCGGCGGATCCGGCTCGCGGACGGGCGGCCCCTGGTTCTCGAGCATTCGCACTTTCCCGCGGCCGCGTTCCCCGGCATGCTGAGATGCAGGCTGGACGGCTCGCTGTACGAACTGCTCGAGGTCAGGTACGGCCAGCGGCCGCACCGCGCCCGCGAGCGCCTCGAGCCGGTAACCGCCAGCGTGCGCGAGGCGGAGGCGCTCGAGGTGGAGGAGGGTGCCCCGCTCATGGTGGTGGAGCGCACCGCCTACTCCCGGACCGGCCAGCCGCTGGAGTTCGCCCGCGACCTGTTCCGCGGCGACCGCACCCGCGTCGTCGTCTGGACCTCGGAGCTGGCCGGCGACCTGTGATCACCGGCGCATCCCCGGCTACACCGGGGCCGCAGGGCATCGCCTCGGCCTGCCGACTGTCGGCGTTGCCGAACGTCGGCTGCCCGAGCCGACACCCCACGGCTCGGCATGTTCGGGTCTCATCCGGGAAACGTCGCCGGGGGCACTTGCTCGGGGTAGCGGCGTTCGGCGGAGCCGACAGCCGCGGCTTCGAGTGAGTGTTCCTGGCGGAGCCGTTCGGAAGATTCTTGCTGGCTGTCAGCGGGCGACGATGTTCGCGATCCGGCCGGGCACGATCACGATGCGCTGCACGGTCACCCCGTCCGTATGGCGGGCATAGTCGGGGTGCCTGGTCAGCTGGGCGCGGATCTCGTCCTCGCCGGCGTCGGCCGCGACCTCGAGCTGGAACCGCCGCTTGCCGTTGACCTGAACCGGCATGGCGACCGACTTCTCGGCCGCCAGCGCCTCGTCGAACTCGGGGAACGGCTCGTACGCCAGCGACTGCGGGTGCCCCATCCGCGACCACAGCGTCTCGGCGATATGCGGGGCGAGCGGAGCCACCATGAGGACCAGCGGCTCGGCCAGGGCGCGAGCGATGATCCCGTCCCGGGACACGAGCCGGCTCGCGTGGTTGTTGAGCTCGATCAGCCGCGCGATGGCCGTGTTGAACCGCAGTTCGCTGAAGTCGCGCCGCACTATCTTGATCGTGCGGTGCAGCCGCCCCTCCGCCTCTTCGTCGAGCGGCTTGTCCGCGACCAGCAGGTCGCCGGTCTGCTCGTCGATGATGTTCCGCCACAGCCGCTGCAGGAAGCGGTAGACGCCCACCATGTCTTCGGTCTGCCAGGGCCGGTCCGCGTCGAGCGGGCCCATGGCCATCTCGTACAGCCGCAGCGTGTCTGCCCCGTAGGCCGCGTAGATGTCATCGGGCGTGACCGCGTTCTTGAGGCTCTTGCCCATTTTCCCGGCCCGCGGGCTGACCGGCGCCCCGTGGAACAGGAACCCGCCGTCGTCGGCCTTGACCACGTCGGCTGCCGAGACGTACATGCCGCGTCCGTCCAGGTAGGCGTCGGCCAGGATGTAACCCTGGTTGAACAGGCGCTTGAACGGCTCCTTGGTCGACACGTAGCCGAGGTCGTACAGCACCTTGTGCCAGAAACGGGAGTAGAGCAGGTGCAGCACGGCGTGCTCGACGCCGCCGACGTAGAGATCCACGCCGCCGTCAGCGGGCGGGGTGCCGGCCGCCACCATCCAGTACCGCTCGATGCCGGGGTCTACCAGGCGCTCCTGGTTGGTCGGGTCGAGATAGCGCAGGTAGTACCAGCAGGAGCCGGCCCACTGCGGCATGGTGTTGAGCTCGCGCCGGTACCGCCGCGGGCCGTCGCCGAGGTCAAGCTCGACCTCCGCCCAGCCGGTGGCCCGGGCCAGCGGGGGGACCGGGTCACTGGACTCATCCTGGTGCGGCTCGGGCCGGAAGTCGGTCATCTCCGGCAGCTTGACCGGCAGCAGTTCCTCCGGCAGCGCGACCGGCAGCCCGTCGGCGTCGTAGACGATCGGGAACGGCTCGCCCCAGTAGCGCTGGCGGGAGAACAGCCAGTCGCGCAGCCGGTAAGACCGCTCGTACTCGCCCGCGCCGTGCTCGGTGAGCCAGCGGATGGCGTCGCTGATCGCCGCGGCGGAGTCCAGGCCGGCCCAGTCCAGGCCGGGCACGTTCAGGTCCAGGTAGCCGCGATCTCCGACGTACGCTTCCGGCCACCGGGCGGGCGGCGTATCCGGGCTGATCCCGTGCCGGCTGAACCAGTCAGCGGGCGGCTCCAGCACGGCGCGGACCGGCAGGCCGAACTTCTGCGCGAACTCGAGGTCACGCTCGTCATGGGCGGGAACCGCCATGATCGCGCCGGTGCCGTAACCCATGAGCACGTAGTCGGCCGCGAACACCGGGATCGGCTCGCCGGTCATCGGGTTGACCGCGTAGGAACCGGTGAACACCCCGGTCTTCTGGAAGCCCTCCTGCACCCGCTGCCGGTCGGTCAGCAGTGCCGAGGCGTCCCGGTAGGCCCGGATCGCCGCCGCCGGGGTCCAGTCCGCGTCGGTAACGTTGCCGCCCTGGGGGTAGCGCCACTGCCCCGGCGTGCCTTCCGGCCATTCGGCGCCGGACGTCAGCTCGTCCACCAGCGGGTGCTCCGGCGCCAGCACCATGTAGGTGGCGCCGGCCAGCGTGTCCGGGCGGGTGGTGTACACGCGGATCTTCGCCTGCGATCCGGCAACAGGGAACTCGATGCTGGCGCCCTCGCTCGGCCCGATCCAGTTCCGCTGCATCGTCTTGATCGACTCTGGCCAGTCGAGCAGGTCGAGATCCGCGAGCAGGCGCTCGGCGTAAGCGGTGATCCGCAGCATCCACTGCCGGAGCGGGCGCCGGTACACCGGGTAGTTGCCGATGTCACTGCGGCCGTCCGCGGTGATCTCCTCGTTGGCCAGCACGGTGCCGAGCCCGGGGCACCAGTTGACCAGCTCCTCGGAGATGTAGGCCAGGCGGTAGCTGTCGATCACCTCACGCCGCTGCCGCTCGGTCAGCTCGGCCCACGGCCTGCCCTCCGGGTTGGCCCCGCTGACCGGCGGCCGCGTTCCCGACTCGAATTCGGCGGCCAGCTCCCCGATCGGCCGGGCCCGTCCCGCCTCGGTGTCGAACCAGCTATTGAAGATCTTCAGGAAGATCCACTGCGTCCACTTGTAGTAGGTGACGTCCGTGGTCGCGAACTCACGGCGGTCGTCGTGGCCCAGCCCCAGCCGCCGCAGCTGGCGCCGCATGTTGGCGATGTTGTTCTGCGTGGTGATCGCCGGATGCTGCCCGGTGTCGAGCGCATACTGCTCGGCCGGCAGCCCGAACGCGTCATAGCCGAACGGGTGCAGGACGTTGTGCCCGGTCATGCGCAGGTAGCGCGCGTAGACGTCGGTCCCGATGTAGCCGAGCGGGTGACCGACGTGCAGGCCCGCGCCGCTGGGGTAGGGGAACATGTCCATGACGAAGAACTTCGGCAGGCCCGCGACCCGGTCGAAGCCCTCCGACAGCGGCCCGGACGGGTTCGGCGTGTCGAATGTCCCCTCGGCCCGCCAGTACTCCTGCCACTGCCGCTCGATCTCGTTGGCGAGCCGCGCGTCGTAGCGGAACGGAGGGTGGTCGTCTGCCTGCGCGCTGGCAGCGGCTTCGCTCTGGTCCGGCCCGGGGCGGCTGGCGCTCTCGGTCATGAGATTCTCACCACGATCGACTTGGTCCATCAAAAAGCCCCTCGCAGACGAGGGGCCGCCACGCTGACGAAGACGTCAGCGCGGCATGCTAAGAAGCAGCCGTGCGGCTCGCATGTCACCTAGGCTAGCGCAGCGCTGGCCAGGCAGCATCCGGAACCAGGCTGGCCTGCGGCCGCCAGCAGGGCGGTCCGGGCCTGCGGTACCTGCCTCGCCGCCCGCGCCGGTAACCAGTCGCCGGCCCGGGCGGGCGGTCTGCCGGGCGGTCCGGGCCTGCGGTGCCTGCCTCGCCGCCCGCGCCGGTAACCAGTCCGCCGGCCCGGTCGGGCGGTCTGCCGTGCGGTCTGGGGCCTGCGGTACCTGCCGCGCCGGTAACCGGCCCGCTAGACCGGGCAGTCAGTCAGTCGGCCGGTCCGGTCCGGCGACTTGCCTGGCCCAGCCGGTCAGCCGGAGACGGTCACCTCGTGCCACAGGCCGCCGTTCAGGTTGAGGTTGTTCCCGTGCGCCTGGCCGGGGCCGCTGTCGCCGACGTAGGTGTACAGCGGGTGCCCGTTGTAGCTGAGCTGGCTGGAGCCGTCGGTTCGCTTGATCGCGGTCACCCGGCCGGGGATGCCCGTGACGGCCGCGGCGGTGCCGGTCACCGGGGGCCAGTACACCGCGCAGCTCCCGTAGCACTTCGAGGCGGTCACGGTGTCCGGCGCGAACGAGTAGAGCGTGAGGCCCTTGGCGTCGGTCAGGATCTTCACCCCGCCGATCGTCGTGGTCTTGAGGGCGGCACCGCTGCTGCTCGCGGCAGCGGCCGGCGCCGACCCGCCTGCGCCAGCCACAGCGACCCCCAGCAGCACCAGGGCCACGACGCTCAGCGCCGCGGCGGCCACCCCGCCTGCTCGTGCGACCGTCGCCGGAATCCGGGCGGGAAACCCTGCCGGGTCTTTCGTCGCGCCGGCTTTCACCCCACCGTCCGCCGGGGCCGGGGCCAGCGCGACCGCCGCCAGCACCGCGAAAGCGGCCACCTCTATCACTCCGGTGACGATCCCGGCGGTGGTGCGGACCTCCTTGAACCCGAACAGGCCGATCCACACCGTCAGCAGGTAGCCGCCGAGGGTGGCGAGGGCGAAGCCGGCTCCGCCGCGGCAGCCAGCCGGCTGGCAAAGGCCAGCCGGCTGGGGATAGCCAGCACCGCCAAGCCGAGACCGAAGGCCACGATTATCTGCAGCAGGAAGAGCCAGCCGATCGTCGGGATCGTCCGGTAGCCGGTCAGGTACAGGTCAAGATGCATCGCCCCGGCAGCGATCAGCAGGCCCGCGCCCGTCACCCGCAGCGCGAGCAGCCAGCCGAGCGCCGATCGCCCCGAACGTCTCGTCGCAGCTGGGGTGGCTTCATTCATCGTGTTCCCCCGTCGCGCCATCATCTCATCCCATCATGCCGTCTTGTGGGCTCTCTCGCCATGACCGGCGAGCCGGGGCAGCGGGAGGGCACACGCTGCCCCGGCGCCGGCGACAGCGGCCGCAGCCTGGGCCTGGTGGCGGCGGCAGCTGCCGGGCCGTGCGGGGAGCAGCAGCCGACCGGGCCGCCGCTCCCGCCGCTGGGTCGTCGCCGACCCGGCCCGGGTCCATGGCGTCCATCGGGCTCAGTACCCGTAGCCGCCGCCACCACCGGAGCTGGACGAAGAACTCGCGGCGGGCACCGCCGCGGCGGTGCCGGTGAGGACGACTTCGTGCCACACGCCGCCGGACAAGTTCAGGCCGTTGCCCTTAGCCTGCCCGGCAGCCGTGTCGCCCACGTAGGTGTACAGCGGGTGCCCGTTCCAGGTGGCCTGGGTCGAGCCGTCGGACCGCTTGATCGTGCCGAACTTGCCGCTGACCCCGGATGCCACTACCGGCCCTTTCACCGGCGGCCAGAACTTCGCGCACGCTCCGTTGCAGTTCGATTTGGTCGAGGTGTCAGGGACAAACCAGTAGAGCGTGCGGCCGGTGGCGCTGGTCAGCACCGTCGCACTGCCAATCTTGGCGCTTTTCACCGCATTGGACGCACTGGCCGACGCCGGGCTTGATGACCCTCCCGCGGCGCCCGAGCCGCCGGAAGTCCCTGACGAGCTCCCGCAGGCGGCAACGACGAGGGTGGCCGCTGCGAAGGCGGTCGTTACCCACCATCGGTTAAGCATCGCGTATCTCCATTTAACGCTAGATGATGTGCCCGGGGCCGGGTGAGGCTCGAGGCCCTGTCACCGACCGCGAAATACGGCGTGTCTAAATCAGACCACGTACGGCAGGACGTAATCGTTCAGTCGTGCCCGGGTTGCCACGAGGTCGCCGATCCGACGGCTGCTGGCCGATGGCTGCTGGCCGATGGCTGCTGGCCGACGGCCGTCGGCTGACACACATGGAGACGCACATCAATTAGCCGCGCCACGTCGAACGCAGCGCGGGAGAACGCGCGAAACCCGCAGTGGCCGACGGCCCGGCCGGCACCCCTGCGTTGTTAGCTGAGCCCGTGTCGCATAGGTGAGCCTGTGCTGCCTGGTTACATCTGAGCCTGTGCTGGCTGGTTACACCGCTCAGACGCGGCGGAGTACGGCTACGACCTTTCCGAGGATGGTGGCCGTCTCGCCGGGGATCGGCGTGTAGGCGGGGTTGTGCGGCATCAGCCAGATGTGGCCGTCGGACCGCTTGAAGGTCTTGACCGTGGCCTCGCCATCGATCATCGCGGTGACGATGTCCCCGTTCTCGGCGACGTTCTGCTGGCGTACGACAACCCAGTCGCCGTCTGCGATGGCGGCGTTGATCATGGAGTCGCCCGCCACCTTGAGCAGGAACAGCGTCCCCTCGCCGACGATCTGCCTGGGCAGCGGGAAGACATCCTCGATCGCTTCCTCAGCCAGGATCGGGCCACCGGCCGCGATCCGGCCCACCAGGGGAACATAAGCCGCTCCCTGGGACGGAATGTCGGCGCCGCCGGGCGTGAGGTCAAGCTCGCCGTCGTGGTCAGGCTCGCGTCCCGGCCGGACCGCGGGGTGACCGGGCAGCCTGACCTCCACCGTCCGCGGCCGGCCCGCGTCGCGGCGCAGGTAACCCTTGCTCTGCAGGGTGGACAGCTGGTACGAGACGCTCGACGTGCTGGTCAGCCCCACCGCCTCGCCGATCTCGCGCATGGAAGGCGGATAGCCGCGGCTCTGAACGGACTCGCGGATCACCTGAAGCACCTTGCGCTGCCTCCAGGTGAGTACGTGATCGGGGTCAGGATGATCAGGCGTGTCGATCACGATGGGCGGAACCGTGCCCTTGGGCTTGCGACCCGGCCTGCCTTTCGGTCTGGGCACGGGTGGCCCGTCACCGCCAGGCGCGGGCGTCGCTGACCGCGTGCCCTGCTCGCTGCTGCTGTCCATGATCTGACCTCCAGATCGGCTGGTTGGGCTCAGAGCAGACGCTAGCGGTTTCGCTGTCAGATCTCAAACATCTGTTCGACGCGTCGCGAAAATGTCGGACCCTTCCGGTAAAACAGATCGTACGAGCACGCGTTCGATCGAACATAATATCATCGAACAGGTGTACGATCGAACTGTCATTCGCCTGAAGGAGGCCGAGATGGGCGCTATGCCGGCCGAGGCCGAGCCCCGGCAAGCCCCGATCGCGCTGAAAGCGACAACGGTAAGGCCGCGCCAGGCCGGCCCGCTGCCGCGCCAGGCCGGCCAGCGGCCGCGCGTGGCCGGCCCCCGAGGGCATCCGGCCGGCGTCCGGGCGTGCTCAGCGGTGCTGCGCGCGGTTCCGCCGGCCGCGGCCCCGGCCGTTCCGCAGGCTAGCCCGTCCCTCCCCGGTGAAGACTCACCGCATCTGCGCCTCACCAGGCGCGGCCGTCTCGTGCTCGCGGTGTGTGCAGCCGCCGTGCTGGGCCTGCTCTGCTTCGCTGCGGTCAGCGGGGCACGGGCCGCAGGCCGCAGCGCGCCGCCGGGCGCGGCCGGGCACTCCACAGCCCGGATTGCGGTCCAGCCGGGGCAGACGCTCTGGTCGATCGCAGTGCAGGTTGACCCGCAGGCTGACCCGCGGCTGGTGGTTCAGCGGATCGTGACGCTCAATAGGTTGCCCGGTGACAGCGTTGAGGCTGGTCAGCGCCTCCTGGTGCCGCGCGGCTGAGCTGCCCGGGCGGTACCCCGCAGCCTCCCCGCACCGCACCGCTGGCGAGGCAGGCTCCGATGTCCAGGACAGCCGCTGCGAGGCAGGCTCCGGATGTCCAAGACAAGAGCGGACCGCGACACGCCGGCCCGCGTCCAAGGCCGCCGCGCCGACCAGCGGTTTTCAACTGACCGGCGGGGTGTCCTTGCTTCACAGGGTCCGGGTGCTCTAGCGTGACCACAACATCTAGTAGTTACATTGTTGTATTATTTCCATAGGTTGTGTTTCAGAGAGCTTACGGTGACGGCCGAGGGGAGGCGATCACGTGCGCTGCCCATTCTGCCGGCATAACGACAGCCGGGTCATTGACAGCAGGACCGCAGACGACGGCTCGGCGATCCGCCGCCGCCGGTCGTGCCCGGAGTGCGGCAAGCGGTTCACCACGCAGGAAACCGTGATCCTCATGGTCGGCAAGCGGAGCGGGGTCACCGAGCCGTTCACCCGCGACAAGATCGTGCGGGGCGTCCGCCGGGCCTGCCAGGGCAGGCCCGTGACCGAGGACCAGCTCGCGAATCTGGCCCAGCGCGCTGAAGACGCGATCAGGTCCCGCGGCTGCGCCGAGATCCCCTCGCATGAGGTGGGACTGGCGATCCTCGGGCCGCTGCGTGAGCTCGATGAGGTGGCCTACCTGCGGTTCGCCTCGGTCTACCGGGGATTCGAGTCGCTGGCCGATTTCGAGGACGAGATCGCGTCGCTGCGCGACGCGCACAACGAAGACGCGCACCAGGGGCAGGGTGAGCTCGCCCGATGAAGCGGAACCGGCGAGCTGGACCAGGGCAGCCACCTTCGGTGGCCGCGAGCCAGGCGGGGCCAGCCCGCCGGCACGAATCATTCGAGGCGGGCCCGATCGGGCCCGGGTGGGATCCGGACGGTTCCCGGAAGGGGAAGGTCATGACTGAGACGGCGAGCGGCCAGGGCGGGCAGGGCGGCAACCCCGCGGGCGCGGGGCTGCAGATCCGGCGCATTCACACCCGCGAGGGCGTGCACCCCTACGACGAGGTGACATGGGAGCGCCGCGATGTCCTCATGACCAACTGGCGGGACGGCTCGGTCAACTTCGAGCAGCAAGGCGTAGAGTTTCCCGATTTCTGGTCCGTCAACGCCGCGAACATCGTCACCACCAAGTACTTCCGCGGCGCGGCCGGCACCGCGGAGCGCGAGTGGAGCCTGAAGCAGCTCGTGGACCGGGTGGTGGGCACCTACGTGGCCGCCGGGCGCGAGCACGGCTATTTCGCCACCGAAGAGGACGCCGGGATCTTCGACCACGAACTCAAATATGCGCTGATCCACCAGATATTCAGTTTCAACTCGCCGGTCTGGTTCAACGTCGGAACGGCATCCCCTGCGCAGGTAAGCGCGTGCCAGCCATATGGATCCCTGGTCAGCACTCCCGGCGGTCTAGTCCCCATTGGGCGGCTGGTCGAGGACGACGCAATCGGTGCTAAAGTCTACGACTCCCGCGGGGTTACTCGCGTGATAGCTACCAGGGCCAACGGTATAAAAGGTGTCCTGCGCGTGCATGCCACTGCGGGTTACAGCCTCGACGTCACCGCGGATCACCTCGTCTGGATCAGCTCAGGACAGGGCACAGGGCGGTTCGTTCCGGCCGGCGACCTGCGCAAGGGAGACAAGCTGGAATGGTGCAGGCGATTCTCTTACGGCGAATCCGAGGTTAACCAGCGGGAGATTGCTGAGGCAGCGCTCGCGGGCTGGCTCCAGTCGGACGGCTTCGTCGGTCAGTATTCCGGCACGAACCGGTCACTCACCGTCGAGGCGATGACAGTCACCGACGCAGAACGCAGCTGGGTGAACGCTGCTCTGGACAACGTCTTCCCGGGTGTCCACCGCCACGTGCGGACGGTTGACACTCAGGACGACAGGCTTGACTGCAGGCGTACTCGACTGTATGGCAAGGAGCTAACCGGTTTCACCGAGCGTTGGGGACTGCGTGCTCGTGGTCTGGACATGGTGGTGCCGGAGCGCCTGTTCACCGCCCCGCTGCCAGTCGTAGCGGCGTATCTCAAGAGCATTTTCCAGGCCGAGGGGTTTATATCGGCACGTCAGGCTTCGACAATCGCGGAAGTCGACATGATCTCGGAGCACCTGATCAGGGGGATGCAGCATCTCTTGCTGAGGTTCGGGATTTACTCGCGAGTTGGATTCAAGCCAGATCCGCGGTCGAACCGCAAGGGATGCTGGACTCTCCGTATCCAGACCGCGGGTGACAGGCGCATATTCGCTGACGAGATCGGTTTCATCGATCCAGTCAAGGCAGCCAAGCTCGACCGTAGCTTCGACCTTCCGGGGCTGCCTGCGCGCGAAACAAAGCACCTGGAAATCGTGCGCATCGAACATCTGGGCCCTATGGAGGTCTATGACATTCAGACTGAAAGTGGCGAGTACCTCTCGGGTAATCTGCGCGTCCACAACTGCTTCATCCTGGCCGTCAACGACACGATGGACTCGATTCTTGAGTGGTACCGGGAAGAGGGGCTGATATTCAAGGGCGGATCGGGGGCGGGCATTAACCTGTCGCGTATCCGCTCCAGCAAGGAATTGCTCACCTCGGGTGGTACCGCGAGCGGGCCCGTCTCGTTCATGCGCGGCGCGGATGCCTCCGCCGGGACCATCAAGTCGGGCGGCGCTACCAGGCGCGCGGCGAAGATGGTCGTGCTCGATGTGGATCACCCGGACGTGGCCGAGTTCATCGAGACCAAGGCGCGCGAGGAAGAGAAGGTCCGCGTGCTCAGGGATGCCGGGTTCGACATGGACCTCGGCGGCAAGGACATCACCAGCGTCCAGTACCAGAACGCCAACAACTCGGTCCGGGTCTCCGGCGAGTTCATGCGGGCCGTGCAGGACGACGGCCAGTTCGACCTGCTGGCCCGGCGGACCGGCGAGGTGGTGGAAAAGGTCGAGGCCAAGGCGCTGTTCCGCAGGATGGCGCAGGCGGCCTGGGAATGCGCAGACCCGGGCATCCAGTACGACGACACCATCAACGACTGGCACACCTGCCCGGAATCAGGGCGGATTACCGCAAGTAATCCTTGCTTCCCGGCCGACCAGCGGGTGGTCACGGATAAAGGGCTGGTCTCCATTGGTGATCTCGTCCGGCGGGCCGCTGACGAAGAAAGCTTCGCGGTATACACCAATGACGTAACCGCGTCAGCCAGCCCGCAGGACCGTCTCACGGCTACCGTGCCGACGCGCTACATGGTCACCGGGCGCAACGAGATCGTGGAATTGAGGTTCTCCGACGGCTCACGGTTGCGCTGCACGCCGAAGCACCGCGTGTGGACTGCGAACCGCGGCTGGGCGCATGCGTGTGACCTGACCGCACAGGACAAGATCGTCCGGTCGAACCAGTACGCTCCTCGCCCGATGGCCGATCCTTACCTCCCGGCTGAGGCACTGCTCGTCGCGCACTATGAGCGGTCGAGGAAGCCGCTGGATTTGCCCGCGAAGTGGGATGCTGAGCTCGCCCATTACCTCGGCTGGCTTGTCGGGGACGGGTGCATCGACTCCCGTGACGGCGTCGCCGTGACCGTATACGGGTCGGAGCAGGACCGGGACGTTATCCTTCCGCGGCATCATGCCCTGCTGACCAGGATTACTGGGTTCGAGAGCAAGCCCAGCCGCCAGGCCAACGGGACGCTGCAGCTCAGGGTCACCCGGCGCGCGTTCGGCCAGTTCCTGAGGATGTTGGGAGTCTCGGCGGGCAAGGCAGCGCAGAAGCGAGTCCCGGAAGCGATCTTCGAAGCCCCGGAGGATGCCGCCGTCGCCTTCCTGCGCGGGCTATTCGACGCTGATGGCTGTGTCGTGGACCAGCAGGCCAACGGAACGCGCTATGCAGGACTGGGCAGCCGGTCCGAGGAACTGCTCATCGGCGTGCAGGAGCTTCTCGCCTCACTCGGGATCGCCAGCCGGATCTATGCGACAGGGACAAAACTGGAGAGCTTCCGGTACACCAAGAAGGATGGGAGCCAGGTCACGTATGGCTCTGACGGCCCTTCGTACGACCTGCGGATCACAGCGGGCGCCCTGTGCGAATTCCGCAAGCTGATCGGATTCACCCTTCCAGGCAAGCAAGACAAGCTCAGCCGGGTCGTGGCTGCCACTGGCTTCTACCATGTTGACCGCACGGTGCGCCTGGTGAGCCGCGAGCCAAAGGGTTTCGAGACAACTTACAACCTGACCGAGCCACGGAACCACTCCTACATCGTCGGCGGGACGGTGGTAGCTAATTGTTCCGAATATATTCACCTCGATAACTCGTCGTGCAATCTGGCGAGCATTAACTTGATGAAGTTCCTCCGCGACGACGACACCTTCGACGTGGAGCGGTTCGAGCGCCTCACCGAGCTCATCATCACCGCGATGGACATCTCCATCTGCTTTGCCGATTTCCCGACGGAGAAGATCACCGAAGTCACGCGGGCCTACCGTCAGCTCGGCATCGGCTACGCGAACCTCGGCGCGCTGCTGATGGCGACCGGCCACGCGTACGACTCCGAGGACGGCCGGACCATCGCGGCGGCCATCACGTCGCTGATGACGGGGGCCGCCTACCGGCGCTCCGCCGAGCTGGCCGCCATTGTCGGCCCGTACGACGGATACGAGCGGAACCGGGCCGCGCACAACCGGGTCATGCGCAAGCACGCCGAGGCCAGCGCCACGATCACCCCGCTCGGCGACATGGACCGCGGCATCCTCGCCGCCGCCACTGCTATCTGGCGTGAA
Organism: uncultured Actinomycetes bacterium; assembly: GCA_963762615.1. Taxonomy (GTDB): domain Bacteria; phylum Actinomycetota; class Actinomycetes; order Streptosporangiales; family Streptosporangiaceae; genus PALSA-505. Next base: position 355,768 of record CAVXLG010000003.1, on the reverse strand, counting down.
TGCCTGGAGCTAGGTGCGACAAATGGGTACAGAAATGCACAATCCTCGCTATTGGCGCCTACGGGCACTATAGGGCTCATGATGGGCTGTGACACCACCGGCATCGAGCCTGACCTGGCCCTGGTCAAGTTCAAGAAGCTCGTCGGCGGCGGCTCCATGCAGATCGTCAACCAGACGGTGCCGCGCGCGCTGAAGAACCTCGGCTACCAGCCCGAGCAGGTGGAGGCGATCAGCGAGTACATCGCCGAGCACGGCCACGTGGTGGACGCGCCCAGCCTGCGGCCCGAGCATTACGAGGTCTTCGACTGCGCGATGGGCGAGCGCGCGATCATACCGATGGGTCACGTCCGGATGATCGCGGCCGTCCAGCCGCTGCTCAGCGGGTCGGTGAGCAAGACGGTGAACATGCCGGAGAGCGCGACCGTCGAGGAGGTGGAGGAGATCTACTTCCAGGGCTGGAAGCTCGGCCTGAAGGCGCTGGCCATCTACCGGGACAACTGCAAGGTGGGCCAGCCGCTGTCCGACGCGAGGAAGAAGCCTGCGGCGGCGGCGCAGCCGGACGCCGAGACCGGGCCGGCCGAGGCCGCGCCGGGGCGCGAGGTCCGGCCGGTGCGCAGGCGGCTGCCCCGGCAGCGGCCTGCCACGGTGACCAGGTTCTCGGTGGCCGGGGCCGAAGGCTACATGACCGCGTCCAACTACCCGGACGACGGCCTGGGCGAGGTCTTCCTCAAGCTCGGCAAGCAGGGCTCCACGCTGGCCGGAGTGATGGACGCCTTCTCCATCGCGATCTCGGTCGGGCTGCAGTACGGCATCCCGCTGGAGTCCTACGTGGCGAAGTTCACCAACATGCGGTTCGAGCCGGCCGGCCTGACCGACGACGGGGACATCCGGATCGCCAGTTCGGTCATGGACTACATCTTCCGGCGCCTGGCGCTCGATCACCTGCCCTATGAGCAGCGGGCCGAGCTCGGCATCCTGTCCGCGGCCGAGCGCACCGCCGGGCTCGCCGCCGGCGATCAGCAGGGCCCGGGGGCGCCCGACGAGCCGGACACCGAGGAGATGGCCCAGTCGGCCCCGCTGGAAGATCTTCCTGCCGAACGCGGGGCGCCCGCCGGTCCCGCCCCCGCGCCGGTCTCCCCGCCGCGGGCCGGAAGCTCGACGGAGCTGATCGAATCGCGGCAGGGCCGGGTGGCGGACGCGCCGTTGTGCCTGACCTGCGGGACCAAGATGCGGCCCGCGGGAAGCTGCTACGTCTGCGAGGGCTGCGGCGCCACCAGCGGCTGCAGCTGACTGCGAGCGGGCGGCGGAATGGTCTGCGCCGCCCGCGGTGAGACAGCGGGCAGTTGCGGGAAGCGCTATCGAGGGCGGGCACGCGCCCCCGGATCCTCCGCGGACGGGCTGCGGATCCGGAAACGAATACGGGAAACGTATACAGAGCGTCAAGGTATTGAGCGCCGGCCGAGGGAGCGGCGGCCGTCTGCGCGGTGACCCGCGAGGCGGCCACCACCCGGGCGGCGCTCGGTCACGGCGAATGCCCCTGCCTCTGGGTGAAAGAGCAGGTCAGGATGTTCCGTGCCGCACGGCTGGGTCGTTGCCGACGCCTTGCCGCACATCGCGCGCGATCGGGATGCTGACCGCCTGGTCTTACGTTGAATCGCCGATCCAGCGACAGAACGTAACATGCGTAACGAAAGGTAACGATTGGGATGAGAATGCGGCACGGCCGTACTGCCTGGTGGGGCGCGGGTTAGGCTCCGCGTGACAAACTCCTGACTGGCAGCGTCTTCGCAGGTCAGCGAGACGGCCCGGTAATGGGCGGGAGATGGCCGCTCGTCGCCCAACGGGCGGGCAACACCTAGCCGGCCTGGACGCCGCCACACGCCCTGCACCGTTGATGTGCGGGCGCATCCCCAGGGAGGTCTTACCGGCGGAATATATGGGCATGCGGCCCGCCGGCTCGGCACATGCGACCCCTAGTCACAAGGAGAACCGATGGTACGTCCTTTCGGACGCCACAGAACAGTGAGATCCAAGACATTCGCAGGAGCCGCGCTGGTCGCGGTCGCTGCGCTCGTCGCGGCGGGCTGCGGCAGCGGCGGCAGCGACTCCGGCCTGTCAACAAACGGCAACGCCGCCACCTGGGCCGAGACCGCCGGGTTCACCCCGAACTTCATCTTCCCGTTCACCGATGCCGCCCACTTCGGCAACTGGAACATCAGCGACCTGCAGTACCTGCTGTACCGGCCGCTGTACTGGTACGGCGAGAACGAGTCGCCGACGCTCGACTACAACCTGAGCCTGGCCGGCCCGCCGACCTACAGCTCCAACAGCAAGGTCATCACCCTCACGGTCAAGCCGTACAAGTGGTCCAACGGCGAGACCGTCACCGCGGCCGACCTCATGTTCTGGATGAACATGATGAAGGCGGAGAAGCTCAACTGGGGCGGCTACGAAACAGGTCTGTTCCCTGACAACGTGAGCTCGTACAAGGTCCTCAGCCCCACCCAGTTCCAGCTCACCTTCACCACGGCGTACAACCGCAACTGGATCCTGTACAACGAGCTGAGCCAGCTCTACCCGATCCCCCTGGCCTGGGACGTGACGGCTAAGGGCAAGGGCACGTGCTCGAGCACCACCGCTTCCACGGCCGGCTGCGCGGCGGTCTACAACTACCTGATCGCCCAGAACAAGAACCTGGCCGGCTACGCGACCAGCAAGATCTGGGGCGTGGTGGACGGCCCGTGGAAGCTGTCGAGCTTCAACCCGGACGGCGCCCTCACCATGGTGCCGAATAAGTCCTACTCGGGGCCGGTTAAGCCGACCCTCAAGGAGTTCAAGGAGGAGCAGTTCACCTCCGACACGGCCGAGTACAACGTGCTGAAGTCTGGCACGTCCGCGGTGCAGGTCGGCTACATCCCGCAGTCGGACATCACCAGCCCGACCACGAATCCGGAGAAGGCAGGCCCCAACCCGCTGTCCGTGAGCTTCACGATGACTCCGTGGATCGGGTACGGGATCAACTACTTCCCGATGAATTTCAACAACCCGACGGTGGCCGGAGCGATCATCAGGCAGATCTACTTCCGCCAGGCGCTCGCTTACACCGTCGATACCGCGGGAATCATCAAGAGCGTGTACAAGGGCTACGCGTGGGTCAACACCAACGGCGTGCCGACTCTGCCAACGAGTTCGCTGCTCGCGCCGGGCCTGCAAAATAGTCAGTTCCCCTTCAGCACCGGCAACGCCAGGGCACTCCTGGTGGCCAATGGCTGGAGCTCGTCCGGGAACCCGGCTACCTGCGTCAAGCCCGGTACCGCTACGGGTGACTGCGGTGCGGGCATCCCCAAGGGCGCGAAGATGCAGTTTAATGTGCAGTATGCGAGCGGGAGCACGCCTCTGACCACGATCATGCGGGCGTTCCAGTCGAACGCCGGCTCGGCCGGGATCAAGCTGAACATCTCAGCCGTGGCAGGTTCCACGATCATCGCTAACGACACCGCGTGCACGCCCACCCATTCCACCCCCTGCACCTGGCAAATGGGTAACTGGGGCGGCGGCTGGATCTACGCGCCGGACTACTACCCGAGCGGCGAGGACCTTTTCGCCAAGGGCTCGCTGGCCAACTACGGCAGCTACAACGATGCGACCAACAACAAGCTGATCGCGGACACGCTGACCTCCAGTGCGACGACGCAGACGATGTACACCTGGGAGAAGTACCTCGCCCATCAGGTGCCCGTCGTCTTCATGCCGCAGTTCGCCAACCCCCTGCTTGAGGTCGCGAACAACCTCAAGGGGGTCACTCCGCTGAACTGCTTCGCGAACATCACGCCGGAGACCTGGCACTACGTTAAGTAAATACAGTCCGGTCGCGCTGGTCGTCGCCATCCCCGTCGGGGTGCTGCACGCGGTGCGGCGCAACAAGACGGTCGACTACGTCGGCACCGCGCTCTCCCTCGTCTTCTACGCGATGCCGGCCTACCTGCTCGACCTCGTCCTGACCAACGTCTTCAGCAGCGCGCCCTGGACTATCCGCACCAGCTGCCCGGCGGCCTGCGCCAGCGCGCGGTGATCGCGATGGCGCAGGCCTCCGAGCCCAGGCTGCTGATCGCCGGCCGCGCTGACAAGGTCTGCGTGATGAACGCCGGGAAGATCGTCGAGACCACCGACACCACCACCCTGTTCGACAATCCGCGGCACCCGTACACCGAGGCGCTGTTCGGGTCGCTGCCGGAGACCGGCGCGGACAAGGGCCAGCGTCTGTACAGCATCCCGGGTATGCCGCCGGATCTGACTCAGACGCTGACCGGCTGCCGGTTCGCCCCCCGCTGCCGGCACGCGCAGGACAAGTGCCGGGACAGCGAGCCACCGCTGTCCGGCGAGACCGGACTGCGCAGGTACGCCTGCTTCTTCCCGGTGGGAGCGGAGGAGAAGCGGGCCGGCGACCGAGTGGTCCCGGTCGCCGAGATCCGGGAGAGCGACGGCGAGCCGCTGCCGCAGACGCAGGTCGGCGAGCCGATCCTGAAGCTCAGCAACCTGGTCAAGGACTTCACCATCACCGCGGGCGCGGTGCTGCAGCGCAAGGTGGGCAAGGTCAGCGCCGTCGCCGACATCTCGCTGTCCATCCGGGCAGGCGAAACGTTCGGCCTGGTCGGCGAGTCGGGATGCGGCAAGACGACCATCGGCAGGCTCGTCGTCGGCTGGAGAAGGCCACCTCGGGCTCCATCGAGTTCGCCGGCGAAGAACTCACCAAGCTGTCGGAACGGCAGCTGCGCCGCCGGCGCAGGAAATCTGCGCCCAGGAAGAGCCGCCGCTGCGCGCGTTCGGCCTGGACGGTCACCGCGCTGCCTGCCACTTCCCGCTGCACGAGCCCGAGGCCGGCGCGTCGTCGTCGCCGGATGAGCCGCTGGTCGCGTCGTCCTAGGGCGGTGCCCGGCGCTCGCATCGGGGCGGTGCCTGAGGTGCGTCCGCTGCGCGATCGCGATCGCGCCGCCGTCGCCCGGTTCCCGGCCCGGCACCGGGGCTCGCCGGTGCCGGTGGTGCACGGGACTGTGTTCCGTCCGGCCGAGCTTCCCGGGCTGCTCGCCGAAGCCCCGGCCGGGTTGATAGCCGGGCTGCTGACCCCAAGACCGGGGAGCACGGAATTCTGCTCCGCGACGAGCTGGAGCTGGTCCGGTCCGCCCCCTTATGGGCCGGGATGTCCGCTAAGATTCCGGCCTACGCGGGCCGCTCACCGTCCGCAGTCTGCAGATTGTGCGCTGTCGTAAGCGCGGGGTGATGCGCTATACAAGGAAACAGTGCGAGGGAGCGACATGCCAACCGATACGTCCCCGCGGGAAGCGCAAGCCGTGCTTGACTGGCTCGCCCGCGCGCGCGGGACGCTGAACCGTGCGCCGCTGGCGCTGCGGATCGTCGCCGTCATCGCCGTCATCATCTGCATCCCGCCGGCGCTGCCGATCTTGCTGCTGGCCGGGCTGGCGTACGCCCCGGTGGCGGTGATAACCGAACGGCGCAGCGCGCTGGCGTCGGTCTGCGTGGCGCTGTGGGGCTGGCTGGCGATCACCGTCGCGGCGGGCGGGATGAGCACCGGGCTGGTGGTGCTGTTCGTGCTGACGCTCGCCGTGGCCGCCGGCGCGCACCAGGGGGCGCTCGGCCGCTGTTACGTGCCCTGCCGGACCACCGCCTGGGCGTTGCTGTGGTCGATGCCCGCGGGCGGCCTGGCGCTCCGGCTCTGGCCGGCCCAGCAGTACATCGGGGTGGCCATCGCCGCGGTGCTGGCCTGTCTGGTACTCAGCTGGCGGCTGACCAAGTCGTGGCAGGAGGTCCGCGGATCCGGGCAGGGGCAGCTGCGCGCCACGGCGCTGGCCGCGCCGCACGCCGAGGCGGTGCGATCCGGGCGTGCGGTGGCCGACGGGACGGACTCGCGCCGGCCGGCGCCCGGGCCGGCCCGCGGCGCGCGCACGGCCGAGCGGGAGGTTCCCGACATCTCGGTCGTCGAGGCGATGGCCGAGCTGGACAGCATGATCGGGCTGGCGGCGGTCAAGGAGCAGGTTCGCTCGATCGCCGCCTCGATCGAGGCGGCGCGGCGGCGCGCGCTGGCCGGGTACCAGACCGAGAAGCCGATGCGCCACTTCGTCTTCCTCGGGCCGCCGGGCACCGGGAAGACAGCGGTCGCCCGGGTCATCGCCAAGATCTTCTACGCCTTCGGGCTCCTCGAGACCCCCGAGGTGGCCGAAGCGCACCGGGCCGACCTGATCGGCGAGTACCTGGGCGCGACCGCGATCAAGACCAACGAGTTCATCGATTCCGCGCTGGGCGGGGTGCTGTTCATCGACGAGGCCTACGGCCTGGTGAACGAAGGCGACGGCCAGAGCGACAGGTTCGGCCAGGAGGCGGTCCAGGCGCTGCTGAAGCGCGCCGAGGACGACCGGGAGAACCTGGTTATCATCCTGGCGGGCTACGACCAGCAGATGGAGGACTTCCTGGCCAGCAACCCGGGCCTGGCGTCCAGGTTCGCGACCCGGGTGAAGTTCCCCGGCTACTCGCCCGCCGAGCTGTTCTCGCTGACCGAGTCGAACATGGAGCACCGCGGCGACCGGCTCGACCCGGACGGGCGGCCGGCGCTGTGGCGGATGTTCGAGGACGTGGGACGGCGCAGGATCGGCGACGAGCTCGGCAACGGGCGGTTCGTCCGCAGCCTCATCGAGAAGGCCGGCCAGGCGCGGGACGTGCGGGTGATGAGCGGCACCGTGGAGCCCGACGCCGACGCCCTGGTCACGATCACGTCAGCGGACCTGCAGCGGGCCTACGCGGAGCTGACGGCGCGGCTGCGCGGCTACGGGGACACGCCCACGCTGGAAAGCGCGCTCGCCGAGCTGGACGAGCTGATCGGCCTGGAGCCGGTAAAGCGCCAGGTGCGCGAGATCGCCGCCCAGCTGCGGGTGGCCCGGCTGCGCGACCAGCAGGGCCTGACCAGCCAGCCGCCTGCGCGGCACTTCGTCTTCACCGGCCCGCCGGGCACCGGGAAGACCACGGTCGCGCGGATCCTGGGCCGGATCTTCGCGGCCCTCGGCCTGCTCGCGCGGCCGGCGGTGGTCGAGGCGCACCGCGCCGACCTGGTCGGCGAGCACCTCGGCGCGACCGCGATCAAGACGAACAAGCTCGTCGATTCCGCGCTCGGCGGAGTGCTGTTCATCGACGAGGCGTATTCCCTCTACCACGAGGGCTACTCCGGCGGCGACGCGTTCGGGGCCGAGGCCACGGCCACGCTGCTCAAGCGAGCCGAGGATGACCGGGACCGGCTGGTCATCGTGCTCGCCGGCTATACCGGCGACATGGACCGCTTCCTGCGGACCAACCCGGGGCTGGCCTCCCGGTTCAACGTGCGGGTGGGCTTCCCCAGCTACTCGCCGGGCGATCTCGCGCGGATCGCGGTAATGATCGCGGAGCAGGCCGGCGACACGTTCGAGGATGAGGCGCTGCCCGTGCTGGACCAGATCTTCGGTCACACCTGCGCCGAGGGGCTGATCGACGAGCTCGGCAACGGCCGGTTCGCCCGGTCCTTGTTCGAGCGCGCGTGTGCCTGCCGGGACCTGCGGGTCGCTCACCTGGGCGAGGCCGCCAGCGCAGCCATGCTGACCACGATTACCGCCGCTGACCTGCGGTCCGCCTACGACGAGCTGGGCGCCCGCTGACCGAGACCGGCCGCTAGGGCTCGACCGGCGGGAGCGCGTGCAGCGCGGCCGCGACGTCGGCCTGCCTCGGGCCGGCCGAGCGGATGGTGTCCATCAGGGTGTGCAGCACGGCGTGCCGGTCCTCGCCGAGGTCGAGCAGCCGCTGCGCGGCCTCCCAGAGCTCGGCCGGCTCGCCTCGCCACAGCCGGTCGGCCAGCTCGAGATGCCGCTCGATGTGCGGCTGGCCGGCGTGCCTGGCCGGCCCGTCATGGTCGGCGGCCAGCAGGATCCGCCGGTCGGCCGGATCGGCCGGGTCGAGGGTGCCCAGGTCCACGCCGCCGTACCAGCCGCTCAGCAGCGGGAAGGCGAACACCCGGCGCGGCAGCGCCTCCAGGTCGGAATCGGGAAGCAGCCGGGACACCAGCCCGGCGTCCAGGCCGAAGGAGGTCGGATCCCGGTAGGCGGCGGCGAACTTCTCCGTCGAGTCGAACACCGCGTCCAGCGTCTCGGCGATCTCCCGCTGGCCGAGTCCGGTCCGCCTGCCCGCCCACCGGGCCCAGGCGGCGAGCACGTGCGGGATGGCGTCCTGCTCGGCCGCCGACAGCATGACCTTGCGCGGCAGCCAGTCGAGCAGGAACGTATCCGCCTTGACCGGGCTCATCCGCAGCGGGCGGCCGAAGTCCCGGTCGCAGCCGTAACCGACGATGTGATCGGCGCAGCGGCTGGCCGATCTCCGGTCGGACAGGTCCTCGGCCTCGTCCGAAGCCAGGAACTCGGCGACCAGCATGGCCCTGCGGTCCGCGCTCCACGGCCGGCGGCTGGCCCGTTCGACGGCGCCCGCCGCCGCGCCGGCCCGGGCCGGGTCGCCGCCGCGCGGCGGCAACGTGCGGATCCTCGTCCTGATGAACGCGTGGTAGGCCGGGAAGGACTCGCTGACCGGGGGCTCGGAGCTGTCGTGGGTAACCCGCAGCGCCCTGGCGAGCATCCGCCTGGCCTGCGGCGGGTCGAGCGGCCCGAACGACCCGCCGGTACCCGAGTCCGCGCCGTGCAGCTGGCTGCAGTGGTCAAGCAGCTTGCCGACCTGCGCGGTCACCCAGCCGTCCCGGAGCAGGCCGCCCGAGTTGTAGTCCACGACAGCGACCAGCGCGTGCGGCTCCTCGCCCGCGTAGCTGAACACGCAGACCACCTCGTCCCGGTCGCCGTACGCGTCGGAGTTCAGGAAACAGTCACCCGAGGTCACGGCGCCAAGGTGATCCGCCCAGCGCGGCCGGGCCACGCCCCGTTCGATCAGGTCGAGCGCAGCCCGCTCGGCCTTGGCAGCCTGGGCCGGGGTGCCGAGGCAGGCGATGCCGGACAGCAGGGCCAGCGCGGCCGGCGTGCCCTGCTCGGCCGCGTACTCGACCAGGCCCTCGCCGACGAGCTCTTCTATCCCGGTATGTCCGCGCAGGCCAGCCCGCCGGGGCGGGGGACCCCACCAGGTGCCGAGCATCTCGCTCACCAGCAGCTCGGCATCGAGCGGGCTGCGCACCGCCAGAAGCTCCCTGGCCGCGCGCAGCATCTCGGCGAAAAGCGCCGCCGACGGTGACTCAGCCGATCCAGATCGTGTCATTCCGTGACCCGGACCGCCGGGCGGCTGACTGCGTCGTCGGCTCTGCGGGTTCACTGGCACAGCCTTTCAGACGACACGCACCGATGGTACGCACAACCGCGATGTCACCGGAGGATTCTCGCGGTTCCCGCCGCGCCTGCGGGCCCGCTCGGCCGGCCATCCGGCACCAGGCCGGCCGAATGATTACCAGCGCGCGCTCCTGGCCGCTAGCCTGCTTGTGTCGGCAAAGTGCAGGAAGGAGCCGCCCCATGCCAGGCGCCCGAATGCGACGCGGTGGCAACGGATGAGCACGGACACGTCCGTGCCCGAGCCGCGGGTGTCCGGCCTGGAGGCGTCAGACTCCGCCCTCCTCGACACGCTCCTGCGCGAGGCCCCCATCGGGTTCGCGTTCTTCGACGCCGATCTCCGGTTCCGCCGCGTCAACCAGACGCTGGCCCGGCTGCACGGGATGCGCCCGGAGGATCACCTGGGACGCAGGCCGCCAGAGGTCTGGCCGGCCGCGCTCGCGGCCAGGGCCGAGACGGCCCTGCGCCGGGTGCTCGCCGACGACCAGCCGGTCCTCGAAGCCGACCAGCCTGTCGCCGCGGCGTCGCCGGCGGTCCCGGCCGCGCGCCCGGCGGAGCCGGCGGCAGGCCGCGAGCGGCACTGGGCCTTCTCCTGGTTCCCCTGCCACGATGGCGAGACGAACATCACCGGCGTGGTGCTGATCGCCGCCGACATCACCGACCGCCAGCATTCGGCCGAGGCCGTCCGGCGGAGCGAGGCCAGGTACCGCTCGCTCGTGCAGGCGGGCGCGCAGGTGGTCTGGGTGACCGCGCCGACCGGGGAGATCGCGGAGGACTCACCCGAGTGGCGCCTGATCACCGGCCAGTCGCTCGAGGAGTACCTGGGAAACGGGTGGCTGGACGCCATCCACCCCGAGGACCGGGACCGGGTGGAGAACGCCTGGCGGGAGTGCGTCCGTACCGGGCGGGTCTTCGACAACCGCTACCGGGTGCGCACCAAGGCCGGGGCCTACCGGCACTATGACGTGCGCGCCGTTCCGATCGAGCGGGCCGGGACGATCGTCGAGTGGGTGGGCGCGAGCACGGACGTCACCGGCCAGCGCGAGGCCGAGGAGATGCGCGGCAGGCTCACCGAGCAGCTGTCCGCCGCGGCGCTGCGCACGGCCAGGCTGCAGCAGGCCACGTCGATGCTCGCCGAGGCGCTCACGGTCGAGCAGGTCGTCGAGGTGATCACCGAGGTCGGGCGGTCCGCGGTCGGGGCGGAGCGGTCGGCGGTGGCGCTGCTCGACCCCGACGGGGTACGGCTGCGCACCGTCAACCCGGGGGGCCCGCAGGGTGAGCTCCCGCTGGACGTGCCGAGCGTGATCACCGCGGCCATCACCAGCAGGCGTCCGGTGCTGGTCGAGGATCCGGCCGCGCTGCGCAGGCTTTTCGAGCCCGACGCGAACGTCGACCTCTACCTGCGGCACAGCGACGAGCAGGCCTGGGTCGGGCTGCCGCTGCTGGCCGCGGGCGCACCGCTCGGCGCGATCAGGTTCTCGTTCACCAGGCCGCGGAGGATCACCGAAGAGGAACGGGTGTTCCTGGAGGCGCTGGCCGGCCAGTGCGCGCTCGCGGTGGAGCGGGCCTCCCTGTTCGAGCGCGAGCACACCACGGCGGAGACGCTGCAGCGCAGCCTGCTGCCGGACCGGCTGCCGACCGTCCCCGGGATCATCCTCGAGGCCCGGTACCTGCCGGTCACCAGGAACATGGAGATCGGCGGCGACTGGTACGACGCCTTCAAGCTCCCGGACGGGCGGCTGGCCATCGCGGCGGGCGACGTCATGGGCAAGGGACTGACCGCCGCCGCGGGGATGGGCCGGGTGCGCAACGCGCTTCGTGCGCTCGCCCTGACCGATCCGCGGCCGGCGGCGGTGCTGGCCGGGCTGGACCGGCTGTTCAACGCGACCGAGCTGGACGAGCAGGTGACCACGGTCGCCTACCTGGTCATCGACCCGGCGACCGGCGAAGGGCTGGCCGGGAACGCCGGCCATCTGCCGCCGCTCCGGCTGCACCGCGGCGACCCGCCGAGCTTCGACACGATCGAGGCAGGCACCCCGCTCGGCTGGGCGAGTCCCCGCCAGCAGCATTCTTTCCGGGTCCCGGCCGGCAACACTGTGGTCTTCTACTCCGATGGACTAGTTGAGAACCGCACCCGCGGTCTCGACGCCGGGCTGGACGAGCTGCTTGCGGTGGCCGGCCAGGCGCCGCCCGACGCGATCGGGCATCCCGACCGCCTGCTGGAGTACCTGGTTGACCGGATGCTGGCCGGATATGAACAAGACGACGATGTCACCGTGCTCGTGCTGCATGTGCCCGAGCAGGACAGGGAGGGCAGTAATGAGGGGCCTGGCTGGCCAAGTCACTCCTGAAGTCCGCCTAGGGTGGAAGTCAGGAGGCGGGCGGCAAGCATCGGTGCTGAGCCGTGACGGTGGTTCGCCTCCTGGCACGACCCCAGCAGCCGGGGCGTCGCGGTAGGGTCCAATTCTCGCTATACGTGCGCAGGAGAGTATCCGTGTCGCCTGCTAGTTCGGTCAGCCGGGTGCGGCCGGTCACCGCCCGGCGAAGGAAGGGGTGGCGATGGTGAGCGCTGCCAACTCCGCGGCGAGGAAGCAGCGGGCTGGCCAGGCGTCACGCGAGGCGGGTGCCGGCCCGCCAGAGAACGGCTCCACAGGTGGCGGCAAGCGCCGGCGTTCCGGCGCAGCTGGCCGGCCGGAAGGCAAGAAGTCCGCTGACGGGAAGAGCGCCGGGAAGGGGATGACGGCCGCTGACCCGGCCGAAGCCTCCGAAGCGCGGGAGATGGAGACCTGGGTGCAGGACACCGCGGAAAGCGAACTGGCAATAGACAGCCTGGATCATCCGGCTGATCTCGATGCAGTGGTCGATATCGCGGTCGTCGACGTCGACGTCGACGTGGAGATCGATGAGGCGCTTGTCGTCGCCGAGCTCGCCGACGTAGACGACGTCACCGATCCGGTGGCCGACGTGGCCGATGACGCGGCCGATGCCGCGGACGAGGCCGACGAGGCCGACGAGGCAGCCCCGGGAGCCGACCAGCCATCCGGCGCGGCGGCCGCCGCGCCGGGCCAGGCGGCCGGCGCGGACAGCGGCGAGGAGGACGTCTTCGTCTACGGTGACGACGACGATGACCTGCCGGCTGCGCAGGTGGCCGCGGCCGGGGCCACCGCCGACCCGGTCAAGGACTACCTCAAGCAGATCGGCAAGGTACCGCTGCTCAACGCCGAGCAGGAGGTCGAGCTGGCCAAGCGGATCGAGGCCGGGCTGTTCGCCGAGGAGAAGCTCGCCGAGACGAACGCGCTGCCCGGCTCAGACCAGGCCCTGGACCTGGAGTGGATCGCCTCCGATGGCCGCCGGGCCAAGAATCACCTGCTCGAGGCCAACTTGCGCCTTGTCGTGTCGCTCGCCAAGCGGTACACCGGCCGGGGGATGCTGTTCCTCGACCTGATCCAGGAGGGCAACCTCGGGCTGATCCGAGCGGTGGAGAAGTTCGACTACACCAAGGGCTACAAGTTCTCCACCTATGCCACCTGGTGGATCCGGCAGGCCATCACCCGAGCGATGGCTGACCAGGCCAGGACCATCCGGATTCCGGTACACATGGTCGAGGTCATCAACAAGCTCGCCCGGGTGCAGCGCCAGATGCTGCAGGACCTGGGCCGCGAGCCAACCCCCGAGGAACTCGCGGCCGAGCTGGACATGACTCCGGAGAAGGTCATCGAGGTGCAGAAGTACGGCCGGGAGCCGATATCACTGCACACTCCGCTGGGTGAAGACGGCGACAGCGAGTTCGGTGATCTCATCGAGGACTCCGAGGCCATCCAGCCGGGTGAGGCGGTCAGCTTCACGCTGCTGCAGGAGCAGCTGCACTCGGTGCTCGACACGCTCTCCGAGCGCGAGGCCGGCGTGGTGTCGATGCGGTTCGGGCTGACCGACGGGCAGCCCAAGACCCTTGACGAGATCGGCAAGGTCTACGGGGTCACCAGGGAGCGGATCCGGCAGATCGAGTCCAAGACGATGTCGAAGCTGCGGCACCCGTCCCGGTCCCAGGTGCTCCGGGATTACCTCGACTAGGAAACCGGCCGGACACGCAGGAGCCCCGCGCCGGCCTGCGCGGGGCTCTTTGCTTAGCAGGCTTTCCGGCTAGTCCGCCGGGCCGGAGTCCCCGCTCTCCTTGGCATCGGTGAGCAGGCTGGTCTCGTCCTGTATCTCCACCGCGACCTTAGCCAGAGCCTCAGCGTGCTTACGCGCGTGATGCGCACAGAAAAGGAGCTCTGTGGATCCCGGAAGCAGTACTCGGACATAAGCCCGGGCCCCGCAGCGGTCGCACACGTCCGCGGCGGTCAGCGGCTTGGTTGGGGCTATTGCTCCTGTCAACGTCGCTCCTCGCCTCGTGCCTCCGGCTTCTGCATCCGGCTGGCGCCAGTCACTCGCTATCTCCACTACTACACAACGTTGGCACGGGCGCCAGCCTTCCCCCAGCGGCATGACCTACGCCATAAGCGAAACCCCGTCAGTCCCGGCGCGCGCGCCAGGGCCTTCCTTCGCCGCCGGTGACCGGCCCCCGGCCGCCTCCGCCGGCCCGCCCGGCCGCGCCGCCGCGCTCTCCTTCATCTACCGTGCCGCCAATGTTACCGCAGGTAGTGGGCAAAATAACGAATTTACCTGCCGGCGCGCCTTCGCGCGGCACGGCGCGCGGCGGACTAGTCTGCGGTGTGTTCATCCGGACGGCCCGCCGCCCGGCCGACGCCTGAGGAGTGCCTCGTGACTGCCCCCAGCGCAGCCAGACGCAGTGCAGCTAAGCGCGGTACAGCCGAGCACAGTGCAGCCCAGCACGGTGCAGCCCAGCACGGTGCAGCCCAGCACGGTGCAGCCAGCGCTGCCGGCTTTCCGTCCCGCGAGCCGCATCCGGGCGACGCCTACACGGCACGCCATCTGTCCGTCCTGGAGGGCCTGGAGGCAGTGCGCAAGCGGCCGGGCATGTACATCGGGTCCACGGACAGCCGCGGCCTGCTGCACTGCCTGTGGGAGATCATCGACAACTCCGTGGACGAGGCGCTGGCCGGGCACGGGATCCCGGGTCGAGATCGTGCTGCACGCCGACTCCTCCGCCGAGGTACGCGACCAGGGCCGCGGCATCCCGGTGGACTCCGAGCCCAAGACCGGGCTCACCGGCGTGGAACTGGTGATGACCCGGCTGCACGCCGGCGGCAAGTTCGGCGGCGGTTCCTACACCGCTTCCGGCGGCCTGCACGGCGTGGGCGCCTCCGTGGTCAACGCGCTGTCGGCACGGTTCGACGTGGAGGTGGACCGGGAGGGCCACACCTGGGCGGCGAGCTTCCGCCGCGGCGTCCCCGGCGTGTTCGCGGGGCCGGGCCCGGACGCCCGCTTCTCGCCGGCCTCCGGGCTGCGGAAGGAACGCCGCGTCGCCAAGCGGGTGACGGGCACCAGGAGCCGGTTCTGGCCGGATCCGCAGGTGTTCGTGCGCGACTCCGCGTTCGCCTTCGACGCGCTCACCGAGCGGGCGCGGCAGACGGCGTACCTCGTCCCCGGGCTCATGATCCGGATCCGGGACGAAAGCCAGCCGGACCGCCCCGCCGCGGAGGCCGAGTTCTCCTTCGACGGCGGCATCAGCGAGTTCTGCGCGCACCTGGGCTCCGGCGATCCGGTCACCGAGGTGCTGCGGCTGAACGGCCAGGGGCAGTTCACCGAGACCGTGCCGGTACTCGACGAGCAGGGCCACATGACCCCGGCAGACGTGGAGCGCGAGCTGACCGTGGACGTCGCGCTGCAGTGGGGGACCGGCTACGACACCGTCACCCGCTCGTTCGTCAACGTGATCGCCACTCCCAAGGGCGGCACTCACGTGACCGGTTTCGAGCGGGCCCTGATCCGGACGCTGAACGAGCAGCTGCGGGCGGCCCGGCTGCTGAAGAACGGCGACGAGCCGGTGATCAAGGAAGACGTGCTCGAGGGGCTGACCGCGGTCGTCGCCGTGCGGCTGCCCGAGCCGCAGTTCGAGGGGCAGACCAAGGAGGTGCTCGGCACCCCGGCCGCCTCCCGGATCGTGGCCCAGGTCGTCGCGGCCGAGCTGAAGTCCTACTTCGAGTCCCCGCCCCGGGGCGCCAAGGCCCAGGCCCGCGCCGTGCTCGACAAGATCGTTGCGGCGGCCAAGACGCGCATCTCCGCCCGCGAGCACCGGGAGAACCAGCGCCGCAAGACCGCGCTGGCCAGCTCGGCACTGCCAGCCAAGCTGGCTGACTGCCGGACGGCCGATGACCGCAGCGAGCTGTTCATCGTCGAGGGCGACTCCGCCCTCGGCACGGCCAAGCTGGCCCGGGACTCCGAGTTCCAGGCCCTGCTGCCGATCCGGGGCAAGATCCTCAACGTGCAGAAGTCCTCACTGGCCGACATGCTGAAGAACGCCGAGTGCGCGTCGATCATCCAGGTGATCGGGGCCGGCTCGGGAGCCGCGTTCGACCTGGACGCGGCGCGCTACGGCCGGGTCGTCCTGATGTCAGTGGCGCCCGGGGAGCCGGCGCTCTTCACCGATCAGGACGGCCGTTTCGTGCTGCGGGCGATGGGCCCGGCTATCGACGCGCAGATCGATTCACCCTGGGCCGGTGAACTCGCCGGCACCGTAAGCGTTGACCTGGACACGTGGCAGACCCGGCTGAGCCCGGTCAAGCAATTCATCCGCCACCGGCACCGTGGCCAGATGTACCGGATCACGACTGCCTACGGCCGCTCCGTGACGGTCACCGGCGGCCACAGCGTCTTCACCCATGCCGATGGCGAGCTCGTCGTCCGGCCAGCCGGCGAACTGGCGGTCGGGGACGTCGTGGTTGCGCCGCGCCGGATCCCGCGGCCGGCCCCCCAGCAGGAGATCGACCTGGCCCTGATTCTCAACCGCGCCGGCCTGGACCGCAATCTGCGGATCGAGGGCGAGGCAGTGCGGCGGCTGAGGGCCGGCCATACCGCGGCGAGGCAGCCGGCGCTGCTGCGGCGCGGCGAGCCGAGAATCCGGCTGCCGCGGGAAGAGTGGAGGCGTCTGGCGGAGGTCAGGAGGGCTCACGGCATCACCTGTGCGGCCATGGCCGCGGGGCTCGGCTACCGGCAGGCGTGCAGCATCAGCGAGTTCGAGACGCTGCGCAGCCTGCCGCCCGCCCCGGTCCTGGCCCGCTACCTCACCAGGCTCGGGGAGCCATGGCCGCGCGCAGCCGAGGAAGTCCCGTCACACGTGGATCAGTGGGCGGCAAGATCCTCGGCGAACGAGCGCTACCGGGCTACCTCCCCGGCAGCCTGGCTTGCCGATCTCACCGAGGAAGATCTTGACTGGCTCGCGCGGCAGCCCGACGCCCGGGATGTGAGGATCTGCGCCCGCGCCCACCGTGCGCGGGCCGTGCCACGGTACCTGCCCGTCAGCCAGGACTTGTGCTACCTGCTCGGCTGGTACCTGGCCGAGGGCTCCCTGTCGAGTCATGCCTCGCGCCTCAACTTCTCGCTCGGAGCCGATGACGACCGCTACATCCCGGGACTCTGCGACGCCATCGTCGCGGTGACTGGCCTGCGTCCCGTCGTGGCCCGTCCGAAGGGCCGTCCAGCCAGCCGGCAGGTATACGTCCATGCGCCCGTCCTGGCCCGGCTGATCCGGGCGGTAGGCATGGGCGGGACGGCGACCCGCAAGCGGCTGCCCGACCTGATACTCAACGTCTGCGAGGATCATCAGCTCGCTTTCCTGGAGGGCTACTTCCTCGGGGACGGGACCAAAGATCCCAGCGGGAGACATGTCACCCTGGCCACGTCCTCGCGTGACCTGGCGAACGGGCTCGTCTACCTGCTGTCACAGCTCGGCGTGATGGCGGGCATGCATGAGAGGCCGGGCGGGGTCTTCCGGATCCGCGGGCAGGACGTTCACACCGGGCCAAGTTACGCGGTCGTCGTCGTCGCAAAACAGGACCTGTCACGGCTCCGCCGGCTGTGGCGCCAGGCCCGCTGCGCGGACGCGTATGACGCGCGAATTGCGGCCGAGGGCACCAGAACTCACTACACGAGGATTTCGGAGTCGCTGGTCGGCCTGGCCATACGCAAAATCGAAGTCTTCGACTACGACGGCGACGTGTATGACCTCTCGGTCCCGGACGACGAGAATTTCATCTCAGGGACAGGCGGGCTCCTCACGCACAACACCGATGCCGACGTGGATGGCGCGCATATCCGGACCCTGCTGCTCACCCTGTTCCATCGGTACATGCTCCCGCTGCTGGAGGCGGGCCGGGTGTTCGCCGCGGTGCCGCCGCTGCACCGGATCGAGCTGTCCAGCCCGCGCAAAGGCCAGCCGAAGTACCGCTACACCTATACCGACCCCGAGCTCACCCGCACCCTGCTCGAACTCGAGCGCCGCGGACAGCGCTGGAAGGAGCCGGTGCAGCGGTACAAGGGCCTGGGCGAGATGGACGCCGTCCAGCTAGCCGAGACCACCATGGATCCGCGGCACCGCACCCTGCGCCGGATCAGGATCGAGGCCGCGGCGGCGGCCGCGGGCATCTTCGAGTTGCTGATGGGGTCCGAGGTGGCGCCGCGCCGGGACTTCATCGTCGGCGGCGCGGCGGAGCTTGACCTGTCCCGGATCGACGCCTGATTTTTCTTCCGAACGGGCGAGCCGGGGACACTCACCCGGGACTGGCGGCTGTCGGCTGCGCCGAACGCCGCCCGCCCGGGCAAGCGCCCCCGTCAGACCTGTTCAAGGGAGGCGGTCGCTCGGATGACCGACATTCGGCGTCGCCGGCCGTCGGGCGTCCGAGCCGATGGGTCCCTCCCTGGAGGACGCGCGGCGCAGAGGAAGGACGGCAGCCTGGTCGGAGGTTAGACGATCCCGGAGATCAGGGTGGTCGCGGCGGGCCGCGCGGGCTAGACGATCCCGGTCACCTGGCTGGCTGCACCGGCGCTGTCGCCGGGCTCATCCGGGCCGGTGCTAGCCGGGGGGCCCGGGGAGGCGGGGAGGGTGAGGGTGACGACCAGGCCGTGCGGGTCGTTGGGGGTGGCCAGGACGGTGCCGTGGTGGGCGGCGGCGGTCGCGGCGACGATGGCCAGGCCGAGACCGGAACCGGGACGCGGAGACGGAGCGCCGGCCCGGAAGAAGCGGTCGAAGATGCGGGGAAGCTGGTCGCCGGGGACGCCGGGGCCGTCGTCGCTGACTTCGACGCTGATGGCGGCGTCACGCCGGGCAGCGGTGAGCGTGGCGCTGGTGCCGGGCGGGGCGTGCGCGGCGACGTTGCCGAGCAGGTTATCCAGGGCCCGGCGCAGCAGTTCCTCGTCGCCCGTGGTCACCAGGCGGGGGGCGATGCGGGCGTGCCAGGTGTACCCGGGATGGCTGGTGCGGGCCCGCCGGGTGCACTCGCCGGCCAGGGCGGTGAGGTCGACCCGGTCGTGCTGCTGCTCGGGGTGCTGGTCCAGGCGGGCCAGCCGGAGCATGTCGTTGACCAGGCCGCCCATCCGCCGCGCTTCGGCCGTGATGCGCCGCATCGCCTCGTCGACCTGGGCGCGCTCGGGCAGGGCGCCTTGCTGGTAGAGCTCGGCATTGGCCCGCAGCGAGGCCAGCGGGGTGCGCAGCTCGTGGCTGGCGTCGGCGAAGAACCGGCTGGTGGCCTGCTGGCTGGCCTCGCGCTCGGCGACGAAGCCCTGGATGCGAGCGAGCATGCCGTTGAGCGCGCGGCCGAGCCGGCCGACCTCGGTGCGCGCGTCGTGCGGGCTCACCCGGCCGGTGAGGTCCCCGGCGGTGATCTTGTCGGCCTGTGCGGCCATCGTCTCGATCGGCCGCAGGCCGCGGCGCATCACCGCGGCGGTCCCGGCGGCGGCGAGCAGCCCGGCAGCGATCGAGCCGATGACCAGGATGAGCTCGAGCTGGCCGACCGTGCTGTTGAGGTCACCGAGGCTGGCGGTGGCGTAGACGATGCCGGTACCGGGGAAGGACTCGGCCATCAGCCGGAGCTGGTTCCGCCCGTCAGTGCTGGTCACGGTCTGGCCGCGGTGACCGGCGGCCAGGTCGCGCAGGTCTGCGGGCAGCCGGGGGATGAGATCCTGCCCTCCTTTGACCAGGAAAGACAGCCGCGGGCCCTGGCCCGACGCGGGTCCGACCGCGGTCCCGACCAGGAACCCCGCCAGGGCGGGGGGCAACACGAACCTCGGCCCGGCAAAACCGCACCCCGCTATCGCCCTGGGAGACGCCGGTGCGGTCGCGGCCCCGCGGCAGTGCACGGGAAGCCTGGCTTGCCGGGGACGCTGCTGCGGAGTCACCACCCTGATGCCCGCGCTGAACGGCCGGTACAGGGCCAGAACTGACTGCAGCTTCGCATCGGTCTGGTTGAGCAGGTAGCCGCGCAGCGCGGTGACCGCGGCTATGTCGAAGGCCACCAGGGCGGCCAGGGTGACCGCCAGCACCCCCGCCAGCACCCGGGAGCGCAGCCGTGCCCGGCGGAGCCGGTCCCGCGCCCTGCCCAGGCGCCGGCGAGCCCGCCGGGCCCAGGTCGGCGTCATCTGCGCCGCCGGCCCGGCCGAGACGCCGGCGGGCCTGCCGGGTCCGGCTCGGCGTCATCCCCGTGTGCGGGCCGGCCCAGCCGCCGGCGGCCTCGCCGGACCCAGCTCGGCGTCATTCCGGTCTCCCGAAGTCATCGCGGCCGCCCCCGCCGGGATCCGCCTCGTCGGTCCTGCCGGGGTCGGCCTGGTCGGCTGGGCCGCGAGGCAGCCGGAGGCTGTAGCCGACGCCGCGCTGGGTGTGGATCACGTCCTGGCCGTGGACGGCCAGCTTGCGCCGCAGGTAGGCGACGTAGGTCGCCACGACGGTGCTGGAGCCGCCGAAGTCGTAGTCCCAAACGTGGGCCAGCAGCTGCGCCCGGGTCAGCACCCGGCCCGGGTTGAGCATCAGGTAGCGCAGCAGCCGGAACTCGGTCGGCGACAGGTCGATCAGCTGACCAGCGCGGCGGACCTCGTAGCTGTCCTGGTCCAGCTCGATGTCGGCGAACGCGAGCGCCGGGCCCTGCGGGCCGGGGCGGGTGCGGCGCAGCACGCTGCGGATCCGGGCGGCCAGCTCCTCCAGCCCGAACGGCTTGGTCAGGTAGTCATCGCCGCCCAGGGTCAGACCGGTCACCTTGTCCTCCTGGGTATCCCGGGCGGTCAGGAAGATCACCGGAACCCGGCTGCCGTCCCTGCGCAGCCGGCGGACCACCTCGAACCCGTCTACATCGGGCAGCATCACATCCAGCACGACCAGGTCGAACCGGCCGTTGCGGGCCAGCCGCAGCGCCTCGGTCCCGGTCTCGGCAGCGGTCACCTCGAAGCCGAGGAACCGCAGCGAGGCGGCCACCGCGTCGCGCAGGAACGGCTCGTCGTCGACCACCAGCAGCCCGCCACGGTCAGCGGGCTGGCCCGCTGCCGCTCTACCCATCGCCTCGCTCTTTCCGCACCCGGTCATCTGACCACCTCAACGCACGCATCGAGTGTGACGCACATGCGAGTTTCATGTGAGTCTGCGCCCGCCCGGTGCGGGGGCGGCAACCTGGCCGCCGCGCTAGGTGCCGGTCAGGTACTCGTTGGCCGCCGAAGTGGTGCCGCCGACAGCGGCCAGGGGCTGGGTCACCCTAGTGCCCGAACCGTCCCGGCGGCCGTCCGGCGGGGGCAGATCGACAGGCGTGCCCGCCTCGGTCGCGCCGAGCGCGGGCGCCGCGCCGGCCCAGGCGAGCACCAGGGCGTCCTCGCCGCGCAGGAACCGGTGGCAGCGCACCCCGCCGGTGCCCCGGCCCTTCGGCGGGAACTCGGCGTACGGGCTCACCTTCGCGGTGCCCGCGGCCGTGCCGGGCAGGGCGCCGGCCGCTCCGGCGACCGTCACGACCACGCCGTCAGCCGGGCCGGCCGCTCCGGCGGCGCCGCCGCCGGCCGCCGGGGCGGCCGCGAACGGGCCGGCGGCACCGAACCAGATGACCGAGGCGCCACGGGACAGCCGGATGCCTGCCACGCCGCCGGCCGAGCGGCCCTGCGGCCGAACCGACGAAGCGCCGAACCGCAGCAGCTGCGCGTCGCTGGTGATGAAGACCAGATCCTGGTCCTCGCTGGTCAGCTGGACCGCGCCGACCACCCGATCGCCGTCGCGCAGGGCGATCACGTCGAATTCCGGCTGGGTCTGCGGGTAGTCAGGGCTGACCCGCTTGACCACGCCGGACGCCGTGCCGAGCGCCAGCCCGGCCCCGGCGGCATCGACCGTGGCCAGCCCCACCACGGTCTCGCCGCGCGGCAGCGAGACGAACTCGCCGGCCGGGGCGCCGCCGGCCAGGCCAGGGGAGTGCGCGCTCGGCGGCAGCGCGGGCAGCTCAAGGACGCCGAGCCTGATCAGCCGGCCCGCGGACGTGACGACCGCGATCGTGCCGCGGGTCGTGGCCGGGACGGCGGAGACGATGACGTCGTGCGCCGAACGCGGGCCAGGCGGCCCGGCGCCGGGCTGCGCCCGTTCGGCGTCGAACACCCCCGTGGACCGGGCCAGCAGCCCTGCCGACGACAGCAGCACGGTGCACGGATCGTCAGCAACCTCGAGCGGGACAGCGGCGGTGAGCGCCGCCCCGCCGCTCTCCAGCAGCACCGTCCGGCGCGGGCTGGCGAACTTCTTCGCCACGGCCGCCAGCTCGGCCGAGACCACCTTGCGCATCTGCTCCTCGGAATCGAGGATCGCGGTCAGCTCGGCGATCTCCCGCTGCAGCGTCTCCCGCTCGGACTCGAGCTCGAGCCGGTCGTACTTGGTGAGCCTGCGCAGCGGGGTGTCCAGGATGTACTGGGCCTGCACCGCGGACAGGTCGAACACCGACATCAGCCGCGACTTGGCGGTGGCGGCGTCGTCGCTCGACCTGATCACCTGGATGACCTCGTCGATGTTCAGCAGCGCGATGAGCAGGCCGTCCACCAGGTGCAGCCGATCCTCGCGGCCCCGCCGCCGGAACTGCGACCGGCGCCGCACCACGTCGAGCCGGTGCGCGACATAGATCTCGAGCAGCTCGCGCAGCCCGAGTACCCGCGGCTGCCCGTCCACCAGCGCCACGTTGTTGATGCCGAACGTCTCCTCCATCGGCGTCAGCCGGTACAGCTCGGCCAGCACGGCCTCGGGGTGGAACCCGCTGCGGACCTCGATCACCAGGTGCAGGCCGCGCTTGCGGTCGGTGAGATCCTTGAGGTCGCTGATGCCGTTCAGCTTCTTGGCCTGCACCAGGTCCTTGATCCGGGCGATCACCTTCTCCGGGCCGACGTTGTAAGGCAGCTCGGTGACGATGATCCCGGCGCGCCGCGGGGTGATCTTCTCCACCCGCGCGGCGGCCCGGGTCCGGAACATGCCGCGGCCGGTCGCGTACGCCTCCCGGATCCCGTCCAGGCCGACGATCTTCCCTCCGGTGGGCAGGTCGGGCCCCGGCACGAAGCGCATCAGCTCGTCGAGCGTGGCATCCGGGTTCGCGATCAGGTGCCGGGCCGCGCTGATCACTTCGCCGAGATTGTGCGGCGCCATGTTCGTAGCCATCCCGACCGCGATCCCGGAGGCCCCGTTGACCAGCAGGTTCGGCAGCCCGGCGGGAAGCACCTCGGGCTGGGTCTCGGTGCCGTCGTAGTTCGGCACGAAGTTGACGGTGTCCTCGCCGATCGACGCCACCATCTCCATGGCCGCGGCGTCCAGCCGGGCCTCGGTGTAGCGCATCGCGGCCGGCGCGTCATCGCCGCCGAGCGAGCCGAAGTTGCCGTGCCCGTCGATCAGCGGCA
Source organism: uncultured Actinomycetes bacterium (assembly GCA_963762615.1). GTDB lineage: Bacteria > Actinomycetota > Actinomycetes > Streptosporangiales > Streptosporangiaceae > PALSA-505. Next base: position 332,636 of record CAVXLG010000003.1, on the reverse strand, counting down.
GCCGCAGCACCATCGGTTGCGCGGCCATCCGGACCAGCGCGTCGTAGATCGCCGTGTCGCTGTGCGGGTGCAGCCGGCCCATCACCTCGCCGACCACCCGGGCGCACTTGACGTGACCGCGGTCCGGCCGCAGGCCCATCGCGTTCATCTGGAACAGGATCCGGCGCTGCACCGGCTTCAGCCCGTCCCGGGCGTCGGGCAGCGCGCGCTGGTAGATGACCGAGTACGCGTACTCGAGGTAGCTGCCCCGCATCTCCTCGGCAACGTCGATGTCGACGATGCTCTCCTCGAAGTCGTCCGGCGGGCCGGGCGGGCGGCCGGACGAGCGCGGGGCGGCCTGGCGGGTGGTGCTGCGTCGGGTCATGACTGCCATTCTTCCGCCGCCGGGCGACAATCAGGCCGAACGCCCCCGGCGTGCCTCACGCGCGCCGCCCGGCCCCGGGCAAGCTCAGCTGGCTCGAAGCCGCCGCTGGCGAAGACGACCTGCCTGGTCGTGGGGCGGCCGGCTCAGCTGGCCGAGAAGCCGCCGTTGACGAAGATGACCTGCCCGGTCACGTAGTCGCTGGCCCGGCTGGCCAGGAACACCGCGACCCCCTCGAAGTCGGCGGCCTCGCCGTTGCGTCCGGCCATGGTCCTGGCGGCCAGCACCGCCGAACGAGCCGGATCCGACGCCACCGCGGCGGTGAGCGGCGTGGCCACGAACCCGGGCGATATCGCGTTGCAGCATACGCCGCGGCCGGCCCACGCCTCGGACTGCGACCGGGTCAGCGAGACCAGGCCGCCCTTGGACGCGCCGTAGGCCCCGCTGTTGCCGAACGCCCGGATCGCCTGCTGCGAGGCGATGTTGATGATCCGGCCCCAGCCCCGCTCGGCCATCACCGGCCCGAACCGCTGCCCCAGCACGAACGGCGCGGTGAGGTTGACCGCGATCGTCTGGTCCCAGTCCGCCAGCGACAGGGCGTCCATCGGCGGCCGCAGGTTGATCCCGGCCGAGTTGACCAGGATGTCCGGCTCGCCAAATTCCCCCGCAGCCGCGTCTGCGGCCCGGGCCAGCGCGGCCCGGTCGCCGACGTCGGCGCGTACCGCGACCGCCGCGCGGCCAGCCGCCCGCAATTCGCGCACCGTCTCGTCCAGCCCGCCCTGCCCGCGAGCCATCACCACGACCCGGGCACCCGCGTGCGCCAGCGCCCCGGCGATCGCCCGGCCGATGCCCGAGCTGCCGCCGGTCACCACGGCGACCCGGCCGTCCAGCGAGAACAGCCGGTCCAGGTACCCGGTCACGTGCCCGGCCGGCCGGCAATCGCGCGCACGTCAGAGCGCCGGGCGGGCGCCGAGCATGGCCAGCGCCTGAGCGGCCAGCCTGCAGCCGCTGGCCAGTGCCTCGCCGGGCGGCTTCTTGTTCAGCCAGGGCGGCAGGAAGCCGGCGCAGAAGGCGTCGCCCGCGCCGGTCCCGTCGATGATGCGCTCTACCGGCAGGGCCGGGGACCGCACCGGCTCGGTCCGGCCGTTGGTGCAGAACAGCGCCCCCTCGGCGCCGAGCTTCATGACCACCTGCGGATACCAGGCGGTGAGCACCCGGGCAGCCTGTTCCGGATCCTCGCGCCCGGTCAGCACGGCCGCCTCGGCCTCGTTCACCAGCAGCAGCGAGGCCCCGTTGCTCATCTGCAGGAAGGGCTCGGCGCCGGCCCGTTCCACCGGCGCCGCCGACGCCGCGTCCACCGACACCGTCATCCCGGCCCGCGAGGCGACCTGGCACGCCGCCAGCGCGGCGGGCCGGGAACCCTGGTTCAGCAGCGTGTACCCCGACACGTGCAGGTGGCAGCCGGGAACGAACAGGTCCTGGGGCAGGTCATCGGGGGACAGCGCGGCGTTGGCCCCCGGGTCGGACATCATCGTCCGGTCGCCCTTGTGCGTCACCATGACCACGCAGGTCCCGGTCGGCCGCTCCGGGTCCATCACGAGGCGGGCGTCGACGCCGTACCCCATCAGCTCCATGTCCCGGTTCCGGCCGGCGATGTCGGATCCGCGCCTGCCGACGAAGGCGACCTCGGCCCCGTCCACGGCCAGCCAGGCCGCCACGTTCGCCCCCGAGCCCCCGCCGTGCATGGTGACCGCGGCCGGCGTGTCGCTTCCCTTGGCCAGCGGCAGGGCCGCGTGCGCGACCGTGTCCGTCATGAGGTCACCAATGACTACGATGCGCGTCATGCCGTCATCACCCCGTCCCCCATCGGGACAGTGACCCTTTCGTAACGAACTGCTGCGGCGGTTAAAAACCTAACAGCTTCCCGCTGCCCGGTGCGCGGGTTCCCGGCCGTTGGCCTGGCGCAGGTGGGCCAGCACGGTCTCGGTGAGATCGCCGAGCACCCGGACCTGCTCGTCGGTCAGCAGGTCCATGAAGTGCTCGCGGACCGACTCCACGTGCGCGGGCGCCGCGGCCCTGATCACCGCCCAGCCGGCCTCGGTCAGCGTGAGGACGGCGCCGCGCCCGTCCGACGGGCAGTCCTGGCGCGCGACCAGGCCGCGCCGCTCCATCCGGGCGACGTGATGCGAGAGCCGGCTCTTCGACCAGAGCATGTGCGCGGCCAGGTCACCCAGCCGCAGGCTGCCGGCGGCGGACTCCGACACGTTGGACAGCACGTCGTAGTCCGCCTCCGACAGCCCGCAGTCCCGCGCCAGGTCGCGGCTCAGCTGCAGGTCGAGCACGGCGCGCATCTGGCGGTACCCGAGCCAGGCGCGGGCCTGCGCCGGGCTGAGCCAGCGTGGTTCGGTCACGGCACCAGGCTAGCAGGTAGTTGACGCGTCTACTAATTCGGCGTATCGTCAGTTGACGTGTCAACCACCTGTGCGCGTCCCGGTCACGACGATGTCACGCCGGCCGTGTCCGGTGAATCGCGATGTCACATCGACCGGGCGGGGCCGGGCGGCGCGCGGGGGCCGAGCCTGCCAGCGGCGGCCGCGCGGCTGCGGGGGCAGGGCCTGCCCGCGGCCGCGTGGCTGCGGGGGCTGGCACCCGGCCGGCCGGCCGCCCGCCGCCTGGCCAGCCTCTACGCCGGGATCGTCCTGTTCGGCGTCAGCGTGGCGCTGATGCTCTCCGCCCGGCTCGGCCTGGACCCGTGGGACGTGTTCCACCAGGGCCTGGCCCGGCGGACCGGGCTGCCCATCGGCTGGGTGGTCAACGGCACCGGCGTGGCCGTGCTGCTGCTGTGGATCCCGCTGCGGCAGCGGCCGGGGATCGGCACGGTCAGCGACGCGGTTCTCGTCGGGTTCGTGATGGACGCGGCGCTGCCGCTGCTGCCGCAGCCGCGCGCGATGGCTGTGCGCGCCGTCTTCCTGGCCGCGGCGATCGTGCTCAATGCCGTCGCCACCGCCCTGTACGTCGGCGCCGGCCTCGGCCCGGGCCCGCGCGACGGCCTGATGACCGGGCTGGCCGCGCGGGGCTGGCCGGTCCGCCGGGTCCGCACCTCGATCGAGCTGTCCGGGCTCGCCGCGGGCTGGCTGCTCGGCGGCACGGTCGGCATCGGCACCCTGCTCTACGCCGTCAGCATCGGGCCGCTGGTGCACTTCCTGCTGCCCCGGCTGACCATCGCCGACCAGGCGAATGAGGAAAGGAATCAGACATGACCGGCACTACCCCCGCAGACCGGGAACCGCCCGTGACCGGACTGCTCTTCGGACTGAACGTGCCCGCGTCGGCCGCCCTCGGTGCGGATCCCGTCGCGCTGGCCCGCCGGGCTGAAGAACTCGGCTTCGACTTCGTCTCGACCGCTGACCACCCGTGCGGCGACCAGCCCACGTATGAGACGTGGACCATGCTGTCCTGGATCGCCGCGCACACCTCGCGGATCCGGGTGGCGACCCGGGTGCTCGGGCTGCCATACCGGTATCCGGCGATGGTGGCCAAGGCGGCCGAGACCCTGGACCGGCTGTCCGGCGGACGGCTCATCCTCGGGCTCGGCGGCGGCTACAGCGACGAGGAGTTCCGCGCGTTCGGTATCGGGGTCCCGTCGCCGCGGGACAAGGTGGATGGCCTGGCCGAGGCGATCACGATCACCCGCGGCCTGTGGTCGCAGCCCGGCTTCAGCTTCGAGGGCCGCCGCTATCGCACGGCCGGGGCCGCGCTGGAGCCCAAGCCGGGCCACGACATCCCGATCTGGCTGGGCACGTTCGGCGACCGGGCGCTCGCCGTCACCGGACGGCTGGCCGATGGCTGGATTCCCTCGCTCGGCCACGTCTCGGCGGAGCAGCTGACCGTCATGCGCGAGCGGGTGCTCGCCGCCGCCCGCGAGGCCGGCCGCGATCCCGGCCAGATCACCTGCGCCCTCAACCTGCAGGTCCAGGTGGACGAGCAGGCGACGGCGGGCCCGCCGGTACTGGCCGGCCCGCCCGGTGCCGTCGCCGCGCAGCTGTCCGACTTCGTCCGGGCGGGCTTCACCGCGCTGAACTTCATCGCCGAGGGCCGTCCCGCCGCCGAGCAAGCCGAACGGCTGGCCCGGGAGGTACTGCCCGAGGTCACTGCGGCGGCCTGAGGTATCTTGTGCGGTCATGGCCTGGACCTGGCAGCTCGAGAAGGCAGACGGAACGGTGCTCACGGCCCGGGGCCTTCCGGCGGAGAGCTTCCCCAGCCAGTCAGACGCCGAGAGCTGGCTGGGCGAGAACTGGCGCGGCCTGCTGGAGGCAGGCGTGGACCAGGTGACGCTGCGCGAGGGCGACCGGACCGAGTACGGCCCGATGAGCCTGCACCCGGCCGAGTAGGACCCCCTAGGGCCGCCGCTCCGGGCTGCTGGTGAGCGACGGGTCGCGCACGATCACCGGCCCGAGCGCCTCGTCGATCCGGCGCATCACCGTCTCGTCCAGCAGCACGCCGGACGCCCCCACGTTCTCCCTGACCTGCTCGGGCCTGGTCGCGCCGATGATCGCCGCGGAGACGTTCGGGTTCTGCAGGGTCCACGCGATCGCGAGCTGCGGCAGCGAGAGCCCGGCGTCGTCGGCGATGGCCCGCAGCTGGCCTACCCGGGCCAGCAGCTCATCGCTCAGGTAGTCCCGGATGAACCCGGACCCGGACGGGTCGGTGGCGCGGCTGCCGGCCGGCGGCTCCTCGCCCGGCCGGTACTTGCCGGTGAGCACGCCCTGCGCGATCGGCGACCAGACGATCTGGCCGATCCCCTCTTTCTCGCAGAGCGGAATCACCTCCGTCTCGATCACCCGCCAGATCATGTTGTACTGCGGCTGGTTGGAGACGATCCGGTCCAGGCCCAGGTGATAGGCGATCGCCAGGGCGTCGGTGATCTGCTCGGCGCGCCACTCGGACACCCCCACGTACAGCACCTTGCCCTGCCGGACGAGGTCGTCGAAGGCGCGCATGGTCTCCTCCAGCGGCGTCTCGCTGTCGTAGCGGTGGGCCTGGTACAGATCCAGGTAGTCGGTCCCCAGCCGCCGCAGCGAGCCGTGCACCGCCTCCATGATGTGCTTGCGGGACAGGCCGCGGTCGTTCTGGCCGCCGCCGGTGGGCCAGTACACCTTCGTGCAGATCTCGACGGACTCGCGGCGGATGCCCGCCAGCGCGCGGCCGAGCACCTGCTCGGCCCGCGTGCCCGCATAGACGTCGGCCGTGTCGAAGGTGGTGATGCCCTCGTCGAGCGCGGCGGCCACGCAGGCCCGGGCCGCGTCCTCCTCGACCTGGGAGCCGTGCGTGATCCAGTTGCCGTACGCGATCTCGCTGACCATCAGGCCGCTGCGGCCCAGATGACGATGTTTCATGAATCCGACCCTAGTGGCCGGCCAGGGGTCAGAACTTGCTGCCGGGGGTTACCCGGGGGGCGGGCATCCGGAACCGGCGGATCTGCAGCGTGCGCATGATCGCGTACCTGGTGATGCCCCGGGTGCTCTCGCCGGGGAACCGCTCGGCGGCCAGCTTCTTCACCCCGCGGGAGATCATGATCCCCTCGACCACGATGACCACCACGAGCAGCAGGACCACCGGGTACACGACCACTTCGAGCTTGTTGTTCTTGAACAGCAGCACTACCAGGAGCGCCAGCAGGATGTACATGTAGTACTCGCTGAACCGGCGCCGCGAGTCCACGTAGTCCCGGGTCAGCGCCTTGACCGGGCCCTTGTCCCGGGGCGCGAGCGCCCACTCCTCGCCGCGTTTCATCGCCTCGTACCGGCGCGCCCGGTCGCCCCTGTCCCTGGTGCGGGACTGGCGGGTGGCGGCCTTCCGGTTGGCCGGCGCGCTGTACGGCTGCCGCCGCCTGCGCTCGGCCTCGCTGCGCTTGGGGGTCGGGCGGCCCTTGGCCGGCGTGACGGCACCGCCGCCCGCTGACTGGTCAGCGTCGGATCCCGGGGTACCGGAGCCGGATCCGTCCGCCGCAGCCTCGTCGACGGCACTGCCTGCCCCGGCGTCGCGACGTCGGAACACGCACCTAGCTTAACGGGACGCAGCGCACCGCCGGTACGTACACCGCTCGCGCCGGATCCGTGATGACTCGCACCCGGAAAACCGCGTAGGGTGGGCTTGACCAGCCGGCGGTAACAGCCGACGCTCACCGTGAGGCGCCTGTCTGGGGCTACGCGCAGCGCGGCGCGGCGGAGGCGTCAGCACGAAGGGGACGTACGCGCCTATGAGCGTGATGAAGAGGGTTTCGCTCATCTTCAAGTCCAAGGCCAACAAGGCCCTGGACCGGATGGAAGATCCCCGGGAAACCCTGGACTATTCCTACCAGAGGCAGCTTGAGATGCTGCAGAAGGTCCGCCGCGGCGTGGCGGACGTGGCCACGTCCCGCAAGCGCCTCGAACTGCAGATGAACCAGATCAACCAGCAGTCGGGCAAGCTCGAGAAGCAGGCAAGGGACGCGCTCGGCGCCGGGCGGGAGGATCTGGCCCGGGAGGCGCTCAGCCGCCGGCAGTCGGCGCAGAGCCAGCTGTCGGACCTGGAGGCGCAGTACGCGCAGCTGCAGGGCGAGGAAGAGAAGCTGACCCTGGCCTCGCAGCGGCTGCAGACGAAGGTGGACACCTTCCGCACCAGGAAGGAGACGATCAAGGCCACCTACACCGCCGCCGAGGCCCAGACCCGGATCAACGAGGCGTTCTCCGGCATCTCCGAGGAGATGGGCGACGTCGGCATGGCCATCCAGCGAGCCGAGGACAAGACCGCCCAGATGCAGGCCAGGGCGGGCGCGATCGACGAGCTGCTGGCCTCCGGTGCCCTCGAGGATGCGTCCGGGACGCCGCGCGACGACATCCAGGCCGAGCTGGACCGGATGGGCGCCGGCACCTCGATCGACCTCGAGCTCGAGCGGCTCAAGGGCGAGCTGACCCAGGGTGAGGCGCCGAAGCAGATCGGCGGGGCGGACGGCGCGAGCCAGCCGCCCGCCGAGCCGCCGGTCGACGGCTCCGCCGAGCCGCCCAAAGACGGTGACGGGACATGATCGTCCGGATCCTGGGGGAGGGGCAGCTGCGGGTCGACGATGCGGCCGCGGCGGAGCTGCAGGCCCTCGACGCCGACGTCGAGGCGGCCGTGGAGCGCAACGACCAGGGTGCGCTGACCGCGGCGCTGAGCGTGCTGGCCGGCCGGGCCCGCCAGGGCACGCCGCTGCCCCCGAACACCCTGGAGCCCTCGGACGTGATCATCCCGCACGAGACCGCGACCCTTGCCGAGGTCCGCAAGCTGATATCCGACGAGGGCCTGATCCCGGGCTGACCAGCCGCGGTCGCCCGGGCGGTCCGCAGCAGTGCCGTTCGGCTGGTGCTGGGTGTCACGGGCGGATCCCGGCGGCGTCCTGCCCGGCGGGTCAGCAGATGGATAGGGAACAGTCAGGATTCCCCAAGCGTTGCTGACTATACCTATCCAGTGGATACACCAGGCGCCCGGATGAGCGAGACTGGAGTTGCACTGGCCAGGCTGGCCGGACGGTTAGGGTCCCGGCCGCCTGCATGAACGAGAGGCACGTAAATGGTGCGCACCCGATACGCCCCTGATCGGGGACTTACCGCGCGGATGACTTTGACCATGTTCCTGCTCGGGCTGGTCTTCGTCGGATTCGTCGCCGCGCTGGTGGGCATCCTGACCGCCGCCCACGCCTCCGGCGCCGCCATCATCTTCTTCCCGGTGGTGCTGGGCCTCGGGCTGGGCATCGGCTCCCTGTACTACTCCGACAAGATCGCCCTGCGCGCTGCCGGAGCCGTGGAAGTCACCCCGCAGCAGGCACCGGAGCTGCACGGCGTCATCGACCGGATCTGCGCCCTGGCCGACATGCCCAAGCCGCGGGTGGCCATCGCGCCCACCGACATGCCCAACGCGTTCGCGACGGGGCGCAACAGCAAGAACGCCGTGGTCTGCGTGACCCGCGGCCTGCTGCGCAGGCTGGACCGCGAGGAGCTCGAAGGCGTGCTCGCGCACGAGATGTCGCACGTGGCGCACAAGGACGTGACCGTCATGACGATCGCCTCCTTCCTCGCCATCATCGCCGGGCTGATGATCAGGTTCGCGTTCTACGGCGAGCTGTTCGGCGGCGGCGGCCGGGGCCGCAACAACCAGAGCGGCGGCCAGGTGGCGATCATGATGCTGGCGCTGATGGCGGTGAGTATCGTGATCTACGCGATCAGCTTCCTGCTGATCCGGCTGCTGTCCCGCTACCGCGAGCTGGCCGCCGACCGGTCCGGCGCGCTGCTCACCGGCCAGCCGTCGAAGCTGGCCAGCGCGCTGCAGAAGGTGAGCGGCGATATTGCCGCGATCCCGACCAAGGACCTGCGCGAAGCCCAGGCGCTGAACGCCTTCTACTTCGCGCCCGCGCTGACCACCCGGACCGGCGGCCCGAAGCTGGCCATCATGTTCTCCACCCACCCGTCGCTGGAGCGGCGGCTGGCCGAGCTGGCGAAGATCTCCAAGCAGCTGGGCCAGTAGGTGGGGTTCCTGGACACCCTGCTCGGCCGGACCAAGCCGGTCCAGCCCAACCTGGATGCGCTTTTCGCGCTGCCGTCGGCCGCGATCACGCTGGAGGCGGCCTCCGGGCTGGTTCCGTCCGGGGTCGGCTCGGTGTGCTTCCGCGCCGCGGAGGGGCGCGCGTTCCAGGACATCGAGCAGGACGTCCGCGACCTGCTGGCCATGGGCGCGGCCGCCGACGCCCCGCCGGTGGAGGTGTCCACCGACTCCTACGGATTCACCTGGCTGCTCATCCGGCGGCCGCCCGACCAGCTGGACGCGCTCGTCACGGACGTGCACGCGGTGAACTCCTCGCTGGCCGACGCCGGGTTCGGGCCGCAGCTGCTCTGCTCGCTGATCGGCTTCACCGGCCCGGCCGGCAAGCTGGCGATCGTGTACCTGTACAAGCGCGGGACGTTCTACCCGTTCGCCCCGCAGGGCGGCGAGCGCCGGGACAACGCGCTCGAGCTGCAGGTGCGCGGGGCCATCGAGGGCGACCTCAAGATCGAGTCCGACCTGTCGCGCTGGTTCCCGGTGTGGGGCGCGCCCGGCCTGTGACCGGGCCAGCCCGCCTGGTGCGGAATGACAGGCGACCGCATATCGTTGTCGCCACAGGAAACAATCGCGCCGCCCGCGGCGCGACCAGCTATTCGGGAGCTGACCTTTGATGACAGTTCAGGACCAGGCCACGCAGCAGAGCATCATCCTCACCGACGTGGCCGCGGCCAAGGTGAGCAGCCTGCTGGCCCAGGAGGGTCGCGACGACCTGAGGCTGCGCGTCGCGGTTCAGCCGGGCGGCTGTTCCGGGCTGCGCTACCAGCTCTACTTTGACGAGCGTGAGATCGACGGCGACGTGGTGAGCGAGTTCGGCACCGTGCAGGTCATCACCGACAAGATGAGCGCCCCGTACCTGACCGGCGCGACCATCGACTTCGTGGACACGATCGAGAAGCAGGGCTTCACGATCGACAACCCGAACGCGACCGGCTCCTGCGCCTGCGGGGACTCGTTCCACTGACGGCCGGCACCCGCTAAAGTCCCCGTAGTCTTCCTTCGTCGACTGGGGGCCCTGTCGTGCGTATCGCCGTCACCGGCTCGATCGCCACCGACCACCTGATGACCTTTCCCGGCAGCTTCGCCGACCAGCTGATGCCGGACAAGCTGGACAAGGTGGCGCTGTCCTTCCTGGTGGACAACCTGGAGATCCGCCGTGGTGGGGTCGCCGCGAACATCGCGTTCGGGCTGGGCTGCCTCGGACTGCGGCCGCTGCTGGTGGGCTCGGTCGGTCCCGATTTCGGCGAGTACCGGGCCTGGCTGACCGCGCACGGCGTGGACACCAGCGCGGTCAGGCAGTCGGCGACGCGGCACACCGCCAGGTTCGTGAACACGACCGACCTGCACGGCGGCCACATCGGGTCGTTCTACGCGGGAGCGATGACCGAGGACGCGGTCATCGAGCTGGCGCAGGTGGCCGAGCAGGCCGCCGGATCGACCTGGTACTGCTCGGGCCGGGTGACCCCCCGGCCATGATGGGATTCACCGCCCAGTGCCGCGAGCTCGGCATCCCGTTCGCCACCGACACGTCGTGGCAGGTCGCCCGGCTGGACGGTGCGGAGGTCCGCGGGCTGCTCGACGGCGCGCAGTACCTGTTCGCCAACGAGTACGAGGCGGCGCTGACCGAGCAGAAGACCGGCTGGAGCGGCGAGGAGATCGTGCACCGGGTCCGGGTGCGGGTAACAACTCTCGGCCAGGACGGGGCCCGGGTGGACCAGGCCGGGCAGCCGCCGCTGATAGTCCCGGCCGTACCGGTGGAGCCGAAGGAGACGACAGGCGCCGGGGACGCGTTCCGTGCCGGTTTCCTGGCCGCGATCGCGCGCGGGCTCGGCCTGGAGCGGGCCGCTCAGCTGGGGAACCTGATCGCGGCGTGCGCGCTGGAGACCATCGGCCCCCAGGAGTACGAGCTGAAGCCCGCGCCGCTGACCGCGCGGTTCGGGGAGGCGTACGGCACCCGGGCGTGCGGCGAGCTGGCCGCCCTGCTGGACGACCGCCCCTAGGCCGTGCCCGGTGACCGTGCTCTGCACGCTGGGTGACGCGCTGCTCGACGTGGTGGCCGTGACCCGCCCTGAGCTGGCGCCCGGCACGGACACGCCGGCCGCGACCATGGTGGCGCCCGGCGGCCAGGCGGCCAACGTGGCTGCCTGGACGGTGGCCCTGGGCGGGAAGGCCCGGCTGGTGGCCAAGCGGGCCAGGGACCTGGCCGGCCGCCTGATTGCCGAGAACCTGCGCCGCCGCGGCGTGCAGCTGGCCGGGCCGGTCACCGACGGGACGACGGGCGTCGTCGTCTCCCTCTCCGACGGCGGCGCGGAGCGCACCATGATCACCGACCGCGGCGTCTGCCCGCTGCTGTCCGCGGCGGAGCTGCGGGACGAGTGGTTCGCCGGCTGCGACCGGCTGCACCTGCCGCTCTACAGCCTGGTTGACGCGCCCATCAGGGCGGCGGCCCTGGACGCGGCCCGGCGGGTGCCCCGGGTGAGCGTCGACCTGTCGTCGGTGTCGGTGCTGCGCGAGATCGGCCCGGCCGAGGTGCGCCGGATGCTGGCACTGCTGCGGCCCGACGTGATCTTGGGCAACGAGCCGGAAACCCGGCTCGCCGCCGCCCCGGCCGCCGCGACGGTCGTGGTGAAGCTCGGCCCGGACGGGGTCCGGCTGAACGGCCGGCGCTGGCCCGCCCGCCCGGCCCGGCCGGTGGACAGCACCGGGGCCGGGGACGCGTTCGCTGCCGGCTTCCTGCTCGGCGGGGTGGATCTGGGGCTGGCGGCGGCGGCCCGCGCGGTCAGCCGGCTGGGCGCGATGCCGTGACGGCCGGCCACGACGCGCCGCCCGGCGGCGGCCTGCTCGACATCTCGGCCGAGGTCAGCGAGGCGCTCGCGGCCGGCCGCCCGGTGGTGGCGCTGGAGACCACCCTGGTGTCGCACGGGTTCCCCGGCACGCAGGGGCTCGCCGTGGCGCTGGAGTCCGAGCGCCGGGTGCGGGCGGCCGGCGCGGTGCCTGCCACGGTGGCGGTGGACGGCGGCCGGATCCTGGTCGGCGCCGGGGCCGGCACGCTGGACCAGCTGGCGGCCGGCCCGGACGTCCGCAAGGCCGGCCCGCGGGACCTGGCCAGCTGCGTCGCAGCCGGCGGGCTCGGCGCCACCACGGTAGGCGGCACGCTGGCGGTGTGCCGGCTGGCCGGCATCCGGTTCATGGGAACCGGCGGGATCGGCGGAGTGCACCGGGGCTTCGCGGTCACCCTGGACATCTCCGCCGACCTGGGCCAGCTGGCCCGGACCCCGGCCGTGGTGGTGGCCTCGGGGCCGAAGTCCCTGCTGGACGTGCGGGCGACCGCGGAACTGCTCGAGTCGCTGGCGGTGCCCGTGCTCGGCTGGCGGACCGGCACGCTGCCCAGGTTCTATACCGCCTCAGGCGGCCCGCCGGTCCCGGCCCGGGTGGACACCGCCGCCGACGCCGCGCGCATCGCCCGGCTGCACTGGCAGCTGGCCGGGACCGGCCTGCTGGTCGCCCAGCCGCCGCGGCGCAGCCTGGACGTGGACGAGCTGACCGAGGCTGCGCTGGATGCCGCGCAGCGCGCCGGGGCGACCGGCCAGGCGGTCACCCCCGCCGTGCTCGCGCACCTGCACGAGGCAACCGGCGGCGCGACGCTGGAGGTCAACTCCGCGCTCATCACCGACAATGCCGGGCTGGCCGCCGAGCTTGCCGTAGCGTACTCGGCGGCCAGCCGGTAGCGCTGCCGGCTGCTACTTCCGCCCGAAGGACTGGATGTAGCGGGCGGGCGACCCGACGCCGGTGGCGTCGTCGTAGCCCTTCACCGCGCGCAGCGCGGCCGCGCCCTCGCCGTTGACGCCCAGCGTCCGCAGGAAGATGTCCAGCGGACCCTTCTTGAGGAAGGGGTGGCTGTAGTTGCTGCGGACCTCGGCCAGCCGCGCGCCCGGGCCGAACGGCGTGTCCGTCACGTCGCGGAATGCGGCGGTGCCGTACCTGGCGTAGATCACCGGGTTGGCGAAACCGATCGGGTGCCCCGCGGCCTGCTGCGCGTCCGCCTCGATGCCCGCGAACACCGGGCTGGAGACCGACGTGCCGCCGATCCGGCTGAGCGCGAAGGCGAAGGTCGTCTTGTCCGGCTGCCGGGTGGTCTCGCCCGACCAGCATGCCGGTGCTCGGGTCCGCGAGCGCCGACACGTCGGGCACGACGCGCATCGGCACCCGGCTGTGCGTGCCGTCCGGCAGGTGCTCGGACAGTGAGCGGGGCACCACGCCCTGCTGGTAGGAGGGCTGCCGGTACTGGATGCTCACCCCGCCGCCGCCGGATCCGTCGTAGCCTGCCGGGTACTTCCCGGGCGGGGCGGACTGCCAGGCCTTGCCCGACTTGGCGAGCGGGTCGAGCAGCGTTCCCCAGGTGGTCTCGAACTCGTAGTTGTCCCGCTTGCCGATGGCCAGGCTGGTGCCGCCCACCGAGGTGACCCACGGGCTGGACGTGGGGTAGTCCACCTGGATCCGGTTCGAGCCGGGGTCCTCGGCCGGTGACTCGTATCCGTTGTCGCCGGAGGAGAAGAAGAAGCCGATGCCCTCGGCCGCGCCGGCCTGGAAGATCAGCTCGTACACGCCCTTGAGCGTGGCGTCGTCGGCCAGGTCGCCCCACGAGTCGGTGACGATGCTGGCCGTCCGGTGGTGCACGATGTAGGCCAGCGCGTTCGCGAGGTCCTCGTCATCGCAGCTCGCGGCAGCGATGAACCGCACGCCGGCGGACGGCGCCATCCCGTGGACGGCCTCCACGTCCAGCGACTCCTCGCCGTACCAGCCCGGCGCGCCGCCGCACTCCTGGCCGATCTTGAAGTCGAACGGCCGCATCAGGTGCTGGCTGAACTGGCCGGCCTGGAACGGCTGGTCGCCCACGACCTTCGCGAACTCGTCCGCGTCCTTGTGGATCGTCGGCGAGGCGTACGCGTCCACCACGGCCACGGTCTGGCCCTTGCCGGTCATGTGCGACGCCGGCGACGCCGTAAGCGCCGCGCATCTGGGCCGGGGTGTACCCGCAGTTGGTCCACGGCTGGTGCTTTCCGTACGCCGCAGGCTCGTGCGTGGCGACCTTCTGCGCGTAGTACCGCGAGCAGGGGTGCGCGACCCAGTAGTTGTAGGGGGGCGGCGGTATCTGCGGCTTCATCAGGTGCGGCGCGGTGTCGAGCCCGGAGATCGTCAGAACGTCGCCGGCCACCGGGCCCGGCGCGGTCGCGGACTGCTCGGGCGCGCGGTAATAGCGGCCGTCGGGGGCCTTGAAGCGGCCGAACCGCACGCCGAACGCCCGGCTCGCGGCGGCCACCGGGCCGCGGACGTCCACGTAGCCCGCTACCTGGCCGTCCGCGCCGGTCACCGCGAGCCCGGCGGACCTGGCCCAGGACTCGACCGCGGCGACCTGCGACCGGGTCGGGCCGTACCTGGCCTGGACTTGGGCGGGGGAGAGGTAATGCCGGTAGAGGTCGCTGCCCGGGCTGGAGACCGCGGTGGCGTACGCGGTCAGCCCGGCGGTGTCACGCCCCGCGAGGTAGATGCGCGCGCTGACGGTGCCCGTGGTCACGCCCGGGCCGCGCCCGGTCGCCCAGGCCGGGTGGGTATCGGCGATCGAATCCCGGTGCGTAGCGGCCAGCGCGGCAGGGGCGGTGGCCGCCGTGAGCACGCCGGCGAGCAGCGTCCCCGCCGCGGCTGCCGCGGTGGCCATGTGCACCCGTGGTCTGCGTGGCATGACACTCCTTTCGTCGAAGTCATCCCACCGAAAGGTAGCGTGGCGGGCATGGCGGTCGCACTCGCTGCCGGCTATCAAGGCCCGCCCGCGCTCACCGTGGCCCGCGCGTTCACGTCGTGGACGTTCGATCCGTGGGCGTGCGCGCTCGTGCTGGCGCTCGCCGCGGGCTACCTCGCCGGGGTCCGGCAGGCCCGCCGGCGCGGCCTGCCCTGGCCGCCGGGCCGCGCCGTGGCGTTCGGCACCGGCCTGGGCATGCTGGTGATCGCCACCATGTCCTGGACCGGCGCGTACGCCGGGGTGCTGTTCTACGCCCGGGCCGCGCAGACGATCCTGCTGCTGCTGGTGGTGCCGCTGTTCCTCGCGCTCGGCCGCCCGCTCACCCTGGCCATCGCCGCCGGGCCCGGGCGGTCCGGGGCGCGGCTGGAGGCGGCGATAGGCAGCCGGACCGCCCGGCTGCTCACCTTCCCGGCGATAACCACCGTGCTGCTGGTCGCCGTGCCCTTCGCCGTGTACTTCACGCCGTGGTACACGGCCGGCCTGCAGAGTACCGGGATCCGGGAACTCACCTTCCTGGCGCTGATCGTCCCGGGCCTGGTGTTCTTCTGGACCCTGATCCGGGCGGATCCGGTGCCCGTGGCCTACCCGTACCTGGTGACGCTGTGGATCATGATCGGCGAGGTGATCGGCGACGCCATCCTCGGCATCGCCGTGATCAGTGACTCGCGTCTGATCGGCGGCGCCGTACTACCGCGCGCTGGCCAGGCCCTGGGGACCCGGGCTGCGTTTTGACCAGATGCTCGGCGGCGCGACGCTGTGGGTCTTCGGCGACGTGGTGGGAATCCCGTTCCTGGTGGCCGCGCTGATCTTCATGATCAGGGAGGACGAGACCGAGGCGGCTGTGATCGACGCGGAACTGGACGCGAGGGACGCCGCGGCGGCAGCACCGGCCGCCGACGCGCTGGCCGGGCCCGCCGACGCGCTGGCCGGCTCCGCCGACGCGCTGGCCGGGTCAGCAGACGCAGCCGCGCAGCGGGCCGCCGACGCTGCCGCGCAGCGGCCCGCCGACCGGCCGTGGTGGGAATCGGACCCCCGGTTCACCGGCAGGTTCAGCCCGGCGGACGACCAGTAGCGGCGGCCGGCCAGGACGGTCAGTAGCAGCGGCGGACCAGGAAGGACCATCCGCGCGGCAGCGCCGTCTCCACCACGAATTCCTGGGATTTCATCCCGCACCAGGCGGGCACGTCGGTCCGCGCCGCCGGGTCGTCCGCGAGCACGGACACCAGCGAGCCGATCGGCACCTCCCGGATCCGTTCCGCCAGCATGATGATCGGGATGGGGCACTTGCGGCCGAGCGCATCGATGGTCAGCGCCGGGAGCGGCAGCGGCGTCGCGGCCGTCATCTGGTCACCTCGTCCATCCTGTCGCCCTGTCGCCGGGTGCCCCGTCGTCTGGTGCCCTGTCGCCCTGTCGTCGCAAGCCCGGTGCCTGTCACCCTGTGTCCCGCTGGCCGGCCCGCGGGTCACGCCTGGAGGACGGCAGCCGGGCAGCGCTCTGCAGCCTCAGTCACCGACGATAGCGATACCCCGGTCCCGGCGGGGTAAGCGCGGGATAAGCCCGGGGTCGGCTGATGCGCCGGCCCTGAGTTCGCGGTAATGTTTCCACGACACGCTGTAGGAGGCGACTCGACCGGCCGCGAGCAGGCTCGGCAGGCACGCGAGCCGGGAGTCATCCGCTGGGAAGGCAATCAGTGAGTCCGATCCGCCGCGAGCCGCGAACGGGACGTGCGGGCGACGCGCGCCGCGCGCCGGCCATCGTCTCGGATTCCGGCTGCGCAGCGCCGGATCCCGGGCTTTCCGCACCGCCGGATTCTGGCTGCGCCGGCCCGGGTCCCGCCCGCCGCCCGGCGCCGGACGCCGGCTGCGCCAGCCCGCCGCCGCGCCCGCCGGCCAGATCGCCCGCCCGCGGCCCGCCCGGCGGCCGCGCGGCCGTCGGCTGGCGACGGCCGCGGGCCTCGGCCTGCTGGCGATCGCGGTATCCGGCTGCACCTCCAACCAGTTCACCCGGCTGGGCTGGCCCGACCCTGTCACCAAGCAGGGAAAGGTGATGCTCACCCTCTGGCAGGGATCCTGGATCGCGGCGCTGGCCGTCGGGGCCCTCGTGTGGGGCCTGATCATCTGGGCGTGCCTCTTCCACCGCAAGCGCGGCGACGTCCTGCCGCCCCAGGTGCGCTACAACCTGCCGATCGAGATCATGTACACGGTGGTCCCGTTCATCATGATCGCCGTGCTGTTCTACTTCACCGCCCGGGACGAGAACTACGTCGATGTGGTCTCCGCGCATCCCGACGTGACCGTCAACGTGACCGGGTTCCAGTGGAGCTGGGAGTTCGCCTACCCGCAGTACAAGGTCCCCGGCTCGGTGGCGGGCGACGTGACGCTCACCGGCGAGCCCTATCCGGGGCCGCTGCCCGAGCTGGTTATCCCGGAGAACGAGACCGTTAAGTTCACCCTGAACTCACTCGACGTGGTGCACTCCTTCTGGATACCGGTGTTCGTGTTCAAGCGGGACGTGATCCCCGATCACACGAACTCCTTCCAGGTCACCGCGACCAAGACCGGCACGTTCATCGGCCGCTGCACGGAATTGTGCGGTGTCTACCACAGCCTCATGCTGTTCCGGGTGAAGATCGTGACACCGCAGCAGTTCCGCCAGTTCATGATCTTGAAGCAGGCGCAGCAGAGGGCGGGAGGTACGCAGTGACCGCAACCGAGCAAGGTGTCACCGGCACTGAGTATCCGCTGCTCAGCCGCCCGCGCAAGGGCTCGGTGCTGGCGTCCTGGCTGTCCTCGACCGACCACAAGATCATCGGCTACCTGTACCTGATCACGTCGTTCTGCTTCTTCCTGTTCGCCGGCATCCTGGCGATGATCATGCGGGCCCAGCTCATGGCCCCGAACAACCACATCGTGTCCGACCAGCAGTACAACGAGCTGTTCACCATGCACGGCACGATCATGCTGCTGCTGTTCGCCACGCCGCTGTTCGTCGGGTTCACCAACGTGATCATGCCGCTGCAGATCGGCGCGCCCGACGTGGCCTTCCCGCGGCTCAACCTGCTCAGCTACTACCTGTTCACCTTCGGCGGGCTCATCCTGGTGGCCAGCTTCCTGACCCCCGGCGGCTCGGCCGCGTTCGGCTGGTACGCCTACGCGCCGCTGACCAGCTCGGTGTACTCGCCGGGGCTCGGCCCGGACATGTGGATCATGGGCCTGACCCTGTCCGGGCTCAGCACGATCCTCGGCGGGGTCAACTTCGTCACCACGGTCTTCTGCATGCGGGCGCCGGGCATGACCATGTTCCGGATGCCGATCTTCACCTGGAACGTCCTGCTCACCAGCGTCCTCGCGCTGCTGGCCTTCCCCGTCCTGGCCGCGGCCCTGCTCGTCCTGGAGATCGACCGCAAGCTCGGCGCGCATGTGTTCGACGCCTCCAGCGGCGGCGCGCTGCTCTGGCAGAACCTGTTCTGGTTCTTCGGCCATCCCGAGGTGTACATCGTCGCGCTGCCGTTCTTCGGCATCATCACCGAGGTCCTGCCGGTGTTCGCGCGCAAGCCGCTGTTCGGCTACAAGAGCCTGATCGGCGCGACGATCGGGATCGCGGGCCTGTCGATGACCGTGTGGGCGCACCACATGTTCACCACGGGTGCGGTGCTGCTGCCGTTCTTCTCGTTCATGACCTTCCTGATCGCGGTCCCGACCGGGGTGAAGTTCTTCAACTGGACCGGGACGATCTGGCGCGGGCAGCTCACCTTCGAGCCCGCGATGCTGTTCGCCATCGGCTTCCTGCTCACCTTCCTGTTCGGCGGGCTCACCGGGGTCATCCTGGCCTCGCCGCCGCTGGACTTCCACGTCAGCGACACCTACTTCGTCGTGGCCCACTTCCATTACGTCCTGTTCGGCACCGTGGTGTTCGCCATGTTCGCGGGCTTCTACTTCTGGTGGCCGAAGATGACCGGCAAGATGCTGGACAACCGGCTCGGGAAGTGGCACTTCTGGACGCTGTTCATCGGATTCCACGGGACGTTCCTGGTGCAGCACTGGCTGGGCGTGATCGGCATGCCCCGCCGCATCGCCCACTACCCCGACCTGCCGGCCATCGCGACCACGCTGAATGACGTTTCCAGCATCAGCTCGTTCGTTCTCGGCGCCTCCACGTTCTTCTTCCTCTACAACGTGTACAAGACGGCCCGCTTCGGCGAGCGGGTCACGGTCGATGACCCGTGGGGGCACGCCAACTCGCTGGAGTGGGCGACGTCCTGCCCGCCGCCGCGGCACAACTTCACCCGGATCCCGCGGATCCGGTCCGAGCGGCCCGCGTTCGACCTGCACTACCCGCATGTCAAGCAGGGCAGGGCCTCGCTGGGCGTCAAGCAGTCCCTGTCGATGTCGGAATCGTCGCCCGTGTCGCCGCCGCCGTCTGACTAGCGCGCGACGCGGCCCACAACCAGCACCGGGGAGGTAGCGGATGAAGGTGGAAGGCGGCCTGTTCATCGGCTGCGCCGTGTTCTTCGCCTGCACGGACGTCGTGTACTGGTATTACTCGCACGACCCGACCGGCACTGCCGCGCTCGCTTTTGCGGTCGGGCTGGCATTCCTCACCGGGTTCTACGTGCTCTTCACCGGGCGGCGGCTGCCGAGGCGACCCGAGGACGACCCTCAGGGCGAGATCGAGCAGGGCACCGGGGAGCTGGGGTTCTTCAGCCCGCACAGCTGGTGGCCGCTGTTCGTCGGCATGTCGGCCGCGGCGGCGGCCCTCGGCGTCGCGGTCGGGTGGTGGATGTTCCTGATCGGCATGCTGGCCCTCGTCTTCACGACGATCGGCTTCGTCTTCGAGTACTACCACGGCGAGTTCGCGCACTGACGCGGCGCCGGCCCGGCGCGTACTACGCGGCGACCAGCCCGGCCCGGTAGGCGATGATGACCAGCTGGATGCGATCGCGGCAGTCCAGCTTGGTCAGCAGGTGACCGACGTGGGTCTTGGCGGTCGCCGGGCTGATGCTCAGCTGCCCGGCGATCTCGCCGTTCGACAGCCCCTGCGCGACGAGGGTGAGAACCTCCCGCTCCCGTTCGGTGAGATCCTTCAGCTGCTCCCGGCCGGGCGGGGACGGCGCGGCCGGCAGCCCCGGCCGGCTGGCGAACTCGCCGAGCAGGCGCCGGGTCACGCTGGGCGCCAGCAGCGCTTCGCCGGCCGCGATGACCTGGATGGCATTGAGCAGGTCGGCGGGCATGGTGTCCTTGAGCAGGAAGCCGCTGGCGCCGGCCCGCAGCGCGGCATAAACGTACTCGTCGAGGTCGAACGTGGTCAGGATGAGCACCCGCACGTCCCGCGTCCGGGCCGCGCCGGTGATCCGGCGGGTGGCCTCGATGCCGTCCATGACGGGCATCCGGACGTCCATGAGCACCACGTCGGGCCGGGCCGCGCGGGCCGCCTCGACTGCCTCCGCCCCGGTTCCCGCCTCGCCGACGACGGTCATTCCCGGGGTGGCGGCGATGATGCCGCTGAACCCGACCCGCACCAGGGCCTGGTCATCGGCGACGAGCACCCGGATCGTCACGGCGCGGCCTCGCCCGTCGGCAGCCGTGCCGCCACCCGGAAACCGCGTTCCGGCAGTGGCCCGGCGGCGAGCTCGCCGCCGTAGAGGCTCACCCGCTCGCGCATGCCGATCAGGCCATGACCGCCGGCCGGCTCGTCGCCCCTTTCCCCGCCCGGGGCCGCCCCGCGCGGGCCGGCCGCGGCCGGGACCTGCGCCCCCCGCCCGTCGTCGGTTATCTCGACGGACAGCTCACCGGTGCCGTAGCTGACGATGACCCGGCAGGAGGGCGTGTCCGCGTGCTTGACCACGTTGGTCAGGGCCTCCTGCACGATGCGGAACGCCGACAGGTCGATCCCCGGCGGCAGTTCCCGGCGGCTGCCGCGCACCCGGAGATCTACCCGGACGCCGGCCTGCGCGACCCGGGCCGCCAGCCGGTCCAGATCCGCCAGGCCAGGCGCGGGCGCCAGCGGAACCGCCTCCGGGGAGATCCGGGTCAGTGCCCCCGGGACGTTTTCCGGGCGCGCCGCACCGGCCCCGCCGGAGCCATTGACCCGGCCGAACGGCTCCGCGCCCGGCTGGCGCAAGATGCCGAGCATGCGCCGCATTTCCGCGAGCGCCTCCCGGCTTGTCGCCTGGATCGCGCCGAGCGCCTCGCGGGCCCGGGCGGGCTGCGCGTCGATCACGTGATGGCCGTACCCGGCCTGCACAGCGATCACGGTCATGCTGTGCGCCACCACGTCGTGCAGCTCCCTGGCGATCCGCAGCCGCTCGTCGGTGACGGCGCTGGTCGCCGCCTGGTCGCGCAGCTGCTCGGCGTAGGCGCGGCGCTGGCCCACCGCGTAGCCGAACCCCCAGGTGATGATCACGATCAGGGCGGCCGGAACGCCTTGCGCCGCGACCCGGGCCGGCTCCACCAGCAGTCCGGAGAGGAAGACCAGGGCCAGCAGCGCGCCGAGCGCGGCCACGGCGGTCCGGCGCGGCGAGACGGCGGCCACCAGGTAGAGCACGTAGGCGGCCGGCAGGTAGAAGTAGGGGGCGCTCCCCGCCGCAACCAGCGCGACGGCCAGCGTGGCGGCCGCGGCCGCCACGGCGAAGGCGGCCAGCGGGCGGCGGCGGCGCAGCGCCACCGGCAGGCTCATGGCCACGGCCAGCGCGAACGCCATCAGCAGGTCGCCGGGCCGCTGGCCGAATATGCGGGGCGGGTAAATTCCGCGCTGCAGGACCGCGGTCAGGATGACGGTGAACACCACGGCGGCCAGCACGTCCAGCGCGACCCAGTGACCCGGGCGCAGCCGCTTAGTCAGCGGCGGCCGCGGCCGGGCCTGCCGCGGCCGGGGCGGCGGCGACTGGATGCTCACGTACCTACCGTAACCGCAGCTGGCAGCCTTGGCGTCAGCCTGCAGGCGTAGCCCGGCCGGATCATCGGGCGCTGCCCGGATCGCCGGCTGAGCCCAGGCCGCGGGGAGGAAAATCATCCTCCCGGGGGACGAGTGCGATCATGGTCGCGGGCAGGCTGGGAAAACGTCGTCACCGGGGCGCGCCGGGCCAGCCGGGCCGGCGGGATGCGGCGACCAGGCCAGCAGGAAGCGAGGACGGGCCATGACCACAAGCGCCCAGGGCGCGGTCATCGAAACCGAGGTGCTGACCAAGCGGTACCCGGGCAACGTGATCGCGCTCGACGGGCTCACCGTTGCGGTCGCGCCGGGGA
Organism: uncultured Actinomycetes bacterium; assembly: GCA_963762615.1. Lineage (GTDB taxonomy): Bacteria > Actinomycetota > Actinomycetes > Streptosporangiales > Streptosporangiaceae > PALSA-505. The sequence continues at coordinate 310,621 of CAVXLG010000003.1, read as the reverse complement.
TTACCGGCCTGGTCGGTGCAAACGGCGCGGGAAAATCCACGCTCATCAAGATCCTCCTCGGGCTGCTGCCGCCGACCAGCGGCCGGGCCGAGGTGCTCGGGCATGACTGCCGGCAGTACGGCGAGCGGATCAGGACCCTGATCGGCTACATGCCCGAGCATGACTGCCTGCCGCCGGACGTCACCGCCACCGAGTTCGTCACGCACCTCGGGCGGATGTCGGGCCTGCCGGCCACCGCGGCGAAGGAGCGGGCGGCGGAGTCACTGCGTCACGTCGGACTGCACGAGGAGCGGTACCGCCAGGTCGGCACCTACTCCACCGGCATGAAGCAGCGGGTCAAGCTGGCCCAGGCGCTGGTCGGGGACCCGCGGCTGCTGCTGCTCGACGAGCCGACCAACGGCCTCGACCCGGCCGGCCGGGGAGAGATGCTCGACCTGATCTCCCGGATCGGCACCGAGTTCGGCATTTCCATCGTCGTGGCCTCGCACCTGCTCGGCGAGATCGAGCGCATCTGCGACCATCTGGTGGCCATAGACGCGGGACGGCTGCTTCGCGCCGCCACCATCACCAGCTTCACCGAAGTGCGGCGGGTGCTGCTGGTCGAGGTGGAAGAGGGCGCGGCGTCGCTGGCCGACGAACTCGCCCGGCGCGGCCTGGACCCCAGGCCGCACCAGCGAGCCCTGCTGGTGCCGCTGGCGGGCGATGCCACCTACGACGCGGTACGCGACGCGGTCGCCGACCTGCGGCTGCCGCTCGGGCGGCTGGAGCAGCGGCGGCACAGCCTGGAGGAACTGTTCCGCGACGGCGAGCCCGCCCTCGCGACGACGGAGGTGCCCGATGTCAGCTGATGACGCGTACTCCGCGCGGCACAGCGCCGGCCTGGCGGCCCGGTCCCCCGGCGGGGTCATCTACGATCGCGGCTATCGCCGCTACCAGGGCGCGCGGCTGGGCCGGCCGCAGATAGCCCTGGCTCTTTTCTCGCACAGCCTGCGGTCCGCGTTCGGCATCGGCCGGGGCGCGAAAGCCAAGATCCTGCCGGTGATCGCGTTCGCCGCCATGTGCCTGCCGGCGATCGTGAACGCGGTCGCGGTGGCCCGGGGCGGCGCGCCGGTCGTCTTCTACGGCACCTACACCTTCCCGCTGCGGGTCGTGGCCATGACGATCTTCGTGGCGGTGCAGGCGCCCGAGCTGGTCTCGCGCGACCTGCGCAGCCACGTCCTGCCGCTCTACTTTTCCCGGCCGCTGCGCCGGGGGGACTACCCGGCCGCGAAGTACGCGGCGTTCACCGTGGCCTGCCTGATCATGATCGAGATCCCGCTGCTCCTGCTGTACCTGGGCACGATCGCGTCCGCCGGGGGCAGCAGCGCCGTCTGGCACCAGACCAGGCTGCTGGCCGGCGGCCTGGGCGTGGGGGCGCTGTGGGCGGTGCTGCTGGCCGCGATCGGGCTCGCGCTGGCGTGCCTGAGCGCTAAGCGCGCGTACGCGACGGGCGCGGTCGCCATCTTCTTCTTCCTCACCTGGACCCTGGCCCAGATCATCTATTCGGTCGCCGGCCATCCGGTCGTGGCGCACGCGGGCGCGGGGCAGCCGGTCCATCCCGGGGCGGCCGCGGCGGCCACCTCGGGCCAGCAGCTGGCTGGCCTGATCAGCCCGTTTACCGTCCTGGACGGGGTCAGGCAGTGGCTCGGCGGCAAGGTCCCCGGACCGATGGCCCCGCCGGGCCACTACGGAGCGCTCTACGGCGTGATGTTCCTCCTGCTGCTCGCGGCGAGCCTGACCATCCTCGCCGCCCGGTACCGGAAGGCGGGTCTGGAATGACCACCATCGAGCTGGCGGATGTCTCCCGCTGGTACGGCAACGTGGTCGCGGTGAACGACGTCACGATGACGATCGGCCCCGGGGTGACCGGGCTGCTCGGGCCCAACGGCGCAGGGAAGTCCACGATCATCCACATGATGGCCGGGTTCCTCGAGCCGTCCCGCGGCCAGCTGACCATCGGCGGCTCGCCGAGCTGGGACAACCCGGACATCTACCGCACGCTCGGCCTCGTCCCCGAACGAGACTCGGTCTACGCCTTCCTCACCGGGGCGGACTTCGTCCGGTCCACTGCCAGGCTGCAGCGGCTGACCGACGTCGACGGCGCCGCGCGCCGCGCCATCGCGATGGTGGACATGGCCGAGGCGGCCGGCCGCCGCATCGCCACCTACTCCAAGGGCATGCGGCAGCGGATCAAGGTAGCCGCGGCGCTGGTGCACGATCCCGAGGTGCTGCTGCTGGACGAGCCGTTCAACGGGATGGACCCCAGGCAGCGGCTGCACATGATGGATCTGCTCGACAAGCTGGGCGCCGAGGGGCGCACCATCGTGTTCAGCTCGCACATCCTCGAAGAGGTCGAACGGCTCTCCGGGACGATCCAGGTGATCGTCGCGGGCCGGCTGGCGGCCTCCGGGGACTTCCGCGCGATCAGGCGGCTCATGACCAGCAGGCCGCACGTCTTCGGTGTCCGCTCGTCGGATGACCGGCTGCTCGGCGCCGCGCTGATCGAGCGCCCTGCGGTCAGCGGCGTGGCGGTCACGGCCAAGGGACTGCAGGTCAGCGCCTCCGACTACGGCGCCTTCTGCCGCGAGGTCGCCACGCTGGCCCGCGACCATGACATCCGGCTGCTGGAGCTGCTGCCCGCCGACGAGTCGCTGGAAAGCGTCTTCGCCTACCTGGTCGCATCGTGACCCCCCCGATCCCCGAACCGGCCGGACTCAACCCCAGAGGCAGTGATTGACATGTCCCGCGTATTCAACGGAACCGTCGCCTCGATCACGCTGCGCGCGGCGCTCGGCCGCCGGCGAGCCTTCCTGCTGGCGATCCCGCCGGTGATCCTGGTACTCGTCACGCTCGCCCTCAAGGCATCACGTCCGACGGGAGCGCCGTGGCCAGGCAGGATCCTCGGCGATTTCGGGTTCTCGGTGGTTCTCCCGCTGACCGCGCTGGTGATCGGCAGCAGCATGCTCGGTGCCGAGATCGATGACGGGAGCATCGTTCACCTGCTGGCGACCCCGGTCCGCAGTATCCGCGGTCATCATCACCAAGTTCACGGTCGGGGCAGTCCTGACCATGCTGTTCGTAGCGGTGCCCGAGCTGATCGCGGGGCTGATCGCGACCAGCGGGGACCAGGTGCGCGCGGGCCAGCTGGTGCAGACGGTCAGCGGCCGGCTCGTCACGGTCGGCGGGACCGGCGACCTGGCGATCGCGCTGTTCGCCGGGGCGCTGGTGGGCTCGGTGATCTACAACGCGCTGTTCATCATGATCTCCGTCGTCACCACCCGGGCGATCGCGGTGGGCCTGCTGTACGTGCTCGTGTGGGAGGCGCTGATCGGCAACTTCGTCGGCGGCGCGCGGGAACTGTCGATCGGCCAGTATTCGCTGGGCGTGGCGAACTCGATCGCCCACGACCCCGCGCTGAACGCGGCGCTGAGCCTGACCACGGCGGTGGTCATGGGGGTGATCGTTACCGTCGTAACGCTGGCGGTGGCCGTCCGGCGGCTGTCCCTGTTCTCCCTGCGCGGCGACGCGATGTGACCCGGCTGGCCGGGTCACATTCCGGGCCGGGAGGTCAGGAGCCGGAATCGGCCGGCGGCGCGCCGGGTGACTCCGGGCCCGGTGCGATCTCCTCCTGGTCGGCAGCCTGCGGGACCTGCGGAGCGGCGCCGACGGCAGCGCGCTCCGCGGCCTCATCGCGCTCGCCGTTCCCTTCATGCGGGCCGTGCCCGTTGCCGTGGCCGTCCCCGGTGGTCAGCGGGATGCTCTCGGAGATCACCCGGTTGGCGGTGGTCCGGAGCCTGCCGGCGATGCCGCGGGAGGCCGGGGCGGGAACGCCGTTCTCGTCCACGGACCCGGTCGGCGGCAGTGGCAACGGCTCCTTCGCGGACAGCAGCACGGCGCGCTTGTCCTCCGAGACCGGCCGGTGCACCTCGATGAACTCGCCGTTCGGCAGCTGCCTGATGATGCCGGTCTCCAGGCCGTGCGCCAGCAGGTCCCGGTCCTTGCGCTGCAGCCCGAGGCAGATCCGCTTGGTCACGAAGTAGGCCACGGCGGGACCGATGAAGACGGCATACCTCGCTATCTCCGTGGTCAGGTACAGCGGGATATCCAGGTGATCGGCGATCAGGTCGTTCGCGCCTTCCAGCAGGAAGATGAGGTAGAAGGCGACCGCCGCCACCCCGATCGCGGTCCGGGTGGGCGCGTTGCGCGGCCGGTCGATCACATGGTGCTCCGCATGGTCCCCGGTCGCCCACTGCTCGATGAACGGCCACAGCGCGGCCCCGGTGAAGAATATCCCGAGCGGCACGAGGGCGGGGATGAGCACGTTCCAGGCCACGGTATGGCCGGCCAGATCCCACGTCCAGCTCGGGAAGACGCGCAGCGTCCCCTCGAGGAAGCCCATGTAGAAGTCGGGCTGCGACCCCGCCGAGATCGACGCGGGCGTGTACGGGCCGTACAGCCAGATCGGGTTGATCTGGGCGATCGTGGACAGCAGCGCGAGCACGCCGAAGATGAAGAAGAACCACGCGCCGGTCTTCGCCATGAAGTACGGGTAGAACGGCTGGCCGACGACGTTGGTGTCGGTGTGCCCCTTGCCCGGCACCTGGGTGTGCTTCTGGTGCCACATGATGAGCAGGTGCGCGGTGATCAGGGCCAGGAGCAGGCCGGGGATCAGCAGGATATGGATGACGTACAGCCGCGGGATGATGTCGTTGCCCGGGAACTGCCCGCCGAACAGGAAGAACGACAGGTAGGTTCCGATGATCGGGATGCCTAGGATCACGCCTTCGAGGATCCGCAGCCCGGTACCGGACAGCAGGTCGTCGGGCAGCGAGTAGCCGAACAGCCCCTCCAGCATCCCGAGCACCAGCATCGTGATCCCGATCAGCCAGTTGACCTCGCGCGGCTTCCGGTAGGCGCCGGTGAGGAAGATGCGGAGCATGTGCGCGAAGATCGCGGCCATGAACAGGTCGGCCGCCCAGTGGTGGATCTGGCGCATCAGCAGGCCGCCGCGGACGTCGAAGCTGATGTTCAGCGTGGACGCGTACGCCTCGCTCATCCGGACGCCGTTGAGCTTGGTGTAGGTGCCGTGGTAGACGACGTCGGTCATGCTCGGCTTGAAGAACAGGCTGAGGAACGTGCCGGTGAGCAGCAGGATGATGAACGAGTAGAGGGCGATCTCGCCCAGCAGGAACGTCCAGTGGTCAGGGAAGACCTTCCGGAACCAGTGGCGGAAGATCTTGCGCGCCGCGGAACCGGTCGTCCAGCCAGCCGCCGGTGCTGGTCAGGGCCTTGGGCGGGGCGGGCTGCTCGTCCTGCGTGCTCATCCGCGCTCCCAGAAGCTCGGGCCCACCGGCTCGTTGAAGTCGCCGTTGGCGACCAGGTAGCCCTCCGCGTCCACGGCGAGCGGCAGCTGGGGCAGCGGCCGGGGCGCCGGGCCGAAGATCACCGTTGCGCCCTTTGTCGCCTCGAAGGTGGACTGGTGGCAGGGGCAGAGGATGTGATGCGTGGTCTGCTCGTACAGCGCGACCGGGCAGCCGACGTGCGTGCAGATCTTGGAGTAGCAGACGATGTTCTGCACCGTCCAGTCCATCACGGTGGGCGGCTGCAACTGGCCGGGCTCGAACTTGATGATGATGGCCGTCGCCTTGGCCAGCGCGTCGAGGTCGTTCTGGTAGCCGTCCGGCACCACGGTGATCAGGCCTCCGGGCGAGTAGAACTCCTCCGGCTTGATCGGCTGGTTGGACCCGTAGACAAGCAGCCGCAGGCCCTTCCGCCACACGGTGTGCCGCAGGCTGGTGCCCGGCAGCGGCCCCATGTCGCGCAGCAGCACGATGGGCGCCAGGGCCAGCGGGACCGTCGCGGCGATGAGCGTGCGCCGGACCAGCGGCCGCTTGATGAACCCGCTGGCCTCGGTGCCCTCGGTGAAGGTTTCCTGGAAGGCCTGCCTGTCCTGCGGGGCCGAGGCGAGCGGCTTGCGTGCCTCGGTGATTTCCACATTCGGCATCAGCCGGCGTACCCAGATCACCGCGCCCACGGCTATCGCGAGGAAGGCCACCGTCATGGCCGAGCCGAGCGCCAGGTTGGAGTGGAAAACGTTGGTCACCGAGCCCGCCGGCAGGCCGATGTAGGCGGCGATGAACCCGATGCTGGCCACCAGGGAGAGGGTGAAGAGCGCGGCCACGGTCCGTTCTGCCCGCTTGGCCTTCGCCGGGTCAGCGGGCTCGATCGCGGGCCGGCCGGCGCCGTGACCGCCGCCCGCCGGATCCACCGGGGTCCGCGGGCCGCCGCCGGGACCGCTGCCCTCCGGCGGGAGCAGCGTCCGCGCGAGCGCGGGCGCCGGCGTCCCGATCACCCGGCGCGGCCGGGCCTGCTCGGGGCCCGCGGCTTCCTCGTCCGGCTGGGCTGCTGGTGTCTGATCGTCTTCACTCATGCTTGTTCACGCCGCTTCGCTGTGATCCACATGGCCGCGATCACCAGGAGGCCGATGCCGCCGATCCAGACCACGAGCCCCTCGGTGACCGGCCCGACCCGGCCCAGGCTGAACCCGCCGGGATTCGGCTCCGCGCGGGTCTGGGTGACGTAGGCGATGATGTCGCGTTTCTCGCTCGGCGTCACCGTGTCGTCATTGAACACCGGCATGGCCTCCGGGCCGGTGAGCATGGCCGTGTAGATCTGCGTCGGGGTTGACTGGTTGAGCGCGGGTGCGTCCTTGCCGTAGGTGAGCGCGCCGCCGGCGCCGTCGAAGTTGTGACAGGCGGCGCAGTTGGCGTTGAACAGTTCCTGGCCGAGGCCGACATCGGCGCCCCGGGTACTCACCTGCGCCGGGGACGGGACGGGCGGCCCGCCGCCCAGCGAGTCGATGTACGAGCCGATGTCAAAGATCTGCTGCCGCGAGAAGGTCACCGGACCGCGTTCGTTCTCCGCGACCGCCTCCTTCGCGGGCATCCGGCCGGTGCTCATCTGGAAGTACACCGCCGCGGCCCCGGCCCCGATCAGGCTGGGCGCCCTCGAGGTGCCCTGCGCATCCAGGCCGTGGCAGCTCGAGCAGCTCTGCTCGAACAGGAACTTCCCGCGGGCGATGCTCTGCTGCGCCGCGGGCGGGGCAGCCGCCGCGGCCTGGCTGCCCGGGCCGGTCAGGCTGGCATATGCCAGGCCGATGGCGGCGAGCCCGAGGGGGACGACGGCGTAGCCGGCTGCCCGGTGCCTGCGCCGCGCGGTGATCCAGCTCACTGCTGTCCTCGGTTTCGGGTCAATGGATCAGGTAGATGGTGGTGAACAGGCCGATCCACACGACGTTGACGAAGTGCCAGTAGTACGACACGACGATCGCGCTTACCTGTACCTCGTGGGTGAGACGTTTGGCGGCGAACGTGCGGCCGAGCAGGAACAAGAACGCGATGAGGCCGCCGGCCACGTGCAGCCCGTGGAAACCGGTCGGGATGAAGAACACTGAGCCGTAGGCGCTGGAGTGCAGGCTCAGCCCCTGGTCCTTGAGCAGGCTCACGTACTCGAAGCCCTGCCCGCACACGAAGTACAGGCCCATGAAGAAGGTGAGCACGTACCACTCGCGCAGGCCCCACTTGGTGACCTGCCAGATCCGGCCCGAGCGCCGGACCTGGCCCCGCTCCACGGCGAAGACTCCGAGCTGGCAGGTAACGCTGGACAGCAGCAGCACGGTCGTGTTGATCGCCCCGAGCGTCAGGTCGAGATGCGCGCCCGGCCACTTGATGCCCTCGCCCTTGTCCACCGAGCGGATGGTGAAGTACATCGCGAACAGCGCCGCGAAGAACATCAGCTCAGAGGACAGCCAGATGATGGTGCCCACGCTGACCAGGCTCGGCCTGCTGGCCGGCCCCGCGGCGGGGTCTGCGTCGCGCTCGCTGTCGCCACGAGGACATTATTACGACAACACGTAGGGGAGCGTCGCCCGACCCCCCGATCTGATGTGTCCCCGGCACCCGGCGATCGATAGCATCGCAGCCATGAAGGTCGTTGTGTTCAGCCATGACGCGGATGTGCGCGCTCAGATGCGGCTCGCCATCGGGCCCAGGCCCGCACCGGACGTGCCCGAGGCCGAGATCATCGAGGTAGCCACCGAGCCTGCCCTGTTCCGGCTGCTCGATGCGGGCGGCGCCGACGTCATGGTCCTGGACGGCGAGGCGCAGCCCGCCGGCGGCATGGGCATTTGCCGCCAGGCCAAGGACGAGATTCTACGACTGCCCGCCGGTGCTGCTGGTGATCGGCCGGGTCGACGACGGGTGGCTCGCCACCTGGTCCCGCGCGGATGCGGTGGTGTCGCACCCGATCGAACCGTCCGCGCTGGCCGTTGCGCTGGCCGGCCTGATGCGCGACCGCGCCGCCCGGCCGGCCCTGCAATCCGGTGCCTGACCGGGCCGGGGCGCCCGGCCGGGACAGCTGGCCGACGCTGATCGGCGCGCTCATCAGGGGCGAGTCGCTGACCGCCGGCGAAGCCGGGTGGGCGATGAACGAGATCATGGAGGGCGCGGCGACGCCGGCCCAGATCGCCGGGTTCGGGGTCGCGCTGCGGATCAAGGGCGAGACCGTCGAGGAGCTCACCGGCCTGGCCGGGGCGATGCTGGACCATGCCACCCCCATCCGGCTGCCGGGCCGGGCCGGCGACCTCGTCGGGACCGGCGGGGACGGGGCGCATACGGTGAACATCTCCACGATGGGCGCGATCGTCGCGGCGGCCGCCGGAGCGCAGATGGCCAAGCACGGCAACCGCGCGGCCACCTCAGCCTGCGGCGCAGCCGACGTGCTGGAGGAACTCGGCGTCGTGATCGACCTGCCGCCCCAGGCCACCGCCCAGCTGGCCGCCGAAACCGGGATCGTCTTCCTGTTCGCGCCGCTCTACCATCCCGCGCTGCGGCACGCCGGGCCTCCGCGCCGCGAGCTCGGCGTGCCCACCGTCTTCAACTTCCTCGGCCCGGTGGCGAATCCGGCGCGCCCGCAGGCGCAGGCGGTCGGCGTGGCCGATCGGCGGATGGGCGAGATCATCGCCGGCGTCCTGGCCGGCCGCGGCTGCTCGGCCCTGGTCTTCCACGGCGACGACGGCCTGGACGAGCTGACCACCACGACCACCTCCACGGTGTGGGCCGTGCACGAGGCCGGCGTGACCCGCCTCGTCCTCGACCCGGCCGAGCTCGGCCTCGCCCGCAGCCAGCCGGGAGACCTGCGCGGCGGCGACGCCGCCCACAACGCGGCGGTGGTGCGTTCCGTGCTGGCCGGCGAGCCGGGCCCGGTGCTGGACACCGTGCTGCTGAATGCCGCGGCCGCGCTCGCCGCCTTTGCCGGGATCCCAGCCGGTGACGCCGTGATCCCCGCGCTCCGGGACGGTTACGCGCGGGCCGGGGAGGCTGTCCGGTCCGGTGCCGCCGCCCGGCTGCTGACCCGGTGGGTGGAGACCAGCAGCAGGCTGGCTGCCAAGGACTGACCCGGGCGCTGGCCGGATGCCCCTCCGAAACCGTGATCTGCACGAGGCAGGAGCGCGGTAGCAGTCCTATCCGTTCGCCGTCACGGCCCCGGTCAGTCCGACTCGGCGAAACCCAGGGCGAACGCCGCCTCCAGGTCGTGCCTGGAGTAGGTGCGGAAGGCGATGTGCGTCTCGGTGTGCGTGACGCCGGGGACCTTGTTGACGCCGCCGGGGATGACGTCGGCGAGCTCATCGTGCGCCCTGACCCGGACCATCGCCACCAGGTCAAACTCGCCCGTTACCGAGTACACCTCGCTGACCTGCGGTATCTGCGCAAGCTCCTGCGCGATCTCGGGGATGCGCTGAACCTCGGCCTTCACCAGGACGATCGCGGTGACCACCGGCCGCCTCCTTCGGTCATTGCCTGGGCATGAGCGTACCCGGCCGCGTCCTGGCGCCGCCGGGCACCAGCCAGTCAGCCGGGTATCTCGGCCAGCGTGCGCACGCCGGACGCGGCTAGCCGCCCGATCAGGCCGTGCAGCACGGCGGCGGTGGCGCGCGCGTCGGCCAGCGCGCGGTGACACGGCGCGGTCGGTGCGTCGAAATAGCTCGCCAGGGTGGAGAGCTTGCAGTCGGGCACCTCGGCCTCGCCGAGTACCTGCCGGGCCAGCGCGACCGTGTCCAGCACCGGCGGATCCGGCCAGGACAGGCCGCAGTCCGCGCACGCCGCGATGAGGAAGCCGAGGTCGAAGGGCGCGTTGTGGGCGGTGAGCACCGCGCCGCCGGCGAAGGCGAGGAAGTCAGGCAGCACCGCCTCGATGACCGGGGCCTGCGCCACCATCGCGTCGCTGATCCCGGTGAGCGCGGCGATCTCAGCCGGGATCGGATGACCCGGGTTGATCAGCGTGCAGAACTCCCCGGTGACCCGCCCGCTGCTGAATAGAACCGCGCCGATCTCCGTGATCCGCGCACTGCCCGGCGTCCAGCCGGTGGTCTCGAGATCGACGACGACGAAATCGGTGTCGGTGAGCGCCCGGCCGCCGCAGGCCAGCAGCGCGCCGCAGGCCAGCGGGCCGCCGGCCCGGAAGACCGGCGAGCGCAGGGCCGACGCGCTCAGCGACGGGCCCGGCGTGCTCAGGGACCGGGCCGGCCTGCTCAGCCTGCGCGACGTCCGGCCGCGCCAGCACGAGCAGCCTGCGCCACATCCTCACGGCGCCCACGCTAGGGCAGGGTACCGACACTCTCCGCGAGGCGCGCCGGGACGGGGGCTGGCCGGATGTCGGCGGCCGTTCGCACAATGGGCCATGGCGTGGACAGCCCCGCAGTACCAGCGCAGTGACGAGCCGTTCACGGGCAGCGAGCGCCCGATGCTCGACGGGTTTCTCGACTACCAGCGGGCCGGCCTGCTGATGCGATGCTCGGGCCTGACGGCCGGCCAGCTCGCCGAGCGCTCCGTCCCCCCGTCCGGCCTGTCCCTGCTCGGCATCGTCCGGCACCTCACCGACGTGGAACGGACCTACTTCCGCATCCGCTGGGGGGGTGAGGACATAGCGACGTACTACTCGCTGCCGGGTCGGCCGGACGCTGCCTTCGACGACGCTGACGCCGCCTACGCGCAACGCGACCTGGAAAGGCTGGTGGCCGAGCAGGACACGGCCCGCCGGGTCGCGGCGGGCCTGCCGCTGGAGGCCATCTTCGTGAATGACCGCTGGGGCGAGATGTCGCTCCGCTGGGCGCTGACCCACCTGATCGCCGAGTACGCGGCGCACGCCGGCCAGGCCGACTTGATCCGCGAGCGGATCGACGGCCAGACAGGCTGGTAACCGGGTACCGTCGCCCGGCGCGGTGATCCCGCGGGAGCGGCGCGGGCGATGGCGGCTCGCCCCGGCTGGGCTGGACGAGCGCCGCGAGGCTGCGCCGTCCGCGCGTGCGGTGGCGAGCTGGCTGCCTGACCGCTGGCGCTGCTGACCAGGCCGGCCGGCAATGTTCTTGAATCGTGACTGGATCGTGTGCCTTGCATGCCGGTTCGCGGGAGTATCACAGGCAGACAGGCCCGGGGGCTTCGGGCAGGGACGAAGGCAAGGAGATCCGGTGCCCGGAAGACGCAGGCTCGTCAGCCTCGCCGCCGCGACGGCGGCAGCCGCATCGATGACCATCGTGAGCCTGACGGGCTCGGCTCAGGCCGCACCCCGCCAGGTCTACCTGCGGCTGGCTGGCAGCGCCGTGCCGTTCGCCAGCCAGGGCCGGGCGACCGGCGCGGTGGCGGGCGCGGCGCGGCTGACCATTCAGGTGTGGCTGCGGCCAGGCCATCTGGCCGCGGCGCAGCGGTATGCGATGGCGGTGAGCACGCCGGGCAGCAACCTGTTCCACCACTACCTGAGCCCGGACGGCTACACCGCCCGGTTCGGGGCCAGCCGGGCCGCGGCCCGCGCGGTGGAGTCGTGGCTGCGCAGCCGGGACTTCACCGGCATTCATGCCGACGCGCAGCGCAATTACGTGCGTGGCACCGGGACAGCCGCCGCGATCGACGCGGCGTTCAAGACCCGGCTGGAGAATTACCGGTCATCAGCAGAGGTGAACGCCGGGCCGTACCAGCTGCGCGCGAACAACCGGGCGCTGGCCATCCCCGCGTCGCTGTCCCGGTACGTCATCGGGGTAACCGGCCTGGACAACGCCGCGGCCAGACTCCCGCTGATCCGCGCGCCCCGGCAACGCCGCGCGACCGCGGGGCAGCCCAAGACCCCCTGCTCGCAGTATTACGGGCAGCACTACATCTCCGGGCTGCCCGAGCAGTTCGGCCGGACGTCGTTCCCGACCCAGATCTGCGGCTACCAGCCTGCCCAGATGCGCGCCGCTTACGGGGTCAACACGACCAACGACGGCCGCGGGCAGACGGTCTCGCTGGTCGAGCAGGGCCTGGCCCCGGACATGTTTGCGACCCTGCAGGACTACGCGAAGGCCGGTCATTTCGCGGCGCCCTCCCCGCACCGCTATGCCGAGCTGTCGCTGGGCAAGAACACCTGCGGCGACCCGTTCAACGTCGAGGAGCAGCTGGACGTCGAGACCTCCTACGACATGGCTCCCGGCGTGAACCAGCTGGTGATCGGCGGCGACAGCTGCGACAACGGCGACTTCGGCAACCAGGGCCTGTTCGACGCCGACATCGTGAACATCGACGGCACCGCCGGCAGCAACCACCCGCTGTCCACCATCAGCTCCAACTCCTGGGGCCCGGGCAACGACACCCAGCCGACGATCCTGACCAACATCATGCACGCCTACCTGGTGCGCGCGGCCGCGCAGGGCGTCGGCATGTACTTCGCGTCCGGCGACTCCTCCGGAGTCGAGACCCCCGATGACCCGTTCAGCATCCTGGTCGGCGGCACCTCGCTGGGGATCGGCAAGAACAACCAGCGCCTGTTCGAGACCGGCTGGTCGGCCGGCCGATCAGTCATCAGCCACGGCCAGTGGGTCTTGAAGGGTGAGGATGGCGCCACCAGCGGCGGTCCCAGCCTGATCTGGGCCCAGCCGGGATACCAGCGCGGCGTAGTGCCGAAGGCGCTGGCCACGGCGCCCGGCAACCGTCGCGGCCTGGTCCGGTCCGAGCCGGATCTCGCCGCCGACGCGGACCCGTTCACCGGGTTCGCGACCGGGCTGCTGGTGTTCCCGAAGAACAAGCCGCCGGCGTTCACCGAGTTCCCGGTAGGCGGGACCAGCATGTCCTCGCCGCTGGTGGCCGGCATCGTCGCCGACGCCCAGCAAGGGCAGCACACGGCGTTCGGGTTCAGCAACCCGGTGCTCTACCTGCTGAGCGGGACGCCGGCGCTGCGCGACACGCTGCCGTCAACCTCCCGCACCCCCGGGCAGTTCCGCGGCGAGGTGTGCAACGTCCAGTCCTGCCGCGCCACGTGGCTGATTACCTTCGACGACCAGAACCCCGACATGAGCGGCTACACCGGCCAGGTCACCAGCAAGGGCTACGACAACATGACCGGCATCGGCACGCCGCGCGGCCAGCGGTTCGTCAACGCGCTGCGCAGGCTGGCGGGCTGAGACCCGCTGCGCAGTCCGCGCCGGCCGGCGCGGGCTGCGCAGCCGGGCATCAGGCCAGGGCCGCCTCCTCGTAGCCAACCGGCGACCCGGGCAGGTCGGGGAAGATGTCGCGGGCCCGGGCCCAGTCCCGGGTGGCAGCAAAGACTTCCCGGGCGTACGGGAAGAAGACGATCCGCTCACCGGTGCCAAAGGCCCGGACGTCGGCGCCGGAGCTGCAGTTGACCTGACGTTCGCGGTCGCGGTGACGCGGTGACGCGGTGACGCGGGCGGGCCGACGGAATGTCAGTACCGTTTCCTAGCCTGGCCGCAATAGGAAATACCGCCTCGGAAGGGAAGAGCCATGCCGGCTTACCGCGACCGGCGCGAGCCCCCCGGGACCTCGTGCCCGGACTGCGTGATCACCGTCCTGCCCGGCGGCCGGGCGGGGATCGGCGCCGCCGAGCGCAGGGCCCTGCGGGTGCTCGCGGAGGCCGGCCTGATTCCGGAAACTGGTCACATTCGTAACATGTGCCCCACGCGCCTCAGCATAGACAGGGTCAAGACCGCGCCGAGTGTGGCCGAACCGGTTGAAGCGGCCCTCGCGCTTCACTAATGTCAGCCCACGAGCCGACTCGTTCCGCAGTCGCCACACCGGTGATGACGAGCGGCCGACGCCGACCCGGAATCGGCCGGGCGCCACGCCGGTACCGGCCGTAGGGCGAGTCTTCCACCGTCCGAACCCCTAAGCTCACCCGGTAGGCGGTTAGTGGAAGAAGGAGCGTGTTCCGTACGTGATTACGCGGCCATCAGTCAGATCTCCTCTGATCCGCCGCTGCATCACCGGAGTCGCCACGGTGACCCTGGCCGGCGGGCTGGTCACTTACTCGGTCGCTGTGAGCGCCGCGCCGAAACCGACGATCACTCAGGTGACAGCGCAGGTCAAGACGCTGACCACGCAAGAGAACAAGGCCATTCAGCAGTACGACCAGGTGAACGAGCAGCTGGGCCAGGCGAACACCAGGCTGAAGCTGGTCAATGCCGAGGTGGCCAAGGACCGGACCCAGTTCAGCGCTATGCGCTCCGATGTCGCCGAAGCCGCCGCCACCGCGTACGAAGACGGCAACATGACGTCGATGGCGGCCCTGATCACCTCGGCGAACCCGCAGACCGTGCTCAGCCGGGCCGCGATGCTGGTCCAGATCTCCTCGTCCAGGTCTGCGGAGATGCGCCAGTTCATCTCCGCCGCCCGGCAGCTGTCAGGAGCCCAGCAGACCGCCAGGCGCACCCAGGAAGCGATCTCCTCGCTGCGCGACCAGCGGAAGGCGCAGGCGGGCTCTATCGGCCGGGCCCTGAGCCAGAAGAAGTCCCTGCTCGCCACGCTCACCGCGCAGCAGCAGCAGACCGTGCAGAAAGTAGCCTCACCCGGGGCCGGCGGGAGCACCGTGAAGGCCCCCGACCCGCTGCCGGCCAATACCAACGCGGGCCGCGCCGTCGCCTTCGCTTACGGCCAGATCGGCTGCCCGTACGTCTTCGGCGGAACCGGCCCGTGCCCGGACGGCTTCGACTGCTCGGGGCTGGTCCAGGCCGCCTGGGCGGCGGCCGGGGTGTCCATCCCGCGCGACACCTACGAGCAGTGGGCCGCGCTGCCGCACGTGCCGCTGTCCGACCTCCAGCCCGGTGACCTGATCTACTTCAACGGCGAGAGCCACGTGGGCATGTACGTGGGCGGCGGCGACATCATCGACGCTCCGGTACCGGGCCAGAACGTGGAGAAGGTCGCCCTGTCCGGGTGGTACGCGCAGACCGAGGACGGTGCCGTCCGGCCGTAGGCGCTGCGCACGGGCCGCTAGTATCGGGCCGCGATGGGCAAGACGCTCGTGGTCACGAACGACTTCCCGCCCCGGCGGGGCGGGATCCAGTCGTTCGTGCACGGGCTGGCCTCCCGGCTGCCGGCCGAGTCGGTCGTGGTGTACGCGCCGTCCTGGCCGGGCGCCGCCGAGTTCGACGCCCGCCAGCCGATGCCGGTGATCCGGCACCCGACGTCGCTCATGCTGCCGGTGCCGTCGGTGACCCGCCGGGCCGTGGCCGCGCTGCAGCAGCACGGCTGCGACCGCGTCCTGTTCGGCGCCGCCGCGCCGCTCGGCCTGCTGGCTCCCGCGCTGCGCCGCGCCGGGGCGGAGCGGATCGTCGCGATCACCCACGGGCACGAAGCCGGCTGGGCCGCGCTGCCCGGCGCCCGCGGGCTGCTGCGCCGGATCGGCGACGCCGTGGACGTACTGACCTACCTGGGGGAGTACTTCAGGGTGCGGCTCGACCGGGCCGTGTCCCCCGGCGCGGCGGCCCGCATGGTCCGGCTGGCGCCCGGCGTTGACGTCACGGCCTTCCGCCCCGGCGCAGGCGGCGCCGCGGTCAGGCGGCGGCTCGGCCTGGACGGCCGCCCGGTCGTGCTGTGCGTGTCCCGGCTCGTGCCGCGCAAGGGACAGGACACGCTGCTGCGGTCCTGGCCCGCGGTCCTGGCCGCGGCGCCGGATGCCATGCTGCTGCTGGTGGGGAGCGGCCCGTTCGGAAAGAATCTGCAGATCCTGGCCGAACGGCTCCGGGTGGCCGGCTCGGTCCATTTCGCCGGCGCCGTCCCTGCGCCCGACCTGCCGGCTTACTACGATGCCGCCGACGTGTTCGCCATGCCGTGCCGCACCCGCAGGCGCGGACTCGACGTGGAGGGACTGGGCATCGTCTACCTGGAGGCCTCCGCGACCGGCCTGCCGGTGATCGGCGGCGACTCCGGCGGCGCGCCCGACGCGATCCGCGACGGCGAGTCAGGGTACGTCGTGCCAGGCCGCAGCGTGGCCGCCGTGGCGGACCGGATCACCGGCCTGATCACCGACCCGGACCGGGCGAAGGCGATGGGGGAGAAGGGCCTGGCCTGGGTGCAGCAGGAGTGGCGCTGGGACCTGGTAGCCGCCCGGCTCGGGCAGATCCTCCGCGGCTGACGTCAGGAGTACAGCGCCTCGATGTCGGCGGCGCACTCCTTGCTCACGACACTCCGGCGGAGCTTCAGCGACGGAGTCAGCTGGCCACCGGCCTCGGTGAAGTCGCTGCCGAGCACCCGGAACCGCTTGATCGCCTCCGCCCTGGAGACCGCCTTGTTGGCGTCGTCCACCGCCTGCTGGATGTCGGCCAGAAACGCCGGATCATCCCGCAGCTCCGCGAGCGTCACGTCGGCCGCCTTGTCGTGCTGCTTCTTCCAGTGCGGCAGCGCCTCCTCGTCGATGGTGATCAGGGCCGCCACGTAGGGCCGGTTGTCGCCCACCACCATGCACTGGCTGATCAGCGGGTGGGCGCGCAGCCGGTCCTCGAGCACGGCCGGGGAGACGTTCTTCCCGCCGGCGGTGACGATCAGCTCCTTCTTCCGGCCGGTGATGTGCAGGAAGCCCTCGTCGTCGAGCGAGCCGATGTCGCCGGTGTGGATCCACCCGTCCGGATCCAGCACGTCGGCGGTCGCTGCGCCGTTGCGCCAGTAGCCGGGGAAGGCCATCGGCCCCTTGACCAGGATCTCGCCGTCGTCGGCGATCTTGACGCTGGCGCCTGGTATCGGCAGCCCGACCGTTCCGATCTTGTTCCGGGTGGGCCGGTTGGCCGTCGCGGCCGCGGTGAGCTCGGTCATCCCGTAGCCCTCCAGGATCGTGATGCCCACGCCGCGGAAGAAGTGACCGAGCCGCTCCCCGAGCGCCGCGCCGCCGGACACCGCGAACTGCACCCGCCCGCCGACCGCCGCGCGCAGCTTCGCGTACACCAGCCGGTCGAACACGCGGTGCCGGAGCACGAGGGCCGGCCCCGGCCCGCTGCCGCCGCGGTCCCGGGCGTCCAGCGCCTGGCTGTACGCGACGGCCGTATCGGTCGCGGCCGCGAAGATGCGGCTCTTGACCGGGCTCTGCGAGGCCTGCTGCTGCGCGGTGTTGTAGACCTTCTCGAACACCCGGGGCACCGCGAGCAGGAACGTCGGCCGGAACGAGGCGAGGTCGGGCACCAGGTCCGAGATGGACGCGGTATGACCGAGTACGATGCCGGACTCCAGGCAGGCCACCTGGATGATGCGGGCGAACGCGTGCGCGAGCGGCAGGAACAGCAGCGTCGAGCCGCCGCCCACCTCGAACACCTCGGTGAGCGCGCCCGCGGCCGCGTTGCGCGTGTCAGCGAGCAGGTTCGCGTGCGTGAGCTCGCAGCCCTTCGGGCGGCCGGTGGTGCCCGAGGTGTAGACGATGGTCGCCAGGTCGCTGGCGGCCACGCCCCGGCGGCGCGCCTCGGCCTGCTCGTCGTCGATGACCCCGCTGCGGGCGGTGAGTGCCTGCAGCGACTCGCCTCCGGCCTCCTCGCCCTCGATCCGCCAGGACATCTCCAGGCCGGGCAGCTGCGCGCGGACCGAACCGATCATCGCCTCGTGGGCGGCGGTCTCCGCGAACACCGCCCGCGCCCCCGAGTCGCTGAGGATCCACTCGACCTGCTCGGCGGAGGACGTCTCGTAGATGGGCACCGTGACCGCGCCGGCGGACCAGATGGCGTAGTCGATCAGGGTCCACTCGTAGCGGGTCCTCGACATGATGGCGACCCGGTCGCCTGGCTGGATCCCGGCCGCGATAAGGCTCTTGGCGAGCGGGATGACCTCGTCCCGGAACGCGACGGCGGTGACATCCTGCCAGCCGCCGGGGGCGCCGGACGGGCCTGCCCCGCCGGGCGCCTTGCGCCGCATGACGACGGTATCCGGCTCCTCCGCCGCGCGCCGGAAGACCACATCGGCCAGGCCGGCCGACGCGGGGATGTCCACCAGGGCCGGAGTGCTGTACTCACGCACGACGCCTCCTTGTCCGACTGTGCTTGACTGGACGCTACCTCCAACGGCTACCGGTGGGTAGCGCCAGCCGCCAACTCCTAATCTGGACTGATGCGGGTCCACGTGGTCAGCGACGTGCACGGACGGGCGGACGCGCTGGCCCGCGCGGGCGACGGCGCGGACGCCGTCATCTGCCTCGGCGACCTGCTGCAGTTCCTGGACTATGCCGACAGCCGGCGCGGAATCTTCGCCGAGCTGTTCGGCGCCGGCCCGGCGAGCAAGCTCATCACGCTGCGCACCGCGCAGCGGTTCGACGAGGCGCGGGACTTCTCCCGGGAGCTGCTGGCCGGGCTGGGCGGTGACCCGGCCGAGCACTTCCGGGCCGCGGCCGCCCGGCAGTACGCGGGCCTGTTCGCGGCGCTGCCCGAGCCGGCCTACCTGACCTACGGCAACGTTGACCTGCCGGGCATGTGGGCAGCCAACCTGAAGCCCGGTCACCGGGTGCTCGACGGGGAGCGGGCCGAGCTGGGCGGCCGGATCCTCGGCTTTGTCGGCGGCGGGCTGCGGTCCCGGTACCGGACCCCGAACGAGCTCGACGACGAGATCTACGCCGCGAAGGTTGACGCGGTCGGCCAGGTGGACGTGCTCTGCACGCACATCCCGCCGGCCGTGCCCGAACTGCTGTACGACACGGTGGCGCGCAGGCTGGAGCGCGGCAGCGAGGCGCTGCTCGAAGCGATCAGGAAGACCCAGCCGCGGCTGGCCCTGTTCGGCCATGTGCACCAGCCGCTCACCCGCCGGGTGCGGGTCGGCCGGACGGAGTGCGTCAACGTCGGGCACTTCGCCGCCACGGGCACGCCTTACGCCGTGCAGTGGTAGCGGGCGAGGAGCGCAGGACCGTGGCTCACCGAGTACTATCGTGTTAGCGGTACGCTCCCAGCATGGGCAGCAGGACCGCGTCGAGCATTCTCGTAGAAGCGCCGAAAGCCGACGTCATGGCAGTGATCGCTGACTTCGTGCGGTACCCGCAATGGGCCACGGCGCTGCGATCGGCCGATGTGCTCGACACGGGTCCCGACGGCCGGGCGCGCACCGTGCGGTTCAACCTCGACGCAGGCCTGGTGCGGGACAGTTACGTCCTGGCCTATACCTGGGACGGCGACGCGCAGGTCAGCTGGCAGCTTGCCGAGCCCGGGTCGGTCATCGCGGAGATGACCGGCGGGTATCGTCTCGCTGACAGCGAGGCGGGTGCCGAGGTCAACTACGAGCTGACAGTGGACGTCCGGATACCGATGCCGGGCCTGGTCAAGCGCAAGGCAGAGAAAATGATCATCGATACCGCCCTGAAGGGCCTCAAGGCGCGAGCCGAGTCCCTCGGCGACGGCGGGAGCACGGGAGGCGCCAGGTGACCGACAACGAGAGGTCACCAGGGAGTGACCCGATCAGCGATTTCCAGCGATGGCTCATGCGGTCAGGCGCGCGCAGCCTGGGCCGGGAACTGAAGGGCCAGGCACGCCGGACGTTCACCGGCAGCGGTTCGGGCCGCAGCGACGTGTGGGAGGCCGCCACCGCCGAACCGGCCCCGGACGAGGCGCCGGAGTGCGCGTGGTGCCCGGTGTGCCGGGCCGCCCGCAAGTTCCGGCAGTCGGGTCCCGGGCTGGCGTCGCACGTCGCCGGGGCGGGAGACGCGCTGCTCACCGCGGCCCAGGATACGCTGGCCGTCTTCGAGGCCACGCTGGCCGGCCAGCCGCCCGAGACCGGACAGCGAACCCCGGATCGACCGGTGCGCGATGCCTGGTCATCGGCGGGCACCGGCTGGCCGGGGGAAGCGGAAACAGGCCGCGAAGCAGAGCCCGATGAGCCTGACCGTCGGCCTTGACGTCGGCGGTACCAAGGTCGCCGCGGGGGTCGTAGACGCCCGCGGCGCGATCATCGAGAAGCTCAGGCGGCCCACCCCCGCGGCAGACCCGGAGCAGATCGCCCGGGTGATCGCCGCTGTGGTCGCCGACCTGCGCAGCCGGCACCCGGTCGAGGCGGTAGGCCTGGGCGCCGCCGGGTTCGTCAGCGAGTCCCGCGCGACGGTCCTGTTCGCCCCGCATCTGGCCTGGCGGGACGACCCGCTGAAAAAGCGGGTCGAAGACCTCGTCGGCCTGCCCGTCGTGGTGGACAACGACGCCAACGCCAGCGTCTGGGCGGAAGCCAGGTTCGGCGCGGCCCGCGGGCACGAGAACGTCGTGCTGCTCGCGATCGGCACCGGCATCGGCGGCGGCCTCATGCTCGGCGGCCAGATCTACCGCGGCCGGTGGGGAATGGCCGGGGAGCCCGGTCATTACCGCGTCGTGCCTGATGGCCGCCTGTGCGCCTGCGGCAACCGCGGCTGCCTGGAGCAGTACGCGAGCGGAAGCGCCCTGGTCGCTGAGGCGCGAGAGCTGGCCCGGCGCGCGCAGGGACGAGGCAGCCGGATGCTCCAGCTCGGCGGCGGCCGCCCGGAGGGAATCGGCGGCCCGCAGGTCACGCAGGCCGCGCGGGAGGGCGACCCCGATGCGTTGCGGTGCTTCCAGATCGTGGGCGGCTGGCTCGGGCAGGCCATGGCCGACCTCGCCGCGATCCTCGACCCGGGTTGCTTCGTCATCGGCGGGGGGGTATCCGACGCCGGGGACCTGCTGCTCACGCCGGCCCGGGCGGCGTTCGGGCAGGCGCTGACCGGCCGCGGCTACCGGGCCTGCGCCGACGTCAGGATCGCCGAGCTCGGCGCCGACGCCGGCCTGGTCGGCGCCGCCGACCTGGCCAGATCCCCTGATCAGGCGCACGCCGATCAGGCAGGCGTTGATCAGGCCGCACGCCGATGACGTCGCGCTGATCGGGCCGCGCTGATCAGACCACGGCGCCGTCGTCCGGGCCCGAGTCCCGATCGTGATCGTTACCGACGTGCAGGACCAGCACGACGAAGCCGCCGATAAACGCCGCGACCGCGCCGAACCCCAGCCAGGGGGAGATTGTCCAGCCCGCCATCGTCGCCGCCAGCAGGTAGCCAGGACCGCCGAACAGCGCCACCCAGGCGCCCTTGGTAACCGACGAAAGCCGGGGCAGCGGCGGAGGCGGCGGCGGGACGTAGTGCTCCTCATCGTCCTCTGGCAGATCGGCGGCCCGCCCGGCAGCCGCCTGCGCCTCGCCGGCCGGGCCGGCCAGATCTCCCCGGTCCCGGCCCGCCCGATCTCCCCGGTCCCGGCCGACCGGATTCTCGCCGGTCCCGGCCCGCCCGATCTCCTCGGTCCCGGCCGACCGGATCTCGCCGGTCCCGACCTCCCCGGTCCCGGCCGGCCCGACCTCGCTGGTCCCGGCGGGCGCGATCTCGCCGGTTCCGGCCGACTGGATCTCGCCGGTCCCGGCCTCCCCGGTTCCAGCCGGCGCGATCTCGCTGGTTCGGGCCGGCCCGATCTCGCTGGTCCCGGCGGGCGCGGTCAGGTTCTCGCTGTCTGGCCAGGGCGTGGTCAGGTTCTCGCTGTCCGGCCAGGGCGCGGGCGCATCTCCCGGGACGGCCGGGGCGGCAAAGCGGCCGACGAGATCCAGCCACACGGCTTCTTCCTCGCTGCCACCGTGGGCTACTTCTTCGCTGTTGCCGTCGGTCACGTCTGCTGCGCTCACCTCTCGCCAGTGTCAAGCCCGTCGCGTCCTGCCACATTCCTCCGCCGCAGGGCTGTTTCTTCGCAGCGCGCACGGTGCCGTTCCTCGCAGCGCGGTGCCGTACCTCGCGGCACGGTGCTGGTCCTTGACGGCACGGTGCTGGTCCTTGACGGCACAGCGCTAGCCCTTGACGCCACTGTGTGCCCGCACGAACTCCAGGCTGCCCGAGAAGATGGCCGGCGCATCATTGTCCAGAGTGGCAACGTGATAGCTGTTCCCGCAATCGCGGACCGTCAGCTGACCGGCCCCCAGCGCGGCGGTCAGCAGCCGCATGCTGGCCGGCCCCACCACGTGATCCTCGGTGCTGTGATAGGCGAGCACCGGCTGGCTGACCTGGTCCAGTCCGGCCACGGTAGCGCGCCAGAGCCGCGGCAGCGTCGCGGCCGCCTTCACCGGCACCCGGTCATAGGCCAGTTCCTTCGTGTCCGCCTTCTTGATGTCGCTGGAGATCCCCTTCAGCGACGGGACGACCAGCTTCATCGCGGGCGCGAGGGCGAACAGCTTGGTATCTGCGGTAAGCGACGGGTTGACCACGACGATCCCGCGGACCGCGGTGCCCCGTAGTTCCGCGATCCGCAGCGCGATGCAGCCGCCCAGCGAAAGCCCCATCAAGAAGATCTCATCGGTCTTCCCGCGTAGCCCCTCGAAGCTCCGCTGCGCCTCCGCCAGCCAGTCCTCCGAGCGGGTGCGGTTCATCTGCTGCCACGTCGTGCCGTGCCCGGGCAGTCTCGGCACGGACACGGTCAGCCCGGCATCGGCGAGGTACTCCGCCCACGGCCGCAGCGACGCAGGCGTCCCGGTGAAGCCATGACAGAGCAGCACGCCCACCGGCCCTGCGTCGCGGGAGAACGGTTCCGCGCCTGCAAGCACTGACATCAGGTCGCTCCCTTCGGGCGTCGCTGGCTGCCGATGCCTGGCATAGTCGCACGACTGGAGGGCTACGTGCGAACATATGAACGTGCTCTACTGGGTGGTCAAAGCGATTCTGTACCCGTTCCTGAGGGTTGTGTTCCGTCCCTGGGCCGATGGGACGGACAACGTCCCGCGCGAGGGGCCGGCCATCCTGGCGAGCAACCACCTGTCGTTCTCCGACCACTTCTTCGGGGCGCTGCTGCTGCCGCGCAAGGTTGTCTACCTGGCCAAGGCCGAGTACCTCACCGGGCGCGGCATCAAGGGCCTGGTCAGCAAGGCATTCTTCCGCAGCGTGGGCGTGATCCCCGTGGACCGGGCCGGCGGGGAGGCGAGCGAGCGGGCGCTGCGGACCGGCCTGCGGGTGCTCGCCGAGGGCGACCTGCTGGGCATCTACCCCGAGGGCACCCGGACCCCGGACGGCCGGCTCTACCGCGGCAAGACCGGTGTGGCCCGGCTCGCCCTGGAGGGACGGGTGCAGGTGATTCCCTGCGCGATGGTGAACACCTTCGAACTCCAGCCGCCCGGAAAGATCGTGCCGAGGCTGCGGTTCCGTCCGGGAGTGCGGTTCGGCAAGCCGCTGGATTTCTCCCGCTACGACGGCATGGAGTCGAACCGGCTGGTACTCCGCGCGGTCACCGACGAGATCATGTACGCGCTGATGGAACTCGCCGGCCAGGAATACGTGGACATCTACGCCGCGGACGCCAAGGCGGCCCAGCGCCGGATTCGCCGGCGCCGCCGCGGCGAGGACGTCCGCGCCGAGGGCGACCACGTCGAGGATCCGCCTGCCCGCCAGGCGTCATAGGTTCCGTGATCATCGGAGTGCACTGCGCTCTGTGATCACGGCAGTCCTGTCTGATCAGCGGAACTCGACACCATCGGCCGTCAGGGTGCCGCGTCAGCCAGCGCCTGCCCGCTGTGAAGAGCGTCAGGCGGGGCTGGTGATGGCGCCCGCCCAGCCCTTGCTCCGCGCGACGGCGGCGCGCCACCGGGCGTACCCGGCGTCGTCGCGGTCGCCGGGCGAGAACCGCCGGTCCAGCCGCCAGATCGCCTCCAGCTCCGCGGTCGATGACCAGACCCCGGTGGCCAGGCCGGCCAGGAACCCTGCTCCCAGCGCGGTCGTCTCGGCGATCACCGGGCGTTCCACCTCCAGCCCGAGCTGATCGGCCTGCATCTGCATGAGCAGGTCGTTGGCGCTGGCGCCGCCATCTACCTTGAGCACGCGCAGCGGGGCCGGCGAGGCATCGGCCATGGCGCCGCAGACATCCCGCACCTCGAACGCGATCGCCTCCAGCGTGGCGCGGACCAGGTGCGCGCGGGTCGTCCCCCGGGTGATGCCGAAGATCGCCCCCCGGGCATCCGGATCCCAGTCCGGTGCGCCGAGACCGGTCAGCGCGGGCACGAACACGACGCCGCCGCTGTCCGGCACCGAGCCGGCCAGCGCCTCGCTCTGCGTGGCGTCATCCAGCAGGCCCAGCCCGTCCCGCAGCCACTGCACGGCCGCCCCGGTGACGAACACCGACCCTTCCAGCGCGTAGGTGAGCGCGCCGCCGGGATCCATCCAGGCCACCGTGGCCAGCAGCGACGGACCCGCGCCGGGCACCCCAGGACCCGTGTTGGCCAGGACGAACGATCCGGTTCCGTAGGTGCACTTGGTATCGCCCGGGGTGAAGCACGCCTGGCCGAACAGCGCGGCCTGCTGGTCCCCGGCGATCCCGGCCACCGGTACCGACAGGCCGCCGAACGCGTCGGCGTCGGTGTGCCCCTCGGCGCCCCAGGACGGCACTACCTCGGGCAGCGCGTGCGGCGGCACCCGCAGCAGGTCGCACATCTCGGCCGACCACTGGCCGGCCGAGATGTCGAACAGCAGAGTCCGCGATGCGTTGGACGCGTCGGTCACGTGTCGCCGGCCGCCGGTCATCCGGGCGATCAGGTAGGAGTCCACGGTCCCCACGGCGAGCGAGCCGTCCAGCACCCCTGCCCACAGCCCGGGCTCGTGCTCGGCCAGCCAGGTGAGCTTGGTCCCGGTGAAGTAGGGGTCCAGCCGCAGCCCGGTCAGCGCGGTGACCCGCGGCTCGTGCCCGGCGGCCCGCAGCCGCTCGCACAGTTCCGCGCTCCTGCGGTCCTGCCAGACGATCGCCCGGCGCGGCGCGGTGAGCGTCGCGCGATCCCAGATCACCGCGGTCTCTCGCTGGTTCGTGACGCCGATGCACCGCACCGGGTCGGTCCCGGGACGGTCCGCGCGGCCCGGGCGGCCGGCGCCTGCCCGTTCGCAAGCCTGGCCGCAGGCCGCCAGGGTCGCCTGCCAGATGCCCTCGGGAAGATGCTCGACCCAGCCGGGCTGCGGGTAGTACTGGCGGAACTCCTGGTATCCGCGGCCCGCCACGGTGCCGTCGGCCCGTATCACCAGCGCGGTCACTCCCGTGGTGCCCGCGTCGATCGCGAGTACGCTCATGGGCCACCAGTGTGCTCTACTCTGGCCCCATGCGAGTGGGAGTGCTCACCGGCGGCGGAGACTGCCCCGGCCTGAACGCGGTGATCCGCGCCGTGGTCCGCAAGGGGGTAGCGGAGTACGGATTCGAGTTCGTCGGGTTCCGGGACGGCTGGCGCGGGCCGCTGGAAGGGGACACCGTCCCGCTGGATATCCAGGCGGTCCGCGGGATCCTGCCACGCGGCGGGACCATCCTCGGCTCGTCGCGGACCAATCCGCTGCGCCCTGAGGCGGCCGGCGGCGGGAGGTCCGGGGTTGACCGGATCAAGGACAACCTGGCCGGCCTGGGCGTGGACGCGCTGGTGGTGATCGGCGGCGAGGACACCCTCGGCGTGGCGACCAGGCTCTACGACGAGGGCGTCAGCGTGGTCGGCGTGCCCAAGACCATCGACAACGACCTCGGCGCGACCGACTACACGTTCGGCTTCGACACCGCGGTGAACATCGCGATGGAAGCCATCGACCGGCTGCACACCACGGCCGAGAGCCACCACCGCGCGCTGATCGTCGAGGTGATGGGGCGCAGCGCCGGCTGGATCGCGCTGCACGCGGGCCTGGCGGGCGGCGCAAACGTCATCCTGATCCCGGAGAAGCCGTACAGCATCGAGAAGGTCTGCGCCTACGTGGAGCACCGGTTCCAGACCAGGTACGCGCCGATCGTGGTGGTCGCGGAGGGCGCGCACCCGGCCGACGGCGGAGGCGAGATCGGCAGCGAGCGGCTCGACTCGTTCGGCCACGTCCGGCTGGGCGGTGTCGGCCAGCTGCTGGCCGAGGAGATCGAGAAGCGGACCGGCAAGGAGGCGCGCTGCACGGTGCTCGGCCACATCCAGCGCGGCGGCACGCCGACCGCGTTCGACCGGGTTCTGGCCACCCGGTTCGGCGTGCACGCGATCAGCGCGGTCCGCGACGGCGCGTTCGGCATGATGGTGGCGCTGCGCGGTACCGAGATCGTCCGCGTCCCGCTGGCCGAGGCGACCCGCGAGGTCAAGGTGGTCCCCCCCGGGCGGTACGCCGAGGCCGAGGTCTTCTTCGGCTGACTGGCCGCTCATCCCGGCGTCAGAACCTGAGGCCGGCCCCGGTGCCGCTAGTGCAGGGGCGGCAGCCGCTGGCTGTGGTCCAGCGCGGTGCGGAACAGGTCCCCGCGCTCGGCGACCCGATCGAGCACGGTCCGGATGGTGAAGGAATCCGGCTGAAGGGACGGATCGTCGAGCTCATCCCAGGCGATTGGCGCGGAGACCGGCGCTCCGGCCGCGGCACGGGGGCTGTAAGGGGCGACGAGGGTCTTGTGGTGGACGTTCTGGGTGTAGTCGAGCCGGGCCCGGCCCGCCCGGTCGCCGCGGTCCCATTTCCAGCTGACCAGCTCGGGCACCACCGCGCCGATGGCCTTGGACAGCTGCTCGGTCCAGGCGCGGGTCTCGCGGTAGGTCAGCCCGGTCTCGACCGGTATCCAGATGTGGATGCCGCGCCGCCCGGTGAGCTTGGCCGCGGCCCGCACGCCGACGTGCTCCAGCGCGGTGCGGTGCAGCCGGGCCAGCACCAGCACGTCATCCCACGGCGTGGCCGTGCCCGGGTCGATGTCGATGAGGGCGTAGCTCGGGCTGTCCCGGTCTTCGGCGCGCGCGGTCCAGGCGTGCCACTCAAGCGCGCCGAAGTTGACCGCCCAGACCAGCGCCGCCGCCTCATCGGCCACCAGGTAGGTAGCGGTCTTGCCGGGCTCGGCATCCGGGTCGTGCCAGCGCGGAATCCACTCCGGCGCGTGCTGAGGCAGTTGTTTCTGCCAGAAGCCGGGCGCGGCGGCTCCGCCGGGGAAGCGGTGCATGTTCAGGGGGCGGCCCGCCAGATAGGGCAGGATCACCGGCGCGATCCGGGCCGTGTAGCTGATCAGCTCGCGCTTGGTCACCGGCGGCTCACCGCCGCGCCCGGGGAACAGCTCCTTGTCCAGGTTCGTCAGCCGCAGCTGGCGGCCGAACACCTCCCACCGGCCGGCCCGGCCGAGTTCTTCCAGCGCGGCCAGCTCGGCCTCGGCCGGGCCGGCGATCAGCGGCGGGCGCAGCGCGATCGACGCCGCGGCGGGCGGCAGGTCCGAGCGCCACATCCGCTCCGGATCCGCCCGGACCTGCTCGTTGGTCCGGCCGCTGAGCACCGACGCCGGGTAGTCCTCCGGGTTCCAGCCGGTGACGGCCTCATCATCGTCCTTGTGCAGCAGCAGCCACTGGTCAGAGTCGCCGTCGCCGTGTCCGCGGCGTACCAGCACCAGGCGGCCGCGCAGCTTGCTGCCGTAGACATCGGCGTGCAGCTCCCCGGCCGCCACCGCCGCCGCTGGGTCGTCGGTCCCGTGCGGCTGCCAGGTGCCGGCATCCCACACGATCACGTCGCCGCCGCCGTACTCACCCCGCGGGATCACCCCCTCGAAGTCGAGGTACTCGATCGGATGGTCCTCGACGTGCACCGCCAGCCGCCGCGCCGCAGGATCCAGGGTGGGCCCGTTGGGCACCGCCCAGCTCACCAGGACGCCGTCAATCTCGAACCGCAGGTCGTAATGCCGGCGGCGGGCCCGGTGACGCTGCACCACGAACCGCCGCGGCCCGCTGGCCGGTCCGGGCGGCGCCGCCCCGGCCGGCTCGGGCGTACGGGTGAAGTCACGCTTGGACTGATACGGCGTCAGCTCCCCGCGCCCGGCCGGCCGCTTCCGCCGCGACCCTCCGCCGCGGTCACCGCCGCCGCTGGCTCTCGAACCGCTCATCCCGCCATCATCGCTGCCGCGCGGCCGCGGCCGGCCGCCCGGCACCCTGACCGGCGCGCGAACCACCGCCGGCCGGGAAGTCAGTAGCGGCACGACCGCCGCGGCCCGCGTCGTGCCCGGTTAAGCCCGGCGGGTGCGCCCAGGTGGCGCCCGCACCCCGGGCAGCGGCACATCCGCGGCCTGCGCGATCGCCGGTTACCCGCCCGGTGACTCGCCGGCCAGCTCGATCCGTTCGCCGGCCAGCTCGATCCGCTCGCCGGCCAGGACGATCCGCTCGCCGGCCAGCTCGATCCGCTCGGCCGGGAGCTTGTGCCTGCGCGCCTGAAGGGCAACGTGCCGGTGATGCAGCGAGGCGGGCCACCAATTCCAGCGTCCGAGCAGGATGACGACCGACGGGACGATGAGCGTGCGGACCACGAACGTGTCGAGCGCGACCCCGATGGTGAGGCCGAGGCCGATCTCGCGGATCTGCGCTCCGTCGGCGCCGGTCGCCCCGGCGATGGCGAAGACCAGGAAGGTCCCGCCGAGGACCATCCCCGCCGAGGTGATCGTCGTGCCGGTGACCTCGATCGCGCGCACCACGGCGTCGCGCAGCGGGAGGTGGTGCGCCTCCTCCCGGATCCGCGACATGACCAGGATGTTGTAGTCCTCGCCCAGCGCGAGCAGGAAGATGAACATGAGGAAGGGCAGGATGAAGCTGAGCCCGTAACTGCCGCCGAGTTCCTCGAACACGATCACCGAGATGCCGAGCGAGGCCAGGTAGGACAAGGCGACGCTGACCACGAGGTAGAGCGGCGCGATCGCGCTGCGCAGCAGGAGCGCGAGCAGCAGCCCGATGACCAGGACCGCGACCGGGACCAGGCGCATGAGATCGCCGCGCGAGGCCGACCGCACATCATAGAGCGAGGGCGAGTCGCCGGCCACTCCCTCGGCTGCGGCATGGACCCGCGCCGCCGCCACGGCGAGCGCGGATCGTATCGCCGGGACCGCGGAGATGGCGGCGTTGGAGTCGGGGCTGCCGGCCCGCAGGCTCGCCAGGAACTGCACGGTGCGGCCGTCAGGCGCGATGACCTGCGCGGCCGCCCGGTAAGCCTGGTAGAGGGCGGGCGGCAGGGCGGCCGCCGGGCCGTGCGCCGGCTGGGCGGCGGGCACCGCTCCCGGCGGCCCGAGGATCCGGTGCAGCCGGGTGAGCTCGGCCGGGGCGATCCGGGTACCGTTCGGGTCCAGCGGCGCGATCAGGCTGGAGAATTCCGAACGGCGTTGCAGCGACGCCCCCGCCGCGCCGAGCGCCTCGGGGTGCGACCACACCGGCTGGTCGAACCGCAGCACCAGGTTGATCGGGTTGCTGCTCGCGAGCGAGAAGTGCTCGACGAGCAGCGCCTGGCCCTTCGCCGAGTCGCTGCCCGGCGGAGCCGAGATCCCGCCGCCGAAGTTGGTGGCCCGGTCGGCCAGCGAGAACCCGGCCAGCACCGACAGCCCCACCGTGCCGATCAGCAGCGCGATCAGCGGACGGCGGGCCACCCGGCCGGCCAGCCGCCCCCAGGCACCGCTGGCGCGCTGGCCCGCCGTCGGCTGGGCAGGCCAGAACAGCGCCCGGCCGAAGACGGCCAGGACCGCCGGGACGAGCGTGACCCCGGCCAGCACCATCAGCGCGATCCCGATGGCGAGCGGGATGGCCAGGCCGTGGTAGACGCCGAACGTCGCGAGCAGCAGGCTGAGCAGCGCGGCGATCACCGTCGCGGCGGAGAAGATGATCGACTCGCCCACCCGCTCGACGCCGCGTTCGATGGCCTCGTGGTGGCTGAGCCCGCGCCTGCGTTCCTCGCGCACCCGGAACACGAGGAAGAGCCCGTAGTCGGTTCCCGCGCCGAGCACCAGCACGATGAGCAGCAGCTGGGTGATGCTCGAGACGCCGATTCCCAGGCTCGCCACCTCCGCCACCACGGACTCGGCGGCGAACAGCACGACGACGGCGGGCAGCAGCGTCGCGACCGTGGCCAGCGGTGAGCGGAACACGGCGAGCAGGACCACGATGATGAGCAGGATCGACAGGTACATGGCCCGGGAACCGAGCCCGCTGGCCTGGTTGGCCTGGTCGGCGGTGATGGCCAGGTTGCCGGCCGTGTGCAGCACGAGGCCGGGCGGCGGGCCGGCCTCGGGGAACAGCGCCCGCAGCGAGCGGACGAAGTTGACGTCGGGCCGGTTGGTCGCCTGTGAGAGCGAAGCCCGGATCACGATCTGGGCCGCCTGGCCGTCGCCGGAGAACTCGTCGATCCGCGCGGCACGCGCGTGCGGCAGCCGTGCCGCGAGCGCCGTCAGCCGGACGATGGCGGCCCGGTCCGCCGGGCTCAACGGCCGGTGGTTGCCGGTGGCCGCGACCACGAAGGCGTCGTCGTTATTGGATGCGCCGTAGAAGGGCGCGGCCAGCCGCGAGGCGATGTTGCTCGACGCGCTGGCCGGGAGGAACTGGGTGTTGTCGTTGTTCACCGCGGCGGCGAGCGACGGCAGGAACAGCACCGCGGCCACGGCGCCCGTCACCCAGACGGCGATCACGAGCCAGCGGTACCGGATGGAAAGACGTCCGAGGACGGCGAACAGCGATCTCATCAACCAGCTCTCCGGGAACAGACGTCTCGACAGCCGACTGACGAGCGCGTCAGTCTTGGCTAAGCAGTCAACCACACGCGCACAGCGCTGGCGCCGCAAAGCGGACTATCAATCGGGTAACTCGTAAACAGGCAGGTATCGCGCAGGAAGCCCGGGCCCGGGCGCGGAACGCACGGCGGGCGGCTCGAGGCGATCGCCGGCTCCGGCCCCCGGACGGTCCGCGCGTGGCCGGCTCGCCGGCCGGCCGCTGGCCACCGGGGCTCGAAGACCGGCCTGATGATTGCTTCCCCGGTCGCCGCGGGACGCTAGCTGAGCG
Source organism: uncultured Actinomycetes bacterium (assembly GCA_963762615.1). Classification (GTDB taxonomy): domain Bacteria; phylum Actinomycetota; class Actinomycetes; order Streptosporangiales; family Streptosporangiaceae; genus PALSA-505. The sequence goes on along the minus strand of CAVXLG010000003.1, from coordinate 279,536 downwards.
CGAAACGCCTGCGCAGTTCAGTGATCCACTGGCTCTGCGGGAAGAACGTGATGCCGTGCCGCGCGCACGCCTGGTCGAACCCGTCGATGTCGTCGTCGTCGAGCGCGGCGATCTCCTCGAACCACTGTTCCGTGCCGCCCGGCGTGAGTACCTCCATGATCCGGGCCGGCCGGTCGGCCGGGTTCCACATCGCGTGCTGCACGTCGCGCGGCTTGAGGGCCCACTCACCCCGGTGCGCCGTGCGGACCTCCTCGCCGACCAGGACACCGATCTCGCCGGACAGCACGTAGACCCAGACGTCGTTCAGGTGCACGTGCGGCGGGACGAAAGCCCTGGGCTGGAGGGTTTCCTCGATGGCGGCCATGACGCCGTTGGTCTGCTCGGATCGCACTCGCACCGTGACGGCGAAGTCGCCGGGCAGGGGAGCCGTTGTCTCGGGCACGATGATGGGTTCGGCCATGCACCGATCGAATCCGATGGATGGCCCGGGCGCAAGCCAGGTGAACGGCGTCCGGTCAGCCCCGCCGGGACCGGAACGCGGCAGTCTTGACCCGGTTCTGGCACGTCGTGGAGCAGAACCTCCGGGTCCCGTTGCGCGAGGCGTCCACGTACACCCGGTCGCAGCGCGGGGCGGTACAGACGCCGAGCCTGCCGCGGTCCTCGGTGCCGAGCACGATGGCCAGCCCGGTGGCGCAGCCGGCCGTCCATCCGTTCGCCAGCCCGTCCTGCGCGCCGTGGAAATGCAGGTGCCACTCTTCGCCGTCGTGCCGGTCGAGCGCCGGGCGCGCCCCGGTCCAGGTGAGCAGCTTGTTCACCTGCCGCGCCGCCGCGTCCACGTCGTCGCGGGCGACCGCCTCGAAGACGGCGCGGAACTCGGCCGCCGCGGCCCGCAACTCCGCGGCGTCCCCGGCGGGCACCTCGCCGTAGCGGGGCCCGGCCGCGCGCAGCACGGCGGTGACCGCGGCGGGAAGGTCATCGTCGCCCGGCGGCAGGTAGGGACGGCCGCGTGCGTCGCCGCGGGTAAGCGCGTTGACCAGCCCCACCGCGACCATCACGATCGTATCCAGGTGACTGCTGAATCTCACTTGACCGGTTACATCCTCGAGTCTAGTTTGTAACTGCTGAAATAATAATAGCCAGTGACAAGGAGTCGCAGCATGCCGGAGCTCGATCGTGACGCGGCCCGGGAGTGGATCCGCCGCTGGGACCTCCAGCAGGAGGACAGCCTGCCGGACCGGGAAGAACGGTTCACCGCCCTGATCGACGCGGTGGAAGAGGGAACCGGGCGGTCCGACCCGCTGGTCATCGACCTGGGCGCCGGTCCCGGCTCGCTCTCGGTCCGGCTGCTGGACCGGATTCCGGCGGCTGCCGTCGTCGCCGTTAACGCCGACCCCGTGCTGCTCGCGCTCGCCCGGACGGCCTACGGCGACCGGGCCGGCCTGCGGTTCGCCGCCGCGGACCTGCGCCATCCCGGCTGGTCCGGCCAGCTGAACCTGGACCGCCCGGCGGACGCCGCGGTGAGCACGACCGCGCTGCACTGGCTGAGTCCCGAGGCTCTCTCGGCGATGTACGCCGAGCTGGCCCGGATCCTCCGGCCCGGCGGGCTGCTGCTCAACGGCGACCATCTCAGGATCGACGACGCTGCCTCGCCCGTTCTGGCCCGGCTGGACGAGGCCCTGCTCCGGCGCGAAGACAGACGGCGGTTCCCGAACGGCCACCCCGAAAGCTGGTCAGGCTGGTGGGAGGCGATCGCCGCCGAGCCGGCCCTGGCCGGCGAGGTAGCCGAGCGCGAGGCGTGGCGCGACCATGCCGATCATCACGGCTGGGCCTCCCGGCTGCTGGGCACCCACCTCGACGCGCTGCGCGCGGCCGGGTTCACTGAGGCCGGGACGCTCTGGCAGCGGGGCGAGAACCGCCTGCTGTGCGCCGTCCGCGGCGGCTGACCCTGATCGGCCGGAGTTCCGTCGGCAGGCAGGGGCATCTCGCCGGCTACGAGCCGGCGGCGTTCCCCGCGCCGGCCGGCGGATCGGCCTCGCCTCCCCGGGCGGCCTCGCCGGGACCGGCCTCGCCGGGACCAGCCTCGCCCGTGGGACCGGCCTCGCCCGCGGTACTGGCCTCGCCTCCCCGGGCGGCCTCGCCCGCGGTACTGGCCTCGCCTCCCCGGGCGGCCCCGCCCGCGGTACCGGCCTCGCCTCCCCGGGCGGCCCCGCCCGCGGGACCGGCCTCGCCCGCGGGACCGGCCTCGCCCGCGTCCTCCGGGTCGGGCTCGATGCCGTGCCTGCGCAGCTGCGCCCGCAGGTTGCCGATCACCCGTCGCAGCCGGTCCAGTTCCCGGTCGGCGGCCATGGCGGATCGACGCTGCTCCGCCGCGGCCGTCCACCGCCGGTGCTCGGCGTCCCGCTGCGACAGCAGGTCCCGTTCCTCGTTGCGCAGTGCCGCGGCCCGCTCGAAGTTCTGGACGTCGATCGCCGCCTCTTTCTCCCTGCTGACCTCGGCGATCCGCTCATCGACGCGGCGCAGGGCCTCGGGCTCAGGCCCCGGCCCTGACTCCCGGCCGATGCCGAGCTTGCCGGCGATCGCGGCCAGCTGGCCCGCGATGGCGTCGAGCCGGACGCTGATGACGTCCAGGCCGCCCGGCTGGGATTCGGCGCGGCGGAACGGCCCGCTGACTTCCGGGCCGGCTTCGCCCTGGTAGCCCCGCAGCAGCTGGACCACCTGCTGGCGGACCCGGTTCAGGTCCGCACCCAGCTGGGTCAGCACTTGAGCGGCCACCCCCTCTCCCTCGCGGATCAGGCCTAGCAGGATGTGCTCGGTGCCGATGTAGTTGTGGCCGAGCTGAATGGCCTCGCGCAGCGAGAGCTCAAGCACCTTCTTGGCGCGCGGGGTGAACGGGATGTGCCCGGCTACCTGGTGCGTGCCGCGTCCGGTGATCTCCTCGACCTGCTGCCGGGCGGCCTGCTGGCTGATCCCGAGGGATTCGAGCGCGCTGACCGCCACGCTGTTGCCGCTGCCGAGGATGCCGAGCAGGATGTGCTCGGTGCCGATGTAGTTATGGCCGAGTTTCCTCGACTCCTCCTGGGCTACCACCACCACCCGCCGGGCCTGGTCGGTAAACCTCTCGAACATCACGCGCTCCTGCCTAGTGGCGAGGCCGTTGTATAGAGTTTGCACCTTCGGGTGATGCACCGGGCCAGGTCCGTGCCCGAATGCTGGCAGACTGGGCAGGTGCCCGTGATTCCGTCGGTGGACGCAGCCGCTCTGCAGCCCGCGCAGCCCGCCTCCGCGCAGTCCGCATCCGCAGGATCTTCGGCTCCCCGGCACTCGCCCGCCCAGCCCGCGCCGGGCCACCCGGCGGCCCGGCGGGAACCGTGCGTGCTGCTCAAGCTCGGCGAGATCGTGCTGAAGGGACGGAACCGGCAGCAGTTCGAGCGGCTTCTGCACGTAAATATCCGCAGCGCCGTCCGGGACATGGAATTCGACACCCAGCTATGGCAGCGGGAGGGCGTGATCCTGCTGCGGGTGGAAGGGGCGGCCGATCCGGAGTCGGCGGCCGATGCGCTGGCCGGGCGGGTGCGGGACGTCCCGGGCGTCGTCCGGGTGTGCCGCGCGCTGCGGGTAGGCAAGACGCCCGACGCCGCCGCCGACGCGGCGGTGGAGCTGACCGCGGGCCGGACGGGGTCGTTCGCCGTGCGCGCCCGGCGGCGGGACAAGCGCTTCGCGATGCGGTCGTCTGAGCTCGCCGCTTACATCGGGACGCGGGTGCAGCAGGCGCACGGCTATCCGGTCAACCTGAGCAGCCCGGACACGACCGTATTCGTCGAGGTGGACCAGCACGAGGTATTCGTGTTCACCGAGGGCCTGCCCGGCCAGGGCGGCCTCCCGGTGGGGATGAGCGGCCGTGCGCTCGTGCTCATGTCGGGTGGCATCGACTCGCCGGTGGCGGCTTACCGGATGATGCGGCGCGGCCTGCGCTGCGACTTCCTGCACTTCTCCGGCATGCCGCTGACCGGCCCGGAGTCGGTGTACAAGGCCTACGCCCTGGTCCGCGGCCTGGACCGGTTCCAGGGGCGGTCCCGGCTGTACGTGGTGGCGTTCGGCAAGGCGCAGCAGCGGCTCGCCTCGTCCGGTGCGAGCAGGCTGCAGGTCGTCGCGCAGCGGCGGCTCATGCTGCGGGCCGGCGAGATCCTGGCCCGCAGGCTCGGCGGCGGCGCGCTGGTCACCGGCGACTCGCTCGGCCAGGTGAGCAGCCAGACGCTGACCAACATCACCGCGCTGGACGACGCGGTCGGCCTGCCGATCCTGCGGCCGCTGATCGGCTGGGACAAGACCGAGATCATGGCCGAGGCGCGCCGGATCGCCACCCTCTCGATCTCCGAGCTCCCGGACCAGGACTGCTGCACCCTGCTCACGCCCCGCCGGGTGGAAACCCGGGCGAAGATCGACGACCTGCGCCGGATCGAGAGCAGGCTGGACGCCGGCGATCTCGCCGAAGAACTGGCCGCCGCGGCCCAGGAGTACCGCCCCAACGTCTAGCCGGGCCGCGGTCACGCCCGGACGCGCGATCGGCCAGGGGTACAGCCAGGACGCCGGGCCGGCCGGGAGTACAGCCAGGACGTCTGGCCGGCTGGCGGTCACGCCCGGACGCGCGATCGGCCGGGCGTACCGCCCCGGCGTCTAGCCGATCCGCAGTACCGCCCGGACGCCTAGCCGACCGAAGCGGCCGTGGGAGCGGCGGGCTCGGGAGGGACCTCCTGCGCCGGGGCCAGCGTGCGGCCGACCAGCGGCGGCAGATTCACCGCGACGCTGGCCAGCTCACGCATGTCCGCCGCGACCAGCGCCTGCGCCCCGTCGCAGAGCGCGGTCTCCGGGTGCGGATGCACGTCGATGATGATGCCGTCGGCGCCGACCGCGATCGCCGCCCGGGACAGCGGCAGTACCAGGTCCCGGCGGCCGCCCGAATGCGACGGATCCACGATGACCGGCAGGTGCGACAGCCGCTGGGCGACCGGGATCGCGCTGATGTCGAGCGTGTTGCGGGTGGCCGTCTCGAACGTCCGGATGCCGCGCTCGCACAGCACGATGTCGAGGTTGCCGCGCTGCGCGATGTACTCCGCCGCCATCAGCCACTCCTCGATGGTCGCGTTCATCCCGCGTTTGAGCATCACCGGCCTGCCCGCGCCGCCGACCGCCTGCAGGAGCGGGAAGTTCTGCATGTTCCTGGTGCCGACCTGGAGCATGTCGGCGTACTCGCTCACCAGGTCGACATCGGCTGCGGCGATCACCTCGGTCACGATCGGCAGGCCGGTCTCGGACCGCACGTCGGCCAGGATCTTGAGGCCGTCCTCGCCCAGGCCCTGGAACGCGTACGGCGAGGTCCGCGGCTTGAACGCGCCGCCGCGCAGCAGCGACGCGCCGCCGGCCCGGGCCATCCGCGCCGCCTCCAGGGTCTGCTCCGGCGTCTCGACCGCGCACGGCCCGGCGATGACGGTCAGGGTGTCCGGGCCGATCGGCACGCCGCGCACGCTGATGACCGAGCGGTCCCGGTGGTGCTCCCTGCTGACCAGCTTGTACGGCACCGAGATCCGCACCACGTCGGAAACCCCGGGCATCCCCTGCAGGTTCAGCGTGCCGAACTGCTCCACGTCGCCGACCAGGCCGACAATCGTGCGAGACACGCCACGGCTCACGAACGCCTCGCCGCCCGCCGCGCGGACCAGGTCGACGACCGAATCGACGTCCTCCTGACTGGCCTCCGGGCTCATCACCACGACCATGCTGTCCTCCTCAGACCCTCAACACGACAAAAGCCCCGCGCCGTTCCCGGCCGGGGCATTTGCGAAGTCGCTATCGTCAGGGCAGTGCCTGGCGGGCGACCGGCCGAGCCTCGGGCCGGTAGCCATACCAAAACCAGAACTGCCTGAGCACGGGGAAAGCATAACGCACGCCGGCGCCTATCCCGGCCGCCCCGGGCCAGATCCGCCGGGCCCGCAACACGCGCCTCGTCGAGCAGGGCGATGTCCCTAGCCTGCCCGCGGCCGTCCCTGCGCGCGTCGCCCAGCCCCGCGGCCGCCTGCGGGTGTCCCCTGATCAGCATGAGCCTGCTGCGCGGCAGCATGGCCTAGCCGATGCTGGGCAGGCCGTAGTACAGGGTGATCGTGCTGCCCTTGGGGGCCTGGCCGTTCGGGCTGTAGTCGAACACGTTCTTCCCGAACGGCCCGGCTCGCTGCGTAGTGACCTGGAAGCCCAGCGCCCGGAGCTGGCGGTAAGCCCGCAGCACGCCCTCCCCGTCAACGTTCGGTACGGTCACGTTCGGCGGCCCGGGGGAGATGTACACGGTGATCACCTCGCCCTTGGTCACCGCGGTGCTGGGGGCGGGGGACTGGCGGGTGATGGTGCCCTGCGGCTGGCTACTCCTGGCGTCGGGCTGCTCGTTGAGCGAGACGCCGTTCGCCTGCGCCCACTGCTCGGCGGCGGACTGCTGCTGGCCGACGAAGTCCGGCAGCGGCGGCCCGGAGCTGACCGTGATCTTGACCGGCTGCGGCTGCGGCTGCGATGTGCCAGGCCCCGGACTGGTGCTGATCACGATGCCCGCGGGGATCGTGGCTGACAGCTGGCTGACGACCTTGCCCGGCGTCAGGCCGGCCCGGCGCAGCGCGGCCTGCGCCGTCGTCAGCGGCTGGCCGCTTACCTGCGGCACGGCGATCATCCGCGGTCCCGCGGACGGGATCAGCTCGACAGTGCTGCCGCGGCGCACCCGCGCGCCCGGCGCGGGCACCGTGGTGATCACGCTGCCCTTGGCCAGCCCGTTGTCCAGCCGCGCCGCGCCGGTCGTCACGGTGAAACCCGCGGTCCGCAGCTCGGCCCGCGCCGCGGCCACGGTGAGCCGAGTCACCTGAGGTACCTTCGCGTACCGGCCGGCCAGCTGCCACCACGCCAGTCCGCCGATCAGCGCGGCGACCAGGACGCCGAGCACGAGGTAACCGAGCCTGCGGCTGAACAGCCAGCGTTGCAGCCGGGGCTCGCGCGGACCCGGGTCGCGGCGGTCCCGGGACACGATCAGGGTGCGGTGCGCCGGCTCGTACCCTCCGCTCGGCCGGGTCGCTGCTGCCGCGGGCACCGGGTGTGCCGCCGGGCTGAATCCGGCCGGCGCAGGTGCCCGGGCACCGGGCGGGAACGGCGCACCGGGCGGGAACGGCGCGCCGGGCGGCCACGGGATAGGCAGGCCCCGGCGGACCGCCCGGACGGCTCCGAGGAACTGCCCGGCGTCGGCGGGCCGCAGCGCGGGATCCCGGTTGGCGGCCAGCATGACCAGCGCGTCCAGCGGCTGCGGCAGCCCGGGTACCACGCCCGACGGGGCGGGGACCGTCTCGTTGACGTGCTTGTATGCCACCGCCAGCGCGGATTCGCCGGTGTGCGGCTGGACGCCGGTGAGCAGCTCGAACAGCATGACGCCTGCCGCGTACACATCGCAGCGGGCATCGCTGGCGCTGTCGGTGAGCTGCTCCGGAGCCAGGTACGCGACGGTCCCCATCAGGACGCCGGTCTTGGTGTGATGACTCGTGCCCGTCATGCTCCGGGCCAGGCCGAAGTCGGCGACCTTGACCCTGCCGTCCTCGGCCAGCAGCACGTTCTCCGGCTTGACGTCCCGGTGCACGAGGCCGGCCTGGTGCGCCGCGGCAAGCCCGGCCAGCACGTTCTCGATGATGTCAAGGCTCTCCCGGGGGGTGAGCTTGCCGCGCTCGTTCAGCAGCTGGCGGAGCGTACGGCCGGGCACGTATTCCATCGCCAGGTAGAGGTTCTGGCCGTCCGAACCCTGGTCGTAGACCGCGACGACGTTCGGGTGCGACAGCCGGGCCACCGACCTGGCTTCGCGGATGAACCGGGCGACGAAATCCTCGTCGGCGGCCAGCTCGGCGTGCATGATCTTGATCGCGACGGTGCGGTCGAGCCTGGTATCCACACCCAGGTACACGGTGGCCATGCCGCCATGCGCAATACTCGACGTCACTCGGTAGCGGCCGTCGAGTAGCCGGCCTGCCGGCTGCCCGGCGAGGGTGGTGTCCATCGGGCACGAGTGTATTGGTCTGTCGCCCCTGTTTGGCGAGTAACGGCTGGTCTCATCGCCGCCGGAGGTAGTGATCGTGGACATCGAGCGGGTGGTGATCGCCGGGGCCGGCCTCGCGGGCCTGCGGGCCGTCGAGGAGCTTCGCGGCCGCGGCTACCCGGGTCAGATCACGCTGATCGGCGCCGAGGACCGGCCGCCGTACGATCGCCCGCCGCTGTCCAAGAAGCTGATGACCGGCCAGCTCGACGATACGTCGCTGCACGCGGACTTCGGCGCGCTCGCGGTTGATTTCCGGCCTGGCGAGAGCGCGACTGCCCTGGAGCCCGGCCCGGCCGCCGGCGGGCTGCTGCGCACCGGGCGGGGCGAGTACCGCTACGACCGCCTGGTCCTGGCCACCGGCGCCGAGCCCGTGACGCTACCCGGCCCGGGCAGGCAGCGGGTACTGCGCTCCGCGGACCAGGCGCTCGAGCTGCGCGGCGTGCTGCGGCCCGGGCTGAAGCTGGTCGTGGCCGGGGCCGGCTGGATCGGCGCCGAGCTGGCCACCGCGGCCGCCTCGCGGGGCGCGGCGGTCACCGTACTGGACGCCGCCGACGCGCCGCTGGCGGCCGCCATCGGCGCCGAGGTGGGATCGCGGACGGCAGCCTGGTATGCCGCGGCAGGCGTGGATCTGCGGCTTGGCGAGGCCGTCGAGTCGGTGCAGCCGGGCGGGCTGGCCCTGGCCGGCGGCGGCTGGCTGGCGGCCGATGAGATCGTCACCGCCGTCGGGGTCCGGCCCGCGGTCGGCTGGCTGAACGGGTCCGGAGTCCGGCTGGAGGCGGGGGTGGCGGCCGATGACGGACTGCGGGCCTCGGTGCCCGGCGTGTACGCGGTGGGCGACTGCGCGTCGTTCGTGTCCCGGCGCTACGGCCGGCGGCTGCGTTTCGAGCACTGGGATGTCGCGCTGCACGCGCCCGAGGTGGCCGCGGCCAATCTGCTGGGCGGCAGCGAGATCTACGATCCGGTGCCCTACTTCTGGTCCGAGCAGTTCGGCCGGATGCTGCAGTACGCCGGCTATCACGGCGGCGCCAGCCGGCTGGTCTGGCGTGGCGATCCGGCTGCGGACCAGTGGGCCGCATGCTGGCTGGACGGACCGAGGCTGGTCGCGCTGCTCGCGGTGGACCGGCCCCGCGACCTGGTCCAGGGCCGCCGGGTCATCGCGTCCGGGATGCCGGTGGACGCCGCAAGGCTGGCCGATCCCGGGATCCCGGTCCGCGACGCGGTCGCGGGCTAGGCAGGGCGTGTCCCGGGCGGCCAGGCGGGACGCGAGACCGTGGCCGGCCCGGCACCGGCCGGCAGCCGCGCGGGACACGGCCCGCACGGGGGTTCGTACCCCGGGGGTTTGAGCACGGCCGCCGCGTGGGACATTCGGGAGCGTGGCAGAGATTGATGGCCAGGCCGACGCGCTGGTCGACCGATGGCTAGCCCTCCCCGAAGTTGCTGATCAGCTCGGCATCCCCATGAGCCGGGTCAGGCAGCTGCTCCGCGACCGCAAGCTGCTGGCGGTCCGCCGCCCGGACGGGTCGCAGGCGGTGCCCGCCGCGTTCCTGGACGGCCCCCAGATCGTCAAGGGCCTGCACGGCACGCTGATCCTGCTGTGTGACTGCGGCTTCGACGACGCCGAGGCGCTCCGCTGGCTGTTCACCGCCGACGACTCGCTCCCGGGCACGCCGATCGACGCGATCTGCCAGCACCGCCGCACCGAGGTCAACCGCCGCGCGCAGGCGCTGGCGATCTGACCGGCAGCCGCCGCGGCTCGACCGCGCCCGGCCTCGCCGGGTGCGGCGGCTGGCTGCGGGCTGCCCTCGGTCAGCCCAGGAACAGGATCGCCCAGACGGCCTTGCCGTGCTCGCTGAGCCGGGTCCAGCCCCAGTGATCGCTGAGCGCGTGCACCACGTGCAGCCCCCGGCCGCTCTCGCCGGTTTCGCCGGGCTGCTTCAGCGCCGGGGCCGAGTCGCTCGGGTCGGTGACCACGCACATCAGCCCGTCAGCGTGCCTGAGCAGCCAGAGGCCAAGCGCCGCAGTCCAGGCTTGCCGGGCGCTGCCGGCCGGGCCGGGGCCGGCGTGCCGGACGGCATTGGCGAGCAGTTCGCTCACGATCACCTGGGCGTCGTCGGCCAGCTCGGCCAGGTCCCACGAGGCGAGCGTGGACCGGGTAAACGACCGGGCCCTGCGGGCCGCATCCGGGCACGCGCTCAGCGAGCAGCCGGTGAAGCCCGGACTGTCCGTCGGGAGCGAGACCAGTGGAGGGGCATACGTCATCGGTTAGCAATTATGTCCATGGAGCTGTTCCGATGCAATGGCATCTGCACGTTCGCCTGCTTCGTGCGGACGGTCGGTTGTATCGTGCTTACACGCCTGGATGACCGTGTGTACGGCGAGACCGCCCGGAGGGAACATGGACGAGGCGTCCCACGACATGCTGGTCCGCGAGCTGCCGGAGGCGGCCTGGCGGAAGAGCCATTACAGCAACCCGAGCGGGAACTGCGTGGAACTTGCCATGCTGCCCGCGGGCCGGGTAGCGGTCCGCAACTCCCGCCATCCGGCCGGTCCCGTGCTCATCTGCACCCCCGACGAGATCGCCGCGTTCGTCCGGGGCGCGAAGGACGGCCACTTCGATGGCCTCCTCGGCCCGGAGGACGGCGGACACGAATCGTGACGTAACAGGCACGGAGAACTAACTTTCCCTGCGGGACGCCTTTCGCTCCGGTGGCCCCGGTGGCAAACTGATGAGATTGCACGGACCGGGAGCGCGAATGGTCACACCGGCACAGGTCAGCCGGGACGGGGATGGCGGCGAGCCGTTCAGCAGGCTGCTCAGCTTCCACCGGGCCGGGCCGACGGTACTGCGGATGGTGGTCGGCGGGCAGCTGAGGCGGCTGCGCGAGGCGAACAGGATCAGCGCCGGCGAAGCCGGCGACGCGATCCGGGCGACCCATTCCAAGATCAGCCGGATGGAACTCGGCCGGGTCAGCTTCCGGGCGCGCGACATTGCCGACCTGCTCACCATGTACGGCGTGCACGACGACCAGGAGCGCTCGGCCTTCCTTGCGCTGGCCCGCGAGGCCAATGTCCCTGGCTGGTGGCACGACTCCGCCGACCTGCTGCCCGGCTGGTTCGAGCCCTACCTCGGGCTGGAGGAGGCCGCCTCGGTCATCCGCAACTACGAGGTGCAGTTCGTGCCCGGCCAGCTGCAGACGGCGGACTATGCGCGCGCCGTCATCGAGCTGGGCCATGCGCATGCCTCCGGGCAGGAGATCGAGCGCCGCACCAACCTGCGGGTGAGCCGCCAGCAGATGCTCGGCCGTCCTGACGGGCCGCACTTCTGGGCGGTCGTGGACGAGGCGGCGCTGCGGCGCCCGCTCGGCGGCACCGAGGTGATGCGCCGCCAGATCGACCACCTCATCGAGGTCGCGGTACTGCCCAGCGTCACGCTCCAGGTGGTCCCGTTCCGGGCCGGCGGGCATTCGGCCGCGGGCGGCTCGTTCAGCCTGCTCCGGTTCCCCGAGCCGGACCTGCCCGATGTCGTGTACCTGGAGCAGCTCACCAGCGCTCTCTACCTGGACCGGCGTGCGGACGTCGACTCCTACCAGGAGGTCATGGAGCGGCTGTGCCTGCAGGCCACGGCCGCCGACGACACCGTGACGATCCTCAGGCAGCTCCGCGCGGCCCTCTGAGCTGCCCGCCGGGTCAGTCCCGGCAGCGTGTCGGATTCCTCCCCGCGCCGTTCGTCGTAGGGGTACGACAAGCTCTACTGAAGGGATCAGACATGAAGTACCTACTGTTGTTCGCGAACACCGAGGAGACGGACCAGCGCTCAGAGGCCGAGATAGCCGCCGTCTCGGAGAAGATCGGAGCATGGTGGATGGAGCAGGCCCAGGCCGGCCGGATCCTGGGCGGGGAGCAGCTGCAGGGGGCCGAGACGGCCACCACCGTCCGGCACGATCACGGCAACGTGTCGATCGTGGACGGGCCGTTCATCGAGGCCAAGGAGCAGATCGGCGGCTACGGCCTGATCGACGTGGAGAATCTGGACGCCGCGCTGGAGATGGCCAGGTCCTGGCCGTGGGGCGGGGTGGTAGAGATCCGTCCCATCGTCGAGACCAACATGGGGCCCGTCGGCTAGCGGTGACCGCTGCCGGAACGCGGCCGGAAGCCGGCCGCGATGGCTGACAGTGCCCAGCTGCGGCTCGATGCCACGTTCCGGCACGAGGCGGGCCGCCTGGTCGGCGCGCTGACCCGCTTCCTCGGCGATTTCGACATCGCCGAGGAAGCGGTCCAGGACGCCCTGGCCGAGGCCGTCGCCCGCTGGCCCGCCGAGGGCATACCCGAGCGTCCCGCGGCCTGGCTGCAGACCACCGCGAGGAACCGGGCCATCGACCGGCTGCGGCGCGAGGCCAGGGGCCGCGAGAAGCTGGCCCTGATCGCCGCCGACCCGGTGCGCGGCGGCGGGGCCGTCCCGCAGGCCGAGCCCGGCGAGCGGCTGCGGCTGCTCTTCCTGTGCTGTCACCCCGCGCTGAGCGCCGACGCGCAGATCGCGCTCACCCTGCGCGCGGTGGCCGGCCTGACCACTGCCCAGATCGCCAGCGCGTTCCTGGCCAGCGAGGCGACCATCTCGCAGCGCATCCTGCGGGCCAAGCGGAAGGTGGCCGCCGCGCGCATCCCGTACCAGGTGCCGGACGACCAGCTGGCCCAGCGCCTGCCCGCCGTGCTGGCCGTGCTCTACCTGATGTTCAACGAGGGCTACCTGACCAGCCACGCTGACGAGCCGCAGCGGCGCTGGCTGCAGGAGGAGGCGGACGAGCTGGCCGAGCTGCTCACCCGGCTGATGCCGCGCGAGCCCGAGCCGCTGGGCCTGCTCGCGCTGATGCGCCTGCACCTTGCCCGCTCGCAGGCCAGGTTCGACGAGACCGGGGGCATCGTGCGGCTCCGCGACCAGGACCGCGGCCGGTGGGACGCGGCCGCGATCGCGCGGGCCATCCGGCTGCTGCGCCGCGCGGCCAGCGTGGGCCGGCCGGGACCGTACCAGATCCAGGCCGCGATTCTCGCCGTGCACGCCGAGGCGCCGTGCTGGGACGCGACCGACTGGCCGCAGATCGTGGCTCTTTACGATCTCCTGCTGCGGCACGAAGACACCCCCGTGGTGCGGCTGAACCGGCTGATCGCGGTCACGGCCACCGAAGGCCCGCAGGCTGCCCTGGCCCAGGCCGAGCCGCTGCGCGGGGCGCTGGACGGCTATCACCTCTACCACGCCACCCGGGCCGAATTGCTCCGCGCCGTGGGCCGGGACCGGGAAGCCGAGGCCGCTGACCGGCGCGCACTGCGGCTGGCCGCCAACCCCGCCGAGCGGACACTCATCGCCGCCCGGCTGGCCAGCAGTCCCCGGCCGCGCCTTCCTCACCGCCCGCCCGGCGGTCAGGGCGGGGAGATGCGGGGGCGGTGCCGGCGCCGAACGCCCAGCCCTGGACGGTGCCGGGTGCCGGGTTGTAGCTGCCGGCCCCGGTGTTGCTGTACACCCACTTGCCGTGCGGCTTGGCGTGCCAGTACGACCAGTAGGCCTTCGTCGGCGCGCCGTTGCACGGGTTGGGCTTCATGTCGATCGTGCACACGAAACCGGGCTGGCGCGGCACGAACGTGTAGCTGAATCCGGCCCCGGTCAGGGCGGCGAGCCCGGTGGCCGGGTCGGCGGGGTCGCAGGCCGTCTTGATCTTGCCGCCGAGCTTGGTGAAGTTGACGACGACCGTGACGCCCTTCTTGCCGGTGCAGGCCGCCGCGTAGGCCGGGGCCGCGGCCGCGCCGCCGGCCGCGACCAGGCCGGCCGCGAACACCGACAGCGTGGTCAGCGTGGCGAGCGGCCGCCGGGTCCGGGCGGCCCGGCGGGTGAGCGGTGTGCGCATCGGTCTCCTTCCACGATCTGCACGGGATCCGGCTGCGGTCAGCACGGGCAGGCCAGGTGCGGATCGCCCGGGCGCGAGCCGCGGGCGCTCAGCCGGGCCAGGCCGGCGTCGGCCAGGCCCAGGATGCCCTGGGCGGTGGCCCGGGCCGCGGTGGCGGCCCGGAAGCCCTGGTCGGTGAAAGCCAGCGCGCCCCGGCGGGCCGGCTTCGCGGCGCAGCCGACCTGGACGCTGAGCAGGAACGCGCGGGCCCGGGCCGCGTTCTTGAACCGCCCGCCGACGGCGAAGGCCTCGCCCGCCAGGCCGGTGCTGTTGGTGTTGGACAGCGTGCTCGGCGGGCTGGCGAAGCCGCCGTCGCTGCGCTGCACGCTGGCCAGCCAGTTCAGCCCGCGCCTGGCCGGCCCGGGACGGCCGGCGGCCAGCAGCGCCTGCACGTCGAGGGCGGTGGCGTCCGGGTCAGGAGCGCACGTCTTCTGGCCGAAGTCCAGCGGGAAGCCGCCGTCGGAGCATTCGCTGCCCGCCAGGAAGCTCACCGCCGACGGCGCCGCACCGCCCAGCCGGCTGGTCGCGATCACCGCCAGCGACTGGCTGAACGCGTTGCTGAAGTCGCCGAACTTGGAGTGGTCGGAGTACCGGCCCGAGGCGGTCAGCAGGGCGGCCAGCCGGGCGGGCAGGTTCACGCCGCCGAACGTCGCCGGGTCCAGGCCGCGGACCTCGGTGGCCAGCAGCAGATTGGCCGTGGCCCCAGCGAACGATGAGGTGGTGCCGTTGCCGATGTAGCCCGTCAGGATGGACCGCCTGGCCAGCCAGGCGGCCGCGCGCGCCGCGTAGTCGTCGGCCGTCCTGGCCGCCGCGAACGCGAAGATCGCGTCGATCGTCAGCCCCTGGTCGGGGAAGGTGGTGCCGTTGAAGACGTCCACGAAGTGATTGCCGCGGGTCATCTGGCGGGCCAGCCATCCGGCGGCGGCCTGACCGGGATCGCGGGTGGGCCGGGAGGAGGCCAGCGCGGGCGCGGCGCTGGCATAAAGGACAGCCGTGACCGACAGGGCGAAGACGGAGACGAACGCCGTGACGCGGGCCCGCAGGACAGTCATCGAGGTAGTGCCTTTCCGGTCCGGGGCTGACGCCGGACCGGAACGCGCGGGCCGACTCCGGCCCGCGACCACGACGAGTAGGGGAGCAGTGACGCGAGGACGCGGGCACTCGGGCTCACCGGGGCCGTGGCCACCGGAATACCGTTGCGGGTCAGCGCCGGGATCACACCGGACTTCCCCCGCCGTCTCGCCTATTCAGTTGGCCAGCACAAGTTCTCCGCACACTCTGCTGCCCGGGCCGGGACATGTCAATACGCCCGGCCGGGCGGGAAAGAGTAGGGTGACGGCGACAGTGCGTGATATTGACGGAAATAGATCGTGTGTGATCAGATGAGGCGCGATTCAGCGCACCAGGGGAAGCCGGTCCGAATCCGGCACTGACCCGCAACCGTGGGCCCGCATCCCGTGCGGGCGAGTCGGAACACCTGACTGGATCGCACCACCGTCCGAGCGTCGTCGAGGTCTACGGCGTGGAACAACGGGCTCTCCGGAGCGTCCGGTGGCTCTGGGTTTCGCGCCTTGCGCCGTGACTCCCGGGAGACCGCATGCCGCCCGCTGCCCGCCGCGCGCGGGCCCGCCTCCGGACCGCCATGGCCGCGGCAGCGCTGACCGCCGTGTCCGGGCCCGCCGGCCTGCTGGCCGCGCCGCCCGCCGCGGCGTCCGCCGGCCCCGCGGTGTCTGCTGGTCCCATGGCAGCCCCCAGCCCCGCGGCGTCCGCCGGCCCCGCGGCAGCCCCCGGCCCCGCGGCGTCCGCCGGCCCCGCGGCGTCCGCCGGCCCCGCGGCGGCGGCCGGCCCGGATCTGGCCCGCGGCAGCGCTTACCTGGTCCGGCCGGCCAACCTGGTCGACGGGCACTTCGACGAGTCGTTCCCCGGCTACGCCGACTACGGGCTGACCCTCGACACCGCGTTCGCGCTGGCCGCCACCGGAGACCAGGACTCCGCGCTCAAGGGCATCGTGACGTTCCTCGACGGCAACGGCAAGGACCCCTCCGGCAGCACGGTCAGCGACTGGACCGGCGTCGGCACCAAGTACGCCAGCGGCGGCTCCATCGGCAAGGAGGCCCTGCTGGCGGAGATCGTCGGCGGCAACCCCCGGGACTTCAGCGGCCACAACCTGATCACCGCGCTGAATGCCTCGGTGTGCGCCGCGCGCTCGGGCGGAAGCGATCCCCGCTGCGTCGCGGCGGGCAACTACGCCTACGCCAGCTCGGTCTTCGATCAGGCGCTCGGCATCATGGCCCAGATGCGCGCGGGGCAGGCGGGCGAGGCGGCCGCGCCGATCGCCTACCTGGAGAGCCTGCAGAACGCCGGCGGATCCTTCCCCAGCCTCATCCCGAGCACCGGCGACCAGGACGTGGACAGCACCGCGATGGCCGCCATGGCGCTCGCGCTGGCGCCGGGCGAGGCGGCCGCGGCGGACGTCAGCTCCGCGCTGTCCTGGATCGCCGGCCGCCAGGAGAAGGCCGGCGGGTTCCCCGGGGCGGGCGGTGACTCGATCAACTCGGCCGGGCTGGCTATCCAGGCCCTGTCCCTGCAGGCCGCGCGCTACCGGGGCCCGATCAGAACGGCGCAGGCTTTCCTGGCCCGCGAGCAGAACGCCGACGGCGGGTTCAACAATGACGCGGGCGGGCAGCCGGACTCTGACGTCCGGGCCTCGGCCCAGGCGGTCAGCGGCGCCGTCGGCATCTCCTTCGCCGCGCTGCACCGCAACCTGAGCGGCGCACCGCTGCCGCCTCCGCCGCCCCGGACCAGATCCCCGCGCCCCGATCCGAGGCGATCGGGACCGCGGCCGGCTCCGGTCCCCCCGGCGGGCACCGGCCCGGCCCCGCCCGCCCCGTCCGGCCCGTCCGGCCCGCCCGGCCCGGGTGTTCCCGCCCGGGGCCACGCGCCGGCCGCACCGGTCACATCCGGCCTGCCGCGCAGCGCGGCCCCGGCCGGCCCCGCGCACGGCGCGTTCGCCGATGTCAGCCACGACAGCAGCGTCCCCGCCGACCTGTGGCGCGCCGTGGCCGTCGTAGCGGCCGCCGCGGTGGTGGTCATCGCCCTGCTGCTGGTCCGCCGCCGGCGGCTCTATCCCTCCTCCGGCGGCAGCCGGTGATCCGCCTGCCCGCGCTGGGCCGGGCCGCCGCGCTGGGCCGGCCGCCGTGCTGGCCACAACCGTGCTGGCCGCAACCGTGCTGGCCACCGTGGGCGGCGCCGTGGCGGCACCGCCCGCCTGGGCCGCGCCGGAGCCGATGAGCGACTGCAGCACCACCACCGGAGTGGTCATGGCGGTGAGCTTCGCGCACTGGGGCGGCCCGCTGCTGCGCTCGTGCGCCAGCACCCCCACGACCGCGTACGACATGCTCAACCAGGGCGGCTGGCACAGCACCGGCACCGAGCACGACGGCCCGGGGTTCATCTGCCGGATCGGCTACCGCGGCTACCAGGGCGGTGCCCAGTACCCGGCCCCCGCCCAGGAGTCCTGCGTGCTCACCCCGCCGTCCAGTGCGTACTGGACGTTCTGGCACGCGGCGCCCGGCCAGGACGCCTGGACCTACAGCCAGGCCGGGGCCACGAGCTACTCGCCGCCGCCGGGCAGCGTGGAGCTGTGGGTGTTCGGCGGCACCAACCTCGGCGGTACCAGCGGATCCGCGGTGCCCACGGTCAGCCCCGCGAGCCTGCGGGCGAACAACAAGGCCCCGGACGGCAGCACCGGGGGGACGACGCACCCGGCTCACCAGGCCGCGCATCAGGCCCGCCAGGCCGCGCATCCGGCGCGCAGCGGCGGCCCGGCCGGCACCGCTACGACGACCGCACCGGCGGGCCGGTCAGCGCGGGCCAGCATCTCGTCCTCGCCGTCGCCCGCGATCAGCAACGCCCCGCCCGTCGCTGCCAGCGACAGCCAGCCCGCCAGCCACGGCTCCGCCGCGCCGGCGATCATCGCCCTGGTCATCGTGGTACTGCTGGCCGCCGCCGGGATCATCGCGGCGCTGCGGCGGCCCCGGCGGGCGCGATGAGCCCGGCCGGGCCGGCCGGGCGGCCCGGTCCGCCCCGCGCGCGCGGCGGCCGCCGGCTGCCGCGCGCGCTGCACCCGGTCGCGTGGTGGCTGTGGGCCATCGCGCTGGCCACCGCGGCCAGCCGGACCAGCAACCCGCTGCTGCTCCTGCTGATCTTCGCCGTGCTCGGCTTCGTCGTGGCCATGCGCCGGACCGAGGCGCCGTGGGCGCGCGGCTACCGGTACTACCTGCTCATGGCGCTCACCGTCATCGTCATCCGGATCGTGTTCCGGGTCGTGTTCGAGACCGGGGCGGCCCCGGGCGACCACATCCTGTTCCGGCTGCCGCGGCTGCCCACCCCCGGCTGGTACTCCGGCGTGCAGATCGGCGGGCCGGTGTCGCTGGAGGGGGTGCTGTCGGCCGTGCTGGACGGAGCGCGGCTGGCCTGCCTGCTGTGCTGCATCGGCGCCGCCAACACGCTGGCCAACCCCAAGCGCGCGCTGCGGGTGCTGCCCGGCGCGCTCTACGAGCTGGGAACCGCGGTCACGGTCGCGCTGTCGGTGGCCCCGCAGCTGGTGGAGAGCGTGCAGCGGGTGCGCCGGGCCCGGCGGCTGCGCGGCGGCGGGCGGCGCGGCCGGCGGGCACTGCGGGCCATCGCGGTCCCGGTGCTGCACGACGCGCTGGAGCGGTCGCTGCGGCTGGCCGCCGCGATGGACGCGCGCGGTTACGGGCGCACCGGTTCGGCCACCCGGGCGAGCCGGCGGCTGACCGCGGCGCTCCTGCTGGGCGGCCTGGCCGGGCTGTGCCTGGGCGCGTACGGGCTGCTCGGCGCCAGCGTGCCGGCCGGGCTGGGCCTCGGCGGGTTCGCCGCCGGGGCGGCGCTGTGCGCGGGCGGCCTGGCCCTGGGCGGCCGGCGGGTGTCGCGCAGCCGCTACCGGCCCGACCCGTGGCGGTGGCCGGAGTGGGCGGTGGTCGGCTGCGGCGCGGCCAGCGCGATCGTGCTGTCCCTGGGCGTCGGCTACGACCCCGCCGCGCTGAACCCGAGCCTGTACCCGCTGAGCTGGCCCGCCCTGCCGGCGCTGCCCGCGGTGGCGATCCTGGTCGCGGCGCTGGCCGCGATCGCAGCGCCGCCCCCGCCCGCCGGGCCTGTCAGCCCGGGCCCGGAGCAGGAGCAGCAGCGGGCGGCCGGGCCCGTCTCACGGCCCGCCGCGGCGGCCCTGCGCGGAGCGAGCCGGTGATCTGCTTCGACCGGGTCAGCGTGACCTACGACGGCGCGGCCGCCCCGGTACTGCGGGACGTGCGCCTGGATATCGACGAGGGCGAGCTGTGCCTGGTCATCGGGCACACCGGCAGCGGGAAGTCCACGCTGCTCGGCGCCGTCAACGGCCTGGTGCCGCACTTCACCGGCGGCACCCTGTCCGGCCGGGTGACGGTGGACGGCCGGGACACCGCCCGCTTCCGGCCCCGCGAGCTCGCCGACGTGGTCGGCGTCGGTCGGGCAGGACCCGCAGGCCGGGTTCGTCACCGACACGGTCGAGGAGGAGCTCGCCTACACGATGGAGCAGCTCGCGGTCGATCCGGCCGCGATGCGCACCCGGCTGGAGGAGACCCTCGACCTGCTCGGCCTGGCCGACCTGCGGCACCGGGCGCTGCACGCGCTGTCCGGCGGGCAGCAGCAGCGGGTCGCGATCGGCGCCGCGCTGACCGCCCACCCGCGCGTCCTGGTCCTCGACGAGCCGACCTCGGCCCTCGACCCGGCCAGCGCCGAGGACGTGCTGGCCGCGATCACCCGGCTGGTGCACGACCTGGGCGTGACCGTGGTGCTGGCCGAGCACCGGCTGGAGCGGGTGCTGCCGTACGCCGACCGGGCCATCTACCTGCCCGGCGACGGCACGGTCACCGGCTGGCGACCCTGCCGCCGTGCTGGCCCGCGTCCGGCCCGGGCCGCCCGTGGCCGAGCTCGGCCGGCTGGCCGGCTGGGAACCGCTCCCGCTGTCGGTGCGGGACGCCCGCCGCCGGGCGGCCGCGCTGCGCGCCCGGCTGCCCGGCTCGCCGCCGGCCGCCCACCGCGCGGCCCGCACCCGCCCGGCCGGGCCGCCGGCCCTGGCGGCGCGCGGGATCGTGGTCCGGTACGGCTCGCTGGTCGCGGTGCGCGGGGCCGGCCTGACCCTGCGGCCCGGTGAGATCACCGCCCTGATGGGCCGGAACGGCTCGGGTAAGTCTTCGCTGCTGTGGGCGCTGCAGGGCGCGGGCCGGCGTGCCGCGGGCACGGTACGGGCCGGGGACGGGCAGGCCGACCCGGCCGCGCTCGCGCCCGCTGCCGCCCGCCGCCTGGTCGGCCTGGTGCCGCAGACGCCCGCCGACTTGCTCTACCTGGACACCGTTGCCGCCGAGCTCAGCCAGGCCGACCAGGATGCCCGTCCCGCCAGCACGGCCCGGGCGGCGGTCGTGCGCCGCGGCCGGCCCGCGAGATCCTGGACGAGATCGCCCCGGGCATCGCGCCGGGCACGCACCCGCGGGACCTGTCGGCCGGCCAGCAGCTCGCCCTGGTGCTCGCCATCCAGCTCACCGCGGCGCCCGCGGCGATCCTGCTCGACGAGCCGACCCGGGGGCTGGACTACCAGGCCAAGGCGGGGCTGACCGCCGCGCTGGACCGGCTCGCCGGCCGCGGGCACGCCATCGTGGTCGCCACCCACGACGTCGAGTTCGCCGCGCGCAGCTGCGACCGGGTCGTGGTGATGGCCGAGGGCGAGATCGTCACCGACGGTCCGGCTGCCGCCGTGCTGACCGCCTCGCCGACGTTCGCGCCGCAGGTGGCCAAGATCCTCGCCCCGCTGCCCTACCTCACCGTGCCGCAGATCGCCGCTGCCGCAGGCCAGGTGGCCGCGCGATGAGATACCGGCTGAGATCAGCCCGCGCCGGCTCCGCCGGGGGCGGCCATCCGGGCTGCGATCCAGGTGCGGCCGCGGTCGACCGTGGCCATCGCGATGGCGTCGTTCCTCGGGCTGGTCTCGTTCGTGTGGCCGTTCGCGGTCGCGCCGGGCACGTTCTCCTCGTCCGAGACGCCGCCGCTGATGTTCGGCGCGCTGCTCGCCCTGGTCCTGCTGGTGGTGTTCGCCGAGATCGCCGACGGCGGCATCGACGCCAAGGCCCTGGCCATGCTCGGCGTGCTGTCCGCCATCGACGCCGCGCTGCGCCCGCTGGGCGCGGGCACGGCGGGGATCGAGACCGTGTTCTTCATCCTGGTCCTGGCCGGGCGGGTGTTCGGCGCGGGCTTCGGCTTCGCGCTCGGCTGCACGTCGCTGTTCGCCTCCGCCTTGCTCACCGGGGGCGTCGGCCCGTGGATGCCGTACCAGATGTTCGGCTGCGCCTGGGTCGGGCATGTTCGCCGGGCTGCTCCCGCCGCTGCGCGGCAAGGCCGAGATCGCGATGCTGGCCGGGTACGGCGCGCTGGCCGGGTACTTCTTCGGGTTCATGGTCAACCTGTCGTTCTGGCCCTTCTCGGTCGACCCGTCGAGCTCCATCGCCTACCAGCCCGGCCTGTCGTTCGCCGCCCAGTGGCACCGCTACCTGCTCTTCGACGCCACCACCTCGCTCGGCTGGGACACCGGCCGCGCCGTCACCGACATCCTCGCCATCGCGATCGTCGGCCCGGCCGTCCTGGCCGCCTTCCGCCGCGCCGCCCGCCGGGCCAACTTCCGCCCCCCGGTTACCTTCACCCCGGCCACGCCAGGCGAGTCCGTTCCGGCCGCGCCAGCTGAGTCCGTTCCAGGGGTGCCAGCTGAGTCCGTTCCGGGGGTGCAAGCTGAGTCCGTTCCGGGGGTGCGGGGTGGGCCCGTTCCGGGGGTGCCGGGTGAGCCCGGCCGGCCCGGCAGTATCGCGCGGCCCGGTTAGCGGGTGCGGGCGGTGGCGGTGACCGCGAGCCCGGCGAGGGCAGCCTTCGCCACCGCGGTCACCGGGGCATCGTCCAGCGCGGCGAGTGCCTGCGTCACGTAGCGGTCGATCATCAGCTCGGATTCGGCCAGCGCGCCGGTCTCGGTGAGCAGGCCGCGGAACTCGGCGATCCCGGCCGCGTCGATCGCCGGGTCGCCGTGCAGCCGGCCGATGGCCGCCGCCTGGACCGCGGTGGCCTTCTCCCGGGCGATGGCGACCAGCACGGTCCGCTTGCCCTCGCGAATGTCGTCTCCGGCCGGCTTGCCCGTCTGCGACGGGTCGCCGAAGACGCCGAGCACGTCGTCGCGGAGCTGGAAGGCGACGCCGAGCGGCAGCCCGTAGCCGGTGTAGCCATCGGCCAGACCGGGATGGGCGGCCTGCGGCCCGGCCAGCGCGGCCCCGAGATGCAGCGGCCGCTCGATCGTGTACTTCGCGGTCTTGTAGGTCACCACGCGCAGCGCATCGGCCACGCTGCCCGGCCCCGCGGCCTGCTCCAGCAGGTCCAGGTACTGCCCGGCCATCAGCTCGGTGCGCATCGCGTCGAGAACGGCCCGGCCCCGGCTCAGCGCCGCCTCCGGCAGTCCGCTGCCGCCGAACAGCTCATCGGTCCAGGCCAGCAGCAGGTCGCCGAGCAGGATAGCCACACCCCGGCCGAACGGCGCTGCAGTACCCCGCCAGCCCGCGGCGGCATGCCGCGCGGCGAACCGCCGGTGGATCGTCGGCCTGCCGCGCCGGGTATCGCTGTCGTCGAGCACGTCATCGTGCACGAGCGCGCCGGCGTGCAGCAGCTCGAGCGCGGCCGCCGCGGCCAGGATTTCCGGGCCGTCGGCCCCGCCGGCCCCGCGCCAGCCCCAGTAGCAGAACGCCGGCCGCAGCCGCTTGCCGCCGGCCAGCACGTCCGCCGTGGCGTCGATGGCGGGCAGCATCTCGGCGGCGATCCCGGCCGCCACCGCGCGCTGCCGTCCGAGAAACTCGCCGAGTACCCGGCCGACCTGGTCGCGAACGTGATCGAGCCCAGCCGCCGGTTCCGCCATGCCCGCGAGGATAACCGCGGGCCCGCTAGCCTTGGTCCATGCCCCGATACCGCCTCCCGCGCGCGCCCGCCATCCGCGACCTGCTGGCGGCCGGCAGCCAGTCCTTCTCCTTCGAGTTCATGCCGCCCAAGACCGGGGAGGACGAACGCAAGCTCTGGCTGGCCATCCGCCAGCTAGAGCCGCTCGCGCCCACGTTCGTTTCCGTCACCTACGGCGCGGGCGGGTCAACGCGGGACCGCACGGTACGGGTTACCGGCCGGATAGCCGGGGAAACCACGCTCACTCCGGTCGGCCACCTCACCGCGGTGAACCACTCGGTGGCCGAGCTCAGGCGGGTCGTGGGCTCCTATGCCGCCGTCGGGGTGCGCAACGTGCTCGCGCTGCGCGGCGACCCGCCCGGCGACCCGAGCGGGCCGTGGGTACCGCACGCCCGGGGCCTCAGCTACGCCGAGGAGCTCGTCCGCCTGATCAGGGCATCAGGCGACTTCTGCGTAGGCGTCGCCGCGTTCCCGGAGAAGCACCCGCGGTCGGCGGACGCCGACACTGATGCCGCCCACTTCGTCCGCAAGTGCCGGGCGGGCGCGGACTTCGCGATCACCCAGCTGTTCTTCTACCCCGACGACTACCTGAGGTTCCGTGACCGGGTGACGGCGCACGGCTGCCAGGTGCCGATCATCCCGGGAATCATGCCGATCACCAGCGTGTCGATGATCGACCGGATAGTCCTGCTGTCCGGGGCCAGGTTCCCGTCCGGACTCGGGTCGCGGATACGTGAGCACGCCGGCGACCGGGCCGCGATGCGGCAGATCGGCGTCGAGTACGCGGCGCAGATGTGCGAGCGGCTGCTCGCCGGGGGAGTACCCGGGCTGCACTTCTACACCCTCAACGGATCCCGGGCGACCAGGGAGATCTACCAGCACCTCGGGCTCGGCGGTCGGCCGCTTCAGGAGGGGGCACCGCGCAGCGGCAGCGCGGCGCCCATGACCGCATAGGGCACCGGCGTGCCGGAGAACCGGTAGCCGGTCAGCAGGTCGGTGAAGCCCGGCGCTGCGGTACAGCCGCCGCGCGGGCGAGTTGGCGTCCATGGTCGACAGCACGGCCGTGCGCTCGGCCCGGTCGCCGGTCAGCCGGAACAGCAGCTGCCTGCCGATGCCGCGCCGCTGGTACTCCGGGCGGACGTGCAGCTCGGCGACCTCGAAGGAGTCGTCCAGCCACCCGGCGGCGGCGGCGTGCCCCGACGCGGAGGTCAGGGCTGAGCGGACGAGATCATGCCACCACTGGCCGCGGCCGCCGCGAAACCCGTAGGCGAACGCGACGACCGGGCCGGGGTCGGCCGCCGTCTCGCCCGCCGCGCCCCGCGGCGTCCCCGTGACGATGAGCGCGCGGAAGGCCGGATGGGCCGTATGGGCTTGCATGATCGCGCGCCGCCCGGGCAGCTGGACGGCGGCCACGCCCATCGCGGCCTGGTACACGTCCATCAGCGGGTCCAGGCCGGCGGTGAAGGCCGCCGCATCCAGTTCCCTCAGCCCGGGGCACGGCTCGCGACGACCGGCGTTAGTCCGCACCCCGGTGAGCCTAGGCCATCAGGCCGCCGGCGGCTCGCGGGCCGTCCGGGAATACTGTCGGACCCGTCGGCTACTTTCGAAAGCACGTACAAATCATGCTGGACTCTCAGACGAATCTGTGTTCGAATAGAGCTCAGGCGGAGCTGCCGGGCCTGGCCGCGAGCCCCCCAACGGACGGGCCCGGTGCAAGCCAGGCGAGGTGAGGGGAAGCGCCTCGCCTGGCCCTCAGCCCCGCACGCAGGAGGAGGAGGAGGTGGAGATGAACACGGTCCTGTCAGCATCTGCGAGCCGGGCGCGATGCCGGGTGGCGCCCTCGGCGCTCGCGCTCCTGGAGTCCGCCCGGCGCGGCCTCGCCGATGCCGAGGGCACACCGGACCCGGGCGGGAAGTACGTCGCGGCCCATCTGGCCGCTCTGCGGGCGGCCGCGGCGGTCGTGGCGGCCCGGGCCGAGCCCGCCCGGGGAAGACGGCGCAGCGCGCCGCGCAGCGTCTGGGAACTGCTTCCCCAGGTGGAACCCGCGCTGTCCGAGTGGGCCGCGTTTTTCGCGGCGGGGGCCGGGAAGCGGGCGGCCGCGGAGGCGGGACTGTCCCGCTCGGTCGCCGCCGGCGAGGCGGACGACCTGCTGCGGGACGCGGAGACTTTCCTGTCCCTGGCCGAGTCGGTGCTGGGCGTGCCGTCGAGCCCGCTGTTGCCGCTGCGCACCGCCGGATAAGTTCACCCGCGCCGCGCCTGACGCGACGGCACCATGCTGCACACAGCCCGGACGGGTCAGGACCCCTCAGGGTCAAACCGTCCCCGGGCTCAGGCGTCTCGGTCAGAACGCCTCAGGGTCAGACCGTCTCCGGATCAGAACGCCTCAGGGTCAGAACGCCTCGGGATCGGACCGTTCAGGCTCAGAACGCCTCGACGGCGCTGCGGGCCTCGGAGTCGAGCACCCCCCAGCTGATCAGTTCCTCGGTGAGGTCAACGGGAGACTTGTCATAGATGACTGCGAGCGAGCGCAGGTCCTCCTGCCTGATGGACAGCACCCGGCCGTTGTAGTCACCGCGCTGGCTCTGGATGGTCGCCACGTAGCGGGCCAGCGGTCCGGCCTGTTCCTTGGGCAGCTGTCCCATCCGCTCCAGGTCGATGACCAGCTTGGGGGCAGGCGCAAGAGGGGTTGGCGCAGCGTCACCGGGCAGCAGCTCCGATACCGGCACGCCGTAGAACTCGGCCAGCTCAGCCAGCTTCTGCACGGTCACCGAGCGGTCCCCGCGCTCGTAGGAGCCCACCACGACGGCCTTCCACCGGCCGCGTGACTTCTCCTCGACACCGTGCAGCGACAGACCTTGCTGGGTGCGGATGGCGCGCAGCCGCGCACCAAGGGTCTTGGCGTACTCAGATGGCATGATCTTCGGCCCCCAGCCAATAAGCACGGGTTTGTGGTTACGGACAGTGACGGTAAGCCGCGAGGGCGCCTAGGTCAAGTCGAATGCCGAAAAGTGGTTCAAATTGCCAGTCAGCCCATCCCGGGCCGGGCCGCGCGCCAGCCACGGGCCGGCGGCATCCGGGCATGCCTTCGCGGCCGGGAAGACGACCGGCGCGGCCCGGCCGCGTGTACATGTGCGGGCGCGCCCGCGAAGCCTGCTACGGTGGCGTGGACAGACATCCTTTAAGCCCGTCCGGTGAGGCGGGGAAGGGAGTCCTATTTATGCCTGCAGGTCTATCTGCCCAGGCCGGCCCCAAGGCCGTCCTGGATGCGGCCGACATCGGCCGGGCGGTCACCCGCATCGCGCACGAGATCCTCGAGCGGACCCGGGGCGCTGAAGGCGTCGTCCTGCTCGGCATCCCCACCCGCGGCGTCCCGCTGGCCGCCCGCCTCGCCGCGTGCATCCGGCAGGTGGAGGGGCATCCCGTTCCGGCCGGGTCGGTTGACATCACCATGTACCGCGACGACCTGAGACTGCGCCCGGCCCGCGCGCTGGGTCCCACCGACCTGCCGCCGGACGGCATCGAGGGAAAGACCGTGGTGCTCGTGGACGACGTGCTGTACTCCGGGCGCACGGTGCGGGCCGCGCTGGACGCGCTCAACGACCTCGGCAGGCCGCGCGCGGTGCGGCTCGCCGTGCTGGTGGACCGCGGGCACCGGGAGCTGCCGATCCGGGCGGACTACGTGGGCAAGAACCTGCCGACGTCCCGGCAGCAGGTGGTGCGGGTGCTGCTCAGCGAGACCGACGGCCAGGACGCGGTGCTGCTCGGCGAGAGCCCGCCGCCGGGAGCACCGCGCCCGGGCCGCCGGGCGGGACGCCGGGCATGAACCGCCACCTGATCTCCGCCGGGGACCTGACCAGGGATGATGCCCTGCTCATCCTGGATACCGCGGACGAGCTCGCGCAGGTTGCCGACCGTCCGATCAAGAAGCTGCCCACGCTGCGCGGCCGCACCGTGGTGAACCTGTTCTTCGAGGACTCCACCCGGACCAGGATCTCGTTCGAGGCGGCCGCCAAGCGGCTGTCCGCCGACGTGATCAACTTCTCGGTCAAGGGTTCGAGCGTGGCCAAGGGGGAGAGCCTCAAGGACACCGCGCTGACCCTGGAGGCGATGGGCGCCGACGCGGTCGTCGTCCGGCACAGCGCGTCGGGCGCGCCGCACCGGCTCGCGGGCTGGGTACGCGGCAGCGTGGTGAACGCCGGGGACGGCGCGCACGAGCACCCCACCCAGGCGCTGCTGGACGCGTTCACGATCCGGCGCAGGCTCGGCGCCCGGCGGGGCGGCGGCGAGGGACTGGACGGGCTGAGGGTCACGATCGTCGGCGACGTGCTGCACAGCCGGGTGGCGCGGTCCAACGTGCTGCTGCTGAGCACGCTCGGCGCCGAGGTGACCCTGGTCGCGCCGCCCACCCTGTTCCCGGTCGAGATCGGCGGCTGGCCCTGCGCGACCGGGTACGACCTGGACGCGGCGCTGCCCAAGAGTGACGTGGTGATGGTGCTGCGGGTACAGCGGGAGCGGATGAACGCCGCGTACTTCCCGAGCGAGCGCGAGTACAGCCGCAGGTACGGCCTGGACAGTGCCCGGATGGCGACGCTGCCCGAGCACGCGGTGGTCATGCACCCGGGCCCGATGAACCGCGGCGTCGAGATCGCGGCCGAGGTCGCCGACGGCCCCAGGTCCACGATCGTCGAGCAGGTGGCCAACGGGGTGAGCGTCCGGATGGCGGTGCTCTACCTGCTGCTCGGCGGCCAGGAGCCGGCCGCCAGCCGGCGTCGGCGGGGGCGGGCGGATGACCGGCTGGCTGATCAAGGGCGCCCGGCCGGCCGGCGGCGACCCCGCCGACATCTGCATCCGCGGCGGCGCGATAGCCGCCGGCCGGCCCCGGCTGCCCGGGTCATCGACGCCGGCGGGCTGATCGCGCTGCCCGGCCTGGTCGACCTGCACACCCACCTGCGCGAGCCCGGCCGGGAGGACGCCGAGACGGTGCAGACCGGCACCCAGGCGGCCGCGCTCGGCGGGTACACCGCGGTGCACGCGATGGCCAACACCGACCCGGTGGCCGATACGGCGGGGGTCGTCGAGCAGGTCTGGCGGCTCGGCCGCCAGAGCGGGCACTGCGACGTGCAGCCGGTCGGCGCCGTGACGGCCGGCCTCGGCGGCACCAGGCTGGCCGAGCTCGGCGCGATGGCGGACTCGGCCGCGCGGGTCCGGGTATTCTCCGACGACGGCAACTGCGTGTCCGACGCCAGGCTCATGCGCCGCGCGCTCGAGTACGTCAAGGCGTTCGACGGCGTGATCGCGCAGCACGCTCAGGAGCCCAGGCTGACCGAAGGCGCGCAGCTGAACGAGGGCGAGGTGTCCGGCCGTCTCGGCCTGGCCGGCTGGCCTGCCGCGGCCGAGGAATCGGTCATCGCCCGGGACTGCCTGCTGGCCGCGCACGTCGGCTCGGCGCTGCACGTCTGCCACGTCTCCACCGCGGGCTCGGTCGAGATCATCCGCTGGGCGAAGTCGAAGGGATGGCGGGTGACCGCGGAGGTCACCCCGCACCACCTGCTGCTCACCGACGAGCTGGCCGAGGGCTACGACCCGGTCTACAAGGTCAACCCCCCGCTGCGCACCCAGCAGGACGTGGCCGCGCTCCGCCAGGGCCTGGCCGATGGGACCATCGACTGCGTGGCCACCGATCATGCCCCGCATCCGCTGGAGGACAAGGAGACCGAGTGGGAGACCGCCGCGTTCGGCATGACCGGCCTGGAGACCGCGCTGCGCGTGGTCCAGCACGCGATGGTGGACACGGGCCTGCTCAGCTGGGCTGAGGTCGCCGACCGGATGTCGCTGCGGCCGGCCAGGATCGGCCGGCTGGCCGGGCACGGCCACCCGTTGCAGCCCGGCGCCCCGGCCAGCCTGACTCTTTACGATCCCGGCCACGCCGAAGCCGTTGACCCGGCCGGGCACGCGTCCAAGAGCCGCAACAGCCCGTTCGCCGGCCTGGTGCTGCCGGGACGGGTGGTGGCCACGTTCCTGCGCGGCGAGCCGACCGTGCTCGACGGGAAGCTGGCCTGATGGCCGCCGCCGGGCCCGCGGTGCTCGTCCTGGAGGACGGCCGCGCGTTTCGCGGAACCGCGTTCGGCGCCGCCGGCGAGGCGTTCGGCGAGATGGTCTTCAACACCGGCATGACCGGCTACCAGGAAACCCTGACCGACCCGTCCTACTGCCGCCAGATCGTCGCCATGACCACGCCGCACATCGGCAACACGGGCATCAACGACGAGGACGCCGAATCGCGCCGGATCTGGGTAAGCGGCTACGTGATCCGCGAACCCGCGCGGGTCGCCTCGAACTGGCGCTCCCGGCGCAGCCTGGACGCCGAGCTGGCCGGCCAGGGCATCACCGGCATCGCGATCAGCGGTACCCGCGCGCTCACCAGGCACCTGCGCGAGCGGGGCGCCATGCGCGCGGCGATCAGCACGCAGCACACGGACCCGGCCGAGCTGCTGCCGCGGGTGCTGGCCAGCCCGGGCATGACCGGAGCTGACCTCGCCCGCGAGGTCAGCACGCCCGAGCCGTACACGGTCAGTCCCCCGGACGGGATCAAGGTGCGCTACCGGGTGGCCGCGGTGGACCTCGGGATCAAGGCATCCACCCCGCGCGCGATGGCGCAGCGCGGCTGCGAGGTGCGGGTGCTGCCGGCCGGGTCAGGCACCGGCCAGGTGCTCGCCGCCGCGCCCGACGGCGTGTTCTTCTCCAACGGCCCCGGCGATCCGGCGGCGGCCGGCTATGCGGTCGAGGCGATGCGGGGGGTGCTGGCGGCAGGCGTCCCGGTCTTCGGCATCTGCCTGGGCAGCCAGCTGCTGGGCCGGGCCCTGGGGCTGCCCACCTACAAGCTGCGGTTCGGCCACCGCGGGGTCAACCAGCCGGTGATGGATCTGCGCACCGGCCGGGTGCACATCACCAGCCATAACCACGGTTTCGCCGTGCAGCTCCCGGCCGCGGCGGCCGGCGACGAGCCGCCGGCGGCCGCGCGCGGGCGGCTGGTCC
The DNA here is from genome assembly GCA_963762615.1 of uncultured Actinomycetes bacterium. Classification (GTDB taxonomy): domain Bacteria; phylum Actinomycetota; class Actinomycetes; order Streptosporangiales; family Streptosporangiaceae; genus PALSA-505. The sequence continues at coordinate 249,428 of CAVXLG010000003.1, read as the reverse complement.
CGTTCGATACGCCCTACGGGTACGCGGTCGTGTCCCACCTGAACCTCAACGACGGCGTGGTCGAGGGCGTCCGGCTGCTCGACGCGCCGGCGTTCGGGGTCCAGTACCATCCCGAGGCCGCGCCGGGCCCGCATGAAGCCGATTACCTGTTCGACGAGTTCTGCGCGCTGATGGAGGGGGCCAAGATGACCGCCGGGCGTCCTGGGGGACGGCATGCCGCGCCGCGCTGACCTGACCTCGGTGCTCGTCATCGGCTCCGGTCCGATCGTCATCGGCCAGGCGTGCGAGTTCGACTACTCGGGCACCCAGGCCTGCCGCGTGCTCAAGAGCGAGGGACTGCGGGTCAGCCTGGTCAATTCCAACCCGGCGACGATCATGACGGACCCCGAGTTCGCCGACGCCACCTACCTGGAGCCGATCACCCTGGACGTACTGCAGAAGGTGATCGCCATCGAGCGGCCGGACGCGGTGCTGCCGACCCTGGGCGGCCAGACGGCGCTGAACGCCGCGGTGGCCCTGCACGACGCCGGCACCCTGGCCGAGTACGGGGTCGAGCTGATCGGCGCCGACATCGAGGCGATCAGGGCGGGCGAGGACCGGGAGCGGTTCAAGGAGGTGGTCACCCGGCTGGGCGCCGAAGTACCGGCCAGCATGATCTGCCGCAGCCTCGACGAGGCGCTGGAGACCGCCGCGAGCCTCGGCTACCCCACGGTGGTCCGGCCGTCCTACACCCTCGGCGGGTCCGGGTCCGGCATCGCCTACGACGCCGGTGACCTGCGCCGGATCGCCGGCGCCGGACTGGACGCGAGCCCGGTCGCCGAGGTCCTGCTCGAGGAGTCGATCCTCGGCTGGAAGGAGTTCGAGCTCGAGCTGATGCGCGACCGCGCCGACAACGTGGTCGTGGTCTGCTCGATCGAGAACATCGACCCGATGGGCGTGCACACCGGCGACTCGGTGACCGTGGCGCCGGCCATGACGCTCACTGACCGCGAGTACCAGCGGATGCGCGACACCGCGATCGCCGTGACCCGCGCCGTCGGCGTGGACACCGGCGGCTGCAACATCCAGTTCGCCGTGCACCCGCACACCGGCCGGATGGTCGTGATCGAGATGAACCCGCGGGTGTCGCGGTCCTCGGCCCTCGCGTCCAAGGCCACCGGGTTCCCGATCGCCAAGATCGCGGCCAGGCTGGCCATCGGCTACACGCTCGACGAGATCCGCAACGACATCACCGGCGAGACCCCGGCCAGCTTCGAGCCCGCGCTCGACTACGTGGTGGTCAAGGTGCCGCGGTTCGCCTTCGAGAAGTTCCCCGGCGCCGACCCGGTGCTCACCACGCACATGAAGTCGGTGGGCGAGGCGATGGCGATCGGCCGCAGCTTCCCCGAGGCACTGCAGAAGGCGCTGCGCTCGCTGGAGCAGCGCGGCGCGGAATTCGAGCTGGGACGGCCCGCCGGGCGACGCGGCCGCCCTGGTCGCAGCGCTGCGCGGCGCCGCACGACGGCCGGCTGGGCACCGTCCACCAGGCGCTGCGGGCCGGGGCCACCGTGGCCGGGCTGGCGGCGGCCAGCGGGATCGATCCGTGGTTCATCGACCAGGTCAGATTCATTGAAGACGAGGCCGAACGGCTGGCGGGCGTCCCGTCGCTGGACGCGCCGGCGTTGCGCACGGCCAAGGCAGCCGGGTTCTCCGACGCGCAGATCGGCCAGCTCCGCGGGATCACCGGCACCCGGGTGCGGGACCTGCGGCACGCGCTCGGCGTGCGGCCGGTCTACCACACGGTGGACACCTGCGCGGCGGAGTTCGCGGCCCGCACCCCCTACCTGTACTCGACCTACGACGACGAGACCGAGGTGCCGCCAGGCGACCGGCCGAAGGTGATCATCCTGGGCAGCGGGCCGAACCGGATCGGCCAGGGCATCGAGTTCGACTACGCCTGCGTGCACGCCTCGTTCGCGCTGGCGCAGGCCGGCTACGAGACGGTCATGGTCAACTGCAACCCGGAGACGGTGTCCACCGACTACGACACGTCAGGACGGCTGTACTTCGAGCCGCTGACCCTGGAGGACGTGCTCGAGGTGGTGCACGCCGAGCAGGCGTCCGGGCCGGTGGCCGGGGTGATCGTGCAGCTCGGCGGGCAGACGCCGCTCGGCCTGGCCGCCGAGCTCACCGCGGCCGGGGTGCCGATCGTCGGCACCAGCGCGCAGGCCATCCACCTGGCCGAGGACCGCGGTGCCTTCGGCGGGGTGCTGGCCGGGGCCGGCCTGCTGGCCCCGCGCAGCGGCACCGCGGTCTCCTACGCCGAGGCGAAGGCCATCGCCGACGAGATCGGCTACCCGGTGCTGGTCCGGCCCTCCTACGTCCTCGGCGGCCGGGGGATGGAGATCGTCTACGACGACGGGGCGCTCGAGGCGTACGTGCAGCGGGCCACCCAGATCAGCCCGGAGCACCCGGTGCTCATCGACCGGTTCCTCGACGACGCGATCGAGATCGACGTGGACGCGCTGTACGACGGGACCGAGCTGTTCCTCGGCGGGGTGATGGAACACATCGAGGAGGCCGGCATCCACTCCGGCGACTCCGCCTGCGCTCTGCCGCCGATCACGCTGGGCCGCTCCGTGGTCGACCGGGTCCGCGAGGCCACCGGGCTCATCGCGTCCGGCGTGGGGGTGCGCGGGCTGCTGAACGTGCAGTACGCGCTGGCGGCCGGGGTGCTCTACGTGCTGGAGGCCAACCCGCGGGCGTCCCGCACGGTGCCGTTCGTATCCAAGGCGACCGCCACGCCGCTGGCCAAGGCGGCCGCCCGGGTGATGCTCGGCGCGACCATCGGCGGGCTGCGCGCCGAAGGGCTGCTGCCCGCGGCCGGCGACGGCGGGACGCTGCCGCTGGACGCGCCGATCGCGGTGAAGGAGGCGGTGCTCCCGTTCGGCCGGTTCCGTGATGCCCACGGCGATGGCGTGGACACCGTGCTCGGCCCCGAGATGCGCTCCACCGGCGAGGTGATGGGGATCGACGAGGTGTTCGGCACGGCGTACGCCAAGTCGCAGGCTGCCGCCTACGGCGCGCTGCCGGTCAAGGGACGGGCGTTCGTCTCGGTGGCCAACTCCGACAAGCGGTCGATGATCTTCCCGGTGAAGCGGCTGGCCGACCTGGGCTTCGAGATCTGGGCCACCGAAGGCACGGCGGAGGTGCTGCGCCGCAACGGGGTCCGTGCCAGGATCGTGCGCAAGCACCGCGACGGGCCCGGGCCCGACGGCGAGCCCACCATCGTGACCAGGCTGCTGGACGGGCAGGTGGATCTGATCGTCAACACGCCGTTCGGCGGCAGCGGCCAGCCCGGGCCGCGGGTGGACGGCTACGAGATCCGGACCGCCGCCGTCCGGCGCGGGATCGCCTGCGTGACCACAACGGCAGGCCTGGCCGCGGCCGTGCTGGGCATCGAGGCGATCCAGCGGGGCGAGGTCGGGGTGCGGTCGCTGCAGGAGCACGCGGCCCGGCTGCGGGGCCAGCGGGCTGCGAGGTTAGAGGAGAGATGACCGTCGCCGACGAGAAGGCCGAGCTGGCCCCCGCGCAGCTGGCCTGCCCGGTGCTGACCGTGCGCCGGGTGGATGCCTACCACGCGATGACCGTGGTGGCGCCGCGGATCGCCCGCGGGTTCCGGCCTGGCCAGTTCGTCGCCGTCGCGGTCGGCGGCCCGGACTCGGCCATGCTGATGCGCCGGGCATTCTCCATCTACGACGTGCGCCCCGATCACGGCGGAACGGTGGAGTTCGTGTTCGCCGCCAAGGGCCCGGGAACCCGCTGGCTGGCGCGCCGCCGGGCCAGGGACGTGGTGGATATCACCGGCCCGCTCGGGCGGCCTTTCCCGCAGCCGAGGGAGCCGGCCAGCTGCCTGCTGATCGGCGGCGGATACGGCAGCGCCCCGCTGTTCCCGCTGGCCGGCCGGCTGCGAGCCCGGGGCTGCCCGGTGGACTTCCTGATCGGCGCCGCGAGCGCGGACCGGGTGTTCGGCGCGCTGACCGCGCGCCGGGTCGGCCGCAGTGCCACGATCACCACCGAGGACGGCTCGCTGGGGCTGCGCGGCATGCTGACCGACGCGCTGCCCCGGGTCATCCACGAGGCCCGTGCCGAGGTCATCTACGCCTGCGGCCCGATGCCGATGCTGCAGGCGGTGACCGGGTTCGCCGCCCGGTACGGGATCCCGGTGTTCGCCTCCGTCGAGGAGTCCATGGCCTGCGGCATCGGAGTCTGCATGACCTGCGTGCTCCCGGTGGCCGGAGATGACGGGGTGACCAGGATGGTGCGGTCCTGCACCGACGGGCCGGTGTTCAGCGGGCAGGCGGTGCGCTGGGACGACGTCGGCACGATCCCGTTCGACGCGCTGGGCGCGCCCGGATGGCGGCCGCCAGGGCAGAACGGCCAGCGCGTCGCGCAGGACGGAAACCGTCATGCCGGCTGACCTGCGCACCAAGCTCGGGCACGTCGAGCTGCCCAGCCCGGTACTGGCCGCCTCGGGCTGCGCGGGGGCCGGCCGGGAGCTGTCCCGGTTCACCGACGTGGCGAAGCTCGGCGCCGTCGTCACCAAGTCGATCATGCTGGCGCCGCGGGCCGGGCGGCCCACGCCGCGGATGGCCGAGACGCCCAGCGGGATGCTGAACTCGATCGGGCTGCAGGGCCCGGGAATCGACGCTTTCCTGCAGCGCGACCTGCCCTGGCTGCTCACCCAGGGCGCCCGGGCGGTGGTGTCCATCGCCGGGAGCAGCGCCGCCGAGTACGCCGAGCTGGCCACGCGGCTGTCCGACGCTCCCGGCGTCACCGCGATAGAGGTGAACATCTCCTGCCCGAACGTCGAGGACCGGGGCACCGTGTTCGCCTGCGACCCGAACGCGGCGGCGGCGGTGATCGAGGCGGTCCGGGCCAGCGCCCGCTACGACATCCCGGTCTTCGCCAAGCTGTCACCGGACGTCACTGACATCGTGACGATCGCCCGCGCCTGCGTGGCGGCGGGCGCGGACGGCCTGTCGCTGATCAACACGCTGCTCGGCATGGCCATCGACACCCAGACCATGCGGCCCGTGCTGGCCGGCGTCACCGGCGGCCTGTCCGGGCCGGCCATCCGGCCGATCGCGGTGCGGTGCATCTGGCAGGTCAGGCAGGCGCTGCCGGATGTCCCGATCATCGGCATGGGCGGCGTCCGCACCGGCCGGGACGCGCTCGAGCTGATCCTGGCCGGCGCCGCGATGGTCAGCCTGGGCACGGTGATCTTTCACGATCCCGGCGCGTGCGACCGGGTCCTGCGCGAGCTCGGCGACGAGCTCGCCCGGGCCGGGGCGGAACGGCTGTCCGACGTGATCGGGCTGGCTCACCAGCGGGTCGGCGCCAGCCAGAACGCGAGCCCGGACCGTGTCCCCTAGGGCTTGGACGGCTGCGCCGTCAACTTCTCCTCCGCGCGGCCGGACGCCGCCCGGATCACCGCTGCGCCGTGCCGCAGGCGGGCCGGCCGGCAACCTCAGCAAGACCCAGCGGACGCGACCCCAGGAGGAGCCGTGACTAGCCCTGCCCCCATCGCCGTAGCACTCGACGCGCCGAACCTGGAGGTCGCCGCGCAGTGGGCCGGGCTGGTCACCCCGCACGTCAGCACGGTCAAGATCGGGCTCGAACTGTACCTGCGGTACGGGCCCGAGGTGGTCGCCTCGATCCGGGGTGCGAGCGGGGTGCAGATTTTCCTCGACCTCAAGCTGCACGACATCCCGGCCACCGTCGCGAGCGCGGCCCGGGCCGTCGCGCGGCTGCGCCCGCAGCTGCTCACCGTGCACGCCGCCGGCGGGCCCGCGATGATCCGCGCCGCCGTCGAGGCGGCCGCGGGCACGCCGATCGCCGCCGTCACCGCGCTCACCTCGCTGGACGGCGAGGATCTGACCCGGATCGGCGTGCCCGGCAAGACGGCCGACTGGGTGCTGCGGCTGGCCGCGCTGGCCGTGGAGGCGGGAGCGAGCGGCCTGGTCTGCTCCCCGCGCGAAGTGGCGGCCGTGCGGGCCGAGGTGGGCCCCGAGATCACCCTGATCACTCCAGGCGTGCGGCCGGCCGGCATCGATGCGCACGACCAGGCCCGGGTGGCCACGCCGGAGGAGGCCCTGCGCGCCGGGGCGGATCTGCTGGTGATCGGGCGCGCCATCACCGGCGCGCCGGACCCCGGCGCGGCGGCAGCGGCGATCGCCGCGGCCCTGCGCAGGCACGTCCCGGCCGGCCACTGCACTCATCGTCCCGGCCTGCGGTCCGCGGTCCGGTCGGCGGCGCTTCCCTGCAAATCAGGCGGAAATTAACATATTCGCAGCTCAGCGCCTCTATCTGCAGGTTTGCCCAATTCCGTATCCGGTCTTACCGATGGAATTTCTAGAGAAATTTGTTTGAAGTTTCTAGATGGAATTGATGGGAAAATCCATTATTCTCGACTCCTGCCCGCAGGGCGGCATGGCGTGTGGCTGCATCCGGCAGCGGCGCGACACGACGACACTCGCGCGGAGGTCCACGTGAGCCTGGACATCGTCATCGCTGGTCTGATCGTGGGCCTGCTCGTCGGCATGACGGGCGCTGGCGGCGGCGCGCTGATGACGCCGATCCTGATCCTGCTGTTCGGCGTGACGCCGAGTACCGCGGTGTCGAGCGACATCGTGGCGTCGGCGATCATGAAGCCGTTCGGCGGAGCCGTCCACTACCGCCGGGGCACCGTCCACATGGGCATGGTGGGCTGGCTGTGCGCGGGATCGGTCCCGGCGGCCTTCGTCGGGGTCTTCATCGACCGCTCGCTCGGCTCCGGGGCGGCCGTGCAGCAGAACATCGAGTACGCGATGGGGGCCGCGATCTTCCTGGCCGCCGCCGCGATGATCTTCAGGCTGCTGATGGACAGCTCGGGACGGTGGCAGGAGGCCCCGGAGGGCGAGGCGGAGCCGAAGATCGCGGTGCGCCGGGTGCTGACCGTCGCCATCGGCGCGTTCGGCGGGTTCCTGGTCGGCATCACGTCGGTGGGCTCCGGGTCGCTGATGATCGTGCTGCTGATGATCACCTACCCGGCGATGTCGATGCGGCGCCTCGTCGGCACCGACATCGTGCAGTCGATACCGCTGGTCGGCTCTGCCGCCATCGGGCACGCGCTGTTCGGCGGGCTGGAGTTCGGCCTCACCGCCTCGATCGTGGTCGGCAGCATCCCGGGCGTGCTGGCGGGCTCCTGGCTGTCCTCCCGCGCGTCCAACATCCTGCTCCGCCCGATCCTCGCGTTCGTGCTCATGGCCAGCGCGCTCAAGCTGCTCGGGCTGAGCGCGCACGCGCTGGCGATCACGATGGGCATCGTGGCTCTGGTTGGCCTGCCGCTGTGGGCCTTCATCGACGGATACGTCCGGCCGGCCGCAGCCTGGAGCGCCGCAGGGTGCGATCGGCGGCGGACGCTCGCCCTGATCAGCCTGGGCACGCCGGTGGGCGTCGGCTTCGTCGCGTCGGCGCTGTACTTCGGCCGCCAGCGCCCCCGGCTCGTGCGGGCGTCCAGCCAGGACACGGCCGCGATAGCGGAGCCCGCGCCGCAGCCGTCCCAGGCGGTCGGCCAGGCCGGCTGACCTGTCCGGCCTGCCGTCCACCTCGCGCCCGTCATCGCGGGCGGCGTAACCTTGCTCCTGGGCAGTGTCCGAACCTTTGCACCTGGGCATTTGCCCCGGAAACGGGCGAAGGCTCAGGTGAGCGGGGCCCCGCCCGGTCTCTGTTCGCCGCCCGATATCGTAACAGGCAGTATCCGGTCATTAGCAGATAGTAGTTATCGGCAATAAATGACGCGACAAACGCGGGTTCACGTTGCCGTAGCGCTCTGAACTCGCTAGTTTCCCCTCCCGAAGCGAGTTTTTCGATACGAAACCCGAGGTGAACGGCGTGGCTCTTCCTCCCCTCACACCCGATCAGCGTGCTGCTGCCCTGGAGAAGGCGGCCAGGGCCCGCAAGGAGCGCGCCGAAGTCAAGAATCGCCTCAAGCACGGCTCGACGACGCTGCCCCAGGTGCTCAAGGATGGCAAGTCGGATGACGTGATCGGCAAGATGAAGGTCTCCGCGCTGCTGGAGTCGATGCCCGGCGTCGGCAAGGTGCGGGCCAGACAGATCATGGAACGGCTCGGCATCGCGGAGTCCCGCCGCGTGGGCGGCCTGGGCGCCAACCAGCGGGCGGCGCTGGAGACCGAATTCGGCGGTGATATCTGACCGACTTCCGCGATCAACGGGGCGAGGGCACGGCCGCATCGCCAGGTTCCGGGCGGGCATCTTCCGGCCGCCCGGCGAAGCTGACCGTGCTCTCCGGGCCCTCGGGGGTCGGGAAGAGCACCGTTCTCGCGCGGATCCGCGAGGCCTATCCGCAGCTTTGGTCGTCGGTGTCGGTCACGACCCGGCGGCCAAGGCCGGGTGAGGTAAACGGCCGCGAGTACTTCTTCGTCGACGACCAGGAGTTCGACCGGCTGATCGCGGCGGGCGAACTCCTGGAGTGGGCCCGTTTCGTCGGCCACCGGCACGGTACGCCGCGCGCCCCGGTGGAGGAGAAACTGGCCGCGGGCGTTCCGGTCCTGCTGGAGATCGACCTGGCCGGCGCGCGCCAGGTGCGCGCCGCCATTCCCGACGCCCTGCTGGTCTTCCTCGCCCCGCCGTCCTGGGACGAGCTTGTCCGCAGGCTCAACGGGCGCGGCACCGAGGCGCCCGAGCTCATCGCGCAGCGGCTGGCGGAGGCCCGCCTCGAGATGGCCGCGGAGCCCGAATTCGACGTCACCCTGGTCAACACGTCCGTCGAGGACGTGTGCGATGAGCTGGTAGCCTTGATTGTTCGGTGACGCACCCCCAGGAAAGGCAGAAGGTGGCAGGGACTCCCGCCCCGGAAGGCATTACGAACCCGCCGATCGACGATCTCCTCGATGTGGTGGACAGCAAGTACCGCCTGGTCATCATGGCCGCCAAGCGGGCCCGGCAGATCAACGCCTACTACGCACAGCTGGGCGAGGGACTGCTGGAGTACGTCGGCCCCCTGGTCGAGACGCGTGTCCAGGAGAAGCCGCTGTCCATCGCGCTGCGCGAGATCCGCGGGCGGCTGCTGACCGCGGAGGCGGTCGAGCCGGAGGAAGTGACCGGCTGACCCGCGGCGGCGGGCTCGCGCGCGGCCAGACACATGCCACGGCACGTCATCCTCGGCGTCGGCGCCGGCATCGCCGCGTATAAGGCCTGCGAGCTGCTCCGGCGTCTCGGCGAATCCGGCTGCGAGGTGCGCGTCATTCCCACCAGGGACGCGCTGCGCTTCGTGGGCGAGGCCACCTGGGCCGCGCTGTCCGGACGGCCTGCCACCGCCGACGCCTGGGCCGACGTGCACGAGGTGCCGCACGTCGCGCTGGGCCGGTGGGCCGACCTGGTGTTCATCGCCCCGGCCACGGCGGACCTGCTGGCCCGCGCGGCCGGGGGGCGGGCCGACGACCTGCTGACCGCCACGCTGCTGATGGCCGGGTGCCCGGTCGTGTTCGCCCCGGCCATGCACACCGAGATGTGGGAGCATCCGGCCACCCAGGCCAGCGTGCGGCTGCTCCGGGACCGGGGCGCGCTGGTGCTCGAGCCCGCCGCCGGCCGCCTGACCGGGCCGGACACCGGGACCGGCCGCCTGCCCGAGCCCGCCGACCTGCTCGAGGTGGCGCTGCGGGTGCTGGACCGGGGGGCCGGCGGGCTGCAGCAGGACCTGCTGGGCCGGCCCGTCGTGATCTCGGCGGGCGGTACCCGGGAGGAGCTTGACCCGGTCCGGTTCCTCGGCAACTGGTCGTCAGGCCTGCAGGGCTACGCGCTCGCCCGCACCGCCGTCGCGCGCGGCGCGGACGTGACCCTGGTGTCCGCGAACGCCGCGCTCGCCGACCCGGCGGGCGCCAAGGTCATCCGGGTGGTTTCGGCGCTGCAGCTGCGGGAGGCGATGGTTTCCGCCGCGGCCGGCGCCGACGCGGTGGTGATGGCGGCCGCGGTGGCCGATTTCCGCCCCGCCGCCCGGAGCCAGACGAAGATCAAGAAAACCGGCGCGGCGCCGGAGCCGATCCGGCTGACGGAGAATCCGGACGTGCTGCGCGAGCTGTCCGCACGCCGCGGCCGGCCGGGCCAGGTCGTCGTCGGCTTCGCGGCGGAGACCGGGGACCTGCTCGGCAACGGCCGCGCCAAGCTCGCAGGCAAGGGCTGCGACCTGCTCGTCGTCAACCAGGTGGGCGGCGGGCTGGCCTTCGGGACCAGCGACAACGAGGCCCTGGTCCTGGCGGCCGACGGCAGCGTCGCGCACGTCCCGCGCGGCCCCAAGGAGGCGCTCGCCGACGTGGTCTGGGACATGGTCGCGGCCCGGCTGCCCTGAACCGGCTGGATCCCGGCCGGTCCTTCCCCGGTACACTGCCGGCGAAGCTAGCCCCGCGCAGATTCCGCGCAGATAAGGATTGTCAGGTGGCTCGTCGCCTCTTCACCTCCGAGTCCGTCACTGAAGGTCATCCCGACAAGATGGCCGACCAGATCAGTGACGCACTGCTGGATGCCATGATCAAGGACGACCCGCGCAGCCGGGTAGCCGTAGAGACCATGATCACTACCGGCCAGGTTCACGTCGCCGGCGAGGTCACCACCGAGACATACGTGGACATTCCCGGGATCATCAGGGAGAAGATCCTGGACATCGGCTACGACTCGTCGATCAAGGGCTACGACGGCGCGTCCTGCGGCGTGTCCGTCTCCATCGGGTCGCAGTCGCCCGACATCGCCCAGGGTGTCGCCGACGCCTACGAGTACCGGGAGGGGGAGGGCATCGACGAGCTCGACCGGCAGGGCGCGGGAGATCAGGGCATGATGTTCGGCTACGCCTGCCGGGAGACACCCGAGCTGATGCCGCTGCCGATCATGGTCGCGCACCGGCTGTCCCGCGGGCTGTCCGCGGTCCGGCGCAGCGGGACCGTTCCCTACCTGCGGCCGGACGGCAAGACCCAGGTCACCATCGAGTACGCCGGAGACGCGCCGGTGCGGCTCGACACCGTGGTGGTGTCCGCGCAGCACGCTCCCGACATCGACCTGAAGGAACTGCTGGCCCCCGATGTTCGGGAACACGTCGTGGAACCGGTGATCGCCGGCCTCAGCATCGACACGGCCAACTACCGGCTGCTGGTGAATCCCACCGGCAGGTTCGAGGTCGGCGGGCCGATGGGCGACGCCGGCCTGACCGGGCGCAAGATCATCATCGATACGTACGGCGGAATGGCCAGGCACGGCGGCGGCGCCTTTTCCGGCAAGGACCCGTCCAAGGTCGACCGGAGCGCGGCATACGCGATGCGCTGGGTCGCCAAGAACATCGTGGCGGCCGGGCTGGCCGATCGATGCGAGACGCAGGTCGCCTACGCGATCGGCAAGGCCAAGCCGGTCGGGCTGTTCGTGGAGTGCTTCGGCACGAACAAGATTGCGGTGGAGCGGATCCAGGACGCCGTCCTGACCGTGTTCGACCTGCGTCCCGCGGCGTTCATCGCCGACCTCGACCTGCTCCGCCCGATCTACTCGCGCACCGCGGCCTACGGGCACTTCGGCCGCGAGGAGCCCGACTTCTCCTGGGAGCGCACCAACCGGGTAGACGCGCTGCGCGCCGCGACCGGCGGATGACCAGGACCGCCGGCCGCCGAGCGCACGCCGGCGCCGCTCCCGCGGGCTGACCCCGGGCGGCACGGCAGTCGCGACCGGACCGAACCCGGTCGCGACTCTGGTAGGACGGACACGTGCCGCAGCCGACGCAGCATGCCCCGGCAACCCGGGCCGCCTCCTCCCGCAGGCGTCCCCGGGCCGCCCCCGCTGCCGCCGAACGGCTGCCGGTCGCGCGCGTCGCGGTCGATATATCCCTCGCGCATCTTGACCGGCCGTTCGACTACCTGGTGCCCGAGCGGCTGGCCGGCGTCGCGGTCCCCGGCTGCCGGGTGCGGGTGCGCTTCGCCGGCCAGCTCACCGGCGGATACCTGCTCGGCCGGGAAGCTGCCAGCGAGCACGCGGGCAGGCTGGCCTTCCTGGAGCGGGTGACTTCGCCGGAGCCGGTGCTCACGCCGCAGATCGCGGGCCTGGCCCGCGACGTAGCCGACCGGTACGCGGGCACGCTGGCCGACGTGCTGCGGCTCGCGATCCCGCCTCGGCACGCCGCGGCCGAATCTGCGCGTCCCGGCCGGCCGGCGCCGGTCCCGGCCGCGATCCCGCTTCCCGCCGCGGGGCCGTGGACCCGCTATCCGGCCGGCCCGGCGTTCCTGGGTGCGCTCGCCGACGGCCGGGCCCCCCGCGCGGCCTGGTCGGCGCTGCCCGGCCCGCACTGGGCCGAAGAGATCGCCCGTGCCGCCGCCACGGCCGCTTCGGCCGGCCGCGGCGCCCTGATCGTCGTCCCCGACACCCGGGACCTCGACCAGCTGGGCGAGGCTCTCAGCGCAGTGCTGGGCCAGGACGGGCACGTCTGCCTGGCGGCCGGCCTCGGCCCTGCCGAACGCTACCGCCGCTGGCTGTCGGTCCTGCGCGGCGAGGCCCGGGTCGTGGCCGGCCTGCGGGCGGCCATGTTCGCGCCCGTCCGCGACCTGGGTCTCGTCGTCATCTGGGACGACGGCGACGACCTGCACGAGGAGCGGCGGGCCCCGTACCCGCACGCGCGGGAGGTGCTCGCGCTGCGCGCTTACCGGCAGCGGGCCGCGGCGCTGATCGGCGGGTTCGCCCGGACGGCGGAGACGACCCAGCTGGTCAGGAACGGCTGGGCGCGCCCGATCGTCGCCGCCCGGCCCACCGTGCGCGGCCTCGCCCCGCTGATCCGCGGCACCGGCGACGACGCCGAGCTGGCCAGGGACCAGGCGGCGGCCGCCGCCCGGCTGCCCGGCCTCGCGCTGCGCACCGCCCGGGAGGCGCTCAGCAGCGGTCCGGTGCTGGTGCAGGTGCCCCGCCGCGGGTACCTCGCCGCCGTGGCCTGCGGGCGCTGCCGCGAGCAGGCCCGCTGCGCGGCCTGCGCCGGGCCGCTGGCCATGGCAGCCGCGGACGCGCCGCCGCAGTGTCCCTGGTGCGGAGCCCTGGCGGCGGACTGGCGCTGCCCGCACTGCGGGTCCGCGCGCCTGCGGTCGATCGTCACTGGCGCGGCGCGCACCGCGGAGGAGCTGGGCCGCGCGTTCCCCTCGGTCCCGGTGCGCACCTCGCGGGGCCAGGCGGTCATCGCGGCGGTGCCCGCGGCGCCCGCCCTGGTGGTGGCCACCCCCGGCGCCGAGCCGCCCGCGGACGGCGGCTACGCCGCCGGCCTGCTGCTCGACGGGCGGATCCTGGCCGGCCGGGCCAGCCTGCGCGCGGCAGAGGAGGCCCTGCGCAGGTGGCTGAACGCGGCGGCGCTGGTCCGGCCCGCCTCAGCAGGCGGCCGGGTGGTCGTGGTGGCCGATTCCTCGCTCGCCGCCGTGCAGGCCCTGATCCGCTGGGATCCGGTGCGGCATTCCGAACGAGAATGTGCCGAACGCGAGCAGCTGAGATTCCCCCCGTCGGTCAGGATGGCCGCGGTCTGGGGATCGCAGGCGGCGGTCACTGAGCTGATCGACGCGGCCAGGCTGCCGCCGGGCGCCGACATCCTCGGGCCCGTTCCCAGCGCGGACGCGGCACCGGTATCCGACGGCGCAGACGCCGAGCAGGTGCGCGTGTTCTTCCGGGTGCCGAAGTCGCGCGGAGCCGACCTCGCCCGCGCCCTGCAGGCTGCTCAGGCGGTGCGCAGCGCCCGGAAGGCGGCCGGGATCGTCCGGGTGCAGATGGATCCGCTCGACCTCATCTAACGGCCGCGGGTGGCCGCTTCGTGCCCGGGACCCCGTATGGTGCAGGGGTGGCTACCTTGCCAAGGACCGCTCGCGGCACACCCCGCCCGCCCGTGGTGCGGCTCGCCCCCCGGGACGAGCTCGCGGCGGCAGCCCGGGTGGCGCCGCTGCTGCGCGCGGCGCGTGACCTGGCCCGGTGGGCCGCCGTACGGCAGGACTCCGGCCTGCCCGCCCTGGACGCCGCCGCCGCGGCCGAGGACCTCGATCTGACCCAGGAGGAACTGGAGGCCGCCTGGCAGGTGGCCGCGGGCGCCCGGATGCTCGACCGGGCCGGGGCCGGGCCGCAGCCGGACATCCTGGCCGCGGGAGATCCGGACGCCGTGCTTACCCTCTGGGATGACGCGCTGGGCGTGACCCTGCGCAGCGCCGATCTGGAGGACCTGGTGACCGCCCTCTACACGGTCGGCGGGCCGGTCAGGATCGACGCGCTGTTCGAGGCGTACGAGACGGCCCGGCGCCAGACCCAGCCCGGCGGCCCCGTGCCCCCGGCGCAGGCCGGCCGCGCGGAGGCCGGCGGCCGCGCGCCCGACGTCGTGGCGCTGTCCGCCGCGCTCGAGACGCTGGCCGATCTCGGCGTGGTCGATCTCGGCAGCGACGAGAGGGCCGGAGTGCTGACCGTGGTGCTGTCCCGGCTGGGCATCTGGGGGGTACACGGACGGCTCCGCGCCCGGGGCTGGCAGCTGCCGGTGGCCGGCCAGCTCGCGCACGACCCCGCGGCCGTGCTGCTCGCCGCCCTGGCCGACTACGACGCGGAGGAGGGCGAGGCGGAGATCGCCGCCTGGCTGGCGCAGCGCGGGCCGGAGGACGCCGCGGCCGAGCTGATGGAGGCGGCCCGGGGAGGATCACCGGGGCTGCGCGGTGCCGCCTTCGCCGTGCTCGACCGGGTCGGCGACGAGGCCATTCCCGCGGTGCGGGAGGCGCTCGCCGACCCGGTGCTCCGGCCGCACGCGGCGGTATGGCTGCGCGATCACGGCGATCAGGCCGAGCTTGGCCGGGGTGACCAGCAGTGGCTTCTCGTCGACCTCGGGGCGGGCCTGCTCGAGGAGGCCCAGCCGGAGGACGTGGTGGCCGAGCTGCTTCCCGACCTGCCGTCAGGCGGCCAGGCGAAGCTGGTGGCCGGCCTCTGGCAGGTCTCCCACCCGGGCCTGATCGGGCTGCTCACCGCGCTCGGCGCGCACCATCATGATCCGGCGGTGGCCAAGGCGGCGCGCAAGGCGGCGTTCAAGGCGCGATCGCACGCCGTCGCGGTCGCCGGCCGCGAGCCGGCCAGCCCGCCGGATGTGCCCGGCGACCGGCCATAGACTAGGCATCCGAGAACAAGCCGCAGACAGCTGAGCGACACGGCTTCGGGGCACGCCGTGTCGCCGTTCGGAGGACCCTGGTGAGCGTTAGGCCGATCCGGCTCTTCGGTGATCCCGTGCTGCGCACCCCGGCCGAGCCGGTGCACGACTTCGACGCCGAGCTGCGCAAGCTCGTGCAGGACCTTACGGACACGATGATGGACGCGCCGGGGCTGGGCCTGGCCGCCCCGCAGATCGGCGTCGGCCTGCGGGTCTTCACCTACTACGTGGACGATCAGCTGGGGCACCTGATCAACCCGACGCTCGAGCTGTCCGCGGCGGAGGAGACCGACGAGGAGGGCTGCCTGTCCTTCCCCGGCCTTGCCTTCCCGGTGAAGCGCTCGTCCCGGGTGGTCGCGGCCGGCTTCAACATGCACGGCGAGCCGGTGACCCTCGGGGGTACCGACCAGCTGGCGCGATGCGTGCAGCATGAGACCGATCACCTGGACGGCGTGCTGTTCATCGACCGGCTCGATCCCGAGCAGCGCAAGCTCGCGATGAAGGCGATCCGCGAGGCCGAGTGGTGGGGCGACTCGCTCCAGCAGGTGAAGGTCTCTCCGCACGCGACCGGCGGCCACGCCTACTAGCTGCGGGCCACTGATGCGCGTCGCGTTCGCGGGTACTCCGCGTGCCGCTGTTCCCTCGCTGGAGGCGATCCTGCGGTCAGGGCACGAGCTGGTCGCGGTGATCACCCGTCCCGACGCGCCGGCCGGCCGCGGCCGGCGGCCCGCCGTCAGCCCGGTCGGCGAGCGGGCCGCCGAGGCCGGCCTGGAGGTGCTCAAGCCGGCCAGGCCCCGGGATCCGGAATTCCTCGACCGGCTGCGGGCCATCGGCCCCGACTGCTGCCCGGTCACCGGCTACGGCGCCCTGCTGCCGCAGGCGGCACTCGACATCCCGGCCCGCGGCTGGGTCAACCTGCACTTCTCGCTGCTGCCCGCCTGGCGCGGCGCGGCCCCGGTGCAGCACGCCGTGCTGCACGGCGACGACATCACCGGCGCGACCACGTTCCGCATCGTGAAGGAACTGGACGCCGGGCCGGTGTTCGGCGTGCTGACCGAGCCGATCAGGCCGGACGACACCGCGGGCGACCTGCTCGCGAGAATCGCCGTGTCAGGGGCTGACCTGCTGGTCGCGACCCTGGACGGGATCGAGTCGGGACAGCTGCGCCCGCAGCCCCAGCCACCGGAGGGAGTCAGCTTCGCGCCCAAGATCGGCGTGGCCGACGCGCGGGTGGACTGGACCCTCCCGGCGGCCGCGATCGGGCGGCTGATCCGCGCCTGCACGCCGGCTCCCGGGGCGTGGACGGAGCTGAACGGCACGAGGCTGAAGCTGGGCCCGGTGACCGAGGCCGGCCCGGGCGCGGCCGCCAACACAGGCTCCGGCGCGGGCCAGGACGGTACCGCGGGCCTGGCCGCGGCACGCCTCGGCCCGGGCGAGCTGGCGGCAGGACCGGACGGGGTACTCGCCGGAACCGGCACCGGCCCGGTCCTGCTCGGCCAGGTGCAGCCCGCTGGCAAGCGGCGGATGACCGCGGCGGAGTGGGCCCGCGGGCTTCGGCTGGGCGCCGGCCTGCCGTCCGGGGCCGCCGGCCCGGGGCCCGGCCAGCCGCGCCCGAGGCTGGGCTGACATGGCCAGTTCCGCGGGCCCGCACCGGCCGGACGCGCCCGCCGGGCGCCGCGGTCAGCGCACGCCCGCCGCAAGCCCCCGCCGGGTCACGCAGGCGCCGCGGCAGAGCCGTCCGGCTCGGGCGGATCCGGTCCGGCGCGCCGTCTGCGACGTGCTGCTTGCGGTGGCCAGCCGGGGCGCCTACGCGAACCTGCTGCTCCCCTCGGTGCTGCGCGACCGCCAGCTGACCGGCCGCGACGCCGCGCTGGCCACCGAACTCTGCTACGGCACGCTGCGCGGCCAGGGAACCTACGACGCGATTCTCGGCGTCTGCAGCGATCGCCCGGTAGCCCAGATGGACCCGCCGGTCCGCGAGGTACTCAGGCTGGGCGTGCACCAGCTGCTCGGCACCCGGATCGCCGCGCATGCCGCCGTGGCGACTTCGGTGGACTTGGCCAGGGACGTGGCCGGGGCCCGGCCGGCCGGCTTCGTCAACGCCGTGCTGCGCCGGGTGTCCACCCGCGACCTCGACGCCTGGCTGACGGTGGTCGCGCCGGACCGGGCGGTCGACCCGGCGGGATACCTGGCCGTCCGGCGCAGCTACCCGGGCTGGATCGTCGAGGCGTTCCGCGCGGCGCTGGCAGAGGCGGCGGACGGCGGACTGGCCGAGACCGAGGCGGCGCTGGCCGCCGGGAATCTCGCCCCCCGGGTGACGGTGTGCGCACTGCCCGGACGGTGCGACCCTGGCGAGCTCGCGCAGGCCGGATGCGAGCCCGCCCGGTGGTCGCCGTTCGGCGGCTACCTGAAGCGCGGCGATCCCGCGGCGATCCGCGCGGTGCGCGAGCGGCGGGCGACGGTGCAGGACGAGGCCAGCCAGCTGGCGGCGCTGGCGCTGGCCAGGGCCGAGCTGGCCGGGCCGGACCGGCTGTGGCTGGACATGTGCGCGGGCCCGGGCGGGAAGGCCTGCCTGCTGGCCGGCCTGGCCAGCACGCGCGGCGCCCGGCTGGTCGCCTCCGACGTGCGAGAACACCGCGCCAGCCTGGCCCGGGACGCGCTCACGGCCACCGCGCTCACGGCCACCGCGCCCGCCGCCGGGGCCGCGCCCGCCGCCAGGCCCGCGCCCGCCGCCGGGCCAGCGCCGGCGCCCGGGTCACGTGTCGCCACCCTGCTGGCCGACGGCACCCGGCCCGCCTGGCGGCCCGCGGCATTCGACCGCGTGCTCGCCGACGTGCCGTGCTCGGGCCTCGGCTCGCTCCGCCGCCGGCCCGAGTCGCGCTGGCGCAGATCCGCCGGGCAGCTGGCCGCGCTGGCCCGGCTGCAGCGCGCGCTGCTGGCCGCCGCCCTCGATTCGGCCCGGCCGGGCGGCCTGATCGGCTACGTGACCTGCTCGCCGCACCTGGCCGAGACCCGCGATGTGCTGTCCGGCGTGCTGCACGGCAGGCAGGACGTCGCCGTGCTGGACGCCCCCGCCCTGCTGCCCGAGGTAGCCGGGCTGGGCTGCCCTGCTCCGTTCGGAAAATATGCCCAGTTCTGGCCGCACCGGCACGGAACGGACGGGATCTTCCTGGCGGTCATCCGCCGCCTGGGCTGATCACCCTTACCTGGGCTGATCACCCTTACCTGGGCTGATTACCCTTACCTGGTCAGCGCGCGGCCGGCGGTGCCGTTGACCCGGGCCGCGCCCACATCGGCTCGCTGGCCCTCGGTATAGCCGTCCCGGTAGCCGGTGCCGGTGTAAGTCACCCGCATCCGGCGGGTGACCGGGTAGGCCTGCTGGCATTCGCGCCGGACCGCGAGTTCCCGGTCGGCGAGCACCAGGGCGGTGCTCTTGCCGGTCACCGGCTCGTGCCGCACCGTCGCGGCGGCCCGTTCCTCAGCCGCCCGCACCCGCGCGACCACGGCCGAGGTATAGCCGAGCAGCCAGCTGCGCCGGTAGGCGCGGACGCTGCGCGCATCCGCGGGCACCCCCGCCGCGGCGAGGCCGTGCGCCATCTGGATCAGCAGCGAGGTGTAGAGGATCTCGGCCCGCTCCAGGTCGGAGGCGTAGCCGAACACGTGGATGCGGGTGCCGGCGCCGGCCCGCGGCAGCTGCACGCACGCGCAGCGTATCGCGGACGCCAGCCCCCCGAGCAGGTGCGCCTTCACCTGCGACCACGGGTTGTGCACGTCGATGATGCGGCTGGCAGGCCGGTCGGTGTCCGGTTTGACCGCGGCGAGCAGGGCCCGGTCGATCCCGTACCGGGCCATCAGCTCGGCCGCCTTCGCGGTGAGCGCCTCGGCCTCGGCGGCAGTAACGCCGTCGGCCTCGGCCTTGGCGAGCAGCTTGCGCACCCGCCCGAGCAGCGCGCCAGGCGCGTCAGGTGTCAACTCGCGGCCTCCCGGTCTGCGACGTCGAATACGCTATCGAGAACTTAGGCGGCGGGGCGGACAGTTTCCGGATCCGGCCGGTTCCGGCGGCCGCTATGCCGACCAGCGCAGCGGCAGCGACTCGACCCCGTAGATTCCCGCCACGCCGCCGAGCGCCGCGGGCCCGTCAGCGGCCAGGCCGGGCATCCTCGGCACCAGGAAGGCCAGCGCCTCCTCGAGCTCGGCCCTGGCCAGGTTCGCGCCGAGGCAGAAGTGCGGGCCCGCGCCGAAGGTGAGTACCCGCCCGTCCCGCGCGGCGGTGATGTCGAAGTCCTCGCCGCCGTCCTGCTCGCGGTTGGCCCGCTCGGCGCAGACCGCGACGATCGTGCCCGCCGGGAAGGTCACGCCGCGGTGCTCCACCTGCTCCAGGCAGATCCGGGCGGTGAACGGAGTGATCGGCTCGGCGCGCAGCACCTCGTCGACCGCGCGCCCGACCAGGTCGGGACGGCGGCCCAGCTCCCGCCACTGGGCAGGATGCGCGGCGAACAGCCGCATCGCTTGACTGAGCTGGGCCTGGGTGGTGTCGATCCCGCCGGCGATCACGTTGAGCACGAGGTTGACGCACTCGGCGTGGCAGAGCCGGTCACCGGCTTCCTCGGCCGCCAGCAGCGATGTCAGCAGGTCATCGCCCGGTTTGGCCCGGCGGCTGGCCAGCAGCGCCTCGACGTAGCCGTAGACCTCGGTCACCGCGCGTTCCATCTCGGGCACCTGGCTGGCCAGCGCCTGGATGTCGAACTGCCGCTGGACCCAGCCCGACCATTCGTGCAGTCGCGGCGCATCGGCCTGCGGCGCGCCGAGCACGGTGGCGATGGTCAGCGCCGGGTACGGCTTGGCGATCGCGGCGACGAACTCGCAACCCTGCGAGCCGGGCGCCAGCTCACCCCACAGCTGCGTGAGGAAGCCGCGCATCGCCGGCCGCCAGCCGTCCGCCGCCCGCGGCGTGAAGGCCGGCCCGACCAGGGCGCGCAGCCGCCGGTGCTGCCGGCCCTGCTGGTTCAGGATGTTGGCGTCGATCTGCTCGCGCAGCGGGCCCGCGCCGACGCCGAACAGGTCGGCGATCTGCCGGCCCGGGAAAGCCGTGGCCCGTGACCGGAGGAAGAACTCGCCGGACTCGCGGTCGAGCACGATGAACGCCAGCGGCGACTTCGCCAGCCAGGACAGCTCGCCCGGCCCGGTCAGCCCGGCCAGCCGGCGGTGGTACCCGTCGCCCGCCAGCTCTGCCGAGCCGAGATCGAGCTCCGGCAGCTCGAGGTCGGTCACCGTCGGCATGCACGCCCCCGTTTCACGGCACAGTGGATGCCGTTCTGTAATCGCGCTGGGTGTCCCCGATTGTCTCGCGGTATGGCACAATCCGGGAAGTCTTCGCGCGGCCCGCGCTCCGCGACAGGAGCGAGGCCGACGGTACTGCTGGCAGGAACGGGGTAGAGGAAACCGGTGACTGCGGTCAGCGTGAAAAATCTACGCAAGTCGTACGGCTCACTGAAGGCTGTTGCCGACGTGAGCTTCACCGTCGAGCCGGGCGAGGTTTTCGCGCTGCTGGGCCCGAACGGCGCCGGCAAGACGACGACGATCGAGATACTCGAGGGTTTCCGGCACCGGGACTCCGGCGGAGTGCAGGTCCTCGGCGTCGACCCGGGCGGCCGCAGCACGCAGTACTGGCTGCGGTCCCGGATGGGCATCGTGCTGCAGGAGCTCGCGGTCGAGCCCGCCCTGTCGGTGCGCCAGGCGCTCGCCCGCAACGCGGGGTACTACCCCCGTCCCCGGCCGGTCGCCGAGGTGCTGGACATGGTGGGCCTGTCCGAGAAGGCCGGGGCGCGGATCAAGACGCTGTCCGGCGGACAGCAGCGCCGCCTCGACGTCGGCCTCGGCATCATCGGCCAGCCCGAGCTGCTGTTCCTGGACGAGCCGACCACCGGGCTGGATCCCTCCGGCCGCCGGGCCACCTGGGAACTGATCAAGCAGCTTGAGGGCGAAGGCACCACGGTGATCCTGACCAGCCATTACATGGACGAAGTCGAGGCCCTGGCCAGCCGGGTAGCGGTGATGGCGGGCGGCCAGATCGTGGCCACCGGGACGCCGGACTCCATCGGCGGCAGGGACGCCGGCACGGTCACGATCCGGTTCCGGCTGCCGGACGGCGTTTCCGCCGCCGAGCTGCCGGTGCCCGCCGCGGCGGCCAGCGGTCGCGAGATTGAGATCAGGACCGAGGACGAGCTGCCGGTGCTGCACGCCCTGACCGGCTGGGCGATCGACCGGCAGATCGGCCTGCCCGGGCTGAGCGTCCGGCGGATCACCCTCGAGGACGTCTATCTCCGGCTCACCCGCAGTTCAGAGGAGGACATCCAGGAGATGCAGGAGCAGCGACGATGACCAGCTCCCCGGTAGCCGCCGCCAGGCCCGAGTCGCGGCCGGGGCCCTGGAACCTTCGCGTGATCGGCCGGCAGGTGTACTACGAGCAGCTGTCCTTCTGGCTCAATCCCATGGCGGCGATCTTCACGGTCGGCTTTTCCGTGGTCTTCCTGGTGCTGCTGGGCGCGAGCGCAGGCTCGTCGCGGATCGGCTACCTCGGCAACATCAAGCTGATCCAGTACTACGTGCCCGGCTTCGTGGCCTACGGCGTCATGTCGGCCTGCTTCAACACGCTGACCATGCTGCTGGTCAACCGGCGGGAGATGGGCTTGCTCAAGCGGCTCAGGCTCAGCCCGCTGCCCACCTGGGCCCTGCTGGGTGCGATCTTCGTGAGTACCCTCATCGTCGCCTTCATCCAGGTGATCCTCCTGCTGGCCGTCGGCAAGATCGCATTCGGCGTCCACCTGCCGGACAATATGGCCGCGTTCGTGCTCGCCGTGGTGGTCGGCGCGGCCTGCTTCATCGCCCTGGGCGTGGCGATGAGCACGGTGATCCCGAACCAGGACGCCGCGGGCCCGGTGACCAGCATCGTCTTCTTCGTGCTGCTGTTCCTGTCCGGCCTCTGGTTCCCGCTGCGATCGGGGTCGGGGCTGGCGAAGTTCTCCAGCTTCTTCCCTATCAGGCACTTCATCACCGCCGTCTTCGCGCCGTTCGACCTCGGGAAGGGCGCATCGCCGTGGGCGTGGCACGACCTGCTCGTGCTGGTCATCTGGGGGGTCGCCGGACTAGCCATCGCCGTCCGGCGGTTCAGCTGGGCGCCGTACCGCAACAGATGAGCGCGCCTTCATGGGAGTCCCTCCTGCCGTCGGCCTAGACTCGCTAGGGAGATGGCTGTCCAGATATCACCCAGCATCCTGTCGGCCGACTTCGCCCGGCTGGCCGACGAGGCCGACGCCGTCGCGGGCGTGGCCGACTGGCTGCACGTCGACGTCATGGACAACCACTTCGTGCCTAACCTCACGATCGGCCTGCCGGTGGTGGAGGCGCTGCTCAAGCACGCCAGCCTGCCGCTCGACTGCCACCTGATGATCGAGGCGCCGGACAGGTGGGCACCGCCGTTCGCCGAGGCGGGCGCGCGGAACGTCACGGTGCACGCCGAGGCGGCGCGCGCGCCGGTGCGCACGCTGCGCGCGATCAGGGCCGCGGGCGCGCGGGCCGGCCTGGCGGTCAACCCAGGAACCGCCATCGAGCCGTACGCCGACCTGCTGCCCGAGGTCGACATGCTGCTGCTGATGACCGTCGAGCCCGGGTTCGGCGGCCAGCCCTTCCTCGACCTGGTGCTGCCCAAGCTGCGCCGCGCCCGTGAGCTGATCGCCCGGCACGGCGGCACGGTCTGGCTGCAGGTGGACGGCGGCGTGAGCGAGCAGACCATCGAGCGTTGCGCGGCGGCAGGCGCCGACGTGTTCGTGGCCGGATCGGCCGTCTACCATGCCGACGACCCGGCAGCAGCCGTCCAGGCCCTGCGCCAGCAGGCCGAGCGGGCCACGTCGCACGCCGCCTGGGCCGGCTGACAGGGCCCGCACCCGCCAAGCCGAACCCCGGGGAGAGCGAGCATGCCACGTTACGACGTCAGGGAACTGGACAGCCGGGCGGTCACCGCGAGCGTCGAGCTGGTCTGCGGGATAACCGCCGGTGACCTCGGCCGCGCCACGCCCTGCTCGGACTGGACGCTCGGCGACCTGCTCGCCCACATGACCGTCCAGCACCGGGGGTTCGCCGCGGCCGCCGCGGGCCGGGGCGCCGACCCCGACGTGTGGCGGACCGGCCGCCCCGCCGCGGATCCGGTGACTGCCTACGCCGAGGCGGCCGGCGTCGTGCTGGCCGCGTTCGCCGGGGACGAAGTGCCGGACCGGGAGTTCTCGCTGCCCGAGATCGCCACCGCGATGACGTTCCCCGGGCGGCAGGCGATCGCGTTCCACCTCGTCGACTACGTCGTGCACGGCTGGGACGTCGCCCGGTCCCTCGGCGTCGGGCACCACCTCGACCCGGAGGTGCTGGCCGTCGCGCTGAAGGTCGCCCAGGCCGTGCCGGCCGGGCCGGGCAGGCTCGAGCCCGGCGCGGCATTCGGGCCGCAAATCGCCGCACCCGCCGAGGCGGACCCGCTGGGCCAGATCGTCGCGCTGCTCGGCCGGTCGCCGGACTGGCCGCGCTGACGCGGCCAGGAGCCCGCTGGCGTCCCGCCCGCAGACCGCGGCGCCGCGGCGGAATACGGCTCGTGGCACACTAGTTGCAGAACAATGCGTGCTCCGGGGTCGGTGAAATTCCGAGCCGGCGGTGATAGTCCGCGACCCGGCCGCAGCGTTCCGCGTACCGCCGCCCGGCGGGAGCGCGGGAGGAAGCGGCCGGCTGATCCGGTGGAATTCCGGTACCGACGGTCAAAGTCCGGATGGGAGGCAGCACGCGCGCGGCCGCGATGGCCGCGCATGCGCGTCGGCACGTGACGCCGCGTTCCCCCGGAGCCGTCAGGGCATGACCGGCCGGAGGAGGAACCGCGGGATGTATACCGGGATCGTGGAAGAGCTTGGCGAGGTGGTCGTCCTCGAGCGCCTCGAGGACGCGGCGCGCATCACCGTGCGCGGGCCGCTGATCACGCAGGACGCCGGGCACGGCGACTCGGTAGCCATCAACGGCGTCTGCCTCACCGTCACCGCCGCGCGTGACGGGACGTTCACGGCCGACGTCATGCTCGAGACCCTGAACCGGTCCTGTCTCGGCGACCTGCGCCCGGGCAGCCCGGTCAACCTGGAGCGCCCCATGCGCCTGGACGGCCGGCTCGGCGGGCACCTGGTCCAGGGCCACGTGGACGGCACCGGCGCGATCGTCTCCCGCAGCCCGGCCGAGCACTGGGATGTTGTGCGCATCTCGCTGCCCGCCGGACTGGCCAGGTACGTGGTGGACAAGGGCTCGGTCAGCGTGGACGGCGTCAGCCTCACCGTGACCAGGACCGGTGAGGCCGGCCACCCGACCTGGTTCGAGGTGAGCCTGATACCGGAGACGCTGGAACGCACCACGCTGGGCCGAAAGCGCCCCGGCGACACGGTCAACCTGGAAGTGGACGTGATCGCCAAGTACGTGGAGAAGCTGCTCGGCGAGGGCGGCCGGTCATGACCGCCGGCGCGAACGGGCCCGCGGGCCCGCAGGCCCCGGACGGCACCCGGCTCGACCGCCCGGAGCGGGCCGTCGCGGACATCGCGGCCGGCCGCCCGGTCGTCGTGGTGGACGACGCAGACCGGGAGAACGAGGGCGACATCATCTTCGCCGCCGCCAAGGTCAGCACCGAGCTGCTCGGCTTCATGATCCGCTATACCAGCGGGGTGATCTGCGTGCCGCTGCCGGGCGAGGAGCTGGACCGGCTGCAGATCCCGCTGATGACCACCGAGAACAACGAGCGGATGCGGACCGCGTTCACGGTCAGCGTGGATGCCCGGCATGGCGTCAGCACCGGGATATCGGCCGCCGACCGCGCCACCACCGTCAAGGTCCTGGTGGACTCGGCCACCGAGCCCTACGAGCTGGTCCGCCCCGGCCACATCTTCCCGCTCCGCTACACCGAGGGCGGCGTGCTGCGCCGGCCCGGGCACACCGAGGCCGCGGTCGACCTGGCCCGGCTGGCCGGGCTGGCCCCGGCCGGAGTGCTGGCGGAGGTGGTCAACGACGACGGCTCGATGGCCCGGCTGCCCGCCCTGCGCCGGTTCGCCGACGAGCACGGCCTGGCGCTGATCTCCATCTCCCAGCTCATCGAGTACCGGCGGCACACCGAGCGGATGGTCCGCCGGGTGGTGACGACCCGGCTGCCCAACGCCTACGGCGAGTGGCAGGCATTCGGCTACCTGAACTCCGTGGACGGCACCGAGCACATCGCCCTGGTGCTCGGCGAACTCGGCGACGGGGAGCAGGTGCTGACCCGGGTGCACTCCGAATGCCTGACCGGCGACGTGTTCGGCTCCCGCCGCTGCGACTGCGGCGCCCAGCTCGCCGCAGCGATGGCCGCGATCGCCAGCGAGGGCCGCGGCGCCGTGCTGTACCTGCGCGGGCACGAGGGCCGCGGCATTGGCCTGCTGAGCAAGCTACAGGCCTACAACCTGCAGGACGCCGGCGCCGACACCGTGGACGCCAACCTCGAGCTGGGCCTGCCCGCCGACGCGCGGGAGTACTCGACCGGCGCGCAGATGCTCGTCGACCTGGGCATCCGCTCGATCCGGCTGCTGACCAA
Organism: uncultured Actinomycetes bacterium; assembly: GCA_963762615.1. Lineage (GTDB taxonomy): Bacteria > Actinomycetota > Actinomycetes > Streptosporangiales > Streptosporangiaceae > PALSA-505. The sequence goes on along the minus strand of CAVXLG010000003.1, from coordinate 223,587 downwards.
CAACCCGGCGAAGGTGGACGGGCTGTCCGGATTCGGCATCGAGGTGGCCGGGCGGTGCCCGCTGCCGGTCCTCGTCACCGAGGAGAATCTCCGCTACCTCACCGCGAAAAGGGACCGGCTCGGGCACCAGCTGGACGATCTTTTCCTGCCGAACGGCGCCACCTCAGCCACAGCGCAGGCCGAAGTCACGTGAGCGGACAGGGCCGTCCCGGCGCGATCACCGTGGACGCCGCGGGGCTGAGCGTGGCGATCGCGGCCACCCGGTGGCATCCGGAGATCACCGACTCGCTCACCGCGCGGGCGGTGGCCGCCGCCCGGGCCTGCGGCGCGGAGCGCCCGCTGGTGGTCCGGGTGGCCGGCGCGGTGGAGCTGCCGGTGGTCGCGGCCGAGCTGGCCCGGCGGCACGACGCGGTGGTCTGCCTCGGCGCGGTGATCAGGGGCGGCACGCCGCACTTCGAGTACGTCTGCGACGCGGTCACGGCCGGCCTCACCCGGGTGGCCCTGGACGCCGGGACCCCGGTGGCCAACGGCGTGCTCACCTGTGACAGCCTGGAACAGGCCAGAGACCGGGCTGGCCTGCCCGGCAGTCACGAGGACAAGGGATGGGAGGCCGCCGTGGCCGCACTGGACACCGCGCTCGTGCTGCGGTCCATCCGCTGCGGCGTGCCTGGTAACGCCCCCCGACATTAAACCGGCCGGGGCACCGGGAACACCCGCTCGGCCAGCCGGCTGTCGGCTCCGCCGAACGCCGGCTGTCCGAGCGAATGCTCCCGGCACTCCACGCGCAGACTCCCGCCTTCAGCATGAAAGGCTCTGATCGTGCTTTCGCTTGTGCTGCCTAAGGGGTCGCTGGAGAAGGCGACACTGGAGCTGTTCGACGCCGCCGACCTGACGGTGCGCAGGTCTTCGGACCGGGACTATCACGCGTCGATCGACGATCCCCGGGTGGACAAGGTGCGGTTCCTGCGGCCGCAGGAGATCCCGTCGTACCTGGAGCGGGGGCTGTTCGACGTCGGGATCACCGGGCGTGACTGGATCGAGGAGACCGAGGCGAACGTGGTCTCGCTGGGCGAGCTGAAGTACTCGAAGGCGACCTCGCGGCCGGTGCGGGTGGTGCTGGCGGTGCCGGACGGCTCGCCGTGGCAGTCGGCGGCCGACCTGCCGGACGGGGTGCGCATCTCGACCGAGTTCCCGTCGCTGACCAGGCGCTTCCTGGATTCCCGCGGGGTGAAGGCGATGGTGGTGCCGTCCTACGGAGCCACCGAGGCGAAGGTCCCCGACATCGTGGACGCGATCGTCGACCTCACCGAGACCGGCTCGTCGCTGCGCCGCAACGGGCTGCGCGTGCTGGACACGGTGGTGACCAGCTACACCGAGTTCGTGGCCAACCCCGAGGCCTACGAGGACGAGGGCAAGCGGGCCGCGATGGAGGACATCGCGCTGCTGCTCCGCGGCGCGATCCAGGCCCGGGGGAACGTGCTGCTCAAGCTCAACGTCCCGGCCGGCCGGCTGGAGGCGGTGACCGCGATGCTGCCGGCCATGTCCTCGCCGACGATCACCGCGCTGGCCCGGGGCCAGATGAACGCGGTGGAGACGGTGGTCCCGAAGGCCGGGGTGAACACCCTGATCCCCGCGCTGAAGGCGGCAGGCGCCCGCGACATCCTGGAAATCCCGATCTCCAAGATCGTCGAGTAGCCCCGCCGCTGGCCCGGCCGTCGCGCGCCTTCCCCGTCCCGCGCGCTTTCCCGCATGATTGGCACGTCCGTCCGCCGCCGCTCGCGTCTTGCCGTCCCCCCGCTTAACCTGGGGTTGTGCGAGACATCATGAGTCCCATCACGAAGTGGTGGGACTGCGGCGAGACGTTCGGGCTGGCCACCCTGGTGCGGACCTACCGCAGCGCGCCGCGCGAGGCCGGAGCGGCGCTGGCTGTCTCTGCCGATGGCGAGGTAGTCGGCAGCATCTCGGGCGGCTGCGTGGAAGGTGCCGTGTACGAGCTCGCCAGCCAGGTGATCGAGACCGGCGTCCCGGTGCTCGAGACCTACGGCGTCAGCGATGACGATGCCTTCGCGGTGGGCCTGACCTGCGGCGGGATCCTGGACGTGTTCGTCGAGCGGGTGGGCAGGGAACAATTCGCCGCGCTGGGCGAGGTGGCCGCCGCGGTGGAGCGCGGCGAGCCCGTCGCCGTCGCGACGGTGATCGCGGGCCCGGGCCGCATCGGCGCCCGCCGGGTGATCTGGGGGCCGGGTGGGGCCGGGGAGCCGGCCGGCAGCCTGGGCGCCGGGGACCGGCTGGACGCCGCCGTGGACGACGACGCCCGCGGCATGCTGGCTCAGGGCCTGACCGGTACCCGGCGTTACGGGCAGCACGGTGAGCGGCGCGGCGACGAGCTCAGCGTGTTCGTCAACTCGTTCGCGCCGCCGCCGCGGATGCTGGTGTTCGGCGCGATCGACTTCGCCGCCGCGGTCGCCAGGGTCGGCAAGTTCCTCGGCTACCAGGTGACCGTGTGCGACGCCCGCGGGCTGTTCGCCACCCGTGCCCGGTTCCCCGACGCGGACGAGGTCGTGGTGGACTGGCCGCACCGGTACCTGGAAGGCGTGGATACCGACACCCGGACGGTGATCTGCGTGCTGACCCACGACCCCAAGTTCGACGTCCCGCTGCTCGAGGTGGCGCTGCGCAAGCCCGCCGCCTACATCGGCGCGATGGGCAGCCGGCGGACCCATGACGACCGGATCGAGCGGCTGCGCGAGCAGGGCCTCACCGGTGCCGAGCTGGCCCGGCTGCGGTCGCCGATCGGCCTCGACCTCGGCGCCCGCACCCCGGAGGAGACCGCGGTGTCGGTCGCGGCCGAGCTGATCCAGCTCCGCTGGGGCGGCTCCGGCCGGCCGCTCACCCGCACCGTCCGGCCGCATCCACCACGGCTGATCCCTGCTCCGGATCGCCGCCCGCAGAACACGTCCGGCTGTAAAGGTCTCGTTCCGGCGCCGGCCTGACGCCTGACCGCCCGGAAGACCGCGCATAACCGCCGACCCTGGCGCCTGGCCGCACCCGGCCCGGGCCGCCGTAACCCGGAACCAGGGAGCACTTGCCGCCAGCCGGAAAGGTCCACGCCGGTCCCGCCGCGCCGGCCCGGCTGGGCATGCGGCACTTTGCCGCACTTTTGCAGCACTTTTGCAGCAACGGTTCTCTGGTGCGGCGGCGGTGGCCGGAGTTATGTTGCCGGTGACAGGGGTCCTGGCGCACATTCGTGCCCGGTCCTTGCGGCGACGGCTTCACGGCGGGCGCCGGGCCGACCGGAGAGAAGACATCATGCTACGCATCTCGTCAGGGAAAGCACGCAAGCGCGCCGCGAGGACCGGGTCGCTGCGGGCCGCAGGGGCGTCCGCGGCCGGGCGCGGCTGGCGCGGGGGCATGCTGCGGGGCCTGACCGCCGTGGTGGCGGCGCTGGGCCTGCTCGGGTCGGGGGCGGCGGGCGCGGCGGCGGCCAGCGCCGGCACCACGACGGCTGCGGCGGGCGCGGGGTGCACGCGGACGGTGACCGGGGTGCACCACGGTGTCCTGGTGGCCGGCTATGGCGTGCTGTGCCTGGACCGTGTCACCCAGTTCGGGCCGGTGCGCGTGTGGCCGGGGGCCGGGCTGAGGGTCAGCGGCTCGGTGATCTCCGGCGCGCTGACCGGGATCCGGGCCCGCTCGGTGCAGGTCTGCGGGTCGACGATCATCGGCCCGGTGCGGGTCGACCGGACCGCGGGCCCGGTGACGGCCGGGGCCGGGACCTCCTGCCGCGGCGACACCGGCCACGGCCGGCTGGTGATCACCGGGTCGGCCGGGCCGGTGCGGGTGAGCGGGCTGCGCCAGCAGGGCCCGGTCACGCTGTCCGGCAACGCCGCCGGGGTGATGTTGTCCGGCGGCTCGGTCGGCGGCGGGGTCACGGCCCGCGGCAACCGGGGCCGGGTGGTGATCTCGGCGAACGCGATCTCCGGGTCGCTATCGTGCGCGGCCAACCGGCCCGGGCCGGCCGACCGGCGCCGGCCCAACACGGTCTCCGGGACGGCGAGCGGCCAGTGCGCGGCGCTCGTGCCGCCCCGGCCGCGGCGGCAGGCCCTGCCGCCGCTGGCTCAGGACCTGTCCGGCACGCTGCCGAACCTGAACTACGGCCAGGCGGTCGGCGACTTCACCGGGGACGGCCACGACGAGCTCGCCTACGCTGAGGACGGCCAGCTGAAGATCGCCGACGTCAGCAAGTTCGGCGGGGTGGTGCGCAGCGCGGTCACGACCGACCTGCGGGGGACCCCGAATGAAGGGCTGTACGACCCCTTTAACTGCAATTTCGTCTGGTTGCAAAAACGTGCCGGTCTGTCGGATGGCGACCCATACGCTGCCAACGGCGCGGCGTACGGCATGACGTCGGTGAAGGTGGCCGCGAGCGCGGCCAACATCTACATGGCCGGGGCCACATGCGACCCCAACGCTTACGACCCAGTGAGCACCTACCAGCTGCACCTGTACCAGGTGGACCACTATGGCTCCTGCGCCACAGCGTCGTGCGGTCATGCGGTGAACCTGCCTAGCATCTACGGCACCGACTTCGCGCGCGAGCCGGCGGAGCTGAACGTGGCGACATCGCTGGCGGTCGGCGTGGTCGGCGGACAGACGCTGATCGCGGTCGGGATGTCGAACTACGGCATCTACATCTACAACAACAGCCTCCACCTGGTGGCCACCATCGGGGACATGGCGGTAGGCGATGGCACGCAGACGCCGGTGACCGCGCTGGCGTTCGGCCCGCCGTCGGGGCCGGGTCAGGGCGGGCTGCTGGCCGCGGGCGTGGAGAGGCTCCGGGTCGACGATGTTCATCTGGCGGCTCAACGCCGACGGCACCGAGAAGAGCGTGATCGGGGACGGCCGATGGTTCCCCGAGGTGGAGATGGCGGCCGCGTTCGTCCAGGTCAACGGCCAGACCGTAGCGGCGTTCACCCGCTCGGACGGAGACGTGATCTTGTTCAGCCTGGACAACACCGGAAACGTGCTCGGCGACCTGCCGCTCGGGCAGCGGACCGGCCAGCCCACCGGGCTCACCGTGGTGACTCCGTGGGACGGCCAGCCGGGCGACCAGGAGCTGGTGGTCGGCAAGCTGGGCGGCACCGCGGACCAGGTGCTGAAGTGGCAGAACGGCGCGCTGACGGCGGTGCCGATCGGCACGGGGGGCGCGACCGCAGGCCCGGCCGATCAGGTGTATGACTGGTGGCCGGGGTACGGGGCGGGCCGGCTGCGGGTGGCTGACAACTCGGCCGGGCCGGTGCAGATCGCGATGGCGTCGCGGCCGGATCCGGGGTACGGGTGCTGGCTGGATACCTCGGTGACCGGCGGGCCGCCGGCGTTCCCGGCGACGGACACGCCGCTGGCCGCGGGCGCGACCTCGCCGGACTACTTCGCCGCGGCGCTGACCGCCGGGGCTGACCGGGGACTGCGCGTCGGCGCAGCCGGGCAGCGCTGGCGAGCGGGCCACTTACGTGATCATCACCCCGGCCGGGGACCGCGCCGATGAGCACATCGTCAAGCTGGTCGCCGGCACGGACCGGACGCTGCGCATCGACAGCCAGGTCGGCGGGTACCTGACCGCCAGCCTGTCCCAGGTGTCGCCTGGGCCGGGGTCGTGGGGCACCTGGCAGCTGTCCGTGACCGGGGGCGGCACCCCGGCGGCGGCGGCGGCGCCGACGGTGGCCGGCTACCGGCTGACCGCGGCGCCGGACCCGCAGAACTACCAGCCGCCGGTCAGCCCGGCGGCCGATGACCCGTGCCGTCCGGTGTACCGGTTCGACGTGACCGGGGCGCAGTGGAAGAACGTGATCTCGGCCGGGCAGGTGACCGCGCAGATCCCGCCGATGACCGCGCAGGGCAGCACCGACGGCGGGAAGACCTGGCAGGACCTGGGCCAGCTGATGCCCGCCACCGCCCCCGCCGTGGCCGCGGACGGCACCGTCACGCTGGGCCCGGCCAGCTTCTTCTTCCAGAACCCGGCGGGCATGGCGACCGCCCCGGGCGTGTGGACCTCGGGCCAGCCCAGCCAGTGCCCGGCCACGGGGAACCAGCCCCGGTGACCGAGGTGCGGGTGGTAGTCGGGCGGGCTGGCCTCCAGCCCGGTGACGCTGGCCGATCCCAAGGCGCCGCCGCTCAACGGCGGGCCCGGGGGCCATCCCGGTCCAGGGGGTCGCGGCGATCCCGGACGGCAACGGCGCGGCGGCCACGCCGCGCGCCGACGGGGTGGACCAGGCCGGGCTGACCCTCCAGCTGACTCCCGTCCGGCGGCGGATCGGTGCCGCCCAGCGACCCGCGGTACAACCTGGTCTACTACCGGGACGACGTCACCAAAGCACTGGTCACCGGCCTGTACCAGCCCGGCGACTACGCCGGCTACACCGCGGTCGGGCCGTATGCCGCCGACGGCAGCGCGGGCCAGCCCACCCGCAGCTACCTGGTCACCACCAGCACCGCCCTGCAGCATCTGGACCCGGTGATGAACGACACCGGCACCGTCACCGCGTACACCGGCTCCGCCTTCGCGGTGGCGGCCAGCAGCAACCCGCTGACCCCCACCGGGGCCAACATCACCGGCGGGATCGGCATCACCGGCTGCGCCACCAGCCCCACCGCGACCTGCACGCTGGCCATGCCCGCCGGCGCCGCCCCGTCGCTCTACCAGGCTGGCGGCCCGGCCAGCGGGCCGGTGACCGGGCTGCTGCTGTCGGCCACCGCGATCACCGGCCGGGCGTCGCTGCCGCTGCAGACCGGCACGGCCAACGTGCACGGGCTTGGCTCGGCGCCCCTGGCCGTCACGCCCAGCCAGGCCAAGCTGACCGACACCTCGCAGTTCTTCCCCAGCGACACCGTCGACACCGCCCTGGTCACCGCCGGGCAGCTCGTCCCGGTGCTATCCGTCCCGGTCGGCAGCGGAGGCTGACGCCGCTTCATCTCCCACCTGGCCCAGCGGCCGACCGCAGGAAGGCAGACAGATGAGCACCATCATCGTACGCTGGCATCGCGCGCACGCCGCCGGGTCACCGTCAGCGCCGTCCCCCGCTGGCTGAGCGCGCTGCTGTCGGTGGCGCTGGTCGCGACCGTGATCCAGGCCGCGGGCGCGGCCCCGGCGCTGGCGGCGGCCGGCCGCAAGGGGCGCGCCATCGGGCCCGGTGTCGAACGCGTTCGCCATCGGCGGCGGCGTCGGCGGGTCGATCGACCAGCGGACCGGCGCGTTCCAGACGTCGGTGCCGCTGGTCAGCATCGCCGGCCCGGCCGGGACCGGGTTGTCGCTGACGCTGGGTTACGACCAGTCGCTGGCCGCGCTGGGCGCGGCCGGGAACCGGTTCGGCCTGGGCGCGGGATGGACGCTGGGGGTGCCGTGGGTGGACACCGCCGGCGGGGTGCACGTGTACCCGGCCTCGGGCGGCTCCTACGCCTTCGATTCCAGCCAGCCGACAGGACTGGCGGACTACCCGCTGCGGGACGTGACGTTCGTCAAGAACCCGGGCAGCACCCAGCCTCCGCCCGGCGTGCCGGTGCGGCAGTATCTGTACACGCTGACCTACCTGGACGGCACGACAGACCGGTTCGACGCCAACGGGAACCTGATCGAGCAGACAGACCGGTTCGGCAACGCGATCGACCTGACCTGGCAGCAGTCCGGCTCGTGGTGGCAGCCCACCTCGGTGACCGACAGCTACGGCCAGGTGACCAGGTTCGCCTATGCCAGCGGCGGGGTGACGGTGACCGCGCCGGTGAACGCGGAGGGGATCGCCGCCACGAACACGCTCGACATCACCGCGGGCCGCCTGGTGGGACTCACCGACGCCCTCGGCCAGACGACCAGCTTCGGCTACAGCCCGGTGACCGGGCTGCCCGCCCCGCTGCTGAGCTCGGTGACCTCGCCGACCGGGGAACACACCACGGTCACCTACACGCCGCTGGCCTACGAGCCGGGCGTGGCGGCGGTCAGCACCGTCGACGTCACCGACCCGCACGGCAACCAGGTGCTGCCCGAGCTGCGGTTCAACATCAACCCGGCCGGCGACGGCCAGCACAACTACACCGGCTACCCCGCCTACAACAAGAACGGCCCGAACGGCCTGTTCAACTCCGGGGACTTCGGCTACCGCTACACCACCGAGCTGACCAACGGCACCTCGACCGTCGATGCCACCTACAACAGCCTGCACCTGCTGGTCTCCCAGCAGGTCTACGTCCATCCCCCGGGCCAGGCCCAGGTGCTGAGCCAGGCGCAGGCCTACACCTACCCCGCCGTGACCTCGGTGGCCAGCCTGCCGGCCAACTACGCCAAGCCGACCTCGCTCACCGTGGCCTACGGGGATCCCCAGTTCGGGCCCACCCGCACGGTGACGACCACCACGGCCTACAACAACCAGGGCCTGCAGACCTCGGCCACCAACCCGGCCGGGACGACGACCACCACCAGCTACGGCAGCTACGGGCTGCCGCTGACCCAGACGGTAACCGGCAAGCACGGGGCCACCAGCATCACCACCGACACGCTCAGCGGCGACGGCAAGACGGTCAAGACCGTCACCACCGCGGTCGGATCCACCGACGCCCAGGGCAACGTGACCGCCCAGGCCCGCACGGTGGCCACCTACAGCTACAACGGCCTCGGCCAGGTCACCGGGGAGTTGCTGGCCTGGGCCCCGGGTGCCAAGCCGCCCGGCAACAGCGGCGGCCCGGACCAGACCGACGAAACGCAGCAGATCAGCACCGACACTGCCGCGCACACCCAGACCGACGTGGTCACCACCGCGGCGGGCACCCCGCAGGCGGCGTCCACCACCACGGTGACCGACCTGGTCACCGGGGAGGCGCTGTCGCAGACCAGCCCGGGCAACCTGACCACCAGCTACACCTACGACGCGCTGGGCCGGCAGCGGACGATGACCACGCCCGGCGGGCAGACCACCAAGACCGTGTACAACTCCCCGACGCAGACCACGGTGACCGCGCCCAGCGGGCTGGAGACCCAGACCACCACCGACGTGACCGGCCGCACGGTCAAGGTCACCGACAACGTGTCCGGCGAGAAACTGGTCGCCGACCCGGCGGCGCGGACGGTGCAGACCGACGCAGTACAGCACCGACGGGACCCAGCTGACCACGACCACCCCGGCCGGGACGGCCACCACCACCTTCGACCCGCTCGGCCGCCCGGTGCAGGTCGTCCAGCCGGACGGGATCACCCAGGCCGACACCTACAACGACGTGGCCAACACCCAGAAGGTGTCGCTGGTGCCGGCCGGCGCCCCGCTCACCGCCCCGGTCTCGGTCACCACCGACGGCTTCAACAACCTCAACCAGCCGGTGTCTTCGGCGACCAGCTACGCCGACGGCACGCCGCAGGCGCCGGCGGCCGAGACCTACGACGGGCTGGGCCGGGTCACCTCCTACACCGCCGACGATGTCACCGCCACCCCGCACTACGCCGGGGCCGGCGGCCTGCTGACCGGCACCACCCTGACCCCCGGTGACACGGCCGACTTCCCCGGCCAGCCCGCCCAGGCGGCCACCGGCAACACCATGACCGGCGCCCTGACCAGCAAGACCCTGACCGAGCAGGCCGCGGCCGGGCAGCGGAAAACCAAGGCGGCGCAGCCGGCCGCGGGGACCGCGTACACCTATGACGCGGCGGGGCGGGTGCACACCGCCACCACCGCGGACGGCGCGGTCACCAGCTACACCTACACCCCGGCCGGGCAGATCGCCACCGTCACCCAGCCGTCCGGCACGATGACCACCTACAGCTACGACCCCAAGACCGGACGGCTGGCCGAGGTGGACGTGCAGGCCGCCGACGGGAGCACCCAGAAGACCGGCTACACCTACGACCCGGCCACCGGGCGGGTCACGTCGGTCTATGACCCGGCGCACCCCGCCGACGCGATCAGCTACGCCTATGACGCCGACGGGCACGTGATCGAGGTGGACTATCCCGACGGCACCAGCACCAAGGCCAGTTACGACGACAACGGCAAGCTGGCCACTACCACCGACATCACCGGCGCGGTCACCACCTACACCTACAACGCCGGCGGCACGTGCGGCCCGGCCGCCACCGACCTGTGCCAGGCCGTCCAGGCCCGCGGCGGCACGACGCTGGCCAGCGTGTCCTACACCTACGACCCGATGGACCGGGTGCACACGATCACCCGGGGCAACGGGGTCACCACCACCATCGACTACACCGACGCCAGCCAGGTCAAGACCGAGACCACCACCGCCGCCGACGGCACCGCGCTGCGCACCGACGGTTACACCTACGACGCGCACGGCAACGTCGCCACCCACACGATCACCAGCGCCCTGCCCGCCCCGCGCCGCCAGGCCCAACCCGGCCACGGCCACGGTCACCGCAAGCACGCCAGCCCGCCCACCACGACCGCTTACCGCTACGACGCCTACAACCGGCTGCTGTCCTCGGCGGTCTACCCCGGCACCACCGCCACCGGCACCCCCACGACCACGACCAGCTACACCCTGGACGCAGCCGGGAACGTCACCGGCCAGGACACCACCACCAGCGCGGGCACCACTCACACGGTGAACACCATCAGCCCCGGCGGCGAGCTGACCGCCCGCACCACCGATGGCATCAGCACCGGGCAGAAGTTCGACGCCGACGGCAACGTCACCACCGACCTGGCCGGCGACACCTACACCTACGACCCGGACGGCCAGCAGGCCTCGGTCACCACCCCGGCCGGGGTCACCACCAGCTACACCTACTGGCCCGACCACACCCGGCGCACCGCCACCACCACCGCGGGCGGCGTGGCGCACGTCATCACCTACCACTACGCCACCACCGGCGGGATCGCCAACGACACCTACACCGGCGGCGGCCCAGCCACCATCACCGCGTCCTACCTGACCGGCGTCAACCGCGAGGCCCGCACCCTGACCACCGCCACCGGCAACGGCCCGGGCACCGTCCAGGCCACCGGGCCCGGCACCGGCTACTACCTCGCCGACGCCCACGGGTCGGTCACCGCGATGATCGACGACCACCGGACAGGTCACCGCCAGCTACGCCTACGGCGACTACGGCCAGCCCGAAGGCGCCAGCCCCGCCCCGCTGCCTACCCCGGCCGCGGACCCGGCCGGCAACGCCGCCGTCAACCCGTTCACCTACGACGGCGCCTACACCAACCCCTCCACCGGCACCCAGTACCTGCCCGCCCGCAGCTACGACCCCGGCCAGGGCCGGTTCCTGTCCGCCGACGCCGCCGACCAGTTCAACCGCTACCAGGCCTTCGACACCAACCCGATCATCAACACCGACCCCACCGGCCAGCTCTCCGTCCCCCAGTCGGTCAGCGACGGCTTCACCATCGCTCCTGTTCCTCGCCTTCGGCATCCTCAGCCTCGTCACCGGCGGCGCCGGCGTCGCCGCCACTCGCCGCCGAGGGCATCGCTGAGGTCACCGCCAGTGCCATCGTCAGTGCCGCCGCCAATCTGGTGTCCGGCGCCACCAACATCGCCGCCGCCGCCACCGCTTCCACCTCGCTGGCCAACGAGGGCCAGCGGAAGGCACCGGAAAGGGCTTCCTATCCGACCAGCAAAAAGAAGGTCTCAACACTGCCACCTTCTTCCTCGGGAGCATCGCCGGGGCCACCGGCGTCGCCGCCGGCGCCGCCGACGCTCGCCGGGAAAGGAGCCGAGACCGCAGCCACGACGACGGGCCAGCTCGTTGACCACCCGCAGCCGCTTCAGCAGCCGGCCACCTCCAGTGCGGGGGACCCGCGCCAGGACATCAATGAGGAAGACTTCAATGCTCTGTTCGGTGAGCCGCCTGCCGACGTCAACGGACCGCCGCCTGAAGCGCCTGCCGAGCAGCAACAGCAGCAGCCGCCGCCCCCCGCTGACCCGAACGCCGGTAACCCGCCGCCTCCCATTGTTGACCCGAACGCCGTTGGGCCGATAGACCCCGCCAACCTTGGACCGCCAGTGGTTCCCAACTCCGCCAACCCCCTGGAGTTGGTCAATCCTTCGACCATGCCCGACGGCACCGGACAAGGCAACCCGTCCTCCGGATCCCACCTCGGACGATCCTGCCGTTCACGGAAGCCAACGATGTGCCCGGCAGGCAGACTAACCCCGCGATCGTGCCCATCACCATCGACCCGGCCGGGCAGACCATCACCTCTCCCTCCAACCCCAACCCGATCGACGCGAACATCACAGTCGGTGTGGATGCGATCCAGGGGACGAACACTAACCTGGGCGAGCCGAGGTTCACCAAGTTCACGGCCGACCTGGCTCCCGACGTGCTCGGTCCTGCCGTGAACTGGGGAAGCGGGCAGTAGACGATCCCTACTCCCGCCCGCTGGCTGACCATTCCGGGTCCTCCGGGTCCTCCGGATCGCGGCCGCCCGCGCCGGCGTCGGCGTGAGCGGCGGTCGGCCTTCCCCTCAGCGCGCTGGGGAGCCGGCTCCCGTAGCCCTCACTGAAGCATCCAAGTCAGGACCGTCACGCGGGTGACTGCCGGCGAACGCGGCCGGGGTCACCATCGCCCCGGTCGTCGGGCGCTTCCGGGCCCGCGGTGCCGGCCGGGCTATGCCCGGGCAGCCGGCTCAGGTCCACGGCCAGCGGCGCGGAGCCGTCGGCCTGGCGGATGTGTACCCGGGTGGCGCCGTCGGTGGAGACGCAGGTCACCCGGAGCACGAAGATGTGCGATCCGGCCACGATCCGGTAGGCCACGGACCAGGGCGGCTCGTAGGCGATCAGCTCGCCGGTGCCGCCGATGTCGCGGCCGCTGCGGCGCAGCCGCAGCCTGAACGTGACGCCGATCCCGGCCGGCGGCCCGGCCTCGGCCTGTACCGCGGCCACCTCGGGCAGCCAGTCGGCCAGCCGGGCCGGCGCGGCGAGGTGGCTGAAGACCGCCGCCAGCGGTCGCGCCAGCGTCGCGTCGTGGTCCATGCCTGCCCGCCCTCACCTGGTCGCACTGTGCTGCGGGCCGCTTCCTCGCGGCCCGGCTTGCAGGTTAGGCTCACGTCAGGTGCGGATACCAGCAATTCCGTGCGGCAAAGATGCTGCAAAGGTGCGGCCGGCACGGCGGTCAGTCCGGCTCAGACGTACAGGGGATCCGGAGTGCAGGATCTGGCGGGTTTCCGTGCGGCGGTGCGCGAGCGCTGCCGGGCGGCAGGGCGCACCCAGCAACAGCTGGCCCGCGCCGTCGGCCTGCATCCCAGCGTGCTGAGCCACAAGCTGCATCAGCGCGGCGCGCTGCTGAATGCCGCCGACGTCGCCGCGATCGTTACTGCCCTGGCGGACTGGGGGACGGTCGGCTCGGCGGCCGAGGCCCGCGGGCTGCTCGCGCTGATGGCAGTGCCCGAGCGCGCCATCCCCGCTCAGGCGTGGACCTCCGGGCCGCTGGGCGCCCTGCCGCGCGACCCGGCGCCGGCTGCTCGTCTGGCCGGCCGGGCGCGCGCCGCGGCCGCACCGGACCCAGCGCCCGCCGCGAACCCCAGCGGCGGCCGCCTGGCCCCGGCTCCGCTCCCGGCGCCGGTGACCCCGCTGGTGGGCCGGGCGGCCGAGGTCGCCGCGGTCGCCGCCGCTGGTGGCCGGAGTGCCGGCTGGTCACGCTGACCGGGACCGGCGGCACCGGCAAGACCCGGGTCGCGCTGCAGGCCGCCGCCGAGCTGGCCCGCCGCTTCCCGGACGGGACGGCGTTCGCGGACCTGGCGCCGGTCAGCGACCCCGACCTGGTCGCGGTGACGCTGCTGCGGGCGCTGGGCCTGACGCCGCAGTCGGCGGCCACCGCCGAGGACCAGCTCACCGCCGCGCTGCGCCCGGCACGGCCTGCTCCTGGTCGCCGACAACATGGAGCACCTCGTCGAGCAGGCGCCGCTGCTGGGCCGGCTGCTGGCCGCCGCACCCCGGCTGCACCTGCTGGTCACCAGCCGCGTCGCGCTGGGCCTGTACGGGGAGCACCAGATGCGGGTGCCGCCGCTGCGCCTGCCCGAGCACGCCGGCCAGGCCGCGGACTGCGAGGCGGTGCAGCTGTTCGTGCAGCGCGCCCGGGCCGTCGCCCCGGGTTTCGACCCGCAGGGGACGCGCTGGCGGCGACCGCGGCGATCTGCTCCGCCCTGGACGGGCTGCCGCTGGCGATCGAGCTGGCCGCCGCCCGGGTGCGGCTGTACCCGCCGCAGGCGCTGCTGCCCCAGCTGCAGGCGCGGCTGCCGCTGCTGACCGGCGGGCCGCGGAACCTGCCGCAGCGCCAGCAGACGCTGCGCGCCACCCTCGACTGGAGCGACGCGCTGCTGTCTGCCGCCGCCCGGGACGCTGTTCGCCCGTCTGGGCGTGTTCGCCGGCCCGTTCGACGCCGCCGCCGCGGCGGCGGTCTGCGGGCCGCCGATCCGCTGGCGATGACCGAGCGGCTGGCCGACTGGCCGAGCACAGCCTGGTCGAGGTGACGCCTGGCCTGACCCCGCGGTTCGGCCTGCTGGCCACCGTCCGCGAGTACGCGCTGGCCCGGCTGGCCGAGACCGGCCAGGCCGACCCGGTGCACGAACGGCACCTGCGCCACTACCTCGCGCTGGCGACCCAGGCCCGGGCCCGCCTGGACGGGCCGCAGCAAGACGACTGGTTCGACCGGCTGGAAGCCGATTTCGCGAACATCCGCGCCGCCCTGGACTGGGTCCGGTCCCGGGCCGAGGCAGGCAGCGGCTACCTGGAAGACGGGCTGCGCCTGGCCACCGCGGTCGGCGCCGTTCTGGCGCCGCCGCGGCTCGCTGGCCGAGGGCGCGCTGCACCTGGAACGGCTGCTGGCCATCGACGCCCGCCACCACGCGGCGGCCCCGGCCACCCGGGCCTGGGCGGTCCTGGAAGCCTGCGCGCTGGCCTGCTTCCGCGGCGACTATCCGGCCACCGTCGACCTGGCCCGCGAGGGCCTGGAACTTTGCGGCGAGCTCGGCGACCTGCTCGGGCTGGCCTGGGCGCACCGCTACCTCGGCGAAGCGGCCCTGGCCCTGGGCGACCTGGCCACCGCCCAGCCGCACTTCCAGAGCCAGCTCGAACTCGCCGAACAGGCCGGCGACCCGTGGACCGAGGCGGCGGCCTGCAACATGCTGGCCAGGTCAGCCGCTACCAGGGCCGCTATCTCGACGCCACCGCGCAGCTGCGGCGGGCGCTGCGGGCCTTCCGGGCCGCCGGCGACCCCGACGGCACCGCGACCGTGCTCAACAGCCTCGGCGAGGTGGCCCGCGACGCGGGGCAGCCGGACCGCGCCCGGGACCTGTTCCGCCAGGCGCTGCGCGGCCACCAGCAAACCGGCAGCAAGCGCGGCATGGCCGCCGACCTGGAAGGGCTCGCCGCCGTGGCCGCCCTGACCGGCGACGGCCGGGCCGCCCTGACCTACCTCGGCGCGGCCCAGGCGCTGCGCGAGCAGAGCGGCGGCTCGCTGATTCCCGTCGAGCAGGCCCATCATCGACCGGCTTCCGACCCGGCCTGGCTGCCCTCACCCAGCGGAGCGCCAGCATGCCCTCGCCGAAGGCCGCGACCGTCCGCTAGCCCAGGTCATCGTCCAGGCACTCGCCGAGTAAGCAGCAGCGACCCGTTCCGCTCGGTCCCGGGTACGCTTGGTGAGCGTGCGGACGCGTGTTGCCGGTGTGCTGCTGGCCGCGGGAGGGGGAACCCGGCTCGGCCGCCCCAAGGCCCTGGTGCGGATTGCCGGGCAGAGCCTGGCCGAGCGGGGCGTGGCCCTGCTCCGGGCGGGCGGCGCGGCCCCGGTCGTGGTGGTCACCGGCGCGGCCGCCGCCGAGCCGCTCGGCGTGCTGATCGTGCACAACCCGGACTGGCGCAGCGGCATGGGATCCTCGCTGGCCGTCGGGCTCACCGCGCTGCCCGGCACCGCCGAGGCCGCCGTGATCGCCCTGGCGGATCAGCCGCTGGTCGGCCCCGAGGCGGTCCGGCGGCTCATCGCCGCCTACGAGCAGGGGGCCGGCGTGGCGGTGGCCGCCTATGACGGACAGCCGCGCAATCCGGTACTGATCGCCCGCCCGCACTGGGCCGAGGTGATCGCGACATCGCTGGGCGACGCGGGCGCGCGCGCGTTCCTGCGCTCCCGCCCGGAGCTTGTCACGCTGGTCGAATGCGGGGACACCGGCAGTCCCGACGACGTCGATACGCCCGAAGATCTGGAGCGGGTCAGCCGGGCCGTGGAGTCGCTCGGCGGACTCCCGGGCTGAACGCGAGCCGGCCGGCCGGGAAGGCTCTCATCCGGCCAGCGCCTGGACCCCCCAGGCATGCCGGACGCTCTGGCCCGGCTCGATGACCAGCAGGTCGGTGCCGGTGACGAAGGCGTTCGGCGGGCAGGTCATCGGCTCGACCGCGAGGGCGCGCCTGCGGTGCTGCTCGTCCAGCGGGTCGCCGGTGAACACCTGCAGCCACTGGTACCCCTCGCCGGCCCAGAGCAGGACGCCGCCGCCGGGCCCGGCCAGCTGGACCCAGGCCCGCCCGGCGGAGTCGCGATCGAGACCTGTGAGCGGGTGATCAAGCCGGAGGCCGTCCAGCGACCGGCCGCCGCGGAAGTCGTACGGGGTGCCGCCGACGTCCTCGGTCGGGCCCGCGGGGATGCCGCGGTCGCCGATCGGCTGCCAGCGCGCCGCGGGCAGCGTCAGCTCGCACGCGTCGATCACCGGCGTCCCTGCGGTCAGGTAGGGATGCGAGCCCGTTCCGTACGGGGCGCGGTCGCGGCCCTGGTTGCGCGCGGTGACCGCGACCTGCAGCCCGGCGTCCGGCTCCACCCGGTACTCGGCGTCGATGTCCAGGCAGAACGGGTATCCCGGGTGCCCGCGCAGCGCCTGGCGCAGCAGGACCCGGTTTGCCTCGCGCTCGACCGGGACCCAGGTCGCCCACCGGGTGAGCCCGTGGATCGCGTTGCCGGCGGCGGGCTCGCTGAGGTCAAGCTGCAGCTGCGCTCCGCCGAACGAGTAGCGGCCGCCGTCGACGCGGTTCGGCCAGGGGGCGAGCAGCTGTCCCGCGCCACCCGGCGGCAGCTGGCCGGGCTCGTAGCCGGCCAGCAGCGGCGTGCTCCGGTGACGCAGGCTGCGCAGGCCCGCGCCGAGTTCGGTCACAACCGCGGCGTAGTCGCCCGCGGAGATCTCATACTGCGCGCCGGTGAGCGGAATGAGCATGCCCTCATTCTGTCGGACGCCCCCTGCCGTTGTCCGGTGCCCGGCTCAGCACAGTCCCGGTCCCGGCTCAGCGCGGCGGCGCCGCCAGCGCCAGCGCGGCGCGGCAGCCCGCGACCAGTCCCCAGGCCAGGTCGGGCCCCGAGGCCTGGACGGGGGCCGGAGGCTGGCCGCTGGCCAGCAGCGTCCTTGCCGCGGTGGCCAGCGGTTCCTGGCCGGCCAGGCCGCGCAGCACCGCCGACACCTCCGCGGTGGCCTGACCGTGCGCGGCGCAGTGCAGCAGCGTGGCCCCGAGCGACGTGGTCCGCCGCGCGGCGTCGGAGGTGACCGCTGCGCCCAGCCAGTCAGCCAGCCAGACCGCCCGCGTCCCGCCGGGGATCGCGCCGCCGAGCAGCCGCAGCGCCAGCAGCAGCCCGCTGATCATGTTGTCCCCGCTGGGGGCCAGACCCGGGCCGAGGCCGACCATCCGCTCGGCCGCCTCCACCGCGCCCGCCAGGTCGCCGTTCGCGCAGCACCTGGCCAGCGCGGCCGGGTCGTCGTGGCCGGCCAGGCTCGGCCCGCGATCGGCCGATGCGCAGGCCCGGTGCAAGGCGGCCGTGCCCTGCTCCAGCCGGGCGCGCGACAGCGGGCCGAGTACCGGAGAGGGATCCCACCAGCGCAGCACGCGGACCGTGAGCTGCCCGGACTGTACGGCACCACGGCCGATCCAGGATTCCCCGGTCACCTCGGCCGGGGCGAGCCGGTCCAGGCCGCCCGGCGCGACGGCGATCGCGTTCGGCAGCCGGGATGTTCCGGCCGCGGTCAGCACCAGCACCCGGGGCTCTGCGGCGGGCAGCGCGAGTTCCAGGCAGACCGCGGCGGGCCGCGCGGCGATCACCCGCGCCGGGCGGCGCGGGCCGGTCAGCGGCTGGCGGACGGCCAGGCTAGCGGCGCCCGCCACGATCAGCGCTCGCGAGCCGGCGGCAGCCGTCATGCCAGCCACGGTACCGGCGGCGTGCGCCGGCGGGGCTGCTGGGGAGCGGGGGACCGTCAGCCCCGCCGGCAATTACACCATAACCAAGCGGAGGTCGGCTGAGTGCAAATTTCACCAGCACCGGAGCGACTTCGCTGAGTTACGGCTACCCTGCGTAGCTACCACGAGGCGGAGCGGGCGCCGCCCGGCGGCTGCCCGGCAGGGTTCGGGCGCCCGTCCGCTAGGGTTCGGGAATGCCCGATCTGGCTTACCCGCCGAAGCCGCGGCCAGGCGATCAGGTGGCGATCGTGTCACCGTCCGCGGGACTGCCCGGCATCTTCCCGCTGCCGTTCGAGCTCGGCCTGAGCAGGCTCCGCGGCGACTTCGGCCTCATCCCGGTCGAGTACCCCACGACGCGGATGATGGGTTCGGCGCCCGCCGACCGGGCCGCCGACCTGCACGCAGCCTTCGCCGATCCGGACATCGCGGCCGTGATCACGAGCATCGGCGGCGAGGACGAGATCCGGGTGCTCCCGCACCTCGACGCGGACCTGCTGCGGGCGAACCCGAAGCCGTTCTTCGGCTACAGCGACAACACCTGCCTGCTCGCGTACCTGCGGCAGCTCGGCATCGTGGCCGGCCACGGCGGCTGCGTCATGGTCCAGTTCGGCCGCCCGGGCGCGATGCACCCGGTCACCGAGGCGTCGCTGCGGGCGGCCCTGTTCAGCCCGGGCGACTACGAGCTCAGCCAGGTGGCTGCCTACGGCGACGTGGACAGCGACTGGGCCGACCCGGCCAGCTTCGAGTCCGAGCCGCGGATGCAGCCGTGCGAGGGATGGCGCTGGCACAACGCCGGCCGCGTGGTGCAGGGCGCCGGCTGGGGCGGGAACATCGAGGTACTCGCCTGGCTGCTCATGGCCGGGCAGGCGATCCCGTCCGCCGAGGACTGCCGGGGCGGGGTGCTGTTCCTGGAGACGAGCGAGGAACTGCCTGCCGCCGCCGAGGTGTACCGGATCTTGCGTTCCCTTGGCGAGCGCGGACTGCTCGGCGTCTTCCCCGCCGTGCTGTTCGGCAGGCCGAAGGCCTGGTCGCTCGACCGCCGGACCGGCCCCGCGGAGAAGGCCGCCTACCTCCGCGATCAGCAGGAGGCCGTGCTGCGGGCACTGCACGAGTACGCCCCGGACGCCGTGGCGGTCCTGGACGTCAACTTCGGCCATACCGACCCGCAGCTCGTGATCCCCTACGGCGGCCAGATCCGGGTGGACGGTCCCGCCCGCCGCATCACCGTCCGCTACTAGCCGCCCGGTGCGCGGGCGGGTCCATGAAGCCGAACGGCCGCCCGCGGCGCCGGGTCAGCGCGACGGCGGGACCAGCCGCCCCTCCCGGACCGCCTCGGCCGCCAGCAGGCCGAACACGTAGAAGTAGGCGGTCTCCTCGTCCGGGAACAGCCGTACTTCCTGGCGGATGCCGTCCGCGGCGCTGAACACCTCGAACCCAGTGTCCGTGCTGACCAGGCAGACGGCCCCGTCAACTGCCTCGTCCACCGCATAGGCATCCTGCGGGATCGCGGCCTGGTCGATCAACTCGGCGAAGATCTGCCGGGTCTGCGCGCGCTGCGGCCCGCTGGCCGAGCGGCCGTGCCGCCTGCCCCGCTGGGGAAGGAGGCCGTCCGCCGCGGCCGGGGACCGTTCGGGCGTCACGTCCGCGCGCGCGGCAGCTGCAATCGGCTCCGCCGCACCCGGCTCCGGATAGGGAGCAGTGCCGGGTTCCGGACCCGGCTCGGAGTAGGCGGCGGTGCCCGGCTCGGAGTAGGCGGCGGTGCCCGGCTCGGGGTAGCCAGCGGCGACGTCCGGCTCCGGGTAGGCAGCGGCGGCGTCCCGCTCGGAGTAGGCAGCGGCGTTGTCCGGCTCGAAGTAGCCAGCGGCGACGTCCCGCTCGGTCGGAGTAGCCAGCGGCGACGTCCGGCTCCGGGTGACGGGCGGCGACACCCGGCTCTAGGTACCCGGTCGCGGCGCCGGGCCCCGCATCCGGTTCCAGATAGGAACCACCCGCGCCCCGTTCCAGATAGGAAGCGACCGGTCCCGGGTAGCGAGCACCCGCGCCCCGTTCCAGGTGGGAAGTAGCCGCGGCAGGTCCCGGGTAGCGAGCACCCGCGCCCGGTCCTGGGTAGGTAGTAGCCGCGGCCGGCTCCAGGTAGGTCCCGGCCGCCCCGCGCTCCGGCCAGTCAGGGCCGACCGCCCTGGACTCCGGCCAGTCAGGCCCGACCGCCCTGGACTCCGGCCAGTCAGGGCCGCCGCCGCGCTCCGGCCATTCGTGGTCGGCCGCCCTGGACTCCGGCCAGTCGTGGTCGGCCGCCCCGGGCGCGGCCGGGACGGCCGGCCAGCCCTGCTGCCACGGCAGGAAGGCGTGATCGACGCGGTCCTCGGTGATCCCCGTCACGTCCTCGCGCACGGCCAGCAGCTCGAACACGCCCGGCTCGATCTGCGAAGTAGCCCAGCCGCTCGGCCCGCGACGGATGGTGACCGAGATAGCTGATGTGCAGATGCTCGCCGAGGTCGTCAAGCACCAGGCAGGGTTCGCCGCGGAACGTACCCGACGGGCGCGATTCCCAGACGGCGTCTACCTCCGCCCTGCTTACCGCCTTGCGCCAGTGGCCCGTCGCGGGCTGGAATCCCAGCTCCTCCGGCGGCGGGCAGGCCGCGAACAAGACGATGTCCTTGTCGGTAGGACCGACCCCCGCCTCGTACGCCACCCCGCGGTAGGTCGCCATCAGCCGGTACCGCATGGGTCAGCTCCTCGGCGCGGGCCGCAGCCAGGCCTGCCCGTCATGCCGGGCGATGAATTCCTCCCCGGCCGGCGTGATCCGGTACATCTCGGTGCCGACCGGGATCGGCCCGGGCGCGATGAACAGATCGAAAGCCGGGTGGCCCGGACCGCCGGGCGAGCGGCTGCCCGCGGGCGGGACCGGGCTGGCCGCGGCCAGATAGGTCTGGATGTCCAGGGCACGCCACCGCAGTACCCACAGGTCGGCCGGGTCCGGCCCGGGCGCCGCGGCCATGTTCCCCGCGGCCTGCGCCCCGCGCAGCCAGGCCGGGTCGGGAAGCACGCCGTCCTCCGCGCGGTGCGCGAACCCGGCGAGCACCGAACGCTGGCTGGTGAGATAGGGCTCCACCAGATGCGGCGGCAGCAGCTTCTGCATCAGCGTGCCCGGCCTCGATCCGGACCCGGACGCGCGGCCCGTACGGCACCGAGGCATGCAGGAACGCCGCCGGATCGACGGCCACTGGCTCCTGACCGACATGCGTCACGCGTCTCCCTGAGTCCGGTAGGCGGTCTCATCACGGAGGCTTCATATCGCAACATACCGACTTAACCGGCTCCAGCGGGGTGGGAATGCGCGGCTCCGGTACGGAGCGAGGGCACGGGCACCCCGGCGCACATGGAAGGATCAAGTGCATGATGCGCTGGCTGACCGCGGGAGAATCGCACGGCCGCGCGCTGGTCGCGATCATCGAGGGCGTGCCCGCGGGCGTGCAGGTCAACACCGCGGACATCGCCGCCGCCCTGGCGCGCCGGCGGGCCGGCTACGGCCGCGGCGCGCGGATGAAGTTCGAGCAGGACGAGGTCGAGATCACGGCCGGCGTCAGGCACGGCCGTACGCTCGGCGGGCCGGTGGCCATCAGGATCGCCAACACCGAATGGCCCAAATGGCAGACGGTGATGTCGCCCGATCCCGTGGATGCGGCGCAGCTCGCCGACCTGGCCCGGGCCGCGCCGCTGACCCGGCCGCGCCCCGGCCATGCCGACCTGGTGGGCATGCAGAAGTACGGCCACGACGACGCCCGGCCCGTCCTCGAGCGGTCCAGCGCCCGCGAGACGGCCGCGCGGGTCGCGCTCGGCGAGGTGGCGCGGCGCTTCCTGCGCCAGGCGCTGGGCATCGAGATCGTCAGTCACGTGGTAGCGATCGGCCAGGTCAGCATCGCCGACGCCGCCCCGCCAAAACCCGAGGATTCCGACCGGACAGATGCCAGTCCCGTGCGCTGCCTCGACCCGGCGACCAGCGAGAAGATGGTGGCGGAGATCGACGCCGCGCGCAAGGACGGGGACACGCTCGGCGGCGTGGTCGAGGTCGCGGCCTACGGCCTGCCGCCCGGGCTCGGCAGCCACGTGCACTGGGACCGCAAGCTCGACGCCAGGCTGGCCGGGGCGCTGATGAGCATCCACGCGATCAAGGGCGTCGAGATCGGCGACGGCTTCGAGACGGCCGACGGCCGGGGTCGCGGGCGCACGACGAGATCGAGCTCGGCGCGGACGGGCTGCGCCGGCGAACCAACAGGTCCGGCGGGATCGAGGGCGGGATCAGCACCGGCGAGCTGCTGCGGGTGCGCGCGGCGATGAAGCCGATCTCCACGGTGCCGCGCGCGCTGGACACCGTGGACGTGATCACCGGCGAGCCGGCCAAGGCGATCAACCAGCGCAGCGACGTGACCGCGGTCCCGGCCGCGGGCGTGGTCGCCGAGGCGATGGTCGCGCTGGTGCTCGCCGACGCGGCGGCCGAGAAGTTCGGCGGCGACTCGCTGGCCGAGACCCAGCGCAACCTGCGCGGCTACCTGGACGCGCTGGTGATCAGATGAGCGGCGCAGCAAAGAGCGGATCCATCCCGGACAGCGCGGCCAGCCGGCCGCGATCTTGGTCGGCCCGCCGGGAGCAGGCAAGTCAACGGTGGGGCCGCTGCTGGCCGGCCGGCTGCGCACCGGCTTCCTGGACACCGACGACGAGGTCGCGTCGATCGCGCGCAAGCCGGTCGGCGACATCTTCGTCGAGGACGGCGAGGCCGGCTTCCGCGCGCTGGAGCGGATCGTGGCCGAGCGGGCGCTGCGCTACCCCGGGGTCGTCGCGCTCGGCAGCGGCGCGGTGCTCGACCGAGCAGATCCAGGACCGCTGGCCGGTCAGCCGGTCGTGTACCTGGAGACCGGCTTCGCCGAGGTGGCGAAGCGGACCGGGCTGAACAGGCCCCGGATCCCGGTGCCCGGCAACCCGCGCGGCCGGATGCGGGCACTGCTCGAGGAACGGCTGCCGGTGTACGAGGGCGTCGCCCGGCTCACCGTGCCGACCGATGAGCTGTCCCCGGACGAGGTCAGCCGGCCAGCATCGCGGCCGAACTCGCGGCCGGGGAATCCGGCCGGTGACAGCGACCCGGATCACGGTCGGCGGTGAGCGGCCGTACGACGTGGTCGTCGGTGCCGGGCGTGCTCGGCGAGCTGCCCGGGCTGGCCGCACCGGCCGGGGCGGCCTGGCGCGAGCGCCAGGTGGCCGTCATCCACGCGGCCGGGCTCGGCGAGATAGCCGCCGCAGCCTGCCGGGTGCTCGAGCAGGCCGGCTACCGGGTGCACGCCGAGGAGATCCCGGACGGCGAGGCGGCCAAGGACATCGCGGTGGCGGCGCGGCTATGGTCCAGGCTGGCCGAGCACCGCATCGGCCGCACCGACTGCATCGTCGGCATCGGCGGCGGGGCCGCCTGCGACCTGGCCGGGTTCGTCGCGGCCACCTGGCTGCGCGGGATCCGGGTGGTGCACGTGCCGACCACGCTGCTCGCCATGGTGGACGCGGCGATCGGCGGCAAGACCGCGGTCAACATTCCCGAGGGCAAGAACCTGGTCGGCGCGTTCCACCCGCCGGCCGGGGTGCTGGCCGACCTCGCCACGCTGGCCACGCTGCCCCGGCGGGAGTACGTCAGCGGCCTGGCCGAGGTGATCAAGGCCGGGTTCATCGCCGACCCCGCCATCCTCGACCTGGTCGAGTCCGATCCCGGAGCAGGCCACGATTGCGGCCGGACCGACCGCGGGCGAGCTGATCGAGCGGGCGATCCGGGTCAAGGCCGCCGTGGTGGCCGAGGATCCTGCGCGAGGACGGGCGGCGGGAGTTCCTGAATTACGGGCACACGCTCGGCCACGCGATCGAGCGGGTGGAGGGATTCACGTTCCGGCACGGCGAGGCAGTGGCGATCGGCTTGACCTACGCCGCCGAGCTCGGCCGGCTGGCCGGCCGGCTTGACGACCGCACGGCACGCCGGCATCGTGAGGTGCTCACCGCGGTCGGGCTGCCGACCCGCTACCGTCGCGCCGCGTGGCCGCGGCTGCGGTCGGCGATGGGAGTGGACAAGAAGGCCCGCGGCTGTCGGCTGCGGCTGGTCGTGCTCGACGGGCTGGCCCGGCCCGGCGTGCTCAGCGACCCGGCGGAAGAGCTTCTCGAGCAGGCGTACCAGGAGGTCTGCGCACCATGAGGCAGGTGCTCGTGCTCAACGGGCCCAACCTGGGGCGGCTGGGCGTCCGCGAGCCCGAGGTCTACGGCTCGGCCACCCTCGCCGACCTGGCCGGCGAGTGCCGGACCGCCGGACGCAAGCTCGGCCTGCAGGTGGACGTCCGGCAGACCGACGACGAGAGCGAGCTCATCGGCTGGGTGCACGAGGCCGCCGACGGCCGCATCCCGGTGGTGATCAACCCGGCCGCGTTCACGCACTACTCCTACGCGCTGCGGGACGCGCTGGCCATGCGGACCGCTCCGCTGGTCGAGGTGCACATCTCCAACCCGGCGGCGCGCGAGTCGTTCCGGCACAACTCGGTGGTGGCCGCGTGGCGGACGGGACGATCGCCGGGTTCGGCCTGCTGTCGTACCGGCTCGCCCTGGAGGCCATCGCCGAGCTGGCCGCCGCCGGGGACCGGACATGATCGTTCTCGTCGGCTTCATGGGCGCGGGCAAGACCACCGTGGGACAACTGCTCGCGGCGCGGCTCGGCCTGCGGTTCGCCGACACTGACCGGGTGATCGAGCAGCGGCACGGCCGCAGCGTGCGGCGAGATCTTCGCCGAGGACGGCGAGCCCGCGTTCCGGGCCGCCGAGCGTGACGTCGCTGGCAGAGCTGATGCGCGGGCCTGACGCGGTGGTGGCCGTGGGCGGCGGGGCGGTGCAGGAGCAGTCGTCGCGGCGGCTGCTGCGCGCGGCCCGGGTGATCTACCTCCAGGTCGGATACGACGAGGCGATGCAGCGGGTGGGCGGCGACGCCGGGCGGCCGCTGCTGAGCAGGCCGGATCTGGCCGGCCTGTACCGACGGCGGCTGCCGGCCTACCAGTCGGTGGCGACGCTGACCGTGACGACCGCCGGCCGCTCCGCCGAGGAGGTCTGCCAGGAGGTCATCGGCAGGCTGACGCGGGAGCCTGGCCTCCCGCCCGGCCGCACCGCCGGTTACCCTCGCTGAAAGTCCCGAACGGGATTCGGCCGCACGAAGGGTGGCAGCATGCGCATCGGGATGGCCCTGAACTACGCTGGCGGCTTCGCCGAGACCGTCGAGGAGCTGGCCGACTACGAGCGGGCCGGCCTGGACATCGTCTTCGTGCCCGAGGCCTACAGCTACGACGCGGTGAGCCAGCTCGGCTTCATCGCGGCGAAGACGTCGCGCCTCCAGATCGCGTCGGGCATCCTGCAGCTCTACTCGCGGACCCCGGCGCTGACCGCGATGACCGCGGCCGGGCTGGACTACGTCTCCGGCGGCCGGTTCAACCTCGGCATCGGGGCGTCCGGGCCGCAGGTGATCGAGGGCTGGCACGGCGTCCCGTATGACGCGCCGCTCGGCCGGTCCCGCGAGATCATCGAGATCTGCCGGAAGGTGTGGGCGCGCGAGCGGCTGGAATACGACGGGCGGTACTACCAGGTCCCGCTGCCGCCGGCCAGGGCACCGGGCTGGGCAAGCCGCTCAAGCTGATCAACCACCCGGTCCGCGATCACATCCCGGTCATCCTGGCCGCCATCGGGCCGAAGAACACCGAGCTGGCCGCCGAGCTGGCCGAAGGCTGGGAGCCGGTCTTCTACCTGCCGGAGAAGGCCGGCCAGGTGTGGGGCGACGCACTGGCGGCCGGGCGGGCCAAGCGAGATCCCGCGCTCGGCCCGCTCGACGTGTTCGCCCAGGCGGGACTCGCCATCGGCGACGACGTGGGCGCGTTCATCGACCTCGGCAGGCCGATGCTCGCGCTGTACGTCGGCGGCATGGGCGCGCCCCGGGACAAGGGGCCGAACTTCTACTTCAACCTGATCACCCGGTACGGCTACGGCGCGGAGGCGGAGAAGATCCAGGACGCCTACCTGGCCGGGCGCAAGGACGAGGCCGCCGGATACGTGCCGGCCGAGCTGATCGAGCGGACATCGCTGATCGGGCCGGAGGGCTTCGTCCGGGACCGGATCGCCGCGCTCCGGGAGTCCGGCGTGACGACGCTGAACGTCTCGCCGCTGGCCCGCACGCACGCGGAGCGGGTCGCCCTGATCGAGAAGATCCGCGACCTGGCCGGCTAGCGGCGCCGGGCTCGTCTACCGCGGCACCCGCTGCGCCGCCGGCGGGCCCGTCTACCGCGGCGCCCGCTGCGCCGGCGGCGAGCGGGTGCCGGCGACAGCGAATCTCAGAACCGGGCTCACGCGGCGTACAGTCTCGCTATGCCCGACATGCATGCCGCCCGCCGCGACCGGGTGCAGGCGCGCGTCGCCGCGCTGGACGCCGACGCCGCCCTGATCACCTACCGGCCGAACGTCCGCTATCTCACCGGGCTGGCCAGCTCCAACGCGGCGCTGCTGGTTCCCGCCGCCGGCCGCTGCGTGCTCGCCACGGACTCGCGGTACACGCTGGCCGCGCAGCGCGACTGCCCCGATCTCGAGCTGCTGACCGAGCGGTTCCTGGTGCCCGCGTTCGGCGCGCTGGCGGCCGGGCGCGGGTACCGCAGGCTGCTGTTCGAGGCGCAGGAGGTGACCGTGGCCAGCCACCGCAAGCTCGCCGCCGAAGCGGCCGGAGTTGACCTGGCACCGTTCGGCCAGGAAATCGAGGAACTGCGCACGGTCAAGGATGACGCGGAGCTCGACCTGCTCGCCGCCGCCTGCCGGATCAGCTGCCAGGCGTTCGAGGAGCTGCTGCCCACGATCCGGCCGGGAATCACCGAGCGGCAGCTGGCGACCGCGATCGAGCGCCGGATGGTCGACATCGGCGCGGAAGCGCCCGCCTTCGACACGATCGTGGCCAGCGGCCCGAACGGCGCGATACCCCATCACGCGCCCGGCGAGCGGCAGCTGCAGCGGGGCGACCTGGTCACGATCGACTTCGGCGCGCGGTCCGGCGGCTACCACGCGGACATGACCAGGACCGTCAGCATCGGCGAGCCCGCGCAGTGGCAGCGCGACACCTACGAACTGGTGGCGCGGGCGCAGCAGGCCGGGATGGCCGCGGCCCGGCCGGGCGCCGCGCTGACCGAGGTAGACGCCGCGGCCAGGGATCTGATCCGCGAGGCCGGCCACGGCGAGCACTTCAAGCACGGCCTGGGCCACGGCGTCGGCCTGGAGGTGCACGAGGCACCGATGCTCGGGTACGAGAGCGCGGGTAGACTCGCTGCCCGGGTCCCGGTCACCATCGAGCCAGGCGTTTACCTGCCGGGCATGGGCGGCGTCCGGATTGAGGACATCCTCGTGGTGGACGGCGAAGGGAGTTCCGGGACCCGCGGCCTGCTCACCACGACCACCAGGGAGCTGCTCGCGCTGTAGCCGGGCGGCTCTGTCCGGTTAGCGCATCCAGGAGAACTGCACGTGGCCACGACGAACGACCTGAAGAACGGGATGACGCTGAGCATCGACGGGCAGCTCTGGAACGTCGTGGAGTTTCAGCACGTCAAGCCAGGCAAGGGCGGCGCCTTCGTCCGCACGAAGCTGAAGAACGTGATGTCCGGCAAGGTGGTGGACCGGACGTTCAACGCCAGCGTCAAGGTCAACGTGGCCAACGTCGACAGGCGGGAGATGCAGTACCTCTACCGGGAGGGCGAGGACTTCGTCTTCATGGACACCCGCGACTACGACCAGCCGCGCATCCCGGCCGCTGTCGTCGGCGACGCCGCGAACTTCCTGCTCGAGGAGCAGACGGCGACCGTGGCCTTCAACGACGGGGTGCCGCTGTACGTAGAGCTGCCGGCCGCGGTCGAGCTGACCATCACCAGGACCGACCCCGGCGTGCAGGGCGACCGGTCCACCGGCGGTACCAAGCCGGCCACGCTGGAGACCGGCGCGCAGGTGCAGGTGCCGCTGTTCATCTCGACCGGCGAGAAGGTCAGGGTGGACACCCGCACCGGCGAATACCTCAGCCGCGCCTGACCCGCCGCCAGCCTGCCAGGAACCCGCAGACCATGCCCGCACGCAGCAAGGCCCGCAAGCGCGCCCTCGATGTGCTGTACGAGGCCGAGCTGCGCGGCGAGCCCGTACTCGAACTGCTCGACCAGCGGATCGCCGACGCCAGCCCGCCGGTCGTCGCCCTACGCGGCCGAGCTGGTCCGCGGCGTCCAGCTGCACCGCGAGCGCATCGACGAGCTGCTCGCCGCGTACGCCGAGGACTGGACGCTGGACCGGATGCCCGCGGTGGACCGCAACATCCTGCGGATCGGCGCCTACGAGCTGCTCTGGGCCGCCGACGTGCCGGACGGCGTGGCGATCAGCGAGGCCGTGCAGCTGGCCCGATCCCTTTCCACCGAGGCCTCCCCGGCCTTCGTCAACGGCCTGCTGGCCCGGCTGCTTGAGCTCAAGCCCACGCCTGGCCGACGATATCCAGGACTTCGCCGCGGGCGGCTGACCGTGCCGGGGCGGCACCGGACCGGCGTCATGGAAGCAACGACCTCAGCAAGCCGAGCGGGCTGGGCGCCGCGAACTCTACCCGCAGGCCGGTCCGGCCTGCCCGGCAGCGGCACCGTCTGGATGCGCGCGGGCAGGTAGTAGCCCCGCTGCCCGTGCAGGAAAAGCGATATCGAGCGAACCTGAGCGGCGGGGCTACGGCTTGCTGCGCGTGCCGGTCCCGGTCAGCTCGGCGGAACGCAGCGGCGTACGCCCGGGCTGGCGCCCGGGGCAGCGTCGCCGAACGACACGACGGAGACGCGCCGCTGTGACGCCAGGCCCGCGATATCGACCAGCAGCCTCGGATCGACCTGGCCGCCGGCCAGCGGCCTGCGGGCGGCGGCCGATATCACGATCCGCCTCTTTGCAGCAGCGGGGCCGCCTATGCCTTGCGGGCCGCGATGTCCGCGCTGAAGCGCGGACAGAGTATGCCGCGGCTCCCCGCGGTGCGATGACCCGGATGGCAATGCGCGCGCTGCCGGAGCCGAAGCTGGCGATGGCCGCCGGCGCGTACACGGTACGAGGCGGCTTCCCAGCATGCCGCGCACGCTGCGGTAGCCACGATGACGCTGGAGCGAAGCGGATTGGCCGCGCCCGGCCTCAACTCAAGCAGGGAAGCGGCGGGAATGCCGCGCGCCACGAGTGCCCCGCACATCACTCGATCGCAGGACACCCTGGCCGTCCGGCTGACCTGATCGGCGACCCAGGCGACGGCACGGCCGCGGATCGCCGCCTCGCCCAGTGCCGGTCCGGTGACGCTCCCCGCGGTCGCGCTGGCGTGCCGGCCCAGCATGAGCGCCAGCAGTCCGGCGGCGAGAAGCACCACCAAGATCACCCCGGCGGTGATGACCCGACGTCGGCGGGTCCGGGCCCGCGGGCGGGCAGGCGTCGCCGGCCGGTGCGCCGCATTTCCCCGGGCGCGCTGGTGCTTCCTCCCGGCTGGTGGGACGTTTCCTTCGGGTCGGGTCGGCGTTTCGCTTCGGGTCTGCGCTGGCGCTTCCTCTCGGCTGTCTGGGCGTCTCCTTCGGGCGCGCTGGTGCTTCCTCCCGGCTGGTGAGCGTTTCCTTCGGGCTGGCCGGCGTTTCCTTCGGGCGCGCTGGTGCTTCCTCCCGGCTGGTGGGCGTTTCCTTCGGGCGGGCCGGCGTTTCCTTCGGGCGGCTGGTGCTTCCTCCCGGCTGGCTGGGCGTTTCCTTCGGGCTGGGCTCGGCGTTTCCTGCGGGCGCGCTGGTGCTGCCTCCGGCTGGCCACCTCGCGTCACGGCGGGCGCCCAGGCCGGCTGGGTGCCGAGGTTCGCCGGCGGGGGTCGGCGGCGCTGACCCGGCGGGGCCAGGACGGGCCGAGGCGGCGCGATGTGTGCGGCCTGACTGTCCGGCTGCGCCGCCGGGAGACGGCGCGGGTCGTTCCGGTGCAGCGGCCCGGCGGGGCACGGCGGCGCGGGCACGGCGCCGCTGGCCTCCCGGAGCAGGCTCGCCTCCGGCCCGGCGGGGGCAGCGTGGCTGGCGCTCGGAGGAGCCGCGTGGTCCTGGGCGGGCGGCTCGGAGGGGGCCGCCTGGTCCTGCCCGGAGAGCCTGCGTTCCCGCGGCATCGAGCGTGGCGAGTATGCGCTGCACCACAGACTCTGGGCAGCGCCACGGGTGCTGACCGGCTCCGCCCTCGACCGGCCCGAGTCACCTGGCGCACGCCGGGGCAGCGGCGGAATGCTGCGTCTTCTGCCATTCGGTCGCCCCCCGGCTGCACGCGACGGCGTGATCGTTGCAGGACAGATCAGCACATAACGCGCTGCTAAGCAACCGGTAACGCCAATTGTCGCTGAGCGACCACGTACCGCATGCGGCGACGTGAAGGTCTAGTCCCCGGTGCCCGCGACGTGACCCGTCGCCGGGCCCTCTGACCGAGGTCAGCGCGACGTGCCCGGAGGAGGGCAGCGTCTTGTATCAAATCGGCTAATACGCCTCCTCCGCGCCGAGCCAAACAGTAAATTCGCATAGGCGAATGCTCTAGAGGGGGGCACTGCCACTAGTTGTGACGATGTTGGCACAGGACGTGAGCAGCGGGGGTGGATGAATCTCCCTGGTACGTCCCTGGAGCGGGCAGGAGCGGCCTATGGAGTTGAGGGCGGAGGTAGACGCAGGCGTATTTTCCGCGTCCCCGTCGCCGGACGGCCTTGCGCAGAGCGCCTGGGTCACCGACCCCCGACCCCGGCTTCCAGGCCGCAGAGACGGCGGAATTTCTTGCTAGTGCCGCGCCAGCCCCCGGTAACAGGGGCGTGTTCGCGGGATTCATCACCGAGGCCTGCTTCTCCTACGTCCCGCTGAACTGCGCCGTCACCACGACTCCGGACCACCCCGTAACCGTCGGCCGCGGCCATGGCCACTACCAACGCATCATCGACGTCGTCCCCCATGCCACCGGGATCCCACCGCTCGGCCAGGGCACCTGCGTCATCTGGCGATACGAGCCATGAGCACCACCGAGCCAACCTCGCTGAAACCATCAGTGAGCGCGGAGCAGTCGCAGCCTGGCGGCGGCGCCGCCAGGCGTGCGAGGTGCCGCCCCACCCGTCGCCCCTCGACGAGAAGCCTCCGAACGGGCTCCCGGTTACGGGAAAAGGGTTCCAGGCCACCACTGATGCGGCTACTACATGCGTAGCAAACACGACGAACGAGTGTTTGGCTGAGTCGCAGCAAGCAGGGCTCACCGCGATGCTCGGCCTGGCACGAGGCGAAGCGCCATCCCACTCACTCCCCGCTGTCACACCCCTCGCACCACTGACAGAATCGCCCACATCGCCACCACGCTCTGCCGCCGGTGCCGTCCCCGCCCGGCCCATGCCGGTCATCCCCCCCCGGGCGGCAGCAGATTGGATGGGGCTTCCTGTACGCCCAGCAACGCTGTCGCTGCTGGTTATTCTCACCGTTCAGGGCTGTTCTGTCGCTGCAACTGGTACGAAGCAACACAGCGTTCACCGATGAAGCCTTGTACTTGTGGGCCGGGCATCTGGAATGGGCACACTGGCTGCACGGCACGCCTATCCCGCCGTTTCCGACGTACTTCTCTGGTGCACCCGTCATATATCCGCCGCTCGGCGCACTTGCCGATTCGGTCGGCGGCCTGGCGGCCGCGCGTACCCTGTCCCTGTTCTTCATGCTCGGCGCGACAGCCCTGCTTTGGGCGACCGCGAGCCGCCTCTACGGGAAGCGGGCCGGCTTCTTCGCCGCTGGCTTGTGGGCTTTCCTCGGACCGACCCTGAAGCTCGGCGCGTTCGCCACATTCGACCCGATGTCGCTATTTCTGGTGGCATTGTCGGCATGGTGCGCTGTTTGCGGGGCGGGGCGACGAGACTTTACCCGCTGGATTGTCGCGTCGGCTGCCGCCCTGATCCTGGCGAACGCAGCAGCCTATTCGTCAGCGATCTTCGATCCCGTCGTGGTGGCCATCGCGCTCCTGACAACGGGGCCGGAACCGTCCGCGAAGCTGGCGAAGATGCGCGCGGCTGCGCTGGCCGCCTATGTGATCTCGGTGCTGATACTGCTGGCCGACGCTGGGGGCGGGTTCTACTGGACTGGCATCAGCAAGACCGTCCTCAGCCGGGTGGGCGGCATCAGTCCAGCATCAACGGTTCTCATCGCCGCATGGAGGTGGACGGCGCCAGTCGCGGTCATAGCCGCGGCTGGACTGCTGATTTGCACCCCGACCGAGCGAAGCCGGAGCAAGCGCATATTGCTCGCCGTTCTAGGCGTCGCGCTCCTGCTCGTTCCGCTCGAGCAGGCGCGGATCCACACAATTACGTCACTAGACAAGCACGCCGACATCGGCGCCTGGTTCGCCGCTATTGCCGCCGGATACGCGGTCAGCGCGCTTAGCCGCCTTCGCATCCCGGCATTGGTACGCACCCGCCTCCCGGCACTCCTGCGCGCCCGCATCCCGGTGCTGGTACGCATGCGCATCCCGGCACTGGCGCGCGCGACTATGACGGTCACAGCCGCTGCAGCACTTGCCATTCCCCTGGCTACAGAGTTTGTTCAAGCGCAGGAGTTGTTCGGGTGGCCGAACTCCCAGTCGTTTGTTGCCGCCTTCCGCCCGCTGGCCGAGCACTCCACCGGCCCGCTGCTGGTTGAAGCACCCTCACCCGCGCGGTATTACCTGGGCTCGGCGGTCCCATGGCAACGCTGGTCAAGCACTTGGGCGATCACGCTGCCCAACGGTGGCAGTGTCGGCTCGTCGAACGGGGTTACGAATGCGGGTATACCAGGCATCTATACCCGGCGGATCGATCACGGCTTCTTCACGTTGGTCGCGCTGAACTCAACAACGACGCCCGAGCTTGATCGGCAAATTACCGAGGCTCTGGCGCAGAGCCATCGCTACCGATTCGTTGAGTCGGTCCCTTACGACGCCAGTTACTTCGCCGGCTACTATGCCATCTGGGAACGCACGACAGTTAAGGGGAGCGGGTGAGCACGCTGGCGGCCCGGGGCCGCCACCGCTCGAATGGCCTGGTCGTTCCCGAGCCGCCCCGCGATGCCGAACGGGAATCCTACGCGTGGCGAGCGCTGCCGTTCCTCACCGTTGGCCTGTTCCTCAGTGCCATCTGCGTCGTGCTCGCGCAGGCTCTCATGGAGATCCGCAACGCGCCGGTGCTCCCCGCCGCCGCAGCTGTATTCGGCTGCTACACCCTGGTCTACCTTGCCTACCAGGCCGTCAGCTTGCCGGTGAACTTCACCGGCCGCAGCTTCGACCTCGCCGTTCACGACGCGCTGGTGCACGCCTGGCAGCCCGGGCGCTACCCCGACGTAGACATCTACCTGCCTATCTGCAGGGAGCCGATTGAGGTCCTCCGGAACACCTGGGCCGGGGTATTTGAACTGATCCATGCCTATCCTGGTTCAGCGCAGGCTTTCGTGCTCGACGACGGGGACAGCGACGAGGCAGAGCATCTCTGCCAGTCGTTTGGCTTCACTTACGTCCGGCGGCCGGTGCATAACCACAAGAAATCGGGTAATCTAAATTACGCGTTCGAACGCACCTCCGGCGAGCATGTGGTAATCTTCGACGCTGACTTCCGGCCGCGGGCAGATTTCCTCGCCGAGACCCTCCCGTACATGGATGACCCAGCTGTTGGCCTGGTGCAGACCCCGCAGTTCTTCCGGGTCAGCCCGCGCCAGAGATGGATAGAACGGGCGGCCGCGCGACGCTGGAGATCTTCTACCGGGCCGTTCAGGTCTCCCGTGACCGCTTCGGATCGGCGCTGTGCGTCGGGTCGAACTGCGTTTACCGGCGCGCCGCGCTAAAGCCGATGGGCGGGTTCACGGTATCCCATACGCTGAGGATTCCCATACCGGCCTTGATGCCCGCCGGCAGGGCTACCAGCTCAGGTATATCCCGGTGCCGCTCGCCGCCGGAATCTGCCCGTCCACCCTGGATGCATTCATGCGCCAGCAATACAGGTGGTGCTGCGGCGCGACATCCCTGGTCTGGACCCGCCATATGTGGTCGGTGCCCATGCCGTGGAGGTCCCGGCTGCCCTATATTGCGGGCTGGCTGTGGAATCTCACCACCGCCCTGCGGACTTTGATCCTGCCGCTCATCCCCATTACGCTGCTGGCATTCCTGCCCGACGAGATCCAGCTCCGCAACGCGATGCTGCTCGTCCCCGCGGTCATTACAGGAACCGTACTTTACCCGCTGTGGCACAATTCCCCTTATTCACCGCGTATCTGGCCATTGTCTCTCGCGGTTGGCTGGGCGCAGGTCCTTGCCCTCTGGGATTACTCACGCGGGAAGGTCATGTCCTGGCAGCCAACCCGCGGGCCCGGTGACGCAACCCGCCGTTTCTGGTGGGGCATTACCCTCTGGAACGGCACCCTAGCCATTGCGTGGCTCGGCCTTGCGGCCTGGCGCATTGAGCAGACCGGTTCACTCAGGTTCGGCATCGTCGCGGCCTTCGGCGTTCTCAACGCGTTCATCGTCGGCCGACTGATCTTCCCGGGGAGGAACGCCGCATGACCTCGTCTCAGCCGGAATCGCCCACACCTCGCGCCTGCGGACGCAGTCTCGCGCTCGTGCTGAGCATAGGCATGGTCGCTCGTGGTCGCGGTTATAGCGACGGCCCTGGTCACGATCGCCGGCCCCGGAGCGCGGCACAGCCGCCGAGCAGCGAGCGGCGCGCCTCGATTGGAGACGTTCAGCCATCATCCCGTGGTGATCACCCTGCCTGCCCGTCCGGCGTCTTACCTGGGCGCTTTCGTCAAGGGCGTTCCGCCAGCTATGCGCCGATGGAGACCTTCGCCAGCGACCACCGGCGAGCATCCGAACGTCGCGCTCTACTACAGCGGCTGGTATGAGAAGTTCCAGTCCGCATTCGCCGTCCAGGCAAAGCGCATGGTGCCGTACCGTTTGTCCAGATAGATCCCGTCAGGCGTCGATTTCACGGCGATCGTCGGCGGCGCCTACGACACCTACCTGGAAACCCTGGCTACCGACGTGGCGAGCTACGGCGCGAAGACCGGCCACGGAGTCATCATCGGCTTCGGTCATGAGATGAACGGTTACTGGTTCTCCTGGGGCTACCGGCACACATCACCGGCAGTGTTCGTGGCCGCCTGGCGGCACATCGTCAACGTGTTCCGGCAGCAGGGCGCCGACAACGTGACCTGGCTATGGACGGTCAACATTATCGACAAGCGCGGCGGCATTCCTTCTCCGGCCCGCTGGTGGCCGGGCAGCTCGTATGTGACCTGGGTCGGGATCGACGGCTACTTCCTTAAGCCGTCCTGGACGTTCGCTTCCTTGTTCGGGCCGACTATCAAGGCCGTGCGCGCGCTGACCCTCGACCCGATACTCATCTCCGAGACAGGCGCGGCGCCTGCCGCAGGCCAGCCAGCGAAGATCGCCGACCTGTTCGCTGGTATCCGGCTTACGGGCTGCTGGGATTCGTGTGGTTCGACGCCAACGAGTACCAGGACTGGCGCCTGAGCAGCCCGGCGGCCTTCAGCGCGTTCCGCGGGGCGCCGAGGACATTCGACAGGCGGCTGCGTCATGAACGATCGCCTGCCACCGTGCTCATGGGAGCTTCGGACTGCGCGCAGCCGACGCACGTCTGGAGGTGCCGCAGTTTCGCTGACATTGAGTGTCCGGGGCGCCACGGAGAGCCTCGTCGCGGCTCCGAAATCGGGTCCGCCACTACGGGTCAGGCTGGCCGCGCTCAGGAGTCATGACCGGGATGCCGCTCGCCGGCACGCGCAGCCGCGCCCGGATCGCAGACGAATGGCCGGATGAAGCTCGCGCGGATCGTGGCCATCGGTGCAGCGATCATGGTCGCCGTCGGTCGAGCGCTGACTATCGGCCTCGACGGCAGTCCGCGGGCAGCAAGTCCTCCGATCCCGCGGCGCATCCGTCGGCCGGTCTCCCCCACAGCCCGGGAGCTACCTCGGGGTATATGCGCCCGGAGTTCCTCAGTCTTACGCGGGCGTCAGCGCCTTCGCCGCGACCACCGGCGTCAGGCCGGAATTGGTCGTGTACTACAGCGGGTGGAGGAACCGTTCCAGGTCCGGTTTGCTACGGTAGCAGCCAGACATGATGCAGTACCACTCGTGCAGATCGACCCGACAGGGGTCAGCCTTACCGCAATCGCATCGGGACGCTATGACGCTTACTTGCACTCTTACGCTTCTGCGGTGAAGGCTTTCGGCCGCGAGTGTGATCCTTTCCTTCGGCCATGAGATGAATGGTTCCTGGTACTCGTGGGGCTACC
The DNA here is from genome assembly GCA_963762615.1 of uncultured Actinomycetes bacterium. Taxonomy (GTDB): domain Bacteria; phylum Actinomycetota; class Actinomycetes; order Streptosporangiales; family Streptosporangiaceae; genus PALSA-505. The sequence continues at coordinate 187,014 of CAVXLG010000003.1, read as the reverse complement.
GGCACACGTCACCGGCGGTGTTCGTGGCGGCTTGGCGGCATATAGTCGATGTGTTTCGGCGGCAGGTGCCAGGAATGTGATCTGGCTGTGGACGATTAACATCAGCCAATGCCGCTGCCATATCGAACCTCCGGCCCGCTGGTGGCCCGGAAGTTCCTATGTGAACTGGGTAGGAATTGATGGCTACTACTACAGGCCATCGTGGAAATTCGTTTCCTTGTTCGGGCCGACAATTAAGGCTGTGCGTGCGCTGACCCTCGACCCGATACTCATCTCGGAGACAGCCGCTCCGGGCGCAACCCAGCCAGCAAAGATCGCCGACCTGTTCGCGGGAATTCGCGCCTATGGGCTATTGGGATTCGTGTGGTTCGACGCCAACAAGGGGCAGGACTGGCGCATCAGCAGTCCGGCGGCGTTCGCCGCATTCCGCCGCGGTGCCGAGATGTTGAAGCGATATGCGCCATAGACGATCAGCTGCGCCTAATCCCAGTCGGAGCCCGCGCATCGGCACCAGCAATATCGACTGTCGGCCAGTCCGGTATCCGCGACTGGATTGCAGCCCGGCGATCTGCCTCAAGGAATTTCGGCAAATCTCCCTCAGCGCGTGCAGTGGCCAGTAGGTTTCGTATGCGGCGGTCCCATGAGGCGGTATCGCCGCGACATGTGGGGGGTGCGGGGGTGGCTGTGGTCTCCCTGGTGCGTCCCTGAGACAAGCAGGAGCGGCCTATGGGTGATGATGCGATGACGGGCGGGGGTGCCTCCTGCGTTGCCGCCGCAGGGTTCCGGCTGGAGCGGGGCACCGGAGGTCAGCGAGGGCCAGCGTGAGGGTCAGCGCGGAGGCGGCTGGTCCGGTCGAGGTGAGTGCCCCCGTGCACCGGGGGGCCGTCTCGGGCCAGCGGAGGCGCGAGCGCTGGCCTGCCGCCCGAGGGGTGGGCCCTCCGAGCGCCTGGCCGCTGCTGGTAGTGCTGGCGGTGCAGGCGGCGTTGTCGCTGCGGCTGGTGTGGGCGGACACGGCGTTCCAGGATGAGGCGGCGTACTTGTGGGCGGGGCACCTGGAGTGGGCGCACTGGCTGCACGGCGCGGTGATCCCGCCGTTCGCGCCTTACTTTTCTGGTGCGCCGGCGATCTACCCGCCGATCGGCGCGCTGGCTGACAGTGTCGGCGGGCTGGCCGGGGCCAGGATCCTTTCGCTGGTGTTCATGCTCGGGGCGACGGTGCTGCTGTGGGGGACGGCTGGCCGGCTGTTCGGTCGGCGGGCGGCGTTCTTCGCCGCCGCGCTGTTCGCCGTCTCGGGCCCGACGCTGCATCTGGGGGCGTTTGCCACCTATGACGCCCTGGCGGTGCTCCTGGTCGCGCTGGCGGCGTGGTGCGTGGTCCGTGCCGGGCAGCGGCGGGAGGGGACCGGCTGGATGGTCGCCGCCGGCGTGGCGCTGGCGGTGGCCAATGCCGCAGCTTATGCGTCGGCCCTGTTTGACCTGGTGGTACTGGCGCTGGCCCTGATTACCGCGCTGCCCGGCCGGTCGCAGGCTGGCGGCCCGGCGGTGCGCGATCCTGGTGATGGTCGTGGTGGTGCTGCTGACGGCGGGATTGCTGATCGGCGGCAGTTCCTATCGCACCGGGATCGACCAGACGACGCTGGCCCGGGTGGCCGGGTCCGACTCCCCGCTATCGGTGCTGACCGACGCCTGGTCGTGGACCGGCCTGGTCGTCGTCCTGGCCCTGGCCGGGGTCATCATCAGCTGGGCCGGACGGCAGGGGGCTGGGCGCAGACGTGGCTGCTGGCGGTGCTGACCGCCGCCGGATTGCTGGGGCCGCTGGAGCAGGCGCGGCTGCAGACCGTGGCCTCGCTGAACAAGCACGTGGGCCTGGGCGCCTGGTTCGCCGCCATCGCGGCGGGCTACGCGGTGGACCGGTTCATCGCGGCCGCGCCAGCCGGCCGGATCGCGGGCCGTGACCGCGGCGCCTGCGCGGTCGCCCTGGTCTTCCCGGTTGCGCTGGGGGCCAGCCAGTCGCGGGTGTTTTCCACCGACTGGCCCAACGCGTCCAGCTTCATCGCGATATTCCGCCCGCTGGCCGATCACGGAGACGGGCACCTGCTGGTCGAGGATGCGTCCATCGCGAGGTACTACCTGCCCGCCGGGAGCCAGTGGCAGCGGTGGTCCAGCACCCGCAACATCGTGCTGCCCTCGGGCGCCAGCACCGGCGGCCCCTCCAGCTGCCGCGGGCGTGACCGGGCGCCGGCAACGTCGGCGTGTTCGCCGAGTTCATCACCCGCGGCTACTTCTCCTACGTCGCGCTGAACTACGCCGACACCACCGCCCTGGACCAGCAGATCACCGCCGACCTGCGCGCGAGCCACCACTATCGCATCATCGACGTCGTCCCCTACGGCATCGAGATCCCGCCCATCGGCCAGGGCACCTACATCATCTGGCGACACGAGCCGTGAGCACCACCAAGCCGAGCCCGCTGACACCCTCGGCGGGCACGACCGTCACAGCGGGCACCCCGCGCCCCCAGCCGAGCCTGACCCTTCCGCCGCCCCCCAGTGACGGCGAGAAATACGCCTACATCCACCGGAACCTGCCCTACCTGACGATCACGCTGGTCGTCAGCGCGACCTGCCTCATCATCAGCCAGGTCCGGTTTGCGCTGCATGACCTCGCGCTGGCGCCGTTCCTGGCCTTCACCGCCACGTACGTCGCCTACCAGGTGATCAGCCTGCCGGTGAACTTCACCGGCCGCGGATTCGACCTGGCCGCCCACCAGGCCCGCATCGAGGCCTGGCATCCGGATAGCTATCCCAGCGTCGACATTTACCTGCCGATCTGCGGTGAGCCGATCGAGCTGCTCCGCAACACCTGGAGCGCTGTGTTCGAGCTCATCGCGGGCTACCCGGGGCCGGCCCAGGCCTACGTCCTCGATGACGGGCCCAGCGACGAGGCCCGTTCCGTCTGCGAGTCCTTCGGCTTCTGCTACATCCGCCGGCCCGACGTGCGGGTCTACAAGAAGAGCGGGAACCTGCGGTACGCCTTCGCGCGCACCGCGGGCGAGTACCTGGTCATCCTCGACGCCGACTTCGCGCCGCGCCATGACTTCCTCGCCGAGACCCTCCCCTACCTGGACGACCCGGCGATTGCGATCGTCCAGACGCCGCAGTACTTCCGGGAGAGTGCCAGCCAGACGTGGATCGAGAACGCGGCCGGCGCTATCCAGGAGGTCTTCTACCGGTCGATCCAGGTGGCCCGCGACCGGTTCGGCCAGGCCATCTGCGTCGGAACGTCCGCGGTCTACCGCCGGGCCGCGCTGGAGCCGCAGGGCGGCCCGACGCTCATCCCGTACGCCGAGGACGTGCACACCGGACTCGACGTGCGCCGAGCCGGCTGGTCCATGGTCTACCTGCCCATCGTGCTCACGGCCGGCATCTGCCCCGGCAACCTCGACGCGTTCGTGCGGCAGCAGTACCGGTGGTGCACCGGCAACGCGGGCATCGTGTTCTCACGCCGGATGTGGGCGATACCGATGACCATCCCGGCCCGGCTCACCTACGTCTCCGGGTTCTTCTACTACGCCTATACCGGCCTGCTCACGTTCTTCGGGCCCGTCATCCCCATAGTCATGCTGGCGTTCCTGCCCGGCCAGATCCGGCTGCGGAATTTCATCGTCCTCGGGCCGGCCATGATCGCCGGGTTCGTCCTCTACCCGCTCTGGCACCAGTCCAGGTACGGGCCGTCAGTCTGGCCGCTGGGGATCGCCCGGGGCTGGGCGCACGTGTTCTCCATCTGGGACAGCGCCCGCGGTAGGACGATGAGCTGGCATCCGTCCCGCACGCCGGGCAGCGCGCTGCGCCGGTTCCGGGCGTGCGTCATCGGGTGGAGCGGCGGCACCGCGCTGCTGTGGGCGGGCCTGGCCATCTGGCGGACCGTGACTCTCGGCTCGGCGCAATTCGCCGTCCTGGTCTTCTTCGGCATCCTGAACCTCGCTGTCGTGAGCCGCGTCATCTTCCCGGGGGGCAGGACGGCATGAAATCCAACATGGTGGTCCTGGCGGCCTTGCTGGCGGCCGCCGTCGCCCTCACTTTCACCGGAGCCCGCTTCATCTTCCTGCCGTCGCCGCCGCCGTCAGCGCACGCAGTCCCTGCCGCCGAACCCGACCTCCTATCTCGGCGTCTTCGAGACCGGCGCACCGCCCGATTACGATCCGATCGCGGATTTCGCCCAGGCAGCGCGCAGGCAGCCGAACATGGTCGGCTATTACAGCGGCTGGGCGGAGCCCTTTGCGACGTCGTTCGCGCAGACAGTGCTCAGCCACGGCATCATCCCGTGCGTGCAGATCGATCCCACTTTCGCGTCGGTCGAGGGGATCGCCTCCGGCGCCTATGACGGTTACCTGCGCTCCTACGCCGACAGCGTCCGGGACTTCGGCCATGCGGTCGTGATCGGCTTCGGGCATGAGATGAATGCTCCCTGGTACTCGTGGGGGTACGGGCATGTCCAGCCATCGACGTTCGTAGCCGCCTGGCGGCATGTCGTGACGCTGTTCCACGAGCAGGGCGCTGACAATGTCACCTGGCTGTGGACCATCAACCAGGACCGGCCTGGCACCGGAAAGGTCAGGCTGTGGTGGCCGGGAGCGAGGTACGTCTCCTGGGTCGGCATTGATGGCTATTACTTCCGGCCGTCCGACACGTTCGCCAGCGTCTTCGGCCGCACCATTGACCAGGTGCGGACCTTCACTGACAAGCCGGTGCTGTTGTCCGAGACCGCCGTGGGGCCGGCCGCTGGCCAGTTCGCCAAGATCGGCAACCTGTTCGAGGGAATGCACCAGGACAAGACGCTCGGGCTGGTCTGGTTCGATAAGACCCAGCACGGGGGAGTCTTGCACCAGAACTGGCGCATAGAGGGCAACCAGGTGGCCGAAGTTGCGTTCCGGCTTGGCGTCGCCCCGCTGACGCTGATCCGCCCATGAAGCCGTCAGCGGCCCAAGGTCGCTATCTAGCTACAACTAGACCTTTCCGGTTGCCGGGCTTGCAAACGTGTGCTCGGCTGTCCTTGGGGTAGACGCGAATCCCGCACGCGTCGCTGGGGGTGGTGGCATGGTCGAAAATGGCCGGGTTCCGCCGCTATCCCAGCGTGCGCCGGGCGAGAGCGGACCGAGGCCCGCGACGCGGTACACACGGCCGGCATTGCCCGAGTCCGTGGTGCAGCGGGTCCGCGCGGCGCTCGAAGCCTCCCGGGAGCGGGACGAGGCCGATGTTCAGGGACCCGCGGAAGTCCCGCGGCAGGCCGCCTTGCCAGATCTCATCGATTTCGAGGAGCCGGAGATCCTTCCGGATCCGAGAGATCCTTCCGGAATCCGAAGATCCTTCCGGATCCGAAGCCGAATCCTCCCGGATCCGAAGATCCTCCCAGAGTCGGCCGTCTTCCCGGAGTCGGCGACATATTCGGACCCTGTGGCCTCCCCCGGGCGTAACGCTGTCCTGGACGAGCGGACGCCGCCCGCGTCCGACGCGGGGCAAGCAACCCCTGCGGCGTTCAGCTTCCCGACCGACCCGGACGACGACACGCAGCAGTTCCCCGCCATCTCTGTGCTCGCTGGCAAGAACCAGGTGAGTCCCGCTCGGGACGTGACCAGCGCGCCGCCGGAGCCAGACTTGCAGCCCCGTGCCGCGGCTACGGCAGCGCCTCCCGGGCCGCCCGCCGCTGCGCTGACGCCTGAGGCGACGGTTCGTACGCCAGTGGCTGCCGCGCCGGTCTCGTCGGCGGCCGGGGCGGCGGCTCGTTCGCCAGCGGCTGCCGCGCCCGGCCCCCGAGCGCCCGCTGTGCGACGCTACCGGATGGCCGCTGTCCTCGTCGTGGTCGTAGTCCTGCTCGTCACCGGGTCGATGGCGTTCGCGCTGTCCCGGCATGGGGCGGGCGACCACCGGGAACCGGCGCCCGCCGTGGCCGCGCAGGTCATACGCGACCGTGCGGCGTCCTGGGTCGCCGGCCAGGTCAGCAGGCGCGCCGTCGTGTCCTGCGATCCCGTGATGTGCCAGGCGCTGAGAGCGCGCGGGGTTCCCGCCGCCGGTCTGCTCAGCCTGACCCCGGGAAGGGCCGACCCACTCCACTCGGCTGTCATCGTCGCCACCGCAGTCGTCCGCGGGCAGCTTGGCCGGCGTCTCGACGCTGTCTACGCGCCCGCAGTCATCGCGAGCTTCGGTTCCGGGAGCCAGCGTATTGACATCCGCGCTGTCGCCCGGCACGGAGCTGCCGCGTACCTGGCCGAGATGAGGGCGGAACGGCAGGCCCTCAAAGGGGCCGGGGCCACGCTGCTGGGCAGTCCGCGGATCACAGCCTCGGCAGCCGCCCGCACGCGGCTGGCCGACGGTCAGGTCGATTGGCGGCTCTTGGTCACCGTCGCCGACCTGGCCTCCGCGCACCCGGTATCCGTCCTGGCGTTTGGTGACTCGGGACCTGGCGCCAGCCCGGGCGTTCCGCTCCGCTCGGCGGACCTGGCCACGAACTCAGCGAACGTAAGGTCGATGGTCAGCTACCTAGATTCCCGGCCTCGGTTCTATCTCCCCGCGCACATCCAGACCATGACGCGGCGCGATGGTCGGATCACCGTACGCATCGAATTCGCCGCGCCGAGCCCGGTGGGACTGGTCGCCCCGTCCTAGTCCGGCGGCCAACCCGAAAGCCAGCTCAGAAGATCTGCGGGCACCAGGGCGCAGGATCCCAGGACATGGCGGTAGAGAGCGCGGCCAGTGCACCGCGGCGGCGCTCGGTCACGAGCCCGGCGCCCGCCAGCGAGCCGAGCCGGGTGCCGCCAAGGTAGGCGGCGCCCAGCGCCCTGACGTCGATGGCCAGATCGGCCGGGCCGGCGTCGGGCTCACAGACAGCCGCCAGCCCTGTCCCCGAGCCTGCCAGGCCGGTCCCGGTGTCTGCTCCGGCGCGCAGCCGCCATGTCCCCTGGTTGGCCGTCAGGAGCGGATCGGACACCTCGATCACCACGTTGACCGGGCAGGCGTACCTGCGCTGGGTGAGGGCACTGGGCAGATCCACCAGGCGTATCCAGAGCCCGTCTGCGATCTGTGGCCGCGCCCGGCGGGGGTCGGCCAGCAACTGCAGCAGCGGGTCGTCAACCGGTTGCAGGGCCGCGGTGAACCCGGTGGTCAGGTCCCTGCTGAGCAGGTCGGCCCAGATCACGGCGGTGGCTGGCGGATCGGTCGCGATCACCTCCCTGATGCTCAGCGAGCTGTCAGGCAGGAACGACGGCCCGTCCCACCTGCCCTTTCCCGAGTAGATCGCGTACCCCCGCGGACCATTGTCGTCCTCGGCGAGCAGGCAGCGCAGCGGGTCCGCGTCCGCCAGGCCGTCATCTGCGGTGGCCAGAACCCGGTTCCACCACAGCTCGTCCCGGGCGAACATGCCCGGCCTGGCGGGCAGCGCGGCCTCGTAGACCTTGGCCAGCTCGGCCCGGACGGACTCGGGCTCCACGAGCCTGCGCCGCAGTCCCGGCCCGGCGGGCGGCGCGTGCCGGCCGAGCTGGCCTTCGCCGCGCCGGAAGCTGAGGCTCGCGTGCCAGGAGGCAGTGCCATAGCCGTACCGACCGTAGATCCCCGACTCAGAGGCCCACAGCGCGGCGATGGCCTCGCCGCGGTCCCTGATCTCGGCGAACTGGCGCCGGATCAGGCTGGACAAGATGCCCCGGCGCCGGTGCGTAGGCAGGACGGCGATGAACGTCACCCCCGCGACCGGGGCCATCGCGCCGGGCAGGCACAGCCGGAGGCTGTAGATGCCGGCGATCCCGACCGGGGCGTCGCCGTCGAAAGCCACCAGGCTCCGGTCGAACTCGAAGTGCCGGATGAGTTCCGCGCGGCGTCGCTCTGACAGCGGCCGTCCGTAGAAGGCGTGCTGGTCGACGGTGTAAACGGCGTCGAAGTCGTCCGGGCCCACCGGCCGGATCGGGTACGGATCTGCCATGCCTGTCTTCCTACCCGGGCGGAGCGGCCACGGCGACTCATTTAGTCCGCGGATGCGTCCTGGCTGACGTGCCAGAATCACGGCCGGCCGATACAGTGCGGCCATCATGGTTTCCTCCCCTCGCTTTGGTCCGCTCAGCCTGCTGGGCTGGGGGCGCCGGGGCGCGCAGTGGACGCGCGGGGCGGTGAGCAGGCAGTTCATCACCGGAAACCGGCGGTTCGCGTTCCTGCTTGCCCTGATCACGGGGGCTATCGCCATCGCGGCGGTGCACGTGTCCGTGTCGTGGTTCTCGCCCGGGGTGATGATCCTGCCGATCCTGGCGGGCGGCCTGCTGCTCTGGCCGCGGGCGTTGCGGATCTTGTTCGGGGTGGTCGCGGTGGCCTTGATCTACGACACGCTGAAGGGGCGTGCCGGGCCGGGCATCATCGCCACGATCGTGGTGACCGCGATCTTCGCCGACGTGCTTGCGAGGACCAGGGAAAAGCTGGGCATGCAGGTCCTGCGCGGGGATCACATGCTCATTGAGCTGCGGAACAGGATCCGCGCCCAGGGCAAGCTGCCCGACCTCGGTGACGGCTGGGATTCCGTCTCGATCCTGCGGCCGGCCGGCGGGGCGTCGTTCGGCGGTGACTTCGTGGTGTCCGCGTGCGACGGCAAAACGCTCGAGGTCGCGCTGGTGGACGTGCCGGGCAAGGGGCTCGACGCCGGCACCCGCGCGCTGCTGCTGTCCGGGGCGTTCGGCGGGCTGCTCGGATCCGTCCCGCGCGAGGAGTTCCTCGCCGCCTGCAACTCCTACCTGCGGCGGGTGGCCGCCTCGGAGGGCTTTGTCACCGCCGTCCACCTTGCGCTCGACCTGGCCACCGGGGAGTACGTGATCGCGTCCGCCGGGCACCCGCCCGCGGTGCACTTCGACGCGGGCAGCGGCAGCTGGCGGATCGGGAAGGCGCACGGCGTCGTGCTCGGCGTGGTCGCCGACACCCGGTCGGTACCCGAGCACGGGCTGATGCGCCCGGGCGACGCCCTGATGCTCTACACCGACGGGCTGGTCGAGGCGCCGGGGCGGGACATCGATGCCGGCATCTCCGGCCTGCTGGGTGAGGCGGACCGGATGGTCATCACCGGTTTCAAGGAGGGCGCGGCTACGCTGGTCCACGCCATGCAGGCCGACACCGCGAGCTCCGACGACTGCGCCCTGGTGCTCATCTGGCGCTCGTTACCCCCGTAGCCGCGCACCGTCCGCGCGAGCCCGTCGTGGCTGCCCGCGCGTTTCGGCGGTCCGGTCCGGGTAGCGGGGGATAAGCTCGGACGGCTATGGTTCCGACCGGTACCGGGAGGGAAGTCGGCATGGGCAGGGCTTCCGGCGACGGGCCGGCCCCGGGACATCGCGCGCGCACCCCCTCGCGCCGTCGCGGTGCCCGGGACACGGTGCGGACGGTCCTGCACCGGGGCATCGTGGCGGGGACGATCCCGGGCGGGACGCGGCTCGTCCAGTCCCGCATCGCCGAGGAGCTCGGCGTCGGCACCGGGGCGGTCCGCGACGCGCTGACGGAACTGGCCGCCTGCGGCCTCGTCCGGTTCGGCCCGGACGGGGTGGCCGTGGTGCATGAGCTCAGCCGGGCCGAGCTGGAGGATCTGTACGAGATCCGCAAGCTGCTCGAGCCGGTCGCGACGGCCCGGGCGGCCAGGCACGCAGACCGCCAGAGCATCCTCAAGGCCGTTGAGCTGCTCGCGGCTATGGAGTGCGAGACCGACAGCCAGCGGTGGGCGCAGTACAACGACAGCTTCCATAGCGTGATCGAGGAAGCGGGGAGCGGCCCGCGGCTGGTCGCGATCCTGAACAACCTCAGGGATTTGTCCGCGCTCTACGTGACGCACTCGATCGTCGCCGAGCCGGGCCGCATGCTGAACGGCCGGGCCGAGCACGAGGAAATCCTCAGGGCCATCATCGCGCGCGATCCCGAGGCGGCGGCCGATGCCATGTTCAGGCACCTCGACGGCCGGCTGCGTACCCTGCTGACCGTCCACGAAGTCGGCGATCCGTGCCAGAGCCGGGCGAGCGCGGGTTAGTCCTGGCAGCCGCTGGCCGGGACCGGCTTACCGGAACCGGCTAACCGGTTCCGGCGTCCTGGTGGCCGTCTTCGGCTCCGGAGGGCGCGAGCAGGCGTTCCAGCAGCCCCACCTCGGCCGCGTCCAGTTGCTCGGCCACCTGCCGGCTGCTGGTGCGGTCCTGGGCGAGTGCGAGGCTCCGGCGCGCGGCGCCCAGTTGCCCGCGAAGCTGCGCGTTCTCGGCGGCGAGGGTGCCATGCAGCGTCCGGACGCTGGCCAGTTCCTGCTCGAGGTCGGCCACGGTCTGCTCGAGCGCGGCGTCGGCCGGCGCGCGTTCTTCCCCGGGGGCCGATGCCAGCCGCCGGACCACCTGGACGAGCAGCCGCCGGGCCAGCTCGTCGTAGTTGAAATCGCCCGGGCCCGCCGCGGCGAGATGCCTGCCGCCTTCGGGTTCGGCCAGCACCGCCGCGGCCGCGCCGCGCGCGGCCTGCCCCGATCGGGTAGCCCGCCGGGCCGTCCTGCCCGGCATGGCCCTGCCCGGCTGGGCGGCAGGGCCGGCGACCGCGGTGATCCGGTAGGTCCGCTTGCCGCGTACCTCGCGCTCGATCAGGCCGGACCGCTCCATCCCGGACAGCAGTTGCGCGAACGCGATGCTTGAGCCCGGATAGCCGACCTCGGCCGCCAGCACGGTGCTCGCCATGCCGGCCTCGTCCCTGATCTCGCCGGCCAGTGCGAGGTGGGACATGATCCGCTCGCGGGTCCCGACCGCCCTCCGCCGCCTCTTCGGATCCCCCACCACAGCACCTCTTCCCCACGACAATCATGTGCCAGCGCCGCTGCAATCATTGACATCGGCATCTTCCAGCGCGGCCAATCATGCCTTGCTCCCCGACCGCAGTCATCATCGTAGCGGCCGCCCGCCCCTGACACTGCCCGGTTGTACTGGGGCAGCCCGAGATCGTGCGGGAGATTAGCGTCCGGGGCCGGTGCCAATCATGGTGCATGAGTGGCTTATCACGGTTTTCCGGCGGAATATTATCACTGATCCGGCGGCGGTCACGGGAAGCTGGCCAGCAGCAGGCCGGGCCCTGGCGGACCGGGCGCCGGCTGCGCGCATATCGCGACTACCGCAGCACCCCATGTCTCCGACTCGGCGGCGGCCTGCGACCAGTCGAACGATTTCCCGGCCGCCGGGGCGACCTGATAGCCGGCCTGGAAGTTCGAGAAGCCGCCGAGCGGTGACATGACAGTCCACGACGGGTCGGCCGGGTCGCTGAGCGGCTGCGCGTAGATGTGCCCGTAGCCGACGATCAGCGCGGGGGCCTGGTCGATGTCGGGCAGGGCACCGGAGTCCAGGCTGGCGCTTATCCCGGTCGCGTCGGATTTGCCGCCGTCCGGGTCGAGCTGCGGCGCCGGGCCGAGGCCGGCCACCTCGAAGCCGAACGCGCCGAGCACTCCGCCGTCCGGCCCGCTGGTGATGCCAACTTCCACGTCCGGTGACCCGCCGGCCAGGTCGGGCAGCAGCCAGATCGTCGTGTAGCCGAAACCGGACCCGGCGTACGCGCCCTGCCCCTGCTCCAGCTGAATCCCGTTGACGGGGTTGCCGGCGAATTGCGGATTGCCAGAGGTGAATCTGCCCGACCTGGCAGCGGTGTAGGCACCGAGGATGAACACCACGGAGTTGCCCGCGGTCACGTCATCGTCGAAGGTGAGAGCGGCGGTGGCGCTGACTTCAGCGGACTGGACCACTGAGATCGTCACGTCAGAATCCCTGTGGGAACGGCGCGCCGAGGGAGCACCACTTGGACAGCGCGGCGACGTACTCGAAGCCCAGGATGTCGGTCGCGCCGGCCGTGGTGGTCAGCGTGGGCGCGCCGTTGGCGGTACCGCCGGTGGAGCCCCAGTCGTACGCGGTGTCCCAGGAGACCGTCCGCCCGCCGGTGGCGTCCTGGCTGAGCCGGATCCGGATGACCTGCCCGTCGCCGACCGGGTTGACGGGGTTGGCGATCGTCCACCCGGAGGCGGTGAGGGAGAGCGTGAAGACGTTACCCTGCGAGGTGTTGACCGTTACCGACCCTCCGGACGGGCCGAGCGCGACGACGGCGGGAGCGAAGCCGCCGGTCAGCGCGCCGCCTTTCACGGGCAGGCCCGCCGCCTCGGCGTTGGCCTGCGCGGTAGCCGCCGCTCCGGCGGCGTCGAACGCCGATGCGTCCGCGGTGGCAGCCGAGCCGAGGCCCAGGTTGGTCCGGGCGGTCTCCGCGGACGGGAGGTCGGACAGGTTGTTGGCTGCCTGCAGCGCGCCGAGCGCGCCGAGCAGCCCGCCCGCCGAGGACTCGGACTGGCCGGTGCCGCCTTCGGTGAGCGGCAACGGCGAGGAGACGGAGGGGAGCTGGCCGAATGCGGCTACGTCGGTCGCGGCCGCGCCGTTCGCGACGTTGATGCCGTTCTGGTCGTTGAAGTTCACCGCCGCTGCGGGCGGATGAAGCTTGGCGATCTCGTCCAGGCTGCCGGTCTTGATTTTCGGTCTCGCGATGGTGCCGCCTACGGTGATCGAGCCGTCCCCGGCGGCGACCTTCGTCACCACGGTAGTGGTGTTCGGGCTGGCGTTGCTGGACGAGCGATCAGCCGCCCGTGCTTGCGACGTGTTCGCCAGCGTCTCGAACCCTATCGCCCCGAGCGCGCCGGCCGCGCCGCCGGCGAGCATTGCCCGCCGGGAGCGCCGTGGCGCCGCGCCGTCGTCGTGGCCAGAATCGCCGTCATGGCCAGCGGTCGAGCATGCCATCTCATTACCCCCCTGATGCCGTCACTCCGCTTTCGAGCAGGCGGTCAATCGACCCAGCGTGCCCGGCCCGCTTTGGCAAGAGCCGTGCCCAGCACATCCTGGCAGGGAGCATTGTGCGCTGTCACTAGGCTTCGCAAAGTGCCGCCTGCGTCCGGGCGTCACCGCCGTCGGGCTCGCGGCGGTTGCGGTCAAAGGACGGGCCGGCAACCGCTGAGCCCACCCGGCCGTGCCATGCTCGCCAGCCTGGCTGGCCGGTTCGGCTGCTTGGCTGACCCGCTACCATCGCATTCTGCAATCCGGCGCCGGCCGTCCCCGGAAATGGCTTGCGCCATTGGCGGGCCGACTAGGCTAATACATCATGCCGGCGGCGCGGGTGTCCGCCGGAACTAACATATTAGGGCCGCGATAGATGACCAGCCTGACGTCGCGTAGAAGTCTCTTATAGACGGTTATCCGCACGCCCGGGCGAGTGGCATTGCCCGGACCAGGCCGGTCAGCAGATTGTGGCCTGGCCGGACGCGGCGGCCCGGCCGGGCGCCAGGCCCGGACGCGGCCCGGGGCGACGGCGGGCCCTAAACGACGCCGGCGTCATGTGACGTCAGTGTCATTAATGCCGCCGCAGGGCAAAGCGACATGGCCGTCACGTGACGCGCACGTCATTATTTGCATTTCCCGGAAAGCTGTGCAGAAATAGACACCGTGACGCGCGGTGCGACACCTGTCAGCCATGGGCGCGGTCCCCTCAGCGTGCCCGGTGCGGAAGCGCCCGGTGCAAGTCGCTGGCAGGAGACCGGCGTGAGCCCAGCGCGTGAGCCTGCCCCGATCCCGCCCGGCGGCGGGCCCGGCGATGCGCCAGCTGACGGCAGGCCCGGCGATGCGCCGGCCGCCGTCATCGCCGCCGGGGCCACGGCCCAGGCGGCCGCGGAGAATTTCCCGGTCGCGCTGCGGCTGCTGCCCGCGCGGTACCGGCGGCACCTGATGGCGGTCTACCGGTTCGCCCGGACCGTGGATGACATCGGCGATGGGCCGGTGCCCGCCGCACCCGCGGAGCGGCTGCGGCTGCTCGACGAGGTCGAGGACGACCTGGGCCGGCTGTACCGCGGCGAGCCTCCCCGGCTCGAGGTCATCGGCCAGCTCGCCGCGACCGTGACCGCGTGCGGCGTCCCCGACCGGCCGCTGCGCGATCTGATCCAGGCGAACCGGCAGGATCAGCTGGTCAGCCGCTACCAGACATTCGACGACCTGGCCGGCTACTGCGAGCTGTCCGCCAACCCGGTGGGCCGGATCGTGCTGCACGTCTTCGGTGCCAGCACACCCCGGCGGGCCCGGCTCTCCGATCACGTCTGCACCGCGCTGCAGCTCGCCGAGCACTGGCAGGACGTGGCCGAGGACCTGCGGGCCGGCCGGATCTACCTGCCGCTCGATGACCTGGCCAGGTTCGGCTGCACCGAGCGGGCCCTCGCCGCGCCTGCCGCCGGCCCCGAGGTCCGCACCCTGATGTCCTTCCAGGTGGCGCGGGCCTCCGCGCTGCTGTCCGCAGGCGCGCCGCTGATCGCCACGCTGCACGGCGCGGCGCGGCTGGCCGTGGCCGGCTACGTGGCCGGCGGCCGGGCCGCGCTCGCCGCGATCGAGGCCGCCCGGTACGACGTGCTGGGCGGCACCCCGCGCCCGGGCAAGCGCCGACTCGCCGCCGAGCTGGCCCGCGCCTACGCCGGGGGGAGGTGACCGGGATGGACGTGACTACCGCGTACCGGCACTGCGAGCAGGTCACCTCGACCGAGGCGCGGAACTTCTCCTACGGCATCAAGCTGCTGCCGCCGGCCAAGCGGCGCGCGCTGTCGGCCGTCTACGCGTTCGCCCGCCGGATCGACGACATCGGCGACGGCCCGCTGCCCGCCGCCGACAAGCTCGCCGCCCTGGCCGAGGCGCGGACCGCGGTGCAGGCACTGGCCGGCGGCCGGGCGCCGACCGCCGACCCGGTGCTGATCGCGCTCGACGACGCGGCCCGCCGCTTCCCGATCCCGGTCGAGGCGTTCGGCGAGATCGTCGACGGCTGCGTCGCCGACGTTCAGGGCACCAGCTACGCCACCTTCGACGAGCTGCTGCACTACTGCCGGTGCGTCGCGGGCTCGGTCGGCCGCCTCTCGCTCGGCGTGTTCGGCGCCGCCGATCACGCTCAGGCGGCCCCGCTGGCCGACGCGCTCGGCGTGGCGCTCCAGCTCACCAACATCCTGCGGGATATCCGCGAGGACTACCAGAACGGCCGGGTGTACCTGCCGTCAGAGGATCTCGGCCGGTTCGGCTGCAGCCTCGACGACGTGAACGTGATGACTAGCGCGAACGGGGGACAGGCCGTGCCGCCGCGGGCATCCGATCCGCTGGCCAGGCTGGTCGGGTTCGAGGCCGAACGCGCGCGCACCTGGTACGCGACCGGCATGCAGCTGCTGCCGATGCTGGACCGGCGCAGCGCCGCGTCGGCCGGCGCGATGGCCGGCATCTACCGGCGGCTGCTCGAGCGGATCGCCGTGGCCCCGGCCGAGGTACTCAAGGGCAGGCTCTCGCTGTCCGCCGGCGAGAAGGTCGCGGTGGCCGCGCGGTCGCTCGCCGGGATGGCGGTGCAGCCCAGGCGGCGCCCGGTGCCGCTGGCTTCCGCGGCCTGCCGGGAGCCGGGATGACCGGCCGCGGCTCGCGCCGGGTCGTGGTCGTCGGCGGCGGCCTGGCCGGCATCACGGCCGCCGTCGCGCTGCGTCGAGTCCGGAGCCGACGTCACCCTGCTCGAAGCCAGGCCGTGGCTGGGCGGGGCGACCTGCTCTTTCACCCGCGATGGCCTGGTGGTGGACAACGGCCAGCACGTCTTCCTCCGCTGCTGCTCGGCCTACCGGGGGCTGCTGGACCGGCTGGGCATGACCGGCGCGGTCAGGCTGCAGGACCGGTTCGACGTGACCGTGCTGCGCCCGGCCGGCATCCCGGCCGCGCCAGGCCCGGCTGCGCCGGACCAACCTGCCCGGCCCGCTGCACATGGGCCTCGCGCTGTCCGGCTACCGGCTGCTTTCCCTTCCCGAACGGCTCAGGGTAGCCCGCGCCGCACTGGCGATGAAGCGTCTCGACCCGGCGGATCCGGCGCTGGACCAGCAGCGGCTCGGCGACTGGCTGGCCGCGCCGGGGCCAGGACGAGCGATCCCGCCGCGCGCTGTGGGATCTGTTCACCGTGTCCGCGCTCAACATCGCCGGCGACGACGCCAACCTGGCGCTGGCCGCGACCGTGGTGAAGACCGCGCTGCTCGGCGCGCGGGACGCGGCCGACATCGGAGTTCCCGCGGTGCCGCTCGGCGACCTGCACGGCCGGGCGGCGGACGGACCTGCTGCACCGGCTCGGCGCGCAGGTCCGGCTTGGCGCCAAGGTCGCGGCGATCGAGGTCGCGCCGGACAGGCTGCCCGGGATCGGCCGCATGTTCACGGTCCGGCTCGGCCGCCAGGCTGGCCAGGACGCGGTGTCGCGGGCTCCGGCCGAGACGGCCGTCGAGGCGGACGGCGTGGTCGTCGCCGTGCCGCCCGACCAGGCGGCGCGGCTGCTCCCGGCGGCCGCCGGCGTCCCGGCCGGCGCGTGGCGGGGCCTTGGATCCTCGCCGATCCTCAACGTGCACGCGGTGTATGACCGGCAGGTGATGCGGCTGCCGTTCGTCGCGGCCACCGATTCCCCCGTGCAGTGGGTGTTCGACCGGACCGGGCAGTCCGGGCTGGCCCAGCGATCGGGCCCGGTCGTCCGGCCAGTATCTCGCGGTGTCGGTGTCGGCGGCCGACGAGCTGGTGGACGTGCCGGCCGCGCGGCTGCGCGAGATCTTCCTGCCCGCGCTGGCCGAGCTGTTCCCGGCGGCCCGCACCGCGCGGGTCACCGACTTCTTCGTCACCAGAGAACGACGCGCCACGTTCCGCCAGGTGCCCGGCTGCGAGCGGTTGCGGCCGCCGGCCGCAACCGCGCTGGCCGGACTGACGGTGGCCGGGGCGTGGACCGATACAGGGTGGCCCGACACGATGGAGGGTGCCGTGCGAAGCGGACTGAATGCGGCGCGGGAGCTGCGCCGGGCGCTGGCGCGCCGCCGGGCGGACACCGAGCCGTGCCACACCCATCCGGGGTCAGCTGGAGCACGCGCATGACCGCCGTGATGCCCGAGGGAGTGGCGATCGCCCGCGATCTCGTCGGGCCGGCGCTGGCCGCCTCGGTCGACCGGCTGACCCCCGAGGTGCGCGCGGTGGCCGCCTACCACCTCGGCCTGACCGATGCGGACGGGCGCCCGTCCGGGTCGGGCGGCAAGGCGCTGCGGCCGGCCCTGGCGCTGCTGTCGGCCCGGGCGGCCGGCGCGCCGCCGCAGCGCGGCGTGCCCGCGGCCGTCGCGGTCGAGCTGGTGCACAACTTCTCGCTGCTGCACGACGACATCATGGACGGCGACGCCGAGCGCAGGCACCGGCCGACGGCCTGGAAGGTGTACGGCGTCGGCCCGGCCATCCTGGCCGGCGACGCGCTGCTCGCCCTGGCCCAGGACATCCTGCTGGAGGAGTCGGGCCCGCAGGGTGCCTGGGCCGCCCGCTGCCTGTCCGCGGCGGTGCTGCGGCTGATCGCGGGCCAGGGCGCGGACCTGGCGTTCGAGCGGCGCGACGACGTCACGCTGGGCGAGTGCCTGTCCATGGCCGGGCGACAAGACGGCCGCGCTGATGGCGTGCGCGTGCAGCATCGGCGCCGTCTACCTCGGCGCGCCGCCCGCGCTGGCCATGGGGCTGGCCGGATTCGGCGCGCACGCCGGGCTGGCCTTCCAGCTGACCGACGACCTGCTCGGCATCTGGGGCGCCCCGCAGATCACCGGCAAGCCGGTCCGTTCCGACCTGCGGACCAGGAAGAAGTCGCTACCGGTGGTGGCCGCGCTGACCAGCGACACCGACCAGGGCCGGCAGCTCGGCGAGCTGCTCGCCCGGCCGGAGCCGCTCACCGAGGAGGACCTGGTGCTCGCGGCCAAGCTGGTCGAGGAGGCGGACGGCAAGCGCTGGACGGAAGCCGAGGCGGACACCCAGCTCGCCGAGGCCGAACGCTGCCTGGCCGAGACCGACATGCCGGACGACGTGCGCGCGGAGTTCTCCGCGATCGCCCAGTTCATCACCACCAGGCAAAGCTAGGCAGACGAGGCAGGGCTGAGACAGCAGATGACGCTGACGCAACCGGGATTGCGGGCCGCCCCGGCCGGGCCGGTGCCAGCCGCGCGGCTGGCGCTGGACCGCGCCCGCGACCACCTGACCGGCCTGCAGCACGAGGCCGGCTGGTGGCAGGGCGAGCTCGAGACCAACGTCACGATGGACGCCGAGGACCTGATGCTCCGCCAGTTCCTCGGCATCGCGGCCGAGCACCGAGACGGCCGCGGCCGCCCGCTGGATCCGGTCCCAGCAGCGGGCCGACGGCACCTGGGCCAACTTCCACGGCGGGCCGGGCGACCTGTCGACGACCGTCGAGGCGTACGTCGCGCTGCGGCTGGCCGGGGACGCGCCGGACGCGGCGCACATGACGACGGCGGCGGGCTGGATCCGCGCCCGGGGCGGGATCGAGGCCACCCGGGTGTTCACCCGGATCTGGCTGGCCATGCTCGGGCAGTGGTCCTGGGACGACCTTCCGGTCATCCCGCCCGAGCTGATCTACCTGCCGGCCTGGTTCCCGCTGAACGTCTACGACTGGGCGTGCTGGGCCCGGCAGACGATCGTGCCGCTGGCCGTCGTCGGCTCGTTCCGGCCATCGCGGCCGCTGCCGTTCGGGCTGGACGAGCTGCGGACCGGAACTCCGCCCAAGTCCGCCGAACGGGATCCCTGGGCGATTGTCTTCAACGGGCTTGACAAGGCGCTGCATCTGTATGAGAAGCGAGCGTTCGGGGCGCGACGGCGTCGCAGTGCGCGAGGGCCTGCTGCGGCGGTCAGGCGCGCTGGCGCTGCGACGGTGCGCTGAGTGGATCATCGCGCGGCAGGAGCGGGACGGGTGCTGGGGCGGGATCCAACCGCCGTGGGTGTACTCGCTGATCGCGCTGCACCTGCTCGGGTACGGGCTCGATCACCCGGTGCTGGCGCGCGGGCTCGCCGGGCTGGAGCGCTTCATGATCAGGGAAGACGGGCCGGCCGGGCCGGTCCGGCGGCTGGAGGCCTGCCAGTCGCCGGTGTGGGACACGGTGCTGGCGATGGTGGCACTCGGCGACGCAGGACTCGAGCCTGACGACCCGGTGCTGACCACGGCCGCGCGGTGGGTGCTGGACGAGGAGATCCACGGGCCCGGCGACTGGCAGGTGCGCAGGCCCGGCACGCAGCCCGGGGGCTGGGCCTTCGAGTTCGACAACGACGGCTATCCCGACACCGACGACACCGCCGAGGTCGTGCTGGCCCTGCGGAAAGTGTGGCCAGCGGGACGGGACGGCCGCGATGCTGGCCGTTCGGCCTCCCCGGCAGGCCAGGATCCAAGGAGTGCTGTCCCGCTCCCCGGTCCTGGGCAAAGAGCCGAGGAGGCCATCGGGCGGGGGGTCCGGTGGCTGACCGGGATGCAGTCCAAGGATGGCGGCTGGGGGGCGTTCGACGCCGACAATGACACCCAGCTGGTGAATAAGCTGCCGTTCTGCGATTTCGGTGCGGTGATCGATCCGCCGTCGGCCGACGTGACCGCGCACATCGTGGAGGCGCTGGCGGGCGAGGGCATGGCGGACTGCCCGGCCGCGCGGCGCGGGGTGGCCTGGCTGCTGCGCGCGCAGGAGGAGGACGGGTCATGGTTCGGGCGGTGGGGCGCTAACTACGTGTACGGCACCGGGGCGGTGGTGCCGGCGCTCATCGCGGCCGGGGTGCGCCCGGGGAAGCCGTGCATCCGGCGCGCAGTCGCCTGGCTGGAGGAGCACCAGAACGCCGACGGCGGCTGGGGCGAGGACATCCGGTCCTACGACGACCCGGGCCTGGCGGGGCGGGGCGAGTCGACCGCGTCGCAGACAGCCTGGGCGCTGCTCGCGCTGCTCGCCGCCGAGGGCGCCGAGGCGGCGCGGAGCGAGGCGGTCCAGCGCGGGGTCGGGTGGCTGGCGGCGAGCCAGCGCGATGACGGCACGTGGGACGAGCCGCAGTACACCGGGACCGGATTCCCCGGCGACTTCTACATCAACTACCACCTGTACCGGCTCGTCTTCCCGGTCAGCGCGCTGGGCCGGTACCTGCGCATCGCGGAGGGAGCGGCGTGACCGACCAGGCAGTCCACGGCAGGCCGGGGGGCGATGAAGGCTCGGCAACGGGCGACCGCCCGGCGCTCACCGCGCCCGCCGCGGTGCGCCCGCCGCTGGTCGTCTGCGCGCCGCTGGGAATCGAGGCGCGGGTGCTGCGGCGTGGGCTGCGCCGGGCCGGCGGTGACCCGAGCCGGGTGGTCCGCACCGGGTACGGCCCCGATCGGTCGCGCCGGCGGGCCGCCGACATCGGCGCCTCCCCGTTCGGAATGCTGGCCGTGGCGGGCGTGGCGGCCGGCCTGGTCGCCGATCTGGTGCCCGGGGACCTGGTCGTGGGCACCGAGGTGAGCGCGGATGGCGGCGGGCCAGCCGCGGTGGCGTGCCCGTCGGCGCCGCTGCTGGCCGGCGAGCTGCGCCGCGCCGGGCTGCGGGCCCGGACCGGGAAGATCGTCACGGTCGGTCACCTGGTCCGCGGGGCGGACCGGTCACGCCTGGCCCGCGACGGCGCCGTGGCGGCCGACATGGAGTCGGCGCCGCTGGCCGCCGCGGCCGCCGGGCGCCCGGTGGCCGTCGTCCGGGCGATCTCCGACACGCCCGGCCAGCCGCTGCTGGATCCCCGGATCGTGACCGGCGGGCTCGCCGCGCTGCGCTCGCTGCGCGCCGTCGGCCCGGTGCTCGACCGGTGGGCGGCCGCCGCGGGCGAGCGGCGGGTGCTGCTCGCCGGGCCGCGGTCGTTCTGCGCCGGCGTGGAGCGGGCTATCGAGATCGTCGAGAAGGTGCTCGGCCGGCAGGGCCCGCCGGTCTACGTGCGCAAGCAGATCGTGCACAACACCCGCGTGGTCAGCGACCTCGAGCGGCGCGGCGCGGTGTTCGTGGACGAGCTCGACGAGGTGCCGGACGGCGCGACCGTGGTGTTCTCCGCGCACGGCGTGTCGCCCGCGGTGCGCGAAAAGGCGGCGGCGCGCGGCCTGACGGCGATCGACGCCACCTGCCCGCTGGTTTCCAAGGTGCACGCGGAGGCCAGGCGGTTCGCCGACGACGGCTACCTCGTCGCGCTGATCGGGCACGCCGGGCACGAGGAGGTGGAGGGCACCATCGGCGAGGCCCCGCAGTCCACCGTGCTGGTCGAGACCGTCGCCGACGTGGCCAAGCTGGCGCCGCCGCAGCACGGCAAGATCGCCTACCTGATGCAGACCACCCTGGCCGCGGATGAGGCCAGCGGCATTGCCGAGGCCATCACCAGCAGGTTCCCCGATGCCCGCGGGCCGCGCAGCGACGACATCTGCTACGCGACCACCAACCGGCAGAACGCCGTCCGCGCCGTCGCCGCCGAGTCCGACCTGGTTCTGGTGGCAGGTTCGGCCAACTCGTCCAACTCGGTGCGCCTGGTGGAGCGGGCGGAGCGCGCGGGTACGCCCGCCCACCTGATCGACGGCCCGGAGGACATCCAGCTCGGCTGGCTGGAGGGCGTGTCCACGATCGGACTGACCGCGGGTGCCTCCGCGCCGCCCGCGGTCGTCGAGGAGATCATCACCGCGCTCGGCGGGCTCGGCCCGGTGCAGGTCAGCGAGCGCGTGATCACCACCGAATCCATCCGTTTCGGCCTGCCCCGCGAAGTCAGGCAGAAATAGCAGAATCCGCGCCGGGGGGATATCCAGAGCCCTCCTGAGGAGGTATGGCAGTACATGAGCGTGTCGATGCGCCAGAGCATGCGGATCGGGTCCTACCTGATCCGCCAGAAGCTGGCCCGCAATTCGAAGTTCCCGCTTCTGGTCGAGCTCGAGCCGCTGTTCGCCTGCAACCTGAAGTGCGCGGGCTGCGGCAAGATCCAGCAGCCACACGATGTGCTGAAGCAGCGCATGCCGGTCGAGCAGGCCCTGGCGGCGATCGAGGAGTCCGGCGCCCCGATGGTGTCGCTGGCCGGCGGCGAGCCGCTGATGCACCCGCAGATCGACGAGATCGTGCGCCAGCTCGTCGCCAAGAAGAAATTCGTGTTCTTGTGCACGAATGCGCTGCTGCTGCCCAAGAAGCTGGACAAGTTCACCCCGTCGCCGTACTTCGCCTTCGTGGTGCACATCGACGGCCTGCGCGAGCGGCACGACGAGTCGGTCTGCAAGGAGGGCGTCTTCGACGAGGCGGTCGCGGCGATCAAGGAGGCGAAGCGCCGCGGGTTCAAGGTCAACACGAACACGACCGTGTTCAACACCGACACCCCGCAGACCGTCATCGACGTGCTCAACTACCTCAACGACGACGTGGGCATCGACGAGATGCAGATCTCGCCGGCCTATGCGTACGAGAAGGCGCCCGACCAGGAGCACTTCCTCGGCGTGACCGAGACCAGGGAGCTGTTCAAGAAGGCCTTCGCCGGCGGCAACAGGAAGCGGTGGCGGCTGAACCACTCGCCGCTGTTCCTCGACTTCCTCGAGGGCAAGACGGACTTCGGCTGCACCGCGTGGGGGATACCGTCCTACTCGCTGCTCGGCTGGCAGCGGCCCTGCTACCTGATGGCCGACGGTTACGTGAAGACCTATAAGGAACTGATCGAGACCACCGACTGGGATGCCTACGGCCGCGGCAGGGACCCGCGGTGCGCGAACTGCATGGCGCACTGCGGCTATGAGCCGTCCGCTGTGCTGGCCACGATGGGATCATTGCGCCAGTCGCTGCGCGCGATCCGCGGCAACTGACCGCCCGGGCCCCAGCCCCCCCGATCCCGGGCCTGAACCGGAACCGGCAGTTCGTTGGCGATGCGGATGGCCGACATGCTGCACCGGCTCGGTTACCTGGAAAAGGGCCACCTCGTGCACGCCATGCGCAACGACCTGGTCGGCGAGTACATCGGGCAGACCGCGCCGAAGACCAAGCGGGTCCTGGACCGGTGGGCGGGGTGCTGTTCATCGACGAGGCGTGCTACCTCTACCGGGACTCCGACGCGCGGGACTACGGCCAGGAGGCCGTCGTCATCCTGCTCCAGGTGATGGAGAACCAGCGCGACAGGCCCGGTCATTCAGGCGCCTCTACCTCTGCGACGAGGCCCGGGATGCACGGCCGGGGGCCCTCAGGCTGTCGCCGGGACGAGAAGCCGCGCCCCGGGACGCCTGAGCCGCTGGCCCAGTCCGGCGCGCCCTCCGTTCGGTAGCCAGGCAAACCGGAACGGGACGGTGCGTTAACGCCAGACGCCTACCGCAACCCGCTCCGATAGGGCTAAAGTCCAGCACAGCCCCGCGCAGAATCTCGCACAGCCCCAGGAGCGTGATCGTGTACCGCATCAAGAGAGCCTTGCTTCTGCTGCTCCCGGCCGCACTGCTCGCGGCCGGGCTCAGCCCGGCCGCGTCCGCGACCGCGCTGGCCGGCACCCCGGCGACGGCCGGTGTCACGAAGCACACCGGGAAGTTCCAGGACGGTGCGACGTACCTGATCCAGGTCCCGTCGAACTGGAACGGGACGCTGTTCCTGTACAGCCACGGGTACGTGGTCCCCGGGTCGAGCAACCCCGCGGCGGATGTCGGCGACCCGATCACCGGTGCCTGGATGCTCAGGCACGGCTACGCGCTGGCCGGGTCGTCCTACGCGAACGCCGGCTGGGACATCTCTAATGCGCTGCCGGACCAGATCCACACCCTCAACGTCTTCGACAAGATCGTCGGAACGCCGACGCGGACCATCGCCTGGGGCCACTCGCTCGGCGGCATGATCACGGCCGGCCTCGTCCAGCGCTACCCGGCCCGGTTCAACGGGGCGCTGCCGATGTGCGGCGTGGTGTCGGGCGCCCTGGCGACCTGGAACACCACCCTGGACTCCGAGTTCGCGTTCCAGCAGCTCATCGACCCATCGGTCAGCGTGGTGAACATCACCAACCCGGGAGCCAACCTGGGCTCGGCGCTGACGGCAGCGACCAGCGCGCAGAAGACGGCGAAGGGCCGGGCCCGGCTCGCACTGTCCGCCGCGCTCGCCGACATACCGGGCTGGTTCACTCCGCTCACGCCGCAGCCCGCGGCCACCGATTACGCGGCCCAGGAAGCCAACCAGTACCTCTGGGCCAGTCAGGTGGACTTCCCGTTCGCCTTCGCCCTGCGCGCCGACGTCGAGGCCCGGGCGGGCGGGAACCCGTCGTGGAACACCGGCGTCAACTACTTCAAGGACCTGCTGAACTCGGCCGATCTCAAGGAAGTGCTCGCGCTCTACCAGGCGGCGCACCTGAACCTGTTCAAGGACCTGGCCACCCTCGCCGCCGCCCCGCGGATCTCGGCCGATCCGGCGGCCAAGGCCTACCTCGCGAAGAACATCACCTACAACGGGCAGCTGAACATCCCGGTGCTGACCATGCACACGATCGGCGACGGGCTCGTGGTCCCGGAGAACGAGCAGGCCTACAGCTCGGTCGTGAGCCGGTCAGGCGAATCGGCCATGCTGCGGCAGATCTTCGTGGACCGGGCTGGCCACTGCGCGTTCACGCCCGCCGAGACGATCACGGCAGTCAAGGTGCTGCTGAACCGCCTCAACACCGGCGAATGGAATGCGCCCTCGCTCACCCCCGCGTTGCTGAACGCGCGGGCCAGCGCTCTCGGCCCGGACTACAACGTGTTCACCGGCGGCAGCGGCCTGGTCGCGACCCGGCCGGCCTTCCAGCGGTTCACCCCGTCGCCGTACCTTCGCCCGTTCAACGCGCCGCAACGGTAGCAGCCGGCGGCTTCCGGCCCAGGCGGTTACCGCCTGGGCCGGAATTCACCGGCGGTCGGCGCCCGCAGCAGCGCCGACGCGGCCGATCGCAGCTGACCGGGGCGCGATCGGCAACCATGTTCCCCGGTGTACCGGCGGGCCCGCCGTCGCGGGCCCGGCGCCGTGCTGCCGCCGCCGCGGTTGTCCCAGGCTGCCGGGAAGGGCCCAAACTGCCCCATTGCACTCAGATAGGCCGGGATGCCATGGCCGATCCAGCGAGTCACTTTGACAAATTGCCGGGTGAAGCCCGACCATTCAGATATGGCAAGAACTACCGTTGTAACTATCACCGACGACATCGATGGTTCCGAGGGCGCTGAGACCGTTAGTTTCAGTTTCGACGGCCAGAGCTACGAGATTGACCTGAGCAGAAAGAACCGCGACAAGTTCAGAAAGGGCCTGCAGCCGTTCATCGACTCCGGGCGGCGGGTAGGCCGTCAGGGTACCGCTCGCTCGGCTCGCGGCAGAACGTCCAGGAAAGATTCCAGCGCTATCCGCGCCTGGGCGGCCGAGCAGGGTCTGGCAGTGAGCGAGCGCGGCCGGATTCCGGCCGCCGTCGTGGCGCAGTACGAAGCCGCTCACTGATTTGCCTATTGACCGGCGCGGCTGCCGGTCAGTGCAGCGGGGCGGGAGTTCGCGCGATGAGCTGGCGAACCCAGTTCATGCGCTCGACGGCCGTCTCCGGGTGGTCGCCGAACTCCTGTGCCATCCTGCCCGCGCAGCCGCAACGGCCGAACTGCCGCACGGCGCGCCGGATCGCCTCGGCGACCGCAGCGGGGCGTGGGTGCGTCCGACCGCTGCAGCGCGGACGCGAATAGTGCCTCGTGCTCGGCGGTAATGCTCATGGGACTTCTCTTTCTGGAAGATGCCCGCGGGCCGGGCTATGCCTGCCTCGCATCCTGCTCCGCCAGCCCGGCCGCGGCATCCGTGCCGAGCACCTGGCCACCACGCATTCGCCACTGAGTGCGTGAGTGCTCCTCGGGCGAGCCGGTGCCCGGGTTCGGTTACCGTTGGCGGGGAGCCGGATCTCAGGGCCGCACCACGCCGCGACTCCCGGGTGAGGAGGCAGCCGGATGCACCAAGCGACCGGATGCCGCATTCTCGCCATCATGGGCTCCGGCGAGACGAGCCCGACCATGGTGACGGCGCACCGCGCGCTAGTGGCCCGGCTGGAGACAGATCACCCCGCCGCCGTTCTGCTGGAGACCCCGTACCGGTTCCAGGAGAACGCCGACGACATCTCCGCCCGCGCGCAGGCCTACTTTTCCCGCAGCGTCGGCCTGGAGGTGACCGCGCAGCCGGGCACCCGGCCGCCGGGCCCGGGCGACGACGGGGCGGCCGGGGTGCTGCGCGCCGCCGACTGGGTGTTCGCCGGCCCGGGCAGCCCGACCTACGCACTCGCCGAATGGCGGGATAGCCCGGTGGCCGGGGCGCTGCGGGACCGGGTGCAAGCCGGCCGGGGAGTGACGGTGCTCGCCTCGGCCGCGGCGGTCACGATCGGCATCGCGGCCCTGCCGGTTTACGAGATCTACAAGGTAGGAGCCGCGCCGCACTGGCTGGAGGGGCTTGACCTGCTGGGCGCCATCGGGCTCAAGGTCGCGCTCATCCCGCACTACGACAACGCCGAGGGCGGCAACCACGACACCCGCTACTGTTACCTCGGCGAGCGGCGGCTGTCCGTGCTCGAGCAGGATCTGCCCTGCGACGCCGCCGTCCTGGGCGTGGACGAGCACACCGCCGCCGTCTTCGACCTGCGCGCGGAAACCGTCGAGATAACGGGCCGCGGCGGCGTCACGGTCCGCCGCCGCGGCGCCAGCACCATCCTGCCTGCGGGTACAGTGATCACGCTCGCCCGGCTGCAGGACCTGGTCAGCCGCGGGGCACCGCCGGTGACCGAAGCTCAGCCGCTGCCCGCGCCGTCAGCGGCCGCGGGCACGTCCTCCGGCGGCCGGGCCGAGGACGCGCCGCTCGCGCTGCCCGACATCATCGCCGCCGCCGAGCGCCGCTTCGAGGCGGCCGAGCGCGATGCCGACGCCGACGGCATGGTGGCGGCGATCATCGACCTGGAGGCCGCCATTGCCGCCTGGGCCGGGGACACCGAGGAAGACCAGGGCACCGAGCAGGCGCGGGCGGTCCTGCGCAGCCTGGTCACCCGGCTGGGCCAGGCCGCGCGGGAGGGCCTGGGCGACCCGCGCGACCGGCTCAGGTCAGCGGTGCAGCCGCTGGTCGCGCTGCGCGCCACACTCCGCCGCGAGGGCAGCTATCTGGCCGCGGACGTGATCCGCGACGCCCTGGCCGCGGCTGGCCTGGAACTGCAGGACACCTCCGAAGGGCCACAATGGCAGCTTGCCCCCGGCCAGTCCGTGACCTAGATCCGTGACCTAGATCCGTGACCGCGACCCAGCCGATGACCAAGACCGTGACCAAGACCGTGACCAAGACCGCTACCCAGACCCATGACCCAGACCGCGACCTGGACAGGTGAGGCATGAATCCCGGTTCGCTTGACGCCTGGCGGGATCGCCCCGCCGCCCAGCAGCCCGACTGGCCCGACCAGGGGGCGGTCGCGGCCGTGGTCGGCGAGCTGGCACAGATCCCGCCGCTGGTGTTCGCGGGGGAGTGCGACAAGCTGAAGGAACGGCTGGCCAGCGTGGCCCGCGGCGAGGCGTTCATCCTGCAGGGCGGCGACTGCGCGGAGACCTTCGCCGGGTCGACCGCGGACGCGATCAACAGCAAGCTGCGGACGCTGCTGCAGATGGCGGTCATCCTCACGTACGCCGCCAGCGTGCCAGTGGTCAAGATCGGCCGGCTGGCCGGCCAGTTCGCCAAGCCGCGGTCCCAGCGCACCGAGACCTGCGACGGGGTCGAACTGCCCGCCTACCGTGGCGACGCCATCAACGGCCTGGAGTTCACCGCGCAGGCCAGGACGCCGGATCCGGCGCGGCTGCTGCGGGCCTGCCATTACTCGGCGGCCACGCTCAACCTGTGCCGGGCCTTCACCCAGGGCGGCTACGCGGACCTGCGCCAGGTGCACGCGTGGAACACCGACTTCGTGGCGGCCAGCCCGGCCGGCCAGCGATACGAGCTGCTGGCCCGGGAGATCGACCGGGCGCTGTCCTTCATGCATGCCAGCGGCGCGGATGCAGCGGAGTTCCGGACAATCGAGTTCTACTCCAGTCACGAGGCGCTGATCCTCGAATACGAGCGCGCGCTGACCAGGATCGACGGCCGGACAGGTCTTCCCTACGACGTGTCTGCCCACTTTCTCTGGATCGGCGAGCGGACCCGGGATCTGGACGGGGCGCACATCGAGTTCGCCCGCCACCTGCGCAATCCGATCGGGGTCAAGCTGGGTCCGGACGCTACGCCGCAGGACGCGCTGTCGCTGATCGAACGGCTGGATCCGGATCACGAGCCGGGGCGGCTGACCTTCATCACCCGGATGGGCGCCTCCCGGGTACGGGAAATCCTGCCGCCGATCATCGAGAAGGTCTCGGCGAGCGGTGCCCAGGTGGCCTGGGTCTGCGATCCGATGCACGGAAACACGATCGAGGCGCCGGACGGGCACAAGACGCGGCGGGTGGAGGACATCCTCGCAGAGGTCACCGGCTTCTTCGAGGTGCACCGCTGGCTCGGCACCCATCCCGGCGGGATACACATCGAGTTCACCGGCGATGACGTGACCGAGTGCACCGGCGGGAGCCACGGCCTCACCGAAGACGACCTCACCTTCCGCTACGAGACGGCCTGCGATCCCCGGCTGAATCGCAGCCAGTCGCTTGACCTCGCCTTCCGCGTCGCCGAACTCTACCGAGGATGACCGCCGGTGCCAGCCCATGGACGGCCGGCAGTTCGCGACCGGCTCCTTGGCCGGCTGCGGGCGGGCTTGGTCAACCTGATCGAGGCGGGCCCGGCTACGGCAAGTCGGTCGGTACTCGCCTGGCAGTTCCGGCGCGACCTGGGCGTCGCTGCGGCCTTCGTGCCTGCGGACCTGCAGGACGACGACCCGGCCATCCTGATGGCTCGCTCCGGCGCGCCCTGCTAAGGCAGGCGGCTGAGTACCGCGAGATACTGGACGTCCCCTGCGTGAATGTTGGCGACCCGCCAGCCGGTGCCAGTCACCAGACGCTCCAGCTCTTCCGGTGAGAGGAAGAGATAGTCGAACCACGGCGTGGCAAGCATCCGGTACCGCACCCGGAGCCGAAGCTGTCCAGCGGGCCGGCCCGCCGAGCGGTTGCGCTCGTGATGGCGTAGGTGAATCGGGTCCTGTGTCGTGTACGGGTCAGTGCCGATGCCCACGACCCTGGCGTCCGGGCTGGACAGGGCCGTCAGCGCCGCGAGGAAACCGGGGGCGGTCTGCGGGGTTCCCAGTAGGCCGAGGTTGTTGCCGAGCAGCAGGAACGTGTCGAAGGGACCTGGCCGCCCGTCCGCCAGGTCGTGAACGGTTCCGGTGAAGGTGTCCCGTACCCCGCGCTTGCGGCAGACCCGCACCGCCGCTGGCGAGGTGTCCAGCGCCAGCACGTCGTGGCCGCGTTTCTGGAGCGCCAAACAGGCCCGGCCGGCTCCAGCACCGATGTCCAGCACCCGCCCGCGGCAGCGGTCGATGGCGGCTACGTCGAGGGTCGGCCATCCCCCGGGCTCGTCGAAGTAGCGTGCCGCGGGAATCGCGGAGATGTATCCGTCGTCCCGCTCGACGATCTCGATTGCCGTGCCGCTCTCCAGCTGGCTGGCGAGCAACGCGCCGAAAGCATCACCGGTCTCGGGCTTGTCAGCCATGTCCGCGCTCACCGGTGGCCGGGCGGCGGTACTCGGCCCGCCAGCGCCGAGACTCCGGCTCGCGGATGTCCTCGACCCGTACCGCCTCCAGCCCCCCGGCACCAATGGCGTCAATCTCTGCCCTGGTCAGTGCCCACGGAGGTCCTTCGCCCGGGCTGTCTGTCTCGTCCCGGGCCCGCGCGTTGACGATCAGAGTTCCGCCCGGTGCCACCATCGACCCGACTTGACGAATGGCATCGCTCCGCGGCGGGTCGGGCAGCGCCTGCAGGGTGAGGCTCTCGACCACCAGGTCGAAGGCCTGCCGCCATTTGGCCGGCGGGTCTAGCAGGTCCGCGACGACATAGTGCACGGGACTGCCCGGATAGCGGCGCCGTGCCGTACGGATCGCGCTGGATGATATGTCGAACGCGACCGTGTCGAACCCCAGTCCGGCGATGTACTCGGCATCATCACCCAGGCCGCACCCGACCACCAGCGCGCGGCGTCCGGTGCCGTCGATCCCGTGTTCCCGTACCCACCCGACCAGCATCCGGTGCGGCGCCCCGCGATCCCACGGCACGACTTCCTCGCCGGCTTCGGCCGCCGCATAGAGCCGTTCGAACCATCCGGTGGCATCCCCGGCCTCGCGAGCCTCACCCGCCAGCTCCCGGGCTCGCTCATCGGGATCAGGTCCGCCCATCGTGTCTCCAGACAGTTCGCACGACCACACCGCCGGAACACTACCGGATCGGCTGACGGCCTCCTGGCACGCTGGCCCTCAACGTCAAAGCGAGGCAGAGTGGGCACGCTCTGGGTTCACAATTCAGTCTTCCCGCTGCGGCAACTGGATTAGCCGTACCTCTGGTAGCGGCATGGCCGCCGAGCTTCGCGGCCTGCACGGCAGCGCGGCCTGCACAGCCAGCCTGCACAGCACAGCCAGCCTGCACGGCCTGCACGCCAGCGCGGCCTGCACGGCAGCGCGGCCTGCACGGCAACGCGGCCCGCGCGGCAACGCGGCCCGCACGGCTCGCACGGCCTGCACGGCAGCGCGGAATACTATCCCGGCTTCGCGTCGGCTGTGGGCGGCTGAACTTCCTGCGATCAGCGGGAATGCCGTGCAATCACAAGGAATGCCATCAGATGGGGTGCTGGGTCGGATTGGTGACGAGATGACGTCCGGCGGGCGTGATCCAGGCCATGACGCCGGGGTTGGGCTGCTCGAGAGCCCAGCTCTGGGAATGTTTCAGTCGGTGGTGAAAACGGCACAACGGGGCCAGGTTGCATTCGCATGTCCGACCGCCGTCATCGTAACGGACCGTGTGATCATGATCGCAGCGATGGGCGCTGCGCCTGCAGCCCGGGAACGTGCACCTGCTGCTGCGGATCTCGATGAGATGACGCAGCCGCGGGCTGGGCCGGTATCCCGGTTCCTCGTTCCGGTGATCGCATCGGGTCCGGGTGATCGGCCCGGTGCTCAGGGTGAAGGTCCACTGCTCGCCTGCCTCAACGCGGCGGCGGACGCCTGAGCCATGGCCGATGGCGCGGCCGTCGGGACCGGTAACGATCAGGTGCCATTCGGCCCGCGGGTGAGCCGAGGCAGCCCGGGCCAGGTCGCGGGCGGTCCAGCCGTCCAGCGGACCGAGCCGGTCCGCCTCGCCAGGCATGTCGGACAAGCCGAGCAAGGTGGCCAGCGGCAGGGTCAGGTGCACCGACCCAGCCAGCGGCGGCAACTCTGCGCCAGCCTGGCACGCGCTGCGAGGGCCGAGCGGAACCTGCCCCATTTGCGGGCCAGACGTGCTTGCCGGACAGTCGGCGCCTACGAGGTAGTTAGCACCAGGCAGGGAGTCGTGACTGGCTGGCGAGCCGGTACCGCGCATGGTGGGGTGGCCGGAATCCGTGCCGGGAGCGGATCGGCGGTTACCGGCGGCGGGCCCTCCGGCGGGAGGCAGCAGGTCGGCAGGCGGAGTGTTGATGTCCAGGCCGTTCAGCAGCGCGAGATAGGCCCTCGCGCGCAGCATGTCCATCCCCGCGATCGCGCCTTGCTTCTTCCAGGAAGCAGCGACCTGGCACAGCCGCTTGTCAGCGGCTAGCACTTCGGCCGGGGGCAGGCAGCGGCCGACCAGGTTGGCCGTTCCCTCCGGATCGGACCAGCACTCTACCCGCGCGTGCTGCTGCGCTTCCTCCCGGCGTTGCCGCGCTGCCTGCGGGTCCGCGGCAAGCACCGCGCGTGCGACGGCCGCGCGCAGCTGGCCGGTAGTCATCTCAGGCGCCCGCGGCAGTACCGTGTCCTCTACCGCGGCGGCATGGTCGCCGGCCAGAACGGCCACGCCTTCGATGATGATCCTTGCCCTGGGCAGGTCGATCTGCCCGGATTCCAGTGAGGCAGCGGTCGCCGGCCGTTCGGCCAAGTCGAGCGCCAGATCCAGTTGCCGTCCCGCGGCAACGCCGGTCATCGTGAGCGCCACGGCGATCTCGGCAGCGAGGAACTCGTTCAGCTGCTCCGGAAACTCGCCGTCGGCCGGCGCCAGAGCGTCCTCGGCCGGCCGGCGGCGGGCCAGCTCGGCCACGACTGCCAGTTCCCGGGCCTGCGCCCATGATTCCTGTCGCCGCCAAGCCCGCAGCACCCCTATCAGCTCGTCATCGGTCAGGCCTGGTAGCCGGGCGTGTGCATCGTCGGCGAATCCGGCCAGCGCCACACCGGGAATCAGCAGGTCCAGTACGCCGCCGTCGGCGAACCCGCTTCCGCGGCCGGATCCGTTCGGGGGCAGGAACCCGGCCGGGCCGGTCCCGGCCGTCGGCGGCGGCACTTCCGCGGCCAGCTCCTCCAGTTCCTCGACCGTCAGGTCCGCCAGCTCAGCCGGCGGCCCCGTGTCAGGGTCAGGCCAGCCCCACCACTCCTCGTCCGGGGGAACATCATGCTCAGTGAGTGAGGCCAGTGCAGCGTCCAGGATCTCCTCCTGGGACGGCAGCCGCGAGGCTTCTCCAGGCACGATATTCACCTCCATCCGGGCCGGACCAGCTATGTTCTTCGAACACTCTATCGTCTGAGTAGGACGTTATGGCGCCTATCACGTCGCGACACGCCACAAATCAAATCGGATAGGAAGCAGAGACGGGCGTCGGACGTGAGGGCGGGCGTCGGCGGGGTGACGGCTGGTGCCGGGGCGGGGCGTGCGGGGCGAGGGGCGTGTGTCGGGGGTGGCGGCGAGCCTTCGGCGTGGGAGTGGCCCGGAAGGCCCGGGCCGTCCTCGCTACGCTCGACCGGCACGCAGGTACGGGTACCTGTGCCAAGGAAACGCGGACTGCTCTCGCGTCGAGCGACGGCGTAACTGCCATGATCAGGCCATGGCTAGGGATCGTGATGTTGCCGCATTCGAGGAGCGGGCGCGGGGCTACGAGGACGGCTGGCGCGGTCGGTTGCATCACGAGATAGCAGACCGTACCGCGGGCCTTGCGCTCGCCTGCGCGCCGGTGCCGCAGCGGATCCTGGACGTGGGGTGCGGGACCGGCTACCTGCTCCGGCAGCTGGCCGTCCGCTGCCCGCAGACGGCCGAACTGGCCGGGATCGACGCCGCGGCAACGATGATCGAAGTCGCCGCGGGAATGGCCACCGACGACCGACTGCACTTCTCGGAGGGTACCGCCGAGAGGCTGCCCTGGCCTGCGGAAACCTTCGATCTCGTGGTCAGCACCACCTCGTTCGATCACTGGGCAGACCAGCAGGCAGGACTCATGGAGTGCGCCAGGGTCATGATCCCTGGCGGCAGTCTGGTTCTCGCCGACCAGTTCTCGTCCTGGCTGCTGCCCAGCCTCCTGGTCGGCCGCCGCGGCAAGGCGCGTACCAAACGCCGTGCCACCCGGCTGGTGACGACCGCGGGGTTCCGCTCCCCGCAATGGCACGACATCTACGCGGTCATCATCCGGGCCGTCACCGCGTCGAAGTAGCACCGCCCCGGTATCCGCGATGAGCTTGCCCAGGGCAGAGGTCCATCATGATGGGAGTGGCCGGGGCCGAGCGAGAAAGGGAAACCTCAGATGGCGATAGACAAGCAGTTCACCGCGGCCCTGCAGAAGGGCGGCAACAAGGGCGCCTGGACATACGTGGTCATGCCCGATTCGGTGGAATTCTTCGGCACCCGGGGCCTGGTAAAGGTCCGCGGCACGATTGACGGCCACCCGTTCCGGAGCTCGTTCATGGCCCTGGGCGATGGCACGCACAAGCTGCCGGTCAAGTCGGACGTCCGCCAGGCGATCCGCAAGGAGGCGGGTGACACCGTCACCGTCCGGCTGGAGGAGCGGATCGAAGAATGAAGCCGGCGCCGGGCCGGCCGAAACGGGCTCAGGCGCTCAGCCCTGGTGCGGCGATCTCCCCCTCGGGGGCGACGATGCCATCCACGTAGGTGACCGAATTCGTCGGAAGCGCCGGCACCCGCGGCCCGGGAAGCACGATTCCGGCCAGGTTCAGCGGGTCCGCGGCCGAGACCCTGACCCGCTCCCCGGCCAGCTTCATTTTCCGCACCGAACGCAGCGCGTCCACTGCCTCGGGCAGCGCGAACTGCTCGCCGCTGAACCCAGAGACGAACCGGCCGCCCCTGATCGTCCCCCGTGCCTCCATCCGCCTCATCGCCCACAGCAGGTCGCGCCAGCTCACGGCGATGTTCTCCCTGGTCATCAGGTCGCGGAAGACCACGCCCCAGCGGGCCACGAGCTGCTCGGCGACGGCTTCGGCCAGTTCGTCCGGATCCGTGGCCTCGGTCGCGCCGGGCAGTAGCGACCACCGCCCCGCCGAACCTGTCGCCATGCCCCGCCCGGCCCGGCGCAGCCTGCGCCCCCGCGCCGCGCTGGCGGCGCGGCGGCCGAGCAGCGACCGGATGGCGCGGAAGCCGTCGGCCGTGACGAGCCCGCGGGCCACCCCGTCCCACAGCGCCTCCTCGACCTCGGCGGGCATCCGCCGGGTCAGCGTGACCAGGTCGGCCTGGAACAGCGCGCCGCGCTCGGCCAGCATGTCAAGCACGTCCCGGGTGCGGCCGGGACCGGGCTGCGCGGGCTGCCGGTCACCGCGCGCGGCCGCGAGCAGCCAGGGCAGGTCGTCTCGGACCGTCAAGGTGATCGGGGTCGCCCGCGACGGGGTCAGGCCGCCGCGGCGGGGCACGGTGTCGGGCTCGCTGCTGCGCACCGACAGCCGGCCCCAGGTGATCTGGCCGGACAGGCACGCCTCGTCCAGCCACTCGGTGCGGTAACCGTCCACCCGGGCCGCCAGGATGGTTTCCCACGCGCCCGCGGCCAGTTCGAATCCCTGCAGCTGCTCGACCACAGGGAGCACGCCGAAGCGGCCCTCCAGCCTGGTGTCCGGGGTGACATGCTGCCAGCGCAGCAGGAATCGCATGTAGTCCCGAGCGGTGACCGGTTCGATCTCCCGCCGCTTGCGCTCCCGCGTGTAGGCGTGGATCCGGGCCAGCACCCGGCGGGCGCAATACTCGTCCGAGCTGTCCGGGGCGGTGAAGTGCCCCTGCAGCGCGAAGCCCTCAGTCTCCAGCCGGATCAGCGCGCGCAGCACGTCGGATCCGCCCAGCCCGGTCGCGTGCGACAGGTCGGCAACGGTGGACGGACCCAGGTACTCCAGGTGGCCGCGGAGCATCTGCGCGGCTACCTCGTCGGGGTCATGCTCCGCGGCCGCGACCGGGGACGGGTGATCCGGCGACGCCGCGGCTCCGGGGAACAGCGCCTCCAGCCGGGGCCTGCGCTCGACCGCGCACCACAGGCCACCGCCGGGCGCGTGCAGCGTGACCGCCCGCCCAGCTGCCACCAGCGTGCCGAACAGGGTCTCCCACTGCCCCTCGGGACGGTGCCCAAGCACGGTCATCAGCAGGTCGTGCAGCTCATCGGGGTCCCGAACCTCTGGGCTCACCTGGTCGCGCACCCGCTCGATCGCGGCCGGGTCGAGGCTAGCCAGATCCCGGGCCTCCACCGGCAGGCCGCGGCGGAGCGTGACCTGCCTGCTGCGGCGCTCCTCGAGCGGCGCGTCGTCCAGGTAGGTGAACGGGCGCCCGTTCAGGATCTCGTGGGCCAGCACCGAAGGCTCAGTGGTATCGCGCACTACCACATTCACGGTGCCCGACTCGATCTTGCCCACCAGGTCCTTCAGGCCCTCGATGTCCATGGCGTCGTGCAGGCAGTCCTGGAGCGTCTGCCGGACCAGCGGGTGATCGGGGATGTCGATCGGGCCGGGGGCGACGTTCTCCTGGCAGGCTGCCAGGGTGGGGAACACCGCGGCCATGAGGTCGTCGGCCTCCATCCGCTGGATGGCGGGCGGGTTCTTCTTGCCGCCGCGCATCCGCAGCACGGTGAGCGAGGTGTTCAGGTTCCACCGCCATCGCGCCGGGAACATCGGCGAGGTGAGTACCGCCTGCCGGACCACCGTCTCCACCGTCTTTGAGGCGAGGAACTTCGGCACCCGCTCCAGCGGGAAGCTGTGCTGCGGGCCGAGCGAGAGCAGGATCGCGTCGTCGCTCGCCGCCGCCTGCAGCTCGAAGTCGAAGGTCACGCAGAACCGCTTGCGCAGGGCCAGACCGAGCGCACGGTTCAGCCGGGCGCCGTACGGCACGTGTCCGACCAGCTGCATCCCGCCGCTGGGATCGAAGAACCGCTCCAGCACGATCGTGTCCATCGTAGGCAGCGTGCCCAGCTCGGCCAGCCCGGTGCCTAGGTACCGCATGATCGTCTCGGCGGCGACGCGGCCGATGCCGCAGTCCGTCTCCAGCCAGCGGCAGGCTTCCTCCTGTTTGCGGTCAGTTCCGCCGTCCCCGTCAGCGGACGACCGGAGCCGGTCGGCTACTTCCTGCCTGAGCCTGGACACCTCGTCGGATAGCTCCACCGTCCGGCCCGGCGCCTCGCCCAGCCAGAACGGCGCGGACGGCGGCGCCCCGTGCGCGTCCACCACGCGGACGGTACCCGGCTCGACCTTGCGGATCCGCCAGGACGTGGTGCCGAGCAGGAACACATCGCCCGCCTGGCTCTCGATGGCCCAGTCTTCGTTGACCGTACCGACCGGAGTCTCGTCCGGCTCGGCCACCACTCGGTAGTCGCCCAGCTCCGGGATGGCCCCGCCGGAGGTGAGCGCGGCCATCCGGGCGCCGCGCCGGGCGCGTAGCTTCCCGTTGACCTGGTCCCGGTGCAGGTAAGCGGCCCGGCGGCCGCGTCCGGTCCTGATCCCCTCGGACATCAGCTCGACGACCTCGTCGAAGTCCTCGCGCTGCAGGCCGGCGAACGGCGCCGCCCCGGTGATCAGCTTGAACAGCTCGTCCTCGGACCACTCCTCGGCCGCGCACTCGGCCACCACCTGCTGGGCCACGATGTCCAGCGGGCGGTCAGGGACCAGGATCGCGTCCAGGCGGCCCGCGCGGACCCCGCGCAGCAGGGCCGCGCACTCGACCAGCTCGTCCCGCGAGGTCGGGTACAGCCGCCCGGTGGGGATCCCGCTGAGGGTGTGGTTGGACCGGCCGACGCGCTGCAGGAACGTGGCGAAGCTGCGCGGCGAGCCGATCTGGCAGACCAGCTCCACCGGCCCGACGTCGATGCCGAGTTCCAGCGAGGCGGTGGCAACCAGGGCCCGCAGGTCGCCGGCCCGCAGCCGCGCCTCGACCCGCTGGCGCCGGCCGGCCGACAGGCTGCCGTGATGCGCGGCCACCTGGTCATCGCCGAGCCGTTCGCCCAGCTGGTGGGCCACCCGCTCGGCCATCCGCCGGGTGTTGACGAAGACCAGGGTGGTCTTGCGCTGCTCCACCTCAGCCGCGATCAGGTCGAGGATCTGGCCCATCTGATCGCTGGTGGGAACGGCCTCCAGCTCGTCGTCGGGCAGCTGCAGGGCGAGATCCAGCTCGCGCCGGTGGCCGGAGTCGACGATCGCGCACTGCGGCGAACCATCGGCGCCCGACCGGCCGGCGCCCGCCCCGACCAGCAGCCGGGCGATGGTCTCGATCGGGCGCTGGGTAGCGGACAGGCCGACCCGCTGCACCGGCCCGTCAGCGAGGTGGGCGAGTCGCTCGAGCGTTATCGACAGATGCGATCCCCGCTTGTTGCCGGCCACGGCGTGGATCTCGTCGACGATCACCGTCTGGATGCCGCGCAGCATCTCCCGGCTGCGCTCAGAGGTCACCAGCAGGTACAGCGATTCCGGGGTGGTGACGAGGAAATCGGGCGGGTGCCGCAGCATCGCGGCGCGCGCCGCCGCGGCCGTGTCGCCCGTCCTGACCGCCACCCGGATGTCTGGCACCGCGAGGCCGAGCTCGGCGCCAATCTCCCTGATCTCGCGCAACGGAGCGTCGAGGTTCTGCTGGATGTCCACGGCCAGCGCCTTCAGCGGCGACACGTATACGACCTGGGGACCGCGGGGCCTGGAGGCTTCGCCGTCCGCTCCGGGGGCTTCGCCGGCCGTTCCGGCGCCGTCCGCGGCCGTCCCGGCCCGGCACAGCCGGTCGATGCAGACGAGGAAGGCAGCCAGGGTCTTGCCCGATCCGGTCGGCGCCGCGATCAGGGTGTGGTTCCCGGCCGCGATCTCGCGCCAGCCGCCTGCCTGCGGCGCGGTCGGACCGGCCGGAAACCGGCGCTCGAACCACGTCCTGACGGCAGGGTGAAAGAACTCAAGCACGCCGTCACAGTACCCGGCAGTACCGACATTCCGCGTGCCACTTCACGCCCGTGCCGCGAGTACTTGCTGCTGCCGTCACGTGCCCGGTTCTTCGCGGTCACGGATGCGGTCGCGCGGGACCGGCCGCCCCGCCGCGCCCGGTCCGTTGTCGATGTGCCGTTGCCTCCGCTGGAGTGTCGGCAATGGCACATCGACCACCTGGTCGTGACGCATGGAGACCGGACCGGCTGGTCACGCCGCGCCCGGTCCGTTGTCGATGTGCCGTTGCCTCCGCTGGAGTGTCGGCAATGGCACATCGACCACCGGCCTGGTCGTGACGCCTGGAGACCGGCCGCGCCGGTGTCGGCCGGATCCGCCAGGCCTGGCGCCGCCGCGAAGCGCGTTCGGGATGATCATTACCTTCCGCTTTCCGGCTGGCCTCTGGGCAGCACCCGGTCGCGCAGGTCGCGCAGCCGGTGCATGACCTCGTTGCCGCCGCGGCCGAAGTAGTCGTGCAGCCGGACATACTCCGCGTACAGCTCGTCGTAGACGTCCGCGCTCGCCGGGTCGGGCCGGTAGACGTCGCGGTGCATGGTGCCCATCACCGCCGCGGCCTCGGGCACGTCGCGGTAGGCGCCGGCCGCCACAGCGGCGTGGATGGCCGAGCCGAGCGCGGGCCCCTGATCGGTGCCGATCACGCCCAGCGGGCGCCGCATCACGTCCGCGTAGACCTGCATGAACAGCTCGTTCCTGAGCAGGCCGCCGGCCATGATCAGCTCGCCCACGGCCAGGCCGGCCTGGCCGAACGCGTCGATGATCACCCGGGTGCCGAACGCGGTGGCCTCGACCAGCGCCCGGTAGATCTCCGCCGCGGTGCTGGCCAGCGTCAGGCCCACGATCGCGCCGGACAGCCGGTGGTCGACGAGCACCGACCGGTTGCCGTTGTACCAGTCCAGCGCGATCAGCCCGGAGGCGCCGGCCGGGTGCCCGGCCGCCTCCTCGGACAGCACCTCGTGCACGGATATCCCGCGCTTCCTCGCCTCGTCGAAATAGCCCGCGGGCACGCCGTGCCGGACGAAGGCGGCGAACATGTCGCCGACGCCGCTCTGTCCCGCCTCGTAGCCCCACAGCCCGGCCACGATGCCGCCGTCCACCACCCCGCACATGCCGGGTACATCGGCCAGCGTCTCGCAGTTCATCACGTGGCAGGTGGAGGTGCCGGTGATGGCGACCATCTGGTCCGGCCTGATGCCGCCGGCCGCCGGGGCGGTGACGTGGGCGTCCACGTTGCCCACCGCGACCGGGATACCCGCGGGCAGGCCGGTCAACTCGGCCGCCTGCGCGGTGAGCGAGCCTGCCCTGCTGCCGAGCGGCGACACCGGGTGCTCCAGCTTGCCAGCGGCGAAGGTGCCGAACCTGGGGTCCAGCGCGGCGAGGAATTCGCCGGACGGGTAGCGGCCGTCCTGCCGGATGCCCTTGTAGCCGGCCGTGCAGGCGTTCCTGGTCTCCGCGCCGGTGAGTTGCCAGATGATCCAGTCGGCCGCCTCGATCCACCGCTCGGTCCGCTGGTAGATCCGGGGTGCCTCGTCCAGCAGTTGCAGGGCCTTGGCAAACTGCCATTCGGAGGAGATCTTCCCGCCGTACCGGGACAGCCACGGCTCGCCGCGTTCGGCGGCCAGCTCGTTGATCCGGTCCGCCTGCCGCTGCGCCGCGTGATGCTTCCAGAGCTTGACGTAAGCGTGCTTGTCGCCGCTGAGCCCGTCGAGCTGGCAGAGCGGGGTTCCGTCGGCCAGCACGGGAAGCACGGTGCTCGCGGTGAAGTCGGTGCCGATGCCGATGACCTGCTCCGCCCGGATCCCGGCGTCCTTGACCGCCGCGGGCACGACCGCCCGCAGCGCGGCACGGTAGTCTTCCGGGTCCTGCAGCGCCCAGTCCGGGGGGAGCGGCTCGCCGGTCGCGGCGAGTTCGGCGTCCATGACCTGGTGGGCGTACTCGTGGATCGCGGTGCCCGCAGGGCTGCCGTCGTCGGCCCGCACCACGAGCGCCCGGGCGGACAGCGTGCCGAAGTCCACCCCGACGACGTACCGGTCCCGCCCCTGGTCGCGATCGTGAGCGCTAACAGCCGCCATGCACCGTCCTGCTCCTTCCGGTCTCGGCGGGCCGGCCGTCCGGGCCTAGCCGCCGGGCCTGCCAGTGATCGTGCGTACCACCAGCTCGGGCACGAGGAGGATCCAGGGCCGCGGCGGCGCAGCATTCATCGCGATCGATGATCCGGTACGGCACGGGGAAACGGTCTGGTGGGAGACGCCGGCGGGCGAAGTCACCCGGCTGAACCGGCCACCGCCCGGGCCAGCGGTTTACTACCGCTGCGCGCGACCGGGCAACCGTCATTGTCATCGCTAAGAGGGTGGCTGACCAAGGGCTTGAACTCGGCTGCCGACCGGTACCGGAGGTCAGGCTCGGGCACCCTTGCCCCTGGTTGCGCCTCCGCGCCGGCGGAACTCGACGCCCGCCTCCTCAAGCAGCCGCCGCACGCGCCCGATGCTGTAACCAGTCTCAGCGCAGATGTCCCGGATGCTCTTGCCGCTGTTGTAGCGACGGAGCAACTCGGCGGCAACGGCGGACCGCTCCTTGTCCCGCAGCCGCTTACCCCGTGGGAGACTCGGCACCTTGGTCATCGTTGAATCTTGCCTCCCCAGTCCCAGTCACGCCAGTGGTCTCATCCGCATGCCGTAAGCAGGATGCTGGCGGCCGCGCGGCGTGACGTCGGCCTCGGCCTCATCACCCCACGCCGACCAGCCCCTGCGCGGGTAGCGTGCGAACAGTTCGAGGAACGGCGCGGGGCTGCATGCCTCGATCAGGTCGTACGATTCGTCTGGTTTGCGTGAGTGCTCCCGCTTTTGTGTCTCGATCATATTCACCTGGCGGCGGCCGGGCGGGAGGGTTCGCATGCTGCCGCGGACGCCGAACAGCAGGAGCTCAGTGACGTTGCGGAAGTAGAACCCCACGCCGCGGCCATCCGGGCCGCCGTCCTTGCGTCGCTTGGCCCAGACGATGTTGGACACGTAGCGGTACCCCCAGGCCGCCATCACCTGCAGGCCTTCGGGCAGCAGGGCGTTCGGCACCCACAGGTATAGGTGGGAGTTCGCGGCGGCGACACCGGCCACCGGCAGGGCGCAGATGTCCGTCCGGGTCATGGTGTCGTAGCGGTCAAGCCGGCGGTGCTCCGGGGCGACCTTGCCGGTCCGGTTGGTGAACCGCCACGGCGGATCGGCCAGGATCGTGGCCCAGCCACCGGGTGTTCCGGGCAGCGGCGGCAAGGACTTGACGACTGCGTCCGCCCGCAGCGGCGGCGCGGGCTCCGGGCCGGGCTTCGCACCAGCGGCACCGGCAGCCACGGCTGTCATGCGACCTCCCGATCACAGCTGTCTGGCAGCCTAGCGAAACTCAGGCCCGGTGCCGGGCGTCCGGCCGGCGACTGGCGATAGGCTCGGCGGTGTTGCGCCCATGAAGCCTGCCGACAAGCGCGTCCTGGCCGGGATCCAGGACCAGCTGAGCCGCGTCATCCGCTACGACGACGAGTCCATCGTCCACGACAGGTGGGTCAGGCAGCGCTATGACTGCGGCTGCTTCCCCGGCCTGGCCGCGGCCCGCAAGGCCACCGTCCGGACGGCCTGGCACGAGGCTGGTCACGCGGTGGCCGCGCTGGCCGTGGGGGTGCGATTCACCTCGGCCAGCATCCACCACGGTCACGCGAGCGAGGGCCGGGTCAACGGCGTCAAGGCCGGCGCCGACCTGGCGTTCGTCATCGACGCGGCCGGGCAGGTCGCCGAGCAGCTGATGAACTGGACCACGCTGGACCGCGACGCCGACCTGCGCGCGTGGCTGCCGACGTGGCAGGCCGACGGCGGCGACGCGCGGCGCTTCCGCCGGTCCCTTGGCGGCCGGTTCGGCCACGATGAATGCGGCGCCTGGCGCTACAGCGAGGCGATGCTGACGCCGCGGCGGCTGGAGATCCGCCAGGTGGCCAGGGCACTGCTGGTGCATCCCCGGTACCTGCCCTACGGCGTCGTGGCGGCCATCGCCGCCGACCGCGGCTAGCTGTCCGCGCTAGCTGCCAGGCCGCCGAGGTCGGTGGAGGCGGCAGGCG
Organism: uncultured Actinomycetes bacterium; assembly: GCA_963762615.1. Lineage (GTDB taxonomy): Bacteria > Actinomycetota > Actinomycetes > Streptosporangiales > Streptosporangiaceae > PALSA-505. The sequence continues at coordinate 144,749 of CAVXLG010000003.1, read as the reverse complement.
TGCGCGATTCGTCAGCCGTCCGGCCGCCGGAGGTCGGTGGAGGCGGCAGGCGTGCGCGATTCGTCAGCCGTCCGGCCGCCGGAGGTCGGTGGAGGCGGCCAGCGTGCGCGACTCGCCCGGCAGCGGCTGGCCCGGCCCCGCCGGGCCGCCGTCACGCCAGGTCAGCCACATGGTGAGCGGGATGATCAGCGCGGAGAGCGCGAACCCGGCGATGACATCGGTGAACCAGTGCAGGTTGCACCAGATCATGGCCAGCCCGATCAGGACGCCCAGCGCCGCCGCCGCTCTCAGCGCGATCCGCCGCCCTCGGCCTCCCGGGGCAGGAACGATTACGAGTACGGCCAGGATGTAGCAGACGCACGCGGTCGTGGTGTGGCCGGACGGGAACGCGCCCAGGAGCTGATGCGCGGGCAGGTGCTTGTGGCCGGGGTTCGGCCGCCCGATCAGGATCTTCGCGGGCACGACGATGGCCAGGATGAGCACGATCCCGGTGACCGCGGTGACCAGCGGGCGCAGGCTGTGGCGGCGGAAAGCCACGTAGCCAGCGATGACCAGGAGTATCGGGAAGGCGAACCGGATGTTGCCGAGGTCGATCAGGATCCGGGCGGGCGTGGCCGGGCCGTTCTTGAGCCACCGCCAGTCCGGCGTGTTCGCCGTGTGGTGCACGGCCTTGTGGATCCGCCGGTCCACCGGGATGAGCGGGCCGTCGGCCAGTACGTTGACCGTCAGCAGGGTGAGAAGCAGCAGCAGGCTGCCGGGTACCAGCCACGGGTACCGCTGGCGCAGGGTGCGGCGCTGCGCCGCAGTCGTCGCCCGGGCCTCATCCATCGCACCGAGGCTACCCGCCCGGCGCGGGCCGGGCCGATAAGCCCGGCAACTGCGGTCGCCGGCCGCGGACCGTGACCTGGGAGAAGGCCGCGGAGGCCCTTGACCGTCCACTACCGCCGTACTACCTTATGCACATTACAACCAAATGTTCGGCAGCAGCGGACATATCGATGATGGCCGGACTAGCCAGTTTCCCAGACACTCCCGTGCTAGCGCGGTGCGGGCCTGGATCTAGCGAGGGTGCTCCTGTGGCGAAGGTCCAATTCGAGTCTGTGTGGAAGCTCTTCGGCAGCACCGTGGCCGTGCGTGACCTCAGCCTGGAAGCCCGCGACGGTGAGTTCCTGGTGCTGGTCGGCCCGTCGGGCTGCGGCAAGACCACCAGCCTGCGGATGATCGGTGGACTGGAGACCCCTTCCTACGGCCGGATTCTCATCGACGACCAGGATGCCACCCTCTGGCCGCCGGGCAAGCGCGATATCGCCATGGTGTTCCAGAGTTACGCGCTCTACCCGCACATGACGGTCTACCGCAACCTTGCCTTCGGCCCGAAGATTCGCCATGAGCCCAGGGCCGACCTGCGCAAGCGGATCGAAGACGTGGCGGAGCTGCTCGGCATCGAGAAGCTGCTGGACCGCAGGCCGAACCAGCTGTCCGGCGGTCAGCGCCAGCGGGTCGCCCTGGGTCGCGCCCTGATCAGGCAGCCCAAGCTCTTCCTGCTCGATGAGCCGCTGTCCAATCTCGACGCGGCCCTGCGGGTCCAGATGAGGACGGAGCTTGTCCGCCTGCACAACCGGCTCGAGGTAACCACCGTGTACGTGACCCACGACCAGGTGGAGGCGCTCACCATGGGTCACCGCGTCGCCGTATTCAACCAGGGCGTGCTGCTCCAGGTCGGTACGCCGCAGCTACTCTACGACGCCCCCTCGAACATATTTGTCGCGAGTTTCATCGGGTCACCCAAGATAAGCCTGTTCGATGGCGAGCTGACCGGAGTTGAAAGCGCCAGGCTCCGGATCGATTCGCTGGGCGACAGCTTCGAGATAGAAGGTGTTCATACGCTCGCCGGAGGCGAATCCGGCAAAGTTACGCTGGGTATCAGGCCGCACGACCTGCATTGGCGGGCTGAGGCCCCGGCTCGTTGCACCCATCATATCGCCGGAATAGCGGATGCCGTAGAGCACACCGGGACGGAGATATTCGTTGAGGTGGTAACGCCTGAGGGAACACGGCTCATGAGCCGCCTGCACCGATCCGCGAAGGTGGCCGTGGGCGAGAAGATCGAGCTGGCGCTCGACGCCCGCGACTTGCATCTGTTCTCGGCAGAGACGGGCGAATGCATTCTTGACAGGTCTGCAGTCCAGTCGCCCTCATCCGCCTCCCGGCAGTCACCGGCTCCCCCGCAGCAACCCGCTCCGGTGAATGAATTGGAATTGTCGTAGCAGTCAGGGATCCCCGAGCAGCGCGGCCGGGCCTATCCCGAATCCTGGCAGAAGAGAGGGTTATTCGTGTCACGAAGATACAGGCGTGGCAGGCGGCTGGGAATACTGGCAGTCATCGCCAGCGCGGCCTCGCTCATCGCAGCATGTACCGCCAGCCCCAGTTCAACGACCGCGAACGGCAAGACCGTCCTGCGTGTCGCCTACGGCTCGCAGTTCGTATTCCTGACCCCGCAGCTCGCCGTTAAATGGTGGGGAACCGTGGCGAAGGAGTTTGAGAAGGCTCACCCCAATGTGACCGTGCAGTTCACGCCGATCCCGGGTGGCTACCCGGACATCGTGAACAAGATGAGCCTGCTGTTCCGTACCCCCTCGACCGCGCCGGACGTCGCGGAGCTGCCTGCGGGCCAGCTGGGCGAATGGTCGAGCTCGGGATTCCTGCTGCCGGTCAACAAGTACCTGTCCACCGCGTCGTACTGGTCGCAGATCCCGAAATCGGTGCAGGACGAGACGCTCATCGGCGGAAAGTTCTACGGCGTGAACCACGGTGAGAACACCAACGCGCTCTGGTACAACATGCCGATGTTCCGCAAGGCGGGTTTGCCGGTGCCGTGGCACCCCAAGACCTGGGCCGACGTTCTCGCGGCCGCGGCGGCCATCAAGGCGAAGGTGCCCGGCGTCACCCCGCTGTGGCTGGCCGGCGGATCGGCCGGCGGCACCATCGCCATCCAGTACAACGGCGGCAACCTGCTGGCCGGGTCGACGAACTCGACCATCTTCGACGCCAAGACCGGCAAGTGGGTGGTGGACAGTCCGGGCCTGCGCGAGACCCTGCAGTTCTACAAGACCCTCGCCCAGAAGGGCCTTTCGGCTCCGGTGTCGGAGCTGCTGGACCCGAACGCGGTCGATGGCCTGCCCGGCCTGCTCGCCAAGGACAAGACGGCGATCGCGGTCGGCGCCAACTTCTACGCCGAGTCCTGGGTGAAGTCCACCTGCGGGCCGTGCTGGCTGCAGGCTCCCAAGATCATGGCCGTGACCAAGCTGCCGACCATCAACGGGCAGGGGGCCGGCTATGCGAGCTCGCTCGGCGGATGGGAGCTGTCCATCGGCGCCCAGACCGCGCATCCGCAGCTGGCCTGGGACTTCATCCAGACCGCGCAGGAGCAGACGAACATGATCGACGCCAGCAACTGGGGCGGCTGGGTGCCGCCGAGCAACAAGGCGTCAAGCGCGGCGGCATTCGTCAATTACGCGCCGCCTTACCAGGCGTTCTTCGCCAAGCTGCTGCCGGCCTCGCAGGAAGAGCCGACTACCGCGCCGTTCACCGTCTGGGGCACGGGATTCAACAACGCGACCGGTGCCATCATCCAGAATCCGAATATCTCGATCGACGCCGCGATCAACGTGATGAAGAGCTACATCACCGGCCAGCTCGGCGCCGACAAGGTCGAGACGATTCCCTGACCGATCCCATCCGGCCACGATGCCCCGCGGGGGGCTAGGACATCTGCTATGAGCGTCAGCGAGTTCATGCCAGCGGCACCGGCGCCAGGCCTTGCCGTGATGTCCGAGCCCCCGGCCGGCCGGCGACTGGACAGGAAGCGGTTCACCTGGTCCAGCATCCCGCTGCTCATCCCGGCGATCGGGCTCCTGGCGGCCCTGTTCGTCGGACCCGTTATCTACTCCTTCTACCTCGGGTTCACCAACGACGAGCTCATCGGCCCGACGTCGAAGCATTTCAGCTTCACCGGAGCGGCGAACCTGCACCGGCTGGCCGGTGACGCGGTCTTCCACCAGTCGCTGTACCTGACCGCGTTCTTCGTGCTCGGCTCCGCCGTGGTGGGAGCTACGCTGGTCGGCCTCATCCTCGCCGTGGCGATGCAGAACGCGCTGGGCATCACCCGGATCGTGGTCGGCGGCATCGTCATCGTCTGTTTCGTCCTTCCGCCGGTGGTGGTCGCGCTGGCCTGGTACGCCGCCACCACCGGACACGGCACCTACACGACCTTGTTCGGACAGCCGAACGCGGACTTCCTGCAGTCCGGGCCGCTGCTGATCGTGAGCGCGGCGAACGCCTGGAACCTCACCGGGCTGGCCATGATCCTCTTCGCCGCCGCGCTGCGGAATATCTCCGGCGAGATCCTCGAGTCGGCCAAGATGGAGAACGCCAACGCGGTGCAGCGATTCTTCAGGATCACCCTGCCGTTGCTGCGGCCGACCCTGGTCACCACGATCCTGCTGATGACCCTGCTGGCCCTGGCCAACTTCACCGTGGTCTACATCATGACCGCCGGCGGCCCGGGGACATCCACCATGATCTTGCCGGTCTACTCCTACCAGCAGGCCTTCCAGTACGACAACCTCGGATACGGCGCGCTGATCGGGGACGCCATGGTCATCCTGGCGACGATCCTGAGCTTCGTCTACGTGCGCCTGTCGAGAGAACGAACCTGATCCGCCTGTCGCCGGTTACCGACGATCGAACTCAAGGAGGCCGCCTCGGTGGCAGTGGAACAGCAAACGCTCCCGCCCGCACTGGAGGTACCGCCGGATGCGGCCGCGGTCCGGCCGCCCCGGGTGACCTCGGGGAAGGTAATCAGCAACGTCACGCTGCTGATCCTGGGCGTTCTCTTCATCGCGCCGCTGATCTGGCTCCTACTCGGCTCGGTCGACTCGCAGGCGAGCCAGACGCTCGAGTGGCCGCACTTCACCTTCCACAATTTCACCACCGCGGGGAACTCGGCCAACCTGCTGGCGCTGCGCAACAGCGTGATCATCTCGCTCATTGCCACCGTGATCGCGACGATCCCGGCCACCCTGGCCGGCTACGTGTTCTCGCGTCGGCACATACCGTTCAAGGGACCGCTGCTGCTCGGCATCCTGATGCTGGCGGGCGTGCCGCTGTCCATCCTGATCGTGCCCATCTACCAGATCTTCGCCCCCCGCAACTTCCTCGCCCTGGTACCCGCGTCGATCTTCCTGGGCGTCACCGCGCTGCCGTTCGAGCTCTGGATCATCAAGAACTTCATGGATGCGGTGCCGATCGACCTGGAGGAGTCGGCCCGGCTGGAGCGGGCCAGCACGATGCAGATCATCACGCGCGTCGTCGTCCCGCTGACGCTGCCGGGGATCGGCGCGGCCGCCATCTTCGGTTTCATCAATGCCTGGGGTAACTTCCTCGTCCCGCTCGTGCTGATCTCGAACTCCTCGCAGCAGCCGGCGCCGGTGGCGATGTACGGCTTCTTCGGCGGCAACGTCATCCGCTGGGGGGAGATCGCCGCCTACTCGATCATGTACTCGATTCCGGTTCTCATCTTGTATCTCGCGCTGTCGCGGCTGTTCCGCGGCGGCTTCGTGCTCAGCGGCGCGATCAGGGGCTAACCGTGACGTTCAGCGGCCAGTCGGTGATCGTCACCGGCGGCGCGCGCGGGCTTGGCCGGGGGATCGCGGCCGCGTTCGCGCAGGCGGGTGCGTCCGTGCTGATCTGCGACGTGAACGAGGCAGGCGCCCGGGCCGCCGCGGCGGAGATCTCGGCGGCCGGGCCGGGCACGGTGACCGCCGAGCCCGCCGACGTGAGCGATCCCGGCGACGTGCGGCGCCTGGTCGGCCAGGCGGTCGCCCGGTTCGGGCGGCTGGATCACCTCATCAACAACGCCGGCATCGTCACCATCGCTCCGCTGCTGCGGACCAGCCCAGCCGACTGGGACCGGGTGCTCGCGGTCAACCTGCGGGGCGTCTTCCTGACCACGCAGGCGGCGCTGCCGCACATGCTGTCGGCCGGATCCGGGTCGATCGTGAACATCGCTTCCCAGGCAGCCAAGCGGCCGAACCGCTACATCTGCGCCTACAACGCATCCAAGGCCGGGGTGATCAGCTTCACCAGGACCGCTGCGGTCGAGGCCGCGCCGCAGGTGCGGGTCAACTGCGTCTGCCCTGGCTTCATCGACACCGAACTGCAGGAAGAGGAGTACGACGTCGTATCGGCGCTGACCGGCGAGCCCAAGGACGCGATCAGGAAGTCCTGGCTGGATTCCATGCCGCTCGGCCAGTTCCAGTCGGTGCGCGACGTGGCCGAGGCGGTCCTGTTCCTGGCGTCGCCTGCCGCGGCACAGATAACCGGCGAGGCGCTCAACGTCAGCGGCGGACTGGTAATGGAATAGGAGAAGGCATGAGTGCTGAGCTCGCGGCCGAGGTCGGATCCTCCTACCAGGGCCGGACGCAGACCGAGCGGGAGCTGAAGATCCTCGCCCGGATGGTGCGGATCCGGTTGTTCGAGGAGCAACTGCAGCAGCTCTTCAGCAAGGGACAGCTGCCCGGTTTCGTGCACCTTTACGTCGGCGAGGAGGCGATCGCCGTCGGGGCGTGCTCGGTACTGCGCGACGACGACAAGATCACCAGCACGCACCGGGGACACGGCCACCTCATCGCCAAGGGTGCCGAGCCCGCCCTGATGATGGCCGAGATCATGGGCAAGCGGACCGGGCTGTGCCAGGGCAAGGGCGGCTCGATGCACATCGCGGACTACAGCCTCGGCATCCTGGGCGCGAACGGGATCGTCGGCGGCGGCATCCCCATCGCGACCGGCTCCGCCCTCGCCGACAGCGTGCTGGGCCGCGACACCGTCACGGTGTGCTTCTTCGGCGACGGGGCAGCCAACCAGGGCGTCCTGCTGGAAGCGCTCAACCTCAGTTCGGTCTGGCAGCTGCCTGTCGTCTACCTCTGCGAGAACAACGGATACACCGAGTGGATGCGGACGCAGGACATCACCGCGGGCGAGATCGCCGACCGGGCGCGCGCCTTCGGGGTGCCGGCGACCGCGGTGGACGGCAACGACGTCGCGGCGGTGCAGCGGAGCGTCCAGGCGGCGGCCGACCGGGCGCGCGGCGGCGGCGGGCCATCGCTGATCGAGGCGAAGACGTACCGGATTCTCGCCCACAACGAGGGGGAAGAGGCATTCTCCGGGCACTACCGGCCGCAGCAGGAGATCGACCAGTGGAAGGGCCGGGATCCGATCGCCGGATTCAGCTCGGTGCTGCTGACCCGTGCCGGGGTGACGCAGGACGGGCTGGACGGGATCTGGGCGGCGGAGCGCACCATGATCGCCGATGCCGTGGATTTCGCGCGGCGCAGCCCGGAGCCCGACCCCGGCGAGGCAGTCGAGAACCTGTACGCGGCGGGCGGCGCCCGATGACCGCCATGTACTTCGCCAATGCCATCGCCCGCGGCCTTTCCGAGGCGATGGCCGAGGATGACTCGGTCATCGTGATCGGCGAGGACGTCGAGCTGAGCACCATCGGCGCGACCAAGGGCCTGGTACAGGCGTTCGGCAGGAAGCGGGTCAGGAACTCGCCGATATCGGAGGCCACGGTGGTCGGCAGTTGCGTCGGCGCCGCGGCCTGCGGGCTGCGCCCGGTCATGGACCTGATGTTCTCCAGCTTCTTCTACGTCGCGCTGGACCAGGTCGCCAACCAGGCCGCGCGGCTGCGGTACATGTCAGGCGGCCAGGTCTGCCTGCCGCTCGTGCTGTTCACCGGCACCGGCCCGTCAGGATCGGCGGCCGCCCAGCACTCGGAGAACCCGCACCCGCTGCTGATGTCGCTGTCCGGCATCAAGGTGGTGTTTCCCAGCACCCCCGCGGACGCCAGGGCACTGCTGGTCGAGAGCATCAGGGATCCGGATCCGGTGGTCTTCCTGCTCGACCTGATGCTCGCGGGCAGCCGGGGGGAGGTGCCAGAAGCCGGCGGCGGCATCCGGCTCGGCCAGGGGGTGATCATGCGTCCCGGCACGGACGTGACCGTGGTGGCGATCGGATCGGCGGTCCCGCAGGCCCTCACGGCAGCCGACGAGCTGGCGGCGACGGGCATATCGGCGGAGGTCATCGACCCGCGGACGCTGATCCCCTTCGACTGGCCGCTGGTCTTCGCGTCGGTCCGCCGCACCGGCCGCCTGGTGGTCGCCGACCCGGCCCGCCGCACCTGCGGCGCCGCCGCCGAGATCGCTGCCCGGGTGATGGAGAACTGCTGGCCGCAGCTGCGGACCGCGCCGGTCCGGGTCACCTGGGAGGACGTCCCCATCCCGTTCAGCCCGGTACTGGAACGCGCGGTCACCGTATCGGCCGACAAGATCCGGACCGCGATGACGACGGCCGTGAGCCCGGCCGGCTGACGGGAGGTGGCCATGGACGTGGTTCTCCCGAAGTGGGGGGTGACCATGCAGGAGGCGACGATCGAGGAATGGCTGGTTACCGTGGGCCAGTCCGTCGCGGCGGGTGAGGCTCTGGTGCGGATCGGCACCGACAAGGTCGACACCGAGATCGAGGCGCCCGTCGCCGGGGTGGTCGCCGCGATAACCGCGGCGCAGGGCGCCGTGGTGCCGGTGGGGGCCACGGTGGCGGTGATCGATGAGCGGTGATCGATGAGCGCCGCCGGGCTGGCCGACCCGGACGAGCTGCTGGTGCTTGGCGATCTCGGCAGCACGTTCACCAAGGTGGCCTGCGTGACCAGGCAGGGCCGGGTGCTCTCCCGGGCCACGTCGCAGACCGTGCGCGACAAGCTGGCCAGAGGATTCGCCCGCGCCCGCGACCAGGTGCTGCGCGGGCTGCTGCCGCCCGGCATCAACGCCGCGGACATCGCGTCCGTGGCCTGTTCCAGCGCGGCGGGCGGGCTGCGGCTGTGCGTGGTGGGAAAAGAGGAGACGCTGACCGTCCAGGCCGGCCGGCAAGCGGCGAGCACCGCCGGGGCGCGCGTCACCTCGTCCTATGCCAGCGCGCAGCTGCCCGCCGAGTCGGTGGCCGGCTTCGCGGCCGCGGCGCCGGACATCGTGCTGCTGACCGGCGGGGCCAGCCAGGGTGACCAGGCGTCCATCGTCGCGAGCGCCGTGCAGCTGCGCAGGCTCGCCCCCGGCCTGCCGGTCATCGTGGCCGGCAACGAGGATGCCTACCCGCAGGTGCGGCGGGTGCTGTCCGGCCGGCCCGTCGTCCGGTTCGTGCCCAACGTCATGCCGCGGGTGGGGACACTGGCCGCCGGGCCGGCCCAGGAGGCGATCAGGGACGTATTCGTCGATCATGTCATGGGCAAGGGCCGCTACCTGTCCGCCTCCGCGCTGGCCGGCGTGGTGCGGATGCCCACCCCGTCCGCCGTGCTGGCCGGCGCCGGCGCGCTGTCCGGCCTGGGCGATCGCTACCCGCCGCTCAACTGCCCGGTGGTCATCGACGTCGGCGGGGCCACGACGGACGTGCACTCGGTGCTGGGCGATGCCGCCGTCCGTACCGTAGAGGGCGACCTGGGGCTGCGAGAGAACGCCGACGCCCTGCTCGAGGCGGGCCGCCGCGGCGGCCTGGTGCCGCCGGGCGATGACTCGCTGGACCTCGCCGTGCGCCGCCGCGGGGAGCACCCCGGCTACCTCGCCGCCGACCCGGCCGAGGCTGGACTGGATCGCCGGCTGGCCGGCCTGGCCTGCACGCTCGCCATCGAACGCCATGCGGGCAGGTTCAGCGTCCTGCTCGGCGCCGGCGCGCAGGCCATCAGGAAGACGGGGCGTGACCTGCGCCAGGCGACCTCCCTCATCGCCACCGGCGGGATCTTCGCGCACGCCCCGCACCCGGAACGGATCATCGAGACGGCGCTGCGGACCGCCCGGAGCAGGGGAGCGCTGGTCCCGGCGAGCCTGCCGGTGGGCGTGGATACCGGCTACGTCCTGTGGGCGGTGGGCCTGCTGTCCAGCCAGTTCCCCGCGGCCGGACTGCGGCTGGCCGAGACCGAGTTCGCGGCGGCGCCGGGCCGCCATGGCTGACCTCGAGCTGGTGCCCGCGGACCTGCCCGACGGGCGGGCCCTGGCCGAGCGCGGCCGGGCGATGGCCCGGACCCTCGTCACCGGCCGGTCCCGGTACTGCCGGAACCGGCAGGTCAGGTCCGAGCGCGAGTACAAGCAGGGCGCGGCCGGCCGCGGTGAGATCACCTACTACATCAACCTCGGGCTCAAGTCGTGGCCGGAGACCCGCGAGGCGCTCGGCGAGGTGCTGGCGGCCTGCCGCCGCCTCGACTTGAAGTGCGACCGGGTGTCGCTGACCGCCGACCGCCGGATGGGGCTGCCGCCGCTGGCCAGGCCCGCCGCGCTCGAGGAGACCGGGATCATGTTCTGGACCCGCGACGACTGGCAGGGAGCCGGGGCTGACCTGGATATACAGCCGATCCTCAACGACCATGCGGTGGGCAGCCCCGCGTCGGTCGAGAACGCCAGCGCGGCGATCGAGGCGGGTTTCGGCTACGTGGGCAACCTGTCCCAGCAGGCATACCGCTACCCCGGCTGGTCATCGGACGTAGAGCAGATGATCAGCACCGTCGTCGCCATCGGCGTCATCGCCGGCAAGAAGGCGGACGGAGTGGTTCTCGACTCCTACATCGACGACGGCTTCTGCGCCTCGTTCCACGACGCGGCGACCTCGCTGGGCTGGTGCCTGCTGCACCGGCACATCGCCGATGACCTGATCGGGGCGGCCTATGCGCCCAGCTACGGCTCCACCTTCGCCGATCCGCTGCTCAAGCAGGCCTTCGGGCTGGCGCTGGACCGGGTCAACGTCAGCCGGGTGCCGCCTTCGCTGGTGCACGGGGACACCAACTCGCTGGATGCCTCCTACTCGCTGGACCGCAACGCCGCGATCATCACCAGCGACATCTTCTTCACCATCGCCTGCCAGCTCGCCCATCCGACCGGCGCGGCCGTGCACCCGACGCCGCTCACCGAGCCCAGCCGGATCCCGACGGTCGAGGACATCGTGCAGTCACTGGAGATCGGCAACGAGGCCGAACGCCGGGCCAGGCAGACGGTGCAGCTCATCGACTGGCGGCCGGTGTACGCGCTGCGGGACGAGATCCTGGCCGGCGGCCGCGCCGTCTACCGCAATCTGCTGGACGGCCTGGAACTGCTCGGGGTCGACACCGGCGATCCGCTGCAGCTCCTGGTCGCGACCAAACGGCTGGGCGCCGCCGCGATCGAGCGGGCATTCGGCGCCGGCGAAGCGGACTCCTCTTATCCGCGCGGCCGACGCCCCGTCGTTCCCACCGACACGTTCAAGCGCGCGGTCACCGCGCGGCAGAAGGTCCTGGACTCGCTGCACTTGATGGATCCGCCACCCCGGCTGTCCGGCCTGCGGGTGGTGTCGGCGGGCGGGGACGTCCACGAGTACGGGCTGTACGTGGTCATCGGCGTGCTCACCGAACTCGGCTGCGAGGTCATCGACCTGGGCACCAGCGTCGACAATGAGGCGGTCGCCGCGGCCGCCGCCGAGTCCGCGGCCGATGCCATCGCGCTGAGCACCTACAACGGGTTCGCAGCCAGCCTGACCGGCGATCTCATGCGGCGGCTGCGCCAGCGCGGCATTCATCCCCGGGTGTACGTAGGCGGACGCCTGACCGAAGACGTCGGGTCCGCGAAGAGCGTCGACGTGAGCGCCGCGATCACCCGATCGGGCGCGGTCCCGTGCGCGTCCGTCGAGCAGATGATCCACGACCTGAGCAGGCACCAGACCGAAAGGATCACAGGTTGACAGCGAAGAGGAAGCCTGCCGCCCTGATCGTGGGCGGTGGCACCGGCATCGGCCTGGCCGTGGCCGGCCTGCTGCTTGACCGGGGCATGTCGGTCGGCATATCGGGGCGGCGCGAGCCGGTGCTGCGGCAAGCGCGCGAAGAACTGCTGAAGAACCACCAGGAGGCCTCGGTCGAAGTCCACGCCGCCGACTGCGCGGTGGAAGCGCAGGCGCGCGAGATGGTCGCGGCGCTGACCGAGCGGCTGGGCGGGCCGGCGGCGTTCGTCGACTGCGCGGGGATTATGAGCCGTGCGACTTCCTCGAGTTGACCGCCGAGCGGTGGCAGGCGACCATCGGCACGACGCTCGACTCGACCGTCTACCCCGCGGTGGCCGCCGCGCGGCTGATGGCCGAGGCCGGCTCGGGGCGGATGGTGCTCATCGCCTCGACCAACAGCGTCGTATCGGAAGAATCGTCGAGCGCCTATAGCGCCGCCAAGGCGGCGGTGAGCTCGCTGGCCAGATCACTGTGCATCGACCTGGCCCCGCGCGGCATCCAGGTTAATGCGGTCGCCCCGGGCTGGGTGCATACCTCGATGGTGGACGATTTCGTGCAGAATGCCAGCGCGGAGGCACTCGCCAGGATCAATCCGCTCGGCCGGGTCGGCAAGCCCGATGAAGTCGCCAATCTGATCGAGTACCTGATCTTGGACGCGCCGGACTATCTCACCGGTTCGACAATCTTCATTGACGGAGGGCAGACGGCAATGGCTCCTTTGATCTAAGCGCGCCACGGCAGGCGGGCGGCATCCTGGCTGGCCCGCCGGGCCGGCGCCCGGGCCAGCGTGACCTAGGTGCGTTAGTGTGATGAGTGTTAGCCGACTGTATGCGGCGGTCACCCCGCCCATAGTCGCGACGGGAGTGGCGAAATGTCCGAAGCCTCGCTAGGCAGTGCCGATCCGTTCGACACTGATGACGACTTCCAGCGGATTGGCAGGCGGATCCTTGAGCTCCGCCGGGCGCACCGGTACAGCTTGCGGGAGCTAGCCAGGTTGTCGGGCCTGTCAGCATCATTCCTGAGCGAGGTGGAGAGAGGCCGCGGAGAACCGTCCATCTCGGCGCTCAAGCGGGTCGCCTCGGCACTCGACGTGGAACTGCTGCATTTTTTCAGCACCACGAAAGCGGCCGAGTCCCAGATGGTCACGCGGGCCGGTACCGGCCGCAGCCTCCCCTCGATGAAAGGCGTCGAATTCCGGCTGATGGTGAGTGACCCCGACACCCGGCTTGAACCTATCCACGGCCGGTATGAACCAGGCGGGCAGACCGGCGACGAGCCCATGGTCCACAACACAAAGCCCGGGGCGGTCGAGTGGGGGGTGATCCTCTCCGGCCGGTTCAAGGTGTGGGTAGGCGACGAGGTATTCATCTTGAACCCTGGTGACAGTATCTATTTCCCGAGCGTGCTGCCGCATCGCATCCAGAACATCGACGACAGTGTCGGAGAGTACGTGTGGGTTAACTCTCCGCCGTCGTTCTGACCTCGCGGTCACCGCCGCCCGGTTCGCTGGGTCCTGTCCGTCGCGTCTGCTGTTACCGAACAAGCGGGCCCAATGGCTGTTGACACGTTCACTGTGGCCGAATATTGTGGAGCAACGGCACGCAGTACGTGCGGTTTAGCGAGGCCCCTCGCTGACGGCTGAGTGCCGGTCCAGGTAAGGAACGGCCGACGGCAAGGTCCGACGCGAACGACAGAGGTCAGGGAAATGTAGTGGCTGAGCACCAGCTTACCGTGGCCGTGATTGCAACACTGGATACGAAAGGACCGGAAGCCCTACTCCTGGCCGATTTGATCCGCCGGCACGGCGCGAATGCCCGGATTATCGATACCGGTATCCGGAATCGTGCCAACCTCGGCTTCACGCCGGACGTGAGTAATGCTGATGTGGCCCGCGCCGGCGGGACGGACATCGAGGCTATCCAGGCGCTCGGCAGCCGCGGTGAGGCAATTGCCGCAATGTCCGGCTGCCTATCGGTTTTCCTTCGCGATGAATACGACCGGGGAAAGTTTTCCAGGGTCGTTGTTATTGGCGGCCTCAACGGATCGCTGCTCGGCTCGGCCGGCCTGCAGAAGCTGCCGTTCGGGGTACCGAAGCTTATCATTACGCCGGTGGCGTCCGGCGCCAGGAAGTTCGCCCCCTTCGTCGGGACCTCGGACGTGGCCGTGATGCATTCAGTGGTCGACCTGCAGGGCGTCAACAGCTTTACCAGGGCGATCCTGAATCAGGGCGCGGCGAGCATAACGGGCCCGGAACTCCCGCTGGAGCCTCAGGCGGCGCGGCTGGGCGCGGTCGCGATCACGATGAATGGCAACACCACGCCGGTCGGCATGCAGATTCTGGGTGAACTCGACCGGTCAGGCTGGGACGTGGTCGCGTTTCACTCCAATGGGGTCGGCGGCTCATCCATGGAGCGCCTGGCGGGCGAGGGACGGTTTGCCGCGGTCGTCAACCTGACTACCAACGAGATCGCCGACCGGGAGTGCGGCGGCGTGTTTCCCGGACCGCCGTCGCGGATGCGCGCCCTGGCCGGATCGGGACTTCCCATGGTGTTCGTGCCCGGCTGCATGGACTTCATCAACATGGCCGCCGACTCGGTTGAGCCCGGGCGGCTGCACACCCGGCACAGCCCCGACCTCGATCTTGTCCGGGTCACCGCGGACGAGGCCGGGAAGCTGGCCAGGATCTTCGCGGAGTCGGTCAACCTGCACCGCGGCCCGGTCGAGGTGGTGGCTCCCACCGGCGGGTTCTCCCCGTCGGCCGCGGCCGGCGGCCCGCTGGAGGATCCCGCCGCCGACGCGGTGTTCCTGGCCACCTTGGCGCAGACGCTGGACCGCCGGGTGCCGCTGGCCGAGGTCCCCGCGCCGGTCAACGACCCCAGGGTCGGCAAGGCGGTCCTTGATGCCTTCTCCCGGGTGACCGCGCGGGCGGCCGATGACCTGGCCGCCCCGGAACTGAACGTGAGCCCGTAGCGCTGGCGGCCGCCGGGCGCCCGCGGTGCCCGGTAACGAACGACGGTAATGAACGAAAGGACAGGATCCATGTCTATCAGCGGCAAGGACTTGCGGCTGCGCCATCTCCTGCACCAGGAGACCGGACGGTTCATCCTCTTCGCGGCTTCCCATAGCACCAGCACGTCCAGCCTGTACCGGGAGCTTGACCAGACGCCGGACAAGGTGGCCGCGGCGCTCGCCGGCGGAGCCGACTCGGTGCTGATCAGCCCGCCGGTCGGCCGCTCCTGTGCCGAAGCGTTCCGCGCCTACCCGGCCGGCGGCTTCGTGGCCAAGGTCAGCGCCACGGCGTTCGAGTCCTGCCGGCGTGAGACGGCCATCTGGTCGGCCCAGGCTTCGGCTGCGGCCGGCGCCGACGGCGTCGGGATCATGATGCAGCTGATTCCGGAGACCGAGGAAGCCGTGATCAGCATGGTGGCCGGGTTCGGCGACGAATGCGAACGGCTCGGCCTGCCCTACGTCGTGGAGGCGGAGCTTCCCGGCGCCTACCAGGAGGGGTCCTGGGCGCCCGAGGATCAGGTGACCTACCTGCGGCGGTCCTGCCGGCTCGCCGAGGAGCTCGGCGCCGACATCATCAAGACGAACTGGCCGGGGACGGCCGACGGCTTCGCCGAGATCGTCTCCGCCGTCACCAAGCCGGTCATCGTGGCCGGCGGTCCCCGCGTCACCGAGCCCGAGTTGCTGCGGATCATCGACAGCGCGATCAGCGCCGGCGCGATCGGCGCGTCGGTCGGGCGCAACATCTTCCAGTCCGCCGATCCGGAGCGGGCGACCGCCAACATCTCTGCCGTGGTGCACGACCGGATGGACGTAGACAAGATCCTGCAGAGCGCGGCCTGACCAGCAGGCCGTGCCGGCCGCGAAAGGATTCTGAGTGCGCTACGGAGTGTTCGTCCCGAACTTCGGCCCCTTTGGCGACCCTGGCCTGATCGGCGAGCTCGCGGCGCGGGCGGAGACGGCGGGCTGGGACGGGTTCTTCATCTGGGACCACATCCTGTTCTCCGCCACCGATCGCTATCCCGTCGTCGATCCGTGGGTTGCCCTCGCCGCGGCCGCGGTGGCCACCAGCAGGGTCAGGCTCGGCGCGCTGATGACCCCGCTATCGAGGCGCAGGCCCTGGCAGGTCGCCCGGCAGAGCGTGTCGCTGGACCAGCTGTCCGGCGGCCGGCTGGTCTTCGGCGCGGGGCTCGGCTACCCGCCGGACGCGGAATTCGCCCTCTTCGGCGAGGAGTACTCCGACCGGGGCCGGGCCCGGCGGCTGGATGAGGGCCTGGATTTGCTCAGCGGCCTGTGGTCGGGGGAGCAGGTGACATTCACCGGGCAGGAGTACCGCGTCGGGCCGGTCACGTTCCTGCCCACCCCGGTGCAGAAGCCGCGGATACCGGTCTGGGTGGCCGGGTGGTGGCCCAACAAGGCGCCGCTGCGGCGCGCGGCGCGCTGGGACGGCGTGGTCCCCGAACTCGTCGGCGGCGGCCTCCCAACGGTACCGGCCCTCGCCGAGCTGACGGCCTACGTCACGAAGTGGCGCGAGTCGGACCGGCCCTTCGACGTCGTGCTGAACGGGCCGGACTGCTGGGGCCGCCAGGACGTCATGCCCGGCTACGCCGAGGCCGGGCTGACCTGGTGGCTGGAGCGGATCGCGCCGGACCGGGCCTTCTCGGCCGCCGAAGCCATCGCCCTCATCGACCGGCAGCCGCCCGGAGCCTGAGGATCGCGAGCCGGATCACATCAAGCTGCGCGCCGCGGGCGAGGCTCGCGGGAGAAAGGAAGTGGACAGTGCGCGGAGTAGTTATCGACGCCGAGTGGGCGCCGAAGAATCCCGGGGAGCTGACCCCCCGGCAGCGCGAGGGGCACTGGGCGGTGTACGCGAATACCGCGTACCGCAACCCGACCGCCTCGCTGGTGACCGTGCCGACGCCCGAGAACCCCGGCCCGCATGAGGTCATCCTCCGCGTGGGCGCCTGCGGGATCTGCGGGTCGGACGTGCACATGTTCGAGACCGACAGCGACGGCTACATGCTGCTGCCCTACCACCTGCGCGCTCCGGTCGTCACCGGGCACGAGATCTCCGGGACGGTGGTGGCGGCCGGCCGCGAGGTGACTGACTTCGCCGAGGGCGACCTGGTCGCGGCCGAGGAGATCCAGTGGTGCGGCCGCTGCACCCCGTGCCGGGGCGGCTACTGGAACCAGTGCCAGTACGTCGAGGACCTGGGCTTCACCATCGACGGCGGCTTCGCCGAGTACCTGAAGGTTGACGCCAAGCACTGCTGGTCGCTGAATGAGGTGGCCGAGCGGTACGGCTCGGCCGAGACGGCGCTTGAGGTCGGAGCGACCTGCGAGCCGACCAGCGTCGCCTACGAGGGCATCTTCACCCGGGCCGGCGGGTTCAAGCCAGGCAGCGCGGTCGCGGTCTTCGGCGCCGGCCCCATCGGCCTTGCCTCGGTCGCCCTGGTCAGCGCGGCCGGCGCGAGCCGGGTGTTCTGCTTCGAGACGCTCCCCGGCCGCCGCAAGCTGGCCAGTGACCTCGGCGCGACGCACGTGTACGACCCGGTCGAGGTACCGGCGGCGGAGGTCATCGCCGACGTGACGCACGGGCAGGGCGTGGCCATGGCCGTCGAGGCCTCGGGCAACTTCCCCGCCGTGCTGCGGCCCGCCGAGCGGTCGCTGGCGGTGGGCGGGAAGATCGCGGTCATCGGCATGGACGGCAGGCCGGCCGAACTGCGCTTCATCGACCACCAGCTCAAGGCGGCATCGACCTACGGCTCGCTCGGGCACTGCGGATCCTGGGACTTCCCGAACGTCATCGCGCTGATGGCATCGGGCAAGATCGACATGTCGCTCGCGATCACCCGGCGGTACCCGCTGGAGCAGCTGGTCGAGGCCATCGAGGAGACCAAGAACCGCAGCGACGGCAAGATCCTCGTCAAGTCCGACGGGGCAGGCAGCTGACGATGCCAGGCGTGGCCCGGCCTGACGCCAGCGGCGAGCCGCTGACCTGGGGGATCCTGTCCACGGCCCAGATCGCCGCGGACGTGGTGCCCGGGCTCGGCCGGCTGCCAGGCAGCCGCGTCGGCGCGGTCGCCAGCCGCGACCGGGACCGTGCCGTGCGCTTCATCGGCGAGCACCGGCTGCAGGCCACGGCGTACGGCAGCTACCCCGAGCTGCTGGCCGATCCCGGCGTACGGTGCGTGTACGTCTGCCTGCCGAACGCGCTGCACGCGCCGTGGGTGACGGAGTCGCTCAAGGCGGGCAAGCACGTCCTGTGCGAGAAGCCGCTCACCCCGACCGAGGCCGAGGCCAGGGAACTGTTCGACCTCGCGGCGTCCCGGGACCTCGTCCTGGCCGAGGCGTTCATGTACCGGCACCATCCCAAGGCGCGGCTGCTGCGGGAGCTGGCCGGCTCGGGCGCGCTCGGCCAGATCCGCACGATCAGGTCGTCGTTCAACTTCCTGGCCGCCGATCCGGCCACCGACATCCGCTATGACCCGCGGCTGGCCGGCGGGGCGCTGCGCGACGTGGGCTGCTACTGCGTCAGCCTCGCCAACTACCTGGCGGGGGAGCAGCCCAGCCAGGTCTCCGGCATCGCCCGGTACGCCGCGTCCGGGGTGGACGAGCAGTTCTACGGGACGATGGTCTACCCGTCCGGGATGGTATCGATCTTCGACTGCTCGATGAACTCCCCGCTGTCCACCCGGGTCTCGGTGCTGGGCAGCCAGGGCGAGGCGGTCGTCGACATGCCGTGGTACGGGCACCTGCCGCCGGCCACCATCGAGGTCAGCTACGCCGACGGCCGCCGGGAGCAGATCGACGCGTCCGGGGACAACGCCTACTACCTGGAGGCCGCGGACTTCGCCGCGGCGTGCCGGGGGCAGAAGCCGCCCGAGATCCCGGCCGGGGAAACGCTGCGTAACCTGCGGACCATGCAGCGGCTCGCCCGCAGCGCGGACCGCCAGCGCGGGACGGCGGCGCCAGCAGATCCGACCTAACCTCCGACGAGACATTCACCGACGCAGGGAGCACCAGATGAACAGATTCGACGGCCAGAACGTGGTGGTGACCGGGGCGGCGCAGGGCATGGGCAAGGCGATCGCCGAGGCGTTCGCAGCCGAGGGCGCCCGGCTGCTCGTCGCGGATCTCAACGAGGCGGGCGCGGAGGCGGTCGCCAAGGAAGTCGGCGGCGTGGGCGTCGGCTGCGACGTCACCCAGGCCGGCCAGGTGCAGGCCATGATCGACCGCGCGGTCGGCGAGCTCGGCTCGGTCGACATCCTGGTGAACAACGCCGGGACGATCACCATGCACCCGGTCGTCGAGCTGACCGAGCAGGACTGGGACCTGTGCATGGACGTCAATGCTAAGGGCGTGTTCTTGTGCACCCGGGCCGTCCTGCCCGGCATGCTCGAGCGCAAGAAGGGCGCGATCGTCAACATCGCGTCGCAGGCGGGCAAGCGCGGTTACAAGCTCTTCACCCACTACTGCGCGTCGAAGGCCGCCGTCATCGTGTTCAGCAAGGGCGTGGCGCTCGAGGTCGCCCCGCACGTCCGGGTCAACTGCGTCTGCCCGGGGATCGTGAACACGGACATGATGGAGCGCGAGTACGCGTGGGAAGAGGCCATGACCGGTGAGTCGAAGGCGAGCATCAAGGAGAGGTGGATGGCCGGAATCCCGATGGGCCGGTTCCAGGAGCCGCACCACGTCGCGGGCGTCGTCCTGTTCCTGGCGTCGCAGGACGCCAGCGAGATGACCGGACAGGCGATCAACGTGACCGGCGGAATGGTCATGGAGTAATGCGCGCGGCAGTATTCCGCGGGAACGGCCAGGTCGAGGTCACCGAGCGGCCCCGGCCGGTGGTCACCGCGCCCGACGACGTGCTCATCGAGGTCCATGCCAACGGCCTGTGCGGATCCGACCTGCGGGCCCTCGCCACCCCGCCGGAGATGATCTACGACGAGGGCGTGACCATCGGCCACGAGTTCGCCGGCGTGGTGGCCGAGGCCGGCCCCGGGTGCGCGCTGGCCGAGGGCACCCGGGTGACCGTGCACCCGAACATCTGGTGCCAGCGCTGCTACTACTGCCGGTCCGGGCACACCAATCTCTGCGACCACTTCGTCCATATCGGCTCGATGCGCGACGGCGGCGCCGCGGAGTTCTGCGTCGTGCCGGAGCGGATGGTCTACCCGCTGCCCGATGACCTGCCGGTCGAGCGCGCGGCGCTGGCCGAGCCGCTGTCCTGCGTCCTCAACGGCACCAGCCAGGCCGGCATCTCGCCCGGCGAGAGCGCCCTCATCATCGGCGGCGGCCCGATCGGGCTGCTTTACCTGCTGCTGTTCAAGGCGGCGGGCGCGTTCCCGGTGATCGTCTCCGAGATCGCCGTGCACCGCACCCAGCAGGCGGTCAAGCTCGGCGCCGACCGGGTCATCGATCCGCGGGCGGAGGACGTCGCGGCCGCCGTCAGGGAACTCACCGGGGGCCGGGGGGCGGACGTGGCCGTCGATGCCGTGGGCAGCCAGCTGCCGGACGCGATCATGTCCGTGGGCAAGACCGGCCGGGTCTTCACGTTCGGTCTCAATGAACGGTCGACAGTCCAGTTGCAACCCGCGCTGCTGGCCTACAAGGAGATCTCGGTGCACGGCGTGTACATCGCCAAGGGCACGTTCCCGATGGCCATCAGGATGCTTGCCGACAACCGGCTGGGCTTCGAACGCCTGCTCACCCGCGGCTATCCGCTCGGTGACATCAACGAGGCGATCGCTGACCTGCGCTCGGGCGAAGTGGACAAGGGGCTGCTCATCCCGTAGCCAGCTGGTCGCCCGGGATCTGCGGCCCAGATTGACGTGTCCGCTGGAGACGAACAGAATAGATACAAGGGCCAAGAATGTTCGATGTGAGCGAGCAGAGGAGTCGCGGTGGCTGAGCTGTATTCACGGAGCCTGCTGGACCTGGGTCCGCCGGACGTCCGGGCCCATCTCGAGCGGGACGATTCCGTGCTGATCCCGATCGGCAGCTGTGAGATGCACGGCGACCACCTGCCGCTGGGGACCGACATCTACAACGCGCTCGAGGTGAGCCGGCGGGCCGCCGAGATCGCCGACACGATCTACGCGCCGATCGTGCTCGGCGGCTACAGCCCGCAGCACCTGCGCCAGCCGGAGCAGGGCATGGGCACGATCACGCTGCGCGCCAGCACGCTGTGCGCGGTGATCCACGACATCGCCCGCTCGCTCATCCACCACGGCTTCAACCGGCTGATCTTCGTCAACGGCCACACCTCGAACCAGAAGGTCCTCGATCCGGTCATGCGCCAGCTCAGGTACGAGACCGGCGCGCTGATCGGGGTGTTCAGGCCGTACGGCGAGCGGTACCTCGGGCTCATCGAGGACGTGATGGACAACTCCGCCGAGGAGACTCCCGGCTGGCACGCCAGCGAGGAAGAGACGTCGATCATGATGGCCTACCAGGGCCGGAACGTGCACATGGACCGCGCCGTGGACGCGCGGGCGCACGCGCCCAGCTGGATGCCCGAGGCATTCCAGAAGAGCGACGCCACCTGGGACGCCCAGTTCAAGGGCTATGAGTACTTCTACTTCCCCATGGACCACGACGAGATGGCCGACCACGGGGTCATCGGCAACCCGTTCCGCGCCACCCCGGAGAAGGGCGAGGAGATCTTCCGCAGGTTCGCCGAGTACCTGGCCGAGGCGCTCGTCGAGCTCAGGAAGGCCCCGGTGCAGGTGACGTCGCGCAGGTTCGTCAGCAAGGCGTAGCGGGCGGCAGGAGATTCCTACTGTCCCGAACGGATGTCGGCTATGACCCGCTGCTCATAGCTGACCTCGCTGAACCGGACGCTGACCCCCTCACCCATGGGACTCTGCGCGAGGAAGCCGGTCTTCGTCGGGGCGCCGGCCGGCCCCAGCGCGAACAGCCGGACGAAGTGCCAGTAGGTCCCGTCGAGGGAGTAGTGCAGGATGAAGGCGGCACCGGTCCGCGCTAGCCGGAGATAGACCCAGTCGCGGTCGACCTCGACCGAGTTGCAGTCGTCGGACTCGCCGCGGGTCACGACCGAGACGACCATGGGCCGGCCCTGCGGCGAGTACTCGAAGCACAGCTTGGCCCAGGTCTGGTCGTCCTGGTGGGCCACCAGCACGCCGGCGTCGAAGGTGCCGGCGAACGAGACCGCCACCCGCGCCGAGAGCACGTACTGCCCGGCCGCGGGAAATACCAGGGCGGGAGCGTTCAGGCTCCGGTCCCCGGTCAGCGGGCTGGTAACCCAGTCAGTATGGGCCCCCGCGGTGAGGCTGAGCTGGCCGTCGGCGACCGCGGCAGCCGCTGGCTGGTGCAGCCAGCCCAGGGCCGGCAGCCCGGCTAGCCGAAGCTCGCTCTGGTCCGTCATGCTGATACCTCCACGTCCTGCCACAACGTACATGATCAGGGGTGAGGGTGACAATAGTTCGGTAACGAGCGAGAGAGTCGGCGTCAATTCAGCTTATCTGTACGCCATTGGGAAACGTTAGTGGAATCGCGGATCCGACCGCCCCGGCCACCAGGAACGCGGCAGCGACCAGCCGCGGGTTAGCCGTTGATCAGCTCCAGCTCGGAACCGGCGGCGTGGCCGGCGGCGTGGCCGGCGGCCTGCACCGCGTCCGCCTCGGCTCGCCGCGCCCGGGCCGTCAGGCCGCTGACCGCTATCGCCGCGCCCAGCGCCGCGACGCCGGTGATCACCTCGAGCGCGGGCCGGTAAGCGCCGAGCATCGCCCGCGGCGCGGCCAGCCGGTTGCCGCCGTGCGCGTCCGCCACCGCGGTGACGACCGCCAGCACGACCGCGCCGCCGATCTGCATGGAGGTCTGCAGGATGCCAGAGGCCAGTCCCTGCTCCGCGTCGGGCACGCCGGCCGTCGCCTGGACGTTCAGTGACGAGAAGCCGAGCCCGAACGCCGCGCCGATCAGCAGCACGCACGGCAGGATCACCGCCGGGTAGTCGGGCTGCGGGCCGATCCGCAGGAACCACGCGTAGCCCGCCACCAGGCAGGCCAGCGCCACCACGACCATGCGGGCCGGGCCGAACCGGTCCAGCAGCGGCCCCATCCGGGGCGAGGCGACCGCCACCAGGACGCCGGCCGGCAGGAACGCGAGGGCGGTGCCCAGCGCGGTCCAGCCCGATGAGATCTGCAGGTACTGCGTGACCAGGAACTGGAACGAGACGTAGGACCCGAACAGCGCCAGGATGCCCAGGTTGGCCCGGGTCAGCGAGCCCGACCGGAAGATGCCCAGCGGCAGCAGCGGGTCCCGGCTGCGCCGTTCGATGACGCCGAACGCCGCGAGCAGCACGGCCGCGCCGGCGAACGATCCGAGGGTGGACGCCGAGGCCCAGCCGGACTGCGGCGCTCCGACCACCGCCGACACGAGCAGCAGCATCGCGGCGGTCACGGTGAGGGCGCCGGGAACGTCGAAGCGCCGGCTGCGGCTGACCTGCGAAACCTCGCGGGGTATCAGCCGCAGGCCCGCCACCAGCACGAGGACCGCGACCGGGGCCGGCAGCAGCAGCGTCCACCGCCAGCTCACTTCGGTGAGCAGGCCGGACAGCACCAGGCCCAGCGAGAAGCCGCTGGCCCCGAAGGCCGAGTA
Organism: uncultured Actinomycetes bacterium; assembly: GCA_963762615.1. GTDB lineage: Bacteria > Actinomycetota > Actinomycetes > Streptosporangiales > Streptosporangiaceae > PALSA-505. Next base: position 121,277 of record CAVXLG010000003.1, on the reverse strand, counting down.
GATGCTGACGGCCCGGTTGCGCTGCGGCCCCTCGGCGAAGGTGGTCGTGATGATCGACAGGCTCGCCGGGGCGGTGAACGCCGCCGCCGCGCCCTTGATGAACCGCGCGGCGATCAGCAGGCCGGCGCTGGTCACCAGGCCGCCGAACAGCGACGCGACCGCGAACACCGCCAGCGCGGCGAGGAAGACCCGGCGCCGGCCGAGCAGGTCGGCGGCCCGCCCGCCGAGCAGCAGCAGCCCGCCGTAGCCCAGCACGTACCCGCTGACCACCCACTGCAGCGATGAGGTGGTCAGGCCGAGATCGGCGCGGATGGACGGGAGCGCGACCCCCACCATCGAGACATCGAGCGCGTCGAGGAACAGGGCGCCGCACAGCACGACCAGGATGGCCCACAGCCGCGGGCTCCAGCGCGGCGCGGACGCCCGGGGGAGAGCTGAAGAAGTCATGGCCACGACGCTATACATGCACCTGCAATAGATGCAAGCACATTAATTTTCCTTGCATCTAACTCCGCTGAGCGCTACCCTGCGAGCGTGAGCGCAACGCGGCAGGCGACAGACTCGCGGCCGGCTCCGGCCCCGGGCCCGCCGGCCCCGGCCGCCGCCGACGTGGCCGCCTGGCGCGCGCTGGCGGCCGGCCATGCCGTCGTCAGCTGCGCGCTCGACCGGGAGCTGGGCGAACGCCATGGTCTGGGAGTCAGCGACTTCGAGGTGCTGGAGCGCCTGGCCGAGAGCGAAGACCGCAAGTTCCGCGTGCAGGAGCTGGCCGACGCCGTGCACCTGAGCCAGAGCGCGCTGTCCCGGCTGATCGGGCGGCTCGAGCAGCACGGCCTGGTGCAGCGCGTCCTGTGCGACCTGGACCGGCGCGGGATCTACGTCACGCTCACCGATGAGGGCCGGCGCTGGCACGCCGCGGCCGTACCCACCCATCGCGCTGTCCTGGCCGCCACGCTGCCGGCCGCGCGCTGACCAGCCCAAACCAGCGTTCCCGCCGCAGAGCTTGACAAAGGTAGTGAGTCATCACTAACTTATGCCCATGGTGCCAGCCAGGATGAGTGCCGACGAGCGCAGGGAGTCCGTGCTCGACGCCGCGGTGGCCGAGTTCGCCCGGGGCGGCCTGGCCGGCACCTCGACCGAGGCGATCGCGGCCCGGGCCGGGATCTCCCAGCCCTACCTGTTCCGGCTCTTCTCGACGAAGAAGGAGCTGTTCATCGCCGCCTACCGGCGGGTCTTCGCGCTCATCGAAAGCCGGTTCACCGAGGCGTCGCAGGGCCTGACCGGTGACGAGGCCCTCGACGCGATGGCCCGCGCCTATCATGGCCTGCTCAACGACCGCGATCTGCTGCTGGTCCAGCTGCATACGTATGCCGCGTCCGGTGACGCCGAGGTGCAGGCAGCGGCCAGGAGGTGCTACGGCCACCTGTGGCGGCTGGCCGAGGAGCGCAGCGGGGCGGACCCCGAGAGGCTGCGGGCGTTCTTCGCCATGGGCATGCTCTGGAACGTCGCGGTCGCGCTTGACCTGCCCGACCTCGACGAGACGTGGGCGCAGGCCATCATGTCCACCAAGTCCGTGCGTTCCGGTGAATACCTGGACCCTGCCTAGCGAGCCAATTTTTTTTAACCAGCTAAGTAAGTGACTACTCACTAGCTAACAAGAAAGGGATTCCCGTGCCAGCATCAGCTACCGTCAGCCGGCGGACGATGATCTGGACGATCGTCGTGACCTCGGTTGCCGTCTTCATGGTCTCGCTCGACAACCTGGTCGTGACCATGGCGCTGCCGAACATCAAGGAGCACCTGCACGCCTCGCTCGAGAGCCTCGAGTGGACGGTGAACGCCTACACGCTCACCTTCGCCGTGCTGCTGCTGACCGGGGCCACCCTCGGCGAGCGGTTCGGCCGGCGGCGGATGTTCACCGTCGGCCTGGTGGTGTTCACGCTCGCGTCCGCGGCCGCCGCGCTCGCGCCGAACGCCGGCGCGCTGATCGCGGCCCGGGCCGTCCAGGGCGCGGGGGGCGCGCTCGTCCTCCCGCTCAGCCTCACCATCCTGAGCTCGGCGGTGCCGGCGGCCCGCAGAGGCGCGGCGCTCGGCTTCTGGGGCGCGATGAGCGGCCTGGCCGTCGCGGTCGGCCCGGTCGTCGGCGGGGCGGTCACCGAGGGCGCGTCCTGGCAGTGGATCTTCTGGCTGAACGTGCCCATCGGCCTGGCCATCATCCCGGTCGCCGCGCGCGTGCTGGCCAAGGGCCGGCCGTCGCCCAGCCGCCTCGACCTGCCCGGCGTCGTCCTGGTCAGCGCGGGCCTGCTGGGCGTGGTGTTCGGCGTGGTGCGCGGCAACGCGCACGGCTGGACGAGCGCTGGGGTGCTCGGCCCGATCCTCGCCGGCGGCATCCTGCTGGCCGCCTTCGCCGCCTGGGAGCGCCGGGCCCCGGCCCCGATGCTGCCGCTGCGGCTGTTCGCCAGCCGGGGCTTCACGGCCACCAACGTCGCGTCGTTCCTGTTCTCGGCGGGGATGTTCGGCTCGATCTTCCTGCTGGCCCAGTTCCTGCAAGTCGCCCAGCACTACTCGCCGCTGAGCGCGGGCCTGCGCACGCTGCCCTGGACCGCGATGCCGATGGTCGTGGCGCCGATCGCCGGACCGCTGTCCGACCGCTGGGGCGGCCGCCCGCTGATCATCACCGGCCTGGTGCTGCAGGCGGCCGGGCTGGCCTGGCTCGCCCTGGTCACCGCGCCCGGCGTCGCGTACGCCAGCCTGATCCTGCCGTTCGTGATCTCCGGCGTCGGCATGGCGCTGTTCTTCGTGCCGGTGGCCAACACCGTGCTCGGCTCGGTGCGGCCGGAGCAGGAGGGGATCGCCTCCGGGGCCAACAACGCGATCAGGGAACTGGGCGGCGTGTTCGGGATCGCGGTCCTCGCCTCGGTGTTCTCCTCGGTGGGCAGCTACACCTCGCCGGCGTCGTTCGCGCACGGGCTCGACGTGGCGGTGTGGGCCGGCGCGGGGATCGTGGCCGCGGCGGCGGCCGCCGCCGTGATCATCCCGCGGCGCCGCGCCCGGCGCGCGGTCCCCGTCCCGGTACAGGCCGTCCCGGCCGGCCAGGACGGCGCCGCGCCGATCCTGTCCCGGTCAGGCCGCTGACCGCGGTGCCTGCCCGCGAGGACGCGCGCCGCCGGGCGCACGGCCTCGGGGGCATCGGCCGCGGCCTGCCAGCGCCGCGCGGCCGGTTCAGGCCGGGCGGGGCGCCGCCGGTCAGCTGGTGGCGTCCAGCAGGGCCGCGTCCTCGCCGCCCTCCTCGCCGAGGATGGAGCCGATCCTGGCCACCGCGTCCGGCCGCCGTATCCGCAGCCATGCCACCACGCCGACGCCCAGCGCCAGCCAGACCAGCGCCACGTAGGGCGTCCACGCGAGGATGCCCGGCGGCGCCGGGTGGACCGATCCGTACAGCGCCGCGCCGAACACGACCGCGCCGACCAGCGGCACCACCACGTGCACCAGCGGGTTCCACCGCCTGGTGTCCCTGGTCTTGGCGAAGAACGCGATGCCGCCCAGGCACAGCATCACGTAGACCACGATGATGGCCAGCGTGCCGAGGGTGGCCCAGAAGTAGTAATTGCTGAACGGCTGGCCGAACGTGCTGTCCGACAGCGGGTAGCCGATGAGCAGGGCCATCCCGGTCCCGACCACGGCCACGGCGATCGTCGCGTTGACCGGCGTCTGGAACCGCGGGTGGGTGTGGCCGAACCACCGGGGCAGCACGCTCTCGCGGCCCATCGCGAACAGCGTCCTGGTCGCGGCGGTGGCGCAGGCCACGCACACGACGAAGGCCGCGCACATGCCGCCGATCTCGATCAGCGTGCCGAACCAGTGCCCGACGAACGTGTCCGCGATGGTCTTCAGCGCGGTCGGGTCGGCGCCCCAGGCGGCGCCGTTGTTCACGCCGTACCCGATCGCCATCGCGTACGTGGCCACCAGGTAGAGCACCACGACGAAGCCGGTCGCGGCGATGACCGCGATCGGGATGTTGCGCCGCGGGTTGGCGGTCTCCTCGCCGAAGTCGGCGGCGGTCTCGAACCCGATGTACGAGGTGACGCCGAAGATGATGCCGTAGAACACGCCGGAAAAGCCGCCCTTGACCGTGTGCTGGAAGGTGAAGGCCGACAGCGCCTGCCCGTGCGCGCCGCCCTTGCCGATGGTGATCAGGGCGACGATCACGATCAGGATCACGGTGATGATCCCGATGACCAGCTGGGTCCGGGTCGTCACCTTGATCCTTATCACCGACAGCAGGACGAGCAGCGCCATGCCGATGAAGAAGAACGCGATCCACCACTTCGGATTGATGCCGAGCAGGTTCGCGGCCAGGTAGCCCACGGCGGACATGGTCATGGGCACGAAGCAGATCATGCCGAAGAAGTACAGCCAGCCGGCGATGAAGCCGCCCTCCTTGCCCAGGCTCCGGCTCGCGTAGGTGTAGGCGTACCCCGCCGACGCCATCCGGCGGCTGAAGCCGATCACCACGAAGGCCAGCGCGAGGCAGCCGATACCGCCGAGCAGGAATGCCAGCGGCGTGGAGCCGCCGGCCGCAACGGCGACGCCGGACGTGTTGAGCAGCATCGCCATCCCCGGCGCTATCAGCGACACCGAGATCGCGATGGCGTCCCACACCCGCAAGGAGCCGTGGGCAAGCTCATTCTGGCCGGTCGAGGCCAGCAGGGAAGCGTCGATTCTTGCCATGATGGGCTTCCTTTCGCCCGTTCGGGACAATCTCATTCAGACTGCAGGACGGTCCTTTCGTCCAGGTAGTAGTCGAAGGCCAGGGGGGTGCACTCGCGTGCCATGATCCAGTCGTTGAACCGCTGGTGGACCGGGTGGCTCCGGTAGCGAGCCAGGGTGTCGGTGTCGGGAAACTCGGTATACAGCAGGTAGCCGTAACCGCGGGTCCTGGCGCCGGTGATATCGGTGCCGAACCGGCACTTCGTCATCAGCCCGATCTCCCGCGGCCAGGACGCGATCATCGCCCGCATCTGCCCTTCCTCCGCGGCCTGCAGCGGCCGGGGAAAGCTGAACAGGACAATGTGCTGCAGCGTCACGGCGCCATCCTCAGAAGAACTCGAAGTACTCGCGCATTTCCCATTCGGTGACCGGCTGGTCCGCGGCGGGCGGGTGGCTGGCCAGCGATTCGGTATACCGTTTCAGCTCGGCCCGTTTCATCGTCAGCAGGTAGTCCACCAGGGTCTTGCCGAACGCCTGCCGGAAGAACTCGTCCTTGTCCAGGGCGGTGGCCGCCTCGTCCAGCGACGTCGGCAGCATGGCCGCCTCGGCGGCATACGGGTCTTCTTCCACCGGCGCGATCTGCAGGCCGCGCCGGATGCCGTCCAGCCCGGCGGCGATGTTGGCCGCCATGTACAGGTACGGGTTGGCGGCGGGCTCGCCGATCCTGTTCTCCGCGTGGCTGCTGGCGTCCCCCGGAGCGCCCTGCACCCGGACCATGGCGCCGCGGTTCTCCACCGCCCAGCACACCCGGTCCGGGGCGAACGAGTACGGGCGGAAGCGCCGGTAGCCGTTCACCGTCGGCACGGCGAACAGCATCATCGGCAGCGCGTGATCGAGCAGCCCGGAGACGAACTGCCGGCCCGCGGCCGACAAGACCGCGTCGGGGCTGGCGAACGCGTTCTGCCCGCCCGGGCGCCGGGTCAGCGACTCGTGCAGGTGCCAGCCGGAGGAGAAGAAGTTCGCCAGCCCGGGGGTGCACATGAACGTGGCCAGCAGGCCGCGCCGCTGGCACATCTGCTTGACCGCCGACCGGAACAGCACGACCGCGTCGGCGGCGTCCAGCCCGGCCATCGGGCTGAAAGTGAACTCCATCTGGCCCGGGCCCCACTCGTCCTCCATCGAGCGCGGCGGCAGCCCGATGGCGGTCAGGCCGTCGCGGATCGCCTCGAGCGGGCCGGCCACGCCGTCCAGGCGCACCTCGGAGAGGAACTGATAGCCGCGCTCGAACACGCTCACCTGCGGCGGGGGCGGCGTGAATCCGGCGTCCTGCGGCGTCAGCGGCTGCTCGGCGAGCTTGACGATGTAGTACTCGATCTCGATGCCGGCCAGGAAGTCGTAGCCGGCCTCGGCGAGCTCGCGCAGCATGCGGCGCATCAGCTGGCGGCCGTCCAGCGGCACCGGCCGGCCGTTGCTGAAGTAGACGTCGCACAGGATCCACCCGGTGCGGTCCGCCCACGGCAGCACCTGGAAGGTGCCGGGGTCGGGGACCAGCACGACGTCAGGGAAGCCGGTGAACTCCTCGATGCCGAAGCCGCCGCCGCGCGCGAACGGGGGCACGAACACCTGATTGCCGGTGTCCAGGCTGTAGATCGCCCCGGAGAAGTCCAGCCCGTTGGCGAACGCTTCGATCGCAGGCTCCGCCGACAGCGACCTGCTCCGCGGCACGCCGTGCTGGTCGGCCACCACGAACCGCACGGTGCGCAGGTCGAGGTCGCGGATCCGGCGGATCACCTCCTGCGCCGCGCTGGCCTGCTCATCGCTCAGCAGGCCGTGCTGGGCGACGAACCCTGGCTGGCCGACGCCGGCCGTCCCGGCCGGGGACCGCTCGGGCTCCGCGGATGAACTGCTCACCTGTCCGTCCTCCGATCTGATGGCGCGGTCGCGCCGTTCCGCTCGGCCATCTGGTCGAGCAGGGCGGCGGCGAAGTTGGCGGGCTCGACGTCGGCCAGCGACAGGAAGGTCTCGGTCCGCTGCACGCCGGGGATCTGGAAGATGCTGTTCAGCAGCAGATCCCGCAGGTGCATCTGGTCCCGGACCCGAAGCCGGACCAGCAGGTCCAGGCCGCCGGTGACCACGCTCATGTCCTGGGTCTCCGGCAGCTCACGGATGACGCTGATGATCTGGCTCAGCTCCATCCCGGGCCCGGCGGTGACGGCGAGGTAGACCACCACCGGGACGCCGAGCGCCGCCCAGTCGATGTCCACCCGGTAGCCGCGGATCGCGCCGGCCCGCTCCAGCCGGGCCAGCCGGTCCGCGATCGCGGGCGGCGACATGCCCACCGCCCGGGCCAGGGCGCGCTGGGACTGGCGTGAGTCCACGGCGAGCGCGCGCAGCAGCGCGATGTCCAGATCGTCGACCTCGACCTTGGGCGCTGTCGGGGTGGCGACCTCAGCGAGGCCGGCCAGCGGGCCTGAGATCCGTGTCACGTGCCAGAAATTCCTGCCGCGGCGCCTGATAACAGCGAGTATGCTGGGGTACAGACGTGTCAAACGAATATCACTTTGCCACGCATTCTTACGTTTGACAGGATTACTGTCAAGAGATGCGGGATTACTGTCAGGACATGACGCGGACCCCGTCAGGGGGATGACCGCCTGGAGAGGAAGCACCGATGGCCGCCCCGGTACCCGCCGCGATGCCCGCCGCCCCGGCCAGCCGGGACTGGACCGCGAGCTTCGCCCGCCGGACCCGCCTGCTGGGCGGCGGCGAGATCACCGCGATCCTGGCCCTGGCCGGCGCCACCGACGTCATCACGTTCTCCGGCGGGTTCCCCGCCCCGGAGACTTTCCCGGTGGGCGTGCTGGATGAGATCTCCCGCCGCCTGCTGACCCAGGACGCCGCGGTAGCGCTGCAGTACTCGGCGACCGAGGGCCTGGCCAGCCTGCGCGGCTACCTGGCCGGCGCTGGAGTCGCTGGAGGGCGTGCGGCCGGGTCCCGGCGAGCTGATGGTGACCAGCGGCGGCATCGACTGCATGGAACTGCTGGCCAAGAGCCTGATCGACCCGGGTGACGTGGTCGCCGCGGAGGCGCCGACCTACCTCGGGGCGATCATGGCGTTCCGCGGCTACGAGGCCGACGTGCGCGGCGTGCCGATGGACGCCGGCGGCATGCGCGTCGACGCGCTGGAAGACCTGCTCCGGGCCGGCCTGCGGCCCAAGCTGCTCTACACGATTCCCGACCACCAGAATCCGACCGGCCTGTCCCTGGCGGCCGACCGCAGGCCCGCCCTGGTGAACCTTGCCCGCCGCTACGGGTTCCTGATCCTCGAGGACGTCGCTTACCGCGAGCTCGGCTTCGACGACGCCCGCCCGCCCAGCCTGTGGGCCCTCGCCCCGGACATGGTCGTGCAGGCCGGCACCTTCTCCAAGATCTTCTTCCCCGGGGTCAGGCTCGGCTGGGCCGCGGGGCCGTCCCAGGTCATCGCCCAGCTGGCGGTGGCCAAGCAGAACTCCGACCAGTGCTCGGGCGCGCTCGGCCAGCGGATGCTGGAGGAGTACGGGCGCGGCGGCCACCTGGACACCCAGCTGGTCGCCTCACGGGCGCTGTACGAGCGCCGCGCCGGGCTCATCGCGGCGGCCCTCGCCGACCATATGCCGGCCGGGACCACCTGGACCACGCCGCGCGGCGGGTTCTTCACCTGGGTGACGCTGCCCGAGGGGGCGGACACCGCGGCGCTCACGCCCGCCGCCCGCACCGCCAAGGTCGCCTACGTTCCCGGCCGCCCGTTCTATCCGGACGGCTCCGGGGCGCGCCAGCTGCGGCTGGCCTACAGCCGGGTCAGCGATGACCTGATCACCGAGGGCGTGCGCAGGCTGGCCGCGCTCACCCGCACCGCGCTCGCCCGCCCTGCCCGCCGCAACGCCGTGGAGGAACCTTGACCGACGCCGCCGCCCACTTCAGCACCGAGGCTCTCGGCGAGCCGGCCGGGACCGGCCGGTACGTCAACGTCGACGTGATGACGCCCGCGGAGTTCGTGCCCGGGCTCGGCTTCCGTCCCGTGCTCGGCCAGCGGGCCATGGCCAACTTCGTGGACTTCGCGCCCGGCGTCGAGGCGCCGCGGCACGTACACGAGGAGGAGCAGATCGTCGTCGTCCTGGACGGCGAGTTCACCTTCGATCTGGACGGCGACGTGCGCGTCATGCGCAAGGGCGATGTCGCGGTCGTCCCCGCCTGGGTGCCGCACGGGGCCTGGACGACCGACAGCCACTGCCGCGAGCTCGACATCTTCTGCCCGCCGCGCAAGAGCCTGCTCGGACTTGCCGAGGGCGCGGGAGGCGCGGCCGGGGGCGGCGAGGCCAGCGCCGGCCCGCCGTCCGGCCCGGCCTGATGGACCTCGGCCTGGGCGGCCGGCGCGCGATCGTGACCGGCGGCTCGAAGGGCCTGGGCAAGGCCATCGCGGCCGAGCTGGTCGCCGAGGGAGCGGCCGTGGCCATCTGCTCCCGGCACCCGGCGGAACTCGACGAGACGGCCGCCGAGCTGGCCGCCGCCGGCGGCAAGGTCACCGCGCTGCCGTGCGACGTCACCGACCCGGTCGCGGTCGGGTCGTTCATCGCGGCCGCCACGTCCGCGCTGGGCGGCGCCGACATCCTGGTGAACAACGCCGGGGCGGCCAGGCCGGGGCGGTTCGCCGAGCTGACCGACGACGCCTGGCAGGGCGACATCGAGGTCAAGCTGTTCTCCCAGAATCCGGTGCACCCGGGCGGCCCTTCCGCACCTGCGGCGCAGCCCGGCACCACGGGTGATCAATATCAACGCGGTATACGCCCGGTACCCCGATCCGGTCTTCCTGGCCTCGTCGGTGAACCGGGCGTCCTGCCTGAGCCTGTCCAAGGCGCTGTCGATCGAGCTCGGCCGGGAGGGCATCCTGGTCAACAGCGTGAACATCGGCTTCGTCGTCACGCCGCAGTGGGAGAACATCCGCAGCCGCCGGGCACCGGACACCCCGGCCGAGGAATTCTTCGGCCAGCTCGCGGCGGCCGAGGTGCCGCTCGGCCGGTTCGGGCGGCCCGAGGAGGTAGCCGGGATCGTGGCCTTCCTGGCCGGCGACCGGGCCGGCTACATCACCGGCGCGTCCATCGACGTGGCCGGCGGCATGGGAAAGTACCTGTAGGCGCGCGTGCCGGGCCGCCGGCCGGGTAGCGGGCCTTGTGCCCTTGCCCGCCGGGCAACCGGGCTGTCAGATTGAAGGCACGCAGCCGCGCCTGGGAGCAGTGATGGAAAATCGCGACGAAACGCCGGCCGGGTCCGGCTACCCGGTCTCGGCCGGCCAGCCCCTTGATCTCCTCAGCATGCTGGAATCGGCGGCTGACCTGGTCAACCCCGCCGCTGCCGCGCGGGAGCTGCCCTGGCTGGCCGGCGAGCTGCGCAAGGTCATGCTCGGCATGTCCGACATCTCGGTCAGCGAGAAGGATCCGCGGTTCGCCGACGCCACCTGGCGGGACAACCCGTTCTTCCGGCGGCTCGGCCAGGGCTACCGGCTGTTCGAGGAAGGGGCCGGCCGGATGGCCGGCGCCGTGGACGGCCCCTGGGAGCGGCAGGCCCGCGCCCGCTTCCTGGCCAGCATCATCACCGCCGCTCTCGCCCCGGCCAACTTCCTGCCCACCAACCCGGCCGCGGTCAAGCGCGCGTTCGAGACCGGCGGCCTGTCCCTGCTGCGCGGCAGCCGGAACATGCTCCGCGACCTCGCCAACGGCGGCATGCCGGCCATGGTGGACAGAAAGCCGTTCCCGGTCGGCGAGAAGCTGGCCTGCACGCCGGGCGCGGTCGTGTACCGGGACGAGATATTCGAGCTGCTGCAGTACGCCCCGGCCGCGCCGGAGGTCCGCGCCCGGCCGCTGCTCATGGTGCCGCCCGAGCTGAACCGCTACTACGTGCTCGACCTGCGCCCGGGACGCAGCATGGTGGAGTACGCGGTGCAGAACGGCATCCAGACATTCATGATCGTCTGGCGGAACCCGCGCGCCGAGCTGGGACACGGGCGGTGGGGCCTCGACGACTACCTGGCCGCGGAGCTGCGCGCCGCCGAGGTCGTGCGGAAGATCTCCCGCAGCGACACCCTCAACTGGCTGGGGCTGTGCGCGGGCGGAATCACGACCGCGCTCATCCTCGGCTACCTGGCGGCCACCGGGGACACGTCGGCCACCTCGGCGACGTACATCGTCACGATGCTCAGCAGCGAGTTCCCCAATGTCGTGGGCATGCTCGACAGCCCGGCCGGGCGCGCCATGCTGAGCCGGGCGGCCGCCAGCGACCAGGTGATCCCGGCAGGTACGCTGCGCTCCACCTTCGCCTGGCTGCGCCCGAATGACCTGGTGTTCAACTACCTGGTCAGCGGGTGGCTGCTGGGCGAGGATCCGTCCGCGTTCGACGTCCTGGCCTGGAACGACGACGCCACCGGCATCACCGCCAGGCTGTCGGCCGACACGGCCCGGCTGCTGACCGGCCGCCGGGACGGGGAGCCGGTCACCGTCCTCGGCACGCCCGTCAACCTGGCCAAGGTCGACTGCGACAGCTTCCATACGGCCGGCTACACCGACCACATCACGCCGTGGCGCGCGTGCTACTCCTCGGCTCAGCTGCTCGGCGGCGACAAGGAGCAGGTCGTGGTCAAGTCGGGCCACATTCAGTCGTTCGTCAACCCGGCGAAGACGGCCAAGTACGGCTACTGGGACGCGCCGCCGAACGGGCCCGACCCGGACCAGTGGATCGCGTCGGCTCCGTTCCGCGAGGGATCATGGTGGCCGCGCTGGGCCGAATGGCTGACACCCCGGTCAGGGGCGGAAAAGAGGCCGCCCCGTGCGCTGGGCAACAGGAAGTACCCGCCGCTGGGCCCGGCGCCCGGCACGTACGTGCACGAATGAGCTCGGCCCTTCGTTTATCGAGGTGCGCAGGCCGCCGATATGGGGAAGGATCCGGAGCCATGTGCCGGCTCATGGGTTACGTGTCACGCCGGGACGCCTCGGTGGCCGGCCTCATCGGGGAGCCCGCGCTGCGCGGGTTCACCGCGCTGTCGCAGTGGCACGCCGACGGCTGGGGCATGGCCGCGCGGGACGGCGCCGGGCTGCGCGCCGCCAAGTCACCCCGGCGGGCCGGCGACGACCCCCGCTACCAGCGCCTGGCCGCGCAGCCGCTGGGTGACATCGGCCTGGTCCACCTGCGGTGGGCGACCCCCGGCCTGCCGGTCGAGGACCGCAACTCCCACCCGTTCGTCCGCGGCGACTACGCCATGGCGCACAACGGGGCCATCCACCCGCAGGACAAGCTGCCCGGCATGCTCCCGGCCGGCTGGGAGGAGCAGCTCAACGGCAGCACCGACAGCGAGCGCTACTTCCTGCACATCATGTCCAGGCTCGACGCGCGCGGCGGCGACATGGTCGCGGCGGTGGCCGACACCGTGCGGCACATCCGCCTCGGCTACACGCCCAACAGCCTGAACGCGATCCTGCTGGCGCCCGCCGCCCTGTACGCCATCGCCTGGCACGACCCGCAGCGCATCCCGCGCGAGGCGATCGCGGCGCGTGGCTCCGCCGAAGACCCGGACCACTATTTCGACCTTGCCTACCAGGCGCGAGCCGACTCGGTCGTGATCGGCTCCTCCGGCTGGCCGCAGGACGGGTGGAGCGTCATACCGAACGGCTCCGTGCTGATCGTCAACCGGGCCACCCTGGCCGCCAGCACGGTGTCCCTGTAACCGGGCGGCGACACCGGCGGTCAGTCGGCCGCGCTCGGCGCGGGCGCCTCGGCCGCCCCGTGATCGGGTTCTGCGCCGTCGGCCGGGGCATCGCCCGGGCCCGGCGGGCCGGCCACCTCCGTCCCGTCGGCCCGATCGGCCGGTGACGCCGGGGCCGCCGCTGGGCCGCCCGCCCGCTCATCGGCGCTATGCCGCCCCTTGAGCTGCGTCCAGGCGAACCAGCCCGAACCGATCAAGGTCAGCGCGATCGCGATGTACATGTTGAGCCGCAGGCCGAGGAAGTGCTCCGACGAGTCGATCCGGATCGTCTCCTCGAAGATCCGGTAGGCCGAGTAGCCGGCCACGTACAGCGCGAACAGCCCCGGCGGCTTGATCCGGCGGTGATGGCCCAGCCAGACCAGCGCGGCGGCCAGCAGCAGGTCGAAGATCAGCTCGTACAGGAACGACGGCTGGAACGTGCTGTACTGCCGGTAGCCGGGCGGCCGGAAGCCATACGGGATCTCCAGCCCCCAGGGCAGGCTGGTCGGCTTGCCGAACAGCTCCTTGTTGAAGTAGTTGCCGATCCGGCCGATGCCCTGGGCGACCAGCAGCGCGGGCGCCACGGCGTCCATGAACACTGCCACGCTCGCGCCGGCCCGGCGGACCCGCCAGGCGCCCACCACGGCGGCCAGGGCGATGCCGCCCCAGATGCCCAGGCCGCCGTCCCATACGGCGAACACCCCGTACCACACGTGCGGGATATCGGCGGGCGTGGTGATGTCGAAGTAGATCCGGCCGCCGATGATCCCCGCCGGGACCGACCAGATCGCCACGTCGCCGACCAGGTCGGGGTCGCCGCCGGCCGCCCGCCACCGGCGCCGCGTGATCATGATTGCCACCGCGATGGCCACCAGGTACATCAGCGCGTAGAAGTGAATCTCGAGCGGGCCGATGTGGAATCCGCTGATCGACGGGCTGGGAATGTGCATGCAGCGAGCCTAACCGCCCCCCGCTGCCATAATTAACTCGTGGCCGGCATGGAGCGCAGGAAAGTCCAGGCCGCCTCGTTCGGAGCTGCCGCAGCGACCTACGAACGGGCCCGGCCGTCCTACCCCGGCGAGGCGATCGACTGGCTGCTGGCAGCGGGCGCGCGGCGCGTGCTCGACCTCGGCGCGGGCACCGGCAAGCTCACCCGGGCGCTGCGGGACCGCGGCCTGGACGTCGTCGCCGTCGAGCCCTCCGCCGGGATGCGCGACCAGCTGGCCCGGGTGCTGCCGGGCGTCCCCGTGCTGGCCGGCACTGCCGAGCAGATCCCGCTCGCCGGTCACGCGGTCGACGCCGTGCTGGTGGCACAGGCCTGGCACTGGGTCGACCCGGCGCGCGCGGTACCCGAGGTGGCCCGGGTGCTGCGGCCCGGCGGCCGGCTCGGCCTGCTGTGGAATATCCGGGACGAGCGGGCGGACTGGGTGGCCGAGCTGGGCACGATCCTGCACGGACACGACGACCCGGAGCGCGCCAGCGCCTCGGACCATGCCAGCGTCGCCCCGGTGGTCGGGCCCCCGTTCGGGCCGGTCGAGCGGTTCGACGTCGAGTGGAGCCGGCGCACCGCGCCTGCTGAGATCGTCGAGCTGGTCTGCTCGCGCAGCTACATCATCACGATGCCGCCGTCCCAGCGGACGGCCGTGCTGTCCCGGGTCCGGCACCTGCTGGACACCCACCCCGACCTCGCCGGCGCGACCGAGATCTGCCTGCCGTACGTGACCAGGTGCTCCCGCGCGCAGCTTGCCTCCTGACCGGTACCGCGACGGGATCGGGCGGCCCGGCGAGCGCCCCGCGGGCTAGCGGACGCTGTCCTCGGCGGCCGGCCGCCGCCTGGCCCGCTCGCCGTCGCCCGCCTCCTTCTGCACGTCGGCGTGGGTGATGCCCAGGTAGGCGACCAGGATGAAGATGAGCACGGCCAGCACGGCGGCGACGGTACCCGAGCCGTAGCCCAGGCCGTGCAGCGCGACCGGCTTGCCGAACCAGTCGGCGAACGAGGCGCCGACCGGGCGGGTCAGCACGTAGGCGGTCCAGAACGCCAGGATCGGGTTCATCCCGAACCACCGGTAGCCGATCGCCGGGATCAGGATCAGCCCGGCGAACATCACCCCGGACCAGAAGTAGCCCAGGTGCAGCGTGGTGGCGGTCAGGTCGCCCAGCGCGGTGCCCATCGCGAAGGTGGCCACCACCGCGGCCCAGTAGAACGCCTCCCGGCGGGCGGTGTCGATGCTGTGGATCGACAGCGTGCGCTCGGTGCGCTGCCAGCTGATGAACACCGCCGCCAGCACGATCGCGTACAGGATCGTGGAGGCGATGTAGGGCACGTGGAAGCCCACGTGCAGCACGTCGGCGGCCATCGTGCCGAACACCCCGACCATGGCCACCGCCAGCCAGTAGGTCCAGGCCACGTACCGGCGCATGGAGAACTGCAAGGCCAGGGCCAGGACGAACCCGGTGAAGCCGAGCAGCACGGCCGGCACCGGGTGGAGCCGGTGTACCAGGTAATCGGAGGTTGAACTCGCCCAGCGCGGTGGACAGCGCCTTGATCACCCAGAAATAGACCGTGACCTCAGGAACCCGCAACGCCCCCCGCGCCGTCAGCCACGAGCGGCCGGCCCCGGCCCTGAAGGCAGCCTGCCGGTTGCTGTGCATGGCATCAGTATCGCCGTCCTGGCCTGGGACGCCGACACTGTTGGCCAGATCAGGTTCCCGGCTATGACAGTTCTTGGTCAGAATCAGGCCGAATCTTGAGCGACGCCGCGGGCGATGCCGGCGAAGCGATGGCGTTCCCCGGCTGATCAGCTCAGCCCGAACCGCGGGACCAGGCCGCGCCAGACCTCGTCGTAGGCAGGCTGGCGGTGCGGGGCATCCGTCGCGTACCGGGTGGGCACCACCGGCCACCGCGTCTCGAACATGAAGGCCAGCGTGCCGTCCACCTTCTGCGGCACGAGTTCGGCGGTGCTGGCGCGCTGGAACGTCTCGGCGTCGGGGCCGTGCGAGCTGAACGAGTTGTGCAGGCTGGCCCCGCCGGGCAGGAAACCCTCCGCCTTGGCGTCATAGACGCCGCGCACCAGCCCCATGAACTCGCTCATGATGTTGCGGTGGAACCACGGCGGCCGGAACGTGTCCTCGCCGACCAGCCAGCGCGGCGCGAAGGCGACGAAGTCGGCGTTGGCCAGGCCGGGGGAGTCGGTGGGGGAGGTCAGCACGGTGAAGATCGACGGATCCGGGTGGTCGAAGCTGATCGTCCCGATGACCATGAAGTTCGCCAGGTCGTACTTGTACGGAGTGTAGTCGCCGTGCCAGCCGACCACGTCGAGCGGGGAATGATCGTAGTCTGCTGCCCACAGGTTGCCGCCGAACTTCTCGACCACCTGAACGGTCCGCCGGACGTCCTCGTAGGCAGCGGTCGGGGCCAGGAAGTCGCGCTCGTTCGCCAGCCCGTTCGCGCCGATCGGGCCGCGCTCGGGCAAGGTGAAGCAGGCACCGTAGTTCTCGCAGATGTACCCGCGCGCCGTCCCGTCCGGCAGCTCGGCCCGGAACCTGATGCCCCGCGGGATCACCGCGAATTCCCCGGGCGCCACGTGCAGCACACCGAGCTCGGTGGGCAGCAGCAGGCTGCCGGATTCCGGCACGATCAGCAGCTCGCCGTCCGCGTCGACGAAGTAGCGGTCCACCATGGACGCGCTCGCCGTGTACCAGTGGATCCCGATCCCGGCGTGGCTGAGCGCGTCGCCGTTGCCGCCGACCGACCGCAGGCCGTCCACGAAGTCGGTGCCTGCCGGCGGGAGGGCGGGCGGATCCCAGCGCAGCCGGTTGGGATCCGGCTCGACCTCCCGGAACGGCGCGCTGCGCAGCAGGCCGTTGCCGATTCTGCGCAGCGGCGGGTGCACCGCGGACGGCAGGATGCGGTACACCCACGTGCGCCGGTTGACTGCGCGGGGCTGGGTGAACGCTGTCCCGCTGATCTGCTCGGCGTACAGCCCGAGCGGCGCCCGCTGCGGCGAATTGCGGCCGGCCGGCAGCGCCCCGGCCACTGCCTCGCTCACGTGCTCATTACCGAATCCCCGCAGGTAGGTCAGCGACGGCATGCCCAGCCCTCCTTCAGTGACCAGCCGATTCCCGACTACTCAAGCACACCGGCCGGTCACCATCCCCGGCGTGTCATCCCCGCGCGCCGTTGCGGGCCGCGCGCCTGCCTCGCCGCCGCCCGGCCTGGTCAGCTGCTGGTGAAGGTCTTCGTGGCCGTGAAGAGCATGCTCCTCAGCTGCAGCACGTGGCTTCCGGGGGCCAGTTTCAGCTGGGACGGGCTGATCATGTAGGTGACGTAGCCCGATGTGCTGGCGGTGAGCGTGGCGATCAGTATGTTGTCGATGTAGAGCCCGACCGGGTGCCCGGGCAGGAATCCGGTGTCCAGCAGGTACCCGGCTTGGCCGGCCGGGATATCGGCGGGGGACAGCTGGATGCCGTGCTCAATCCGGTTCAGCTGGGCCGATGCCTGACGCCGCGCGGAATGCTCTTGATCTTCGGCGCGGGTCGCGGCGACCAGGCTCGGGACGAACGCGCTCGCGCTGACCGTGCCCCAGCCGCTGGCCACGTCGAACCCCGGGCCCGCGGAGAATCCGGTGACCTTCGGCGTAGAGTCATTTCCCTTCACGACGTCGGCGATCCCGTCCGCCGCGCCGGCCGGTCCCAGGATCCCGTACAGAGCGGGGTTGACCGGCCCGACGTTCCCGTGGTTCAGCTGGGTGGCCAGGGCCAGCACGCCGGCGAACAGCGGTGCCGCCTCTGAGGTGCCGACCTGCGCGTCCATGGTGATGTCGGGCACCGAGCGCATCGGGCTGCCGGTGATGCCGGCCACCCCGTTCTGATACGCGGGACGCTGGAATACCGACGAGAAGCCGGCACCCTCGGAGAACGTGCCCTGATGCCATACCGGGTCGGGGCCCGCCTTGCGTCCCCTCGGCGTGAGGTTCGGCACGCTGCCGCCCACGGCCGTGACCCACGGGGAGTCGTCCCAGGCCGCGGTGTCCGGGGTGGCCGACACGTCCTCGCACTGGCCGCTGGCCACGGCAAGGTTCTGCACGACCCCGCAGTCACCGGTGGCGACCGCGACCGGGATGCCCGCCGCGGCTGCCGACAGCTCGCCGGGGTCCTGCGCCGTAATCTCCTCCTGGCCGTGGCTGTAAGTGACCTCACCGGTGCCGTCGCTGATCGAGATCGCATTGGCCAGGTGATTGCTGCTGATGTACTCCAGTGCCCGCATCATCTCCGGCGGGGCGACCTGGCTGGCGGCGTCGTCGGTGATCTCGCTGTCGGCCGGGGTCGCGGAGATCACGATCTTGGCGTAGGGAGCGATCAGGTGCACGGCCATCACGTCGAGGGTGAGCTCGCCCTTCCACGCGGAGCACGACCCGTAGCTGCCCAGCCTGACCATGCCGGGCGGGCACTTGGATGGCAGCGGCCCGGACGGGAAGATGGTCGTGATCTGCGGGTTCGGCAGGCCGTAGGACTTATCAAAGCCGTCGATGGCCTTACTGATCCCCGGGTAGTCCCAGCCTTCGATGACCGCGACGGTCGTCCCGTACCCGTCGATGTCCTGCTTCCACAGTTTGCCGATCTGATAGTCCAGGATGTCTTGCGGGCCCGGGTTATTGAAACGGAATTCTGAGAAGTTTTCCCGCATATTCCGCAGCGCCGCCGTGAGCACCTCGATGCGATGCTGCCTGCCCGCCGAGTTAACGGCAGCGGACGTCGCAGACGGCGCTACCACGGCACCGGCCGGTGCGGCCGCGCTGGCCGGTGCGACGACCGAGACCGCCAGTGCGCAGGTCAGGGCGAGCAGGCCGGTTCTGTTGCGCGTTCTCTTCACGAATCTCCTCCGGGTGCCGTCGGGTCACCGCTGCGGCCAGGGGCGCCGGCCGTATCCGGGCCGGCCGCGCCCGGGCCATGGTCGCGGTCCGTCACCTGCCTGCAGTCCCTGACATCCACCCTCCGGCGTGGTCAAATCCGAACTAGTGTCACGTATGCACGGCAGACCGGGCAAGCGGCCGGCCCGGCCAGCCGTGCGCTGGCGCCCGCCGGGACGGAAGGCGGGACGGAAGGGATGCGGGCGCGGCGGGCTGCGTCCAGGGTCGGGCGCTGCCCGGCCGGCCTGGCGCGCAAATGCCGCGGGCCCGGACCGCAACCGGCAGAGCGTGGTGTACCAGCCCGCCACCGGGGTAGCGGTGAGCGGCATATCAGGATGGTAATAAGATCGGCGAGTTTCACCAGTTCGGTGGAAATGTAGGTCGGACCGTGTTCGACTGTTCTTCGGGTCGCGGCAACCCGCCGTCGCGGCCTCTGGGGGGGCGGGCGCATGAACGCGTGGAAACGAGGGGCGCCGCTGCTGCCGCGAGAGGTGGTGGCAGATCCGGGACCGGACCGATGGTCCCCGCTGGCTGCCCAGCAAGGCCAAGCCGGAGGCAACGCTGCCCGGGCCGCCCGGCCGCCGGCCATGAACGCACGTCCCGCCCGGCCACCCCGGCCACCCCGTCCGCGGCCTGCCAGCGACCCCGATGACACCAAGGCCGCACCTCGGCCGACAACCAGGATCCATCCCGCCCGGCCGGCCCGGCCGGCCGGGCCGCCAGGCAATGATCAGGCCGGCCATCACCACCAGGCAGGCAATCAGCACGGCGGTGCCGTCCCAGTCACCCCGCCGCGGCCGGACGAGCCCGTCGACAGTGATGAGGATCGCGGCGATGCGGTCGCGTCCGCCGCGCCGCCGGCCGGAACAGCTGATCACCCGGGCGAGGCCGTCGCAGTCATCCCGCCGCGGCCGGACGAGCCCGGCGACGGTGACGAGGATCGCGGCGATGCGGTCGCGTCCGCCGCGCCGCCGGCCGGAACAGCTGATCACCCGGGCGAGGCCGTCGCAGTCATCCCGCCGCGGCCGGACGAGCCCGGCGACAGTGATGAGGATCGCGGCGAAGCGGCTGTGTCCGCCGCGCCGCCGGCCGGAACAGCTGATCACCCGGGCGAGGCCGTCGCAGTCACCTCGCCGCGGCCGGACGAGCCCGTCGACAGTGATGAGGATCGCGGCGATGCGGTCGCGTCCGCCGCGCCGCCGGCCGGAACAGGTGATCACCCCGGCGAGGCCGCCCAGCCCCGGCCGCCGGCCGCCCGCCAGGCGCCTCGTCCCCGGGCGGAGCCCTCATGGCCGACGGTCATCGCCACCACCATCCGGCTGTGGGTGCAGCGGCGGGCGCAACGCGCTCGCGGGGCCGGTTCCACCGCGCGGATCTCGCGGTGGACCCGGATAGCGGCCCTGGCGGTGGTACTGCTTCTGGCGACGGGACTCGGCCTGACCCTGTCGCAGGCCGGCCCGGACTCCCCGCGCACCCGGGGCCCGGGGCAGCGTGGCGGGGCCAACCCGGTGCTCGCCGCGCAGACCGCCCGCGCCCAGGCGGCGGCCTGGATCAGCCAGCAGGCCGGCCGGGGCACGATCGTGTCCTGTGATCCGGTGATGTGCTCGGTCCTGCTGGCCCGCGGATTCCCGGCAGGCAACCTGGACTCGCTCGGGCCGGGCGCACCCGATCCGCTCGATTCCGAAGTGATCGCCGCGACCGCGGTACTGCGGAGCCAGTTCGGGCCGCGCCTGGTCTCGGTGTATGCGCCCGTCGCCATCGCCAAGTTCGGCACCGGCAGCGCCGAGGTCGACATCCGGGTCGTCGCGCCGGACGGCAGCCCCGCTTACCTGAGCCAGTTCCGCGCCGACCTGACGGCCAGGAAGGCCTACGGTCATGCGATCCTGCACAACTCCAAGATCCTGGCCGGGCCGGACGTCCGGCGCCAGCTGGCCGGCGGGCTGGTGGACTCGCGGCTTCTGGTGACCATCGCGACCGCGGCCCGCCAGCAGGCTCAGCCGGTGCGGATCCTGTCGTTCGGCCGCGCCGCGCCCGGCGCGAGTCCCGGGGTCCCGCTGCGCTCGGCGGTCATCTCCGGCCCGGCGGGCGGGCAGGCCGCAGCGGCTGCCCTGCTGACCAGGCTCCGCCGCTTCTGGCTCGGCCAGCGGGGACCTTACCTCCCCGCGAACACCCAGATCGTTCCGGATGCGTCAGGGCAGAGCGTCCTGCGCATCCAGTACGCCGCGCCCAGCCCGACCGGGCTGCTGAGCGCGAATTACCCCGTTGTCAAGATTCCCTCCCGTCGATGACGAAGGGCCGCCACCGTGCGAGGCGGCCAAGAAAGAAGGAACGATGAACCACCAGGCACCGGTTCGCCGGATCATCCGCCTGCTCGCCGCCTGTGCTCTCGCGATCGGGTGGCTGGCCGCGGCCGCTCCGGCCGCGATGGCGTCGCCCGCCGCGGCAACCCACCACGCGACCGGCTACCTTCGCCTTGCGCACCTATCTCCGAACACCCCCGCCGGTTGACGTCTACCTGTACTCGGTCGGCAACTCCAACGCCATGGTCGTCGTGCATCACGTCAGCTACGGGACAGTCTCGGCCTACGAGGCCGTCCCGGTGGGCGACTACACCGTCGCCATGCGAGGGGCCGGCAAGCCGTCGAGCTCGCCGCCGGTACTGTCCGCCACCGTCCGGATCCAGCCCGGCCATGCCTACACCGTCGCCGGCCTGGGCCCGGCGTCGGGGCTGCGGCTGCAGGTGCTCAACGACACGCTGACCACCCCGAAGGGCCGCTCGCTCGTCCGGGTCATCCAGGCCTCGCTGAAGGAGAAGAAGGTCACCGTGACGGCCGGCGGTCAGACGCTGGCCAGCAATCTCGCCTTCGGCAGCGTGACCTCCTACGTGTCCGTGGCCCCCGGCACCTGGCCGGTCAAGGTGGCCGGCGGCACGATGAGCGCTTCGAAGAACGTCAGCCTGGCCGCCGACACCACGCACACGATCGTGGTGCTGGATGACCCCGGTCACCTGTCGATCGACGCGCTGACGGATGCGGCCGGCAGCAAGCTGATGCCGAAGGGCGCCGCCAAGACGGGATTCGGCGGCATGGTGCCGCGTCCGGGCTCGTCACCGCTGCCGTGGGCGGCGGCCATGGGGCTCGGCGCGGTCGTCGCCGCAGCGGGAGCCATGCGGCTGCGCGGCCGCAGGCGGTCATGGACAGCCAGCGGATCGCACGCGCGCTGACATGGGCGTGACCAGCCGCGGGCAGCGTCATGCTGACCCGCGGCTGGGCTCTGCCCAGGCCAGCGGGCCGGCCAGCGCCAGGGCCGCAGAGCAAGACCCGGCCGCCGGGCCGGCCCCGGTTCGCCGCAGGCACCGCAGGGGGCACGCCGGCCCGCTGGTGCTGGCCGGCCGGCCCGCCGTGGTCGCGGTGGGCGCCGGCCTGCTCATCGCCGGCTCGGGCACGGCCGGGCTGCTGATGGGCAGTCACAGCGCGTACACCCCGCCGCACGTCGCGCCGGTCAAGCCGGTGCTGGCGCCGGCCGGGAAGCCGCAGACGCCGGCGCCGGAGACCTCTGATCGGTCATCGCCGCCTGTCTCGCTCACGATCCCGGTGATCGGCGTGCGAACCCGGCTCATCCGCCTGGGGATCACCAGGTCGGGAACCCTGCAGGTGCCGGGCGTCACGTCGGTGGCGGGCTGGTACACCGGCAGCCCGCCGCCTGGCGCCATCGGATCCTCGGTGATCGTGGGACACGTCGACTCCTATGCCGGCCCCGGGATTTTCTACCGGCTGCACCTGCTGCACCCGGGTAACCGGATCTACGTCCGGCAGCGGGACGGCCAGCTCGCCGTGTTCCGCGTCAACTCGGTGCACCAGTACCCGAAGGCCGGATTCCCCACCGTCAAGGTGTACGGCCCGACGCCGACGCCGCAGCTGCGCCTGATCACCTGCGGCGGCACCTTCGACCAGCAGACACACCACTACCTGAGCAACATCGTCGTCTACGGCACGCTGGCGTCGTAACCGTCGCCGGTGACGGCTGCCGGTGGCGAGGGCGGGGTGAACCCGGCCAGCCGCAGTGCGTTGCCGACCACCGACACCGATGACGCGGCCATGGCCGCGCCGGCCGCGATAGGCGGCAGGATGCCGAACGCCGCCAGCGGGATCATCAGCACGTTATACCCGAACGCCCAGAACAGGTTCTCGACGATCGTCCGGTAGGTGCGCCGGGACAGCCTGATCGCCGTGCCGATCCCGGCCAGGGAGCCGGAGATCAGGGTGATGTCGGCGGACTCGATGGCCACGTCGGTGCCGGTGCCGACGGCCATGCCGAGATCGGCCTGCACCAGCGCCGGGGCATCGTTGATGCCGTCGCCCGCGAACGCCACCGTCTTCCCCGCGGCCTGCAGCCGCCGCACCTGCGCCACCTTGCCCTCGGGCAGTACCTCGGCGATCACCCGGCCGATCCCCGTCCGGGCCGCGACGGCCTCGGCGGTGCTCTGGCTGTCCCCGGTCAGCATGACCGTCTCCAGGCCCATCTCGTGCAGGCCGGCGATCACGCGGGCCGCGTCGGGCTTGATGGTGTCGGCCACCGCGACCGCGCCCCGCGCGGCGCCGTCCCAGCCGACCAGGATGACGGTCCGGCCGCCGCCGGCCAGGCGCTCGGCTTCGGCTCGCAGCCCGGCCGGCACGAGCAGGCCCGCGCTCTCGAGGAACCCGGCCTGCCCGGCCAGGACCCGGCGGCCGGCTACCCGGCCGGCCACGCCCTGCCCGGCCTGCGCCGAGAACCCGGCCACCGGCTCGGTCGCCAGACCGAGCTCGCGGGCCGCGGCCACGACTGCCGCGCCGATGGGGTGCTCCGAGCCGGCCTCCACCGACGCGGCCATCGCCAGCGTCTCCTGGCCGCCGACCACCTCATCCACCCGCATCCGGCCCTGCGTGAGGGTGCCGGTCTTGTCCAGCACGACGGTGTCGACGGACCGGGCCCGCTCCAGCGCCTCGCCGTTCTTGATCAGCACGCCGAGCCGGGCGCCTCGGCCGCTGGCCACCATGATCGCGGCGGGGACGGCCAGCCCCATCGCGCACGGACAGGCCACAACCAGCACCGCCACCGCCGCGGAAATGGCCGCGGCGACCTGGCCGTCCAGCGCCCACCAGCCCGCGAACGTGGCCGCCGCCGCGACGATGACCAGCGGCACGAACACCGCGGCCACTCGGTCGGCCAGCCGCTGCGCGGGGGCCTTGCTGGACTGGGCGGCCGCCACCAGCCTGACGATCCCGGCCAGGACGGTGTCGCCGCCCACTGCCGTCACGGTCACCCGGAGCAGCCCACTGCCGTTGACGGTGGCCCCGATAACCGGGTCGCCGGGCGCCTTCACAGCCGGCCGCGGCTCCCCGGTGAGCATGGACTCATCGACCGCCGAAGCGCCCTCGGCGACGATGCCGTCGGCCGGGATCTTCTCGCCAGGCCGGACCACGAGGACATCCCCGACCCGCAAGTCGGCGACCGCGGCGGTATATTCCTGACGGTCCCGGACGACATGCGCCTGCCTGGCCCCCAGTTCGAGCAGGGCATGGATCGCGCCGGCGGCCCGGCTCTTCGCCCTGGCCTCGAGGTAGCGGCCAAGGGCGATGAAGGCGACGATCAGCGCGGCGGTGTCCAGGTAAAGCCGGCCGCCGTGCGCGATGGCCGGCAGGCTGGCCAGGTAGGCGACCAGGGTGCCCAGGGCCACCAGCGTGTCCATGTTGGCCGAGCGCGCCCGCGCCCGCGCCGCCGCGTTCCGCAGAAACGTCCAGCCGACCCAGAACTGTACCGGCGTGGCGGTGGCCAGCGCGGCCCACCGGGCCCACGGATGGTCGGCGAAGCCCATCACGAGCACCAGCGTGGCGATGGCCAGCGGCCAGCCCGCGAGGTTGCGCGGCGCCCAGTAGCGCTCGTCCGCCTGGTAGGCCCGGCTCGCGTCGGCGCCGCCGGCGGCCGCCGGTGCGGCCCGGTAGCCGGCCTTCTCGATCGCCGCGACCAGGTCGCCTGGCGTCACCAGGCTGGGCTGATAGCGCACGGTGGCGCTGCGCCCGGCGAAGCTGACCGACGCGGACTCAACCCCCGGCTGGCGAGCCGCCGCGCGCTCGACCCGCGTCGCGCAGGACGCGCAGCTCATGCCGTCAATCTCCAGGCGCAGCTCGCTGGCCCCGGCTGACGGGCGGCGTTCGCCGGTCCCGGCCGTCAGGTTCAGTTCGCTGGGGTCGGCCGTCGGGTTCAGTTCGCCGGTCCCGGCCGTCAGGTTCAGTTCGGTGGTCCCGGCCGCCGGGTGCAGTCCGGTGGGGCCGGCCCGGCTGCCGGGCGCGTCCGGCGCTGGCCCGTCGTGCTCAGGCCCGGCTTGCGCCGCCCGCCGCGCGAGGGCCGGCTTGGTCACGCGCCGCTCCGCACGATCGCTCCGTCACTGGCCCCGGTCACCGAGGGATCGAACTTGAGCGCGGTCATGAGCTCGTCCACGATCTCCTCAACCCGGCCCTGCTGCATGGCGGCGGCGACGCAGGTCTCCAGGTGATTGCGCAGCACCAGGCGGTTTACCCGCTCCAGCGCTCCCTGCACCGCCGATAGCTGCTTCATGATGTCCGGGCAGTAGGCGTCGTCCTCCACCATCCGCACGACTCCCTGCAGGTGCCCGACCGCGGTCTGCAAACGCCGCAGGGCGCTTTCCTTGTGTGCCTGCTTCACCGCTGCTCCTCCCAGGCTCCTCACCCGGCCTCACGCTGAATCCACCCCACCGGGGGTGGGTCCACCAGCATACCCGCCGCGTCCCGTAGCATGGCGCGGTGTCGAGCACGGGACTGTGGGTCCTTGCCCTGCTGCGCTGGCTGATGTTCGCCGGCCTGGCCGCGGCGCTCGGCGGGGTGGCCGCCCGCGGCCTGGCCCGCGGGCAGGCCGGCCCGGCGCCCGCCCCCTGGACGGTGCGCGCCTCGCTGCTTGGTCTGGTGGCGAGCGGCGGGCTGGTGATCGAGGAGCTCGGCCGGGACAGCCTGGGCGCCGGCCTGACGCACCTGTCGCTCGGCCAGCTGTGGCGCACCCCGATCAGGCAGCTCGGCTACCAGGACAGGACGAGCCAGCGGTGAGGCGGCGCGTCACGATCACCCTGGTCGTCGTCGTGGCCGCCATCGCGGTCGCGTTCGCCGTGTCGCACCTGACCGCGGCAAAGGCAGGGCTACCCGTGGTCGGCTCGGTCATTCCCGTGTCGCAGCGCCCGCCGGCCCCCGACATCTCCGGCCCGACCCTGACCGGCACGCACCTGAACGTCACGACCCTGCGCGGCGCGCCGGTGGTGGTCAACTTCTGGGGCTCCTGGTGCGGCCCGTGCCAGGCGGAGGCGCCGGTCCTCGCCCGCGTCGCCGCCGACACACGCCGCCTCGGCGTGCGCTTCGTCGGCGTCGACGTCCGCGACAACCCGTCCGCCGGGCTCGCGTTCGAGCAGGGGCACCACATCCCGTTCCCGAGCATCAGCGACCCCAGCAACCTGATCGCCGCCGCCTTCGGCCCGGTCGCCCCCACCGCGACGCCGTCCACCTACATCCTCGATGCCCGCGGCAGGATCGCCTGGGCCTACTTCGGCCGCACCACATACAGCCAGCTGGAACTCGCGGTGCTCCGGGTTGCCCGGCCGTGAGCCCGGCCGGGCGGACCCGCGGCGCCAGCGCCCGTTCGTTCGGGCAAAAATCTGCTACCCCGGGGAGGGTGCCGGGGGTCCTGAGCCGATGGCCAGAGCGCGGGCCGGCGTGAAGGTGAACGCGGGGAGCCCCGGGCTGTCAGGGCTGCGCCGGCCCGAGGCTCTCTGCGTGGTCCTGCAGGCATAGGACAGCGGGGGTGCCTGCCCGCCTGGAGCAGCCGCATGACGCTTGATAACCGCGGGGCAGTGCGTCGTGACGGGCTCGACTGCGGCCACCCCGCTCGCTCATGGCGTCGAACCGGCAGGCCACTTACCCACACTGAAGGTGGGATGCCAGAAGCTGAGGGGCCAGAACAGGATCGAGATGAAGTACTGAACCCAGCTATGGAGCGCCACGAAACTGAACGTCGCCGTCGGCAAATGGGGAGCCGTGGTGTTGACGAAGACACCGATCAAGATGTAGATCACGATGAAAAGACCCTTTGCGCTGAAGAGGGCCTTTAGATAGTCCACCGCAGCTCACTTCCTCTCCGCGGGCGCCGGAACTGCTGCGGGGTCTGGCCATCGGCGAGGACCAGCTGCCACACGGCGGCGCTTCGGTCCGCATCCTCCACGACCGAGATACAACATGGCACCAGCAATAGGATAGTTGGCTGGTAGCTATCCGCCACGTTGACACCCCGGGCGGTCACCGCAGAAACCAGATTTGCCGGCCAGCCCCGCGGGCAGCTCAGGGCCTGAGTCAGACCAGAATGGCTCCGCCGGCCACGAGCGCGGCGATCGTCCCGACCAGCCACAGGAAGGACCACGCCGACGCCCAGAGGATAGTTCTCTCCGCGAGGATGGTCGCATCTTTCGGCTTGCTGCCGGCTTCACGCACCGCCTTGGGGCCGGACAGGAGCAGGAACCAGGTCACGCCGTAAGCGACGGCGGTCTGGGCGCCGACCGTGGTGTAGCGCAAGACGAGGGAGAGCAGCGCGCCGCAGGCGACTATCACGATTCCGCCGAAGAAGTTGCGGACCAGCAGCAGCATGGCCGCGAGCAGGACCAAGCCCAGCCACAGCACCACGACGATGCGGCCGATGGAGATCAGCCAGGCCGCCACGAGCCCGGCAGCGCTTGGGCCGATGTAACCGACGAATCCGGCAACGGCGTACCCGAGGCCGCTCGCCGGCACCATATCGGTGCCGCCCCCACCGTCCGGATCTATGGTCACGCTGCGGATCCTGCGGCCGGCGCCGATCCCGACCATCGCATGCGCGCCCTCGTGCGCGACGGTGTTGACATGGGTCGTGACCCGCCAGAGCGCCCGGCCGTTCACCACGAGGAACGCCAGTATGCCGAGAAGCAGCGCGACCGGCGGGGGCAGCGGGGTCTGAATCTCGCCGATCCGGCTCAGCATGGCGGCCAGCCGCGATGGTGCGTCACCTGCCCGCTCCGCTCACGGCAGCCTCCCCACGTGGACCGCGCTTGCCGGCCGAGCCCAATACTGCCCCTCTCCCAGAAATGCTGCAGCAGGGCAGCTACGCCCGCAAGCCGGTGCGGCTATGCGGGTGACTCCCCTTTGCCGTGCAGCATCATGAGGGTGCGCCGCTTCAGGCGCGCGTCCGCTGTGTTGAGCGCGGCTCTGTCCGGCTGCTGGATGGTGATGGCTGCTGGTGCTGGTACCGTGCTGATCTCCTGGGTCGTATGCCCAGGTCAGGAGCCTGCCAGGTGCCCTGCGCTAACTAAAATATTACCCGAACGCCGCTGGCCGGCGTACCGTTCGTGGCAAGTTCCTGATCACGCAGATTCCTGGGAGGCGCACCGGATGGTCACACCTGCGGTGCAGGTCCCGCGGCTGACGTCCCTGTCGCCGGGCGCCGGCTGTGCCTGCAAGCTGCCGTTGGCCAAGCTCGAGGCCGTGTTCGCCGCGATGGGCAACATCGAGCCGGCCTCCGGTGACCTGCTCGTCGGGGCGCTCGAGGGTGACGACGCCGCCGTGCTTCGGCTGGACGGCGACCGCGCCCTGGTGCTGACCACGGATTTCTTCACGCCGATCGTCGATGATCCGGGGGACTGGGGAGCGATCGCCGCGGCCAACGCGATGTCTGACGTCTATGCGATGGGCGGACGGCCGGTGCTCGCGGTGAACCTCGCCGGGTGGCCGGGCGACGGGCTGCCGCTGGAGATGCTCGGCGAGGTGCTCCGCGGCGGCGCCCGGGTGGCGGCGTCGGCGGGCTGCCTGGTGGCCGGCGGCCACACCATCGACGACCCGGTGCCCAAGTACGGCATGGCCGTGGTCGGGATGGCCGATCCGGACCGGCTGATAACCATCGACCGCGCGATGCCCGGTGACCGGCTGATCCTCACCAAGCCGCTGGGCACCGGCGTCATCGCGACGGCGGCCAAGCGCGCTACCGTGCCCGGCCCCGTGCTGCAGGCGGCGGTGGATTCGATGACGCTGCTCAACGCGGGCGCCAGCGAGGCGGCGCTCGCGGCCGGCGTGCGGGCCGGCACCGACGTCACCGGCTTCGGGCTGCTCGGTCACCTGCACCGGATGCTGGCGGCCAGCGGCGCGGCCGCTGGACTCGACGCCGGCCAGGTGCCGCTGCTGCCCGGAGCGGCCGAGCTGGCCGCCGACGGCTTCGTCTCCGGCGGCACCCGGGCCAACATCGCCCGGATGAGCGAGGTCGTCACGGTAGACGCCGATGTGCCGCCTGAGGTGATCGTGCTGCTGCACGACGCGCAGACCTCGGGCGGGCTGCTGCTCGCTGCGCCGCCGGTCGCGGCGTCGGCGCTGCTCGCCGACCTGACCGGGCGCGGCCTGGCCGCGGCGGTGATCGGCGAGGTGACGCAAGGCCCGCCGGGCCGGATCAGGGTGCGCGCGGAGGAGGGAAGCCGGTAATGCCCGGCTATCTCGAGCCGGCCCGCGGGTCGCGCTGCGCCTCGTCGCCCGCGAGGACGAGGCCGAGTTCATCCGGCTGACCAGGGCCAGTGCCGACCTGCTCCGTCCGTGGATGATGCTGCCCACGACGCCGGAGGAATTCGGCACGTTCATCGGTCGCTTCCAGGAGCGGTCCGGCATCGGGCTCGTGGTCTGTGACCGCGCCGACGGCGCGATCGTCGGCGGGATCAACATCAACAACATCATCTACGGCCGCTTCCAGAACGGTTTCCTCGGCTACTGGGCGTTCGCGCCGTCGGCCGGCCGCGGCTACCTGTCCGAGGCGCTCAAGCTGGTCATCGGCCATGCCTTCGGCCCGCTGGGCCTGCACCGGCTGGAGGCCAACATCCAGCCGGGAAACCACGCCTCCATCCGGCTGGTGGCGCGCAACGGCTTCCGCCGCGAGGGCTACTCGCCCGACTACTTGTTCATCGACGAGGCCTGGCGCGGGCATGAACGCTGGGCGGTCACCCGCGAGATGGTCGACGCCCCGCTGACCGCGGCGCGGCGGCAGGCTAGCTGACCGCGGCGCGGCGGCAGGCTGGCTGACCGCAGAACGGCGGCAGGCCGGCTGACCGCAGAACGGCGGCAGGCCGCGCGGCTGCAGCCGGCGGCAACGGCGGCAGGCCGGCTGACCGCGGCGCGGCGGCCCTACAGCAGGCTGAGGAACGCGCCGAGTTCCCGCGCGGCCTGGCCGCCAGCGTCCTCGGCGACTTCCAGGGCGGCTGGCACGTTCAGGTCGCGGGCCAGGGCGGAATGGACGGCGGCACGGATCGCGTCGTCGGATTCCGGGCGCGCCGCGGGACGGCCTGCCCGCCGCGGCCCGCAGCCGGTCCACCCGGGCCGCCGCGTGCTCCAGGTCGCGCGGGTCGTAGTCCCAGTCCGCGGCCCACCGGCGGTCGAGGATGAGCATCCGCACCGCCGCCGCGGGGTAACCGGCCAGCAGATCCTTGACCAGCACCAGGTTGCCCGCCGACTTGGCCATCTTGGCCCCGCCGACGGTGACGACGGCAGCCTGCAGCCGGGCCCGGGCGAAGGGGGTCACTCCGGTGAGCGCCTCGGCCAGGGCGGCCTGGTAGGCGTGATGCGGGAAACGCAGGTCGGCCCCTCCGGCCTGCACGTCCACGGCGGGGCCGAACGCATCCAGGGCCATGGCCGTGCATTCGGCATGCCATCCCGGGCGGCCCGGCCCCCAGGGGCTGTCCCAGGCCGGCTCGTCGCCGTGCGAGGACTGCCATACGGGCACGTCGAACGGGTCGTCCCTGACCGCGTCGCCGGGATGGTCGCCGTACTCCTCGGACAGCCGCAGCGCGGTGTCCCGGTCCAGGCCCGCCCGGCCCGGCATCCCCGCGCCGCGGAAGTAGACGTGCCCGTCGCGCTGGTAGGCGCCGCCGCGCTGCAGCAGGCCGGCCGCCAGCTCGATCACCTGCTGGACGTGCGCGTGGGCCCGCGGTTCCAGGGCCGGCCGCCGCACCCCGAGCGCCGTCATGTCGCCGTCGAAATAGAACTGCTGGATGGCGGCGAACTCGTCATACCGGGAGCCGGCCCGGCTGGCCGCCGCGGTGAGCACGTCGTCCACGTTGGTGACGTTGCGGCAGACGGTGACCTCGACCCCGGCCGCTGCGAGCACCCGGGACAGCACGTCGATCCAGACGTAGGTGGCCGCGTGGCCGAGATGCGTCACGTCATAGGGGGTGATGCCGCACGCGTACACCCGGGCCCGGCCGACTAGCTGCAGGCGGGTACCGCCCAGCGTCACGCCGGGGTGCAGACGGACTGCCTGCTGCTGCTCCACGCTGCTCTCCTGCTGTGCGGGTCCTGCTGCGGCGGTGGTCCTCGTGCCCCCGGGCGCGGGGCGGCGGGCGACGCCTCAGCCTACGCCTGCGCCGCCGTGCTCAGCGGCAGGCCGGTGCCGACGGCCCGGGACCAGTCGTCGTCGACGTGGACGACGGATCGGCCGGCGCGGTCCAGGATCGAGGCGCCGATGGACGCGCGGAATCCGCTGGCACAGTGCACCCAGACCTCGCCCTCGGGCACCTCGCCGGCCCGGTCTTCCAGTTCCCAGAACGGGATGTGCACCGCGCCGGCCAGGTGACCGGACTCCCATTCGTCCGGGCGGCGCACGTCGAGGACGACAACCCCCGGGCGGCCCCAGGCCGCAGCCAGGCCAGGGAAGTCGGTCACCGGGTAGCCGGCCAGCCTGCCGCCGGCCAGGTTCTGGACCGGCCCGGCCGCGGCGCTGATCCCCTCGATGCCGATCCGGGCCAGCTGGCGCTCCGCCTCGGCCACGTCCTCCGGACCGTCGCCGATCAGGGTGAGCGGCCTGCTCCAGGGGTGCGCCCAGCCCACGTAGGTGGCGAACGGCTCGCCGAGTTCCACGGAGATCGTCCCGGTGACGTGCAGCCGGGCGAAGGCCTGCCGGGCGCGCAGGTCCACCACCCACTCGCCGTCGTCGATCCGCCGCCGGATGCCCGCCGGGCTGACGGGGGCCGGCGGGCTCAGGTCGGCGGCATCCGGCCCGCCGCGGTTGACCGGATCCATGTGCGCGTAGTAACGCGGGTAGGCGCCGAGTCCGGCGATCAGACCCTTCAGGAAGGCATCCTCGTCTGCCTCGATGAGCGCGGCGTTGATCTCGCGCTCACGCCCGATCGTGGACTCCTCTCCGCTGGTCGGGGTTGCCGAGCAGAAGCTGCCGAAGCCGTGCGTGGGGTACACCGCCACGTGGTCGGGCAGCTGGCCGGCCAGCCGCCGCACCGAACGGTACTGGGCCCGGGTCAGCCGCTCGGTCTGATCGGGACCGATCAGGTCGGTGCGGCCGACGGCCCCGAACAGCATCGACCCGCCGGTGAACACCGCGACGGGTTCACCGGGGATCTCGCTGATCAGGTAGGACAGGTGCCCCGGCGTGTGGCCCGGCGTGTGCACCGGGGTCACCAGGAGGCGGCCGGCGCCGAACGTCTCGCGGTCACGGGCAGGTGTCCGCTGGAAGCCGACGTCCTCCGGCCCGGCGACGACGTAGTCGGCTCCGGCCTCCCGGGCCAGCGCGTAGCCGCCGGTCACGTAGTCGTTGTGAATGTGGGTCTCCAGCACGTGCGTGACCCGGACCCCGGCTTCGGCGGCCGCTGTCAGGAACCGGTCGATGTCCCGCTGGGCGTCCACGACGATGCCCGTCTCGCCGTCGTGGACGAGGTAGCTGCGGTCCCCAAGTCCCGGGGTGGCGATGGTGACGACCTCGTGCATCGGCGCGCTCGCTCCGTTCGGACGGGTAACGGCCCGTTCAACAGGCTATTCCTGCCCGGCTTAGGATTTGCGGGCATCCGGCCGCGGCCAGCCGGAGACGGCGGCGGTCAGCCGGCTCACCGGCCCGGCGGGATGACCAGTGCGCCAGGGGCGGCGAACGGGATCTGCAGCAGGGTGTCCGCCCGCCGCAGCAGCACGCCGAAGTTGTGCTGCAGCGCCGATAGCGCGCTCAGGTTCTGCTCGGTCAGCGACCGCTGGTAGGCGGCCTCCACGGTCAGCCAGGTGTTCGTCAGGTTGGTGGCCAGCTTGCACGAGACGTCGGCCTCGGCCGTGGCGATCTCGGCCGGGGTGGGCGTCGAGGGCCAGTTGCGGCCCTGGGCGTCGGCAGGCGCGGAGAAGGTGAAGCCGCGGCCGGCCATGCAGCGCGACCACTCCCGTTCTGCCGCCAGGATCCGGGGATCGGACTGCGTCCACTGCGCTGCCTGCAGGGTGAGCAGCGGCACGGGATCCGGATTGGCGCCGCTGCCAGCCGGTCCGTACAGCTCGGTCGAGGCTGATTCCAGGCAGCCCGGCCGCTGCGAAGAGGCCGCCCTGGCGCCGACCACCTCGCCGAGCAGCGCGCTGGTCCAGGCTGATCCGTGCCGCTGTTGCTGCTGGACGAACACGGGCGGGCCGGCCGGCCCGGCCCCTGGTCCCGGGCCCGCTCCCGGGCCTGCGGTGGGCTGGCCGTAGCCGTAGGCCTGGGCCTGGGACATGCTGGTGACGCCGTAACCCTCCTCGACCGACTGCAGCGCCGCCGCCCCGGCGCCGGGCTGGGCGGCGGCCTGATAACTGAAACCGCGGGACGTCATGCACCGCTGCACGAGCAGGTCACTGGCTGCCTGCAAGGCATCCTGCTGCTGGCTGGCCACCTGCTCGTAGCTGTTCAGCGGCATCGTGATGGTCTGGGCGGAGCTGGCCGGCGGGATCGGGCCCACGGAGATCCGCGGCCGGGTGCCGGTGCCGCCCGGCCCCGTTCCGGCCAGCTGGGCGACGCCGCCGGCGAACACCCCGGCGATCCCGCCCGGCGCGATGAGGAACACCGGTCCCGGCCCGCGTCCCTTTCCTGCGCGCACCACTCGGCTGATGCCCCCCTGGCCGAGCCGGTACCCGGGGCGGGGGCCTGTCAGCGTGAGGCGCCGCAGGCCGCCGGCGGCCCCGGCCGGCCGGCCGGGCCTGCCGTTCGGGTGGCTGGTCCCGCCTAGCAGTCCGCAGGCAGCCAGCATCAGCGCGAGGGCCAGCGCCAGGACCAGGCCGGCTGCGGCGCGCGCCAGCGACGCCGCCGCGGCGCGGCCGGCGCGCGCCGTGCGTGCCCTTCGTCCCGGCCGCCGCGCATCCGGGCCTTCCCGGCCGGGCCGGCGGCGGTCACCGCCGGAGGGCATCGGCCGGCTCGATGGTGCCCGCCCGGAGCGCCGGGTACAGCCCGGCCAGCAGCCCGATGACCGCCCCGGCGACCGGGGCGGCCAGCACCACCCGCGGGTCGAGCAGCGCGGTCCAGTTCTGGTAGATCGTGACCGCGAGCACCGTGACCACGCCCAGGTTGGCCCCGATCAGCCCGCCGAACACGCCCAGGGCCGTCGACTCGGCCAGGAACTGGGCCGCGATGTGCACGGGCCGCGCGCCCAGGGCACGGCGCAGGCCGATCTCGCCGGCGCGCTCGAGCACGGCGACCAGCGTCGTGTTGGCGATCCCGATGGTGCCCACGATGACCGCGATCCCCGCCAGCGCAAGAAAGATGATGTTGAGGCTGGTGGCCACCGAGTGCTGCAGCTGGGTGGGGCTGACCGGCGCGGTGGCCGATAGCAGCTTCGGGTCGTCCGGCCGGATCGCGACCGGGAGCTGGTGCGCGACGACCTGCGCCGCGCCGAGCCGGGTATGGACCAGCATCTGCGCGGCCGAGGCCTGCTGCGGCGGCCCCCAGGTACGCAGCGCGGTGCTGGCCGGCACGCTCACGCCGAGGTCGAGCTGCGGGAGCCGCTGGTCGGCCGAGATGATGCCGATGACGGTGAACGGCTGGCCCTGGATGAAGATGGCCGGCTGGTCCTGCAGGTTCGAGATCCCGAGCTGGGCGGCCGCGGTCGCCCCGATCACGGCGACGTTCTGGGCGCGGGACTCATGGAACTGGTTGTAGAGGACGCCGGACCGCAGGACCGCGCCGCTGGCTGCGAGCGCCCCCGGTGTCGCCGCCGTGACCGTCAGGCTCAGCTCGTCGCCCTGGCCGGCCGCCGACAAGGCGGACGCCGGCAGGGCGGCCACCGCGGCCTTGCTGAACGACACGTTCCACCAGACGCCCGCGGCGACGACGCCGTGTACCCGGTCGGCCAGGGCGTCGGCGTCCCGCGGGAAGTCCAGGGTTGGCCCGGCGGCCTGGCTGGCGCCGGTGTCGTTCACCGTCACCTGGGTCGCGTCCAGGCGGTTGAAGGTCCCGCCGATCTGCCCGGATGCCGTCTGCGACAGGCCGACGATCGCGACGAAGCCCCCGATGCCGAGAACCGTGCCGAGCGCGGTGAGGACCGACCGGCCGGGGCGCTGCAGCAGCCCGGCCAGCGCCTCGCTGGCCAGGTCGCGCGCGCGCAGCCGGGACACCGTCACGGCTGCGCGTCCGCGCCTAGCCGGTGCCCAGATCATCAGGACCTCCGCACTGCCGGGCGGGCCGGTCGTTCTGCCCGGGCGGCGGCCCGCCCGCCTGATGACTCAGCTGACCGTCCCGGATCGCGACCTGCCGCTGCGCGCGCGCCGCGACCGCCGGGTTGTGCGTGATGACCAGGAGCGTGGTCCCCTGCCGGTTCAGCCGGTCGAGCAGGTCAGAAAGCTCGCTCGTGGTCTCGGTGTCCAGGTTGCCGGTCGGCTCGTCGCATAGCAGCAGCGACGGGCAGTTGACCAGCGCGCGAGCGATCGCGACCCGCTGCCGCTCGCCCCCGGACAGGGCCGTGGGCAGCGCGTCGGCGCGCTGTCGCAGGCCGACGTGGCCGAGCGCGGCCAGCGCCTCGCCGCGGCGGCGCCGGGCCGGGACGTCGGAGTAGATCTGCGCGAGCATCACGTTCTCGGCGACCGTCCGGTGCGGCAGCAGGTGAAAGGACTGGAAGACGAAGCCGATGCGGTGGGCCCGGACGGCGGCACGGCGGCGTTCGGATGAGGTGCCCACCTCCATGCCGTCGATCTCAATGCTGCCCTCGGTGGGCCGGTCGAGCAGGCCCACCAGGTTCAGCAGGGTCGATTTCCCGGACCCGGACGGCCCCGTGACCGCCACGTGCTCTCCGCGCCCGATGACCAGGTCCATCGGTTTCAGGGCCTGGACCGGGGGCGGGCCCCGGTAGGTGAAGGCGACCGACGACAGCCGGATGACCGGCGGCGCCTCGGACCCGGCGGGCAGGATGACAGTCACGGGCGCGTCGCCAGCCCGCTGTCGTAGTTCGTGCCGATGACCACCTGGTCTCCGGGCGCCAGCGTCCCGCCGTCGATGGGCGTGACGGCGATCATGCCGTCGCCGTCGAGGTCGATGCGCACCGGCACCGGCGCCTGGGACCGGGAGCCGGTGACCTTGGTGACGTAGGTGCGGCCGTCGGCGCGGGCGAAGACGGCGGCCTCGGGTACCGCGAGCACCGGCCCGTCGCTGCGGGCGGAGTTGATGGTCAGCGCGACGTCGTGCTTGACCATCGACAACGGCAGCGGCCGGTCCGGGATGACCTTGAAGGGCACGTACACCCCCCCGGAGATGCTGTTCGAAGTGCTGGTGCGCCGGCCGACCGAGATCACGCGGCCCGGACGGGACAAGCCGGTCGCTGCATCGGTGATCGCCACGGCCTGGCCCGGCCGGACCAGCTTGGCGTCGCCTGGGCTGAGCTGGCCGTCGATCGCGGGGTTGCCCATGGACAGCGTCACCAGCGACCCGCTGGCCTCCTGGCCGACCGGGCCGGCGACGCTGACCACACGGGCCGGGAGACGCGGCGCGAAAACGATCTCGGCGAGCGGCACCATCGGCCCGCGGTCGGCCTTCGGGCCAGCGGAAACGGCGGGCACAGAGTACCCGATGCTCTGGTAGTAGGCGGCGACTGCGCTCTTCGTGCCCGGGCCGAAATCGCCGATGGTGTCCGCGCCGACCGAGAAGCCGAGCGACTGCAGCCCCTCCTGCAGCTGCGCGACGTCCGTGCCGGACTCGCCGGGAACAAGGTCCCGGTAGGCGGGGCTGCTGCCCGGGAAGACGAACAGCGGCCGCCCGGCGACCTCCACGATCACGGTCCCCGTCGTGACCACGCCGCCGGGCCGTTCGTAGATCTTCGTGACCACCGGCAGCCCCCCGCTCGTGCCGCCGCCCCCGCCTCCTGCGCCGCTCGTCGCCCCGGCCAGCTGCGAGAC
Organism: uncultured Actinomycetes bacterium; assembly: GCA_963762615.1. Lineage (GTDB taxonomy): Bacteria > Actinomycetota > Actinomycetes > Streptosporangiales > Streptosporangiaceae > PALSA-505. Next base: position 84,687 of record CAVXLG010000003.1, on the reverse strand, counting down.
TTCAGCGGGCTTGCTGACCACGCCCTGGGCCAGCACCGTGCTGGTGATCACCTGGCGGCTGGCCGGCACGGTCAGCCGGGTCGAGGCAGGCGGCGCGGCCTGCGCGGCCACCTCCGCCGGGGACTTGATGGTGGTCGAGACCAGGAGCCCGCCTGCCGCCGCGAGAACGGCCAGCACGGCGATGCCGACCAGGATGTTCCTGCGCCGGCGCAGCCGCCCGGAACCGCTGCTGGCCTCAATGCTCGATTCCATCCGGATCTGCCCTGTCCCCGGACGGGCCGCGTCAGGTACCCGCCCTCCTGTCTCAGTGACACCGAGGCGGGCCGAAGGTTGCCTGCCGGAGGCGACCAAAGCCGGTTCTGGCCCGCTGCCGGGGGACTGCCGCCCGGACCGCTACCGTAGGCCGGGTGCGGGTAGCGACCTGGAACGTGAACTCGGTCAAGCAGCGGATACCGAGGCTGCTGCCCTGGCTGGATCAGCGGCAGCCCGACGTCGTCTGCCTGCAGGAGACCAAGCTCGCCGATGACGCCTTCACCGAACTGCTCGGCGACGAGCTCGCCGGCCGTGGTTACGCGATCGGGCTGCACGGCGAGGTGCAGTGGAACGGCGTGGCGATCTTGTCCCGGGTGGGGCTGGACGACGTCGTGCCCGGGTTCGCCGGCGAGCCCGGCTTCCCGGCTCCGGAGGCCCGGGCCGTTGCGGCGACCTGCGGCGGGATCCGCGTGCACTCGGTATACGTGCCGAACGGGCGGGCGCCCGGCTCCGATCATTACCGCTACAAGCTCGCCTGGCTGGCCGCGCTGCGCGCTGCGCTCGCCGCCGACCCGGCGGCGGCGATCGTCTGCGGGGACATGAACATCGCGCCAGCCGACGCTGACGTGTTCGACCCGGCGGCCTACGTCGGCCAGACTCACGTCACGGCGCCGGAACGGGCGGCGCTGGCCGATCTGCAGGCACTCGGCCTGCGTGATGTCGTGCGGGACCGGTGGCCCGGCGAGCGGGTGTTCACCTACTGGGACTACCGGGCCGGGATGTTCCATCGTGACCTCGGGATGCGGATTGACCTGGTGCTGGCCGCGGCCCCGGTTGCCGACCGGGTGCGCGCGGCGTGGGTAGACCGGCAGGCCCGCAAGGGCACCGCGCCCAGTGATCACGCCCCGGTGATCGTTGACCTGGACGAGGCGCCGGACGGGGACATCGGGCCGGTCGTGCCGCCGCCATCGGCGCTGCGCGTCAAGCCCGGGTCGGTCAAGCTGCCCCAGTCACGGTGACGCCGGCGAACGGCGCGAAGCCCGGGCTCGGTCACGTCCGGTTGACCTCCTGCAGCACCCATATGTTGCCATCCGGGTCGGTGAAGTCGGCGAATGACTCGTAGTTCCCGCGGCGCGGATGCGGGCCCGGCACCCACTGGCCCGATTCGAGGTGCCGCACGTCGCTGACCTCCAGCTGGCGCGCGGTCAGCTCGCCGCGTGCGGCGACGATGTCGGACACGACCAGGTGCAGGCCCTGGGCCGAGCCGGGTGCCGCCTCGGTGACCCCGGTCCCGAAGCCGATCGAGCAGGGCGAACCCGGCGGGGTCATCTGAACGATGCGCATGTCGTCGTTGATCGGCATGTCAACGTCCAGGGCAAAGCCCGCCTTCTCCAAGTAGAAGCGCTTGGCGCGGTCCACGTCCGAGACCGGGATCAGCACCAGCTCGAGCCGGTAATCCATCGTGAGCCTCCTCGGTGATGAGTCGTCCTACGCAGGTATAACCGCAGCCGCCCCGTCGAACTCATCGGCGCCGCGATGAGCCGGGCGGCTGACCGCGCCGCGCCGCTGCGAACAGTGCCGGGTCACCGGGCTGTCACGGCGACCACGCTGAGCCGGCCCACAGGAAAACCTGAGCGGGCGCGCAGATTTGCGACGGTAAATTTGCCGCATGGACGAGAACCGGGCACGGCGGGTGGCCGATGCGCTCAGGGACCGCGGCATCGACGCGCACCTGGACAAGGGGGGCGTCGGCGTGTACGGGGTACGGGTTTCGGTGCCGGGCGGGCGCGAGGCGATCTGGGGTCGCGAAGGCACGGCCAGCCTTGAGGCAGAGGTCCTGCTGGACGGGGATTCTGGTCGGCTTCGTACCGGAAATCCCCGGATCCGAGAGCTTTGACGAGGCCCAGGTCGTGGACGCCATCGCGCGGGCCGACTACCACCAGCCCGAGGCTAGGGAGCGTCCCGTGGCCCCGCCGCCGGGGCCCGCGCTGCGCCGGGAGGGGGGCGTGTTCCGCCGCTTCCTCGACGGCTTCCGCTACGATTCGGAGGCCTAACCGCTACCCGGGGGGCGGGCGATGCCACCAGGTCAGGCCGGCCCGGCCGTCGAGATCTTCACCGACGGCGCGTGCCTGCGCAACCCCGGCCCCGGCGGATGGGGCGTCGTCCTGCGCTCCGGCCGCCACGAAAGGGAGCTCTACGGCGGCGACCCGGCCACCACGAACAACCGGATGGAGCTGATGGCCGCTATCCAGGGCCTGGAGAGCCTCACCCGGCCCTCGGCCGTGCACCTGTACACCGACAGCCAGTACCTGCGCCGGGGCATCACCGAGTGGCTGCCGGGGTGGACGCGCAACGGCTGGCTGACCAGGGACAAGAAGCCGGTCAAGAACGTTGACCTGTGGACCCGGCTGGACGCGGCGACCCACGGTCACGACGTGCAGTGGTTCTGGGTCAAGGGGCACGCTGGACACCCGGAGAACGAGCGCGCCGACCGGCTCGCCTGCCGCGGCGCCGAAGAGGCCGCGGCAGCATCCTCAGCCACGCTCTAAGCCGGATGACCGCCAGGCCGGATGAAGGTCTCTAAGCCGGATGACCGCCAGGCCGGATGAAGGTGATGAGACGTCAGTCGGCCAGGTCGAGGCCGGCGGCGACGATGGCCTCGGCGTCCAGGCCGTGGTAGCGGTAGACGTCGCCGAGGTCGCCGGACTGGCCGAACCCGGTGACGCCCAGGTGGATCGCTGGCACGCCGTTGACCCCGGCGAGGAAGGCCAGCGTGTGCGGGTGCCCGTCCAGCACGGTCACCATCGGCCGGGCCCGGCCGGCGGGCAGCAGCGCGTCCAGGATCCAGGTGTCGGCGGTACCGTAGCCGCCGCTCGCCCGCACCGCGCGGAACAGCAGATCCGGGCTGGTCACGCACAGCACGTCGGCGCCGAACCCCAGCGCGGCCAGCCGGCCGGCGGCGTCCAGCGCCTCGGGCATCAGCGCCCCCATCGCGCAGATCGTCACGGCCGGCTGCGGGTGCCGCCGCAGGGCGTAGCCGCCCGCGACCACGCTTCGCCGCCGCTCTTCCCGGCCGGGCGGGTCGGCCGGCACGCCCGCCAGCGCCTGCGCCACCGGGCGGGTGGACAATCGCAGGTACGCCGAGCTGCCGTCGGGCCGGCCCAGCCGGGCCAGGCAGGCCAGCAGCACCCACTCGGCGTCCAGCGCGAACGCGGGCTCGTAGCTGACGCAGCCCGGCTGCTCGAGGCCGATGGACGGCGTCTTGATGGACTGGTGGGCGCCGCCCTCAGGGGCGAGGGTCACCCCGGACGGCGTGCCGACCAGGATGGACTGGCCGCCGGCGTAGATGCCGAACGACCAGGGTTCCAGCGCGCGCTCGACGAACGGGTCGTACAGCACCCCGACCGGCAGCAGCGGCTGGCCCCAGCGGCTCCAGGTTGCGCCGAGCTCGCCGAGCAGCCCGACCAGGTTCGTCTCGGCGATGCCGAGCTCGATGTGCTGCCCGGACGGCTTCTCCCGCCAGTGCAGGATGGTGGCGGCGTCGTCGGCGAACCAGTCGGACCGCTCGCTCTGCGACCAGACCCCGACCTTGTTGACCCAGCCGCCCAGGTTGGTGCTGGAGGCGACGTCCGGGCTTACCGTGACGATCCGCCGTCCCGCCTCGGGGGCCGCGCGGTTCAGGTCGAGCAGCGCCCGGCCGAGAGCGGCCTGCGTGCTGGCCATTCCGGCGGGGGTACGGCCGAGGTCGGCGGGCAGGTCCAGGCTGGGCGGCGGGGCCGGCGGCTCGCGACGCAGCCGCGCGGCGGTCGCGGCGCACAGCCCGTCTTCGGCTGAGCCGTCAGGGAACTTCTGCCAGGGCTGCCCGGGATCGACGCCGGCCCGGTGCGCCAGCTCGGCGAGCTCTGCCGCGCTGAGCAGTGCGGAGTGGTTCTGCGGGTGGCCCTCCATGGCCAGGCCGTATCCCTTGACGGTGTAGGCGAAGATGACCGTCGGCCGGGTGTCCTCGATCGCCTCGAACGCGTGGCCGAGCGCGGCGAGGTCGTGGCCGCCCAGGTTGCGGACGGCCGCGTACAGCCCCTCGCCGGGGACGTCGGCGGTCAGCTGCCGGATCGCGCCGGCGTCCGGCCCGTCGCCGGGCAGCCGGTCGCGCAGCTGGCCGGCCGTGCAGCGCAGCAGCCGCTGGTACTCCGCGTTGGTCATCGTGTCGATCCGGTCGCGCAGCGCGCCGCCGCCGGGCCGGGCCATGAGCTCGGTCAGCAGGCGGCCGTATTTGACCGTCAGCACCTGCCAGCCCGCTGCGGCGAACATGCCCTGCAGCCGCGGCGTGTCGATGATGGGCACCACCCGGTCCAGTGACTGCCGGTTCAGGTCCACGATCCAGACGACCTCGCCAAGCTCGGTGATCATCGGGTCGATGGCGGCCTCCCACACCGCGCCCTCGTCCAGCTCGGCGTCGCCGACCAGGGAGTACTGCCGGCCGGTTCCGGCCCCGCCGAACTGGGCGTTGACGTACCGGCGGGCCAGCGCCCCCCAGATCGGGGCGGTCGCCCCGATGCCCACCGACCCGGTCGAGTAGTCCGCCGGATCGGGGTCCTTGGACCGGCTCGGGTAGCTCTGCAGGCCGCCGAAGGATCGGAGCTCGGTCAGGTAGGACTCGTCCAGCTCGCCGAGCAGGTAGTTGATCGCGTGCAGCACCGGCGACGCGTGCGGCTTGACCGATACCCGGTCGCCCCGCTGCAGCTGGCCGAACCAGAGCGCGGTCATGATCGACACCATCGACGCGCTGGAGGCCTGGTGCCCGCCCACCTTGAGCCCGGACGGGTTCGGCCGGACCCGGTTGGCGTGATCAACGATCGCCGTGCACAGCCAGAGCACCCGCTGCTCGACGGCCCGGAGCACGCCGAGACGGCCTTCGCCGTCCTCGGCCGCAGTTCGCCGCTGCGCATCAGGGATGCTCGTCATGTCGCTGCCTCCCTCCGGTCCCCTTCCCAGAGTGGTACACAACGGCCCGTCATGCCATGGGCCGGCCGCGGCCGGGCAGCTTCAGCGGCGGCGCCCGGGCAGCAGCGGGCGCGGTCCGCAGCACCGCGCTGGCTGCTCTAATCACCGGACGCAATGGCAAGATAATGGCAGCGACTATGCCTGGCATTCCCCGCTTCCCGTTGGCACGGAGTCGGAGAAACGTTGGCGCTGGCTCGTCACTTGCTGGGCTTCGGACAGGAGATTTTCGGGTTGACGCCGAGGTAGTTCAGCGGCCCGGCGAGGATCGTGACCACGATCGTGCCCGCTTTTGCGCAGGTCACCGACGGCCCGCCGTAGTAATGGCGCTGGGCGCCCGCGATGGCGCCGATGATGAGCCATACCGCAAGGATTAGGGAACCGATCCGCATCTGCTGCCTCCGAAGGGCTCTTGCCAGGCCGCGGGTGGCCCGGTACACCGGGATCGCGTGAATGTGGAGCAGCCCGCAACTGCCCGCGGTGGCAACGTTCAAACCGATAGGAAACCTCGGCCCGGGCAGAGCGGATCCCGGCGGGAATGGCGCCGCGGTGCCCCGGGCGCGGTGCCCGGGCGCGGTGGCCCGCCAGCTGGCGATCGCGGCCGGCCCGGCGGCCGCCGTAGGCTGGGCCGGTGCCTCTTGGTTCCGCGGTTGACGGGTTCCGGCTGGCCTACGACCGGACCGGCTCGGGACCGCCGGTGGTCCTGCTGCACGGCTGGCCCGGGGACCGCACCGACTTCCGCGACGTCGTCCCGCGCCTGGCCGCCTCCGCCGAGGTGGTCGTGCCGGACCTGCGCGGATTCGGCGAGTCGGACAAGCACGACCGGCCGCCCGCCGGTGCCTACTCGGCGGACGCGCAGGCGCGCAGCGTCGCGGGCCTGATCGACGAGCTCGGCCTGCGCCGCCCGGTGCTCGCCGGGTACGACGTCGGCAGCCGTGTCGCCCAGACCGTAGCCCGCATTTTTCCCGAACGGGTGCGCGCCCTGGTGATCGCTCCGCCGCTGCCCGGCGCGGGGGATCGCGTGTTCGGCGTGCAGGCCCAGCGGGAATTCTGGTACCAGGCCTTCCACCAGCTCGACCTGGCCGGGCGGCTGATCGACGGACGGCCGGACGCGGTGCGCGCCTACCTGCGGCACTTCTGGTCGCACTGGTCCGGCCCCGGGTTCACGCTGGCCGAAGCCGACCTCGATCACCTGGTCGGCGCGTACGGGCCGCCGGGCGCGTTCGTCGCGTCGATCGGCTGGTACCGGGCGGGTTCCGGAACGGTCGCCAGCTCCGCTCGCGAGCAGCCGCCCGCCCCCGGCGAGCGGCTCGCGACTGCGGCCACCGTGCTGTGGCAGGAGCACGACCCGCTGTTCCCCCGAAGCTGGTCCGATCGCCTCGCGGACTTCTTCACCGCAGCCGACCTGCGCCTGGTTAACGGCGCCGGGCACTTCATCCCGCTCGAGGCGCCGGCTGAGTTCGCGGCGGCCATCCTCGAGCGGTGTCATTGATCATGCCGACGCCCGGGGCCGAGAGCCCGGCCCGGACAGGAGAGTGAGCCGTCATGACCACGCCCGGCCTGCGCAGCAGGACGATCTTCGCCGGGGATCACCGGGCCGGCGCCCGGTCCTTCCTGTACGCCCTGGGCTACACTCGCGACGATCTCAGCCGGCCCATCATCGGGGTGTGTCACGGCTGGACCGACACGATGCCGTGCAACTTCAACCACCGCGCCCTCGCCGAGGCGGCCAAGCGCGGCGTCCGGGCCCGCGGCGGCACGCCGATGGAATTCAGCACGATCGCCATTTCCGACGGCATCACCATGGGCACCCAGGGCATGAAGGGGTCCCTGGTCAGCCGGGAGGTGATCGCGGACTCGATCGAGCTGGTGGCCGGCTCGCACATGTTCGACGCGATGGTCTGCATCACGGGCTGCGACAAGACCACCCCGGCCGCCGCGATGGCGCTGGCCCGGCTGGACGTGCCCGGCGTCGTCCTGTACAGCGGGACGATCGCCCCCGGGCACTTCCGCGGCCGGACGGTCGCCGTCGGGGACGTGTACGAGGCGATCGGGGCCGTGGCGGCCGGACGGATGAGCCGGGCCGACCTGGACGAGCTGGAGCACGTGGCCTGCCCGGGGCCAGGGGCCTGCGGCGGCCAGTACACCGCCAACACGATGTCGATGACCATGGAGGTGCTCGGGCTGTCCCCGCTGGGGTACAACAGCGTGCCCGCGGCCGATGAGGCCAAGCCGCGGGTCGCGCACGAGACCGGCGAGCTCATCATGGCCGCGCTCGGCGCCGATCGCCGGCCTGGCGGCATTCTCACCCGCCGCGCGTTCGGCAACGCGGCCGCGGCCGCGGTGGCCTCGGGCGGCTCCACCAACGTGGTGCTGCACCTGCTGGCGCTGGCCTGCGAGGCCGGCGTCGATTTCACCATCTCCGACTTCGAGGCGGTCGCGCGGCGCACGCCGCTGATGTGCGACCTCAAGCCCGGCGGCTCGTTCTCCGCCAGCGAGCTGCATGCGGCCGGCGGGGTGCCCGCCCTGGTCCGGGTGCTGCTCGAGGGCGGCTACGTCGACCCGGACTGCCCGACGATCACCGGCCGGACCCTGGGCGAGGAAGCCGCGGCAGCCCGCCCGGTACCCGGCCAGCAGGTGATCAGCCCGGCCGGCGCGCCGCTGATGCCGGGCGGCAGCCTGTGCATCCTGACCGGCAACCTGGCTCCGGACGGGTCGGTGGTGAAGGTGTCACCGAGGACGCCGCGGTTCCACCGCGGTCCGGCCCAGATCTTCGACTGCGAGGAAGACGCCAGCGAGGCGGTTCTCAGCCAGCAGGTCAAGCCGGGCGCGACCGTCGTGATCCGGAACGAGGGTCCGCGCGGCGGCCCGGGGATGCGGGAGATGCTGCTGGTCACGGCCGCGCTGATCGGGGAAGGACTCGGCCAGTCCGTCGCTCTGGTCACCGACGGGCGGTTCAGCGGCGCCACCCGCGGGCTGATGGTGGGCCACGTCTGTCCCGAGGCAGCCGCCGGCGGCCCGCTCTCGCTCTTGCGGGACGGGGACACGGTGGTCGTCGACGTGGACGCGCGCAGGCTCGACGTGGAGGGCGCGGACCTGGCCACCCGGACGCCCGCTCCGGCCGGGCCTGCCGCGCGGTCGCGGGTGCTGCGGAAGTACGCCCGGACGGTCGGGCCGGCATCGCAGGGCGCGGTCACCAGTCCGCTGTAACCGGGCGCCCGCGGCCGCGCTCAGCCGCCGGTCATGACCGGCGGAACGGTTCTCACCCGACGTTCTCACCCGGTGGTGTGCGTGCCGTGGCCGTGCAGGACGACGAGGATGATGCCCAGCGCGAGCACGACGATTCCGCCGATCCACGCCACCTTGGCGAGCGTGTCGCGCTGGCCGAGCTTGCGGTACTGATTCTGGGCGATCAGGCCCAGCACGATCGCCGCGGGCGAGAAGACGAACCAGCAGACGATGCCGATGATCGCCAGTATCAGCGGTGTCTTGGCCGGCACCTGCTTTTGCGGAGTGCCGTATCCGCCGCCTCGAAGCGGCGGCATGGGCTGATAACCGCCGGGATCCGGCGGCTGCTGAGGCTGGTCTGACATCGGACTACCTCGAGAATCAATCAGATGAGGCCGGAGCGGCGAGCTGCCGTGCTTCACGAATCGGGCGCGCTGCGATAATAGCAAGCACCCCGGGGACTGGCGGCTAGTGCAAGTGCGCCTGCCAGTCGCGGGGAACCCGGCCCGCCGGGCCGGGCACCGGCTGATCGGCCGGATGGTGCCGCGGCGGGGCCAGCGCCGGGCCGGCCTTGTACAGCTCCTGGGTCTCGAAATTCCAGAACCAGGTCTCGCCGGGCTCGAAGCTCTGGATGATCGGGTGCCCGGTCGCGGCCGCATGCGCGCCGGCATGCTGGGACGGCGAGGTGTCGCAGCACCCGATGTGCCCGCACTGCGTGCAGCGGCGCAGGTGAAGCCACCAGCCGCCGCTGGCGTCGCACTCGACGCACCCGGTCCCGCTGGGCGGGACCGACGGGTCGATTCCTGGCAGCGTCGTCACGTGCCCTCCTCTGCTGGTTCTTCCGGGGCGGTCAGCGGGAGCCACACCCGAAAGCGGGTATCGCCGGGGACCGATTCCACCCGCAGATCCCCGTGGTGCCTGCCGACCACGATCCGCCACGAGATGTCGAGCCCGAGCCCGGTGCCCTGCCCCACCGGCTTGGTGGTGAAGAACGGCTCGAAGATCCGATCCTGGATGTCCGGCGGGACGCCAGGACCGGTATCCCCGAACTCGACCAGCAGCTGGTCACGGTCCAGCGCGGTCCGCACGGTCAGCGTGCCCGTTTCACCCATGGCCGCGACCGCATTGTCGATCAGGTTCGTCCAGACCTGGTTGAGCTCGCCGGGGTAGGCCGGGATCCGGGGCAGGCCCCGATCGTACTCCCTGACCACCGTGATCCCGGGCGCGATCTTGCCGCCGAGCATCAGCAGCGTGCTGTCCAGCAGGTCGTGCACGTCCACCACCTGGTACGGTGCCCGGTCCAGCTGCGAGTACTGCTTGGCCGCGTTGACCAGGGACGAGATCCGCGTGACCGAGTCCGCGATCTCGTTCATGAGAATCTCGGTCTCGACCGTGTAGCCGATCCAGCGCAGCGCGCCGTCCACGGCGGCCGGCCCGCCCGAGCTGTCGGTCATCGTGGCGGCGACCTGGTCGAGCCAGGCCGTGTCCAGGCCCGCCTGGGTGAACGTCGCGGCCAGTTCCCAGGGGCTGGACAGGCCTTGCTCATCGAGCCAGTCGGCGATGGTGTCCTCGCGGTCGGATGCCTCGAGCGGGCTCAGCGCGGGCGCCTTGGCGACCTGGACCGCCGCCTCCTCCTGCAGCCTGACCAGGGCGGTGAAGATCCGCAGCGTTGTGCCGGCCCCCGGCGACCAGGGCGAGCTTGTGGCGCATCCCGGCCACCCGGTCGCGCAGCGCCGCGGTGGCGCGGACGGCGGCAGACGCGGGATTGTTCAGCTCATGGGTCAGCCCGGCCGACAGTGATCCGAGAGCCAGCAGCCGTTCCCGCTGGCCGATCGCCTCCTGCGTGCTCCGCTGGCCGAAAACGAGCCCTTCCAGCAGGTGTACGGCCATCGGGAACCAGTCGTTCATCATCTGAGCGAACTTGGCCGCGTCGAGCACGAAGAACCGCGACGGCTCGGCGGCCCGCATCGAGTTGTTGTAGACCTGCGGCACGCGGTCACCCAGGTAGGCCTGGAACGCGCCCGCGTACACGCCGGTGCTGGACGTCCTGCCCACCTCGACGTCGTCCTCGCCGACCCGGCGCGACATCACCACCGCGCCGGACAGCAGCACGTAGAAGCAGGTCGCCGGGTCGCCCTCGGCGTAGACCGGACCTGGCTCGGCCAGCTCGACCCGGCCCTCGCGGCACAGCCAGCCGAGCTGATCGTCGGTGAGCTTCTCGAACAGGAACAGGCCGCGCAGCTCCTCCGCGCGGCACCGGACCGGGCCGGATCCGGCCGTCTGCGACCGGGCGGTGGCCGGTGCGGGCTGGCGGGGTCAGGGTCAGGGCTCACAGTCTCTCCAGGTAGCGGTGCACGAGCATGACGGCCATCGCGCCCTCGCCGACCGCGGAGGCGACCCGCTTGGCCGATTCGGACCGGACGTCGCCGGCCGCGAAGACTCCGGGCACGCTGGTCTCCAGGTGGTACGGCGACCGGTCCAGCGGCCACCCGGCCGGCCGCTGCCCCGCCGGGCCGAGATCGGGGCCGGCCAGCACGAAGCCGCGCGGATCGCGCTGCAGCACGCCGTCCAGCCAGCCGGTCAGCGGAGCCGCGCCGATGAACACGAACAGCCGCTGCGCATCGACGGTCTCGGTGCCGCCGGTGCTGCTGTCCCGCAGGCTGAGCCTCTCCAGGTGGCCGTCGCCGTGCGCCTCGGTGACCTCGGTGCAGGTCCGCACCGAGATGGCCGGGATGGCGTTGATCTGCTCGATCAGGTAGTACGACATCGACTTCTGCAGCGACGGGCCGCGGACCAGGATCGTGACCGACTTGGCCTGCCGGGACAGGTACACGGCCGCCTGGCCGGCCGAGTTGGCCCCGCCGACGATGTAGACATCCTGGTCGGCGCAGCCGAACGCCTCGGTCAGCGCCGAGCCGTAGTAGATCCCGCGTCCGGTCAGCTCGGCCAGGCCGGGTGAGGTCAGCTGGCGGTAGGCCACCCCGGTGGCGAGGATGACGGCATGCGCGTCCACCGCGGTTCCGTCGGCGAACCGGACCGTCCGGGCCGAGCCGTTGACCTCGAGCCCGGCCACTTCGCAGGCGGTCAGCACCTCCGCGCCGAACTTGGCCGCCTGCCGCCGTGCCCGGTCGGTGAGCTGCGCGCCGGACACCCCGTCGGGGAAGCCGAGGTAGTTCTCGATCCGGGAACTCTGGCCGGCCTGGCCGCCGGTCGCGGTCCGCTCGACCAGCACGGTCCGCAGCCCTTCCGAGGCGCCGTAGACCGCCGCGCCCAGGCCTGCCGGGCCGCCGCCGATGACCACGAGGTCGTAGAAGTCGTTCGACGGCGTGATCGCCAGGCCCACCTTGCCCGCGAGCTCCCGGTCCGCTGGTTCCACCAGCACCTCGCCGTCCGGCGTGATCACCACCGGCAGCCGCAGCCCGTCCGCGCCGGCCGCGTCGAGCAGCCGCCGGCCCTCGTCCTCGTCCGACCCGTACCAGCGGTAGGGCACCTGGTTGCGGGCCAGGAACTCGCGTACCTCAGACGAGCGCACCGACCAGCGGTGCCCGACGACCTTCGTCTCGGGCACCGGCCGGTAGTCCGAGGACAGCCAGGCCTCCAGCAGCGCATCCACCACGGGGTACAGCTTCTCCTCGGGCGGATCCCAGGGCTTGAGCAGGTAATAGTCGAGATCCACGACGTTGATCGCGTCGATGGCCGCACCGGTATCGGCGTAGGCGGTCAGCAGCGCCCGCCGTGCGCCCGGGTACACGTCCATGGCCTGTTCGAGGAACTCGATCCCGTTCATCTGCGGCATCCGGTAGTCCGCCAGGATCACCGCCACCTGCTCGCCGCGCAGCTTCATCTCGCGCAGCGCTCCCAGGGCCGCCTCCCCCGAGTCCGCGCGCACGATCCGGTGCCGCTCCCCGTAGCGCCGCCGCAGGTCCCTGGCCACCGCGCGGGAGACGCCCTGGTCGTCGTCCACGGTTACGATGGCCGGCCGCCCCGGCCCGTCAGGAACCGTCACGGCTGCCCGTCCTTCGGACGATCTGCTGCCCGCGGCTCATATGCCATCGCATCAGCCCATCGTAGGCGCCGTGCAGAGCGGGTGGCCGCCTGCGGCTCAGCCCTCAGCGAACCTGAGGCTGGCGGAATAGGAGAGCCGGGACGGCGGCTGACCCCCGGGAACGGCCGCATGCGGTCACCGGGGACCGGCGGCGCGCTGACCTACAGGAGCAGACGTGGTTACCCAGCTCACCAAGCCTCTCTACACGGCCAGGGCAACGGCGACAGGAGGCCGCGCGGGCCACGCGGTCTCCGATGACGGGATTCTCGAGGTAGACCTGCAGCCGCCCAAGCAGATGGGCGGCCCGGGCGGAGCGACCAACCCCGAGCAGCTCTTCGCGGCCGGTTACGCCGCCTGCTTCCAGAGCGCGCTGAGCGTCGCGGGCCGGCGCGCGGGAATCGACACCAGCCAGTCCACGGTCGAGGCGGACGTCACCATCGGGACGATTGCGGGCGGCGGTTACGGGCTGGCCGTCAAGCTCCGGGTCACCATTCCGGGCGTGCAGTCAGCGGAAGTCCGTTCGCTCGCCGGGGCGGCGCACCAGATTCTGCCCGTACTCGAACGCGACGCGGGACAACATCGAGGTCACGCTCGAGGCTGGCTGACCGGGCCTGGGTCAGGCTCCTGGCGGGCGCTCCCGCGACGGTGGCCGGCCCGTGGCGCGTTCGGCGGAGATTGTAGAATCCTCGACCGCTGACCACCGAGGCGGCGTGGTCGGGGACGAAGGTCTGCGACTCCATCGGGGCCCGCACGTAACCCTGGGACTTCGGCCGGTGCGGCAGCTCCAGCTGCTGCTCGGTCACGTCGTGGTAGTCCAGCGAGCTCAGCAGGTGGGCGATCATGTTGATCCGGGCGCGCCGCTTGTTCGCGCTGTCCACCACGTACCAGGGCGCCTCCGGAATATCGGTGTGCACGAACATCTCGTCCTTGGCGCGTGAGTAGTCCTCCCACCGGGTGATCGACTCCAGGTCCATCGGGGACAGCTTCCACCGGCGCATCGGGTCGTCGAGCCTGCCGCGGAACCTGCGCTCCTGCTCCTCGTCGCTCACCGAGAACCAGTACTTGCGGAGCAGGATCCCGTCCTCCACCAGCAGCCGCTCGAAGATGGGGCACTGGTGCAGGAACCGGCTGTACTGCTCTTTGGTGCAGAAGCCCATCACGTGCTCGACCCCGGCCCGGTTGTACCAGCTGCGATCGAACAGCACGATCTCGCCCGCCGCGGGCAGCTGCTCGATGTAACGCTGGAAGTACCAGTACGTCTGCTCACGCTCGGTAGGCTTCGGCAGGGCCGCGATCCTGGCCACCCGGGGGCTGAGGAACTCGGTGACGCGCTTGATCGCGCCGCCCTTGCCTGCCGCGTCCCGGCCCTCGAACACGATGATCAGGCGCATGCCCTCGGCCCGCACCCATTCCTGGAGCTTTACCAGCTCCGCCTGCAGCCGGAACAGTTCCCTCTCGTAGATCTCGTGCGGCATCTTGGCCGGCCGCTGCTGGGCGGGGCGCTTGGCGCTGGTCTTCGCCCCCGCCGCCGACGCTTTGCTCATCTGCCCTCCAGGGTGCGGACGGAACCGGCGGAACAGTAGATGCCCGGATCGTAGTTCCGGATGGCCTGACAGTTAAGAGCGCCCGGCAAAAGGGTGTTGACCCATGCGTGCTGGCGTGCCTGCGGCCCGGCGGACAGCGGCGTCCGGGGCGGCGGCCGGGCGGCTAAACGGGCGGCGGCGTGGATCACGCCGCCGCCCGCTCAGCGAACCCGGGTTTCAGCCCTTGGCAATGGCCTTGAGCTGACTGTAAGCGCCGTTGAAGACATCCTGGTCGCCGGGCAGCGAGCCGGAGCTCCGGTACTGCCAGAAGGTGTAGAACCCCCAGCCGTGCGGCAGCGTGCCGCCGTGGCTGGACGAGTAGTTGGCGATCCACAGCGGGTCGTACTTGCCGAATCCGCCGTAATTGCCGGTGCAGGTGCTCCACCAGTCGGTGGTCGAGTAGATCACCGGGTACACGTGCTCGCGCCAGGCGTACCGGTTGACGAAGTTCCACAGCCAGGCGACCATCTGCGAGTGGGTCAGGCCGTAGCACTCCGAGCCGTAGGGGTTGTACTCGATGTCCAGCGCGCCCGGCAGCGTCCTGCCGTCACTGGACCAGGCGCCGCCGTGGTTGACGAAGTAGTTGGCCTGATTCTGGCCGGAGGAGTTGTTCGGGACGCCGAAGTGGTAGGCGCCGCGGATGACGCCGGCGTTATAGGGACCCTCGTACTGGTTGTAGAAGTCCGGGTTGATGTAGTACCCGCCCTCGGTCGCCTTGGCGTAGGAGAAGTCGATGTGCGGCGCGACGGCCGCCCAGTTGATGTTGCCCTGGTAGGAGCTGACGTCGATGCCGGGCAGCTGCGGGACGGAGCTGTCGGGCCGGGCGGCGGGCCCGCGGAAGCGGGCCGCGACGCCGGAGCCCATGAAGTCCCGGCCGGGATGAGTGATCTTCTCAGGATGGACCGGGGTCGGGACGAACCTGGGCTTGGCCAGCCGGACCCGGTGTCCGGTCACCGTCATGGCCCACACGACGTTCCGGTGCGAGCTGTGCGAGCCCTGGGAGCCGCCGGCGGGGGGCGTGACCGATCCGTCGGCCGCTGATGCGCCTAATGCCAGGGCGCCGGTCAGCGCGAGCGTCGCGGCCGTTGCGGCCGTCCGGTGTCGCAGCCGCGAGGGGTGCGGTCGTCGGGGTAGTGACACGGGGATCTCCAGAAATGTGGGGGTATGAGAGCCAAACGCCACTTAGCATGCACAGGTTCACGCCCCTCCGCTACCGATTGCGCCAAACTCACCGTTTTTCATCTTTTGTCCGGAATATGGCATTTTGCTCGTGTTCGCCCGATCCGGCGCGCATCCGGGAGGCGGCCGGAACCGGCTGCCCGGCCCTGTTACGCCTTGGCCGCCGGGCTGCCGCCGGGGTGGAAGACGCCCAGCACCCGCAGCGTGGCCTGCCCGGTGTTTTCCAGGCAGTGCGGCTGTCCCGGCGGCAGGTGCACGCAGCTGCCCGGGGCCAGCGGGCGGCCGGCCGGCCCGGTGTGCAGGACGCCCTCGCCCGCCAGGATCAGCACCACCTCGTCATAGGGGTGGCTGTGGCCGGGCGCCCGGCCGGGCGGGATCTCGCCGACGAACTGGGTGGCCGCGCTGCATCCGCGGCCGGGCCCGAACAGGACGCGGAACCGGCGGTCCCCGGTGGCCTGCACCGGGCAGTCCTGCAGCCGCGACAGCCGGGGCGCCGGGGCCGGGCCCGGGGCACCGTCCGGGCCCGGCCTGCGGCGGGCTGAGCCAGGCAGGCAGACGACGTCCAGCCTGACTGCGTCCTGGCCGCCGGCCTGCAGGCAGTAAGGCGTCCCGGGCGGCAGCCACGCTCCGGTGTCGCGCTGGACCGGCCGGGCCCGGCCGTCCCCCGGCCCCAGCCGGCCAGCTCCCGCGATCACGAACCACAGTTCCCCGCCCGGTCCGGCCGTGCCGTCGAACTGCGACCCGGGGGACACCTCCACCAGCCGGCGCGCCAGCCCTTCCCGCGCCGCGCCGGTTTCCAGCACAGTCCGCGCGACGACACCGCCAGCGCCGGTCATCGGGGCCGCCCCAGCGGGCCAGCCATCGCCTCGCGGGTGATCTCGGTGCCGGCCAGGCGGCCGGCGAGGCAGAAACTCAGCACGTCCTCCCCGGCCGCCCGAATTTGTACGCTGATCAAATCATTGCCCTGCGCGCCTGGGCAAGGGACCGTAATTTGGGCCTGGCTGGGCGAGGGTGTAGTCGATGGCGCGCGGCGGCCTCCGCCGGCGCCGATGGGGAGTGAGCTGCTGATGGCCGGCCAGAGCATTGACGTCGCAGCGATCCGGGCTCGCTTCTCGTCACTGCGGCAGGGCTTCGCGTTCCTGGACGCGCCAGGCGGCTCACAGGTGCCCGACGAGGTCGGCGAGGCGATCGCCGCCGCGCTGCGCGAGGCCAGCGCCAACCTGGGCGCGGGATACGCGACCAGCCTGCGGGTCAAGGAGATCTTCGGGGAAGCCGAGGCCAAGGCGGCCCGGTTCCTCGGCTGCCAGCCCGACGAGGTGATCTTCGGGCCGAACATGACCTCGCTGGACTTCACGCTGTCGCGCACGGCCGGGCGCGGCTTCGACCCCGGGGACGAGATCCTCGTGTCCTCGGCCGACCACGACGGGGGAGTCGCGCCGTGGCTCGAACTCGCCCGCGATCGCGACCTGATCGTCCGGCACGTCGAGCTCAACGACGACACGACGCTCGATTTCGCGGACCTGGAGCGCAAGCTCGGGCCGCGCACCAAGGTGGTCGCGTTCGCCTGGGCGTCCAACGCCGTCGGCACGATCGTGGACGCCCGGCGGGTGTGCCGGCTCGCCCGCGAGGCCGGCGCGCTGGCCTGGGTCGACGCCGTTCACTACGCGGCGCACGAGCCGATTGACGTGCGCGAGATCGGCGCCGACGTGCTCATCTGCTCGCCGTACAAGTTCTGCGGGCCGCACCTCGGCGTGGCCTACGGGCGGGCCGAGGTGATCGAGCGCTGGCGGCCCTACAAGGCGCGCCCCGCGCCGGCCACGCCGCTCGGCCGCAGCTTCGAGACCGGCACCCAGCCCTATGAGCTGCTCGCCGGGTTCAGCGCGACGATCGACTACCTGGAGTCGATCGGGGGCTTCGCCGCGATCGCTCCCTACGAGCGCTGGCTGGGGCAGCGGTTCCTGGACGGCATCCCCGAGACGGTGACGGTGTACGGGCTGGCGGGGATGGCCGGCCGGGTACCGACGTTCCTGGTCAACGTCGAGGGCGTGGCGGCGGCGGACGTGGCGCAGCGGCTGGCCGACGCCGGGATCGGGGTCTGGGCGCACGACTCGTGGTACTCGCTGGATTTGTACCGGCGCCTCGGCTATGCGGACAAGTCGGTGCGGATCGGCTTCATCCACTACAACACCGAGGAGGAAGTTGACCGGCTGCTCGAAGAGCTGGCCGGGATGCGCGGACGCTAGCCTCCGCCTGGACTTTTCCTCCCGAACGGCTGCGCCGGGACCGTTCTGGTCGTGCGCGGGTTACCCGGCCGCGCCGGTCAGGATTTCCGCCAGCTTGCCCAGGTTGATGTTGCCGCCGGAGACCACGCACACGACCTTCCCGGTCCCGGCCCGGCCGGACAGGGCGGCGGCCGGCGCCAGCGCCCCCGCTCCCTCGGCGATCACCCGGACCCGCTCGGCCAGCGTGCGCACGGCCGCCGCGGCCTCGCTGACCGGGATGGCCACCGCGGCGTTGACGAGCGGCTGGACCAGCGGCCACATGCTGTCCAGCACCCGGCGGCTGCCGGCGCCGTCGACGAATGATGCGCGGTAGTCGACGGTGGCCGGCCGCCCCGCGTCGAGCGCGGCGGCCAGGGCGGCGCCGGTCCCTGGCTCGGCGGTGACGATCCTGGTCCGCGGGCGCAGCGCCCTGATCGCGCTGGCGATCCCGGCGGTCAGGCCGCCGCCGCCGTACGGGATCACGACCGCGTCCGGGTCCGGCAGGTCCTCGAGGATCTCCAGCCCGATCGTGCCGTTGCCCGCCATCATCCCGCGATCCTGGACCGGGTGCACGAACAGCCCGTCGACCCCGTCGAGGCGGCTTGTGATGATCACGTTCCACCAGTCGTCGTAGGGAAGTTTCCGCACCCGGCCGCCCAGCCGGGCGATCGCCGCGAGCTTCGCCTCGGGCGCGTGCTCGGGCACGGCGATCGTGGCGGGAAGCCCGAGTTCGCGCGCCACCCACGCGACTCCCTGCGCCATGTTCCCCGCGCTCGCGGTGACGAGCCCTCCCGCCCGCTCGGCCGCGGACGCCAGCATGATCGCATTGGTCGCGCCGCGGATCTTGAACGAGTTGATCGGCTGGAGGTTCTCCAGCTTGAGGTAGATCTCCGCCGGAGCCTCCTCGACGTGCAGGCGCACCAGCGGCGTGCGCACCGCTGCGCCGGCGATCCGCCCGCGCGCCGCTTCGATCTCCGCCAGCTCGATCACAGCTCGACCTCCGTGCCCAGGCCGCGCTCGGCCGCGGCCGCCACCGCGCACTCGGCCGCGGCGAGATCCTCGACCGCCAGGCCGAGCGAGCGGAACAGCGTCAGCTCGGCGGCATCCCGGCGGCCCGGCGCGGTCCCGGCCAGCACCTCGCCGAGCTCAGCCCGGACGTGCTCCTCGCCGGCGATCAGGCCCTCGGCGATCGCGAGCTGGAACTCGCCGGCCTCGTGCCGCAGCGACTCGCGGCTGTCGCAGAACAGCGCGCCCGCGGCCACGGTGGCCGTGTCGAGCTCGCGCGCCCGCGGACTGCTGGCGCCGACCGCGTTCACGTGCGCTCCGGGGCTGAGCCACTCGCGGCGGAGCACCGGCTCGCGGGAGTTCGTCACCGTGACGACGACATCGGCGCCGCGGACCGCTTCCTCGGCGCTGGAGGCGGCGGTCAGCTGCTCGAACAGGCCGCTGGCCTGGGCGGCCAGCCCGCGGGCATGCGCCTCGGTGGGCGCGTAGACGCGCACCTGCCCGAACGCGCGCACTCCCGCGAGTGCCCGCAGATGCGCCCGCGCCTGCGAGCCGGCCCCGAGGACGGCGAGCGTCCCGGCGTCCGCGCGGGCCAGCACCCTGGTCGCGACCGCCGTGACGGCGGCGGTGCGGATCTGCGTGATCGCTGACGCGTCGAGGATCGCGGTGGGCACGCCCGTCTGGCCGTCGAACAACGTGACGAGCCCTTGATGCGCGTCGAGGCCGCGCGCCGGGTTACCGGGCATGATGCACACCGCCTTCAGCGCAAAGGCCGCGGTCTGGCCGTTTCGCTGCCCGCGCCAGCCCGGCATCAGCCCCAGCAGGCCGTCCGCGCCCGGCGGCGCCATCACCGACCGCAACGGCATGAACGTCTCGCCCCGCGCGTGCCCGGCGAGCACAGCCGCCATGGCCTCCGCGCACGCCTGCGGCCCGAGCGCGGCCAGCACGTCATGGTGGCTCAGGACCAGGACGCGCATCAGCCCAGCGCCTCCTCGACCGCTGCCCGCTCCTCGTCGGTCAGCGGGCGCGCCAGCGCCTCGCCGGCGGCCGCCAGGTGCCCGGGGCGGCCGGGACCGATCACTACCTGGGTCACCCGTTCGTCGGCGAGCAGCCAGGCGAGCGCCAGCCCCGCCATCGACCTCCCGCCGGACACGGCCACCGCCTGCAGCCGGTCGAGCGCGTCGAAGGTCCGTCCGGCGACGAACTCCCGGTACGGCCCGGGACGCTGGGTCATCCGCGACCCGGCAGGGAACGGCTCGCCGCGCCGGTACTTGCCGGTCAGCCAGCCGCCGGCCAGCGGGCCGAACGCCAGGTAGGCGACACCTCGCTCGGCGCACAGCGCGAGCAGTTCGCCGCGGTCCTGGCGCGCCAGCAGCGAGTAGCTGTTCTGGATGGCCTGCGGCGCGCCCGCCGCCAGCGCGGCCGTCAGCTGGGCGGCGTCGAAGTTGCTGACCCCGTAGCCGCGGATCGTGCCTTCGGCGCGGGCTTGGTCAAGAGCACCGAACGAGTCCTGCAGCGGTACGCCGGGGTCGAACTCGTGCGCGAGGTACAGCTCGACGTGGTCGACTCCGAGCCGGTCGAGGCTGGTGCGCAGCTGGCGCGCGATCCGCTCGGGCCGCAGGCCGTGATCGGCCCCGGCCTGCATCGGGTTGCAGGTCTTGGTGGTCAGCTGCGGGCGGACCCCGCGCGAGGCAATCCAGCGGCCGATCGACCGCTCACTGCGCCCGCCGCCGTAAGCGTCGGCCGTGTCGAAGTGGGTGATGCCGAACTCCCAGGCGGCGTCCATCAGCTCCAGCGCCTGGTCCTCGCTCAGCCCCTGGCCGAACAGCTCGGGAGCCGAGCCGATCCCGCCGAAATTGCCGCAGCCCAGCGCGATCCGGCCGATCGTGAGGGCCGAGTAGCCAGGTGGCCGCCCGATGTCCAGCTTGTCCCTCACAGGACCGGTATTCTGCCAGGTTTGGCGCGGCTGTGCCGTGGCCCTACGCCGGCAGCACCAGCTTGCTGCCGGTCAGTGCCTGGTAGTCGGCGGCCAGCGCGGCCTGGTCCACGCCCTCCTCAAACCCCTTGGTGCCGAGGTGCTCGGGCCAGATGGCGAGCCACGCCTCCTCCACCAGCGGGGTGCCCCGGACGTTGCCGTTCCAGAAGGACGGGCCGAACTGGGTCTCCTTGGCCCAGGTGATGAACTTGATATCGGGCTTGTATCCGCCGCCGAGAATCGCGTGACCACCGTCGATCGCAGAACCTGGCACGTCCGTCCACGTCTTGCCCTCGGCGAACTGCTGCTGGTTCGCGTCGAGTACCTGGATGCCCAGCCACAGCCCGCCGAATATGCTCAGGGCGGCCTTGACCTGCGCCATGTCGGTGTGGTCGACCTTGGCGAACGCGACCGCCTGCACGCCATCGGGGCCGCCCGTCGCGTGCAGGTACTCCAGCCCGGTCTGGATGTCCATGCCCTGGTCATCCTTGCTTCCCGGGCCGTTGGTGCTCTGGGTCCCCGCCGGGTCGAAGCCGGGGTTCTGGGTCTGGTAGAACTTCCACACCTGCGCTTGCGTGGGGTAGTACTCGGTCGTCAGCGTCGCGGTGACCAGGCGGCGCATATTCGCCCAGGTGACCGCGTTGCAGTCACCCGCGACATCGTTGCCCAGCAGCTGCCAGTCAGTCAGCTTCGCGAGGTAGTCCTCGGCCGAGGGATAGCTCGGAACCGCGCTGCGGAGGAAGCTCGCGAACCTCAGGGCAGGGGCGTTCTTGGGCGGTCGGCGACCATACTTGTACGGCATCGTGGGACCCTTCATCTGCGGCAGGGCTGCGGGCTGTGCCCGGACAGGCGGCCTGGCCTGTCATGACTTAGAGAACCGTCCCGTCCCGCTGATACAACCCGTGCCCCGTGGTCTTGTCCGATCTTCTCTTCGCGGAGCCACCCGGTGGCGTGCGCTCCTGTCGTTGTCCGGCACCGCAACTGCCGGGAGTAAGTATCCGGCGCGCAGAAATAAGTACCCGGCGGCGGTGACCGGGTGCGGCTGCCCGATGCCTCGCGAGGCTGCCTGACCGAGGCTGAAGTCATCGGCCGTCGCTGACCACGAGGAGTAAGTCAATGAGCAATTACCAGATCCAGGCCGCGCTGGCGCAGGCGCGCCGCAGCACCCTACTGGCCGAGGCAGAGGCTGCCAGCCGGGCCAGGCACGCGCGGGCCGCGGCGGAGGCCGGGCGGGTGGTCCTCCGCGACGGGTCTGTTGTGCTCATCCGCCAGATCCGGCGCGCCGACGCGCCGCTGCTGGCTGACGGCTTCGCCCGGTTGAGCGCCAGATCCCGCTGGATGCGATTCCTGACGGCGAAGCAAGAGCTGTCACCGGCGGAGTTGCGCTACCTCACCGACGTTGACCACCACGACCACGAGGCGCTCTGCGCGCTGAGCCACGACGACGCGCGGGGGGTGGGCGTCGCCCGCTACATCCGGTATGCGCACGACCCGCAGGCTGCCGACGTGGCCGTCACCGTCGCCGACGACTGGCAGGGCCGCGGACTCGGTGCCAGATTGCTGGCCGGGCTGGCCGATCGCGCCCGCCAGGAAGGCATCCGCCGGTTCTGCGCGCTGGTCGCGGCCGACAATGCCGCCGTGGCCGCGCTGCTGCGGAAGATGAGTGCCCGGCTTGTCCAGCGCGACTCCGGCACCCTGGAGTACGAGCTCAGCCTGTGCGACGGCCGTTTCTAGCGTCGCGCCCTCGGACGTGCGCGGGATTACCTCGCCGGATGGACCAGGTGTCGGGCACCGCCGCGGTCGCTAGGCGATGAGGCGCTCGGCCAGCAGCGCGGCACCGATAACGATCATCCCGGCCCCCGACAGCCGGGCGGCGAAACGCGCGGCGGCAGGCCGGACGCGCAGCGTTTTGCGGGCAAGCGACCCGATGCACAGGTAGAAGGCGGCGCAGCTGAGCGTGAAGACGAGTCCGAGAAAGCCGAGCTGGGCGGCCAGCGGCCAGCTCCAGCGCGGACTGGTGAACTGCGGGAGCAGGGCGAGGAAGAGCAGCAGGCCCTTGGGGTTGGCAGAGCTGACCCCCATGCCCTTGACGACCGTGGCCGCCCCGGCCCGGGCCGGGGCATCCGGGGCAGCGTCCGGCGGCGCGGGCCTGGCGAAGGTCGTCGCTCCGTGCCAGATCAGGTACAGGCCGCCGGTGACGGTGAGCGCGGTGAGCAGTGCCGGGCTCTCGGCGACGAGAGCTCCGACGCCGGCCGCGACGACGACGGTGGTTCCGGCGTAGCCGAGCACGATCCCGCTGACGGCCGGAAGGACGGACTGGCCCTGGAGCGCCGAGCCGAGAATGAAAGCCCAGTCCGCGCCGGGAACGATGATCAGCAGCAGGGCTGTGGCCCAGAAGGCGGCGACGGAGCTGGCAGCCACGGGATTGTCTCCTTCGGGTACGTTTCCCGTGAGAAAGTTATCTCCTATCAGCCGGAAAGTGTTCCTAAATATCGTCGTCTTATCGCCAGTTCGTAGGAGAATCGGCCTCATGGACGCCATAGACCGCAAGATCCTTGCTGTGCTTCAGCAGGACGGGCGGCTGACTATCACGGAGCTGGCCGCGCAGGTGGGGCTGAGCGTCTCTCCGTGTCACCGCAGGCTGCGCGAGCTGGAGCGCAGCGGAGCGATACGCGGCTACCGCGCCGTCGTGGATGCCGGAGCCCTCGGCCTCGCCTTCGAAGCACTTGTCTTTGTCACCATGCGCCAGGAAGACCGGCAGACCCTGCTGAGCTTTGAAGAGCAAATCGCGGGCATTCCGAACGTCGTTCAGGCTGAACGGCTCTTCGGCGACCCTGATTACCTGCTCCGGGTCGTCACCGCCGACCTGGCCGCCTACCAGCGCCTGCAGGACGAGAAGCTGGCAGCGCTTCCCGGCGTGCAGCGCATGACCTCAACCCTGGTCATGAAGCGGGTCGCTGACCACCGGCCGCTGCCCGCATAGCAGCGCCCGGCCGCGCCTGCTCATCCGGCGCTGTCTGTGCGCGACAGGCGGGACCGGCCGATGGAACGATCGCGATGGTCGAGGGGGCACCAGCGTGGTCGAGGGGGCACCAGCGGCGCTGGTGCCCCCTCGCGATGAGTGCGGGTTTCAGTTACCCGTGCTTGAGCATGTGCTTGAACGTCGCCATGGAGATCTTCTGGCCGTGGGCGTTCCTGGTGCTGTACTTGAACGCGTTCAGCAGGATGGCGGCATTGTTCGCCGGCTGGGCCACCGCCGGGTCGCCGGACGCCTCGGTGGCAGCGACTTGGAAGCTGCCGTTGAGCGCGAGGCTGTTCCCGGACGCCGCGGGCAGGCCGGTTCCGGCGTCGAGCGCCGCGCCCACCGCGATGTTGGCCGGACCACCCGGACCGCAGTTGGTGACGCCGGGTGCCGAGAAGGTGTTGTCGGCGGCCACGGCATCGGTGATCCCGAGGACGAAGGTGTCCGGGTTCCTGGCCGGGTTCGGGTCGTTGGTAAGGGTCAGCCCGCCGCCGGGACCCACGGAGAGCGCCGGGTTCAGCACGACCGGGCTGCCGAACGTCCCGATGGTGCAGTTGTTGCCCAGCAGCGGGTTGATCAGCTTGAACATCACCGGCTGGGTCCAGCTGAGCAGGTTGAAGTTGGTGATCGCGCCAGCGGACTCGGCCAGCGCGAAGACCTGGTTGGCGGTCCCGCCGCGGGCAGCTGCCTGCTGGCAGATGCTCAGGACAGTGGGGTCGGTGGCAGTGGCACAGCCCAGCGCCGTGGTCAGGCTCTGCGGGATCAGGTCCGGCTTGGTGACCAGCTGCGTCGAGATCCCCGCAGGCGGCGGCACGACGTCGGCGTAGTAGGGCTGGTTCGTGTTCTCGTAGAAGCCGAACTGCACGTTCACCGGCTGGGTGACCGGCGTAGTGATGTTACCCAGCGTGATCGAGCCGCTGGTCGCCTGGCCGAGGGTGCACGCGGTGAAGCTGTTGGACTGGCTCATCAGCGGGTTCTTCACGGGGCAGTTGGTGAACCCTTTGTAGATGCCGCCCGGCGGCGGGTAGCCGCCTCCCCGCGCGGCGATACTCGCGGACGTGGCCGGGCTCGAGGACAGCGCCAGCGCGGGCACCCCGACGGCGATCAGCGCCGCCGTGGCGGCGGTGGTCGCACTGCCCAGCAAGATCCGATGGCGGCTCAGCCATCCAGACGCTTTCATCGACATAACTCCTCCTTTTGTGGATCTTTGTCGTCGGTTTTTGGATCTTTGTCGCAGGTCGGGAGATCCGGGTCCGGACAGGCCCGAGCGGATCACTCGCGGCAGCCATTTCAGCCGACCTATCCTAGGGTCAGTCCCTGATCTACATGCTCGCCTCTGACGAATGGTTTGGTCCCGGCGCAGGCCAGCATGTATCTGCTAGCCACAGCTCCGCTAGCTGCAGCGATGCGCTTGGCCTACGCCAAGACCAACTGCGAATCGGTGACTTCAGGGCACGCCATATGAAACCGCGGTACGGACATATGCCGGGCCCTCACCATGCACGGCTCGCCTCGGGTTACTGGCAAGTAGATTAGAGCACTGATATACCCAGGTGTCAAGATATTCCGGCAATTCCTGCCAGCGGCCTGACTTGGGCATGGATAAATGCAGCGAGTTGGTATCCAATGCCAATCCGACATTGGCTTCTCACCGGCTGCAGATGAACAAGAGGTCAGGTCCCTGGCGAGTCTGCACCCCCAATCCGGCGGCCGCCGAAGCGGCGACCGGGGCCGGAGCGCGGCTGCGGCGATCGCGGGTAAGACCGCTCGCCTGGCCGGGTGCGATGGCGGGCGCTCCCCAGTGCCGTCATCGGGCTGCCTGCGCTGACACGCCCCGGTCGCGACTGCCTGGCTCGACTCGCGGATGCAATATCGGGCCGCCGGTGCCCGCTGGCATGCGGAGCCCGCCGCGCTTGCCCGATCCCTGTGGCGTGGGCCGGCCGCTGGGCTTGCCCGATCCGTGCGGTGTCGGCTGGCCGCTGGGCTTGCCCGATCCGTGCGGTGTGGGCCGGCTGCTGGGCTTGCCCGATCCGTGCGGCGTGGGCAGGCTGCTGGGCTTGCCCGATCCGTGCGGCGTGGGCCGGCTGCTGGGCTTGCCCGATCCGTGCGGCGTGGGCCGGCTGCTGGGCTTGCCCGATCCGTGCGCGGCATGAGCCGGTCGCTGCCGGCGGGACGGGGACGTGCCGGGGTGCGCTGCGGCCGCACAGTATGCGGCCGCGTTGCTCGCGCCGCCTGCGGCCGCTGCCAGCTTGCCGAAGGCCGCCGCCTGCTGGACGCGCGTGCCGTGCGCCTTGGCGAGCGTCCAGGTGGCGCACAGGCCTTCATCGGGGCGCGCCGGTCAAGGCGGAGACGGCAGGAGATGGTCTGCTAGCCGGCTGGCCGCCTGGGGGAGGCGCGGCGATGATCTCATGGGCAAACCGCTGCGCGAAAGCGGGCAGCGCCCCGGCGTAGGCGGCGGTGGCGAGACCGCCGAGGCAGATGATCGCGGCACCCGCCGCGACAGCGGCTTTGACCGGCAGGGACCGGGACCGCCATCGCGGCCGGCGGTGACGCGGCGGGCGGGCCGGGGCGGGCGCGCCGAACTGGCTACCGAACACGGCGAGCGCCTCGGCCTCACCGTCCAGCTCGTCGCGGGCCGGCGGCCCGCTCAGTTCGGCCAGCACGTCCGCCAGCCGGCGCAGCTGCGGCGCGCAGTCCGCTGGCGGCTTTGCGCCCGCCAGCAGGGCGGCCAGGGACGCATCGCTGATCGGGGACGCATCCCGGCGGCTTGGCCATGGGAAGTTCGGCATGTCAGGGTCTGGAACGTCATGGCCGGTCATAGCGTTACATCCGCCTCGGCGAGAATCGCGGCCATCCGCCGCAGCCCCCGGTGGGCGGCCACCCTGACCGCGCCGGGGCTGCGCCCCGTCAGCCGGGCGACGGTCTCGGTATCCAGCCCAGCCACCATCCGCAGCATGATCACCTCCGCCTGGTGCGCAGGCAGCCGCGCTACCAGTGCCATCGCAGACCGGGTGGTCATGTGCTCCATTGCCAGGTCGGCGGCATCCGGCGACACGGGCAGCCGCCCGGGCGGCACCTCGTCCAGTGCCCGCGCCGGCTGCCGGGAACGGCGGCGGACCTCATCGACCAGGCGGCGGCGGACCGTGGCGAACAGCCAGGCCCGCCAGGCTCGTTCGTCCCCGCGGAATCCAGCCAGGCCGCGCACCACGTGCAGCCAGGTATCAGCCGCCACATCCTCCGCCACCTCTGGCGCGACGACCCGCAGATAACGCAGCAAGGCCGGGTTGCCGTCCCGCCAAAGCCGCGAGAACGCCGCCTCGCTGCCCCCCCGCGCCGCAGCCAGCACGTCCTCGAATTCCTGGCCGATCACGGCGCCGAATATCCGCAGCCATGCCACCCATTCGTCAGCACTCCGGGCCGTTCGGCATGCGGAATCGGGCGAGAACAGGTCAACGCCACAGGCTCTTCAGCCAAGATGATCAAGGTTGGGCGCTGCGCACATGGCGGCAGCCGGTCGCAGCCGCGCAGCTGGCACCGGAGATGTTCTGCCAGACGTCCATCTCCGGCTGCCGATCGCGGCGGCTTGCGTCATGCCCGGAGCGGCCAGGCCGCCTGCGCATGCGAGGCCGCCAACTGCCGCCCGCGCGGCTGCCTTCGCCATACTGGTACGCCGCAACGATCCGATCGGGATTGCTCCTGCCCCGGTAATTGAGCTCACATAGCGCTGTCATCGGGTCATCTCGCATCGAGGCCTCTCCGGCGATGCCTGATCGCCCACGTCAGGGGCAAGCGAAAAACGTTAAACGGGCCGGTACCGGGAACGCTCGCGGCGGGCGTTCTGTTACACCGGCACCGAGCGGCTCGCGGGTGCGGCTCAGCGGCGGCTCAAGTACGCCCGCGTACCCGTGACGCCCGGGCCGAACGTCGTAGCGCGCGCGAGTACCGCAACGTCACCGGCCGCGAGCCAGGTTTGTCCGGGTGCTTGGCATCGCCGCCGGGCCGCGCGCCGGGCGTTTCCCGCGATTCGGGCCGCGCCCAGGGAGCGGGACCGTGATCAACGTGCTCAGGCGGCCCGCTGATGCCGGGCTAGCGCTCCTGCTCGGTCGGGCGGATCAGCATCTCGTTGACCGCCACGTGCCGCGGCCGGGTGACGATGTAGCTGATCGCGTCGGCGATGTCGCCGGCTTCCATCCGCTGGCCGAACTGGGTCCGGATGCTGTCCAGCACCTCGGGCCGGTTATGGCCGGCCAGCTCGGTGGCCGTCGCCCCCGGCTCGACCAGCGAGACGCGCACATACCGCCCGGCGACCTCCTGGCGCAGCGATTCGCTGAACGCGCCGACGCCGTGCTTGGTCAGCGAGTAGACCCCGCCGCCGTTACGGGCCGCCCGCCCCGCCACCGAGCTGATGTTTACCATGTCGGCCACCTGGCGCGGCCCGTCGGCGGCGGCGCGCAGCAGGTGGGGCAGCGCCGCGTGCGCGCAGTAGAGCAGGCCGAGCAGGTTGAGCTGCACCATCTGCTGCCACTCCGGCAGCGGGGCGCCGGCCACCGGGCCGAGCAGCATCACCCCGGCGTTGTTGACCAGCGTGTCCAGACGGCCCAGGTCGGCCACTGTCCGCTCGACCGCGGCCGCCGCCTGCTGCTGGTCGGTGATGTCACAGGTCAGCACCAGTGCGGTGCCCCCCTGGCTGCGGATGCCGGCCGCGAGCGCGTCCAGCCTGTCGGCGCGCCGCGCCGCCAGGGCAACGGCCGCGCCCCGGGCTGCCAGCGCGGTGGCTGTGGCCGCGCCGATGCCGCTCGAAGCCCCGGTCACCAGCGCGACGGTGTCATCCAGTACGGGCTTCACCGGAACTCATCTCCCTGCTTCTCCCTTACTCGCCGATCTTCGCGCACTGACACCCGGCGGTACCGGCGGCATAGCCGGCCGGCCCAGCCTGCAAGGTTATCCATGATCGCCCGTCTCCCCCGCGGCCGGGGCAGCCGGGCAGGCAATAGCGTGGCAGGCGGGGGAGGGAATATTTGACCTACTCAACCAACCGGGGTTATGATTGACCTGATAAACTATTGAGCGGCTCAGGCGCCCAGCTTCGCGCGTGCTGGTGCCGGCCGGTGAGCATACCGGGGGGAGGGAGCGCAGATGCGGTCTGCGGAAGACCAGCTCGACCTGGACGTCCTGGATGCTGTGGGAGGGCTTTTCGCCCGGCTGATATCCGAGGGCGAGCAGGTAGCGAAGGAGTTCGCGGTCCCGCCCTTCTTCATGAAGGCGCTGCTCCTGATCGACGGCCCGCTGGCCATGAAGGAACTGGGCCAGCGGATGCACTGCGATCCCTCGTTCGTCACGGGCATCGCGGACATGATGGAAGAGCGCGGGCTCGCGGTCCGGGAGAGCTGTCCCGCTGACCGCCGGGTGAAGCGGCTCGTCCTGACCAGCGCCGGCCTGGAGATGAAGCACCTGGTTGAGCAGGAGTTCCTGGCCCGCGCGCCATGGCGCCAGGCGCTCACCGCGCAGGAGCGCGCCAGCCTGGCCGAGCTGCTGCGCAAGATGGCCCCGCCGAGAGCCACTGACGCCGCTGGCCATACCGAGGAGGTAACCGGCTTCCCGCCAGCTGCTGCTACCCCGGTCGGCTGACCGGCTGCACTGGCCGCTTCCCGGCCGCGACACAGCGGGTCGCTGTGCGAGCGGCCCCAGGCAGGGCGCTTGTCTTGCTTCCCTGATCTTCCGCGCGTGACATCGCCGCCGCGAGTGTGGCTGCGTATGCCCTGACAAGGAGATGACATGAGCAGTACACAGCCCGCGGCCAGCGGCGCCGCAGGGAGCGGCGCGGCCGTCGGCCCTGTCCAGCGCCATCTCGGCCTGGCCCTGGTCGTCATCGCCACCGCACAGCTCATGGTGGTACTCGACGCGACGATCGTGAACGTCGCGCTGCCCGACATCCAGCGGGCCCTCGGGTTCTCCGGTACCGGCCTGGAGTGGGTCGTCAACGCCTACGCGCTGACCTTCGGCGGCCTGCTGCTGCTCGGCGGCCGGGCCGGCGACATCCTGGGCCGGCGGCGGGTATTCATCGCCGGGATCATCCTGTTCTCGCTGGCCTCGCTGCTCGGCGGCTTCGCGACCACGCAAGCGTGGCTGCTTGCGGCCCGTGCGGTGCAGGGCGTCGGCGGCGCGATCATCGCCCCGACGGCGCTGTCCCTGGTCACCACCACCTTCCCGGAAGGGCCACCGCGCAACCGGGCGATGGGCGTGTACGCCGCGATGAGCATCGGCGGTGCCGCGGTCGGCCTGATAGCCGGCGGCCTGCTGACCACGTACCTGTCCTGGCGATGGGTGTTCTTCGTCAATGTCCCCATCGGGATAGCGGTCGCCCTCATCGCGCCGCGGGCACTGACCGAGTCGGCGGGCCGGCGCGGCAGGTTCGACCTGCCCGGCGCGATCACCAGCACGCTCGGCCTGGTAGCGCTGGTCTACGGTCTGACCAGCGCGGCGACCAGCCCGAACGGCGTCTCGCACTGGGGCGACACCAAGGTCATCGCCGCACTGACAGCCTCGGTGGTGCTGCTCGCCGCCTTCATCGTCATCGAGGCGCGCAGCGATTACGCGCTGATGCCGCTGCGGATCTTCCGCAACCGGGACCGGTCCGCCGCCAACCTGATCATGCTGTGCGTGGGCACCGCGATGTTCGGGATGTTCTTCTTCCTGACGATCTTCGTGCAGACCGTCTGGGGCTACAGCGCGCTGAAAACCGGGATCGCCTACCTGCCGATGGTGGCCATGATCATGGTGATGGCAGGGGTGAGCGCCCAGCTGGTGACCCGGATCGGCGCCCGGCCGCTGCTGCTGGCCGGCTCGGCGATCAGCGCCGGCGGTATGTTCTGGCTGTCGCGCATCAACGAGCACAGCACGTACGCCGGCGGCCTGCTCGGCCCGGTGCTGGTCACCGCGGCAGGCCTGGGCATGCTGTTCATGCCGCTGACCCTGGTGGCCCTGTCCCGGGTCAGCGATCGCGATGCCGGCCTGGCCTCCAGCCTGCCCAACGTCGGCCAGCAGGTCGGCGGCTCGATCGGGCTGGCACTGCTGGGAACCGTGGCCTGGACCGTCGTGGCCAACACAGTCCACAAGTCGGCTGCCGCCGCCCTGGCCGCCGCGAAGGCAGGCCACCCGCCGGCCGGCACTGTCGCTCAGCTGAAGGCGGCGATCTACGACCATGCGCTATCGGTCGGCTTCGCCCGCGGGTTCGAGGTATCGGCAGGGATCATGCTCATCGCCCTGATCGTGACGATCGCCGCCATCCGGGTCACGCGCGCCGACCTGGCCGGCGCACAGACCACGCTCAACAGCCCGGCCGGGGAGCGGGTCAGCGCTGAGCTGGCGGAGATCGAGTAAGCACCGAGCCCGGCCCGCGATCCGGGTGCACGCCGGCCAGGCCTCGGTGGCGTCGCGGACGATCTTCGTGGACACCACCGGAGACGCCGCTGGAACCAGGCAGTGCCGAGCCGGCGTACCCGACCTCTTCGCCTGCGGTCAGCGGGTGGTTGCCCGGCGCCGTTTGCGGGGCGGCGGACCTGAGCCCGCCGCGGTCGTGGCCAGCGGCAGCCGGGAGAGAGGCTTGACTTCTCCCAGCCGGAGGTAAGTCACCAGCCGCTGACCGCCCCGGGTGGCCAGGCTGGCCAGCACCTGCTGCAGCTCGGCGACGTCACGGGCCACGACCGACAGCAGGTAGTCCGTTTCGCCGGCCACGTTGTCCGCCGCGATGACCTGCGGCAGCGCGCGGATCTGGTCTTCGAAGATGTTGCTCGACCGCGGGTCATGTCGGGTGAGGGCGGCCGTCACGTACACCTGCAGCGGAAACCCAGCCGCCGCCGGGTCGAGCTGGGCGGCGATGATGCGGATGACCCCCGACTCCTTCAGCCAGCGGACCCGGTGCAGCGTCGCCGCGGGAGACAGCCCGACCAGGCGGGCGAGCTCGACGTTCGTGCGGTCCGCATCGGACTGCAGCGCCGTGAGCAGCTTGATGTCAATTTCGTCAAGGTTAACAGCCATATCTCCGTATATTATTCTGCTGTAGCGCTTAACTAGCAAATTCTGTGCAGACGTCACCGACGATGGACTCATGAACACTGACCGTCGCCGGGCCGTCGCCGCCCTCACCACCGCCGGGCTGCTGTGGGGCACGACTGTGCCGCTGTCCAAGCTGGCCCTGGGCTGGCTGCCGCCGGGCTGGCTGACGTTCGCGCGCTTCGGCCTGGCCGCCGCGATCCTCCTCGTCGTCGGCCGCCGGCAGCTGCGGGGCGTGTGCACGCTGCCCGTGCTTGCCTCGGGCGCGGCCGGGTACGGCGGGTCAGTCGTGATACAGAACGTCGGCATCGGCCGGACCAGCGTCAGTCACGCGGCCCTGCTGATCGGCGCCACGCCCGTACTGGTCGCGGTCATCGCGGCGCTCTGGCACCGGACCGTGGCGCGCCCGGTGGCCTGGGCGGGCTTCGCCGTGTCGCTGGCCGGTATCGGTCTTGTCACCAGCGGCGGGAGCGGGGGAGGCGGCGCGACGATGGGCGGTGACGGCCTGGTGCTGGCGTCGCTGCTGGCCTCGGCCGCGTTCACGGTGGGACAGGGCCGGCTTCTGCGCGGCCGCGACCCGATCGCGGTGACCGCGGTGCAATTCCTCGGCGCTGCCCTCGCGGTGCTGCCGTTCTCGGTGGCCACCGAAGGCGTGCCCGCCGCTCCCGGCGGCCTGGGCACGGTCCTGGCCACCGCCGCGCTGGCGGTCGGCGGCACTTTGCTGCCCTTCACGTTGTTCGCCTACGCGCAGAGCCGGGTGGCCGCCGAGGTTGCCGGGGCCTTTTTCAACATCGAGCCGCTCGTCGGCGCCGTGGCAGGCATCGTCTTCTTCGGCAACGCGGTCGGCCTGCGGCAGGTCACCGGCGGCGCTGCCATCCTCGCCGGCATCGCCTTGAGCGGCCTCCCGCTGCTCGCCGCCGGCCGGCCGCAGGCGCAGCAGCATCAGCGGCAAGAAGGCGCCCGCCAGCAGCCAGCGCCAGGCCGGCCGCAAACCACGCCTGCGGTGCGGCGTCATGCTCTTGCACCGGAGCCGGCGCCTCGCAGAGCCGGCGGTCGCGGCCATCCCTGCCTGCGCCGTGCAGGTGCCAGAACGGCGGAGCGGACAAGGGCTGCGAGCACAGCGAGAATCGCGTACCTCGCACCGGCAGGACCGGCGCGGCCGGCTGCTGGGCCCGGGCGGATCCGCGGCAGTTCTGCCGCCGGGCCCCGCCGGTCGTGCCCTGCGGCGATCATTGGCCCGCCGCAGCGGAGGGCGCTGCACGCTACGCCGGCGAGCAACGCGGCCAGGCCGGTGACCTGTCGGGACGGCTCGGGCCGTGCGCCGGCTGGCAGGTACGTGAACCCGAGAACGCCGGTGCCGTAGCGGCCCGCAAGCTCCACGCCGGATGCGCACGGCCTTTCCAGCAGTCTTGAGCTAGCCAGCTCACCGGCGTCGAGCCCGCGAAGCCTGCTGCCCGGGCGGGCTAGGCTGCTGGAACTGACGCCGAGAGCCGGCGGGTGCTTGACAAGGCTGGAGCGGGACGTGGAATCGCCGCCGGAAGGGTTCACGGCCGTGATGGTTTCGTCAGCGGTCGAGGGGCTGTCCCGCAGCGATCCGCGCGGCCCGGGAATCAGCAGGGTACGAATGGCCGGCGGGTTCGGGTACCGCGACCCGGCTGGTGCCGATATCACCGATCCCGCGACGCTGCAGCGCATCCGGGCGCTCGCGCTGCCGCCCGCTTGGCAAAACGTCTGGATCTCCACCGGATCCGCTCGGCCACATCCAGGCCACGGGCACCGACAGCCGGGCACGCACCCAGTACCGCTACCACCAGCTGTGGCGCGAGCAGCGCGACGTGCAGAAGTTCGAGCACATGCTGCGGTTCGCCGGCGCGCTGCCCGCGCTGCGCGCCGACGCCTTGCACGACCTGGGCAGGCGCCGGCTCGACCGGGACCGGGTGGCCGCCAGCGCGGTCCGGCTGATCGACCTGGGCCTGTTCCGGATCGGCGGTGAGCGGTACGCCGACCTTGACCACCACTACGGGGCCGCGACGCTGCAGAAACGGCACGTCAGCGTGAAGCGCGACGGCGCGGTGTTCGATTACGTCGCCAAGGAGGGCAAGCGGCGGGCGATCACCGTCACCGACCGTCCCGTGCTCTCCGTGCTGCGCACGCTGGCCGGCAGCGATAACGGTCTCGACGCGCTGTTCTGCTGGCAGGACGAGCGCGGATGGCATCAGTTGCATTCGCACGACGTGAGCGCCTACATCGCCGAGCACTCCGGAGGCCATTTCACCGCGAAGGAGTTCCGGACCTGGAATGCCACCGTCTTGATGGCACTGCAGCTGGCCAACGCCAGCCCGCCGGCGTCCGCCCGCGATACCAGGCGCGCCGTTACCGCCAGCGTCCGCGCCGTGGCCGGGTGGCTTGGCGATACTCCGGCCGTGGCCCGCAGTTCCTACATCGATCCCAGGCTGATCAGCCGCTATGAGGCCGACGGCGGGCTGGCCACCATCCCGGTGCTGCCACCCGAGCTGCCCGCCAGCGCGGATGCCGAGGCCGCGGTGGCTGATCTGCTCGCGACCAGATCATGACCGCGGCGGGGTGCAGCGCTGCTCGGCGATGGAGTTGCCGCCGTCTATGATCAGGCACTGCCCGGTGATGTAGGACGCGCCCGGGCTGGCCAGCCACGCGACGGCGGCGGCGATCTCGTCAGGTGACCCGCTGCGGCCGATGGGGGTCGCCAGCCCTTCGCCGCGTTCGTCGGGGGTCTGGGATCCTGTCGCTATCCAGCCGGGGGCGACGGCGTTGACGGTGATCCCGGTTCCGGCGGCATCGATCGCGACCGCGCGGGTGAGGCCGGTCATGCCTGCCTTGGCGCTGGCGTACGCGACGTCGGCGCGCATCGCCATGACCGGGCCGGTCACGCTGGCCACCATGATGATCCGCCCCCAGCCGCGGCCGGACATGGCCGGCAGCGCCGCCTTGGTGATGAGGAAGGCCGTGGTCAGGTTCCGGTCCAGCGATGCCTGCCAGCTCGCCACGTCCATGGAGTCCGCCGTGCCGGCCTCGAAGACCGGGCTGGCCGTCGAGATCATTCCGGCGTTGTTGACGACGATGTCCAGCCGCCCCCATCGCTGCAGCGTCGCCGCTACCAGCCCCGCCGCGGCACCGGTCTCGGTGAGATCCCCGGCGATCCCCGCCGCGTCGAAGCCGGCCTCGCGCAATTCGCCGGCCCTCGCCTCGATCCGCGCACTTGTCGCGCCGAGCATCACGGCTGCGCCAAGCTGCGCGAGAAGCCTCGCCGCTGCGAAACCGATGCCGTCGGGGGCACCGGCCCCGGTGACCACCGCGACCCGGCCGGACAGGTCGAACGCCGCTGGGATGGGCATTCCCTGAGCTTACGGCGGGCTGACCGGCAGGGCGGTCAAGAGCACATCACAGACCGGCGAGCCGGGCCCGGAGTCGCGGGCCCGGGCGACCTTGCGCCAGCCCCAACTGCGGAAGGCGCGCTGGGCGGCGGCGGCCGCGGGCAAGACGGTAAGCGTCGCCCGCTCCTCGGGCCGGCCGGCCAGGATGAGATCATGCAGGGCCCGGGCGATCCCCTGCCGCCGCCAGGACGCACGCACCAGCAGATCGGCCAGCGCGAAAGTGCGGCCAGGATGTTCGGCGGTGACTTCCTCAGGCAGCGGGGTGGTCAGGCCCCGCCACCAGGAAGTTGAACGCGCGCAGCGGCATCCCGGACGCGTAACCGACCAGGTAGCCGCCATGGCGGGCCTCGGCCAGGACAAAGCCCGGCTGGCGACACTGAACCCGGAACCGGCCAGCGAACTCTCCGGCGCCATCATCGCGCTGGTACGGCGGCTCACCGTAGACCTCAGCATGCAGGGCCTGCAGTTCGCCGGCCTGCCCGGCAGCCTGCCTGCCGCCGAGCAACTGGAACGTGACACCGGATGCGGACACGGCACCTCCCAGCTCAGCCAGCCGTCCCCGGCAATCGGGCGGCACGCCGGCATCCCGCGTTCTACACGGGCCCTGACGGCCCCCGCCGGCCGGGCATTGGCTGCCCTGTTGGCCATCGAGCGCCTCCGTTGCGCCGACAGTCTCGATAAAGCGAGTGGACGGCAGTACCTGACAGCACGAGGCCGTGACGCTACCGTCGCTGCCCGCCGGAGTGCTTCTTATGCGCTGAGTGGGCCATCCGGCCCCCCGCTACGAACAAGACCCCGAAAACAGCAGCCGCGATCACGAAGAACAATCCGAAATCACCGGTGAGCAAGGCGGCTCCCAGCGCGATGAGCGCAAGCGTCGCACATGCGCATGAATTGACCACCTTGTTCTCCGGGTGCCGGGCCTGCGCCCCGGCGGGCTCCCGCAGCGGCCGGGCTCCGGCCGGCCCGGCGGGGATGTCGGCAGTGAGCGCGGCCAGTTCCGCATAGGTCCGCGAGGCGAACGTCTGGCCCAGCCGGATTTCCAACTCGCCCTTGGTCAGCAGACCCTGCACGAATGCGGCCTTGAGCACGTCGAGCACGCGCTCGCGGTCGGCATGAGCTGCCCGGAGGCGGCCGCGACCCGCGGTGGCTGCAGTTATCTCATCTCCCGGCTTTGCCGTCACCCGGCGCCTCCCCCTGCAAGCCAAGCGTGGTGCGGTTGCCCCGTACTGGCCATCCTCGCAGGCGCCTGGCTGCGGGACGGTGCCGGTCAGGGCAGGACCGGACCGCCGGCCCTCCGCTTCTCAGCAGGTTTTAGGGCTTCGCGCCCATGGTAGTAGGCATGCCTTGCGGACTGGCCTGCCGGCGGTGTTGCCGGTGGCGGCGAACGTCACCCGCCGCGGGTGGTTCGCGGCAGGCTGCGCCGGAGCATCATCGAGGCCAGTCGACAAGAATCGACTCGCCGGAGTTTGGGGTGATAGCGATTTACTACGAAGTCCGCGTGGCTGGGCTTGTTCCGCCCGAGGCATTGGTTGACTTCGAGTCGCTCACCGCCGTCGTGCGGCCGGCCGAAACTGTCATGCACGGCCCGCTGCAGGATCAGGCGGCACTGGCCGGGCTGCTCGCCAGGCTTGAGGCATCGGGCATGGAGATCGTGAACTTGCGCCGGGAACGTGATCAGTATTCCGCGACATGAGCGCGCAGCTGCGGCGACCATCCGTACCCGGGTTATTCCGACGTCACGCCGCGGCTTCAATCGCTCCGCGGGCCGCATGCTGGAGGCGGGCATGGCAGCACATGAGAGGCACCTCGGCCTGCGATGAGAGGCACCTCGGCCTGCGCCGGGCCCCCGGGGTCAGCTCACAACCTCGACAGCAGGCAGCTCACCCGCCGCCTGCCTGCCCCGGCCGGTGCCTGAACTCAGTCGCCGGTGGCCACCATCACGTCTGATGCCTTGATCACGGCGGTGACGTTGCTGCCCTCGGCCAGGCCGAGCTGGCGGACTGCCTCGACGGTGATGGAGGCGACCAGGCGGATACCGCCTGCGTCCAGTTCGATATTGGCTATCGCTTCCCCCGCGTTGATGCCAGTGACCCGGGCCGGGATCTGGTTGCGTGCACTTAGCTTCACGGCTTGCTCCTCTGCTGATCAGGGTGCCGGCGTGCCAGGTTATCGTGAAGTGGAAATGATCATGGCGGGTCTACCGTGACGGCGGCCGGGGCTGACCGCGGCCCACAGCTCGCCTCGGCGCGCGGCGGCCGTATCACCCCAGGAGGGTGAATCAGGCCGCCCCGGGCTGGCCGGAGGGCCCAACGGAACGAACCGCGGACCGCGGCCAAGGTTCAGCGCGGTCAGCCGGGTAGTCGTCCCGCTGCCGGACAGGCGGCCGGACATCCGCCTTGGTCAGCAACGACTTGCCGGCTCAGTCATCATCGCGCGCAAGCCGGCCGATGACGCGGCCCGGTCAGGGCGATGGCGCCGGTTCGGCGTACCCGTGGGTGTAGGCGTAGCGCGTTGCCTGGGCGCGGTCCCGTGATCCGGTCTTTGCGAAGATCCGGTTCACGTGCGTCTTGACCGTCGCCTCGCTCACGAACAATGTCCTGGCGATCTCCCGGTTGGACTGGCCGGCCGCGATGAGCCGGAGCACCTCCGCTTCGCGCGGCGTGAGATCGCCATCGCCCGGCGGCGTACCACCAGGCAAGCTGGACGTACCCGGTGCGCGAGCCGCGGCCGCCAGCAGCCGCTGCTGGACCCCCGGATCGAGCACGGCCTGGCCGGCCGCGGCGGCCAGCACGGCGCGCCCGATCTGCGCCCTTGTCGCGTCCTTGGTCAGGTAACCCAGCGCCCCGGCTTGCAGCGCGCTGATGATCGATTCGTCGTCGGCGTACGTGGTGAGCACGACGACGTGCGTGCCCGGATGATCGGCAGTGATGCGGCGCGTCGCGGCCACGCCGTCGCAGCCGGGCATGTTCAGGTCCATGAGCACGACCTGCGGATGCACCGCCGCGACCAGGTTGACGGCCGCGTCGCCGTCGGCTGCCTGACCCGCTACGACGATGCGGGGCAGCGTGCCGAGCAGCAGCACGAGGCCCTCGCGCACCGCGGACTGGTCGTCCGCGACGATCACCGCGACCGGCTCACCGGAGTTCTCCGGGTTCATGCCGGAATCTTCAGGCATACCTGCCACTCCCTGTCGACCGGCCCCGTCCACACGGTGCCGCCGCCCAGCGCGGCACGTTCCCGCAGGCCGGTGAGCCCGTACCCGGCGCCGGTCGCGGCCAGCGGCCCGCCGTCACCTGCCGCAGGAAGCGGGTTAACGATCCGGACGGCGATCTCGGTCGCCGAGAACTCGAGGCCGAGCCTGACCGGCTGCCCGGGTGCGTGCTTGCGCGCGTTGGTCAGCGCCTCCTGCGCGGTCCGGTACGCGGCCAGGCCGACCTCCGCGGTGACCGGCCGTGGTGAGCCGGTGACGCTGAAGTCGACCGGCACGTCACCGTCGGACCGGTACTGCGCGGCGAGCGCCGACAGCTGATCCGGCAGCGGCGCCGCGTCATCGCGCAGCGCGAGGATCGCGCGGCGGGCGTCCGCCAGGCCTTCCCTGGTGAAGACGCCGGCCCTGCCGATGCACTCGATCGCCCTGGCGAGCTCGGGACTTCCGGCCGGCAGCGTACCCAGCAACCCCTCGGCAGCCTGCAGGTTCACCGACACCGCCGCGAGCGAGTGGGCGAGAACATCGTGGATCTCCCTGGCGATCCTGGCCCGCTCGGCGAGCTTGGCCGCCTGGGTCTCGGCCTCGCGTGCCCGGCGGGTCTCCGCGAGCGTCCGCTCGGCCTGCACGGCCCTCAGCAGATAGGCGTGCCGCGTCAGGCCGAACGCCCACAGGCCGATGAACGTGAGCGAGTAACCGACCAGCGTCTCGGTCGGCGCTCCGGTCGCCAGGCCGGCGGCCAGGAACGCTGCCACCGTCTCCGCGGTGATGGCCAGCGATGTCTCGGTATTCAGGCTGACACCCGCGGCGGAGGTGACCACGCAGCCGACAGCGACAGCCGTGCTGAGCGGAGACAGCCCCGCCAGGACGCCGCCCGCCGCCCCCATCACGGCCAGGGCCGCGATCATCAGGTGCTCCCGGCGCCCGGCCAGCAGCCAGACAGCCCAGCTGACGGCCGATACACCGAGGGTGACAGCGATGGCGATGCCGCGCGCACCCGCTCCCACGGCGGGCTCAGCGAGGGGAACCGTGACGAGCACCACCACGAGAACGAGAATCCGGACGGCGTTCAGCACCGGCGGCACGCCCGCGCTGCCGGCGGCCGCGAGATCCCGGGAAGCGGTGAGACGGCGAAGCACGCCTTCAACGTATCCGGCCAGCCCGGCGGCCCGCGCCGGCGTCCAGGTGGACCCCGGGTGGACGCGATCGCCTCCACCCGGCCTCCACCCGCCTTGTCTCGGCGTAAGACCACCCTGGACCCGGTATCAAGCCGCAGGCCGACGCGCCCGCACCGGCCCGCTACCTAGCGTGGCCGACGTAAGCGCACCACACCGACACGTTTCACCAGGGAGTTCTTCGTGAGCGCCAGCGTCTTGATCCCCAATCTAGCCATCCTCTTCGCGGTCCTGATCTCCGATCTCGGCCACCGCAAGGTCACCGTGCTGCGGCTGCTTCGCCCGTTCATCGCGGCGGTCGTCATCATCCCGTTCTACTTCAAGGGCGCCGCCACGTCGGGTAACGGCCTGCTGCTCGAAGTCGCCGCGGCGGCGGCGGGCGTGGCACTGGGCGTGCTTGCCGCCGCCGTGATCCGCGTCTTCGCTGACGAGCAGACGGGCAAGGTCACGTCGTGGGCCGGCCTGCCGTACGCGCTGATCTGGATCGCCGTCGTCGGCGGCCGGCTCTACTTCGCCTACGGGTCCACCCACGTCTTCGGCCCGCAGCTCGCCCACTGGGGGATCACCCATCACATCACCGTTGACGCACTCACCGACGCGCTCATCTTCCTGTCCGTGGCGATGCTGCTGGCCCGCACCGGGACCCTGGCCGCCAAGGCCCGGCGGGTCGTCAGGCGCAGGGCGGTCCGGCCGGCCCTCCCGGCGGCCGCCCACCGGTGACACGAACCTGACCCGCAAACCGGACAGTCGCCCCGCCGGCCAGGCCGGCGGGGCGACTGCCCAGCCGAGAGCTGAACTGACCCGGGCTGGCACCCAGGCGCTGTGCGTCATGGCCCGGGCGGCCAGCCATCCGGGCGAGACTGCCGGTGCGCGCCATCGCGTGAATGACGTGCTGGCCTGCACCGAAGGTCAGCGGCGCAGGCTCGAGCAGCTGAACGTCGTGGCCAGCGGGATCTTCGTCGTTCCCCACCAGTCGGGGAAGGTGACCGTGATCGTGCCCGCCGGATGGCGCTGGCAGTGGTGCAGCCAGCCGTCGGCCGTCAGTTCCCACGCTGAGGCAGGTCCGGCGAGGCGGCGAACCGGGTAACGGAAGTCCGTGGCCCAGCCGGCGGCCAGCACCGCTACCAGCGCGGCAACCGCGACGACCGCCCTTGGGCGCGGCCGCCACCGGCGCGCGTAGGCGTCGGCCGCCACGATCAGCGCCGCATCGAGCAGCAGGATGGGCACCGTGGAATACCGGGCGCCGTGTTCGACCGCGATCGTGACCCGCAGGCCCGGCCCGCCCCAGGCGAGCACCGAGCTGATCGCCGCGAGCACGAGGCTGGTCGCCACGGCAGTAACCACGAACACCCGGCACTGCCTGTCCTGGGTGGCAAGCACGACGGCGAGGACAACGACGATGAAGCCGCCCGCGAGCGCGGTGGCGGCGGTCAGCCCCACGGCGTCGCGCAGGTGCCACGAAAGGTGCCAGCCGAGCGCCGGCAGAAGCACCTCGTGCGCGTAGTACAGCACCGCATTAGCGGGATTATGAGGGACCAGCCGGGACAGGTGGCTGGTCGCGATGACCAGGACCTGCAACAGGCAGCCGAGCGCCCATCCGGCGGTCGCGGCGTGCTCGCGCAGGCGCCGCGGCACCGCGATCGCGCGGACCGCGAACAGCGGCGCGAACACGAGGGCGAGCGAGCTCGAGGCCGCCGCGGCGAACGCCACGACCGCGGCGACCGCCGCGCCGGCCCCGGTGCGCGGTCGCCACAGCGCTGCCCAGAACAGCGCTATGAGCAGGTACCAGATGGTATTGACGCCGTTGTCGGCGATCTCGAGCTGGGCCACCGGCAGCAGCACCACGGACACGCCGAGCAGGGCGCGGAGCCAGCGCGAGCTGACGTGGCCGGCGCTGGCGTGGTAGGCGAACAGCCCGCATCCGGACGCGACGAGAGCGCCGCCGACCGCGAAGGCGACCGAGGCGTACCTGATCGGCAGCAGCGCGGCAACCTGGGCGATCAGGCGCGGGACCAGCTGCAGGTACCCGCCGTAGGACTGCAGCAGCTGCCAGGGATGCGCGAGCGCCGCGGGCAGGTAGACCCCCGGGTCCTCGGCCCAGACGCTGTCCCAGGCCGGCCTGCCGCCAAGACGCGCCAGCATCACCAGCGTGCCAAGCGCGACCGCGGCGGCCTGGATCAGGAGGACCGCCCAGCGCGGGAGGCCGGCCCGGGGGGCTGGCTCGGCCGGCGCCGGGAACAGGTCGGCGAGCACGGCGCGGACGCCGCGGCTCGCGGTCGGCGGCAGATGCGCCCCCGACCCGGCCTGGCCGGGCGCGCGGAGCTCAGGCGCGGACACGGCTGGAACATACCACCAGCCGGCCCTGCGTAGGCCGTTCCGGCTGCCCCGGCCGCCGGCCGAACGGACCGTTGTTCGGTGGCCCGGGCGCGCTCACCGCGCGAAACGCGCGCCCCGCCGTGCCGCTGCGAGCGCGGTCACGATCGCCCGGCCGGCAGACATCGAAGCGGTGCTCGACGGCTGCGACGATGACTTGCCCGCGGGCCACCCCCGACGGCCTTTTCCTTACCACCGGGGAACCTCGGCGAGCAGGGTACGCAGGAAATCGCGGGTGCGGGCGCCGTCGGCGCCGCCGGTGTACTCGGCGGCCACGAAGTCGGTCACCCCGGCCCCGGCGAGCGTGCTGATCTGGGCGGCCACGGCGTCCTCGTCCCCGACGATGGCCACGTCCGCCGGGCCCGCGGCGCCTTCGCGGTCGAGCATGGCCCGGTATGACGGCAGCTCACCGTAGATGGCGAACACCTGGGCGGCCCGCTCCCTGGCGTCGCCGGGGTCGCTGGTCACGCAGATGGGCAGCATGGACACCACGCGCGGGCTGGGCCGGCCCGCCTCGCCGGCGGCCTGCGTGATCAGCGGCACGATGTGGTCGCGCACCGTCGCGGGCCCGGTCATCCACAACACGGTGCCGTCGGTCTGCTCACCGGCCAGGCGCAGCATCTGCGGGCCCAGGGCCGCTACCACAACCGGCACCCGGCCCGGCGCCGGGATGGTCAGCCCGATGCCCGCCCGCACGGTCACCCCGCTGAAGGAGACCTGCTGCCCGTCAAGCAGCGGCAGCAGGACGGCCAGGTACTCGCGCATGTGCAGGATGGGCCGGCTGAAGTCATAGCCGAACATGTCCTCGATGACGATCCGGTGCGACAGGCCGATGCCCAGCACCAGCCGGCCGCCCACGGCGGCGGCGACCGTGCGGGCCTGCTGCGCGAGCGCAGCGGGATGCCGAGGGTAGGTAGGCACCACGGCCGTGCCCACCTCGATGCCCGGCACCTGGCTGCCCGCCACGGCCAGCGCGGTCAGCGCGTCCACGCCGAAGATGTGGCTCATCCACGCGGACGCGAAGCCGTCGTCGGCCGCGCGCTGCAGGTCATCCCGCAGCTGTGCCATCACGTCTGAACCGGACGGATCCTGCAGCAATACGCCAATCCTCATCGTGCGCCTCCCGCGCCTGGATCACCCGGCCGAGCCTCCGGCGATCTCGAAGGACCATAGCTCGCTGCTGACACCGACCGGGGGAGACGCGCCGCCGCCACCTCGCTCAGCCGCGGAGCGGTGCCCCTGCCCGAACGCCGGGGA
Organism: uncultured Actinomycetes bacterium; assembly: GCA_963762615.1. GTDB lineage: Bacteria > Actinomycetota > Actinomycetes > Streptosporangiales > Streptosporangiaceae > PALSA-505. Next base: position 41,664 of record CAVXLG010000003.1, on the reverse strand, counting down.
GTGCAGCCACGCGTCGAAGGAGGCCTCATCCCGCCAGCGGGTCAGCACGAGCCAGGTGGTGCGCTCGTCGGTCGGCCTGAGGAGCTCGAAGCCTTCGAAGCCATCTTGGTCATCGACTGCGCCCGCCCGGGCAGCGAACCGGCGGGCCAGCTCATCCCCGCTATCGGCCGGCACGGTGATCGCATTGATCTTCACTACGGTCATACGCCCGATGATGCCAGCTCATCTCTCAGCTGGCCGGGGGAGCGGCCGTCAGAGGGTCTTTACAAGAAACATTGACGGTTTACTGTTTTTGTGCCAGGATGCTGGCATGACGCCATCGCCGACACGCCGGACCCAGGCCGAACGGACGGCTGCGACGCGCAGCGCGCTGCTCGACGCGACGTTCGATGCCCTTGTCGAGCTCGGCTACCGGGGCGCCACCACGACAGAGGTGGCGCACCGCGCCGGGGTGTCGCCCGGTGCGCTGCTGCATCACTTCCCGACGAAGGCTGACCTGCTCAGCGCGGCGGTCAGCGACGTCTTCCAGCGCCGCCAGGAAGAGTACCGCAAGACAGTGGCCCGGCTCGGGCCCGCCGAGGACAAGCTCGATGCCTCCATCGACCTGCTGTGGTCGATGTACTCCGGCCCGACGTTCACCGCATGGCTGGAGCTGTGGGTCGCCGCCAGGACCGACCCGGACCTCGCCGTCGCCATCACCGCGGTAGACCGGCAGTTCATGGCGGACAGCAAGCAGCAGTTCGCCGACATGTTCGCCGACGACCCGGCCGTCCCGCCGGTCGGCCTCCACCTGGCCTTCGCGGTAATGGACGGCCTGGCCCTGGGCCGGTTGTTCGCCGGCTACGAGCCGCACCCGACCGACGAGGTTCTCGGAACCTTCAAGGCGATGATCCATCTCGCCGCCGACGCGCTGCGAACAGCGGCCCGCACGACAGCTCCCAGGCAGGACTGACATGGCGAACGCGACCGAACCACTGCCCGTACCCGCGCACGAGGAACTCGCCCAGGTGGGCGGGGATAACTACGCCAAGCTGCTGGCCAGGCTCAGCGGCCTGTCGGTCACCCAGCACTTCGACGCATACGGGGACATCGCCTGGGATTCGCCGCAGTTCGGCATCGACCCGGCCGATCCCCGGTGGGAGCTGCGCGGCGACGACCCGCTCGGGGCCACGGCCTGGTATCGCGCGCTGCCCGCCGAGACCAGGGCGCGGCTCGGGCTCGAATACGTCGCGTCCACGATGAAGCTAGGGCTGGAATTCGAGCGGGTGCTCAAGCGCGGCATGCTGGAGTTCGCCGGCACGCTGCCGAACGGGGCACCGGAATTCCGTTACGCCTACCACGAGATCATCGAGGAGGCGCAGCACTCGCTGATGTTCCAGGAATTCGTGAACCGCAGCGGCTTCGACGCGGCGGGGCTGCGGCCGCTGGACAGGTTCGGCACCCGGTACATCATCGGCCTCGGGCGCCGGTTCCCCGCGCTGTTCTTCATCTTCGTGCTCGGCGGCGAGGAACCGATCGACTACGTGCAGCGCAAGGAACTGCGCAGCGGCGAAGCGCTGCACCCGCTGCTGGAAAGGGTCATGCGCATCCACGTCACCGAGGAGGCGCGCCACCTGTCGTTCGCGCGGCACTACCTGCGCGCGCAGGTTCCGTCGCTCGGCCGCCTGGCCCGGCTGCGGCTCGGGGCCAGCGCGCCGGTCATCTTGGCGGTGATGGCGCAGATGATGCTCAAGCCGCCCGGGCAGCTGGTGAAGAAGTACCGCATCCCGCGGTCGGTGATGCGCCAGGCGTACACGCGCAACCCGGCCCACCGGGCGGAATCAGTCGCCTCGATCCGCCGGGTCCGCAAGCTCTGCGACGATATGGGCTTGCTCACCCCGGGCTACCAGAGGGTATGGCGCGCGCTGCGGCTGGCCGAGAGCCGCTGACGACCAGGCCGGCGCAGGAGCACCCAGCTGGACTGCGCCGCGGACCGCTGCCCGCCCGCCGAGGTCTGCAGCCGGCCGGCTGAGACAGGGGTCTCGATCGCGCTGCCGGCGCTGGCTCCGCGAACCGGCCCTGCAGTTGCAACCGGCCCTGCAGTTGCAACCGGCCCTGGAGGTGCAACTGAGACCAAGCTGCTGCGCGGCCGGCGACGAATTACTCGCGTGCAGGCCGGACGCGCAAGGGCAAAGATGGCCCCATGATCGGGCTCGTGCTCGTCGGACTGGTCGCGGGCTTGCTGGCCGGCATCTCGCCGTGCATCTTGCCTGTATTGCCGGTCGTGCTGGTAGCCGGGGCGACCGGCTCCGCCGCGGCGGCACCGGAGTCTGCGGACCAGCGTGCGCCGAACCCGGGCGTCGCCCGCGCGGTGGCCGTCGTGGCCGGCCTGGCGCTGAGCTTCAGCTTGCTGATCCTGGCCGGGTCGGAGATCATCTCGCTGCTGCACCTGCCGCAGGATTCCCTCAGGGACGCCGGGATCGCGTTGCTGATCCTGGTCGGCCTCGGTTACCTGATCCCGCCTCTCGGAGCGCTGCTCGAGCGTCCTTTTGCCAGGGTCAGGGTCCGGCAGCCGGCCGGTCGCGGCGGCTTCGTCCTCGGGCTGGCACTGGGAGTGCTGTACGTGCCGTGCGCGGGACCGGTGCTGGCCGCCATCACCGTCGTCGGGGCGACGCACCGGGTGGGGCTGACCGCCGTGGTCGTCACGGCCGCGTTCGCCGTCGGAACCGCCGTCCCGCTGCTGGCTGTCGCGCTGGCAGGCGGACAGCTGTCCCGGCGCGTCAGCGCGCTGCGCCGCCACGCGCCGCAAGTCCGGCTCGCAGGGGGCGTCGTGCTGATAGCGACCGCCGTGGCGATCGGGTTCAACACCTTCCAGGGCCTGCAGCGGGACGTACCGAGCTACTCCACCGCGCTGCAGGGCTCGGCCAGAGTGCGAAGTCAGCTCAACGCCCTGACCGGGGTGCACGCCACGTCGTTGACCAAGTGCAACCCGAACGCCACCACTTTGGTGGACTGCGGGCCGGCACCGAACTTCAAGGGCATTACCGCGTGGCTGAACACTCCCGGCGGCAAGCCGCTGACGATGTCAGAACTGCGCGGCAAAGTCGTGCTTGTCGACTTCTGGACGTACTCCTGCATCAACTGCCAGCGGACGCTGCCGCATGTCGAGGCTTGGTACCGCGACTACGCCAAAGACGGGTTCGTCGTGGTCGGCGTTCACACTCCCGAGTTCGCCTTCGAGCACGTCGTGTCGAACGTCAGGACCGAGGCGGCAGGCTTCGGCGTGCATTACCCGGTCGCGATCGACAACGACTACGACACCTGGAACGCCTACGACAACGAGGACTGGCCCGCCGACTACCTGATCGACGCCCAGGGCAACGTGCGGCACGTGCACTTCGGCGAGGGCGACTATTCGACAACCGAGCAGCTCATCCGCAAGCTGCTGACCGACGCCCATCCGGGCGTTGCGCTCCCGGTTGCGACGAACGTACCCAACCTCACGCCGGCCGGCCAGATGAACCCGGAGACCTACGTCGGCTACGAGCGGCTGCAGTACCTGGTAGGAGCGACCAGCGTCGCCCAGAACGCACCCGCGACCTACCACTTCCCGAAGACACTCCCGCTCGGCGGCCTGGGCCTGTCCGGAGCCTGGACCGAGCACGCGCAGGAGGCCACCGCCGTCCGGGACGCCGAGCTGGAGCTCGGCTTCCTGGCCAAGGATGTCTATCTGGTACTCGGCGGCAGCGGCACCGTCGACGAGAGCATCAACGGCCGTCACACGGCGACGATCAAGGTGGCCGGGGTGCCGCGACTCTACACGCTCCACCGGGCAAGCTCGACGGGCACCGGCAAGCTCGTCCTGCGGGTTTCGCCGGGCGTTCAGGCGTACGACTTCACCTTCGGATAGCGGCGCCGGACGCGGTCGCCGGGGCAGGCCGGTCTCGGCTGACACTCCTGACAGCTGCCGGCGCCCGGGGGAGCGAGCAGCAGAGCATCCTCACCGGACGGCCAGGCCGTCCGGGATGACGATGTCCCGCTTTTGGATCTTGCCGGTCGGGCCCTTGGGCAGCGCGTTGACGATCCACACGTGGCGCGGGTACTTGTAGCCCGCCACCTGGGCCTTGACGTGGTCCCGCAGTTCCTCGGCGGTGATGACGGCACCCGGCTTGAGGGCTACCGCGGCACCGATCTCCTCGCCCAGGGCCGGGTGCGGCAGGCCGATCACGGCGGCCTCGGCGACCGCGGGATGCTCGTAGAGCACTTCCTCGATCTCCCGCGGGTAGACGTTGTAGCCGCCGCGGATGATCAGGTCCTTTTTCCGGTCCACGATGTAGAAGTAGCCGTCCTCGTCGACCCGGGCCAGGTCACCGCTGTGGAACCAGCCGTCGCGGATCGCCTCGACGGTGGCCTCGGGGCGATGCCAGTAGCCCTTCATCACGTTCGGCCCGCGGATCACGATCTCGCCCACTTCACCCTGCGGGACCTCGCGGTCTTCGCCGTCCACGACGCGCATCCGGACGTCCCGGATGGGGGTGCCGATCGAGCCGGGCTTGCGCTCACGGCCGGGGTGGTTGAACGACGCGACCGGCGAGGTCTCCGACAGGCCGTATCCCTCCAGCACCGGCACGCCGAACGCCTCCTCGAACCCGCGCAGCACCTCGACCGGCAGCGCGGCGCCGCCGGAGATGCACATCCGCAGCGCCGAGGTGTCGTAGTCCGCGCGGTCCGGCTGGTGCAGCAGCGCCACGTACATGGTCGGCACGCCTTCGAAGACGGTGACCCGGTGACCGGCGATGATCCGCAGCGCGTGCGCAGCGTCGAACCGCGGCAGCAGGGTCAGGCACGCCCCGGACGCGACGGCCACGTTGAGCGCGACCGTCTGCCCGAACACGTGGAACAGCGGCAGCCCGCCGAAGATGACGTCGTCCGGGCCCGCGCGGACGATGTCGGTGCACGCCACCTCGGTGTTGCTGAGCAGGTTGCCGTGGGTGAGCTCGGCGCCCTTCGGGTGGCCGGTCGTCCCGGAGGTGTAGAGGATCACCGCGGTGTCCTCGTTTTCCCGGTCCGCGACCTGGTCAGCCGGGACGGCGGAGGCCAGCAGATCGGGGAAGCTGACCCCGTCCACGACGATGGATTCCGCCCCGGCCTGCTGCGCGCCGGCGCGTGCCTGGTCCGCGAACGCATGCCAGGCGAAGATCAGCCCGGCCCCCGAGTCGCCGAGGTAGTGGGCCACCTCCCGCGCCTTGAGCAGCGGGTTCATCGGCACGACCACGCCGCCGGCCCGCAGTACGCCGTAGTACGCCACGGGGACTTCGGCGACGTTGGGCATCATGAGGCCGACCCGGTCGCCGGGCCGCAGGCCGCGCTCGTGCAGCAGCCCGGCGACCCGGGCGCTCGCCTCGTCCAGGGCCTGGTACGTCATCGCCGCGTCGTCCACCCGCACCGCCACCCGTCCGGCGTGCGCACGGGTGGTGCCCGTCAGATTATTGGCCAGGTTCGTCACGCTGCCCATTGTCCGGCTGGCGATCCGGGCGGTCGTCGGTCCCCGGTATCAAGCCTGTCCCCAGGCCTTGGTACGGCGGCACAACCGTCGTGCCGCCTCCGGGGAAGCGGCCCGCCTCCTGTCATGATCGATGTCTACGCGAAGGCTCCGATGCCGGTGATGGCGCGGCCCACGATGAGCGTCTGCATGGTCTCGGTGCCCTCGAAGGTGTGGATCGCCTCCAGGTCAGCCATGTGCCTGGCGACCTGGTAGTCCAGCAGGATGCCGTTGCCGCCGAGCATGTCGCGGGCGTCGGCGGCTATCGCGCGGGCCTTGCGGGTGTTGTGCATCTTGGCCAGCCCGGCCACGGTGGGGGTCAGCGCCGGCCTCGGCCAGCCGGCCGATCTGCAGGCAGTACAGCTGCATCGCGGTGAGGTCCGCCAGCATCGACACCAGCCGCTGCTGGATGATCTGGAAACTTGCCAGCGGCTCGCCGAACTGCCGCCGCTCCAGCGCGTACCGCAAGGCGGTGTCGTAGACGGACGTGGCGTGGCCCAGCGCCGCCCAGGCGCAGGTGCTGCGGGTGGTGGCCAGGACCCGGGTGGTGTCCTTGAACGAGCGCGCCCCGGTCAGCCGGTTCTCGCCCGGCACCCGCACCTCGTCCAGGGTGATGTCGGCCTGCCACACCGAGCGCAGCGACACCTTCCCTTCGATGACCTGCGCCTGGTAGCCCGGCGATCCCTTCTCCACGACGAACGCGTTGACCTGGCCGTCATCGGTGTTGCGGGCCCAGACCACGATCAGGTCGGCGACGGTGCCCAGGCCGATCCACCGTTTGCGGCCGTTCAGCACCCAGCCGCCGCCGTCCGGGCGGGCCGAGGTTTCCAGGGCGACCGAGTCCGAGCCGTGCTCCGGCTCGGTCAGCCCGAAAGCCCCGAGCTTGTTCATCCGGGCCATATCCGGCAGCCAGCGCGCCTTCTGCTCCTGCGAGCCGCACATCGCGATAGAGAGCATGGCCAGGCCCGCGTGCACGCCGAGGAACACGCCGAGGCTGCCGTCACCGCGGTGCAGTTCCATCGTGACCAGCCCGCACGCCATCGGGCTCATCCCGGCACAGCCGTATCCCTGGATGTCCTCGCCGACGATGCCGAGCTCGGGCAGCCGCCTGACCAGCGGCCAGCAGATCTCGGCCCGTTCCCAGTACGGGCCGACGACCGGCACGACCTCCTCGTTGACGAACCGCCGGACGGTGATGAAGTGCGTCCATTGCTCGTCGGTGAACTGCTCGCGGACGGAGAAGAAGTCCGTGCCGAGGGATTCCCCGAGATGCGCGCTCGTCACCTGCGTCATCGCTGGCTTCCTTTCATGGCATGGCTCTGCGGTGCGGTGAGGCCGGCCGGCCCGGGCGGGACGGGTCAGTGGTCATAGACGTACGTACCCGGCGCGTCGCAGATCGGCACCAGCCCGCCGCCGCCGGGCTCGTCCGGTGCGCCCTTCTCCTCACCGCACCGTTCGGCCAGCCAGCCCGCGTAGTCCGGCCACCAGGAACCGTGACAGGTCTCCGCACGCCGCAGCCACTCCTGCGGATCCTCGGGGCACTCCTTGGCCACCTGGTACCTCGCCTTGTCGTTTCCGGGCGGGTTCACCATCGCGGCAACGTGCCCGCTGGTAGACAGCACGAACCGATTGCGGCCGGCGAGCAGCTGGGTGGACCGGTAGCAGCTCTGCCAGGGGCAGATGTGGTCGGTGATCCCGGCGACCATGTAGGCGTCACGGTCGATCAGCGCCAGGTCCACCGGCGAGCCGAGCATGCTCGCGGCGCCTGGCCGGACCAGCGCGTTCGTGACGCCCAGCCGGAGGAAGTCCCGGTGCAGGCCCGCGGTCATCCGGGTGGTGTCCGCGTTCCAGAACAAGATGTCGAACGGCGGCGGCGTGCGTCCGAGCAGGTAGTTGTTGACCCAGTAGTTCCAGATCAGGTCGTTCGGCCGCAGCCAGGCGAACACCTCGGCCAGCGATCGGCCGTCCAGGTAGCCGCGGGCCCGGGACGCGGCCGCGGCTAGCTGCGCGGTCCGCTCGTCGATCACTGCGCCGGCCAGGCCCGCCCGCGCCTCGTCCAGCACGGTGACCATGAGGGTGAACGCGGCGAGCCGGTCCTGCTGGCCGGCATGGGCCAGGTGCGCGGCCACCATCGCGGCGATGACGCCGCCCGAGCAGGCCCCCATGAGCGCGGTCTGCTCGCTCCCGGTGATCCGCGCCGCCGCGTCCATGGCGTCCAGGATGGCCTGCCCATAGGTGTTGAAGTCCCATCCGGCGTGCCGGGCGTCCGGGTTGCGCCAGGAGATCATGAACACCTGCAGGCCGCTGCCGACCAGGTATTCCGCCAGGCTCCGCCCGGGCGCCAGGTCCATCACGTAGAACTTGTTGATCGTCGGCGGCACGATCAGCAACGGGACCTGCCGTACCGCGGCCGTGGCCGGGCGGTACTGGATCAGCTCGAATACCGGAGTCCGCAGGATCACCGAACCGGGAGTGACGGCCAGGTCCGCCCCGACCTCGAACGCGTCCGGCTCGACCATCGACGGCACCCGCGGCGGGGCCGCCATGTCGGCGGCGAAATGCCGCAGGCCCGCCAGGACGCTGCCGCCGCCGGTGTCGACGGCGGCCTTCACCGCCGCGGGGTTCAGCAGCGGATTATTGCTCGGGGCCAGCGCGTCGATCAGGTTGGTCACCGCGAAGCCAACGCGTTCGGAGTCTGCCCAGTCCAGGCCCGCGTCGGCCAGCACACCCTCCGCGGTCACCGCAGCAGCCAGGTACGCCTGCATCGCCCGGCGCAGCAGCGGATTGCCCGCCCACCCCGGATCGGCGAACCGGCGGTCCCGCCGGGACGGCTGCACCTGCGAAGTGCCCACCGCGATGCGGGCCAGCTCACCTAGCAGCTGGCGTCCCCGCCCGGCGACAAGCCGAGGCCGGCCTGCCAGCGCCGCAGCCAGGCGCAGGCCGGAACCGCCCGGGTTCACCCGGCGCAGCGCGCCGATGGCCGCATCGGAGAGCAGCAGATCCAGGGCCGCCGCCGCGGCATCCGCCGAGGCTGATCTGGTCGCATCGCTGTCGGGGCTCATGATCTCCGTCCTGCAGCCGAGCCTAGGCAGCGGGGCGCGTTCTTCCATTGGTCGCTGGTCACGAACCCGGGATCAGGGATAGTCCTGCGGACACAGGCGCGCCATGGTGGTCACGATCTGTCAGCTGCCGGGCGTGGTTTGTCAACCGGCCGGGCAGATGAGGCGTCACAGTCATGAGACCGGCTCTTGTCCCAGGGGTCTGGGGGCACTGACGGTGAACTGGGGAAAGCGGGGTGCGGCAGACATGACGAGCAGGATGGCCAGGAGGCTGGCGGCGGCCGGGCCGGTTGTCGCCGCGGCGGCGATGACGTGCGGTGTGGCGGCCGCTCCAGTGAGAGCGCACACGGCGGCGGGGGCGGCCCCGAGTGCGCACACGGTTGCAGTGGCCCGGGTCTCGCAGAGTTCCCCGCCAACCATCTATGCCCTCGTCATCCAGCCGTTCAGGGAGGCGCACGGGGCCGCGGTACTGGCGATCAATACCGCGACCAACAAAACTGGCCCGCCGATTAAGCTCACGGGGATCAATCCGCAGCAGATCACGATCACCCCGGACGGGAGCACCGTCTACGTACTCAGCACCACGGGGCTGACGCCGATCAGCACCGCGACCAACACTGTGGGACGGCTGATACCGGTCAGCGGCGGCGTGGAGGGGATCGTGTTCACCCCGGACGGGAGCACTGGCTACGTGCTCAGCAGCTCGGGCGTGACGCCGCTCGACACCGCGACCAACACCTTGGGCAGGCTGATCCCGGTCAGCAATGACAATGACGGGATCGCGATCACCCCGGACGGGTTCGACCGTTTACGTGCCGAACTACGCCGACCCGAGTTCGGTCACGCCGATCAGCACCGGGACAAACACCGCCGGGACGCCGATCTCGGTCTTCGACCCGACTTCGATCGCGTTCACCCCGAACGGTGCGACCGCCTATGTGGTGGAAAACTATGCCAACACAGTCCGGTGTCAGGTGACGCCGATCGACACCTCCACCAACAAGGCTGGGACGCCGATCACGGTAGGCAAGGGCCCGGATGCCATCGCGATCACGCCGGGCGGGAAGACCGCTTATGTAGCGAACCGCTACTCGTATTCGGTGACACCGATCGACACCGCGACCAACACCGCGGGCACGCCCATCCACGTCGGGTTTGTACCTGATGCGATCGTGATCCCCCCCGGCGGGAAGACCGCCTATGTCCTCCTGTTCAGGGATGCGCTGGTTCCGATCAACACCACCACCAACACCACCGGCAAGCGCATCCTTGTCGCGGGAGACGCCGACGACGTAGGCATGCTGCTCACCCCGGACGGGAAGACCGCCTATGTTCTCGGCTACCAGAACCGGGCTTCGCTGTGGCCGGTCACGCTGTCCACCCGCACCTCTGGGACGCCGATCCTGCTGGGCAAGACCGTGCGGGGCTTCGTGATCACGCCATAACCCGGGCGACGGCGGCGTCCACGACGGGTGTGAATGAGGCGGTGGCGCAAGCTCCCTTCAGGACCGGCAGCCCCTGTCTTGGGCCTTGGGTGAGCAGGTGGCAGATTTAGAAATCGGCACCGCGGCAGCGGCCGACGTTCCGCTTCCGGGGGCGCACGCACCTTGCAGAGATCAAGTGTGGCGTGGTCCTGTACGCCAGGCCCTTCTACGTAGCCAATGGCTATGAGGTTGTCAGCCGGGAGAAAGCCTGGGACGGCAGCGAGTACTTCGAGATGGTCAAGCGGTTCCAACCGGGCAGCTGAATTGGGCGCGAGGGAGTGATTGGTTAGAAGAAGGTCGTTTCAGGCAGCAGCGCTGCGTCTGCACAGATTTTGATCAATGGCCCGGCGAAGGCACGACGAACACCCCGGCTGCCGCGGCAGCGAACGCCGCTGCCGCGCTCAGGTCCGCGTCTGATTCGGTCACCGGCTCGCGGGCGACAAGCAGCTGGTAATACAGCGGCGCGGCCACGGCGTGCATGAGCGCAGCCGCGTCGGTACCGACGGCCAGCTGACCAGCCTGGATCGCCCGGTCCACCATCACGCTGATCGCCTCGAGGCGGGCGGCCCAGAACTGCTCCATCAGGCGAGCGATCTCGGGCGATGTCATGGCGCCGACGATCAGGGCCCTGGTCACGGCGGCTCCCTCGGGCAGCGAGAGAACAGCCTGTACCGCGCGGGCGAGCAGCCGCAGGTCGGTATCGACGCTGCCGGTGTCGGGAATCGGGATGCGCGAACCGGCCGCGCCGATCAGTGCCTGGGCGATCAGCTCGGCCTTGCTTCCCCACCTGCGATAGACCGTCGTCTTGTGTACGCCGGCCCGCGCGGCGATCGTCTCGATGCTGATGTCGGCATAGTCACGCTCGGACAGCTCCTCGATCGTCGCGGCGTATACCGCCGCGGCGGTTCTGGCTGTCCGGCCGCCCGGCCGCACGGTTCCCGGAGCTATCACGGTGGCATCTTATCGCAACTTCAAGTTGCGGTAGTGCGAGGACTGTGCGAGGCTGCTAATGCAACAGATAGTTGCCTGAGGGTGCCAGATAGGGCGAAGACATGACTACTGCTCCTGTTCCCCCGGCGCAAGCCGACGCGGCTGCCGAGGTCAGAGATACGTCGCAGGCTGCGGCACCGCTACCCGGCGGGCGTGGCTGGCGAACCTACCTGCCCGCCGTGGCCGGCATCTGCTACCTCGCGGCCTGGACGATCGGACTCGCCGAGTGGCCAGCCAACCTCGCAGTCAACGCCACTGGCGCGCAGGTGGTGGCCAGCTACGCGCCCCACGCGGCACAGGCTGCCGTCCAGTACCTGCTCGTCGAAGGCCTCGCCGGGGTACTGCTCGGCGTCGTGCTCGGATACGCCGTCCTCGGCCGGTCCCGCGGGCACCTCGTCGTGCGGCCCAAGGGCGCGGCGCTGCTCGCCGCGGTCGCGGTTGTCGTTTCGGTAGCGCAGTGCGTCGTCGGCATGTTCCTGGCAGCGGCCGCAGCGCGCCACGACACTGCGCTCAGCGGCGACCTGTTCACGCTGGTGAACCGGCTCGACGGCGTCAAGATGCTGGCACTCGCGGGCAGCGCAGCGTGGCTGGCCGCAGACCGCCCGATCGCCCGCTGGCTGCGGGTAACCGGTCTGCTCCTGGCACTGGCCATCACGGTCTCGGGCCTGGCGTACCTGACGCTGTCGAATGCGCTCGCTTGGACCGCCTATATTTCCGGTCCGCTGCTCGTGCTCTGGGTGACCGGCCTGGGCATGTGGCTCACGGTCCGGCGGCGACGCCAGAGTCGAGTCCGAGCATGACCATAGCCCCTGCGGGGCCTTGGTCGATCCGCCGCGGGCCCGGCTCAAGCTGCCCCATACTGGCCGGCCGCACGTGCTTTTTCCGGGCACGGCAAGCACCGCGACATGAACTGACCCGGCCTGGTCCCGGTCCCGCCGCTGCGTTGCCCGGGCACGTGCCCGCCGCACGCCATCAGCCGCTTTTGGCCAGGCTCCGCAGCAGCATGGCCAAAAGCCGCGCGAGCTCGGCCTGCTCATCGGGACTGAGCACGTCCACGGTTCCTTGCTCATGGCTCAGCAGCAAGCCGACGGCGCGTCCCACTTCCTGGTGCCCTTCCGGGGTCAGCTCCACCAGCACGGTTCGCGAGCCAGGATCCGGCGCCAGCCGCCGGACCAGGCCCGAGCGCCCGGCCCGGTCCACCCGCTGAGTCACGGCGCCGGCTGTGATCAGGCAGCGGGCGGCGAGTTCGCGCGTAGACAGCCGGTACGGCTGGCCGGCTCGCCGCAGCGCGCCGCTCGCCGCGACCGCCATGGAACTGGGCAGCGGGGCTCGCGCGGTTGCCTTCGACGCTTGCGACCCGGTGCAGGTCGAGCGGGCGCTCGCGGAGCTGCCGCAGCAGGTTGACGTACTGGTCAACAACGCGGGCGGCAATACTGACATCGGCGCACCCGGACCCGCCAGCCTCGCCGGGGTCGCTGCATGGCAGGCCAACATCAACGCCAACCTGCTATCGGCCGTCCTCGTCACGACCGCCCTCCGCGACAGGCTCGCCCCCGGCGGGGCCGTGATCAGCCTGAGTTCGATCGCGGCCCACCCGGGCGGCGCCGGGTCCTACGCGGCCGCCAAGGCGGCGGTCGAGGCGTGGAACCTGACCCTCGCCCAGGATGTGGGTTCCGACAGCATCACCGCGAACGTTGTCGCGCCCGGATACACCGAGGGCACCGAATTCTTCCGCGGCGGCATGACCGATCAGCGCAGATCTGCGCTGATCGCGCAGACCGCGAACGGGCGCGCCGGAACCGCGGAGGACATCGCCGCCACCGTGCTGTTCCTCGCCTCTCCCGGTTCCAGCCACATCACCGGGCAGACCATTCACGTGAACGGCGGCGCGCTGAGCAGGGTCTGAGGAGGTGAGCAGCGGGCGGGCGCTAACCCGCGGGTGGGTCATTCAGGCGGCGTGAGGGCCGTGGTTCCGGTGGCGATCGCGATCCCCCGGCCCCGGTAGGTGACCACAGCGTTGGCGATGCTCAGCCTCTTGCCGCGATGAGTCAGCGACCCGGTGGCGATCAGCTCCGCACCCTCGGCAAGGGCCGGGCGCAAGAAGTTCACCTTGAGGTCAAGCGCGGTAAATCCGGTGCCAGCGGGCGCGATCGACTGTATCGCCGCCCCGCTCGCGCTCTTGGCCAGCAGGGCAATGACGCCTCCGAAGACCGTTCCCATCTCCTGCATCAGGTCCGAACGCATGGGCAGCGAGAACACCACCTGCCCATCGTCGGCCTCTGTCAGCCGGATGCCCGTGTAGCGATCGATGGGAGCCGCTGGTACTTCCCCTTTGATCTGTGCTCTGAGGATTTCGAGTCCACTCAGACGCTGGAGCAGCGCGGCATCTACCGGAGCGGTCTGCGGCACAGGTTCTGCCAACTTGGCACCGATTCCCGGCGGCTGCGTCTCGGACAAGGACCCGCCGCCCGAGCGCATCGCGGCGACAGCACCGGGTGCGAACAGGAAATACCGGGAAGTGCTATGAGCAACCGGGTGGTCTGCCTGGTCGGTCACAAGACCCTCGGCCAGGGCGTTGCGCTCGTCGGAGTAAATGACCCGGCTGCGGGCAGTGATCTCTGCTCCACTGGGCGGAGGTTCGCCAAGCACCGTTACGGAAAGCTCGGCCGTCGTGCATCCCGCGCCGGCGGGCAACGTGGACATGACCGCGTAGAGATGGGTCATGTCGAGCAAGAAAGCGAATATCCCCGCATGCAGCCGCCCCTTGGGGCCGCAGAACCAGCCGCTGGCGGGCATTGAGATCGATGCCTCGCCGTACTGCAGCGAGACAAGCCTCCGCCCGCTCCAGTGATGGATCGGGGGCTGCGCAGAGCGTCCCTCGTGGATCTGGCGAAGCATTTCCAGCCCCGGCAGTGCGGGATCGACGCCACCGCCCTGCGTCCGCTCTGCTTGGGTCACCGCGGACCGCTCCCATGTCCCATGTCCCATGTCGCGTCTTCTTCGCGGCACATGCTGCCACAGCCGACCTGACCGTTCAATTGCCGGCTCAGCCAGGGCCATGCGAGGGCGGGCCGCTCGGGCGCGGAATCGAGGGGTCTTCCCCGATTGGTGTGCCCGGACTAGCTTATGAAGTCGGCACTTGCCGGACAGAGTGACTCGCTAGGTATGGCAGACAGCATGAGCGTCGAGGCGGCATCCGACTGGCACGACCGCCTGGCCCCGGCCGAGGAGGCGGTGTCCGTCGTCCGCCCGGGCGACAGGGTCTTCGTCGGCAGCGCGTGCGCCACTCCCCGAAGCCTCGTGGAGGCGCTGGAACGACTCAACCGGGCAGGGGTGACCCTCGTCCATTTCCTCACCGACCACGTCGGCGTCGGCGACCCGCCGCGTACGAACTACCGGCACCGGGTTTTCTACGTCGGGCGCGACGTCCTTGCCCTGCGCGGGCCGGGTGAGGTGGAGTACCTGCCGCTCTCGCTCGGCGACGTCCCCACGCTCTTCCGCAACGGGCGGATCCCGCTCGACGTGGCCTTGATCCAGGTCGCTCCACCGGATCCGGACGGTACCTGCAGCCTGGGGATATCGGTTGACGTGACGCAGGCCGCCGCCCTGACCGCGCGCATCGTCATCGCCGAAGTCAACCCGGCGATGCCTCGCACGGCCGGCGACAGCCGGATTCCCGTCGACCGCATCGCCCATTTCGTAGCGGTCGAGACCCCCGTGGTGGAGTACCTCCACGATCCCGTCGGCGAGGCGGCCGAGCAGATTGCCCGCTACGTCGCCCGGCTCGTCAACGACGGCTCCACGCTCCAGGTCGGCCTCGGCCGGGTACCGAACCAGATGCTGACTCACCTGACCAACCGGCGCGGGCTGGCGATTCACTCGGACGTGATCACCGAACCGGTAGTCGACCTCGTCGCCGACGGCGTCATCACGGGGCCGGTCGTGACGAGCTGGGCGATGGGCACGCGCCGCCTCTACGACCTCGTCGACGGCGATCCGCGGTTCGCCTTTCATCCGGTCGAATACGTCTGCGATCCTGCGGTCATCGCCGGCAACGAGCGGATGGTGTCCGTCACCCAGGCGTTCGCCGTCGATCTCACCGGCCAGGTGTGCACCGAGAGCCTCGACGGCGTGCTCTACGGCGGGATCTCGACCGGGCCTGCCTTCCATCGCGGGGCGCTCGCGTCACCGGACGGTATGGCCATCGTCTGCCTTGCCTCGCGCACCCCGCAGGGACGGTCGGCCATTAGCCTCGACCTCGACCCCGCCGAGCCCGTCGCGATCCCGCGGGCCGATGTGCACTGGGTGATCACCGAGTACGGCACCGCGTACCTCTTCGGCCGGTCGCTGGCCGAGCGCGCGATCGCCTTGATCGAGATCGCGCATCCCGACGCTCGCACGTCCCTGCTCGACGTCGCTACCGAAAGGGGGCTGGTAGGACCGAAGCAGCAGCTGCGCAGCCGTCGTGCGTACCCGGTCGCCGAGGTGCGTGACGTGCGGCTCCGCGACGGCCGCCAGGTGCGCGTGCGCCCGACGCGGACCAGCGACAGCGGTGCGATGCAGGAGCTTTTCCACCGGCTCCCGGCAGAAGACGTGGAGAGTCGTTTTCTGCAGAAGCTGAGCTCGCTCACCGACACGGTCGCCCAGTACCTTTGCAGCGTCGACTACGAGCAGGAGATGGCCTTCGCGGCCGTGGTAGGCCCGTCTGAGCACGAACGGATCGTCGCCGCCAGCTCCTACTACCTCAGCCCGGCGACCGGCCTCGCCGAGGTGGCGTACATGGTGGATCCGCAATGGCAGGGCGCCGGGCTCGGCGGGCTTCTCCACGCACGCATGTTCGAGTACGCGCAGGGGCGCGGCGTTCGCGGCTTCCGGGCCGATGTGCTCTTGAGCAACGCGCGCATGATGCGCGTCTTCGAGCGCGCCGGTCACAAGCTGAGCGTCAGGACATCCGGCGGGGTCGAACAAGTAACGATGATGTTTTCCTAGCCGCATGACAGGTCCATGTTCCAGCCGCCTGTCACGTGCAATGATGCGCCTGCTTGCCTGTCACGTGTGGGCTGGCCGGATCGTCGCCTGCATCAGGTTACCGACTTCCAGAAATACGCCGGTGTCGTCGGTCTGGACGCCGTCCGCCATCACAAACGGTGTCCCCTCGAACCGCCAGGTCAGTTCGACTCAGCCCAGCCATCGACTATGTACCTGGCCATCCGGATGATCAAGGTGCATGGCGGTGTATGCCATTCGGCGCTGGCGGCCGCTCCTGGCGGCTGGGGAGCAGGGTCCGGTGAGTTCTCAGCGCGGGAGAAGTTGACACTGCCATGACGACGACGCATGTGCTGGAAACCGTCGAGGCCGATATCGCCTACGATGTCGGCGGCCCGCTGCCCGCCGCCGACAGACGCCCACCGCTGTTCATGATCGGCCAGCCCATGGGCGCCGCCGGTTTCGGCGCGTTGGCGTCGCACTTCCCCGACCGCACCGTGGTCAGCTATGACCCGCGCGGCCTTGGCCGCAGCACCCGCAAAGACGGCCGGGTGGACAATGCGCCCACGGTCCAGGCGGACGACGTGCACGCCGTTATCGAGGCGCTCGGCGTCGGTCCGGTCGAGATGTTTGCGAGCAGTGGCGGCGCGGTGACCGCGCTCGCGCTCGTGGCGGCATACCCCGACGACGTGACCACCCTGGTGGCGCACGAGCCGCCGCTCATCCCGGTGCTTCCCGACGCCGAGGCTGCCGAGCGCGCGCGCGCCGCCGTCCGGGACGCGTACCAGACCAAGGGGTCCAATGCCGGGATGGCGGCCTTCATCGCTATGACGTCTTGGCAAGGCGAGTTCACCGGCGACTACTTCACCCAGCCCGAGCCGGATCCCGTCCTGTTCGGGATGTCGGCCGATGACGACGGCTCCCGTGACGACCCGTTGCTGTCCGACCGGTCCTGGGCGGTCAGCAGCTATCGCATCGACGTCAACGCGCTGGCCGCAGCGCCGACACGGGTCGTGGTCGCCGTCGGGGAAGAGTCCTTGGGTACCTTCACCGGACGGACGTCGCTGGCCGCCGCCGATTTGCTCGGGCAGCAGGCGACCGTGTTCCCGAGCCACCACGGCGGCTTCCTCGACGGTGAGTTCGGATACGCCGGCCAACCCGAGGCCTTCGCGCGCAAACTGCGAGACGTCCTCGGCGCCGGCAACTGACGTGATGTACGTCGCGTTTCAGAGGCGGGAGGCGAAGCGATATCCGCCTGATCAACGTGGCTAACGAACCTCATACCACTCGTAGTCGAGCGAAAGATCCTCGTGGGCGGTCCCCTTGCCAACCGCCTGAAGGCGATTGAGCCACGCATAGCGCTCATCACACGTCTCGAACCGAGGCGCGACGTAGACCGTCACGGGAAGCCGCAAGCCCTGCGACAAATCCGAGTCCACTTTCCCGTTGTACTGCATGAAGATGATCGCGCCGTCATCGGTGCGAAGGGTCGCCCGGACGTCAAGCGTTCCCGTACCGTCAGGACCGATGAGCAGCCAGTCCGCGACCGAGGCTCCCATCATCTCCGCGCGCAGGCGATCGCCCTTGGCCTGGATGCTCGCAACCTCGATGATCAGTCGTGTTCCGGCGCACCCGGCGCCCACCTCGATCGGAGGCTTCAGCTGAACTTGCAGGGCGCATAGCGGTACCAGCTCGATTGACATGACCCGTCCCCCCGAACCTGAAGCTTGAACCGAATATGATCCACACAACATGATGATTCGCTAGCCAGTCAAGACAGCGGACTGGTGAATACTGCATAGCGGAATATCTCCATGCCATCTGCACGCATTCTGCATCGCGCCTGCACGCGTGCGCCTTGCGGTGCTGAAGAGGCAAGGGCCGCTGCCCGCAAAGGCATCGTAGCCTGGTTCGACCGGGCAGCCGGCGCATTTCTTCTGAAGGGCAAATTTGCACGAACTTTACCTGTGGCTTTGAGTAGCGTCCACGGATGACTTCGGCTGGGCCGATAGCAGGGCGGAGATTGGCGGACTCGCGGACGGCGGTCACCAATGGCCTTGAACTGCAGGTGAGTGAACGCGAGCGTCGGGCGTTTCAGGTTGCGCCCCGCGAGGTGTCAGTCCCGCGTCGCGGGACCGATCAGATCCCATTTGTTGCCAGCGATGTCGAGGAACACGGCGACACGGCCGTAAGGCTCAGTGCGCGGTGCCCTCACGAATAGAACACCGGCAGATGCCATCCGCGCATATACGGCACCGAAATCCTCCACGTGCAGGAAGAAACCGACCCGGCCAGCTGCCTGGTTCCCGACAACGGCGGCTTGATCTTCTCCGTCAGCCTGCGCGAGGAGCAGGCCGGTCGCCGCACCTGGCGGGCGGACTACCACCCACCGTTTCAGGCGCCCGTCATCGGTCAGCGACGGGGAGTCCTCCACGAGCTCGAAGCCCAGCGCGTTCACGAAGAAGCTGATCGCTGGGTCGTACTCGCTGACCACGATGGCGACGAGGCCCAGATGCACCGCGCCAGCATAGGCGACACGGGTTGTTCCCGCTGTGGAACGCAGTGCCACTCCAGTAAGCGCCCTGGGCCTTCGGGCGCGCCCGGGCCAGCCCGGGAGCCCGGTCACTTGCTGGCCGGGTGCCGCCTGCGCCCGAGGTCATCCCCAGGTCCAGGTGTCGTCCCGGAAGGCCTCCTTCATAGGGTTGAAGCCGCCGTACAGGACTACGGTGCCGTTGGCCGGGTCGGGGGCCATCACTTCTTGCTCACGAGAGGGCAGGCTGGTCGCGGGTGACTGCTTAATCCAGTCCGTGCCGTCCCAGGTCCAGGTGGCATTGGTAGTGTGATCGCCCGACAGGTGGCCGCCGAACAGCACCACGGTGCCGGTGGCCGTGTCGTAGGCCATCGACGACCCCAAGTCGGCGAACATGGGCGGTGGATGGTGCGCCGGATCCTGCTTGGTCCAGGTGGAGCCGTTCCAGGTCCAGGTGCCACTGAGCGGGACGCCGAATACGGGTTCGCCGCCGAACAGCACGACGGTGCCGGTGGCCGCGTCATAGGCCATAAACGCCCAGTCCCGGGCGGGCTGGTCGCGGGGTCCTGCTTGGTCCAGGCCGTGCCGTTCCAGGTCCAGGTGCCGTCAGAGGGGTGGCCGACACCGCGGGACTGGGTGTCGCCGCCGAACAGCACGACGGTGCCGGTGGCCGCGTCCGGGGCCATCGTCGCGTTCGTCAGGCCAGGCGGATGGGTCGCGGGGGCGTGCCTGGTCCAGTCCGGAGCCGAGGACGAGCCCGCCAGCGCAGCGGACGGAACCGCGCCAGCAACACCCCAGGCGGCCAGCACCGTGAAAACGACCACCAGCCGCCGCCGCCCGCCAGGGCAGCGCACCCGCGTCATCCTGATCATTCTCATCATCGCGTGCCGGTCGGACTGAGCCCGCTGTGACATCACTAAGACGCCCGGCTCGGTCCGCGAGTTGACAGACCCGCCCGGTATCAATGCTCTCTCTGTGGTGTAAACGGGGCTTGAGGAACAACCGAACGAAAGTCCGCTAAGGAGCGGGGCGCGGCGGGGTTAGCATGACTGGCCGATCCGGTGCGCCCGGGTCGTGTCATGTGGGTGTCGCACGTGTCCGGTTGTGACTGCACGGACGGGCAGTGTGTAACGGTTCGGCTGCATGCTTGTAGCCATGAACGCTCTGGCGGGGATCGTGGCGATCGGCGGCGGCGCCGCGACCATCGGTGCCTGGCCCGGCCCGGCCTCGCTGATGCTCGAGGGAGCACCAGCGGGGCTGGTGCTCCCTCGATTAACTGTCGTTGGATTACTTGCTGCGGTTACCGGCTGCGGACACCGAGATGCCGGAGCAGCTGGCGGTGCAGCCCGGCGGCGGAGATGGGGCCGGAGATCCGGCGAACGGCTCCCCGCGGCCCGTGGACCGGGGGAACCCCGATGCTGTCCTTGAACGCGGACAGCAGGTTCTTGGCGTTGTTCTGCGGCAGGGTCAGCGACGTGTCCTCCGCAGGGAAGCTGGCAGCGACGGAGAACTCGCCGTTGAGTGTGAGGCTGTTGACGCCAGACGCCGCGGGCAGGCCGGTGCCGGCGTCGAGCGCCTCGTTGACCGAGACGTTGGCTATCCCCCCCGGGCCGCAGCCGGTGACGCCGGGCGCGGTGAAGGTGGTGTCGCTGGCTATAGCCCCGTAGAGGTTGAGGACCTCGGTGTTTGGGTGCTTGACCGGGTTCGGGTCCTGATATATCGCTACGGAACCGGTGGGGCTGAGGGAGAGCTGCGGGTTGACCACGACCGGGTTGTTGGCCGACCCGATGTAGCAGTTGTTGCCGAGCAGCGGGTTTTGCAGCTGGAAGTTGACCCGCTGCGTCCAGGTGGTGAGCCCGAAGTTCGTGAGCTGCCCGACGTTCTTGGCCAGCGCGTAAACGTCGAGGTACTTGCCGCCGAAGTTCTCCGCCTTGGTGCAGAGATCCTTGACGACCGGGTCGGTGGTAGTGGCACAGCCCAGCACCGTGGTCAGGGACCCCGGGATCAAGTCCGGCTTGGTGGACAGCAACGCGCCTATGCCCGCAATCGGCGGCAGGATCCCGCCGGCGAAGGCGGCCGACCCGCCAGGGTTGTCTCCGCCGTTCGTGGCGTTCGGCGGAGTCCAGACGCCGAACTGCACGTTCACCGGCCGCACCACCGGCGTGGTGATGTTACCGATCGTGATCGAGCCGCTGGCCGCAGCCCCGTTGACGCAATAGGCGAGGGATGTCCCGGGGTACCCCGGCCCGGGGGGGGTCTCCTGCATGATGGGGTTGAGCAGCGGGCAGTTGGTGAACTGCGTGTAGATGCCGCCCGGCGGCGGGTATCCCGGCCCGATCTGGGCCGGCCGGGCGTGCGAGGCCGGGTGGGTGGCCAGCGCCGCGGCGGGCACCCCGACGGCGATCAGCGCTACTGCGGCGGCTGACGTCGCAGTCCCCACCGCGAACCGATGGCGGCTCAGCCATCCAGATGTTTTCATCGGCATTGTTCCTCCATTTTCTGGGCTTGCCGCTGATCGAAAGATTCGACCGGAAAAAGGCAGAGCGGAGCATCCGTACGGCGGCCATTTCAGCTGGCCCGCCCGTGTGGGTTACGCTCCTGATCTAAATGCTCATCTGTGACGGATGGTTTGGTCCTGGCACAGGCCAGAAGGCATCCGCTAGCTGCGGCGATGCGCCCGCGTCCTGCGCCGGGGCCAACTTCGTGTCGGCGACTCCAGAGCGCGTCATATGACCGGATACGGCCATATGACGTGCCCTTACCGTATAAAGTTCGCCTCAAATTGTTGGCAGTAAAATTAGAACGCTGACGCGTGCGGCTGTCAAGGTTTATCTTCCAGCGCGGCCTGACGCGGCAGACCGGGTGACCCGCGAGCACCCGCAGTGCGAGTCTTTTGTCAGCTAATGACAATCCGGCATTAATTCCTTATCAAGTGCGGATGAACGACCTGGCAGCCAGATCCCCTGGCGCGCTTGCACGCCCTGTCCGGCGGCCGCCCGACGCTCACCACGTACCATCGACCTTCGGCAGCTTGCAGGCCTGGGCCACCGGAGCTCCGGTCAAGCGCTGCGTGATCAGCTACGACAACTGAACCCATAAGGAATCATGCATCCAGGTCAGGTTGGCGCGAGGGTTGATGACCCAGTGGCTGGTCCGCAGGACCCGGCCCGCGAACGTCACGTCCTGCTCACCTGCGAACCGGAAGCCGACTGAACGGCAGATGCCGTTGGAGGGGCCGTTGGTGGTGGCCGGGAACGCGTGCACCAGTCCCCAGCGGCCGTCGTCGCGGGCCAGCTGAAGCAGGGCGCGGACCGCCATCTTGCCGATCCCGCGTCCCTGGAACTCCGGCAGCACCATCCAGCCGATCTCGGAGATGGGCTCGCCGTCCTCGCGCGACCACAACACGACCGATCCGGCTGCCACGGCGGGCTTGGCCTCGCCGGGAATGATCATCTTGATCCGCGCGGTACCCGCCGCTGCTTCCTGGACATCACGCGCGACCTTCGCCTCGATGCCCTTGCGGGGAAGCGGGCCGCCAAGCTCGGCCATCATCGCCGGGTCGCAGCGCATCGCGACGTAGGCGTCAACGTCGCCGAGCTCGACATCGCGCAACCGCACCCACTGCCTCACGGCCGTAATCTCCTTGCGTTGACCCGCCCGCTCGTGCCGCCAGCACGCTGCCGCGGGCTCAAGCAGAGCGGTGTTCTCGCGCATAGGCGTCGAGCCGCTTGAGTTCGTCTGCGTAGATGGCGCGCAGCACACGGGGCGCGAACATCCGCTCAAACAGGCCGCCGATCCCGCCTGCGCCGTCCCAGGCAGTGGAGATCTGCACGAGCGAGGCGGCGCCCTGCGGGGAAACTGTGAAGGTAGTGACGCTGCTGGAGCCGGTGTCGGATTCGGTGAGGATCCGGCCCGGCTCAGGTTCGGCTACCTTTGTCCGGTACTCACGGGTGCGCCCGCCCGCCGTCAGCTTGAACCGCGTGATCGTGCCGGCCCCGACGCCACCGGACTCGACCTGGAAGTCCGAAAATTCCGGGGGCAGGAAACGCGGATGATGTTCGCGCATGTCCGCGATATAGCGGTAGACCGTGTCCGCTGGCGCATCCACCGTGCCCTCAGCGGCGACGACAATTCTTGCCACGCAGGCCTGTCTACCACAACAGGCAGGACGCGCAGCCGGTCCGGCAGCGCCCGCGCGACAAGGCCGCCAAGGTCGGCCAGGGTTACCGACCAGTCACCTGCATTCCTGTCTCACACCCGATGGCCGGTGTCCGAGGCTAGGTGCAGGCTGTCAGGAGGTACCCGACGAAGGCAAGGTGAGGCCAGTGGCTGTCAGCTTCCAGCTGGTGATCGACTGTACGGACCCAGAGCGGCTTTGCCATTTTTGGGCCGCGGCCCTGAGGTATGAGCTTGAGCCGCCTCCGGCCGGCTTCGCTACGTGGGATGACTACTGGCGAGACGTCGGCGTGCCCGAGGAAGAGCTGGGGCTCGGCGCGGACCGCATCGCCGATCCCGACGGCGCTGGCCCGCGGATCTGGTTCCAGGTGGTGCCTGAGCCCAAGTCGGTCAAGAACCGCCTTCACCTGGATATCCGCGCTAGCGGCGGGCGGGCTGTTCCGATCGCCACCCGCAAGCAGCGGGTTGACGCCGAGGCGCGGCGGCTGACCGGCCTGGGCGCTGCGGTGGTGAGGATTCTTGGAGGAGGAAGGGCTGGACCATTATGCGGTCGCGATGACCGATCCTGAGGGCAACGAGTTCGACATCAACTGACGACCGTCCTGCCCGTCCGGCCGTCCTTCGATTGCGCCTGCCGAATTACGAAGACCGAAACGCGCTCTTCTGTCTGATCCGGAAGTGATCGTGGGGCGGGCGGTCAGCCGAAGCTGGTGGCGCCGCCGTCTAGGACCAGCGGATGGGCGTTGATGTAGCTGGCCTCGCTCGAGAGCAGCCACACGGCCGCGTACGCCACCTCCCAGGCAGTGGCCTGGCGGCTGAACGGGAGGCGGCCGGCCGTCCGGGCCGGGTTCCGGCGGGAGGCCTCCCGGCCCATGGGGGTGTCCACCAGGCTCGGCACGACCAGGTTGGCCCGGATGTTCCTGGCCATTCCCTCCCGCGCGACCTGGCGGCAGATGCCCAGCAACGCGGCCTTGGACGAGTCGTAGGCGGGCACCCCGGTCGCGGCCCGCAGGCTGGCGGCCGAGCTGATGAAGACGATCGCCGACCGCGGGGCGAGGACTGGCAGGGCGGCCGCGGATACCAGGAAGTGGGCCCTCGTGTTGACGGCAAACGTGGCGTCCCACTGCTCGGCCGTGGTGCCGGCGATTCCCCGGCCGAAGGCGATGCCGACGTTCAGCACCAGGCCGTCGAGGCCGCCGAGCGCGCCCGCGGCCTGACTGACCACCGTGCCGCAGGCCGTGCGATCAGCCACGTCGGCCACCACGACCTCGGCCTGGGCGCCCTCGGCCCGCGCGAGCTCGGCGGTGGTCTCGGCGGCGGCCCGGTCACGGTCGGCGCACACGACCGATGCGCCTTCCCTGGCCGCCAAGACCGTGATCGCGCGCCCGTTGCCGATCGGCGCGTCGGGTTCAGGACAGGGCCGTGTCCCGGCCCCGACGACGAGCACGCGCCGGCCGGCCAACCGGGCCCGCCCAGGCGCGGAGCCCGTCGCCTCCGGCGGCAGGTAGGGGTCCTGGTCCGCCCCGGCCGTCATCTGCTCTGCCCCCCTGGCGGCCCGGTACCCGGCGGGAAGGGCACGGCGAAGGCGTTCAGCGGGAACGACGCGAGCGGGTAGCGCCCGCACAGCAAGACAAGCCCGGCGATCCCGGCGTCTCCCGGAAGCTGCTGGACGGCGTCGTGAGCGTCCCGGCTGGGCCGGTGATGCAAAGCCACCCCCGGATCGTCCCAGACGACGACTGACTGCACCAGCACAAGCAGCAGGACTAGATTCAGTGGTCATCCTCCGGCCTGGGCCATGGGCGCTCCGGCCGGGGCTGGCGTCGGCCGGGCACCGGGTGACCCTGGTTGACCGCGCGTCATTTCCGAGTGACACCGTGTCCACCTATTCCCGGTGGCAGCGGGGACGGCCCGAGCGTGACCGCTAGCTTGCAGTCGGCGTGCCGCCGTTCGGCTTCATGCTGGCCGGCAGCTGGTCGAACCACCGCAGCACCGCTGTTTCGTAGCAGATGCCGAATGCCAGGGTTACCCGCTGTTCCTCGGATGCGCCCTGTGCCAGCTGCCGGTCGAGCGCCTGGTAGGCCTCCAGCCGGCGGGCGTGCGCGACGCGGTGGGCAGACAGCATGTTGTGCAGCTGACCGGTGTCGATCGCGTCGGCGAAGGTGAGCCGCAGCAGCAGCGGGATCCGCAGGTTCTCCGGTTCCGGGCTGGTGTTGACCCAGCGCCGGAACGCTGCCCGGCCGGACGTGGTCAGCGCGAATGGCTGGCGATCCCGCGGCCCGACCCGGCCCCTCTCCAGGAGACCGCGGTCGGCGAGCGCGGCCAGCTCCCGGTACACCTGGCTGCGGGTGATCGTCCAGAAGCCGCCGATCATCTGCTCAGCCGCCGCCACCAGGTCGTAACCGGACCGCGGGCCGTCGCGCAGCAGCCCGAGCAGCGCGCCCGCCGTGGCGTTCAGTTGATCGTCCACCGTTCCCCATCCTTGACAGGCCATTATGGACGGTCCATTATGGACTATCTGTCATCTGCGCTACCCGGAGGCACCCATGCTGTCTATGTTCATGCTGCCCTGGCGGTGGACTCGTGAGCCACGCCCGGGGCAGGCGCTGGTCTTCGCCAGCCGGTTCGATGCAACCGGGGTGCGCTCGGGGTGGCTGCTGTTCGCCGGCGGGCTGCGGCAGCGCCGCGCGGTGCTCCGCGCGCCCGGCGCGCTCGGCGTGACCCTGTACGCGCAACCTCTCCGGGGCCGCTACCAGACGCTGTCCATGTGGCGGGACGAGAAAAGCCTGCTGGATTTCGCCCACGGCCAGGCCCACCAGCGCCTCGCCCGCAGGCTGGCCCAGCTCGACCCGGGTCAGGGGGTGCTGGTGTCGCGGCCCGTCGACCCGGCCCGCCGCCCCACCTGGCGGGACGCCAACCGCTGGCTGGCAACCGCCGAACCCGGGCCTTACCTCCGCCACGACCTGGGCCGGCAGCCCCAGCGGCCGAGCAAGGAACCTGCCACCGGCTGAACCTGAGCCGGCTGGGCTGGGCCTTAGCTGTCGAGGAGAGCTACCACATGAGTCCGTCGGTGTACCTCCTGCTGGTGGAGCCAGCTGCAGGCCGGGTGGTTGCGGAGGCGCCCCGCGGCCCAGCGCAGAATCCTCGGCACGGCTATTTACGATGCCCGCGGCGATCAGGGTATCGAGCGTCGCCAGACCCGCGGGCCGGACTACGGTCGAGGTCCTGGCGCAGCCGCGCCACCGTGGAGGATGAACCTTTGCACGGCGCTGGCGAAGCCCTCGTCGCTGTTGGAGCAGGTGACCCGGCGTGCCGCGCGCTGCACCTCGGGGCTCGCGTTGCCCATCGCGATGCTCAGCCCGGAGTGGGCGAACATCAGCACGTCATTGGGCATATCGCCGATGGTCGCGATGGCTTGCGGCGGGATGGAGTACCTGGCGGACAGGTAGCGGGCGACCGCGCCCTTGTTCGCGTCCGGGTGGGTGACGTCGAGGTAGTAAGGCTGGGACTGCGCGGCGGTCACGTGATCACCGAACCGCTCGCGTGCCGCGGAGGTGGCACGGGTGACCGCGTCCAGGTCATCGCTTACGCCAACCAGTTTTGCGACGTCGCTGGTCAGCCCGTCCAGGCTAGTCATCAGCTTAGGCGCGAACCGCACCGTCGCCGATTCGGTCGCCACGTGCGAGCCGTGCAGGTCGGGCACGTACCACTCCGCGCCACGGTAGACCCACAAGTCCAGGCCGAACGACCCGATCAGCTCGGCCACGGGCCGCACGAGCTGCTCGGAGAGCACCCGCTGCTCGATCACCGACATGTCCCTGTTGACCAGCAGCCCGCCGTTGAAGGCGGCGATAGGGGTGGTGATGTCGAGTGGCTCGATCAGCATCGACATGCCCCTCGGCGGGCGGCCGCTGGTGATCGCGAACAGGATCCCGGCCTTGCCGAGGCCTCGCACCGCGTCGATTGACTGCTCGGTCAGCACCTTGTCCGGTGTCACCAGCGTGCCGTCGACATCGGCCAGCAGCAGCCGGATCCCGTTGCTGCCCATGAGGTCCTCCCGCTGGCCGGCTTCGGCGCACCACAAGTGGAGCACGAACCGGCGCCGACGGCAAACACGTGAGGCCCACGAGGATTGACCGTCATTGACCTTGCGCGAGCCGCCCCTTGGGGGACCAGCGACGGCGCTACCACCTGGCACGCCATCGCATCGAGGCAAGCAGCCGATGCAGCTCATAGCTCCCGGCCTGGCCTCATGCCATCGGTTGCTCAGCTACCTGCGAGCCGGCCACGGCGACGGCGCGGCGCCACAGACCGAACCCGCCTCAGAGTCCCGCCGCGCACGGGGCGGCTGGCCGCCCGGCATCCCGGCGGCCGGGAAGGGACACCGCGCCGCGGCAGGCCGGCGACGCGCGGCATGATGGGACTGAGCCGGATGGGAGTCAGGAATGCATCATGAGCTGAAGTCGCTGCCCAGTGCCGACGCGGTTGCCCAGGAGGGGGCCGAGTTCGTGGCCGAGCGGGCCCACGCCGCGGTCGCAGACCGCGGGATCTTCCACTTCGCGGTCAGCGGCGGCCACACGCCATGGGCGATGTTCGCCGCACTGGCCAGCCAGGTAGTTCCGTGGGACGCGGTGGTTATCTACCAGGTGGATGAGCGGGTCGCGCCGCCTGGCGATCCCAGCCGGAATCTCACCCACCTCACCGCGGCGCTGGGCTCGGCGCCTGCGACCGTGCTGCCGATGCCCGTCAACGATGCCAATCTGACCGCGGCGGCGGCCGCCTACGCGACCGACCTGCCCGGGCAGTTCGACCTCGTGCACCTCGGTCTCGGCGCCGACGGGCACACGGCATCGCTCGTACCCGGCGATCCTGTCCTGTCGGTCACCGATCGCCTGGTCGCGGTCACCGAGCCCTATCAGGGGCACGCACGGATGACGCTGACCTACCCGGCCCTCGCCCGCGCCCGGCAACTGCTGTGGTTGGTCACCGGAGCGGATAAGAAGGCGGCGCTGAGCTCGCTGCTGGCCAGCGACACGAGGATCCCGGCAGGCCGGGTGCAGGCGGCGGCATCACTGGTGCTGGCCGACCGGGCGGCGAGCTGATCGGCCAGACCACGCTGGACCCAAGCGTATCGTAGTTATATTGTTAAGCGCGTGGAGCATCAGTCACCGCAGGGCCGTATCCCGACGCCGGAGGAAATCGCAGGACGCCGGCTTGCCTTGTTCCGTCAGGAACGTGGCTGGAGCCAGTCGGAAGTTGCCAGGCGCATGGAGGCCTACGGTTACAACTGGCACCAGACGACGGTCGGCCGCGTCGAGAGCGGCAAGCGTCCGCTGCGCCTCAACGAGGCGGTGCACGTTGCCGCGATGTTCGGCGTCTCGCCCATCCAGCTGATCGTCCCCAACGTGACCCCGGACCGCCTAAGCGACGACATCAAGGCCACCGAGGATGCCCGGTCCAGCATCCTGGAGCGGCTCGAGGATGCTAGAGACAAGCTAGAGGACGCCTCGTCGCGCCGCTCAGACGCTGAAGAGATCTACCTGCGGCTGTTGCGGGACCTGGAACGGATAGACATGTACGCCGCGTTGCTACGCGGGCAGGAAGACATCCTCGCGCAACAAGGCGGGGAAGATGCCTAGGGTTCGCTCCCACACTCCGGGGGGATGGCTAGCGAAGGGTAACGGCGTTACGCTTCGGTGCATCACGCTGGTGGGGAGGCGCTGTGATGGCAGGGCCAGGGGATGAAATAGCAGCTGGAGAAGGCCGGGAACGTGGCGGGCTCCGCGCGTCCGACGCCGACCGCGAGCAGGTGATCGGTGCGCTCAAGGCCGCGTTCGTGCAAGGCCGGCTGACCAGAGATGAACTCGGCGCGCGGGCAGATCGGGTGTACGCGTCCCGGACGTACGCGGAGCTGGCCGAGGTCATCGCCGACATTCCGACCGCGCTCACCGGGGCCCGGTCCCCGCGCGCGCCGTGGCGGGCGACCAAGAGAGCCTGGTGGTTCGAATACGCGGTGTTCCTGCCGGGCATCGTGGCGGTCATTCTCCTCCCTGGTGGTCCCCGTACCACGGTGTGGACGCTGGTCATCTGGGCCGCGGTCATCTATCCGGTTTTCTGGATTCTCGGCGTGCTCTTCATGGTCGGCTCCCGGCGCGGGAAGCCCTCCGGCGGGCAGCCATTGCCGCCGCTGTCGTGGTATGAGCGCGAGCAGGTGACCTGCACCCTCAAGGCCGCGCTGGCGCAAGGCCGGCTGACCGAGGATGAACTCGACACGCGGGCGGCCCAGGTGTCCGCCGCGCGGTCCCGCGCCGAGCTGGCGGCGCTTACCGCCGACCTCCCCGCCGACCTGGCCGCCCGGCGGCCGACGGCGCGTTACGCCTGGACGGGCGTCTGCGTGAGCATTGCCGCGGTCAGCGTGGTCGTGGCCATCCTGCTGTGGCAACCTGACAACTTCGCGGCATTCGCGCTGGGACTTGCCGCAGCCGCCACCGTGATCCTGGCCCCGCCCGTAACGGTGGGCCTGATGGTCGACGCGCGGTATCAGAAGCGGACCGGCAGGCAGCTGCGGCTGGGGCCAGCCCCCAGCGCAGGCCGGTGATCGTATACGCCGGTTTGATCCGCACTTCTCGTGCTGGCTACCACGGTCACAGTCCACCGGAGCAGTTGCGGCCGGCCAAGGCGTGATGCGAGCATCTGCCGGTATGCACAATCCCCCTCATGACTGGCACGCCGGGCTCGGGAGGTGGCCCGGGGAAACCCGCCGGCAGAAATGCCGGCCGGGCGCCCCGAGTCGACCTCACACGACAGCCTGGCCTGGCAGCGTGTCAGGAGCAGGGTTTGGACGGGGACGTGAAGGTGCCGGCGAGCGAGTAGAAGCCGTTCACGCCGATTGACGGCTTCTGCCGGTAGAACCAGGAGAAGAACGCCAGTTCCTGCGGGTGGTAGGTGATCCCGTTCGCTGCCGTGATCGCGAGGTTGGTATCGGTAAGCGGGTCGCCGACCTCCAGGTTGGCCTGGCAGCTGTTCGGGTCCTGCCCCACGTGTCCCCACTTCGGAGTGGGATTGACCCCGGACGGGTCGTTCAGCCACTCGCCGACCTCGTGCGCCAGGTCCGAGACGTCCTCGACGCCGCTGAAGTTGCCACTGTCGTCGATGTCGGTGACGGTGTAGAACTGCGGGGTACCGCTGGCGTTGGTGTAGCCGGAGTGATAGCCCAGCGCGCAGCAGTTCGACACGCTGTGGTTCAGGAACATCGCGACGTTACGGAAGATGAAGACCGGTATCTTCGTCGGGCTGACCTCACTGGACAGGTCCGGAATCAACGTCTTCTGCACGAAGGAGTCCCAGTCGATCTGGTCGATCAGGCCGAGCGCGCCGCACCCGCTGCCTTCGACCCCGCCCACGCTGCTGGCTACCGTGACTTTGAACGCTGGCTCGACCGTCCCGGTCAGGTTGATGCCGTAACCGGGGTTGGTCTTCGCCGAGCCCCCGACGTACTTCCAGAAGTTCGCCCGCTGGAAGATGTCGATGTATTCACCCGTGCCGAGTTTCGTGGAGCCGTCGGTGTAGGTCAGCTTCGTGAAGATCGGTGACTGCTTGACCAGGTTGGTGTCACTGAGTGCCTCGCCGCAGGCAGCCTTGGCCGGGTTGAAATTCCCGCCCGCGTTGCCGCTTTGGAAGCTGAAGGTGATCGGGATGATGGGAGCCCCGATGGTAACGCTCGGTACAGACTGGTGGACCAACGGGTCCTTCCCGACCATCTGGTATTTGTAGGTCTTGCCGCCGCTGACGATGCTGCTGCTCCACAGCGGCACGGTGGCCCCGGCCGCGGCCGCGCGCTGTGCCCGGGCAGCGTTGTACCCGCGTACCGGCGCGCGGACATCGCGAATCGAGAACTTGGCGTGCCCGCTGACCTGCCGGCCATGACCGATCGCCACGCTCGGCGCGCCTCCCGACGACGCAGCAGCCGAACCGGTGGCCGCGGCCACCATGGCCGTAACCGCGCACGCCACCGCGGCCACCCTCGCACGTGAAAAAACCATGACAGGACCCCCCATAGCCAAGCGCACCGCGGCGGATTGCCGACGACCGTGCCCTGGGCATTATGGCGATGTCCGCTACGAGAGCGCAAGCGGTTCGAGTCTCGCGGCTGCCAGCGTTGCCGTAGTCCCCGTGTTGCGCAGACATCGGCCAAGATCGCCACGGAGCGGGACATCGGGCGGGTGGTGCGCTCGGAGCCCTGCTCTGCGCGGAGGGGTAGCATTTATTGCCTCGGGATCCGCATCTAGGGACCTCGCTGGGGGAATCCCTTAGGCGAGTATGGGGTTCGTGGTCTTCGGGACAGGAACGCTTGAGCCGATGGGCAGCGCGGGGTCGCACGGCCTTTCAACTTCGGCTGCGTCATGACGCCTGCGGTGACCCAGCCGGCCAGCGGAAACCTTCCAGTCGAGCTCACCAGCTTCGTCGGGCGGGGTCCAGGGCTCAACGAGGTTCGGCGGTTGTTGTCAAGCGCCTGCGTGATCACGTTGACCGGCCCGGGCAGGATCGGCACGAGCCGGTTCGCCCTTCGTGCAGCCAGGAGGAACGAGCGTCACTTTCCGGACGGCGTGTCACCGAAATGGCACGGCCACGAGCATGGAGGGCTTGGCATGGGTGACGGGATCCCCTGGACAGCCAGAGCGAGCGTCACCGCCGCCCGGCGCGGGCGCTGCGCCATTCGAAGAGCTTGGGCTTCATGCCAATGCTTCCGTAGAAGGATGTCCACCACGGCGGGTGCGAGGAGGCGGTCTGCGCCAGCGTGGGTGCGTTGCGGTACCGCAGTTGTTGGGAGCGGGGCCGCGCTCTGAGCGGGACCAGGCCGTGGCCGACGCACTAGGGAGCGCACCTCCCGCCGACCAGCATGGCCCGACAGCTGCGACGGCGCACGACGCCGACGAGCTGAGCGCCCGCGAGCTGGAGGTCGCCCGGCTGGTGGCCGATGGGCTGTCGAACCCGGCGATCGCCTCGGCCCTGTTCATCTCGGTGGCGACGGTCAAGACGCACGTGTCGCACATCCTCACCAAGCTCGGCCTGGACTCTCGCGTCCAGCTGGCGGGCTGGGTCGCGAGCCACAATCCCGGGCCGCCCGCACCGGCCCGCCACGTCGGCAATATTCCCTTGCCGGTGAGCTCGTTCATCGGCCGTGACAGCGAACTGGAGCAAACCGCGGCCGTGCTGGGCGAGTCTCGGGTGGTGACCCTGACCGGCACCGGCGGGGTGGGCAAGACTCGCCTGGCGTTGCAGACCCCCGCCCAGATGGCGCGGCGGTTCGCCGACGGCGCGTGGCTTGCTGAGCTGGCTCCCGTCCGCGACGCCGCCGGGGTCGATGATGCCGTCGCCGCGGTGTTCTCGGTGGCGGCACGGGCCGGACAGGGCGCCCGCGAAGCGCTGGTTGAGTTCTTGCGTGCCAAGGAACTGCTGCTGGTGCTCGATAACTGTGAGCACCTGCTGGCCGCGGCTGCGACACTAGCCCAGGTCCTGGCGCAGTCGTGCCCCCAGCTGGCGATCTTGGCCACCAGCCGCGAGGGCCTGGGAATTGACGGGGAGCGGCTGGTTCCTGTGCCACCGCTGGGGGTGCCCGGCGACGATGCCGATCTGGACACGATCCTCGACGCGGAGGCGGTGCGCCTGTTCGCAGAGCGCGCGGCCGCGGTCAAGCCAGGCTTCGCGGTGACCGAGCAGAACGCGGCAGCGGTCGCCGCGGTATGCCGGCGCCTGGACGGGGTGCCGCTGGCGATCGAGCTGGCGGCGGCGCGGGTGCCCGCGATGACCCCGGCCGAGCTGGCCCAGCGGCTCGAGCGCAGTTTCGCCGTGCTCGCCGGCTCGCGGCGCGGCGCGCTGGCACATCACCAGACGCTGCGGGCGGCGATCGACTGGTCGTTTCAGCTGCTCACCGGGCCCGAACAGGCCCTGCTGGCGCGGCTGGCGGTGTTCGCCGGCGGTGCAACCCTGGAGGCGGCCGAGGCGGTCTGCGGCGGGGAGGGCATCGACACGGATGCGGTGCTCGGGTTGCTGGCGAGCCTGGTGGCGAGGTCGCTGGTGGTGGCCGAGGAGCACGGGCTGCAGACCCGGTACCGGCTGCTGGAGACGATCCGCCAGTACGGCGAGGAACACATCGGCCGGTCCGGGGAGGCCGAACGGTGGCGGGCCCGCCACGCCGGCTACTACGCGGATCTCCTCCGGCAGGTCCGCGACCAGACCTACAAGCCGCGGGACGAGGTGTTCTGGGCGGTCCGGGTCAGCGCCGAGCAGGACAACCTGCTCGCGGCGTGGTCGTGGGCGATCGGCAGCGGCAACGTCGACGCCGCGTTCTCGATCCTGGCCGGCTTCGCGCCGTGTGAGATCTGGAACACTTATCCGCTGCTGCTCCCCGGGGGCCTGGCCCTAGAGCTGCCCGGCGCCGCTGAACACCCGGGTTACCCGCTCGCGCTCGCAGTCACCGCTGTGTTCGCCTCCAACCGCGGGGATGTGGCCGGCGCCGAGCAGCTGTGCCGCCGCGCTGCCGAAGCCAACGCCCGCCGCGACCCCCCAGACTGGCGGGTCGAGGAAACCATCTGCGGCGCCCGCGAGAACATCGCGAATACAACCGGCGCGTTCGCCGACGCCGCGCGTCTCGCCGAACAAGCGGCTGGTTTCGCGCGAGCCGGCGGCGATCTTGCCGACGCCTCCCTCGAGCTTGCTATCGCTGCGGCCGAGCACGTGCTGGTCGGTGACCCGCCCGCGGCGGTCCCGCTGGCGAACGAAGCGCTCGCGCTCGCCCGCCAGGTCGGCGCTCCGGCCCTGGTCGCGATCGGCTTGCTCGCCGTCGGCCTGGCCGTCGCCGGTACCGACCCCGAACAGGCCCGTGCCTGCCTGCGCGAAAGCCGCGAACTCAGTACCGCGCTCGCCTACAACAGCCTCATCGACCACATCCTGGCGACCGGGGTCGCGTTTCGCATAGGCGACCGGGCCGCCACGCTGGAACTCGGTCACAGCGCCCTACGCGGCCTTCGATGGGGCGGTGGCCTCGGGATGA
The DNA here is from genome assembly GCA_963762615.1 of uncultured Actinomycetes bacterium. GTDB lineage: Bacteria > Actinomycetota > Actinomycetes > Streptosporangiales > Streptosporangiaceae > PALSA-505. The sequence continues at coordinate 7,868 of CAVXLG010000003.1, read as the reverse complement.
GCATCATCCTTCACATGATCGCGGACGCGCTATCCGAGACCCGCCCTGATCCGGCCGCGATTATCCACGGCGCCGCCGACGCCTATGCGGCCGCTCTGCCGAACCGGGCCAGGCCGAGCAGCCCGGCCGCGCCGACATCCCCCGACCAGGAGCGCGCACAGGCGCTCCGCGCTCGCGGTGCGAACATGCACTGGAACGAAGTCATCGCCTATACGCTCACCCAGATCACCCAGGCCCTCAACCAACTCCAGTCCACGACCAAGGCATAACCGAGCCGACGCTTCACCGCGCGGACACTGCATGGGGAGCGCCTGGCGGCACGCCCGAACTGGCCGCTGCGACCCCGGGCCCGCAGGAGCGGGAACTCGTGGAGCCGCTCGGCCCGCCCGCTGGCAGCAACCTGACTGCCGCAGGATCATCCCCCGGAATCGGTCAGTTGGCCAATGCCATCACGCCCGCCGGTGCGCATGATCAGCACCATACCGATGCCGATCGGCGCCCAGGAGGGCACGATGACGATCACAACCGCTAGCACGCGCACCACAGCTACGCCAGGGTCCAGCGCGTTGAGCGGCTGCTGGGCAACGCGGTGCTGCTCACCGTAGCCAGCTACGGCCACCCGAGCTACGCGCTACCCAGCACGTGCGTCAACAAGTGGCGAGTCCGCTACCTCGTGCATCTCATCACCCCGCCAAGGGGGACGGTCTGCGGAACCGAGCGACCCTTCCAGTAGACCCGCCACCGGCAAGGCAACATCCAGGAGCTGGGGACCATAATGCGCAAAATTCCGCTCATATTCATCACGATCTGCGGCGTGGTGGCGGCAGCGCTGCCGCTAGCATCGCCCGCTAATGCCGGCGCGGGGTCGGAACTCCCGGTGCCGAGGTTCGTGCCGGCGGTGTGCCCGACCAAGCCCTTCCCGACCACTCTGCCTGCTAACGCCCGCTGCGGCTTCCTCGTCGTGCCCGAGAACCGGGCCAGACCGAACGGGCGCACGCTCCGCCTGACGGTCGGGATCGTGCCGGCGAAGTCGCTGCACCCCGCGCCCGATCCGATCGTGTACCTCGCCGGGGGTCCCGGCGGCTTCCCGCTAGGCGAGGCGGGGGCCCTGATCGCCGCTGGCTTCAACCGTGACCGGGAATTGATTCTCATCAGCCAGCGCGGCACGATCTACGGCCCGCCGAACCCGGCGCCGACGTGCCCGGGGGTCGACCGGGCTTTCATTCATACCCTCGGTCTCCCGCTCGACGGGTCCCGGGCCATTCGCCTGAACGTCGCGGCGACGCGCGCCTGCTTCCGGCGCTTGTTCGCAAGAGGGGTCGACCTCGGCGCGGACAACACGACCGAGAACGCGGCTGACGTCGCGGATCTGCGCGTGGCGCTCGGGATTCGCGAGTGGAACGTGTTCGGCGACTCCTACGGCACGAATCTCGCGATGACGTTGATGCGTGAGCATCCGCGGGGGATCCGGAGCGTGACGATCGATTCGGTGGAGCCGCCGGAGGTGGTGGCCGCCAACCTGTTTGCGCCGAACGCCCGCGAGGGCTTCGACCGCCTGTTCCGGGCGTGCATGAGACAGCCGCAGTGCTGGCGGCGTAGTCCCGGGATCGCGCGGACGTTCACGAACCTGGTTCGCCGGCTGCAGGCGCACCCGGTCACGGTGCGGGGGGTACCTGCACCGGGCGCACCTCCGGTGACGGTGGTGCTTGACGGCGGGCGCCTGGCGAACTGGCTCATCGATGAGTCCTTCAACACCGCTGACTTCCGCAACGTCCCGGCCATGATCGCCGAGCTCGCCAACGGGAACCCGCGGCCGATCGCCACGCAGGTCGCGGCGCACGTCGTGGGCTCGGGCATTGGGATTCTCGGCTACGGGCTGGCCCTCGGCGTGGGCTGCGCCGAGTGGATCCCCTACATGAAGAGCTCCATCCTGTCGGCCGGCCGGCGCGCGTTCCCGGCCTATCCGGCCTCGGTGCTCCGCCCGGCCGTGCACGGAACCTACCTCCCCCAGGAATGCACCGTGTGGAAGGTTCCGAAGGCGCCCGCGCAACAGCGGGCGGCGACGCCGAGCACGATCCCGACCCTGCTGCTCGCGGGCCGCTTCGACGCCGTCACGCCGACGAGCTGGGCGCGGATGCTGCCCAACTCGACGCTCCTTCAGTTTCCCGGGATCGGCCACTTCGTGACGCTCGCGTCGCCCTGCGCGCAACGCGTGTTCGCGTCGTTCCTCACCACACCGAGCGCGCCGCGCACGGCCTGCGTCGCCGAGCTCAGGCCACCGAAGTTCCAACCGGCGCCGCGGGGCTGACGCTCGCTGCGCCGACAGATGGCGAATCCGCTACCTCGTGCATCTCATCACCCCGCCGCGGGGGACGGTCTGCGGAGCCCGGCGACCGTTCCGGTAAATACCTGCCGCCGATATCGGGGTTCCGAACCCGTGATCAGGACCTGGGCGCGGATCACGTGCAGCAGCCGCCGGCAGCCCGCTGGTGTGAGCGGTTGCCAGCGATGGGGAGCCTGGACCTCCCATCTTCCTGGGAGATGATGCCGAGTGAGCGGCGTTGCTGCACAGGCCGCCCACGCTAACTGGGACGAATGGCATGCCCTGCCCGGGACTGCCTCGGTTGTGCCGAGCGCGGTCAGGCAGACGCGCCAGTGTTCAGGGACGTGGCGGCGATGATGGCGTTCGCGCGGGTGACCTCGTGGTCAACGCGACGTTGTTGGGCATTCAGGACCGGCCGCTTGGGGACGCTGGACTCTGCGCGTGAGCATCCGGTAGCGTACCCGGCAACTCGACTGGGGGACGTTGACTGGGGGGACCATGTTTCGTGCTGGTGTGAGCATGTTCGCGCGCGCGGTTGGCGGGTCGTGTGCTCTGCTGGCGGGCGTTGCCGTCTGTGTCATGGCGACATCGGCTGCGCAGGCGAGCACCGCGCAGGCAGCTACCCTGGCTGGCGTTCAGCTGACCAGCGGGAAGCCGGTGAAAGCCGTCATTTCGAGGCCCAGTCAGAAGATCACGTACACCTTCGCCGCCACGGCGCAGCACCACGTCACGTTCCAGGTCACCAACTTCAACTTCTCCGACGGCAGCAGCCCCGGCTCGTTCTCGCTGAACTTCTATGAGCCCGGCAGTACCAGCTCGTACGCCTCCTGGGACTTCGGCGACGACGGGTATTACGACTTCACCCCGCCGCTGACTGGCACCTGGAAGGTGAAACTGGTACCCGACGGCGCTTCGGTGGGCAGCACGACCCTGACGTTCGCCAACGACGTGGCCACCCAGCCGCTGGCCTCCGGCAGCCCGGTGACGACCACGATCAAGTTCGAGGGTCAGCACGCCGGATACGCCTTCGCCGGCACGGCGGGCAAGCACGTCACGTTCCAGGTCACCAAGTTCAACTTCTCCGACGGCAGCAGCCCTGGCTCGTTCTCGCTGAACTTCTACAAGCCGGGCAGTACCAGCCCGTACGCCTCCTGGGACTTCGGCGACAACGGTTCTTACGACTTCACTCCGCCGCTATCCGGCACCTGGACGGTCCAGCTGGTCCCTGACGGCGCCTCGGTGGGCAGCACGGTCCTGACGTTCGCCAACGACGTGGCTACCCAGGCGCTGGCCTCCGGCAGCCCGGTGACGACCACGATCAAGTTCGAGGGTCAGCACGCCGGATACGCCTTCGCCGGCACGGCGGGCAAGCACGTCACGTTCCAGGTCACCAACTTCAACTTCTCCGACGGCAGCAGTCCCGGCTCGTTCTCGCTGAACTTCTACAAGCCGGGCAGTACCAGCCCTTACACTTCCTGGGACTTCGGCGACGACGGCTATTACGATTTCACCCCGCCGCTGACTGGCACCTGGAAGGTGAAGCTGGTGCCCGACGGCGCCTCGGTGGGCAGCACGGTCCTGACGTTCGCCAACGACGTGGCCACCCAGCCGCTGGCCTCCGGCAGCCCGGTGACCACCACGATCAAGTTCGAGGGCCAGCACGCCGGATACTCCTTCACCTCTACCGCAGGGGCCAGGAGAACGTTCACCGTGAAGCAGTTCAACTTCACCGACGGCAGCAGCCCTGGCTCGTTCTCGCTTAACTTCTACAAGCCGGGCAGCACCAGCCCGTACACCTCCTGGGACTTCGGCGACAACGGTTCTTACCACTTCAGCACGCCGCTATCCGGCACCTGGACAGTCCAGCTGGTCCCTGACGGCGCTTCCGTCGGCAGCATGACGCTCACGATGACCTGACCAAGGCCAAACAGGCCTGCCGTGGGGGATGTCCCGTCTGCGATGGGCAAGTGCGCTTACGCTGGCGCCTGGGTACTGGCGTTGCGACTTTATCGTTCTGCAGCACCGGTGTTAGCGGAGGCGTGAAGCGGGCTTCGCCATGTCTTGACAGCTATAGTTCAGCGATATATAACGCCTGTGTGGCTCAGCGAGCGATGCAGGAGGCGACCTTCCTGATCCTGACGGCGCTGGCCGCGGGCAGCCAGCATGGATACGGGATCATCACCGACGTCACGGAGATCTCCGATGGCCGGGTCCGGCTGCGCGCCGGGACGTTGTACACCGCGCTGGACCGGCTGCGCGCCGATGAGCTGATCGCGGTGGACCGCGAAGAGGTCGTGGAGAGCCGGCTGCGCCGGTACTACCGGCTCACCCCTAAAGGTTCCCGGGTGCTGGCTGCCGAGGCAGCGCGGCTGCGAGCCAATGCCGCCGCCGCGCTGTCGCGGCTGGACCTGGCAGGAGGGACCACATGAGCGATCCGGCGGGCCTGGAGTGGCGGTACCGGCGGTTGCTGGCCTGGTATCCGCGGTCGTTCCGGCGCGAGCAGGAAGACGAGATGCTCGCCGTGCTGATGGCGGGCGCCCGGCCGGGGCAGCGGCGGCCCGGCCTGCTGGAAACCGCCGATCTGCTGCGGAGCGCGCTGGGGATGCGTCTTCTGCTGGCCATGACCTCTTTGCGGCCGGGGCGGAGTAACCAGCGGTGGCCGGACGCGCTCGCCTTGTTCAGCGTCGCCGCGCCGGTTTTCCTGGTGATCGTCGCCGTCCTGGAGGTGGCGGTGCCGTATCACCTGCCGCCCGGCGGCCGGGCCCCGTTCCCGGCCGCGCTCGGCAGGCGTGAGATCGGCGGATTGTCCCTGCTTAGCGTCCCTTTTTTCGATGTCGCGGCCGGCCTCCAGGTGGTCGTCGCGGCTTTTGCCTTGCTGGGCTGGCGGCGGCTGACCCTGACAGCTATGGGGGCGTCGGTCCTGTACTGGATCGTGTACTGGGTCGTGTACGTCTACGGCATCTCCTCGGTTCCGGACGCGCTGCAACTGCTCACCGCAACTGCCTACCTCCTCGGCGCAGCAGCCTTGCTCGCATCGCCCGGACCTCGCCGCGGGCGGCACCTGATGAACTGGCGCCTGTGGGCCGTCCTGCTCCCGGCCGCCGCATTCGTGCAGGTCACTACGCTCCTGCAGTACGCGACGAGCCCTCTTGTGCGGCTCTGGGGACCGAGGCTGCCAGATACGTCGGGTTACCTTGTACTGAGCGTGGTATTCGCGGCAGCCGCAGTGGCCCTGGCGGTGGCCTTGAAGCTGAACCGGTACTTCCTGCTGCTTCTCGCGGCCATGTTCTACCCCTATGTGATGCAGCTGGCGTTCTCCGCGGCACTCCGCGCTTCCAGCACTAACCTGCTCAGGAACCCGACGCCTGCCCACCTGGCCGTGCTGTTCGTCCCGCCCCTGCTGCTCGCCTGCTGGACCATGCTGACCGCCATCCGGCCCGGCCACTCGCGCTTCATGACCTCACCCGGCCAACAGGCATAGCCGAACGCGTGGGGCAGGCCAGCCGGAACGACGTGCCCGCGTGCAGACGGCAGCCGGTGGCATCGTTACGCCATGGCTAACGATCCGGCTATCCCTCCAGCGGTGCCTTAACATGGCCAAAGTGAACCCGCCGAAAGCCATGGACGTTAAGCAAAGACGACTGACCCGACTATGGCGTGCGGCGCGGCGCGCTGTCCGCGCTCACGCAGGAGGCGCGAGATGAGCAAGATCAAATGGCTGCTGGCCATCTTGGGTGGTGCGGCCCTGGTGAGCCTTACCGTGTCCGTGCAGGCGTTCGCCGCCCCGACCAGCGCGACGCCGGCCCGGGCAGCCGCTGCCTCGACGAGCCGCGGCCCAGCCACAATCGTCAAGTTCAGCACGATGACGCCCGTCACCGGGCCGTACGTGGGCGCGACCAACCCGATCCGCGGGGTGCCCGGCGGCGGACTGCCGTGGATAATCACCGCCGGGACCGGCTCCCTCAAGAGCGACGGTCATCTGCGCGTGCGGGTGCGCGGCCTGGTTCTCGCCGACCAGGCCCCGGTTCCGCCCGCGCTGCAGGGCGTCAACCCGTTCGCCGACTTCCAGGCCATCGTCAGCTGCCAGACCATCGGCACTGGCGGCACCGCCACTGTCACCAACGTCAGCACCGCCGAGTTCCCGGCCAGCACCACGGGTAACTCGAACATCAAGGCGACGGTGACGCTTCCCCAGCCGTGCATCGCCCCCATCGTGTTCGTCACCTCACCCGGCGCCGGCGCGAGCTGGTTTGCAGCGACCGGGGGCTGAGCCTGGCAATCGAGCGGCCTGGAGCCAGAGCCGGGCGCCGCAGGGGGGACCAGCGACACCCGCGAACTCGCCGGCTGGCTGCCGGATGCCACGGTGCCGCGCTGGTGGCTGTCCACCGGGTGGCCACCAGCACGGCGTCGTGGATCGGGACCACGGCGCCTGCCACGTGCTGTAGTTTGCGACGCGCACCGCTCGACACGCGAATATCCGGTGCTAGCCTCCGCCGACTGGGATCTCAAGGGCTGATCTGGTGACTGTCCCGGCTCCGGCGAGCCGGGCCGCCAGCAGCACCGGGATGATCGTCAGCAGGATGACGATCGTCACCACCGCGTTCACCTCCGGTAGCTGCTGGCCGAGCCGGATCGCGCCGAAGATCCACAACGGCAGCGTGTTCTGTGCCCCCGCGGTGAACACGGTCACGATGACCTCGTCGAACGACAGGCCGAACGCCAGCAGCGCCCCGGACACCAGGGCGGTCGCCGTCATCGGCAACAGCACGAAACTCAGCGTCTGCCAGCCGCGCGCACCGAGATCCATGGACGCCTCGGACAGCGATCCTGGCGTTCGCCGCAGCCTCGCGATCAGGTTGTTGAAAACCACCACGATGCAGAACGTCGTGTGCCCGATAACGATAGTCAGAGTGCCGAGCCGGACCCCGGTAAACGAGAAGAACGAGTTCAGCGCGATCCCGGTGATGATGCCGGGCAGCGCCAGCGGGAGTACGAGCAGGAATGAGATCGCCCCGCGCCCGAAGAAGCTGAACTTGTTCAGGGCATAGGCGACGGCGGAACCCAGCAGCAGGGCCAGCACCATCGCCAGGAGAGCCACCCTGACCGACAGCAGGAACGCGCCGCGTACCTGTGGGTCATGAAACGCCACGCTGAACCAGTGCAGCGTGAAGCCCGCGATGGGCCAGCTTTCGATGTTGGAGGAGTTGAACGAGTACAGCACGATGAGCACGATCGGGACGAACAGGAAGGCGAGGACCAGCGCCACCCAGATCCGCAGCGCGACCCGCAAGCCCTTCGGTTCCATGGCCGGTGCCCTCAGATTTCCTCAAACGCGCCGAGCGCCCGGGCGCCGAGCAGGTAGACGGCCATGATGGCGACGGGGATCATGGCCATGGCGGCGGCGAATGGCACGTTGTTCGCGATCCCGATGTTCGAGTAGATGATGTTGCCCATGAAGGTCGCGCTGGTGCCACCCACCAGCAGCGGCGTGATGTAGTCGCCGAGGGTCAGCGAGAACGTGAAGATCGACCCGGCCACGATGCCC
>CAVXLG010000002.1:0-66898 GCA_963762615.1 uncultured Actinomycetes bacterium | reverse complement strand
CCGCTAGCTGGTCCGGCCTCCGCTGATGCCATGAACGCCCCGCCACGACGCAGGCCGTCGCGTCGGTACCGTTGCTCGCCATCAGCCGACAAGCTCGGCGACGTTGACCGCGACCTCGACAAGCCCGGGCCAGGCCAGCCATCTCGGCAGCACCCGGGTCCGGCGACCGAGGAGATCGTGGCCCGCGCCCGCGTCACCCGCGGCGTGCTGCATCACCATTTCCGCGACAAGACCGACCTGTTCGGCGCGGTCATGCAGACCGTCGCGGGCGAGCTCGCGCAGCGGCTCATTGCCCGGCAGCTCTCCGGCGGCACGTGACGCGGTCGGCGGATGGGACCAGCTGCGATAAGCCGCCGTCCAGGGTTCTCCCGGTGCCGGACAGTGACCACAGGCGCAGCGCGACTGTCGTGGTGATGCTGCGAGGTCGTCAGCGGTGAGCCTGCCGCGCGGCCGGCCTGACGGCCAGCCTGCCCGGGGCCGCGATGGATCCGGCTGGCGTTGCCCGCGGGCAGGCCCCTGGGCGGCCGCAGCGAGGACGCCGGGCGCCGGCCCCCGCGCCTGGCGCGCCGGGATCGGCCTCGGCGAAGCCGGCGCGGCTGTCCCTCGTCGCTGGGCATGCTCACCCGATCGAGTACGGGCTTCGAGGCAGCCTGATCCAGCCCGTGGCATGATCAGAATCCGGCGCCCCGACTCCGGGAAACCCACGGCACATCAAATCGTCTGGGAAACCGGGGGGACGCTCAAGGGTTTGCGGCTGGTGCGGGCAAATCCGGCAGCTATCTGGATGACCTGGCGCCTGGCGGCGTCCGGGCCGCCGCTGACTCCGCGTAGTGTGAGGGGGGAGGGCGAGGCAGCCGGCTTGATTTTGCTGTCATCGTGTCTTCCGGCGCCTGGCAGGCAGCGCGGGCCTTGGCAGCATGTTCCGCTTTATTGTCCTGCCTATCCGGGACAGGATGCCTGTGTCGCGAGCCAGGCCCGGCCAGCCAGCCGCCGGGCCCGGCGCGGCGCGCTGCGGCCCGGCGATCGAAAGGGGTGATCGCGTGGCAGCCGCTGCAGGCTCCGGGACGGCAGCCACCAGACGCGCGCGGGTCGGCTGCTCCCGGCAACTACCTGGCCGCTGCGCCGAAGCCGCGCCGGGTGCGGCTGCTCGGGGGCTGGCTCGTGGGCCAGAGCTCGCCGCAGCCGCCGGCGGTGGTGGTGGTGGTATCAACACTGCCATGGGCTTGAATGACCCGGCGGACCCTGGCGGGGACGGTGACGCTGTTGAGATCGACGGGCCGCTGCCTGCGGCTCCGATCGAAAGGGCACGCTCAGGCTCTGCCCAAGATGAGCCCTGCGCCGCGCCGGAGGCGGCCGGCGTGCCGGAGCCAGGCACGGGCCCGGGGCAGCGTCGCGGCTGCTGCCGGCCGCCGGCCGGAGGCGACGGGCGAGGAGAGCGCGGACGAGCCGTTGGTTTCCGGCGATGACGACGAGGACCTTCCCGCCGCCCGGCTGGCAGCCGCCGGCGCTACTGCCGACCCGGTCAAGGACTACCTCAAGCAGATCGGCAAGGTGCCGCTGCTATCCGCCGGGCAGGAGGTCGAGCTGGCCAAGCGGATCGAGGCGGGCCTGTTCGCTGATCAGAAGCTCGCCGAAGGCAGCGGGGTGCTGCGTCCCGGCCAGGGCATCGACCTGGAGCGGGTCGCCGCAGACGGCAGGACGGCCAAGAACCACCTGGTGGAGGCCAACCTGCGCCTAGTCGTCTCGCTGGCCAGGCGGTATGCCGGCCGGGGGATGCTGTTCCTGGATCTGATCCAGGAGGGGAACCTGGGCCTGATCCGTGGCGTGGAGAAGTTCGACTACACCAAGGGCTACAAGTTCTCCACCTATGCCACCTGGTGGATCCGGCAGGCCATCACCCGCGCGATGGCCGACCAGGCCCGCACTATCCGCCTTCCGGTGCACATGGTCGAGGTCCTCAGCACGCTGGCCCGGGTGCAGCGGCAGATGCTGCAGGACCTAGGCCGCGAGCCCACCCCCGGGGAGCTCGCGGCCGAGCTGGACATGACCCCCGGGGAAGTCATCGAGGTGCAGAAGTACGGCCGGGAGCCGATCTCCTTGCACACCCCGCTCGGTGAGGACGGCGACAGCGAGCTCGGCGACCTGATCGAGGACTCCGAGGCCATCCAGCCCGGTGAGGCGGTCAGCTTCACGCTGCTGCAGGAGCAGCTGCACTCCGTCCTCGGCACCCTGTCCGAGCGGGAGGCCGGGGTGGTGTCGATGCGGTTCGGGCTGACCGACGGGCAGCCCAAGACCCTGGACCAGATCGGCAAGGTCTACGGCGTCACCAGGGAGCGGATCCGGCAGATCGAGTCCAAGACCATGTCGAAACTGCGGCACCCGTCCCGGTCCAACGTCCTCCGGGACTACCTCCACTGACCCGACCGACGGCCGTCAGCCCCACGATGGAACCAGCGATCCCGTCCGGCTCGCGGGCGCGCAGAATACCCAGAACCGGACGGCCAGCCTCATGATCGGCATCGAGCCGAAATCCGCGCAGAACAGCGGCTCCGGGTGCTCACGCGAACAAGGGTCAGGTCACTCTCCGTGATGACTTTCCCATCAACTGCGCGCGTCCACAGCGAGCAGAGCCCGTGGTGGCAGAATGGTCACTCTGCCGGGACACTTCGACGCACCGGACTCTCGAGGGTCGCCCGGTCCGCGGCAAAGTCGGATGTTCTCCGCGGATCAGGGGAAACGGCGGCCGCCATGGCTGTGCCTCCAGCCGCGGCTGGCCGGCCGCTGCTCCGCGGGAAAGCCGACAGCCCGGATGCCCGGGCGCCCGGGGTCGCGGCAATGGCTGCGGTCGTGTTTCCAGCACGGTGCCTTCGCGTTCCACTCGAAGACTGGACGGCTGCTCCGATCGGGCAGCCGAGTCGCGGCGAACCGCAGGCCAAAGTGTTCGATCAGCGGTGACAAAGCGAGTACGATCTCGGATCCGTGGTCGGTCGTCGTGACCACCCGATCCACGATCGGCAACGCGCGCGCCATGACAAAGTACGGCAGGCCGTCTGTCTTCCTGCGCCACTCGTTTACCACAGAACCGCGGTACAGCTTCGGCCCGTCAACCCGAGCCTGCGACTTGCCGATCACCCCGATAGATATGGAGCATCGTGTACAGGTCCCCGTCGTCGTTTGACGCGACAACGACCCACCGCAGGCCGCCGCCAACTCAGCCGGCCAGCACCTCGACGGAGTTAGCTGGCAGTTCAGCCACCGACCCCTCCAGCCACCAAGCGGCAAGCCCGCGCCAATCCTGCGAACCGAACGCCCCGCGGGGCCGGTGCCCGCTGCAGAGAAGCCCGGCTGGCGACCCTCGGCTACCGGGCGGCCGTCCGCGCTCAGTCGCCGGCCTCGCCGGCCAGCGGCCGTCCGATTAGCCAATGATGGCCAAACGGGTCGGCCAGCCGTCCCTGGCGCAGCCCATACGGCTGGTCCGCGATCGGCGCAACCTCGATGGCCCCGTTCGCGATGGCCCGCGCCGCGAGCCCGTCAGGGTCAGCGACCAGCAGGTTGAGCCGCACCGACGTGCCGCCGAGCGCCGCCGGGCTGAGATTGCCGGCCTCCGGCGCCTCGTCGGCCACCCGGAAGCGCGCCTCGCCACGGCCAGCTCAGCGACGATCTTGTCGTCCGGGTAGGTGTTCCGGTGGACTCCTCCGCGCCAAACGCCCGCTCGTAGAAGGCCACTGCTTCAGCCGCACCCCGAATCGTCAAGACCGGCGTCATCGCGTTGTGAAACACCTCCACAGTCGCAGTATCCCACCGGAGTTTCGCCATGAGACACACGCGTGAGGGCCGACAGCTATCAACAGTGCGCCGAGGCCACGTCAAGCCGCTGCCGACCCGGCTTACGCTCAACAGACATGAGCGCGCATTGTTCTGAGCAGGGATTGGGCGGGTCCCTGTCCGCGCGGGGCCGGTCAGCCCTTCGCCGGCCCCTTCCTACGCTTCCTGCGCGGATGCTCGATAATCGCGTCCGGGCCGGGGAACACCAGGCTGGTGTGACCATCGTCGAAACGCACCAGGTAGGGCGGCGCCCCGCCCGCTCCGCGGACCTCGACGATCTCACCCGTCCGCTTCGGCTGGCCCACGATGCTGCCGCGCACATGGAACCGGTCCCCGACGGCTGCCTGCATCCGCCCACCACCTCACCCGCGTTCCCGCGCTGCCGTGCGCTGGAGGACACGCTCACGATGTGCCCGCCATGCCCACCGCCAGTATCCACCCAGGCGCCGATAGCCGGTACCGGCCGTGTGCGGGCACCGCCCGACAAGCGGCAGAGCCGGACGCCTCTCCCAGGTCGCGGGCTCGGTGGTTCCTGGGCCGGCGCGTGTAGCGTCTGGACCGATCACCCTTCACGATCGCGACAGGCGGGCGAGTGCGAAAATGAGCGTGTTCTCGGACGCCGAGCTGACCTACCTGGCCAACGGCAAACTCGGCCGGCTCGCGACCATCGACGAGACCGGGATGCCGCACGTCGTTCCCCTCGGCTGGCGCTACAACCCCGAGCTGGACGCGTTCGACATCGGTGGCCGGGACTTCGCCCGGACCCGGAAGTTCCGCAACGCGCAGCGCAACCCGAACGTCGCCCTCGTGGTCGATGACGTGCTGCCACCGTGGCGACCACGAGGCGTGATGATCCGCGGCAGGGCCGAGGCTCTGGCAGAGGCGACCGGGCCGGACGGCCAGCCGACCGGACCCATCGTCCGGCTGCATCCCGCCGAAGTGATCAGCTGGGGGATGGAGTTCGCCGGGGAATAGCGCGCCAACCGCCCCGGCTGACTGACCGGAGGCCACCTTGATCCGGTCGGTCAGGTGCCTCCCGGTAGCACGGTGAAACTCCCGCAATCGGAATGCCGCGGCCAGCGGCATGACAGGAAGTTTGAGCGCTGCCACGATGACCTAGATCAGCGCGGCGCGTTCCTGAGGGCAAGTGGCAGGCGAGGCCACCATCCGGGCACGTCCCGCCGGCAGGCCTCATATTGGGCGCCGTACCGCCTGGCCAGGGTTGGCTGCTCATACCCGTAGACGAACCCGCCGAAGACGCGAGCCGGTGCTGGGTCGGCATTCCCACCTTGGCCGTGCCGAATGACGGCAGGTCAGTGCCGGTGTCGACGTAGACGGCCTCCAGCTCGCCGATCTTGCGACCGTCGGCGTCGACCATGTCGTGGCCGCGCCATTCCCGGATGTCGGCAGCCTCGAACACGCCAGCTTCCTCCTCACAGGGTCGCATTTGCCTGCAGTCCTGCCCTGGCATGAGCGCCGCCGCCACGGGTCGCCGGCTCAAGCGTCATACCCGGCCACCGGAGATCAACCTCACCGAGTACCGGATCCGCTGAAGACAGGTCCTCAGCGGATTCACGCACGAGTGCCAGATCGCTGCCTGACAGCCCTTAGCTGCTACGAGAAGACGCAACTCACCGTCCCGATCGTGTACCCGAGCCGAACAAGGCGCTCAACGACGCGCTGGCCAGCAAGGGACGCTGAAGCTTCACGGGGGAAGTCTTCGAGGCGGTTCCAGAACGCGCGGTAACTGCTGGAGCGTCGCGCGCAACTCCTCGGTTCCTGCATCGTCGCGCGCGCCACTGGAGCGATCTTGATCCTTGGTGCGCCGCGTATGTCAAGCGCGAGCCGGAGGCGTCCCGGGGGTGTCATAGCGGTGGGCGAACCAGCCGGACCGCCGGGACCGCCCGGACCGGCTGGTGACCAGGTGGCAGGCGAGCAGCAGGACGGCCGCTCCTGCGACAGCGGTGAGCCAGGTGGACACGTTGAAGAACCCCTGCAGGCTGTGGATGTGGAACAGCTTGGTGGCCGTCCAGCCGCCGCCCAGCGCGCCGGCGATGCCGATCAGGCAGGTGATGATGAGGCCCTGCGATCTCTTGCCGGGGATCAGCATATTGGCCAGCAAGCCTGCGCCCAGTCCGAGAACGATCCATGCGATGATGCCCATAACTGACTCCTTAGTCCGTGACGTATCTGGCGTGCGGTGCAGATCGGTGCTGCGTTGACAGTTCGCGGCGGGAAAAGCGCGGCGGGAAAAGCATTTCCCTGCGGATTCCGTCGAACCCGGTCCGCAGAGCGGATCGGGCGTGAGCTCGACGCGCTCGCCGGGACGATCCGGCGGTATCCCGGGACTGGCTGGCCTGCCCGGCGGCTCCTGCGTCATCGCGGGGGGGGCTATGTCCGGGTCGTCTTGCACTGCGGGAGCTACGTTCCCGGGCCCGCCGGGCGAGCTCGGCCTGTTCGACGAGAAGATGGCCCCCGCCCAGGCCCGGTCAGTTGCCGCGCAGGCAGCCGGCAGGCGTCAGCTGTCCGTACGTAGGCGGTCATCTCAGGCAGTTGCTTCGCGGACCGGCTCATGCCACTTCCCGCAGGTGTCGCACGGGGGTCCCTGGTAGGCCGCCGTCAGGCGGGTAAGCAATGCTCCGAGCGCGGGGCGGTCCTTGTCCCCGTCGTGCTCGTAGAGCTCGCTGATCGTCTGGATGAGCGAGTTGACCAGCAGCACGCGCTCGTGCTCGGTGATCTCCATCGTGATTCATCCTTCGGTGAGTCCGGCGTTAGGGGCCGGACTTCGAGGTCGCTGTCGGTGAAGGCGTTCGTGGTGCCGCCGCTTTCACGTCAGCAGGTGCCTGGGCCAGGGGTCTGGCCCGGCGAACTCGTGCCGCGCACCCGCAGCCTTCGCCGCCTGCGCGACGCCCAGGCGGTGACGGTCATGCGCTGCACATGGCCCGTTCGGACCGGCAGCTTCGGCGGCCGGTCTCTGGGGCTGCCCTTAGCCTATATGCGCAACTGAAAACTAGCAATATATTTCTAGAAAATGTGGGTAGACTGTTGCTTATGGCGAACTGGAGTTTCCTGACCAGCCACGCCCGGGTGCTGCTGTGCATCGCCCGTGACCCGGGCACGCGGCTGCGCGATATCGCGGCCAGCCTGGGCATCACCGAGCGCAGCGCCCACGGCATCGTCGCCGGCCTCGCCGGGCCCGGTACGTGATCAAGCAGAAAGACGGCCGCCGCAACCGCTACCAGATCCGGGCGCACCTGCCACTGCCGGAGGCTGCCAGCCAGGAACCCGCCAGCCAGATCTGGGCAGAGCCTGCTCCGGTCTATGCGAGGGGGAACGCCCGTCTTGATCGTGGACATGTCCGCTGCCACGTTCTGTGGCCTGGCGGGCGGCTCCGGGGCGCGCGCGGCAGCGGGCCCGTGTCATCGCGGCGAGCTGCGGCTGATCATAGCCGCGGCGCAGGTGCGACGCGTGTTCGAGCTTGCCGGAGCTGACCGCATCGTGCGCCTCTGCCCGGACGACTTCTCCGCCAGCCAGGGTCCGGAACTGCGCGCCCAGGTCGCCGGCGATGGCCAGCAGGGCCCGGGCGTGGCTGGTCAGCAGCGCCCGGGCCCCGGCAAGACTAACAATACTGGAATTATATTGCTAGTTTTCTGATTCCAGCGTAGGCTGCTGAGCAGGACCCCGGGAACATCGCCGGTGACGGCTCGTGGTTCCCCGGGGTCGCTGGAAGGAGCGAGCCATGCTCACCATCCTGATCATCATCGCCATCATCGCATTCGGCGGCCTGTGGTTGCGGCGGCGCCACCTCTGACCGCCGCAACCACGGGGCGTGCGCAGCGCCTCCCGCTCGCCTGGCCCCGGGCACCATCCGCGCAAGCGGTCCCCCTGTCCCATCCCGGCCCCCTGTCCCATCCCGGCCCTGGAAAGGAAACAACGCCATGCCCGCACCGACCTCATCCCCCCCGGGCACCGTCCCGCGCCCGTTCAACGGCCCGGCCCGGTCCCCGCCCGGCGCGGCGGGACCGCATCGCCCCGTCCTGCGCACCCCGATCACCCAGGTACTGCGCAACCGGATCAGCCGGCTGCGGCTGGCCATCGGCCGCCGCACGCCCGGCCACGCCTGGCCGGCAGCCAGCGGCGCCCGGCAGGAAGGACGGCATCCTGACTACCGCCGAACGCCACACGGCGATCAGCCCGACACCGGCGAACTGGAGCTTCCTGACCAGCCACGGCCGGGTACTGCTGTGCATCGCCCGCGACCCGGGGATGCGGCTGCGCGACATCGCCGCCAGGCTGGGCATCACCGAGCGCAGCGCCTACGGCATCATCACCGAACTGGCCCAGGCCGGCTACATCGTCAAGCAGAAGGACGGCCGCCGCAACCGCTACCAGATCCAGACACACCTCCCGCTCCCGGAACCCACCAGCCGGGAACGCACGGTCGGCGACATCCTGGCCCTTCTGGCCGGCGCCGACACGACGCCGTGACCAGCCGGAGAGCCGCACGCAAGCCGCCGCAAGCCCCCGGGCACCCCCGCCCCCGGCGAGCCGGACCGCCGGCCCGGCCAGCACCCGAACCGTACACCGCAGGCGACCGCCGCCGCACCACCGCCAAGCGGCCGAACTGCGAAGGGCAGGCTGTTACCCCCAGGCGCTCCCAGGCGGCAGCAGGCCCTCCCGGCCGGATACTCGCAGCTCCGTCCCTGACGGAGCAGACAGGAGCACCGATGTCATCGCCGCCAGCGCACCTCAGCAACCATCAGCGCAGCACGCTGCGCCAGATCTTCCAGCATCCGGCCGGCCACAACATCGAGTGGCGTGCCGTGCTGTCACTGCTGGCAGCGGTCGGCTCAGCCGAGGAGCGGCACGACGGCAAGATGGCCGTAACCATCGGATCCCAGACCGAATACTTCGACCCGCCCCGCCACAAAGACATCGACACCCAGGCCGTAGTCAACCTGCGCCAGATGCTGACCAAGGCCGGCTACCGAGCCGACGCTGCGGAGCCGCCTGCGGAATCAGGACCCTGAATCCGGGCAGCCGGAATCCGCGCTCTCTGAGAGCATTTCCACGAGCGCCCGCACGAGCACAACGAGGACACCGAGCTGACGTGGGCGGTCCTCACCGAAGAAACCGAGAACATTCTCCAGCTCGTGCGGTAACCGCCAACCGTACCGAACACCTGCGTGGAAAGGGAAGTGGCTGCGACTAGACGCCCAAAGGCTGAGCCAGGGCACGCTCCGATAGTGCAGAAGATTAGATGACCTCTTCCTTATCAGGGATGCTCCCCGATCGGCTTCACCTGCATAAATCCAGGCCTGAACGCATGCCGGGCTGTCCGCGAGTGACCGTGAGAGTCCGTGGCAGACCATCTGATCGGGCACGTGGCGGGCACGACCCGGTGATCTTTAGGCACGGGCGGACTGTGCAAGGGCCGTCCAGCGGTGGCCATCTGCTGGGCCGATACTCCAGGCTTGAATATCGCGAACATGGACTGGGAGGACTTTGCCGAAGCGGTTGGCGAAGACGATGTCTTCCGTGGCGTCGGCAAGTAGCCCTGTGCTCAGCGAGTCGTGGTCAAGCGCCCAGCGGATGGCCTTCATCAAAGCAGCGGAAAGCGACTGCAGCGCAGCGCTGGCTTTGCGCCCGGGCGTTCCGCTCGATCCCGCCGCGTGGCTGATTTCAAAGGTTGGGAAAGCGGGCATGTGGGCGTGCGCGTTTCCGCTACGGTCCGCGCATGGGGACTTCACTGGGGTTTAGCCGACGGCGCCGGGGAGCGTGGGCGTTGTCTGAGCCGTCGGCCGTGTTGCTGTGGCAGTTCGGCATGGCCTGGTCATCACTTGTCGCTGTGGTGGATGTCTCAACGGGGCGGCGGATGGTGCTGAGCGGCCTGGTGCTGCTCGGCCCGGTGTGTGTGTTTTTCACCGGCCGCTGGCTGCGGACGGCGCTGGCCGGAGCGTGGGCCACCTGCCTGGTCATGATCCTGGGCGTGCCGGATGGGATCTGGGGCAGCCGCCTGGAGACGTTCCTCATCACCTCGGCGGTCTTCGTCGCGGTGATCGGCACGCTGGCACTCATCATTACCGTCCGTGCCTGCCTGTCCCTGACCCTCACCGCCTCGCTGGCGGCTGCCTGCGGCAACCCTGCGGCACCGACTGCCCGCCACCCCGCCGCGTCGGCGGCGCGGCCGGTGTCCTGCCGCCAGCAGTACGAGGACTGGAAGCACGGCCCGGGTTTCGCCCAGTACAGCAGGCTGCGAGCTGACGTGAACGCCGTCCATGCGGCAGAGGAATCCGGGAATGCTGCGGCGTTGAAGTCGGCGATGAAGAAGCTGGTGCCTGCTGTCCTGGCAAACGGGAACCCTGATCCGGTGCCGCGCTGCGCTGACCCGGCCGACCGTTACGTCGAATACCTCACGGTGATCTATACGGCAGGGAACAACGCACGCGCGGCGCGAGGGCTGGGCGGGCTGCTGAAAGCAGCGGCACCGCTGAACCGGTTGCGGGATATCGAGGTCCAGCTGGATGCCGAGGCAGATCGCGCCCTGGCAAAGCGTTAAAGGCGTCAGCTCGGACGCTTGATCAGCCAGGGCTTCGCCCTCCGACGGGACGTCCCCGATAGGGGTGACGCCGGTTCGCCGGGCCAGGCCGACCCGCTGTTTAGAAGGTCGCTGGAGATAGCGGGTCGGGCTGCTCGTCCGCAGGTCAAAGGCCATCAGGGCTTGGCCCTGAGTAACCGTGAGTACCGGTGGTTTGCCGGTGTACTCACAGGCACGTTAATGATGTAGGGAGGCGCCCGTCTGGCGAGAAGGCAACGTCGGCAGCCTGCCTGGACGGCGTCGGCCAGGTTTCCACCTGAGCCAGGCCATGGCCTGTATCTGCCCCGCGGCCAGTGCGACAAGACCGGCTGCGGAGAGCGGGATCAGGCGGCTGGCTTGGGCTGGTCGCGAAGGATCTGCTCCGCGGTCAGTGGCCGGTGCCAGAACATCCATGCGAGGCGGCCATGCCCGAGTTCGCGGGCGAGTGCAGGCGGCGGGATAGCGAGGACTGGGCACTGGGCGTGGGCCAGGCAGTAGCGGCTCACCTTGGGAAAGGCCATCCGGGCCAGCGCGCCGCGGCGGCCAGCGCCCACGACCAGCACATCGCCGGGGCGGCAGGCAAGGTTCACCAGAACCCAGCCCGCCGGTCCTCGCTCTACCTGCGGCTGTACCAGCGAATCACCGGGAATCTCCCCCCACGCCGCGATGAGCGCGTCCCGGAGCCGCCGACAGGCGATGTCGTGCCACTCCTGGCGCAGATACCTGTCGGCGCAGCGGTCACCACCGGCCGGCTCCCAGGCCATGACCGGGACCAGGACCGCATCGTGGGCACGGGCCACAACTTCCCCGTAACGCAGCGCCTGCAGGCTGCCCGGTGAGCCGCTCGTCCCGACGATCAGCCGGTCCACACCAGGCACCGTTCCGCCCCGTTTCCTTACCCGGTGGGGGTGGGTGTCCCGGCTGCGAGCGCGCTTCCGGCCTGATCGGCGAGCGCGACGGCCACCAGGCGCGCTTGCAGGGATGGCCGCGAGCCCGGCTTGGGCGTCAGCATGAACCGCCCGTAGTACTGGCCGTTGCCGAAGGTGCGCACCTCCACCTCCTCACCGGGCAGGCCCGCTTTCTCCACGTCCCAGCGGCCATGACCGGCCAGCACCGTGCCATCTGGCTCCAGCCGCGGCGGGTGACCGAGCAGTTTCCCGTACTCGAACCGGCAGGCCTGCAGATCCAGCAGGCCGACCAGCTGTTCCCGGACATGATCGACGACAGTCTCCGGGGACTTCGCCGACTGGCCCAGCGCCGCGGTCTGGTGGATCTGCTCCAGGTATCCCGCATCGGTGATCGCGATCACCTTCAGGCGGCGGGCGTAGGCAGCCAGCTGCGACACGATCACGCCGACCACCAGCAGCAGAACAAACGTGGTGACATCGGAGGAGCTGCGGATCGTGAACCGTTCATAAGGCAGGGTGAAGAAGAAGTCGAACCAGACCGCCGCCCCGATCGCAGCGATCCCGCCAGCGACACGGTTTCCCATCGCGGCCATCGCGACGACCACGACCACCAGCAGCAGAGCCACGTTCGTGTTCGACCAGCTCGCGCGGAACGGCAGCAAAATCACAGCCGCCACAAGGGGAGCCGCGACAGCAGCGGCGATCGCCGCCCGATCCCTAGTCAGGTAGCGGGTCATCCGCTCACACCTTCTCCCCGGCCTATGACTGCTCACGCCAGAGCTTGACGGCGCCGACGGCCAGCACCACAAGCGCCGGGACGAAGAACAACCCGGTGTGCGTGAGCTGCCCGGCGATGCCCGCCACCAGGACCGCGATCCCGGCCACTGCCGCCAGCAGGTTAACCGGGGCCGGGGCGAAGGCCGCCGCGGCTGCAAGGGGCGCGGGCGCGACAGCCAGCAGCAGCGACGACCAGGTCGCGGCGATAGGATCAGCGCTCACCAGCGCCGAAATGGTAATCAGCTGCGCGGCACCGGCCAGGAACAGCGCGGCCCGCCGCCACGGCCAGCTCGGCGGGGCAGCAGAACGGCTTGCCTCAGGTGAGCTGTCCGCGGGTGCGCTGTTGATGGTCATCATTAGCCCCAAGTCCACGAGTCCGGAGATCACGAACATCGCCGACCAGGCTTCCCGGCGCACCTGAAAGCGATCCTAGATCCCGCCCGGGAAGCTGCCAAGAACAAGCTGCTCATGTAGCTTGCCTGCCCGATGCCGCCTGATTGGCGCGGGTATCGGTTCGATGCTGGTCAAGACGCTGGCCGCCGAGATCGGGGGGATTCTGCAGGTGAGCTGATCAGGAGTCGCGCGCGGGCCCGAGAGCCTCGATGAAAGCCGCGGCTACGGTGCTGGCGAGGGCAACCATGGCCACCGCACCGAGCCAGATGAAGAAGATGGCGGTGCCCCAGATGCCGTCGGGAAGGCCCAGCACCACCGCCAGGCTGATCACCCACAATCCGGTCAGCGCTGTCGGGACCCAGCGGCCGGTCAGGACCACGCAGCAGGGCCCCACGATCAGCAGGCCGATAAGAATGACCCGGTTCCCGAGCATGGCGTCGATGGCCGCCACGAGGAAGGAAATTTCCAGGCCGAGCACCCACAGTCGTTTGACCGGCCAGCCTGCCAGCAAAGATTCCTGTCCCTTCCTGGATGGGGAGGGGCCCGCTACCCGGTCCCGTGCGCTTCCCGGAGCGCTGCCATTGCCCGCTACTTCCACCGGCTTGTCCTGGGCATGGCCGCCATGGTTTCGCCTGGCTGGCCATCGGGAGGACGGACCCGGCTCATTGTTGGCCGGATCTGGGCGGCGGCCAAGTACCAGCCACGCTCCGAGTACGGCAGCAACGGCCAGGCCAGCCACGAACGCGACGCGTGTCTGTCCCGCGTACGCGAGGCCGAGAATCGAGCCGACGAAGACAAAGTAGGCCGCAATGACCAGGATCCCAGTCACCCGCGATATGCCGCGGTCACGGTAGGCAAACGCAAGTACCACCGCGGTGAGACCGATGTACCACACGGCGGCCAGGATGGTCTGGCCCGATGGCCGTCCCAGCCCGATCAACGCGGCAGGGATGAGCAGGCCAACAACCACATTAAGGGTGTTGCTGTTCAGGGCCGTGCTCAGGGTCGCCGCGCCCCGCCCGCGAGCTGCCAGGTAGACCGCGGCGACCGCGTTCGGCAGGCTCGTCACCGCCGCGAGCACCAGGCCACCGACCACGATCTCCGGTATCGCAAAATGGTTCCCCAGCGCCGACGCGGCTCGCTCCATCGTCACGCTGGCGGCGACCACGACGACCAGCGACCCGGCGGCGATGGCCGCATCTGGCCATCGTCCCGGCGCTGGCCGGATCGCCGATTCCAGTTCCACCTCCTCCTCCGCCACCGCCGACCGTAGCCAGACGATCCACCGCCGGGGAAGCCGCAGACGTGCCAGGCCCCGATCGGAAGCACCGAGCGCAACCGCGTACAGCGCTACGACAAAGAAGCCGAGCAGGCAGCCCGCGGCGGGCGGCGCCAGGCCCGCCACCACCGCCAGGCACACGCCCGCCACGCACATTGCGACGGTCCCGCCGAGCAGCACCACCTTGCGGTGCAGCCCGATGCGCCCCGCAACCACCGCGCCAAGGCCAAGCAGAGCTGCCAGATTGAAGACATTCGATCCGATGATGACCCCGGCGCCAAGCCGCTGCTCACCACCGGCCATCGCACTGACCGCGGCCGTGACCTCCGGCGCGTCTGCCGCCAGCGCCGCGACGATGCCCAGCAATGCCTCCGACAGACCCAGGCGCTCTCCGACCCGCTCAAGCCGGGAGACCAGCAGCCAGCTCGTTGCCAGACTCACAAGCGCCCCGGCGAGAAAAGCAACTGCTGCCGGTATGACAGTCATCCCGGCGAATCCTCCCACGTAGACAAGCACGCCGCCAAGCGGCCTCAACGATAGCGGCGCCTCCACCCGGGGTATCCAGGCGCATCTGCAGGTGCCAGTTGCGCCCGATCCTGTGCTGTGCAGCTTAAGTTCGCGGGCGTCGGCCGGACCTCTGGCCGCTGTGGTCGTGTCTGGCGACGCCACGGTTCAGCGGACGCGAACCCGGGAGTCCACTTGGGGAGGCGTGCCGGCCCGGTCCCGGGCATCGTGCGCTTAGCTGTCCGTCACGTTGAGTGATGGAGCCTGCGTACCGGCCGCGGATGCCGTGGGGCGCGTTGTGGGGCGGGTACCGGCATCATCTCGGTTCAATGTGTGCATTTCTGGGCAGCCGGTTACGCTATTCGTGCAGGCAGAGCGCCTGGAACCACGTAGCGGTCCACTCTTAATCCGCGGGTTCGGGGTTCGAGTCCCTGGCGGCGCACCCGTTGACCAGCGCAAAGTATTGCCGTAGGCCTGCCCTCCTTACGTCGGCGTGGGGCGCCTGCGTCCGCCGCTTCGCCGCACACAGTGCACACGGCGCCCGACCAACGCACACACACAGTAACCTCGGCGGTCTGCTTGCCGCGCTCGCTGAGCACACTGACGCGCCCGGCCGCAACGGGTTCCTGGTCGTGACGGCCCGAGACCGGCATGGTGCGTTTCCGGCCACCTGGCGCAGACCCGGCCGGTGGCCGACAGGCGTTTCGAGCCGGATATGAGCGCGGCACCGGCCCATGCGGGTCCAACGCGCGGTCACCGGGCAGGGCGTCCCGCCACCGCCCGACCTGGAGTTCATCGGCAAGGGCGCAGTCAGCCTGTACGTCCACCCGGGGCCGGCCGGTTACCGGCGCGCCCGCCCGGCGCGCCGAGATGGCCTGGATTCCCGGCGGCACGTTCGCTATGGGCTCGGCTGACTTTTACTCCGAGGAGCGCCCGGTGCGCCGGGTTGCCGTTGACGGCTTCTGGATGGACACCTGTCCGGTCACCGTGGCGCAGTTCCGGCGCTTCGTGACGGCTACCGGGTACGTGACCGTCGCCGAGCGCCCGCTAGATTCGCGCGCTTACCCGATGCCGACCCTGACCTGCTGGTGCCGGGATCCCTGGTCTCCAGCGCACCGCGGGCCCGGTCGATCTGCGCGACTACCGCAACTGGTGGGTGTATGTGCCAGGTGCGAGCTGGCGCCATCCGGAGGGGCCGGGCAGCGACTGCCGCGGCCGCGCCCGGCACCCGGTCACGCACGTCACCTGCGATGACGCGAAGGCTTATGCGGCGTGAGTGGGCAAGGAACTGCCCACCGAAGCGGAATGGGAATACGCGGCCCGCGGCGGCCGGGACGGGTGTGTCTATGCCTGGGGCGATGAATTCGCACCGGGCGGCAAGCTGATGGCAAACACCTGGCACGGGGAGTTCCCCTGCCAGAACCTGTGCGCCGACGGTTTCGCGGGGACCTCTCCGGTGGGGTCGTTTTCCGCCAATGACTACGGCCTGTCCGACATGACCGGCAACGTCTGGGAATGGACGAGTGACTACTTCTCGCCCGGTCATCCGGCCGACCCGGCCGAGGCCTGCTGCGTGCCGCGCAACCCGCGGGTGACCTGGCCGGTGGGCGGCAGGATCGCGGACGGGCCGTGATCGCATCTGCCGCGCAAGGTCATCGAGGGCGGCGCACCTGTGCGCGCCCAGCTACTGCCTGCGCTACCGGCCAGCAGCGCTCCAGGGCGAGGCGGTCGATACTGGTACCTGCCACCTGGGCTTCCGCTGCGTTGCTCATGGCGGCGGCGGCGGGCCCGGCGGCCGCCGCTCCTCATAAGGCACATTCGATTGCCCGTTCTCCGGGAGCCGAGGTCAGCGATAGTCAGCGGGGACGGCGCCTCGTGGGCCTGGCGCAGCGGGCGTGCGGTAATGCCGCGGCTGGCTGCTGCGATGATTGGCCGCGCGCTTCCTGGGTCCCGGCGAAGGACCGCGGCTAGGTGACGATGTAGTAGATGCTGTTGCCGACCAGCCAGAAGCCGAGGAGCAGGGACACGATGATGATGACCTGGTCGGTGTGGGTGTCGATCCAGTGTCGCAACCGGGCGAGGAACTCCTGGGCTGGCTGGGGGCGGAAGCCGGCGTAGATCTCCATGGCGAGGATCGCGGATGTGGCGATGACGCAGAACAGCGCGAGCGTCAGGTAGTCCTGCCAGGACGAGAGCTTTGCCTCGACGATGACCGTGACGCCCGCCGCGACCAGTCCCCAGGGCTGGGTGAGCGGGCCGAGCCCGATGGCATACCACGGGGTCATGTGGTCGATGCTCGTCTGCCACTTGGGGGGCTTTTTCGGCGGTTTCGGCTTGCCCATCTTCTGGTACTGCCGGATCGCGATCACCAGCAGCGCGGCGCCGATGGCGAGCTTGGCTGCGAGTGCTGCCAGTGAGGGAGCCGTGCTGGGCTTGGGGGGGTTGTTGCCGGTGACGAGGACCGTGACCGCGATCACGATCGCGAGCGACAGCAGCCAGCCGAAGATGAACGCGGCCCCCTTCCGCACGCCGCCCTTCGACGCGAGAACAAGGATGAACGTGGTGAGCGGGATCGGTTCGAGCGTGATCGCCAAGCCGATGAGAACGAGGTTGAGGACGATCATGTGAGTCCCGATCTGCTGGCCGTACCGCTCACCGGAGCCTCCTGGTCAGAACGAGCCACGGAGGCCTGGCTCTGGTTCACCGTCGATCTTGGTAGCTGCAGTGGCAGTTTCGGCGGCGAATACGTGCACTGATCCGGGCCGCCGGGCTGGAAGGCCATGCAGGCGATGTCCGTGTCTCCGAGGCTCTCATGCCAACCCCCAGGCCGGTAGCTTGTGCCACTGCCGGGATTCGGAGCAGCACGATTTGCCTGTATACCCGCGAGCAGAAACCGCCGGCATCCTCTTCTCAGGGTGATCCCGCAGGCCGGGCTCGCCGAGAGCCCGCGACCACGGCCGCTCACGGCAGCCAGCGGAATCACCGGCGGGTTCCGCGCGTGCCCGGGCTCGCCGAGGACCCGGACTGCGGGATTGGCTGCAGGGTCAGGTGGCTCAGGCGCTTTGCGCGTACATCTGCGCGCGCCTCTCAGGGAAATCGTCCGCCAACGGCGTTGCCCAGTTGTTGCGAGCAATGGTGAGGAGGTCCTCTGGGTCATTCCGCGCGTGGCGGAGTCGCGACGCGCACGTCGATGAGCTCGAGGCCGAGGCCGGTGATCCGCTGCAGGAGTCCCTGCAGGGCGCTTTGATCCAGGAGCCCGGCATGAAGCGTGGTCGTGCCGGGGCCCACGCTGACTTCGCAGTCGTCGAACTCCGCCCGCAGCAGGCTGCCCGCCTGGCCGACGAAAGTGATCTCGTATGGTCGTGGTTGCACCGTAGTGCGCCTCGCAGCCTGCTCTCGATCATGCGTGCTGCGAGCATGGCTGATGGCCTGGCCCGACGTCATCATCTTCCGGGGATGACTAGCGGACCGGTGCACTTCCGCGGAGGTTCATGGCGTTCAGGCCTGGCGAGTGGTTGCCGTGCAGCGAGGATCCCCGGGCCTTCGTTGGGCTGGCGGCCGGGAGTCAGCGCGCTACGCGTGGGCAGAGTTTGCCTATCCACGAGTTGCGCTGCGACAATGGAGGTTCTCGGGCTGCTCCAGACCCTGGCAGTTACCGGATAGCGGTAGGAACTACTGGCCAGGTGCGTGAGTGAGCGGCGAAGACCGGCAGGCGGGGGACGGCAGCCGATCGGCCGGCCTTTCCAGGTGCGGTCCCTCGAGGGCTGGCGTCGCGCCCTGCCCGCGATCCAGGACAGAGCCCTGAGACCGGGGATGCCGGGATATTCACGCCCATATCTTCCGCGTCGGCCGCCCGCGGGACGGGGGGGAACGGCAGGGCACAGCGCCAGGCGGCAGGGCGGGGGGCCCTGCGGGGCGCGCGGTTCGCGCTGTCGAAGTTCCGTCCGACCACGCTGCCCACAACCCTGGTCACCAGGTCAGCGTTGCATACACGGCTGGAGGCGGGAGCCAGCCAGCGGCTGACGGTGGTGGTGGGCTCGGCGGGCGCGGGCAAGAGCGTGCTGTTGTCGAGCTGGGCGGCCACCCGAGATGGCGAGATGACGTCCTGGCTGTCGTGCGATGAGGCCGACGCGGACCCGGTCCGGTTCTGGGCGGGCTTCATCGAGGCCCCGCGGGCGGTGGCGCCGGGCTTTGGCGCCGACGCGGCCGAGCTGCTGGCGATGGACGGCGCGATGTCGGCCGACGTGACCGCCTCGATCGCGAACGACGCCGCGCGGCTGCCTCCCGGGTCGGTGATGGTGGTGGACGACTTCCAGACCGCTGCGGCCGCGGCCGGGCGGAGCATGACCGATCTGGTGGAGCGCTGGCCGGCCGGGACCGCGCAGCTGGTGCTGGCCGGCCGGGCCGATCCGCCGGTGCGGCTGCACCGGCTGCGCCTGTCGGGTGAGCTGTGCGAGGTCCGTGACAGCGACCTGTATCTCTCACTGGCCGAGAGCGGTGCCCTGCTGGCGAATTTCGGCGTGCAGGTCGCTGATGGTGAGCTGGCGCTGTTGCACGAGCGCAGCGAAGGGTGGACCGCGGCGCTGCAGATGGCCGCGCTCACCCTGCGCGGCACCAAGGACCCGGTACAGGTTGCGCGGGCGCTGGATGTCCGCAGCCACGCGATCGCCGAGTACTTCATCTCCGAGGTCCTCGAGCAGCAGCCACCCGAGGTGGCGGGTTTCATGCTGGAGACCTCGGTCCTGGACGAGCTGACCGCCGAGGCCTGCGCGGCGGTCACCGGCAGGCAGGACGCGGCAGCGCTGCTGCGCGGAATCGAGGCGGCCAACCTGTTCCTGGTGGCGCTCGATGATGACCGGACGAGTTACCGGTACCACCATCTAGTGCGCGAGATGCTGCGCTCCGAGCTGCGTGCCCTAGATCGCGGGCGGGAGCTTGCCCTGCAGCTGCGGGTGGCCGAGTGGCTGGAGTCCGCGGGCGACACGCGAGGAGCGACCCGCGATTTCCTGGCGGCCGGGCAGCCTGGCCGGGCGCTGGGCCTGCTGCAGGAGCGGGTCGCCGCCGATTTGCTGCACGACCCGGCGCTTCCGGCGGCGCTGGACCTCAGCATGGTCGACCCGTCGCTGCTGGCGGGCGCCCCGGACCGGCTGCTGGCCCTGGCGGCCGACCTGCTGCTGTGGGGTGACTGGGCACGGGGCGGTCAGTACCTGGACCTGCTCGAGCGCGCCCAGCCGGAGATCCCGCCGGACTCGCGGCTGGCGGCCCGGCTCGCATTGCTCGGGTCACTGCGCTGCGCGCTGACCGGCGAGGCGGCAGAGGCGGTGCGTCATGGCCTGGCCGCGCGGGGCATCGAAGAGCGGACCCGGCTCGGGGATGAGTGGGGTTTCGGCGTGCCGCTGCTGCTGATGCGCGCTTACACGTGGCTGGAGGACTTCGCGGCGGTCGACCGCGAGGTGGCCGCGGCGCAGGCGCTGCCCTCGGTCTCGAGCCGGCCAGGCTGGTAGACGTGCGGGGGGCGCAGGCGCTGGCATGGTTCGAGGCCGGCCATATGGCCCGGCCGCTGATGCCGCCAGGGCCGCTGAGTCCGACGCGAGGCGGCTGGGATTCGAGCAGCACCCGTTCGCGGTGGATTACCTGCGCGTCCTGGCGGGCGCCGCGCTCGAGCGGCGGGACCTTAACACGGCGGAGCATCTCACCGAGCGCGCGCTGTCGATATCCGAGCGTTTCCGGCCCGTCTTCGAGTTCCTCGCCCTGCTGGACCGGGCCGCGATCTGGGCCGCCCGCGGGCAGGTCCACGACGCGCTGGCCAGCGTCGACGCGGCCCGCCTCGTCCTGGCCGGGACGACATCGGTGCTGCTGGCGCGAGCCGACGAGCTGGAGGCACAGCTGCGCTTTTCGCTCGGCGACCTGCGCTCGGCGACCGTACTGGCGGGCGGGCTCCCGCCGCCCGGCGCGGCCTGCTGCTGGCCAGGGTCGCGCTCGCCGCGGGCGATCACCACGCCGCCGCGGAACACCTGGACGCGCGGTCGCTGGGGGATCTGACGCCGCGAGCCACGCTGGTACGCCAGCTTCTGCTGGCCGCCGCTGCGATCGAGCGCGACGACCCGGAGGCGGCGGGCATCGTCGGCGGCGTGCTCCAGACGGCACGTCACGGAGGCTTCCTCAATACGGTCGTGACGACCGTGCCCCAGGTGACGCGCTACCTGGTCGAGCATTCGGCGCAGGCGCAGCCGGAGCCGTTCCTGGAGCAGATCATCGGCGCGGCCCTCCAGGTGCGCGCCACGCAGCCGGGCGCGTCACGATCCGGCGGCTCTCGCCGCGCCGCTGACCTCCGCCGAGCTGCGGGTCCTGAACCTGCTGCCGACCACCAGCTACGCGCAGATCGCCGCCGCCCTCTACATCTCCTACAACACGGTGAAGACCCACCTGCGGTCGATCTACCAGAAGCTGGGAGCGTCCTCGCGCTCGGAAGCCATCGAGCGAGCCGTCGATCTGCGCCTGCTCTGAGACCGTCCCCGCTTGGGACATCAGCTCCGGCCATAACGGCCGGCGAAGGAAATGCAGGCGAGTTCTCGGTGACCCGGTCTACGGGATCACCCAAAAGATGATGCCAGCGGCTTCTGCCCGGCGCAGATTCAGTCGTGGGGAAGAACGCGGCAGCGGCCGGGAAACCGGCCGCGCGTATACGGGCTGACGACTCGCGGGACCGTGAAGGGGTGGTTCAGCCCATCGGAGACTGTCAGCCTGCGCGGCGGTTCTTGCCTGGTACGCCTACCACGGGAGCGGCCGCGGTGGGCACTGGCGGCGGTAACGCGCCGTTGCCCCCGGAGGGAGTGGTCATGACGGTGACAGCGATCGTGCGGCAAAAAGGAAGCCCGCTGCGCGGTCTTCTGGCGAGACCCCGGCGCGGGCCGCGGCGGTGGAGCATCTGAGCCGGGCGGACCGGGTGGCGCGGGGGAAGGATGCCCGGGCGGCGGCGCCGCTGGAGTCGCATGCTGACTTCCGGCCGGGCCGGTCCCGGGATCCGGTCGGGCTGCTGCTGGGTCAGGCGGCGTCGCGGGTGCCGGAACTGGTGCCGCTCCGGCACGGGCGGATGCTGGTATCCCCGTTCACGTTCTACCGGGGGCGGCGCTGCCGATGGCGGCGGACCTGGCCACGACTCCCGCGTCAGGGCTGCGGGTGCAGTTGTGCGGGGACGCGCACCTGTCCAATTTCGGCGCGTTCGCCTCGCCGGAGCGCAATCTGGTCTTCGACGTCAACGACTTCGACGAGACGCTGCCGGGCCCGTTCGAGTGGGATGTCAAGCGGCTGGCGGCGAGCTTTGCCGTGGCCGGGCGGGACAACGGCTTCCCCGTAAAAGACCGCCGCAAGATCACCCTGGCGGCGGCCGAGGGTTACCGCACCGCGATGCGGGAGTTCGCCGGGCAGCCGTTCCTGGACGTCTGGTACGCGCACCTGGACATCGAGCCGGCCATCGCCCAGTTCCGGTCGCAGGTCAAGGCGAAAAGGTACAAGCTTGCCGAGAAGCTGCTGGCCAAGGCCCACACCAGCGACAGCACCAAGGCGCTGGGCAAGCTGACCACCATGGTGGACGGCCAACGGCGGATCATCAGCACCCCGCCGACGGTCGTCCCGATCGAGGAGGTCTTCGCCGATGTGCAGGCCGACGCGATCTACCAGCTGATCCGCGCCGTGATGGGCAAGTACGGGCGCTCCCTGCAGTCCGACCGGCGGCACCTGCTGGAGCAGTTCACGCTGGTGCAGGTGGCCCGCAAGGTGGTCGGGGTCGGCAGCGTCGGCACCCGGGCCTGGATCGTGCTGATGGACGCTGCCGACGGCGACGAGCCGCTGTTCCTGCAGGCCAAGGAGGCCCAGCCGTCGGTCCTGGCGGAGTATGCCGGGCGCAGCCGGTACAGCAACCAGGGCGAGCGGGTCGTCGCCGGGCAGCACCTGCAACAGGCCCAAAGCGACATCTTCCTCGGCTGGACCCGCGTCCAGCCCCGGACGGGATCGACCGCGACTTCTACGTCCGGCAGCTGAAGGACTGGAAGTTCTCGGTGCCGATCGAGCTGATGCTCCCGGCGGGGATGGCGATGTACGCCCGGCTGTGCGGGTGGACCCTGGCCCGGGCGCACGCCCGCTCCGGGGACCGCATCGCCCTGGCCGCCTACCTCGGCGGCTCGGCCAGGTTCGACCAGGCCATCGCCGACTTCGCCGAAACCTACGCCGACCAGAACGAACACGACTACGCCGCGTTCCAGGCCGCCGTCAAAGACGGCAAAGCCGAAGCCACCACCGAGATCTAAGCGGCGCCCGGTGAACGGCTCGGTATCCGCGCAGTGGTATCGCGGTCAAAGGAGAAGCGGCATGAACCCGCCACCCAAGCCCTCGGTTCTTTTCGTCTACTACACCCACACCCAGCAGAGCCTTCGGGTGGCCGACGCGATGGCCGCGTGCTGCGCGAGCGGGGCTGCGACGTCTCCCTGGCGGGGATCGAGTTCACCGATCCCCGCTACGCGAGGAAGTTCGGCCGGTTCCCCTTCCGGCATGCGGCTCTTGCGACCTGCTCACGGTGCTGCCGGCGCAGACGCGCCGTGCGACCGGGCAGATCCGCATCCCGGACGCGGCGCGGGAGGGCGACTACGACCTGGTCTGCTTCGGCTCGCCGACCTGGTTTTTCACCACCAACATGCCGCTGCGCTCGTATCTGAAGTCCGCCGAGGCGGGGAAGGTGCTGGCCGGGAAGCGGTTCGCCGCCTACGTGGTGTGCCGGCGGTACTGGAGCATCAACCTGAAGGAAGTCAGGAAGCTCGCTACCGCGCAGGGGGGCGGGTACGCCGACGGCACCCGGTTCCAGTTCGCGGGCGGCCAGATCCGGTCGTTCCTGTCGCTGATCAGCTACTTCGGCAAGGGAGAGATGCGCGAGCGCTACCTCGGGGTGAAGATCCCGCCGACCAACCTCAAGCCGGACTTCGCCGGGCAGGCCCAGGCGTTCGCGAACAAGCTGGCGGACAGCCTCGACGGCGGTCGCACCACACTCGACGGCGGTCACACCGCGATGGACGGCGGCCATAGCACAATGGAAGGGATGAGCACGTGAACGACCAGACGATCGACCGCACCGAGCTGCCGATCCGGCGTCCGCCGTTCCGGGGGGTGGTGCAGCGGACGCTCGACGGCTCGCAGCCGGACTGGGACTATGTCGCGCCGCTGTCCCCTCCGGAGGGTGCGCCGAACATCTTGCTGATCCTCACCGATGATGCGGGCTTCGGCAACCCGGCCACCTTCGGCGGGCCGATCCGCACGCCAGCGCTTGACCGGCTGGCCGCGGGGGACTGAAGTACAACGGCTTCCATGTGACGGCGATGTGCAGCCCGACCCGGGCGGCGTTGATGACCGGGCGAAACCATCATGCCGTGGGCTTCGGCATGGTCAGCGAGTTCGCGGGGCCGTTCCCCGGCTACTCGGCGATGCTGCCGAAAGACTGCCAGACGTTCGTGATGACCTTGCAGGGGAACGGCTATTCGACCGCCTGCTTCGGTAAGTGGCACCTGACACCCGACACCATGCAGGGCCCCGGCGGCCCGTTCGACCGCTGGCCGAACGCGCTCGGCTTCGACTACTTCTGGGCTTCCTCGGCGGCGAGTAGGGCCAGTTCGACCCGGTGATCATCGAGAACAACAAGGCGATCGGCGTCCCCGCCGAAGAGGACTTCTACTTGCCGGACGCGATGGCCGACAAGACGATCGAGTGGCTGCACAGCGTGCGGGCCCACGACGCGACCAAGCCCTTGTTCATGTATTTCTCCACCGGTTGCAGCCACGCGCCGCACCAGGTGCCAGCCGAGTGGGCCGACAAGTACAAGGGCGCCTTCGACCAGGGCTGGGACAAGCTGCGCGAGGAGACCTTCGAGCGGCAGAAGCGGCTCGGGGTGATCCCGGCCGACGCACAGCTGACACCGCGACCCGACGAGATGCCGGCCTGGGACTCCCTAATGAGAACCAGAAACGTGTCTACGCCCGCCAGATGGAGGTGTACGCGGGGTACTCCGAGAACACCGACTGGAACATCGGCGCGTGGTTCAACGCGATCGAGGAGATGGGCGACCTGGAGAACACGCTGGTGATCTTCATCTGGGGCGACAACGGCGCCAGCCTGGAAGGAACGCTCACCGGCACGTTCAACGAGTGGACGATGATCAACGGGCTGCCGCTGACCGACGAGCAGCAGCTCCAGCTGGTGCTCAAGTGGGGCGGCCTCGAAGCGTGGGGCACCGAGATGATGGCCCCGCACTATTCGGCGGCGTGGGCGTGGGCAGGCGATTGCCCGTTCCAGTGGGGCAAGCAGGTCGCCTCGCACCTGGGCGGCACCCGCAACCCGATGGTCGTCCACTGGCCGCAGCGGATCACCGACCGAGGGGAGCTCCGCTCGCAGTTCACCCACGTCACCGACGTCGGGCCGACGATCCTGGAGGCGGCGGGCGTGCCCAGCCGGCCCGCATCGACGGCGTGCAGCAGCAGCCCATGCACGGCACCAGCTTCGCCTACTCGTTCGGCGACGCGAGCGCCGCCGAGCGGCACGGACAGCAGTACTTCGAGATTCTCGGCAACCGCGGGATGTACAAGGACGGCTGGTGTCGCTGTCGTGGATGATGCCGCGCACGCCGTGGAAGGTCGATCCGGAGACGATCAGGGGCTTCGCGCCGGGTGTCTGGGATTCCGCGAGCGACCCGGCCGAGCTCTACTACCTGCCGGATGACTTCTCCCAGGCGAAGAACCTGGCCAGCCAGCACCCGGAGAAGGTGAGGGAACTCACAGGTACTCTTCTGGCAGGAGGCCGAGAAGTACCACGTGCTGCCGCTGCTCGGCGGGCTGACGACCTTCTTCGGGATGACCCCGCCGCTGCCCGCCCAGTCGCAAGTTCACCTATTACGGCGACGTCCAGAACGTCGCGTCGGGGATGATCCCGAAGATTTTCAACCACTCCTACACGATCAGCGCCGAGCTGGAGATCCCGCCAGGCGGCGCCGAGGGCGTCATCGTCGCCGAGGCCGACCACCTGGGAGGCTTCTCCCTCTTCGTCCAGGACGGGAAGCTGAAGCACACCTACGCGTTCGTCGGCGTCTTCGAGTACAAGCAGGAGTCGGACGCGCCGCTGCCGAGCGGGAGCGTCACCGTGCGGATGGAGTTCGCTGCCGACGAGCCGAAACCGGCCACCGGAGGCCAGGTGACGCTGTACGTCAACGACAAGCTGGCAGGCGGCGGCCGGATGGAGCACACCGTCCCGGTCCGGTTCACCGGCTACGCGGGCATGGACATTGGCCCGTACAACGGCATGCCCGTCAACCGCAGCTACGCGGACAAGTCGCCCTTCACGTTCACCGGCACCGTCAAGAAAGTCGTCTTCGACATCAACCCGCACCCAGGAAGAGGGAGGGAGGGGAGGATCAGGCCTAGGAAGGGGCGACATGAGGAAAAAGGGGGTCGGGTTCGAGGCGAGGGTTCGTGGGTGTACTCGCGAAAAGAGAAGGTGAGGGGGGTGTGGTCAGGGGAGGGAAGTGAGTAGGAGACGGGATATGGGGAGGGCCAGATGGGGAGGCGTCGCCTCGTGGTCGGCCTCTTGGTGCCGCTGCTCGCCGCGACCGCGGTCGGAGCGGCGGCCGGCGCCACGGGCAAGTTCGCGAAACACCTCGGCTCCAGCAGCGGCATCGCCGAGAAGATGGACACGGCCCTGCCGCCAGGCTCGGGAGGCGTGATCGCCGTCTACGACACCGAAGGCGCCGCCGTCGTTGACAAGGCTCTCCCAACGCAGTCAAGAAATCCGTCGCGCAGATCGACGGCACCAGCGCGAAGAAACTCAAAGCCGGACTAGCGGAAGCCCAGGCCGGATGGGCGGCTGAACGCCACGAGACGATCGCGATTCCCGAACTCGACGTCGAAAGCGGCCCGGAGACAAACTCGGCGACACATCTGCTCAAGACCGGCTTTCTGGTCTGGCTGTACACGATCATTGCCTTTCCCTTCCTCTACTGGGTGCTTGACGGAGGCGGTCCTGAATCACGCGCTTTCTGGCTCCGCCCGAGTTCCCCGACCTCGCCTTCCCCGCCCAGCTCAATCCGGGAGTAGCTGCACCAGGCTGGCACCCTGAATTCTTCGACTACCTCTATCTCGGCTTTACCGACGCCACGGCGTTCAGCCCGACCGATGTGATGCCGCCTACCCGCTGGGCCAAACTGGCGATGACTGTGCAAGCGGTCGGCTCCCTCATGATTTTGGGACTTGTGTATTGGCCGGGCCGTCAATATCTTGAAGTAGCCCCCGTCGCCGCTGGAGCTGGCACCCTGATCGAGGTTCTGGTCCCGACGCAGGGAGACGCGGCGAATTCGCAAGCTTGCTGCTAACTTGCATGCGCACCGATTACTCGTGGGCCCGGCCCAGCCAGGATTATCTTGAGATTTACGAGCACATCGGCACAAGTGAGGCTACGAAAATGAAAGCCATGGAGCCGTTCGCCCAGTATCTCGACGGTCTGCCGAACCTGTGCCGGTATCGGCCATCACGCACCTCTTCAACGTTACGTGAAACGTTACCCGGCAGGCGCCTTGGGATATCACCCTCGGAGGATGACGCCGCCGCGGCGGCGGTGCACCTAAGGTGGGGAAGGCCCGCGAGACTTCCGCGTCGCGGCAGCTCAGCTCGGGCCAGCGAACGGAATGATGATGACGGCCCCGGTCCAGCCTCCCGACGAAAATGCTCCCGCTGAGGCAGATCCCGCCGGTAGCCAGGCTGGGCGTCACGCTGCCCAGAGCGGGCAAGAACGAACCAAGAAGCCGCGCCGACGACGCATCCGCAGGAGTTTCGTCGGCTTGCTCGTCGCGCTTTCGTGCCTCCTGGTGCTGCTGTCCACCACGGTGGTGTGGGCGCACAGGACCGTGCTCAACACCGATACGTTCGTCGGCACGGTCGCGCCGGTGTTCAAGGATCCGGCAGTGACCTCCGCGGTGGCGGCGCGCGCCACGGACGAGCTATTCGCCGAACTCAACCTGCAGGCCCGGCTGCGTGCTGCGCTGCCTCCCAAGGCCAGTTTCGCCGCCGTCCCGATCACCAATGCCACCAAGGGCTTCGTCGCCGGTGAGCTGACGAAGGTGCTGGCGTCGCCCCGAGTTCCAGGCCGTCTGGACCGCGACGCTGACCACTACGCACCAGCAGTTGGTGGCGGTGTTGCGCGGCCAGAACACGGCGGCTGTCTCCACCTCGGGCGGCTATATCGTCCTCAACACGTCCCGGTCATCAACCAGGCCCTGGGGAAGGTGTCGGGCCTGGCCTCTGAGTTGACCGGCAAGCACGTGACCCTGCCCGACCATCACCAGCGCCGAAGTGCCGCAGCAGCAGGTGGCCAAGCTGTCCAAGGCTCTGGGAGTCCCGCTGCCCAGCAACTTCGGCGAGATCACCCTGGTCCGGTCCAGCGACCTGGCCACCGTACGGCGGGGGTGAAGGCCTTCGACGGGCTGACCCTGGTGCTGCCCCTGGTCACGATCGCGCTGATCGCCCTCTGCTTGTGGCTGTCGGTGAACCGGCGGAGGACCGTGCTCCAGCTGGCGGTGGGGGTATCGCTGCTGATGATCGTGGAGAGGCGCGTCGTCCTGCACGAGCAGAGCGTGCTGGCGGGCGCTGCGCACAACCCTCAGCTCGCCTCGACCGTTCTGGGTGACCTGCTGCACGGGTTCTTCGTCCTTACCGCCTGGGTGCTGGGCGTGGCCCTGGTCGTCCTGGTCATCGCCGTGCTGTGCCGGGCCGTACCGGTGGGCGGCGGCCATCCGCTCGTCGGCGCAGCGGGCCTGGCGCGGCATCGCGGGGGCAAGGGGCGGTGACCGCCGGGGCGCGCTGGCCTGGATGGGTTCTCATGCGGCCGGGTTCCAGCTGGCAGGCGCCGTAGTCGCCGGGATCCTGCTGCTGATCGTGAGCGTGTCGTGGCTCAGCTTCCTCATCATCGGCGTGTTGCTCGCCGCCTACGAGGTCTGCCTCCAGCGGATCAAGCCTTCCCCGCCCGACGAGGCGCCGCCCGCCTCCGGTCCCGACAGCCGGGCGGGCCTCCCCTCTCACATCAGCGAAACCTAGACAAAGTCACAGCCGATCGAGGGAGATCACGATGCCACGCATGTTGCGACGCGCAGCTGTCCTGGGAGCCACCGCCAGGTGGCGTCCAACCGAGGCCAGGCCAACGCTGAGGCCGCCCAGCAGCAGGACGCGGCCGCCGCCCCGCCGCCCGCACCCGTCCAGGATGAGGCCCCGGCCCCGCCGCCCCGGCTGAGGACCCCTACGGCGACCTGATGAAGCTCAAGGAGCTCCTCGACGCCGGTGCCCTGACGCAGGCGGAGTTCGACGCGCAGAAGCAGAAGATCCTCGGCGCCTGACCGCGCCGCATCCCGTCCCGAGCCCGGGCTGCCTGCCCGGCGGGCACATGAGGAGCTTGAGCATGCCCATCGGACCGGTACAGCTGCTAGTCGTCAGCTTCGCCAAGCCGGACTTCTCCGGGGAATCCTCGAGGAGCTCAGCCGGCTCCGGGAGAACCGGGTGATCCGCCTCATCGACGCCCTCGCCGTGCAGAACAACCTGGACGGCAGCCTGGCCGCCCTGCAATGGAGCGACCTGTCGATGGAGGAAGCGGAGGGCCTGGGCGCCACCGTCGGTGCCCTGCTCGGCCTCGGGGTCGACGGCGAGGCCGGCATGGAGGCCGGAGCCATCGCCGGGATGGAGGCCGGGTCCGACGGTCACCTGATCGACGAGTCCGAGGTGTGGGACGTCGCGGACTCCATCGAGCCCGGCAGCGCGGCGGCCATCGCGCTGATCGAGCACGTCTGGGCCGCGCCGCTGCGCGCGGCAATCGCGAACGCGGGCGGGGTCGCCGTCAGCGACGAGTGGGTCCACCCTCTCGACCTCGTCGAGATCGGGCTGCCCGCCGCCGACGAGCTGTGACCCAACCGGCTAGCTCGCTGCCGCGCAGGGACAGCACCGGCGCCAGGCTGGCCTGAATCAGCCGGGGCCAGTCCGGGTGAGCCAGCACCGCCGCCACGGTAAAGGCCAGGAAGTCGGGCATCAGGCACCGCAACACCGCGACCAGCTGCCCGTACCTGCGGATCAGCAGAAAGCCCGCCAGGGCCAGGCCCAGCGGCAGCACCAGCCGGCGGGAGCCTACAGGCCAGCAGCCCGATCCCGGCAGCCCGGCCTGCAAGTCGGCGGCGATGGTAACCACGTTGACCACCACCACCGACACCAGCAGCACGGTGACCAGCCGCGCGCCGTACCGCTTGCGGGCCAGCGACTGCAAGTTGCCGCGTGCCGCCACGCCAACCTGGGCCGCGATGGCCAGCACCACGCCCAGCAGCGGGCAACCAGTCGGCCCGGCTACTTCAAGATGTTGATCGCGCGGGAGATCACCAGCCCGGCGATGCCGAGCGATACGCTTGCTTCGATCATCATGAGCAGCTTGGCCCACCGCTTGACCGCGGAAATGTCGGTGGGGCTGAAAGCGATGGCGGTCCAGAAGGCCAGGGTCAGGTAGTCGGCGAACTGCGGCACCCAGGTGGCCGGCACGTACTCGGTGTGCAGCATCTCCGGGAAGACGAACGCCGGGTCGGCGTTTGGGTGGTGCGCGCGGGCGGCGGCACCGCCACGGTCAAGGTCCCAGTACCACAGCCCGAACGCGATCACGTTCGTGGCCCAGATCACCCCGCCGGTAGCCAGCAGGCCGGTGGCGTTGGTCGCGAAGACCTTGTTGTTAGTGAGGATGTCCCTGAAGAGCCGGGCGGCGGAGAACAGGTTCGCCACCGTGATGAAGGCGATGACGATGCCGGTCACGATCCGCAGCCAGGGCTTCTGCCGGTCGATGCGGCCCGGGTCCCCGATGATCAGAACGGCCAGCAAGGCGACCAGTACGACCGGGACCACCCATGTGGGGTGGACCCGGTACTGCGCAGGCAGCGCCACGTGCAGGCCGGCGGTGACCAGGATCGCCAGCGCCACCGGCCACCAGTGCTCACCCCGTTCGGCGGCCGCGACCGGCTTCACCGGGGGCCGCGCGGCTGGCTTCTGACCGGGACCACTCATAACCTCGCAGGCTGGCCGGGAGACCGAGCGGGCGTGACCGGAGCCGCGCCGGCTGCGGCTCGCGGAGCAGCGGCCGGAGCCGGGCTGGGGGTAAACCCCGCCGAGAGCACGTAGGCCACCACGACCGCCACAATCACCGGCGGCATCACGGCCAGGCCGTCTGACGCCAGCAGCGGGGAGGCCAGCAAGACGGAGGTCAGCGGGAGCTTGAGCATCACGACCGACATCGCGCCGATGCCCATGGCGATGCCGTCAACGAGGGGCAGCCCCGGCAGGTGCGACGGCGCGATACCGCCAGGTCGGTGAAGATCCATCCCTGCAGCTTGCTGACCAGCGCGAGGAAGAAGTAGGCCGCCGCCGAAACGGGCACGCCGATGATCACGGCGAGGACGAGGAGGGCCACGTAGCTGCGGGACCGCAGCAGCGCCAGCGGATCGGACGGCATCGTCACCGGCTGTCCTCCTGACCCTGGGGATCGGACGGTACTCGTGCAGAGCTGGGTTTCCAGCTTGCGGCGAGGACAACGGCCGCCACCTCATCTAAGCCGGGTGAGGTTATTTCGGGATGTTGACTGCCCGGGTGATCACTGGTGCCCGCCTCCGGTGACCGCGCTCGGGTTTGACATCGCGGCGCGTTGGAGGAACCCGGACGGTTACTGACTGGCTCCACGCTGGTCGCGTCAGCCCGTCAACGGGCTAGCGGGACCGCAACCTCATCCGGGCGAGGTGATGCACTGCGCGGTGGGTGGTGTTCGGCTTGATCAGGAAGTTCCGGCACCTCCCCGGCATTCCCGGACGCTGAGGATGAACGGCGCTGGGACAGGTCGCATGGGGGCGCACCACCGGGAAGCGCCCGGCGCAGCCAATGAGGGGGCAGGCATGGCGACCCGTGATCAGCCCGGTGATGGCTGGACGGTGGTTCTCCGGTGCCAGCCGCCTGGCGCGCGGAGGGCGGGCCGGAAGGCGCCGAGACCCATGTGTTCGAGCTCATTTGCGGCGACTGCGGTGACCATCCCGGCCTGGGCTACCGCGAGGTTTTACCCGGGCCGCAGCGGGTCCGCGGGCCACAGGCGGTGGCGGCCGACGTGGCGGCTCCTGACGAGCACCTCGGACTGCACCAGCAGCGGGCACGCGCCACCCGCATGGGGCGATCACCGATGCCGGCTGACCGGCGATGAACGCCGAGTTCTTCGCGCTGGCGTTCACCGCCGCCCTGAACCCGAAGCTGCTAGCCATCGACCTGCTGCTGATCGAGAACCGGCGGCCGCGGGCGATGTTCTTGTGCCTGCTGCTCGGCGGCATGACCGTGGCCCTGACCATCGGCCTGCTGGACGTGCTGGTCTTCCACGCCGATGCGCTCAAGAGCCAGGGCAGGGTAAGCGCGGGCGTCGACCTGGCCGTCGGCCTGCTCCTGCTCGCCGTCGGCGGGCTGCTCGCCACCGGCCGCCTGCACGGTCGGCGGAAGGCACCCGTCCCGGCTGGCGGGCTGCCGGAGAAGAAAGAAAAGAAGGACGGCTGGGCGGCGCGGGTGCTCAGCGAGCCCCGGCTCGGGCTTGCCATGCTGGTCGGCGCGCTGATCGGCCTCCCGGGCGCGAGCTACCTCACGGCGCTGCACAACCTGGTCACCGGGAAGTACCCCGCCGCGACCCAGGTCGTCGCGGTCGCCGTATTCGTCGTCATCGACTTCCTACTGATCATCATCCCGTTCGCGTTCCTGGAACTGCGGCCCGAGGCCACCAAGGCGCTGCTCAAGAACACCCAGGACTGGCTGCTGGGCCACGCCTTGCAGCTCATGGCCGCCGTCGCCCTGCTCCTGGGCGCCTACCTGGCCATCAGCGGCCTGGTACGCCTGAGCTGACCTGCCAGCCTGACCCCTCGGCGAAACCTGCGGCCGGTCCAGGGTGTGTCGAGTCAACTAGGTCGTCGGCGCAACTCGCCGATCGCCGACCGCGCCTGGAAACCCGAGCGCCGTTGACAGCCCGACCTGGCGTCAAACGCATTCAATCACCAGCGACACATCAAGTCGGAAACGAACTCGATCTACGGCACGCTGGGCGCCTCCGCATTCAGTCAGGCCGTCTCACGGCCGCGGGACCTCGGCGTACTCGATTGGTGCGCAGACCCCATCTTCCCCTTCTCACCCCGTCGAGATGATGCTTCCGCGCGCCCGGAGATGGATCGTGACGGCGTAGGTGAGGAGCAGCCGTAGCGAATGGAAACGCGCTACGGCACCCACCCTGATGGGAGGCAGCCGTGACCGCGGAACAGCAGGCACCCGCCCCGGGCCCGCTGGGTCCGCTCGCTCGCTACGAGAAGAGCCTGATCGACCGGATCGCCGATTTCAATGACCCGCGGCAGGAGTGGCGGCGGCTGTTCTCCGAGCTGCTCGGCACCTTCTTCCTGGTGCTGGCGGCGGCCGGCGGCGGGATGATGGGCCATGCCTTCCCGGGGTGATCAGCCACGGCCGCGGTGGTGGCGCCCGCGCTGACGGTCATGGCGATCATCTTGTTCATGGGCAAGATCTCCGGCGCGCACCTGAACCCGGCCGTCAGCATCGCCTTCGCGCTGCGCCGCGACTTCCCGTGGGCGCGGGTCCCCGGCTACATCGTGGTGCAGCTGGCCGGGGCGACCCTGGCCGCGTTGTTCCTGCGCGCGTCATCAACGTCTCGGCCAAGTACGGCAGCAACTACCCGGCGGCCGGCTATTCCGCCGGGGCCGCGTTCTGGATGGAGCTCATCTTGACCATGGGCCTGGTCAGCGTGATCCTGGGCACCGCGTCGGGCGCCCAGAACGTCGGCATCATCGGCGCGTTCGGGGTCGGCGGCTACATCGCGCTGGCCGGCCTGTGGGGCAGCCCGATCTCCGGCGCGTCGATGAACCCGGCCCGCACCTTCGGCCCCGACCTGGCCTCGACCACCTTCACCAGCTACTGGGTCTACCTCGCCGGCCCGGTCGCCGGCGCCGTGCTCGCCGTGGGCATCGCCTTCGTGCTGCGCGGCCGGGGCGGCGGCAAGTCCGGTGCCGGGGCCGCCCAAGGTGACATGTTCACCGAGGTCTACGAATCCGGCCAGTCCTGAGGAACCAGCCATGGCCACCGCCAGCGCGGGGCGTGCACGCAAGCCCGTCATCCTCTGCCGCGCGATGGAGGAATTGCTGGCGGCCGTCTTGGCGAGGGCCGCCTGGTTGCTGGCCGGGGCGGTGATGATCCGCCTGATCCGCGCTTTGGTGGCCACGCCCTATCGGCCCGGCCGTGGGGCTCGTGCAGCATCCGGCTGGTCTGACGGGGGGCGGGGCGTGCGGCAGCAGTGCGCAGGGCGGCCGGCTGGCCAGCTGTGTCCGGAGGAGAAGGCGATGTCGGCTGCACCGCCTGACCGCACGATTACCGAAGGAGTGAGCAGCCTTGAGGTGCGCTGGATCTTCCCGGGCCGGCTGGAGCCCGCTGTGGCCGGATGGTTCGGGCGCTTCGCGGCCGAGACGGAGTCACGCCAGGACATCTACCTGTTGGATCCGCGGTTGCGCGGGCTGTCGGTGAAGGTCCGAGGGGGCGGGGCGCTGGAGGTGAAGGCCTACCGCGGCAGCCGGGGAATCCTCGAGGTGGCGGGCAGGGCCCGCGGCCGCTTGGAGTTCTGGCAGAAGTGGTCGTTTCCCTTCAGCCCGCCCGGCCAGGTCCGCGGCGCGGCGGCCGGCTGGAGGCCGGTACTCAAGAGGCGGCGCATCAGCCGGTTCTCGCGGACCAGCGGACCGGTCATGGCGCGCATCCCCGGAGGCGAGGAGCCGTGGTGCGGGGTGGAACTCACCGAGGTCCGCGTGCATGGCCAGGACTGGTGGTCCCTCGGCTTCGAGGCGACCGGCCCCGCCGACCTGTTGCGCAGCGAACTCCAGGCAACCGCCGCGCTCGTGTTCGCCCAGGCCCTGCCCGGCGCCGTGGAACCCCGTATGGATGACTCCAGGTCCTACGCGGACTGGCTCCGCAAGTGGCCGGGCACCGACAGTGACAACGGCACCTGAAAACCGTCCCTCCGCCGAGCCGACTGGCCCACCCATCTAGCCCGCGCCACAACTAACCAGTCAGCGACCCGCCCGTTCCGCATCGGCAGGGCAGAACGCGCAAGGCGATAACTCGGCCCCGGGCACCCTCTATGAGGGATACGACCGTGCTGGAGCATCACTGGGCGGTGCCGCTGCGCGATGCGATCGCCAGGGCAGGCGGCTTCCGGATCAGCGACGGCTTCATCAGCCCGCTGGACCTGATCGAGCTGGGGCTGGTCTCGGCCGAGGAGGCGCAGGAACTGCACGAGCTGGAAACGGCGGCCGCCGCGGGCCCGCGGTGACTGCCG
Source organism: uncultured Actinomycetes bacterium (assembly GCA_963762615.1). GTDB lineage: Bacteria > Actinomycetota > Actinomycetes > Streptosporangiales > Streptosporangiaceae > PALSA-505. The sequence goes on along the minus strand of CAVXLG010000002.1, from coordinate 32,193 downwards.
CCCACGACGACAATCCGGAGGGATGAGATGTTCGGAGCACGCAGGGTAGTCCGGCGCACAGGACGGCGCACCGCGCGGCGCATTTCCCGCCGCCGGTAATGGCCCGGCACCAGCGGTCCCCGTCTCGGACCGCCGGCCGTGCACGCTGATGCCGCGGTCATGCTGCTGCCGGCATGGTCGAGCGGATCGTCTTCAGCGCCGCCGGGACGCCTTCAGGATGCGGCGTGCGCTGATATCGGTGATTGAGGTTGCGTTAGCGGCAGTCAGCGTGAGGAACGCCGCAGCTGCCCAAAGGTTTCCCCGATGGTGGCCCGCCAGCTGGGCCTGGTACGCCCGGTACCGTTTCATCTCCCACGCCTGCCCGCGTGGTGAAAGCGCCGCCACTGCCGGTTCCGGCACGGCCCGGTGGTGAGCCCCCAGGTGCCCAATCCACCCGATCTGCGCGGCATCGATCTTCATGGGCGCGACCTGTCACAACGTTCCGAACGGCGAGTATTCGCGCGCGCCTGTTGTCCGGGTGTCAGTCACGTCGGCGACCGCGCTGGCCTCCTCCAGCAAGGTCTCACTGACCGCAAGTGGGAGTGCAAACTGCCCGCTGCGACCGTATCGGAGTTTCAGGCGGTCCTGGCGAGCATCCGCTGCTCGGTGACTTCCAGGTCTATGCGGACCTGGTTGCCCGGTTCGGACAGGTGGGCGCTAACCGTCTCGGGCAGGGCTTCTCGCAGCTCGTCCATGTCGCGGCCGGAGGCGAAGCAGCCGGGCAGCTCCTCCACCTCGGCCCACGGCGGGTACTCCTGCCCAGGCTCACGATGGATCCGCACCGTATGAATGGTTCCGGCACCGGAGTCGGTCACTGGCCGCCCTTCCCCCGTCAACCCGGCCTGGCGCACGATCGCGGCGGTCAGGTCACCCGATGATCACCGCCGCCGTGATGCGGCACGGTGACCGGGCGCCGCCCCGGGTCATCGTCACCACGTGCTGACCGCCGCACTCCTCAGTCCAGCCATGTTCCCGGGGCAGCCGCCGGGCCGGACCTGGTTCAAAGATCCGCGGCAGGGCTGGCTGGCTCACGCGGCTATCCGGCACCGATTCTGCGGTCAGGCCGCGGGATAGACACGTGGCCCTGCTGCCTATGCTGCAGTTCTCCGCTACGCTCGGTGACGGATACGGCTCAGGACACCGCGTCAGCCGTGGGGCGCGTTGTGGGGCGGGTACCGGCATCATCTCGGTTCAATGTGTGCATTTCTGGGCAGCCGGTTACGCTATTCGTGCAGGCAGAGCGCCTGGAACCACGTAGCGGTCCACTCTTAATCCGCGGGTTCGGGGTTCGAGTCCCTGGCGGCGCACCCGTTGACCTGTGCATTTACCTCTTCTGCGGCCTGGGTTGGTTCGATAGTTGCAGTTCTAGTTGCAGTTGGCGTTAGGTCAAGTCACGTCTTGCCCCACAGCGCCTGGGCGATCCGGTCGGCCGCGTCGGTCATCACCTAGGGCAGCACGTGGGCATACCGGGCCGTCATGCTGATCTGAGAGTGGCCGAGTATCTCCATTACCACGCGCTGATCGACGCCGTGGGCAAGCAGCAACGTGGCTGCCGTATGCCTGGCGTCGTGCACGCGAGCGTCACGGATGCCAGCCTCCTTGAGCATCGCCTTCCACTCGTCCCAGTCGGCGTGAGCGCCGATCGGACGGCCGTTGGCCTGGCACCAGACGTAGTCGCCATCGGCCCACCCGGACCCGGCGATCATGCGCTCCTTCAGCTGTTCGGCTCGGTGCGCTCTCATCGCCGAGACCAATGGAGCGGGTAGCGCGATCATGCGCCTGCTCTTGTCCGATTTCAGCTCGGCGAGCTGGACGCCGCCGCCCCTCCGCTTCGGGCACGTACGGGCGTGGCCGGTGCAGCCGGGCGGGCAGTTATTGGTATGTCGATCCTTGGCACACGCGGCCGGGTCATCGCAGCCGTGGCGCCAGCGCTGGCGCTGAAGCTGCCACCGGATCGCGATCGTGCCAGCGTCGAGGTCGACGTATTGCCAGCGCAGCCCGAGCGCCTCGCCCTGGCGCAACCCAAGGGCCAGGGCCACGCTCCACCGGCTGCCGTTCCGGCGGGTCATGGCCAGCGCGACGAGCCGCTGGGCCTCCGCCGGGGTCAGCGGCTCGATCTCGCTTGGGCTTGCAGAAGGCGCGTTCAACACGAGTCGCCACGTTCTGGGCGACGTACCCGCGCTGCATCGCCACCTTGAGTGCGCGGGACAGGATGCGGTGGATCTGGAGCACAGTGGCCGGAGCCAGGCCCTCGGCGTCCAGCTGGGTATAGAAGCGCTCGATGTGCTCGGGTGTCAGCCGGTCGAGCCGGTGCTTCCCCAGGCCAGGGATGATCCGGTTACGGACCTTCGGCGTGTACGTGCTCTCCAGGGTGGAACGGCGGATCCGCCGCGGCGCGATCGTGGTCAGCCAGATCTCCATCCACTGCCCAACGGTCAGCCCCTTGCCCAGGCAGGCCAGACGGCCGGTGTCCCGGGCTCTCTCCAGGTCGCGGACCTTCCGGGTGACCTCCGCCTCGGTCCTGCCCATCCGGTGCCTGCGATCCGGTGACCCGTCATCCCTGATGCCGAGCGTGACCCAGCCGTGCCACCACCCGTCCTGACCTCGGTAGATCGAGGACCGCTGGTTGGGTCTCCGGTCGGGCATCAGGCCACCTCCGCGTCTGACTGGCTGGCCGTCTCGTGCTCAAGCTCGCGGACGAAAGCACGCAGCGCCTCAGCGGTGATATACCGGGCACCACCGAGCTTGACCGAGCGCAGCCGACCCGACTCACGACTCCTCGCAACTGATCCGCCGTAATCGCGGGCGCGGAAGACAGGCAACGTTGCGTGTTGCCGCTGGTGGCGCTCACCGCGACGGCTGCTGTGAAGGTGCCCGTGGAGCTGAGGGACACTGGGGCTGACTATTGCGCCGCTGGCGCTGTCAGCTGGCGATGGGTGACGGTCTCCTGGCCTCGCGCAGTGGTGCGGTTACTGCCTCCGCCCTTCGGGCGCTGGCCCGGGCGCCCTGGCAGACGACGCCGGAGACGTCATTCAGGATGGCCGAGACTGGCCATATGCCGGGAATGCCCGGCGAACCTGATCGGGAACCTGCCCGACGTTCAGGAGGTTTCAACAGGTCAACGATTCGGTTCGCGGCGCGGTTCCCCACGGTATCGACTGCTCAGGTGAGCCAGCCCTTCGCTGGGATCAGCTTGGTTCCTTCAAGTCGGTAGGACCTGGCCCCGCGCCTTCTTCAGCCGCCACGATACGTGAGACGGCCATGCGGTAGATCGCATGCTCGTCCCGGACGCCGATCGCCAGGATCGCCCGAGTATCAGCCCTGATATCGGCATACAGCAGACGGAACCGCTGCGCACCGGCACCGGGAACATCGAACTTGACGCGGGCGAGGCCGGTCAGGTCCCCGCTCACCCGCCGAGAGCCGAGCGCCTTGCCGGTCACTCGCCCGTAGGCCAGGTCATCGAGCGCCGCGCGAGCTGCGGCAACCGCCTCGGGGCCATAGGCGGCCAGCGTCGCGATGTCGTCCGCGACAGCCGGATGGAAGACCAGCCGGTAGCGCGGCCCCTTCCCGGCGCGGCTCACGCAGGCTTGCGCTCCGTCGTCCCCTCGGCTGCGCGGAGCGCTGCGTCGATCTGACCCTCGCTCAGCCATGGCCGGTGATCAGTCAGCCGTCGCTGGACAAGCTCCATGTCGAGGGCATCCTCAGCATGCTCCAGGAGCTTCTCCCATATCGCAATGGGCACGAGGACCGCCTGCGCACGGCGGTGCGAGCCAAAGAACACCGGCTCGATGTCACCCTCATCGAAGCGCTTAGTGATCTGGCTAAGCGCCGCCCGGACCTCGCTCGTCGTCACCACCGGCGTTGCCATAGTCATAGTATACAGGAAGTCGTACAAGTTCCTGTACTCAACTAGCCACCATGGGTCGCGCCCGTAGGAGCCTGCGAAAAGCATCAGCTGGGACCTGTAAACACCTGTTGCCGACTTCTGCGAGTTGCAGCCACATCTCGGCAGTGCTCTGACCAGAGGGAATCAGGCTGTCGGAGCGCACAAATGATCTTGATCGACGATCTTGTTCGATGTGGTGATAATTATCCTTACATCTTCAAGGGCGCGCGGAGCGCGCCGGGCCGGCAGGCCGCCGCCCCTGGGCAGCGCCGCGCGAGGATGACCCTGACCTGGATGCGGCGCAGCTCACTCCGGTCACCAGGCGGGCCTTCCGGGGAAACGTTGCGCGCCTGGGCGCCGCTTGCCGCTCTTAGGCCCTCCGGGCCACGGCGGCGTCGGCGCGCGAGCCGTCCCCGCGTCCCGCCGCACCGGTCGGGCGCCGCAACGATCAGCGCCAGACGCGCGAGCTGCAAGAACGGGCCATCCTCCCGGCGCTCCAGTGTGAAGCCGGGCAAGATCACCCACAAGGGCGCTTCGCGTCACACGTGATGGCCTACGGCCACCCTTGCGGCTGATCTTCCCCGGCTGGGATTGGCGCCTATCGGAAGGATGGCCAGGTGTGAGCACAGCCTGCGGGGCACCGCGCCGGGACGACGAACCTACATGCCGTACCGTACTCAGGCTCCGCAAGTCAAAGTGGGACTTTCATGCCCAGGGCCAAGAGCAGCCCGGCAATGCTGAGCCCCGGCAACGACGACCACGGCAAGCTGCGCCGATGCGATCATTACAAGACCGTCCCCATAGCCGCCCGGCAGCTTCACCGCGGGGTGCCGGGGTGATCACGGGACCGAACAGGGCCTTGCCAGTGATGCGGAGAACGGGTGTCCCGACGTCGAGGCCGACTTCATTGAACGCCTCGTCATGCGAGTCTTTGATGAGCTGGTCGAAGTCGGTGCTCGTGGCGGCCGCGCAGGATCGTCTGTCCGTGAGGTTGACGTCCGCTCCGACGCCCGCCGGCGTCAGTCCGCTCGGCAAGCTCACTCGCCTGTCGCGCGGCGCTTGTGTTCCATGAGGTGCAGGGTCACCCCGAACGTCGTCTGCGGCGCCGTGAAGATCGAGCGGACCTCGTCGGTCTCGAACTCGCCCTGCAAGACGACCCCTCGGCGTGTTAGTTCGGCTTTGGTGTCTTCGAGGTCGTCGACTTCATATCCGAGATGGCCGACGACCGCAGTCTCGCCATCCTTGAGCTTTGGCATGCCGAAACCGGCAGCGCGGACCTCAATCAACTCCAAGCGCGTTTCACCGAACAGCAGAAATTGCAGGTCGATGTCGCCGCCGCGAAGACGCTCGCCGACAGCTCTGCCATCAACGGTGTCGCCCGCCCGGGCGACGGTTTCGTTGATATCGCGCACGACAATTGCGATGTGATCCAACCCAAGTAGCCTCATGGAACTCAGTCCTCCTTTGTCTCGCTGTGTTTTCTGTTGTTGACGGATACTGGCGTCGATGGTCCGAATCAGGCAGCACGGGTGGCTGCCGTTGGCACGGCAGCGCGAGCAGCGTAGAGTTGCGTGCGCAAATCGCGCGCGATCTTTTCTGCGATCGCCATGGTTGTCAGCGTCGTGGGGTTGGATGGCGGCGTCGGCATGATCGACGCGTCGGCCACGCTCAGGCCGGCGACGCCTCGCACGGCACCGGTCGCGTCCACGACGGCCTGCGGATCGCTGCGCGGGCCCATACGCACGGTGCCGTTGGCATGGTTATAGAAGCTCACGCCTGCCTTCAGAACCGGTGTGAGCGCGTCCGCGTCGTCGCCGACGGCGTTGCCGGGGAACACCTCGCCTCGGTGCAGCAAGGCGAGCGGCTCGGTGCGGGCCAGCCTGCGTGCCAAGCGGATCCCTTCGACCATCGAAGCGACGTCCCACGGGTCGGCGAGCAGGTTGACGTCGATCCGCGGCGGAACCTCGGGGTCCTGCGAGGCGAGCGTCACTCGCCCCCGTGACCGCGGCTTGAGCAGCCCGACGTTGATCTCGAACGCGACGCCGGTGGGGCTCATCTCACCCGGGGCGAATGTGGCTGGGAATACGTGCAGCCACGGGCGAGCGGCGCTGCCGGGTTCGGCGACGGTCAGCATCGTCTGCACAGGCGGCGTCCGCTCCGTCAGCTTCGCCGGATCGGCCGCGAACACCGCGACGAAGAACGGCTGCTCGGCGAGGTGGGCGCCGACGCCGGGGGCATCAGCGACCACGTCGATTCCGAGCGAGGTCAGCTCATCCGCCGGTCCGACCCCCGAGCGCATCAAGATCGCTGGGCTGCCGTACACGCCGGCGCTGAGGACAACGTGCCCGGCATGCAGCAGCTCGCCGGACGCGAGCATCACGCCAACCGCCCGTCCTTCTTCGATCACCACGCGATCGACCTCCGCCTCGCCGCGGATCTCGAGGTTCGTGCGCTGGCGCACGCGCTCGAGATACGCGATCGAGCCGTTCTGACGCACGCTGTCGACGACGTTGCGCGCGACCACGCCAACGCCGATGTGATCGGGGCCGTTCATGTCCTCGACCCGCCGAAAGCCGCTTTCGGTCGCCGTGCGGATAAACGAGCGGTGCAGCAGGGTGAGACGATCTGTGTAGCGGCGGATCGGCACCGGGCCCCCCCGACCGTGGTAGCGCACGTCGCCCTCGGGGTCGTCCTCGAGGCGGCGGAAGTCGTCGAGCAGCTGCTCGAAGGACCACCCCGGGTTGCCCAGCCGTGACCATTCGTCGTAGTCCTCGGGTGTGCCGCGTGCCGCGACCGCGCCGTTGTGAGCCGTTGAGCCGCCGATCACCTTCGCGCGCGGCACCGGGATGGAGCGCCCGAGGACTCCTGGTTCGCTCTGATAGCCCCAGTCGTGGGAGTTCGGAAACTGGTTGGCGTCAAGCAGGTCCTCGGGCACGTCGCGCGTCGCCGCGTAGTCCGGGCCCGCCTCGAGTAGCAGCACCCGCACCGACGAGTCCTCGCTCAATCGGTTGCCGAGCACGCTTCCCGCTGCCCCGCCCCCGACGATCAGGAAATCTGCGCTATCGCCAACGCGGTTATTTGACGAATCGAACATGGCCTGCTCCCTTCGGGACGCCGCGTCTGACATATCGTGCTCCTTTCAGTCGCTTGGCCCTGGCAGAATTTCTCGTTGCCGGTTGATGGCCAGCTTCTTTCCTCCCGCGGTGGGAGGGTCAAAGGTGGATTTGGCGTTTGACTCTCCCATAGGGGGAGAGTCACACTGCGTTCGTGACCTCGACGCTGCCCATCGGCGACTTCTCCCGGGCCACGCACCTGAGCGTGAAGATGCTTCGCCACTACCACGAGCTCGGCCTGCTGGAGCCCGCCGGCGTGGACGCGGACAGCGGCTACCGGCGCTACGCCGCTGAGCAGATCGTCACGGCGCAGGTCATCCGCCGCTTCCGCGACCTGGACATGCCACTCCAGGACATCCAGATTGTGCTCCAGGCTCCCGACGTCGAGACCCGCAACCGGGTGATCTCCAACCATCTGGCCCGGCTTGAGTCCAACCTGGCTCGGACCCAAGACACGGTCGCATCCCTCCGGAGTCTGCTGGACCGGCCCCAAGACAGCAGCGTCCCGATCGATCACCGTCATGTCGCCGCCACGCCTGCGGCTTTCATCACGGACATTGTCGATACGGCCCACGTTGTGGCGTGGTATCGGGGAGCCATGGGCGAAGTGGCTGCCACGCTGTCCGCCCAGGGCATCAACCCGGCCGGGCCGCTCGGGGGCATCTTCGACACAGAGCTATTCACCGAGGGCCGGGGACGGGTCACGATCTTCCTTGCGTGCGACCCGCTGCCGCAGCCGGTTGGACGCGTCAGCACGACCATTATCCCGCCCGCAGAGCTGGCAATGACCGTCCACCTCGGTTCCAATACCGAGGTGGATCGGACCTACGGTGCCCTCGCCGCTTACGTGACTCAGCACGCGCTCGCGGTTGACGGACCGATTCGCGAGTACTACCCGTCGGCCCCTCCGATACCCCAGACGAGTCGCTATGGCAAACCGAAATTGGATGGCCGATTTTCCAAACCCGGCCCAGGCCATAACGAGCGGATCATCGCCTTGCATGCGCGGGGGATGACTACCCGCGACATCCGCGCCCATCTGAGGGAGATGTATGACGTCGAGGTCTCACCCGACCTGATCTCCCGGGTCACCGGCGCCGTCGCCGAGGAGCTCTTAATTCGCGGTTTCTGGCCAACCTATGATGCAAGGCCAAGCTCCGTACAGCACACGAGTACAGCAACGTCATCGACCGTGAGCGGCTTCGTCCGACCGCGACCGGTCGCTGATCTGCCCCAGCGACCGGGAGCGACCTCGCTGCCGAGAGTTCGCATCGAGGTGCTCAACCTCGTCCTAGCGTGCACCCAGCGAGAGTGATCTGTTGCCGAGTTGACCCAAAATCAGTTCGGCACAGCAGCAAAGCTGCAGGGGGACCACAGTTACATGAATCTATAATGATACAAGAGAAGGCCAATAAGAAACAGTGCAATTTGCGCAATGAAAATGGCGTAGAGTATATATATAATACTAGTAGTAAGCCAGCGGCGGCGCGTGGAGCCGAGTATAGATTCACGGATATTTTCGTCTGTCATGTCGGCGTCTTCTGCTAGATCTGCAAAGACACCTCGGGTGTACGACTTCACATAGATTCTGGTAAGGGGAGCGTCATGCAGCTGAAGTTTTTGCTCAAGAGTCATCGCGACATAAATAAGCGGGAGAGTACTTTGCAAAATTTCGACATACGCGACAACCAGTATTAGCGGCATGGCACTTGCCACTAAGAGGATTCCGCTCACTAGCTGGGCAAATCCATAGGCAATGAGAGCCGCATCGGCGGCTGCCAAAAAACCGGCTACTTGAGTAACTGATGATGACAGCAGGCGATAGCTCGCGATCGCCTCTTGCAGTTCAAGCCGCAGCGACTCGCTCTCAGGATGTGCAGGATCAGCCATGAGCTCAGAATATAACCGAGCGCACCACTAGCGCACCAGAACAAGGATATGTCCAACACCGATAGGTTTACCGCGTAGACTGGGCCGTAAGGCCGATCAGCCCCGGGCCACATCCTGTTCACTCGTCAAGTTGCCAGTTTAAGACAAACCTGCAATGCAGTAACACGGTTCAGCATCTAGACCTACCCGCCTAGTGCCGTGACCGCCAACGTTTGCCTCGTTGGATAGGTCAGGTTGAAGGTGGACCTGCAAGCCGAACGATTATGCCGGTGATCCTGTCAAGTCGCCGTGTCGGCGGCGGCCGACCGGCGCCATGCGTACACATCGCGCAGAGCGTCGATCTGGGTACCGTGATGCCCTACCTCGTTGAGCGTGCCGGCGATGAAGTGCGTAGCCGAGCGGGCGGGACCCGGCGAGCCGACCACGCACAGGCCGCCTCTCGGCGGCTCCGCAGCATACGTGTACGCACCAGTCGTCACTTCGAGCTGGTCGTCATCAGCCCGCTCGATCGCCCCGCGGAGTTTCTGCCAGCCATCACGCAACGCGGTGACGGCCTCGGCCGCGCTGGTGAACATCGGATGATGAGCCAGATACGGGGACGTCCAGCCGCTGGCCATCGTCCGCGTCCCGCCAAGGAAGTCGATGTCACACAGACGACCTGGCACCGATCCTATGTGCCAGTACAGCCAGGCGATGGTGGTCATCGGGACCGGGGTCGGCTCAGGGATCGCAAAGTCGGCCACCCACTCGCCGGCTCCGAACGGGTTCGGCGTCCTGCACTGGTCCTGCCGACGAATGCTCCAAGTCGTCGTAAATGGCTCCCAGAAGAACTCGTCATCACTCAGACCCCTCCAGGCCCGGCCAAGGGTGAAGTGCTCGATTTGGGACATCAGCTCCAGCAGCGTCCCGGCTCGCTTCCCGGTCATGGGGCGCATCGTACTCAGCCCCTCTGCCCACGCCTGAGTGCCGCGACCAACGGATCAGGCCCGGCCCAGAGTCGCATCGGCTCGGGGAAACAGGGCAAACGTTGTCGGCCTCGGCACTAGTAGAGCGTCGCCGCTAACGTTTCGGATGAGGTGTCGTAGGCGGGTGCGGGCGTCGCTGGTGGTGAAGTGCCACTGGACTTGTCGTTGGTCCGGCGTTCACCTCGGCTTGCCAGGCGGCCAGCTCGGTGTTGAGGACCTTGAGGTCGTCGATGCGGCGGTCCAGGCATTGGCGGGTGAGTGCGGAGAGCTCGATCTCGGCGATGTTGAGCCAGGAGGCCGTGGCTGGGGGTGTGGTCGATCTCGAGCCGCTGTGCCAGCGCGAAGGCAGTCTTGGGGTCGAAGGCCTGATAGAGCGAGCCGGTCGAATGGGTGTTGAGGTTGTCCATCACGAGCACGACGCTTCTCGGCGTGGGGGTAGTCGATGGTGAGCAGGCGCTCGACCTCGTGGGCCCAGTCGATCCGGGTACCGTTGCGGCCCGGGCGATCACCCGGCGGTGGCCGGCCAGCAGCGGCTCGACCCAGACGAAGATCGAGCAGGTCCCGTGACGCACATACTCGCTGTCGATCTTGGCGTCGCTGCCCGGTGAGGCGGGGACCGGGTCGCGGGCATGCGCGAGGAGCTGGTACGGCTTCTCGTCCAGTGCACACCACCGGCGCCGCGGCGTCGTGGGGGCAGGCGTAGACCGCCAAGACGTCCTCCATACGCGCCACGAACTCTGCGACTCGCCTTGGGCGGGATGGTCCAGCACTTCTTCAGATGAGGGCGAAGTTCCGTTTTACCGCACCCGGCCGATGGTGGAGTGGTCCAAGATCCGGGATGTCCCCGGCCAAGGCGACATGCTTCTCCAGCAGCCGCAGGCTCCACCGCGCGCAGCACGCTGGCGGGGCCGAGCAGGCCAGCGCGATCACACCGGGCCTCGACCTCTCCGGTCACCGGCGAGGGCACCGGCGGATGCGCGCGCTGCTTGCGGGCGATCGTGGCCCGAATGTCACCAGCCGGTCTCGGCGAACCGCTTGGCGACCAGCCGCAGCGTCTCACCCGAGACCCCGAGCCGGGCCGCGATCACTTCCTTGGGATCGACCTCGCTGGTCGAGGTGTCCAACGCGAGCAGCACCCGCGCACGCCTGATCCATCGAGGCCGGATGAACCCCCGTGGTGGTCACCCCGGACCAGCTCCTCGCGCTCGGCCGCGGTCAAGGTGACCGGCCGCTTCTTCTGTGAACCGCATGACAGTCCTGACTGGCAGGGGAGAAGGAGATTTCCCAGACCAACCTCCCGAACCAGGCGCACCATAACTCAAGTCAGCGACACGCTCACTAGGGCGTGTCCCGTGGATCATGATGCCCGGCTGGTGTAGATCGGTACGGTGCTCGATCGACTGAATCGCCACGATCTGACGGATGAGGAATGGGAGCGGCTGCGGGTGTTCCTGCCCGCCGATCCGCTGCGGGGCGGCCGGTGGGCCGACCACCGGATGGTGATCAACGGGATCTTCTTCCGGACCCGGACCGGTTGCCCGTGGCGTGACCTGCCGGAGGGGTTCGGGAACTGGAAGACTGTCTATAACCGGCATCGCCGCTGGTCGGGTGACGGGACCTGGCAGGAGATCCTGGACCGGCTGCGGGTCGGCTGCGATGAGGTCGAGGGCAAGGACTGGACGCTCAGCGCCGATTCCACCGTGGTCCGCGCGCACCAGCATGCCGCCGGCGCGCGCCGGGCCCTGCCCGCGGACCTGGTCACGGGGGGCGGCGGCGAATGACAAGAATCCGGCAGCCCGGCCGGGCCGGGAGGGGCTGGGCCGTTCCCGCGGCGGGCTGAGCACCAAGATCCACCTGGCCGCGGACCGGTGCTGCCGCCCGGTCGCCCGGATCCTCAGCCCCGGTCAGCACGGCGACTGCCCGCGGTTCATCCCGCTGCTGGAGGCCGTCCGCATCGGCCGCCGGGGCCTGGGGCGGCCCCGCACCCGGCCCGGCGCGGCGCTGGCCGACAAGGCGTACTCGTCTGCGGCCAACCGCGCCTACCTGCGCAAGCGCGGGATCACGGCCGTCATCCCGGTGAAGGAAGACCAGAAGAAACACCGCCGCGCCCGCGGCAGCGCGGGCGGCCGCTCGCCTTCGACGCCGGACGTTACAAGGAGCGCAACACCGTCGAGCGCTGTTTCGCGAAGCTAAAGCAGTTCCGTGCCGTCGCGACTCGCTACGACAAGCGCGAGTTCGTGTACCAGGGCACCGTTGACGTCGCGTCGATCCGGATCTGGCTGCGGGATCCCGTCCCATGATCCACCGGAAACGTTAGTCGCGGATGACGATGGAAGGTGTAAAGACCCCTACCAGACTGCCGCCGGATTGTGATACGCCTCCGGTACGACATCAAGGGCGGCTGTGACCGCAGGGCAACGAGCACAGGTCAAAGTGCCTGGTCACGTACACGCGAAGGCCACCCTTGACATCTTTCCCTCCGGCGAATGAATCAGCAGCAGCCGGTCCGATGGAGGGAGGGGCGGCGCACAAGAACCGCAGCCGGGAAGCCCCGCGTGCCCGCTGCGTGCACGATCGGCCTGTCGTCCGAGGTATCCCATGGTCACCAAGGGTGTGGACCCCGGGGGGGACCCCTGCGAAACGTCGAGGATGATCCATACGATGAGGCCAGCGCGAGGACCAGCATGTAAATCATTGCCCATCGCCGGGGATACGGCTTGCTTGGCTTATCGCCAGCCATGACCGTTCATCTTCTCTCGCTCTGAGATATCGCTCCGTGTTTGGGGGCATGTCGCGTCGGTGCCGAACGTCGCGTACAGGGCAGTGACCGGGGAAGCTCCACCAGGCATAGAAGCAGGAGGTATCTCGTGGATGCTCAGGTGCCGTTGGTGATGGCTCTGGACGATCCGGGCGCCGTGCCCGGGGTGGCCGGAGGCAAGGGCGCCTCGCTGGCCCGCCTCGCACGCGCCGGGTTCCGTGTCCCGCCAGGCTTCCACGTGACGACCAGCGCGTACCTCGATTTCATCGGTCATGGCGGCCTGCGCGAGCCGGTGCTGGCGGCCATGTCTGCGGTCGACGTGTCCGACGCGGCCACGTTCGATGGGGCCGCCGCGCGCATCGGTGAGCTGTTCGCCGGCCAGCCCGTGCCGACCCCGACGGCAGCTGCGATCGCCGGGGCCTACGCCTCACTCGGCGACGACGTGCCGGTCGCGGTACGGTCCTCGGCGACCGTGGAGGACCTTCCCGGCATGTCCGCTGCCGGGCAGCACGACACGTACCTTAACGTCCGTGGCGAGGCGGCCGTGCTCGACGCGGTCAGGCGGTGCTGGGCGTCGCTATGGTCGGCGCGGGCCATCGGTTACCGCGCCCAGTGTGGCGTCGAGCCTGGCGGGGTGAGCATCGCCGTCGTCGTGCAGCAGCTCGTGCTGGCGGAGGCTGCCGGTGTCATGTTCACCATCGACCCGGTCGGCGGCGCTCACGACAAGGTCGTCGTCAGCGCGAACTGGGGCCTCGGCGAGTCCGTGGCCGCCGGCGAGGTCACCCCCGACGTCGCGGTCATCGACCGGGCGTCGGGGGCGCTGGTCAGCTACCAGGTGGGCAGCAAGGAGATGATGATCGTGGCCGACGGCGCGGCCACCCGGGCGGCAGGTACGCCGGCCGGCCTGCGTTCAGCGGCGGTGCTCTCGCCGGGCGAGGCGGGCGAGCTGGCCCGGGTCGGCCTGGCGATCGAAAAGCTGTATGACGAGCCGGTGGACGTCGAGTGGGCGCTCGCCGCTGGTGAGCTGTCCGTGGTCCAGGCCAGGCCGATCACCACTCCTGCTTCCCGGCCCGCCGCCGGGCCTGGCGAACGGTGGAACGACAGCCTGGCCGGGGACTACCTGTGGAGCAACGGCAACCTCGGCGAGGCCTCCCCTGATGTCATGACGCCTGCCACCTGGTCGTTCGTCGAGCTGCTCATGTCGCGGATGACCTTCCCGCCGAGCCTGCCCGGTTACCGTGGCTACGGGCGGATCGGCGGACGCTTCTACGCGAACGTAAGCATGTCGATCTCGCTCGAAGCCCTGGCCGGCATCTCGCCGCGCCGGTTCGCCGCACTCTTTGGCCCGGTCTTGGGCAAGCTCCCTCCGGTCGAGGAGATCCCGCGTCCGCGGCTCCCCCGGTGGAAGGCCTTCCGGCTGATGGTGCCCGCGGCGGTCACGTTGCTGCGCAGAATCCGCGCCAGCCAGAAGCGGATGCCGCAGTTCCTCGCCGGCGCGCCGGGCCGCTGCCAACGGCTGCGCGCCGAGATCGAGCAGGCTACCGAAGCCACGGTGCTGGCCAGCCTGTGGCCAGCGAAGGTCCGGCCGCTGTTTGAAGAGGCCTGCGACATGCTCTCTGCCGCGGTGGCGGCGCACGGCACTAGGCTGCTGTCCATTCCCGGCAAGCTGGCGATACTGGTCGGCGAGGCCGACTCGGCCCTGCTGCTCTCCGGCCAGCAGGCCGAGGGGCTCCCCTTGGCCAGTCTCGGCCCGGTTACCGGGCTCGTCCGGCTCGGCCGGGGCGAGATCGACCGGGACACCTTCGCCCGCCAGTACGGGCACCGCGGCTCCCACGAGGTGGAGCTGTCGATCCCCCGGCCTGCTGAGGATCCGGCCTGGATCGACGACCAGCTCGCCGCCCTCCATGACACCCCCCGCGACGTCGGCACGCTGCTGGCAAACCAGGAAGCGGCACGCGCCGCGGCCTGGGACCGGCTGGCACGCCAGGACCCCAAGAAGGCGGCCGCGGCGCGCAAGCTCGTCGCGCGCTGGGCGCCGGTCGCCCGTGACCGCGAGGCGGCCAGATCCGAGGTCGCAAGGTCGGCGTGGGTAGTCCGTACCTGGGTACGGCGCGCCGGGCAGCTCACCGGTCACGGCGATGACCTGTTCTTCCTGGAGTTGCCGGAGACCGTCGGCCTGCTCCGCGGCGACCCGGCGCCCCTCGCCAAGGTGCCCGCCCGCCGGGCCAGCTACGAGACCTACCGGGCGCTGCCGACCTACCCCGCGCTGATCCGCGGCCGCTTCGACCCCATCCGCTGGGCGGCCGACCCGAACCGGCGCAGCGACTACTACGACGAGCGCGCCCGGCCGGCCAAGCGGGACGACACGATCACGGGATTCCCCGGCGCCGCCGGCGTGGTCGAAGGCATCGCGCGAATACTCCGCACGCCCGAAAACACCGCCCAGCTCGGCGACGGCGAGATCCTCGTCACCACGGTCACCAACATCGGCTGGACCCCGATCTTCCCCCGCGCCGCCGCAGTCGTAACCGACGTCGGCGCGCCACTGTCCCACGCCGCGATCGTGGCCCGCGAACTCGGCATCCCCGCCGTCGTCGGATGCGGCAACGCCACCATGCGCCTGCACAGCGGCGACCGGGTCAGGGTCGACGGCAGCAACGGCACCGTCCAGGTACTGCACCAGGCATAACATGACGGCTCGCGCACCCCTGAATCGAGTGCGGTTAGGTCATCTTGTCGCCTGTGGGTGCCGAAAACTGTGTCACCCTATGCGACTAGGCCCTCATCAGTCAGATCATGGCGATTCAGTCGATCGAGCGCCGTACCGATCTACACGATCCAGCCATCAAGATCCACGGGACGCGCCCTAGCTCCCACCGGACGCATATCACCGGTAACCTGCCTGAACAACCTCATGACCTGATCATCGCTAGTTGCAGTTCTAGTTGCAGTTCATGCAAGTGCACCCGCGTTCATACCAGTACGCGCCATGGCCCTGAGCTGTGCAGCGGGCGCGTGTGAACCGAGATGAACTGGGCTTGGGCAAGCTCTTAATCCGCGGGTTCGGGGTTCGAGTCCCTGGCGGTGCACCCGTTGACCTGCAGAATCTTCGCTTCCGGGCATTGCCTGGCGGGCTCGGCGTGGGGCGACCTGATCCGCTGCTTCGGTGCACACGATGCGCACGGTCCCCGGCCAGCGCACACGCACAGTAACCTCCGCGGTCTGGTTGTCCTCTGCCGACCGGGCCGGTCACGTCAGGCCAAGCTCGGCCGGGCCTGCCCGGCAGGATGTCCTCGCCTGGCTCGTCCAACGCCCGCCGGGCGGCGGCGCCATCAGCGAGATCTTCCGGGCAGTTCCCGTGCCTGATCGGGGTAATGCCCTCTAGAGCCGCGGCGTACTCGGCCGGGACGATCGCGGCCAGGCGCTCCCCGTCCTCGGTGAGGCAGATGACATGGCCCTGCGCAGTGTCATGCGGGCCGACGCTGGTGCCGGGCCTGCCTTCGAGCGGCAGTTCGCTCACGGCCTCCGGGTATGCCCGCGCGCATCCTCGTCCGCGCTCGTCGTGACGGGAACTCGCGTTCCCGCCCCGCCAAGAGAGCGGGTGGGATTGAGCGCGCTGAGGACCTGGCCGGGGTCGGCATCGCGGTGGTCATCTGGGCCAGCGCTGCCTTCGCCGAGTTCGAGGGCATCCGCAAGCTCGTCGAGCATAGGCAAGGGCGCGCCGTCTTCATCGCGCTGTGGCGGCGGAACCGGTGGACCCTGCGGCAGTGCAGGTCGAGCGTGCGCTGTGGTGTCGGGTCACTGCCGGTCCCGCCAAACAGTTGCGTCAAGAACATGGAGCTCCGCACTTGGCGGCGGATTACACGCCTTCTCCCAAGGTGGCGATAAATTTGATGGCCGTTATGCTCGGCAGAAACGCGTACGTAGCGGCCTTGGTCGTAACGAAGCTCGAGAGACCCGTAACCTCGATCGGCGGGCCTCCGTTTGCCTGCGGAATGACGAAAATACTATCTGCTGGATTCTGGGTGCCAATCAGTGGATCTTTCGACTTGGGGTGAAGCCTCACAGCACCGGCGAATTCGCTGTCATTGACCCACTGTCGCAGTACGAACTCGTATTGGTTTTCGATATTCGAGTTGATGAAATGAAAGAGCATCCCGCGCTCGATGCCATCGTGGGGTTCTTTTGGATCATAGGTCGGGCCGTACGGCAGCCCGCGACGGATCAGCCGATGGGAATTGTTGCTGCCGCCGGGCAGCCCCTGGCCCTGGACTGGTTGACCTCGTGGATTGACTCGGCGTATGTGTGCGCCGACGGGACAGTGGATCCCCCTCGGATCTCCCGAGCCATCGGTATCTACATACCCGAAATTGTTCAACTGTTCAGGCGATATTCCTCCCGCAGGGCCATCAGTATCCGGTGACAAGGCGAGAGGAACGCCGTTGCGCCATCGCCCGCAGATCTTTGCGGCCAGTAGCTCGGGATCGATTCTGTCTTTATTCGACTGCAAGAAGTCTTCAAAGCCCACGACGTCGGTCTCGACCTTCTTGAAGACTGCGAAACTACCGTTCAGGCCAAGTTGTCGCGGCTCGGGTACCACGTAGTTCTTGGCGTCTTCCCGCAACACGAAAAGCCACGGCTCACAGGGCTCCTGGTGGTCGGGCCGATACTCTTCCGGACCGCCGCGAATGGTGGGCGTAGTGATTCCGTCGGTATATCCGAAGTGAACCTTGGACGTAGGCACGGGTTGGCCGTTCTGCATCTCTATTAGCGCCATCCCGTCTTGGCGCCAGATTTCTTGAAAGGCGTTTCCTTGGGTAAACAAGGCGCGCAACCTGTCGCTGTAGCCGTTCAGCGCTTCCGGGCTGATCGCGTGCAGCGTCACCAGGACGTGATCGTGCCCTTTTCGAAAACAGTCGATCCATTTCTGGGGCGCACTTGCTCCGGTATCCCCGATCAGCTCCGCTCGCGGCGCGGCTCCTTCGATGAACGCGCCAAATGACTTGAACGATAGTGTTGGGACGCGTTCCTCTATCTCCAGTGCAACCAATCCGGCCCACGTGATACCGATGTTGAGGCAATAGTCTGGCTTGCGGCGCGGGTCAGCCGCGGGATCGTCTCGCGGTCCGGGCGCAAACCCCACATGCCAGTCCTCGGCAGTGGTGATCTGCGGGGCGTCGGATTCGTCGCCGCTCACGAGCCGCCCGAGCTGCGTGCGCGCTTGTGCCGGAGTTCTTACCGTCAACAGGAAATGCCGCACCATCGGCATCCTGTAACCGCGGAGAATGAACCCCTGAATGTCTGCGAGGTCGAGTGCCGAATCTTCCGCGGCCGCTGAATCGCCATCGGCGCCCCGATGCTCAGACGGCGTTCGGCCAAGCAACCGGCGGACGAACCTCGGGCCCTTCATCGCCGACGCTCGCTGTGAGTTGTACTCCTTGGCCAGCACCGGACTCGGGGTTGATCATGGTCCGTGATCACGTGACACCTAGTGCTATCCAGCAGTGGCCGATGGCGACTTGCCGTGATCGGCCAGGAGGGCTCGGATGTCTTGAACCGAGAGGCCTGGATAGGCGCTGTAAAACCCGATGGACGGATAGTTGTTGTCGAGTCCCCACTGGTAAAACGCCTGGGCGTGCTTTTCGACCGGGGTTGGCGGTCCGCCAACCACCCGTGGAAAGAGCGCATTGAAAACGAACGAGGTCTTGTCTGCAAAATCCTGGAAGTACTTCTCCATATCACCGTCGAAAACGGTGAAGAAGGCTATGTGATTGTGCTCAAAGGGCACCCAGTGGGCGACATGCAGCGTCCCAATGGAATCCGACGCTTCGTGTCCCTTGTCTCCTACCAGGGCCCCGGCGACCAGCTTCACGGCAAAGGCTTGCGCACGTGACTTGAAGGACAGGTATGTCAGCAGGGTGTTCTGCGAGGTATTGCCCGTAAAGCCCGCCGCACGCACGCATTCCTTGATGTCCTGAACCGAAGCGTCCTCGTAAGCAAAGTACGTGTCTAGAGGCTCGCGGACATGCTGCTTCAGCCATTTGGTGACCCGCTCAGGACTATTTGCCGTGGGAGTGGCTGGAGGGTCGTCCACATATTCGAATATGGCGTCAAACACCGGACCGGCACTCTCCACGAGCCGCTCAATATGCTCGTCAGTCTCGCCGTCGATGTCTGAAAGGAAGAGAAGCTTCTCATCTCCCTCGACCATGAAACGGGAGAAGTGCACGGTACCGAGATCGTCCTGCGCTCTTGCGAGATCGGGCATCAGCGGGGGCAGCTCTTCGGGTAGCGCCTTGGCGATGGCAGGACCCTTGATCGGGAAGTCAACGACGAGATGGCTCTGGCTCACAGTATTCTCCTCGGATATCAGAATGGTCGCTTCGTACTCAGATTGTGCTCAGAATCCGGTTGAGTCACGGGGTGCCTCGAACGCGCTGGCATGACGGCGTCTGGCTATCCAGCTCCCCGACAACCCACGACATTCAGGTGATCTGAGACATGCCGGGCGTGAAGTCGCTCTGCACCTCAATCCCGCTGTTGCTCGCTCGGCCCAGCGGGGCCTTGGCGACAAGGCCTGTGTCCACGGGCGTTGCTTGTGGCGGCGGTTGACGCCGTGAGAGATCACGACAGCCGTTGCCCACCACAGCCGCGGTGCGAGCCACGGGAGCGCCGATGACGCCGAGCGAACCGCACGGGCGGGGCGCAGCGGCATGTCATTCTCCTCCGCGGCCATCGCGGGTCCGCCAGGCGCCGCTGCCCGCGATGATTTGTCACAGTGTTCAGCCACAACCTCAGCGTGACGGCGCCGGGCACGGGACGCATCATCCGATTTGGGTAATTACGCGCGGGTATCCGGCCCAGCGGGCGGAGCAGTCCTGCTGTCCGGTCATGGCGCCAGCCTTGGCGGTCAGGTCGGCGGAGGTGAACCCGGCCGGCGCCCCGGCCACGGCCGGTAACTGGGGCACGCCGGGCATGCGTGACCGCCTCTGCGGTGATCACCCGATCGCTCTGCGGCCGCGCCCGCAGGGTCGGACTCGCACCAATTTGCGTTTCGGAACTCCGCGACCAGCCGAGCCGGGCATCCAGCGAGTCGATGATCTGTCTGGCGACGCGCTTGCTCGCCTTGTTGCCGGCCTTGATCGCCTCGTCCGTCTTGCCGATGATCTCTTATCAGCCTGGATCTCCCGACCGCTGCTGTAGGCCGCGCTTGACCGCGCCGACGATGACCCTGATCCCGAGCCCGATAATGATGAGATCGGTGATCATCTGGCCGGTAACTACCAGCCGCGCTGCCTCGGTCTTGGGGGTGATGTCGCCGAACCCGACCGTGGTGAACACAGTGACGGTGAAGTACAACGCGTCGGTGCGGGTTAGCGGCTGGCTGAAGCTGCTGGCGGAGATTGTGGCCATGACGACATAAGCGGCAGCGAACAGCAGCAGGAACAGCGGGACGCTGGTGGCGAGGGCTTCGAGTGCCCGCAGGGCCGGGAACGGCGAGGCGATGATCGAGCGGACCTGCAAAGCGACCAATCCGATGAGTACCGCCAGCCCGATTACCAGCATCGTGACGGCGGCCCAGGTGGCGGAACGGTTCAGAGGCAGCAAGTAGTAGATGGTCACCAGGACGGCAGTGGAACCCAAGGCCCGTAGCAGCGCCCGCACGATCTTACGAGGCGGGGGTCGCGCCTCAGGTGAGGCGTCAGGCTGTGTGCCCTCGCTGTCTGTCATCGGGAAAGGCTGGTGGGAGGTGCTGGAGCATGCCGCTGGTTCCGGCGATGCCGACGGCGATGAGGAGCAGGCCTTCGAGGAGTTCGCCGCTCGAGCTCTGCGTCCTCCCTCTCGATCACGGCATCGTTGTTTGACGGGCCCGAGTGCACCGCGGGTGCCTTCGCTAACGCTATCTTCGGCGGCGTGAGACTCGCCGAGCGGTGCGCCGGCTCGTCCGCCGCGCTACCCTACGTCCTCCGAACATCACATTCCTCCTTAAAGGTTTCCTGGCCAGCCGTCACGACGCGGCGGCTGATGTCTCCATGGCGTGCATTTCCCCGGCCTCTTCGGCTGACATCAGCCCGATGCCGACCAGATCGAGGGGGCTGATGAAGCCATCGCCGAGGCGGAAGCCGCCCGCACGAGCGATCGCATCCCGCAGCGGCACCGCCCAGTGGTGCTCGATCAGGATGAGCGCCGCGGCGGAATCGTTCGGGATATCTTCCAGCACGTCCCATTCCGCGGCGTCGCCGAACACGTTGATGCCCTCGGCCGCGGCCTGCTCGGCGCCGGCCATTGCGCCGGCCTCGGCCCCCTGTTCACCCTCGATGCCCAGGCCGATGAGCGCCCCCACCTTGCTGCCGAGCTCGATGGCCTGCTGCTCGGTCAGGTTGCTGAGGTGCTCGACCTCGAGTTCGCCGCTCGCGTCCTTGTAGACAGCCAGCGAGTCGATCACGCGGATTGTGTCGCTTTCGCGGAGCCGTTCGAGTTCGCTGATGATCTCACCGTGGAAATCGGGGTGGTTGAACCCCAGCACGATGAGCTGCACCGGCCCAATAGCCATCAGTTATCCCTCCAGTCGTCCGGGAGAATGCCGGTGCCCCGCCTGCCAGCGAGGCCTGGACAGGCAGCTGCTCGTCCCGGCCTTCCGATCACCAGACTCTCCCCGGGATGGGTCGAGGCGTATCACCCTGGCCAGATGAGTTCACCCGGCACGCCGACCGGGCACCCGGCGGCCGACGTCAGCCACGTCCTGTGGCCAGAGTCCACGGCATTGCACTGGCGAGGTCACCGGCCGCAGGACTACCCCGCGGGGGTGATGCGCAGCGCAGTATGCCCCATCGTGATCTTGGCAACGCGCCTGGCGATGGCACGTGAACCGAGGGCAGCACCTGTTGCGATTAGCGCGGATGACGGCTTTCGCCCGGTACCCTCCCCCCGGTCCGGTCTTCTGCGCCTCGATGAACGGATACATGTGCTCTGGATCTCTCCGAAGAAGCCGTGGCTCGCTTCAGGAGGGGCATCCTCACCGAGTTGGCGGTTCTCCCGCCGCGGCTCGCCGGCCTCGTGCTCGGCTCTGGTGAGCGCTGCACGTCATTTCGGGTTTCCCAAGTTCCGCTGCGATTGGTTGACCCACGGCCGTACACGATCTCGGCCGCCGGGACGCGGATTTCATACGAATCGTCTGATGCGCAGGCCGGCCCGGATGGCATTCGGTAGTGGGGAGAGCAGAACGCCCTCAAGCGCCGGGCGGGTGGCCGGCGCGGCGTCCCACCATGTCATCCCTCACGGCGGGTGGCGGTCAGGCTGCCGGCCGGAGGAGCGAGGGAGGTCCCCGTGGCGATATGCACTGCCAGGCGCGTGATGGCCCGGCCACGACCGTTGGCCGTTCCGGCCGACGATCCGATCCTGGAATCTGCCGACGATCCGATCCTGGAATCTAAGGTCACCGTGCCTGATGTGCCTGGCTGGGCGATCCAGCGCCCGCGGATCACCAAGCTGATCACCCGGAGCACGCAGTGCTGCCCGCTGACCGTGGTCACCGGCCCGCCCGGGGCGGGCAAGACGATGGCAGCGACGTTGTGGGCGGCGGCCCGGCCAGGGAATGTTGCCTGGCTCTCCCTCGACGAATATGACAACCGGCCCTCGGGGTTCTGGCCGTATGTCGTCGCGGCGCTGCGCCGGTCCGGCGTTGCCGTTCCGCACGCTTGGCCCGCCGCTACCCCCGGGGGGGAGCATGTGTTCTTGCTGCGGCTCGCCTCCCTGCTGGCCGCCCAGGATCCGCCGGCGACACTGGTCCTGGACGACTTCCATGTGCTGACCGAGCCGCTGGTGCTGGATGGGCTGAATTTCGTGCTGCGGAACGCAGGCGCCGGCTTGCGCCTGGTGGCCTGTTCGCGGATGGATCCGCTGCTGCCGCTGCACCGTTACCGGCTGGCCGGCCAGCTGGCCGAGATCCGGGCCAGCGACCTGGCGTTCAACGTCGCCGAAGCCGGCCTGCTGATGGCCCAGCATGGCGGCACGCTGTCGGCGACCGCGCTCCAGAGCCTGACCCGGCGGACCGAGGGCTGGGCGGTCGGCATCCGGCTGGCCGCCATGTCGATAGGCTCTCATCCCGACCCCGACCAGTTCGTCAAGGAACTGATCACCGACGACAGCGCGCTGACCGGCTACCTTGTGGAGGAGGTGCTCAACACCCAGCCGCCGGAGATCAGAGACGTTCTGCTAAGCACGAGCATCCTGGAGCAGGTCAGCGCCGAGCTGGCCGGGGAGCTGGCTGGTGACGAGCACGCCGCGGGGATCCTGCCGGCCCTGGGGGCCGCGAACGCGTTCGTCCAGCCGGCCGGGCCTGGGTGGTACCGCTATCACACGCTGTTCGCTGAGGTGCTGCGGCTCAAGCTGAGGCGCGAGAGCCCAGGCCGGATCGTTCTGCTGCACCGGCGGGCTGCCCGGTGGTATGAGCGTAACGGCCTGCTCACCGACGCGGTGCGGCACGCCGCGCAGGCCGGCGACTGGCCACTCGCGGCCGGCCTGGTCATCGACGGGCTGGCGATCGGCGAGATCATCGAGCCGCGGGCCGCGCCCTCGCTGGCCGCCGAGTTCGCCGGCATGCCATACGGCCAGGCCTGGGCCGATGCCGGGCCGCACCTGGTTTCCGCCGCCGCGGAGCTGCCTGCTGGCCGGCCCGGATCCTGCACCGCCGCTCTTGACCTCGCCGACGGCATCCTCGGCCGCCTTCCCGACGGCCAGGGGGCCGCGGGCCGACTGTCCGCGGCAGTGATCCGTCTCGCCGCCTCGCTTCGCACCGGGGACCTCGATGCGGCGGCGAGCGCCGGGGGCGCCGCACAGGCGCTGGCCAGCACGGTCAGCGGCGGCACGCCCGGCCGACATGCCGCGACCCTGGCCCGGGTGCTATGCGGCCGCGGGGCTGTCGAGCTATGGTCAGGCAATCTTGCCGAGGCAGCCCGCATCCTCGATTCGGGCGTGGCCGCCGCGACCGCTTCCGGCGCGGAACACGAACGAGCCTGCTGCCTCGGACTTCTCGCGCTGATCGCGGCCTGGGAGGGCCGACCGCAGCGCGCCGCGAAGCTAGCCGCCGATGCGACAGCGGCCGACGCGCCGCGGCCCGCTGGCTGGCACCCAAGCTCGGCGGCACTCGTCGCGCTCGCCTGGGTGCACCTGGAACACGGTGAACTGCGCGAGACGCGCACCCTGCTGAAGCAGGCGGACGTCGCCCTGGGCGAATGCCCGGACAAGCTGATCGGCTCAGTGGCCTGCCTGGTGGCCGCGCGCTGCAGCCTAGCCGAGGGACGCGCCGACCTGGCTGCCCAGTTCGTGGCCAGGGCACGGACCGGGTGGGCCGTTCCGGCGTGGCTCGGGCAACAGCTAAGCCTGACCGAGTCGCGGGCACACGCTGCGGCAGGCGACATCGGGCCGGCACTCGCCGCCGCTGAGCGGGCCGGACCCAGTGACTCGGCGGAGGCAGCGGTGGTACTCGCGCACGCCTGGCTGGCCGCCAAGGACCTGGAGAACGCACGGCGCGCGCTCGCCCCCACGCTCGCCGCCCGCAGCCCGGCCCCCGACCGGGTGCACCTGCAAGCATGGCTGGCTGACGCCCGGCTCAGCTACGACAGCGGCGACCACGCGCGAGCCCAGCGATCACTCGCATCCGCGCTACGGCTGGCCGGACGTGACCAGCTCAGGCTGCCGCTGCTCATGGAGCGGGGCTGGATCGGCCCGGTGCTGCAGCACGCCCCCGCGGTGGCCCATGCCCACCGGGACCTGCTCGCACCGGCGCCCAGCACCGATCAGCATCCGGCGACTGTGGCCGTCCCCGGCGAGCCCATGACCCTGGTGGTCGAGTCGCTCACCAGACGCGAGCAGGAGGTACTACGAAATGTTTCAGCCATGCTCAATACCACTGAGATCGCCAGCCAGATGTACATCTCGGTCAACACTGTCAAATCACACCTGAAAAGCACCTACCGCAAGCTCGGCGCAGCTCACCGCGGCGAGGCGGTCCGCCGGGCCCAGCAGCTCGGGCTGATCTGAGGCCACGTTGCTTCCCCGAGTTCCAGGCCCTGGCCGAGACCGGATACCACATCCTCGGAGCCACCGGAACGCACCGACCGGGAGTAAGCCGCGGAGCCACATGATGACCGAGATCAAGGACCAGACGCCGGCGGATCGCGAGCCCAGGATCGAAGTCTTGCGCGCTCCGGAAGAGCTGGATCTCGCCAGCGCCGACGGCCTGGCCGAGCAAGCTTATGCAGCTATCACCAGTCACTCGTGTCTGCTGCTGCTTGACCTGACCGGGCTATTCTTTTGCGATGCCCGCGGACTCAGCGCCTTCGTCCGGATTGCCAACCACGCCGACGCGGCAGGCTGCCGCTATGGGCTCCTCGCGCCACGGCCGCCGGTAACGAAACTGCTGCGGATCGGCGGCCTGGCTCGGCGGATGCCGGTGTACTCGAGTATCGATGACGCGCTGGAGCACCTCGCACCGATGGTCAAGCCTACACCGCGGCGGGAAGGCAAGCCTTCAAATGATTGCTCAACCCGCGGTCAGCGAGTACCCCCAGACCTGCCCGTTTGCCCGTAGGAGCGCTCGATCCTGGTAAATGAACGCGGCGTTTCTCTCCGCTTTGACCGGAAAGCCGACCCACGCCGAACGATGGGCCGGGGCGGCCGAGCGAGGCGCCGCCGTCACGAGCCCGCCGGACGGGCCGGCTTTCAGGGCCCTGCTCGGCCCGGGATCGCTGCATGCTCCCCACCGCCTACCGGAAACCACCGCCTGAGGGGGCGAATAAACAAGCACCGGTTTTCACACCCTCCGGATGATACGGTTTGCCCCCGCACGAGGTGGAATGGTGCCTTGATGGCAGGTGAGACACATGGCCCAGACGGCGAGATTCCAGGAAACGCTGCGCAAGCTGGCGATGATCCAGGAGCGTTTTACGGAAGATGAAGCCGGGCTTGGGCTCGGCCTGGCCGCGACGTCCGCCCTGGATCCGAAAACCGCGACGCTGCTCCGTGTAGGGGCATGTGTGGCCATGGGGTCGCCGGGGGCATGCCTGCAATGGGCCGCCGGCCGGGCGATGGCCGCGGGCGCGAGTGAGGACGAGATCGCCGACGTGTTGCTGGCAATCGCCCCGGTGGCCGGGCTCGGCCGGATCGTCTTTGCCGCTCCCGATGTGGCGACCGCGCTCGGCTATGACGTCGCGGCTGCGCTGGAGGAAATCGACGGTCACTAACGATCCCCCGCTGGTCGTATCCCTGCCGACAGACAGCAGAGGACCGGAAATCGTGCCGAACGAGGTTGTGCAGCATACGGTGGCTGGCATTTGAGCTAGCTCAGTAAGGTCCGGCACCATCACACCCGACGGTTGGCCGCGCATTGGGCGGCTACGCCTACCACGGCGACAGGTATCAACCCGCCGTTCCGGCCGTGAATCAAGCCAGCCCGGATGCGCCGTTCCTGGTCTCGGCGGTAAGAGCCGGGCTTGTCGGCCGGCGGGGACGGACACCTGTCTTACCCGCGCGGGGTGATGCCGCTGATCCGCCCTGCGCCGATACTGGGCCTGCGCGGGGCGCAGGACCCGTTAGCCGGCCGCTGCCGGCAGCCTCACCGGCGCGAAGAGGAGTCGTCATGCCGCTTGCCTCGAGTTCGTATTCCTATCCGCTGCTGGGCGCGTTCTGGACGATCTTCCTGATCTTCTTGTGGGTGGTCTGGTTCTGGGTGTTGATCTGGGTGTTCATCGACATCTTCCGCAGCCGTGACCTGTCCGGCTGGGCCAAGGCGCTGTGGTTCGTGTTCGTGCTGTTCATCCCGCTGATCGGGGTGCTGGTGTACCTGATCGCCCGCGGCGGCTCGATGCAGGACCGGGCCGCGCAGCAGGCCCAGCAGCAGGACCAGGAGTTCCGCAGCTACGTCCACGATGCCGCCGGCTCAGGCACTCCCGCCGACCAGCTGGCCAAGCTGGCCGACCTGCGCGACCGCGGGGTCATCTCCGCCGCGGAGTTCGACCGCGAGAAGGCCAAGCTGCTGGCGGCCTGACCTGCCCGGCGCACTTGCGCCAGTGTGAGCGCCGGCGGCTGCAGGCAAGTCGAACTCAACGGCCCGGCCACCCGGGGCCAGATCATCCCCTGCGGGGCAACACGGCCGGCCCTGTGCCCGAGGGTGGCCATGACATCGAGCGGGCCGGATAACTGAAGCGGGCCGGGTACCAGAAGCAGACGGCGGTGCGCAGTCAGCCAGCATCGCTGACCGGGGGCGCTTGCCCGGGTAAGCGGCCCCTGGCCCTCGCGCATCTTCGGGGAGTCTCGGCGGCACCCAGTGGCTGCCGGTCTTGGCCAGAACGCGGTGTCAGTCTGATCCGGGAAGCGGTGAGCCTGATGACGACGGATCAGATCTTGACCGGGGTCGGCCTGATCTTGGTGCTCGCGGTCGGCTCTCAGGTGCTGGCGAGCCGGCTGCGGATCCCGGCGCTGATCATCTTGCTACCGGCAGGTTTCATCGCGGGCGCGCTGACCAGCGATGTGAATCCGGAGCGGCTGCTCGGAGCCGCGTTCCAGCCGCTGGTGTCGCTGGCGGTGGCGGTCATCCTTTACGACGCCGGGCTGGGGCTGGAACTTCGCAAGCTGCGCGGGCACACCCGCCGCGTGGTGATCCGGCTGATCACCTGGGGAGTCCTAATCACCTGGGCGTTCGCGGCGGCGTTCGCGGCGCTGTTGCTCGGAATGTCCGCCGGGGCGGCGCTGATGATCGGCGCGATCCTGGTGGTGTCTGGGCCGACGGTAGTGGCGCCGCTGCTGCGCTTCATCCGGCCGACGGAACGGCTGCGCCGGGTGCTTGCCTGGGAAGGATCGCTGATCGACCCGGTCGGCGGCATCCTGGGGGCGGTCGTGTACGCGGCGGTGGCGGCAGGCGCCCGCAAGAGCGTGGCCTATCAGCTCGGGGAGTTCCTGATCACCGTCGGGATCGGCGTGGCCGGGGCGGTCATCGGCATCGCGCTGCTGTGGTTCCTGCTGCGCAGCCTCCGGCTCGGCGAGGTGCTCGGCACCTCGGCCCAGCTGGCCTGCGTGATCGGCGTTGCCGCTGCGTGCGACATAGTGCGTGAGGACGCGGGGCTGCTGGCGGCCATCGTCATGGGGCTGGCGGTGGCGAACATGGATGGTTTCGACGCCCCCGCCCGGCGGCCGTTCTTCGAGACGCTGGTGCAGCTGATCGTCGGGGTGCTGTTCGTATCCATCTCCGCCACTGTCACCCCGGCGTCGCTCAGCCACCTGGTGCTGCCGGCGCTGGGGCTGGTGGCCGTCCTGGTGCTGATCACCCGGCCGCTGGTGGCATTCCTGGCCACCCTCCGTACCGACCTGACCCGGGGGGAACGTGAGTTCACCGGATGGATGGCCCCGCGCGGCATCGTCGCGGCGGCCACCGCGTTAACGTTCTCGGCGCAGCTAGCCGCCAAGCACGTCGGCGGCGCCTCGAAGATCCTTCCGGTCACGTTCGTGGTGATCGTGGCTACGGTCGCCCTCTATGGCCTGACGGCGGTGCCGATCGCCCGGCGGGTCGGCGTCACCCGCCCGTCTCGCACCCGGCCGCTGCTGGTCGGCGGGCAGGCTTGGGTCGTCGACCTGGCGTGCGCCCTGGCCTCGGCGGGCCTGGACGTGCTGATGTGGGCCGGGCTCGACGAGCAGCGCGAGGCGATCGCGCAGGCTGGCCTGGAACTCGCGCCCGGAGAGTTGCTGGCCTCGGCCACCGCCCGCGGCGCGGAGCTTGAGGGCATCACCGCGGTGCTCCTGCTCACCGATGAGGACGACTTCAACGCCCTGGCAGCCGCGGAACTGGCAGGCACTGTCGAGGGCCCGGTCTATCGGCTCGGTGCCCGCCGCCCCAGCCACGGCGTGGTAGCACCGTATACCGGCGGCGAGATCCTGTTCGGCCCCCGCCTGACCCGGTATGACGTTGACTGCCGCTGCGCTGAGGGAGCACGGATCTCCCCCCACCCAGCGGCCGAGGGGATCCCCGCGGGCAGCGACCTGCTGTTCCTGGTCCGGGCCAATGGCACCCTGGCACCGGTCACCCAAACGGTCACCCCCCTGGCAGGAGAGGGAGACATCATGATTCTGCTCAGCCCCCCGACAGCGACCAGGTTCACGCCTGAAGACGGAGATGATCAGATGGGTAGCCGTCGGTGATCCTACGGTTCCTTCAGCGCGGCTTCGATGTCATACCCGAGCGCGGCCGCCACATCGGGAGCAGCGCAGGCAATCCGGCTGAGCCCAGCCACCGGGGCAATCGCCAGCAGCACATCGGCAATCTCGTCCTCAGTCGCGCCTGCCGCCATCGCCCGGCCCACGCTCCATTCGAGGCAGACCCCCGGTGATCCGATAGCCGCCGACACCGCCACTTGCAGCAACGCCGCCGTCTTGAGATCCAGGGCCGATTTCCTGGTGAGGCTGAGCCTCAGCCCGGCGTCGCCTTCGACGAAGCTTTCATCGATCATCGCCAGCCTGCGCAGGGTCTCCTGGAATTTCCGTGTCTGGCTCATACGCCTCCGCTCGCCGTCGAGGACACCACTTCATCTGGCCCCGGAGCGAACTTCATCCCCTTGATGGGGTGAAAGGCCGGTCGGCACGACTCCAGGAGCCCAAGCTCACGGGACCAGGCGACCGCCTGGCTGGGTGAGGAGGAGCCCAGCTTGCGGTAGATGGACATTGCTGCGACTTGATGGCGTGCGGCAAGACGAACGGGTAGCGCAGGGTTCATCCGAACGGGTGATGCCTCAGCGCCACGCTCGCGGCAGGATAGAACATCGGGGCGCGAGAGAAGGACTGACCGCATCCAAAGCAGCCCAGCCGTGCCCGGGGAGTGTGCTCGCGGCCTGGAGCCGGGCGCTGTGGACGGCCGGAACGGGAGGTGGGCCGGATGGCCGGCCGAGAAGGCGCACACCCGTGACAGCCTGCAGGCGCTGTCCAAGCTCGGCGAGCTGGTCGACGGGACCTACCGGATCGTCAGCCAGCCGCCGGTCGTCGTCCCGTTCCGCGACTGGACCGCCACCTACGGCCTGCCCGCCAGCGAGGTCGACAAGGTGATCCGCGACCAGTTCCGCGCCTACCGGGCCACCCTGCAAGATGACCGGCGCAAGCTGCTGGAGCGCTTCGAGGTCGTGGATGCGGCCCGCAAGGTGGTCGGCGTGGGCAGCGTCGGCACCCGGGCGTTCATCGTCTTGCTCCAGGGCCGCGACGCGCACGACCCGCTCTTCCTTCAGGTCAAGGAGGCGACCACCTCGGTTCTCGAGCCGTATGTGCGCAAGAGCCGGTACCGGCAGCACGGTGAGCGGGTGGTGCAGGGGCAGCGGATGATGCAGGCGGCCAGCGACATCTACCTCGGCTGGACCAAAGGGGTGGACGTGCGGCGGCACTTCTACTGGCGCCAGCTGCGTGACATGAAGGGCTCGGCGCTGGTCGAGCAGATGAGGCCGATCGGGCTGACGTTCTACGCGGGGATCTGCGGCTGGACGCTGGCGCGGGCGCACGCCCGCTCCGGGGACCCGGTCGCCATCGTCGCCTGCCTGGGCGGCAGCGACGCGTTCGACCAGTCGATCACCGGCTTCTGCGAGCGGTACGCCGACCAGAACGAGCAGGACTACCAGGAGTTCGTCAACGCGGTCCGCTCCGGGCGGCTCGAAGCGGTGGAGGGGGTCTGAGACTGCTTCATGCCTGCGCGGCAGTATCCGCGTGCGCGCTGCTGCCCGTCTGTCTGCTTTCCTCCGGCCGCGCGGGCGGGCGCGGTGCGATACGGGCGGCGGCGACGTAGGCGACGACCACCGCCACGATCACCAGCGGTATGACGGTCACGCCGTCCGATCCCAGCAGCAGCGTGGCGAGCAGCACCGAGGTCAGCGGCAGGGTGAGCATCACCACGGTCATCGCGCCGATGCCGATTGCGACCGCGGGCACCAGCGGCAGCCCGGGCAGGTGGGACAGCGCGATGCCGCCGGCCGTGCCGATGAACATGGCCGGGAAGATCGGCCCGCCGCGGAAGCTGCTCAGCGACACACCGTAGGCGAGCCCCTTGCACACCATCAGCAGCAGCAGCGCGCCGACGGAGTAGCTGGCCGCGTTGTGGATCAGCGGGCCGATGTCATCCTGTCCGGAGAAGAGCACCTCGGATGTTGACTTGCCTGTCCCCTCTGCGTAAATGATCGCGAGCACGCCGACCACCACCCCGGCCAGCGGCACCGCGACCATGGTCCACTTGTCCACGTACGTCTTCAGGACCAGCGCCAGCCACCGGATACCCGGGCCGATCAGGGCGGCGGCCAGCCCGATCGCCACTGCCCAGCCGAACTCGGCCAGGTCGGGCCGGGCGAAATGGGGCAGCCCCGGGATGGCCAGCGAGAATGTGCCCAGCCCGGTCAGGCTGTCCAGGCCGATGAAGATCAGCGCGCCGATTCCCGATGCCAGCAGGCCCGGCACCAGCACCAGCCCCAGTGTCGGCCCGCCCAGCCCGGACGCCTCCATGAGCAGGAAGGCCCCGATAATGGGCGATCCCAGCAGCGTGCTGACCGCCGCGAAACTGCCGGTGGCACCCAGCACCCTGACCGCCTGGTCGGGCACATCCCGCTGCCTGGACAGCCGGGTGACGAGGATGGCCAGGCCGCCGCCGATCGCGATCAGCGGCATCTCCGGGCCGAGCACGGCGCCGAAGACCAGGGTCGCGAGCGCGGCCAGGATGACGCCGGGAAGCTGAATAGGGGTGGGCGGGTCATGCAGGGCGAAAGGGTTGGCCGGTGAGGGTCCGCCCTTCCCCGGCAGATACCGGATGGCGAAGCCGGCCAGGACACCGCCCACCGCCAGGACCGGCAGCGGCCACCACACCGGCTCGGTGCTGAAACCGAGCCCGTGCGGGAGGTGCGTGAAGATCTCCTTCTGCAGGTAGCTGACCAGGGCCAGGAAGCCGTAGGCGACCACGGAGATCGGCGCGCCCAAGATCGCGGCCAGCACCAGCAGCCGCAGGTAACTGCGGCTTCGCAGCAAGACCGCGGGATCTGGCTGGCCTGCCGGGCCAGCCCCGTCCGGCGCGGCCGGTGAAGCCGGGTCTGGGCGGTCTGCTGTCGTTGCCACCGGACCATTGTCACGCCCTGCCGCGGGCAACGCCTCACCCGTGCCGGATAGCCTTTCCAGGCCTCCAGCCGGGCCGGGGCACGCTGGCGCGCAGCCGTTGCGTGCAGGGGTGCTGGGGGTCGTCGAGGACCCGCGCGGTGGGGCCGCGTTCCACCACCATCCCGTGCTGGAGCACCAGCGTTTCGTCGGTGAGCTGGCGTACGACGGCCAGGTCGTGGCTGATCACGACGTAGGAGACGCGGGTCCGGTCGCGGATGTCGGCGAGCAGGTTCAGCACCTGGGCCTGGATCGATACGTCGAGGGCGGCGACAGCTTCGTCGAGGATCAGCACGGCGGGCTCCGCCGCGAGGGCGCGGGCGATCGCCACCCGTTGCCGCTGCCCCCCGGACAGCGACCGGGGCAGCGCACGCGAATGGC
>CAVXLG010000001.1:0-75226 GCA_963762615.1 uncultured Actinomycetes bacterium | reverse complement strand
TGACCTGGGTGGGCCTGCCTGGACTTGAACCAGGGACCTCTTCCTTATCAGGGAAGCGCTCTAACCGAGCTGAGCTACAGGCCCGTGCGCGTCGCGCTACGGGCGCGAAGAAGCACGCCGGGAAAGGCTACCGCATCCGGGGGCGCCCCGGGTCAGTCGGTCTCCTTCAGCGTGACCTCGACGCCGCCGGCCAGGTCGGCGGTGATGTTGTAGAGCACCGAGCCGACCGTGGAAATCGCGGTGATGAGCACGACGTTGACCGCACCCAGCAGGCCGGTGTAGCCCAGCACGCGCGACGCGGACAGGTAATGCCCCAGGTTGAAGCCCGACTGGCTCTGGCTTGACGTGATGCTCTGCACGGTCCGCTGCAGCGCGTCGAACACGCCGAGGCCGGACAGCACGGCGTAGAGCACGGCTACCGCGACGAACAGCACGATGAACGCGACCAGCGAGATGACGAAGCTGAACTTCATCACCGACCAGGGCTCCACCCTGGCCACGGTCAGCTGGGCCTGCCGGCCCTGCCGGGCGGCCCGCCTGGACGACGGCTTGCGCCGCCTGACGGCCCGCAGCGAGGCGGTCACCCTGGACTTGGGCTGCTGAGGCGGCGGGTACTGCGCCTGGAACGGCAGAGCCTGGTCCCGGGGCCCGAGCCCGTTCTCTTGCCCGACGGTGTAACCGGCGGCCGCGGCCGCCCCGCCGTACACCGGGCCGGCCGAGGGGGGGCCGAACGAATTCCCGGCCGGGGCGGCGCCGAACCCGCTGCCCTGGTAGGGGCTGGCGTACTGGCCCGGGTACTCGCCGGCGTAATCACCCTGCTGCGCGTGACCGTAGCCGGGGGCGGGCTCGGCCGGGTCGCTCAGGCCGGGAGCGGCCGGGTGGCCGTAAGCATCCGCACCCTGGCCGGCTCCGAGCCCGGGGCCCGGGTCGGGGGCATCCCCGAAGCCCGGAGGGCTGTCGAAGCCCGGCGCGTTGTCGAAGCCCGGGCCGTCATCGTAGCCCAGGGCGTCGGCGGGTGCCGGACCGAATCCGGAGCCGGGCAGGGGGGTGCCGCTGAACCCGGGCGCCGCGGTGCCGTCGTCGGCCACGGTGGCATCGGCGGACGAGGGCTGCCTTTGGTGCTCGTCTTCGGTCCCCTGGTCCGGGTCGGGCGGATCGGCTCCGGTGCCGACCGCAGCCGCCCCGGACAGCCAGGACGGTGGTTCCGTGTCGTGATCCACGTCACTCTCCTCCGGAACGTTTCCTAGATCGAGGTTATCCCCGGGAAACGCCGCGAAACGCGGCCACGTGTCACTTCCGCTCTCGCGCATACTCATGAGACGTCCCCACCGGCCATTTCGTTGTCCTCGCTCCCGGGTTCGTCAGGCGTCTCGTCGGCGACCTCTTCCAGTGATTCGGCGTTGCGGGCGATCCCCACCACGCTGTCACCCGGTCCCAGGTTCATCAGCCGGACCCCCATGGTCTGCCTGCCCGAGAGCTTCACCTCGCCGGCCCGGGTTCTGATCACCCCGCCGGCGGACGTGATCGCGAATACCTCGTCCTCCGGCCTGGTCATCAGCGCGCCGACCAGCTCGCCCCGCGACTCGGTGATCCGCGCGGTGAGCACGCCCCTACCTCCCCGATTCTGTAGCGGATACTGCTCCGCCGGGGTGCGCTTTGCAAAACCGCCACCTGTAGCGACCAGCACGTCCTCGTCATCTCGCACTACGTGCATGTCCAGTAGCTCATCGCCGTCGACAAACCGCATCCCGATCACGCCCGAGGTGACCCGGCCCATCGGTCGCAGCGAATCGTCGCTGGCCCGGAACCTGATCGCCTGGGCATGCCTGCTCAGCAGCAGCAGGTCCTCGTCGGGCGAGACCAGGCGGGCCGCGATCACCTCGTCGTCCTCGCGCAGGCTGATGGCGATGATGCCGCCCGTCCTCGGCGAGTCGAAGTCGGTCAGCCTGGACTTCTTCACCAGCCCGGACCTGGTGGCCAGCACGAGGTACGGCGCGACGGTGTAGTCGCGCAGCGCCAGCACCTCGGCGATCTCCTCGTCGGGCTGGAAGGCGAGCAGGTTGGCGACATGCTGGCCGCGGGCGTCCCGCCCCGCGTCCGGCAGCTCGTACGCCTTGGCCCGGTAGACCCGGCCCTTGTTGGTGAAGAACAGGATCCAGTGATGCGTCGTGGTGACGAAGAAGTGCCCCACGATGTCGTCGGTGCGCAGCTGCGCGCCGCGCACCCCCTTGCCGCCGCGCCGCTGGGCCCGGTACAGGTCGGTCTTCGTCCGCTTCGCGTAGCCGCCGCGGGTGATCGTGACGACCACGTCCTCCTCGGCGATCAGATCCTCGTCGGACATGTCGCCGTCGTAGGCGATGATCTCCGTCCGCCGGTCATCGCCGTACTTGCCGACGATCTCGCCGAGCTCGGTCGAGACGATCTCCCGCTGCCGTTCCGGCCGGGCCAGGATGTCCTCGTAGTCGGCGATCCTCCTGGCCAGCTCGTCGAACTCGTCGATGAGCTGCTGCCGCTCGAGCGCAGCGAGCTTGCGCAGCTGCATGTCGAGGATGGCGCGCGCCTGGATCTCGTCGATCTCGAGCAGTTCCATCAGGCCCTGCTGCGCCTCGGCGGCCGAGGCGCTCGCCCTGATCAGCGCGATCACCTCGTCGATGCGCTCGATGGCCTTGAGCAGCCCGCGCAGGACGTGCGCCCGCTCCTGCGCCCTGCTGAGCAGGTAGCTGGTGCGCCGGACGATCACGTCGATCTGGTGGGTGACCCAGTACCTGATCATCTGGTCCAGGCGCAGCGTGCGCGGCACCTCATCGACCAGGGCGAGCATGTTCGCGCCGAACGTGTCCTGCAGCTGGGTGTGCTTGTACAGGTTGTTCAGCACGACCTTGGCGACCGCGTCCCGCTTCAGCACGATGACCAGCCGCTGCCCGGCCCGGTTGCTGGACTCGTCCCGGACGTCGGCGATGCCGCTGATCCGGCCGTCCTTCACCAGCTCAGCGATCTTCAGCGCCAGGTTGTCCGGGTTGACCTGGTAGGGCAGCTCGGTGACGACCAGGCAGGCGCGGCCCTTGATGTCCTCCTCGACCTCGACCACCGCGCGCATGGTGATCGAGCCGCGGCCGGTCCGGTAGGCATCCCTGATGCCGCGCCGGCCGACGATCTGCGCGGCGGTGGGGAAATCCGGGCCGGGGATCCGCTCGATCAGCGCGTCGAGCAGTTCTTCGTCGGTGGCCTCGTAGTTGTCCAGGTACCACTGGACCCCAGCTCCGACCTCGCGCAGGTTGTGCGGCGGGATCTTGGTGGCCATGCCGACCGCGATCCCCTCCGAGCCGTTGACCAGCAGGTTGGGGAAGCGGGCCGGCAGCACGACGGGCTCCTGCGAGCGGCCGTCGTAGTTGTCCCGGAAGTTGACGACCGCCTTGGTGTCGATGTCCCGCAGCATCTCCATGGCCAGCGGCGCGAGCTTGCACTCGGTGTAGCGCATGGCGGCCGGCGGGTCGTTGCCCGGCGAGCCGAAGTTGCCCTGGCTGTCGATCAGCGGGTAGCGCATCGACCACGGCTGGGCCATCCGGACCAGCGCGTCATAGAGCGCGCTGTCGCCGTGCGGGTGGTACTGGCCCATCACCTCGCCGACGACGCGCGCGCACTTGAAGAACGACCGGTCCGGCCGGAAGCCGCCGTCGTACATCGCGTACAGGATGCGGACGTGCACCGGCTTGAGGCCGTCCCTGACGTCGGGCAGCGCGCGCCCGACGATCACCGACATCGCGTAGTCGATATAGCTGCGCTGCATCTCGATCTGGATGTCTACGGGCTCGGTGCGGTCACCGCCGGCCGGCGCACCCGTGTCCAGCTCAGTCAATTCCTGGCCTTTCGGTAAAGCTCTCGGTAAATGTGTCGCGCGCAGACGCCGCTCAGATGTCGAGGAACCTGACGTCCTTGGCGTTGCGCTGGATGAAGGACCGCCGCGCCTCCACGTCCTCGCCCATGAGCACGGTGAACAGCTCGTCCGCCTGGGCCGCGTCGTCGACCGTCACCTGCAGCAGCACCCGGTGGGCCGGATCCATGGTGGTCTCCCACAGCTCCGTGGCGTTCATCTCGCCCAGGCCCTTGTACCGCTGGACGCCGTCCCGCGGCCTGGGGTCCTTCCGGCCGGCCGCGATCCCCGCGGCGATCACCCGGTCCCGCTCGTGGTCGGAGTAGGCGTACTCGGGCTGCACCCCGCGGCCATCCCACTTGATCTTGTACAGCGGCGGCTGGGCCAGGTAGACGTGGCCCGCCTCGATCACCGGCTTCATGAACCGGAACAGCAGGGTGAGCAGCAGGGTCCGGATGTGCAGGCCGTCCACGTCCGCGTCCGCCATCAGGATGATCTTGTAGTAGCGGAGCTTCTCGATGGAGAAGTCGTCGTGGATCCCGGTGCCCAGCGCCGTGATCATGGCCTGGACCTCGTTGTTCTTGAGCACCCGGTCGATCCGGGCCTTCTCCACGTTCAGGATCTTGCCGCGGATCGGCAAGATGGCCTGGTACATCGGGTCCCGGCCGCCCTTGGCCGAGCCGCCGGCCGAGTCTCCCTCGACCACGTAGATCTCGCACTTGGCCGGGTCCGAGGACTGGCAGTCGGCCAGCTTGCCCGGCAGCGACGTGGACTCCAGCAGGCTCTTGCGCCGGGTCAGGTCGCGGGCCTGGCGCGCGGCGATCCGGGCGCGGGCGGCCTGGGCGGCCTTGGTGATGATGTCCTTGGCCTCGCCGGGGTTGCGGTCGAACCAGTCCCGCAGGTGGTCGTTGCAGACCTTCTGCACGAACGACCTCGCCTCGGTGTTGCCGAGCTTGGTCTTGGTCTGGCCCTCGAACTGGGGCTCGGCCAGCTTGACCGAGACGATCGCCGTCAGGCCCTCCCTGACGTCTTCGCCGGTCAGGTTGTCGTCCTTCTCGCGGAGCAGCTTCTGCTCCCTGGCGTACCGGTTGATGATCGTGGTGAGGGCCGCGCGGAAGCCTTCCTCGTGGGTGCCGCCCTCGGCGGTGCTGATCGTGTTCGCGAACGTGTGCACCGACTCGGAGTAGGAGGCGTTCCACTGCATCGCGATCTCGACGGCGATGCCGTCGCCCTCGTCGCCGAACTCGATGATCGAGCTGTGCACCGGCTCCTTGGAGGCGTTCAGGTACCGGACGAAGTCCGCGATGCCGCCGGCGTAGTGGTAGCTGACCACGCGCGGCTCGCCGTTGATGTGATCCGGGCGCTCGTCGGTCAGCGTGATCCGCAGGCCGCGGCTGAGGAAGGCCATCTCCTGCAGCCGCCGGGACAGCGTCTCGAAGCTCCAGTCCAGGGTCTCGAAAATCGAGCCGTCCGGCCAGAACGTCGTCGTGGTGCCGGTCTCGTCGGTGGCCTCGCCCTTGATCACCGGGGTGACCGGGTCGCCCTTCTCGTATGCCTGGCGCCAGACGTGCCCCTCCCGGCGCACCTCCACCTCGAGCCGGGCCGACAGCGCGTTGACCACCGAGACGCCGACGCCGTGCAGGCCGCCGGAGATCGCGTAGGACTTGCTGTCGAACTTGCCGCCGGCGTGCAGCGTGGTGTGCACGACCTCGACCGCGGGGCGCTGCTCGCCGGGGTGCAGGTCCACCGGGATGCCGCGGCCGTTGTCGCGGACCCGGACGCCGCCGTCGGCCAGCAGGGTGACTTCGATCAGGTCGGCTGACCCGGCCAGGGCTTCGTCCACCGAGTTGTCCACCACCTCCTGGACGAGATGGTGCAGGCCACGCTCCCCCGTGGAGCCGATGTACATGCCGGGTCGCTTGCGTACTGCCTCGAGGCCTTCGAGGACGGTGATCGAGCGTGCGTCGTAAGACAAAGTCTCCGAACTCCTCCTGCCGGGAACGAGCGCCACGAGACCCAGCGTCATCTGCCCGTGTGCTATACCATTTTACCTGCGGGTAGCGTCTGACATGGGCGCATTCAGCCGTAGGTGTCGCGCGGCCCGCGGCCGCCGGGCGCCCGCCATGCGCCGGGCTGGCGCGGCGGCCCGGCCGGGCCCCGGACCTTGACCCGCTGGACCGTGCCCTCGCCGAGCTCGGCGTTGAGCCGCCTGACCAGGGTCCCGGCCAGCAGCCGCAGCTGCGTGGCCCACGCGGTGGAATCGGCGGTCACCACCAGCTCACCACCGGAAAACCCGTCCGGCCTGGCGTGCGCCGCGAGCTCCGGGCCGACGATCTGCTCCCAGCGGCCGAACGCCGAGCCGACGGCGGCCTGCTGCCGCCATCCCCGCTCGGCCAGCAGCTGGCTGATCGCCGCTCCCAGCGGCTGCGGATTCTGCCCCGCCGGATCCGCGCTGCCCGGCGGGGCTGCCGCCGTGCCGTTCGGCAGAATCTCTTCCAGCCGAACGGGCGGGGCCGGGACTTTCGCCTCGGTCCCTGGCGTCCGCCCTGGCGGCGGCGAGTGCCTCGCGGGCCTTGCGGATCCGGCGGCC
This sequence comes from uncultured Actinomycetes bacterium, assembly GCA_963762615.1. Lineage (GTDB taxonomy): Bacteria > Actinomycetota > Actinomycetes > Streptosporangiales > Streptosporangiaceae > PALSA-505. The sequence continues at coordinate 68,765 of CAVXLG010000001.1, read as the reverse complement.
GGCGTCGTCAGCGGGCACGAGTGATCACCCCCTCGGCCACGTCGAACCTGGTCGCCGCCATCGCCGCCGGCAGGTCGGCGGGAACGGCGGTCGTGACGAGCACCTGCTCGGCGGCGGACGCCACCGCGGCCAGCCGGTCCCGGCGCTGCGCGTCGAGTTCGGCGAAGACGTCGTCGAGCAGCAGCACCGGGTCATCGCCGGCCGAGCGCAGCAGCTCGTAGCCGGCCAGCCGCAGGGCCAGCGCGAGTGACCAGGACTCGCCGTGGCTGGCGTAGCCGCGGGCGGGCAGCTCGCCGATCCGCAGGTCGATCTCGTCCCGGTGCGGGCCCACCAGGCAGACGCCGCGCTCCAGCTCGGCGCCGCGGGACTCGGCGAGCGCGGCGCGCAGGCCGCCGGCCAGCTGGTCCTGATCGCCGGCCGGCTCGGTCTTGTCGCCGAACGAGGGACGGTAGGTCATCTCCACCGCGCGCTCGTCACCGCAGACTGCCGCGTACGCCTTGACCGTCAGCGGGCGGAGCGCGCCGATGAGCTCGATCCGGCCTGCCATCAGCTCGGCGCCGGTCCGGGCCAGCTGCTCGTCCCAGGCGTCGAGCGCGCCGAGCATCGGCCGCTGGCCCGCAGGCCGGGCCCGCGCCGATTTCAGCAGCGCCGTCCGCTGCCGCACCACCCGCTCGTAGTCGGACCTGACCCCCGCGTACCTCGGCGCGGACTGCACGAGCAGGTCATCGGCGTACCGGCGGCGCTCGCCGGGATCACCCTTGACCAGGGCGAGATCTTCGGGAGCGAACAGCACCGCGCGCAGCGCGCCGAGTACCTGCCGCGGCCTTTGCACCGGGGCGCGGTTGAGCCTGGCCCGGTTGGCCCGGGCCGGGTTGATCTCGATCTCGACCAGGGTGCTGCGGTCGGCCGCCGTCACCGCGGCCCGCACGATGGCCCGCTCCGCGCCTGCGCGCACCAGCGGCGCATCGGTCGCGACCCGGTGGCTGGCCAGGGTGGCCACGTAGCCCACCGCCTCGATCAGGTTGGTCTTGCCCTGGCCGTTCGCGCCGGTGAACGACGTCACGCCCGGCTCCAGCCGCAGGTCCGCCGCCGGGTAGCAGCGGAAGTCGGTCATCGCGAGCCGGGTCAGGTGCACAGCGCCTCATTCACGGTGGCGTCGTTCACCCTAGCCTGCTCCGGCGACCGCATCCCGGCCTGGCCCGACCGCTCGCGCAGGCGCTCCGGGCCCGCGCTCACGATCCGGTTCCGAACAACGCTCACGGGTGCGAGGCTACTGCGGTCCCGCGCTCACCCGGGCCGGCCCGGGCGGCTCACGGTCATCCGCCGAGCCGGATCGGCATCAGCAGGTACCGGTAGTCGGGGGCCTGGTCCGCGGCTGGCTTGCCGGTGATCACGGCGGGCTTGGCCGGGGTGGTGAACGAGATCCGGACGGTGTCGGAGTCCATCGCGGTCAGCCCGTCGAGCAGGTACTGCGGGTTGAACGCGATCTGGATGTCCTCGCCCTCGTAGCTCGCCTCCAGCGTCTCGGCCGCCTGGGCCTCATCTCCGGTGCCCGCCTCGAGCAGCAGCTGCCCGGCGGAGAAGGCCAGCCGGACAGGGGTGTTGCGCTCGGCCACCAGGGCCACCCGCTTGACCGAGTCGGTCAGCAGCGCCACCGGCAGCTCGGCCGTGGCGTTCACCTGGTCAGGGAGCAGGGCCTGGTAGCGGGGGAACTCCCCGCCGAGCAGCCGGGTGGTCGCGCGCCTGCCGCCGCCCTCGAAGCCGATCATCCCGTCCCCGCTCTCGCCGGGCAGGGCGAGCGCGATCGAGACCTCGGCCCCGGCGGTGAGCGCGCGGGCGGTGTCGGACAGCGCCTTGCCCGGTACCAGCACGGCGGCGTTCAGGTCCGGCCGGGCCGGTTTCCAGCGCAGCTCGCGCACCGCGAGCCGGTACCTGTCGGTGGCGATCAGCGTCAGCGTGTCCGCCTCGATCTCCACCCGCACGCCGGTCAGCGCGGGCAGCGTGTCATCGCGGCCCGCGGCCGCGGCCACCTGGGCGACGGCGGAGGCGAACACGTCGCTTTCCACGGTGCCGACCGAGGGTGGCATGGCGGGCAGCGCGGGGTAGTCCTCAGCCGGCAGCATGAGCAGGGAGAAATGCGCGCTGCCGCAGGTCAGGATCGTCCGCGAGCCTTCCGTGCGGACCTCGACCAGCCGCGGCGGCAGACTGCGGGTGATCTCGCTGAGCAGCCGCCCCGAGACGAGCACGTCACCGGGTTCGTCGGCCGCCACCGGCAGCGACGCCTGGGCGGAGACGTCATAGTCGAAGCTGGAGAGCGTCAGCTCCTCGGCTGCCTGCAGCCGCATCCCGGCGAGCACCGGGAGCGCCGGGCGGGCCGGCAGCGCCCGCGCCGTCCACGCCACGGCCTCGGCCAGCACGTCGCGCTCTACCTGGAATCTCACTGCGAACCGCCTCCTGTCCGCTGCACGTGTGCAGGGATCCTCGCACGGGCAGGCCGATGGCGACTAGCTAATGACGCCGTGTCCTGGCCGGTCGTGAGATGACCGGCGGCCGCGCCGGTCGGCTGCTGTTGGTTGAGGTTGTCAGATAAAGAAGAGAACGTAGTCGCAGTAGGCACGGTGGATCGTGGGGACAACTGCCGTTCTCCCAGGCTGGCCCGGCATTCCGCGTCCACAGCAGGTGTTGAGTGCAGCGCCGCGGCCGTGGGCTGGCTGTGCGGTGTCGCGCCGCCCCGGCCGGTTGTCCGCATCTTCTCCCCTGCGCTTCCCCCGCTGCCCCGCGGTTGCCCCGAGCTTTTCCCCAGAGTTGTCCACAGGCTGTGCGCTCCGATTGCAGTCCGCGGACCGATTCACCGGGGTTAGGCCGGCCGTCATCGCGCGGTTTCCCGGCGTTCATCCGGCCCGGGCCTGCTGCTTTATCCGGTTGGTGAGCTCGGTGACCTGGTTGTAGATCGACCGGCGTTCGGCCATCAAGGACCGGATCTTGCGGTCCGCGTACATGACCGTGGTGTGGTCGCGGCCGCCGAACTGCTGGCCGATCTTCGGCAGCGACAGGTCGGTCAGTTCCCGGCACAGGTACATGGCAATCTGCCGGGCGGTGGCCAGCACCCGGGACCGGGACGTCCCGCAGAGATCGTCGATGGACAGCCCGAAGTAGGAAGCGGTCTGCCCCATGATCGTGGTCGCCGTGATCTGCGGTCCCTGGGCCTCGGGGATGAGATTCTTTCAGCACGATCTCGGCCAGCTGGAGGTCCACGGACTGCCGGTTGAGGCTGGCGAACGCGGTGACCCGGATGAGCGCGCCCTCGAGCTCGCGGATGTTGGTGGAGATCCGGCTCGCGATGTACTCCAGGACCTCCGGAGGCGCGTTCAGCCCCTCCTGCTCGGCCTTCTTGCGCAAGATGGCGATGCGCGTTTCCAGCTCGGGCGGCTGCACGTCGGTGAGCAGTCCCCACTCGAACCTGCTGCGGAGCCGGTCTTCCAGCGTCACCAGGCGCTTCGGCGCGCGGTCACTGGAGATCACGATCTGCTTGCTGGCGTTGTGCAGGGTGTTGAAGGTATGGAAGAACTCCTCCTGGGTTCCTTCCTTGTTCTCCAGGAACTGGATGTCGTCCACGAGCAACACGTCCACGTCGCGGTACCGGCGCCGGAATCCGTCCTGCTTGCCGTCCCTGATCATGTTGATGAAATCGTTGGTGAACTCCTCCGAGCTCACGTACCGCACCTTGACGCCCTGGTAGAAGTTCTGCGCGTAATGGCCGATGGCGTGCAGCAGGTGCGTCTTGCCGAGCCCGGAGTCGCCGTAGACGAACAGCGGGTTGTATGCCTTGGCGGGGGCTTCGGCCACCGCAACCGCGGCCGCGTGGGCGAACCTGTTGCTGGACCCGATGACGAACGTCTCGAAGGTGTACTTGGGGTTGAGCCTGGCTGACGCCGGCCGCGGCACGTGCTGGCCGCCGCCCGGCCGCGAGGTCCTGGGCTGGCCGCCCGCGCCGCCGCCGTCGGCGTCCGGGGCGACGGCCTGCTCCGGACGGCTCGCCCCGGCGCCGGGCCGGAGCGGGTCGATCGGCCGCGCGGCGCCGGGATGCGGCCGGTCCGCCCCGTCCGGCGCGGGACCCGCCGGGCCGCCGACGGCGGCGGCCGGGTCCACCGTGACCGCGAGCTGGATGCTGCGGCCCAGCTCCCGCGACAGCGCGTGCGTGATCAGTGTGCGCAGCCGGGTCTCGAGCTGCTCCTTGACGAACTCGTTGGGCGTCGCGATCAGCGCCGTGTTCTCGACCAGGCCGAGCGGCCTGGTCAGCTTGAGCCAGGCGCGCTGATGAGCCTCGATCTGTATCCCGTTCAGGTCATCGAGCGACCGGGCCCATACCTCGGCGAGGTCTGTTTCAGTCACGATTGTTCACCTCGCGCCCCCACGACAGTCCAGAGGTCTATCCACAGGTTGTGGAACACGTTGCCGGCGCCGGTCCCGGTCACCCGGTCACCCTGAGTAGTTTCGTGAGCAAGTCTGGGTTCTCGCGCCCGCCCCTTGAACCGGATGCGGTTGTCCACAGCCTAAGCTTCCGGCTTGCGGTGCGTTCAGCGAATGGCTGTGTTCCGGTAACCTGTCGGCGAAGTGCCAGGCGGGGGCGGCGAAGTGCCGGGGGGGCCGGCGAACTGCCGGGCCCGCGCGGCCGCCGGGCGCGGGTGCTCCGGTTTGACCGGCCGGGCAGCCGGCACCTAGGCTGATAGACCGGCCACCGGGCCGGCGCAGTGCGGATGCGGCTGCCCGGGCGGTGGGGCGTGAGCCAAAGCACCGCATCTGGAGCCCTCAGTGAGCAAGCGTACTTTTCAGCCGAACAACCGCCGTCGCGCGAAGAAGCACGGATTCCGCCTGCGGATGCGCACCCGCGCCGGGCGGGCGGTGCTCGCCGCGCGCAGGCGCAAGGGGCGCGCGCGGCTGAGCGCCTGACGGGCCTGGCCACCGGCACCCGGGCAGGCCGCCGATGCTTCCAGCGCAGGCGCGTATGCGGCGGCACGCCGAGTTCACCATGGCCGTGCGCCGCGGTAGCAGGTCGGGGCGCCGCCTGGTGACCGGTCACCTGCTGGTCCGCGACGACCGGGACGAGCCGGCCCGGGTCGGGTTCGTGGTGAGCCGGGCCGTGGGCGGGGCGGTGGTGCGCAATACGGTGCGCCGTCGGCTGAGACATCTGGCCCGCGGTTATCTGGACTCCCTGCCGGGAGGTAGCCTGCTAGTTGTCCGCGCCCATCCCTCGGCCGCGGCCGCACGCCAGGCGGATTCTTGCCGCCGAGCTCGACCTGGTAATGGGCACTTTGCTGCGGCGGCAGGTTGGGGCGCTGCACCAGTGATGACGCGGGAGCCAGATGTCCGGGCCGCGGCTGCCGCCGCTCCCCGGCCGTCCGGCGCGGCGCGGCTGCTCATGCTGGCGGTGCGCGGCTACCAGCGCGGCGTGAGCTGGCTGCTCATGCCGCGGTGCAGGTTCGCGCCGTCGTGCAGTGCCTATGCGCTGCAGGCGCTCGCCGAGCACGGCGCGCTGCGCGGAGGCTGGCTCGCGGTACGCAGGATCGGCCGGTGCCATCCGTTCCACCCGGGCGGGTATGACCCGGTACCGCCACGCCGCACCAGGCGGACCGTGTCGGCGAGAGCGCAAGGGAGCTAGTAGGTGGGCATCCTCAACCCGCTGTACGACCTCGTCGGGTGGCTGATCATGCACATCCACGCGGTCCTCGCCGTGCCCTTCGGCCCGGCGAGCGGCGTGACGTGGGCACTGGTGATCGTCGTCCTCGTCGTCTTGATGCGGCTGGCGCTGCTGCCGCTGTTCGTCAAGCAGATGCACTCCCAGCGCAAGATGATCGCGCTCGCGCCGGAGCTGCAGGCGCTGCGCAAGCGCTACAAGGGAGACAAGCAGAAGCTTCAAGAAGAGATGATGAAGCTGTACAAGGAGCACGGGGCCAACCCGCTCTCCGGGTGCCTGCCGCTCGTCGCCCAGCTTCCGCTGTGGTTCGCCCTGCTGAACGTGCTGCGCGCGATGTCCGAGGACAAGGCTCTGTACGGCCTGACGCCGCTGGTCGTCCACCAGGCCAACAGCGCCAAGATCTTCGGCGCCACCATCTCCTCGAAGTTCCTCTTCCAGCACCCTCCGACCGCGGGCAATGTCAAGGTCGTGATCGGGATCACCGTCGTGATCAGCGCGGTGACGACCTTCCTGTCGGTGCGGCAGAGCATGAAGCGCGGCCTGATGCAGAACCCGACCGCCGGCGATGACAACCCGATGGCGGGCGCGCAGAAGTACATGGTCTACATCGCGCCGCTGTTCGCGCTCAGCGGCCTGTACTGGCAGTTCGGCCTGGTCCTGTACTGGATGACCTCGAACATCTGGCAGCTCGGCCAGCAGTACTTCCTGTTCAAGAAGATTCCGCCGCTGGACAAGGCGCCCGCGCCCGCGACAGCCGGGGCCGGGGTGCCCGGCAAGGCACCCGCCGCTGCGATCCAGCCCGCGGCGCGGGCGAAGGCCGGGAGCACGCAGGCGGGCCGGGCGAAGGCCGGGAACGCGCAGGCGGCACGGCGGACAGGGTCGGCCGCCAAGCCTGGTGCCGCTGCGGGCAAGCCCGCCGGGACCGCGAAGGCCGCCGCCGGGCAGCCAGCCGCAGCGGCCAAGTCGTCCGCCTCCGGCCGGCAGCCGGGAACCACGGCGAGCCAGTCGGCGCCGAAGCAGCCGGCGACCGGGAAGAAGCCTGCCGCGGTGAAGGCCGAGCCGGCCACGCTCGGCATACCGCCGCCGACCCCGAACGGGAGCAGCGGGCGGCTGCGCAAGCTGGTCAAGGGGCGCGCCGAGCCCGAGGCGGCGGCCCCCGAGCCGCCCGAGGTCACGCTGGTCAGGCAGCAGCGGCAAAAGCAGTCGCGGAGCAAGCGCACGGGCAAGCGATGACCGGCTCGCCCGTGCGCGGCGGATCGCCGGCGCGCACGAACCTGGTCGGCGAGGATCTGCGCAGCTACGGATGACGTTCCGCACCTGGCGGCGGATGGGAACGGAGATCGTGCCATGAGTCATGGGGAAAGCGCGGCGGGGACGCGGGAAGAGACCCTGTCCAGCCCGGCGGAAGGCGCGCCCGGCGAGGATTATCCCGGGGATCAGGCCACGCCCGGCGACCTGGCCGGCGAGGCGGACGAAGCGGACCTGGAAGACCCCGCGGACGCCGGGGATCAGGCCACGCCCGGCGACCTGGCCGGCGAGGCGGACGAAGCGGACCTGGAAGACCCCGGAGACGCCGGGGATCAGGCCACGCCCGGCGACCTGGCCGGCGAGGCGGGCGAAGCGGACCTGGAAGACCCCGCGGACGCCGGGGATCCTGCCACTCACGGCGGCCCGCCCGACGGGCCGGCCTGGTCCGACGGTGCCGTGAGCGAGGACGGGGAGCGCGGCCCGGGGGTCACCGTGGCAGATCTCGAGCAGGAAGGCGAGATAGCCGCCGATTACGTGGAAGGGCTGCTGGACATCGCCGACCTCGACGGTGACATCGACATGGACGTCGAGGGCGACCGGGCCCTGGTGTCGGTGGTCGGCGGGGCGCTCGGCGAGCTCGTCGGGACCAGGGGCGTCGTCCTCGAGGCCCTGCAGGAGCTGACCAGGCTGGCCGTGCAGCGGCAGACCGGCGAGCGGACCAGGATGATGCTGGACGTGGGCGGCTACCGCGCCCGCCGCCGGGAGGAGCTGACCGAGGTCGGCCGGGACGCGGCCGACGAGGTGCGGCAGACGGGCGAGCCGAAGCGGCTGACGCCGATGACCGCCTTCGAGCGGAAGATCGTGCACGATGCGGTCGCGGCGGCCGGGCTGCGCAGCGAGTCGGAGGGTGAGGACCCCGACCGCCGCGTGGTCGTCTACCCGGCGGAATGAGGCCGGTCACCACGGCGCACCCGGGAGCCGGGACCGGCGCAGGCGGGCCGCCGCCCGCCGCGCGGGACGTGTTCGGCCCCGTGCTTCCCCTCGCCGAGCGGTACGCGGACATGCTGGCCACCGGCGGCATCATCCGTGGCCTGATAGGCCCGCGTGAGGCGGAGCGGGTGTGGGAGCGGCATCTGCTGAACTGCGCGGTAGTCGCTGACCTGGTGCCGCGCCCGTCGACGCTGCTGGATATCGGATCCGGGGCCGGCCTGCCCGGCATCGTGCTGGCCATGCTGCTGCCCGACGTGCAGGTCACGCTGCTGGAGCCGATGGCCCGCAGAGTGGTGTTCCTTGACGAGTGCCGGGCGGCCCTGGGACTGCGCAACGTGACCGTTCGGCGCGGACGTGCCGAGGAGGCCCGCGGGCAGGTCGCCGCCGACGTGGTCACCGCCCGGGCGGTGGCACCGCTGGACCGGCTGGCGACCCTGGCGGTGCCGCTGGTTCGTACCGGCGGAATCGTCCTGGCGCTGAAGGGAGAGCAAGCCGCTGCTGAGGCCGACGCGGCCGGACGGGCACTGCGCGGGCTCGGCGTCAGCGAGATCACGGTGCTCCGCGCCGGGACAGGCAGGATAACCCCGCCGGCCACGGTGGTCAGGCTCATCGTCGGGCGCCCCGCGAACTCCGGGCGCTGCCGCGGCGCGAGGGAAGGCGCGGAAATCAGCTCGGCGCGGCACGCGGGACAGTCCGGGAAAATCGTCCGGTAAGCGCCTCGCTACCGGGACTGCGCCAGCTGTCCTGCCGTCACGTCCAGGACCGCATGGCGTCGGCGACGTAGCACCGGGGGTGTTTCACCGTAATGTTTCACGTGAAACATTCCCTGCCGGGCACCGCGAGCCGCAGCAGATCCGTAATGTTTCACGTGAAACGGACCCTGCCGTGCCGCAGGGCCGCAGCGGATCGGGCTGGCCCGGGAATCACAGCGGCTGTCGTCAGGGCGCGGTCACCTGCTCCGCTGACATCACCTTGATGATCCGCTCCAGATCCTCCAGGGACGCGAACTCGATGACCATCTTTCCCTTCCGGCGTCCCAGCTCCACCTTCACGCGAGTGTCCAGCACGTCGGACAGCCGCTCAGCCAGCTGGTTCATGGCAAGTTCCGCTGGCTGCCGGTCACGCCGCTGGCGCGGCTGCCTGGCCGGTTCGGCCTCTCCGACGGCAGCGATCTCCTCCACCGCGCGCACGGACAGCCCTTCGGCCACGATCCGCTGTGCGACGCGATCCTGGGCCTGCGGGCTGCCCAGCGCCAGCAGCGCGCGAGCGTGCCCCGGGCTGAGCACGCCCGCCGCCACGCGCCGCTGGACCCCGGCGGGAAGCTGGAGCAGCCGCAGGGTGTTGCTGATGTGCGGCCGCGACCTCCCGATCCTCGCCGCAAGATCCTCGTGCGTGGCACCGAAGTCGTCGAGTAGCTGCCGGTATGCCGCCGCCTCGTCCAGCGGGTTCAGCTGTTCCCGGTGCAGATTCTCGATCAGCGCGTCACGGAGCAGTTCGTCATCGGCAGTATCGCGCACGATGGCGGGAACGTGCTGCAGCCCTGCCCGCTGGCAGGCTCGCCACCGTCGTTCTCCCATGATGAGCTCGTAGCGGCCGGGCATCAGCTTGCGGACCACGATGGGCTGGAGGAGGCCGACCTCACGGATCGACGCCGCAAGCTCGGCCAGTGCATCCTCGTCCAGGATCTGCCTGGGCTGCCGTGGGTTGGGCGTGACCGCCCCGATGGCGACTTCCTCGTAGTGAGCGCCGATGAGAGACGGCTTGCCCGCCTCGTCGTGCCCGCCATCGCGCGCATCGGCCGCCGGGGCGTCCGCGCCGCTCGCAGCGCCGGAAGGGGAGGGAATGAGCGCGCCCAGTCCCCTCCCGAGACCCCGCCTCTGATGTGCCACAGTTTCTCCTCGTTCATCGCGTTGTGCCAGCTGGCCGGGATCCCGTCAACGGTCACCGGGAGCGGCGGCGCCCCGGCAGGGCGGGCCGGCCCCGCTCACCTGGTGCGCTCACCGGCAGAGGCATTCCGCTCGGCGATCTCCCTCGCGGCCTCCAGGTACGCCAGAGCGCCGGTAGAACCCGGATCGTACGTAATCACGGATTGCCCGTAGCTGGGCGCCTCCGATACCCGGACACTCCGCGGGATGGCAGCGCCGAGGACGATGTCGCCGAAATGCGACCGAACGTCCTCGGCCACCTGAGCGGCCAGGCGGGTCCGCCCGTCGTACATGGTGAGCAAGATCGTGGAGATGACCAGGTCCGCGTTGAGATGGCCCTTCACGAGCTCCACCGTGCGCAGGAGCTGTTCCAGGCCCTCGAGCGCGTAATACTCGCACTGGATCGGGATGAGGACCTCGGCGCCCGCCACCAGCGAGTTCACCGTCAGCAGGCCCAGCGACGGCGGGCAGTCGATGAGGATGTAGTCCAGGCCGGAAACATCGTGACCGGCCAGAGCCCGCGCCAGCCTGCCTTCCCTGGCCACCAGCGGCACCAGCTCGATCTCCGCCCCGGCCAGGTCGATGGTGGCCGGGGCGCAGGACAGCCCGGGGATTCCCGCCACCGGGCGGACGATGCTGGCCAGTGGCAAATCCTCGACGAGCACGTTGTACACCGACGGGGTTCCCACCCGGTGATCCACGTCGAACGCGGTGGAGGCGTTCCCCTGCGGATCGAGATCGACCACAAGTACCCGCGCGCCGTGCAGGGCGAGAGCCGCAGCCAGGTTGACCGCCGTCGTCGTCTTGCCGACGCCGCCCTTCTGATTGGCTACCGTGATGACGCGGCAGGAACCGGGCCGGGGCCACGCCGGGCTGCGGCCGCTCCTGGCTTCCAGCGCGGCCTCAGCGGCGCGGGCGATGGGAGTGTCGGCTGCTATCCGCTGCTCGCCCGGCAGCCTGGATGGCCGGGCAACCTGGCTCGCATCCAGCGGCCTCCCGTGCCGTCCGTCCGCCGCGCTGGGCGGCATGCCAGCTTCCTGTGCCGCACCGCCGGGCCAGCCGAGTCCCGCCTGCTGCCGGGTCCCGGCTGCCCGCGCGAGGCTGCCGGCCATGATCATCGGGCCGGCTCCGTCCCGCGCTCCTGACCACCCGCGAGAACGCGGGCCTGGCCATCCGATGCCTTGCAGCACGGCCGCCATTCACCCCATCTCCTGGCCCGCGGTTTCCCGCCTACCGTGACCGTACACCGCCGCCAGGGCGGTCAGGGCGCCCTGCGCGGCGGCCGCCCATGACGAATCCGGCACCCGTTACCGCCGCGGCGCCCTGCTGCTCGCCAGCGGCACAGCCGGAGCAAGCACGGCATCCGGGCCGCTGCTCACAAGAGCCCACCCGTCGGCCGGCCGTGGCGTGCCACCCCTTCGGCCTGGTGGTATGTCCCGGCTGTCTGGCGTGTTGCCGTCACCGGCCGCCGGCCGCGGCGATCGCGGCGGCGAGCGCGTCCACGTCGGCCGCCGTGGTGTCGAAGGCGGTCATGAGCCGGACGACGTGGTCCTGCTCGTCCCAGACGTGGAAGCGCCAGTCGTCCTGCAGCGACGCGATGTCGCGCGGACCGAGCGAGGCGAACACCGCATTGGACTCGACCGGCTGGCGGATCTCCACCCCCGGCAGCCCGCCGATCCGGTCGGCCAGCCGCCGCGCCATCGTGTTGGCGTGGCTGGCGTTCTGCAGCCACAGGTCGTCGGTGAGCAGCGCGGCGAACTGGGCGGCCAGGAACCGCGTCTTCGAGCCGAGATGGAGCAGTTGCTTGCGGTGGAAGGGAACCACCGCGGCGACGTCCTCGTCCATGACCAAGACCACCTCGGCGCCGACGGCGCCGTTCTTGGTCCCGCCGAAGCTCAGGACGTCGGCGTGCTCGGCCAGATCGGCCAGGTCGCAGCCCAGGTACGCCGCGGCGTTGGCCAGCCGGGCACCGTCCATGTACAGCAGCAGGTCATTGCCCCGGCAGAAGCCAGCGAGCTTGCCCAGTTCCTCCAGCGAGTAGCAGGTGCCGAGCTCGGTCACCTGCGAGACGGCCACCACCCGGGGCTGCGGCCGGTGCTCGTCGCCCCGCTCGCCCAGCCGGTCGGCGACGAGGTCGGGGGTGAGCTTCCCGTCCCTGGTCGGCACAGCCAGCAGCTTGGCGCCGAGGACGCGCTCGGGCGCCCCGCACTCGTCCACGTTGATGTGCGCGGTCTGCGGGCAGATCACCGCGTCGATGGGGCGGAGCAGGAGGCTGAGCCCCAGGATGTTGGCGCCCGTCCCGTTGAACACGAAGAACGCTCCGGCGGCGCCGAACCTGGCCCGCAGTTCGGCGGCGGCCTGCGCCGACCACGAATCAGCGCCGTAGGGCATCTCGTCGCCGGCATTGGCCTCGGCGAGCGCCCGGAGCACGGCCGGGTGCGCGCCGGCGTGGTTGTCACTGCCAAAGCTCTTGCGCTCGGTCACGCGCCCACCCTATGAGAGCCGGCCGGGAGGGCGGGCCGGCCGGGAGGGAGCGGGCGGGCCGGGAGGGGCAGGCCGGGAGGGAGCGGGCCGGCCGGGAGGGAGCGGGCCGGAATAGCGCTCGGGGAGGAGCAGGCCCGCCTTGTCAGGACCCCCGGGCCGCCGCGAGAAGCAGTAGATCACGGCAGAGGATGCCGAAATCGAGGTCAGCCGCCTCCAGGGCCATCGGCAGCGTGCTCGTGTCGGTCATCCCCGGAGCCACGTTTGCCTCCAGGAAGTAAACCTCCCCGGACGGGTCCACGATCAGGTCGCTGCGTGACAGGTCGCGCAGCCCGAGCGCGTCGTGCGCGGCGACGGCCGCGGCCGCTACGGCGCGCGCGGCCGCCTCGGGCAGCCTTGCGGGCGTGTAGTACTCGGTCCGGCCCGCCGTGTACCGGGCCGCGTAGTCGAACCAGCCGCCCGAGGGGACGATCTCCACGGCGGGCAGCGGCCGCGGGCCGTCGCCGAGGTCGATAACCGCCACGGCGACCTCCGTGCCCTCGGCGAACCGCTCGACCAGCGCCGTGTCGCCGTAGGCAAAGCAGCTGATCATGGCGGCGGGCAGCTCGTCGGCGGCGCGGACGGGCCCGGCGCCGAGCGCGGAGCCGCCGCGGGCGGGCTTGACGAACAGCGGCAGCCCCAGCCGGGCCACGATGCGCTCGAGCACCGCGCCCGCGCCCAGGTCGTGGAATGTCTCCCTGGGCAGCGTGACCGACTGCGGCGTGGCCAGGCCCGCGGCGGCCACGAGCGCCTTGGCCACCGGCTTGTCGAAGGCGAGCCGGCAGGCATCGGCGGTGGACCCCACATAGGGCACGCCGAGCAGCCCGAGCACCTCCCTGATCGCCCCGTCCTCGCCGCAGTTCCCGTGGATCGCCGGGAACACGGCGGTGGGCGGATCCGAGGTCAGCAGCGGGATCAGCGCGGCGTCGGCGTCCGCGGCGTCGGCGTCCACCCCCGCCTCCCGCAGCGCGTCCCTGATCCGGTCCCCGGAGCGCAGTGATACCTCGCGCTCGGGGGACAGGCCGCCGGCCAGCACGAGGACGTGCCCGAGCGCGGTCGCCCGGCTGTCCAGGTCGTGTTCGGTGGTCATGCCGGGTCGCTTGCCGGCCAGGGCCCGAACGTCGCGCGCAGCTCTGTCTCGGCCTCGATGACGCCTGCCAGCCGGCGGACTCCCTCCCGGATCCGCGCGGGTTCCGGGTAGCAGAAGGACAGCCGGAGGAACTCGCGGCCCGAGCCGTCGGCGTAGAAGCCGGTTCCCGGCACGTAGGCAACCCGGGCGGAGATCGCGCGGGGGAGCATCGCCTTGGCGTCGAGCCCGCCGGGCAGCCGCAGCCAGACGTAGAAGCCGCCGCCCGGCCGGGTCCACCGGCAGCCGGGGGGCATGCTCGCCTCCAGCGCGTCGAGCATCGCGTCCCTGCGCTCGGCGTAGAGCTCGCTGAACAGCTTGATCTGCTCCTGCCACGGCTGGCTGGCCAGGTACTCGCGCACCATGAGCTGCGCCAGGCTGGAATGGCAGAGCACCGCCGACTCCGCGGCCAGCACGAGCTTGTCCCGGATGCCGTGCGGGGCCAGGGCCCAGCCGACCCGCAGCCCCGGCGCCACGGTCTTGGAGAATGTCCCCAGGTAGACGACGCCCTCGGCGGAATCCGCGCGCAGCGCCCGCTGCGGCTCGCTGTCGAATCCCAGCAGGCCGTACGGGTTGTCCTCGACCAGCAGCAGGTCACTGCGGCGGCAGATGTCGAGCACCCGCGCCCGCCGGCTGGCCGGCAGCGTCACCGCCGCCGGGTTGTGGAACGTGGGCACCGAGTACAGGAACTTGATCCGCAGGCCGGCCGCGGCCAGCCGGCCGATGGTCTCCTCCAGCGCCTCCGGGATGATCCCGTCGTCATCCATCGGGACGTGCACCACGCAGGCCTGGTAGGAGGCGAAGGTGCCGAGCGCGCCCACGTAAGACGGCGCTTCGGCGAGCACCACGTCGCCGGGATCGATGAAGATCCGGGTGATCAGGTCGAGCGCCTGCTGGGAGCCCACGGTCACCACGACCTCGTCGGGGTGCGCGCGGATCCCCTCCAGCGCCATCACCTCGCAGATGCTCTCCCGCAGCCCCGGGTCGCCCTGGCCGGAGCCGTACTGCAGGGCGACCGACCCGCGGTCGGTCACGAGCTGCCCGGCGAGCTCGCCGACCGCGTCCAGCGGCAGCGCCGTGATGTACGGCATCCCGCCGGCCAGCGAGACCACCTCGGGCCTGGCCGCCACCGCGAACAGGGCCCGGATCTCGGAGGCGAGCATCATCCTGGCCCGGGCCGCGTACTGGTCGACGTACGGGTCCAGCCGGTGCCGTGGATCATTGCTCACCGCATGCCTCCGCTCGCTGGGTACCATGTCAGGGTACGGGCCGGACCGGGGGCATGTGCGGAAGACCGCGGACAGCGCCACCCGGCCGCGGCCGGACGCCAGAGCCTGGCCCGCGCAATTCGCCGGAACGGCCGGGCGAAGATCAATGGGGTGTCGCCGTGCCGCGTCGTCTTGCCAACATCACCCTCGATAACCTGGACGACTTTCCGCCCGCTTGCAGGCGCTGCGTCTTCTGGGAGCTGGAGCCGGTCGCCAGGAAGAAGACCGAGGAGTCCGGTGATAGCGGCCTGGAGAAGGAAGCCTGGATCTCCTCCACCCTGCTCGAGTGGGGAAGCTGCGGCAAGACTGCCTACGTGGACGGGATCGCGGCGGGCTACGTGCTGTACGCGCCGCCGCTCTACGTGCCGCGGTCGCTCGCCTTCCCGACCAGCCCGGTCAGCGCGGACGCCGTCCTGCTGATGACCGCGCACGTACTGGCCGAGTTCGCCGGCGGCGGGCTGGGCCGGATGCTCGTGCAGGGCGTCGCCAAGGATCTGACCAGGCGGGGCGTGAAGGCCATCGAGGCGTTCGGTGACCTGCGCTGGGAACGCCCCGCCTGCGTGCTGCCGGCCGACTACCTGCTGGCGGTCGGGTTCAAGACCGTCCGCCCGCACCACCGCTACCCGAGGCTGCGTCTCGATCTCAAGACGGCGCTGTCCTGGCGGGAGGACGTGGAGGTCGCGCTCGAGCGGCTGCTCGGCTCGATGACGCCCGAGCGGGCGCTGCGGCCGGCCTACGTCGGCCCGCCGCCGGCCTGAGCGCGGGCCGGCGCTGCTGCGCGTCCGCGCGGACTGCCGGGCCTAGCGGCCCGGCCGGCCGGGTGGGCCTAGATGAAGTCAGCCAGCTCGCGCAGCAGGGCCGACTTCGGCTTGGCCCCGATGACCTGCTTGACGACCTCGCCGCCGGAGAACACGTTCAGCGTGGGGATCTGCAGGATGGCGTAGCGCTGGGCGACCAGCGGGTTCTCATCTATGTTGATCTTGACGACGTTGATCTTGTCGGCGTGCTCGGTAGCGATTTCCTCGAGTACCGGGGCGACCATCCGGCACGGCCCGCACCATTCCGCCCAGTAGTCGACGACTACCGGCTTGTCGCTCTTCAGAACCTCCGTGTCGAACGTGTCGTCGGTCACGGTCCTTGTGGCGCCCACGATGACTCCCTTGTCGTGTAATGGAAGGTGGAAGGTCTTGTTCAGCTCTCCTGGCTGGCCAGCCAGCGCTCGGCATCCAGCGCGGCGGCACATCCGGTGCCGGCCGCGGTGATGGCCTGGCGGTAGGTGCGGTCTACCACGTCACCGCAGGCGAAGACGCCCTCGAGGAGGGTCCGGGTGGACGGCTGGTCCACCACCAGGTACCCGTCCGCGTCGGTGGGCAGCTGGTCGGCGAACAGCTCGCTGCGCGGATCGTGCCCGATCGCCACGAATACGCCGCCGGCCGGGTGGATCCGCTCGGCCCCGGTGACCGTGTCCAGCAGCCGGACACCGGTCACCCTGTCCTCGCCGAGCACCTCCGCCACCTCGCTGTTCCAGAGGAAAGTGATCTTCGGGTTGGCGAAGGCGCGGTCTTGCATGATCTTGGACGCGCGGAGGGCGTCGCGGCGGTGCACCACCGTGACGTGGCTGAACCGGGTGAGGAACAGTGCCTCCTCGATGGCCGAGTCGCCGCCGCCCACCACGACGATGTCCTGGCCGCGGAAGAAGAACCCGTCACAGGTGGCGCACCAGGACACGCCGTGGCCGGCCAGCCGCTTCTCGCCCGGCACGCCGAGCTCCCGGTAGCCGGAACCACTGGCGATGATCACGGCCTTGGCGAGGTAAGTCTCACCATGCGTCTTGATCACCTTGGGGTCGGCCTTCAGGTCAACGGCTGTCACGTCGTCGGCGACGAGCTCGGCACCGAACCGTTCGGCCTGCTTCCTCAGCTTGTCCATCAGATCCGGCCCCATGATCCCGTCCGGGAACCCGGGGAAGTTCTCCACGTCGGTGGTGTTCATCAGCGCGCCGCCGGCGGTGACCGAGCCCTCGAGGACGAGCGGCCGCAGGTCCGCCCGGGCGGAATAGAGCGCCGCGGTGTACCCCGCGGGCCCGGACCCGATGATGATCACATTGCGGACGTCGGTCACGATTTCTGCCCTTCACCTTGGCTGGCAGGGACATCAACGGATCCTAGGGCCCGGAGATTCCCGAACGGGCATGCGCCGGCCGCCGGGCTGCCGCCGGGTCGTCCCGCGCCTCGCGGCCCGCGGGCCGCGGCTCAGCCGGTACCGGGCAGCGGGGCGCGCGCGATGAGGTCGCGGGTGCCGGCCGAGCAGCCGGGGCCGGCCACCCAGATCTGCCCGGGCCGCCCGCCGGCGGCTTCGGTCACGACGATCGTGGCCGGCCGGCCCTGGTACCGCGCGACGTCCACCAGCCGCGGGCGCCTTCCGCCGGTGATCAGGTTCACGCAGCCGCGCAGGGCGGCCTGCCCGGGCGCGGCGGCCGGGGTCTGCCCGGCGGGACTGACGGGGAAGCGGGCCAGCACCGCTTGCACCTGGGCGGGCAGCCGGCCGGGCAGGTAGTCGGTGCCGCTCTCGACCACGGGCGGGCCGGCGGGGGCCCGCCTGATGTTCGGCAGCACGGCCGGCCCGTTGGCCGTCCCGCCGCGCGCGGAGCCGCCGAATGTCGGCCCACCCTGCGCGGAGCTGCCTGCCTGCCGCCCATTGCCCGCCCCGGTCCCGAGGGACGCGGATGCGCCGCCAGGGCCTCCCTGCACCAGCCTGGACACGCCGTAGCCGCCGCCGGCGATGACCAGGAGCGCCGCGGTCACCGAGGCCGCCCGCAGCGCTGTGCCGCGCCAGGGCCGCGGCGCGCGGCCGGAGCGGGCCTTGCGGGGGCGGCGGCCGCCGTCGGCACCGTCCGCGGCGTCGGGGGCGGTACCGGTGCCCCGGTCAGCCGCCGCGGGAATCGCGGCCCGGGCCCGGGCCGCCGACTCGGCAGCCAGCACGCCGTCCAGCCGCGCCGCGAGCTCGTCGGGATCTTCGGCACCGGAGCGCTGGCCAGCAGCTCGGTGACCTCCGCGAGCCCGCTGGAGCGGGATGCACAGCGGGAGCACCTGGCCAGGTGCGCGCGGATGCGCGCGGATCGGCGCCTGCCGAGAAGCCCTTCGCGAAACTCGGCGAGGACATCCGCATCAGGATGGCCGGTCATGGTCGGTGCTCCCTCCTTCCTCGGTGGCGGGATGGTCAGGTACAGCGGCCGGGTGGCCCGGGCGGGCCTGGCTCGCCAGCAGGCCGCCGGGGCGGGCGGCGGCGGCCTGCTGGGCGCCCGGTTCGGGTGCGCTCCGCGACGGTGAGACGTTCCCGGCGGCCATCTGGTTCCGCGACTGGCCGGGCGGGTCCCCCGATTCCCGCAGGTGCGCCACGTGCGGCAGGAGCCTGGCCCGGCCGCGGGCACAGCGGCTCTTCACCGTTCCCGGCGAGACGCCCAGCACGTCCGCGGCCGTGGCGACGGAGCACCCGAGCATGTCCACCAGGACCAGCGCGGCCCGCTGCCCGGCTGGCAGCAGCTGCAGGGCCGCCTCGACGTCGAGCGCGGTATCGCTGGCCGGGGCCGGATCCGGGGTCGCCCGGCCCAGCCGGTCAAGTGCGTCCCCGTCGTCGGCCGGCACGGCCGGCCGCGCGGCCTTGCGGCGCAGCTGGTCCAGGCAGGCGTTCACCACGATCCGGTGCAGCCAGGTGGTCACCGCCGCCTCGCCGCGGAACTCCGCCGCCCGCCGGAACGCGGAGATCATCGCCTCCTGCAGCGCATCGGCGGCGTCATCAGGGTCGCGTAGCGTGCGCAGCGCCACGGCCCAGAGCCGGTCGCGGTGGCGGCGGAACAGCTCGCCGAACGCGTCCTGGTCACCGTCCGCGTGGCTGCGCAGCAGCTCGGCGTCTGACCGGCCGCCGTCGGAGGCGCGCCGCAGGTTCAGCCTGAACCTCGGATCGTGACGTTGTAGATCTGCGCCTGATAATGGTTCGCCGTGCCGGGCTGCGGGGGCAGCTTGGTGAACCAGATGACGACGTACCGGCCAGCCACGGGATTGCGCAGGGTGAACGTCCGGCTGCCGCTGATGCCCGTGGCCTGGGCGGCCGTGGGCAGCGATCCGGCGGTGCCGGGCGGCGGCGGCGACCCCGAGTTGTCCACCTTGATCTGGACGTTTGCTCCCGCGCTCGAACCGAACAGGACCCGGACCTGGCTGACCTTCACCTGGCGGCCCATGTCCAGTACCAGCCCGGTGCCCTTCTGCAGGTTGCCGAAGTACGGACTGTTCAGGTAGTAGTCGGTGTGCCAGAACGTGGTCGTGCTCGGGTCGATCGCCTGGCCCGCGGCCTGCGGGTCGTCGGCCGCGGCGGCGCTCACCGGCTTGAGCACGGAGTCGGCGGCCGCGGCGGGCCGCGGCCGCGGACTCTGGCTGCTGTGCCCGGCCGGCCGGCCGCCGCCGTGATGGCGGCTGAGCAGCCAGCCGCCCACGCCGATCGCGATGAGCACGAGCACGACGGCGATGCCGACCGCCGCGCTGGTGGTCACGGCTCGCTGCCCGGGTGCCGGCTGGCCGCGCCCGCGCTGCCCCGGCCGGCCCGGGGCCGCCACCGGCGGCCAGGAGAACGGCTGGTCACGGTCGTCTGCGGCCGGGCGCGGGCCGCCGCCGAAGTCAACGGGGGGCACTCCCGGGCGGCTCGCCGCCGGGGTAACCTCGGCGAGCGCCTGGGCCAGCAGCGCCGGGCTGGTCACCGGCGGCCGGGCCCGGCGCGGCCGCTGGAACAGCGCGTCACAGGCCACCGAGTCGATCGCCGCGGGTACGCCGGCCCGGACCTGCCGCGGGCTGCAGGGCAGCCCGTCGGCCATCGGCGCGGGTGGCAGCGAGGTGCTCTCCGCCCCCGGCCAGTGGCCGGTCAGGGTGGCATAGAGAAGCCTGCCGAGACCCTGCGTGTCGGCCAGCGCGGGATCGTCGGCTGAGACGCCCGCCAGCGCGGCGTCGATGCCCAGCCCGGTGAGCTTCACGCCGCCGCCCGGCGTCCAGCGGAGCGAATCGGGGGTGAGGCACAGATGGGAGAGCCCGGCCGCGTGCGCGCCCGCGAGCGCCTTCGACGCCTCGGTGATGAGGGCGACGCCGTGCGCCGGCTCGAGCGGGCCGGCGCCGAGCAGGTCATCCAGCGAGTCGCCGGCCACCCACTCGGTCACGATGTAAGCCCGGTCGTCGCCGTCCTCGACGTCAAACACCTGGGAGAGCCGGGAGTCGGTGAGCCTGCTGGCCGCGCGCGCGGCCATCAGGACCTCGGGGATCCGCGGGAAGTCGGGCGCGAACGTGAGCACGGTGACGGCCCGGGCGAGCGTCTCATCGATCGCCTTCCAGGCCGCCCAGCCGCCGATGGCGTTCACCCGGTCTTCGAGCCGGTATCGGTCGGCCAGCCGGGCTCCGGGCTCAGATGTGAACGTGCTCATACGCCTGCTCTCGAGAGCGGGGCCAGCCCTCGACCCTCCCCTCCGAGCCCCGGAAGCTGGCCGCACCGGCGATGCGGCATCTCACCCATGGTCCTCCATACCCATGCTAGGACGTGACCGTCCTCATCTGGAGTTGCCGTACCTCCCGAGTGGTAAACCGTTATCCCTCCGCTGCACGGATCGAGCCGTTGCCGCCGCAATGTCGTCACGAGCCGGCTGGCCGGGCCGCAGTCCGCGGGCGCGCGGCCTGGCTACCGCCGTCGGCGGCTAAGCGGGCTGGTGGCCCCCGGACTGACTGCCGCAGCCGCCGCCGGGACGGGCGCCACGGCCGCGGCCTGGCTACCGCGGCCGCCGCCGGGACGGGCGGCCCCGGCCTGGCCGCTGCCGGGTCCCGCGGCCAGCCTGGCCGCCGAACCGCGCGCCGACGGTGGCCATCAGGCCGGAGATCTCCTTGACGTGCAGGGAACTGGCGAACAGCAGGTAGAGCAGCAGCCCGCCGCCGCCGCCGAAGACCACCGTGATCACCCCGAACGCGAAGCCCGGAGGGAGGACCACGCCGACGGCCAATCTCATCCCCACTGCGAAGATGACCGGCGGGATGGTCGCGACGTACATCTTGACCAGGCTTCTGGTGATCGCCCGGCCGTCGAGGCTGCCCACCCGGCGCAGCAGCAGCCGCCAGGCCAGGGCGGCACCCACCAGGTAGGCCAGGCAGTAGCCGGCGGCGAGCCCCAGGACGACGCGGCCGGCCGGCAGCACGTTCAGGGCGATCACGTTGATCGTGACGTTGACGACCATCGTGGCGATCCCGATGAAACACGGGGTGCGGCTGTCGTGCAGCGAGTAGAAGACGCGCAGCAGCAGCTGGAACGTCATGTAGGGGACCAGCCCGAGCGAGAATACCGCGAACACCTCGCCGATGTAGTTCGCGTTCGCCACCGAGATGCTGCCGTGCCCGAACAGCACCACGGCGAGCGGGCCGCCGAGCGCGGCGAGCAGCAGGCTGGACGGCACCACGATGGCCGCCGAGAGCCGGATGCCGGTGGAGAAATCAGCCCGGACCCGGGAGTAACGGCGGGCGGCCGCGTGCGCGGCCATCCGCGGCAGCAGGGCGGTGATCACCGAGATGCCGATGATCGCGTAGGGCATCTGGAAGAGCTGGTAGGCGTAGGTATACGCGGCGAACCCGGCGCTCGGGGCGTGCACCGAGGCATCATTGGCCACGTTCACCGTGGTGAAGAACGTGACCTGCGTGGTGATCACGTAGCCGGACAGCCAGCCGGCCATCCGGCCGATCTCGGCTACCTCGGCGCGCCGGAACCCGAATGTGGGCCTGGGCCGGAAGCCGCACCGCAGCAGCGACGGGATCAGCGCGGCGGTCTGCGCGATGATGCCGAGCGTGGTGCCGATGCCCAGCAGCAGGACCTGGCCGGAGGAGATCGTGGCGGGCGTGCGGCCCACGCCCGCCACGGCCACGAACGTCAGCAGGATGAGGATCACCACGATGTTGTTGATCACGGGCGTCCACATAGGCGCGGCGAACCGGCCGCGGGCGTTCAGGATCGCCCCGGCCAGCGAGCTCACCCCGTAGAAGAAGATCTGCGGGATGAAGAAATAGGCGAATATCACCATCAGGTGGTGCTCGGGTCCGTGGATCGCGCCCGCGTACAGATCGACGATCAGGGCCGCGGCGAGGGTCGCGACCAGCGTGATCGCGCCCAGCGCGATCACGCCGAGGGTGAACATCCGCTGGAAATAGGAGTCGCCGTGATCGGAATCCCGCCGGGCCGCGGTGACCAGCAGCGGGACCACGACGCTGGTCAGGATGCCGCCCAGCATCAGGTCGTAGACCACGTTCGGCAGCGTGTTGGCGTCGTTGTAGGCGTTGCCGAGCGTCCCTGCCCCGACGGCAAAGGCGAGCAGCAGCGTGCGCAGGAACCCGGTCAGCCGGGAGACGAGCGTGCCGAGCGCCATCCCGCCGGTGGACCGCAGCAGGCTCGGGTCGGCCTCGCCCGGAGCGGGCGGCCGCCGCGGCCCGCGCGGGCCTGCTGGCGGCGGGTACGACGGCGCGGGCGGCCGGTAGGGGGGTGCGGGCTGTCCCGGCGCGCGCGGCGGCCAGGCATCGCGCGGGTACGACCCGGAAGCATCGCGCGGGTAGGGCCCCGAAGCGCGCCGCGGCGCCGCGGCGCGCGGCGGCTGGCCCGCGGGTGGTGCGGGCTGTCCCGGGGCGCGTGGCGGCGGTCCGGGTGCGCGCGGCGGCTGGCCGGCCGGGCGTGCGGGCTGTCCCGGGGCGCGTGGCGGCGGTGCGGGGGTTCGCGGCTGCTGGCCCGCCGGCCGTGCGGGCTGTTCCGGGACGCGTGGCGGCGGTCCGGAGGTTCGCGGCGGCCGTGCCGGGGTTCGCGGCGGCGGCCTGAAGGTACGGGGATCCTGGGCCGCGGTGCGCGGCGGCTGCTGCGGGTACTGCGGGGGTGGTGCCGGGACGCGCGGCGATACCCCGGCCGGCCGGTCCTCGCGGTCCTGAGGCACCCGCGCCCCGTCCAGGGGCTGCGCAAGATGGCCGGGCGGCTGCTCGCGCCGGGGGGATTCCCCGCGGCCCGGGTCAGCGGCTCGCCCGGCCCCGTGCGTCGGCGTACTCATCCGGATCCTCCGGCGGGTGGTCGTGCGCGAGGTCGTCGCCAGACATGACGCTACCGGTTACCGCGGCCGGACCCGGTGGATCAGATGCGGGATCGCCGTGTCCTCCCCCGCCGGGGCCGCCGTCCCCGCCTGCTCTGTCACTTCGCGCCCGCCGGATCGCCCGGGCCGCGAAGGTCAGCACGAATACCGCCAGCGCCCCGCACATGATCACCAGGGCGAGCGTGCCGAACCGGGTCGCGTGCACGGTCAGCCGAACCAGCGTGCCGGGCAGCAGCCTGCCGTCGGGGGCGAGCAGGCCGAGCGTGACGTCGGTCACGCCCCCCGTCGAGGCGTGCACCGGAACCCTGACCGTCACCGTCTTCCCCGACCCGATGGACACCAGGCTGTCGAAGGGGCCGACGGTGAGCCTTTTACCGGCGGGGACGCGGGCGTGCAGCCGGACCTGAACGGTCTGCGGCAGCCGGTTGGAGATGGATATGGGCACCTTGCCCGAGGAACCGCCGAGCGTGATCTGGCCCCGGTCGATGATGGCGACCTTCCTGTCGCGGGCCTCGACGTACCGGAGCACCCGGCTGAGCAGGGCCTGCCGGATGCCTGCCTGCGGGAAGCCGCCCCGCAAGGCCGTTGACTCGAGGGCGGCGACCGCAGGACGCAGGTATCCGGGGATGGGCGGGCTGATGATGCTGGCCTGCACGCCGATGGCCGTGTCGAGATCCCCGACCTGCTCGAGGTACCCCGGGCCGAGCTCTCCTTTGCTCACCAGGTGGTTGGGGGGCGCTTCGCGGGGCACCTGCCCGGTGGGCTTGCTGGCCTTCGCCAGGTCCGCCAGGCTGGTCGGCTTCAGCCACGGCGCCCGTACGGTGTCGCCGAGCAGGGTGCCCGGCAGGCCCGGATCCGGGTTCCACCGTCGCGGCGGGGCCACCACCAGGCTTCGTGATAGCGAGGGAGCCTCGGCGACGATCATGGCCGTCTCGGCGAGGAATCGCTGCCCGGTGGAGAAGGCCGTGCCCGGGCCCGCCCCGGCGGAGCCGCCGTTCAGGATCTGCGTGATCGTATGGTCGGCGAGAAGCACGCTCAGCGGCAAGCCGGCGCCGGTGTGCAGCGTCTCCTGCGCGCTCGGCGTATAGCTCGGCGGCTGGCCGGACAGCGGCTGGCCGGACGGCGGCATCATCGTGGAGTCGAGCACCACCGTCTTGATCCCGTTGATCGCGAGGTCGCCGAGCACGCCCGAGTCGGCGTACCCGTTGTCCGGCCAGGCGACCTGGCCGCTGCTGGCCGGCAGGTGCAGGATCTGCCGGCCGGCCGCCCGGCTCTCGGCGAACGCGCTGCGCAGGTCTGATTCGAGGCCCTGGTGGCTCAGCGCGGCGACGTCGACGTCCGCGTAGGGGGTGAGGAAGACCTGCTGTCCTGACGTGGCACTGGACAGCCCGCCCAGCCAGGCGCGCGCTGCCGGGCTGGCCGGCCCGGGCTTGGCGGCTGCGCAGTCAGGGTAGCCGCCGACGGCATGCCGGCCGCTCATGGTCTGCGCATTCTGCACCAGGGCAGGGTCGATCACCCAGGTCAGGTGGGCAGCGGCCGAATAACTGCGGCCTGTGGCGAGCAGCCTGCCCAGCCGGCCGCCGGCCGCCAGGCTGCCGGCCAGGCCGTTGCTGAGCAGGGCCGGGCAGGCCAGCTGATAGGGCCGGTCGATGAGCGGCCAGAGCCAGGCAATGCTGAGCGGCCGCGGCCGCTGCCCGGCGGTGCCCGGCCAGAACGGCAGGAACGTCCGGTCGGTAGCGGCCGGTATCGCCACGCTGTTCAGGACCTGCGCGGCCAGCGGGTAGACGCCGAACGTGGTCATGCCAGCGGCTGATGGCTGCAGCCTGGCCGTCCAGCGCATGTCACGGCCTGGCGGGATAACCCGGGGCAGCGGCACCGGCGTTCCCTGCGGGAAGTCCGCCGCGAGGTGGCCGGCGGCGTAGAGCGTCATGTCATCCCGGTTGGACAGCGGGATCGCGGAGGAGAGTAGCTGGACGGACAGTCCGCGCTGCGGCTGCGCCGTGCCGTTCCGCACGATGCCGGTCACGGTCACCGTGCGGCCCGGCGTGGCCCACCGCGGGCTGACAGACTCGATCACGACCGACAGCCGCCGGGCCGGCTGTGATTGCTGGCCGCGCGATTGCTGGCCGAGCGCGGCCGGGGATGCCGCGATCGCGACGGCGAGCCCCGCCGTGATCGCCCCGGCCAGGCTCGCGGCCCGTTTGGCCGTGATCGCCCCGGCCAGGCTCGCGGCCCGTTTCGCCGTCCCTGGCCGCCGGTTACCCGCCGGGCCGGTCGGTTCGGCCCGGCGCGGGATGGCGTGGATGCGTGGCACGGTTGAAATGCTATTGCCGGCGCGTGACTGCGACGGGCTTCGCGGCGGCGCGGTCCAGGAGGTCGAGCAGCCCGATGCCGAGAGCGGTGCCGGACTCGCCGGTCGAGGTATAGACGACCGTGTCATCGTCGGCGTCCTCAGCCAGCGCCTGATCCACGTAGAGCGGGAGCCCGTCGGGCAGGGCGAGCGGCGCGACCAGCCCGGCCGCGTAGCCGGTCACGGAGCTGACCGTGTCTTCGTCGGCAGCGCGGACGTGCCGCCACCCGGTGATCTCCCCGAACTTCCGGGCCGGGAGGGCCAGATCCGGCCGGACGATGATCGCAGCATGCCCGCCGTCCGCCTCGTACACGCGTACCGCGAGACAGCGCCGCGCGGGCAGCGCCAGCACCGCGGGCAGCTGGTCCGCCGAGGTGATCGTCCGGGGCAACTGGACGATTTCGTGCCGGATGCCGCTCTCCAGCAGCATCCGGTGCACCGTGAGAGCATTGTTCATCGCGCCTCCGGGTCCCTGCCGGGCGGTCCCGGGCACTGCGGCCGCCGGCCGTGCACGTGCGCGTAGCGTTCGGGCTGTGCCGCCCGTTAGGCTTCGGGCTCCTGCCCCTTCACCGAGCCCGGCAGGGGGCACCCGCCTCACCTGAGTTTATCTACGCCACTACCCTCGATGCCCGTGCCGGATTCACGCCCGCTCAGCTCAGCGCAGCGCAAGGCCGCCGCTGAGCTGCTGGCTGCCGTCACGCGCCCGCTGGGCGACCTGGCCCGGCTCTTCACCAGGCGCGGTCACCAGCTCGCGCTCGTCGGCGGCTCGGTCCGTGACGTGTTCCTGATCCGGCGCCCGGGGGATGTCGACCTGGCCACAGACGCCTCGCCGGAGCAGGTCCTGAAGATCACCGCCGGCTGGGCGGATCACAGCTGGACCGTCGGGATCGAGTTCGGCACCGTCGGCCTGCGCAAGGGCGAGCAATCCTTCGAGATCACCACCTACCGGAGCGAGCGGTACGCCGCAGGCTCTCGCAAGCCGGCGGTGCAGTACGTGAACACGCTGGAAGGGGACCTGGGGCGGCGCGACTTCACGGTGAACGCGATGGCGGCCCGGCTGCCGTCGGGCGACCTTGTGGACCCGTTCGGGGGACTGCGCGACCTGCGGGAGAAGGTGCTGCGGACGCCGGGCCCGGCGGAGGACTCGTTCACCGACGACCCGCTGCGCATCCTGCGCGCGGCCAGGTTCGCCGCCCAGCTCGGCTTCGAGCCGGTCACGGAGGTCAAGGACGCGATGACCCGGCTGGCCGGGCGGGTGCAGTCGGTGCCGGCCGAGCGGATCAGGGTCGAACTGGAAAAGCTCATGCTCGCCCCCGACCCGGTCCGGGGCATCGTGCTCCTGGTTGATACCGGAGTGGCCGAGCAGGTGCTGCCCGAGGTGCCCATGCTCCGGCTCGCCCCCGACGAGCATTTCCGGCACAAGGACGTGTACCAGCACACGCTTACCGTGCTCGAGCAGGCGATCGCGCTTGAGCAGCGGTACGGGCTGGAAGGCGACCTTGTGCTGCGGCTGGCGGCGCTGCTGCACGACATCGGCAAGCCGAGGACCCGGTCCCGGCTGCCCGGCGGACGGGTCGCGTTCCACCACCATGAGGCGGTGGGAGCGGGCATGGCTCGCGAACGGCTGAGGCAACTTCGCTTTCCGTCGTGGGTGGTCGAGGACGTCGCGAAACTGGTCTTCCTGCATTTGCGGTTCCACGGCTACGGGTCGGGCGAGTGGACCGACTCCGCCGTCCGTCGCTACGTCAGGGATGCCGGCCCCCTGCTCACCCGACTGCACGCGCTGACCAGGGCGGACTGCACGACAAGGAACAAGGCCAAGGCCGCCTGGCTGGCCCGTTCCTACGACAGCCTCGAGGACCGGATCGAGGTCCTGGGCCAGCAGGAGGAGCTGGCCAGCCTGCGGCCCGATCTGGACGGCAACGAGGTCATGACCATCCTGCGGGTACCGCCGGGGCGGACGGTCGGGGATGCGCTCAGGTACCTGCTGGACCTGCGCATCGAGCACGGCCCGCTGGGCCGGGAGCGGGCCACTCAGGAGCTGCTGCGCTGGGCGGCGGCGGAGGGGCTCACCGCGGCCGACGACGGCGCGGGACCGCCCGCCGAGGGCTGACGGCGCAGCAGCGCGTACACCACGGCGGCGAGCAGGTATCCCCCGCCGGCCACCGCGACCAGCGCGTAGGACTTGCCGTCGAAGGGCAGGAACGCGGCGGCCACGGCCGCGCCGATCACGAACGGCACGTTGAACAGCATGTCGTAGAACGAGAACACCCGCCCGCGGAAATCGTCGTCCACCTCCCGCTGGATGATCGTGGTCGCGGTGATGGCCACGGACTGCGCGGCGAGGCCGAGGGCGAAGCTGATGACGTAGAAGGGCACCTGGCTGAAGGTGACGCCCAGCGAACCGCAGACCACCCCGGCGACCACGAGCATGATCGTTATCAGGCTTCCGTCGGGCAGCCGCGGGGTCACTATCGGGGTGATCACCGCGGCGGCACCGTAGCCGAGCGCCGCGGCCACGATCACGAGCGTGAAGTGGTTCAGCGCGTTGCTGGCGCTGGCGTGGTAGAAGTAGTTGCGGTAGAGCAAGATCGACATCAGGAACAAGATCCCGTACATCATGCGCTGGCAGGCGGTAGCTAGCAGGGCGGCGGCCGCCGGCCGCCGCCGCAGCACGTGCCGCGCCCCCGCCACCAGGCCCGCCGTGACGAGGCGGAGTTCGGTGAGGATCCCGGCCTGCTGCTGCTCGCGCTCCTTCTGGTCCGGCCCGAGCGCGTCCCGGCGCATGGTCGCCCCGACCGCCCCGGCCACCAGGTAGCAGGCCCCCGCGACGAGCAGGGTGGCCGCCGAGCCGCCCCGGCCGCCGCCGGTGGCCAGGTGAATGCCCAGCCCGATGAAGCCGCCGAGGAAACCGGCGATCGTGCCGGCGGTGGGGGCGACCGAGTTGGCCATGACCAGCTTGTCCTGGGCCACCACGTGCGGCAGGGCAGCCGACAGCGACGACAGGAAGAACCTGTTCACGCCGAGCACCGCCAGCACGCCGGCGTACAGCGGTACTCCCAGGTTCCCGGAGGCCACCAGGGAGGCGGTCACCGCTACGAAGACGGCCCGGATGAGCGCCGACCAGACCAGGATCTGCCGGCGCGACCAGCGGTCGATGAAGACGCCCGCGAACGGGCCGATCAGCGAGTAGGGCAGGTAGAGCACCGCGAAGGCCCCGGCCGCCGATACCGGGTTGGGGAACGTCGTGGCGTTGAAGAACACGTACGCGCCCAGGCCGGCGGTGAACATGCCGTCGCCGGCCTGCGATATCAGCCGGGTGCCGAACAGCCGGCGGAAGTCCCGCTCGGCCAGCACCGTCGCCAGGTCAGCGAAGAACGGCGATCGCGCGGGCCGCCCGCCCAGGCCTAGCCTCATCCGGGCCGTGGCGAGCAGGCCGCGCCAACCCGCCTGAAAGCCCACCCGTTCAGCCTACGGCGTCGCCAGCCGGCCGCGGGCGGCCCGCAGCCAGCGCCGGGACGGGCTCGGGCGACCGAACGGCCGGGCCTTCCCGGCACCCGGAAGGATTCAGGCCGTGCCCTTGCGGATCTTCGGCGGCGCCGGCCCGCGCCGCCGAAGATCCGCCAGACCTGGCTAGCGGTCGATCTCGCCGCGGATGAACTTCTCTACCCGGTCCCGGCACACGTCGTCGCCGTACTGCTCGGGCGGCGACTTCATGAAGTACGACGAGGGGGAGAGCACGGGGCCGCCGATGCCGCGGTCCTTGGCGATCTTCGCCGCCCTGATCGCGTCGATGATGACGCCCGCGGAGTTCGGCGAGTCCCACACCTCGAGCCGGTACTCCAGGTTCAGCGGCACGTCACCGAACGCGCGCCCCTCGAGCCGGACGAACGCCAGCTTGCGGTCATCCAGCCAGGGCACGTGGTCGGAGGGGCCGATGTGCACGGAGGCGCGCTCCATCTCGTGCGGGATCTGCGACGTTACCGACTGGGTCTTCGACAGCTTCTTGGTCTGCAGCCTGCTGCGCTCCAGCATGTTCATGAAGTCCATGTTGCCGCCGACGTTGAGCTGGTAGGTGCGCTGCAGCTCGACCCCGCGGTCCTCGAAGAGCTTCGCCAGCACGCGGTGCGTGATCGTCGCGCCGACCTGGGACTTGATGTCGTCGCCGATGATCGGAACGCCCGCGTCGCTGAACTTGGCCGCCCAGGCCGGGTCGGAGGCGATGAACACGGGAAGCGCGTTGACGAACGCGACGCCCGCGTCGATGGCGCACTGGGCGTAGTAGCGGTCCGCCTCCTCGGAGCCCACCGGCAGGTAGGAGACGAGCACGTCCGCCCGTGACTCCCTGAGCACCTGCACCACGTCGGCCGGCGGCTCGTCGGACTCGGCGATGATGTCGCGGTAGTACTCGCCGAGCCCGTCCAGGGTCGGCCCTCGCTGCACCGTTACCCCGGTGGGCGGAACGTCGCAGAGCTTGATGGTGTTGTTCTCGCTGGCCAGGATGGCCTCGGACAGATCCTGGCCGACCTTCTTGGCGTCCACGTCGAAGGCGGCGACAAACTCCACGTCCGAGACGTGGTAGGGGCCGAACCGCACATGCATCAGGCCGGGTACCCGGCTGTCCGGGGCAGCATCGGCGTAGTACTCCACGCCCTGGACCAGGGAACTAGCGCAGTTGCCCACGCCGACGATGGCTACCCGTACCGATCCCATCAGGATGGCTCCTTTACTCGTGCCGTTCAGTTGGCGTTCACTCATGGCACCGCCGTGCTACCGCCCGCAGGTGCGGGGTGCGGTCGTGCCACGCTTAGGTCTTGGTGCCCGGACCGGATTCTCTTTCCGAAGCGATCAGCTCGTTCAGCCAGCGGACTTCCCGCTCCACCGACTCCAGGCCATGCTTGTGCAGCTCCAGCGTGTAACTGTCCAGCCGCTCCCTGGTCCTGGCGAGGGCGGCACGCACGCTTTCCATCCGCTCCTCGAGCCGGCTGCGCCGTCCTTCCAGGATCCGGAGCCTGACGTCCGCCCTGGTCTGGCCGAAGAAGGCGAACCGGACACCAAAGCCGTCGTCCTCCCAGGCGGCAGGCCCCGCCTCGGCGAGCAGGTCCTGCAGCCGCTCCTTGCCCTCGGCGGTCAGCCGGTAGACGATCTTCGAGCGGCGTCCGGCCAGCGGCCGCGACGCATCGGCAGCCGATTCCTCCACGATCAGGCCCCGCAGCAGCAGCTCCTTCAGGCAGGGGTACAGCGATCCGTAGGAGAAGGCCCGGAAAGCCCCGAGCAAGGCGTTGAGCCGCTTGCGCAGCTCATACCCGTGCATGGGCGTCTCATGCAGCAGGCCGAGCACGGCCAGTTCGAGCACGCCCGAGCGCCGGCCGCCGGGGCGGCTGTCCGCCGGGCTGAGGCTGCCTGCGCGATGGTCGCTCACCTAGCCGGCGCCTTCCTCTGATCGGCCTGCCGTGTTCGGCGGAAGCCGTGCACGGTCCTGACGTATCTCTCCGATGTATCGCAGCGATACATCGCAAAGATATGTTGCCGCGGCCGGCAGCGCAAGTCCGGGCATCGCGCGGAAGTTCCGGGCTCGGCGCCGGCGGGCTTCCGACGTACCCTGTCGGGCATGGGCTCCATGCGCTCGGTCGTTGACTACGCGCTCGCCAGGAGGGCGACGCTGAGGTCCGTGCTGGCCGGGCGGACCACGATCGCCGACGTGTGCGATGCTCATCCGTACCTGCTGCGGGCCGCGAAGTTCCACGGGGAGCCGACCGACAGGCCCTGCCCCATCTGCCGCAGAGCCAAGCTCACCCACGTTACCTACGTCTACGGGGACGAACTCGGACAGTATGAAGGCAGGGTAAAACGCGGTCCCGAACTCGATGAAATGGCCCTGGAATACGGTGAGTTCCAGGCTTACGTCGTTGAGGTCTGTCAGAGTTGTGCGTGGAACCACCTCGCTTCGTCCTACGTTCTCGGCACGGGCGAGCCGCGCACCAGGCGCGGTCGGCGTGTCCGGGCCGGCGATTGAGCCATCGCGAGGCCTGGCCGATCACGTTGCAGGTGTGACGGATAGAAGCCAGTGGGCCGGTAGCGAAGGACGCGACCGGGTACTTTCGAGTGCCAGCCGGGCGCGCTAGCCCGCCGGACCCCCGACAGCATCGGCGGTCCCGCCCGCCGAGGGCCGTTAACCAGTGAGGATGCGTGAGCACTTCAGGCTTCACCGGATCAGGTCGGCGACACCGCCGCGATTCCGGCCAGACGGGCCGGGCGCGCGGTGCCGGGCCGCGCGGCGACGGCTACGGCCCCGACGGCCGCGGCCGGGCTGAGGACCGGGACGGCGGCTACGGCCAGGCGGCAAACCAGGGCCGCCCGGGCGATTACGGCCGCGGCCGCGGATACGACCGGGAAGCCAGCCAGCAGCGTGACGATTACGGCCGCGGCGGCGGGGATGACAGCGAGCGCTTCGGCCTGCGTCCCCGCGGCGGCTACGGCCAGGACAACGGGCGCGGGCAGGCCTACGGGCGGGAGCAGGCGTCAGGGCGGGAGCAGTCCTACCCGCGGGAGCAGGTGTCGGGGCGGGAGCAGGCCTACCGGCGCGAGGACGGCTACCGGCGGGAGGATGCCCACGCGCGGGAGGATGCCTACGGGCTGGATGACGGCTACCGGCGCGAGGGCGCCTACCGGCGGGAGGACGGCTACGGCGCCCGGAGGGCTGAGGGCGGCCGGATCGCCAGCCCCGCCGGCCGGCCCGCTATGGCGACACCGGGAACCGCCCGGGCAACGGAGGCAGGAAGCGCGGCCGGGACGGCGCCGGCCGCGATGGCAGGCCAGGTAAGCGCAAGGGCAGCTGGTGGCGGCACTGGACCTGGAAGAAGGCGATCGGGATAGCGCTGGCGGCGCTCGGTGGCGTGATCGCCGTCGCCGCGGTCCTCATCGGCGTCGCGTACGCGGACACGGCGATCCCGACCGACGTGTCGGCGCTGGCCCTGCAGCAGTCATCCACGGTGTACTTCAGCAACGGCAAGAGCGTCGTGGGAACCTTCGGCACTACCAACCGCCAGGTGCTCACCTCCAGCCAGATTCCGGTCCAGCTCAAGAACGCCGTGGTCGCGGCGGAGGACAGGAATTTCTACGGCGAGGGCGGTATCTCGCCGACCGGCATCGTCCGTGCGGCCTGGGACGACATCACCGGCTCGGGCACCTCGCTGCAGGGCGGCTCCACCATCACCCAGCAGTTCGTCCGCAACTACTACGCCGGCATCGGGACCGAGCAGACGATCAGCCGCAAGCTCAAGGAGATCTTCGTCTCGGTCAAGCTCGCCCGGCAGAAGTCCAAGGACTGGATCCTCACCCAGTACCTGAACACGATCTACTTCGGCGATGGCGCGTACGGAGTCGGAGCGGCCGCCGAGACGTACTTCGGCAAGGCCGCCAGCAAGCTGAACGTGGCGCAGGACGCGATGATCGCCGCGATGCTCAACGCGCCCGGCGCGTTCGACCCGACCCCGGGATCGGCCGGGTACCAGCCCCTGGTGGCGCGCTGGCACTACGTGCTGCAGGGCATGGTGACCATGGGCAAGCTGACCCAGCAGCAGGCCGCGGCGCAGAAGTTCCCCGCGGTCGTCAGCGCGCGGCCGGATACCGCCAGCTACGCTGGCTACCACGGGTACATCATGCAGGCGGTGCGGTACGAGCTCGAGCACACCTATCACTACACGCTGCCGGAGATCGAGACCGCCGGGCTGCGCGTCGTCACCACGTTCAGCAGGCCGATGATGAACGCCCTGTACGCCACGGTGAGCCAGAACGAGAAGCTGATGGCGGCCGACGGCAAGGCGCTGCCCAGGTACGCGCACGTGGGCGCTGTGCTCGAACAGCCCGGCACCGGCGCCATCGTCGCCATGTACAGCGGGCCGAGCTATTCCGAGCCGGAGAAGTACTGTCAGCGGATCGCCTGCAATGTGGACATGGCGCTGGAGAACAGGGAACAAGTCGGGTCGTCGTTCAAGCCGTACGTGCTGGCCACCGCGCGGGCGCAGGGCATGAGCGTCAAGACCAGCGTCCTGGACGGCACCTCGCCGCTGTGCGTGCCCGGCGATCATTACCCGCAGCAGTACTCCGTGCCCGCCACCGGCCCCGGGCAGGCGGGCTGCCCCGCCACGCCGTACGGATGGCACGAGTTCAGCAACGACGCGGGTGACAGCGGCCTGGGCGGCCCGCAGAGCGTGGTCTATTCGACCGCCCAGTCGCTGAACACGGCCTACACCGACCTCACCCACCGGGTGGGCACGCAGAACGTCATCAACATGGCCAAGTCATTCGGCGTGAACACCGGGCCCTACCCGAGCGTGGGCTCCGGTCTGCAGAACATGGTCGGCCAGGTGGGCATCGCACTGGGGACCGCGGCACTGACGGTGGAGGAGCAGGCGAACACGTTCGCCACCCTCGCCGCGGACGGCCAGTACGTCACCCCGCATGTGATCAAGCAGATCACCCAGGGAACAAACCTGATCCCGGCGAAGGTGACGCACCGCGAGGTGCTCACCCCGGATCAGGCGTCCGACGTCAACTACGCCCTGTCGTTCGACACCACCGAGGGGACCGGCACCAACGCGGCGATGAGCGACGGACGGCCGATCATCGGCAAGACCGGCACCACCGAAACCGCGCAGTCGGCCTTCTTCCTCGGCGCCATCCCGCAGTACTCGCTGACCGTCGGAATGTTCACCAACAACCAGAACGCGAGCACGAGCGCGAACGCGCAGACCCTGAACGGGGTCGGCGGGATGGCCGGGTACGGCGGCGACTGGCCCGCCCTGATCTGGCACTCCTTCGCCGAGAAGGAGTTCGCCCAGCTGCCCGTCGAGAACTTCCCGGCGCCCGACCTCGGCGGTACCGCGTGGAACCTGATGGGACCGGGGCAGGGCCTGACCCACCCGAAGCAGCGGCGGGCGCCGAGCCCGCCGCCGCAGCCGCCGCCGCCTACCCCCACCCCCAGCTGCACCCATGTTCCGCTGCGGCCGGCTTGCGGCGGCGGCAGCCCGCCGCCGACCTCGCCGCCGCCTACCAGCCCGAGTCCCTCGCCGTCCTGCACGTCAGGGCCGCTGCGATGCCGGACGGGCCCGCCCAGCCCGCCGCCGAACCCGGGGGGCACGGGCAGCCGCAACGACGCCAGCGTGCCCGTCGCAGCCGACCGGGCCCGCGGGCCCAGTGGCTAACCGGGCCGGCGGCCCCGGGGACTGATGGCACAACGTGACGCGGCGGGGGCAGGCGGCGCCGTCCCTCAGCCAGGCCGCGGCTCAGCCAGGATCTGGCCGCGGGCCCGGCTGACCGCGCTGGCAGGTACGGTCGCCGTGCTGTCGGTGGCCAGCCTGGTCGGCAGCGGCCTGGGCTTCCTGGACAAGGCGGCCTGCCGGGCCGGCGCCTGGAACACTGCCGTCGGCGAGTTCCAGGCGCACTGCTACACCGACATCTACCCGCTGTACTACGCCGAGGGACTGTCCGACGGGAAGATCCCGTATGTCGACCACCATGTCGAGTACCCGGTGCTCATCGGCGCAGCCATGCAGGCGGTGGCGTGGCTGGTGCGGCCGATCGGCAACCCGTTCATCAGAGGCCGGGAGTTCTTCGACCTCACAGTCGTCCTGCTGGCCCTGTTCGCGCTGGCGGGCGTGCTCGCCACCGGTTACCTCGCCGGACCCGGCCGGCGGTGGACTGCGCTGCTGGTGGCGCTGTCGCCTGCGGTGATCCTGGCCGCGTTCATCAACTGGGACCTGATCGTGATGGGCCTGGTCGCCGTGGGCATGGCCGCCTGGGCGGCGCGGCGGCTCGTGCTCGCCGGGGTGCTGCTCGGCCTGGGCATCGCCACCAAGTTCTACCCGGTGGTCTTCTTCGGCCCGCTGCTGCTGCTCTGCCTGCGCGCCGGGCGGATGCGAGCCTTCTGGATCACCACAGGCTCGGCGGCCGCCGCCTGGCTGGCGGTGAACCTGCCCGTCATGATCGTGGCGACGACCGGCTGGGACACCTTCTACTGGCTGAGCGACCACCGGCCGGCCGACTGGGGGTCGATCTGGTACTTCCTTGAGTACCTGCGCTGGCCGCTGCTCGGCACCGGCACGGTGACGACGCTCAACGAGCTGTCGCTGGCGGTCTTCTGCCTGGCCTGCGCGGGAATCGCGGTGCTCGCGCTGGCCGCGCCGCGCCGTCCCCGGCTGCCGCAGCTGTTCTTCCTCATCCTGGCCGCGTTCCTGATGACCAGCAAGGTGTGGTCGCCGCAGTACGTCATCTGGCTGACGCCGCTCGTGGTGCTGGCCAGGCCCAGGCTCTGGTCATACGCGCTGTGGCAGGCGGCCGAGATCTGCTACTTCTTCGCGATCTGGGCCTACCTGATCACCCAGGTGGGCGATTCGGGCGGGCTCAGCCCCGACCTGTACTTCGCCGCCCTGCTGGCCAGGTTCGGCACGGTGCTGCTGCTCTGCGGCCTGGTGGTCAAGGACATCCTGCGGCCGGACACGGATGTGGTCCGGGCAGACGGCGCCGACGACCCCGCGGGCGGCGTGCTCGAAGGCGCGGCCGACCGGTTCACGCTGCGGCTGCGGCTGCGTCGCATGATCGAGCTGGAGGAAGCCTGACCACGGGTCCTGGCCGGTTCGCGTTGCGGCTGCGGCGGATGACCGGGCCGGGGAAGCCTGACCACACGGGCCTAGCCGGAAAGCCGCTCGCGGAGCCAGCGGATGTCGCTAGCGGGGTCGGGCGTCTCGCAGACCGCCGTGGCCCCGGATGCGCGGACCACGTCAAGCAGCAGCGCCGGGTCGATCGTCCCGTCCGTGATGTCCGCGTGCCGATCCCGGCCGGATCCCTGCTCGTCCCGCGAGTTATTGCAGTGCACCAGGTCGATCCGGCCGGTGATCGCCTTGACCCGGTCCGTGATGCCCGCCAGGTCCTCGCCGCCGGCGTACGCATGACAGGTGTCCAGGCAGAAGCCGATGTTGTCGTCGAGGCCTGCGGAGATGGCCTCCCAGAGCCTGGCCACTGCGTCCAGGCCCCGGGCCATCGCCCGGTCGCCGCCGCCTGCCGTGTTCTCGATCAGCATCGGCACCGGGCGCTCGATCCGCTCCACCGCCTTCTGCCAGTTCGCGTAGCCCTGCCCGGGATCCGCGCCCGCGTTGACATAGCCTCCGTGTACGACCACGCCCGCCGCGCCGATGGTCGCGGCAGCCTCCAGGTACTGGCCGAGCAGCTTGCGGCTGGGGATCCGGATCCGGTTATTGGTGGTCGCGACGTTGATCCGGTAGGGGGCGTGGATGAAGACCTCGATCCCCGCCCCGGCAAACGCGTCGCGCAGCGCGGCCGGGTCCCCGGGGAAGGCAGGCGCCTTCCAGTCCTGCGGGTCGCCGAGAAAGAACTGCGCGGCCTGTGCGTCCCAGGCGGTCGCCGTCGCGAACGGGTCGCCGCGGTGGACATGGGCCCCGATCCTCGTCATCCTCCGAGCCTAGAACCATCCGGCGCGACACGTCCCCCCGGAAGACGGCCTCGGCGGCCCGGAGCGCCCGGACGGCCCGGAGCGCCCGGCGGCGGGGGCGCCCGGTGGTCGATGTGCCATCGCCGACTCCTGGGGGGAGGCAATGTGCCATCGACCACCCGGGGCGCCGGGCCCGGCGGGTCCTGGCCTGGCTGCGATCAGAGCGCGAAGCCGCCGTGCGCGAAGCCGAGCCCGGCCCCGACGAACGCGGCCACCAGGCCGGTCACGATGAGGATCCGCTCCTCCCTGGTCTCGGAGATCAGCTGGCAGTACAGCCCGATGAGCAGGGCCAGCAGGCCGAGCACGCAGGCCGCCAGGTGCGTCCGGACGATGAAGCCGAGGATGAGGGCCGCAACGCCGAGGGTCAGCGTCACCAGCGTGAGCGCGTTCAGCAGCGGGTGCGGGCGCCCGTCACTGTTGAGCGTGACGTGCGGCAGGTGCGGGTGGGCTCGGACGGCTTGAGGCATGGCAGCCACCTCCGGAGTGCCGAAGACATCTCCGTGATGATTCCCGTCTTCGCCGTCCCGGAATCGCGGTCCGGCCGCGCCCGGCTGGCCGCGGCAGGCCGAACGGAACCGGGTGCCACCGTTCGGTCAAATGCACGCTCTGACCCTTGGTAAGCTGTCCGCGCTGCGCGCGCCAGCGGCGGGGTCTGCCTTATCGCGGCGCGCTGCACCTCCTGTCACCGAAACGCCGTGACCGCGCCAGTCCAGAGGAGGCCGGGTCCGCCCATGCGCCACTACGAGATGATGATCATCCTCGACCCAGAGCTCGAGGAACGTACCGTCCAGCCGTCGCTTGATCAGTTTCTCACGGTCATCCAGACACGCGGCGGAAGCGTTCAACAAAGTCGACGTGTGGGGCCGTCGCAGGCTAGCATATAGTATCGACAAGAAGTTCGAAGGCATCTACGCGGTCGTGGACCTGACGTCGGAGCCTGACGCGGTCCGGGAACTGGACCGGCAGCTGAACCTGAACGAGGCCATCCTGCGGACGAAGATTCTCCGCCCCGACCAGCACTGAGCGGCCCGCCCGCGCGCCGCGATAGACCCACCAGCCGAACGACCGGGAGCAGCCCCCATGGCAGCAGGCGACACACAGATCACGATCGCCGGGAATCTCGTTGAACGATCCGGAGCTCCGTTACACGCAGACCGGGCAGGCCGTCGCCAAGTTCCGCGTCGCCTCCACGCCGCGGTTCCGCGACAACGCGACCGGCGAGTGGAAGGACGGCGACAGCCTCTTCCTCAGCTGCAGCGTGTGGCGGCAAGCCGCAGAGAACGCGGCCGAGAGCCTGCAGCGAGGCATGCGGGTGATCGTCGCCGGGCGGCTACGGCAGCGCTCCTATGAGACCAAGGAGGGCGAGAAGCGCACCGTGTACGAAGTCGAAGTCGACGACGTCGGCCCGTCGCTGCGCAGCGCGTCCGCCAAGGTGACCAGGTCCAGCCGGTCCAGCGGCGGCGGCTACGGCGGCCAAGGCAGCCAAAGCGGCCAGAGCGGCTCCGGCGCCCAGTCCGGCGGCTACGCCGGTCAGGCCAGCCGGGCCGCGGACGACCCCTGGGCGGCCGAGTCCGGCGACGGCGGGACCACGGACGAGCCCCCGTTCTGACCGCCGACCATCCCTAATCCGAGAAACCGACCATCCCCGCTGACGCGGGGCTCTGCAGAGGAGCACCACGATGGCCAAGGCACCGATACGCAAGCCCAAGAAGAAAGTGTGCCTGTTCTGCCAGGAGAAGATCGTCTACGTCGATTACAAGGACACCGCGCTGCTGCGCAAGTTCATCTCCGACCGGCACAAGATCCGGGCCCGGCGGGTCACCGGCAACTGCACGCAGCACCAGCGTGACGTCGCGACGGCGATCAAGAACGCGCGCGAGATGGCGCTGCTGCCCTACACGAGCACCGCGCGCTGAGGCCGGGGGATCGCACCGATGAGTCGCACACCGATGAAGCTCATCCTCACCCAGGAAGTCACCGGCCTCGGCGGCCCGGGCGACGTGGTCGAGGTGGCCGGCGGGTACGGGCGCAACTACCTGATACCGCGCAAGCTCGCGATGCCCTGGACGCGCGGCGCGGAGAAGCAGATCGACCTGATCAAGGGGGCGCGTTCGGCGCGCGCGATCCAGGGGCTCGATGACGCCAAGCGCGCCGCGGCCGAGCTGGAGGCGCTCACCGTCCGGCTGGAGACCCGGGCCGGCGCCAGCGGCCGGCTGTTCGGCTCGGTGACCCCCGCGGACATCGCGGCGGCGGTCCGCGCCGCGGGCGGCCCCGAGCTCGACAGGCGCCGGATCGAAGTCGTCAACCCGATCAAGACCGTGGGCTCGCACCAGGTAGCGGTGCGGCTGCATCCGGAGGTCAGCGCCTCGGTCGACGTCGAGATCGTCGGCGCCTAGAGCGCCGGGCCGGCGGTACAGCGCTGGGTCAGGGCGCGGCGCTCCAGTGCCCGGCCGGGCGGCGCCGGCCGGGCAGGCAGGCGGAAGGTCCGGCGTCCGGGTGCTGCCGTGCACTGCGCCGGCCCGGCACCCTCCGCGGCCGGGCGCTTGCGGGTGTGCCTAGCCGTCCGGCGCGCGCTCGTACCTCGAGCGGCGCCGGGCCAGCTCGGGGTCAAGGGCGGTGATCATCCCCCAGAGCCGGTCGATACGCCCGGCCAGCTGGCCGGGCGCCACGCCGGCGCCGATGTCTGCGGCCAGCTCGTCCAGGGCCCGGGCCAGCTCCTCCAGCGCCGCTTCGGGGGTCGAACACACACTCGAACGATAGCCCGGCGGCCGGCCGGCTCGCACGCGGACGCGGAGAATCGGCTGCCCGCCCGGGAGCGGCGCAAGGCCCCGCGGCGCCCGGTGGCCTGGCCGCTGACCGGGGGTGACCGGTCATCCTCCGTGTGTGGATAACTTCTGGCTGTTGTGGACGACCAGAAAGCGGAAAAAGTATTTCTTCCGCACAGCCGGTGGATCGCATTACAGCAGGCCGGCGGCCCGACTGCGGCGGGTAGCCGGGGATGTCCCCAGCGATGCCCCCAGGCTGCGCACAGCGTCAGCGGCGTGTCTGCACAAGTTATCCACAGGGGCGTGCACACTCGGGGTTGGCCTCTGCCGCAGGTCCAGGGAAACTGTCGTAGGCATTAGCTACAAAGGAATCAGCTAACCGAACACAGTCGCGAACGATGTCGGGTGCAGGGGAGGCGGTAGGCAGGTGAGCGTCACCGAGATCGCGCCCCGGAGCGGAGATTTCGAGCGGACACCGCCGCATGACATCGACGCCGAGCGCTGCGTGCTCGGCGGGATGCTGCTGTCCAGGGACGCCATCTCCGACGTGCTCGAGGTCATCAGGCCGCACGATCATTACCGGCCCGCGCACCAGATCGTGCACGAGGTCATCCTTGACCTGTACGGCCGCGGCGAGCCGGCCGACGCGGTCACGGTGGCGGCAGAGCTGACCCGGCGCGGCGAGGTCGCCCGGATGGGCGGCGCCGACTACCTGCACACGCTGATCGCCTCCGTGCCGACCGCGGCCAACGCCGGCTACTACGCCCGGATCGTCAGGGAGCGGGCCATCCTGCGGCGGCTCGTCGAGGTCGGCACCCGGATCGTCCAGCTCGGCTTCTCCGGCGACGGCGAGGCCGAC
Organism: uncultured Actinomycetes bacterium; assembly: GCA_963762615.1. Taxonomy (GTDB): domain Bacteria; phylum Actinomycetota; class Actinomycetes; order Streptosporangiales; family Streptosporangiaceae; genus PALSA-505. Next base: position 28,373 of record CAVXLG010000001.1, on the reverse strand, counting down.
GACCTCGTCGATCAGGCGCAGGCCGAGGTGTACGCGGTCACCGACCGGAGGGTGAGCGAGGACTACCTGCCGCTCTCGGAGATCATGCCGGGAACGCTGGACGAGATCGAGGCCATCGGCAGCCACGGCGGCAGGATGACCGGCGTGCCCACCGGGTTCGCCGACCTGGACGCGCTCACCAACGGGCTGCATCCCGGCCAGATGATCGTCATCGCCGCGAGGCCGGCCCTGGGCAAGGCGCTCGCGCTGGACACGCCGCTCCCGACCCCCACTGGCTGGACCACCATGGGCGAAGTCCAGGTGGGCGACCAGCTGATCGGGGCTGACGGTCAGCCAACTCGCGTCCTTGCCGCCACAGGGATCATGCACGGACGCCCATGCTTCGAGGTGGAGTTCGACGACGGCACGGTCGTCATCGCTGATGCTGAGCACCAATGGCGGACAACCACCAGGGCGAGTCGGCGGCAGCGAGCCGAGAATCGTACGGCTCGGTACTGGCCCGAAGTCTCGAGAGAACGCCTGCGGGATGCCTGTGCCGCGGCGCTGCGCGAACCTGACCGTTACGCGGCGAGCGCGGAAGTGCCGGCAACAGTGGGTCCAGAGTTCCGGAATGTGATGCACACGGCGGGGCGCGAGGTCGGCCTCGCTCGCGCGAGAGTTCCCGTGCAGGCCGAGGGCCAGGAGCGCTCCTATGTCTGGCGCGCACCGGCGTACTTGTCGCGGCATGCGCTGATGACCGCTATGACGCGGCAGGCGGACCGCCCCAAGAATTCAGTCATGACCGCAGTGCACCAGGACATCAAGACCACGGCGCAGATCGCGGCGACTCTGCGCTCAGCTGCCGACGGGCGCCTCAACCATGCGGTCGCCGTGGCCCAGGCTGCCGAGCTGCCGGCAAGGGAGCTGCCGTTCCCCCCCTACGCTCTGGGCGCCTGGCTCGGTGACGGCACAAGCCGGGGCTGCCAGCTGACAAGCGCTGACCAGGAAATAATCAGTGAGATCGAAGCCGAGGGCCTTCGGGTCGTGAAGTCACCGGTATCACGATTGCGCTATGCCATCCGGCTGCCAGAACCGGCCCCGGTTTCCGAGCGTTCCTGCGCTGTGTGCGGAAAACCATTCAGGCCACGGACTGCGCAGGTGCGGGCATGCGGCCGCGTCTGCGGTGGCAGGCTGCGTTCCCTTCAACGCCGCGCCTTGCTTGGACCTTCCCGGCAACCCGAATGCCCGGAATGCGGCCGGACGTCCAGCGGCGGCCGAATGTGCCGGGTTTGCTGGACCGACCATGGAAGCACCACGGCTATCTTGCGCAGGCTAGGCGTACTCGGCAACAAGCACATTCCGGCTCAATACCTCCGAGCAGCCGAGGCGCAGCGCCGGGCGCTGCTTGCCGGCCTCCTCGACACTGATGGGTATGTGACCAAAAACGGCACCGTTCAGTTCGCCGTGACCAATCGCCGGCTTGCCGCAGACACTCTGGAACTTGTCCTCAGCCTGGGTTACCGCGCCAGGATGACGACTAAGCAAGTGAAGGGGGCAACCGAGGAAAGCTCCACGTGTTATGCGGTCACGTTCACGCCAGCCGACGAGGTATTCCGGCTGACGCGGAAACTCGCGCGGCAAACTGCCAGAGCGCACCCGAGGACGCGCTGCCGGTTCATCACGGATGTACGGCCGATCCCGAGCGTGCCTGTTCGCTGCGTACAGGTGGACAATGCGGAGCACGTATACCTGGCCGGGCGTTCATGGATCCCGACCCACAATTCGACCTTGGCTCTCGACCTCGCCCGGGCCGCCTCGGTGCAGGGCAGGATGACCACCGTGATGTTCAGCCTGGAGATGAGCCGCAACGAGATCACCATGCGGCTGCTTTCGGCCGAGGCGCGGGTGCCGCTGCAGACCATGCGCACGGGCCAGCTGACCGATGACGACTGGACGCGGCTGGCCCGCAGGATGAGCGAGGTTGCGGACGCGCCGCTGTTCATCGACGACTCGCCGAACCTGTCCATGATGGAGATCCGGTCCAAGTGCCGGCGGTTGAAGCAGCGCAACGACCTGCGGATGGTGATCATCGACTACCTGCAGTTGATGAGCTCGCCGAGGAAGGTGGAGAACCGGCAGCAGGAGGTGTCGGAGATGTCCCGGTCGCTCAAGCTGCTCGCCAAGGAACTCGACGTCCCCGTGGTGGCGGTGTCGCAGCTCAACCGCGGCCCCGAGCAGCGCACGGACAAGCGCCCCATGCTCTCTGACCTGCGCGAATCAGGGTGCCTGACAGCGGAGACCCGCATTCTGCGGGCCGACAACGGCACCGAGGTCACGCTGGGGGAGCTGCTGGAGTCAGGGGAACGCGACGTGCCCGTGTGGTCTCTCGACGACAGGATGCGGCTGGTCCCCCGCCCTATGACGCACGCTTTCTCCAGTGGCGTCAAAGAAGCCTTCAGGGTGCGGCTGACGTCGGGCCGGGAAATCCACGTGACTGCCAATCATCCGTTTCTCAGCTATGACGGGTGGCGTCCGCTCGGCGAGCTGACGACCGGTTCGCGGGTTGCCGTGCCGCGGCAGGTTCCTGAACCGATCTTGACGCGCGAACAGCCAGAGCCAGAGATCATCATGCTCGCGCACCTTGTCGGGAATGGTTCTTTCGTGGGGAATCAGCAAATCCGGTACGCGAGCGCGGACGAAGCCAACCTTGCAGCGGTGACCAAGGCCGCGCGCTACTTTGGCGTTACGGCGATACGTTACGAGCACGAGGCGGCTCGTTGCACGTCGCTGCGGCTGCCAGCACCCTGTGATGTGACTCACGGCAAGCCGGCCCCGATCGCTGAATGGCTGGACGGCCTAGGGCTGTTCGGTCTGCGCAGTCACGAAAAATTCATTCCGGCACGGGTCTTCTCGCTTCCTAGGCGTCAGCTCGCGCTATTTCTGCGTCATCTCTGGGCTACTGACGAATCTGTGACAGTTTCCAGGTCAGGATTCGTCCGCGTTTACTACGCGACAACTAGTGAGCGACTGGCGCGTGATCTCCAGAGCTTGTTGCTGCGGTTTAGCATTCGGTCCCGGCTCCGTACGGTCGGGAGCACATACGGGCATCCTCAGTGGACCCTGGATGTGAATGGCGTTGACGAGCAGAGACGGTTTCTCACGGAGATAGGAGCACACGGCGACCGCGCGCTGCAGGTGAAGCGAGCACTCACGCGACTGCAGTCGATGACAGCTGCGGGCCGATTCGACACCATTCCGGCCGATGTGCGGAAGCGCGTGCATGACGCGATGGACGGGCAGGGCGCCGGGCTAGCGCTACTTCAGGCAAGGGCAGGAACCGCGAGCCGCGGAGATCTCAACCCGGTCGTCAATCCTCCGCATGATCGCCTGCGTCGTATTGCGGATGCTCTGGACGATGCTGAGCTGGATATGCTCGCCACCAACGACGTGTACTGGGATACGATTGAGTCTATCGAGAGTACTGGCGAGCATCCTGTTTATGATGCAACGGTCCTGGAGAGCCATAATTTCGTGGCGAATGGTGTCAGCCTGCACAATTCTATTGAGCAGGACTCGGATATGGTGATCTTGCTGCACCGTGAGGATGCGTACGAGCGCGAGTCGCCGCGGGCGGGCGAGGCGGACCTGGTGGTCGCCAAGCACAGGAACGGGCCCACCGCGACGGTGACGGTCGCCTTCCAGGGGCACTACAGCCGGTTCGTGGACATGGCGCCCGGCTGACCGGCGCCGCGTGTTTGCAGGGCCTCATATTTGGTGTCATATTCTCACTTGCGATGACACATCGTTGTCATGTGCGAAATGGATATTAGAATCGCGACGATTCGTGTAAATGAGTTCATCCAGACCGAGATGATCGACATCCTGGACCCGGCGCCGGGTGATCGGCCGGGTCCTGCCGGTGGCGGTGCATGGAACTCTCCGCACGGCGTCGCCATAGGCGCATCAGTCGGTCGATCGTGCAACCGGCGAGGCAGGCGGCCTGTGTAGGCTTCCAGGCCGTGCGCACTCGCGCAGGATCGGGTCAAGGCGCACTTCGACGGTCAGGTCCTGGCTCCCGGCACCCGCGGGTACGACTCCGCGCGGTCGGTCTGGAACGCGATGATCGACCACCGCCCGAAGCTGATTGTCCGGTGCGCCTCGGTCCAGGACGTCGTCACCGCGGTACGCACCGCCCGTGAGTGCGACCTGGAGATCGGTGTCCGGTGCGGCGGCCACAACATCGTCGGCCACGCTGTCCCGCACGACGGGCTCATGATCGACCTCACCATGCTCGGCCGCGTCACCGTCGATCCGGTTACCCGACGCGCCCGGGTGCAGGGCGGCGCGATGCTCGGCGCGCTGGACCGGGCCACGCCACGCTGACCGCCGAGGTCTCCGCCGGCACCGTCACCCTCGGATACGTGTGGGTGGGCGACCCGCAGGCCGGCCGCGCGGTGCTGCCGGCACTGCGCCGCATCGGCGTGCCGGACGGCGAGGTCGCGCGCGAGCTCTCCTACACCGAACTCCAGACCCGCGACGACAGCATCGAGGGCCATGCGTACCGGCGCTACTGGAAGGGCCATTACCTCCCCGAGCTGTCCGACGGCGCGATCGGGGCCATCGTGGACCGTGACCCGGCGGACGCCACCCTGCCGGGCGTCAGCCTCCAGGCTTACGGCGGCGCAATCGCCGACGTTGACGACGACGCAACGGCGTTCAGCCATCGCCGAACGCGCTTTGAGTACGTCGCCGACGCGACGTGGAGCGATCCCGGCGAGGACAGCCCGCGGATGGGAGCAGCGCGGCAAGTCGCCGCCAAGCTCGACCCGTTCGCCGTGGGCGCCTACGTCAACGCGCTGAGCGACGAGAGAGCGACGGGGTACGCCGCGCTTACTCCGAGGCCAAGCGCGCGCGGCTGACCGCGGTCAAGGACACCCACGACCCGGACAACGTCTTTCACCTCAACCACAACATCGCCCCCACCGCCCGCTGAGTGAGGATTCCGCGCAGGTGACCCGCCGCCGAGGCGACAGCCCGCGAGGATCGCATTCGGGCCCGAACGAGACCCTGCGGACGTCCGCGGGCGCGCTTCCCGCTCCGGGCGGGGTGCGCCTATTACCTGCCGGGCATCTGGCCGGATCGTCCTGGCCAGGGCGTCAGACCCGGCGTCCCTCCGTGGCTGCGAGCCGGGCGGCGGCGGCGACCAGCTCGCCATTGCCCGCGGCAGTGCTGCCGTCGGGCAGCACGGTGGTGTCCTCGAGGCCGACCCTGATGTCCCGGCCGAGCCGCAGAGCGGCCCGGATCACGTCCCAGGTCGCGATCCCGTAGCCATGATGGACGCGCGGCGCCCGCAGGCCGTGCCGGCCGAGTACCTCCTCCGCCTGCGCCGCGGTGCCGACCGCCGCACCGGGTGAGTCGTCCCGCGGCTCGATCAGGATCCGGATCACGTCCCGCCCGAAGTCGCTGGCGGCCAGCCGTTCGGCGTCTTCGGCCGTCCAGACCCCGGCTTCGACTGCGATGCCGAGCCCGCCCAGGGCCGCGGCCAGCGGGCCGGCGCCCGGCTCGGAGAGGTTGACCGAGGCGAAGTCGGGCCGGTTGTCCCCGGTCCAGCCGGACACGAGCTCCAGCCTGCGCGCCGGGTCACCGCCAACCGCCCAGATCCCGGTCGTCACCCCGACGGGAACGTCGACCGCGGCCCGCACAGCCCGGACGGCGGCGAGAACCGCGTCCGCTTCCAGGGTCTCGTCACCGGAGGCATCTCGCGGGTGCACATGGATGGCTCCCGCGCCGGCGCGCACCGCGTCTCGTGCATCGGCGGCAAGCTCTTCGGGCGTGCGCGGCACCGCCGGGTGCTGCCGGCGGCTGGTGCCGCCGTTCAGGCAGGCCTTGATCAGCATGCTGTCACCCGACCCGCTCGAGGTAGTCCTGGTAGAGCGTCACGAAGCCGTCGTCGTCGAAGCTGATGTCGGCCTCGAATCCAGCCGAACGGTAGCGCACCGTCCGGTTGCCCACCGGCTCGTAGCGCTGCCACGCGCGTTCGGCGGTCAGCTCGGGCACGCGGACGAAGCGCATCGTGTACTCGCGGGCGGGACCCGGCTCCAGGAGCCGGTCGCGGGCGACCGGAAGCGAGTTGAAGAACGCCGAATGATGGAGGTCGAAGAAGTCCGCGTCACCCAGCTCGACGCTGACGCCGGGGCGGCCGGCCACCTCAAGGTCGAGTACCTGGCCGTCCAGCCGCCAGCGCAGTTCGTAGCTGACGCCGATCTGCGTACCGTGCGCCCGGTCCAGGCTCTCGACGTGCACGATCTCCATCCTGGGCGCATCGAGCCCACGCCAGAGCAGGGTTCGGGTAGCCATGCATCACTCCACGGGTCTGTCATGCCGGGCTGGCTCGCACCGGATCAGCATCTCGTAGCTCCGGCCGTCGGCCAAAGCGCGGAAGCTGCCGGCGTTGCAGAAGCCGAGCGATCGGACCACCCGCTGCGCCCGGACGTTGAAGGTGGCGATCGTGACCCGGACCGCCCGCGGGGCGAACCGCTGCCGCCCGAAGTCCAGCCCGGTGCGTACGGCCTCCCGGCCCAGTCCCTTGCCGGTGAGGCCGGGGTGCAGGCCGCCGCCCGTATCGAGCGCGGAATGGTCATACCTGCCGCCCGGCACCTGGCCGTCAGGGCCGAAAGACCGGAAGCCGATAAGCCCGGTCGCGTCGGTGAGCGCGAAGAAGCCGCTGGCCGGGTCGCTGAGGAAGGCCGCGCTGGCGGCCGTCATGTCGTAGCAGTCATACGGCGCCTCATAGCGCCACGTGACGATGTCGCTGGCATAGGCCGGGGTCATCGGGACGATCCGCATCCGGCCGGTCATGGTGACCGCTGCCGTTCGGCCTGGGCTGCCGCCATCCGGGCCCGCTGCGCCGATAGCTCCCGCTCCGGCGCGTTGCGGGTCAGCGCGGCCGCGCGGCCGAATTCGGCCTGGGCTTCCTGCGGGCGGCCCAGCTTCATCAGGAGATCCCCGCGCACGCTGGGCAGCAGGTGATAGCCCTGCAGCGACGGCTCGGCGGCGAGCTTGTCCAGCAGGTCGAGGCCGGCCTGCGGCCCGTATGCCATCGACACCGCCACCGCGCGGTTCAGCTCGATCACCGGAGACGGCATCACCTCGGCCAGGACGGCGTACAGGCTGGTGATGCGGGCCCAGTCGGTGTCTTCCGGGCGGAACGCGCGAGCATGGCACGCGGCGATGGCTGCCTGCAGCGCGTAGCGGCCGCGGGCCCCGCCGAGCTGCTCCGCGCGGGCCAGGGCCGCCAGCCCGCGGTTGATCAGCAGCCGGTCCCACCGGCGCCGGTCCTGGTCCAGCAGCAGGATCGGCTCTCCCGAGGGCCCGGTGCGCGCGCGGACCCGGGACGCCTGAATCTCCATCAGCGCCGCCAGCCCGTGCACCTCTGGCTCCTCGGGGGTGAGCTGGGCGAGGATACGGCCGAGGCGCACCGCGTCCTCGCACAGCGCCGGGCGCATCCAGTCATCGCCGGCGGTGGCTGAGTATCCCTCGTTGAAGATGAGGTAAATGACTTCCAGCACCGAGGAAAGGCGGGCCGGCCGCTCCTCGCTGGACGGCACTTCGAACGGCACCCGCGCGCGGGCCAGGGTCTTCTTGGCCCGGACGATCCGCTGCGCGATCGTCGGCTCCGGCGCAAGGTAGGCGCGTGCTATCTCGGCGGTGGTCAGGCCGCCCACCAGCCGCAGGGTCAGCGTGACCCTCGCCTGCACCGGAAGGACCGGATGGCAGGCGGTGAATATCAGCCGCAGCAGGTCGTCGTCGATGTTGTCGCAGAAGGCATCGTCGAAGCCGGGGGTGACGCTGCTTCCCTCAGCCTCGAGTGCCCGGCCGATCTGGGCGTACTTGTGATGCAGTTCCCGGTTCCGGCGGAACAGGTTGACGGCGCGGCGCTTGGCTACGGTCATCAGCCAGGCACCGGAGTTGCGGGGAACCCCGGATTCCGGCCACTGCTCCAGGGCAGCGACCACCGCGTCCTGAGCGAGTTCCTCCGCCAGCCCGACGTCACCGGTGTACCGGGCGAGACCGGCGATGAGCCGTGCTGATTCCATCCTGATGACAGCCTCGATCGCAGCGTGTGTCTCCGAAGCCGTCACGACTACCGATGACACCATCCGGCGGCCGACCGGAGCAAGCTGGTTATGCCAGCGGCACGGCCGCCGGGGTGGTGCTGGATCCGCGGCTCCAGCACCACCCGGCTACGTCCTGCCGCTCCTGGTGCGCATCGCGGGACAGCGCGCCGGGCACCGTTCTGGTCGCGGTCAGTAGACCGGCCGGATCGTGCTCTCGCCCTCGCCCACGATGCTGAGGAACCGCTTCGTCCACTCGATGGCCTCGTCCCGGTCGCGGGTCTCCATCAGCGCCCACCCGCCGATCAGCTCCTTGGCCTCGGTAAAGGGCCCGTCGAGCACGGTGAACTTCCCGTCAGCGAGCGTCACCTTGATGGCCTCCTCGACAGGACCAAGGCCGCCGGTGGCGACCAGGACTCCCGCCTTGGTCGCCTCCTCGACGAACTTGCCCATCTCGTCCATGAGCTCAGGGCTCGGCGGCGGAATCGGCGTTGAGGGGTCGCCCAGGGTGTATCCGAGGTATCGCATGATCTCGTTCCCTTCTGCTGGTCACCGGACGCCGTTGCGGCGGCCGGATCGTCCGGGCCGGTGATCTTCACCAGCCGCTCTTGCCCAGGCGTCGAACGGTGCTGCTCCAGATCGACATCACGCCGGAAGATTCTTGAAAGAACGTCCGGCCGCACTATTGTCTTGCCGTGAATCGTCTTCCTTATCTCCGCCGCGACGACCTGGGCCCCGATGGCCAGGAAGTCTGGGACAGCGTTGTCGGCTCGCGGGGCGCAACGCTGGTCAACGAGCAAGGCGGCCTGGTCGGGCCCTTCAACGCCTTCGTGCACGCGCCGGACGTGGGCCGGCATCTCACCTCGCTCGGCAGGGTGCTGCGGTTCGAGACCTCCATCGAGCGCCGCCTGACCGAGGTCGCCATCATCACCGTGGGCGCCCGCTGGAAGGCCGAATTCGAATGGTGGGCGCACGCCCGCATGGCCCGCAGGCACGGCGTAGCCGACGCGGTCGTCGATGCCATCGGCCGGGGCGAGGAGCCGGCCTTCGAGCTCGACGACGAGCGGACCGTCTACACGATCGCCCGCCAGCTCACCGAGACGGGCCGGGTTGACCAGGATGCGTATGCCGCCGCCCAGCAGCTCCTCGGGGATACCGGCGTGGTCGAGCTGGTGTCGCTCTGCGGGTACTACACCCTCGTGTCGTTCCTGCTGAACGCCTTCGCCGTACCTCTCCCGCCAGGTGTCCCGCCGACATGGTCCGGCACGCCGGGCTAGCCTGTCCGAGCATCCGGTCGCGGAGGCGCAGGATCCGCCGGGACCTGGCTGCCATCGTCCGGGAAGCGCACGTCGTGCGCAGAGCGGACGGAGTGCCCTATCCTTGTCTGCGAGATCGGGCACGCTCGCGGGCCGAATCACGGACAGCCGACCAACGCGAACGTGTCCGCGGAAGCGGATGTCCTGCGTGCCGCAGGTCACAACTGAAGACAGGCGCTCGTAGCTCAACGGATAGAGCATCTGACTACGGATCAGAAGGCTGGGGGTTCGAATCCCTCCGAGCGCGCCAGGTCACAGGCCTCTCCCACCCCGGCAAGAGTCTCTACTGCTGCCAACACTGCTGCCTACGGACGCAATTCAGGTCCCGAGGACCTTGTCGATCGCGTCGGCGGCGTCCTGGCGCAGCTGCGCGAGCACGTGAGTGTAGGTGTTCATGGTCACGCTGATCTCCGAGTGCCCGAGCACTTCCATGATTGTCCTCGCCGGGACTCCTGCGGCCAGCATGAAGGTGGCGCAACCGTGCCGAAGATCATGCAGCCGCAGCCCGTCCAGGTCGGCTCGCTCGCGCAGCTCGTCCCATCGGCGGTTGATGTTGCGCGGTTCAACCGGCGTGCCTACCGATGAGGCGAACACCAGCCCGTGATCTCTCCAGGCCTCCCCGAGCGAGAGTCGTTCCGCGTCCTGACGTGCCCTGTGCTTGGCGAGGGAGCGGACGGCCAGCTTCGGGATGACGACCACCCGCAGGGATGTGCTGGTCTTCGGCTCAACGAACCGGAGCTTGCCGCCGACACGTTGCAGCGCCCGCCGAACGTGCAGTTGCCGGGAAACCAGGTCAACGTCATCCCAGCGCAGGCCGAGCAGCTCGCCGCGCCGCAGTCCGGTGGTCAGCGCCAGGACATAGAAGGCTTCAAGCCTTTCGCCCTTGATGATTGTGAGCAGGCGCCCGGCATCCTCGACGGTCAGATCGGGACGCCGCTGGCGCGCCATGGGCGGGGCTTTCACCTGAGCCGCGACATTCCGCGCGACCAGCTCCAGGCGGTGCGCATCGGCGAGAGCGTTGCGGATCAGCTTGTGGACGTGCCGCTGCGTGGCGGCGCTGGGCGGACGCCCCCGTGATGTCTGCGCGTTCCGCGTCTCGACCATCAGGTGTTGCACGTGCCGGGGGGTCAGCCTGTCCAGCCGCACCTGGCCGATGACCGGCTTGATGTAGTGATCCGCCAGGCCCTGGTACAAGACCAGCGTCGCCGGGCGCGTCCCGTCGTGCGCCTTGACATCGGAAAGCCAGATATCCAGCCACTGTCCCACCGTGTGCGTCGGGGCGAGCAGGGACAGCCCACGGGCTTGTGAGTCTTGGAGCTTCCTCAACTTGGCCCGGGCTTGCTCTTCTGTCTGGGCGTAGACAGTCTTCCGGCGGCGCTTACCGCCCACGACGCCGAGGTCGAGCATCCCGACCCAGAGGCCGTCGCTCTTGCGCTGGTAGACGGTGCCTTCGCCGCGTGAACGACGACGCTTACGGGCGGGCATCAGGCAGCCTTGTCATTCAGTGACGCGACGAAGGCAGCCAGGTCTTCCGCCGTGACCCGGCGCGCCCCGCCGACCCGCACTGACCGCAGCGCGCCCGAGTTGATCAGCTCGTAGACTTTCGCGCGGCTGAGGCTCAGCACCTCGGCGGCCTCTCCGACCCGGTAGAGCAGCCTCGTCAAATGACCTTGAGTAGCTGCCATCCTGATCACGCCACCTTTCCGGTTGCCGAAAGATTGCCGCCGTGCTCTTCGGCTCTGCGTTTGGCTTCGGTAAGCGCCGCTTGCCACCGGTTCCGTTCGGCGACGATGTGCAGCAGCCGCTTGTCCGGTGGCAGGTGGTCGGGGTCGGACGGGGTGACTACGTGCCAGGTGTACTGGGCCGGGTCGGGCGTCTCCAGGCCGAGGGTCTCGACTAGCCAGGCCTTGCGGTCGCCGCGGTGGTCCGCCAGGGTCTTGCCCGACCACTTGCGGGACACCAGCACTCGGCGGCCCGCGTAGCCGAGGTGCTCGGGGCGGTGCGCTTTGCCCTTGCACGCTCCCGGGACAAGGCCAGCCTTGGGGCTCTTGGGCTGGATGCCGTAGCGCAGCCAGTTCGCGCAGGTCGGCGAGCAGGGCGCATAGCGCAGCGCGTCGGCCAGCCGTTGCATGTGCCCGCGCTGGGGGTCGGTGTCGGCCTGATGGCAGTCGGCGACCTGCTTGGTGAGGTACTTGGTCAGGTAGCGGATGCACCGGGCGGCGTCCTTGGACCCGGCCAGCACGCCCTGGGCGTCGAACTTGGCCCCGAACCGGGCCACATGCAGCGGGTCGTCGTGCGGGCCGATGGCGTCTAGGGCCTGGTCCCAGGTCGGCAAGACCTCCCCGGTCGCCGGGTCGAGGTAGGTGCCGAGGTCCTCGTCCCACACCGGCAGCTCGTCCTCGTCGTACCGGACGGTCTCGGTGGAGGGCCACCAGACTTGGTGGTAGGTGGCGGTGATCACCTGCCGCAGCACGGCCCGGGGTATCGCGCCGCGGATGGCCAGGTGCAGGTGGGGCGCCAGCCGCTTTTGCGGTTCGACGGCGCCGAAGTATTGCGCGTCATAGCCGAGGACGCGGCGCAGGTTCTGGATGAACCGGTCGGTCAGCGCGGAGAAGTGCAGCGCGTCCCGGGCCGCGCGGGTGTAGTCGTACGTGCTCGGGTCAACGGGGGTGGCGTCGTCGTTGACTTTCCCGTAGCTGTCGCAGGTGAGGGTGAGGAACATCGACGGCCGGTAGGACTTGCCGTCCGGGGTCGTGAACGCCTTGCCGATGGTCTGCGGGACGATCTTGCGCTTGGGCAGGTCGGGAGCGTCGTGGCGGCGCCGGGTAGACCGTGACCGGCGTGCCTTCACCGTCCCGCCCTTACCGCTCGTCGTGACCGTGCCGCGGATACCCGCCTTGGTGATTTCGGTGTCGAGCTCGGCGAGTAGCTCGTCCATCTCGCTCGTGTCTTCGCCTGCCGCGTGGGCGCGGTCGCGGGTGAGCTGCGCCTCGGCTCGCAGGGTCAGCCAGTACTCCTGCGTCTCATCTGGCGCGGGCGGCCCAGTCACCGGTTCGTCCTCGAGGTGCCAGCCTTCCCGGCACTGCTCGGCGCGCAGCGTCTTGGCCCGCTCCGCGCACGGCGGGCAGATGCTAGCCAGGGTGGCACCGCACGGAATCATCACCTGTTCAGACTTGCCGGTCACGGTGTCGGTGCAGCGCAACTGGACAGGGCGCAGGCAACCGCCGAGCGCCTCGGCGATCTTACGGATCGAGTCACGGGCGAGCGGCATCGCCATGCGCTCAGCGCGGGTGATCCGTGTCATTCGATCACCCCGGTTCCGTGGTCGCCGGTCCAGGTGGATGACCAGCCGCACAGCGGGCAGTGCAGGATGACCCGGGCGTGCCCGTCGTCGGTGGCCGTTAGTGCCCGGCCGCAGCACGGGCACGGGTCGTCGGTCCGCCAGCTCGTCGCGGGGAAGTTCATCAGGCGGCCTCCCCCTCAACCGCGCGCAGCTCGCGATCGGGCGCGCACGCGGCGGTGCACTGCGCGGCCATGGCCCGGATGTCCTCATCGGACACCCAGGCGGCGCGGACCCGCACCGGATCGGGATCAGCCTCTAGCCGGACGAAGGCCCCCCCGGCGCCCGTGGCCGGGTCGGGCGAGATGAGGTCGGCGGTGGCGCCGCGGTCGTGGGCGCCGTCGCCGAGCACCATGTCCACCTGCTCGGGCTCATCCAGCCGCATCGCGATCCGGTCCGGGAACAGGTTCCGGATCGACATGACCTCCTTCCTGGGGTCCTGCAACGCGGCCACCACGCAGTAGCCGACCGCTCGGCCCTGGGTGGTGAGAGTGGCGAGCGCGGCCTTGACCCGCTCGCGCAGGTTCTTGTCGGGCTGGTAGGCGGTGAGGAATGCCACCTCGTCCACCACGATCACCACGAACGGGAACTCGGGGGTCGGGGTGTGGTCGCGTTGCTTGCCCGCGAGCTGGGCGGCCCGGGCACGCATGTCGGTGACCGCGGCCTCCAGCATGGCGACGATCGCGGCGGGCTCGGCGGCGTACTGGCCGTAGGCGTCGAAGATGGCCCGGCCGTAGGCCAGTTCCATCACCTTCGGGTCGGCGCCGAGTATCTTGACCAGCCTGGCCTGAAGCAGGCCGAGCATGGCGCGGATCATGGACCAAAGGATGGAGCCTTTCCCAGCGCCGGTGGCCCCGGCGACCAGCAGGTGGGTGCCGTGGAGTCGGACCAGCCAGGGTGAGCCGTCCTCGCGCCGCCCGATGGCCAGGGCCTTCAAGTCCGCGTGCTCCGGGATGGCCAGGGCGGAGATGATCTGCGCAAGCGCGTCGCGGCGGACGAACTCCAGGATCAGGAAGCCGGGCCGGGCCGAGCGGACCCGGCAGAGTATCGCGCCGAACCCGTGCGCCAGGTTCTCCACCCGGGCAGAGAAGTCTGCGGCAGCCTGCCCGGAGACGAGCCGGACGGCCACCCGGTCGGTGTACCGGGTCGAGCGGACCTTGCCGAGCACGGGGACCAGGACCTGACCGCGGAACACCGGCACCAGGTGGGCGATGGTCAGCACGGCCAGCCAGTGCCGCTGGTAATGCCAGCGCCGCCACCTGCCACGGACCGGGGAGCCGATGAACCGGGAGAACGAGCCCGGCCAGCGCACCCGCCAGCCGGTGAGGATCACGGTCACGGCGCTGGTGAGGATGACCGGGCCGGGCCATCCGGCCAGCCGCCAGGCCAGCACCAGGACGGCCACCTCCAGATCCAGCAGCGGGTGTCGGGCCAGGAACTTGACCAGGGCGACGATCACGCGGATGAGCTGGACGATCGTGATCACCCAGCCGGGGGTGTGGTAGACCGGCGACCGCCAGGCGGGCGGGGCGAACGGGTCCGGGTTGTCCACCTGGGCCAGCTGCTGGCCGGAGTACGCGGACGTCCTCATTCGGTCACCTCTGCTCGGTCACGCTGGCGGGCCAGGCAGCCGACATACGCCCAGGCGTCGGCGGCGACCTGATGCGCCTCGGCGGTGTCCAGGCTGGCGGCGACCCGCGACAGCAGGGCGGCCTTGCGCTCGAAGAACCGGATGCGCTCGGCCAGCAGCGTGTCCGGGGTGATGGCACGCAGCTGATCGAGAAAGGCGCTGATCTCACCCGGGCTGACCCGGGCGGGCTGATCGGTCATGATGGACGGGTTCCTTCCTGAGTGGTGCTTGGGCAGGGACAAACGGAAAGGGCCCCGGCCGGTGCGGCGAACACCGGCCGGGGCCACTCGGATCAGGCACATCACGCGGGGACCCGGATTGGGACTGACGGCAGGCCGCGATAGCGGCGCTCCACTTCGGCCGCGTACCGCGCGGCGGTGGATGCCAGGTCGCGGGCGAACCGCACGTGTCCCGCGTTGAGGTGCTCGGGCAGGGTGAGGGTGACCAGCAGCCCGGGCCGGGCCGCCCAGATGGTCAGCAGCGGGGTGCGCTCGCGGTAAGACTCGAACGCCACCCCGGACCGGCCGTTCACCGGCATGGTCACGGTGGTGACGCGGCGGGCGGGCATCAGGCCGCATCCCGGCTGGCTGCCGGGCGGGCGGCCTTGATCCCGGTGGCGCGAAGCGAGAACGCCATCCGCGCCGCGCACTTCCCCCGGCCCTGGCAGCGGCCGGAGTCCACGTAGGGCGTGACTTGCAGCCCGTCGAACTCGACCAGCTCGAACGGCTGCCCGGTCGGCGGGACCGGCGGCCGGTCGGTCAGTATCTTGACCACCGTTTCCCGGGACCGGCCCTCCAGTTCGGCGTCCATATCGGCGACCCGGCACTGGAACACCCGCTTTCCGGTGAGCTTGTCGATCGCCGGGGTGCGGGTGCGGGTCTGCTCGTCATAGTCCTGGGCCTCGGTGATCGAGTCCGGCATCAGGTGACACCCGTGCGGGAACACCTGGGCCATGCTCACCGGCAGCCGCGTTCCGTTCCTGAAGGCCATGGCCTTCACCTCCGCTGAAGTAGCGCCAACCCGGCTAGGTTGGCTAGGCAAGTACAGATTGGCACAGCATGGCTAGCCAGGTCAAGATAAGAAGACCGGGTTGCCTAGGAAAGCTGGCCAGGTGTGCCGTACGCTTGGGACATGGCACTTGACCCGGATGACCCGCGGCCGCCATATCAGCAGGTCGCCAACGCGCTGCGGGCTGCGATCCTGACCCGGAGGCTCGCACCCGGCGAGAAGCTTCCGTCAGGCAGTGAGCTGGCCCAGCGGTACGGCGTGGCCCGGATGACCATCCAGCAAGCCATCCGCCTGCTGCGCGACGAGGGGCTGGTCGTCTCCCGGCAGGGGAGCGGAGTGTTCGTGCGCGAGCGCACTGCCCGCGCGATCGCGCTGCGCCCGCACGTCGAGCGGGCCTTCGAGCAGCCCAAGGTGTCGATCGACTTCTCCGGATTCTCCGGCGAGACGCTGCACGGCGTGATCCAGGAGCCGCTGGACAAGATACGCCTCGGCCAGCTCGTCCCAGAGAGCATCGACATCCGCATCCTGATCCCCGACACCCGCGAGACGTGGGCCATCCCATCGCGGGTCGCGGACCTGGCCGACGAGCCCGCGTTCCGGGAGCGGGCCGAGCTGATCAGCCGCCGCCACACCGACGCGATCACCGAGTCGGTCGCCGAGCTGGCCGACCTCGGCCTGGTCAAGACCACCAGCGCCCAGGTGCGGGTGCACGGCGCGGTGCCGATGTTCAAGCTGTACATCCTGAACCGGGCCGAGGCGTTCTTCGGCTTCTACCCGATCACCGAGCACGCCGTCACCCTGCACGGCGAGCAGGTGCCGATGTATGACCTGATGGGCAAGGACGCCACCTTGTTCCACTACGAGACCGGCGACGACCCGACCGGCGTCAGCGCGCAGTACGTCGCCCAGGCGCAGGCCTGGTTCGACAGCATGTGGTCAACGGTCAGCCGCGACCAGGCACAATGACCACCGCCCGCGACACGGGCGCGAGCATCCAGCGAATCGTCCAGCGCAGCGCTCACGTCCTCCTGGACTTCGACGGCCCGGTGTGTGCGATCTTCGGCGGGATCACCGCCCCGGTCGTAGCCGAGCAGTTCCGCACGGCACTGCGCCGAGTACCGGTCAGCCTCCCGCCCGGGGCGCGGGATGCCGACGACCCGCTGGAGGTCTTCCGCCAGGTCGCCGACCTCGGGCCGGACGTTGCCGAAACAGCGCAGCGAATCCTGACTAGGCTGGAGACCAGGGCAGCCCGGGCAGCCCGGGCCACTCAGGGCTCATCTGACTTGATGCGCACTGCGCACGACACCGGGCACACAGTGACGATCGTCAGCAACAATTCCAGCGCGGCAATCGCCGCCTACCTGGGGGACCACCGGCTCACCCGGTATGTCACCGCGGTTGTCGGCCGGGACGACGCCGACCCGGCGCTGATGAAGCCCAGCCCGTACCGGGTCCGGATGGCCGTCAGCCAGCTAGACGCCGGGCCGGGCGAGGCCTTCTTCGTCGGGGACTCCCCGTCTGATGTCGTCGCCGGGAAGCTCGCCGGTGTCGCGGTGATCGGCTTCGCGAACAAGCCCGGCAAGGCCAGCCAGCTGGACGAGGCCGGAGCCGACGCCGTGACCAGCCGACTGGCCGAGATCAGTGCGGCACTGCGCGCCACACCACGCGTCGCACTGCCGAATTGACCCATATATAGATCAAGGCGGCGCCTGCGGCGCCGCTGGCCCGGCGTGCGCCGGGCTCAGCCTTGGGGAGGCCCGCCCGGCGCACGCCGGGCCGCATCCGCAGTGCCCGCAGATCCAGGTGGCTCACACGTCAGGCAGGCCGGTGCTGTGCGTGACCGTCACCCTCGCTCCCGATTGTCCAGCTCGCCGCCACCGCCTCTAGGTCGCTCCCTGCGGTCGCGTCGCACGCGATCGGCTTCGCCGAACCCAGACCCGGTGTCCACTCGCACGGATTCTGGCAGCTGCGAGGGGAACGGAGCAAACTAGGCCTCAAGGGGCTCTGTTCAGGAGAAGGTTCCATGCCAGCAACGACCACTAATCCCTTCCTGCTCCAGGATCTCCAGGACGTCAGCAGGACAGGACAGCTCGCGGAAATCGATCTAGAAGCGCTTCGAACCGTCGCCGACTGGATCAAGACCTTCGTGATCCAGCCTCCCAAGGATCTTCGTCGTGCTGGGACCGTCTATCCCTTCGTGCCTAGGTCATTGGAACGCAAGGTCCAGTGGCTCTCTCCTGAGCAGATCGCCGTGCCGTTAGCGTCACGCGCTTAATCCAGGAGGTGGAGACGTATGTCTAGCGAAACCGAGATCCGTCCTTTCCGCGTTGACATGCCCGACGAAGCGATCGCCGATCTTCAGCAACGCATCGCCGCGACACGCTGGCCCACCACGGAACTCGTCGCCGACCGGTCGCAGGGCGTGCAGCTGGCCACGATCCAGGAACTCGCGCGCTACTGGGCGGCCGAGTATGACTGGCGCAAGTGCGAGGCAAGACTGAACGCGCTTGCGCAGTTCACCACCGAGATCGACGGGGTGGACATCCACTTCATCCACGTCAAGTCGCAGCACGAGAACGCGCTGCCGCTGATCATCACCCACGGCTGGCCCGGCTCGGTCATCGAGCTGCTCGGGGTCATCGGCCCACTCACCGACCCGACCGCGCACGGCGGCTCCGCCGAGGACGCGTTCCACCTGGTGGTGCCGTCCCTGCCCGGCTACGGCTTCTCCGCCGCGCCGGCCGAGGTCGGCTGGGACCCCGGCCGCATCGCGCAAGCGTGGGCCGAGCTGATGCACCGCCTGGGCTACACCCGCTACGTCGCCCAGGGCGGCGACCAGGGCGCCTGGGTCACCGACCAGATGGGCCGCCAGGCACCCGAAGGCCTGGCCGGCATCCACATGAACCTGCTCGTGACGACCGACGGCGCCACGCTGCCGACCGAAACCAAGGAGGAACGCGCGGCGGCCGACGCGCGCAACACATTCATGACCAGCGGCTTCGGCTACTTCCTGGAGCAGGCCACCCGGCCGCAGACGATCGGCTACGCGCTGCTGGATTCACCCCTCGCCCTGGCCGCCTGGATGCTCGACCACGACACCGACGCCTACTACAAGATCTCCCGCGCCTTCACCAGCGGGCAGCCGTCCGGCGGTCTCACCCGCGACCACATCCTCGACAACATCACCACCTACTGGCTGACCGGCACCGGGACCTCGGCCGCCCGGTCGTACTGGGAGCACGGACGAGCCGCAGCTGCCACGGCCGGGCAGGCTGCTCCGCCGGTCAAGCTCCCGGTCGGCTTCACGGTGTTCCCCGGCGAGTCCTTCCGCGCCCCGCGCAGCTGGGTCGAGCAGGGCTACCCCACCCTCACCTACTTCCACGAGGCCGACAAGGGCGGCCACTTCGCCGCCTGGGAAGAACCCGAGCTGTTCGCGACCGAGATCCGGGCCGCGTTCAGATCACTGCGCTAGCCACAGCCCGCAGCGCTATCTATGCAGCCAACAGTGCAGCCAAGCACCTGAACCCTGGCGGACGCTAGAGCACTGTCCTGTACCCCGCCGCCAGCGGGTCCGGCGGGTCGGCCGCGATGAGCTCATAGGGCTGATATGTGCAGGACTTCCTCCATGTAGCGCCCCGCGGCCTTTGATGCCTCATCAGGCGTGCTCCCTTGCTCGCGCGCGTCCATGTAGGCGGCATACCAGTCCCACCAGTTGTGCGCGGCGTGGGTCTTCTCGTAAGGGTCGTGATGCTCGGCCGTTTCGCGGAGCAGGCTGGCCCGGGCAGCGATGTCCATCGTCAGTCCTCCCACTCCCGGCCTGGCAGCCGCGTCTTGATCTCCTGGAGCAGCCATCCGTTGCCATCCGGATCACTGAACGAGGCATAAGTCTGGTAGGAGCGGCCTTCCGGGTCCGGGCCAGGAACAGGTCCCCCGGCGAGGTGGAACACCCCGCTGACCTCGACGCCGCGGCGGATGAAGTCCGCACGCGCCGCGTCGATATCGTAGACGGCCAGGATCAGGCGCTGAACCGAGCCCGGCTCGCCCGTGGTGACGCCCTTCCCGAACGCGATTGAGCAGGCCGAATGAGTGGGCGTTACCTGGACCACACGGAAGGCGTCGCCCACGGCGATGTCGGCATCCATCCGCCATCCCAGGCTCTGGTAGAAGGCCTTGGCCCGGTCGACATCGGAGACGGGCAATGTCACGACCTCGAGCTTCATATCGACGGTTTCTGCTTCGGGCATCTCCGTCGAGGTGTTACTGGTGGTTTCCGTGCTGCTCATGTTGACCTCCGTCGCCGATTGGTATCGATAGCAGTGTGCCGCTTTAGGGGCCCGGTATTGGCTGGCGCTTTCACAGCCGTTGTTAGTCCTGGATGTCGCTGTGGTGGACGCCCTGCGAGGGGAAATGGGGGTAGTCGCGCGCCGACGTCGGTTTGCTTGGTGCGGTGAGCCCGCTTGTTGGGAAGATGGATAGAACAAGGAACGCGATGAAGCTCACCCGTCGAAACCCTCACTCGGGGGCGCTGGAGGCGAAGTGCTCGCCGTAGGGGGTGCTCGCGAAGTGCTCGCCGACTAGCCGGGATACGAGCAGCAGTGTGGTCCGGGGCCGGTAGTTGGCCACGATGTGCTGCGCCTGTCCGGCGGCGGTGCGGGTGACCAGGACGACGTTGCCGAGTTGCTGGCCGCGGACCCAGGCGGTGTAGTCCTCGAGGAAGCCGTTCTCGCCGTAAGGGCCGGCGAAGTTGAACTCCTGGTCGTCATAGAGCGTGCGGATGTAGGTCACGATGGAACGGACGGCCTCGGCGCCCTGCACGACGCCGTTCATCGCCGAACCCTCGATGGTGACGTCGTCGGCCAGGCTGTTCAGCCAGACTGGATGGTAGTCGGCGGCCGGGACGCGGACGCCGTCGAAGCGGGTGACATCTGTCGGCGTACCTCCCTCAGCGGTCGCATCGCTCTGCGTGGACATGGAGAGTTCCTCCTTTGCTGGGAACACCACCGTGTCCTGACTGTTCCCGCGCTGCCGATCTTCCAAAACCGTGAGTCGCGCCAGCGCTCCGCTTGGGGCGAGCTGCCGGGTGCACCAAGCTCGGCGAGGTAACCCAGCCGCTGGAAGCCAACTTGGGAGCCACCCGGGCGTCGCTCGACCGTGCCCGTTGCAGCACGTCATCAACGAAGCGTCGGGGTTCAAGCCCGTCCAGATAACGCCGTAGCCCGGGTTAGCATGCGCAGCTGCATGACCTTCCGGCCCACGCTCGCCGTCCTTCGACTACGGCCCAGCTAGCGATGCCCAGCGCGACCACGCCATCGAGCCACCAGGCGCCCCACAGCGTGTTAACGGCCAGCCCGGCGAATACTGCCATCGCCAGGTAGGCGCACAGCAGGTTCTGCGTCCCCTCCCCGGCTGTCGCCGAGGAGTCGAGCCGGGCACCGAGCCGACGTTTCGCCAACCCGAGCGCGGGCTCGAAGACAGCCGTGCTCGCGGTGAGGACCAGGCCGACGATGCTGGTCTCGGCGCGGCCACCGGCGACCAAGGCCCGGATCGCCTCAACAGCGATGTAGGGGGCAAGCATGAAGAAGCTGACCGCCACCAGCTGCTGGGCGCGCCGCTCGGAAGTGGCACTGGCCAGCCGGGTCCCGGTGAAGCGCCAGATCACGATGACGGACGCCATCGCCTCGATCCCGCTGTCCAGGCCGAACCCGAGCAAGGCCACCGACCCGGCCACCAAGGCTGCGCCGATCGCGATCCCGCCTTCGATGCCCATCCAGGCCAGCGTCAGCCAGGACAGCAGCCGGGCCAGCCGGGCCAGCCGTAGCCAGTCCGCCGATCCCGCCAGCGGCCTAGCGTGCTCGCGCCGGTCGGAGGTGGGCAGGGGCGAGGGGAGCGGCGAGGTCATGGTGTCTCGATGTGCTCCAGCACGGTGTAGTACTCCCACGCCACCCCGTCCGGGTCATGGGCCCATACCTTGTCCTGCAGCGCATAGCAGCAGACGGCGCCCGGCTCGGGCTCGGTCTCCAGGCCCTCCGCCTCTAGCCGGGTCCCGGTCCGGCTGACTTCCCCGGCCGAGTCCACCTCGACGCCCAAGTGGTTGATCGTGCCGCCAGGGCCGTTGCCGGGACAGTTCAGCACCAGCTTGAGCGGCGGGTCGTCGAGGGCGAAGTTGGCATAGCCCCGTCGCAGCTTGGCCGGGGCCGCGCCGAACAGCCGGGAGTAGAACGCAACCGCGGCATCGAAGTCGCTGACGTTGATCGATAGCTGGACGCGGGACATCCCGGTCAACTCGAGGATCAGGATCGAGTGGGTCTCATCCGCAGGTCCCTGGCAGGTTGAGTGTGGCGAGTATGCGCAGCCCTTCGGCCAGGCGCTGGTCGGCCAGCTCGTAGCGGACCCGGCGGCCTTCGGCGGTCGCGGTCACTAGCCCGCATTCGCGCAGGCAGGTCAGGTGGTTGGACAGGTTGGCCCGCGTAGTCCCGAAACTGTCGGCCATCTCCGCCGGATACCCAGGGCCGTCGACCAGCTGCACCAGCACCCGGCGGCGGGTGGGATCGGCCAGCGCCGTCCCGACTCGGGCAAGGGTTTCCAGGTCCACCTGCGTCAATACAGTCATACCTGTACTGTACACGTCAGGCTGAATCAAGCAACCCTCACCCCGAATGCCAGCGGATGGTGCCTGACTGCTGCCAATACTGCTGCCAAGGCCGTAGCCAGCTATGGACGCCAGACGACAGGCGTGGAATATCGGCCCAGCACGTAGCCAACACTGGACGCTCCTGGACAGTCCGCCCGTGCCTACGGATCAGATGGTCGCTAACAGCAGCGGTGACAGCAACGCCATTAAGGAGACAACCCTGAGCGCAAGCTCACGAACAGGACGCACGATGGACTGCGACCTGCGGGAACGGACTGACCGGCACTGACCGCACATGTTGCACTTATCTACGGAACAGATGGCCGTGCCTGCGCGGGTGCGTTCTGCTTGAATCGATGACATGCATGCGAAGGCCGCCGCCCAGCGCTGGGCGGATACCTGGTCGCGGGCCTGGCCGCAGCGCGATGCCGAGGCCATCACTGCTTTGTACGCCGACACCGCGGTATACCGCTCGCCTGCGTTCCGCGAGCCGGACCTGGGCCTGGCGGGCGTCCGCCGCTACCTCGACGAGCAGTTCCCCGCCGAGGAGAACATCGAGTGCTGGTTCGGGCCGCCCATCGTCTCAGGTGACCGGGCCGCGGTCGAATGGTGGGGCAGCCGGACCGAGCAAGGCCAGGAACTGACCTACGCGGGGGTGACGGTGCTGCGGTTCGACCACCAGGGCCAGGTGGTCGAGCACCGCGACTACGACAACCACGTCGAGCGGCGGGAGCCACCATACTCAGGCTGGTAAGCACTGACGCAGGTCATCCGGGTACGCGACTGGTTGGGGCGGCGGTGTCCCGAGATGCCCCCGAAGAGCCATCAACAGCAGCTAATCGCGAGCGGGAGCGCTCGGCAAGCCGAGATGTAAACGGGGCCATGGGTCAACGAGCAACGCACGGGAACGGTCTCGTAGATCACGAGCGGGCGGGGCCTGGCGCAGGACTGGGAAGGCCCTTTAGCCGCAATCCCTCGGCGGGTTGCAGTTCGGGTTGCAGTTCAGCGTCGGCCAGTGCCGTCCAAGGAGGACTGGACAAGCTGGTTGGTCCAGCTTGAACTGATCCGGACGGCTGCGACCCGAGCTGCTAATGCGGTTAGGGTTCACGCCCTTCCGGGGTTCAAATCCCCGAGCCTCCGCCATCTGACCTGGGATTCCTGCCAAGCAGGTAGGGAACCCGGGCTGCCACAGGGTGTCCGTTTCGTCCCGTGGTTACTCAATGTTGGCTCACGGCGGTGCGGCGGGGATGTAGGCGCTGATCGCCGCTGCCGCGGACTCGGCCATCTCATCGACCACCGACACGTAGACGTCGGCCGTGAACGCGCTCGTTGAGTGGCCGAGGATCGCGCTGGCCATCTTGACCGGCTGCCCGGCCGCGATCAGCATCGTGGACGCGCCGTGCCTCAGGTCGTGGAACCGGACCGGCGGGAGCCCCGCCCTGGCTGCGAGTGTACCGAAGCGTTCCGACACCCACCCCGAGCGCAGCGGCGCGCCGTCCTCACGGGTCCACGCCCGGCCGCTGTCGGTCCACGCGGCCCCCCAGGCGAGGCGTTCCGAGAGCTGCGCCTGCCGCCACGCCCTCCGCACGTCGGCGGTGCCCTGGTCGATAACGATGATCCGGTCGGAGTCCTCCGACTTCACGTCGCCGCGGACATGCAGCCGCCGCGTCCTGCAGATCCAGGTCGGCCCAGGCCAGGTTGACCAGCTCGCGCGCCGCAGCCCGTAGTGCGCGGCCACGTGGAACAGGCTGTACAGCCTGTGGTCCTCGACCGAGTCGAGGAACAGCCCGCACTGCTGCGCGTCCCAGATCATGACGGCGCTCGGCACTTCGCCCGTCTCGCGCCACTGCTCCACCCTGGCCTCGTTCCACACCAGGGGGCGCACCTTGCGCACCTTGCCGAGCTTCACCCCGGCGGCCGGGTTCACTGGCAGCGGTGCGTCGTTCAGCGCGGCTCGCAGCACGGCGTGCAGCCTGCGGATCCGCGCGTCTGAAGCGGCCGGGTGGAGATCCGCTCCGACACCCGCCTGCCGTCGCCCGGCACCTGCCAGCGCGCACGGGTGGCCGACAGGCCGCCAGCAGCTCGGAGCGGTCGCCGCCCGCCGCGCGGCTGATCTTCCGTATGGCGATGTACAGGTCTCGGATGTCATGCGGTACGTAGGCAGGCTGGTCGGCGCACGGGTGATCAATGCGCGCCAAGTGGCTCCTGCAACTAACGCGGATTTCTGCGCAATCGGTTCGGGGCAAGGTTCAGGTGATCTCGTAGCGCGGGGTGCAGTTGCCCGCGCCTGCGAGGATGACGCCGGGGCCGCAGCGCTACGCTTTCCGTGCGTCGTGGTCGGGGGAGGTGCCAGTGATGGCAGGGCCGGGACACGAAATAGCGGCAGGGGCAGGAGGACGCGGTCACCTGCGGGCCTCGCACGCCGACCGTGAGCAGGTCGCCGGCACCTCAAAGCCGCGTTCTTAGCGCATGCTCGCCAAGGACGAATTTGATCAGCGGGTGGGCCAGACGTTCGCGGTGCGGACCAAGATGGACCTGGCTACGCTCACCGCTGAGCTGCCCCCGGGCTGGCCGCAGCAAAGCCGCCCCAGCCCGCCGGTGACGAGGGCGAGCAGCCGGTTCTTCGACCACCCTCATCTACCTGTTCGTTTTGGTCGTATCTGTGGGGTTTGGATCGCCGGGTGGCGGGAGAAGCGTTCCGGCGGGCATCGGCCGCGGGGCCAGCACCTGGCGCGGGCGGTCAGCCATCCCGGCGCCTGCCACCGGCAGGTCCGGGCGGGCAGCTCTCCGACTGGTCACGGTCACCGGCACGCCGCCGAGCGACCCAAGCCATCGTCATCCTCGTCGGCGGGCGTACGTCGAGGCGCCGCTGAAAGCCTCCTAGCCTACGGTGATCCACCACAGAGACCGGTCACCGTAACAGGTGACCTCCGTCACGAACTCGCCGCGCTCGGCCGGGCGTGGCCTGTACGGTGCCGCGGTTTACATGTTGCGCTAGGTTGGATCGTCCAGCATGGCCCGGGTCAGGCGGAGGTGTCGCGCCCAGTACGGGCAGCGGCCGGGTCACCATCCGGGCCGACCGCAGCGGCGCCTGGGAGTAGTTGAAGGCACCGCTGAAGTCATACGCCTGCGCGTCATTCTCCTCCAGCGGGGGCAGGCCGAACGTGTGCTCGGTGTAAGCAAGGATTGATGCGAAGCTCGCCGGCGTGGTGTCGGTGTAGCCGGGCTTCGCGTACGGCGAGACGATGATGAGCG
Source organism: uncultured Actinomycetes bacterium (assembly GCA_963762615.1). Lineage (GTDB taxonomy): Bacteria > Actinomycetota > Actinomycetes > Streptosporangiales > Streptosporangiaceae > PALSA-505. Next base: position 3,100 of record CAVXLG010000001.1, on the reverse strand, counting down.
GCATCCGCGGGCCTTCCTGCGTGCCGTCCGGTGCCTTCGGCGGCGGCACCTGGTCGTAGAAGCAGCCGCAATCGTCGAAGGTGATGAAGACCGCCGTCGACGACCAGTCTGGGCTGTTCTCCACCGACTGCACCAGGCGCCGGCCCAGTTGTCACACGCGGTCATGCTGGTCAGGTTGTGGCATGAATCCTTGGTGGTGCTGCCGCCCGGGGTGACCACCGAAAAGGCGGGCAGGTTCCCGGCCAGGGCGTCCGCCTGGAAGCCAGCGGACGGGACCAGGTTCTGATCCTGGCTGGTGTACAGGCACTCGGCCTCTGAAGGGCAATCGACCACTGGTAGCCCGCCGTGGACTGGCCTTGCGCGCCGTAAATCTTCCACGTCAGCCCGGCCGCGGCCAGCCGGTCCATGATCGTGGGCACGTACTTGACCGGGGTGGCCTGGAACGCCCCCCCGTCCGGGTACTGGGCGGCGGGCAGGCCAGGGTCGGGAACGCACGACGGCACTATCCGCTGCTTCCCGGCCGGGCTGATCCACTGGGTGACCTTGTCGCTGTCGCAGCCCCACCCGTTCAGTCCGGTGGTGCCCTTCGGCGCGTACGGGTTGTTGCCGGTGAAACCGTCCAGGCTGCCGGCGACCGCGTACAGGTGCCCGCCCCACGACGGCGAGTCGGCCATCGAGAACGTGTCATCGGAGATGGCGAACCGGCCGGCCAGGGTGGTCAGGTTGGGCACCTGCGACGGCTGGAAACCGGTGATGCACTGGTAGCCCGTCGGGCGGCGCAGCTGCCGTCCGGGATGTTCTGCCAGCCGTTCATCTGCGGCACGCCGCCCTGGATGTTCAGCACATCCTGCTGCGCGGCCACCGAGTGCTCCACGTTCGGCACCTTGTCGGTGGCCGTGCTCGGCGTGACCACGGTCCCGTCCGACAGGGTCACCGACGCGGGCATGCCGCCGTCCGGGCAGCGGCCCGGGTTCGCGTCGCACCAGAAACCGAGCACGTTGTCGAACGAGTGGTTCTCCAGGTAGATCACCACGACGTGCTGGATGGGAGATGCAGTACCCGCCGCTTCCGGCAGGCGAGCCGGAGCAGGCGCCGGCCTAACCGCCTGTAATGCCGTCCGCGCCGAGGCGCCAGCAGAGCCGCCGGAGCCGCCACAGCGACCCCGCTGATTGCCGTCGCGGCGAGCAGGGCAGCCATTCCACCACGCCGCGACCGGGATGCCTTACCGCAGACATTCACGAGTTGTACCCCGGGTCCTCGGGCCCCGCCCCCAGGCGGCGCCTTTCCTGACGCTAAGTTAGCGTTCAGCGACGCAGATGTAAACAAAAAGCAACGCCGCGGCGGCTACTGGCGACAATCATGATCCACCCAGTTGCAAGCCCGGGCCCCGGGCGCGCGGCGTACAACCGCAGGTGCCGAGGGCGGGACACGCAGGCCGGGATCACTCCTCTGCTCGATCACAGGCCAGGCAGTCGCCCGAACTGAGGACAAGAAATCGGCCAAATCCCGGCAAACCCCGAATGAATCAGCCCGCGGCCGGTTGCCGGCGCAGTGGAGCCCGGTGCGGCCAGGAGGCCTCGCCTGTAAGGCGATTCCCCCTGCTCGTGGCATCCGCCCCCTGGCAGCGCAGCGAGAACCCGCATGCCGGGCCGACTCTGCGCCGGGCTCCGCATCCAGCGAGGATGACGTCCGGGAGGCGCCGCGGCGCCCGTGCAGGCTGGTCTCGCGCTGGGCGTGGCGGGCGGCGGCGAGCTGGGCGGTCAGGGTGTCCCGTTGCGGGGCGGTCAGCCTGGTCAGGGCTGGGCGTGCCGCCAGCCGCGGTCCAGGCCTGGCGGGGTGGCACGGGGGCAGGGTGTAGTTCCAGTCGCCGTGCCAGTCATGGCGGGCCAGGGGCAGCGCAGCCATATGGGCATCGCTGATCCAGATGCCGGCCGGGTAGACGCTGGTGTCCAGTCCGACGCGGACCCGTAATCCGGTGCGGGTGGTGGTGGCGGCGGTGGTACTGATGATGACCTCGTGGCTGGTCAGCGGGCGGCCGCGCCAGTTCATCGAGATGTGGGCGAACAGCCGGTGCTCGATGGCGTTCCACTTGGAGGTGCCCGGCGGGAAATGGCAGCAGGTGATCTCCAGCCCGGCCCGGGCGGCCAAGGCGGCCAGCTCGGCCTTCCACGCCCAGGTGCGGTAGCCGTTGGAGCCGCCCGCGTCCGCGATGAATCCCTGCTCATGTAGTAAGTCCGCGACCGTATCCGGCGACATCCGGTGCCCCCGGCCGTCAGCTCGGCCGCCAGCGTGCGCAGCGACCTGGTGGTCCACCGCAACGGCGACTCCGGAATCCCCCGCTCATCCGGCTCCACCAACGCCAGCAGCGCCGGCACCAGCCCCGCATCCAGGTCCGCCAGCCGCTTGCGGCCATCCGCGGGCGGCGTACCGGGCCCAGCGGCTCCCGCCCCGCCTCCAGCTCGGCCACCCCGCGCGACACCGTGCCCGGCCGCATCCCCGCCGCCGCGGCCACCACCTTGATCCCGCCGTGCCCCAGCACCCGGGCCTCCGCCCCCGCCAGCCGCTGCTGCCGCTCATCCAGGTGCGGGAACAACGCCGCGAACTTGGCCGCCAGCGGCTCCCGCACCCCCGCCTCGATGCCCATAGCACAGGAATCTGGGGCAAACCAGGATCAACGCTTTATTTCAAGACAACTCCTAAGCTTGTCTAAATTGTGCCAAGTCAGGTAAGATAACGTGCCGCGTCCGACAGAGCGCTGGCAACAGGCTGAGGGGAATCTGGTCGCAGTTCGGCATGCAGCACATAGGGTCGTGGTTCTTTCTTCCTTCTTGAGCTTCCCGCGAACACACAAAAAGCCTCGCCGGTTTGTTCTGCCGCGAGGCATGCAGTTTGAGGCGATCGAGATGCGGGGTTTCGGCGTGCCAGCAGACAATGAGCAAGGATTTATCAAAAGCGTTCAGCAGGGACCGGCCGGTCGCCCTGAATTCGGCTGCCCGCTCCGCGGCGGCCGACCCGGCCAAGGATATCGAGCCCCCTCGGCGAGTGGCGACGGGCGGATCGGCCGCCGCAGGTTCTGCTCGCGGGGAGCGCAGCCGCCGCC